>OZ251459.1:317500-4149062 GCA_965242525.1 uncultured Binatia bacterium (SeqCode)
GTCAGTCTGCTTCGGCAGGCGAAGCCGGGAACCGAAGCCCCGGTAAACGGCGGCCGTAACTATAACGGTCCTAAGGTAGCGAAATTCCTTGTCGGGTAAGTTCCGACCTGCACGAATGGCGTAACGATTTCCCCGCTGTCTCGACCAGGGACTCAGCGAAATTGCAATCTCGGTGAAGATACCGGGTACCCGCGGCAGGACGGAAAGACCCTGTGCACCTTTACTGCAACTTTGCATTGGATCTAGGGTCAGTATGTGTAGGATAGGTGGGAGGCTTCGAAGCGGGGGCGCCAGCCTTCGTGGAGCCATCCTTGAAATACCACCCTTACTCATCTTGGGTTCTAACCCGTGGCTGTGATCCAGCCAGGGGACATTGCATGGTGGGTAGTTTGACTGGGGCGGTCGCCTCCCAAAGAGTAACGGAGGCGCGCGAAGGTCGGCTCAGGCTGAGTGGAAACCAGCCGTCGAGTGTAATGGCAAAAGCCGGCTTGACTGCGAGAGAGACATCTCGAGCAGGTGCGAAAGCAGGTCATAGTGATCCGGTGGTCCCGCATGGAAGGGCCATCGCTCAACGGATAAAAGGTACGCCGGGGATAACAGGCTTATACCCCCCAAGAGTTCACATCGACGGGGGTGTTTGGCACCTCGATGTCGGCTCGTCACATCCTGGGGCTGAAGTAGGTCCCAAGGGTTCGGCTGTTCGCCGATTAAAGTGGCACGCGAGCTGGGTTCAGAACGTCGTGAGACAGTTCGGTCCCTATCCGCCGTGGGCGGAGGATACCTGAAGGGAGCTATCCCTAGTACGAGAGGACCGGGATGGACGCACCTCTAGTGTTCCGGTTGTGGCGCCAGCCGCATGGCCGGGTAGCTACGTGCGGACGGGATAACCGCTGAAGGCATATAAGCGGGAAGCCCACCCTGAGATGAAGTATCCCGGGTCGCAAGACCCCTGAAGGCCCCTTCTAGACCAGGAGGTTGATAGGCCGGGTGTGGAAGGCCAGTAATGGTCGAAGCTTACCGGTACTAATTGGCCGTGCGGCTTGACCATATTCACCATTGCTACTCCGTGCAGGTTCTGCCTTTCTTCGGTTCACGGACAGGAGCCGCGCCGGAACCCGGCGTAGCCCCTGTCCAGGATTTCTCGGTGGCGATAGCGGAGGTGTCACACCCGTTCCCATCCCGAACACGGTCGTTAAGCCCTCTGGCGCCGATGGTACTATGGGGTTCCCTCATGGGAGAGTAGGAAGCTGCCGGGATTTTCCAGAAGGCCCGATCTTTCGAGATCGGGCCTTTTTCGTAACCGCTTGATTGTTGCGCGTGTCCGCGCAAAGATGGCCGGCATGACCACCGTGGACCAGGCCGTGGAGTGGATCCTCGGGACGGTGTCGCCGCTCCCTTCCGAGAAGGTCGCGGTCGCCGAGGGTCTGGGGCGCGTGCTGTGCGAGGACGTCCGGGCGGGGCGGAACGTCCCGTCCTTCGCCAATTCCGCCATGGACGGGTTCGCGGTTCGCTGGAGCGACGTGGCCAGCGCCTCGCCGTCGCATCCCGCGTCCCTCGAGATCCGGGGAGAAGTCGCTGCCGGCGCGGTCTCCCGCAAGCGTGTCCTTCCGGGCGCCGCGGTCAGGATCATGACCGGGGCGCCGATCCCTGCGGGGGCCGACTCCGTCGTTCGAGTCGAGCATACCGAGACGCACGGCGAGCGGGTGGCGGTGTCCCGCACCGACGGCAAGGGCAGCCATATCCGCCCGGCCGGGGAGGACGTCCGCAAGGGCCAATTGGTGCTGGAGCGCGGCCGGGTACTGGGCGCCGCGGACGTGGGGCTCCTGGCGTCCCTGGGCAAGGCCGCGGTGCGCGTGCGCCGGCGGCCCGCGGTGGCCATCGTCGCCACGGGCGACGAGCTCATCGGGGCGGAGGACAGGCCCGGTCCGGGAAAGGTCGTCAACAGCAACGCTTATACCCTGTCGTGCGCGCTTCGGGAGATCGGCGCCGTCCCCAGGTCCTTCGGAGTCGTGCCCGACGACCGCAGCCTGCTGGCGGCCGCCTTCAGGGAGGCGCTGGCCTGCGACGCGCTGGTTACGTCGGGCGGCGTCTCGGTGGGCTCCCACGACTACGTGAAGGACGCCCTCGCGGACGCCGGCGTGCGCATGCGCTTCTGGAAGGTGGCCCAGCGGCCCGGCCACCCCATGGCTTTCGGCCGCAGCGGGCGCAAGCCGGTCTTCGGGCTTCCCGGCAACCCCGTCTCCTCCCTGGTGTCCTTCCTCCTCTACGTCCGGCCCGCGTTGCTCAAGATGATGGGCCGCGAGAACCTGTTCCTGCCCGTGGTGCGCGCGAAGATGGCCCACGACGTCAGGACGGCGCCGAACCTGAAGGAGTTCATACGGTGTCGCCTGACGGAAGAGGACGGGCGATTCCTCGCGTCCAGCACCGGGACCCAGAGCTCGGGCGTGCTGCGCTCCCTGTCGCTGGCCCACGGGCTCATCGTCGCGCGCGAGGAGCAGACGTTGCTGCGGAAGGGCAGCCACGCGCCCGTGATCCTGCTGGACCATCGCGAGCGGTGGCTGCAAAGGGAGATGGGGTTCTGAGCGCGGGTTACAGGGTCGGCCAGGGCTTCGACGTCCACCGCCTCGCGCCCGGCCGAAAGCTGGTCCTCGGCGGCGTCCACATCCCGCATCCGGCAGGCCTGTGGGGTCACTCGGACGCCGACGTGCTGCTCCATGCCCTGATGAACGCGGTGCTCGGCGCCATTGGCAAGGGAGACATCGGGACCCATTTCCCGGACACGGACCCGGAGTTCGAGGGGGTTTCGAGCACGGGCCTGCTGGACCGCGTGCTTCGGCTCATGCGGCAGGCGGGGTTCGGCGTCGTGAACGTGGACGTCACCGTCATCGCCCAGCAGCCTCGGCTGGCGCCGCACTTCGGCGCGGTCCGGACCCGCTTGGCGGGCCTCCTGGAAGTGCCCGAGGAGGTGGTCAACCTGAAGGCCGGCACCATGGAAGGCCTCGGTCCCATCGGCGAGGGCCGGGCCATGGCGGCGATGGCGGTGGTGCTACTCCGGTCCGTGTGACTCGACCCCGTCGCAGGTTTCCGGGAATCCGCCGCCGGCCGAGCGGGCGAGAGCCACCGTACCGCGGTGGCCGTCGATGGTGATCCGGTGTCCGCTCGCGATGCGCTTCGTCGCATCGTCCACGCCCATCACCGCGGGGATGCCGTACTCCCGCACAAGCATGGAACCGTGGGCCAGCGGCCCGCCGATGTCCGTCACCAGGCCAATGGCCTGGTCGAAGAGCTGCATCCACGCCGGGGCGATGTTCGGGCACACCAGGATGCGGTTGGGCTTCATCTTGTGGAAGTCGGTCCGGGAGCGGATGACGCACGCCTCTCCGGTCACCCGTCCCGGGCTCACCGGGGAGCCCCGCAGCACGCGGCCCCGGTCCGCGTCGGGTTCCGTGACCGCGGGCGCGTCCCTGTCCTCCGGCCCGATGGTGTGCGGAGGACGCAAGGACTTGCGGGCTTCCCGCAGTGCGCGCCGCCTCTCCGCGGTGCGCAACAGGTGGGGCAAGGCCCGGCCCTGCCGGCGCGCCTCGCTGGCCGCGGCGATCTCGCCGCCGGTCAGGTGGAAAGCGTCCGCGGGCGCCGCCAGGGTCCCCGCCTCCGCCAGACGCCGTCCCAGCTCCAGCGCCAGCGGGCGCAGCACCAACCACGCGGCGCCCATGAAGAACAGCGCTTCTTCCCGATACGAGTGGGAACGTCGGGCGAGCCATGCGCGGTGGCGGAGTCGCCAGCGCCGGAAGCCGCGGAACGCCGTTCCCGCGGCCCGGGACGCGGGAACGGGCGGGGTCCGGTCCTGCGCGTGCGGTCCGCGTTCGGGGCCCCGGACCAACCGCTGCAGGGTCTGCAGGACCTGCCCGGGGTCTTCGGCCATGGCGGGCTCCACGAAATCCAGCGTATAGACCTGGTGGCCGTAGCGACGGATGTACCCGTCGAGGGCGGCGCTCGCCGCGGCCCCGTCCGCATGGTTCCGAAGCGCCTCCCGCAGGCGTTCCACCGGGGTGGCGAGCGCCAGTTCGCGGAGCGCCGCGCTGGCCCGGACTTCCTCGGCCAGCGCGCGCAGTTCCGCCCGGGCGCGCATGGCCGGTGACGGCAGCGCGCCGAGGAACCGGGCGTTGGCGAGGTCGGCGTCCGCGGCGTTCTCTTGCAGGAAACGGCGCAGCCGGTACTCCCTGCGCCTTGCGTGGATGATGGCCAGGTAGGCGCCGTCGTACCAGTAGCTAGCGTCGGCCCGGGCCAGGGCGCGTATCCCGGACAGCAGCGTCTCGTCGTCCGCGTCGCCGGGGGCCACCCGCGCCCACTCCTCGATGGCCGCCAAGTAAGCCGGCAGGGCCTTGCGGCGCCAACGGGAGACCAGCCAGAAGTAGAGCGCGAACCCGCGGCGCGCCTTCTCCATCCACCGGGAGAGACGGCCGTCGCGACTCGGCGCCGCCCCCTCTTCCCGCAGGCGGCTCCACACGCCGAACCGCCTGTAGGCAAAGCCGTTCACGGTGACGTGGGTGAGCAGACGCGCGGACGGCATGCCGTCCCGCAACGGGTCCACGCCCCTGGCCCGGAGGAACCAGCGCGCCCAGGGCTCCCGGCACGCCTCGGTCAGGTACACGTCCTCGAACAGCTTCGATACCGGCTCGATCAGGTACTCGACGATCTGGATCCGTTTCAGGACGGCGTCCGGTTCCGGCGGTTCCCAGCGGACGTCGGGCGGCGGCTCCGGCGGCAGGCGGGTAATGGGGCGCGACTGGAGGAGCCACGGCTTGCCGCCCGCGACGGCCCATTCGATGTCCTGGGGCGCGCCCTCCAGGAGGCGTTCCGCCGCGACGCCCAGGCGGACGATCTCCTCGACCAGCGGCGCCGGCAGCGACGGTTCGCCGCGCCGGGCCGGGTCCACCGGGACTATGCGCGTGCCAGACTCCGCGGCCACCGCCATGCGCTCCTTGGGGCCGACGGTGGTCTCCCGGACGGCCAGGGCGCCGCGGTCCACCACGTAAACGTCCGGCGTCACCCGTCCGCCGACGATGGCCTCGCCGAGACCGTAGCCGGCGTTGACCACGGCCTCGGAGCGCTCGCCGGTGACCGGGTTGGCGGTGAACAGGACGCCGGAGACCTCGGCATCCACCATGCGCTGCACCACCACCGCCATGGACGGCTCGTGGCGGATGCCCATCCGGCGCCGGTAGCCGAGGGCCCGGGCGGTCCACAGGGAGGCCCAGCAACGGCGCACGGCCGACAGCACCGCGTCCTCCCCGCGCACGTTCAGGAACGTCTCGTACAGGCCGGCGAACGAGAGTCCCGGCAGGTCCTCGGCGGTGGCGGACGAACGCACCGCCACCGCGGGTTCTCCCGCGCCGAGTCGGCGGTACGCGCGGCCCAACTCGGCCGCTACGTCGGCCGGCAACGCCGCGTTCTCGAAGCGTTCCCGGATGCGGGAGGACGCCCGTTCGAACGAGCCCCTGCCCTCGGCGTCGAGGGCAGGCCTCGCAAGCTCCCGCAGCGTCGCCCGCAGGCGGTTGGAATCGACGAAACGCTCGTAGGCCGAGCTCGTCAGGATGAAGCCGCCGGGCACCGGGAAGCCCGCCCTCGACAGCCGCGCCAGCCGCACGCCCTTGCCGCCGACGACTTCGAGCGGCGCGTCCCCGGTTTCCAGAGGCAGGACGGTCATGGTCTATGGAGGAGTCCCGCGTCCGTCGAGGGACGTCTCCGTCTCCGCCCACCCGAGACTTCCGCGCAACGACGGCCTATGGTAATCGGTTACGACGGGTGGATGCGCAAGGATTGCGGCCGGTTGCTTCCACCTGCGCTGCATGACGGCGGTCCGATCCGATCCGTCAACCGGGCCCGGCCGGGAGCACGGAGACGGAGCTACAGGGACACGATAGTAAGCCATGCCGTAAACGTCAATCTCGAAGATGAAGACAGACCGCCCGTGCCCCCCCTCTACCGGGTCTGAACGCTTGGCCCTGCCGTTGCTGCTGCTTGCGCTGTCCACGTTGTTCCTGTGCAACGTGGACAAGGGACACTTCTACAGTCCCGGCAACCAGGACTGGTCCATCCTGGGCCTGACGATAGCCGAGAACCTGTCGCCGGATCACAATTTCCGGCTGTTCCGGTGGCTGGAACCGGCACCGGACGGCGCCCCCACCTACCGGATCCACAGCCGCTTTCCCGTCGGCGGTTACGCACTCATCAAACTCGCCATCCTCCCATTCGGAAACGACCTCTCCGCCAGGATCCTCGCCGCCCGAATGCTCATGTTGCTGTTGTTCAGCGCCGCTGCGCTCCTGGCCTTCCACTCCCTCGCCCGGATCACCTTCCGCCGCTGGGTCGCGCTGGCCGCCACCCTCACGGCGTTCTCCTCCTACTACATGCTGTTCTACAGCAACGCGGTTTTCGTGGAGTACAGCGTGGACCTGTTCGCGGTCATGCTGGTGTTCCACGGCATGGTGGTGTTCGTGCAGGAGGGACGGTTCCGGCAGTTGCTGGCCAGGACCGGCGTTGCGCTGCTGCTGGGCTGGCACGTGTATGCGTTCCTGCTGCCGTTCATCCTCCTGGGCCTGGGGAGCGAGGCGGTCCGTGCGTGGAAGGACGGGACTGCGGTGAGGCTGCGCTCCGCCGGGGCGGCGGTGCTGCGCAGCCGCTACATGGCTCTTGGCCTGGCCTCGCTGCTGTTCGGCGCGGCCGTCCTGAGCTTCAACTTCGCCAACGAGTACGCCGCGTTCGGAGGAGAGACCGCGGTGACCGAACTGCCGTCGTTCCGGTCCATGCTCCGGCACACCGGACTGAACCGGGACTCCCCCCCCCTCGGTTCGTGGCTGTACTTCCTGGAACAGCAGTCCTTCCGTGTCTGCATGGCGTCCGTTCCATTCGTGCTGAGCGACTGGGGAATCGGTTTGCTGGAGTCGTTTCTCCCGGTTCGCCTTTCGGCGTCGGGCCTCTCGGGACCGGCGTTGTGGGTTTGCCTCCTGGCGTTGCTGCTGGCCGTCGGAGCATCCACGGCAGTCGTCCGCCTTGCGAGGCCGCTGTTGGCCCGGCGACACCGCATGCCGCTGGCCGCCCTTGCCCTGTCGGGGTTCTTCTGGGCCCTGCCCATGCGCCACAACGTTGCTTACCACCCTCACGAGGTCCTGTACTACCTGGGCCTCCCCCTGGTGTTCTACTCGCTGCTCTTGCTGTACGTCCACAAGCGCTGGGGGCATCGTCCGGTAGTCGGCCTTGCCGCTGCCGTGGCCCTGCTCGCCTTCGTGGTCTCGGTCTTCCATCTGGATCACCGACGGGGCACGGACGCCCGTGCGGTGGAGCTCCAACAGGTCGCCATGGCCGAACTCGGGGCCATTCGCGAAACCATCCGGGGGAAGGTGGTCCTGCTACCCGGATCCGTCGAGCCGGAATGGTCCAGGCAATTATTCCCGGTCTTGACGTGGCAATACTACCTCACCGGAAGCGTCTGGATACACCACCTCCACGACGTGGAACTTGCCGCCCGCGCCGCGGACTTCATCGTCGTCCATGACCGTGTGGAGAGCGACGCCCTGCTCACCCCCGGGAACGAACAGGTGTTCCTGTACGATTCCACAGGTATCGACGACCTGGTGGAGCTGTACCGGTCCACCTACCAACAGGCGGTGTCCGGAGACCCTGTGCCGCGCTCCTACTTCGACCTCCATCGCGGTGCACACAGCTACTTCGACGTCCATCTCGGTGACGACGCGGTGACCTTCGTCAAGGATCCCTGCACCCGGGAGGATGTGAGATCCCCGATCCAGGTGGACATAACCCCGGAAGACCGGAAGCACCTCTTCTTGATGCGTCCGGAGTACAGCTACAACCGTCCCACCCGCTGGATCAGGTTGGATACACATCCCGTGCGGTTCGAGGGGAAGTGCGTCGCTGTCGTTTCACTCCCCGATTACCCCATCTCCGGCATCAGGGCGAAACAGAAGCTACGCCGGTCCCGCGATGGGCGCAGGTCCTACTGGGAAGTGGAGATACCGGCGAGCCGGTAGTCCCCGGTTCCCGGAGTCAGGACGGTCATGGTCCATGGAGGAGTCTCACGCCCATGGAAGGGGGTTCTTCGCCTGCGCCCACCCGGGACTTCCGGTCTCCGCGGAACTTTCCGAGACGCTCCGGTACAACTCCAGGTCCGCGGCGTAGCGGGCGGTCAGCAACGCCCTGTTCCGCTCGGTCAGGAGACGGCCCATTTCCGCTCGGGCGGCGCGCACGGCTTCCGACGACGGCCGCCATCCCGCCATGGTGTTCAGCATCGGCAACTCCGGCGCCGGCATGCCCAGGCGCATGGCGACTCGCTTCAGGTCCTCGTGGATGTTCTCGAGACGGCCGACGAAGTCGGGCAGGCGTCCTTCCTCGAGGAGTATCTGCGGGCGCTGGGACAGGTAGTGGGCGTCGGCGAAGGCGTCGGCGCCGTAAGGCGTGTTCAGCCACCGGCAGTAGTCGTCGAAGCTGTCCACCTCCCCCAGCCCGTAGAAATGGTCGTTGTAGAACCGTTGCCTCTCCTCCTTGCGGAGCCGGTTCACACCGTCGAAGCGTTTGTGGAAGAAACGCATCTCCGCATAGAACGAGAGCGCCCGGTCGAAAGGGTGCCTGATGAAAGCGAAGCTGTAGTAGCCCTTTGCCTCCGGATACATGGCGCCGACGTCGGAGATGCTCTTGTCCACGATGAGTTCGGCGTCGGGGTCCGCGTTGCGTAGCGCCGCGATGAGGCTCCGCGACGCCACCTTGGGGTTGCAGAGCCAGAGATAGCGGTACT
Source organism: uncultured Binatia bacterium (SeqCode) (assembly GCA_965242525.1). Classification (GTDB taxonomy): domain Bacteria; phylum Desulfobacterota; class Binatia; order UBA9968; family JAJDTQ01; genus JAJDTQ01. Next base: position 326,310 of record OZ251459.1, read on the forward strand.
TGCGCGAGACGATCTTCTCGGCGCCGAAGTTGGGGCGCCGCAGGGCGTTGACGGCGCACATCCTCGCGTCGTCGAACCTTCCGCGCAACGAGAGCTTGACGGCGTCCTTGACGATGGGCGGATGCGCAAGGAACGCGGCCAGTTGCTTCAACCTGCGCTGCATGACGGTGGTCCGGTCCGGTCCGTCAACCGGGTCCGCCCGGGCGGTTCCACGGGGACGGAAGGTTGCCTTCCGGGTTGGAGGGAAGCCGCCGGTCTCAGTCTTCCTCGTACTGTTCCTTCAGCTTGGCGACCACCGAGGGGTCGGCAAGGGTCGTGGTGTCTCCCAGCGTCTTTCCGTCGGCGATGTCGCGCAACAACCGGCGCATGATCTTGCCGCTGCGGGTCTTGGGCAACTCCGCGGCGTAGTAGAGCTCGTCCGGGCGCGCGATGGCGCCGATCTTCCTGGCCACGTGGGCGCGCAGCTCCTCGACCAGCTCCGGCGTGTTCTCGACGCCGGCGATCAGCGACACGAACGCGCAGATGCCCTGCCCCTTGACTTCGTGCTGCTTCCCGACCACGGCCGCTTCCGCCACCGCCCGATGGTCCACCAGGGCGCTCTCGACCTCCATGGTGCTGATCCGATGCCCGGAGACGTTCATCACGTCGTCCACCCGCCCCAGGAGCCAGAAATACCCGTCCTCGTCGCGCCTGGCCCCGTCGCCCGCGAAGTACATGCCCGGGAACCGGCTCCAATAGGTCTCCACGTACCGGTCGGGGTCGTTGAACACGGTCCGCAGCATGGCCGGCCACGGCCGCTTCAGCACCAAGTAGCCCCCGCCGCCCGGCGGCACCGATCGGCCCTGCTCGTCCACCACGTCGGCCTCGATGCCGGGGAAGGGCCGGGTGGCCGAGGCGGGCTTCAGCGTGGTGACCCCCGGGAACGGGGTGATGAGCGGGTGTCCCGTCTCCGTCTGCCACCAAGTGTCCATGATGGGGCAGCGCCCGTGTCCGATGTGCTCGTGGTACCACATCCACGCCTCGGGATTGATGGGCTCCCCCACGGATCCCAGGAGCCTCAGGCTGCCCAGGTCGCGCCCCGCGGGATACTCGGCGCCCCAGCGCATGAAGGTGCGGATGGCCGTGGGCGCCGTATGGAATATGGTCACTCCGTATTTCTCCACCATCCGCCACAGCCGGTCCTTGTCCGGCCAGTCCGGCGACCCCTCGTACATCACCTGGGTCACGCCGTTGGCCATGGGACCGTACACGATGTGCGTGTGGCCCGTGACCCAGCCGATGTCCGCGGCGCACCAGAAGACGTCGTCCTCCTTCATGTCGAAGACCCACTTGTTGGCCAGGTAAACGCCCAGCAGGTACCCCGCGGTGGTGTGGACGATGCCCTTGGGCTTGCCGGTGGTGCCGCTGGTGTAGAGGCTGAAGAGCATGTCCTCGCTGTCCATGCGCTCCGGCTCGCACCAGAGCGGCGCATGCTCCATCAGCTCGTGCCACCAGTGGTCCCTGCCTTCCTTCATGACGGCGCCGGAGCCGCTGCCCACCCGTTGCACCACCACCACGTTCTCGATGGACGGCGAGCCTTCCACCGCCTCGTCCGCGTTCTCCTTCAGGGGGATGACCGCGCCGCGCCGGTAACCGCCGTCGCCGGTCACCAGCACCTTGGCCGAAGCGTCGTTGATCCGGTCGCGCAAGGACTCGGCGCTGAAGCCTCCGAACACCACGCTGTGCACCGCCCCGATGCGGTTGCATGCGTGCATGGCGATCAACAACTCCGGGACCATGCCGAGGTAGAGCGCCACCCGGTCGCCCTTGCTTACCCCCAACCCCTTGAGCACGTTGGCGAACTTGTTCACCTCGCGCCAGACGTCGCGATAGGTCAGGACCCGCTCGTCTCCCGGCTCCCCTTCCCACAGGATGGCGGCCTTGTTCTTGCGGGGGGTTGCGACGTGCCGGTCCAGACAGTTGAAGGAGGCGTTGAGCTTGCCCCCGATGAACCACTTGGCCCAGGGGCAGTCCCACTCCAGCACCTTGTCCCAGGTCTCGAACCAGTCCAACCCGCGGGCCTGCTCGGCCCAGAACCCCTCGGGGTCCTTGCTCGCCCGCTCGAACACCGCCGGGTCGTTCAGGTTCCCCGACTGCCGGAACGCGTCCGGCGGCGGAAAGGTCCTTCCTTCCTCCAGCAGGACTTCGATCGCTTCGTCTGCCATGGTCCCTCCTCGACGGGCGCCGCAGGACTCGGCCGCTCCGGGCCCGTCTTCACCCGTCCACGGATTCTAAGCCACGCCCGTCCGGTTGGCAAGACGAAGGGTTTCCACGTAAACTGCCCGCCCGGCGCCGCGGTCGGGAGGGAGGACCTCCCCGGCGCCCTTCGTCCGCGCCGTAAGGCGGCCGCGGAGAACTCCCGCGTTCTGCGACCGAGGAGAAGGTGCGTTTCCGACCCGACCGTCTCACCGTGCTGATCGCCGCGGCGGCAGTGCTGGGCGTCGCCTTGGTCCTGGCGCGGGAAGCCACCTACGGAGTGATGCTGGCGCATGACTCCATCAACTACGTGGTCTCGGCCCGGAACCTGTTGTCCGGAGAGGGTTTGACCCTCCACAACGGGCGCTTCTACGTCGTATGGCCTCCCCTCTACCCGCTGCTGCTGGCCGCCGCCAGCCTGGGGACCCTGGATCCCTACGACGTGGCCGGCCCCGTCAACGCCGCCGTCTTCGGGCTGACTGTGTTGGTAGTAGGGCAATACCTGCGCACGCGCCTGGAGTCCCGCTTCCTCGTGGCGTGGGCGTGTCTCTCTGTCGCCTTGTCGGTCCCCATGGCGGAGTTGTCGTCGTGGGCCCTGTCCGGCCCCGTGTTCATCCTGTTGGCGACCCTCGCCCTCGTCCAGACCGACGGCTTCCTGACCGGGGGCAAGACCCGATCGCTGGTCCTGGCCTCGGTGTTCGCCGCCCTGGCCTGCCAAGCCCGGTACATCGGGGTGGCCGTAGCGGTCGTGGTCGGGCTGCTCTTCCTCTTCTCCGGAAAGGAAAGGGCGTCGCTGCGGCGGCGGGCCGGACGCTTGGCCGTATTCTCGCTGGTCGTAGCCGCGCCCATGGGCCTGTGGCTGCTGCGCAACTACCTGCTCACCGGGACCCTCGCGGGAGACCGTCCGCCATCCGATTACACTTTGCCGACGCTTCTGGGCGAGACGGTCGGTCGTCTGCTGCACGGGGGGTTGCTGTACCTCGGTCCCCCTTGGGTCCGGAGGCTGTCCCTCGCCGCGCTGGCGCTGGCGGCCATCGTCCTGGCAGCGCTCGGTTACGTTTCCGCCAGGGAGCGGCGCCCCCCGTCCGACTGGCGTCCCTTCTACCTCTTCGGCGGCTTCGGGCTGGCGTACCTTGCCGTGCTCGCCTCGATGATCATGATGTGGGGGGACTTGTTCCTCCAGTCGAGGTACCTGGTTCCGCTGTACCTTCCGTTCCTGGTCGTCGCGGTGTCTGCGCTGGACCGGTTGCTCGCCCGCGGGCGGCAGGGAACGTTGCCGGGAACCGTGGGCGGGCCGCCCCGGCCTGGAGCCATGCGCGCAAGGGCAGGGGGGAAGGGCATCGGCCGGGTCACGGCGTCGCTGACCCTTGGAGCCGTACGCACGAAGGCAGGGGGGAAGCCGAGCGTGCTGGCCGCCGTCCTGACGGTGGCCCTTTCCCTCTGGACGGTGGGGCAAGTCGTTGCCAACGTCCGCGCCATCGGCCGGGCGAACGCCCAGGACCTGTCCAGGGGCTACGGCGCACAACCCTGGGCGGTCTCCGAGACCCTGCGGTACGTCCGGGAAAACCCCCTCGTGGGCAAAGTGTACAGCAACGCGGCCGTCGTCGTGTCTCTCCACAACCATGGAACCGGACCTTGCAAGGGGGCGCCCAGGCAGTTGGAGAGGCTGCTCGAGAAGGCCCGGAACGGCGTGCACGTGGTCTGGTTCGAGGACTATTGGCGCCGCCACCCCTATGACTACGGCGTCGCCGACTTGCGCGCATCGCCGGAACTGGAGCCGGTGGCGGAACTGGCGGACGGCGCAATCTTCCGCGTGATCAGGGCAGGGAACCCCTGAACGACGGTCCCCGTTCGTCCTGAGCGTAGCGAAGCGAAGTCGAAGGACGCGCTTCTCGCGCAGCGCTGGCCATGCGGACCCGCTGGCGCTGCCGGCCGCTACCCGTTGATCGGCCCCACGCCCTTCCACCACAACGCGAGGCGCCGGGCCAGTTGCAACAAGGGATAACCCGCCCGCGCCGCGCCCGGCAGGCCGAACGCGAGGCGGTGCAACAGGCCCGGGACGCTCCGGCGCCCGGACAACCCCGCGAGCACGTGCAGCGCCTCGCTGCCGCGATAGAAGCGCCCGTCCAGCTTGAGCACCATGCCCTCGTCCAGGTCGTACGGCAGGTTGCGGACCTGCTCCACCAGCGGGCCGCCCTCCCGCGCGTTGACGAGCGCCAGTTCGCCCACCGCCTCCTCGACGTCCAGGCGCAGCGCATAGTTCCGGCACAGCGGGCATTCGCCGTCATACACCAGCCACGCCTTCCCTGCGCCCTTTCCCGGACCGGACGGCATCCGGTCCTTTCCGGCCAACCTGTAGCGGTCTCTCACCATCGGAACGACCCTGTCGAGCGTCCTCCCGAATTACCATCGAACGCCCCGGCGCGTCGAGTCCGTCTCCCGTGCAAGCCGGACATGGTTTACAAAAGAAACCGGGAACATGGCTTACACGTGATCGCCCCGTTGAGGCCAATGAAGGGCGGGAGAGAGTGATGGACTCCCACCCCCGTTCGTCCTGAGCGTAGCGAAGCGAAGTCGAAGGACGCGCTCTTCCCCTGGAAGAGGGTCAGGGTGAGGGCGAGGACATGCGCAGTGCTTGCATGTCAGGCCGTGCTCGGCAACAAAGGAGACGATGACGGCAGCGAACCACACGAATCTGACGGCCGCAGCCGAAACGTACTTTGGAACCTCCGATCAATCCCGGCTTGAGGCGCCTCTCCCCATGGGAAAGCGCGTCCTTCGACTTCGCTTCGCTACGCTCAGGACGAACGGGGGCAATCGTTCAGGGTTTCCGGTGGGCTTTCGCGGGAATGACAGGGTGGAGTCCGCGGGAATGACCGCGTGGGGCGCGCCGTCGAGCTTGGGATGAACGCATGGGTTGCCTGGACTTCCGACCTGCATGGGAGTTGCTCTATCGCAGCGGCCTTTCTGCCGCCGTCGGCCGCCGTTACGCCGGCATCGGGGCCATCTTCGCTTTCCACCGCGTGGCGCCCGACGTGTCCGTCCATCTGGACCGGGAGTTGTACGTCAGCGCCGGGTTCCTGGAGGCCTGGTTGGCGTCGGTGCGCAAGGCCGGCGTCCGGGTGGTCTCCATGGACGCCGCGGTGGAGCGCATCCGGGACCCCGGCCCCCGTCCCTCCGGGCGGCGTTTCGTCGTGGTCGCCTTCGACGACGGGTATGCCGACAACGTCACCTGCGCCCTGCCCGTACTGGAAAGGTTCGACGCGCCGTTCACTGTATATGTCACGACGGACCTGGTGGACGGCGGCGGCTATCCGTGGTGGCTCGGGTTGGAGCGCCTGTTCCGGGACAACGATAGGGTTGACGCGGCGCCCATGGGGAGGGCGTTCACCGCCGCGTCCCTGGAGGAAAAGCGTAGAGCCGTGGCGCAAGTGACCGACTGGGTGGCCGCGGACATGGAACGGCGCGCGCCGCTGCTGCGCCGGGTCTTCGATCGTTACGGCGTGTCCATGGGCGCCGCGGCCAGGGAGGCTGGACTGTCCCGGGAGCAACTGCGCGCGCTCGGCCGCCACCCGCTGGCGACCATCGGCGGCCATACCACGAGCCATCCCGAGTTGACGAGTCTGGGTGAGCCGCAGGCGTACCGTGAAATGGCCGACAACAAGGCATGGCTCGAGGACGTCTGCGGAAGCCCGATCCGTCACTTCGCCTATCCCTACGGCGCTTGCGGACCACGCGAAGCCGCGCTCGCCCGGAAAGCCGGTTTCGAGACCGCCGCAACCGTCGAGTCCGGTTGCCTGTTCCCCGAGCATCGGGACCATCTCCTGGCCCTGCCGCGATGCTCGGGCCGGGGTTCCCGGATGTGGCTGAGCTTCATGCACGCCCAACGGCACGGCCTGCCGCGTTTCATCCGGAGCCGGGGCGGCTGTCCCGTGGCCACGCTCTGACGGACCCGCGGCCGTGTCCGCCCACCGGTATCTCCGCGGTCCAGCCCTCGATCCGGCTCCGGATCCCGTAGGAGAACGGTTCGGAGAAGTACAGTCCCGTCCGGATGACGGAGAGGGGATAGTCGGGGAGTGAAAGGACGGCGATGCACTTCCCGTCGAACAGCGTGAGGCGCTTGCGGAACCGGAAGTCGAGGTCGCCGGAGCCGTAGCGCCGGCGCAGTCTGCGCAGGTCTTCCGGGACCGCATCCACGAAGATCCAGTCCCCGACGTCCTCCCGGACGCAGGGCTGCTTGACGTAGGCCAGCGTGTGGTCACCGAGATAGACGTCGAAGCGGGAGTGCGCTGCGGGGTCTCCGGAGGACACGACCCGTTGGTACGCGGCCCGGTACGACTCCACCAGGTCGTCGATACCCGCGGCGTCGTACAGGAACACCCGTTGGTTGTCGGGGGTGAGCAGGGCGCGGCTCTCCACGCGGTCGCGGGTGACGAGGAAGTCCGCGCTGCGGGCGGCGGCTTCCACGTCGGGGGAGTGCGTCAGGACGCTTCCGGCGAGGTAGTATTTCCATGCGTGGCGCGGCCGTGTGGCCTGCGTGGACCATTCCGGCTGCACGGACTCGAGCACCAGGACCACCTTCCTCCGGGTGGTTTCGCGGATGGCTCCGAGTTCGGCCATGGCGGTCTGCTGGAGTTCGGCCGCCCGTGGGTCCGGTCCCCATCGTTGGTCCATCTGGAAGGCGGAGGCCGCGAAGGCGAGCAGGGCCGCGGCGGCAAGGCCGACTGCCGGACGAGACCCCCATCGCTCGCGGAAGTACAGCAGGAGCAGCGAGTAGAGCGCCAGCGGGACGCCCACGTAGTACAGGGCGTCGTGGTTATGGTGTACGGAATTGTGGCGCATGGGCAGGGCCCAGCAGAACCCGGACAGGGCAAGGGCGGCCAGCAGGAGGCGTTGCCGCCCTTCCAGCAGCGGCCTCGCAAGGCGAACGAGGGCCGCGGCTGCTCCCACGGCCAGGAGCAACGCCAGGATGTATACCGACAACTCCGGCCCCGAGATGCCCGGGGCCGAAAGGCCGAGGTCGAGGAACCACCCCGCCGGATCGACTGCCCGGTGGGTGAGCAGGAACGGAACGGAGGCCACGCAGACGCGAAAGAACTGCTGGCGCAGGAAGTCCGGCCACCAACCCACCGGGGCGAAGTCCCGGTCCAGTCCGGTGCGCCTGAGCATGGACTGGACCGATGGCAGTTCGGTCACCGGGGTCTCGCCTCCGAGGGCGGCGTACTCGTTGGCGAAGTTGAAGGCGAGGAGGGCTGCTCCGAACAGCAGCGCGGCCAAGCCCAGGGCGGTGTAGCGGCTGCGCAGCACTGCAGCTGCAACGGAGCGCAAACGGAGCCGGGGCGCAGTTCCGTGCTTCCATGCCCGAAGGGCTTCCCGGGCAAGACCCAGGAGGATGAAGGGAAGCAGGAAGGCGTACACGTGCCAGCCCAGCAGCAGCGCCACGCCGGTCTTGGCCAGCAACTGCCGGAACCGTCCCTCCTGCACGAAGACGGTCATGCCGTGGAAGGCCAGCATGACCGCGAACAGGCCCATGCCGTACTCGTTGGAAACCGCGTCGCCGTAGAACAGCATGTAGTAGGAGGAGAAGGCCATCGAGGTGGCTGCCAGTGCGACCCAGGGGCGGGAGGTGATGCGTGCGAGGGAGTGGAAGGCGAGGACCGCGGCGGCGCTGAACAGGAGCAGCATGAGGATGCGGGCGGCCAGGATCTTTGCGGAGAGGTCGTTTCCGAAGGGGAGGATGGCGAGCTTGAGGATGGCGTAACCGCCGACGGGAAAGCGGCTGTACATCCGGTATTTCGGGGCGCCGCCCGGTCTCGCGCGCAACTCCGTGAACAACCGGAAACCGTGGTCGGGGGACAGGTTCTCGGCGACGGCCAGGTTTATGGAGGAAATCCCGTCATGGGCGCCGGGACGGTAGAAACGTGCCTTGTCCACGCCGTACAGGAACAACGTGGACAGCGCGAGCAGCAGCAACGGCAGGGCAAGGCGTGGGGGCCGGTTTCGAGCCCAGTGGATCAGGGCGTCTCGCATACGCGGAAGTACATTTCCGAAAGGGACGGCTCCATGACCGCGGCGTCCCGCATCTCCCTTGCGACCACGGGCCGCAGCGGCTCGTAGAGCCGGTTGACCTCCGCCATCACCGCCTCCTCGTCCATCTTCCGGAGCCGGCCCCCTGCCACCACGACCTCGCCGTTGACCAGCACCGTGTCCACCGAGCCGCCGTTCTCGCAGAACACGAGCTGGGCGGTGACGTCGTTCAACGGCGTGAACGCCGGCGTCCTGCGGTTCAGCAGGACCACGTCCGCGAGGCGGCCCGGCTCCAGCGCGCCGCAGTCCAGGCCGAAGGCCCGGGCGCCCCATCGGGTGGCCATGGACATGGCCTGGCGCGCGGTGACCCAGCGGTGGAAATCGTGGTCCCGGGTGTTGTGGACCAGGGCCGCGAGCCTCATGGCGTCGAACAGGTTCTGGTTGTCGTTGGAGCAGGCCCCGTCGGCGCCCAGGGCCACCCGGCCGCCCGCGGCCAGGAAGTCCGGTATGGGCGCCAGCCCGCTGCCCAACCGCAGGTTGCTGGCCGGGTTGTGCACCGGCGTCGCCCCCCGCCTCACCATGATCTCCACGTCTTCCTCGTCGATCCACACGGAGTGGGCGGCGGAGAGGTTCGGCGTCACCAGGCCGAGGTCGTCCAGGTGCTTCAGCAGCGAGGTCCCGTAGAGCCTCGGCCCCATGAGCGCCTGGGAGCGGGACTCGGCGAGGTGGATGTGGAGCGGGACCCCGCATCGGTCGGCGATGGCCGAAGCCCCCCGGAGCAGCTCGTCGGTGCAGCGCTGGACCGCGGAGGGTCCCGGACAGCAGGTGGTCAACCCCCGGGGGTCGTGCAGTTCCGCGATGAACTCCTCGATCTCGTCCAGCCAGCCGCGGGCGTCCCCGGTCTCGGCCCGGGTCATCCGGCCCACTTCGCCGCGGGCGTCTCCCTCCGGCGCGTCCAGGGGGATGGTTTCCTCGTAGGGCCGGTCGCTCACGGTCAGGGCCACCACGTGGCGCAACCCCAGGTCCCGCATGGCGCGGACCGCTTCCCCGGCGCCGGTGAAGCGGCTGTCCCGGTTGCCGAAGAAATGGTCCAGCATGGTGGTGCAGCCGGTCTTGAGCATCTCCATGGCTCCGAGGATGGCGCTGGCGTAGAACAGGTCGTCGCTGCAGGCGCGCAGCGCCGCGCGCCAGTAGGCGCGCCAGATCTCCAGGGGCCGCGCGGGCATCAGGCCGCGGAAGACGTTGGCCGGGGAATGGCAGTGGGCGTTCACGAGGCCGGGGATGGCGATGAAGCCGCTGCCGTCGATGACCCGGTGGCCTTCTTCCCGGGGACAGCCGGAAGACGGCCCCACGTACTCCAGGCGGTCGCCGTCGATGACCAGGGAGCCGTGCTCGATCACCTCGTCCCGCTCGTTCATGGTAACGACCAGCGCGTCCTCGATCCGTTGCTTCATGGCGCCTGCCTTTCTCGATCCTGTCCCCGCCAAGTCACACGGCCGTCCGGTCGAGGTAGAGGCCCAGGAGGAACACGACGGTCCCCAGGGCCACGTTGGCCGCCAGCAGGCGCAGCCACGGGTTCCGGGCCGGGCCGTCCGGGGGGCCTTCCGGCGCCGGGTCGTACCGGAACGCCTGGAGCGCGTGGTGCAGCGCCATGACCGCGGTCAGGACGGACTTGGCGCCCAGCGCGAGCAGGCTGCCGGAGCCCGCGGCCAGCGGGGAAGGGGCCCCCGGCAGCAGCAGCCCTCCCACCCCGGACAGTATGGCCAGGGGCGCCGCGGCCGCCGCCACCCGGTTCAGGCCCCGGCCGGCCCTCCGCAGGAGGTCCCGGCGCGCCTCCGCCGGCAACCGGCGGCTTGCCGGCAGGAGGATGCCCAGGACGAACACGTTGGCGCCCAGCCAGACGCTGAAGGACAGTATGTGGACCCACGGCACGAAGACTTGCACCCTTGCACCCGTTTCCCTTCCGGACCGCCGCCGCTCCGCGGATATAGCAGGGACCGCGGGGTTTCTCGACGGATTCCTTCGCCCTTGATACGTCAAGGCGGTTGTGTTAGCAAAGGGGACCATCCCACGAGGAGGTTCTCGAACTTGCCATGATGCGCTGGCTCCCGGAGAACGTATCGACCTACGGTGCCCAGATCGACTACCTGTTCTACCTCATCTACTACATCACCGGCGCGGCGCTGATCGCCGTCACCGTGCTGATGGTCCTCTTCCTCGTGATGTACCGGCAGAGGGAGGGGCGCAAGGCCGTCTATTCCCACGGCAACACCGCCCTGGAGGTCACCTGGACGGTCATCCCCGCGGTGATCCTGCTCATGCTCTCGTTCATGAGCATCTCCACCTGGGGCGAGATCAAGATCTACGCTCCGCCGGCCGAGTACGAGGTCAAGGTGGTGGGGAAGCAGTTCAACTGGGACGTGGTCCATCCGGGACGAGACGGCAAGCTGGACACCGAGGACGACGTGAAGATCGAGAACGAGCTGCACGTGCCCGTGGACAAGGTGGTGCACGTGCAGCTTACGGCGTCGGACGTGATCCACAGCTTCTTCGTCCCGAACTTCCGGGTCAAGCAGGACGCCGTCCCCGGGCGCGACATCCTGGTCTGGTTCGAGGCCACGAAGCCCGGCAGGTACGAGCTCCCCTGCGCGGAGTTGTGCGGCTTCGGCCATTCGGGGATGCTCGGGTGGGTGTTCGTGCACACGCCCGAAGACTACGAGAAATTCCTCGAGGAGAACGCCGGGCAGGGTTGACCCGGCCGCGGCCGACCTTCCGGAAGGCCGCGTCTCCGAGGGCACAGGAGGAACATCGAGGATGAGCGAAGCAGCGGCATCCGCCCACGCCGGCCACGAGGCCCACGGACCGTCGGGCTTCTGGGCGACCTACGTCTTTTCGACCGATCACAAGATGATCGGGCGGCAGTTCCTCTTCCTGGGGCTGTTCATGCTCCTCATCGGCGGCCTTCTCGCCATGCTGATCCGCTGGCAGCTCGCATGGCCGGAGACCGAGGTGCCCGGCATGGGGTGGGTGCCCGAGCCCACCATGTACGAAGGGATCATCCCGCCCCAGACCTACAACATGCTGTTCACCATGCACGCCACCATCATGATCTTCTTCGTGGTGATGCCCGTCATGGTGGGCGGCTTCGGCAACTTCCTGATCCCCATCATGATCGGCGCCCGGGACATGGCGTTCCCGTTGCTCAACATGCTGTCCTTCTGGGTGGGCGCGGTGTCCGGCGTCATCATGCTGGCGAGCTTCTTCGTCATCGGCGGGGCCGCGGCCGCGGGCTGGACGTCCTATACGCCCCTTTCCGGCGCCGCGGTCTTCACGGGGGTCAACTGGGGCATCAACCTGTGGGTCCTGAGCCTGTTCGTGCTGGCCTTCTCCTCGCTGATGGGCTCCATCAACTACATCACCACGGTGGTCAACATGAGGGCGCCGGGCATGACCTACTTCCGCATGCCCCTCTCCATCTGGTCCCTGTTCATCACCGCCATCCTGTTGCTGCTGGCCCTGCCGGTGCTCACCGCGGCCCTGGGGATGCTCTTCTTCGACCGGGTCTTCGCCACCAACTTCTTCGTGCCCGCGGGCGGGATGCCGCTCCTGTGGCAGCACCTGTTCTGGTTCTTCGGCCACCCGGAGGTCTATATCCTGGTGCTTCCCGCCATGGGGGTCACCTCCGACATCCTCTCGGTGTTCTCGCGCAAGCCCATCTTCGGGTACCGGGCCATGGCCTTCTCCATGATCGCCATCGCCTTCCTCTCCTGGATCGTCTGGGGCCACCACATGTTCGTGAGCGGCATGAACCCGTTGCTGGGAACCGCGTTCATGCTCACCACCATGGTCATCGCGGTGCCCTCGGCCATCAAGACCTTCAACTGGCTGGGCACCCTCTGGGGCGGCTCCATCCGGTTCACGGTGCCGCTGCTGTTCGCCATCGGCTTCGTGTCGAACTTCGTCATCGGAGGACTCAGCGGCATCTTCATGGCGTCCACCCCGGTGGACATCTTCATCCACGACACCTACTTCATCGTGGCGCACTTCCACTACGTGGTGGCGGGGATCATCTTCGCCATGTTCGCCGCCATCTACTTCTGGTTCCCCAAGATGTTCGGGCGCACCATGAGCAAGACCTGGGGCGTGGTGCATTTCGTGGGCACCTACGTGTTCTTCAACCTCACGTTCTTCCCCATGCACTTCCTGGGCGTGGGAGGGCACATCCGCCGTATCTACAACCCCATGCAGTACGAGTACCTGGAGCAGTTCGCGGACATGAACGTGTTCATCACCGTCAGCGCGTTCTGCCTCGCGGCGTCCCAGGTGCCCTTCCTCGTGAACTTCCTCTGGAGCCTCTTCGCCGGCGAGAAGGCGTCGGACAACCCCTGGGAGGCCAACACCCTGGAGTGGTCGGCGCCCTCGCCGCCGCCCCACGGGAACTTCGCGGCCCTGCCGCAGGTTTACCGCGGCCCCTATGAATACAGCTCCCCGGAGGCGCAGGAAGACTGGCTGCCCCAGGACCGACCGCTCGGCGCCGCGGCTGCCGCGGGGCATTGAGGCCGAGGCCCGGGGGGATGGCCGACGCCTGGCTCCATCGGTTGGCGCTGACCACGGCCGGCGCCACCCTGTTCCTGCTGTTCGTGGGCGCCCTGGTCACGAGCAAGGGCGCGGGGCTCGCGGTTCCGGACTGGCCCACGACCTTCGGCCACAACATGTTCCTGTTCCCGTGGGCGCGAATGGTGGACGGCGTATTCTACGAGCACAGCCATCGCCTGGTGGCGTCCGGCGTGGGCCTGCTGACGCTGGCGCTGGCGGCGTGCCTGTGGTGGAAGGAGCCTCGGGCCTGGGTCCGCCGGACCGGGGCCGCGGCGCTGGTGCTGGTGACGGTCCAGGGCGTGGTGGGAGGACTCCGGGTGGTGTGGCTGCAAGCGGACTTCGCCATCGTCCACGCGGCGCTGGCCCAGGCGTTCTTCGGCCTCATGGCGGCCCTGGCGCTGTTCACCTCCCGCGGCTGGCGGTCGGCCCGGCCCGTGCCCGCGGACCCGGTCGGGGCCTCGTTCCCGTGGTTCTGCCTCGCCGCCGCGCTGCTGATCTACGTGCAGAGCCTGCTCGGGGCCTTCGTGCGCCACACCGGCGCCGGGGTGGCCCCGCACGTGCTGATGGCGCTGGCGGTGACGGTCCAGACGGGTCTGCTGTGGGTGAAGGCGCTCCGACTCGGTGACGAAGCGCCGGTCTTCCGCTCCCTGGCGGCGTTGCTGGGGGTGCTGCTGGCGGCGCAGCTCGCGCTGGGCGCCGGCTCCTATGCGGCTCGTTTCCTGTCGTGGGGAGCGGCGTGGCGGCCCGACGTGACGGTGGCCCTGACCGCCGGCCACGTGGTGGTGGGAGCGCTGCTGCTGGCCTCGAGCGTGGTGGCCGCGTTGTGGGCGTTCCGCCTGTTCGGCGCCGGCCGCCTGCCCGCGCCGGGGGGCGCAGCGCCCGGGAGGGTGCCGGCGTGACCCTTCGAACCGAGACCTGCGCGGTGGGCTCCGCCCACGTCCGGCGGCTCATGGACTACCTGGAGCTCACCAAGCCGAGGCTCGTGCTGATGGTCCTGATGACCACCCTGGTGGGTTTCTACCTGGGCTCCGAGTCCCTTCCGGACTACCTCGCGCTGTTGCACGCGCTGCTCGGCACGGCCTTGGCCGCGGGGGGGACCCTCGCCCTCAACCAGGCTTTGGAACGCGACATCGACGCCGCCATGGAACGCACCCGGCGCCGGCCCATCCCCGAGGGGAGGGTCCAGCCGCTGGAGTGCGTCCTGTTCGGAAGCCTACTCCTGGCCGGCGGACTGTTGTTGCTGGCGGCCGCGGTCAACGTCCTGAGCGCGCTGCTGACCGCGGTCATCTCGGTCACCTACCTGTTCCTGTACACGCCCTTGAAGCAGGTGTCCTCCCTGTGCAGCGTGGTGGGCGCCGTGCCCGGGGCGCTCCCTCCGGTGGTGGGCTGGACCGCGGCCCAGGGCGCCCTCGGCCAGGAGGCCGGGATACTGTTCGGGATACTCTACCTGTGGCAGATCCCCCACAACCTCGCCATCGCCCGGCTCTACCGCGAGGACTTCCTGGCCGCGGGCATCCGGTTCCTGCCGGTGGTGGACCGGGAGGGGAAGAGCACGGGCATACAGGCGGTCTGCCATTGCCTGGCGTTGCTGGCGGTGAGCCTGATGCCCACGCTCCTGGGTTTCGCCGGTGCGGTCTATTACGTCGCGGCCATCCTGTTGGGCGCCGCGTTCCTGGTTTCCTCCCTCCGGTTGGCGGCGCTGAGGTCCGCGGCCAGCGCCCGGCGCCTGCTCTTCGCCTCGCTGCTCTACCTGCCGCTGCTCTTCGTCGTCATGGCCCTGGACAGGATACCGGTCTGACATGGGGTCACGGAATCCATCGGCGTCCGCAAGGAACGCGCGCCTGGGGCTCACCATCGGGGCCGTGGCGGCGGGCTATATCCTCGCCACCGTGGTCTTCCTGGTGGCTTACTAGCGGGCCCGGCATCGGACCATCGGACATGGCAAGGGAATCCGCGGCAAGGATACTCACGGACGACGAAGACCGGGGCGTCGAGCTTGCGCCGGCCTTCGGCGAAGGCCCCCCGCCGCCCTCCCGCCCGGAGCCGGCCGCCAGCAACGCGAGGCTGGGCCTGATGATGTTCATCGCCGCGGAGGTGATGTTCTTCGCCGGGCTCATCGGCGCGTTCCTGGTGCTGCGCCTGAGCAGCGAGGTGTGGCCGCCGCCGTCGCAGCCGCGGCTGCCGGTGTGGATCACGGGGTTCAACACCCTGGTGCTGCTGCTGAGCGGCGCCGCCATGCGGCGGGCGTCGCTGGCGGCCCGTGTGCGGGAGCAGGCGCGGTTGTCGGGCTGGCTGCTCGCCGCCGCGGCGCTGGGGACGCTGTTCCTCGCCATACAGGGTTACGAGTGGGTCCGGTTGATCGGGTTCGGCCTGACCCTGTGGAGCGGCCTCTACGGTTCCACTTTCTACGCGCTGATCGGGTTGCACGGGCTCCACGTGCTGGGAGCGCTGGTGTGGGTGGGCGTGGTCTGGACCCTCGCCCGGCGGGGGCGCTTTGCCTCGGGCCCCACGGTGGGGGTCGAGACCTGCGCCATGTACTGGACCTTCGTGGTGGTCCTGTGGCCGGTGCTCTACGGCCTCGTGTACCTGTATTGAGGGAGACCGGCAGGACCGGATTCCCCTGGTCGGAAAAGGAGAACGTCAGATGAGCGACGCAGCCACGTTACATCCCGGCGCCGAGCCCGCGGAGTCTCCCCTCACGCCGGAGAGCTGGGGCAAGCTGGGGATGTGGATCTTCCTTGCCGGCGACGCCATGACCTTCGGCACGCTGATCGTGACCTTCGGCATCATGCGCATGGCCTCGGACAACTGGCCCGTGGCCGCGGAGGTCCTCGGCATCAACCTGACCGCGGCCATGACCTTCCTGCTCATTTGCAGCAGCGTCACCATGGTGTTGGCCCTGTCCGGCATCAAGCGCGGCAACCGGCAGGAGTTCGTCAAGTTCCTGTCGCTCACGGTCCTCGGCGGGGCGGCCTTCCTCGGGTTGCAGGCGTACGAATGGACGCACCTGATCCACGAGGGCGTGACCATGTCGGAGAACGCCTTCGGCTCGCCGGTGTTCGGCGACACCTTCTACATCATGACGGGATTCCACGGCATGCACGTGTTCGGCGGGGTCGTTTACCTCGCGGTGGTCCTCGTGGGCGGGCTGACCGGCCGCATCCATGCGGACAACGCTTCGGTGGTGGAGATCGCCGGCCTCTACTGGCATTTCGTCGATCTCGTGTGGATCCTCATCTTCACCTTCGTGTACCTCTTGTAACGATACGGAGAACCAGCCATGACAGACACAGCAATCCACAAGGAAACCCACGCGGACCCCAACTACCTGGCCGTGTTCGGCTGGCTCTTCGCCCTCACCGTGGTGGAGGTGGGGGTGATCTACCTGCCGGTGCCCAAGTGGGTCATCCTCGTCTCACTGGTGCTGCTGGCGGTGGTGAAGGCGGCGCTGGTGGCGATCTACTTCATGCACCTCAAGTTCGAGCGGGTCACCATCTGGTGGATCGCCGTGATCCCGGTGATCCTGTGCGTGTTCCTGATCTTCATGCTCATCCCGGAGCTCGTCTGATGGCGCGGGTCCCAGGACCGCAGGCCCGGGCGGGTTCGGAACCCGCCCGGGGGATGCGCCGGGAAACGGCCCTCCCCGCCTTTCGTTGCGGTTCGCCCGGCCGGACGGGTCCCGGCCGCGGACCACGTTTCCGTTGATCCCCGTCACGTCACTCCCCCACCTGAACGCGCTGCTCAACTCGGTCAGCGCGCTCCTTCTCCTGGCCGGCTACCTGTTCGTCCGCCGCCGCCGCATGGACGCGCACCGGCGCTGCATGCTGGCCGCGTTGGGCAGCTCGGCGCTGTTCCTGGTCTCCTACCTCATCTACCACTTCAGCGTGGGTTCCGTCCGTTTCCAGGGCCAGGGCTGGACCCGGCCCGTCTATTTCGCGGTGCTCGTGTCCCACACGGTCCTCGCCACCGCCATCGTCCCCCTGGTCCTGGTCACCGTCACGCGGGCGCTGCGCCGGCGGTTCGACCGGCACCGGGCCATTGCGCGATGGACCCTGCCGCTGTGGTTGTACGTGTCCGTGACCGGCGTGGTCGTGTACTGGATGCTGTACCGGATGGATTTCGGGAACCTCTGAACGATCCGGACAGGGGGCATGAGCGCGTCCTTCGACTTCGCTACGCTACGCTCAGGATGAACGGAGGACTTCGCTACGCTACGCTCAGGATGAACGGAGGACTTCGCTACGCTACGCTCAGGACCAACGGGGATGGGGCGTCAGGATGAGGGAAACGGGAGTCCATCCCGGATGTCTCGATTGTTCGGATGTTCCTTCCAGCGCTCTTCCGGCTTTCGAGCGGGCGGGGTCTTGCGGCCAAGGTACGGCGGGGTGGATCCCGAAGCGCCGCTTCCGGTTCGGTGTCCCGCCGACGGGATCACGAACCCGGCGGCGCTTTTGCGGGCAGGGCCGCGCGGGTCGTCCCCGGGTCGAAGGCGGCCACCGTGCGCAAGGCGTCCGCGACCCCCGGCGCCGCGGCAAGGACGGGGTTGCCGTGCAGCAGGCCGTCGTTTGCGAGGAAGTCGTTGGTCCAGCCCCCGGCCTCTTCCACCAGCAATATCCCGGCCAGGCAGTCCCAGGCGTTGATGTGCGCCTCCAGGTAGCCGAGCAGACGGCCGGCGGCCACGTAGGCCAGCATCAGGGCGCCGGAACCGCTGCGCTGGTACATGCCGCCCGCTTCCAACAGGCGGCGGATGCTCTCCACCGCGGGTCCCGCCGAGGTCCGGGTCGAATAGCCGACGCCCACGGCGCCCTGGGCCAAGCTGTGGGCCGCGCTGCACCACATGGGCGTCCCGCCGCAGAAGGCGCCCTTGCCCCGGCGCGCTGCGAAGACCTCGTCCGCGTTCGGGTCGTAAACGACGCCGACTTCGGTTCGGCCCTGTCGCACGTAGGCGATGGAAACGCACCAGACCGGCGTCCGGTTGACGAAGTTCGCGGTCCCGTCGATGGGATCCACCACCCAGACGCCGCCTGCATGGCGGCCGTCGAACGCCGCGCCCCCCTCCTCGCCCAGGAACCCGTCGTCCGGAAAGAGCTCGTGGACGCGGTCCCGGATGAGGGTCTCGACGGCGCCGTCGGCCTGGCTGGCGAAGTCCTGCGGACCCTTGGAGACCACCTCCAGCCCCTCCGGGTTGCGAAAGTACGCCAGCGCCGCCCGCCCCGCTTCGTGCGCGATCTCCTTCGCCGCCCGGAAGCGCCGGTCCAGCCCCCGATCATCCGTATGGTTGGAGTCCATCCCTAAGTCTGCTCCTCGAGCAGCATGACGCCGCGGTCGCGAAAGGCGATCCGCACGCGGGACCCCGGGGGGACCAGCGCGTCGAACTGGTAGTCGGCCGCGAAGATCTCGCCGAGGTCGGTGTCGAGGGTGTATTCCACGTGGCTGCCCACGTAGGTGCCCTTCGACACCGTTCCCGCGAGTCCGCCCTCCGGTTCGCCCGCTTCGAGGATCACCGCTTCCGGCCGGACCGCGAGCTTGACCGGACCCGCGGGCAGGCCCCGGTGCGGCAGACGGAGCTCCACCCCGCGGCCGACGCGGACGGTTGCGCGGTCGCCCTCGCGGCGCACCAGCTCGGCATCGACCACGTTGGCGTCGCCGATGAAGTCGGCGACGAAGAGGTTGCGGGGCGCTTCGTAGAGTTCCCTCGGCGCGCCTTCCTGTGCGACCTCGGCGTTGCCCATCACGATGATCCGGTCCGATACCGCCAGCGCCTCCTCCTGGTCGTGGGTGACGTAAACCGTGGTCAAGCCGAGGGTCTGCTGCAACTCCCGGATCTCCTCGCGGACCCGGCGGCGCAGCTTGGCGTCGAGGTTGGAGAGGGGCTCGTCGAACAGCAGCACGGTCGGTTCGAGGACCAGGGCGCGGGCCACCGCCACCCGCTGTTGCTGGCCGCCGGAAAGCTCGCTGGGCAGGCGCGCGCCGTAGCCGGAGAGCCCCACCAGCCCGAGGCCCTCTTCGGCCCGCTCCCGCCTCTCCGCCTTGGCGACGCCGCTGACCGAGAGGCCGTAGGAGACGTTCTCGAGCACGGTCATGTGCGGGAACAGGGCATAGGACTGGAACACCATGGAGACGTCCCGCGCACTGGCCGGCAGGCGGGAGACGTCGTCGCCGCCGATATGGATGCTGCCGGATGTGGGCATCTCCAGGCCGGCAACGAGGCGGAGCGTCGTGGTCTTGCCGCAGCCGCTGGGTCCCAGCAGGGTCACCAGGTCGCCGGCGCGAACCTCGAAGGAGACCCGGTTGACGGCCACCACCGGTCCGTAGTGCTTGCTGACGTCGTGGAACCGGACCGCCGCGGCCTGCCCCTCGATGCTCACGCCGCGGCTCCCCCCGCGCCGTGGACGGCCGCGTTCACGGCGCCTGTCCTGCGGCCCATGCGCCGTTCGCCCACCGCCAGTTGGACCAGCAGGATCACCGCCACCATGACCACGATCAGGACCGAGCTGTAGGCGATGGCGAGTCCGTAATCGCCGTTCTCCACCCGTCCGATGATGTAGGAAGTCGCCATGTCGTAGTTGGCGCTGACCAGGAAGATCACCGCGCTGATGGCGGTCATGGCGCGGACGAAGCTGAAGACCAGGGCGGCCACCACCGCCGGGCGCAGGAGCGGCAGGACCACTTTGCGGACGGTGGCGAAGGAACTGGCCCCCAGGGTCAACGACGCCTCGTCCAGGCTCTTGTCGATCTGGGTCATGGCGGCGACGCCGGCGCGCACGCCCACCGGCATGTTGCGGAAGATGAAGCAGATGACCAGTATGACGCCGGTGCCGGTGAGCTCCATGGGCGGCACGTTGAAGGCGAGGATGTAGCCGACCCCGATGACGGTGCCGGGTATCGCGAAGCTCAACAGGGTGCCGAACTCGAAGGCGTGCTGCCCGGCGAACTTCTGCCGAATCAGCAGGTAGGCGGTCAGCAGCCCCACCGCCGCGGTCAGCGGGGCGGAAACGGCGGAGATGGAGAGGGTGGTCCAGAAGGAGTTCCAGGCGGCGCCGGACCAGACCAGTCCGCCGGCCCCGGTGGTGACGGAAAAGGCGTCGGCGTAGTGGCGCAGGGTGAGGCTGTGGTCCCGGCCCCAGAGCTCCACGAAACCGCCGAACAGGATCATGCAGTAGATGACCGCGGTGAGGCCGGCCCAGGGCAGGGCCGAGCCGTAAACGAGCCAAGTCACGCGCCGGGGCAGGGGGACGTGCAGGCCGGCGTCGCCCTTGCCGGTGACCGTGGCGTAGGACTTGCGCCCCAGCCAGCGGCGCTGGGCCCAGAACGCGGACAGGGTGAAGGCCAGGAGGACGATGGCCAGGACCGCGGCCCGGCCCTGGTCGTTCTGGGCCCCGACGATGGCGAAGAAGATGGCGGTGGACAAGACGTCGAAGTTGCCGCCCAGGACCAGGGGGTTGCCGAAATCGGCCAGGCTTTCGATGAAGCCCACCAGGAAGGCGTTGGCCAGTCCCGGGCGCATCAGGGGCAACGAGACGGTGGTGAACGTGCGCCAGTCGTCGGCGCGCAGGGTCTGCGCCGCCTCTTCCATGGAGGGGCTCACGCCCTCCACCACACCGATGAGGACCAGGAACGCGATGGGCGTGAAGGCCAGGGTCTGGGCCAGCCAGATGCCGGGCAGTCCGTAGATGTAGCGCCCCGGCGTCGCCCCGGTGACCGCTTCGATGGCCAGGGTCACCGTGCCCGACGCGCCGAACAGCAGGATGATGGCGAGACCGATGACGAAGGGCGGGGTGATGATGGGCAAGACGGTGAGGGTGCGCAGCAGCCTCTTGGCCTGGAAGCCGGTCCGGGTCGCCAGCAGGGCGAAAGCCAGGCCCAGGACCGTGGTGCTGGCGCCCACCAGGATGGCCATCCACAGGGAGTTCCAGGCGACGCCGCAGTTGACGTTGGCGGCCAGGCAGCCCAGGCCCCAGATGTCGCGGCTGAACAGCTTCTCGACGAAGAGGTAGGGCGCGAAGTGGTAGTCGTTGTCCTGGAAGGCGCTGGCCAGGATGCGGACCACGGGGAAGAAGATGAAGGCGGCCACGAGGGCGACCACCAAGGCGATGGAGCCCACCACGAAACCGTCGCCGTTGACCGCCCCGCGGGCGGCGATCCCCTGTGCGAACAGGAAGAGGAAGGATGCCGATACCAGCAGGGCGCCGTAGCCCATGCCGAACTGGCGGTCGCCGAGGGGGCCGAAGAGCCCTTCGAGAAAAGGGTATTCCCAGCCGCGGATGCCGATGGCGAAGCCCTGGGCCAGCAGGTAGAACGCGCCGAGGCTGCCCGCGGCCAGCAGGACCGCGCTGAAGAGCGGGTCGGCGCGCCGGCGCCAAAGCACCGCCAAGGGCGCCGCCAGCGGCAGCACCAGCGGCGCCAGCCACCAGCGGCCGGCCAGCAGGACCTGCAGCAGGCCCGGGGCGTCGTCGGCCCCGGGCGGGTACTCGGACAGCCAGGCGAAGGACCAGAACCCGTCTTCCACGCCGTACCACGGGAGGAGCGCAAAGCCGCCCCATCCCGCGGCAAGCCAGAGCGCCGCGGGCCGATTCATCGGGCCCATGCGTCAGCCGCTCAACGCGGCAGTGTATAGACCTCGTCGTCCCATTTCTTCAACAGCCGCCGCCGTTCGGCCGACGACCCGTATTTCTTGAAGTCGTAGTCGATGAGCTTGATCTGGCTCAGGTCCGGCGCCTGCGGCGGCGGCGAGGCGCCGGAGTGGGACGGCACCTGGTAGGCCCTGGCCTGGGCCGCCATGGTCTGGATCTTCGGGTCGAGGGCGAAATCGACCCACTTCCTGGCGTTCTCCGGGTTGCGAGCGCCCTCGATGACGCTCACCGAACCGATCTCGTAGCCGGTGCCCTCGCAGGGCGAGACGATCTCGATGGGGAAGCCCTTGACCGCCTGGGTCACCATGTCGTGCTGGAAGACGATGCCCATCGTGGTCTCGCCCCGGGCCGACGCCTTGATGGGGGCCGAGCCCGACTTGGTGTACTGGTTGATGTTCCGGTGCAGGCCCTTCATGAACTCGAACCCCGCGTCCTCGCCGAAGACCTGGATGATGGTGGCGAGGGTGGTGTAGGCGGTGCCCGAGGAGTTGGGGTTCGCCATCTGGATGTGGCCCTTGTAGGCGGGCCTGGTCAGGTCCTGCCAGCATTTCGGCGCCGGCAGCTTGTGCTTCTGCAACAGCTCGCCGTTGTAGCCGACGCCCAGCGCGCCGGCATAGATGCCCACCGTGCGGTAGCCGGACTGCTCGGCCTGGCGGCGCGCCCAGTCCTGCAACTCGGGAAGCCGCGGCGACCGGTACTCCTGCGTCAGGCCTTCTTCGGCCGCCTGCAAGTGCGGGTCGCCGGTGCCGCCCCACCAGACGTCGCCCTTGGGGTTCCGGCGTTCCGCCTTGATCTGGGCGAAAGTCTCGCCGGAGCTCTTGCGCGTCATGGCCACCTTGACGCCGGTGGCTTTCTCGAACTCCTCGACCATGAGCTGGCACCACTCGATCTGCGGGCTGCAATACAGGGTCAACTTGCCCGCGGCGAACGCGGTGTGGGCGGCAGCCCCGACGAGGCCGGAGACGGCCAAGGCAACGAACCACGAGCCGAGACGTTTCATCATGGTGTCCTCCCTGTTGGCGTGTTGGCGCAGGTTTCCCTCGCGCCGGGTATTGGGTCTCGAGTCCGCGGGGACGTTACCACACTCGGGCGGCCGTTGTACACGGCAACGAGGCGTTTGCGGAAGAAACGCGCCTCCGCATATAATGGGAGCGTCCGGTCGAAGGGCGCCTGACGAAAGCGAAGCCGAAGCAGCTCCTTGCCCCCGGGTACATTGCCGACGTTGGAGATGCCCTTGTCCTCGATGGGATCGGTGTCGAGGTTCGCCATGCGCGGCTCCGCCCGCCTCACCCTGCCATTGCTGCTTCTCGCGCTGTCCACGTTGTTCCTGTGCAACCTGGACAAGGGGCGCCTCTACCGTCCCGGCGGCCCTAGCTGGAGTACGGCGTGGAATATGGCGATGGCCGAGAACCTGTCGCCCGAGCACCGTTTCCGGTTGTTCCTGGGGCGGCGCCAAGGATCGGGCGGCGTCTCCACCTACGAGATGTACAGCCGCTTTCCCGTGGGCGGTTACGCGCTCCTCAAACTCGCCATCCTCCCCTTCGGAAACGACCTCTCCGCCAAGATCCTCTCCGCCCGCATGCTCATGTTGCTGTTGTTCAGCGGTGCTGCGCTCCTGGCGTTCCACGCCCTCGCACGCATCACCTCCCGCCGCTGGGTCGCACTGGCCGCCACCCTCGCGGCCTTCTCCTCCTACTACATGCTGTTCTACGCCAACGTGGTTTACAACGAGGGCAGCATGGACCTGTTCGCGGTGATGCTGGCCTTCCACGGCATGGTGGTGTTCGTGCAGGAGGGACGGTTCCGGCAGTTGCTGGCCAAGACCGGCGTGGCGCTGCTGCTGGGATGGCACGTGTACGCCTTCCTGCTTCCCTTCATCCTCCTGGGCCTGGCCCGGGAGGCCGTCCGGGCCTGGAAGCACGGAAATGCGCCCCGGCTGCGCTCCGCCGGGGCCGCGGTGCTGCGCAGCCGCTACACCGCCCTTGGCCTGGCCGCGCTGCTCTTCGGCGCGGCCCTCCTCGCCTTCAACTTCGCCAACGAGTACGCCGCCTTCGGAGGCGAGACCCCGGTGACCGAACTGCCGTCGTTCCAGTCCATGCTCCGGCGCACCGGACTGGATCGGGACTTCGCCCCGGCGGGGTGGTGGCCGGGCTTCCTGCGCCAGCAGTTCTTTCGCGTCTTCGTGGCCTCCGTTCCGTTCCTGCTCACCCACCGGGCAGTCGACCCGGCGGGATGGTTCCCTTCCCTCGGCCTTTCGGCCCCGGGCCTTTCGGGGTCGGAGTTGTCGGCATACATCCTGCTGTTGCTGATGGCTGTCGGAGCAGCCGCGGCCCTCGTTCGGCTTGCGAGGCCGCTGTTGGCAGGGCGGTACCGCATGCTGCTGGCCACCCTTGCCCTGTCGGGGTTTTGCTGGGCCCTGCTCATGCGCCACAACGTCGCAAACTACTCCCACGACCACGAGGCCCTTTACTACGTGGGTGTCCCGCTGGTGTCCTGCTCACTGCTCCTGCTGTACGTCCACCAGCGCTGGGGGCGTGGTCCGGTAGTCGGCCTTGCGGTTGCGGCGCTGCTCGCCTTCGTGGTCTCCGCCTTCCAGATGGATCGTTGGCAGCGCCCTGACGACCGGGCGGTCGAGCCGCAGCAGGCCGCCATGGCCGAAATCGGGGCCATCCGCGAAATCATTCGGGGAAAGGTGGTCATGGTCCTCGGGTCCGTCGAGCCGGAATGGTACTGGCAGTTCAGCAAGCACCAGGAATGGAGGTACTACCTCGCCGGAAGCATCCTGTCATACCCCCTCCACACGGAAAGCGCCAGGAGGTACCATCGCGCCGGAAGCGCGTTGACGCACTTCCCGGACACGGAAGCCGCCGCCCGCGCCGCGGACTTCCTCATCACCCACGACCGCGTGGAGAGCGACGCCCTGCTCACGCCCGGCAACCAACGAGTGTTCCTGTATGGTTCGGCCGGTATCGACGACCTCATGGAGTTCTACCGGGCCACGTACCAACGGGTGGCGTCCGGAGAACCTGCGGCGCGCTCCCACTTCGACGTCTATCTCGATGAGGATGCGCTGTTCCACGTCAAGGAACCCTGCGTCCGGGAGGACGCGGGATTGACGGTCTTCGTGGAGGCGGTCCCGGAAGACCCGAAGGACCTGCCCGAAGGGCGCCGGCGGTACGGCTTCGAGCGGCTTCCCGTCTTCTTCCAGCACAGTGGAGTGCTGTTCGAGGGGAAGTGCATGGCGATTCTTCCACTTCCCGATTATCCCGTCTCCGGCATCAGGACGGGACAGCGGCCGTTCCGGCACCCCGGCTGGAAAGGGCACCGCGGCTGGGAAGCAGAGATACCGGTGGACCACCCATGAAGCCTCCCGGTCTCCGTCCGGAACGCCTCACCCTGTGGTTGCTGCTGCTCGCACTGTCCACGTTGTTCCTGTGCAACGTGGACAAGGGGTACTTCTACCGTCCCGGCAGCCCCAACTGGAATACGGCGAAGAACCTGGCCATCGCCGAGAACCTGTCGCCCCACCACCGTTTCCGGTTGTCGCCGGGGCTGCGCCCGGGACCGGGCGGCGCCCCCGCCTACGAACTGTACAGCCGCTTTCCCGTGGGCGGTTACGCGCTCATCAAACTCGCCATCCTCCCCTTCGGGAACGACCTGTCCGCAAAAATCCTCGCCGCCCGAATGCTCATGTTGCTCTTGTTCAGCGGCGCCGCGCTCCTGGCCTTCCACTCCCTCGCCCGGATCACCTCCCGCCGATGGGTCGCATTGGCCGCCACCCTCACGGCGTTCTCCTCCTACTACATGCTGTTGTACGGCAACGCGGTTTCGGTGGAGTACAGCGTGGACCTGTTCGCGGTCATGCTGGCCTTCCACGGCATGGTGGTGTTCGTGCAGGAGGGACGGTTCCGGCAGTTGCTGGCCAGGACCTGCGTTGCGCTGCTGCTGGGGTGGCGCGTGTACGCCTTCCTGCTTCCCTTCATCCTCCTGGGCCTGGGGAGCGAGGCGGTCCGGGCGTGGAAGGACGGGACTGCGGTGAGGCTGCGCTCCGCCGGGGCTGCGGTGCTGCGCAGCCGCTACACGGCCCTTGGCCTGGCCGCGCTGCTGTTCGGCGCGGCCGTCCTGGGCTTCAACTTCGCCAACGAGTACACCGCCTTCCGAGGCGAGACGCCGGTGACCGAACTGCCGTCGTTCCAGTCCATGCTCAGGCGGACCACCGGCGTGGGCCAGGACCCGGACGCCTCCTTCCACTCCAGGGGGTGGCTGCGCTTCCTGCGACAGCAGTTCTACCGTGTCCGCGTGGCGTCCGTTCCAGGTGTGCTGACCGAATGGGGCGCCGGTCTGCGGGGGCGGTTCCCCTCGGTTCCCTCTTCGGCGTCCGGCCTTTCGGGGCCGGAGTTGTCGCTTTACCTGCTGTCGTTGCTGCTGGCGGCGGTCGCCTCCGCGGTGGCGGTTCGGCTTGCAAGGTCGCTGTTGTCCCGGCGGCAATGCATGCTGCCGGCCGTCCTTGCCCTGTCGGGGTTCTGCTGGGCCCTGCCCATGCGCCACAACGTTGCCGACCACCTTCACGAGGCCCTGTACTACGTGGGCGTGCCGCTGGTGTCGTACTCACTGTTCCTGCTGTACGTCCACCAGCGCTGGGGGCGTGGTCCGGTGGTCGGCCTTGCGGTTGCGGCGCTGCTCGCCTTCGTGCTCTCCGCCTTCCAGATGGAACGACGATGGCGCCCCGACGCCCGGGCGGCAGAGGTCCAGCGAACCGCCATGGCCGAACTCGGGGTCATCCGCGAGACCACCCGGGGAAAGGTGGTCCTGGTCCCCGGTTCCGTCGAGCCGGAATGGTCCGGGCAGTTCACACAGCGGAACTACGGATCGGACTACGAATGGAGGTACTACCTCGCCGGAAGCGTCCTGACGCAATTCCCCGACCTCACGCGTTTACCTCACCTGTACCCCGCCGACCCCCGGGACCCCGCCGGAAACGTCCTGGCGCAATCCCTCGACGTGGAAGCGGCCGCCCGCGCCGCGGACTTCATCGTCACCCGCGACCGCGTGGAGAGCGACGCCCTGCTCACACCCGGGAACCAACGGGTGTTCCTGTACGGTTCCGCGGGCATCGACGACCTGGTGGAGTTGTACCGGGCCACGTACCAACGAGCGGTGTCCGGAGAACCTGCGGCGCGCTCCCGGTTCGACGTCTATCTCGGTGACCGCGCGCTGTTCCACGTCAAGGATCCCTGTGTCGTGGAGGACGCAGGTCACTGGATCGTCGTGGAGGTGTATCCGGAAGACCCGAAGGACCTGCCCGAAGAGTACGAACGGTACGGCGACAACCGCGACTTCCGGCTCTATGGGCACCCCGTGCTGTTCGAGGGGAAGTGTATTGCGGTGGTTTCACTCCCCGATCATCCCATCTCCCGCATCACGACGGGACAACTGCAACACGGCTGGGAAGTGGAGATACCGGCGAGCCGGTAGTCTCCGCCGGACGCGGCCGTGGACTCTCCACGGACCGGCTGCCGGGCTGGAAGGAAGCCGCCGGTCCCGGTCTTCCTCGCGCCGTTCCGCGGATGGACAACGCGCAGGGTATCCGTTACCATGAGCCTCGTCTCACCGTCCGGAAACCGTCTGGGAGAACCGCCTCGTGAAGACCATCGGCATCGTCGGCTGCGGCGCCATCGGCAGGGGCTTGTTGCAAGCCGTGGATGCGGGAGCGGTGGCGGCCAGGGCATGCGTCACCAGTCGCACGGAAGGCCCGTGCCGGGCGTTCCTGGAGACCTTGGGCGCGCCGGCGCCGTTCCTGGCCCGGGAGGAGCTCATCGCCCGGTCCGACGTGGTGGTGGAGGCCGCGGGGGGCGCCGTGGTTCCGGAGCTTGCCCGGGATGTGTTCGACGCCGGCAAGGACCTCATGGTCATCAGCGTGGGCGCGCTGCTGGACCACCCGGAGGTCATGGACAGGGCCCGGGAGACCGGGCGCCGGCTGCTCCTGCCTTCCGGCGCCATCGCGGGACTCGACGGCGTCAAGTCGGCGTGCGCCGGGCGCGTGGACCACGTGACCATCACCACCCGGAAGCCGCCCCACGGACTGGAGGGCGCGCCGTACCTGGTGCGGCGCGGCGTCTCCCTGGCGGGGCTGACGGAGCCCCGCCAGGTCTTTGCGGGGACCGCCCGGGAGGCGTGCCGGGCCTTTCCGGCCAACGTCAACGTGTCCGCGGCGGTGAGCCTGGCGGGCCTGGGGCCGGACGCCACGCGCATCCGCATCCTGGCGGTGCCCGGGCTGGAGCGGAACTGCCACGACGTGGAGGTGGAGGGCGAGTTCGGGCGCCTCGCCATGCACATCGAGAACGTCCCCACCGAGAACCCGCGCACCGGCCGCCTCACGGTCCTGTCCATGGTGCGTTCCCTCCAGGATGCGCTGGACCCCGTGCGGGTGGGGACCTGACGAGCGGGTGAGGGCTTCGCGGGTTTCCCCATGACCAACGTCGAGGCCGTGGTCCGGGTGCTGCAGCAGGCCGGGGTGCGCTGGGTCTTCGGCATTCCCAGCGGTCCGGTGCTGCCGTTGATCGACGCGCTGCGCCGCAGCCCCGTGGAGTTCGTGTTGACGGCGAGCGAGACCTCCGCGGGGTTCATGGCGGCCACGGTGGGCCAGCTCACCGGGGTTCCGGGCGCGTGCGCCGCCACCCTGGGCCCCGGCGCCACCAACCTCACCACCGGCGTGGGCTGCGCTTGGCTGGACTGCGCGCCGGTGGTGGCCGTCACCTGCAACGTGCCGACTCCCTGGCTCCGGCGCAGGGTCCAGATGCGCATCGACCACTGCGCGTTGTTCCGGCCGCTGACCAAGGCCACGTTCGCCCTGGGCTTTGCCGGCGCGCCGAAGACGGTGGCCGAAGCCTTGGCCCTTGCGACGGCCGAACCCCCCGGACCTGTGCACCTGGACCTGCCCGAGGACGTGGGAGGCGCGCCGTCGGACGGGGAGACGCCGCTGCCCGCCGCCGGCGCGCCGTTGCCGGACGTGGCGGACGACGCCCGGACCGCCCTGGCGGCCGCGCTGTCCCGGAGCCGGCGGCCGCTGGTGGTCACCGGCATGACCTTCGCGAGGCGGAGCCTGGCGGCGCCGCTGCTGCGCTTCGTTGAGGAGCACCGGCTCCCGTTCGTCTCCACCCTGCACGCCAAGGGCTGCCTGCCGGAGAGCCATCCC
This sequence comes from uncultured Binatia bacterium (SeqCode), assembly GCA_965242525.1. Lineage (GTDB taxonomy): Bacteria > Desulfobacterota > Binatia > UBA9968 > JAJDTQ01 > JAJDTQ01. The sequence goes on from OZ251459.1 coordinate 354,996, forward strand.
AACTGGGTCGGGGTCCTCGGGCGGGCCCGGCGCACCGACGTGCAGCGCATGGCGGACCGGGCCGACCTGATCCTTGCGGTGGGTTACGACCCCATCGAGATCAACTACGAGGAATGGGTGGGGGAGACCCCGGTGTTCCACTTGAGCACCGCCGCGGCCGAGCTGGACCCGCGGGTCCGGTTCGTCTTCAACGGAGCCGGTGACATGGACCGGGCGCTGCGGCAGTGGCGCGGCGTGCCCCCGGCGGCGAACGACTGGACCGCGGACGAATGGAGCGCCCACCGGAGCCGGCTGGAGCGGGAGCTCCGTCCCGAAGGAAGCGGGTTCGCCGCGCACCACGTGCTCGACGCCCTGCGCGCGGCCCTGCCTCCGGACGGCATCCTGGCCTACGACGTGGGCGCGCATACCCACCAGATCGCCACGCAATGGCGCACGGACGAGCCCCGGACCCTGCTCGCCACCAACGGCTGGTCGTCCATGGGGTTCGGCATGCCCGCGGCCTACGCCGCCAGGATGGTCCACCCGGGTCGGGCGGTGGCGGGGGTCGTGGGCGACGGCTGCTTCCAGATGACCGCGGGCGAGCTGGCCATGGCCCGGCGGCGCGGCCTTCCGGTCCCCATCGTCGTCCTCAACGACGGATGGCTGGGGTTGATGAAGGTGAAGCAGGAGCGCAAGGGCCTGCCGTTTTCGGGAGTCGATCTGGGCGCCCGGGTGGACTCCCCCGCGCATTACTTCGGCGTTCCCTGCCGGAGCGCCCGGGACCCGCAAGAGTTCGAAACGGCCATTCGCTGGGGCCTGGACCTGGGGGGCCCCAGCGTCATCGAGGCGTTCATCGACGTGGCCCCCTACTCCCGGACGGTGTTCGACTGAGACCGGCCCGCCCTGCCGCGGCCCGCCCCCCGGCAAGCGCCGCGGCCGGGGCCGCGGATGGCGCGCCGTCACGAATTGCGGTAGGGTGGGGCGGGTATGCTGAGCCGCATCAAGAACGTCCTGATCCTCGCCACCTGCCAGATGCTGTTCGGGTCCACCCGCACTCTGGTCATCATGACCGCTCCGGTCATCGCCTACGGCATGGCCGAGAACAAGGCGCTGGCCACGCTGCCCGCGGCGCTGGTGATCGTCGGTACGGCCCTCGCCACCATGCCGGCTTCCATGCTCATGCGCGCCACCGGCCGCCGTCTCGGCTTCATCATCGGGGCGTGCATCGGCGCAGGCTCCGGCGCACTGGCCGGCGCCGCCATCATCCGGGCGGACTTCGAACTCCTGTGCCTCGCCACGTTCGTCTACGGCTTCTTCGCCGCCTTCGGGCAGTACTACCGTTTCGCCGCGGCCGACACCGCCCCGCAGGAGTTCAAGAGCAAGGCCATCTCGCTGGTCCTGGCCGGGGGCGTCCTGGCGGCCTTCGTCGGCAAGAACTTGGCCATCGCCGGCCAGAACCTGATTCCCTCGGACGAGTTCTTCGGCTCCTACCTGTTCCTCATCGCCCTCGCCGGGTTGACGGTGGGCGTGCTCGTCTTCCTCGACATCCCCAACCTGACCCCCGGCGAGCGTTCCGCAGAGCAGCGTTCCCTGGCGAAGATCATGGCCCAACCGGTGTTCGTGGCGGCGACGCTGGCGGCCACCATGGGGCAGGGGACCATGAACCTGTTGATGACCGCGACCCCCATCGCCATGACCCAGGCGGGCCACCCGTTCGTCTCCACCGCTTCGGTGATCCAGTGGCACAGCGTGGGCATGTTCGCCCCGGGTTTCGTCACCGGTTCCCTCATCAAGCGCTTCGGCGAGGTGCGCATCATCCTGACGGGCGTCGGACTCCAGATCGCCTGTGTGGTGACCGCGCTCGTCGGGACCAGCGTGCTCGAATTCTGGCTCTCCATGCTGTTCCTGGGGGTCGGCTGGAACTTCGCTTTCACCGGGGGCACCTCGCTCCTGACGCTGGCATACAGTCCGGCCGAGCGCGCGAAGACCCAGGGCGCCATGAGCTTCCTCAACTACGGCTTCGTGGCGGTGGTGTCGCTGTCGTCGGGCGTGCTCCTGCACTACGTGGGCTGGAACGGGGTGAACCTCGGCAGCATCCCGTTGCTCGCGGTGGCCGGCGGCGCCACCCTCTGGTTCGCGGCCTCCCGGAGCAAGGCCGCAGGGGCGCTGGCCTGACCGGCCCGGCGCCCCAGGGCCGCGCTCGTCACAACACCGCCACCACCTCCACCTGGAACAGCACCTCGCCCCGGACCGGCGACTTGATGGCGTGGCGGGCCGGCCGGTCGTGCTCGTGGGGGAACATCCTGAGCCACGCCTTGTTGATGGACCCCCGGTACTCTTCCTCTTTCATATAGACCGTCATCCGCACGATGTCGTCCGGGCTGCCGCCCGCGAGCTCCATGAACTTGCGGATGTTCTCGAACAGCACCTCGGCCTGTGCGTCGGGGTCGCCGGGAAGCTCGCCGGTGGCGGCGTCCCGGCCCGAGATGGCGGAGGAATAGACCAGGTTGCCGACCTTCGCGCCCATGGGAATGGGCGCGCCGTGGGCCAGACCCGGGACCTCGATGCTTTCGCGCTTTGCCATGTGGTTCTCCTTCCGTGCCTTGTTCACTTCAAGCGGGATCCGGAGCTGGCGGCCTGGCCGTCCGGACCGTGACGAGGAACAGGACCACCGCGATGAGGAGCACCGCCAGCGTGCTGAGTCCCAGCGACCGGTGGATGCCGATGAAGGCTCCGAGCACCCCCACGGTGACCCCGCTGAAGCTCCTCAGTCCCTGGGCGGACATGTTGTACAACCCTATCAGGCGGCCCCGCAGGTCCACGGGCGCCTCCAACTGCACCAGCGTTTGCGCCATGGAGAGGAACGCGAGGTTGAGGACCCCGGCCGCGAACAGGGAGGCCAGGGCCAGCGGGTAGGAGGAAGCGGCGGCGAACGCGGCCATGGCGACGCACCACAGCACGGCGAGGACGATGGCCGAGGACGCGCGCGCCCGGAGCCAGCCGCCGAACTCCAGCAGGAGGCCTCCGGCCACCGCGCCGGCGCCGTTGGCCGTCAACAGCGCGGTGTAGCCGTAGCCCGTCTCGTCGGCGCCGAGAGCTAGGGCGAACCCGGGCATCTGGGCCTGGAAGGCGTTGCCCACGAAGAAGGCGTAGAAACCCGGAAGCAGGATCATGGACAGGAGCACCCGGTTGTGTGACGCGCCCCGGAGCGCCGACAGGGCGTCGGCCCAGCCTCCCCTCTTGCGCTCGCGTCCCGAGCCGTGTCCCGTGTAGCGGACCCGCTGGCACCAGACCGCCAGCGGCAGGTAGATGAGGGTGTTGAGGCACAGGGCGAGGGTGGGCCTCAGCCACACCATGATGGCGCCTCCCACCGCGGGGCCGAGCAGGATCCCCAACTGCCGTCCCGTGGCCAGCAGCCGGATGCCGCTCTGGAGCGTGTCGGCGCCCACCACGTCGTAGATCATCAGTTGGCGGGCGGGGTTCCACAAGGCTCCGGCGAGTCCGTGCAGCACCAGCAGGACGGCCGAGTGCCACATCTCCAGGCGGCCGGTGTAGAACAGGACGGCCCAGGCGAGGCTCACCGCCATGAACAGCGCCTGCGACCACTGCATGACCCGCCGGCAATCGAAGCGGTCGGCCAGCGCGCCGAAATACCACGAGAACGCCAGGAAGGGCAGCCAGTGGCTGATGACCGCGAAGCCGTTGAGGACCTCGGACCGGAAGAGTTGGTAGATGACCCAGTAGCTGATGACGTGCTCGATGTTGTCGGCCATCATCGACAGCATGTTGCCGACGAAGAACCAACGGAAGTCCCGGTTGTGGAGCGCGGCGAACGCCGTGGGCGGCGGGGCGGTCGGGTGTGCGGGCATGGCGAAAACCCCCGTTCGTCCTGAGCGTAGCGAAGCGGAGTCGAAGGACGCGCTTTCCACGGGGAGAGGGAAATCGAGCCGGAACGGACATTCCCTACTCGGCTCTTCCGGCTTTTGTGTGGATAAGGTAGGAGGGAAAGGGGAGCGAAAGGGAACACGCCGTCATTGCTCCGCAGACGCCCACCCCTCGTCATTCCCGCGAAAGCGGGAATCCATACCCTGCGAGCAAACCCCATGGGTTCCCTGTATGGATTCCCGCCCCCGCTTTCGCGAGGACATGCTTTTGCGGGAATGACGGGATGGGGAGTGTCGCAACCCACACGAATTCCGGAAGCGCCCCTTACTCTAATCAGGCAGGCCGCGGTTTGGCAACCGGCGGATGGACCGAGGGATAGCGCAGCCGATGGCGGCGGGAAGCCGCCTGGAGGAGTCGGAGGAGCCGAAAGAGCGAGGGCAGCCCTCGCAGGCTGCCCTCGCTCCCGGTCAACGGAACTCCGCCTACCTGTGTCCCCGGCGCATCTTCCCGCCGCCCAGGAGCCGGTTCAGCAGGCCGTCCGCCTTGGCCACCTGCTCGGGGGTCAGGACCGCTCGCACCGCAAGCGCCGTGCGGGTCCGTTCCTGCAGCCGGTCGCCCCGGATCTTCGAGAGCTCTTCGACCTTGGCATCCACCTTCGCCCGGTCCACGGTGGGTTCCGATACGAGCTCCGCCAACTCGATGCGCGCTACCCGCGCCTTGGCGCGCAGACCGATGGCCTTCTTCCGCGCCTGCCGGAGGACTTCCTCAATGGCCGTCACCTGCTCGTCGGTCAACTCCAGCCTCCTGGCCATGCGCCGGATGCCTTCGCCGTGGCCGTGGCGTCCGCGCCTGCCGTGACGCCCGCGCCAACCCTCCCGCTCCTCGCCCCGCTCGGCGCGGGTCATGCGGGGGCCGTCCCCCCGACGCCCCTCTCCCTGCTGGCTCCAGGCGACGCCGCCGGCAAGGCCCGCCAGCAGCACGGGGGCCAGGATCAGCGCCGTTCGTTTACGATGGTTCATGGGTGGTTCTCCTTTCGGGTTCGTGGATGGCATCGCGCGATGTCGATGATTAGACGTTCCGGGGTTCCGTTGCGCCGTCCCGGGGGCCGGGTCCCGGGGACGCCCCCTCCGGCTCTTTCAGTTCCCGGCGTCCTGCGGAAGGGCCTCCAGTCGATCGACCATGCGCCCGCGCGCTTTCTTCCGCCGTTCGCGGAAGTGGTCGGTGAGTTCCTCCAGCTTCTGCGCCTGCTCCGGGTCGAGCTCCGGCTCGATCTTCCGGTGGAACTCCAGGATGATCCGGTCGGCTTCCTCCAGGGACCGGATGCGCGCCCGGTAGAGGTCCCGGCGGGCCTGGTTCAACAACGGCCCGACCCGGCCCATCTGCTGCTCGGAGAGGTCGAGCTTCCGTTGCAGCATTCGGACGTACCGCCCGCCGGAGCCGTGCTTCCCGTGGCCGCGGTGCTTCCCGTCGTGCCAGCCGCGCCAGGGCCGGCTCCACGAGTGCCCCATGGGGTGGAGGCTTCCGAGGAAGGCGCCGCCCAGGAGTCCCAGCAGGAACACGCCCACCACTGCGAGGAGAGCTTTTCGTTTCATGGGTTCCGGTCTCCTACCCACGCCACCAGGACCGCATCCGGCTCGTCCGCCAGCGATGCTTCCCGTCCCGACGGGTTCTCCAGCAGGGCGACGGCGAGGAGGGCCGGGGTCCGGGTCTCCGTCGCCATGCCCTGCCACAAGCCGACGCCGCCCAGCAACGCCGCCACCAGCGCGAAGGCGGGAGCGAGCCGGCGGCTGAACAGCAGCAGGGCGTCGCTGAGGGATGCGCGCCGGTCCTCTTCTTCGCGGATCCGGGCGGCGACCCCGGGCCACGCGGGCCGTCCGGGGGTCGGCTCCGGCGCCGCGGAAAAGAACCGCCGCCAGAGCCGTTCGTCTTCGAGCAGCCCGGAACAGTCCGCGCACGACCGGGAGTGTTCCCGGTGCGCGTCGGGGAGCGGCTCCGTCAGCCTTGCCGTCTCCAGCCGGCGTCTGAAATCGTCACAGGTCACGAGTCACCTCCGAGTCCGCTCGGAAACGTAAGGGGCGAGCATCCGGCGCAGCCGCTCTCGTCCCCGGGCGTGCCGCGACTTGACCGTGCCCGGGGAGCAGTTCAGGATGCGGCCGACTTCCTCGTAGGAGCAGCCCTCCATGTCCTTCAGGGTGACGACCACGCGGAAGCGTTCGGGCAGACGGGCCACGGTCCGGGCCACCACGCGGCTGACGGACTCCCGGCCGTCCGTGTGGTCCTCCCGCTCCGGAGGCTCCTCTCCCGACAGCATGCTCCGCAGGCCCAGGACCGCTTCTTCCCCGGGCTCGGCGTCCAGGGGGACTTGGCGCGACTGCTTCCTGAACTCGTCCCGGGCGCAGTTGATGGCGATGCGGGTGACCCAGGTCCCGAAGGCCGAGTCTTCCCGGAACTTGCCCAACGAGAAGAACGCCTTGACGAACGCCTCCTGGACCACGTCGTCCACGTCGCCGTGGTCCGGGCCCAGGAGCCTGCCCACGAGGCGATGCAACCGGGCCTGGTGCCGCTCCACCAGCAGGCGGTAGGCGTCCGAATCGCCGTCTCGCACCCGTCGCACCACATCCTTCTCCGTATCCCCCAGCGCCAGGGGATACGGCAGGGTTTCCGTCATCCTCAATGGGTCACCTCGATGGCGTGAACCGGCCTGCCCATTTGACGGTGCGGGGTTCCCGCGCCGTCCGCGGAAGGCGGGCGGAAAGTCCCGGGCGAGGCGCCGGGTCCGCCAGCCCGGCGCCTCGGAGCCGGCGCGGACCATGCCGCTTGGCGCGCGGAAGGGGATCCGGTCAAGCCGCGGCCGCGGCCCTGCGCCGCATCAGGGGCCGGGCCAGACCGGCCGCGGCCAGGGCCACGCCGAGTACGTCGCTGTAGAGACCCGGTGCGATGAGCATGATGGCGGCCGCGAACACCACCACGCGCTCCGCCGCCTCCACGCGGTCCTTGAGGCTGCCCACCAGCGCGTACGCGGTCAGGATCACCCCCGCGGCTGCGGTGGCGGTGGTGACCACGACGGCTACGGGACTGCCCCGCATGAGCAGCGGCGTGCCGAAGACGAAGGCGTAGGGCAGGATGTACACCGGCAGCGAGATGATGCCGGCGAACAGGCTGGTGCGCCAGAAGTCGCTGCCCGCCACGGTGGCGCCGGCGTAAGCGGCCAGGGCCACGGGCGGAGTGACCATGGACAACATGCCGGAGAAGAAGATGAACAGGTGGGCAGCGATGGGGAGCACGCCGACCTTGACCAGCACCGGCGCCACCATCAGCGCCAGTATGATGTAGGCGATGCTGGTGGGCAGCCCCATGCCGAGGATCATGGATGCGAACATGGTCAGCAGCAGGATGGTGGTGAGGTCGTTGCCGGCGATGCCGATGACGAGGCCCGAGAAACGGGTGGCGAGTCCGGTCATGAGGATGGCGCCCATGATGATGCCGACGCAGGCCACCGCGGTGCCCAGGGTGACGAAGTCCCTGCCGGTCCCCTCCAGCACCCGGAAACCCGTCCTGACGACCGACACCGCCCCGGCCGGCGCGGACGCGGCGAAGCCGCGCCGGTCCCGGAGCAGCATGGTGACCGCGGTGATGCCCACTCCCAACAGCGCGATGAGGGCCATGGCCCGCAGGACCGCCTGGACCGGCGACATCCGCAGCAGCAGCAACACGATGAGCAGGCCGATGCCCGCGACGAAGGTCAGTCCCTGGGGCTCGCGCACCACCTCCCGGAGGCTCGGCAGCTCGGAGGGGGGCAGCCCGGTGAGCCCGGAGCGGAGCGCGTAGAAATAGACCCCGGCGAGGACGCCGATGAAGTACAGCACCGCGGGGATGAAGGCGGCCTTGACGATCTGGAGGTAGTCCACGGCGAGGAACTGCATCATGAGGAAGGCCGCGGCGCCCATCACCGGCGGCATGAACTGTCCTCCGGTGGACGCCGCGGCCTCCACCGCGCCCGCCACGTGGGGCTGGAAGCCCACGCGCTTCATGAGCGGGATGGTGATGGAGCCGGTGACCATGACGTTGGCCACGGCGCTGCCGCTGACCGACCCCATCATGCCGCTGGACACCACGGACATCATCGCCGGGCCGCCGCGGTACCGTCCCACCACCGAGCGGGTGAACTCCATGATGAACGCCAGCGCTCCGGTGGCTTCCAGCAGCTTGCCGAACATGACGAAGAGGAACACGAACTTGAAGGTGATGTAGGTGGCCACGCCGAAGACGCCGTTGCCCGACAGGTAGATGGTGGTCACGATGCGGTCCAGGTCGAAGCCGCCGTGCCCCCCCACCCAGCGCGGCAGGTGCTGGCCGTAGAAGACGTAGACCAGGAAGAACAGCGCGGTGACCACCAGCGCCCAACCCACGATGCGGCGGGTGGCCTCCAGCACCACGAGGACGCACAGCACTCCCAGCACCAGGTCCGTGCGGGTGACCAGTCCGGACTTGAAGGTGATCTCCTCGTGGTTGACCACCACGTAGCCGAAGACCGCCAGGCTGAGGGCCAGCCAGAAGAGGTCCAGCGCCGCCTGGCCGGGCCGCGTCCGCTCCGTCGCCTGGGTGAGGAACACCAGCGCGAACAGCACCAGCAGGAACAGGCTCCGTTCCTGGAGGGGGGGCAACGGACTGAAGGCGTTCCAGACGGCGTACGCCGACAGTCCGATTGCCAGGAACCGGGTGACGATCCGGCCTACCGCTTCCAGAGGCCCGCCTCCTTCCAGTAGCGCACGGCTCCCGGATGGAAGGGTACGTTGATGTCCTTGGTCAGCACCGCGGGGTTGGCCTGGGCGTACTTGAAGTAGCGCACTTCGGCCGCCATGCCGTCCAGGTTCTCGTGCAGGAGTCTGGTGATCTTATAGACCACCTCCTCGTCCGCGTCGTTCCGCACGTAGAGGTGCGGACCGCCGATGTCCACCGTGTCCACGTCCCGGCTGAAGGTGGGGGTGCTCTTGGGGATGGTGAGCCGGGTCATGTACGGCAGTTCCTTCAGGACCTTGTCGATGGCGGCCGGCTCCGGCGCAAAGTAGGCGGCGCCCTTCTCGGCGTGGAGACGCAAGGCGCCGGGGATGGGACTCAGGCCCGCCACGATCCCCGGGGTGGCCGCGATGATGCCGTCGCCGAGCTGCGTGTACAGGTCGCTCATCCCCGCGTACACGGGCTTGATGTCCTCGTAGGTCATGCCGTGGGCCTTGAACAGGGGCTTCAGGAAAGCGTCCCAGGTCCGGCCCGTGCCCACGCCCACGCGTTTGCCCTTGAGGTCCCGGAACGACTTCGCCGGGCTGTCGGGCAGGGTCATGTAGGCGAAGCCGTGGGGGTACAGGCCCATGATGGGCGCGATGGGGTGCTTCTTCTCGAAGCCGAGGATTCCGTGGTAGCCGGGGTAGCCGTTGTTGGACGATATGACGGCGATATAGACCTGCTTGCGGTCGATCAGCCGGATGTTCTCGCGCGAGCCTTCGGTGACGGCCGCGGTGACCGGGATCTGGAGCTTGTCCTCCAGCAGCTTGGCGACGCCTCCCGCCATGACGTAGAAGCCTCCTCCCACGCTGGCCCCGCCCACCTCCATGCTGGTCGGCATCTCCGCGGTGGCCGCTTGCGGGCCGGACGCCCATGCCATGGCGGCGACCGCGGCCGCCGCCAGCAGCCCCTTGAATCTCGGACTCCTCCTCATGCAGCACCTCCTTGCTGGTTTGGTTCCATGCGCCGCGCGGCCGGGGCCGCGGTCCGGCGAACCCGCGTAAAATAGGATGGATCGCCGCGCCAGTCAACCTGAAAGAGAAGTCGCCGCAAACCAAGGCCGCGTCCGAACTTTCCGTTTGACAACCGCTCCCGCCTGCCATAGAAGGGGGCGTCGCCTGCGAGGACGGGCGGTGCGTTTCCGTGTCCATGCGGCGCTCCGGCGGGGCGCCAAACCGAGAGGAGGACATCCGTATGAAGGCATTGAGCTTGACCGCTGCGCTTCTCCTGCTGGCGGCGTCCGCGGCCTGGAGCCAGAGCAAGACCGTCAGGGATCTGGCCATGTACGAGGGAGCGGACTACGAGAAGATGCTCCTGGAGGGCGCGAAGAAGGAAGGCAAGGTGGTCTGGTACACGTCGCTGAGCGGCAAGTCCTACAAGACCATCCAGTCGGAGTTCGCCAGGAAGTACCCGGACGTGAAGATCGAGGTCTATCGGGCGGGAAGCAAGGACATATCGGCGAAGGTCCTTGCCGAGCACAGGGCCGGGAAACACCTGGCCGACGCCACGGAGACCACCCCGGGGATCCTGCAGCTCTTCCGCGAGCGCAAGATCATCACGCCCTACGCCAGCCCGGAGCACGCAAGATGGCCGGACGAGCACCGCATCAAGGCCGAGGGCCGGGGGGTGTGGTGGGTCACGGACCGGGAGTCCTTCATCGGGCTCGGGTACAACACCAACAAGCTGCCCAAGGAGCAGGTCCCCAAGAGCTTCGACGACCTCCTGAACCCGGCCCTCAAGGGCAAGCTGGTCATGAGCATCACCAGCACCGGCGACCGGGTCATGGGCACCATGCTCAAGGTCAAGGGGATGGAGTACATCGAGAAGCTCAAGAAGCAGGAGGTCAAGCTCCTCAAGATCTCGGGCACGGCCACCCGGGACCTCATCATCTCGGGCGAGTTCGTGGCGTCGCCCACGGTCTTCCGGAACCACGCACTGGTGAAGATCCACGAGGGCGCCCCCCTGGGTTGGGAGGCCATGGACGAGGTCCCCACCAACGCCGGCGGCTCCGCGCTGTTCGCCCACGCGCCGCATCCCCACGCAGCGCTGCTGCTCATCAACTTCGTCCTGACCGAAGGGCAGACGATCCTGCAGAAGTTCCACTACGGCATGGCGTGGAGGGACTACCCCTTCGAGCGCGTCTATCCGGAGAGGGGCATGAGCTCGTCCGAGTACAACAAGTCCCTCAAGAAGTGGAACAAGTTGCTGCGCTCCGTCGGCCGCAAGGGCTGAGCGCCTCCCGGGCTCCGTTCGTCCACGCGAGACCTTCCGTTGCCCTTCCGTTCCGATGGCCGCGGCAACCCGCGGGCAGGCCGTGGACCTGCCCGCGGGCGCCGCGGATGCGCATGACCGCCGCCCGGTGGAGGACTACCGCGCTTGAGTAGAGACCAGGCAACCGCCGCGGCGCCCGTACCGGACAGGGGCGGTTCCGCGGCGTTCCTCGATTTCCTGCGTCCGAGCCGGCAGGGGCGCGACTACCCCTTCTGGCTGTTCATCCCCTGCGCGCTGGTGCTGCTCTACCTGGTGGTGCCGCCGTTGGTCTTCATCGTCTATACGAGCTTCGTTCCTCCCGAGGACTCGGGGATCGTCGGGCTGACGCTCCAGAACTTCTTCCACATATTCGAGTCCCTGGCGGAGTTCGAGATCCTGGTCTGGAACTCCCTGGTGTTCTCCGTGGGGAGCGCGGCCTGGGCCCTGGTGTTCGGCACGGTGATGGCCTGGTTGGCGGAGCGCAGCAACGCGCCGTTCCGCATGGTGGCGTACCTGGCGGCCTTCGTGTCGTTTGCCGTGCCCGGGCTCATCAAGGTCATCGGCTGGATCCTGCTGCTGGGGCCGGAGGCCGGTTTCATCAACCTGGCGGTGGGCTCGGTCACCGGCGTCGCCCCGATCTTCGACATCTTCTCCATGAGCGGCATGGTGCTGGTGGAGGGCTTCCTGTGGACCCCCATCGTCTTCCTGCTCATGGCCACGCCGTTCCGTTCCATGGACCCGTCCCTGGAGGAAGCCGCGGTGGTGGCCGGCAGCAGCGACTGGCAGGTCTTCTGGAAGGTCACCCTGCCCATGGCCATGCCCAGCGTGCTGTCGGTGCTGATCCTCACGTTCATCCGCAGCCTGGAGGCCTTCGAGATCCCCGCGCTGGTGGGTCTCCCCGCGGGCATCGAGGTGATGACCACCCAGATCTACCTCCAGTTGAGCGAGGGCTACATCCCCGAGTACGGCAACGCCAGCGCCTACTCCGTGATCCTCATCGGCATCGTGGCCCTGTGCCTGCTGCCCTACTACCGGGTGACCCAGCACGCGCACCGGTTCACCACCATCACCGGCAAGGGGTTCCAGCCCCGGCGGAAGGACCTGGGACGCTGGCGCTGGCTGGGAGGGCTGGCCCTGCTGGGCCTGCCGGCGTTGCAGCTCCTCCCGCTCACCGCCCTGGTGTGGGCGAGCTTCATGCCCTACCTGCAGGTGCCTTCGTGGGAGGCCCTCTCCCTGCTCACCCTCGACAACTACGCGGTGGCGTTCAGCGACGACAAGATCCTGAGCTCCATCATGAACAACCTCATCATCAGCATCGTTTCCGCCACCGCCTGCGTGGGCGTGGCGTTCGTCACGGCCTGGCTGGTGACGCGGACGAACATCCGGATGCGCTGGTCCCTGGACCGGCTCACGATGGTGCCCCTGGTCTTCCCCGGCATCGTCATGGGAGTGGCGGTCCTCCAGACCTACCTCACGGTGCCCATCCCCGTCTATGGCACCATCTGGATCATGGTCATCGCCTTCTCCGCCCGTTACCTGCCGTACGCCATGCGGTTCAGCCACGCCGGGCTCATCGGCATCCACCGGGAGCTGGAGGAGAGCGCCACCACCAGCGGATCGAGCTGGGGACAGGTGGCCCGGAAGATCATGGTCCCGTTGATGATGCCGGCGCTGTTCGCCGGCTGGATCTACATCTTCCTCATCACCATCCGGGAGCTGTCGGTGGCGCTGCTGCTCTACAGCCCGGGGTCCGAGGTGATCTCCGTAGTCATCTGGGAGCTCTGGGACAACGGCGCGGTGGGCACCCTGTCCGCCTTCGCCCTGGGCATCAGTGCGGGGACCGTGCTGCTGGCCTGCGTCTTCTACCGGCTGAGCCGCCGCCACGGCCTGGACGTGCGCTGAGCCTTCGGGACCGGCGCTGCCGCGAGCGGTTGGCGCAGACGTCCCGGGCGCGCGGAGACGGAGCCACGTGGACGGAATCGTGGACCATGCCGCAAACGTCGATTCCTGGAAGACGGAGACATACCACCGTGCCCCCGCTCCCCCCCGGGACCGGGTGCAGGCCTGAACGCCTCCCCCTGTCGTTGCTGCTTCTCGCACTGTCCACGTTGTTCCTGTGCAGCATGGACAAGGGGTACTTCTACCGTTTCGGCGAGCATAACTGGGATACGGGGAAGAACTTGGCCATCGCCGAGAACCTGTCGCCCGACCACCACTTCCGGTTGTTCCTGGCGCGGCGCCAAGGGTCGGGCGACGCTCCGATCCACCAGATGTACAGCCGCTTTCCCGTGGGCGGATACGCGCTCATCAAACTCGCCATCCTCCCATTCGGAAACGACCTGTCCGCCAGGATCCTCGCCGCCCGAATGCTCATGTTGGCGTTGTTCAGCGCCGCTGCGCTCCTGGCCTTCCACTCCCTCGCCCGCATCACCTCCCGCCGCTGGATCGCGCTGGCCGCCACCCTCATGGCGTTCTCCTCCTCCTACATGCTGTTCTACAACGACTCGGTTTCCGGGGAGTACAGCATGGACCTGTTCGCGGTCATGCTGGTGTTCCACGGCATGGTGGTGTTCGTGCAGGAGGGACGGTTCCGGCAGTTGCTGGCCAGGACCTGCGTTGCGCTGCTGCTGGGCTGGCACGTGTATGCGTTCCTGCTGCCGTTCCTCCTCCTGGGCCTGGGTAGCGAGGCGGTTCGGGCGTGGAAGGACGAGACGGCGCTGTGGCCGCGTGCGCGCTCTGCCGGGGCGGCGGCGCTGCGCAGCCGCTACATGGCCCTTGGCCTGGCCGCGCTGCTGTTCGGCGCGGCCGTCCTGGGATTCAACTTCGCCAACGAGTACGCCGCGTTCGGAGGCGAGACCCCGGTGACGGAACTGCCGTCGTTCCGGTCCATGCTCAGGCGGACCACCGGCGTGGGCCAGGACCTGGACGCCCCTTTCCACTCCGGTGGGTGGCCGGGCTTCCTGCGAGAGCAGTTCCACCGTGTCTGCGTGGCGTCCGTTCCATGGGTGCTGACCGACTGGGGCGCCGGTTTGCGGGGGCGGTTCCCTCCGGTTCCCTTTTCGGCGTCCGGCCTTTCGGGGCCGGAGTTGTCGGTTTACCTGCTGTCGTTGCTGCTGGCGGTGGCCGCATCCGCGGCAGCGGTTCGGCTTGCGAAGCCGCCGTTGGCAGGCCGGTCCCGCCTGCTGCTGGCCGCCCTTGCCCTGTCCGGGTTCTTCTGGGCGCTGCCCATGCGCCACAACGTTGCCGCCCACCCTCACGAGGCCCTGTACTACGTGGGCGTGCCGCTGGTGTCGTACTCACTGCTCCTGCTGTACGTCCACCAGCGCTGGGGGCGTGGTCCGGTGGTCGGCCTTGCGGTTGCGGCCCTGCTCGCCTTCGTGGTCTCCGCCTTCGGGACGGAACGACGGTGGCGCCCCGACGCCCGGGCGGCAGAGGTCCAGCGAACCGCCATGGCCGAGCTCGGGGCCATCCGCGAGACCACCCGGGGAAAGGCGGTCCTGGTCATCGGGTCCGTCGAGCCGGAATGGTCCTGGCAGGTCGCGCACCTGTACTACGAATGGAGGTACTATCTCGCAGGTAGCGTCCTGGCGCACTCCCTCCACACGGAACACCCCTGGAGCTACTATCCCGCCGGAAGCGCGTTGACACACTTCCCGGACATGGAAGACGCCGCCCGCGCCGCGGACTTCATCGTCACCCGAGACCATGTGGAGAGCGGCGCCCTGCTCACACCCGGGAACCAACGGGTGTTCCTGTATGATTCCGCGGGTATCGACGACCTGGTGGAGTTGTACCGGGCCACGTACCAACGGGTGGTGTCCGGAGAACCTGCGGCGCGCTCCCAATTCGACGTCTATCTCGATGAGGACGCGCTGTTCCACGTCAAGGAGCCCTGCGTCCGGGAGGACGTGGGATCGAAGGTCTTCGTGAAGGTCGTCCCGGAAGACCCGAAGGACCTTCCCGAAAGGATCCCGCGGCATGGTTCCAGGGGTCTTCGTGTTTTCTTCCAGCGAAGCGGCGTGCTGTTCGAGGGGAAGTGCATGGCGATTCTTCCGCTTCCCGATTATCCCGTCTCCGTCCTCAGGACGGGACAGCAGCCGTCCCGACACCCCGGCTGGAAAGGACCCCCCGGCTGGGAAGTAGAGATACCGGCGAGCCGGTAGTCTCCATCGGCCGCCCTTGCCGTTCGGGTTCGCCTCGAGGACCGCGTCCAGGCTATGGAGCGGCGGAGGCGTCCGTACGCAGGAGCTCCAGGAGTTCCGGACTCGGCAACCCGTCCGCCCGCCGCCGTTTCTCCTTCTGGTAGTCCCGTATGGCGGCCCGGGTCCGGGGACCGAGAATCCCGTCCACCTTGCCGATGTCGTATCCCTTGGCGGCCAGGAGGCGTTGCAGCTCCTTGCGGTGGGTCTCGGCCAGGGGGCGGGCCCCGTCCGGCCAAGCCAGGAGCGCTCCCTCGTCCCGCAGCCGGTCGGCGAGGTGCCCGACGGCCAGCGCGTACTTGCGCGCGGGGTTGTAGCGCATGATCGAGCGAAAGTTCCGGCGCAGCAGGAAGGCAGGCCCGTCCGTTCCCGCCGGAAGGTAGAGGTAGGCGTTGTCTCCGGGGTGTGGAAACGCGAGGCCGTCGGCGCGCCGCAGACCCATGCGCCGCCATTCGCGGACCGCCCTCTCGCCCTCGGGCCCGGCCGCATCGGCCCCGAGGCCTTGCGGAAGGGTGACGTGGTGGCCCCAGGGTCTTCCGGGCGCCCAGCCGTTCCGGCGCAGGTAGTTGGCGGTGGAGGCCAGCGCGTCCTCCGGCGTGTTCCAGATGTCCCGGCGGCCGTCGCCGGTGAAGTCCACCGCGTAGGCCGCGTAGCTGGTGGGGATGAACTGCGTGTGGCCCATGGCCCCGGCCCAGGAGCCGGTCATGCGCGGGAGCGCCACGTCCCCGGCCTCGAGGATCGCGAGCGCGGCCAGCAGTTGCTTGCGGCCGAACCTGGCGCGGCGTCCCTTGTAGGCCAGGGTGGAGAGGGACCGGATCACGTTCCGGTGGCCGCGCAGCGCGCCGTAGAGCGTTTCCATGCCCCAGACCGCCACCAGCACGCGGCGATCGACTCCGTAGCGCCGTTCCATCCGCTCCAGGTCGGCTGCGTGCTCGGACAGCTTGGCGCGCCCTTCCCGCACGCGCGTGTCCGTGACCGTCAGGGCCACGTAGTGCGACGGCGGCAGCACGAACTCGGGTTGGCGGTCGTTCCTCTCGATGACTTCCGGGTCGGGGGTGAGGCCGCGGAACGCGCGGTCGTACAGGGGCCCCGGGATGCCGTGCCTGAGCGCCTCCCCCCGGAACTCCTCCACGAACTTCCGATAGGCCGCGTGGTCGGACGCGCTCGGCGGAGCCGCGGAAGCGGGCGCCGGGTTCCCGACGGCCGCCAGGACCAGGGCGGCCGCCAAGCCTGCGCCGGTCCTCATCCTGCCGCTCATGGGGAGACTATCCGGCTTCCGGTGCGGGGTGTCAAGGGAGCCGCCCGGGCCGGCCCACCGGCAATTCTACTTCCCAGCCGCGGCGTCCTTTCCAGTCGGGGAGCCGGTATGGCTGCTGTCCCGTCCTGACGCTGGAGACGGGATAATCGGGAAGTGGAAGGACGGCCATGCACTTCCCCTCGAACAGCACGCCGCTTTGTTGGAAGAGGATGTAAAGCTCTTCGGATCCGTGCCGCCGGCGCTCTTCGGGAAGGTCCTTCGGGTCTTCCGGGACCACCTCCACGAAGGCCGTCAATCCCACGTCTTCCCGGACGCAGGGATCCTTGACGTGGAAGATGGCGTCCTCACCGAGATGGACGTCGAAGTGGGAGCGCGCCGCAGGTTCTCCGGACGCCACCCGTTGGTGCGTGGCCCGGTAGAACGCCACCAAGTCGTCGATACCGGCCGAACCATACAGGAATACCCGTTGGTTGCCGGGCGTGAGCAGGGCGCTGCTCTCCACGCGGTCGCGGGTGACGAGGAAGTCCGCGGCGCGGGCGGCGGCTTCCATGTCCGGGAAGTGCGTCAACGCGCTTCCGGCGGGGTGGTATCTCATGGCGCCTTGCGTGTGGAGGGAGTACGCCAGGACGCTTCCTGCGAGGTAGTACCTCCATTTGTACTGCTGCTGTGTGACCTGCCAGGACCATTCCGGCTCGACGGACCCGAGGACCAGGACCGCCTTTCCCCGGGTGGTTTCGCGGATGGCCCCGAGTTCGGCCATGGCGGTTCGCTGGATCTCTGCCACCCGGGCGTCGGGGCGCCACCGTCGTTCCGTCCCGAAGGCGGAGACCACGAAGGCGAGCAGGGCCGCAACCGCAAGGCCGACCACCGGACCGCGCCCCCAGCGCCGGTGGACGTACAGCAGGAGCAGTGAGTACAGCACCAGCGGCGCGCCCACGTAGTACATGGCCTCGTGAGGGTGGTAGGCAACGTTGTGGCGCATGAGCAGGGCCCAGCAGAACCCGGACAGGGCAAGGGTGCCCAGCAGCATGCGGCGCCGCCCTGCCAACAGCGGCTTCGCAAGCCGAACCGCGGCCGCGGATGCGGCCACCGCCGCCAGCAACGACAGGAGGTAAACCGACAACTCCGGCCCCGAAAGGCCGGACGCCGAAAAGGGAACCGGCGGGAGCCACCCCCGCAAACCGGCGCCCCAGTCGGTCAGCACCCATGGAACGGACGCCACGCGGACACGATGGAACTGCTGTCGCAGGAAGCGCAGCCACCACCTGGAGTGGAAGGGGGCGTCCAGGTCCTGGCCCACGCCGGTGGTCCGCCTGAGCATGGCCCCGAAGGACGGCAGTTCCGTCACCGGGGTCTCGCCTCCGAACGCGGCGTACTCGTTGGCGAAGTTGAATCCCAGGACGGCCGCGCCGAACAGCAGCGCGGCCAGGCCAAGGGCCATGTAGCGGCTGCGCAGCACCGCCGCCCCGGCAGAGCGCGCACGCGGCCACAGCGCCGTCTCGTCCTTCCACGCCCGAACCGCCTCGCTACCCAGGCCCAGGAGGAGGAACGGCAGCAGGAACGCATACACGTGCCAGCCCAGCAGCAGCGCAACGCAGGTCCTGGCCAGCAACTGCCGGAACCGTCCCTCCTGCACGAACACCACCATGCCGTGGAAGGCCAGCATGACCGCGAACAGGTCCACGCTGTACTCCACGCAAACCCTGTTGCCGAACGACAGCATGTAGTAGGAGGAGAACGCCATGAGGGTGGCGGCCAGCGCGACCCAGCGGCGGGAGGTGATGCGGGCGAGGGAGTGGAAGGCCAGGAGCGCAGCACCGCTGAACAGGAGCAACATGAGCATTCGGGCGGCGAGGATCCTGGCGGACAGGTCGTTTCCGAATGGGAGGATGGCGAGTTTGATGAGCGCGTAACCGCCCACGGGAAAGCGGCCGTACAGTTCGTAGGCGGGGGCGCCGCCCGGTCCCGGGCGCAGTCCCGGCGACAACCGGAAACGGTGGTGGGGCGACAGGTTCTCGGCGATGGCCAGGGTCTTCCCCGTGTTCCAGGTAGGGTGCTCCGAACGGTAGAAGTACCCCTTGTCCACGTTGCACAGGAACAACGTGGACAGTGCGAGCAGCAGCAACCACAGGGTGAGGCGTTCCGGCCGGCCCCCCGGGGAGGATGAGGCGGGCTTCACGAATGGTCCGTCTCCGTCTTCCAGATCGACGGCTTCCTTGTCGGGCGGTGGATCCGGGATGGCGCGCGTCATCGTTCGGCGGCGTAGCGGATTTCGTGGAGATAGCCCTTTGCCGCCCGGGTGGCCCGTTCCTCCGGAAACCGCTCCATGTGCGACATGTCGTGGAGAGAGCGGAACACTGCCAGCACCGCGCCGTCGGCGATCCGAACCTCCGCGGCCTTGCTCTCCCGGGTAAACGTCACCAACGCCCTGCTGCGGTCCGGGGAAATGGCGACTCCGCCGCGATGGGTCGTGTACGGTTCCCGCAAATGGTCGGGAGTCCGGCGGTTCGGGAAGATCGTGGTCTCCTCGCCGCTCGCCGCGTCCACCATCAGCAGCCGTGACACGCCCAAGGCGCCGTCCGCGTTTCTGCCGCCCTGGTTGTCCAACAGGAGGAACCTGGACCCTTCCAGATGCAGGACGGAGTGCTGCATCATGAACCCGCCGCGCACCATGCGCTTCAAGCGTTGGGTTTCGGGGTCCAGTATGGCGAACGCGCTCAGATGCTTGATGGACACCGCGAGGTCTCCGGGTTCGAGGCCCGGGCCCGCTGCGTCTTCTCCCAGCAGGTGGACGGAATTGACATGCGTCGGGTCACAACGATCCATGTGGAGCAAAAGCGAGCCATAGGGGGACTCCAGCAAGGCGTCGAAGACGGAAACCTCCCTCAGCAGCCTCCCCGCAGGGTCGATTGCGTTCACGATGTCGTGATACCAGTGCGGACAAGACATCACGAGTCGGAGGTTGTCCCGTCCCGATACGAGCGGGAGATCCCTGGGCCTGCCGCGCCGCATGCCCGGAACCAGGACTACTCCGCCATCGGTCAGGTGCGGTCGATGGTGGCCGTAGTCCGGACGGTACCACACCGGCTTGCCGCTCCGGTCGATGCGCGCCGTCCCGCCGCCGTAAGGGTGGGTATGATCGAAAGCGAAGACCGCCAGAAGGTCCCCGTTGGCGTATTTCGATACTCCCGTTATGCGCGTATGGTCGAGGAAGGAGAACCCGAGTGCGTGCTCGTAAGGGAAATCCCCGGTGAACTCCTCCTTCTCCAGCCATTCCGCCAATTCCCCGGGGCGGTACGGCCAGGCATGACGGACTTCGCCCCGGCCGGCGTACTCCACCGCAATACAGCCCGCGTGCTCCGGACAGTGCTCCCGGAAGAGACCCCACCCTCCCGGAACCAGTATCGGGTCGGCCAGGCTGTCGCTGCCGATGAACTCGAAACGCCGGGCCGCCGCCTGCTCGGGCGGGACGTCCACGAACATCCTTCGTCTGTAGGAAGGTTCCCGCAGCTTGATCTCCACCAGCTCGACGAAGGTTTTCTCCGCGGAAGACAGGATGGCGTCGGGGAAGACCTCGTACAGCGCGACGTACCGCCCGCCTGCGAAGGCCGCCAGCATGAGCGCCGCCACGAACAGGAGCGCCGGCGCCCTTCTCCGCAACGCTGGAGCCGCTCCATGCATGCGGCTCAAAATAACACGGCGAAAGTCCGTGTGGAACTGCCTGGCCCCCCGTTGGCGACGGTTCTTCCCCCTTGCGCCACCGTCCCGGCCCGCCTCCCCGCGGACCGAAGCGAGACCCCCTCTCGATCGGGCGCCGGCTCCGGGAAGGGCCGGTTTGCCCAACCGTCCTGCACTGTCTATGATAGGGGCCTGCGCGGCCGCGCAGGACCGCAGGACACACGAGAGGAGACCTCCCCATGCCCAGACCGCGACCCATCCAGTGGCCGGACGGCGCAAAGATATGCGTCACCTTCATCATTCCCTGGGAGGTGTGGCCGGACAACTACGCCACCCGGGGCTCGCTCCAGCGGGTCAGCCACCCCCTGCCGCCGGAGAACGCCGTGTTCAAGCAGAACATGGCCGCGGTCACCGAGCGCGAGTACGGCGACCGGGTGGGCATCTGGCGCATCATGGACATGTTCCAGCGGCACGGCCTCAAGGCCACGTTCCTGATGAACGGCAAGAAGGTGGAGCAGTTCCCGGACGAGGTCAGGGAGTTCCAGGCCCAGGGCCACGAGTTCTCCTCCGAGTGCTACGAGCACGAGTACGCTTTCATGTACACCCGGGAGGAAGAACGGAAGTCGATCCGGGACACGGTGGCCGCCTTCGAGAAGGTCCTGGGCGCGCCGCCCACGGGCTACCTGTCGCCCGGCCACGCCTCCACCGACAACACCCTGGACCTGGTGGCCGAGGCGGGGTTCGTGTGGTGGGCCGACCCGCTCAACTCGGACGTCCCCTACACGCTGGAGGCCCGGGGCCGCAAGGTCGCGGTGGTGCCCTACAACGTGCCCGGCTGCAACGACTACTCCACCTACGGCGGCGGACGCACGCCGAGGGACCTGCTCCAGATCATGAAGGACCAGTTCGACTACCTCTACTGGGAAGGGGAGCAGGGGGCGCCCAAGTTCTTCGCGTTCAACCTCCATCCGTTCGTTTCCGGCGTGCCCTACCGGACGAAGGTCATCGACGAGTTCATCAAGTACGCCAAGGGCTTCCCCGATGTCTGGTTCGCCAGGCGGATCGAGATCGCCAACTGGGTCCTGGAGCAGGGATACTGAGGCGGCCGCCGGAACCCTACGGCGCGGCCCGCGGTCTCGCCCGGGGCGGGCCCGCGCTGCGGAGGTCGATGGTCTGCCCGCACAGGCCCCCGGCGAGGTCGCTGAGCAGGAAGGCGGCCACCGCGGCCACCCGGGGCGTTGCGGAAGGGGTCTCGCCCGCGGGGGCGGGGACGGTGTCCGGCCGGGTCTCGCCGCGGCTCCGGGGCGCGCCGGCCGCCGCGGCTCCGGCCGCCTGGGCCGGCAGCAGCACGTTCAGGGTAACGTTGTCCCCGGCCACGCCCGCGGCCGCGGACTTGAGCCAGGCGGACAGGGCGGCGCCGGCCACGGAGTGGACCTGTCTTTCGGCGTCGGTCCCCGGGTCCGGCCACGGGATCATCCAGAGCACCCGGCCCCATCCCCGGCGCTGCATTCCGCGCACGAGGGTCTCGGTGGCCGCCCGGAAGCCGAGGAAGCCGGCGCCGAGCCGGGTTTCCCAGGACGGCGTGCTCCCTTCCGGCGGGGCGGGAAGCCGGGCCACCCCGAACAGCAGGTCGATGTCGCCCAAGTCCTCGGTGATGCGGCTCACGAGGGCGACGGTGGAAGGCTCGTCCCAGCCTTCGATGCGGTAGCCCGCGGCGTTGACGCCGCTCCGCTCCACGTTCTCCGAAGCGACCCTTTGCGCCGCCCATCCCTTGCGGGCGCACACCGCCAGGTCGGCCCCCTCGGCCGCCAGGGCCCCGGCCACGGCCCGGCCGACGCCCCGGGAGCCGCCGAACACCAGCGCCCGCCTGCCTCGGATGCCCAGGTCCATGGCGGTTCAGGAGCGCGCCTTCCGGTCCTCTCCGCCGCGCCGCGCCCGGAGCCGGATGGGGTGCTCCGGGTGCAGTGGCCGGAAGTCGGTCATGGAAAGCCAGACCCTCAGGAGATGCCGGCCGGGTCCCCGGTCGTCGGTGAACCCGGTGCGGGTGTGGAGGACCACGTGGTTGTTGAAGTACTCCACGTCCCCGGGCTCCAGCTCCATGGACACCGACACCCGATCGGCCACGGCGTTGAAAGCCGCCAGCGCTTCGTTCTGCTCCGGGGTCAGTTCGGGGACCCCGGGCAGCGACTGTGCGCGCTTGATGTGGACCCGGTAGGCGCAGGCGTTGAAGACCCCGTCCCGGAAGTTCAGGAACGGCAGCCGGGTCCAGGGGTGTCCGTGGTCCGGGTGGGGATGTTGCAGGGCCATGTGGAAGGGTTGGGTCAGGGTCCGCAGCAGTCGGGGATGCTCCTCCCGCATGACGTTGTACACGGTGGCGGAGCTGGCGAACTTGCGCGTCCCGCCCGCGGACGCGGACCGTACGCACAGGAACCCGATGACGTCTTCCAAGTCGGCATGGAACGGAAGCTCGCCGGTGTTGCGAAAGCCGAACCTGCCCTGGGTCTCGGGCTGTGCGCGCACGTGGGCCAGGGTCACGCCGCCGGGCTGCTCCATGGGACGGCCGAGTTGGCGGCTCAAGGCCAGGAAGGCGTTGGCCGTGCCGTCCTTGCCCAACTCCTTGACCGGCAGGCCCCGGAGTATGCGGAAGCCGACTCCCGACTTGAGCTCGTGGAACGTCTTCCGTACCTGTGGGGCCAGGAGGGGGAGCGGCGGCGGCTCGTCCGCGCCCGGGGGTCTTCGGGCCGCGGCCAGCAGCTCCGCGGCCTCGCGGCCCGTGAGGTCGTGGCGCCACGTTTCCGAGCGGGCGAGGTCTTCCGGCGTCCATGCCGCCGGGTCCGTGGTCCTGGGATGGTCTTCCGCGAGTTGGCCCATGAGCGTTCCCTCCTTGCGTGGCGGCGTCACCTTTCCCGGAAGGCGTCCTGGCGGTAGCCGCGCAGCGGTTGCAGGACGTACTCGATGACGCGTTGCTTCCCCAGTATGACCGAGGCTTCCGCGGACATGCCGGGCAACAGATCGATCTTCCGGCCTTCGATCTCCATCCAGGTCTGGTCCAGGTCGATGAGCGCCCGGAACAGGGGGCCGGCCGTTTCCGCGCCGGACCCGGAAGAAGAGGACGGGTCCGATGCGGAGGCGCCCTGCGGGGACGTCCGGACGCCGTCCTGGAACCCGGCGTTCACCGCGTCCTTGCCCACGTGGCTGACCGCGCCTTCGATGGCCCCGTAACGGCGGAAGTCGAAGGTGGCGACCTTCAGGGCCACCCTCTGGCCGGGCTCCACGAAGCCGATGTCCGCGTTGGAGACGAATGCCTCCATTCGAATGCCCGCGTTCCGGGGCACGATCACCATGAGCCGGGCGCCGGGCTCCACCACGCCGTTCTCCGTGTGCACGGCCAGGTCCTGGACCACTCCGTCCACCGGCGACGCCAGGGTGTGCCGGCTCCGGTGCTCCCGGGCCTGGCGGATCTCCTGGCGCAGCACGATCATCCTCTCCCGGACCGCGGCGAGGGCGGTGCGGCGTTCCCGGTAGAAGTCCGAGACCACTCCTTCCTTCTGCGCTTGCAGCGCGGCCAGGGAGGCCCTGGCCTGGGCCAGCTCCTCCTCCCGGAGCGCAAGGTCGCCCTGGACCTCCACCAGCCGCTCCTGCTCTTCGAGGAGGTCGAGCCGGGAGCCGTGGTCCTTGCGGAAGAGGACCTCGCGCATGCGCGTCCTCTCGCGCAGCAGGGGCAGCAGTCTCCGGTGCTTGGCAATGCCCGCCTCCAGGGTGCGGATGCGGGCGCGCCGTTCCCGGACCATGCCGTCCAGTTCGTGGAGGCGGGCGCGGTGGGCGGCGATCTGGTCCGCCAGCAGCCTCTCGTTGATGGCTGCGATCTCCGGCGGCGCGTCCGGGGGAGGCCGGAACGGCGCGCCCTTGCGCCAGTCCAGCAGCGCTTCCAGACGGGCCGCCTCCGCGGACTTGACGCCGAGTTCCGAGGTATGCTTCACGATGTCGGCGTCCACCAGTGTAGTGTCGAGCTCCACCAGCACTTGGCCCCGTTCCACCGCGCTCCCTTCCTCCACCGCGATCCGCCGGACCTTTCCGCGCTCGAAGGAGCGGATGGTCTTCACCTGCCCCCGCAGGACGATCCGTCCCGGGGCCACCGCGGCCAGCTCCACCTCGGCGATGGAGGCCCAGGCGAGGGTCGCCACCAGGAAGGCGCACAGGGCCGCCAGCAGGATGACGTGGGTGCGGAGGGGCGGCCTATCCACCTTGCGCCTCCCGCGGACTCCGGCGGGCCAGGGGGCTCACCCCGTCCCCGGGCCTTGCGCCCATCTCCCTGACCAGCGCCGACTCCTCGCGCACCATGGCGGCGAAATACCCGTTCCCCCGGGCCAGTTGCGCGGGGGTCCCCTGCTCCGCCACCTTGCCCTGCTCCAGGCAGACGATACGGTCCGCATGGCGCAGCGCGGACAACCTGTGTGCGATGACGACCACGGTCCGCCCTTGCGCGAACCGCCGCACGTTCTGCTGGATCCGGCCCTCGTCCTCTCCGTCCACCGAGCTCGTGGCTTCGTCCAGGATCAGCACGCTGCCGGAATGGTAGAGCGCCCGGGCCAACGCGATGCGCTGGCGCTCGCCGCCCGAGAGGACCGCGCCCCGGGCGCCGACCCGGGTGGCGTAGCCCCGGGGGGTCCGGGTGACGAACTCGTGGGCGCACGCGGCCCGGGCCGCGGCGATGACCCGGGGCATGCGGCGCTCGCCCGGCCCCAGGGCGATGTTGTCGGCGATGCTGCGCCGGAAGATGGGGTAGTCCTGCTCCACCGCGCCCATGTGGCTGCGCAGCCAGTCCGGGTCCAGGACCGCGGCGTCCGCGCCATCCAGGAGCACGCGCCCTCCGGTGGCCAGGTAGAGCCGCTGGATCAGGCGCGCCACCGTGCTCTTGCCCGATCCCGACGGACCCACGATGCCCAGGGTCTCGCCGGGCCCGACCTCGAAGGTCACGCCCTCCAGGGCCTCCCGGTCCGCGTCCGGATAGCGGAAACGCACGTCCTCGAAACCGATGGCCCCCTTGAGGGACGGCAGTTTCACGAGGTGGCCGTCCTGCCGTTCGGTGGGCTCGTTCAGCACCGTCCCCACTTCCCGCACCAGCGCCCGGAGCCGGGTGAAGTCATAGACGAACGTGCACAGCCGCATCATGGGCTGGGAGAACCGCATGTTCACCAGGTTCACGGCCACGAGCTGCCCCAGGGTGAGCTGCCCGTCCAGCACCATGGAGGCGCCGAACCACAGCAGGCCCGCGGTGGCGAAGCGGTTCACGAACTGGTTGTACTGGTTCATGGAGTCGCGCAGGTCCTGGGTGTCCTCGTCCGACGACGCGGCCTCGCCCACCCGCCGGGTGAGGAAGGCTTCCTGGGCGGGTTCCTCGTGCATGCCCTTGACGGTCTCGATGCCGTTGAAGGTGTCGAGCACCGCCTCGTTGCCCTCCCGGCGGCTGTTCCTGGTCTTCCGGCTCCGCTGCTGGAGCGTGGGCATGACCAGGAAGGCGGGGGCCGCGTACAGGGGCAGGCAGGCCAGGACCACCAGGGCCAGGGTGAGGCTGAAGTGGAGCATCAGGACCAGGAAGACCAGCATGAAGAAGATATCGACGAACACGAACACCACCGCGTTGGTGAGGAAGCGGCGCAGGTGGCGGATCTCTTCGATGCGGGAGAGGGTCTCCACCGGGGTGTTGCGCAGGTAGAAGGAGACGGGCAGCTCCAGCGAGTGGCGGATGAGGCGCGAGAGGAGCGAGCGGTCCATGTCGCGGACGGAGCGGCGCAGGACCCTGTGGCGGGCGGCGCGAAGGACCGCCTCGAAGGCCAGGAAGAAGAGCAGGCTCACGATGATGACGTCGAGGGTGGCGGCGCCCCGGTTGGACAGGACCTTGTCGATGATGATGAGGAAGGTGAAGGGGTAGATGTAGCCCAGCAGGTTGATGAAGAAGGACGCCGCCACCAACGGACCGAAGACGGCCTTGTGGGTGAGCAGGTGCTCGGCGATGGAGCGGAGGGTGAACTCCTGGCGGTCCTCAGCCATGGCTCTCTTCGCCGGGGTCGTTGCCCCACGCCAGCATCAGGCCTTGCGCCGTCAGGCGCCGGACCAGGGCGTCGCGGGCGACGCCGTCGGGCGCCGCGGTCTCCCCCGGGGCCGCACCGCGCCCCGGGGTCTCGCCATCTCCCTCCGCGGCCGGCTCGGTCCGGGACCATTCCGCGGCCTCTTCCAGCAGTGCGAATGCCTCCGGCGGAAGCTCCATGACCGCGGGCCGGCGCCGCCCGCGGGAAGCCAGGACGGCCAGGCGGAGCGGCCGCGGACGGACCTCCTCCCGGGACCGGCCGGGCTCGAACAGGGGTCGGACGTCGTGGCCGCAGCGCACCAGCACGGCGCAGGGGTGGGTGCGGCGCCAGCCATGGGAGGAGGGGCTCGGGCGCTGCGCCATCGCTTCGCGCTCCATGGCCGCGGGACGGAACGTCCGCGCCCGGGCCAGGGCCAGCTCCACGGCCGCCACGTCCGCGGCCCACGCCGGCGTGGGCGGCCGGCCGGCCCATCGTTCCAGGAAATGGTCGAAGAAGCGCTTGGCGTCCGGGTAGCGCTCGTAGGACCTCGGCGGGCACGCGGCCGCGAAGTCCCGCATGACCTCGGAGAAGCGGTGGCCCAGCAGGTTCGCGGTCCGCTCGAAGGTCTGGCGGAGCTTCTTGGTCCGCTTGCCGTAGGAGAACTCCGCCTCCAGCCGGAGGCGCCGGACGTCCATGCCGTCCAGGTCCGGGTCCAGGGCCGCGGACCCGAGGCCTTCCGTCCCGAAGATGAACGCTTGGCTCGTCAGGTGGCGCAGCAGGTTGGTCTGTCTGTCAATCAGCCGCATGGGTCCCGGTCCTTTCCCTCAGTGAGGCGGCCCGCGCCGCCTGTGCGCGCAGGCGCGCCACGTCCGCCAGGAGTTCGTCCCCCTGCTCGTAGCCGTTGTCCCGTTCGAGGACCACCGTCTGCGGGCGTTGCCGCAGGAGCGCGTGCTCCAGCAGGTCCAGGGCCTCTTCCGGCACCGGGTGGCTGTGGTCGTCCGCGTGGAAGGGCGCGTCGAGGTAGGGCCGGTGGACCAGGGGCCCGCCCGCGGCGTGGACGTCGGTCACCACGTCCTCGGGCAGCTCGTCCAGGAACGCGCGGGGGTCGAAGCCGTGGT
This sequence comes from uncultured Binatia bacterium (SeqCode), assembly GCA_965242525.1. Classification (GTDB taxonomy): domain Bacteria; phylum Desulfobacterota; class Binatia; order UBA9968; family JAJDTQ01; genus JAJDTQ01. Next base: position 382,210 of record OZ251459.1, read on the forward strand.
TCCGGGAGTTGACGTGCAGGTTCTCCACGTCCAGCAACATGCCCACTCCGGTCTCCCGGAACAGCAGGTTGAAGAACTCGGCGTCGCTCATCTCCCCGTCCGGGAAGTCGAACACGTAGGAGATGTTCTCGATGGAGAACGGCACCGGCAGTCGGGCCTGGACCTGCCGGATCTTGGGGACCAGCAGGTCCGCCGCGGCCCGGTTCCTGGGCACGGGCAGCAGGTTGGCGATGTCGATGCCCGGCACCTTGGTCCACGCCAGGTGCTCGCTGTAGGACGGTGTCCGGAGGTCCTCGACGGCCTGCGCCACCCCGTCCAGGTAATCCTCGTCCAGGGGCGCGTCGGTGCCGATGGAAAGGCCCACTCCGTGCAGCGCCAGCGGTATCCTGTCCACCAGGTTGCGGATGGCGCTGCGGGCGTATTCGCCGCCCTTGATGTAGTGGTCCACCGTCACCTCCAGCACGTCGAAGCGGTGCAGGTTGGCCAGGGTCCACCGGGCGATGGGAACCCGGAACCCGATGCCGATCAGGGGGGATGTGGATGTGTTCATGCAGTCTCCCTGCGCCCCGCGCGGGCGGAAGCTCCCGGACCATCCGGGCGCCCGCGCCGGGCTTGCGCGCTCGCCGCCCCGGCCTCTCCGGGGCGCGTTGGCCCGCCCCGTCGTTCCCGCGAAAGCGGGAATCCCGCGGCGTTGGCTTCTACAGGGATATGATCGGACGGTTGGCCCGGAACTTTAGGAACCTCTGGACAATTCCGAAGCGAGGCGCCTCTCCCTATGGGAAAGCGCGTCCTTCGACTCCGCTTCGCTACGCTCAGGACGAACGGAGGCAATCGTTCAGAGTTTCCTTCAGGAACCTCTGGACAATCGAGACATCCGGGATGGATTCCCTCGCCCTGACCGCCCTGTCCCCGTTCGTCCTGAGCGTAGCGAAGCGGAGTCGAAGGACGGGACCTTGCCTCTGTCCCGGTTGTTCGGATGTTCCTTTGGCGTTCCCCGGCGATCCGTGCGCGGGAGGCGCGCACGGGACCGGGAGGGAAGGGGCGTCGGGGAGTCAGCCGCACCCTCTCCGGAAGGGGAGGGCGGGGCGGGGGATGCGGCTCAGCCCAGGTCCATGCCCACGACCCGTGCGGGGTTCCGGGTGCAGACGGTGTAGAGTTCGTCCCCGGTCAGGCCGAAGGCTTCCATGTAGCCCCGGATGAGGCGCATGGCTTCCACGGAGTCCGGGAACAGCGGCTCGCCGGCGTCGCTCGAAAGCGTGAAGTGCTCGACCCCCACCTCGCGGATGGTGTCGTACATGATCCGAGGGTCCACGCCCAGGAGCGGCGACAGCTCGTCGAAGGTGAAGTTGAACAGGACGTGGGCCTTGGAGAGCTCCTTCATCTGCGCCGGGGAGACGTCGAGGAAGGGACTGTAGGGATGGTCCACCACCAGCCGGCGGAGGCCGATGCGGTCCGCTTCCTCGGCGACCTTGAAGATCTCGTCGTGGGTCGGATGGCCGAAGAACAGCGCCGCGCCGCGCTCGGCGCACAGGCGGATGATGTCCCGCACCTCGGGTTTCAGTTCGCCGGACTCGTCGAGGTTGTAGTGCCCGTGCCGCAGGGCCTCTTCCCAGGAGAGGGGCCCCGTCCAGCCCTTGGCGTCCATGTCGCGCTCGATGAGCGCCCGGTGGCTTCCCACCTTGTGCATCGTGTTGGCATGGTTGAAGACCGGAAGCCACACGGCCACCACGCCTTCGTCGATGGCCTGCTCGGCCAGCGCGGCCGATACCGGCTCCTGCTGCCGGCCGCAGACGAAGCCGCCGAAGCACCGCACCGGGGCAACGCCTTCCTCCCCGGCCCAGGCGTCGAGCCGCCCTTGCAGTTCACGACCGCCTGTCCGGCGTTCCCGACGATGGACTTGAACAGTATGCCTTTCATCTCCGCCCGGGACGCCTTCTTCACCAGGTCCAGGGCGTCCTGCTGGCCCGCGTGGGCGTGGCAGTGGATGTCGATGGCGTCCCTGACCTTGACATGGCCGGGATGGACCACTCCGGGCTTGTACTGGGTGCGCGCCGCATAGGAGGTGACGCACCGTTCCCGGGTCGGCGTCGAGACCGCGTGATCGCTCATGGTTCGCCTCCTTTTGCTCCATCCGGCGCGCGTCCGCTCCCGTCCGCTCCGCGCATGGGCGGGAAGGGCGCGCACTCCGGGAGCTACGCTTCATGTTAGACCCTCGGAACGCGAAACGAAAGAGGGAACTTCTGATCAATCAGGGCAGGGGGCATGAGCGCGTCCTTCGACTTCGCTTCGCTACGCTCAGGACGAACGGAGATAGGGTCAGGGTGAGGGAATCCATCCTGGATGTCTCGATTGTTCAGAGGTTCCAGAGGAAGGATCGTCCAATGCAGGATGCCGGTTCGGACTCCCGGGCAGGGCCGCGGGCGCCGCGGCTACCGCATGAGTCCCGGCAGCCAGACGGCGATGGGCGGGAACAGCATCACCAGGGTGAGGGCGGCGATGTTGATGAGCACGAAGGGGATGACGCCCCGGTAGATGGCCCCCAGGGTCACGTCCGGGGGCGCGACCCCCTTGAGCACGAATAGGTTCATGCCGAAGGGCGGGGTGATGAGCGAGAGCTCGATGTTCACCATGGTGACGATGGCGAACCACAGGGGATCCAGGCCCAGGGAACGGATCACCGGAAAGAAGATCGGCACGGTGATGAGCATGATGGAGATGGGTTCCATGAAGGATCCCATGATGAGGATCACCACCTGCATGGCGGCGATGATGAACCAGGGGGACACGGGCAGTTCGGTGGCGAAGAGGGAGAGGCCCATGGCCGCGCCGGAGTGGGCCAGGATCTGGCTGAACGCGGTGGCGCTGGTGACGATCAGCAGGGCGAACCCGGAGACTTCCACCGTGCCCAGCAGGGACTTCCGAAGGATCTCCCAGGACAGGCGCCGGTAGGCCAGGCCCAGGCCGAAGGCTCCGGCCACGCCCATGGCGGCCGACTCGCTGGGGGTCGCCACGCCGAAGAAGATGGACCCCAGCACCACCAGCACCAGCACCACCAACGGAAGGAAGTACTTGAGCGCGGCCATGCGCTCGCCCCAGGAGGGCCGTTCCAGTTCGATGGCCGGGGCCAGTTGCGGCCGGAGGGTGCAGGCGACGACGATGTAGCCGAACAGCAGCGTGGCGAGCAGCAGGCCGGGCAGGATCCCCCCGATCAACAGGTCCCCCACCGAGAGTTGGCTGATGCCGCCGAAGATCACCATCAGGGCGCTCGGCGGGATGAGCACGGCGAGGGCGCCGGAGGTGGCAAGGGTGCCCACGGCGAGTCCGGTGTCGTAGCCCTGCTTGCGCATCTCCGGGATCAGTATGGTCCCCAGGGTCGCGGAACTGGCCATGCTGGAGCCGCTGCCCGCGCCGAAGGCGGTGCCCGCCAGCACCGCCAGCACCGCCAGCCTGCCGGGAACGGCGCCCAGCCACTTGCCGATGGAGGTGATGGCGAGGGCGGCGAGCCCCGAGTGGAGCACCAGTTCGCCCATGAGGATGAACAGGGGCAGGGCGATGAACGCGAAGGTGCCGATGCTGGTGAAGCTGCTGAGGGCCACCGCCTGGACCGCGCCCGGGCCCACCAGCACGTAGAGGAACCCCAGGTTCAGCACGCCGAACGCGAACGCGATCGGGATGCCCGACGCCATCAGGAGCATGAGGGCGCCGAACATGACGACCAGGACGATCCACCACTCGAGGAGAATCAGCCGCCTCCCTTCCCGGGAGCCGCCTCGGTGTCCGCGCGCTGCGCCGCAAGGATTCGGAACACGAAGGCGAGGCCGAGCCACGCGGCCCCCAGGGGGATGATCACCAGCACCGGGAACTTGGGCAGGTTGAGCGCGGTGGAGAACCGGTAGCCGTTCTCGAACGCGTGCCACGCCACCACCCAGGACTGCCACGCGAGGACCACGCAGTAGAGGAGCCCCATGACGTCGGTGGCGACGCGCAGCCTGCGCTGCGGCGCTGGCTTGAGCCGCGAGGTCACGATCTCCACCTTCACGTGGTGGTCGTTCATGAGGATCCACGCGGCCGGGACGAAGGTCAGATAGACCAGCAGGTACTCGTTTATGTCGATGACCCAGATGGTGGGCGCGCGGAAGAGCAGGCGGGCGAACACGTCGTAGAGGACGGTCACCGCCATGACCACCACGAACGCGGCGGAGAAGTAGCCGAGTACGCGGTTGGTCCGGTCGAAGGCCCGGTTCAGCGAATCCAGCATGGGGCGGGCCGCGGGCGGCGGCCGCCGGGCTGGGGCGACCGCGGCCGCGTCGGGTCCGGTGGCCCCGGATCAGTTGTAGGGCGCCAGGGCCTTCCGGATCTGCGGGCCGTACTCGGGGGATTGCCTGAGCAGCTCGGGCCAGTAGGCGTTGCGGGCCTCGGCCAGCCGCTTCCTGGCGGCGTCGTCCACCTCGACCACCTTCATGCCGTTCTTACGGAGCCTCTCGATGGCCGCCTGGTCGTTGGTACGGAAGTAGCCGAGTATCGTGGGCTCCAGTTCTTCGATGGTCCCCGCCAGCACCTTCCTTGCGGCCTCCGGCAGCTTGTCCCACACCCGCGTGGGCATATAGACGCCGCCCGGGGCGAACTGGATGGGCGTGGCGATCATGGCCTTGTAAACCTTGTGCTCGCCGAAACTCCATGCGTCGTTGGGCGCTCGGTAGGCGCCGTCCACCACGCCGCGCTGCAACGCCGTGTAGAGTTCGTTGGCCGGGAGGGTCTGGGGCGAGCCTCCGAGAGACTGGATGGCGGCGGCGTCCTGGGCGCCCGAGGCCCGGATCCGCTTGCCCTTGAGACCGTCGAGGTCCTCGATGGGCGTGGCCATGAGGAAGCGGAAGCCGGTGCCGGCCACGGTGATGCCCAGGAAGCGCATGGCGGATTTCTCCGCGTACGCCTTGTTGATGATCTCCAGGGCGCCGCTCTTGCGCAGGGCCTCCAGGTATTTCTCCAGGCTGTCGGGCGGGATCAGGCTCATGGCCGCGGCTTCCACGGTCTCGCCCACGTAGTAGGCGGGCGCGGAGTTGGTCATGTCGGCGATGCCGGTGCGCAGGGCCTGGAACTGCTCGAACGCGGAGGCCACCTCGTTCCCGCCCAGGAGGCGGATCTGCACCACGCCCTTGCCCCGTTCGTTCACTTCCTCGATGTAGTTCTTGTACCAGGTGTTGCCGTCGATGCTCAGCGGCCATGCGGCGATGGCGCGGATCACCACCGGCGCGGCGTCGGCCGGAGCGGGGGCGGTCAGGCTCCCTCCGGCTACGGAAAGCAGCAGGGCGAGCAGGGCGGCCTTCAGGCAGGGCTTCCTACGCATGTCGTACCTCCGGTTGTCCTGTGGGGGAGAGCTTTCCCCGGAAACGGTTCGATCCTCTTGGGGAACCTCCGAAATGGGTCCCCGGGCCGGTCATACCGGCTTGTAGGGATAGCGTTTCACCTTCTCCATGTTCCTGCCCTCGATCCGGATGAGCTTGGTGGCGTCCGCGCGGTACGGGGAGTGCAGGTCGCCCTCGTTGTACAGGTGCGCCATGCCGGGCTTCAGCGTATAGGTGCGCAGCTTGCGCGCCTTGCCGGGGTTCCCCTCGGACGCGGGTTCGACTTTCTCCCAGTCGGTCATCTCGGTCTCGCCCGAAGCCTGGCCGTAGATGGCCCAGGCCGGACCGTGGTCGTGGGGCATGCTTCCCTTGGCCCCCTTGTGGTGGTGGGCCAGGATGCAGAACCCCAGGTCGGGGTCCTCGTAGATCACCTTGCGCTCGGGCTGGTCCTCCTCGATATGCCGGGCGAGGAACGCTTGGTCCCCGAGGACATCCTCCACCAGCGCGCATACCTTCCGGCGTCCTTCCGGGCCGGGATCGGCCTGGAGGACGCGACGACAGTCCGCGGCGAACTGCTCCAGGGTGTGGCTCATGGTGCGACTCCTTCGACAGGATTCCGGGGCCGTCAACGACCCGGCGGCCCGCGGGTTGGAACCCTTGTACGCCTTCCCCGGCGACGGTGTCAACCCGGTCGGGAAGACGCCGGAGGCGGGTGGAAGGGGAGGCGCGCGCCCGCGAGCGACGGGCTCGTATAGTGCTTCGCCGTGCGCTGTGCTATTCATCGGACCAGGGCCATGAAGGAACCTCTGGACGATCGAGACATCCGGGATGGATGCCCTCACTCCGACCTCCCATCCCCGTTCGTCCCGAGCGTAGCGAAGCGGTGACCTTCGTTCATCCCGAGCGTAGCGAAGCGGAGACCTTCGTTCATCCTGAGCGTAGCGAAGCGGAGTCGAAGGACGCGATCATGCCCCTGTCCCGGTTGTCCAGAGGTTCCGGAAGATACTCCCATGAAGATACTCATCACCGGCGGCGCGGGCTTCATCGGCTCCCATGTGGCGGACCACTGCCTCGCCGCGGGCCACGACGTGGTGGTGGCGGACAACCTGTCCAGCGGGAGCGCCGAACACGTTCCCGGCGACGCGAGGCTCCATCGGATGGACATATCCGCGCCCGAGTTCGCCCTGCTCGTGGAAAGGGAGCGCCCGGACGTGGTGAACCACCACGCGGCCCAGGTCAGCGTCGCGGTCTCGGCGCGGGACCCGGGGCTGGACGCCCGCACCAACTGCGTGGGACTCCTCAACGTGCTCGAGAGCTGTGTGAAGCACGGCGTCCGGCGCTTCGTCATGGTCTCCAGCGGCGGGGCGGTCTATGGCGACGTCCGCCAGCGCCCGACCTCCGAGGACGTGGTCCCGCAGCCGCTGTCGCCGTACGCCATCCACAAACTCACCGGGGAGCGCTACCTGGAGTTCTACCGGCGGGAATACGGGCTCTCGTCCGTCACCCTGCGCTACGGCAATGTGTATGGACCGCGGCAGGACCCGCACGGGGAAGCCGGCGTGGTGGCCATATTCGTGGGGAAGCTGCTGCGCGGGGAGCAGCCGACGGTGTTCGCCTACCCCGACCAGCCCGCGGGCATGAGCCGCGACTACGTGTACGTGGAGGACGTGGCCCGGGCCAACGTGCGCGCCGTCGAGACCGGCGCGGCGGGGGCCTTCAACATCGCCGGGGGCGCGCCCGTGCGCACCGGAGAGCTGCTGCGCGCGGTGCAGGCCGCGTGCGGCACGAACCTGGCCGCGGCCACGGGCCCGGCCCGGCCCGGCGACCTCCGGGAGAGCTGGCTGGACGTGTCGCGTGCGGAGCGCGTCCTCGGCTGGCGCCCCGAGGTCTCGTTGACCGACGGGCTCGCGCGCACGGTGGCGTACTTCCGCGGACGCGCGTGAAGGACGCGCCGGCAGGATATTTCGATCGTTTTTCGATCGTTCGATTGCAAGGCGCTTCGATCGGAAGCGCCGCCACGGGACCCATGCCATGCCTACGCACTATCGCGACCTCCTGAAAGAGCTCCGGCTCGCGTTTCCCCAGCCCGTGTCCGACCCGGTCCACGACTCGTATTTCGTGCACTCCATCATGCGCGCCCTGGACCAGGTGGACGCCATGAAGACCCAGTTGCCCATCCTCGGCTCCGGCGTGGCGGGGGACTTCGAGGAAGCCAGGAACGCGGCGTTGCCCGCGCACGCGTCGTCGGTGGAGTCGGTCACGTCCGACCTGGTGGGCTACCTGCGCGGCATCCCCGTATTCGGCCATCCCCGCACCCAGCAGAACGTCATCCCGCCGCCGACCATACCGAGCCTCATCGGCGTCCTGCTCTCTTCGCTGCACAACGCCAACGTGGTGTGGGACGAGTTCAGCCGCCTGGTGGCCCTCGCCGAGGTGGAGGCCGTGGGCGTCACCGCCCGGTTGGTGGGTTACGACCCGGAACGGGCCGCCGGAGTGTTCACCTTCGGCGGTACCGGCACGTCGCTCTACGGAGTGAAGATCGGACTGGAGAAGGCGTGTCCCCAAGCCATGCAGAAAGGCGTCGCCGAAGACGCGGTGGTCCTGGTTTCGGAGGCCGGGCACTACTGCGCCGCCAACGTCGCAGGGTGGCTCGGCATCGGCGCCGACAACCTGGTCATGGTCCCCACCACGGACGACAACGAGATGGACCTGGCCCGACTCGAAGAGGCCGCCCGGTCGGCGCTGGCCGGCGGAAAGAAGATCGCCGCCATCATCGCGACCCTGGGGACCACCGATGCGTTCGGGTTGGACGACCTGCAGGGGACCGTGGCGTTGCGGGACGCCCTGGTGGAGGAGTTCCAGCTCGCGTATCGTCCGCACGTGCACGTCGATGCGGTCATCGGCTGGGCCTGGTCCGTGTTCAACGGCTACGATTTCGAGCGCAACCCCCTGGGGTTCCGGCCGCGCACGGTCCGGGCCCTGGCGGGCGCGTGCCGTCGGATACGCCACCTGTCGCTGGCCGATTCCATCGGCGTGGACTTCCACAAGACCGGCTTCGCCCCGTACATCTCCAGCCTGGTGGTGGTCAAGGACCGCGGGGACCTGCAACTGCTGGCGCGGCGCCCGGAACAGATGCCGTACCTCTACCAGGACGGCGAATACCGGCCCGGCATGTACACCCTCGAAACCTCCAGGGCGGGCGCCGGGCCCTTGGCGGCCCTGGCCAATTTCCGATTGTTCGGCGAGCAGGGGCTGCAGGTGGTGATCGGGCACGCGGTCGAGATGGTGCAGCTCCTGCGCGAGCACCTGGAAGGGCGCGAGGGAACCACCGTGCTCAACCGGGACAACTTCGGCACGGTGACGCTCTTCCGGGCCTATCCGCCGGGCGTCGATACCTTTTCCATCAAGCGCCAGGAGTTCGAAGACCCCGCGTACCGGGACACCCTGCTCGCCCACAACGACTACAACCGGAAGATCTTCCGGCACGTGCACGCGGAGGCCATGGCGGGCCGCGGCGTGGTCATTTCCTCCACCGACTGCTACCGGCGGACGCGCTACGGCGAGCCCATATTCGCCCTGAAGTCGTACATCCTCTCGCCCTTCGTCGATGAACGCGACGTCGAAGCGGTAGCGGAAAAGATCCAGGAGGCCCGGGAAACGGTCTCGTAGAGGCGGGGCCGCCCTACGTCTCCGTCGTCGCCTCGTGTCGGATGCGCGCCCGCACCTTGGCGCACGGCTCCGGCGGGCGTCCGCGGCTCGAGAAGGGCGCATCGCCGCGGGCATGGGGTCCGGGCGGCCTTGCATGGGGTCCCTGCCGCCGGTATGCTGGAGGGCATGATGAACGCGGGAGAACTCACCGGGCGGCGGTTGGCCACCGGCGCGGTCGTGCTGCTGGTCCTGGCGGTGCTCTGGGGCAGTTGGGTGGTGGTGGAGAGCGGCCACGTGGGGGTCGTGCGCACCCTGGGGGCCGTGCAGCCGGATCCCCTGGCCGCGGGCTTCCACCTGAAGAAGCCCGTCCTGGACCGGGTGGAGCAGCTCGACGTGCGCCTGCGCAAGGCCGAGGCCGACGCCAGCGCGGCCTCGAAGGACTTGCAGGTGGTCAGCACCAAGGTCGCCGTGCAGTACTCGCTCATCGGCTCGGTGATGCCGTTGACCTACCGGAAGATCGGGGCCCGGGCCGAGGTCGTCGAGCAGAACGTCATCTACCCGGCCATCCTGGAGTCGGTCAAGTCCATTACCGCCAAGTACACCGCGGAAGAGCTGGTCACCCGGCGCGCCGAGGTGAAGGTCCAGATCCAGCAGGCCATCGAATCCAACGTCAACACCACCCTGGAGCAAAAGGAAGTCCTCGGCGCCGTGGCGCTGGCCAACGTGGCCATCACCGACTTCGAGTTCTCGGCCGAATTCAACCGCGCCATCGAGGAGAAGGTCCGCGCCGAGCAGGAAGCGCTGAAGGCGCAGAACGAGAAGCTGCGCCGGGTGACGCAGGCCGAGGCCGCGGCCGCGGAGCGCACCCTGGCCGCGGACGCCGAAGCCTACCAGATCGAAGTGGAGTCGAAGGCGCGCGCCGCGGCCATCCGCCGGGAAGCCGAAGCGCTGAAGGACAACCCCGACCTGATCCAGCTTCGGATCGCCGAGAAGTGGGACGGCAAGCTGCCGCAGTTCTCCGGCGGCAACGCCGTCCCGTTCCTGAACATCGACGCACTCAAGGACCGGCGGGACGAGTAACCCGCGGCCCTCCCTGGAACGCTGCCCAGCCGGGTCCCCGGGCCTCTGCCGATCGGACCACTCTACCCCCGGCCCGTCAGGAGGCGTCGAGCCTTCGGTGGAGCCACCGGAGGATGGTGGGGAAGACGTCCGGGGACTCGCCCATGTGGCCGCCGGGAAAGAGGCGCATGGCCTTGGGGTCGCCGTGCTCCGCGGCTGACGGTTGCTCGCACTGTGCCTGGGAGTCTGGTACACAAGGGTCTGCCCTCGACGGACGAACCGGCCCCGGCCGAGGAGGTCCCGTGGATTTCGAGTTGGCCCATTGCCCTGTCCGGTCCCTGTCCCGGGGCGCTGCCACGGAATATCGGGAAGGCGCGCCGGTTGTCAACCGCGAAGCACTGCGCTCCTGAACCCTCATCGGGGTTGCCATGAACGAAGTCTCGGACAAATACGACGTTTTTCTCCGCACGACTTGCGGGACGATCCTCCACGGCGACTGCATGGACGTTCTTTCCGATCTCGAATCGGATACCGTCGATCTGATCATGACCAGCCCCCCTTTCGGGCTCGTCCGAAAGAAGGACTACGGCAACGTAGCGTCCGAGGATTACAACGACTGGTTCAGGGCTTTCGGCATGGAGTTCCACCGGGTGCTGAAGGACAGCGGGAGCCTGGTGATCGACATCGGCGGGGCATGGAGCAAGGGCCAGCCGACCCGAAGCCTCTACCACTTCAAGCTGCTCATCATGCTCTGCGAGGAAGCGGGATTCCATCTTGCCCAGGACTTCTACTGGTGGAACCCGTCACGTCTGCCTACGCCCGCCGAGTGGGTCACGGTTCGACGCGTGCGCGTCAAGGACGCCGTCAACACGGTGTGGTGGCTTTCCAAGACCCCCTGGCCGAAGGCCAGCAACAAGAGGATCCTGCAACCGTACAGCGCGTCCATGAAGACCTTGCTCAAGACCGGCTACCGGGCAAAGAAACGCCCCTCGGGTCACGACATCAGCGACAAGTTCGGGACCGACAACGGCGCGGCGATTCCGCCGAACCTGATCGCCATTCCCAACACCGAAAGCAATTCATTCTATCTTCGCTACTGTGAAGACCACCGCCTGAAGCCGCACCCGGCGCGGTTTCCGACCGAGCTTCCCGAATACTTCATTCGAATGCTGACGGACCCGGGGGATGTCGTCGTCGATCCGTTCGGAGGTAGCTGCGTCACAGGGGAAGTCTGTGAGCGCCTGGAACGCAAATGGACCTGCATCGAGTTGATCGAGGACTATTGCAAGGCGGCGAAAGGACGCTTCGTTCGGGCGCCGCTGCAAAATACGACGACGGGCGCTGTGGATGACGGCAAGACCTATTATCAATTGCCCCACCCCAGGATGTTGTGGAAACGAGACGAGGACGAACCGCTGGCGGACGACGGCGGCAAGTCGCGCCCGAAGAAGGCGGCAAGCACACGAAAGGCGACTCGTCCCGGCACGCAGATGGAATTGATGTAAGCGGGCATTTGCTCGACGGGTGCACGACGGTGGCGCGACTCTCGAAACCGGACCTGCTGCGACTCGTCGAACGAGCGATCCGGGACAGCGGCTGGGGCTTTCTGAAACTCGGCGCACAGGACGAACACCCCGGCCGGTACCATGTCTATGGCGGTCGTGCGTCGCGTCGGATACGGGTTTACATCTGGAACGTGACCCACGGCGGCGGCGCTGCCCGATCCGCCACCGAATACCGCATCCAGATCACGGGGATCATCGGCCCGGCGGGAGCCAGCGAGTTCGTTGCCGAACCCGAAGGCAGGACGCTCATCCTTGGCTGGTGGGACGAAATCGGCGTGTTCGTCGGGTTCGACTACACCCGACACAGCGGACCCTTGGGCGCGTCACCGTCCATACAGGTCAGCGAAGAAACCCTGCGAGCCGCGCACGTAGGCGGCTTTGCCGCGCACAACAAGGGCAACGGCGAAATCGCCGTTGCCTTCCGGCCCGATTTCATTGGCCATTACATCGAGAACCCGGGAAACCTGCATGACTGCGGGGTTTCTCCGCAAGTGACCCACCTGCTCAACAGGATTGGGGAGGATCCGGACAACGTCAGCGACGACGAAATTGCTCGCGAAGTTCCTGCGGAACGTCAGTACGCCGTTGTGTCCACGAGGCGGGCCTTGCGCGACATCGACTTCCGGCAACGGGTTCTGACCGCCTATGGCCATCGTTGCGCCATGTGCGGCATCCAGTTGAAGCTGCTCGACGCCGCGCACATCCTTCCGGCCGCCCATCCCGACAGCACGGACGAAACCAGCAACGGGGTTTCCCTTTGCACGCTGCATCATCGCGCCTTCGATCGAGGCCTGGTCACTTTCGATGGGAGATACTCCACTCATCTCAACGACAGGATGATCGCCGAGTTCGGCACCGCGGGTCTCGATGGAGGCCTCGATCAGTTCCGGTACAACCTGCGGCCTTTCCTTCTGCTGCCGCCCGACCGCCGTGACCTTCCGAACCCGGATTTCATAGAGAAGACGAACCGGATGCGAGGTTGGACGATGGAGTCCCCGCGTCGCGCATGAAGTCGGCCGGTTGCACGGATTGCCCACTCATCGGCGGGACGAGTAACCCGCCGCCCTCGCCGGAACGCTGCTCAGCCGGGTCCCCGGACTTCTGCCGCATGGAGGGTCAGCAGGAGTTCGGCGTCGTCGATGAGCTGGTAAACGGGCTTCTTTCCCGAGAGGGCTTCGCTCTCCCCCAGGATGATCGGGACGCCTTCGCCGCGTTTCTCCATGTAGAAGCGGCGTCCCACGTCGCCCACGGTTTGCGCCACGGGTATATCCGCCAGGAGACTCGTGATCAGTTCGTTGCGCGTCGCTTGGCGCAGGGCGATGTTGTCCGTGGTAACCGTGTTCGGAAGGCTTCCGGGCGAGTAGATTTCCAGCCGATCGTCGAACATGAAGAAGCGGACCTTCGAGCCGAAGACGGAGTAGTCGCGGTGCGCCACGGCGTTGACCACCGCCTCGAAGACCGCTCTTTCGCTGAACTGCGGCCTTTCGACCCGGTGGGGCGTCTTCATGGCCGAGACGGTCTGGTTCTTCAGGAGGAAGGCCATCGCCCCGTCGATCTGTTCGTTCAGCGGGCCGCGGATCCTCCGGGCGTCTATCTGGTAATTGGAGTCCCGCCTCGTTCCGCGATAGCGCACCGCTTCGATATAGGCGTTGGGCAGGAACCGCTCGGGAGCCGTGCAACAGAACAGGACCCCGGCCGCCGAGGCCCGTAAGGCCCCGCCTTCCTCCTGCGACAGAAGGCCGCGTTTCAGAAGCACGACGTCGGCCGGTTCGCTCGACCGGCTCGTATGGTTGGCCCACAGCCCTTCCGACAGGTCGTCGATGCTCGATTGCGGCACCGGTTGTTCCTCGAACCGGATCAAGCGGGCCTGGCTTCGCTGCTGGAACAGCCGCGCCAGGTACTCGGACGGCATCTCACGACGCGAGCTTCCCTGCCGAAAGAAATACCTCCCGGAACTGCTGTGAACGAAGAGACTGCGCGGGATCTCCACCTTGAGCACCGCCCGGAGGGCGCCGCTCTGATCGGGAAGTTGCAGCCGGAACGCATGGAAGGGAAGGGGAGGCCGGATGATGTCGTTGCAGATCTCATGGACGCAGCGCTCGACGGCTTCGAGTCGGTCCACCGGAATGCCGAGAACGTCCCGCGTCTTGTCGTCCACGCCCAGGACGAGCACGCCATCGCGGGTGTTGGCAATGGCCGCCATCTCGTCGGCCAAGTCGTTTCGCTTCGGTTCCTCCACCCGGCCGCCCCTGAAACGCACTCTCTTGCATTCGAGCGACGTGTCCTCTCCGAGGCGTATCCGTTGCAGCAGTTCTTCAGGGCTGTCGAACATCCACGTTCCTAAAGCGCAATGCGGCGGTAACGGTCGTCCAATGCCTTGCGGCCGCCCTCCATGACGGCGCAAATGGTTTCTCGAACCTGTCGTTCCTGCAGGCTGCCTTCGCACTCCTTTCGTGTTTCCCCGAGCGACTCGAGGGCCGTCACCAATTCGGCGTCGCCGTTGACGACGATGTTCGCGTTGTGCGTGACCACGATGACCTGTCGATGGCGTTTGACCTCCCGCAATTGGTTGACGATGAGGCCATAGATCAGGTGGTTGTCCAAGTCGTCCTCCGGCTGGTCCAGGATCAACGGCTCCTTGCCGTAGGAAAGCAGGAAGGCCAGGAGCGCTGCGGTCTTCTGGCCGGGAGAACCTTCCTGTATGGACCGGAAACTTCGTCCGTCGCCCGTCGCGCTGTACCGGACCTCCAGGGAATCCTCCGGAAACCACAGGTCGAGACGGTCCAGGGCTTCTGGTGGAAGTTTGCCGACGTGGGTCGTGAAGCGTTTGTCCGCTATGCCTGCTGCAAGGGCCGCATGGTCCGGCGTCGAGGCGATCCGCCGGATCTTCTCCTTGACCTCCGCAAGATTCCGTTCCATGTCCTCAGCGCCGTCACCGTCGACATAGAGTCTGCCGAGCAACCCCTCGCCATCCGGTGTCCCGATGTCCTTGTCGAAACCTCCGTCCTCTCTCCTGAGCAACCCGCGGATCTCGCCTTCGACGGTCTCACGCGCGCCGTAGGGGAGAACCCGTATCCGGACATACGGGTTCTCCCACAGCACTTCGTCGAGAAATCCGCTTCGACTCCGGGTCAGTTCCTGTCGGATTTCGAGGAGTCGCTGCAACTGGGTTTTTGCCTGATCTTCAAGCGTAACGATCTGTTTCCTCCGCTCGTCCAATTCCATCAGCCGTTGCTCGATGGTCTGTCGGCGCTGTACGAGCTCGCCATAGGCCGCAGGGTCGCCGGCTCCTTCCCGGGACAGCTTTTCCTGGAGGGCGTGATAGTTTTGCGCTGCGGCATCGACGCTCCGTTTCCAGGAAGATCCATCCTTGCCTTTCCGCCATTCGGTGACGATTTCGTCCGCTTGCGAGGCAAGCGCCTCGACTTTCTTGCGAATTTCATCCAGGCGGCCACGCGTCTTGGCGGCATGGTCCATCAATTCATTGTCCGCTACGGAATCCGCATCGAAGGAGGTTCCGTCCGGAAGATCCGGGACGATTTCAGCTACGGCGCGACGCAGCTTTTCGCCCGCGTCGATCCAGCCTTCTTCCCATGACTCGACATCCCGTTGCTGACGACGCCCTTTCTGGAAGGATTTGAGGGTTTCGGCATGTCCTGCCTGCTCGAAGATGGCCAGTTTCCGTTTCACGTCGTCGAGCTCGCCGCGAAGACGCGGCTCCTCGGCAAGACCGACCTTTATCTCCCGGGTCTTGGCGCGCAGGGATAGAAATCGGTTTTCCTCCGTCTGCCATTTCTCGGACCAGGAATGCCGATCGACAGCCGGGGTTTCATCGACGACCTTCAACAACGCAAGCGGTGTCCTTGCGAGTTGGAATATCTGCTTCTGGCTGTAGATTCGCACGGGGAACCGTTGCCGCACGTCGCCTTCCGTCCGTTGCCATCTTCCGTCGCCGTCCTCGTGTTCGATGGGAACAAGGTCGCCTCGGCCGTTCCACTGGATGCGGAACCGGGAGCCGTCCTTCCGATAGACCACCCTGATGGCAGCATCCTTTGTAAGCAGTCCCTCGTCTTCCCTGTTCGCATAAATCCCATGGTATTTTTCAAGCTCGGGTCGCAGGTCTTCCGGCCATTCATCGTCTCGTCGCAGGGCAAGGCGGAGGAACTCGACAAGGGTCGATTTGCCCGTGCCCCTGCCGCCGATGACGGCGTTGAGCCAAGGGTTGAACGTTTGCTCGAAGGGATGCTCCCGTCCGAAATAGCGCGCATCCGTAACCTCGATGCCTTCGATGACGGAATCCGCATGTTCGTTGGGATCGGCGCCCCCCTGGTCGGATCGTTGAACGGAAAGCCGGCCGTCGAGCAGGGCGAGGCGCAGTCCCTCGATGTTGGGTGATCCCATCTTGACCCAGGTGAAATGGCTGCCGGGATGTCGTTGTCCGGCTTCCCCGCGAGGATGGTGGCTGTCCGAGCCGAGGACCTCTGTCCAGTTTACTTTCCCGTCGGTGTATGACGCTGGTTTTGGGGAGTCCAGGTCCACCAGTTCCATGGCGAAGATGTCCTTGCACTTCAACACTTGCGTTAACGTCGTCCCCAATGAAACCTTAAAAAGCCCTTTATAGTCGTCCACGTGGGCGGGAATCGGGATGCCCCCGGCGGAAGCGACTTCGCTGGCCACCTCGATGAACGACTTGCTCGTGACGTCGTCGCTCCGCCCCCTCGTTCCCGAATAGCCTACCGCGCCGCGAAGGGCTTCGAGGTCTGCGGTCGTCTTCGAGGGATCGAAGATCGCAAGCAAGTGGATTCCGTTGTTGACGGAAATCTCCATGCCCGGGAAGACGTGAAGCGGCCTGAACCCCTCCGGTTTCTCCGATTGAAGTTGGCCGAGGGCCTCCTTGACGAGATCGACCCACTCCCCGGTGTTGTGGTCCGTGACGGCGACGCAGTCGATGCCCGCGCGCATGAAGTCGAGCAGCCATTCCCCGGGCGACCGTCTCCGAAGGGCTGCGTGCTTTGACCCTTTGCCGTAATCGTCGGACGCCGGCGTATGCGTGTGGAAATCGAATTTCCACCAGCGCGCGCCGTTCCATTTTCGTTCGGTCATGGTTCCGTCAGTCCAGTGTCGTTTCCCATTGGAATCACGCTCCCCTTCCGCGGCATCCTGCATCGGACCACTCTACCCCCGGTCCGTCAGGAGGCGTCGAGCCTTCGGTGGAGCCACCGGAGGATGGTGGGGAATACGTCCGGGGATTCGCCCATGTGGCCGCCGGGGAAGAGGCGCATGGCCTTGGGGTCGCCGTGCTCCAGCAGCAGGAAGAAGTCCTCGATGGGGACCTGGAGGTCGTCCTTGCCGTTGACCAGCAGCATGGGGGCGCAGGGCTTGTCCAGCCAGCCCTGGTCCTTGAGGGAAAGCACGGGCATGACCTCGACGAGTTCCTCGAAGGTCTTTCTGCCGAACAGCCGGGCCCGGGCTTCGATGAGGTCGAAGAGGTAGGACGAGGCGTTGCGGGACCGCTGCTGCCACTCCGGCTGGAAGAACCCGTGTATGCCGCCGCCCCAGTTGACCGCGGCGCAGAGACGTTCCGGCTCCACGTGGGCCATCTTGGTGGACCAGTAGCCGCCGAAGCTGGCCCCCAGCACGGCGATGCGGGCTGCGTCCACTTCCGGTCGGGCCGCCAGGTAGTCCAGGGCCGCGCAATAGACCTCGTGGGCGGTCTCGGAGGCGGGCACAGGGGACTCGCCGGTGCCGGGGCCGTCCATGATGAAGCAGCCCCAGCCCTCGGCCAGCAGCGACTCCACGAAGCCGTGGCGTTCTTCCTTCCAGTTGTCGATGCCGCCCCAGTGGAGGACGAGCGGCGCGGGCCGCCCCGCGGGAAGGCGCAGGTAGCCGACTACCTCCCGGTCGCGCAGGGGGACGGCGACGCGCTCCAGCGGGGGGTCGAAGTAGCGCGAGGCGGCGAGGTAGCTCTCGATGGTCTTGCGATAGGCCTCCTGCTTGCCGGGAGAGCCGGGGAACGGGTGGCGTCCGGCGCCGTAATACGCCGCGGCCCGGAGGTACGCCCGTTTCGCCTCCTCGTCCAACCCCCGGGACTCGGCCTCCCGGGCGGCCTCCTCCCAGCGGGCGCCGGGCCGGCTCCACGCCTCGGCCCAGTGGTCCGGGTCCAGGCTCTCCAGCGCGGACAGCGCCTCCTCGGCTTCGCCCGGGTCCATCAGGTGGAACGGGCTGCGTTTGCCCACGCGCTTGCGAATGCGGTCCTTGACCTCGTCGAGGGTTGCGGCCTCGGCCATGGGATCGTCCTCCGATCGTTCCGGGCGGAGTTGCCGGTTCGGGCTCCCCGCCGGCGTCCGGTCGAGAATATCACGGGGTTTTCCAAGATAACTCCAACCCCTTGAAATCCTTGAGGTTTCTCTTACATCGGACCGCCCGCCCCTGTCAAGCGGAAAGTGTGGGAAAATCCGTCCACGGGGAAGGTTCCGGGGACCTCGCGGGCGCCGTCTCCGCGGTCCGTCCAGGGTCCGCGGTCCGTCTTCGATGGCAAGGTCCGGGGCGCGGTGGGGTCATGCCGGACCAGGGTTCGTCACTCTTCCCTGGAGCCTCCGAAAGCACCTGCGAGGTTGTAGCGGTCCACTGTCCCGCCCATGGCCTGATACTCGCTTCCGAGAAAGCGTCCGCTAACCTCACTGTTGGCGTCCGCAAACGCCCCTCCGTCGTCAATCGAAACCCTGTAGTCCAGTTCCCCGTCGCCCTCCCACAAGGCCATGTCATCCTGGTAACGAACGTCATCGAACGACAGGTTGTGGGAACCCCGGTAAACACGCGACAGATCAACGGTCAACCTTGCGTTGCCGTTCACCCCCCTTGCGGCGTGGAACCCCACCATTTCACCCGTCCATGCGGCAGTCCCCGAAGCGCCATGATAATCGGCCAACCGCCCAAGACTTCCGACACCTTCCCATCCCGCGGTGATTACTCCATCGTCATAAGTCGCCCGGAAGTCCACAACCCCATCCCTTGAGCTCCCCGTCAAGGAATACCGGCCCGTATCTCTCCACGGCCTCAAGCCGTCTTGGCCGTCCAGGTACAGGAAATGAACCGCGGCAGCGTCAACCTGGGGCAGCTTTCCGCCGAAAGCGGCATACTCATAATTCATGAGAGAGAGGGTTTCCCAGGGCTCGGTGTTCAGGTGGCCGTGGAACCCGAGCGCGTGCACCAGTTCATGCAATACGACTCGTGCATGAAGGCCCCTCGAGCCCCTGTATTCCGGGTCTATCGTGTCTGGAAGGACAATGATGCCTCTTTCGTTCCCTCGATAGCCATGATGAAAGAAAGAGTAACTTCGGTCGGAAACGGGAGCCAGAAATTCCCGAATCCTCCCCGGCGATGCGAAGTAAACCAGTATGCTTCCCCTTCTCAGCACGAGCCCGTCGTAAAAGATGTTGTTTTGCAATTCGTACGGTTCGTAGTAAAGGAAAACGTTGGCCTTGCGAATCCAATCGTCGTCGATCGAAGGCGTCCCCGACAGATCCCCGGCCACCCGGACGGACCTGCCGGACGGAAGCACCCGGTTCAATTCCCTTACGCCCTGCCTGAGCGCATTCCTTCCCGCAGTATTGCCCCTGTCACTTGCGGCAAAGAAAACATTGACGGTCGATTGTGACATGGCCTCCACTGAACCATCATCTTCGTCATCTCGCGTCCTGATACCGTCATAATACCGTTTCAACAGTCCCCTCGACACTTGCGAACGAATGCTGCCTTCCCATTCGATCGCGAGCGCGCCGCCCGTAGTTTCAGCAACATCCCCCATGACGGCAACGACGTTACAGTCCGCGCCGCCGGCTGGACAGGCAAGCGTGGAACTCATGGTGTCGGTGTCGAGAACCATCCGGCTCCCGCCCGCGGGGACAACGCCTTCCGTCAGGCTGTGACCCGTGGGCAGGTTGATGCATGACGGGGGGAAGCAGACATGACCCGAAGGCAAGATGACTACAGGCGCCGGCGGAGTTGGCGCAGGTTCAGGTTCAGGCTCCGGTCCAGGCGCCGGCGGCGGTGTCGGCGCCGGCGTTGGCGTCATGGAGACGCCCTTGCCGCCGCCGCACCCTGCCAGCATCAACGCGCCTGCTACCGCCAACGCCAGGATATTTCTCCGCCCCCTGCGGCGCGTCACCCGGATGTACGGCTCCCACATGTCCGTGGCCACCGTCTTCACCCCCTCCCGCTCTTCCCGCTCGAACTGCTCGTGGAACTCCCGCAGCGCCTCCTCGTCCAACCCCCGGACTCGGCCTCCCGGGCGGCCTCCTCCCGGCGGGCGCCGGGCCGGCTCCACGCCTCGGCCCAGTGGTCCGGGTCCGGGCGCTCCAGCGCGGACAGCGCCTCTTCGGCTTCGCCCGGGTCCATCAGGTGGAACGGGCTGCGTTTGCCCACGCGCTTGCGAATGCGGTCCTCGACCTCTTCGAGGGTTGCGGCCTCGGCCATGGGATCGTCCTCCGATCGTTCCGGGCGAAGTTGCCGGTCCGGGCTCCCCGCCGGCGTCCGGTTGAGAATATCACCGTTTCGTAATACAGAGTATCGGGCGAGGGGAGGCGGAACCCATGACGAAAGAGGAGCATTACCATCGAGGCATGGAGTCCTACGCCGACGACCGGGTGGAGGAGGCCATCGACGCCTACCGGAAGGCCCTCGCCGAAGACCCGGACTATGCCGACGCCCTGCACGCCCTGGGGATGGCCTGCGCGAACCTGGGCCGCCTGGACGAGGCCATCGACGCGGGCAAGCGTCTGGTGGAGGTCAGCCCCGACGACGAGCTGGCTTACACGAGCCTTTCCATCTTCTACCAGCGCAAGGGGATGATCGAGGAGGCCGAAGCGGTGGGCGCCCGGGCCAGGACCCTGGGGTGGAAACGGCAGCTCGCCGAGAAGGAGTAGCCGCGGCGGACGCTCCATGGCCGGGCCGGGGACCGGCGCCCCGGGACGGGCGGTCCGCGAAGAAGGGACACGCATGAACCTGGACAGCATTTCCGTGGAGTCCATCCGCGATTCCCTGAGGGAGCGCAAGTACATCTGCGACCGGAGCCTGGCCACGGTGGTCTATCTGTCGGTGAAGCTGGGCAAGCCGGTGCTGCTCGAAGGCGAAGCGGGCGTGGGCAAGACCGAGATCGCCAAGGTGCTCTCGGACGTCCTCGACACCCGGCTGATCCGGCTCCAGTGCTATGAAGGACTGGACGCCAACACCGCGCTGTACGAGTGGAACTACCCGAAGCAGATGCTGCGGATCAAGCTGGAGGAGGTGGGTTCCCGGGACCGGGAGGCGCTGGAGACGCAGATCTTCTCGGAGGAGTACCTCATCAGCCGCCCGCTGCTCGACGCCATCCGCACCGACGGCGCCGCTCCCCCGGTGCTGCTCATCGACGAGATCGACCGGGCGGACATGGAGTTCGAGGCGTTCCTGCTGGAGGTGCTCTCGGACTTCCAGATCAGCATCCCGGAGGTCGGCACCATCCGCGCCCGCCGGCGTCCCTACGTCTTCCTGACCTCCAACCGCACCCGGGAGATCCACGACGCCCTCAAGCGCCGCTGCCTCTACCACTGGATCGAGTACCCCGCGTTCGACAAGGAGTACGAGATCGTCATGACCAAGTACCCGGAGATCCGGACCCTGCTGGCGGAGCAGATCTGCGCGTTCATGCAACAGGTGAGGCAGATGAACTTCTACAAGCGTCCGGGGGTGGCCGAGACCCTGGATTGGGCGTCCGCCCTGTTGCTGCTGAACCGCGCCGAGCTGGACCCCGAGATCGTGAAGGAGACCGTGGGCTGCGTGTTCAAGTACCGGGAGGACCTGCACCACCTGGAGGAAGAGCTGTCCGGCGACAAGCTCGACATGGACCGGATAATCGAGGAACCCGCCTCGGTGGCGGGCGAGGCGGGACGCCGGTGACGCGGAAGGACCTTCGGGATCGGCCATGGCGAGAGAACTGACGGACGAAGAGGTCCTCCGCGCGGTGGAACGCTACCAGCCCCTGCGGGGCCGGGGCACCCTCGCCAACATCCTGATGTTCGGACGGGTGCTCAAGGACCTGGATTTCCGGGTCGGCCTGAGCCAGGTCATCGACGCCAACCGGTGCCTGCCGCTCATCGACATCCGGCGCCGGCCCGACTTCCACCGGGCGCTTTCCGCCAACCTCCTCCACGACCGGGAGGAGATGGCGCTGTTCGACCGGGTGTTCGAGGCTTTCTGGCAGGGGGACATGGAGATGGATCCTGCCATGGAGACCATGGAGGTCCCGGCCGGGAACCTGGACGACGCCCCGGACCCGTCGGACGACGGCGGCGGCGACATGGAAGAGACCGCGGCGGAGCAGGAGAGCGCGGGCGACCCCGGCGCCGACGACCCCGAGCCCGTGCAGGTCCCCGCCTATAGCCCCAACGAGCAGTTGCACGAGAAGGACTTCAGCGAGATGGGCATCGAGGAGAGCCGCGCGGTGAGCCAGGCGATCCTGCTCATCGCCTCGAAGATCGCCACCCAGGTGAGCCGTCGCAAGAAGCGCGCGCGCCGGGGCGTGGAGATCGACCCCCGCGGCACCATGCGGCGCAACGTCAAGTACGGCGGCGAGCTGGTGGAGCTGGTGGCGCGGAAGCGGCGCATCAAGAAGACCCGGGTGGTGCTGCTGTGCGACGTGAGCGGCTCCATGGACTGTTACAGCCGTTTCCTCATCCAGTTCATGTACGGCCTGCAGAACGAGCTGTGGGGGGTGGAGACGTTCGTGTTCAGCACCACGCTCAGCCGCATCACCCACCTGATCCGGACCAAGAACATCGGCAACGCCCTGGAGAAGATCTCCCGGAGCGTCCTGGGCTGGTCCGGCGGCACCAACATCGGGCGCTCGCTGGAGGTCTTCAACCGGGACCACGCGGTCAGCATGGTGACGCACCGGACCGTGGTGGTCATCATCAGCGACGGCTGGGACCGGGGGGACGTGGGCGTCCTCGAACGGCAGATGCAGGCCCTCAAGCGGCGCTGCGGCAAGATGATCTGGTTGAACCCGCTGCTGGCCAGCGAGAACTACGAGCCCCTGTGCAAGGGCATGCAGGCGGCGCTGCCGTACCTGGACCTGTTCCTGTCCGCCCACAACGTGAGCAGCCTGGTCCATCTCGGCCACACCATGCGCCGGCTGGTGGCGTAGGGACGCGCCGGGCGCGCAGGCAGGAGACGCGCCGGGCCGGCGCCGGGCGCGGTCTTGCGGCTCCACCAAGGAGGCACACATGGATTCCGTGTACGAAGACGTGAAGGAGTTCCTCGACAAGGGCGAGACGGTGGCGGTGGCCACCATCGTCTCCACCCGGGGCTCCACGCCTCGGGAGGTGGGCGCCAAGATGGTGGTGACGGCCTGGGGCGAGATCCTGGGCACCATCGGCGGCGGCTGCGGCGAGGCCGACGTCCGGCGCGAGGCCATCGAGGTGGTGCGGACCCGGAAGCCCCGCACCGTGCGCGTGGACCTGCTGGACGACATCTCCTCGGACAGTCCGGCGGTGTGCGGCGGTATCATGAACGTCTTCATCGACCCCTGGTGGAAGGACGAGGATGGCGACTGACGGGCGGGCGACCCGCGGGCGCCTCGCCGGGGGCGGGTTCCGGGCGCGGCGCGCCACAAGGTGAAGGACGCATGGACGCACTGGTTCGGGAGCTGATCGAGGTCAGGCGCGGCGGCGCGGCCGCGGTGCTGGCCACCGTGGTGGAGTCCCGGGGCCTGGACGGGTTCGGCAGCGGCGCCAAGTGCCTGGTCCGGGATGGCAGGATCGTCCTGGGGGCGCCGCCGGACCCGGAACTGGAGCGGACGCTGCTCCGGGAAGCGGCCGCGCGGCTCTCGGAGGAGCGCTCCGGGCTCGTGTCCGTGGAGACCGGGTCCGGCGGGCAGGCGGACGTCTTCCTGGAGGTGATGCCGTCGCCGCCGAAGCTGGTGGTGGTGGGGGCGGGGCACATCGCCGTGCCCCTGGTGAAGATGGCCAAGCTCATGGACTACCACGTGGTGGTCATCGACGACCGCATCCTGTTCGCCAACCGCGAACGGTTCCCGGAAGCCGACGAGGTGGTGGTGGGCGACATGGCCCGGACCGTGAAGGAGCTCGACGTCACGCCTTCCACCTACGTGGTCCTCATCACCCGGGGCCACAAGTACGACGAGCCCTGCCTGCGGGAGCTGCTCCACCGCCCGGCCAGGTACATCGGCATGATCGGCAGCAAGAGGCGGATCAAGGCCTGCTTCGAGAGGTTCAAGGCGGAGGAAGACGTCTCCGAAGACCTCATTTCCCGGGTGTACGCGCCCATCGGGCTGGACATCGGCACGGAGACGCCGGAGGAGATCGGGTTGTGCATCCTGGGCGAGATCATCAAGGTCCGGCGCGGCGGAAAGGCGCAGTCCCTCTCCGGGAAGTAGCGGCCGCGGGTGGAGGGTTCCCGCCACATCCTGGTGAAGGGGGTGGTGTTCTCGGACCTGGGCCGGGCAGGGGAGTTCCTGAGGCTCGACTGGGTGCGGGACGCCATCCGGGAGAGTGTCGGCTTCGACCCCTTTCCCGGCACGCTGAACATGCGGGTCCGGGGGGAGGACCTGGGGCGGTGGGAGCAGGTCCGGCGCAGCGGCGAAAAGATCGTCCTGCCGTCGCCCGACCCCGCCTTCTGCAACGCGTTCCTGCTCACGGGCTCCCTGTGGGGATGGGGCGCGTCGGAGTCGCGCGAACGGGTGGCGGTGGTGGCGCCGGAGGTGGAGGACTACCCCGGCGACAAGCTGGAGGTGGTCGCCGCGGTCTCGTTGAAGCAGACCCGCTCGGTGCGGGACGGCGACGAGTTGACCGTGGCGTTCGGGGCGTGACCCGGACCGGCGCCGGGAACGGCGCGAGGCGGGGCGCGCGCCGCCCCGGGACAGTTACAGGAGGTAAGTCCACATGCGCCGTCTCATCGTAGGCATGTCGGGCGCCACGGGCTCGATCTTCGGCATCCGCATCCTCCAGGTGCTGGCGCCGATCCCGGACATCGAGACCCATCTGGTCATGAGCAAGGCCGCCAAGATGACCCTCCAGGTGGAGACGCCGCATTCGGTGAAGGAAGTGGAGGAGATGGCGGACGTGGCGCACGACATCAACAACGTGGGGGCCAGCATCGCCAGCGGCTCCTTCCGCACCGCGGGCATGGTCATCGCGCCGTGCTCCATGAAGTCCATGGGCGGCATCGTGCTCTCGGTGGGGGGGGACCTGCTGGTGCGGGCCGCGGACGTGATCCTCAAGGAGCGCAGGAAGCTCGTGCTGGTGGCGCGCGAGACCCCCCTGCACCTGGGCCACCTGGAGAGCATGGCCACGCTCACGCGCATGGGCGCGGTGGTCTTTCCGCCCGTGCCCGCCTTCTACCACCGCCCCAAGACCCTGGACGACGTGATCGACCAGACGGTGGCGCGGATCCTGGACCAGTTCGAGGTGGAGACGGACATGTTCAAGAGGTGGAACGAAGAGTCCCTGAGCCGCTACCCCGGGGCCGGGGAATGAAATGATGCGGAGGCGGCCCTTCGAGGCGCGCCTTCCCATGCGGTCTTCACATGGCCGATCTCGAAGAACAGGTCCTCGAATACCTGCAGACCCATAACACCGTGACCCTCGGCACGTGCCGGGAGGGGCTGCCGTGGAACGCCACGGTGTTCTACGCCAGCGACGGGCTCCACCTCTATTTCTTCTCGGCGCCGGACTCGCGCCACTGCTCCAACCTGGCGGAGAACCCCCGGGTGGCGGCGACCGTACAGGAAGACTACCGGGACTGGCGCGAGATCAAGGGCATCCAGCTCGAAGGGACGGTGGAACTCGTGGATTCGGTGGCGGCCAAGGCCAAGGCCCTGGCGGTCTATGCGCGCAAGTACCCGGGGGTCGTCAAGCTGTTCACGGACCCCGGCAGCGGCGTCTATCACCGGGCGTTCCTCAAGGTGAAGTTCTACCGCGTGGTTCCCGAGAGGTTGTACTACATCGACAACCGGCAAGGGTTCGGCAAGAGGCAGGAGCTGGCTCTGGGCGGGCGCGCGGACGCGGGTTGACGTGCCCCTGAACGATCGTCCCCGTTCGTCCGTGTCCCCGTTCGTCCTGAGCGTAGCGTAGCGGAGTCGAAGGACGCGCTTTCCCGAAGGACGGGCTTTCCCACGGGGAGATGGAGTTCGAGCCGGGATCCATCGGACGTTCCTCGACATCTTCGGACCGCGGCCGACGGCGCGCCCACAGGGAAACGCGCGCAAGGGAGGAGGATCTCGTGTCACGACTCGTAGGCAAGGAACTCCCGGACGAGCTGTTCGCGCTCATGGCCGGCGGAGAGGCCCAGGCGGGCAAGGTGGTGGTCATGGCCACGGTGGACGAGAAGGGGTGGGCCCACCCGGCCATGGCCTCCTACTACGAGCTTGCGGCAAAGGGGCCGAGCCGCGTCCACTTGGCCGTGGGCAGGAACAGCACCACGGAGAGGAACCTCGTGCGCACCGGCGCCCTGACCCTGGTGGTCACCGACCGCGGGGTGAACTTCTACCTGAAGGGGGACGCCCGGCGGACCCGGGAACAGTTGGCGGACACCCCCTTCGCGCTGTTCCAGGTGGAGCTCCATACGGTGCTGGAGGACCAGGACCCCGGCGCCGCCATCGTCACCGGGGTGCGCTACGAGTGGAACCGGAGCCCCGAAGCGGAGTTCATGCAGCAGGTGCTCGACAGGACCCGCGACGCGCTGCGGGCGGCGCCCTGGGAATGAGCGCCAACGAGCGCCGGAGGGCGCGTCCGGGCCTGCGCTGGCCAGCCGCGGCGGATCGTGCTAGGGGTTGTCCCTGACGCGGGCCGCGGCGTGTCCGCCCACTACAGAAACCCCAAGGAGGTCCAGGTATGGAACCGGTTGCCATTGACGTGCACGTACACCTTTGCGACGAGTTGACACTCAGTTCCAAGGGCGACCGCCCGAAGCAGATGGCCCAGTACTTCAAGAGGGAGCGCAAGCCCGTCTCCATCGACGAGATGGCCGACCAATACCGTGCGCGCAAGATGATGGCGGTGATCCAGAACACCACCGACGAGACCATCACGGGGTTGAAGCCGGTGCCCAACGACCACGTGGCCGACGGGGTGAAGCGGAATTCCGACGTCTTCATGGGGTTCGGCGTCATCGATCCGTGGCAGCAGAAGGTGGCGCTGCAGGAGATCCGGCGCATCAAGGACCTGGGGTTGCACGGCGTGGGCGAGATCAACCCCGCACGGCAGCAGTTCTTCCCCAACGACACCCGCTTCTACCCCTTGTGGGAAGAGTGCCAGAAGCTCGACCTGCCGATCCTGTTCCACAGCGGCATGGCCGGGGCCGGGGCCGGCACCCCCGGAGGCATGGGCAACAAGCTCAAGTTCACCCAGCCCATCCACCTGGACGACGTGGCCGCGGACTTCCCCCAGTTGAAGATCATCTGCGCCCACCCGTCGTGGCCCTGGACCGCGGAGAGCCTCGCCATCGCCCGGCACAAGAGCAACTTCTTCATCGACCTGTCCGGGTGGTCGCCCAAGTACTTCGCCGCGGAGCTGGTCCAGCAGGTCAACTCCATACTCCAGGACAAGGCCATGTTCGGCTCGGACTGGCCGGCCATCGGCGTGGAGCGCTGGCTCGAGGACTTCGCCAAGCTCAGCATCAAGCCGGAAGTGAAGCAGAAGCTCATGCTGGACAACGCCAGGAAGTTCTTCGGCCTGAACTGAGGCGCCGTCTCCGCATCCGGGCGCTGGAGGAAAGCGGGGCGGTCCCGGAGGCCCCCTTTCCTCCGCCCCGAGCGCTCCCCATGTCGGTCGAACCGTCCACAGAGGCCCTCCCGGCCTCCCGCGGCTTCCAGGTCATGGCCAAGCCCACCGGGGCCATCTGCAACCTGGACTGCGACTATTGCTACTACCTGAAGAAGGAAGACCTCTATCCCGGGACCCGGTCCTTCCGCATGGAGCGCGGCGTGATGGAGCGTTACGTTGCGCAGCACATCCAGGCGTCGCCGGACCCGGTCATCGACTTCTCCTGGCACGGCGGGGAACCCACCATCCTGGGCATCGACTACTTCCGGGAAGTGGTGGCGCTCCAGCGCAAGCACTGTCCTCCCGGCCGCCGGGTCCGCAACGGCATGCAGACCAACGGGGTCCTGCTGGACGAGGAATGGTGCCGGTTCCTTGCGGAGGAAGGCTTCTCCATCGGCTTGAGCCTCGACGGCCCGGAAAAGCTCCACGACGAGTACCGGGTCACCAAGGGCCGGCAACCCACCCACAGGCAGGCGGTGCAGGCGTTCGCGAGGCTCAAGGCGCACAAGGTGCCCTGCGACGTGCTGTGCGTGGTGCACGCCGGCAACGCCGGCCGCCCCACCGAGGTCTATCGTTACTTCAAGGGCATCGGCGCGGACCACATGCAGTTCATCCCCCTGGTGGAGCCCGCGCCCGCCGCGGTGAGCCCGGGCGGCGCCGCCGGACAGCACGTCGGTCCCGACCTGGTGGAGCCCGTGTCCGGAGGCGCCGCGGTGAGCTCCCGCAGCGTGCCCGCGGAGGCCTTCGGCGACTTCCTGTGCGCCGTCTTCGACGAATGGATCCGCAACGACGTGGGGCGGGTGACGGTGCAGATCTTCGACGAGGCGGCCCGCACCGGCCTGGGCATCGAGCACGCCCTGTGCATCTTCCGGGAGACCTGCGGCGACGTGCCGGTGGTGGAGCACAACGGCGACTTCTACTCCTGCGACCATTACGTGGACCCCGGCCACCTCGTGGGCAACATCCGCGACACGCCCCTGGCGCGCATGATCGACGGCGACGCCCAGCGGCGGTTCGGCCGCGACAAGTGGACCTCGCTGCCGCGCTACTGCCGCGGGTGCGAGGTTCGGGCCCAATGCAACGGCGGTTGCCCCAAGGACCGGTTCATCGAGACCCCGGACGGAGAGCCGGGCCTCAACTACCTCTGCGCCGGCTACAAGAAGTTCTTCCTCCACAGCCGGGAGCACCTGGGCGCCATGGCGGGCCTGTGGCGGGCGGGCGAGCCCATCGAGAAGGTCATGCGGCTGGTGCGGGAGGCGGACGCCGCGGCGCGGCCGCAAGCGGGCCGCAACGACCCCTGCCCCTGCGGCAGCGGCCGCAAGTACAAGCGCTGCTGCCTCCCTCGATAGCGTGATGAAGGACGGGACGGAGCCGGCGGCGTTCGCCGCCATCGACGTGGGCTCCAACGCCATGCGGCTCAAGATCGTCGGGTTGGAGGCCGACGGCTCCGTCCGGAGCCTGTGCCAGCAGCGGGCGCCGGTGCGCCTGGGGCACGAGGTCTTCCTCACCGGCTTCCTCAACGAGGGCCTGATCGAGAAGGCGGTGGAGGCCTTCGGCGAGTTCCGCGGCGCCATCGACGAGTGGAAGGTGCGGTCCACCCGGGCCATCGCCACCAGCGCCGCGCGGGAAGCCGTCAACGGCGACGTGCTGGTCCAGAGGGTGTTCAGCCGCACGGGGATCCGCCTGGAGCGGATCTCCGGCGTGGAGGAGGCGCGGCTGGTCCAGCTCGCCGTATCCCGAAGGCTGGACCTGCGGAACAAGACCGTGCTGGTCATCGACATCGGCGGCGGCAGCGTGGAGTTCGACATCGTCCGCCGCGGCTCCATCGTCTATTCCAACAGCCTGCGCCTGGGCGCGGTGAGGATGCACGAGACCTTCCTCCGGAGCGAGCGCGTCTCCGACATCCAGGTGCTGCTGCTCCGGGCCTACATGGACCAGTTGGTGGAAGCGACCCTGAACGCGGTGAACGAGCACGAGATCGACCTGATCGTCGGCACCGGCGGCAACGTGGAAGACCTGGCCGCCCTCATCGGCGTCGAGTCCGACCGGGAGGCCGAGGGCATCCCGAAAGACGTGCGCTTCATTCCCCTGCGCAGACTGCAAACCCTGCTCAAGGAGCTTTCGCGGTTGAGCGTCGCGGAGCGCATGGAGGAATACGGCATGAAGCCCGACCGCGCGGACGTGGTGCTGCCGGCCGCGGTGGTGCTCAGCGAGGTGGTGGGCAAGGTCCCGGGCTCGCACGGGCTCTATTCGCCGGACGTGGGTCTCAAGGACGGCGTGCTGGTGGAGGTCATCGACCGTTTCAAGCGCTCCTGGGACTCGACGTCGGAGGAGACGGAGATCATCAAGGCGGCCACGACCCTCGGGCAGAAGTACCGCTTCCACCTGGGCCACGCCCGGCAGGTGCGGTACCTGGCGGAGTTGCTGTTCGACCGGCTGGCGCCGTTGCACGGCCTGCCCGGGGAGGCGCGGACGCTCCTCCGGGTGGCGGCCACCCTGCACGACATCGGCGATTTCGTCCACCTCTCCGGCCACCACAAGCATTCGTTCTACCTCATACGCAACTCGGAGATCGTGGGGCTGGGGCCGGGCCAACTGGAGCTCGTGGCCAACGTGGCGCGCTACCACCGCAAGGCCTTCCCCAACGCCCAGAAGCACGAGCCCTTTCGCGCCCTGTCGGAATCCGGGCGGGAATGGGTGGTGAAGCTGGCCGCGGTCCTGCGGGTGGCCGACGCCCTGGACCACGAGCACCGGTCGGTGGTGGACGACCTGGAGGTCCGCATCCGGCGGCGTTCGGTGACCATCGACCTCCAGTCCATGGGACCGTGCCTGCTGGAGCGCTGGCGCCTGCAGGAGAAGGGCCGCCTCTTTGAGGCGACCTTCGGCCGGAGCATCGAGTTGCTGGTCAACGCCGCGCGGGTCTCGACCCCGGCCCAATCCGGACCCGCGGCTAATTGAGGGTGCGCGGGCCGGAGGTCGGGGTCGCCGGCGGGGCTTCGCCGCCCAACTCCAGCAGGCTGAGGAGGACCTTCTCCCGTTCCCCCGGGGACCCGGCTTCCAGCAGCGCCTGCTTCTCCGATGGGTGGAAGGGCACGGCGACCCCCAGGGTGTTCACGAGGTCGGCGTCGGGTATGGGGTCGAGCCGGTCCATGTCGATGGCGAGGCCCCGGGCCTGGGCGTAGCGGCCCAGGGCCCGGGTCAGACGCGGACGATCCACGGCCTCGGCCCCGGCGTCCCGAAGGTCCCCGAAGCACTCGTAGTCCGGCCGCACGCGCCGGTAGCCGCGTTCGAGGGACAGCTCTTCCCTGACCCGGAAGCGGCTGATCCCCCGGAGCTGCACCATGTAGCGCCCGTCGGCAGACTTCTCCCACCGCTCGATGTGTCCGGCGCAACCCACGTCGTAGAGTTCGGGCGCGGCGCCCTCGGCCCCGGGCCGGGGCAGGTTGTCGTCCTGGGGAACGAAGGGCTGGATCATGCCGAAGACGCCCTCGGCCTCCAGCGCGTCGTGCACCATGTTCCGGTAGCGGGTCTCGAATATGTGCAGCGGCAGCCGCGTGCCCGGCAGCAGCAGCACCCCGGTAAGCGGAAAGACCGACAGGACCTCGGGCAACGAGACCGAAGCGGCTTTGTCTTCCATGCGCACCTCCCTCCACCCGATTATAGAGCCTGTCCCCGGACGGTCAACCGCGGACGGGGCAGGGGTCGCTTTCGGGCCGGCCCGTCGCGCGGAACGCCGTCGCGTCCGCAGGGGCGGGCCGAGGCGGAGCCGCGGGCGGACGCGCGCCCGCGCGGGTTGAAGCGGGCGGCGAAACAGGGAATAGTGGGGCTTCGAGTCTGTTTCATGGCTGAAAGGAGCGCCGTCATGTGGAAGGGATTCAAGGTCATCGACGCGGACGCGCACATGCACGAGCCCAAGTACCTGTGGGAGAGGTACGTGGAGCCGGCCTACCGGGACCAGGCGCCCAAGGTGGCGTTCATGGACGGGGCCTTCATGGTTTACGAGCCGGACGGGCGGATCATCCCCAAGAGCGAGAAGCAGCCGAAGCTTCCGGCCACCGCGTGGGCCGACATGGAAGCCAAGTACGGGGAAGGGTACCGCACCTGGTGGTCCGCGGAAACGCGCCTCAAGGACATGGACGCCTACGGCTGGGACGTCCAGGTGCTGCTGCCCACGGGCAACAACGGCAACTTCGCCTACCGGGTGGCCCTCAAGGACGGCAAGCTGGGCGCCGCCATGTGCCGCGCCTACAACAACTGGTGCCGGGACTACTGCGACGCCGACCCGGGGCGGCTGAAGTTCGTCGCGGTCCTTCCCGGGGGAGACGTGGACGCCATGGTGGTCGAGGCTCGGCGGGCGGTGGGGGAGCTCGGGGCCGTCTCCGTCCGCAACCCCTTCCTGCCGGAAGGGAAGTGGCTGCACGACTCCGAGAACGACGCGCTGTGGGAGCTGGCCTGCGAGCTGGACTTTCCCATAACGGTCCACGGCGAGTACCGCCAGCGCCGCTTCCACCCCTTTGCCGGCGGCAACCGCGGCAACGTGGACGACCGGGACCTCCAGCAGCTCGCCCTGCGGGGCCTGGACCACGCGCTGGGGTTCCCGTGCGACAACATGGCGACCATGGGCCACTTCATCTTCACCGGCATCCTGGAGCGTTTCCCGGCGCTGCGGCTGGGCATCCTGGAGTCCAACGTGGGCTGGGTCCCGTTCTGGCTCGGGCGCATGGACGAGCACACCCACGGCCGCAACAGCGTCATGGGAAACGCGGTGGAGCGGCTGCCGCTGCTGCCCAGCGAGTACTTCGCCCGGCAGGTCACGGTCACGTGCGACAGCGACGAACGCGCCCTGTCGTACGCGGTGGAGCACCTGGACGGCGACAACATCGCCTGGAACACGGACTACCCGCATCCGGACGCGCCCCGGCCGGAGAAGGCGCTGCCGGACCTGGATGCGCAGCCCATATCCGACGAAGCCAAGGGCAAGATCCTGTGGGACAACGCGGTGAAACTCTACGGCCCCCGGATACTTGCGTGACGCCGCGGACCTGTACGCAGGGGATCCCACCATCCCGTTCGTCCTGAGCGTAGCGAAGCGAAGTCGAAGGACGCGCTCTTCGTAACCCCTGACTCCCGAAAGGACCCCTCATGCCCGACCTCATTACCCTCGGACGACCCCTTGGCGAGCTGCTCAAGGAGAAGGGACAGACCGTCGCGGTGGCCGAATCCTCCACCGGCGGGTTGGTCTCCGCGGCGCTGCTGGCGCTGCCCGGCGCCTCGGCGTACTTCGTGGGCGGCGGCGTGATCTACACCCGGCACGCCCGGTCAGGGCTGTTGCTGATGCCCGAAAGCGAGGCGACGGCGCGAGGCAGCACGGAACCCTATGCGCTGCGCACGGCCCGGCTGGTCCGGGAGCGGTTGCACGCCACCTGGGGGCTGGCGGAAAGCGGCGCCGCGGGTCCTTCCGGGAACCGTTACGGAGACGCCCCGGGGCACAGTTGCATGGCGGTCGCGGGACCGGTGGAGAAGGCCGTCACCGTGGAGACCGGCCAAGCGGACCGGGAAGCCAACATGTGGGCCTTCGCCAGGGCCGCCCTGGACCTTCTGGAGGACGCGGTCCGGTCGGGTTAGGGAACGTCGGAGCCATTCCGGTTCGAGTGCCATCTCCCATGGGAAAGGGCGTCCTTCGACTTCGCTTCGCTACGCTCAGGACGAACGGAGTTTTTCGCGATGCTACGCTCAGGACGAAGAGGGGCCTTCGCTTCACAGTCCGATTCCCTCCGCTTCGCGATCCGATTCCCTCCCCCCTCGAGGGGGAGGGTCAGGGTGGGGGGCGCCCGCACCGACGGACCTGGGACGAACGAGGACCGTCGTCCAGGGTTTCCTCGGGCGAACTCGTCCCGTTCCGGCCGAACCCTGTTCCGACAACGCGCCCCTATTCCGACAACGCGCGGAGCACCGTGCGGCTGACCTCGAACAGCCGGTGGTCACGGCAGCGCCGCCCGATTACTTGCAGCCCCACGGGCAGACCGGTGGGCCCCTCGAACACCGGGAGGGTGACGCACGGCGCGTGGGTCCAGGTGGCGAGTATGTTGAAGGAGGTGTCCCCGGTGTCGTCCAGTCCTTCGGGGGCTTCCCCGGTGGCGCCCGGAGTCAGGAGCGCGTCGAAGTCCTTGGCCGCCTCTTCCAGGTAGGCCCTGCACGCGGCCACCACCCGCTCCCCCTCCCGGTACTCCTCGTAGGAGACCTTCGGCCAGTCGGCCAGCTTGCCTTGCTGGAACTCGCTCAGCCGGTGGAAACAGTGGTTCCGTTCCCACGACAGCGCGCGTGCGAGCTCGTACTCGCTGACCCGGCGGCCCATGGTCTCGAAATCGGCGAAGGGGCCGCCCAGGTCCAGGTCCGACACCTTGGCGCCGGCTCTGGCGAGCCGCGCCGCGGCCCCTTCCACCAGCGCCCTGGTGTAGTCCCGGGCCCGATCCCACAGGGGCGTGCGGCACAACCCGATGCGCAGGTCCCGGACCGCCGCCGGAGCGAGGGGTTGGAGCGGAGCGCCGGTGACCGCCGCCCGGAACCGCGGCAGGTCCTCC
Organism: uncultured Binatia bacterium (SeqCode); assembly: GCA_965242525.1. GTDB lineage: Bacteria > Desulfobacterota > Binatia > UBA9968 > JAJDTQ01 > JAJDTQ01. The sequence continues at coordinate 416,220 of OZ251459.1, forward strand.
ACCGAACGGCCGAAGAGCCCCACCGTGTCGAAAGACGCGGTGTTCTCCTTGACGCCCGACGTGCTGACCTCGCCGTAGCTCGGCTTGTAACCCACGCAGCCGCAATAGGACGCGGGACGGATGACCGACCCCAGGGTCTGCGTGCCGAAGGCCATGAACGCCATGAAGTCCGCCACCGCCGCGGCCGAGCCGCTGGAGGAGCCGCCCGGGGTATGCCCCGGGTGGTGGGGGTTCCTGGTCTTGCCGGGATGGCGGCTGGCGAACTCGGTGGTGACGGTCTTGCCCAGCAGGACCCCGCCCGCGGCCAGGGCCAGGGCCACGCACGCGGCGTCGGCCCGGGGCCGGTAGCCGTCGTAGATGGGCGAGCCGTAGCCCGTGGGCATGTCCGCGGTGTCCATGATGTCCTTGACCGCGAAGGGAACGCCGTGCAGCGGGCCGCGGCGGGAGGCCCGGTCGCGCTCCCGCGCCTGGGCCAAGGAGTAGTCGGGGTCCAGGTGGACCCAGGCTTCCACCTGGGGTTCCCGCTCCCGGATCCGCTCCAGGCATGCGGCCGTCAGCGCCTCGGAGGTCAGCGCGCCCCGGTCCATCCGTTGGATGGCTTCGCTGGCGGAGAGTCGGCAGGGGTCGTTCATGGTCGGGTTCCTCCGGTTCGGGTCGTGGTCGAAGGAAGCTATTCGAACGCCGCGTTCCTTGTCAAGGAAACTCCGAACAATTGCCCCGTTCGTCCTGAGCGCAGCGAAGCGAAGTCGAAGGACGCGCGCGGTGTGTGTAGTCCTGCCACCGGCGAACGCACCGTTCGTCCTGAGCGTAGCGAAGCGAAGTCGAAGGACGCGCTTTCCCATGTGGAGAGGCGCTTCGAGCCGGAATTGTTCAGAGGTTCCTCAAGGCGCGCCCCCGTCCGCAACCGGCCAAGGGTCTTCTGCCCGATCCGGCTTGACATCCCGCCGCGGGAACCATAGGGTCTGGAACCACGCTCGTCCTGCATGGGAGCGTACCGAGGCCGTCAACTCCGGACCACACGGGAGGACACCATGACCAGGAAACTCGCGTTGGCGTTTTTGGCTCTGGGCACGGCGGTGGCCTTGTCCGGGGCCGCGGCCCACGCCGCGACCGACAACTTCTTTGCCGGCAAGACCATCCGCATCGTCGTGGCCTATTCGCCCGGCGGCGGGTTCGACGCCTACTCGCGCATGCTCGCGCGCCACATGCCCAGGCACATCCCCGGCAACCCCACGGTGGTGGTCCAGAACCGTCCGGGGGCCGGCGGCCTCATCAGCAGCAACTTCCTCTACAACAAGGCTAGGCCCGACGGCCTGACCATCGGCAACTGGATCGGCGGGCTGATCCTGCAGCAGTACCTGGGGAACAAGGGGGTCCGCTTCGACGCGGCCAAGTTCGAGTGGATCGGCGCGCCGGTGCGGATCCACAACGTGTGCATCGTCACGCGGCAGAGCGGCATCCTCGACGTGGACAAGTGGCGCGCGGCAAAGGAGCCGGTGAAGCTCGGCGGCGGCCGGCCCGGCTCCACCACCTGGGACATCCCGCGCATCCTCATCAACCACACGGACCTTCCCACCCGGCTCATCGAAGGCTACGGCGGCACCGCGCCGGTGCGGCTGGCCGCGGAGCGGGGGGAGCTGGCCGGCGTGTGCGCGAGCTGGGAGGGACTCAGGAACCCCTGGGCCGCGGCCCTGGCCAAGGGCGACGTGAAGGTGGTGCTGCAACTGGTGGACAAGCCCCACCCGGACCTGGCCAAGGTCCCCCTGGCCAGGGACATCATGAAGTCGGACGAGGGCCGGCTGGTGCTCAAGACCGTGGTCCACGACATCGGCGGCTCCCTCAACCGTCCGTACTCGCTGCCCCCGGGCACGCCCCGGGACCGGGTGATGATCCTGCGCCGGGCCTTCGACGCCGCCATGAAGGCCCCCGAGCTCCTGGCCGAAGCCCGGAAGTCCAGGTTCGACGTCAACCCCGTCTCCGGCGAGGAAGTGGAGCGGCTCGTGGCCGACATCGCCAAGCTGCCGCCGGAGTTGATGGACACCATCCGGAAGACCTTCGCGCCGAAACGGTAACGGGCGCCGCGGGCGGGAAACGGGGGGAGGGAGCTTGACTCAGGGCGCCTCCCCCTGTTTCATTGGCGGTGGTTCGACCAATGGCTCGCGCTTCGGGACTGGCGTACAGCATTCACACGCCGCGGCTCATCCTCCGTTGCTGGCATCCCACGGACGCCACCCTGCTCCAGAGAGAGATCAACGACAACCTCGACCACCTGCGCCCGTGGATGGACTGGGCGCTGCAGGAGCCGGAGACCCTCGACATGAAGACGGAGCGGCTGCGGCGGTTCCGGGACGACTTCCTTGCCCGGCGGGACTTCGTTTACGGCATATTCGCCGCGGGCGGGGTCCGCATCGTGGGGGGCACGGGACTCCACACCCGGGAGAACAAGGACGCGCGGGAGATCGGCTACTGGATCGGCCGCGCCTACAGCGGCAAGGGGCTGGCCACCGAGTCCACCGGGGCGTTGACCCGGGTGGCCTTCGAGATCAACCGGGTGGAGCGGGTCGAGATACGCTGCGACCCGCGCAACCGGGCCAGCGCCCGGGTGGCGGAGAAACTCGGCTTCCTCCACCGGACCACGCTGTACGGCAACAAGACCGATGCCGCGGGGGAGTTGCGGGACACCATGGTGTGGGCCATGGACGCTCAAGAGTACCCGGGCAGCCGCGCGTCCGCCGCGTCGGTCGCCGCGTACAGCCGGGCCCGGATACGCATCCTGTGACCGCCGCGGCCGCAGCGTCCCGCCCCTTCGCCCCGCGGTCGCATCTCACCCCAGCCAGGGAGAGGGGGAGAAACGCAGGGAAACCCCGGATGATTGGACGGGGGACATGAGCGCGTCCTTCGACTCCGCTTCGCTACGCTCAGGACGAACGGGGATCAGGACGCGCAGGGGTGGGAGTGCGAATAGCGGCGACGTATTCCGGCTGCAAGCGAGATCAGGACGCGCAGGGATAGGAGAGTCAGGGTGAGGGATTTCGTCTTCCATGCCTCGATTGTTCGGGGTTTCCGCAGAAGCTACCGGATGCCGTACAGCCGCGCCGCGTTGTCCGCGGTCAGGCGCCGGCGCATGGTCTCGCTCAGGCCGCCCATGGTCTGCTCGATGAACTCGCGGGAGTCGGGCCACACCCCGTCCCGGTGGGGGTAGTCCGACGCCCAGCAGAAGTTCTCCGGGGCGTATTCTTCGGCCAAGTGCGCGCCCACCTTGTCGTCCTGGAACGTGGCCCACATCTGGCGCCGGAACAGCACGCTGGGGGGCGTGCGGATCATGCCCTCGTACTCGCCTTCCCGGAACTTGGTGTCCAGGCGCTCCAGCACGTAGGGGATCCAGCCGATGTGGCTCTCGGCCATCACCACCTTGAGGGCGGGATGGCGCTCCAGGGCGCCGCACAGGAGGATGGACACGAGGCACTCGTCGGCCTGCATGGCCACCACCGCGAGGTGGGCCTGGTAGGAGACCTTGGGGATGTTCCGGCGGAGCTTCTCTTCGGCGTTCCTGGGGCCCACGGTGGTGGTGCCGTGCCCCGCGCCGATGTGGAAGGACAGGGCCACTTCCTCCTCCTCGGCCGCGGCCCACATGGGCTCCCACATCTCGTGCCAGACGGGCGCGGGGCCGTTGAAGAAGTCGAACAGCGCGCCCTTGAGGCCCAGGCCGTTGCGCCCCACGCGGCGGATCTCCCCGGCTGCGGCCTCGGGCGAATGGGCGGGGACGTCCGCGATGCCGATGAAGCGCTGGGGGTCGTGCGCGCAGAACTCGGCGATGAAGTCGTTGTAGGCCCGGTAGGTGGCGGTGACCACGTGGGGGTCCTCGATGCTGTCCTCCACGAAGCGGATGCCGTAGATGACCTCCGCGGCGATGCCGTCCATGTCCAGGTCCCGGGCCCGGAGCTTCGGGTCCGACGGATGGGTGGGCTCCCAGCCGGCTTCGCGCATGCGCCGCCCCCGGTGGTTGGTCATGGGCTGCCGCCCCATCCACGCCCGGTGTCCGCCCATGACCACGCCGTCGCCGACCCACGTGGGCTTGCCGTCCACCATGCGCACGTTGGGCACGCGCTCCTTCATGCTCGCCGGCGCCCGGGACGTGAAGGTGTCCTCGTCGAGGTAGAACAGGTCCATGTGTCCGTCGGCAGAGATCACTCGGTCGCTCATGGTGGTTCCCTCCGTCCCTCGGCCTTCCATGCGCCGCATGACGCAGGCCGGCCCGCCCCGGCAGGCCCGGTCGATGGCCATGCCTCTTTCGGGCCAAATCTATTGCCTGACGGGTCGGACTGTCAAACTGGACATCCGCGGCCATTTCGTCTAAGTCCCGGGGATTGGCGGGCGGTTCGAGGACCGGCCGCCGGTCCACCCAAGGAGGTCGAGGGCAACGATGGCAGAGTTGGTCGATCCGCTGCGGCACCACGATTGGAATTCGGAAGAGTACGTCGAGGACTGGGCGAACCGCCAGAGGGTGAACGAGACCCTGAGGAACCGGCAGTTCACGCTGCTTGCCGGGCTCGTGCCCATGGGACGGGAAGACCCTTTCCGGTTCATGGACGTGGGCTGCGGTTACGGCGCCCTCAGCCGGTTCCTGCTCGAACACTTTCCCGGCGCCACCGCGGTGTGCCACGACGGCTCGGCCGCCATGGCCAAGCTGGGCGGCGAACGCATGAGGCATCTGGAAGGGCGGTTCGAGTACGTGATCTCCGACTTCAGCAAGAGGGACTGGAGCCGGGCGGCCGAGGGCGAGTTCGACCTCGTGGTCTCGTGCAACGCCATCCACAACGTCCGGCTCGGCCCCGTCATCGAGGCGGTGTACGAGGAGATCTTCGGGCGGGTCCGTTCGGGCGGACGGTTCTTCAACCTCGATCGGGGCTCCGCGGTCCAGGACCAGCTCGACTGGTTCCGGAGCGCGGGGTTCCAGGACGTGGAGTGCCACGAAAAGGGCTCGGGGCTCTCCCTCTACGGCGGCGCCAAGCCCTGACGTCCCCGGGGCGCCTTGCTCCATGACCGGAGCGCAGGTCGGCAACCTCGCGCTGTTGTACGGCACCACCCTGCTCATGAGCCTGGGGCAGGGCATGGTGTTCCCCACCATCCCGCTGCTGGCGTCGTCCTTCGACGTGTCCGCGGGCCTCGCGGTGCAGGTGGTCACGGCCCATGCCCTGGGCCGGACGGTCTCGCTCATCCCCGCGGGTCTCCTCATCGACCGGTACGGGACCAGGACCGCCATGTTGGCAGGGGGGTCCCTGGTGCTGTCCGGGGCGTGGTTGACGGCCGCCACCCCTTACCTGGGCTTGCTCTTCCTGGGGCAGTTCCTGGCCGGGGTCGGCGAAAGCGTCTGGACCATGGGGCGCGAGGTCTCCGGCGTCCAGTCGGTGACGCAGGACCAGCGCGGGCGCCTGCTGAGCGGCTTCATGGGGGTGAAGTCCGCGGGCATGGCCATCGGACCGGTGGCGGGCGGCGTCATCGCGGAGTGGGCCGGGTTCCGGACCGTGTTCGCGGCCTATGCCGGGGCCGCGGCCCTGGTGCTGCTCACGTCGCTCTTGTCCGGGAAGGACGCGGCCCGGGGCGCGGTGGGCAAGCTCTCCTGGTGGGGCAAGGTCTCGGACGTGGCCCCCGGCTTGCGGCCCACGTTCGTGGCGCTGGTGGCCGCGACCTTCGCCATGCAGATGTACCGCACCACGCTGCAAGGCATGCTGCCGCTCTACGCGGGCGTCGAGTTGGGCTTTTCCGCGGCGCGGGTGGGCCGCCTGTTCGGCGTGTCCGGCCTCTTCGTCCTGCTCATGATCCTGCCCGCGGGCCTCATCACGGACCGGGTGGGCCGCAAGTACGCCAGCGTTCCCAGCACCGCGCTGCCCGGGGTGGCCTTCCTCGCCTTTCCCCTTGCCTCGACCCTGCCGCAGCTCATGGTCATCATGATCCTGGTCGGCCTGGCCCAGGGCATGTCCCTGGGGGCCCTGTCCGTTTCCACCTACGACGTGATACCCGATTCCGCCCGGGGACGGCTCCAGGGGCTCCGCCGCACCGTGGGCGAGTCGGGCGCGGTAGTCGGCCCGCTCGTGGGCGGTTGGCTGGCCCACCTGTTCAGCGCCGGCCGGACGTTCCTCTTCTATGCGCCGCTCCTGCTGGCCGCGGCCGCGGGTTTGGCCTTCGTGGCCAAGGAGACACTGGTGAGGAAGTGAGGCGGAGTTGGCGGAGGGGTCCGGGAAGCCGCGCCCGCCTAGATCTGCTTGGGTTGGCGGCTTGGCGCGGTTTTGGTGAAGCCCTCGAACAAGCCTTCCAGTCGCGCCATGCGTTCCCGGAGGTCGCTGATGTCCCGGCGCACGTCGGTGACTTCCAGGCGTACGTCCTTGATTTCCTGGCGCATGGCCCGTTGGCCCGGGACGATGACGGCCGCCAGGGCGATGGCGGTTCCGACGATGGTCAGGACGATGGTCGCCGTGGTTATGAGGTCGCGTCTCATGGGTCCACGTTACCGCCGGACGGCGGGGGTGTCAAGGTCGAGGGAGGCAGAGCCTATACCGGGCATGTCTCACTCTGGCCGCTGCCGCGGCGCTCCTGTTCGCCGCGGACTTGTCCTTCGCAGCCAGGGAGACGCTGGCGAGGAAGTGAGGGGCCAAGCGGCGCGATGCCCCGATGTTCGATGCTTCACGAACGTCGGACGGCCCGGGCGTTTCCCGTTTCGCTTCAGGAACCCCTGATCGATCAGGACAGGGGGCATGAGCACATCCTTCGACTCCGCTTCGCTACGCTCAGGACGAACGGGACAGGAGGGTGTGTCTCGATTGTTCAGGTTCCCTCACCGTACCCGCCGTCCACGCGCGGTGAGCCGGTATTTCTGGTTCCTGTGGGTGGGGGATTCCGGATGGGTCATCTCCACCAGCCCCGCGGACATGGCCGGACCCAGGTAGTTCTTGCGGAACGTGGGACGATGGGACAGCCCCATGTCCGCCATGAGTCGAGCCGCGGTCTTCGGGCCTTTCCGCAAGGCCGCGAGCAGCCGTGCTTCCTGGTCGCTTACCTGGTCGCTTGCTTGGTCGCTCGGCGTGGGGACCCGCAAGGCCTCGAGGATGGTTTCCAGCATGAACTCGATGAACCGCGTGCTCTCGCCGTCCGCCGAACTTTGCCGGATGGCCTCATAGTAGTCGTGTTGGCGTGCGTGGACCAGGCTCTCCACCGGGACGTCGGCGAACAGCGCCTTCCATCGGGTCAGGATCACGGTCTGCCAGAGTCGTCCCATCCGCCCGTTGCCGTCCTCGAAAGGGTGGATGAACTCCAACTCGTAGTGGAAGACCGAACTGGCGATGAGCGGATGCTCGTCGGCGCCGTCCAGCCACGTCAAGAGGCCGGCCATGAGCTCCGGCGCCCGCTCTGCGGGCGGGCCTATGTGGTGGACTTGGCCGGCGCCCATGACGCCTACGTTGGTACGACGGTATCGTCCCGGGGCGTCCAGCAGTCCGGTCATCAATATCCGGTGGGCGTGCAGAAGGTCGGCTTCGCTGGCCGGGTTCCAGTTCCGATATCGATCGTAGGCATGGATGGCGTTGCGGGCTTCCTGCACGTCCTTCGGCGGGGCGATGACGGGCTTGCCGTCCAGGATCGTCGAAACCTGCTGCTCGCTGAGGATGTTGCCTTCGATGGCCAGTGAGCCGTGAACCGTACGGACGCGGTTGATTCGCCGCAAGCGCAAGTCCCGCGCCACGCCCGCGGCCTCCGCCTGGCCGATGGCTTCACCGATCTGCACGACGCGGGACAGGATGGCCGGCGTGATCGTGTATGGGGGTTTGTCGGAGGGCATGGCGGTCGGTTGCCGTTCAGCGGCGTCCTGCCTTGGACCAATTCTCCAGATGGACTTTGCCATGCCTGGGGACTAAAATCACCCCATGAGCGGCGCGATCCTGTTCGATACCCACGCGTTCGTGAAGGGCCTGACCGAAGCCGGTATGCCCGTGGAGCAGGCCGAGGTGCTGGCGCGCTCGCAGGCCGGCCTCATCGACGAAAGGCTGGCCACCAGACGGGGCATGGAGGAACTGGAAATCAGCCTCCGCCGCGAGATGAAGGAGTTGGAGTTGCGGCTGACCATACGCCTCGGCTCCATGATGGCGGCGGCCGTCGGTGTGGTGGCCGTGCTGGTGAAGCCCCTGTAACCGACGTCACGACGGAGGACGACCGTGGGGCTGTCGAGGGCAAGGGATGCTTCGCATATCCCGGGTCCATCCTACCCTGCCCTCTGCTGTGGCCCTGGACCCCGTGTGTCCCAGATCGGAATTGACGTACCGTCGCTACGCCAGCACCGTCGCTCCGACAACTCCTGTGCCACATAGGGCATCAGCGCCTGTCGCGTCCGTACCAACAGCTTGCCAGTGTTGGCAATGCCGTATTCGTGCTCGTAGCAAAGCCTTTCCTCTTGGGACAATCCCGGCCACAACAAAAAAGTCCGTTTCTCGAAGGTGTGCCAGTCGCTGTCGTCTTCCAGGTCAACGAAAGGAAAGTCCCCTCTTGGCCAAGCCTCAAACGCACGAGCAGGAACCACATCGACGTAGCGGTCGTCCAGTCGATTGCCCAAGGCGTCGCGTCCCTCTGCCCGGTATCCTCTCAGGTGATACCGTCCACGGGATCGGACGACAGCGGACGGGCAAAAGACGAAATCCTGGCGTCCCGTCTTCGCCGCATAGATCAGGCTCACGGCTTGCCGTTCCAGGCAAGCAGCGAGGATTACACGAACGGAGCGAGACCGAGTTGACGCGGAGAGGGACGTGTCGTGCCCGCCTCCGTGCGGCGCTGTCATGGAAAACGGGTTTCCAGGCAGGCAATCCGCTGTCAGAAGCAGGAAAAGGGCGGTATTGGGATCGGTCACCGATGGTCCGGGATCGAATTCCTCGACAGGAACGAGACAGCGCTCAGCACCCGGTCGGTAGCGTGGCAAGATTCCGGCGTCCCGCCAATCGGAGATCAGGCTGCGTGCCGTGCGCTCGGAAACGCCCAGAAAGTCCTGAATTTCCCTTGCTCGAAGGTGACCACGCCAAAACAACATCATCTCGGCGAAGTAGCGAGCAATTTTCCGGTCAAGATCCATTGCAGATCAGATTATATCTTGCCCTGCAATTATTGCAAGTTGCAATAGCTCAGGGATGGTGTTATCCGTTATCCTAGTACCGCTTATTGGAGAGTCGTCTATGAGGATCAGACTTTCAGCACCGCGGGGCGAATACGCTCTGTTTCACTTTCTGGACAGCCTGCACGCTTCGCTGGTCAATGCCTGGACATCCTGCGGCGCCCGCACGGTGGACGTTATCGGGCGTGAGGCTGGCAACTGGTCCTTCGGCGCCGTAGGTAAGGCGACGGCCAAGGGTTTTCTTCTGAAGTCTGTGGTTGTGGGAGCCGAGGGGGACCCACTTGAGTCCATTTTACCCCAGATGGTCCCCGATATGGTACGAAAGTCGTCAACCAACGGCGATGTGGTGGACCTGTCTGCATGGGACCGCGTTGTCGATGAGCTTCCCGTAGTCTGCAGGCCAAGGGAGAACGCCGTGCTTCCGGCCATCATGCTCTCGCCACTGGCCGTGTCCGTAAGTGGCCGAAAGGGACGCTGGCACGACGACCTGAGCAAAGCGGGGACGGATCTGGAGGAGGCGGTCAACTTCCGCCTGTCACGTCTGACTAGCCGGCATGTGCGCCTGACGATCGAGCCTGACCGGTTGTACCTCCGAGCCAATCCAAAGCACTCGACTTTGGTCCGCACGCGGGCGGTCCGAGGAGCCAAGCCAGCGTTCGTGATCGGCATGCTGTGCCCGCTGCTCATCAGCGGCCGGCTCGAAGACGTGCGTTCGGCCTGGGCGCTCGGGATCGGAGAGAAGAACCGCTACGGTTTCGGCTGCATAGGACATGCCGGAGGAGCCGTATGAGCATCCGGCCCCAGGACTTCGCCCACAAAACGGCCGTCGAAGTGTACGGCGCGTTTCTCGACGAGTGCGTCGTCGCATGCGTCGGAAGGGACCGGGTAGGTCAGCTAGGCAAGTCCTCAACCGGCAAGATCGACGGCCGTCCGGTGCGTTTGGTTACGATCAGCGGCAAGGGGGGATGGACTGACGATCCGATCTTGGCAGAGCGCTGGGAGAAGAACGACAACATCAGTTTGTTGGACCATCTGCTGTCCGTGGCTCGTGGCGCGCTCATGTTCTGGTTGGCCGATGCTCCTCGTCCGTGGTCGAACGAGGCCGATCTCGCCGAGATGCATCGAACCGCACACGCCGTAGTGTGCATCGCCTTCCTTCATGATATCGACAAGGACTTGGAATTGCGGCGTGGGACGGAGATCACCGTTGCCCATGTGGCTGAACGTATGCGCCGCTACGGGATCGACGAGTTTCTGACGAAACGGGGAATCCGTATCTCCCAGGACGCGATGCTCAACTATATCGAGGAGGTCGAAGGTACACAGGCTGCCAGAAGTCCTGCCGCGCCGGACTACAACTCGCGAATTGCCGCTACATGCCGCTACATCGAGTTGGCCGACAAGCTGGAGGGAAAGTTTACCAGCCGGGAGCCGGGCGCGGGCGTTGACGGAGTGATCGCTTCGCTAGGCGATGCCAATCGCTGGCCTGTGCTGAGGGACCCATCGCTGAAACAGTGGGACAAGGTGGAGATCCACGACCACTTGCACGTCTTCCTGCTGGATCGCTTCCAGCGTGCGCTGTCCACTACCTGCAAGGCCCTCACCGGCCGGCTACCCCTCATTGAAACAGTGCATGACGGAAGGCTGTTGTGCGTGGTCCCGCGGGAGCAGGCCGGCAGCATCAAGGCGCAAGCTCTCGACGACTTCCTCGGCGATCTTCCGTACGGCCTCGATTTCTCGGTCAACAACCGCTTGGCCTGCGGGTTCGTTGGCGGCAGGGCATCGTGGGACGAGTGCCGTGCCGTGATGCAACGTACGGGCAATTGGCAGAAGTTCATGAACCTGCTGGCCCTCCCAAGATCCTATGCACAGGCACATACCCGAGACATAGATGATCTGTTCTCCCGGGCCGGGATGGAGACGTCGTGGAGTCCGCTTGACGACGGCTCCAGCGCCACGGTGAAGCCTGCGCTCGATCATCCTGGAGGTGACTCCCGTGATCTGGACATGGACCCGGCGCATGCCCTTGTGTTCCTTACGATGGCGCTCAACCACGCGGACGCCAAAGGCAGGTCGGCTGCACCGGAGGCCGGCGTGCGAGAGCAGGAACTCCTGCATCTGCTGAAGGACCAGGGAATGGAGCCGCCATCGGTCGTCACCCAAGCACCCGTTGGTGACGGTCGCGCGCGTCGCGTCCTGACAGCGCTGTGGACTATCGCTGAAGTGTGGCGGCTGGCCGAGGAAGATCCAGGCGGGGCCCAGGAACTCATCGGTCGTATCGTTGGCCGCTCAGGTCTGGTTGGACTCTGGCTGGATGGCAACGCCAACCGTACTGGTATCGCAAACCAGATCCAAGATGTGTCCAGCGACATCCTCAACGCTCTGCGCCTGCGTTTTTCAGCCTATCTTACCGAAGGTGCGACAAACCCGTTCGATGGCGATGCGGCTGTCAAGCGTTGTATTCTGTGTAATGAGCCTGTCAGTGCTTTGCGCAACGTCAGCACCGCGTCGCGAGCGCACGGCGTCAAGGTAACGGCATTCTCCGGCCGGGATAGGCGCAACGACCATCTGGCGTCACCGTCCGGTGACACGCACTTGTGTCCGGTCTGCCTGGCTGAATTGCAGTTGCGTAAGCACGTGCAGGAAGAATTCAAGGGTGGAGGCGACCTGCCTCCGCTCATTTCCTCACCAGGCATCAGCGGGCTCTTCGGTGGCCTTGCGTTTCAGCAGGAAGACCAAGAGGTGGCCATGGGACTGAACGACCTCAAACGTCTGGACCTCAAAAAAGGAGCCGTATATGAAGGGCTCGACTGTCACACGAAGCGTATCCGCATAGCGCGGCTTGAGGCCCTGCCGAACAAGGACGCCAAACTGGTCGCGCAGCTTTGCATGATTCTCAATGCGGTTCGGCGCCTGGGCCGTCCGATCCACGTCTTCCGTGGCTCGCCGCGCCGGCATCCGGCGATATTTCACTCCGACGCGCTGCCGATTTGGTTGGAGCATCTGCTCGACGGAGATTCTCTGCGTATCGAGCAGATCCCTGATGCCTTGTCCAGGCTGGAGATATTCGAGGGTTTGGCAGAGATGCCCGGTCTGGGAATCGAGTGGGCCAAACAGTTTGCCGATCCCGACCCGGTGGTCAGGCTCGGTGCGATCTGTGTTGCCTGGACGCTGGCGATAGATCGGCGAGGAGTTGGAGACCGGAAACATGACTGGCCGGATATCGAAGCCAGAACTCGCGAGCACGCGCTCGCGCTCATCAAAATCATCGGAGGTGAATCAGTGAACTTGAAGGACAGTCGAGATCCCCTGATTCGGCTTGCATGGCTCGCAAGCCGAATCCAGAAACGTCGCAGCACGCGCGATTCGACCAACAAACAACTCCTGTGTTGGAAGACTGCGCTCGACTTCTTTCCCGGTGCTGAACAGTCGGTGACCAAGGACGGCAACGCCTTGATCCTGGGACTGGCGGCGACGCTTGAGGAAGAGCTCACGCGCAAGAAGGACGCTGCTGCGAAGAAGCATCGTAACGATCTGGCTCTGGGTGACGCATGCGTCGAGTTCGCACGCCATTTTGCGAACGAAGTCTGGATAAATGTTTTCAAATCCAGGGAGCCTGCGTCGCAGGTGCGGCGGCGAGCGGCTGCGATTTATCGCTTCGCTTTGTTGGAGACCTATCGCGAGCGAGGCATTCCTGAAGCGACAGACGACAACACCGATTAACGACAATTCCTGACCGGCCGTCAGAAAGACAAGGAGGGGATAATGATCGATAAGTTTATTCCATACCTCAACGAGGGAGACCTCGTTGAGGAAGTGGTCGCGGCGAACGGAAAAGATACTTACGTTATGCCGACTCGCCGCAACGCGGGACACGTCGCTCTCGCGCTGGTCCGCGAGATCACGGCGCCGACGGTTTTCCGTAACGCAGAGGAGGAAATCACGGACATCGAAGACCGTGACGGAGTGCGCCGGGTACGGGCGACTTCGAACAAGTTCAAGTTTGGCGAACGTGGCCGTGGCCTGCTGGTGCTCCGCGCCTGGAACGTTGGCGGCCGGTTGCCGCAGAACCGCACCGCGGTCGGCGACCGCATTTCGGTTCGTGACGCACTTGATCTGAACACCTTGGTATTCGGCGATTCAGCGATGTGGGGAACTCGCGTGCTTTCGGTGAAAGCCGCGGTGCAGTACTCCGACGCACTGAGCACAGTGCCGTACCGCGATGCCGTGGGCGAGAGCTTCCACCACCGCGGCGACGAAACTGGAACACTCTGGGATGCAGAGAACAAGAAGAACACAGAGAACCTGTTCACCCGCCACTTCGTGCTTCCCGGCACTCTCTTGTTGCAGGTTCTGACGAGCAACGGCCGCCAGCTTCCGCCTATTGGCCTCGATCACCTGTTGTTGAGCCTCGGCGTCGCCGGTTCCTATGGTGGACAGACCTCGGTCACCGGTGTTAACGTGCGCACCCATATCGCCGGCATCTTTGCCGCTCGTCTGGAAGTGCCGATATCTTCCCCTTACGAGTTGCTGCGACAATTGCCTGCTGATACTGATATGACGTCGGTAGGTGACTTGGCAGCGGCCGTCAGGCAGGTGATGTCGAGACAGTACCAGACCCACGCCGATACCGATGAAGCGTGCGAATACCAGCGGCAACTCGTCGAAGCATTCGAGCGGGACGATCCGGATCTGAGAGGCCGATACCAGCATGCCTCTCCACGGATTGCCGATCTGTTCGAGCAGCATTTCACACCGAAGAAGGCGTGACCGGTGGCCGAAGCCGTCTTCCCGTTCCAATTGACTGCGCTCACGCCGTGGGCATGGCATGGACTCGCCGTTCCTTCGGGAACCGCAACACTCAACGATGTCGTGACCGATACGGCAGTGGCGTTCGGGACTGCATCGGCGCTTGGTATGATGCCGCGCTCGCCGTGTCTGCCATCGGCACCCGATTACCGTAACCACTTAGCCGCTTTGCCGTTCAAGACAACGCTGTTCCTCGGTCATGACAATCGACTGAATCGCCCGTTGGCCCGTCGCCTCAACCTGGATGCCGAGTGTGGCATGCCGAAGAGTGTGGAAGACGCACGGAAGAGAGGCAATATCAAGGACTACTACCATATCCAGGAAGTCAGTGTAGGCTCGGTCTTCCACGGCTCCTTCTTGCACGAAAACCCTCTGCGTGTTGCACATGATGCGTATGGAGAACCGATAGAAGCCTTGGTCATCAGGCTTGGAATTGGAAGAAACGGGGTTGGCATACTTGAACCTTGTGCGGACGGCTACGACATCTGTCTCAACTTGCATACCGCGCGGTTGTTCGATCCGGATACCGACTTGCAGGCCGGGCCGTACCGTCTGCACACCATTCAACCCAGCCGGCCTGTCGAGCCAGACGTGGCGTTGAGCCTCACGGCTCGCTGGACATGATCATCAGAGCACACTCGATCCCGATGCTGCCCGCAGCCGGCCTGTCGCCGATGCAGGAGCGTCTGCTGCGTTCCGAGAAACCCGTACGGCTCGTGTCGGCGCCGACCGGCTCGGGCAAGTCCTACGCGTTCATGCGGGCAGTGCTCGACGAGGATGCGCGGGTGCTGTTCATCGTTCCAACCAAACGACTGCTGCAGAACCTGATCAAGGGGGCTCGCGAGCAGGCAGGGGAGCGTCTTCGCAGGCGCGGTCTGGACGACACGCAGGTTCGCGACTGGATCGACGAACGGATTATCGAATGGTCAGGGAACCAAGCCAGGGATGGACACGTGAACCTGTCGGGAACCAGGGTTCGGCAGTTCCTTGACGGCGGCGCGCATTCGGACGGCCAGGTTATCTTCGCCATACCCGAAGTGGTGGTGACGATGATATCCGGCATACGTCTCATGGGGGCTAGCGCTGTCAATCCCTTTCTTTACGTGCGCCGCTTCGACCACCTGGTCTTCGACGAATTCCACACCATCGACGATCGATCCTTCGGCTTAGCCTGCCTGTTCTCGCGCTTGGCGGTCATGGAACGGAGGGGAAAGGTGTCCCTTCTCTCCGCCACCCCGATTGATGTCACAAGGATACTCGAACGAACCGGAGTAGGACAGGAAAACACGGAGATGGTAGCTGAGCAGATTGTCGATGGACATGCACCGGACCATCGACCTGTCCATGGCAACGTCGAGATTGAAGTACAGGACCGCTCTATCGTCGAATCCATCGAACTCAACCGCGACGCCGTACGTTCGTCGATTACTCACGGGTTTACGGTCATCGTGATCTATGACCGGCTGAACCAACTCAAGCGGGAGGAAGATACAGTCCGTAGCACTCTGATAGATGCAGGCGTCTCCGACGACAAGATACTGACGATCAACTCCATCGACGACTCGAGAAGAAGGCCAGGGGAAACACGCCGCGGGCGAAAGTATGAGGATCCTGGCGAATATAACGCATTGCTGTGCACCTCATCGGTTGAAGTCGGCGTCACCTTCCGCAGTACGCTCATGTTCACGGAACCCGGACACGGACTTGCCAGCTTCGTACAGCGCGTCGGCCGCGTCTCGCGTGGCGCCGACGCTGGCCGGGTGGTGGTGGTGTCGTTGTCGCGTCAGCGCCGCAATCGCGATTCCTGGGTCCGGCGGATCGGCGATGTGGTCGAATCCCGCACGGAAGTGGACGTGCAGACGTTCGTTGATGAGATTCTGCGCGACGACCGGCGTCGTCTGGAGCCGACGCGAAAGGAAACGGAAGCGGATGTCGCTATGGTTGGCACCGACGTGCCCTTCTATCGTCGCGCTTCATGGCGCGGAGCATTCTGGGCAGCCTTGTTCGTCATTGCCGTACGGAGTACGAAAATGGATGTACAGAAGGCAGCGCGTGACCGACTTCGAGGAATCTCTTCGGGCGTTATCAAATTCGTGGAGGCGAAGATCGATGAAATACGGTCAGTACACACCATAAATGACAACCTGCGGAACCATTCCCAGCCTCATAGACAATGGGTGAATGCATTGTTCACAAGTGCGCTGACTTACCGCGACATCGGCGCTACAGTCGTAGTCGCGGATCCTGACGGTACACGGTGCACGGTATCAGAGTCTTTTTTACGACGAGAGACGGACATCCTCAGCCGTTACATCGCGATCTGTGAGGATGGAGAACAGGTCGTCTATCTCAAGTCGCATACTTTGGACGACGAGATCAAGAGGAATCCCGAAGGACGAGAGGTTCAGCGGATGATGCTTTACGTGCCGTCACCTATCGGCGAAAGGGGTTTTTCCCTTCTGATTCGAGAACGTGATAAGGGTACCGAGCAACTCAACGTGCGTCTAATCGAAGAATGGCGGTATCGCTTCTGTCGCTTCATCCCAGGACCGGAAGAAAAGGTGAACGATCCGCAGAAGAAGGTGATGGGAGCAGCCACTGCCCTGGTCGAGAAGCTCGGCCGTCCGCCTTTGGACGAGGATTATGAGGATTCTGGAAAAAGCGCGTTGTTTGCGTGAACTGGCCGAGAAGTTCGGTTTGCATGGCCTCTATTTCCAGCACGTGGCTTTGTGTCGCCGTCGTGCTTGGCTTCACTTGATGGGCGCCACACATGCTGCGGGCAACCAGCGAGTTCGTCGAGGGCTGGCGCTCCATCAGACCGAGAAGCATCCGAGCGAGGTGCCCATGGGCCTTGGCATCGCACCGGACGCTATCGACTTCGAACGGCGGACCGTGATCGAGAAGAAGGGAAGCGCCGGTGCACCCGATGCGGTGTCGCGTCAAGCGTTGTTTTACGCCGCGTTTATGACGGCGGCTACGGGGGAGGTTTGGCGTGCGGAGGTTCAGATATTAAGGTTCTCAGAATAGAAACCATTACAAGTTCGTATAACAAGTAGTGGGAGCATGGAAGAAGCTCCGTATCAAAGCAGGCAGTTGTTGCATCCGACGCAGGTGAGACATGGTCATGGCTCGCAAGGTTTCCCGGGATGTGATCCGCTTGCGCCCCAACGCCTGGTTCTTCAAGTTGTTCCACACCAGTTCGTCCGGGTTGAGTTCCGGCGAGTACGGCGGCAGGTAATGCAACTCGAGCATCCCTTCCTGTTCCTCCACGAAACGCCGCACCGACTTGGCCCGATGGACCGGGTGGCCGTCCACAATCAGGAAAATGGGAGAGGTCGCATTCACCATCAGGCGTCTGAGAAACCCGATGAACACCGGCGCCGTCACTCGCCCCGGAGTCACCATGAAGCGAAGATGCCCACGGGCGCTGATGGCAGAGATGAGGTTCGCCCCGAACCGCGCCCCCGTGCCCGACACCACCGGAGTATGCCCCCGAAGCCCCCAGGTCGTGCCCCAATGACTGTCCGAACGAACCCCCGCCTCGTCTCCGAAGAAGATCTGCGCCCCCACACGCTTCGCCCGGTCATGCAGCTTCGGGTATTCCTCCTCCCGCCAATGACGGGCCGCCTCCGGATCCTGTTGATAGGCACGCCAAACAGGACGCTGCACGCTCAATCCCATCTGCCCCAGCAACCGGCACACCGTACTGTGACTCAGCCGCACACCCCATCGCCTGTCGATCAGCTCCTGCACCATCTTCGCCGTCCACAGCGCAAACGGAAACCGCAACTGCAACGGGTTCTTCTCCACCACCGTGTCATAAACCCATTTCAGCGCCCTCGCATCCAGCTTCGGAGGCCGCCCTCCTCGCTTGCGGGCGTCCAGCTTCCCCCATCCCCCGCTGCGGTACAACGCCAACCAACGGAACACCGTGCGCAGGTTCACTCCCATGGCCGCCGCCACTTCTGTCGGCTTCGACCCCGCTTGCAGGCTCGCAATCCCGCGCCGGCGCAATTCCGTCAAGGTCCGATGATCCAGTTTTCGTCCGTCCGTGTTCATACCCGTTATCATACTATACTTCTGGTTCTATGGCAACTAAAATCGGACCCTTAATATATGGGTCGCGGAACCGGATCGAGCACAATCTGACGGAAGAGGTGCTTGATCGACTCGTGGAGGATGCCAGGGATAGTGCGAACTTGTTGGAGGGGTGTCCTCCGTCCGCTCATCGTATCCGCCTCTGCAACTCATGTAGTTGCCACCTTCTGTGCTGGGACGAGGAATGAAATGGATGTTGTCATTATTCCGCGTGACGCACGGCTCAGTCGACACGAGAACGCGTTGGTCGTGACCTCCGACGCTGGGCGCAAGTCCATTCCGCTCAATGGCCTCAAGCACGTTCTGTGCATGGGCAACGGCTCCATTTCCATTCGTCTGCTCAAGGACATGGGGCGACGAGGAATACGCTTCTCGGTACTCGATGCTGGAGGACGTTTCCTGGGCGCATTTGAGCCAGAGGAAGAGACACCTTCCGGGAGGGTACGCATAGGACAGGCCAAATTGTTCCTGGACGAGGCGGAGCGTTTGCGTATTGCCAAGGCCATCGTAAGTGCACAGGCTCATTCAATGCGCGGTTTGTTGCAGCGCTACCGTCGCAACGGAACCTCCGGCTTGGAAGCCTCTCTGGACGGCATTGAGGATGCGATGGACGGCATAGAGAGGGCTGCCAGCCTGGACGAACTCATGGGTACCGAAGGACTGGTCCGAGCTTTCCTTCACGATGCTTTTGGGCGTATTACACAGGATGCCAGGCTGGAGCGGCGAGTCCGGCGGCCGCCCCCTGACCCGGTAAATTGTTTGATGTCCTTTTTCAACATGCTGCTCTATTCTGCATGTGCAAACGAATTGGCCAAGACTCACCTTGAACGAACTGTATCCTTTCTCCATTCACCCGGGACAGGAAGACGCTCCCTCTCGATCGACATGGCGGAAACGTTCAGGCCAGTTCTGTCCGATGCGCTTATCTTGTCGGTTTTCCGACGTCGCCAAACAGACGATTCATGGTGGACCAGAGAGCCTGGCGTATGTCTGCTTAGCGAAAAAGGGAGAATGAAGGCTACGGAGCGCTTTTGGTCGCGCATCGAGGAACGCTACGGAAACGAGACGTTGCGTAAGGCCATTCACCGGCAATGTATGTCCTTGGAAAGGGATGCGCTTGGGATCGGACGATTCAAGCCGTTCATATGGCGAGGTTGAGGTTGTGTTCGTAATGGTCTGCTACGACGTCCCTGCGAAGAGGACGGATCTGTACAAGAAACTGCTCAAGGAATTTCTTGTCCACGAACAGGCTTCAGTTTTCATGGGTGATATTTCAGAGTCGGATGTCATCAGGATGGTGGCGAAGATCGCGAAGATGATCGGGCCGGAAGATCGGGTACTGAAGGTTGTCTGCAAGAATCGACACAACGCTGAGGTATCCAGACTCAGCAAGGAGGCTCTCGGTGGTCAGATGCGCCAGGAGGAGGATGGTTGGCATGGCAAGAACTGGTCGTTGATTTGAATCGCCAAAAGTGCGCCTGGGCACAAAACTATCCTCAGAGGGGTTCTCAGGCGCAGAATTGGCGTCCGAATGTGCCACAAATCCCATTCAACTACTCATCAAACCTCCCAGGGACTACACATCTGTTGTCTTCTGGTCTCCTGAAATAGAGGGTTCCCGATCCCCATGAGGGGTAATGAGGCCGAGCAGGAAGCCCTCGACGCGCGGGACGACGCCGTTCCCGATCCCCATGAGGGGTAATGAGCAAGTCAAAGAACACATGGGGCCACCAGTCCGACATTGTTCCCGATCCCCATGAGGGGTAATGAGGGTGTAAATGATACGCCCACGACCCCCGATCAACGGCACGAGTTCCCGATCCCCATGAGGGGTAATGAGACCGTGGTGGTGGTCGCGTTCGCCGTGGGCGTGCTGAGTTCCCGATCCCCATGAGAGGTAATGAGTGGCAGTCGATCCGTGAGGCCCTGGGGGTGGACGCGCTGTTCCCGATCCCCATGAGGGGTAATGAGCCGCCCTACGGTATCGACTTCATCCGGGATGCCCTGAGTTCCCGATCCCCATGAGGGGTAATGAGACCTCAGCCCCTGATATGCTACCAGGAGCAGCGTGTGGTTCCCGATCCCCATGAGGGGTAATGAGGTATCAGGGCCGCGGCGGTGGGGCGGGAGGTCATCGAGTTCCCGATCCCCATGAGGGGTAATGAGAGGGGCCACCGCGTCTTGATCCACCGGCGCCGGCTGGGCGTTCCCGATCCCCATGAGGGGTAATGAGGTGATGCCGTCCGGTCGGTCGTCCTGGGTCCGTCCGAACGTTCCCGATCCCCATGAGGGGTAATGAGCGGCTATCGGGCACGCAGGGGGGGCAGGACGCCTTCAGTTCCCGATCCCCATGAGGGGTAATGAGCAGGTGCAGTGCGTGCGGATCAACGAGGACCGCTTCGGTTCCCGATCCCCATGAGGGGTAATGAGTCCCCGACGCCCACGGGCGACGACCCGGAACTGTACAGTTCCCGATCCCCATGAGGGGTAATGAGCTGTGCGGATGGAGTTCTACAGGTCGGACAGGCTGGTTCCCGATCCCCATGAGGGGTAATGAGACGGGGGCGCCATCCTGCTCCGTGCGCACTACCAGTTCGTTCCCGATCCCCATGAGGGGTAATGAGTGGCATCAGGCGCCATGCATCCAGCCAGCACGTCTGCTGTTCCCGATCCCCATGAGGGGTAATGAGCAGATTGAGATTTGCCGCTTCTGTCGGAACGAGGTTGTTCCCGATCCCCATGAGGGGTAATGAGCCGCATGTCCCTGGTACGCGACTGTTGGACCACGAGTTGTTCCCGATCCCCATGAGGGGTAATGAGATTTGAAAGTGAATACGGGTGAGAGTGGGGTAATCCTGAGTTCCCGATCCCCATGAGGGGTAATGAGGACGCTTCAGGCGCCTGGTACGTCGCGGACGCCACCACGTTCCCGATCCCCATGAGGGGTAATGAGAAGCGGATGGAGAGCGCCTCCGCGGAGGTCGAGCGGGAGGTTCCCGATCCCCATGAGGGGTAATGAGGTCCAGTACGACGTCCCGGCCACCGGCGCCCTCGCCATGTTCCCGATCCCCATGAGGGGTAATGAGACGATCCCTGCGGACCAGTCGCGGCACAGGTCCCGGGTTCCCGATCCCCATGAGGGGTAATGAGTCGACAGTCCCGAGGCTCCCGTGCCTAGACCCGGTGAAGTTCCCGATCCCCATGAGGGGTAATGAGTGGATCTTCTCGGCCTGCGCCCCGGACTCCGCGTCCTGGTTCCCGATCCCCATGAGGGGTAATGAGACGGTGACCACGGCCTCCGTGACCAGGTAGAACCAGTAGTTCCCGATCCCCATGAGGGGTAATGAGGCCGGATACACCACAGGCAGGACGGAGGAGCCTCCGGCGTTCCCGATCCCCATGAGGGGTAATGAGGACATCTATGCGGCGAACCAGGAACAGGCGCGGGTCGTTCCCGATCCCCATGAGGGGTAATGAGGTGATCGTGTGGACGCTTCCGGGCTTGGACCCCTCGGTTCCCGATCCCCATGAGGGGTAATGAGATCACGCCGGAGGAGTTCGGCGCCCGGTTCAACCTGGTTCCCGATCCCCATGAGGGGTAATGAGTTCCATTGGCGGGACGACACCGTTTTCATCTCGAACACCGTTCCCGATCCCCATGAGGGGTAATGAGAAACCCCAGGAAATCCCGGAAGCGATGCTGGAAGGGGCGTTCCCGATCCCCATGAGGGGTAATGAGCACCAGTGCTTGACGCCTGCAACTTCCACCAGGCCCGCGTTCCCGATCCCCATGAGGGGTAATGAGGAGATGCTGGTCTCCGGGTCCATCATCAACCATGCCAGTTCCCGATCCCCATGAGGGGTAATGAGAAGGAACTGTTGGGATACCCGCCTACGGCGCGGTTGAGTTCCCGATCCCCATGAGGGGTAATGAGTTCCATTGGCGGGACGACACCGTTTTCATCTCGAACACCGTTCCCGATCCCCATGAGGGGTAATGAGCTGTTGGTTGTGCTTTGGCGTGAGGTTTGGAAGGGCGGCCGGTTCCCGATCCCCATGAGGGGTAATGAGACGGCATCCACGACTCCGACCTGTGCGAACATGGAGCGTTCCCGATCCCCATGAGGGGTAATGAGACGGCATCCACGACTCCGACCTGTGCGAACATGGAGCGTTCCCGATCCCCATGAGGGGTAATGAGTGGACCTCGGCCCGGGTGACCTCCCCGTCCGCGTCCCGGTTCCCGATCCCCATGAGGGGTAATGAGACCTGGATCGGGCTGCTGCCCCAGCCGGCCGTGAAGGTTCCCGATCCCCATGAGGGGTAATGAGCAGGCCACTACGGGCGTGGGTCCGCTCAGGCCCAGGCGTTCCCGATCCCCATGAGGGGTAATGAGTGGACGAGGTCACGGCGGCAGCGGCGACGACGATGGACACGTTCCCGATCCCCATGAGGGGTAATGAGCCGCTAACTCCAGCCCTGCTTCCGACGCGATAATCAAGGGTTCCCGATCCCCATGAGGGGTAATGAGAGTCACATCAGGCAGGCGGTGAGCAACGCGGCCGGGGAGGTTCCCGATCCCCATGAGGGGTAATGAGTGGCTAAGTCTCGTCCACCGCGGCCCTGACTGCCTCGTTCCCGATCCCCATGAGGGGTAATGAGTGCCGCTGGAGGCCGCGGATGACCGCGACCCTGTCCGGTTCCCGATCCCCATGAGGGGTAATGAGAAGGCGCTGGTGTCCCGTCTCGGGGCGATGCCGCTGGTTCCCGATCCCCATGAGGGGTAATGAGAGCGAGAAGTCCATGGGCGAGACCGTCTGCGCGATGGTTCCCGATCCCCATGAGGGGTAATGAGCTGGTGGGATCGACGTGGGCGGACACAGCGAGCCCGGGTTCCCGATCCCCATGAGGGGTAATGAGCTGGGCCTCGCGTCCGTGCCGCCGCCGTGGGAGCTGAGTTCCCGATCCCCATGAGGGGTAATGAGCTGGGCCTCGCGTCCGTGCCGCCGCCGTGGGAGCTGAGTTCCCGATCCCCATGAGGGGTAATGAGGTGGAGTCGATCACCCACTCGGGCGCGGGAGACGACGCCGGTTCCCGATCCCCATGAGGGGTAATGAGCGCGCTCACGCGGGGGACGGCGTTTCCAGCCGCTGACGTTCCCGATCTCCATGAGGGGTAATGAGATCAGGTAAGGGGGAGATCGAGTCAAGCACGGAGCGGTGGCCATGTTATCCTGGGAGTACCGGCGCCCCCGGACTGCGTGGCCCTGCGAATCCGCCCGCTCGTCCGGTGCTCCCGCCGTAGTGGAAGCAAATCGCCGCGGTCCCGTGCTACGTTGGCGACGGTCGCAAATCCACGAACGGAGGAAATCCATGCGCCTGAAGGACAAGGTCGCCATCATCACCGGAGGCGGGCACGGGCTGGGCAGGGCGTACGCCAAGCAGTTCGCGGAGGAAGGGGCGCGGGTGGTCGTCGCGGACGTGGATGGCGCCGCGGGCGAATCTGTGGCCGGGGAGTTGACCCGATCGGGCGGGTCGGGATGGGCGCGGACCGCCGACGTCACCCGGTACGACAGCGTCGAAGGGTTGGTGCGGGAGACCCTCGAT
This sequence comes from uncultured Binatia bacterium (SeqCode), assembly GCA_965242525.1. Classification (GTDB taxonomy): domain Bacteria; phylum Desulfobacterota; class Binatia; order UBA9968; family JAJDTQ01; genus JAJDTQ01. The sequence goes on from OZ251459.1 coordinate 439,881, forward strand.
CGCTACGGTCGCATCGACGTGCTGCTCAACAACGCCGCCATCTACGTGACCCGGAAGCTCTGGATGGGGTCGGTGGAAGACTGCCCGCTGGATGAGTGGGACCGGGTGCTGGAGGTGAACCTCAAGGGCGTCTTCCTGTGTTGCCGGGCGGTGATCCCGGTGATGAAGCGGCAGCGCTCGGGGAAGATCATCAACGTCGCTTCGGGCACCTTCTTCAACGGCTCCAGCAACATGCCCCACTACACCAGCTCCAAGGGCGGAGTGGTGGCGCTGACGCGGGTGATGGCCCGGCAACTGGGCGACTGGAACATCAACGTCAACTGCATGACCCCGGGCTCCACCATGAGCGAGGACGTGGTCACCGACGAGGTTCGGGAACGGCGCGCCGCGAGCGCCAGCCGACGCGCCCTGAAGCGCATCGAGGTGCCCGAGGACGTGACCGGCGCCGCGCTCTTCCTGGCCAGTGCGGACAGCGACTTCATGACCGGGCAGTTGCTGGTGGTGGAGGGCGGCGGGATCATGCACTGAGTACGCCGAGGAATCCGCAACGGTTTCTTCGAGGTTCCGGCGTTGCTCCGCCTCGAACCTGCCCCGGAAGCCCTTGCAGCGAGAGGCCGGGGCGGCGGTGAAGGCCGTGCGGAGGGGAGCGGGGATTGGACGAGGCGGCTGCCGCGGCGTTTCAGGCGAGTTTCGAGCGCAGCATCTCGTTGACCAGGCGGGGGTCGGCCTTGCCGTCCGTGGATTTCATCACCTGGCCCACGAAGAACCCGAGCAGGGTGGTCTTGCCCTGCCGGTAGAGGGCGGCGTTCCCGGGATGGGCGGCGATGACGGCGTCCACCACCGGCTCCAGTTGGCCCGGGTCCGCCACCTGCCGAAGCCCCCGGCCCTCGACGATCTCCGCGGGGCTCCCTCCGTCCTCCAGCATGACCGCGAAGACCTGCCGGGCCGCGTTGCCCGATATGACCTGCCGGTCCACGAGGGCCACCAGTTCCGCCGCGGCCGCGGGCGTCACCGGCAACGATTCGAGGGGCTTCTCCTTCAGCAGCGGACGCAGTTCGTTGACCACCCAGTTGCCCACCGCTCTCGGGTCGGGGCCGCGGCGAACCGTCTCCTCGAAGAACCGGGCGAGGGCGTCGTCCGAGGCCAGCAGCAACGCATGCTCCGCCCCGAGCCCGAGCCGGTTCCGGTAGTCGTCTATCTTCGCCCGCTGGGCCGGGGTCAGCGCCGCATGGGATGGGGTCCCGCGGTCCGCGGGGGCCGCAGGGCCACGTTGACGATGACCCCGCCCCTGCCCTGCCGGAGTCCCGCGGTCCGCGGGGACCGCGGCGGGGGCCTCGGCCCGGGCCGCGGCAGGCCGCGACCGGGAACGCCTCTGCCTGCCGGAGCCGTCTCCCCGCTGCACGAGCTTGAGCCACGAGTCGCGCAGCGTCACGATGCGGTTGAAGACGATGGCGTCCGGGGCGGAGTCCGGATCCACGCAGAAGTACCCCAGCCGCTCGAACTGGAACCGTTCCCCCGGACGCGCGGTCCCGAGGCTCGGCTCCACGTAGCCCCTGACGGTCTCCAGCGACCGGGGGTTCAGCAGCTCCCGGTAGTCCCGGTCCGGGTCGGCCTGGGGGTCCGCTGCCGAGAACAGCCGGTCATAGAGCCGGAGCTCGGCTCCGAGGGCATGGGCCGAGGACACCCAATGGATCGTCCCCGGGACCTTCCGGCCGCTGGCGTCGGCGCCGCTTCGGGTCTCCGGGTCGTAGGTGCAGCGCAACTCCCGCACCCTCCCGGTGGCCGGGTCCCTGACCGCTTCCTCGCACTTGACGACGTAGGCGTAGCGCAACCGCACTTCGCGCCCAGGCGCCAGCCGGTGGTACCCCTTGGGGGGATCTTCGAGGAAGTCGTCCTCCTCGATGTAGAGTTCCCGGGCGAAGGGGAGCGTCCGCGCTCCTTCCCCGGGCACGTCCCGGGGAAAGTAGGGCGCCTCCAACTCTTCGGTCCGGCCTTCCGGGTAGTTGGAGAGGACCACCTTGAGGGGGCGCGCCACCGCCAGGACCCGGGGTGCCCGCGGGTTCAGGTGGTCGCGGATGCAGTACTCCAACTGGTCCGTCTCCACGGTGTTGTCGCTCTTGGCGATGCCGACGCCCCGGCAGAAGTTGCGGATGGCCTCGGGGGTGTACCCCCGTCTTCGGAGTCCCGCCAGCGTAGGCATGCGCGGGTCGTCCCAGCCGGCCACGCGCTCCTCCTGCACGAGATCCAGGAGCCTGCGCTTGCTCATGACCGTGTAGTCGAGGTTCAGCCGCGCGAACTCGATCTGCCTCGGGGCGGAGGGCGCGTCCGCCTGTGCGAGGATCCAGTCGTAGAGTTCGCGGTTGTTCTCGAACTCCAGGGTGCACAGCGAGTGGGTCACCCCCTCCAGGGCGTCCGACAGGGGATGGGCGAAATCGTACATGGGATAGATGGGCCAAGCGTCGCCGGTGTGGTGGTGGGACACGTGGCGGATGCGGTAGAGCACGGGGTCGCGCATCTTCATGTTCGGCGAAGCCATGTCGATCTTCGCCCGCAGCACGTGGGCGCCGTCCGGGAACTCCCCCCGACGCATGCGGGAGAACAGGTCCAGGTTCTCCGCCGCGGCGCGTTCGCGGTAGGGGCTCTCGCGTCCCGGTCGGGTCACCGTGCCGCGGCCTTCGCGTATGGCCGCCTCGCTCAGGCTGCAAACGTAGGCGCGCCCCCGCTCGATGAGCCGGACGCCGAAGCCGTAGAGCTCGTCGAAGTAGTCCGAGGCGTTGTACGGGACGCCGCCCCAGTCGAACCCCAGCCAGCGGATGTCGTCCTCGATGGCCTTTGCGTAGAGGGTGTCCTCCTTGGCCGGGTCGGTGTCGTCGAAGCGCAGGTTGCAGCGTCCGCCGAACTCCTCGGCGACCCCGAAGTTGAGGCAGATGGACTTGGCGTGGCCGATGTGCAGGAACCCGTTGGGCTCGGGCGGAAAGCGCGTCACCACGCCGCCCGGATGCCGGCCCGCGGCCACGTCGTCCCGGATGATGGCGCGGATGAAGTCCGGGGAAGGCTCGCGCTTCCCCGCATCGCCGCTCTTGGCCGTCTTGCTCATGGTCATGGACTACCGACCGCTCGAGGAACGTCCGCCCGGCTCACGCGTGCAGCCGTCCGGTGCCCGCCACGGTGGTGCGCCGCAGCAGGCGCCGCTCGTCTTCGGGATAGACCGTGCGGGCGTGGATGGAGCAGAGGTTGTCCCACATCAGCAGGTCTCCCACCTCCCAGGCGTGTTCGTACCGGAGGCTCGGGTCTTCCGCGATGTCGAACAGGGTATGGAGCACGGCGTCGCTCTCCGCGGGGTCCATGCCCTCGATGCGGACGGACATCATGCGGTTCACGTACAGCGCCTTGCGTCCAGTCACCGGGTGGGTGATGAATATGGGCTGCACGTAGTAGCGGGCGCCGTCCAGATCCACGTCCGCGTCCACCCGGTGCCGCTGGTAGTCGTACACCTGCAAGACCCTGCAACCCTCGAGCCTCTCCTTCAAGTCCCCGGGCACGTTGTCGTACGCGGCGTACATGTTGTTGACCAGGGTGCGGCCGCCGTGGGCGGACACCTCGATGCCGTACAGTATGGTGGCGGCGTCGGGCACCTCGTGGAACGCGGTGTCCTGGTGGAAGCCCAGCTCGGCGTCGCCGTTGGCCGAAGCCCCCGCCAGCGGCTTGCCGTCCTCCAGGATGTTGCTCACCACCATCACCGGCGTGGTGTAGACGTCGTCCGCGGACTTGCGCAGCCGCGGCCCCACGGTGCGCTTGCCGATGTCGCCGAAGGCGGTGGTGAAGCGGTTCTGCTGCTCCACGGTCAGGTCCTGGCCGCGGAAGAGCAGGGCCACGTGCTCGTAGAACAGGGCCAGGATCGCGTCCCGTGTCGGTTGGTCCAGGGGCCGGCCCAGGTCGAGTCCCTGGATCTCCACCCCCAGGGCGGGCGCAAGCGGTCGTGTGGTCAAGTTCATGGCGTCCTCCTCCCGGTTCCGGCTCACCCGTGCACGGGCTCGGCGCCGGCCACGGTGCAGCGCCGCAGGATCCGGCGCTCCCGGTTGGGGAAGTCTGTGCGCGCGTGGGTGGAGCAACGGTTGTCCCACATGAGCAGGTCCCCCACCCGCCACCGGTGGTCATAGACGATGCGGGGGTCCTCGGCGATGTCGAACAGTTGGTCGAGGATGGCGTCGCTCTCGCTCCGGTCCATGCCTTCGATGTGCGCGGTCATGGTCCGGTTCACGTAGAGGGCCTTCCTGCCGGTGACCGGATGGCGCACGAATATGGGTTGCGGGTGGCTGCGGGCCCCCGCCATGTCCACGTTGGGGTCGATGCGATAACGGTTGTAGTCGTACACCTGGAGGACGGTGCGCCCTTCGAGCCGGTCCCGGAGCGCCGCGGGGATGCGCTCGTAGGCCTTGTACATGTTCGAGACCCGGGTGAGGCCCCCGCGGGTGGTGACCTCGATGCCGTACAGCATGGTGGCGATGTTGGGCACCGGGTAGAAGCAGGTGTCGTGGTGGAACCACATGTCGCCGTCGCCGAACGAGGCCGTGCCGCCGGTGGGGCCTTCGTCGCTGCGGTTGGTGACCATCATCACCGGGCTGGCGTAGGCGTCCTTGGGGGACTTGACGAAACGGGCGCCCACCGTGCGCTTGCCGAGTTCGCCGAAGGTGGCGGCGAAGGCGGTCTGCTGGTCCTCGGTCAGGTCCTGTCCCCGGAACAGCAGCAGCACGTGCTCGTGGAACGCGTCCAGGACCCGGGCGCGGGTCTCCCGATCCAGCGGCTCCCGCAGGTCCAGGCCCTCGATCTCCGCGCCGATGGCCGGGCACACGGGTCTGATGGTCAAGCTCATGGGGTTCCCCTCCTGGGTGGGCGTTCCGCCATCCGTCGCCTCCATGCGGCGACCGCGGGAGCGGGGTCGAGACCTTCGCTCTCGTCGGCGACTCTATCGTTCCATGCCGCGAAGTGTCAAGATCAAGCCCTGCGGGCGCAGGAGCGGAGCGACCGTTTGAACCGCGGCCCGGGAATTGGCATTGATGGAACGAGGGCCGGGAACCGGACCGGATCCGGAACGATCCGGGATGGACGAAGGAAACCCTGAACAAGAGCGTCCTTCGACTTCGCTTCGCTACGCTCAGGACGAACGGAGATAACAAGGGTGTTGGAGCAGGCGCCGTTCGACAGGGAGGAAACCGGTGTGAAGGGCCTGCAAACAGGGGCGCTGCCGCGCTATCCTGCGTCCTTGTAGTGGCGGCTACTCCAAGATCCGCAATAGCAGGGGGCAGGGTGAGGGAATCCATCCTGGATGTCTCGATCGTCCAGATGTCCCACACGAAATCCTGAGGAGCCGGAAAGATTCTCGTTCGACCGGCAGGAGGGAACGTCCATGAAATGGCTCGAAGGCCAGGTGGCAGTGGTGACCGGCGCGGGGTCGGGGATCGGCAAGGCGGTGGCGGCGCGTTTCGTGGAGGAGGGCGCGAAGGTGGTGGCCTTCGACCTGTCGGCCGAACGGCTGGCGGCGTTGGAAGACGAGGCGGGGGAGGGGGTGGCGGTGGTGCGCGGGGACGTGAGGAGCCCGGAGGACAACCGGCGGGCGGTGGCCGCGGCGGTGGCGGAGTTCGGCCGGCTCACCGTGTTCGTGGGCAACGCCGGCATCCACGACGGCAGGCGGGCCCTGAAGGACCTGTCCGACGAGGAGTTGGAGCGCGGCTACGAGGAAGTCATGGGGGTCAACCTCAAGGGCTACCTGCTGGGCGCCAGGGCGGCCTTGCCCGAGCTGGAGAAGACCCGCGGCAACATGGTGTTCACCCTGTCCACGTCGTCTTTCTACGTGAGCGGCGGGACCCTGTACGTGGCCTCCAAGCACGCCGCCCTGGGGATGGTGCGCCAGTTGGCCAACGAGCTGGCCCCGTCCATCCGGGTCAACGGCGTGGCGCCGTCGGGCACGGCCACGGGCCTGCGCACCGCGCCGTCCCTGGCCCGCGGCCCGGGCGCCGGGGACGACGTGTTCGGCGCTCCCCGGGCTCCCGCGGCGTTGAGCGGGAACCTGCTGGAGGTCGCGGTGGAGCCCGATGACCACGCCGGGGCCTACGTGCTGCTGGCGTCGTCCCAGTCCCGGGTGATGACCGGCGAGGTGATCCACACGGACGCGGGCCGCGGGGTCACCTCGGTCCTGACCCGGTAGCGTCGAGCAGGTCGCAACCACGGAGGCGTGCGGAACCATGACCGCGGCATTGCAGGGAACCATGGCCCTCGACTTGAGCGGACACGTGGCGGGGCCGTTCGCCGGGAGTCTCCTGGGAGACCTCGGTTGCGACGTCATCAAGGTGGAGTTGCCGGACGGGGGCGACACCCACCGCGGGCGGAACCCGCTCTACGAGGGCTACGGCCCCAGCTTCCGCGCCCTCAACCGGAACAAGCGGAGCCTGACCCTGGACCTGCGGCGGCCCGAGGGCAGGGAGGCGCTGTTCAAGCTGCTGGAGAAGGCGGACGTCCTGCTGGAGAACTTCCGCCCGGAGACCCGCGCCAGGCTCGGCCTCGATTACGAACCCCTGTCCCGGCTCAACCCGAGGCTGGTGCACTGCTCCATCACGGGCTACGGCCAGGAAGGTCCGTACCGCGACAAGCCGGGTTTCGACACCATCGGCCAGGCCCTGAGCGGCATGCTGAGCCTCATGACCGACTTCGACCGGCCCAGGGTGGTGGGGGTGTCCGTCACCGACCATTCCACCGGGGTGTTCGCCGCCTACGGCATCCTGGCGGCGTTGCTGGCGCGCCACCACACGGGCCGGGGCCAGTTCGTGGACGCGTCGCTGCTGCGCACCAGCCTGGCGTTCATCGAGTCCCACATGGCCGACTACCTGAACGGCGGCGAGGCCATCACGCGCGAGAACTTCCCCCGCGGCCGCATCTACTGTTTCGTCCCCGGCGACGGGAAGCCCCTGGTGGTCCACCTTTCCGGGCACCAGAAGGCATGGGAGGGGCTGGTGGCCGCGGTGGGGCGGCGCGACCTCCTGGACGACCCCCGTTTCGCCACCCGCAACGACCGCTGGAAACACCACTACGACGCGGTTCCCATCCTGCAGGCCGAGTTCGAGAAGGAGCCGCGTGCGCACTGGCTCGAAGCCCTGGACGCCGCGGGCGTGCCCAACGCGCCCATATACCGCATCGAGGAGGTGCTGGACGACCCGCAGGTCAGGGAGATGGGCCTGCCCCGGGAGATCCGGCATCCGAAGATGGGGCCGAGCAACCTCATCGGCAACGCGGTCCGGCTCTCCGACACCCCTGCCCGGTTCCATCGGGCCGCGCCGCTCCTGGGCGAGGACACCGACGACATCCTGCGGGAGATGGGTTACGACGAGGAGACGCTGGCGCGGCTCCGGGAGCGCGGGGTGACCGGCTCCCGGGGGTGAGGCGGGCCGGGGCGCCGACGCCGGGGCCCGGGCGCGAACGCGGCCCCGAATCTTGACGGCCGAAGACATGTAGTGGTAGAGGCTATGGGGAAGTGCGCGAAACGTTCGGAAACGTTCACAAGGGGGTAACCAAAATGGCAGGAAACGGAACCCGAGAGGGTTGTGAGGTCATCATATCTTCGGACTCCCACGTCATGGAGCCGTCGGACACCCTGGTGGAGAGGTGTCCCAGCGGTTTCAAGGACCAGGTGCCGCGCTTTCCCAAGCTGGAAGTGGGCACCAGCTTCCAGACCCAGCCGGGGGGGTCCGACCCGGGCAAGCGCATCACCGAGATGGAGACCGACGGCGTGACCGCGGAGGTGCTCTTTCCCACCTACCTGCTGCCCCACTTCGCCATGGACGACGCCCGGCTGCAGGAGGTCTCCTTCCGGGCCTACAACGACTGGGTGCTGGACTACTGCTCGGTGGCGCCCAACCGGCTGGTGGGGGTGGCGGCCATCTCCGTGTATGACATCGACAAGGCGGTGGAGGAGCTGGAGCGCTGCGCCAAGCTCGGCCTGAAGGGCTCGCTCATCTGGCAGGCGCCGCACGCGGACCTGCCGTTCCGGTCCGAGCACTACGAGAAGTTCTGGTCCGCGTCCGAGGACCTGGGGATGCCCGTGCACCTGCACATCCTCACCGGCCACGGCTACCACAAGCAGACGGTGTTCGGCAACAAGCGCACCGGGGTGGAGGCGTACCGGGGCAGCGTCAACCTGAAGCTCCAGGAGATCATCAACGCCATATTCGACTTCGTCTTCTACGGCGTCATGGAGCGCCATCCCAAGCTCAAGTTCGTCTGCGTCGAGAACGAGATCGGCTGGATGCCGTTCATGCTCCAGCAGTGGGACTACTACTGGAACCGCTTCAAGAAGGAGAACCCCATCTCCATCACCAAGAACCCCAGCGAGTACTTCGCCGGCCAGGTGTACGGCACGTTCTTCCGCGACACCGTGGCCGGGCACAACTTCGAGTGGTGGGGACAGGACAACTGCATGTGGTCCAACGACTACCCGCACGCCAACTCCACGTGGCCGGAGTCGAAGCGCTACATCGACCGGGACCTGGGCCACCTGCCCGCGGACATACGGAGGAAGCTGGTCTATACCAACGTCAGGAACCTGTACCAGCTCGACATCCCGCATCCCGCGCAGTAGCCCGGAATCCGCCCCTCGGGCCTCGGGCGGCTTCCGTCCGCTTGCGGCAGGCGGCGGGCGGGAACCCGCAAGCCCGGGGCGGCGTTTCCGGAAGACCACCGGTCCCCGGTCCGAAGGAGGGTGCCATGGCCAGACCCGAAGCGGCGGCGGCGCCGCAGGAGTTCATCGAAGGCGTGCTCAACTACCTCGCGGAAACCAGCGAGGCCCCCGAGAGCTACGGCGGCATGAGCCAGTCGGAGGCGGACCGGAAGCGCAAGGGCAAGTACCGGGGCCACGCCATGAAGATCCGCAACGCCCGCCCGCTGGCGGACGAGCTGTCGCTGGAGCGCGAGGGGTTCGTCCTCGTGCGCCACGACACCCGGATGAAGGACTTCTACGACGAGGACGAGGTGCGCACGGTCTATTACCGGGAGACCGAGGAGCTGGTGAAGAAGACCTCCGGCGCCAGCCGCGTGGTGGTCTTCGACCATACCCTCCGCTCGGGGGACGAGGCCACCCGGGAACGGCAGAATATCAGCGGCCCGGTGCGCAGCGCCCACAACGACTACACGGAATGGTCGGGGCCCCAGCGGGTCCGGGACCTCCTGCCGGACGAGGCCGAGGAGTTGCTCCGGGGGCGGTTCGCGGTGGTGCAGACGTGGCGGCCCATCAACCGCCCGGTGACGCGGGAGCCCCTGGCCATCGCCGACGCCCGGAGCACCGGCATGGAAGGGGCGGTGCCGAGCGCGCGCATCTACCCCGACCGCCGCGGGGAGGTCTATCACTACACTTACAACCCGGAGCACCGCTGGTACTATTTCCCGCACATGCGGCGCCATGAGGCGGTGGTGTTCAAGACCTTCGAGTCGGAACGGGACGGACGCGCCCGCTGGACCCTGCACTGCGCCTTCGACGACCCGGACACGCCCCCGGACGCCCCGCCCCGGGAAAGCATCGAGATGCGCACGCTGGCGTTCTTCGGCGCAGGCTCCTGACGTTGCGGAGAGGGAAACGGATGAGCGATTTCGACGTGGTGGAAACGACCATCGACGCGGTCCACCGGGCGTTCGAGTCCGGGGAGTTGACTCCCCGGGACTTGGTGCAGGCCTACCTGGACCGGATCGAGGCCTACGACCGCAAGGGGCCGGCCCTCAACTGCATCATCACGGTCAACCCCAACGCCCTGGAAGAGGCCGACCGGCTCGGGGCCTCGCCCCGCAAGGGTCCGCTCCACGGCATCCCGGTGGTGTTCAAGGACCAGGGGGACGTGAAGGGCATGCCCACGACCCTGGGCAGCGTGCTGTTCGAGGACTACTACCCCGACCGGGACTGTTTCGTGGCGGAGAAGCTCAAGGCTGCGGGGGCCATCATCCTGGCCAAGGCCACCCTGGGCGAGCTGGGCGGAGGCGACACCCACGGCTCGCTGTTCGGCTCCAGCCGCAACCCCTACGACCTGGAGCGCACGGTGGGAGGGTCCTCCGGCGGCAGCGGGGGAGCGGTGGCGGCCAACCTGGCCACCTTGGCCGTGGGCCAGGAGGGCTACGCCTCCATCCGCCGGCCCTCCACCTGGAACTGCGTCGCGGGCATGCGTCCGACCCCGGGGCTGGTGAGCCGCGGCGGCGTCTATGACGGCTGGCCCGACGTGACCGGCTCCCTGGGTCCCATGGCGCGCACGGTGGGCGACATGGCGCGGCTGCTGGACGTGATGGCGGGTTACGACCCGGAGGACCCGGCGACGGCCCGGGGCGTGGGCCACATGCCCGCGAGCTACGCGGACCTGCTGGACGCCGAGGGCCTGCGCGGCGCGCGTCTGGGGGTCCTGCGCGAGCCCATGGGCTACATGGCGGAGCCGGACACCGACGACTTCCGGCAGGTCACCGAGGTGTTCGACCGGGCGGTGGCGGACCTACGGTCCTGCGGCGCCGAGGTGGTGGACCCGGTGGCGATACCGCAGCTCGGCCAGTTGCTGGCCAAGCGGGCGTCGAGCCCCACCAGCGGCGACGAGTCCTTCAAGCGGTACTTCGGCAGGAGCGCCAAGCGGCCCTTCGAGTCCCGCGGGGAAGCCATGGCGTCCCCGGACTTCGCCAAGGTCCACCACAACGCCCGGAACCGATGGCAGGCGCCCGCGGACCCGGGGAAGCATTACGAGTACCTGCTCGCCCGGGAGGCGTTGATGGGCAACCTGCTGCAGGTCATGGCCGACCACCGGCTCGACGCGGTCGTGCACAAGTCGGTGGAGCACCAGCCCACGCTCATCCGCGACGGCGTCCGGCCGCCGTTCGTCAACATGAGGGGGGTGCCCCACATCAACACCTTCCTGGTGTTCGTGTCGTCGGTGGCTGTGCCCGCGGGCTTTACCCGGGACGGCCTTCCCGCGGGGATCACGTTCCTGGGACGGCCCTACGACGACGGCCGGATGATCCGGTTCGCCTACGCCTACGAGCAGGCCACCGGCCACCGCCGGCCGCCGGCCGCGGCGCCCGCGCTTTGACGCGGCCCCGGGCAGGGTCCGCGGGCGCGGCAAGGCCGGGGTCCCGCGGCGCCGTGCCCGGCCGGGCGTCCGCGGGCCGACCCAGGCGGTAGGGCCGCGGCTACTCGACCACGAGTGCCCGGCCGGGCGCCCGCGGGCCGACCGGCGGCGGATTGGAGGAACGATCGGGTCGAGGCCCGACGCCTGGGCGCCCGCGGGCCGACCCCCGCGCAAGGGAAAGGGATGGAGGATGCCCCGCATACCGGAGCTCACGAGGCGAGAAGACATACCCGAAGACCAGCGGCGGCACTACGACGCCATCATGGCCAGCCGGAAACGGATCGGCGCGCCCTACGCCAACCTGCTCCACTGCCCGGACTTGGCCGCGCGCACCGCCCACCTGGTGGGGTATTCGCTGCACACCTCGGACTTTCCCCGCAAGGAGAAGGAACTGGCCATCTGCACGGTGGCCCGGGAGATGGACTGCGTATATGAGTGGGCCGCCCACTCGGGCCACGCCCTGGACGCCGGGGTGCGGGAGGAGGCGGTGGCCGCCATCCGCGACGGCAAGGCGCCCGAGGGCCTCGACCCTGACGAAGCGCCGCTGGTCCGGTACGTCCAGGAGCTCCTCCGGCCGCCGCGCCGGGTGACCGAGCCGACCTTCCGGGCGCTGCGGGAACGCCTCGGGGACCGGCGGCTGGCGGAGCTCACGGGCATCGTCGGCGCGTACGTGGGCCTCGCGTGCTCCCTCAACGCCTTCGAGGTCCCTGCCCCCGAAGGCATGCCGGTGCTGCCCGCGGGATGAGCGCCATGCCCGAGACCGTCCCGGAGCCTGCCCTCCTCGACGCTACCGCCGCCGCGGAGAACGGCATCCCCGTACTGGACGCGGCCGGTTTCCTGGCCGGCGCTCCCGGCGCCCCGGAGCGGGCGGCCGCGGAGTTGCGCCGCGCCTTGGAACAGGTGGGTTTCTACGTCCTGCGGGGCCACGGCGTGCCCTGGGGACTGGTGGAAGACGTGTTCGTCCAGTGCGCCCGTTTCCACGCGCTCCCGCTTTCGGAGAAGATGGCGATCCGGGGCAACGAGCACAACGTGGGATACATGCCGGTGAACGGGTACGTGTCCCGGAGCTCGCGGGTGGAGAAGGCCACCCGGCCCAACTTCGTGGAGGCGTTGTTCCTCAAGCGGGACCTTCCCCCGGACCACCCGGACGTGGTGGCCGGCGTGCGCTATCGTTGCGCCAACCAATGGCCGGAGGCCCGCGCGCTGCCGGGTTTCCGCGAGACCGTGGCGGCCTACCTGGACGCCATGGAGGGGCTCTGCAAACGCATGCTGCCACTCTACGCCGCGGCCCTGGACCTCCACCCGGACTACTTCCGGGAGGCCTTCGCCGAGCCCCAGTACACGCTGCGGATGTCCCATTACCCGCCCGCGGAGCAGGGCGACGCCCGCCAGTACGGGCTTGCGCCGCACACGGACTCGAGCTTCCTCACCATGCTGCCCCAGTCGGAGTTGCCCGGCTTGTCCATCTGCCTGCCCTCGGGCCGATGGGTAGAGGCGCCCGCGGCCCCCGGCGCGTTCCTGGTGAACTCCGGGGACATGCTGCGCCGGTGGACCAACCACCGGTTCCTGTCCACGCCGCACCGGGTGGTGAACCGGAACGCGGGCCGGGACCGCTACGCCGTCCCGTTCTTCTTCGACGCTACCCACGACTTCCCCATGGCGTGCCTGCCCACCTGCCGGGGACCGGGCAATCCCCCCCGCTACGAGCCGGTCACCTACGGCGAGTACATGCGCTGGTTCGCTCGACAGTACGACCACGTGCGGGACCGGGACGGCCACGACCCCGACGACCCCGGCGTCCCCACCGTCAGGTAACCGTCCATGGGAAACCCTGAACAATCGGGACAGGGGACATGAGCGCGTCCTTCGACTTCGCTACGCTACGCTCAGGACGAACGGGGATAGGGGCGTCAGGGTGAGGGAATCGGGAATCCATCCCGGATGTCTCGATTGTTCGGAGGTTCCGATGGGAGACTTTGAACCATTGCCTCCGTTCGTCCTGAGCGTAGCCAAGCGAGGATCCCCGTTCGTCCTGAGCGAAGCGAAGTCGAAGGACGCGCTTTCCCATGGGGAGAGGCGCTTCGAGCCGGAATCGACCGGAGGTTCCTGTGGACCACGCGAGGACCACGCGACCGCTGCGGAAGGGTGTCAATTTGGTAACATGTGCTGTGGAAAAGTCTGTCGATAACGCCGGAAAGCACCGGCAACGGTCCCTGCTCATCCGCAATCCAACGGATAGCCCAATGGTTGGGCAGCGTTTCCTTCCAGAAATTCGGATAGTTGCGGACATGACGCCGGTTCCGGCGCGCGAGGCGGCCTCGCCCGGTGGGGGCCGGGGCGCGGGTAAGTGACCGACTCTCAAGGGACAACGGTCTCCAGGGCCAACCTCCGGGCGTTGCTCCGGCCGAGGTCGGTGGCGGTGGTGGGGGCGTCGCCCAGGGGGGGCACTGGCGGGAGGATCCTGGGGAACGTGCTGGCGTCGGGTTTCCAGGGCCCGGTCTATCCGGTGAACCCCAACCATGCGGAGGTCCGGGGCCGGAAGTGCTACCCGTCCCTCCAGCGGCTCCCCGAAACGCCGGATTGCGTGGTGGTGGCCCTGCCCGCGGCCCAGGTGCTGGGGGTGGTGGAAGACGCGGTGGCCGCGGGGGCGCCTTCGGGCATCGTGGTGGCCGAGGGGTTCTCCGACGGCGACACCGCCCCGGGCCGCCGGCGGCAGCGCGAGCTCCGGCGGCTGGCGGCCAGAGGCGGCATGGCCGTCACCGGGCCTTGCTGCATGGGCGTGGCGAGCCTCCGGTACGGGTTCGCCAACTCCTATTTCTCGATCCCGCCGGACGCGGTGCCGGGCGGGGTGTCGCTGGTCTCCCAGAGCGGCGGGTTGACCAACGCGGTCACCGAGTTGGGGGCCAGCCGCGGCATCGGGTTCAACTACGTCATCTCCAGCGGCAACGAGGCGGTGGTGGAGATGGCCGACTACGTGGAGTACCTGGCCGACGACCCCGAGACCCGGGTCATCGCCTGCATCATGGAAGGGGCCAAGGACGGCGCCAAGCTGCGCCGGGTGCTGGCGTCGGCCGGCCGGAAGAAGCCGGTGGTGGTGCTGAAGCTGGGCCGCACCGAGTCCGGGCGGAGGGCCACGGTGGCCCACACCGGCACCCTGGCCGGGCGGCAGGAAGCCTACGCGGCGCTGTTCCGCGAGACCGGAGCGGCGCCGGTGGACAGCATCGACGAGCTGGTGGAGACCGCGGGCCTGTTCCTCCACGCGCGCCTCCCCGCGGGAGGGAGGGCGGCGTTCCTCACCATCTCCGGCGGGGCCACCGCGCTCATCAGCGACTTGAACGCGGCCGCGGGCCTGGAGTGCCCGGCCCTGTCCGAAGCCGCCCAGTCCCGGCTCGGGGAGATCCTCGCGGTCACCGACCGCCCGTTCCACAACCCCATCGACACCGTGGGGATGCCGCGCATCGAGCAGGGCGCCAACCTCACCGCGGTGCTGGAGACCCTGCTCGGCGACGACGGCATCGACCTGGTGGGCCTGGCCCTGAGCGTCAAGCGCGCCGGCGCGCCGGCCCAGCGGAAGCTGCTGGACCAGGTGGGCGCGTGCGCCCGGGCCGCGGCCAAGCCCCTGTTCGTGCTGTCGCTGGCTTCCAACGGACTCACTGGCGACTGCCGGGGGTTCTCCGACGAGACCGGCGTCCCCATGCTGGAAGACGTGGCCGGAGGCATGAAGGCGGTCCGCAGGCTGGTGGACTACGCCGCGTTCCTCCGAAGGAGGGAGTCGAAGGAGTCGTCCCCGGCGCCCGGGGCGTCCGCGGACTTCCGTCCGCCCGAAGGCGCCGGCGTCCTCACCGAGTACGAGAGCAAGCGGGCGCTCGCTCGCGCGGGCCTGCCGGTGACCCGGGAAGGGTTGGCCGAGACCCCGGAACGGGCCGCGGCCATTGCCGCGGAACTGGGCTTTCCGGTGGCCCTCAAGGTCCAGTCGCCCCAGGTCCCGCACAAGTCCGACGTGGGCGGCGTCCATCTCGGCGCCCGGACTGCGGGAGAGGTGGAGGAGGCGTTCGTCCGCATGGTGGAAGGCGTGGCCGGGGCCTGCCCGGACGCGCGCATCCACGGGGTGCTGGTGCAGGAGATGGTGCCGGACGGGCTGGAGGTCATGGTCGGCATGGCCCACGACCGCCAGTTCGGGCCGCTGGTGATGGTGGGCCTGGGCGGGATATACGTGGAGGCGTTGGGGGACGCGGCCTTCCGGTTGCCGCCGCTGGACGAGGAGGACGTGCGCGAGATGCTGGCGGAGTTGCGCGGCGCCGCCCTGATCCGGGGCGCGCGCCGGGGACCCCCGCGGGACCTGGACGCCCTGGTCCGGTGCGTGGTGCGCTTCGGCGACTTCGTGGCGCGGAACGCGGGCCGGTTCAGCGCCGTCGAGATGAACCCCGTGATGGTGCGTCCCAAGGGTTGCGGCGTGGTGGTGGCGGACGCGCTCATCACCGTGCCGGACCCCGCGGAGCAGGGAGACCCCCATGAACTACGAGAACATACTGTATGAAGTGGCCGACCGCGTGGCCACCATCACCCTCAACCGCCCGGAGGTGATGAACGCCATCAGCTACCGGGCCCGGGACGAGCTCGTGGACGCGTGCGGCAGGGTGTCCGCGGACCGGGAAGTGTGGGCGTGCATCATCACCGGCGCGGGGGAGCGGGCTTTCTCCACCGGCCTCGACCTGAAGGAGCGGGCCGGGGAAGTGGACGAAGCGACCTTCTTCGACAAGCGGCGCGAGCGCAGCCGGCCGAGCGTCCATTCCCAGAACCGGGCGGTGGCCGCGCTGGAGAAGCCCACCATTGCGGCCATCCGGGGCTATGCGGTGGGCGGCGGCCTGGAGCTCGCGCTGGCCTGCGACATCCGCGTGGCCGCGGAGGACGCCAGGCTGGGGATGTTCGAGGTGCGGCGGGGCCGTTTGGGGGGCGGCGGAGGCACCCAGCGGCTGCCGCGGCTCGTGGGCATGGCCAAGGCCCTGGAGCTCTGCCTCACGGGCGAGGCGGTGGACGCCTCGGAAGCCCTGCGCATCGGCCTGGTGAACAAGGTGGCGCCGGTGGACGGGTACATGGACGCGGCCCGGGAGATCGCGGCCCGGATCTGCCTCGGCGCGCCCCTGTCCGTCATCGCCATCAAGGAGGCCATCACCAGGGGTTGCCAGCTTCCCCTGGAGCAGGGACTGAAGATCGAGAGCGAGCTGGGCCTCGCCCTCTCCACCACCGAGGACCAGAAGGAAGGCTCGCGCGCTTTCGCCGAGAAGCGCCCCGCGGTGTGGAAGGCGCGGTAGCGGGCCGCGGACGGCGGCGGGCGGCGGACCGCGGCGCCGGGCGGCCTGCGGCGGCCCCGGTCCCGCCCATGGAACACAGGAGGCAAGATGAGCACGAACCTGAGCGGCAAGTACGCCATCGTCGGAGTCGGCCAGAGCCCCTTGGGCAAGGTGCCGGAGCTCGGCCCCATCGGGCTCTTCGCGGTGGCGGCCCGGAACGCCATCGAGGACGCCGGCCTGAAGAAGGAAGACGTGGACGGCCTCATCACCCGGGGCCCGGACGACGTGTACTGCCACCACCAGCGGGTGGGGGAGGCCCTGGGTCTCGACGTAACCTTCAGCACCTCCACCGCCAACGGCGGCGCGAGCCAGACCATGGCCGTGGCCATGGCCTGCATGGCCATCGAAGCCGGGGTCTGCCGCACCGTGGTGGTGGGCTACGGCCGCGACACCTGGTCGCGCACCCACCGGGACGCCGAGGCCAAGCAGGCGGTGGCGTCCCGGCCCCGCACCTACTCGGAGTTCGGCTCCGAGTTCGGCCAGTTCGGCGCCCCGGTGAACTACGCGGTGGCGGCCCGGCGCCACATGGAGCGCTTCGGCACCACCAAGGCGCAGCTCGGCGCCATCGCGGTGGCGTTCCGCAACCACGCCCGCAGGAACCCCCTGGCGTTCATGCAGAAGCCCCTGACCCTGGACGAGTACCTGGGCGCCCGGCTCATCGTGGACCCCCTGTGCCTCTACGATTGCAGCGTGTTCATCGACGGCGCGGGCGCGGTGGCGGTGACCAGCGCGGAACGCGCCCGGGACCTCCGGCAGCCCCCGGCCTACGTCCTGGGCTTCGGCTTCGGCAACCGCCTGAGCGGCTGGTACGCGGACGACAACATGGTCACCACCGGGGCCAGGGAAGCGGGGGAGGCGGCCTACCGCATGGCCGGCGTCGGCCCCGGGGACGTGGACACGGCCCAGATCTACGACTGCTTCACCCACATGGTGCTCTTGCAGCTCGAAGACTACGGCTTCTGCGCCAAGGGGGAGGGGGGGCCGTTCGCGGCCTCCGGCGCGTTGGAGCTCGACGGCGCGCTGCCCACCAACACCTCGGGCGGGCAACTGTCCGAAGGGCATATCGAAGGCATGCTCCAGGTCCTTGAAGGCGCCCGGCAGGTGCGCCGGGAGCACGCCCCCGACCGCCAAGTGGCGGACTGCGACATCGCCCTGGTCACCGGCCACGGCGGCAACACCGTGTGCCAGTCGGCGCTGATCCTGGGGAGGGAAGCGGGATGAGCGAGTACGGGAAACCGCTGCCGCCGCCGTCGGTGGAGTCGGCGCCGTTCTGGGAGGCCTGCAAGCGGCACGAGTTGACGGCGCCCCGTTGCGACGCCTGCGCGCACCACTGGTTCCCGGCCACGGCCACGTGCCCCCGGTGCTGGAGCACGGACTGGACCTGGACCCGGGTGAGCGGAAGGGGGAAGGTCTATTCCTTCGGCGTCTATCACCGGGCCTACCACAAGGGCTTTGCCGACGAGCTGCCCTACGCGCTGGTGATCGTCGAGTTGGAGGAGGGTCCCCGCCTCACCACCAACGTGGTGGACTGCAAGCCCGGCGAGCTGCGCTGCGACATGCCGGTGGAGGTGGTGTTCGAGGACGTCACCCAGGACCGGACCCTGTACAAGTTCCGGCCCGCGAGGGGCGGGTAGCCTCCGGTCCCGCCCGCGGAGGTCCCATGCGACACAGCACCGAGCGCATACTCGTCACCCATACCGGAAGCCTGCCGCGCCCGCGGGAGCTCATCGAAGCGATGCTCGCGGAGAACGAGGGCAGGGAGGTGGACCGGGCCGACTACGAGGAAAGGCTCCGGCGGTCGGTCCATGAAATCGTGCGCCGGCAGGTGGAGCTGGGGGTGGACGTGGTGGACGACGGCGAGTTCAGCAAGCGCGGGTTCGCGGTGTACGCGCACCAGCGGCTCGACGGCCTCAGCGCCACCGGCCGGGTGCGGGTCTCGCCCTGGGACGATTCCCGCGAGTCCCGGGCGTTCCCGGAGTTCTACGCCGCGTCGAGGCCCCCGGCGGGCGCCAGGCCCAACCCCGGCAACATGCAGATGGCCTGCACCGGCCCCATCGCCTACAAGGCCCGGGAAAGGCTCGCCCAGGACCTGGAGAACCTGAAGGCCGCGGTCGCCGACGCGGGAGCCGCGGAGGCGTTCGTGCCCGCCATCTCCCCCTGCGACGTGGCCGGCAACCTGGAGAACGAGTTCTACGCCACGGGCGAGGAGTTCCTCTACGCCATCGCCGACGCCCTGCGCGTGGAGTACCGGGCCATCGTCGATGCCGGGTTCCTGCTCCAGATCGACGACCCGCTGCTCGTCAACTACTATGTCAAGAACCCGCATCTGAGCGTCCCCCAGTGCCGGGCGTGGGCGGAAGGGCAGGTCGAAGCCATCAACCACGCCCTGCGGGGCATTCCCGAAGACCGGGTGCGCTACCACACCTGCTACGGCATCAACATGGGGCCGCGGGTCCACGACATGGAGATGAAGGACTTCATCGACATCGTCCTCAGTATCCGCGCGGGGGCCTATTCCTTCGAGGCCTCCAACCCGCGCCACGAGCACGAGTGGCGCATCTGGGAGGACGTGGAGCTGCCCGAGGGCAAGCTGGTGATCCCCGGCGTCATCACCCAGTCGTCGGTGGTGGTGGAGCACCCGGAGCTGGTGGCCGAACGGCTCCTGCGGTTCGCCGGACTCGTGGGGCGCGAGAACGTCATCGCCGGCAGCGACTGCGGCTTCGGCACCCAGGCCCTGGAAGTCCCGGAGATCCACCCGGCCATCGTCTGGGCCAAGTTCCGGGCCATGTCCGAAGGCGCGAGGCTGGCCAGCCGGAGGCTGTGGAGAGGGTGACAGGCCACTTGCGCATCGCGGTGCTTGTGTTACGGTCAAAGTAGGGCTTAGAAGACAAGAAAGAAAGGGTCCACAGGATTTCCGACAGTTGGGTTGTTGAGGAGAGAAGAGTGGAAGGCGCCTACAATCATCTTGGCTTGTCTGATTGGCCGTTCTCTGTTGTGCCGAGGGCCAATTTGTGTACGTTTATCGCAGGGAGGCCTCAACTGGATTCAGACGTCAACGAGTTGCTCCGTAGTTTATCGAGGCGTGACGCGTCTTCCATCCATGTTTTGTGGTCCTGGTTCGGTGCGGGCAAGACACATTCCCTTTATTTTCTCGCCAACCGTGCAAGAGACTGGAACGGTAATAGGCCGCTGGTCCAACTTCATCCGGTATACACAGAATTCCCAAGATCGGCCAAGAGTTTCGTTGATCTCTACCGAGCCTTTGCCAGTTCGATGAATCTCCAGGTATTTGCCGACGCGTTTCTTGAACTGGGCACTTCACCGCAGCAGCAGTTGATATACGATGATCTTCTCTCCAAGAATCCAGATCTCGCAAATGCCCTCAGGATTCTGGCTACCGGGACTAGTCGAGAACAAACGGTAGCAAGGCGCTGGCTTAGGGGAGACGTCCTTCCACAGGCAGAATTCCGTCGCGTTGGTATCTCTCAAAGGATACGTACTACCGACCTGGGTACACAGACACTTGCCGCTCTGATTAACCTTCTGACCCCGGCGGAGCAGTTGAGAGGACGGCAAGGTCATCGTCTAATCTGGCTGATCGACGAGTTTCAGCGTGTACAGCACACGGGAAGGAACGCAATCCTGGACGTCAATGCAGGACTACATTCACTCTTTAACGCATGCCCTGCAGGGCTGTCTCTGGTATTGTCGTTTTCCGGGCAACCGGACTCCAAGAGCCTCCCCTCGTGGTTTAGTCCCGAAATGAAGGACCGTATCGGGGTAACGAAAGTAATGGTACTACCGCCCCTTCAAAGAACTGAAGCGCGGAGATTTATCGAAGACGTCCTCGAGCAGTTCCGTATGGACGGACACAAGGATTCGATTTTGTATCCATTTACTACAGAATCGTGCGATGCGATTTTGGATTACCTTGAAGAGAAAGGTAACCTACGTCCACGTTCCGTAATGGAGGCATTCAATGCGGTTCTCGAGAAGGCCGACCCTCAAATCGAAATGAAACAGTTCAACTCGATTTCCGCGGCGTTCGCCAAGGGCGCGCTTGCAGGTCACGTGTTCCTTTCCAGTGAAGAAGGACAGTGAGTCACCATGAGTAGCTTGCTTCAAGTCTTAGGTGAGCTTGGCGTCGACGAAACATTGGATGAGCTTATGAGGTCATCAGAGGCGGCATTCGACAGAAACCATCTCGAAGACGTCTTCCAGGATCATGGTGCGGTTTCGCCTGCTCAGCTATTTGACCGTCTCCTGAATTCTAATATACTGCAAACCATTGGCCAACGGTTTGGATTATCGGCTTACGGTCGCAAGCTTTCACTGCTGATCAGCGCTATCAATGGAGCCGACATCGAGAATGTGTTTTTTCGCCTACGCCGTATTGACGGACAACAACCCACTTACGAATTGGTCAGAAAGGGAATGACTACAGAGTTTTTTACTTCCTTGATTGACCGACCAGGAGTTGGTGCCCTGTATATTTGTTCTCCTTGGATAAATCCGCTGGAAGAGGATTGCAAGAGGCTGAAGTATGCGATGACAGATGAGGAGAGGCGTACTGGAATACGACCAAGACTACAGGTCGTGACACGTCCCCCTGAGACTCAACCTCGTGGTACAGAGACAGGATTGGATTGTTTCCGAGAGGTAGGCGGAACTGTCTATTACCACAAGAAATTGCATAGCAAACTGTATATTAGAGAACCAGGTTTGAACGGCGGACTGCTGTTAGCGATCGTAGGTTCCGAGAACCTAACCCGCTCCAGTTGGCTGGAACTTGGTATTATGGTTAACGGTGACGACTGGATGGTCAACCAACTAATTGGTTACTTTGTCAACCTGGCGAACATCTCTACAGAAGCCTAGGAGGACTTCCATGAATGACGTGAAGGAGCTAATCGCAGACAAGTACGGGTTATCTCGCGATAATTTCATTCTCGACCCAATCGAGGATTTTGCTTGTTTTGCGAGAGACGACATAGCGGTACAGGACATTGCAGAAGGCCTCGACATTGACCTGGTGACAGGATTGGCGCCGAAGCGTCTGGTCTGGGGACCATATGGTGGCGGCAAAACACATATGTTAATGAATACCATGAGCCAGTTGAAGAGACTTACAGACATAAAGCCAGTCAGGATTGAGTGCCCGGATCTATCGAGGAAATCCCGATTCCATGATCTGTATCGTGAAGGAATTATGCGAGGTTTAGGAGAAGGTTTCGTGATAGGATTGATGGAGGATGTCGTTCAGAAGGTGGGCTTTAAACCACGAGATGCATTGCGCTCTGAACTCACAAGATGGTTTAGCGATGAGGAGGTCGGAAAGGCCGCAGAGCAACTGTATAATCCGAACTTCGAACGACTGAAGCTGTGGCGCTGGATCTCCGGGGTAGGGATGTCACGGGCCGATCTGGATCTGCTGGGACAGAGTCAGGATCTGACGCAAGCCGAAGCGGCTCGACTTGCGGACTTGGTCGTAATGCTTGGTATGTTACTGAAGGGTCTCCGAGGAGAAACGTTGGTATTAATTCTAGATGAGATGGAACGCCTTAGGACTATCGGTCCTGAAGCTATCCCGACCTTCATTTCAGGATTCTCGCACTTGGTCGACCCGAGTCAACGTCACGTGAGTGTGCTCATTGGTGCATCCGCGGCATTACAAACTGAAATGGTGGAAATCTTTAGCGTGGGAAGTCCAGTGATGTCACGATTAGGCGAAGACGTTAATATCGAGGTTGCTCCTTTGCAGGCTCAAGATGTTGCCCAGTTTGTCGAGAAGTTGCTTGATTTTGTTAGGAAGAGGGAGTTTGATGTGGCGGCCGCTATGAAAGCAGTTAACACGTCGACGCAGGAGACCTTGCAGGCGAAATTCTATCCTTTTACGAAAGAGGCTGTTGATGCAATGAGTTCCAATCTTGTTGCGCTGACGCCGCGTGCCATCACAATGCAATTGACGCGAGCGCTGGGGCGAGCTTATCGACGAGAACAGGGTGTGATTACTACAGAATGTGTTTCATAGGTCAGAGACAATGGCAGGACAAATCCCAGACATGCGATTTCGGTTGACCCATACATTTAGTGCACAACCTCCACTCATATGCGATCCGATGTCGGGCAAAGGGTTGCTTATAGGCCAAAATGCTCCCAGAGACACGCCGGAGGCCATCTACCTGGGCAAGAGCGCTGAAACCCCGCACCAGAATGTGTGGATGGACACAAGAGGGGCACATGTCCTATATGTAATGGGCAAGCGACGCAGTGGCAAGAGCTATACACTGGGTACCATCGCGGAAGGACTTGTGTCGACGAAATGGATACATCAAGGCCAAATGTTCCCTGGCGTTTTGATTTTGGACACGATGAATGTCTATTTGACCATGCCCTTTACCATAGAAGGCACGTTGTCCGAGGAACACCCGGAAGTTAGGGAAGCCAGAAAGTGGAAATTGGAGGTTGACGACCTCCAGCCGAGACTTTTTTCGCCTAGCGGATTCGAATTGCCAAAGGGGGTTGAAGGAGAGACGATCACCCTTAGGGCATCTGATCTAGGCATAGAGGAGTGGTGCGGGTTGTTCCAAGTAGATCCTTTTGTAGATCCGATGGGACACCTGTTAACAACTGTTTGCTCCAAACTTCTCCAGGAGGGAATGCGAGACAAGGAAACGGGTAGGGTGAGAGAACCTAATGAGGTTTTCGACATCCCAGAAATGATCGAGGTCGTGGACAGGGACCTGGAAGTGGACGCGTTTGCTGTTGACACACGTGAAGCATTAAAGCGACGCTTGCAGGCTCTCGCCCGGTTGCCACTCTTTGGGCCAGATGGGCTGGACGTACGATATTTGCTCCAACCGGGAAGAATTTCGATTCTCCTCCTCCGCGACCTTGATGCCGAAATGCGGTCCGTGTTGGTTTCGCTGATAATCAAACGTGTGATTCAATTGCGATCCCTGTCCGAGCAGCACGAGCGTCTTATTCCAATTCATAGAGAAAGGGCGGCAAAGCTCATGCAGTCAGACCCCGTAGCGGCGCAAAAAGAGAGGGATGAGGCGCGGTTTTGCGAAGAGCGAGCCAAGGAAGGCCTAGCGCGCTCCTGGATCATCATTGATGAGGCTCACAACTACATACCGGCTAGGGGTCACGCAGCGTCGCGAAAGCCACTCAAGAAATATGTTGATGAAGGTAGAAACGTAGGTCTTTCGATTGTGGTCGCCACGCAACAGCCTTCCGGTCTTGATCCGTCAATTCAACGAAACGCTGACATGATTTTAGTTCATTCGCTGAGTCACCAGGATGACATTGTCGCTGCGAGAGGAATGATCAACACATCTAATCCCGACGAAGTGGTCTTGGATGGCAAGTACAAATTCCAGGCAAATAAGACCTTCGAAGCATTAGTGAGGAGCCTTCCTATCGGTTATGCGGTTGCGTCGACTGATCGCGCTAACCGGCTGTTTCCGATAAAGATAAGGCCGAGAGCGACAGTACACGGAGGAGGTGACTATTGATAGAAGTACGATTACTTGGGCGTACTCATTACCAGGTACTGGAGCCAGCATTACTTAGATTGCTGATTCAGGCTTGTACCTCGCCGACAAGTAGTGCTTTTCGAGACCAAGTAGCCAGAAAACTCTCTGGCTGTCAACGCGATTTGAATGTAGTGGCTGCCGGTTACGCGGTTGATCTAGCCAAGGGGTTGAGGCTTGTGCATGCGAATTTAGTCTGGACCCATTTGGCCCATTTGTTGAACATAGTAGCGGGTAAGGGTATGGCAGACTCGTGGCCAGAACTCAATGACGCAGAGCGAATCGTATTTTTCAGACTTTTCCTTGAATTCGATGGCGCTGCGCTGATTTTCTTTGCGAAGAAGATCGAAGTACAATCTCAGGTTCCAGTTCAGGACGAAGGCTGGACGGAGATAGCTCAAGATCTCTTCAAGAACACGTACGAAGAGTACCTGGAGTTCGCTACCGGTCCCGAATTTCGGATTCGGTTGCGCCAATTGCTCGAAAAACGACGACGTCGCC
Organism: uncultured Binatia bacterium (SeqCode); assembly: GCA_965242525.1. Lineage (GTDB taxonomy): Bacteria > Desulfobacterota > Binatia > UBA9968 > JAJDTQ01 > JAJDTQ01. Next base: position 464,406 of record OZ251459.1, read on the forward strand.
CATTTCAAGGTAGGTCGGGCACGCATCAGTCGTGGCTTCATATACACGCGCTTCACAGGTTGGACCTTGTGGAGCAAGTGGAGGGGGGGGGCACACGAGTCTACAGAGGTAAATCACAGGTAAGGGGGATGCAACGGCCCACGCATAGGCTAATCGGTGCAATCCCTGACCTAAGGGTTTTGGAGAAGGTCGTAGATGCTGGCATGTGTTACGAAGTAGTTGGCGAAGTACTCGGATATGTATATTCTGATCAAGAGATGTGCGACACTGAGTTTATGGATAAAGTTCGATCAATATATCGTGATGTGATGGCTACTGGCATCGCGATTTGTCCGATACAGACGGTGACAGAAGCAATACAAGTCCAATCAATCATGGAATGTCACAAACCGCCCAGAACAGAGCATATACTAGAGCGACTGAAGGTGATGCAACGATATGCCCCTCGTGAGATACGATTCCACGTAGATAGGTCTGGATTTCCAGCTTACATAAAAATGGACTAATCTGCAAGATAGAGGGATGGAGGGGAGGGCGTGGCGGAGGGTGTTGTTCAGATCCTTTCGTAAACGAGGACGTACTCCTTGTCGATATCAGCACTGTTATGCCGAGAGTATGTCATATACCGATTTTTTATAGGATACCAATATAGATCGACCAGACGAAATCCGGACGCGGCCATTTCGTTAAACAACTCTACGGTCGGGATTTCGGACCCGTTCCAAGAGTTTTTCCCAACCACGAAGATTGCCCGGCATCCAGGAAGTAACAAGGCAGCTAAACCGGCGAGACATTTTGTCATAGAACACACGTAATGTTTAAAGTTGCGTGCACGCTCTTCGTTCAGGACGGTGATTTTCTTTTCCCATTTTTGCGCTAGTCTAGAGGTGAGTTCGCCATTTCGGACTACGGAGTTTGACTTTGGAACCCTGTCAAGACCTATGTAGTGAGAACGGAGAGCCAGTCGAGCTTGGCGACTATCAATCAAGTCCAACCAGTACATTTCAAGAGTATGTCGACGGTGATAGTCAACTGCGTTCTGGTAAGGCGGTGAAGTAATCACTACATCTACTGGTTTGCGAATGTACTTTCGTATCTGAGTGGCGTTCCCACGCCTTACTTGGCCGAGTTTCCGGTTGGCTCCTGCACGGCACTCAAACTGTTCCCAATCATCGAGTGCACGGGCTATCGCACGCCTTAACAGCAAGTACGGATTGACGTGTCGTCCCCTTTCTTCGAGCTTGAGCATGTGAGAGGTAACTTCGAGGCCGGATACAGGGACAGGATCGGCGTTTGACGACTTCCGGATGATGGATGCGTAACATAATTTGAGAAATTTGCGAGGAGAGGGATCGATCTGTAAGCGATTGATTTCGCGTTTAATCACGCCAAGGTCGACTGCGACATAACGACGAAACCAATGAAATAGATTGGGTATGGGAGGCAGCGAGAGGGTTTCGGTTTGAATCTCTGCTTGGAACTCGACGTCGGTGAGGTCTTGAAACATGAGGCGTTTGTAGTCCTCCTTTGACCTTTCGAAATTTGCCAATACGGTGAGCAATTTCTGAGTGGCGTCTCGTAGTCGACTGGCGGAAATCGGCAGGATCTTAGCGTTGCTGACAAAGGTGGCGACCGGATCGACGTCGATCCCAATAATTCTTCGGCCGAGAGGCAATGCCTCCACAAGTAAGGTGCCACTGCCGCAGAAAGGATCGAGGATTACGTCTTGCGGCTTGGTGAATTTTTCAATGAGTGCCCGGGCGACTGGAGGATGGAATTTTGCAGGGTACCGGAACAAATAATGTGTTAACCGCTCGGGAACCTGCTGGTCGAAATGGAATCTCGACAATTTAGGTTTTCGTATCACGTGATAGTTGGAAAACATCTGATGCAACTCATACATTGTAGGCGTGGAACGCTCAGGTTACCAACGGATCGTTAATCTTTCGGCCTTTCGCTCCACAGGATGATACTGCCTCCCGCTCGTGAGGTGGGCGCGGGCGGCGGGTCAGACTTCGTCGTCGAGTGCATCCTGTTTGCGCTTGATGACCGCTCCCATATCCAGGCCGATCCTCGCCCAGTCGTCTCTCAAGGCGCTGGACACGTCTGCATGGGGGATGGTGATCCGTCGGGCCGGATGGGCAAACGAAGTGACCTCGGCGATACCCGTCACGAAGGAGTTCCACAGACACAGCACTCTTGGCCGGAAGCGATGGGACGGGGGGCGCCGGACACGTGGTTTCGGAGTTCTTCCATGTGCAATGGACACGGCCTTGTCCTCATCGGGTGCGGGCGGGCAAGAAGTTGCCATGCCGTAACCGCCGCATCGGATAGCGGCGGACATCGTCCACCTCTATCCGATAAAGGCAAACCTCGGTATTGTCAAGCGCTGCCGGACTCTTGGGGGCGTCCTGTCCGTCCCGGCTTGCCCTTGGGACCCTCCGCGGTCGCTTCCCGGTCCCCCGCGGTCCCCGCAGGCCGTTGACAACGTGGAGCCGGGTTGGGTAATGTCTCGCAGGTGAGGGCGCATGCAAGATCGGGGGGAACCATGGCAAAGCTGTTGATGCTCGATCCGAGGGCCGACGTCCTGCTGGAGAACCATCCGCCCGTCCCGGGGCTGGACGGTCTGGCGGGCAAGGTGGTGGGCATACTCGACAACGGCCAGGCCAACTCCAGTCCCATGTTCCGGGAGTTGGCCCAGCTCATCGAGGAACGGTCCGGGGCCGCGGAGGTCGTCCTCAGGAAGAAGCCCAGCCACATGCAGGGGGCGCCGGGGGAGATGATCGAGGAGATGCTCGGCCGGTGCGACGCGGTGGTCACCGGCCTCGGCGCCTGAGGCTCGTGCACGTCGTGGAGTGTCCACGACGCCATCGAGATCCAGAAGCGGGGCAAGCCTACGGTGACCCTGTGCCAGTCCATCTTCATGGCGCTGGGCAGGAAGGAGGCTGTGTTCTTCGGCATGCCGCAACTGCCGCTGGTGGAGATCCCCCACCACCCCAGCGGCGGCGCCCGGCCCGGTGAGCACCGGCAGGACGCCGAGATCGCCATCGGGCCGGTGCGGGAGACCCTGACGGACGCCGGCGCCGGAGGGCGGGGAGGCGCGGGCGCCGACGCCCCGGGGAACGCCGCCCGGCCCGCGGGATAGCGCTCCGCACGGGAGTTTCCGGCGCTACGGCCCATCCGCCGACATCGTACGCATGGCCGCCCACACGTCACAGGCGAAGCCGGGTCCCCAAGCCGCCCTCGTCTCCGAGGTCGTCGAGGTGGACGACTCCCTGGAGGCGGCCAACGACTGGTTCCTCGACCGGAAGCTCAGCGACGGGTTGCCCATCGTGCCCCCCACCCGGGAGCGGGTGGAGCGCATGCTCACGGGCACGCACCGGGACCCCCAGGAGGTCATCGGACAGGTGCCTCCCAAGTGGGCGCCGGCCACGGTGGAGAAGGTCGCGGTCAACAGCGTGATGGCGGGTTGCCTGCCCGAATACCTGCCGGTGGTCCTCGCCGCGGTGGAAGGCGTCATGGAGCCCCGCTTCAACCTCTACGGCGTCCAGGCCACCACCGGATACGCGGGTCCGGCGCTGCTGGTGAACGGCCCGGTCCGAAACGAACTGGGCATCAACTGCGACTCCGGCGTGTTCGGCCCCGGTTACCGCGCCAACGCCACCATCGGCCGCGCCATCCGCCTGATCCTCATCACCGTGGGCGGCGGCTACCCCGGCGACACCGACCGCGCCACCTTCGGCTGGCCCGGCAAATACACGTTCTGCTTCGGCGAGAACGAGGAGCAGAGCCCCTGGGAGCCCTACCACGTGAGCCGCGGCTACCGGCCCGACCAGGGCGCCGTGACCGTGTGCGGCGTCAACGGCTTCATCCCCATGCACACCGCGGGGAGCTCGGGGCAGGAGGCGCTGTCGTCCCTGGCCGAGGTCATCGCCATGCACCGGGGGGGCAGCCACCTGGACGTGGGCAGCTTCGGCGGCGGCACCCCGCTGGTGGCCCTGGGCATCGAGGACGCCGGCATCATGGCCGGTGACGGCATCTCCCGGGCCGACGTCCGGGAATACCTCTGGGAGCACGCGACCATCCCCTTCGCCAGCATCCCGGACCGCCGGAAGGGGACCAAGAGCGACGAGGAGCTGCTGCGGGAGTCGCCCAACGTCACCGACGACGGCGTCGTGCACTTGGCCACCCGGCCCGACGACATCATGGTGGCGGTGCTGGGCGGGAAGCACCGCCACTCCGTCCTCCTGCCCATGTGGACGGGGCGGAACACCCTGGCGGTCACCAAGCCGGTACGGACCGCCTGAAGCCGCGCCCGCAACGGCTTGCCGGAAACGGAGGAACCATCGTGACCGATCTCGAAGCCGCGGCCATCCACTTCCGGCGCGTTGCGCCGGCCGCGTCTTCGGCTCCGGGCCGGCGCCGGACAGGGAGCCGTGCGGTGGAGCGTCGGCGCCTCCCGGGCCGGCCGGTGATCCGCCGAACGGGCGGTCGTCCCTAGAAACGACGTCGCGTACTCGCGGCCAAGGAGTGCAAATGGATTTCCACCTGCAAGAAGATTCCCCGGAGATGGGCGAGTTCCGCAAGGAGGTCCGGGCCTGGATGGACGAGAACATGAAGGGCTCGGAGCACCTGCGGTGGTCGGCCTCGTGGTCCACGCGTGAGGACGACGAGGAGTACCGGTTCCGCCGCGGGCTGGGAGAGAAGCTGGGGCGCAAGGGCTGGCTCTTCCCCATGTTCCCGGAGGAGTACGGCGGCGCGGGGCTGACGGTCGATCACCAGTTCGTGCTCGAGACCGAGCTTTCCCGCTACGGCCTGAACCTCACCCACGTCTTCTACACGCTGGCGCGGATCGTGGCCCCGGTGCTGCTCCACTGGGGCACGGACGAGCAGAAGCGGGAGTTCCTGCCGCCCATTGCCCGGGGCGAGGTCGTGGTGTGGCAGGTGCTGACCGAGCCCCAGAGCGGCAGCGACGTGGCCAACTGCCAGACCCGGGCCGTCCGGGACGGCGACGACTACGTGGTCACCGGCCAGAAGGTCATGGTGGGCCACCACCTGCCGCCGGACGTGCTGTGGACCCTGGTGTGCACCGACCCCGGCGGCAAGCGGCACGAGAACCTGGGCTGGCTGCACATCCCCGCGGACCTGCCGGGCATCACCATCCAGCACATGCACCTGATGATGGGCATCAAGAACGCGGTCTTCTTCGACGGCGTGCGCGTGCCCGCCAAGTACCTGGTGGGCGGCGAGAACAACGGCTGGAAGGTGGCCCACACCCACCTGGAGCTGGAGCACGGCGGCGACGGACGGGTGGGCACGGACCCGGTGGTGGACCGGGTGGTGGAGTACTGCCGGAACCACGAGGTGGACGGCAAGCCGCTGCTGGCGGACCCCCACGTCCGGGACGTCATCGCGGACATGGTCATGGAGATCAACACGGTCAACCGCATGGCCCGGCGCATCTTCTGGCACCGCTTCGTCAAGGAGCCGCACGCGTACGGCGGCGCCCAGTTCCGTTACTACCAGCGCATGGTGCGGCTGCGGAACGGCGAGCGGTTGCAGAAGATCATGGGCGCGGACGCCCTGATCCCCGACCACGGGGTGCACGAGGTGGTGGACTTCGAGTACGTGATCCGGAGCGGCCCTGGCCAGCTCCACGGCGGCGGCACCCTGGACACGGACCGGCTCATCTTCGCCCGCCGGGCCGGCATCGGCCGGGAGACCACGGAGAAGGCGCCGGACACGGTCTAGGGCGGCGGCGCTTCCACGGGCGCAGGCGGGACCCCCGCCCGCGCGGGAAGCCGGGCCCCTGATCGAACCCCGGCCGAAGACCGAAAGCCCACGCGAGGGAACCATGGACCTACGACTCAGCGAAGACCAGGAGATGTTCAGGAAGGTGGCCGCGGACTTCGTCCAGGCCGAGGCGCCGTCCACCCTGCTGACGCAGCAGTTCCTCAAGAAGGAGACCTTCCTGCCGGACCTGTACGCCAAGATCGCCGGGCTGGGCTGGCTCGGCATGCTCGTCCCCGAGCCGTACGGCGGCGCCGGGTTGTCCCGGCTCGACTGCGGCGTGGTGTTCGAGGAGCTGGGGCGGGGGCCGGTGCCCGGGCCGGTCTTCTCGTCCGGCGTGCTGGCGGCCCAGATCATCCACGACGGCGGGTCGGAAGAGCAGCGGAAGGCGCTCCTGCCGGCCATTTGCAGCGGCGAGGCCATCGTGGTCCCGGCCCTGGGCGACCACGGGGTCCACTGGGGGCCGGAGACCGTCGCCGCCCGCCTGACCCGGACGGGCGGCAAGCTGGCGCTTCGGGGGAGCAAGCGCCACGTCCATGACGCCGAGGGCGCCACCGCCTTCCTGTGCGCGGCCCGGGACGACGACGGCAAGGTGGTCCTGGCGCTGGTGGACCGGGAGGCCCCGGGCGTGACCGTGACGCCGCACGCGGGCTTCCTGGTGTCGGTGAGCGAGGTCTCCTTCGACGGCGTGGAGGCCGCGGCCCTCGTGGGCGAGGCGGGCGCGGGCTGGGACGTGGTGGACGGAGCGGCGCACAAGGCCATCCCGGTCCTGTGCGCCTACAAGGTGGGCGCGTGCCAGGAGATCTTCGACTTCACGGTCCAATACACCCGGGAGCGCAGGGCCTTCGGCCAGCTCATCGGCCGGTTCCAGCGGGTGCAGGACCACTGCGTGGACCTGTCCATCCACATGGACGCGGCCCGGATGGCCACCTACGAGGCCTTGTGGAAACTCGACGAGGGGCTGCCGGCCGAGGCCGCGGTCCACGAGGCCAAGGCCGCGGCCAGCGAAGGCTACCACCAGGCGTGCAGCTACTCGCACATGGTGCACGCGGGTCCCGGCACGGACTACCTGCATCCGCTGATGGTCCACAGCGTGCTCGCCCACACCCTGTACCAGTACCTGGGCACGCCGGACTACCACAAGCGCCGGATGGTGGACGCGCTGTATCCGCCGGAGTAGGGAGGTCCCGTCCCGAGCCCTGGCCGAAGCCAGGCGCGCTGCGGGTCCGGGGGCAAGGAGCAGGAGACTATCGGTTCGATCCGTGGGGAGACACGGAGAAAGGAATCCGCCATGAGATACGCCCGCTGCGCCATCGCCGTCTGGTTCGTCCTGTTGCTCGCCGGACCGGTGGGCGCCCAGGACATGGAGAAACGCTTCGAGGGCAAGACCGTCAACCTCGTGGTGGGCACCAGCGCGGGCGGCGGCTACGACATCATCAGCCGCCTGTTCGCCAAATACGCCCCCAGGCACCTTCCGGGCAATCCCCGGTTCATCGTGCGCAACGTTCCCGGCGGCGCCGGCCTCAAGGGAACCCAGTACATGAACCGCAGCAAGCCCGACGGCCTTACGGTGGGTCCCCATTTCACCAGCCTCGTCATGAAGGAGCTGGCGGGCGTGGACGTGCCGGGCTTCGACGTGAAGGAGCTCATCGTCCTGGGGGCGCCCACCCTGGTGGACGACAACTACCTGATCTGCGTGGACCGCAAGGTGGCCGGGTCCTGGGAAGAGATGCTGGAGATGGGCCGGCCGCTGCGCATGGCGTCCCAGCGGCCCGGCATCGGCCGGGTGCCCATGGGCGGCGAGTTCGTGCAGCTCGTGGGCGGCCCCATCAAGCTCATCTACGGCTACAAGTCCACCGGCGAGGAGCTGGCGGCTTTCGCCCGGGGCGAGACCGAGGTGGTGACGTGCCTCGAGCGCCGCTTGCCGCGCATGTACCCGGAGCTGGTCGAGGACAAGCGGCTCGTGCCCATCTACTGGTGGAACGCGCCCGCCAGCGACGAGTGGCTCGCCCGGCTGGGAGGCGGGAAGCCCTCCCACGTCTTCGACCTGCCGGGCTTGAAGCTGACCGATTCGCAGAAGGTGGCGTTCCAGACCGCGGTGAACATCCACCAGCACCTGAGGGCGTTCATGCTGCCGCCCAAGACTCCCAAACCCATCGTGGACGTGTGGCGCAAGGCGTTCAAGGCCACCATCGAGGACCCGGGGTTCGTCAAGGCCGCCAGGGTGGCCAACTACGACGTGGGGTACGGCTCTCCGGAGCAGTACGAGAAGCAGCTCGCGACCATCCAGGACCTGCCCCCGGACGGCGCGCTGTTCTTCCAGAAGCTCATGGGCGAGAAACGCTAGCCCCGCGCTAGCCATCCGCGGGGGGCTTCATGCTCGAAGCTTCCGTCGAGGCGCTGTTCCACCTGTTCTCGCCGGGGCCGCTGCTGGCGATGCTCCTGGTGCTGCCGGTGGCGCTGTTCTCCGGGCTCATGCCCGGAGGCGGCCTGCCGGTGTCCGTGGTGGTGCTGAGCCTTGCGGTCCACCTGGACCCGTGGGTCGCCATCACCATCGTGGTGTTCCACATGGCGGCCAGCGACATCACCGAGCCCATCCCCGCCATACTCTTCGGGGTCCCCGGCTCGCGCTCGTCCCAGGCCACCGTGCTCGACGGCTATCCCATGGCGCAGCAGGGGCTGGCGGGGGTCGCCCTGGGAGCCAGTTACACCACCACCATCGTGGGCGGCGTCGTGGGCGCCGCGGCGCTGCTCCTGTCGCTGCCGGTGAGCCGGCAGATCCTGGAATGGTTCGGGTCCGCGGAGTTCTTCCTGCTGACGCTCATGGGGGTGCTGGCGGTGGCGGTGGTCAGCGCCGGCGCCTTCGTCAAGGGCATACTCACCGCGGCCTTCGGCATCGCCATCGCCATGGTGGGCTACGCGGACCTGGGCGGCAACGTGCGCGCGGCCATGGGGTTCGACTTCTACCTGTGGGACGGGTTCGGGCTCGTGCCCGTGGTGGTGGGCCTGTTCGCCCTGCCCGAGGCCATCGCCCTGGTGGTGGGCGACACCACCATCGCCCGGGAGCGTCTGGACACCCTCTTGCGGGAAGCCAAGTCGGACGTGTGGCGGGGCATGCGGGAGGCTTGGCGCCACAAGTGGCTGATGGTCCGTTCCTCCCTCATCGGCGTGTTCGTGGGCATCATGCCGGGGGTGGGCGGCAGCGCGGCCCACTGGATCGCCTACGCCCAGGCGCGCCAGACCGAGAAGGGCGCCGTCGAGACCTTCGGCAAGGGCGACGTGCGCGGCGTCATCGCTTCCGACGCCGCCAACAACTCGGTGGACGGCGGCGTGCTCATCCCCACCGTGGTCTTCGGCATACCCGGAAGCGGCGGCATGGCCATCGTGCTCGCCATCCTCGTGCTCACCGGAATCTCGCCCGGCCCCGGCATGCTCACCCGGCATCTGGACCTCACTGTGAGCATGGTTTACACCATCGCCTTCGCCAACCTCATCGTGGTGCCCATCATGCTGGCCTTCGCGCCCACCCTGTGCCGCATCGCGGTGATCCCGCCCAACGTGCTGGCGCCGGTGGTGGTGGGCATCGTCTCCCTGGCTGCGCTGGCCGCGAGCTCGTCCCTGGGGGACCTGGCCGCGGTGCTCGCCTTCGGCCTGCTGGGCGTCTTCATGAAGCGGTACGGTTGGCCCAGGCCTCCCATCCTCATCGCCGTGGCGCTGGCGGACATCCTGGAGCGGTTCCTCTGGATCTCGGTGAGCAACTACGGCTTCGGCATGCTGCTGCGGCCCCAGTTCCTGGCCATACTCGGTTTCATGGTCCTGGTGACCCTGTTCAGCCTGCGGGCGCAACGCGGCGCCAGGCGCGCCATGAGGTCCATGACCGAAGGCGAGGGAGACGAGGCGGAGGCGGACCGGGTCCCTGCGGGCCGGGACCACCCCGCCGGGCCGCCCGCAAACGGTGAAGCCAGTGAAGCGGACGGGTGCGAGGCCGGGAAGCGCCGTCTCTCCCTCGAAGTCGCCGGGGAGGCGTTCCTCCTGCTCGTGGTGGGGGCGTTCTTCGCCTACATGTTCGTGGATTCCTTCCGTTGGCCGGAAGGCGCCACGCTCATGCCGAGGATCGCGGTGCTCGTGGGGACGCCGTTCTGGCTCATCCGGGTGGCGACGCTCTTGCGGGGCCGCGGGGAGAAGCGCGCGGAGGAAGGCGACATCATGGACACGGGTTTCATCCTGGGCGACGACCCCCGGACCGAAGGCCGGAGGTTCGCGCGCATCTTCGGGTTCACCGCGCTGCTCTACGCCGGCATCTGGGTCTTCGGAGTGCACGTGGCCCTTCCGTGCATGCTCTTCCTCTACCTGCTGTACTACGGCCGGGCCGGATGGCTCGGGTCCGCGGGCGTGAGCCTCGCGTTCCTGTTGCTGATCGTGGGCTTCTACGACTGGGGGCTCCACATCGTGTGGCCGGAGTCCCTGCTGGACCTGTGGCCCTCGGGGTAGGCGGCTGGCCCGCGGTCGGGTCGGGCTTGCTCGTCAACGTGTCCGGATGCAACCGGCGCATCGTCAGATCGCCTGCAAGCGCTCGAGCGTATCCGGGTGCCTGGCGACGAGCAGGATCAGGGCCTTTGCCTGGTCGTTCGGCTTCACGCGGCCTTGTTCCCAGTTCTCCAATGTACGGGGCGACACGCGGAGTTGGCGTGCGAAGACACCGCGGGAGACGTCGAGCCTGTTCCGGATCTCCCGGATCTGCTCACCCGAGAGATCCGGCAGCGGTTTCGGCGTCACCCGATGAGTACGAAGCATCTTCCTGCCCTTCTCGAACGCCTGGATCTCCCGGAGCCCGGCGAGTACCTCGCGGAACACGTCACGCCTGGTCATTTTCGATGTCCTCCACGACCCGCTTCCACGCTTTATAGGTAGTACGCGTAGATCTCTCAAGGAGGAGCAGCCTTCAGCCTTGGCAACCCCTTCAGCCCGCCGCGGGGCCGAGCTTGAGCAGCCGCCGGGCGTTGCCTTCCAGGATCGCGAGCTTCCGCTCGTCGGAGCAGGAGAGGGCCTCCACCTTGTCCACCGCCTTCCAGTCCCCCAGCGGGTAGGGGTAGTCGGTGCCCACCATCAGGTGCTCCCATCCCAGCACGCCCTGGAGGTACTCCAGGGTGTCCACCCGATACACCAGGGTGTCGGAATAGAGGTTCTTCAGGTAGGCGCTGGGCCTTTCCCGGGCCTCGGCGTCGGCCGCGCCCGGACGCACCCCGTAGCCCTGGTCGAAACGCCCCAGGTGGTAGGGGAAGAAGCCGCCCCCGTGCAGCACGCACACGCGCAGGTCCGGAAACCGGTCGAACACGCCGCTGTAGGTCATGAACCCCAGCGAGAGCGCGGTGTCCGCGGGGTTGCCGCAGATGAGGAACAGGCCGTAGGGGGCCATGCGCTCCAGGCCGGCGATGTCCTCGGGGTGCATGACGATGAGCGCGTCGAGCTCCTGGGCCTTGCCCCAGAAGGCGTCGTACTCGCGGCTGCGGAAGTACTCGCCGTTCACGTTGGTGCCGATGTAGGCCCCGGCCAGCCCGGAGTCCACCATGCCCCGCTCCAGCACGCGGGCGGCGCGTCCGGGGTCCTGCAGCGGCACCGCGGCCAAGGCGGTGAAGCGGTCCGGGCGCCGGTCCCTCAGCTCCATCAGGCCCTGGTTGTACAGGTTGCACCAGGCTTCCCCCCGTTCCGGGTCCAGGCGGTAGCCCAGGCACGCGGTGTGGGGCTCCAGGGTCGCTAGGGCGATGCGGCCCTCGTCCATGTTCTCGATCCTCTTCCGGACGTCCATGAGGGGAGGCGGCACCACGAAGCTCGGCCCGCGGCCGATGGTGAGGGTGGCGAGGCCTTCCGGGGTCGCGCCCACCTCGGCGCCTACGGCCTTGCCGTGGGCCTTGAGCTCCTCGACCAGGCCCGGCGGCAGGTAGTGGTGGTGGACGTCGATGGCGCAGGTGTGCATGGCTCCGTTCTCCCGGTTGCGGGTTCGAGATTGGAAGCGCCCCGGAACGAACCGTCCTCCGCGCTTCGCCCGCGGTCGAATTGTTCCATCATTGGAGCAGGTATGCTAGTCTCCTCCCACCATCACGCAACCGGAGGTAACGTCGTCATGTCTCGGAAGATCAGGGTCACCAGTGAAGGAACCGTGTGGACGCTGCCGTGGGACGTGGGAGTGGCCAGGGGTTTCATGGAGGCGGAGGGCATCGAGGCCGAGGTGGTGACGCCGGACTCCCAGCTCGCGCCCGCGGAGGTGTTCGAGCGGCCCATCGCGAGCGACTACGAAGCGGGGGACCTGGAGGGTTACAACAAGTGCGAGTGGGGCGTCATCAAACGCGCGGCCGACGGCGAGCGGGATGGCTGGATCCTCGGACGGCGGGAGAGCGTGGCGGCCATGGCCATCGTGGCGCGGGGCGATGCGCCGTACCACCGGCTGGACGACCTTGCGGACGTGCCCATCTCCATCCAGGACCAGACCGGCTCCCACTACATGACCCTCAAGATGCTGGAAGGCCACGTGGACAAGGGACGGGCGCAGTTGCGCCACGACGGCGGTCCGGCCATCCGCACCCGGCTGCTGCTGAACGGCGAGGTGGAGGCGGCGACGCTCATGGAGCCTTTCATCAGCCTGGCCGAGAGCCGCGGCTGCCGCGTGCTGGCGGAGTCCAGGTACTGGGGCCTGCTGTTCGTCAACAGCGACGACGCCGAGGAAGCCCGGGAGGCCATCTTCCGGGCGCTGCGGCGCTCGGTGGACGAGATCAACGCGGACCTGGAGAAACACGCCGCGCTCCTGTTGCGGGACATTCCGGCCGACCTCATGGGCGACTTCAAGCCGGAGGACCTGAACCTCAACCGCCTGGATTACGTCTATCCGGAAGACTACACCGAAGAGGAGTTCGAACGGGCGCGCAACTGGATGGCCGGCTACGGCCTCAAGCCCGACTCCCGGGCCGGCTACTCGGACCTGGTCAAGCTGTAGCCGCGGTCCCGTCCCGAAGTCCGTCAAGGTCCTTCACGAAGGTGGAGGACCTTTTTCTTTTTCGAGGAAACTCCGTTCGACCCCGGAAGGAGGGCGCGTCCTTCGACTCCGCTACGCTACGCTCGGGACGAACGGGGATGGAAGGGTCACGTGAGGGAATGCCCCCACCCATGGTTCGATTGTTCAGGGTTTCCTCGAGTCGTTCCGGCTCCGGTCCCCGTCCCTTGCGGGGCCGCGGCCTTGCGGCCGCTCCCGCGGCGGGCCGCGCATTTCCATGAAGCCACGCTTCGCACGCATCGGCAGGAGGTTCCGGGTATTCCAGGTCCTCCGCTACCGGGACTTCCGCCTCTACTGGGTCGGCCACCTGACCGCGGTGGCCGGCCACCAGATGATGATACTCGCCCAGGGGTGGCTGGCCTGGGAGTTGACCCGGTCGGAGTACGTGCTGGGCGGCCTGGGGGTAGCCGCAGCCGCCCCCGCGGTGGCCCTGAGCCTCTTCGGCGGCGCCGCGGCCGACAAGTGGGAGCTGCGGCGCCTGCTCATCGCGTTGCAGTTCGTCACGGGGTTCGCGCTGTTGGCGCTCGCCACGCTGGTGGTCACGGAGCTGGTGCGGGTGTGGCACCTGTTCGCCATGGCCTTCGTCTTCGGCGTCATCGCGGCCTTCGACCATCCCGCGAGGCAGGCGCTCTTTCCGCACCTGCTGGACCGTCGATACTTGATGAACGCGGTCAGTCTCAACTCCATGATCTGGCCCGGCACCCGCATCTTCGGCCCGGCCCTGGGGGGAGTCGTCATCGACTGGGCGGGGGGCTTCACGGGCGCGCCGTTGTCCGGGGCCGGGGCCGCATTCTACGTGGCCGCGGCGGCGTTCGCCACGTTCGGCCTGGCGCTGTTGCCGGTGCGCACGCCGGTCGTCCGACGGACCTCGGGGGGCAGCGTCGTCCGGACCGTCCTGGGCGGACTGTCGTTCGTGTGGAACCGGAAACCGTTCCGTTCCCTCATCGCCCTGAACTACCTGGACATCTTCTTCCTGGCCTCCCACATCTCGCTGTTGCCCGTGTTCGCCGGCGTGGTGTTCGGGGGCGACGCCTCGACGCTGGGCTCCCTCTACACGGTGAGCGGCATCGGCAGCATGGCGGGCGCCCTGGCGGCCGCGAACCTCGGCGGCTTTCGGAGACGGGGCGGACTGATCCTGCTGGGCGCAGGGATACAGGCCTGCTTCCTGACGCTGTTCGGCCTGTCGGGCTCCTATCCGCTGTCGTTGTGCCTGCTGCTGGCGGCCGGCGTCGGCCTTTCCCTGTTCATGGTGAGTACGCAGACCACGGTGCAGACCCTGGCGCCCGACGAGTTCCGCGGCCGCGTCATGGCCATGTGGGGCATGAACTACAGCGTGGCCCTCCCCCTGGGACAACTCCAGATGGGTGCGGTGGCCGGCCTCTCCCGGGAACGCCTGTCCGGCGTCCTCGGCCGCTTGGCCGGCGCCCCCTCCGCAGTCGTCCTGGGCGGCCTCGCCATGCTCGCGGTGGTGGGCGTCACCGCGGCCGCCAACCGCCCGGTCCGGGACCTCACCCCGGACGGTCCGCGGCCGGACGCAGCCTGACGCGCCTCTTTCCCGGGCCCGTCCCGACCGGAGCTCCCTTCGACTCCGCCGCGCTCGACGCGGGTGGGCCAAGGGAAGGAAACCCTGAGCCGTCGCGCCATGGACGGAAGGAACCTCTGAACAATCGAGACATCCGGGATGGATTCCCGATTTCCTCACCCTGACGCCCCTATCCCCGTTCGTCCCGAGCGTAGCGTAGCGGAGTCCCCCATTCATCCTGAGCGTAGCGAAGCGAAGTCCTCCGTTCATCCTGAGCGTAGCGAAGCGGAGTCCCCCATTCGTCCCGAGCGTAGCGAAGCGAAGTCCCCCGTTCGTCCCGAGCGTAGCGGAGCGAAGTCGAAGGACGCGCTCATGCCCCCTGTCCCGATTGTCCAGAGGTTCCGGAAGACTTCCCTCACCCTGACCCTCCTGTCCCCGTTCTACTCCCGTTCGTCCTGAGCGTAGCGAAGCGGAGTCGAAGGACGCATCTTGCGCTGCACTGCGTGGGATCCCCCGGTCTCACAGGTCGGCCTTGCGGATCTCCTTCCGGGCGGCCACGAGGCCCAGTGTAGCGCCGACGCAGACCGCGGCGCCCAGCATGAGGGTTGCGGGAGCGCCGACCAGCGCGGCCACGAAACCCGACTGGGCTTCTCCGAGGCTCGGGCCGCCCACCCCCAGCATCCGCTGGAAGCTCAGGATGCGTCCCCTCAGGCGGTCCGGGGTGGCGGTCTGGATGATGACGTTGCGGAGCACCATCTGGACGGCTTCGAAGAAGCCCAGCAGGAAGACCGCGGCCACCGACAGCAGGAAACGGCCCGACAGGGCCAGCGCCGCCAGGCAGAAGGAATACGCGAATATCCCGAACGCCACCCAGATGCCCTTGTAGCGAAGGTCGCCCAGAGACAACACCAGGGCGACTCCGAGGATGGCGCCCAGAGCCGCGGCGGAGAGCAGCAGCCCGAAGCCTTCGGCGCCGGCCCCGACGACGGCTGCGAAGATGGGCAGCAGGCCCCGGTAGCTTCCGAAATAGACGGCGACCAGTTCCATGCCGAGAAAGACCCACACCGCGGTTTCCCGGCGCACGAAGGCGATGCCCTCCATGAGGCTCCGGAAGGGTGACCCGGGGCTGTGGGGGACCTCCGACGCGTACCGGATGGCGGCCACCAGGAACACCGCGGAGAAATAGACGCCGCCGTTGAGGGCGTAGGTGAAGCCGGAACTGAACCAGGCGATGAGGACGCCGGCGAGCACCGGTCCCGCGAGTTGCGACAGCTTCCGGCTCATGGCCGTCAGCGAGAGCGCGTTCAGGAGCGTCTCCCGGGGCACCAGTCCCGGTACCATGGCGTTGCGGGACGGCGCGCCCAGGGCGTTCAACGACGCGCTCATGCAGGCCGAGAAGTAGATGTGCCAGACCTGGAGGAGGCCCGTGAGCGCCAGCGCCGCCAGCAGGGCGTTCAGGGCCCCGTTGCCCGCCTGCACCAGCATCACGAACCGGCGGCGGTCGATGCGGTCCGCCAGCACCCCGCCGCCCAGGGAGAGGGCGAAGACCGGGAGCCCGCGGGCCAAGCCGATGAATCCCAGATGCAGGGCGGAGCCGGTCAGCTCGTAGATGAGCCAGAGCTCCAGGGTGCGCTGGATGTGGAAACCGAAGGAAGTGGCGAGGACGGCCAGCCAGAGCAGCCGGAAACCGCGGTGCGCCAAGGCGCCGCGGTTCGGCTGCCAGGACCGCCTACGCTGCACTACGCCCGTTCTCGGCCTCCACCAGGGGACGGTAGCGCTCGTTCATCTCCATCCAGTGGGCGGCGCGTTTCTTCGCCCTGTCGATCTGGACGTCGGGGAAATTCAGGAACGGGGTCCGCGTGGGGCCCACCTTGCAGTAGTCCGCGTACTCCGCGGGCCGCTTGAAGCCTTCGCCGGGCACGGGCTTGCCTTGGCTGGCCGCGTTGAGGTCGGCGATGACCTCCGCGGCCTTGTCGTTCTCGCCGCGCCGGACCAGGTTCCGCAAGTGGAGGACCGGCCAGGGTCCCATCCATACCTCGGTGGACCAGCAGCCCGCGGCGCCCATGCCGTAGTAGGGGTAGAGCTGGTTCTGGTTCACGAAGACGCTGATCCTGCCTCGGGTGATGCGTTGCAGGTTCAGGAACGCGCTGGTGGTCCGGTGGCTGTCCTTCATGCCGACGATGGTGGGGTTCTTCACCAGTTCCCGGAAGGCCGGCACCGGCAGGGTGAACTTGTGGTTGCCGGGGTTGTGGTAGATCAGGATGTTCAGGGTCGGGAACAGGTCCGCCACGTCGTGGAAGAAGCGGATGGCGTCGGGCACCGGCAGGGTCTCGTAGTAGGGCACCCCCAGCAGCACCCCGTCCGCCCCCGAGTCCTTGACGAAGTTCATCTTGCGCACCACTTCCCTGGGGTTGGGGCTGGTGACGCCGATGAACAGGGGAACCCGTTTCCTCACCGCGTCCACCGTCGCCGCGGTGAGGGTCTCGAACTCTTCCCACAGCAAGTTGTAGCACTCGCCGTAGGTGCCGGTGGTGGACAGGACGTCGATGCCGTCCCGGATGATCCGGTCCACTCCCGCGGCCAGGTTGTCCACGGCGATGGTCCGGGTCGCGTTGATGTCCACGGCGTCGTCGGTGGCGAACGCGGGCATCATGCCCATGACTCCGCCTATGTCCTTTGCGGTCAGCATGGCACACCTCCCTGATGGAAAAGTCGTTGCGCACCCAACGTTTACGGCGCGTGCGCGCCCGGTCCCCCGGCCCGGGCGTCCGGGGACTCCAGGCCGTAGAGATGCGCCGCGTTCCGTCGCAGGATACGGTCGCGGGCTTCCGGGGCGACGCCCCGGAAGCAGCGTTCCACGGTCTCCCGGGTCCTCGGCCAAGTGGACGTGGCCAGGGGAAAGTTCGTGGACCAGAGGATGTGGTCCACGCCCACGTAGTCGGCGAACGGCGCCACCTCGTCGAACCACGCCGTGAGAAAGCACTGGCGGTGGAACATCTCCGACGGTTTGAGGTCGTATCCTTCCCGGGCCAGCCCGTCGTGCTCGAACTGGTGGTCGGCCCACTCCATGTAGAGCATGCCCCAACTCAGGGCGCTTTCCGCCATCACCAGCCGCAGCCGGGGATGGCGCAGCAGCACGCGCGAGAAGGACAGCAGCGACAGCACGAACACGCTGGACACCGGTCGGGTCACTGCGTCCACCGCGTCCGACAGGGCCGGTGACAGGCCCGGGAAGGCAGGGTACTGCAACTGCGGCGACGCTCCCGCATGGAGCGCCACCGGCACGCCCAGCTCCTCGCACGCGCTCCACACGCGGTCGTATTCGGGCTCGCTCACGTGCGGCACTTGGCGCAGGTGCATGGGGAGCGCGGGAAAGACGATGCCGCGGTGTCCCTTGCCCACGGCCCGCTGCATCTCCGCGATGGCGGCCTCCGGCGGCCAGATGGGCACGATGCATTGGGGCACGAAGCGCGGGCTGGCCGAAGCCCACTCCTCCACCAGCCAATCGTTGTAGGCCCGGACGCAGGCCGCCTCCAACTCGGGATCTTCCAGCCGTCCGAAGGTCTCCCCCGCGAGTCCGGCCACGGTCGGGAACAGCACCGAATGGTCGATGCCCGCGGCGTCCATGGCCTTCAACCGTTCCCCGGGATGGTAGGCCGCGGCCGGCACTTCGTCCCAGTTGCGCGGCGCGCGGTTGCGGTCGGGCATGAGGGCCGCGGCCGCGGCTGCGGGCCCCAGGTCCCGCCCGTCCACGGACCAGCGTTCCACCCCGTCCGCGTCCCGCGCCAAGTGCGGGATGCGCTCACCGAAGCGGCTCCGCGAGAGACGACTCGTCCACAGGTCCGGGGGCTCCTGGACGTGGTCGTCCACGCTGACGAGACCCCGGCAGGGCGTCATGCGCTCCGGGCCTCCGGCCGCACCGCGGCTTCCATGCCGTACACCTTCATGGCGTTCTCGTACAGCAGCTTCCTGCGGTCCTCGGCCGGCACGCCCTCGAGCACGTGCTCGACGGACTCCCACGAACGCGGGTAGAAGGACGCCACGTGGGGGAAGTCCGATTCCCACATGATGTTGTCGATGCCGATGTCGCGCCGCAGCTTGATGCCTTCGGTCTCGAACCAGAAGTTGGTGAACATCTGGCGCCGCACCGCCTCGCTGGGGCGGGTGGCGAGTCCTTCGGTCCACAGATGGCGGCATTCCCATTCGTGGTCGCAGGCGGCGAGGACGTAGTTGAGACCGCCGATGCCCGCCTCCGCGAATACGAACTTGAGCCGCGGGAAGCGCTCGGTGACGCCGCCGAAGACGAGCTGCGGGATGATCTGGGCGGGGGTCACCGCGGACGTGCTGGTCATGGCCGAGTGGGCCTGCCGCGGGGAATAGCCGCTCCAGAACCGCGTGGACCAGCCCGCGCGCACGCCGGCCGATCCGTGGAAGTGCACCGGCGCCCCCAGGCTCTGGCACACGTCCCACACCGGGTCCCAGCAGGGGTCGGCCAGGTGAGGCAACGGGCTCGGCGGTTGCCCCTGCAGGTTGATGCCTCGATGCCCGGCCGCGGTGGCCCGTTCGATCTCGGCCCGGATGGTCGAGGGGTCGCTCAGGTAGGGGATGACGGTCACCGGGAAATACCGGTCGCTCACGGTGGTCCATTCCGCCAGGGCGTCGTTGTAGGCCTGCACCACGTCGAGTTCGAAGTCTGCGTCGTCGAACTCGTAGAACGTGCCTCCCGGAGGATTGGGGAACAGGACCTCGGCGTCGATTCCGTCGGCGTCCAGCGCCGTCAGCCGTTCCTGGGGGTCGTACCCCTGGCGGGGCACTTCCTCCCAGCGCTGCGGATAGGTGGGGAACGGGTCGCCCATGAGGGCGGGGCAGTTGCCCACGTTGTCGCCCCGAGGCTTGCCGTACACGCACCAGCGGTGCACCTTGCGGCCCTCGTGCTCCACCTCCACCACCCGGGGAATGCGCTCGCCCCACTTGCGGCTCTGCATGCGCGAGGTGAAGGCGTCCCGGTCGAAGCCGCAGTGGGAATCGGCGCTGATGAGTCCGTATCGGATTTCCATGAGGCTCGCTCCGTGCGCTATCTCAGCTTGCCCACGTACTTCCGTTCGATGACGAGCTTGAGCTCCTCGGTGGCCTTCCCGTCGAGGTCCAGGAACGGTTTCAGGGTCTTCTTGATGTCCTCCGGGCCGGTCCACTGCACGATGAGCTTCAGCTTGTCGGCTTCCTTCCGGGCCGCATCCACCCGGGTGACCTTTTCCAGCGCCTCGCCAAGGAACTTCGTCCTGGCCTCCGGCACCCCGGGAGAGGTGATGACGGCGCCGAAGATCTCGGAGAAGGACAGCGCGTAGCTGCGCCACGGCTCGTTGGCCTGCATGGCCATCAGGTGGGGCGCGTCGGGCGTGCGGTCGTCCTCGAAGAAGGTGAACGCGACGTTGACCGCGTCCTTGTGCCTCCACGCGGTGGCCACCGAACCGGTGGTGGCGTCCAGCTCGCCCCGCCTGATGGCGGCGAGCCGCTCCGCGGAACCGCCGTAGCCGGGCACGATGGTGATGGGAAGGTCGAACATCTCCGCGATCATTCCTTCGTTGAACGGGGAGGAAGCGCCGATGCGTATGCGCTTCAGCTTGCGCAGCCCCTCGATGTCCGACGGCAGGTCCTTGCGCACCAGCAGGGCCGTGTTGGTGCGTACGACGCGCCCCAGGTACCGGAACTTGTCGAAGTCGTACTTCACCCCCTTGCGGCCGAAGAGGTCGAAGGCCACCAGCTTGGTGTGGGCGGTGAGGAGTGCGAGGCCGTCCGGCGGCAGCCGGTAGAGCCGGTTGTATCCGGCCACGCCGCCGCCCCCGGGCAGGTTCCGGACGATGGTCCGGGCGCCGGTGAGGGCCGGCAGGTGACGCGCCAGCCAGCGGGCGCGCAGGTCGAAGGTGCCCCCGGGCGAATACTGCACCAGCAGCGTCATGCGCTTGCCGCGGTAGAAGTCGCGGACGTCGTTCTGTGCATGCGCCGGGGCGGCGGCCAGGGCGATGCCCGCACACAGGAGCCATAATGCCTTTTTCATGGGGTTCCTCCTCGTCGGCAGGACACTTTGGCCTACGTAATCGCATTCGCCGCGGGATGTCAACATGGGGTCGGTCCGTCCTTCTGCTCAGGGCCGCCGGGCGTCCATGAGGCGCCCCAGCAGGCTATCGGGCCAGACCACGTGGAGGACGTTGTCGAACACCCCCACCACCAGGGCGGTCACGAGACCCGTCAGCGCCAGCGTCACCCCCCACCCGGCCCGGCTCACGAACCGCAGGTAGAGCGCCAGGAAGAGGGCCAGGGCCGGTTGGAACCCCACCAGCAGCACCGACGCCAGGAGCGCCAGCGCGCACAGGTAGAAGGCGCCGGCCCGTCGGATCGCCTGGTCCGCGGGCACCGAGCGGTCCACCGCGATGTCGCGCACGCGCTGGGGCGCCGGACTTTCCTCGCCGTGGTCCGGCCCCGCCACCGCGTCCCGCGCGAGCTGGACCAGGGCCACCAGCAGCACCGGGATGCCTACGGTCAACGGAAAGAGCCCGGTGGCGAAGGGCCACTGCCACGCCGTGGCCATGGCCGCGGCCAGCAGCACGAAGAAGAACCCGTCGAACAGCAGGACCACGGCCTTGCGCATGCGCGTTACCCTCGGCTCGCTCGCTCCCGGATGGCGGGAACCGTCAGGGCGGCCACGATCAGGACGAACAGCACCACCACCCACGGCCGCGTGAGCCACGTCCAGCCGTAGGTCAGGATGGAGATGTACAGGTACTTCTCCACGGTGGAGCCCAGGACGAAGCCGATGATCAGGGGCGGCCGCGGCCATCCCAGCCGTTTCATGGACCAGCCCAGCAGTCCGAAGAAGAGGAAGCAGACCAGATCCGCCACGTGCCGGCGCGCCATGAAGGCGCCCAGGAACATGATGACCAGCAACACCGGCGCCAGGAGTTGCGCCCGGATGGTGGCGATGCGCGCCAGGTGGTCGGTGAACAGGAAGCAGGTGCCGGTGCCGATGACGTTGGCCAGGGCCAGGCTCCAGGCGATGGTGAAGATCACGTCCAGGTGCTGGTTCAGCATCTCGGGACCCGGGGCCAGCCCCTGTATCTCCATGGCGCCGAGGAACAGCGCCATGCTCGTGCTTCCGGGGATGCCGAAGGCCAGGGTGGGGATCAGGCCGCCGCCGTCCTTGGCGTTGTTGGCGCTCTCCGGCGCGATCACCCCGCGCACGTCGCCGGCGCCGAAGCTGTCCGGGTTCTTCTCCGTGTGCAGCGCATGGCCGTAAGCGAACCAGTCCACCACCAGGGTGCCGAGGCCCGGGACGATGCCGATCCACACTCCCAGGGCGCTGGAGCGGATCACCAGCCACCAGTGCCGGAACGCGTCCCGCACCCCCTCCCAGCGCCCCTTGAGTCGACCCAGGGCCGCGGCGTCGATGCTCTTGCCCGACACCAGCAGGTCCGTGGTCTCCGCCAGACCGAACAGCCCCAGGGAGAGGGGCACCACGTGGAACCCTTCCCACAGATAGACCTGGTCGAAGGTCCATCGCTCCACGCTGAGGATGGGGTCGGCGCCCACCGTGGCCAGAAGCAGCCCCGATCCTCCGGCCACCATCCCTTTCATGAGTGCGGCGCCGCTCAGGCTCGCCACCATGCACACCCCCAGCACCGCCATCATGAAGAACTCGGGGGAGCCGAAGGTGAGCACCAGCGGGCCGAGGACCGGGATGGACAGGGTGAGCACCAGGGCGCCGAAGACGCCGCCCAGGGCCGACACCGTGAAGGCGGCGCCGAAGGCGCGCCCGGCCTCGCCGCGCTTGGCCATGGCGTGGCCGTCGAGGATGGTGGCCTGGGACCCCACTGTGCCCGGCACCGCGAACAGGACGGAAGGGATGGTGTCCGAGGTGGTGGTCACCGCCAGCATGCCGATGATGAAGGCGAAGGCGGAAACCGGATCCATGTCGAAGGTGAAGGGGAGCAGCAGGGCCAGGCCGGTGACGCCCCCTATCCCCGGGACCACACCGAGCAGCAGACCCAGCAAGACCCCGCCCAAGAGCATCAGGAGATGCGTCGGCACGAGGATCTGCAGGCTGGCCTGTGTGATGGCGTCGAGCATGGATCGCCTGCCCGGCGGAACCCGGGGCCGGAGGGGTTCCCCACGGGCGTTCCGGGTGGACCGGGCCGGGGCGCGGACGGATCGCCGTCCCGTCCCGGAGTCAGCTCTCCTCGCCGTACAGGTTCAGGCTCTCCATCACCGGGCGGTCCGTGACCGAGAAGAGGATAGCGGGCTCGGCACCGGACGCGTTGCGGAAGTGGTGCCAGTGCCAGGACGGCACGACGAAGCAGTCCTGCCGACTCCAGTTCATCGCGGCCCCCTCCTTCCGGTCCCGGCCGGCCACGGTGACGCCCTCTCCCTGCATCACGTGGTAGATGGTGCTGCCGGTATGGCGATGGCTCCGGGTGGCCTGACCGGGACGCAGCCACTGGACCCGGCAGTCGATGGTGGGCATGGTGGGGCCGCCGGTCACCGGGTTGGCGTATTGCAGGAGGACGCCGTCGAAGGGGTCGTCGTCTCCGGCCTCGGCCATGGCCTCCAGCACCGGCAGGGTGTCGCGCCACTTGTAGGTGTAGGGCAGCGCGCGGTTGCCGGGATGCTCGGTCCGGGGCCGCACCGGGCCCAGGCGGTGACGGCTGTAGCCTTCGGACTTGACCACGGGCTGGGCGGGTCCCTCTCCGTAGTTCTCGTGGAAGTTCGTGTCCAGGTGGTTCATCAGGTGGATGTCGAGCACGTCCAGCCACACGATGTTCCGCTCCCCGCGGTTGTAGTGGTCGTGCCACGTCCAACTCGGCGTCAGCACCAGGTCGCCGGGCTCCATGTGCATCTCCTCGCCCTCCACCGTGGTGTAGCCGGCGCCGTCCCCCTCCACCACGAAGCGCAGGGCCGCGGCGGTGTGTCGGTGGCACTCGGCGCGCTCTCCGGGCTTGACGAGCTGCACCGACATCTGGATGGTGCGGGTGGTGGACTTGAACGCGGTGAGACCGGGGTTCACCAACTGCACGGTGCGCCGTTTGGCCGCCTCGTCGATGTGGCCCAGTTGGACCACCTCGCCGGACTCCATGAGGCACGAGTGGACCACCGGCCAGCGCCACAGGTGCGGCCGGAGCTCCGGGGGACGCTGGCGCGGCTGCCAGTGGCCGGCCAGGGAGTTCTCGGCCAGGGTCCGGTGCAGCGCCTCCAGGCGCGGGTCTTCGGCGTGGACTGCTTCACTCATGGTCGCCTCCTCGATGGTGCAACGGCGCCCCCGGCCCGCCGACGGCTCAGACGCCTTCGAGCGCCGCGGCCTCCGGATGGAAGAAGCTCCGATAGTCGAGCTTCGTGGGCGTCAGGCCGAACTGGTGTGCGAACTCCATCATGGCTTCCAGGGAAGGGACGTTGTCCCGGACGTTGTAGGACCAGTAGTCGTCCCCCATGGCCGCGCGCTGCTCGTCGATGGCGGCCGCCACCCACGAGGTGACGAGGACTTCGGGGTCGGAGCCGTAGAGCCGGTCGAAGGCCACGTCCCGGGCCCGTCGGTACGCCCGCAGCAGCGCCACCGGCGCCTCCGGATGCCGCTCCACGAACTCCTGCCTGAGGGTCACCATGTGGCTGATGGGGAAGATCCCGGTGGCCTCGAAGTAGGCCAGCTCTTCGGACTTGTAGTCGCGGAAGAGCCGGCGTACCCGGGGGTCCCGCCGGCTGATGGACGGCAGGACGTTGGGCTCGATGACCGCGTCCACCTCCCGCTCCAGCAGCATGGCGTCCAGGGCGTCGGCGTCCTGCGGCCCGGATATGTGGGGCAGGGGCTCCACCCGGACTTCCGGGGACCAGCTCTCGGCCTCGGGTCCGGGCATGCACCAGCGCACCCGGGTGAGGTCCACGCCGTAGTGGTTCTGCAGCGCGCCCCGGGCCCACACTCCCGCGGTGCTGCTGACGAACACCCGCTTGCCTTCCAGGTCCCGGGGCGACTCGATGCCCGAGGCGTCGTTCACGAAGATGTAGGCGAGCCGGAACTTGCGGTTGGGGTAGGCCGGGATCGACACGTAGGGATGCTCGCCGCGCCCCTTGGTCCGCATGAGGCCGCCGAAGCTGGCGTCCCACGCGTCGATGGTCTCCGGGCTGCGAAAGTGGCTGACCTCCAGGTCGAATCCCTCTACGGTGACAGCGCCGTCCACCAACGGCCGGTTGGTGTCCACCTCGGGCTCCCGGAAACCCATCCGCAACACGGGGTTCGCCATGACGTTCTCTCCCCGGACGGCGTTACGCCCGCGCGCCGGAGCGGTGGTCCGCTTCCTCCTTCAGGAAGAAGCCGAGCCTGGTCTGGGCCGGCCAGTCGTCGATGGAGAAGAGGACGGACTCCCCCTCCGTGCCGTTCTCGTGATGGTGCCAGCTCCACGCCGGAACCGCGAAGATGTCGCCCTGTCGCCATTCGAGGCGCTGGCCTTCGATGACCACTGCGCCGGCGCCTTCGAACGCATGGTAGAAGGTGTTGCTGTTGTGCCGGTGGCCGCGGGTCCTCTGTCCCGCCCGCAGCAGCGATGCATGCCAGGCGATGGTGGGCAGGGTGGGGCCGCCGTCCACCGGGCTGGCCAGCATCAGGTGGACCCCGTCGCAGGGGTCCTCTTCTCCCGCTTCCTGCAGAGCGGCGAGCGCGGCCCGGGTCTCCTCCCACGGATAGTGCATGGGCGGCAGGGGGAAAGGCGCCTCCCCGGTCACGGGTCGGGCGAGGCCGCGGGTGCGGACGCCGTACTGCGGGGGCTTGCGGACGTCCTGGTAGGGCCGGTCCTCCGGCAGCCGCTCGTTCAGGTTCACGCCGCCGTTGTACCCGTTGTCGTAACCGTCCACGTACAGGGCCGGCGCCGAGCCTCGGTTCCAGTGGTCGTGGAAGGTCCAGGAGGGGCTGATGACGACGTCCCCCCGATTCATGGGAAAGGCTTCGTACTGGCACACGAACACGGCGTCCCGGGGCGCTTGGCACACCAGCCGGGTCTCGTTCCGCATGTTGCGGTGTCCCTGGGTGCGCTCTCCGGGCATGAGGATCTGCACGTTCATCCAGATGGGGAAGCGGCGCGCCTCGATGCCGGTCACGGAGCGCATGCCGGTCATGCCTCCGGGTCCCACGGTGACGATCTCGCCGGAGCGCATGAGTCCCTTGTAGATGTCGTCCCAGCGCCAGTGGGCCGCGGCGGGTCCGGTGCGGGATGGCGCCGCGTCGTCGCGTTGCAACCCCGCGCCCACCAAGTGGTGCTCGGCCAGGAACCGCCCCAGGTCCTGATGCGTGGCGCCGACGTCGCTCATGGGGCTCCTATCCGTCCAGGTGGAAGTACCGCACGCAGTTGTCCACGAGCATGGCCTGCCTCTCGTGGGCGGGCACCCCCTCGAAGTCCCGTTCCATGACCTCGATGGAGTGCGGGTACTCGCTGGCGGCGTGGGCGAAGTCCGTGCCCCACATGAGCTTGTCGTAGCCGATGCACTCGCGCCGTTTGATGCCGATGGGGTCGTGCAGGAATCCCCAGTAGTTGTGCTTCCGCAGGTACTCGCTGGGCTTCCGTTCCAGGTAGCGGAGTCCCCAGAACTCGCGGATCATGGGCATGTAGCGCTGGTAATGGTCGTCTATCTGCCACAGGCCGTACTCGAACCAGCCGATCATGGTCTCGGCCCAGTACATCTTCAAACCGGGGAAGCGGTCCCACACGCCGGCGAAGGCCATCTGGGTGGCGCCCACCATGGCGCTGTTGGTGAAGCGGAAGAAGTAGTTCATGGGCTCCTTTACGTGGACGTCGGGACCGGGACTGCGTTCGTAGGGAAACGCCGGTTCGCCGTTGCCGGAGCCCATGTTGCCGGTGTTGTGGTTGGTCAACGCCACGCCCAAGTCCAGGGCCGCCTCCCAGAAGCGGTCGTCGTCGGCCGTGGGATGGCCCCGGCCGCTGGGGAAGCGGTCGAGCTTGACCCCCTTGAGCCCCAGGTCGGCGCAGTGCCGGAGCTCCCGGAGGGCGTCGTCTGCGCCGCTGGTCGGGATCACGCCCATGGGGATGATGCGGTCCGGCGCCGGCGCCATGTATTCCTCGGCCAGGAACTCGTTGTAGGCGCGCAGCAGCTCCCGGTAGAGGTCCCGGTCCGCGGCCTGCTCCAGGACGAAGGAGATCTGGGAGAAGACCACCTCGGCGTCGATGCCGTCCCGGTCCTGTTCCTCGAGTCGCTGCTCCGGCGGCCCGGTGCCGGCACAGGTCTCGAAAGTCGGCACCTGTGTGGCCATCTCTTCCTTGTTGACCCGGACGCTTCGTGTGACGCCGATGGTGTTGGGCTTGCCGCCATCCACCACCACCGCGTCCGAGCCGTTGGGCATCTTGACCCTCCGGGGCGCCCGGTCCCGCCACTTGGCCGCCACCCGGTCCCGCCATATGTCCGGGTTCAGGTCGATGTGGCCGTCCGCGGATATCACGTTGTACTCACGCGCCATGAGCCGCTCCCTTGCGGAGGATTTTCCCGCCCTCCCCAACGCCGTTGCGAACTCATAGTATCTTTTTCCAGGGCTGACAACCCGTGTTGGCGCCCTTTTTCCGTCCCGGGTTCGCCATGCTTTTCGTCGTTGCATCCATCGCCGTCCTCGCAAGGGCGTTGAGTGTCTTCCATCGAGGATGATAAGCTGATAGGGAGGGTTTCGGAAGAGGGTGACGCATGGCGGCATGCGCCGCGGCTGGCCGACGCCTTCGGGATGCGACGCGGGGACAGTCGGGTGCGCACGCGCCGGAAGGGAGGTTCCCTGGCATGGCGGAATACGGATTCGATACGCTGGAGGCGGCAGAGGCATTGGCTGCGGCCGGCATGGCGGAAGCCCATGCCAAGGCCATCGCCGTGACCATGCGCAAGGCGGTCACGCAAGGCGTGGCCACGAGCGGCGACGTCCGGCGCGTGGAAGACCGGATGGCGAGCCTCGAAGACCGGATAGCGACGGTCGAAGAGAACATGGCGACCAAGGCCGACGTCCGGCGCGTGGAAGACCGGATGGCGAGCCTCGAAGACCGGATGGCGACGGTCGAAGAGAACATGGCGACCAAGGCCGATCTCAGGCGTCTCGAAGACAAGATAGCGACGGTCGAAGAGAACGGGGCGACCAAGGCGGATCTCATGCGTCTCCAGGACGGGATGACCAACATCGAGGTCCGTGTCGATAACAAGCTCGCCCGTCTCGAGACCCGGCTCGTGCTGACGGTCTTCGGGGCGGCGGGGTTGCTGTTCGCCGCCTTGAAGCTGTTTCCCGCGGGCGCGCCTTGACGCGGTTTCGGGATCGAGCCTGCAAGGACGGACGGCGGAGGAGGCGCCCGGTCATGACGAAACGGGAAATCCTGGAAACCCCGGCGGATTCGGTGGAGGCGGTGGTGAACTACCTGCTGGACACGGGGGTGAAGCCCGTCACCCACACCGCGGAGTTCGGCGCCACTCCGGTGGAGCGCTCCGGGACCTTCGAACCCCGCACGGTGACGGTCCACAACGCGCGTCCCGCGGCGGACGGTCTGTCGCTGGAGCGGGAAGGGTTCGTCTTCGTGCGCCACGATACCCGCGTGGCCGACTTCTACGACGAGGAACAGGTCCGCTCCGTTTACTACCCGGAGGTGGACGCTCTGGTGAAGCGACTGACCGGCGCCTCCCGGGTCGTCATCTTCGACCATACCCTGAGGGCCCAGGACGACGGTCTCCGGGCCGAGAAGAAGGTCCGGGAGCCGAACCGGTCCGTGCACAACGACTACACCGAGTGGTCGGCGCCCAGGCGGGTCCGGGACCTCCTGCCCGAAGACGAGGCGGAGGCGCTGCTCCGGGGCCGGTTCGCCATCGTCCAGGTGTGGCGGCCGATCCGGAACCCGGTGCGGACCAACCCCCTCGCCATCGCCGACGCGCGCACCCTCTGGAGCCGCGGGACCTGGTCCCGGCCCAGCGCAGCTATCCCGACCGCGTGGGCGAGACCTACCGGATCACCTACAACCCTGCCCACCGCTGGTTCTACTTCCCGGCCATGACGCGGAACGAGGCCATCGTCTTCAAGGTCTTCGATTCCGAGAAGGACGGGCGGGCGCGGTTCACCGCCCACACTTCCTTCGACGACCCCGCCAGCCCGCCGGGGGCGCCGGCCCGGGAGAGCATCGAGATGCGGACGCTGGCGTTCTTCGAGGCGCCGGCGTCGTGACGCGGGAGGCGCGCCGTGGGGAGGCAGGGGCCTCGACCGGCGGCCCCGGGGAGCGAACATGGAAAGCCTGAGAGGCATCTACATCCCGTTGCCGACGCCGTTCACCGACGCCGGCGCGGTGGACGAGGGCGCGGTCCTGGCGCTGGCGGACTTCTACGTGGAAGCCGGCGTCCACGGCCTGTTCGTGCTGGGCACCTTCGGCCAGGGTCCGGCGCTGACCCCGGACGAACGCAAGCGCACCGCGAAGCTCGTCATCGACCGGGTGGCCGGACGCATTCCGGTGGTGGTCCACGCGGGCGCCGCGGACACGCCCACCACCATCCACCTGTCCCTGGACGCCAGGGACCGGGGGGCCGACGTGGTGGGCGTGGTGCCGCCTTATTATTTCGACCACCTGGACGACGAGGTGCTCGCCCACTACGTCAAGGTATATGAGGCCATCCGGTATCCGATGTTCATCTACAACAACGCGGTGAACAGCGGCTATCGCATGACCGCGCCGTGGACGGCGCAGTTGGCCCGGGAAGTCCCGGAAGCCTGCGGCATCAAGATGTCGTTCATCCCGCTGGAGCAGCAACTGGCCTTCGTGCGCGCGCTGCCCGCGAGCTGCGCGGTGTTCTCGGGCTCCGCCACCCTCCTCATGCCGGGGGCCTTGTGGGGCCTTGCCGGATCCATCCACCCGCTGACCGTGGCCGTGCCCGAGCTGCTGGTGAACCTCTGGGACGCCACCCTGGCGGGCAGGCTCCGGGAGGCGGTGGAGCTGCAGCGGCGGGTGGTCGAGTTCACCGCGGTGGTCAGCGACCTCCAGCGGGTGGTGGGCCGCTCGGTGCTGCGGGAGTCCCTCAAGCTGCGGGACCTGCCGGTGGTGTCTTTCCCCAGGTGGCCCACCAGGGACATGAGCAGCGAGCAGGCGGCCAGGTTGAAGAACGCGCTGGCCGCGGCCCGGGACTGACGGGGACGGGCGCAGCCATGGCCGGACCGGCGATGTCCGGGCGTCGGAGGGAACCGCTATGAATCCGAAGGAATGGCGCAAGGAGCTCGGAGGGATCGTCCGGGAGTTCTTCCTCTCGCCGGAGATGGCCCAGTTCTACGGCACGAAGGTCACCCTGGAGCGGGCGCGGCTCTACCTGTCGCAACTGGGGATCTACGTCCGGCAACGGCGGCACTACTGGCCCCAGGTGGCCGCCAACTGTCCGGAGTTCGTGGTGAAGCAGCGGATCCTGTCCCACGAGTACGAGGAGCTGGTGGAGGACGAGTACTCCTCCGCGGGACACTTGGACCTGATCTTCCGGCAGGGGAGGGAAGTGGGCCTCAGCGAGCGGGAGGTGCTGGACGCCGAGCCCCTGCCCACCACCCGGGCGGCCATCTACGGCTGGTGGTGGATCGCCCGGACCCGCCCGTGGCAGGAGGCGCTGGCCGCGTCCACCATCGCCGAGTGGACCAACGACGACCGCCTGTTGGGGGACATCGGCGGCGGCAACTGCGGCCGGCTCTACGAGAGCTGGAGCCGCGACCTGGACTTCACCGACGAGCAGATGCCCAACTTCACCGCCCATCGGGCCGCGGACGAGAAGCACTCGGAACTGTTCCTGGACATCTTCGAGCGCTTCGTGCCCGCGGGCGCGGAGGAGAGCCTGCTGAAGACCGCCAGGGAGTCCATGGACATCCACCGGGCCTATTTCGGAGGCATGGCCGCGGCCATGGCGCGGCTGTCGTGAGCGGGGGCGGCGGATGAAGAGGGACCTGGAAGACCTGAACGAATCGCTGGCGCGGCGCGACCTGTCGGGCTTCTGGAACACGCGCATCCCCGAGCACCGGGACGAAGCGCCCTATTTGTGGAAGTGGCGGGAGGTCTATCCGTGCCTCATGGACGCCCGAGAGTCCGTGGGGCTGGAGTTGGCGGAGCGCCGGGCCATACGGCTGGTGAACCCCCAGAACCCGATCCGGGCCACGTCCCGGACCCTGCTCTTCACCTTTTCCGTGGTGAACCCCGGCGAGGTGGCGCGGCCGCACCGGCACAACATGGCCGCGGTCCGCTTCGTGGTGAAGGGGAGCGGCGCCTTCACCCTGGTGGAGGGGGAGCGGTTCCCCATGGGCGAGGGCGACCTGGTCCTCACCCCCAACTGGACTTGGCACGAGCACCACAACCGGTCCGACGAGCCCATCGTCTGGCTCGACGGCTTGGACGGTCCCCTCGTCAACGCGTTGAACGTGCTCTTCTTCGAGAACCACGACCGGGACACCCAGGGGGTGACCCGGTCCGATGGCCACGCCCTGCGGCGGTTCGGCTTCGCCCGGCCGCCGTCCCGCCCGGACTCTCCGGGCCGGGGCCTGCCGTTCCGCTACCGCTGGGAGGACACCCATGCCTCCTTGCGGGAGGTGGAGGACCGGGACGCGGACCCTTTCGACGGCCACTTGGTCCGCTACGTCAACCCCGCCACCGGCGGCTACACCCTGGCCACCATGTCCTGCGAGGCGCAGCTCCTGAAGCCGGGCTGGTCCACCGGCGCCCACCGCCACACCAGCACCGCCCTCTACCACGTGTTCCGCGGCTGCGGCCGCACCGCGGTGGGGGAGGGCTTCCTCGAATGGGAGCAGGGCGACTCGTTCATGGTCCCCAACTGGCAGTGGCACCGTCACGAGAACCCCTTCGACCGGGAGGCGGTGCTCTTCTCCATCAACGACCGCCCGGTGCTGGAGGCCCTGGAGCTCTACCGGGAAGAAGCGTCGTGACCGGGAGGCGACCCCATGGCGAGACCCCAGCGTAGGCAGGCGCCGGAACTGACGCCGTTCGACGACCTCCGGGCATGGCTCGGGCAGGTGGAGGGGATCGGCCAGTTGGAACGGGTCTCCGGGGCGCACTGGGACCTGGAGATCGGGGCCCTGAACGAGATCGTGTGCGAGCGGCTGCCGGCCCCGCCGGCGCTCCTGTTCGACCGGGTGGCCGGCCACCGCGGGGACGGGCGCGTGCTGGTCAACATGATGGAGACCATGGAGCGCACCGCGCTGACCCTCGACCTGCCCCTGGACCTCGGCGCCATCGAAGTCATCCACCGGCTGCGCACGCGGCTCGGACGGCTGGCGCCGGTGGAGCCCCGGGTGCTGGATACGGGTCCGGTGCTGGAGAACCGCCGCACGGGCAAGGACATCGACATCCTCCACGTCCCCGTGCCGCGCTGGCACTCGGGCGACGGCGGCCGCTACCTGGGCACCGCGCACCTGGTGGTCACCCGCGACCCGGAGACGGGGGCGGAGAACGTGGGCTGCTACCGGGTCATGGTCCACGAGCCGGACAAGGTGGCCCTCTACATCTCCCCGGGCAAGCACGGCCGCATGCACATGGAGAAGACCCTGCGGGCGGGCAAGCCGGTCCCGGTGGCCATGGCCTTCGGCCAGCATCCGCTGATGTTCGTGGCCGCGTCCCAGGCGGTGCCCCCGGGCATGAGCGAGTACGCCTGGGCGGGCGGGCTGGTGGGGCAGCCCCTGAGCGTCATCGAGGCCCCTCTCACCGGCCTGCGGGTGCCCGCGGCCGCGGAGATCGTCATCGAAGGGGAGATCGTTCCCGGCGACACCCGTCCCGAAGGTCCCTTCGGCGAGTGGACCGGCTACTACGCCAGCGCGCGCCGGGCCGAGCCGGTGGTGCAATTGAAGGCCCTCTACCACCGGGACGACCCCATCCTCACCGGGGCGCCGCCGTTCCGGCCCACGGTCCACGGCATGTACCGCTCCATGCTGCGGTCGGCCATGATCTGGAACGGGGTGGAGCAGGGCGGCGTGCCGGACGTCCGCGGCGTCTATGTGCCGCCGCCGGCCCAGCGTTTCCTGATCGTGGTGGCGGTCCGGCAGCGCTACCCGGGCCACGCCAAGCAGGCGGCGCTCATGGCCGCCCAGTGCCACGCGGGCGCCTACCTCGGCCGCTACGTGGTGGTGGTGGACGACGACGTGGACATCACCAACCTCGACGAAGTGGTGTGGGCCATGTGCACGCGCTCGAACCCCGAGGAGTCCATCGACATCCTCCGCCGCACCTGGAGCGGCCCGCTGGACCCCATCATCCCCCGGGAGCGCAAGGGCCTGAACTCCCGCGCCATCATCGACGCAACCCGGCCTTTCGAGTGGAAGGAGCAGTTCCCCGCGGTGAGCCGCATGGACCCAGGGACCCGGGACCGGGTGTCCGCGGAGTGGAAGGACGAGCTCGACCGGGTGGTGCGGGGACACCGGCGGTAGCGGCCCCGGTGGACGGACCCCTGCGGCGGATCGTCCTGCTGGGCGTGGGGCACGCCAACGCCCACGTGCTGCGCATGTGGCGCCGGCAGCCCATCCCCGGCGCCCGGCTCGTGTGCGTCTCGAGCTTCCCCGTGGCCGCGTACTCGGGGATGTTGCCCGCGGTCCTGGCCGGCCAGTACCCCCCCGGAAGCCTGGAGATCGACCTCCGCGGCCTTGCCCGCGCCGCGGGCGCCGAGTTGGTGGCGGCCCCCGCCCGCGCCGTGGACCTGGGGGCGCGGCAGGTCCGCTTCGAGGGACGGGAGCCGGTGGGCTTCGATCTGCTGTCCGTGGGGGTGGGGTCGGTCCCGGCCGCCCCGGGCAGGGAGGCGTCCGGCGGCGCGCCGGTCCCGGTGAAGCCCATGCAGACCTTCGTCGCGCGGCTGCGCGAGCGCCTGCACGGGCTGCGCCCGCGGGGCGGCGACCCGGTGCGGGTGCTGGTGGTGGGCGGCGGCGTTGGCGGCATCGAGCTCGCCCTGTGCCTGCCCGGGTACGTGCGCCGGACCGCGGGCCCGTTGCGCCTGGGCCTGGTGGACGCGGGAGAGAGCGTCGGCGCCGGACTGTCGCCCGGGGCGCTGCGCAAGGTGGAGCGGCTGCTGCGGGCGAGGGGAGTGGAAGTGCTCACGGGCAAGCGGGTGGTCCGGGTCGCCCAGGGGGAGGCTGTGTGCGCCGACGGCCGCCGCATCCCCGCGGACGTGGTGGTGCTGGCCACTGCCGCGGCGCCTCCGCCCGTCCTGGAGAGCATGGCCCTGCCCAAGGACCCGAGGGGCTTCCTGCTCGTCCGGGACACCCTCCAGTCCACGGGCGCGGCCCACGTCTTCGCGGTGGGCGACAGCGCCACGCTGGCGGAGGGAGGCGCGCCCAAGGCCGGGGTCCATGCGGTGCGCCAGGGACCGGTGCTGTGGCGCAACCTTCGTTCGCTGGCGCGCGGCGAGCCCCTGGCCCGGTACGCGCCCCAGCCCGACTTCCTGCGGCTGCTCAACACGGGCGACGGCAAGGCGCTGCTGGACTACCGGGGATGGACGGCCCACGCCCGCTGGTGCTGGTGGTGGAAGCACCGCCTCGACAATCGTTTCGTGTCGCGTTTCCGGGTCTCCGGAGGCTGACGCCCGCCCGGTTCACCGGGGCGCTACGGCGCCGACAGGTCGGTCGTCCGTTTCGGCGGCCGCACTCCCAGGCCGGTGGCGACGCCGGTCAGGGACGCGAGCAGGCTCGCCAGGAACATGACTTCGTAGGATCCCGTCAGGTCGTGCGCCAAGCCTCCCAGGAACGCGCCCAGCGCGCCCCCGGTATGGTGCACCCAGAGGATGGCGCCGGTGATGAGGCCGATGTTGCGGACGCCGTAGTAGTCGCCGGTCATGGCCGCGGCCAGCGGCGCGGTGGCCATCAGCGTGAACCCCATCAGCCACGCCGCCGCGGAGATGGCGGTTTCCCCGGAGGACAGGGCCAGCAGCGCGAAGGCGACCGCGCGCAGGAGGAACATGAAGGCCAGGGGGAGGGCGTGGCCCGCCTTCTCCACCAGGATCGGGAAGGTCAGCAGGCCCAGGGCGCTGAGCAGGCCGGCCACGCCCTGGACGTTCGAGGCGTGCTGGTTGGTGAGGCCCACGTCGGTGGCGAAGGGGATGAACTGGGTCAGGAAGAAGAAGTCGTGGAAGCCGCAGATGAAATAGCTCAGGGCCACGAAGAAGAATCCCCAGGAGCGGAAAGCCTCCCGGGGCGCGGTCTCCGTCGCGCGGAAGGAGGCCGGGGACGCGAGGCCCCGGGCGGCCCGTCGATAGGGCGTCTGGGACACCTCCGCGGGCTCCTTCTTCATGACCGCCAGCGCGATGGGGAGCACCACCAGGCAGACCAGCAGCCCCAGGCCGACCCACGAGCCGCGCCAACCGTAGTGTGCGAGGGAGTACGCCAACCCCGGGACCACGATGAAGTGTCCGAAGGACGTGCCGGTGATGGCGATGCCGCCCATGAGTCCCCGCAGGCTCCGGAACCACCGGGAGATGGTGGATGTGACCACGCCGATGGTGATCCCCGATATGCCCACCGCGGTGACGACCCCGTAGTAGAGGTAGAGCTCCGGGAGCGATTGGGTGCGGGAGGTGAGCAGGAGGCCCGCGGCGGCCACCAGGGCCGAGACCGAGAAGAGCAGGCGGGGTCCGTACCGGTCCAGCAGCCTTCCCGCCACCATCTGCCCGAAGCCGAACACGAGCATGTTCAGGGTGTAGGCGAAGGTGACCGCGCTCCGGTCCCATCCGAACTCCGCGGCCAGCGGCTTGACCAGTATGCCGAAGGAGAAGCGCACCCCGCCGTCCACCACCAGGACGAGGAAGCCTCCCAGCAGGATGACCCAGCCGTAGAAGAACGGGTACGTGGACGGCGGACGGACCCGGTGCGGCGTCGGGGGTTGCACTGCGGTGGTCAGAGCAGGGCGACCTCGTCGCCGGGCCGTATGACGCCGCCCTTGACCACCAGCGCGCAGACGCCGCTCTTGCCCACGAGGGCCCGGGTGAGGCCCGGCTCGGTAATGGACTCGATGTAGGCGCACGGCGGCCGCGGCCGGTCGAAGGCCAGGACCGCTTCCCCCGCGCGAAAGGCGCGTCCCGCCAGGTCGGCAAGGCGGACGCCGCGGGTGACGATGTTGCGCCGGTGTTCGCCGTGGAGCACGCCCAGGCCCGAGGCGGCCGCTACCGCCTCCAGGTCCTCCGCCTCGATGAGGGTGACCTGGCACTCGTCCCACCCGCTGTAGTGGCCCACCCGCTCGCAGTAGCGGTCGCCCTTGAGGCCCATGCTGGCCACGGCCTCCGCCTCATGGACTTTCTGCATGCGCGCGCCGCCTTCGGGCGCAACGTAGATCTCGTGAACCGTACCCATGCGGACTCCCGCGGCGGAGCGGCCCCGCCCGCCCAACCGGACAAGATCATCCGGCGGCCTTACGGTGGACACCCGCGCCAAGCGTGGCGTGGCGTCCCCGCCTACCCGAACGGACGAGGCCCTCGGCGTAGCGCGCCGAGTTGCTCGTTCGGCCCCATGTCCCGTTCAGGGTTAACGCCGGGTTTCCCGGTTTGTCAAGCGCGGTTGACTCGCGGGAACCCGGCTTCCGGAGGACGCGGACCCGATCATGGACTTTCGGGTTCCCGCGTGCGCGAGGGCCAGGGGTCTTCCCGCCTCGGCCCCGGGGTCGTCTTGCGCGGTTCCCCGCGTGCGCGGGGGCCAAGGTCGAGCGGCCGTCCGTCGCGTCCGGAGATCAGGCGGTTTCCCGCATATGCGGGAACCAAGGCGCGCCGTCATTCCCGCGAAAGCGGGAATCCACCGGATTCCCACGCAATCGAGGGCGCAGGAAACCTCCGGTTGGCAATCCTTGGCTCCCGGCTCTAAATTGGGGGCATGGACATGGGCGCGGTTCTGCTCGTCATCCACATCGCCGCGGGTTCGGCGGCGCTGGCCGCGGCCGCGGCAGCGCTGCTCACGGTCAAGGGCGGCGCCCGTCACAAGGGGGCGGGGAGGGTCTATGCCGCGGCCATGGGACTGGTGGCGGTGACCGCGCTGCCGTTGGCCGTGGCCGCGTCGGACGCGCTGCTGTCGCTGGTGGCGGTGTTCAGTTTCTACCTCGTGTTCGCCGGCTGGCGCTTCGCCCGGAACGGCAGCGGGGTCCCGCAGGCGGTGGACTGGGCCGCGGTGGCGGTCATGGGACTCACCGGACTGGCCATGTGGAGCTACGGCGCCGCGCTCTTCGCGCAGGGCGACGGCCAATGGGTCACCATGGCCGTATTCGGGTTCATCGCGCTGGCGCTGGGCGCCGTGGACCTGCGCTACCACCGGACGCGGCCCCGGTCCGGCCGCCAACGCATCGCCCGGCACCTCACCAACATGCTGGCCGGGACCATCGCCACCGTCACCGCGGTGGTGGTGGTCAACTTCGACACCCGCCCGGCCTGGCTGGCCTGGATCCTCCCGACCCTCCTGATCACGCCGCTCATCGTCTGGTGGAACTGGCGCGTCCGACGCGAGCCCCGGTGGGGTCCGCCCCCTCGACGGGAGCATTGACGCAGGCTTGCGGCAAGCTACGGAACGCCAAGTTCCCGGGCAGTACTCCCGCGCCCGCGGGCGGCCTCGCGGGTTGCCGAACCGTCGGTCGCGCAAGCATCCGGTCGGGGAGTTACCAGACTACGCCCACGCCGCCGCGAACGCTCGCGTCGTCGCCGCTGGCAAGGGCTGCTCCCGCGTTGACGAACACGTGGCGCCCGACCCGGGCGCTCATGCCGATGGCCAGGGCCTGCTCGCTGCTGTAGTGGCCCGCGCCCACCCCGAGGAAGAACCGGTTGTCCCCCGGCACCACGTTGGGCAACGCGCTCAACGCCGCCGACATGGCAGTGGCCTTGTTCAGACGGTCGCCGAGCGAGGTCATTCGCTGCTCCACTCCCGCCAACCGCCGGTCCATTCCGGACAGGTCACCGAAGTCCAGGGTGCGCAGGCGCACCGATCCGTCCCGGTTGGTGTCCTGCACCACCACCCGCCGCTGTTCTGCGGTTTCCGGCGCCTCGGGACCCGAACCGATGGCGGGGGCCTTCTCGTAGTCGGCAGCGTCCGTCCGGGTCCCGAGGTCCCGGTTCAGGGGGGTCACCTCGGAGGAAAGCACTGCGGCGCCCCGCAGGGAGGCGCTCCGGGAAGGGGAGGCAGGGGAAGAGGTTGCGGCCTGTGTGGAGAGCCGCCCGTTGCTGTCCACGGTCACCACCCGGGTCCCTGAAGTGTGCTTGGCCAAGCCCGGCAACTCGTAGGTATGGTCATTGGTGCCGATGACCACCTTGTTCTGTCCGGCCGAAACTCCCGAACCGATGGCGATGCCCTTGTTCCCAGTAGCCGACGCGCCCTGGCCCAGAGCGATGCTTCCCGCGCCGGTAGCCCAGGCCGACCGGCCCAGGACGACACTGTTCTGGCCCCTAGCCTGAGCGTCGACGCCCACGGCGACGCCGCCCGTGGTGACGGTCAACGCGACGACAGAAGAGAGTTTGCTATCGGTGAGACCCGAGACCGCATCCAGCGCGGTCACCTTATAGACCTTATTCCCGATCCGAACATGGGTGGTGCTGCCGGTCCGGGTCGTGTCTTTCACATACGCATCTGCGTCGTCGTAGGTATTTCCCACCTTCACGGCGAGACCCCCAGAGCCGCCGGCCACCGCGCTTCTCCCGACAGCGACCGTGTAGTCACCGTGAGCGTGGGAGTCCTGGCCCACGGCGGTGCTGCGCGAGCCGCCGGCCTTGGCGGCCGCACCGAGGGCGGTGCTCCGTTCGCCGCTGGCTCGGCTCGTGCCGCCGACGGCTGTACTACCGTAGAGACCGGTTGCCCAGGACGAGTACCCGAGTGCCATGCTGGTACGGGTGGTGGCTCTGGACGAGGACCCGAGTGCCGTACTGGTGGGGGCGGTGGCTCCGGAACGGCTTCCCACTGCCGTGCCCCCGACTGTGTTAGCACCGTTGCCCAACGACACACCGCCATTAGCGTCAGCGCGCGCGCCCAAGGCGATGCCACCATTGGCTCGGGCGTTCCTTCCCATTGCAATCGAAGTCCCGTCGGTGGCGTTGGCGTATGAGCCTATGGCTATGGCCTTCCAACCGGAGGCTTGGGATTGTTGGCCGATGGCGACGGCGCCGCGGCTCGTTGCGCTGGCTCCGACGCCGATGGCGGTGGCCCTGTACTCTGTTGCGCTGGCCCACTTGCCGATGGCCGTATTGTCCCCGGGGATCTCCGTTACAAGGCCTCGAAGGACTATCGAGCCGCCCAGAGGGGTCTCACTACGCGCTTTCTCGAGCTCGGTGACAAGGTATACGCCCTTATCCCCCTCAGGTTCCTCAAGGTAGGCATAGAGATAGGGGGGGTCGTTACGTTGGGTGGCTCTTTCCTGGGCGCGAATATAAGCCTGAGCATTACGATGCCGGTGGATCAGGTTGTCGCGCGTCAGGGTGTTGGTCTTATGGAACGCATCCAGGTGCCCCCGCCTAAGGGTGTAGGTGTATTCTGTGCCTGTGCTTGTGTCCGAATGTTTGATCTTGACATAACCGTAGTCCGGACTATCGCCCGCCGGCTTTGCAATGTAGGCGGCGACGTCCTTGAATATCGGGATGTGGGTCGTGTCATTGGCGTCCTCTCCGAGCTTGACTGCCCAGGCCGGAGAGGCGGCGAAGCAGGAGAGGCCGAGCAGGACGGACAGGACACCCGCGGCAATGCGCCGGCGAGGTCGCAGGTGGGTTGGAGTTGGGAGGGGGATGCGGCGGTCAGGGGCTGCGCAGTCGGGATCATTCGTCATGGGTTCTGGATTCATGGTTTCCTCCTTTTCGGAACACCTGGGTTTGTTCGAGACCTCTTGCATGAAGCGGGTCTCTTTCCGTTACTGGCAACCACGATTCTCCGGCTCCAGTGAACGGCGACGCCTCCTGATTTCGTTCATGGTGTCACCTCCGTCGTATGTTGTTGCGAAAGGCGCCCTTGAGAATGGAATACAGAGGTCCGGCCCGGGTTCGGCGCCGGGACCGGGACCGGGGCGCGGAACCGGAGGTCGGACGGAGTCCGGGTTCGGAACGGAGCGGGACGAGGGCCGGAAAGCATCGGCCCGGCA
This sequence comes from uncultured Binatia bacterium (SeqCode), assembly GCA_965242525.1. Lineage (GTDB taxonomy): Bacteria > Desulfobacterota > Binatia > UBA9968 > JAJDTQ01 > JAJDTQ01. The sequence continues at coordinate 503,860 of OZ251459.1, forward strand.
GATGGATAAGAGGGGAAAGGGTAGAAAAAACCCTTGTAAGTCGAACGGTTAGAGGATTTCCGGAAAATCTGGGGGGGGGGGGGGGGGGGGGGGGGGGTGCCTCTCGTGGAGAGTCCTACGGTCTTGTGCGGGAATGATCTTCGAACCTGTCATGGGTTCCGGTCGGGTTACGGTCAACCGACCTGAGCTTGCCGGGAGCATCTACACACAAATCCCGGCGGGTGTCAAGGGGAGATTCGGCCCATGTGGGTCAGCGCAAGGTGACCCGGTATCGAGCGCCAGGAGGAACAGGACTTTATCCACCGGAATCGGCCCAAGTCTTCGATATCCGGTTCGCGGAACGCGCGGAATCGCTCCGGCTTCAGACTGTGGATCTCGATGGGCATGGCGTTCTCCTTGCGGCGTCCCCGCGGCCCGGCGCCGTCCGTTGGGTCAGGGTTGGCCCGGGTCCGCGTAGTAGTGCTCGTAGTACCAGTCGGCGATCTCGCTTCCGGTGGCGCGCCAGACGCCTTCGTGGCCGCAGATGTATTCCAGGGCGAGGTCCAGGTACCGGATGCGGAGGGGGACGCCGATGATGAAGGGGTGGAGGGGGAGAGCCATGACGACGCCGTTGCGCTCGCCGTCCCGGTAGAGCACGTCGAACTGGTCGCAGACCTGCCGGAAGTACTCCCGCGGCGTGTAGTGGGAGCGCAGGAAGAAGTTGATGTCGTTGAGGCCCTGCTCGTAAGGCATGGCGATCATGCGCCCGCTCCGCACCCGCATGGCCACCGGCTGGTCGTCGAAGCCCCAGTCGCACAGGTAGTCGAAGCCCTCGGCCGCCAAGTGGTCGGGGGTGTCGAAGGTCTCGGCCAGGGCGGGTCCGAGCCAGCCCCGGGGCGCCTGTCCCGTGGCCGCGGCGATGTCGTTCCGCACCTGCCGGATCACGGAGCGCTCCTCTTCCGGGGGATAGTCGGTCAGGGGCCGGTTGTTGGTGACGCCGTGCCCCAGCCATTCCCAGCCCCGTTCGTTGCCCTCCTCGATGATCTCCGGGTGGTGGGCGCAGACCTCGGAGTTCAACTGGGCGCTGGCCCGGACGCCGTGCCTGTCCAGCACCTCCATCATCCGGAAGACGCCCACCCGCGCGCCGTAGTCGCGCTGGGCGTAGCTGCGCACGTCCGGCGCCTTGGACAGCCCGAAGTTGGGTATGGTCCGGTCGATGTGGAAGTACTCGATGTTGGGGCTCACCCAAAGGGCGAGCCTTGCGTCGTCGGGCCACCGGAGTGGCGGCCGCGTGACGATGGGTCGATAGTCGTAACGGCGGTTCTCCATTGGCAACCCTCCCCCGAACGCCCGGCGGTCAGGATAGCATCGACCTTGCGGCAACGCGACAAGAGGCCATGAGCGGGGCCGCTTGCGGGTCATGGCCCGCACCCCGGCGCCGCGGCCATGCCGCGGATCCGGCGGGACCTCGCCGGTTGGCAATGGCCGCGGTTCGCGTTAGAGAAACCCGGAAGGATCGGGACAGAGGCAAGAGCGCGTCCTTCGACTCCGCTACGCTACGCTCAGGACGAACGGAGAACTTCGCTACGCTCAAGATGAACGGAGGACGAACGGGGATAGGAAGGTCAGGGTGAGGGAATCCATCCCGGATGTCCCGATCGTCCAGGGGTTCCCCGGGGCATGGGGCACGGCCGCGGAGTATCAGCGGGAGGAAACGTCATGGACATGGATCCGGTCCGGTACGAAGTGTTCCTGCATCGGTTGTGGGCCATCGGGGAGGAGGGGCGCCAGACCCTCCAGCGGGTGACGGCCTCTCCCATCGTGGCCCAGGGCGGCGAGGTCATGAGTTCGTTCTACGACACCGGGGGGAAGATGGTGCTGGCCTGCTCGGGCCACCTGCGGTTCGCCGGCGCCACCTCCGACGCCATCAAGTACCTCATCGAGTGGTACGGCGAGTCTCCGGGCTTCTTCGACGGGGACCAGATCTTCTTCAACGACCCCTACGTGGCCGGCTCCCACACCTACGACATGATGGTCATCAAGCCCATATTCCACCGGGGCGAGCTCATCGCCTGGACCGCCACCAGCACCCACACCGCGGACACCGGCGGGCTGCTCCGAGGCGCGGCCTCCGAGATCTTCCACGAAGGCATCCGCATCCTCGGGGTCAAGGTGGTGGAGAAGGGCGAGTTCCGCGAGGACGTCTTCCGGACCCTCACCGAGCAGTGCCGCGACCCGCAGTACGTGGGGCTGGACCTGAAGGCCATGATCGCGGGCAACAACGTGTGCGGCAGACGCTACCTGGAGCTGCTGGAGAAGTTCGGGCCGGAGTTCCTGGAGGCCGCGGGCCGGAAGACCATCCGGGACTCCGAGGACATGGCGCGGGCCAAGCTCCGCTCCCTGCCGGACGGCCGGTGGGTGTCGCGCATCTACACCACGGCGCTGGACAAGCGGACCGGCGCGGCCATGCCCATCCGGGTCATGTGCTCGGCCATCAAGGAGGGGGACCGGCTGAAGCTCGACTTCGACGGCAGCAGCCCGCAGATGGCCAACGACGCCAACTCCACGTTGCCCAGCACCATCGCCCACGTGGGCGTGGCCCTCACCAACACGCTCTTCTGGGACGTGCCCTGGAGCGACGGGAAGCTCGCGCCGGTGGAGGTGTCCGTGCCCGAGGGGACGGTGCTCAACTGCGTGTTTCCCGCGGCCTGCGGTTTCGCCCCCTGGATCGGCGAGAAGCTGGTGGCCGCGGTGGTGGAGTGCATGGCCAAGATGCTCTACGCCGCGGGCCGGCTGGAAGACGTGAACGCGAGCTGGTACGGCCTCTGGGCCGCGGGCGGGCCGGGGTACTTCCCCGGCGGCACCAACCGGGAGGGCATCCGCACCGCCCAGGGGATCTACGACATCCACGGCGGCGGCCTGGGCGCCGCGCCGCACCGGGACGGGGTCAACACCGGCGGCCACATGAACATCCCGTCCGGCGGCATCAGCGACGTGGAGCGCATCGAGATGCAGTATCCGCTCCTCTATTTCACCCGCAACCACAACATGGACGGCCCCGGCGCCGGCCGGCACAGGGGCGGCCTCGGCAGCTTCCGCGTGACTATGGTCTATGGCTCCCGGGACTTCACCAACGACTACAAGCCCTACGGCGGCATCCCCCAGGGCGCCTTCGGCCTGTTCGGCGGCTACCCGGTGGGCAGCGGCGCGTTCCGGGCCATATTCGACCCGGCCGGGGACGCGTGGGAGCGCATGAGGGCCGGCGACTACCCTACGCATCCCGCCCAGGCGGCGGGGGACGGCTGGGGGAAAGTGCGCATTCCCGAAGGCGCTCCGGAGCGGGTGGCGGTGCCGGAGTTCAGCCTCATGTCCGACTTCACCGCCAGCGGCGGCGGTTTCGGCGACCCCCTGGAACGGGAGCCCGAGCGGGTGGCCCGGGACGTGAAGATCCGGGCGGTGTCGAAGGAGGCCGCGGAACGCCTCTACGGCGTGGTCCTCGGCCCGGGGGCCCCGTCCGTGGACGCGGAAGCCACCGGGGAGAAGCGCCGGCAGATACGCGCCGAGCGCCTCGCCGCGGGAACGCTGCTGGCGCCGCCCGGCGTCGCCGACCGGGGGCGGAGCTGGCGTTCATGGCTGCGGATGCACGAGTACCTGGAGGTCGTGTCGGACGACGCCGGCGCCCGGGCGGTGCGCTGCGTCTGCTGCGGCTACCTGTTCTGCAGCCCGAGGGAGAACTACAAGAAGCACAGCGTCCGTCTCGTGGCCACTCCGGAGGAGCTTTCGGGGACTCGGCTCCCCTCGGGCGAGGACTATCTGGGGCGGTTCCACCTGTACGTGTGCCCGGGGTGCGCCACCCTGCTCCAGGTGGACGTGTACTGTCCCGCCCTCGGCGGCGAGGAAGACCTCATGGACATCTCCGTGGGCGGCCAGGGTCCCGGGGATGAGGCGCCTTCGTAGGGTTCGACCACCGTTCCGTCATTCCCGGGCCTTCCCGTCCGGGGTCCGGTAGTAATGCCGGTAGTACCAGTCGGCGATCTCGCCCGCGGTGGTCTTCCACACGCCGTCGTGGGAGCAGATGTAGTCCAGGGCCCGGTCCAGGGCGCCGATGCGGAAGGGCAGGGCGGTGACGTACGGGTGCAGCGGGATGGCCATGACCCGTCCGCCCCGTTCGCCTTCCCGGTAGAGGGTGTCGAACTGGTCGCAGACCATCCGGTGGTACTCCGCCGGCGTATGGTTGGCGTGGACGAACAGGGAGATGTCGTTGATCCCCTGCTGGTAGGGGACCGTGACCATGCGGCCCGCCTTGACGCGCATGGGGACGGGCTGGTCGTCGCAGCCCCAGTCGCACAGGTACTCGAACCCCGCGGCGGCCAGGTGGTCCGGCGTGTCCCAGGTCTCCGCGAGGCCCGGACCCAGCCAGCCCTTGGGGGCCTTGCCCGTGAAGTGGGCGATGAGGTCGCGCACCTTGCGTATGACCTTGCGCTCCTTCTTGGCGCCGTACGCGTTCATCCGCGTGTTGTTGTTCATGCCGTGGCCCAGCCATTCCCAGGAGCGCCGGTTGCCTTCCTCGATGATGGCCGGGTGCCGGGCGCACACCTCGGCGTTGAGCAGCACGCTCGCCCGCAGGTCGTAGCGGTCGAACACCTCCATCAGGCGGAACACCCCTACCCGTGAGCCGTAGTCCCTCAGGGAATAGGACTGCACGTCCGGCAGCGGCTCGTGGACCCGGGGCAGGGCCTTGTCCACGTGGAAGCATTCGATGTTGGGCCCGAGCCAGAGGGCGACGCGTGCGCCCCCGGGCCATTCCAGCCGGGGCCGGTGGACGATGGGACTGTAGTCGTAACGCGTGCTGTGCATCGGCGTCGCCTCCGTGTGCGAGTGGTTTGCGAGATGTCCGATCGCGGGGACGGTCCATCCGGTCCCGCGGGGGCGGCGATGGTCGGTCCGGGACGGCCTTCCCGCGGTTTGCCCGCCGCCAACGTCGGGTGTAGCATGGGGAACCCGTGACCGTCTAATGGCAAAGGGGCGTGCGACCGCGATCGCACGCGAAGGGGAAACCCGATGAAGCGGTTCTGGTGGATCTTCGTCCTGGTCCTGGTGGGAGCGGGCGGCGCGGGCGTCTTCTGGTACCGTCCCGCCCTCGTGGAGAGCAGGGTCGGCGCCCTGACCGGCGACATCTCCTCGCTGACGAGCCGGCTCCTCCCCGCGGAAGCGGAAACGGTCATGCCCTTCCAGCTTGCGGCGGTGGAGAAGGGGCGGATCTTCGCCCGCATCACCACCACCGGCACGGTGAACCCGGTGTCGTCCGTAACCGTCTCCACCCAGGTCTCCGGCACCATCGAGGACCTTCCGGTGGACGTGCCCATGCGCGTGAAGCAAGGCGACCTCATCGCGCGCCTGGACCAGGACCTGTTCCGCGCCGAAGTCCTGAAGGCGGAAGCGCGTGTGGCCAAGGCCGGGGCGGACCTGGCCCGGGAGCGCGCCGGCGTGCAGATGCTGAAGTCCCGCATCGCCGCCAGCATCGAGGGGTCCCGGGCCCAGTTCCGCAAGCTGGAAGAGCGGTACCGGCGCAACAAGGACCTAGTGTACCGCAACCTCATCTCCCACGACGAGTACGAGTCCGTCAAGGCGGACTTCGAGCTGGCCTCGGCCCGTTTCCGGGAGGAGTCCGCCCGGGTGGACGAGGTCAAGGTCAAGGAGGCGGTCATCTCCGGCCTCCGGGCCCAGCTCCGGCAGGCGGAGGCCGAGCTGGAGATCGCCCGGGTGCGGCTGAACCGCAGCGTCATACGGGCGCCGGTCTCGGGCATCGTCATCCACAAGACCGTGGAGGCCGGACAGACGGTGGCCGCGAGCCTGTCGTCGCCGCCGCTGGTGAAGATCGCGGAGCTCACCCACATGAAGGTGGACGCCTGGGTGGACGAAGCGGACATCGGCAAGGTGGAGGTGGGGCAGGACGTGGAGTTCCAGGTGGACTCGTACCCGGGCCGCGTCTTCGAGGGCAAGGTGGTGCGCATCTTCCCGTCCCCCGAGATCAAGGACAACGTGGTGACCTACGACACCGAGATCCGGGTGGCCAACGACGACTTGGCCCTCAAGCCCGGCATGACCGCCAACGTCACCGTGGTCCTGGCCCGGAAGGACGGCGTGCTGGTGGCGCCCAACGCCGCCCTGCGGGTGCAGGGCCGGGCCATCCGCCAACTCTACCCGGACCTGGGCGGCGGCCCGGGCCGCCGCGGCCGCCGGCCGAGCCCCGAGCAGCGCCGCCGCCGGCGGGCGGAAGGACGGGGCGCGGTGTGGGTTTACCGGGACGGCCGGCCCCGGCGGCAACGCATCCGTTTCGGCGCCACCGACGCCCGGAACATGGAGGTGGTGTCGGGTCTCCGGCAGGGGGACCAGGTCATCGTGGGGATCCGGGCGGAGGCCATGCAGGAAGCCGCGGCCGCGCCGCGGCGGTCCTGGGTGCGTTCGCGGATACTGGGAGGCCTCTAGCCGCGGATGGAGCAGCAACCCGTCATCGAAGTGGAGGACCTCACCCGGGTCTATGACCTGGGCGAGCAACAGGTGGCCGCCCTCAAGGGCGTCTCCCTGAAGGTCTTCCCGGGCGAGGTGGTGGCCCTCATGGGGCCGTCCGGCTCCGGCAAATCGACCCTCATGAACGTCCTGGGTTGCCTGGATCGCCCCACCTCGGGCCATTACCGGCTCCGGGGGAAGGAGGTCGCGGCCCTGTCCTCCGACGAGATGGCGGCGCTGCGCAACCGGGAGATCGGTTTCGTCTTCCAGAACTACAACCTCCTGGCCCGGACCACGGCCATGGAGAACGCCGAGCTGCCGGCCCTCTACAACGACACTCCGTCCACGCAAGCCAGCCGCAAGGCCCGGGAGGCCCTGCGGCTGGTGGGGCTCGGGGACCGGGAAGGGCACCGGCCCACGCAGTTGTCCGGCGGCCAGCAGCAGCGGGTGGCCATCGCCCGGGCCCTGCTCAACGACCCCCGCATCATCCTGGCGGACGAGCCCACCGGGAACCTCGATACCCGCACCGGCGCGGAGATCATCGAGCTCTTCAAAACCCTCAACCGGGAGCGGGGCATCACCATCGTCTTCGTCACCCACGACCCCGAGGTGGCGTCCCACGGGCAGCGCGTCATCCACTTCAAGGACGGGGCGGTGGAAAGGGAGGAGGCGGGGAGCGAGGGGCTCCCGGCGGAGTCGGCCCCGGCGCCGGAAGCCCGCGCCCCGGGCCGGGGGGGCCGGGGCGCGGGCCTCCGGGCCAACGTCCGTATCGCGTTGCGCGCCGTCCGGGTCAACAAGCTCCGGTCGGCCTTGACCATGCTGGGGGTCGTCATCGGCGTGGGCGCGGTCATCGCCATGGTGGCCATCGGCGAAGGGGCCAAGGCCCGGGTGGCCAAGCAGATGGAGCGCCTGGGGAGCAACCGGGTGTCGGTCTTTGCCGGGGCGGTGACCCGCGGCGGTCGGCGTCTGGGCGGGGCGAGGATCACGACCCTCACCGAGGCGGACGCCCGGGCCATACTGGAGGAGGTCCCGGACGTCACCGCGGTGGCGCCCGGGGTGCGGGGGTCGGCGCAGGTGGTGTACGGCAACAGGAACTGGCATTCGGCGCTCACAGGGACCACGCCGGACTACCTCGGCATCATGAACTGGGGCGTGGAGTCGGGCGACAACTTCACCGAGGACGACGTGCTCCTGAACCGGAAGGTGGCGCTGGTCGGCAAGACCGTGGCCAGGGAGCTCTTCGACGGCGCGTACCCGGTGGGCCAGACCATCCGCATCAAGCACATACCGTTCGAGGTGGTGGGCGTGCTCAGGGAGCGGGGCACCTCCTCGTTCGCCGGGGACCTCGACGACGTGGTGGTGGTGCCGTTGCGCACGGCCCAGAGAAAACTGTTGGGCATCCGTTACCTGCGCAACATCGAGATGAGCGCCCGGAGCAAGGAGGCCACCCGGAAGGTGCAGGACGACGTCACCGCGCTGCTGCGGGTGCGCCACAAGATCACCGGCGCCAAGCTGGACGACTTCCGCATCCGCAACCGCACCGAGATCGTCGAGGCGGCCAACGAAGCCGCGAGCACCCTGGGCTACCTGCTGGCGGGCATCGCCGGGGTGGCGCTCATCGTGGGCGGCATCGGCATCATGAACATCATGCTGGTGTCCGTGACCGAACGCACCCGGGAGATCGGCGTGCGCCTGGCGGTGGGCGCGAGGAAGCGGGACATCCGCCGCCAGTTCCTCACCGAGGCCCTGGTGCTGAGCCTGCTGGGCGGGGTCGCGGGAATCCTGGCCGGCTCGCTGGCCTCCCTGGGACTCTCCTGGTTCGGCGGCTGGCAGATCGTCGTCTCCACCGGCTCCGTCCTGCTGGCCTTCCTCTTTGCCGCGGCCATCGGCGTCTTCTTCGGCTTCCAGCCGGCCAACCGGGCCGCGCGCCTCAACCCCATCGAAGCGCTGCGCTACGAGTAGGCCGCAGGTCCGGGGAGCCGGCCCCGGCGCCACTGGGATCCGTATGGGAACCTCTGAACAATCGGGAGAGAGCGTCCTTCGACTTCGCTTCGCTACGCTCAGGACGAACGGGGATAGGGGCGTCAGGGTGAGGGAATCGGGAATCCATCCCGGGTGTCTCGATTGTTCAGAGGTTCCTATGGAAAGAAAGACGAGACGCCGGCCCGCCGCGGGCGGCCTCACCGGGGAGCCGAGGCCCCACTGGGGACGCCGGTTGACAGCCTGCCGGGACCTCGCATAGATTGGCTTTTCCGGCTTTCGTGTGGCAGGAGGGGCAAGATATTACGGCTTGTCGTCCCCTCCCCTCAAGGCGGGAGGGAATCGGAGGCCTTCGCGTGGGAGGGGAGTGTCACAACCCACACGAATTCCTGAAGCGCCAAGGAAATCATCTCCGTTCGTCCTGAGCGTAGCGAAGCGGAGTCGAAGGACGCGCTTTCCCGCAGCGAGAGGGATTCGAGCCGGGATCGACCGGACGTTCCCGGAAGGAGGTTTGCCCATGGACGCCGCCAAACACGGCGCTTTCGGTTGGTGCGAGCTCATGACCACGGACGTGGAAGCCGCCAAGCGGTTCTACTCCGAGCTCTTCGGTTGGACCACCCAAACCGTGACCCACGATTGCGTCGAGGGCATGGGGAAGGTGGAATACAACCTGATCAAGATGGGCGAGACCGAGGTCGGCGGGATGATGGCGTGGCCGCCGGAAGCCCGGGGGAACCCGCCGTACTGGGGCGTGTACGTGACCGTGGACGATGTGGACGCGGCCGCGGACAAGGCCCGGGAGCTGGGCGGGAGCATGGTGGTTCCGCTGACGGACATCCCGGGGGTCGGGCGTTTCTGCGTCATCCGGGACCCACAGGGCGCGGTGATCTCCATGATCACCGAGAAGCACGAATAGGCGGTCGCTCCGGCGCGTTCGCGCCGACCTCCCGGTGGCCGCAGGGAAGGCCGGACCGGGAGCCGGGCGCGGGCTTCCGGAGCGGAGGAGGGACGGGTCATGGGACGTTTGCTCGAAGGTATTTCCAACTACGCCTACGCGGCCATGCGGATCGTGGCCGGGGCGGCTTTCGCCCAGCACGGCGCCCAGAAGCTGTTCGGCGTCTTCGGCGGCGACGCGCCGGTGGAGTGGCTCTCGCTCATGGGCCTTGCGGGCGCCATCGAGCTTTGCGGCGGCGTGCTGGTGGCCGCGGGGCTTCTCACGAGGTACGCCGCCTTCGTCAGCAGCGGTCTCATGGCCGCAGCCTATTTCATGGCCCACGCGCGCCGGGGGTTCTGGCCCATCGAGAACGAGGGCGAGCTCGCGATGCTCTTCTGCTTCCTGTTCCTCTACATCGCGACCCGGGGCAGCGGCCCGTTGGGCCTCGACCGATCCCGCGGTTAGCCCGCGGCCGCCGAGGGCGCAAGGCCCCGGGCCCGGCGTTCGCCCAGGATCTACCTGGACCTGTCCGGGACCCGTCTGGCGGCCGCCGAGGGCGCAAGGCCGCGGCCGCGCCGCCCGGAACGCGCCGGCGCCGGGCAACGCCTCGGCCGAAACCCATCCATGGCAACCTACGCCATCGGTGACCTGCAAGGTTGTTACGACCCGCTCCGGCGCTTGCTGGACCGGGTGGGGTTCGATCCGGGGGCCGACGGGCTGTGGCTCACCGGCGACCTGGTGAACCGCGGCCCCCGCTCCCTGGAGGCGCTGCGCTTCGTCAAGGGGCTCGGGGCTTCCGCGGTGACGGTGCTGGGGAACCACGACCTGCACCTCCTGCGCCGGGCGGAGGGTCTCGCGCCCGGGAAACGGCTGGACACGCTGGGCCCGGTGTTGTCGGCCCCCGACCGCGACGAGTTGACGGGCTGGCTGCGCCGCCGGCCGCTCCTGCACCGGGACCGGGGGTACGTGCTGGTCCACGCCGGCCTGCTGCCCCAATGGAGCGCGGACAAGGCCGCGGCCCTGGCCCGGGAGGCCGAATCCCGCCTGCGCGCGCCGGACTACCGGGACTTCCTGCGGGACACCCTCGCCCACGAAGCCGTCCCCTGGTCCGAGGACCTGGACGGACCGGCGCGCGGGAGTTGCGCGGTCGGCGTGCTCACGCGGCTGCGCTGCTGCACCGCCCGGGGCGAGGCGGAGGCGTCGTTCTCCGGCCCGCCTAGGGACGCCCCCGAAGGGTTCCGCCCCTGGTTCGACCTGCGCCGGGAGCCCCAAGCGGAGACCATCCTGTTCGGCCACTGGTCGGCCCTGGGCCTGCATTTCGCCGACCGCGCGGTCTGCCTCGACAGCGGCTGCGTGTGGGGCGGTTCGCTGACGGCGCTGCGGTTGGATGACGGCCAAGTCTTTCAGGTCCCTCGCGACGAGTGAGGGGCGGCGCGCCGTTTGCGGTCCTGTTGCGCCAGCGCCCATGCCGCGTGCTCCCGCACCAGCGGCGACGGGTCTCTGCTGCGCTGCCGCAAGGCCTCGACCACGAGGGGGTCGTAGGGCGCGTTGCCCAGCGCCACCGCCACGTTCCGCAGCCAGCACTCGTAGCCGATGCGGCGGACGGCGCTGCCCCGGGTGCAGCGGAGGAAGTCCGCCTCGCTCCAGCGAAAGAGCGCGAGCAGCTCCGGCGCGTCGAGCCCGTGCCGGGGCAGGAAGTCGGCTTCCCGCGTGGACTTGGCGTAACGGTTCCAGGGACAGACCAGTTGGCAGTCGTCGCACCCGTAGATGCGGTTGCCCATGAGCGGCCGGAGCTCCACCGGGATGGAGCCGCGGAGCTCGATGGTGAGGTAGGAGACGCAGCGGCGGGCGTCCAGGCGGTACGGTCCGGTGATGGCCCCGGTGGGGCAGACGTCCATGCAGGCGCGGCACGAGCCGCACCGGTCCTCCGCGGCCCGGTCCGCGGGCAGCGCCAGGTCGGTGTAGATCTCGCCCAGGAAGAACCACGAGCCCGCCTCGGTGTGGATCAGGTTGGTGTGCTTGCCGATCCAGCCCAGGCCGGCGTTGCGCGCCAGCGGCTTCTCCAGCACCGGCGCGCTGTCCGCGAACACCCGGTAGCCGAACGGCCCCGCGGCCGACTCGACGCGGTCCGCCAGGGCTTGCAGTCGCTTGCGCACCAGCCGGTGGTAGTCCCGCCCCAGGGCATAGCGGGAGACGTAGCCCAGCCGGGGGTCGCCCAGCACCCGCCAGGGGTCCGCGGCCGCTTCCGGGAGGTAGTCCATGCGGGCGGAGATGACCCGGACGGTTCCCGGAACCAGCTCCGCGGGCCGCGAGCGCCGGGTCCCGTGCCGCGCCATGTACGCCATCTCTCCGTGCCGTCCGTGGGCGAGCCAGCGGTCCAGCAGCGCCTCGTCCGCTCCCAGGCCCACGCCGGCGATGCCTACCTGCCGGAAGCCGAGCTCGCGCCCCCACGCCTTGATGCGCTCGGCCAGACGGCCGAGCCCCGCCTCGGTCATCGCGGAGGACATGGCCTACGAGGCCGGCGAGTAACCCCGGGCGAACCAGGGTTCCAGGTCCGCGGAGAACCACTCGCCCGGGACCTCCCGGCCCGCGCCCTTGCTCCGGGCCTTGTCCAGCACCGCCTTGCCCATGGCGGCGAACTGGATCGCCATGCCGGAGTTGTTCTTGTAATAGACGATGTCCGAGTCGCGCCGGCGCCCGGGGACGGCCCGGTTCACCACCTGGCCGAGCTCCGCCACCCGGTCCCAGGAGGTCTCGCCGGCCTCGATGGGGTCCAGCAACTCCTTCTGGCGGTTGGCGTGGACGCTTTCCCGGTCGTTGACCACGATCAGGTCGCTGCGCCGGAAGGTCTCCCGGTCCACCTCGTGGCGCTCGAACACCACGTCGCTGTTGACGATGGACACGACGGTCTGGCCCGGCTCCAGGTCCCTGCCGTCGAACACCGGCCCCGACGAGTTGGTGGCGCAACAGACCACGTCCGCTCCCCGGACCACCTGGTGCGGCTCGTCGGCGCCCACCACCGGGATTCCCAACTCGGTTGCGAACCTCCGGCAGAAGTCTTCCCGGTGGGCCCGGGACGGGCTATGGACCGTCAGGCGTTCCAGGGGGAGGGCTTCGGCCAGCGCCCGGGCGTGCAGTTCGGCCTGGTGGCCGGTGCCGAAGAGGCCGGCCGTCCGGGAGTCCGCCCGCGCCAGCAGACGGACCGCGGCGCCGCTGGTGGCCCCCACCCGCAAGGGCGAGATGGTTCCGTCCACGATGATCCCCAGGAGTTCCGCGGTCTCCAGGCTGTAGATCAGGAAATGGCCCCAGTAGCGCCGGGTGGGGTGCCGGAACTCCACGCGCCGGGTCGCGTGGTCCTTCTCCCGGGCCAGCCGGGAGTTCAGGCGCAGCGCGGCCACGCCGTACTTGGGCAGGGCGCCGGCGTGGACGTTGGCGAAGTACCGGGCCTCCGGGTCGGGCGTCGGGCACGAGTAGCGCAGCCGCGGCCGGTTGACCCCGTTGCCCCGGCCGATCTCCCGGAACACGTCCTCCATGAGGTCGATGCACTCGCGCATGGCGAGCAGGTCCCTGCCCTCATCCTCGTTGACGATCATCACCATGGAACCCGCTCCTTTCCCCGATGCGGCGCTTGGCGGGGAACTTGCGGAACCCCTGGACCATCGGACATCCGGGATGGATTCCCTCCCCCCGATCCGCTATCCCCGTTCGTCCCGAGCGTAGCGAAGCGAAGTCGAAGGAAGCGTAGCGGAGCGGAGACCTCCGTTCATCCTGAGCGTAGCGAAGCGGAGTCGAAGGACGCGCTCACGCCTCCTGTCCCGATTGTCCGGAGGGAACTTACTACGAAACCCTCGGACAGGTACAGTAGGAAACCCTGAACGATTTGTCCCCGTTCGTCCTGAGCGTAGCGGAGCGAAGTCGAAGGAAGCGTAGTGGAGCGGAGTCGAAGGAAGCGCTTTCCCACGGGGAGGCGGGGTTCGAGCCGGAATCGTCCGGGGTTTCCGGCAGGAGGACGGCAGCGGCGAGGGGGCGCCCCGGCCCCGGCCTGCGGCGCGCCCCCGGCCAGGAGGGGTCCATGTCCGACGAGCGCAGGGCGTTGCGGGAGGCGGTGTCGCGGTTCATGCCGCCCAGGACCGCGGCCGACTTCTGCGACGACAACGCGCGCCGCGCGGGCGCGAAGGAGGCGCTGGTGGACTCCCGCCGCCGCCTCACCTGGGAGCGGACCGCGGAGTTCTCCGACGCCCTCGCCCTGGGGCTGCTGGACCTGGGGCTGGAACGCGACTCCCGCGTGCTCATCCAGATGCCCAACTCCGCGGAGCTCTTCCTCGCCCGGCTGGCGTGCGAGAAGGCGGGGCTGAAGCTGGTCACCGCGGCCCCGAGCCTGCGGCGGGCGGAGCTCGGCCCCATCGTCCGCTTCACCCGCCCCGAGGCCGCCATCGTCCCCGCCGCGTACCGTGGGTTCGACCACCTGGAGCTGCTGGAGCAGGTCCGCGTGCCCGAGCTGCGCCACGTGCTGGCGGCGTGGGACGAGGTCCCCCGGGGCTGCCTTTCGCTGGAGCGGGTCCTGTCCGCCGCGGTTTCGGACCACGGCCGGCGGCGCCTGTCCGCCACCCGGTACGGCGTCGAGGACGTGTGCCAACTGGCCACCACCAGCGGCTCCACCGGCCGGCCCAAGTGCGCCGCGGTGCCCCTCTACACCCGGCTGCTCACCGCCTGGAGCCACCTCCGGCGGTTCCGCGTGGACGGGGGCGACACCCTGTGCGCGGTCACCGCCATCATCTCCGGCGTCGCCGACGGGTTGATCTACAACGGCGTTTGCCAGGCGGGGGCGCGGGTGGTGCTCATGGACCGCTTCGACCCGCGCCGGACCTGCGAGACCGTGGCGCGGGAGCGGGTGGACGTGCTCCCGTTGGTCCCCACCATGATCTCCCGGCTGCTGGCCCTGGACGACCTCGACGGCCGCGACCTGGGTTCCCTGCGCATGGTGGTGAGCCACGGGTCGCTGCTGCCCCACGAGCTGGGGGTCGAGGCCGAGGCGCGGCTGGGTTGCCGGATCATGCAGGGCTACGGCAGCGTGGACTGCGGCGGCCTGTGCGCCACCTCCTGGGACGACCCCCCCGACGTCCGCATCCGGTCCGTGGGCCGGCCCCTGGAGGGCAACGAGTTGCGCGTGCTGGACGAGAGCGGCAACCAGGCGCGTCCGGGAGAGCCGGGCCGCCTGTGGGTCCGGGGCCTGCCCTCGGACGCGCGGTTCTTCGACGCCCCGGAGCTCGACGCCCGGCGGCGGCCCGACGGCTTCCTGGACCTGCAGGAGTGGGGCCGCATGGACCGCGGGGGCAACGTCTATCTCATGGGCCGGGACCAGGACCTCATCATCCGCGGCGGACGGAACGTCTTTCCCGCGGACCTGGAGAACCTGCTGCTGCGCTGCCCCGGGGTGAAGGACGCGGCAGTGGTGGGCTACGCCCACGCGGACCTGGGCGAGGGCATCGCCGCCTGCGTGGTGCCGCAGCAAGGCGCGCGGCCGACCCTGGAGCAGGTGAGGGAGTTCCTCCGGCAACAGGGGCTGGCCCCGTTCAAGCGCCCCGACCGGCTGGAGTCGATGGACGGGTTCCCCAGGGTCGCGTCGGGAGACAAGGTGGACAAGCGGGCGCTGCGGGAGCGGGTGGAGGCGCCGAAGGCCGGGGACTGAAGGGCCGCGGTTCGAGAGGCGGGAACCGCGGCGGAAACCGCACCAGGGAAAACCCTGAACGATCATCCCCGTTCGTCCTGAGCGTAGCGAAGCGAAGTCGAAGGACGCGCTTGTTTGCTCGCAAGGTCTGGATTCCCGCTTTCGCGGGAATGACGGGATGGGGAGTGTCGCAACCCACACGAATTCCGGAAGCGCCGCTTTCCCGCAGGTGAGGGACTTCGAACCGGAATGGACCGGGCGGGGCGCCGGGCGTCAGCCCTCGTTGACGTGGACGCGGATGGCTCCGTAGGCGCAGTCCCACTGGCAGACGAAGCATCCCTGGCAGTCCTGGGGGTAGGCCATGCGGGCCTTGCGGTCGGGGTCCAGGCGCAGGACGTCGGTGGGGCAGGTCTCGACGCAGACGCCGCAGCCGGTGCACGCCCGCTCGTTGACTTCAACCCGCGGCATGGGACGGCTCCCGGTTGCGGAAGACCAGGTGCAGGTTCCGGGTGGGCCGCACCGGGATGGGGTCGTGCCAGGAGTCGGGCAGGGGCTCGTCCCACAGCTTGAGGTCCCCGTCCTCGCGCTTGACCACCACCATCCTCACCCAGTCCACGTTGTCGATGACCGGATAGTCCTCGCGGATGAACGCCACGCGGCTTTCCGTCCGGCGCCGGTAGGCGCGCAAGGTGGCCTCCAGCACCTGCAAGTACTGCTTGAGGCCCCAGGCCTTGGCGAGCTCGTGGGGGTCCCGGGCCATGAGCCGGGGCGCGTCGTGGGCGCGTATCTCCGCGAGCTCGTCCAGCGCGGCGTCGATGCGGTCGGCGTGGAGCACCAGCCCGACCTTCTCCATGAGCAGCCGTCCGAGGCGCCGGTGCACGCGGTCGAAAGCCGCTCCGTCCCGTTGCCGGAGGGGCCCATGGATATCTTCCGCCACCCGTCGGAGCTGGTCCGGTTGCGGCGGGACGGGGTTCTCCGGACGCGGCTCCCGGCCCGCGGCCCGTCCGGTCCAGTCGCCGGTGACCGAGCAGAAGGGGAGGTGGCCGCCCGGCAGCCAGGTCATGTCGGTGCAGGTGCCCGCGGCGTAGAGCCCCGGCACGGTGGTCTCGCCGCGCTCGTTGACCCGGGCGCCGGCCCCGAAGATGCCGCTGGTGCCCGCCACCTGGTAGGTATAGGGCACCGGCGTCTCCGTGAGGTCGCCGGCCACCGCCTCCTGGTTCGCCGCCACGATGGGGATCACCCGCCGGATGATCTCCATCCGTTCGGGCGGCACGTCCCGCAGGTCCATGGCCGGGACCCGGCCCCGTTCCTTCTGGTGGGCGACGGCGAAGTAGAGCAGCGCCCGGCTGGTCATCTCCATGCGCTTGGGGTCGTAGTCTTCCAGGAACCGGCGGCCGTCCCGGTCCACCCACTTGGCCCCCGAAGGCATCAGCGACTCCAGGCCCGGCGCGGACAGGGCATGGTCGGGGTTCAGGTTGATGCCCCCCAGCTCCAGCCGCGACAGCTCCGCGCCCGCGCGCATCATCATGGCGATGCCGTCGCCGGAAAGGTCGATGGGCATGTAGCCCAGGGTGCTTCCGGGCCACGGGTACGGGAACTTGTAGGGGCCGGTGCAGACCACGGTGGCGTGGGCCGCGAACTCGTGGACCTCCCCGGTGCGGGTGTGGAACCCCGCGGCGCCCACGACCCGCCCGCGGGTGGGCAGGCGCCCGTCCGACGTGAGCAACTCTGTGAGGGCCACGCGGTTCACCACCTCCACGCCGCTGCCCACCACCCCCGAGCGCACCGCCATCATCATCTGCGGGCCGCCTTCGGCCATCCACACGCCGTTGGCGAAGGAACGCCCCGGGGCCCCCATGCGGACGATCTTCCGGCCCTGCTTGAGCCACTTGACGCCCCAGCCGTCCATGAGCATCACGTGCTCGTGCATCACCGGCAGGGACTTGGCCAGCAGGGGCTGGTTCACCAGCGGGCCGCCGAAGGCCCGCATCCAGGCGTCCACGTCGTCCCCCGGCATGTACGACGGATAGACCCCCGACGCCAGAGCGCTGCACCCGCTGCGGCCGAAGTACGAGCGGTCCACCAGCAGCACCCGCGCCCCGGCCTCCCGCGCCCGGTAGGCCGCAAACGCCCCGGCGATGCCGCCGCCGACCACCAGCACGTCCGTTTCCAGGCGAACCGCCATCGCGCGATCTTAGACGGGCGCGGACGATTGTTCAAGCCGGGTTCCGCGGGCCATCCCCTTTGACGGACGCGCCCCCGGGCAGTAGAACAGTGCAGAGGAACCTCTGGACGATCGAGCCGTGGATGGGGGTATTCCCTCACGCGACCTTCCTGTCCCCGTTCGTCCTGAGCGTAGCGAAGCGGGACCTCCGTTCATCCTGAGCGTAGCGAAGCGGAGTCGAAGGACGCGCTCATGCTCCCTCCGATTGTTCAGGGTTTCCCGGAGTCCATGGATTCCCGCTTTCGCGGGAATGACGTGGGTGGGGCGTCCGCGACGCCAACCGATGACGGCATGGTCGGAATGGGAGGGAGCAGCCTCATTGCGGGGGCGGGGAGTGCCACTACCCACACGAATGCCTGAAGAGCCGGACCGTTCCGGGTTTCCCGGAGGCCCGGACGGGCAAGCATACGGACAGGGGAGGGGGACGTTTCATGGGCGCGATACTGGGAAAGGGCGCGTTTCGCTACGAGGTCCGGGAGGGGTGGGCCAGGCTGCCGGACGGCATGGCCTTCAGGGAGGTGGCGGGAGTCGGCGTGGACAAGGCCGACAACGTGTACTGCTTCACCCGGGGCGACCACCCGGTGATCGTGTTCGACCGGGACGGCCGCTTCCTGCGGACCTGGGGGGAAGGGGTCTTCACCCGCGCCCACGGCGTCACCATGGGGCCGGACGACACCATCTTCCTCACCGACGACGGCGACCACACGGTGCGCAAGTGCACACTGGACGGCAAGGTGCTGATGACGCTGGGGGTCCCGGGCAAGGCCGCGGCCTTCCAGGGAGGCGAGCCCTTCAACCGCTGCACCCACGTGGCCTTCTCGCCGCAAGGCGACATCTACGTCTCGGACGGCTACGGCAACTCCCGGGTGCACAAGTACTCCCCGGACGGCAGGCTGCTGTTCTCCTGGGGCGAGCCCGGCACCGACCCGGGCCAGTTCAACCTGGTGCACAACGTCTGCACCGACGCGGACGGCTGGGTCTATGTGGCGGACCGGGAGAACCACCGCATCCAGGTGTTCGACGGCAAGGGCCGGTTCGAGACCCAGTGGTGCGACAACCTGCACCGCCCCTGCGCGCTGTACATGGAGGCCGGCCCCAACCCCGTCTGCTACATCGGCGAGCTGGGTCCGGGGGCGTCGCAGAACGCGGCCTACCCGAACATCGGCCACCGCATCGTGGTCCGCAGCGCCGACGGCGTGGAGCTGGCGCGCTTCGGCCATCCGGTCATGGGCGAGGGGCCGGGCCAGTTCATCGCTCCCCACGGCCTGTGCCTGGACTCGCGCAGGAACCTCTACGTGGCGGAGGTCTCCTGGACCATCATGGGACGCCGGCTGGACCCGCCCCGGGAGATGCGCAGCCTGCAGAAGCTGGTCAGGCTGGACTGACCGGGTCCGCGTCCTCCCGCTCCGCCCGGGGCAGGAGCCAGGGGAGCGCCAGCCCCACGGCCAGGGCGCCGGCGCCGCCAATGAGGTAGGGCGCCCGGGCGCCCGCGCGGTCGAGGATCCAGCCGGACGCGGTGTTGGAGGCGATGCCCCCGAGCCCGAGTCCCACCATGGCCACCAGGGACTGGGCGGTGGAGCGCAGCCGCCCGGGAGCCACGCTATCGACGTACAACGGGCCGCCCATCATCAGGCCCGTGACCATCACGCCGTGCAGGGTCTGCACCGGGTAGATCCAGTAGGGGTTGGCGGTGAGTCCGCACACCGTCCAGCGGACGCCGCCGGCCAGCACGCCCGCGGCCAGCAGCCCCCGGGAGCCCACGCGCTTGAGGCCCATGCCGGTGCACAGGATGAGCGGGACCTCCACCACCAGCATCAGGATCCACATGTGCTGCACGGTCTCCAGTGTGCCCCCTTGGGAGCGGACGTACACCGGCAGCAGCCCCATGGGGCCGGTGACGAACAGGTAGGCGCTGAACGAGACCAGGAGCAGGCGGCGCATGGGGCGGTTGCGGAGGAGGACGCGCCACTCCCCCCGTGCGGCCCGCAGCGCCGCGACCCCCTCCCGGGGCAGGGCGAGGGCCAGGACCCCGGCCAGCAGCACGATGCCGGCGGCGCCCTGGAACATCACCCCCAGGCCCGGCTCCGACGGCCCTCCCGGCGCCGGGGCCAGCCCCTGCCAGCGCTGCACCGCGTCCAGCGCCCCGGGGAAGGCCAGCACCGCGGCCAGGAAGCCCACGGTGCCCCAGGCCCGGGCGAAGCCGTACGCGTGGGGTCCGGAAAAACGGAAGGCCGCCAGTGCGACGGACACCGAAAGCGGGATCACCGGGGTCGAGAACGACGCCAGGAAGACCGCGGCCAGGAGGATGAACGCGAACCCCCGGGCCAGCCCCAGCAGCGCGAAACCCGACGCGGACGCCAGGGTCAGGAAGGCCACGAGCCGGCCCCGGGCGCCGGTCCGGTCCGCCACCTGGCCCCAGAACGGCTGCGCCGCGATCCCCACCAGGGGCATGACCGAGAGGACCATGCCCAGTTGGGCGCCGCTCAACCCGGCGTTCTCCTTGAGGTAGAGGCTGTAGTAGGGGAAGAAGACCCCCAGGGCCCCGAAGAAAGTGAACCAGAACAGGGAGATGGACAGGCCGTGGCGCCGGAAGCTCATGGAGCCTCAAGTCTATCCCAACGCGCCGGCAATGGACACCCGGCCGTCGGGAATGAAACTTGCACCGTTATGCGATAGAGTATTCCCGGGAAGGCGGGAGTCCCGCCCGTGCGCCGGCGAAGGCCGCTTCGCCCGAAGGGAACCCGGAACGATTGCCTCCGTTCGTCCTGAGCGTAGCGAAGCGAAGTCGAAGGACGCGCTTTCCCGCAGCGGGATGGCGTTCGAACCGGAATGGGACAGACGTCCCGAAGGAGGGTTGGAATGGCAAGACTCAAGCACGTTGCGATCAGGACCGGAGACGTGGCGAAGACCGCGGCCTTCTACAAGGAGGCGTTCGACCTCCGGGAGGTCGGCAAGGGCCGGGCCGGCGTCTATCTCTCCGACGGCCACGTGAACTTCGCGATCCTGGACCTCAAGACCCCCTCATCTCCCGCGGGGGTGGACCATTTCGGTTTCCAGGTGGACGACCTGGAGAAGACGGTGGAGCGGGTGTCCGAGCTCGGCGGCGGGCGGCTCACGGATCTGGCGCGGCTGACCCCCGGCGACCCGTCCCATCCCCAGTCCTACTTCGAGGTCAAGGTGACCGGCCCCGACGACCAGGAGATCGACGTGTCCGACACCGGATGGGTGGGCGCTCCCCGTGGAACCTAGCGGCCGTTGCGGCGGCCGGACGGAGGTCTCGTGAGCCGCGGCAAGGACGGGAGCGCCGGGGAGTTGTTCGAAGAGCTCGTGGGGGTCATGGCCCGTCTGCGGGGCGAAGGCGGGTGCCCCTGGGACCGGGAGCAGACCCACGCGTCGTTGAAGCGCTACGCGCTGGAGGAAACCTACGAGCTCCTGGAGGCCATCGACGGGGGCGACGACGACGCCATCCGGGAAGAGCTGGGCGACGTGCTGCTGCAAGTGCTGTTCCATTCCCGGATTGCGGAGGAGGAGCGGCGGTTCGCGGTCGAGGGGGTGATGGCCGGCCTGCGGGACAAGCTGGTGCGGCGGCATCCCCACGTGTTCGGCGGCGAGCGCGCCGAGGACGCCGACGCGGTGCTGCGGAACTGGGAGAAGATCAAGGCCATGGAGAAGCAGCCCGGGAGCCGCGGGCAGGGGCGCTCCCTCTTCACTTCCGTGCCCCGGGCCATGCCGGCCCTGGCCCGGGCCCAGCGGACCGGCGACAAGGCCGCGGGCGCGGGGTTCGACTGGCCCGACGCGGAGCCGGTCTGGCGCAAGGTCGAGGAAGAGCTGGAGGAGCTCCGGGAGGCGGCGGGGAGCGGCGAGGCCGGGCGCGTGGAGGCGGAGCTCGGGGACCTGCTGTTCTCTGTGGTCAACCTGGGCCGGTTCCTGGAGGTGCAGGCGGAAGAGGCCCTGGCCGGCGCGGTCGAACGGTTCCAGCAGCGCTGCGCCCGGGTCGAGCGCGAGCTCGCGGGCCGGGGCAGGACGGTGGGCGAGGCGTCGCCGGAGGAGCTAGACCGGGCGTGGGAACGGGCCAAGGCTCCCGGGGGGCCGCGGTGAGGGCGCTCCGCACGGCTTTCCTGGACGCGGCCACTTTCGGCGTCGTCTCCCTCGCCCGGTTCGAGGAAGCCGGCGAGTGCGCGGCGCACGAGCTGACGGACGCGGCCGAGTTGCCCGAACGGCTCGCCGGTTGCGAGGTCGTGGTGGTGAACAAGTTCGTCCTCGACCGGGAACGGTTGGAGCATCCTTCGGCCCGGGGTCTCCGGCTCATCGCGGTGGGGGCCACGGGCACCGACAACGTGGACGTCGGGTGCGCCCGGGAACTCGGGATCGCGGTGTGCAACGTGCCGGGCTACGCCGCCGCGGCGGTGGCGCAGTTCACCCTGGCGCTGATCCTGGAGTTGGCCACCCAGGCGGCCCGGTACGCCCAGGGCACGCGCATGGGCCGCTGGCAGGAGAGCACGACCTTCACGCGGCACGACTACCCGAGCTTCGAGCTGCGGGGGCGCGTGCTGGGGATCGTCGGGTACGGCGCCATCGGGCGCAAGGTGGCGGAGACGGCCCGGGTCCTCGGCATGAAGGTGGCGCTGGCCGACCGGGTGGGGGACCGACGGCGCCGGCCGGACCGCCTGCCCCTGGAGGAAGTGCTGGGGCAGGCCGATTTCGTGAGCCTGCATTGCCCGCTGACGCCGCTCACCGCGGAGCTCGTCAACCGGCGCACCCTGGCGCTGATGAAGCCCACCGCCTACCTGGTCAACACCGCCCGCGGCGGCCTGGTGGATGAGGCGGCGTTGATCGAGGCGCTGGAGCAGGGCCGGCTCGCGGGCGCGGCCCTCGACGTCATCTCGCAGGAGCCGCCGGACGAAGGCCATCCGATGATGGCCGCGGCGGCCCGGCTGGACAACCTCCTGGTAACCCCCCACTGCGCCTGGGCCGCGCGGGAGACGCGCCAGCGGCTGATGGACGAAGTGTTCGAGAACGTCCAGGCGTTCCGCCGCGGCCACAGGCGGAACCGCGTGGACTAGTTGCGGGACCGTCTCCCCTTACGCCCGGCTGCCTCGGATCTCCCCTCGCAGTTCGGAAAACTCCCGCGCCAGGTTGTGGATGTCCTTCCGCAACTCGTTGACCTGTTCCTGGAGCCGGTCGATCCTGGTGTCGAGTCGTCCGGTGATTCGCCAGACGAACAGGCCGAGGGCGATTCCGAGGCCGATCATGGTCAGTATCTCGCTGCTCATCTTCGGGGCCTTCCCTTCATGCGTCCTGTTTCGTCCGTTCGATCCGGCCCGGCCCGTGGAGACGTTCCGGCGCCGCGGAAGACGGAACCGCGCGGCCCGGTTTCCGACCGCCTTTCGTCACGCGTGGCTGCCTCGGATCTCCCCTCGCAGTTCGGAAAACTCCCGCGCCAGGTTGTGGACGTCCTTCCGCAACTCGTTGACCTGTTCCTGGAGCCGGTCGATCCGGTTGTCGAGCCGGTCGATCCTGGTGTCGAGTCGTCCGGTGATTCGCCAGACGAACAGGCCGAGGGCGATTCCGAGGCCGATCATGGTCAGTATCTCGCTGCTCATCTTCGGGGCCTTCCCTTCATGCGTCCGGCTTCGTCCCCTCGACCCGGCCCGGCCCGCGGAGGCGTTCCGGCGCCGCGGGAGACCGGAACCGCGCGGCCCGGTTTCCGACCGCCTTTCGTCACGCGTGGCTGCCTCGGATCTCCCCTCGCAGTTCGGAGAACTCCCGCGCCAGGTTGTGGACGTCCTTCCGCAACTCGTTGACCTGTTCCTGGAGCCGGTCGATCCTGTTGTCGATCCGGTCGATGCGGGTATCGAGTCGGTCGATGCGGGTATCGAGTCGGTCGATCCTGGTATCGAGTCGTCCGGTAATTCGCCAGAGGAACAGGCCAAGGGCGATTCCGAGGCCGATCATGGTCAGTATCTCGTTGCTCATCTTCGGGGCCTTCCCTTCATGCGTCCTGTTTCGTCCTCTTGACCTTGATCGGTACTTTTTCCCGTGACTTTAGTCCATGTCGTGGATTTTCTCTGTTCAAGGGGAAGTTAACCCAAGGATTTCGGCCCTGTCAATCGAGTCCGCGGAACGACGCGACGGACCGCGGCCCCCGGCGGGCGTGGCGGCGTCGGCGGTTGCGCGCCCTTGCCGGCCGGGCGCGAGCCGCTACCGGCCGGTGATGAGGACGGCGCCGCCGAGGAGGGACAGGGCCCCGAGGACGACGTTGAGTGTGACCTTCTCCAGGTCCCGGAGGAAGACGAGGCTGAAGAAGAGCGAGAAGAGGGGCGTGGTATTGAGCAGGGGGACCATGACCGAGACCTCGCCCAGGCTCAGGGAGACGAACACGAGGAGTTGCGAGCCGGCCGAGACGAACGCCGCGGGCAGGAAGTAGGGCATGCTTTCCCGGCTCGGCGCCACCACCGGGAACTGCCGCTTGATCCAGAGGTACAGGGCAAAGATGGTGAGGGAGGTCCCCGTGGTCACCGCGCCCCCGACGAACGGGTTGGGCAGGATGAGCAGCCCCGCCCTGCGGAAGTTCTGGGACACCCCGGCCAGCAACCCCCCGGCCATGGGATAGAGCGCGTCCACGAGCCGCCAGTCGCCCGCGGCGGCGCCCCTCCGGTAGAGGACCATCCACCCTCCGGCGACGATGAGCAGCGCTCCGAGATAGACCGGCGCGGTGGGCCGCTCGTGCAGGAAGAGCACCGCGACCGCCACGGAGAAGAGCGGTCCGGTGCCGCGAAGGGGCATGGCCCGGGCCACCCCCAGGCGTTCGATGCCGATGTAGAGCAGTATCCGCGCCAGCAGGGGCTGGAGCGTGCCGCTGGCCATGAAGTAGAAGGCCGCGGGGGACCGGACCACGGACAAGGGGTAGCGGAGCGCCACGTAGGACCACATCAGCACGGCGGTGGCCACGTAGCTGAGGAAAGCCGCGCTGAGGACGCTGGAGGCGCGCGCGCCCCGGCGCACCAAGATGGAGTCCACGGCCCAGCCCATGGCCGAGATGATGGGGACGATTTCGGGGCGCATCGCTTCGGGTCTCGGGAGGATGCAGTCCGCTGTAGCCGATACCGCCCGGATAGGCAAACCGGACAGGCGAACGAGGGGCTGCGGCCCCGGCGTTTCGGGCGCCGCTTGACGACCGTTGCCGCGGGACGCTACGGTAGCTTCCCGTACCCGGCGCCGCCGCACGCGCCCCGGCACCCGTCATGAAACCGCCGCCCTTCCGTTACCACTCCCCCCGGTCGCTGCCCGAGGCTCTGGATCTCCTGCGGGACCTGTCCGGGGACGTCCGGGTGCTCGCCGGCGGACAGAGCCTTGCGCCGCTGCTCAACCTGCGCCTTGCCCGTCCGGATGCGCTGGTGGACCTCAACCGGGTGGAGGGGCTGTCCTACATCCGCGAAGCGGACCCTCACGAAGCGGACCCTCACGAAGCGGACCCTCACGACGGAGGCGCTCACGAAGGGGGCGTCCACGAAGCGGGGGGCGCACGGCTTCGCCTGGGCGCCATGACCCGGCAGCGCGAGGCCGAGTTCTCGCCCCTGCTGGCGGAGCGCTGCCCGCTCCTGGTGGAGGCCCTGGTCCAGGTGGGCCATCCCGCGGTCCGCAACCGCGGCACCATCGGCGGCAGCCTCGCCCATGCCGACCCGGTGGCCGAGCTCCCCTGCGCCATGACCGCGCTGGAGGCCGAGTTCGTGCTGGCCGGCCCCCGGGGCGAGCGGGTGGCGCGGGCCCGGGACTTCTTCCTGGCCCCCTACGAGACCGCGCTGGCCCCCGGCGAGCTGCTCGTGGAGGTCAGGGTCCCGGCGGCCGCGGCGCCGCGGGGCGCCAGCTTCGTGGAGTTCAGCCGCCGGCACGGCGACTTCGCCCTGGCCGCGGCCGCGGTGGTGCTGGACGGCGACCGCCGCTGCACCGGCGCGCGGGTGGCCGCGGCCGGTCCGGCGTGGACGCCCTCGCGGCTCGACGCGGTGGAGCGGCTGGTGGCCGGGTCCCGGGTGGCCCGCACGGACCGGGCCGCGCAGCGCGAGCTGGCGGAAGAGGCGGGCCGGGCCGCGGAAACCGAGGCCGCGGCCCTGGCGACCCGTGACGACGCCACCGACTACCAGCGGCGCCTGGCCGGGGTGCTGGTGAAGCGCGGGGTGGCCAAGGCGCTGGAGCGATGGAGCAGCCGGTGACGGACCCGACCCGCAGACGCGCCGTCTCGGTGACGGTCAACGGAGCGCCCTGCGCCGCGGAGGTGGACGTGCGCAAGACCCTCGCCGACTTCCTGCGGGAGGACGCGGGCTTCACCGGCGTCCACGTGGGCTGCGAGCACGGCGTGTGCGGCGCCTGCTCCGTGTTGATGGACGGCGAGGTGGTGCGGTCGTGCATCCTGTTCGCGGTGCAGGCGGACGGCCACGAGGTCGTCACGGTCGAAGGCCTCGGCAGCGGCGAGGGGATCAGTCCGCTGCAACAGGCGTTCGTGGACCATCACGCGCTCCAGTGCGGTTTCTGCACTCCGGGCATGCTGCTGGCCGCGGTGGACCTGCTGAAGCGCTGTCCGGACCCCACCGAGGCGCAGGTCCGCGAGGCCCTGTCCGGCAACCTGTGCATGTGCACCGGCTACACGGGCATCGTCCGGGCGGTGCGCGCCGCGGCGCCGCAAATCGCCGCGAACGAAAGGAGACGCTGAACGACCGTTCGGTTCGTCCCGAGGGTAGCGAAGTCGAAGGACGCGCTTTCCCGGGGAGGGCCGGCATCGTGCAGACGTTCCGAAAGGCTGACCTTCGGGCATGGAAACGGCATCGAGGCAATGGAAGGGCCGGCGGGTCCCGCTGCGCGAGGACCTGAGGTTCGCCACCGGCAAGGGGACCTACATCGACGACATGAAGTTCCCCGACATGCTCCACGTGGCGATGCTGCGCAGCGTCCACGCCCACGCGCGCATCCTGCGGGTCGATATGGGCGAGGCGCTGCGGGCCCCCGGGGTGGCGTGCGGCCTCACCGGGGAGGACGCACGCCGCATGACCGAGCCGCTGCGCTCCCTGGTCCCCATCCCCGCCCGGCTCGACGCCTATTGCCTGGCCTACCGCAAGGTGACCCACGTGGGCGAGCCCGTGGCCGCGGTGGCCGCGGCGAGCCGTTACCTGGCGGAAGACGCGCTGGAGAAGGTCCGGGTCGAGTACGAGCCCCTGCCCGCGGCGGTGGACCCCGAGGCGGCCATGGAGCCGGACGCGCCGCTGCTGTTCGAGTCCATGGGGACCAACCTCATGTGGCGGGACCGTTTCGACTACGGCGACGTGGAAGGGGCCTTCCGCGCCGCGGACCGGGTAATCGGGAAGCGCTTCCACATCCAGCGGTACTCTTCCACCGCGCTGGAGACCTTCGGCTGCACCGCGGTGTACGACCACCGCCGCGGGCAGCTCACCGTCTGGTCCAACGACCAGCGGCCGGGACAGGCCATGCCTATCGTGGCCCACAGCCTGGGCCTCACCCACGCCCAGATCCGTTTCGTCACCCCGGACGTGGGCGGCGGCTTCGGCAACAAGCGCAAGGCCCAGTACCTGATCGTCGCGGCCCTGTTGTCCAGGCTGAGCGGCGGCCGGCCGGTGCAGTACCTGGAGGACCGCCGCGAGAACCTCATGGCGCTGGTCCACGCGTGCAACGGCGTGATGGACCTGGAGGCCGCCCTGGACCGGGACGGCCGCATACTCGGCCTGAAGGTGCGGGACGTGGCCGACGAAGGGGCCAACGTCCTCAACCCCACGGTCCATTCGATCCTCAAGCTCGGCAACCTGACCAACTGCTACCGCATCCCGGTGGCCCGCTACGAGGTCAACTCGGTGATGACCCACAAGTGTCCGTCCGGGGCCAACCGGGGCATCGGCAAGCCCTTCATGTGCCTGGCCATGGAGCGGATGATGGACTACCTGGCCCGGGAGACCGGAGTGGATCGCATCGAGTTGCGGCGGCGGAACCTGGTGCCGCCGGAGGCCATGCCCTACACCGGACCCAGCGGCGCGTTGATCGACAGCGGCGACTTCGGCGGCTCCCTGGACAAGCTGCTGCCGCTCATCGGCTACGAGGAGTTCCTGCGGGAGCAGCGGGAGGCCCGGGACCGGGGCCGGTTCCTCGGCCTGGGTCTCGCCCTGGGCCTGGAGCCCAGCACTTCCAACGCGTCGGCGTACATCCTCTCCTCGGGCAAGCGGAACGCTTCGGGCGCGGCCGAAGCCGCCATGGTGCGGGTGGAGCACGACGGCAGCATCCTGGTGCTGCTGGGCGACGTGGGCAGCGGCCAGGGGCACGAGACCGCCGCGGCCCAGATCGTCGCCGACGAGCTGGGCGTGCCCATGGACCTGGTCCGGGTGTCGCCGTTCTTCGACTCCCAGGCCGGCCCGTGGCTCTACGCCACCGGCAACTACTCCAACAAGTTCGCCGGCACCGACGTGGGCGCCATCCTCGGGGCCGCCCGCAAGGTCCGGAGCAAGCTCCTGGAGCTCGGGGCGCACCTGCTGCAGGCGCCCGCGGACGCCCTGGAGCTGGCGGACGGGGGCGTGCGCTCCCGCGCCCGTCCCGAGGACGGCAAGACCCTGGCCGAGCTCGCCTTCGTGGCCTACCGCGACCTGCTGTCGCTCCCCCCGGGGATGGAGCCCGGGCTGGAGGGGCGGTTCTACTACAAGCCGGACATCGCCAACGTCCCGGACGAGCAGCGGCGGGTGCGGAACCAGTTGTTCGCCAGCAACGCCGCCCACGCGGTCACGGTGGAGGTGGACCCCGACACCGGCGGCGTCGCCATCCTCAAGTACGCGGTGGTGCACGACTGCGGCACGGTGCTCAACCCGGCCATCGTGGAAGGACTGGTGCAGGGCGCCACCGCCCACGGCATCGGTGCGGCGTTGTACGAGGAGTTCGACTACGACGAGCAGGGGAACCTGAAGGCCACCACCTTCGTGGACTACCTCAAGCCCACCGCGGTGGAGATCCCGGACGTGCGCATGGACCACCTGGTGACGCCGTCGCCGTACACGCCCCTGGGCATGAAGGGGGTGGGGGAGGGGGGCGCCATCCCCGCGCCCGCGGCCATCGTCAACGCGGTGGAGGACGCGCTGGCGCCCCTGGGCTGCACCTTCGACCACCTGCCGCTCACCCCCGAGCGGGTGTGGGAGGCGATGGAGAAGGCCCGGGCGTCACGGCCCGCCCAGCCCTGACGCCCGGGCCCGCGGTTCCGCCCGCCTACACGGTGACGTTGCACACCAGCTCGCCGTACTCCGCGTCCCGGGGGATCAGGTCCCAGGTCAGCATCCACTTGTACTGGCGCTCGAACTCTTCCTCGGTGTAGGGCTCCGGGTCCACGTAGCGCAGCCGCGGCAGGTAGAAGTCGTCCGGCGCGAGCTCCCTGGCGTAGCGCTCGGGGATCTCGGCCAGCAGGTGCTTGATGTACTTCTTCGGGTTCCGGTTGATGTAGGCCACCGACTTCCGGATGGCCCGCAGCATGCCCTTGAGCAGGTCGGGGTCCATGTCCGCGGGGCCGTTCTCCACCCCCAGGTAGTGGCCCTCCACGAGCTTCTTGTACCCGCGTTTCTCGGCCAGCGCGATCCACGGCTCCATGAGCGTGGCCGCTTCCACCTCGCGGTTCTCCAGCGCCTCGAACCGTTCCCGTACCGTGCCCGCGTGGACCACGTTCATCTCGTCCCGGCCGAGGAAGCCTTCGAGCATGGACAGCGTGTGGTAGTGGGATCCCTGGTGGTACTGGACCCCGACGCTCTTGCCCGCGAGCTGCATGGGCGCGTTCACCGGGGAGTCCGGGAGGACGTAAACGCCCTGGCACACCACCGCCGGGCGCTTGGTCCAGATGGGGCTGCGCCGCTCGCTGTCGTAGGCCCGCCGCACCTGCCCCCACGAGCACGCGCGGTAGATGTCCACCTTCTTCTGCTCGTACAGGAACTGGTAGTTGGTGGATTTCACCAGCCGGTGGTCGGTCCTGCGCGGGTCGTCCCGGTCGAACCGGGTCTCGCGGACCCCGGGCAGGAAGATCTCCACCTCCATGCCCTCTTCCTCGAAGAGCCCCTCTTCCTGCGCCACGAACCAGTGCAGCCCGAGCACCGCCTCGGCGCTCTCCACGTTGATCTTGACCCTTTCCGTCATCTGTCCGGTCTCCTTTCCACTTTCGAGCGTTGCTTACAAC
The DNA here is from genome assembly GCA_965242525.1 of uncultured Binatia bacterium (SeqCode). Lineage (GTDB taxonomy): Bacteria > Desulfobacterota > Binatia > UBA9968 > JAJDTQ01 > JAJDTQ01. The sequence goes on from OZ251459.1 coordinate 533,354, forward strand.
CGAAAAGCACCCAGGGTCAAGGAACCGGAAAGTCCCGGCTGCCTGCCCGCCGCCGCTACCCGGCGTAGCGCGGCACGATGTTGACCGGCGTGTACTCCGCGGGCGCCTCGGTCACGAACAGTTCCGGCTCGATGCCGTAGAGCCGTCGGGCGTTGCCGCCAAGCAGCTTTTCCTGCGCTTCCCGGGGGACCCCGTGGCGGTTCATGTTGTCCACCGCCTCCCAGGTGTCGGAGGCGTCGTGGTGCGGCATGTCCGACGACCACAGGCCGATGTCCTCGAAGAGGTCCCACAGCCGGAGGGTGACGTCCTCGTCGCTCTCGAAGGCGATGAAGCACTGCCGGGCAAAGGTCTCCCGCGGGTCGGCCACCTTCTGGGGCGGCTTGGCCTGCTCCCGCACGAAGCGGTAGAGGTCCAGGTAGGTCTCGGCTTTCTCCAGGACCAGGGGCAGCCAACTGGAGTTGGATTCCAGGATGGCAACCCGGAGGCGGGGGAACTTCTCCAGCCATCCCGTGAGCAGCGCCACCATGGTCCAGGTCTGGGCCTCGCTGATGAAGCTCAGGGACTCGGAGCCCGGTTGCACCGATCCCATGCTCCGCATGATGTTCTCCACGAATTGTCCCGGCGAATAGACGTGCACGTCGTGGGCGGTAAAGGGCGAGCGCCGGGCGCTGCTCTGGCCCCGGGTGCCGGACGACATGCGTTCCGCCATGGCCTCGGTCACCGCCTCGCCGCCGGACGGGAAGGTGTGCATGCCCAGGGCCATGCCCAACTCCTCGAACTCCTTCCACAGGGGGTCGAACTCGGGGAACGTGGGGTAGCGGTCGTTGACGATCACCGGCCGGACCACCGCGGACTTGAAGCCCATCTTGGCCGCCCGGCGGAGCTCCCGGACCGAGTGCCCCACGTCCTGGACGGGCAGCACCGCGCACGGAAACAGCCGCCTGCGGTCCGCGGCGCAATAGTCGTTGACCCAGTCGTTGTAGGCGGCGGCGCAGATGCGCGCCGCTTCCGCGTTCCTCACCAGGGGCATGCGCACGAAGGTGGAGGGGAACACCATGACCTGGTCGATGCCCGACGCGTCCATGTCCCGGAGGCGCACCTGGGGGTCGCGCTGGCTGGCGTTGCGGCCGACCTCCCGGTCCCATCGGGGGTCGCTGGGCGGGATGGACCCCAGGATCTTCTTGTTCATTCCCGGGTGCCAGCCTTGTCCGGGATAGGTGTAGGTCTTGGGGTTGCCGTAGCTGACGCGGCCGTTCAGGACCATCACGAGCCGGTCCATGTCCCGGTAGAAGTGCTGCTTGGCGAACGCCCGCTGCTTCTCCGGTATGTACTCGTCCCAGACCTCCCGGGGTTCGTGGATGTGGCTGTCGCAGTCGAAGACCGGAAAGTCCTTGGTGCGCCCCTGCGCCGTATAAGCCATGGTTCCCTCCATGTGTGGGAATGCGCCGCGCCGGCCCGCTCCGCGGCCCGGACGCCGCGGCTCCGGTCCGGCCGAGCCCCGGGCGGCTAGGACCTCGGCCTGAACTTCGGCAGCGTGTACTCTTCGTGGTCCTCGAAGACCACCTCCACCGCCATGCCGACCTTCACGTCTTCCGGCGCCATGTCCACCACGTTGCTCACCAGCCGGGGTCCCTCTTCCAGGTCGATGAGCGACACGTTGTAGGGGATCCGGTCCTGGTAGTCTGGGTGCCACGCGCGATGGTAGGTGACGAAGGAATAGACCGTGCCCCTGCCGCTCACCGGGACCCATTCGTTGTCGGACGAAAGGCACTTGGCGCACAGGGCCTGGGGCGGGAAGTGGAAGTACGTCCGGCACGAGTTGCACTGCTGCGCGGTGAGCCTGTGCTCCTTCAGGTTGTCCCAGAAGGGCTTGGCCTCCACCTCCGCGAGGAACGGTTCGTTGCGCGGCGCCGCGCGCCCGCGCTTGTCGTGCGCCTGCTGTGGCTTGCTCATTGTACCCCCAGTACCAGTGAGGCGTGCATGCACAGGCTGCCGCCGTGGCCGCTGATGATGCCCGTTCGGGCGCCATGCACCTGCCGCTCGGGCTCCACCTCGTTGCCGCGTAGCTGCTTGACGCCTTCGGTGACGTGCATGATCCCCTCCAGGTGGGCCTGGGAAAGCAGCCCGCCGTGGGTGTTGACCGGGATCTCGCCGCCCACCTCGATGCGGCCGTCCTTGACGAAGTCCTTGCCCTCGCCCTTGCCGCAGAAACCGTAGTCCTCGATGGTGATCATCGTGGTGATGGTGAAGCAGTCGTAGATCTGGGCGAAGTCCATGTCCCCGGGTCCGAGGCCCGCCATGCCGTAGGCCAGCTCGGACGATTTCCGGCTTCCCAACGTGGTGAGGGTGGGCGCGTCCATGACGCTGGAATGGGGGTGGTGCTGCCCCATGCCCAACACCAGCACCGGCTTCCTGGGCAGGTCCCTGGCCCGCTCCAGGCTGGTCACCAGCAGGGCGGCCCCGCCGTCCGACTCCAGCGAGCAGTCGAACAGGTGCAGCGGCGCCACGATCATGCGCGACGCTTGGTGGTCCTCGATGGTCATGGGCTTCTGCATGGCGGCGTTCCGGTTCATGCACGCGTGCTTGCGCGTGGACACCGCGATCTGGCCCAGGTCCTCGCTGGTGGTGCCGAACTCGTGCATGTGGCGCGTGGCCGCGAACGCGTGGTTGGCCACCGCGGAGAAATGGCCCCAGGGCTGCTCCCAGTGCTCATCGCCGCTGCGGATGGGGTACCCGGGCGTGGGGTCCGGCGTCGCCCGCTTGCGCGCGTGGACGCACACCACGTAGTTGGCCATGCCCGACTCGATGGCCATGACCGCGTTCTGGATCATGGCGATGGGCGTGGCGCCCCCCAGGGCCAGGTCCGTGGCGTAGCTGGGATCGATGCCGGCCATGTGCGCCAGGCGCACCGCATAGCTCCGATGGGCGTCCGTGAGCGGCTGGTTGGTAAGGAAACCGTCCACCTGCGAGGCCCGGACTCCGGCGTCCTCCAGGCAGGCGCGAATCGCTTCCAGGTGAAGCGAGTTGGTGGTGGCCTCGGGCCGCTTGCCCACCCTGGTCTCGCCCACGCCGACGATGGCGTACTTCCCCGACAGGTTCGACATGACCGCCTCCTACTTGTCCAGGCCGATGATCTTCCGCGTGCGGCTCACCACCTCCGGCGTCATCTGCGTCTTCATGTTGGCGATGAGGTCGGTGAGGTACTTGCCGCTCCTGGGGTTGATGTCCAGGCGCGTCCGCTTGGCGTCGGCCAGGAACTCGGGGTCCTCCAGCGTGGCCTCGAAGGCCTTCCGCAGGACCGCCACCCTGTCGCCGGGCGTCTTCGGGGGCACGGCCCAGGGCCGCAGCATGGCCGCGGGCAGGAGCAGGACCTTCATGAACGCGATGTCCGCGGGCTTGGTGATCCTCTCGTTCAGGAACGGCACTTTTCGTTCCTCCAATTCCGGGTGGCGGTTGTAGTCCAGGTAGGCGATGATCTTCGCTTCGCCGTCGTCGAGCAGGGACATGCCGGTGGACTTCACCGAGTCCCAGCTCCATCCGGTGAGGCCGTCCACCTCGTTCTGCAGCAGCGCTGCGCGGATGGGCGCGGTGCCCTTGTAGCCGGCCACGATCTCGGATGTCTTGCCGAAGATGTCGTTCATGGCCAAGGGGATGCTGCAGGTCAGGCTGTTGCGCGACGTGCAGCCGAAGATCAACGGCTTGGTCTTGGGGTCGAGCCACTGGTCCATGGTCCGGATGGGGGAGTCCTTGCGCACCACCGCGGTGATGGGGCCGCTGTTGGCCAGTCCCAGCCAGATGAACTTGGTGACGTCGTACTTGATCCCGGGGAAGTCCAGGTACTGGGCCTGGGCCACGCCCCAACTGGGCTGCACCAGCGCGAGGCCGTCCGGCTTGGTCACGTTATAGACGTAGTTGGTGCCGATGAGACCGCTGGCCCCCGGGATGTTGATGACGATGACGTTGGGCTTGCCGGGGATGTGCTTGCCCAGGTGGCGCGCGAAGAGGCGGGAGTAGGTGTCGTAGCCGCCCCCCGGCGAGTGTACCGACACGATCTTGACCGTCTTGCCTTCGTAGAACGACTTCGCTCCGGCCGCGCTCCCGACCGCCAGCAACGCCGCCATGAAGAGTCCCATCCATGCCATTCGTCGAGCCATTTCCGTTCTCCTTCCTCGTTGGACAGAAAGACCTTCCCGTTTGCCGGACGCTACGATAGACCAGCGGGCGGGCCATTTCAACAGGGAAACGGGCGCCGCTCCCCGGTTGAACGGACCTTGCGATTGGAGTAGCTTTCCGGTAGCGAGTCCAGCGGAACGGAGCGCCGGAACGCCAACCGGGCGGGCATCCTCGGGGAGGAACCATGTCAGAGGTCAAGGCCGGACTGGAAGGGGTGGTGGCGGGTGAGACGGCCATCTGTGCGCTGCGCGTCGAGGAGGGCCGGCTGCTCTACCGCGGCTACGACGTGCACGAGCTCGCAGAGCAGGCGGCCTTCGAGGAGGCGGCGCACTTGGTGCTCTTCGGCCGGCTTCCCACCCGGGCGGAGCTGGATTCCTTCGATGCGGAGTTGAAGTCCAACCGGGCGTTGCCCGCGGGCGTGATGGACGGCCTCGCGCTGCTCCCGTCGGACGCCGTCCCCATGGACGCGCTGCGCACCGCGGTATCGGCGCTGGCCCTCCACGACCCCGATGCAGGGGATGATTCGCGCCCTGCCAACCTGCGCAAGGCCACCCGCCTGCTCGCCCGGACGGCCACGGCGGTGGCGGCGCTCCACCGGCTCTCCCGGGGTCTCGACCCGGTTGCGCCGGACCCGGCGCTCGACCATGCGGCCAACTTCCTCTACATGCTGCGGGGGGAGCGTCCGGACGAGTTCGAAGCCAGAGTGCTGGAGGTGACGCTGATCCTCTACATGGAGCACGAGTTCAACGCCTCCACCTTCACGGCCCGGGTCATCGCCTCCACCCTGTCCGACCTCTACGGCGCGGTGGTGGGCGCGGTCGCCGCGCTCAAGGGGCCGCTCCACGGAGGCGCCAACGAAAAGGCCATGGAGGTGCTCCTCGAGATCGGCGACCCCGCCCGGGCCGAAGCGTGGGTGCAGGAGAGCCTGCGGCGGAAGGAGCGCGTCATGGGGTTCGGCCACCGCATCTACAAGACCGCGGACTCCCGGGTGGAGTTGGCGAAGAAGTGGGGCGGGTTGCTCGGCCGGCATATCGACGACAGCCGGTGGAGCGACGTCTGCGCCACAGTGGAGGACGTCATGCGGCGGGAGAAGAACCTGTTCCCCAACGTCGATTTCTACGCCGCTCCCATCTACTACATGATGAAGATCCCGGTGGGCCTCAACACGCCCATTTTCGCCATGAGCCGGGTGGCGGGCTGGTGCGCCCACGTCATGGAGCAGATGGAGCACAACCGCCTGTTCCGGCCCAACTCCCGGTACGTGGGCCCGGAGGGTCTCGCGTTCGAGCCGCTGGACCGGCGCGGCTGATCCGGAGACCGTGCGGACAGGATCGAGGAGGACCATGGACTACCAAGCCATCGAGTTCGAGAGGAAGGACGGCATCGCCTACGTGACCCTCAACCGGCCCGAGGCGCTGAACGCCCGCAACCGGCGCATGCGCGAGGAGCTCATCGACGCGGTGACGGTGGTTCGGGCGGACCCGGAAGTGCGGGCGGTGATCCTGACCGGCGCCGGCGAGAGGGCGTTCTCGGCCGGACGCGACCTGAAGGAGGCGGCCCGGGAGAAGACCGGCGTGGTGGCCGCCCGGCAGCAGAAGCTGGAGGTCAGCGACACGGAGATGATCGCCCGGCTCCCCAAGCCCGTCATCGCGGCCATCAACGGCTACGCCCTGGGCGGCGGCTGCGAGTTGGCGCTGGCCTGCGACATCCGGGTGGCGGTGGAAGGCGCCAGGCTGGGTCTGCCGGAGGTGTCCCGGGGCATGATCCCCGGAAGCGGCGGGACCCAGCGCCTGTCCCGGGTGGTGGGGCTCGGCAAGGCCCTGGAGCTGATCCTCACGGGCGGGGTCATCGACGCCGAAGAAGCCCTCCGCATCGGGCTGGTCAACCGGGTGGCGCCCCGGGAAGGGCTCATGGCCGCGGCCGAGGAATACGCCCGGGCCATCGCGCGCCAAGCGCCGGTGGCGGTGGTGTTCGCCAAGGAGGCGGTGCGCGAGGGCTACGAGATGTCCCTGGACGACGGCCTGCGGCTGGAGACCGACCTGTCGGCGCTGCTCAGGACCACCGAGGACATCAAGGAAGGGGCCCGGGCCTTCGTGGAGAAGCGCCCGCCCCAATGGCGCGGACAGTGACCGGCTGCCGCTGAAGCGGAAGGGGAGGGGACATGGCGGAATACGGCTCCGACGTGATCGTCGAACTGCTCAAGGCCCTGGGCGTCAAGTACGCGGCCTTGAACCCGGGGGCGAGCTTTCGCGGCATCCACGATTCCCTGGTGAACTACAACCGCAACAAGGACCCGGAGATCATCGTCTGCTGCCACGAGGAGATCGCCGTGTCCCTGGCCCACGGCTACGCCAAGGCCACGGGCGAGCCCATGGCCGCCATCGTGCACGACGTGGTGGGTTTGCAGCACGCGGCCATGGCCATCTACAACGCGTGGTGCGACAAGGTCCCGGTGCTGGTGCTGGGGGGCACCGGACCCATGGACGCCACCCGGAGGCGGCCGTGGATCGACTGGATCCACACCGCGCTGGTGCAGGGCAACTTCGTCCGGGACATCGTCAAGCTGGACGACCAGCCCATGAGCCTGGGAGCGCTGTCCAACTCCATCCTGCGCGGGTACCGGGTGGCCATGACCGAGCCCAGGGGGCCGGTCTATCTCTGCTTCGACCTGGACCTGCAGGAGGCCCGGCTGCCGGAGGCCATGGAGGTCCCCGCGCCGGACCGTTACCGGCCGCCGGCGCCGCTCCAGGCGGAGCAGGGCGCCATCGAGGAGGCCGCGGCGTGGTTGTCCGAAGCCGAGAACCCGGTGATCATCGCCGACTACCTGGGACGGCGCCCGCAGGCCATGCTGTCGCTGGTGGATTTGGCGGAGACCCTGGGCGCGGCGGTGGTGGACCGGGGTGCGCGCCACAACTTCCCCAACACCCATCCCCTGGACCTGACCGGGAAGGAGAAGGAACTGGTGGCCGAGGCCGACGTCATCCTGGGTCTCGACGTCATGGACCTGTTCGGCGCGCTGTACCGCCACGACCCACGCACCCAGACCTCCGCGCCGGCCTTCCGTCCCGGCTGCCGGATCGTCAACGTGACCTTGGCCGACTTCGCCATCAAGAGCTGGTCCACCGAGTACATGGAGCTGGCGCCCGTGGACCTGCCCATCCTGGCCGATACCCATGTGTTCGTGCCGGCCCTCACCGAAGCGGTCCGGCGCCGGGGCGGCCCTGCGCGGTCGGTGGTGGAAGACCGCAGCCGGGCCCTGGAGCGGCGCCACCGGGCCATCCGGGAGGAAAGCCAGGCGGTGCTCCGGAAGCGCTGGGACGAAAGCCCCATCTCGCCGCCGCGCCTGGCCCGGGAGGTCTGGGAGGTCATCGAGGACGAGGACTGGACCCTGGTGGCCGGAGCCTTTCGCGGCTGGCCGCGGCGGCTGTGGACCTGGGAGAAGCCCAACGCGTTCCTGGGCGGATACGGCGGGGGCGGCCTCGGCTATGCCCCGGGCGCGTCCGTGGGCGCCGCCCTGGGGCTTCGGGACACGGGCACGGTGTGCATCGACCTGCAGCGCGACGGCGACCTGCTCTTCACCAACTCCGCCTTGTGGACCGCGGCCAGCTACGGCGTGCCGCTGCTCATGATCATGACCAACAACCGCACCTACTACAACGACGAGGAACACCAGGAGCGGGTGGCGCTGGCGCGCCGCCGCCCGGTGGAGAACAAGGGCGTGGGCATGCGCATGGAAACGCCCCCGGTGGACTTCGCGGCCCTGGCCCGGTCCTTCGGGGTGTACGGCGAAGGACCCATCGAGGATCCCGCGGATATCCAGCCCGCGGTCCGGCGGGCCTTGGCGATGGTCAAGGAGGAGCGCAAGCCGGCCCTGGTGGACGTGGTCATACAGGCCATCTGAAACGGACGCCCTGCGGCGGACCAACCGTCGGCAGGCCGCCGGATAAATATCGTAAGGAACCTCTGAACAATCAGGCAGAGGGCATGAGCGCGTCCTTCGACTTCGCTTCGCTACGCTCAGGACGAACGGAAATAGGGGCGTCAGGGTGAGGGAATCGGGAATCCATCCCGGATGTCTTGATTGTTCAGAGGTTCCGTAAGGAAACTCTGAACAATTACCCCGTTCGTCCTGAGCGTAGCGAAGCGAAGTCGAAGGACGCGCTTACGGAGGGTTCGTCATGGCTTACGACCTGGTCATTCGCGGCGCCGCCATCTGCGACGGTTCGGGAAGCCCCGGCTACACCGGGGACGTGGCCGTCCAGGGGGAGACGCTGAGTCAGGTGGGGGGCAAGGCCGGCCCCGCTCGCCGCGAGGTGGACGGCGCGGGCCTGGTGGCGGCCCCCGGCTTCATCGACGGCCACACGCACATGGACGCGCAGTTGCTGTGGGACCCCCAGGTGACGAGCTCGTGCTACCACGGCGTCACCAGCATCGTCACCGGCAACTGCGGGCTGAGCCTCGCCCCGTGCAAGCCCGAGGACCGGGACGTCCTGCTCCAGACCTTCTCCCACGTGGAGGGCATGGACATCGAGCTCCTGCGGCGCGCAGTGGCGTGGAGTTGGACCGACATGGCCGGTTACATGCGCGCGGTGGAGGCGGCGCGCCCGGCCCTGAACGTGGGCATGCTGGTGGGCCACTGCCCGCTGCGCCAATACGTCATGGGAGACGACGCCGTAAGGCGGGCGGCCACCGCGGACGAGGTGGCCTCCATGCAGGCGTTGCTGCAAGAGGCCCTGGAGGCGGGGCTGCTGGGGTTTTCCACCAACCGCAACGAGCGCCATTTTCGTGAGGACGGCGAGCCGTTGCCGAGCCGGTTGGCGGAGTGGGAAGAGGTGGAAGCCCTGGGGCAGGTGCTGGCGGAGCTCGGGCGCGGGGTGATCCAGATGAGCTCGGCCTCCCAGAGCGCGGAACGGGTGGCGGCGTTGGCGGATTTCTCCCTGCGCACCGGCCGTCCGGTGGTGTGGAACTCCATCCTGCACCGGTGGTCCAAGCCGGACGAGTGGCGCGAGCTGCTGGAGGCCGCCGCGGCGGGTTTCGAGCGCGGCGCGCGGGCCTGGCCCAACACCAACGTCCGGCCCTTCAACAACCGCTTCAACCTCATCGACGGACAGGAGTTCGACGAGTTCCCCACTTGGCGCGGCCTCATGTTCAGCCCCGTGGAGGAGCGCCGGGCCGCGTTCCGGGACCCCGAAGTGCGGAAGAAGCTGCGCTGGGAAGTCGTGGAGGACCCCACGCCGGCCGCCTTCCACAAGCGCTGGGAGCTGGTCTATATCGTCAAGCCGGCGCGCGAGGAGAACGCCCGTCTTCGGGGCGAGAACGTGGCCGACTACGCACGTTCCCAGGGCAAGGACGTGCTGGACGCCTTCCTGGACCTGTGCCTGTCGGAGGACCTGGAGACCGGCTTCCAGACCGCCCACACCAACGGCGACCCCGACGCCGTGGGCGCCATCGTGTCGAGCCCCTACACCGTGCTGGGGCAGTCGGACGCCGGCGCCCACGTGGCCATCGACGCGGGCTTCGGCTACTGCACGATGCTGTTGTCCCGGTACGTGAGGGAGCGCGGCGACCTCACCCTGGAAGAGGGCGTCCGCAAGCTCACCTCCATGCAGGCCGAGATCTGCGGCATCGCCGACCGCGGCCTGCTCCGGCCCGGCATGGCCGCGGACGTGGTGCTGTTCGACCCCGATACGGTGGGTCCGCAGGAACCCGAGCTCGCGCACGACTTCCCCGGCGGCGCCGCCCGATTGGTGCAACGGGCGGACGGCATCCGCACCGTCCTCGTCAACGGACAGGTGGCGTTGGAGGACGGCGCCCCCACCGGGGAGCGTTCGGGCAGGCTGCTGCGCAGCCGCGGTGCGGAAGTGTCGTAGCGGAATCGGTTCCGTCGATAGGCAGTAGTCCGAATGGCTTCTCACTCGAAACGTCGAACAGCGGGTAGCGCTGGCATGTGGCGCCTAGGCAACATGTGGGGGTGATATGGGAAACATACGCAAGACCATTACACTGACCGATCAGCAGGATGAGTGGATCAAGGCGCAGGCGACGGCTGGCAAATTCGCTGACGACAGCGAGTACATCCGTGAACTGATCCGTCGCGATCAGGAGGAATCCGCCAGGGTTCAAGCCCTCGAGGCTGCGATTCAAGAGGGTTTGGACAGCGGGGTGAGCGATAAAACCGTACCTGCGATTATGGAGGAAGTCGAAGCTCGGCTTCGAAAAGATGGCCGCCTATAGGTTGTCGAGGAAGGCGGCCGACCTCGATGGAATCCAGGAGGACACTCTGAACAATTACGGATACCCTGAACGACCATCCCCGTTCGTCCTGAGCGTAGCGAAGCGAAGTCGAAGGGCGCGCTTTCCCCCGGGGAGAAGGAACAAGGCGCCGTGAGGCTTTCCTGGAACGAGGTTCGGGCGCGGGCCGCGGACTTCGCCCGTGAGTGGGCGGACGCGGCTTACGAGAAGGGCGAGACCCACAGTTTCTACAACGACTTCTTCGAGATCTTCGGCGTCAAGCGGCGCACGGTGGCGCGCTACGAAGAGCACGTCCGACGCCTCGACGACACCCGCGGCTTCATCGACCTGTTCTGGCCGGGGGTGCTCCTGGTGGAGCAGAAGAGCGCCGGCCGCGGCTTGGCTGCGGCGCGGGAGCAGGCGGGCGCCTACTTCGACGCGCTCCCGGAGCGGGACCGTCCGCGCTACCAGCTCCTCTGCGACTTTCGGACGTTCGAGCTCCTCGACCGGGACGAGGGCGAGGAATATCGCTTCGCCTTGGCCGACCTGCCCGCCAACGTGGAGAAGTTCGGCTTCATCCTCGGGGTGCAGCGGCGCACGTTCCGGGACCAGGACCCGGTGAACGTCGAAGCGTCCGAGTTGGTGGCGCGGCTGCACGACGCCCTCAAGGCATCAGGTTACGACGGCCACGACCTGGAACTGTTCCTGGTGCGCACGGTCTTCTGCCTCTTCGCCGACGATACCGGCATCTTCGAGCCCCGGGACATCTTCCTCGACTTCGTGGAGGAACGCACGGCTGCGGACGGCATCGACCTCGGCCCCTGGCTGGCCCGGCTGTTCCAGGTGCTGCACACACCCGAGGACCGGCGGCAGGCGAAGCTGGACGAGGATTTGGCCCGCTTTCCCTACGTCAACGGCGACCTTTTCGCCGAGCCGCTCCGCATCCCGGACTTCGACGCCGCCATGCGCCAAGCCCTGCTCGACGCCGGGCGGTTCGACTGGACGGCGATTTCTCCGGCCATCTTCGGGGCGCTGTTCCAGTCGGTGATGGAGCCGGTGGAGCGTCGCGCCGCGGGGGCGCACTACACCACGGAGAAGAACATCCTGAAGGTGATCGAGCCGCTGTTCCTGGACGACTTGCGGGCGGAGTTCGCGCAACTCAAGGCAAGACGCGACAGCCGCCGGGTTCCCGACCTCCACGTCTTTCAACGGAAGCTCGGCGCGCTGCGGTTCTTCGACCCCGCATGCGGGTGCGGCAACTTCCTCATCATCGCGTACCGGGAGTTGCGCGCCCTGGAGATCGAAGTGCTGCGGGAACTGAATCCGGGCCAGCGCCAGTTCGAGATGCTTGCGGACGTGCTGTCGGTGGTGGACGTGGACCAGTTCCACGGCGTCGAGATCGGGGAGTTCCCTGCCCGCATTGCGAGCACTGCGCTGTGGATGATGGACCACATCATGAACAACCGTCTGAGCCTGGAGTTCGGACGGACCTACGCGCGGATACCCATCGAGAAGTCACCGAACGTCCGCAACGCGGACGCCCTGGAGACGGACTGGGCCGAGGTGCTGCCGCCGGAGGAATGTTCGTACGTGTTCGGCAACCCGCCCTTCGGCGGGTCCAAGTACCAATCGCCGGAGCAGCGGGCGCAGGTGCGGCGCATCGCGGCCTTGGGCGGCAGCGGGGGCACGCTGGACTACGTGGCGGCGTGGTTCATCCTGGCCGGCGAGTACGTCCGTCGCGTGGAGCCGGGAGGACTCCCTCCCCGCATCGGCTTCGTGGCCACCAACTCGATCACGCAGGGCGAACAGGCGGCGCAGCTCTGGCCGATCCTGTTAGATCGCCATGGCCTGGAGGTCGCCTTCGCCCACCGCACCTTCGCCTGGGGTTCGGACGCCCGGGGCATGGCGCACGTCCACGTGACGATCATCGGCCTGGACGCCGCGGAACGCGGGTCAACCCAAAAGCGCCTCTTTTCCTACGAGGACGTGAAGGGCGAGCCCCTCGAAAGCCGCCACGCGGTGATCACGCCGTACCTGTTCGACGGCGGCGGGCTGGCGAACCCGCACCTGGTGGTGCGGGAGGAAGGACGGCCGGTCAACGGGCTGCCGCGGCTCGTCATCGGATCGAAACCGATCGATGGCGGTCACTACATACTGGACGCCGAGGCGCGCGCCGCGCTGCTCGATGACTGCCCGGCCGCGGAACCGTACATCCGCCCCTACGTCGGCGCCTATGAGTACATCAACGGCAAGAACCGCTGGATCCTGTGGCTCGGGGATGCGCCGCCGGAGTTGCTGCGGCGTGAGCCGGCGCTCCGCGAACGCGTGGCCGCGGTGCGCGGGTTGCGCCAGCGGAGCAAGAGCGCGCCGACCCGCGCCCTGGCGGAGACCCCGACGCTGTACCACGTCAACGTCATCCCCGACGCCCCGTTCCTGGTCATCCCCAAGGTGAGTTCCGAACGGCGCGAGTACGTTCCCATTGGCTGGTTGCAACCGCCGACCATTCCCAGCGACCTCGTTTTCGTCCTCGAAGGCGCCACCAAGTCGACGTTCGCCCTCCTGACCTCCGCCATGCACATGTCGTGGCTGCGGCACATCGGCGGACGCCTGAAAAGCGACTACCGCTACTCCATCGGACTCGTCTATAACACCTTCCCGCTCCCGTCCGTTCCGGAAGCGGACCTCGAAGCCCTGACGCCCCACGCGGACGCCGTACTCGCCGCACGCGCCAACCATCCCGGCGCCGCACCGGCCGACCTCTACGCCCCGGACCTGACGCCGCCCGACCTTCGCCGCGCCCACAGGCAACTCGACCGCGCTGTCGATCGTCTCTACCGCAGAGCCGCGTTCGCGTCCGAACGGGAGCGAGTCGAGCACCTCTTCACCCTCTACGAGCGTCTCCGGGGCCCCCTTGTCGCAGAAGCCGCAAAGCGGCCAAAGCGCAAACGCCGCGGCACGGGACCATGAGACCCTGCAAACCCTCCCGACGCCTGTGGAACGTCCGGCCCGTTCCGGCTCGAGTTCCCTCTCCACATGGGAAAGCGCTCCTTCGGAAAACGGGTCCTTCGACTTCGCTTCTCTACGCTCAGGACGAACGGGGATAGGAGGGTCAGGGTGATGGAGTCCATCCTGGATGTCTCGATTGTCCAGAGGTTCCTTGTGAGGCGCTTCAGGAATTCGTGTGGGTTGCGACACTCCCCATCCCTTCATCCCCGCGAAAGCCCCGTCTCGTCATTCCCGCGAAAGCGGGAATCCAGACCTTGTGAGAAAACTCCATGGCGCCCTGTATGAGAGGTTTGTACAACGAGGGCGATGAAACTGGATGGATTCCCGCTTTCGCGGGAATGACGGGGGGTGGGCTTCTGCGGGAATGACAGGGTGGGCGTCTGCGGGAATGACAGGGTGGGCGTCTGCAGGAATGACAGGGTGGGCGTCTGCAGGAATGACAGGGTGGGCGTCTGCAGGAATGACGGAGTGGGCGTCTGCGGAGCAATGACGGCGTGGTCCCTTTCGCTCTCCCTTTCCCTCCTACCTTACCCACACGAAGGCTGGAAGAGCAGGAAAGGAGCATATTCCAATCGGAGAATGCCCTGAAGGTGTAGGAGTCAGGCCCTTTTGAACTCCCGTTGAGAGATGGTTTGGAACAACAGTGATCGGGCCTGGTTCATTTTTTCGGCAGCCTCGTTGTCGGTGATCTCTTGTGCCAGAGCGTCGAGCTTCTCGAAGGTGACCCCGGGCTTGAGGAAGGAGTGAGCGTGGGGGAGGGACTTGAGCTTGTCGTAGGGGGTCATGGAGAGGCGGTAGGGGTATCGTTTCCGTTGCTTGCCCCTGGGGTCGGTGAGGGTTTCGGAGAACAGGCAGGGGCGATGGTAGTTGTGGTAGGGGTTGGTGTGGAGGCGGTGGAAGTCGTTGAGGGTGAAGGGGAAGCTGTCCACGAGTTGCTCCAGGACCGGAACCAGGTAATGCCCGCTGATCTTCTCCACGCTCACCACCACCTCGAAACACGTGGCAGGCCCGCTCGCACAGCTTCTTGACCGCCAAGCCGTTGGGGGTGTTGTGCCGCTCGTCCATGGCCGCCAACAGCCGGATGTCCGAAGCAGTGTAGCGCCGGGTGAACTTCTGCCCCTGGCTCCGGGGCCGAAGGTCTAGCCGTCCGGTCTTCCCGTACTGCCGGATCAGCCGAAACACCTGCTCCCGGGAATACCCCGTCACCTTCGTCAGGTAGCGCACCACCGTCCCCTTGTCCCTCCGCCCCAGGGTGGGATACAGGAACCGGGCCAGCACCTGCCGCACCCACTCATACCGCTCCGCCTTCCCTCCCGGAACCTCGAAGGCCACCGCCCGGACCCCTTCCAGAAACTCCCGAAACTGCTCCACCGTCCGCAAATCCCTGGCGTTCCCAAGCGTCTTCATCCTTGCAGTATGAACCGAAGTCCGCCCCTGTCCAGTGTCATTCCCCTTTGGAATCACGCACCCCCTTCAGTGCCATCCTGCATTGGACAATCCTCAAGATGGTTTCGTGCGACGAGTTGTGGTAGGCTGTGCCGATCGTTTGGAGGCCCACGCCCCGGACGACTGCCGACCAGCGATGCCCTACGAACTGTCCGACCAGAAACGTGAATGGTACCGTCTCGTCTCGGCGTGGTCGCGGCTGCGCAAGCAGGCGGCGAGTTGCGGGAAGCTCGCGGCGGGCGCGAAGGGCGTCAATGTTCCGACCCTCGACCCGGCGCGCCTGATGCCGCAACAGGAGCTGCATGGCTTGCGTGCGCTGTCGCTGTTCTCCGGCGGCGGCGGGCTCGACTTGGCCTTCGAGCGCGCCGGATTCGAGCATGTCGCCAGCTTCGACATCCTGGACATCTGCGGCGCGACGTTGCGGCGAAGCCGTCCCGGGTGGCGCGTGTTCAGCGGGTTGGCGGGCGACGTCCGCCAAGTTGACGGGGCCTCGTTCGAAGGCGGTGTGGACATCGTTCACGGCGGCCCGCCCTGCCAACCTTTCTCCACCGCCGGAAAGCGAAAGGGCGGCGAAGACGGCCGCGACATGTGGCCCGCGTTCACGGCCGCGGTCCTGAAGCTCAGGCCGTGCGCTTTCGTGGCCGAGAACGTCCCTGGCTTGCTGGACGCGAAATTCAACGGCTACGTCGGCAACAGGATTCTCCAACCGCTGGCGCCCCGATACCACATCGTCAAGTTCCGGCT
This sequence comes from uncultured Binatia bacterium (SeqCode), assembly GCA_965242525.1. Lineage (GTDB taxonomy): Bacteria > Desulfobacterota > Binatia > UBA9968 > JAJDTQ01 > JAJDTQ01. The sequence goes on from OZ251459.1 coordinate 548,954, forward strand.
CCTGGCGTCGGATTTCGGCGTTCCCCAGGTGCGCAAGCGCGTTTTCTTCGTCGGCTTCCGGTCCCGGAAAGCCGCCCGCGCCTTTCGCGTCCCCTCGCCGACGCACGGCAGGTGCGACGACTTGTTTGCGCCCGGAAACAGAACCCTCGGCGCCCGCGCGGCGCTGGGGTTGCCGGACATCGGTTTCGACAGCTTCGCGCCGACGCTTCGTTCCGGCTTCACGGGGCCGCGAAAATCCACCAGCATCCTGAACAGCAGGGCCAGCCAAGCGGTATGGGAGCGGCTACATATCTGGCCGAACGGAGTGCAGAGGAGTCGCGGCGACGCAGCGAGGTTTCCCCCCGAGAACGGACACTTCCGTTTGTCCGTGCAGGATTGCGCCGTACTTCAGGGCTTTCCGGAAGACTGGCGCTTCGAGGGCGCCGCATACCAGGTCATTGGACAGATCGGCAACTCCGTGTGTCCGCCGGTCGGCTACGCCCTCGCGAAGTCGGTGGCGCAAGCGCTGGGTGTCTCACGCCTTGCTTGACGCCCAAGGCAATCTGTGGATGGGAACGCGAGATGGCCGTTCAGGATGACAGGCGTGAGGTGGAGCTGCGCGAACTCATCGAGCTGAGATCCGGCGAATCCCGCTCCGGAGTGGACGCCTACTTCGATTTCTCGGATGGGAACCGGCGCTATGCCGTACCCGTGGAACTGAAATCGACAACGAACAGAACCGTCTCGACAGCCCGCGACGTTGGCCTCGCGCACATTCGGAAGTGGCGATCGCGCTTGTGGGTATTCGGGTTCTATGATTCGTCGGGCGCCACCATGGAGAGCCTGCTGGTCTTGGGCCCGGACGATATGGAAGGCTGGATCGCCCGAGTCGAACGGTACATCGCCCTGGATTTCCTGATTGGAGAACGGGCCGCGGAACGCCTCACGTTGGAGGACCTCCACATCATCTGCGGCGAAAAGAGTGTGTACAGTCCGCGCGATGCGCGGGCATTGCACAAGAGGCAATGGCCGGAAGCCAGGTACGAGTCCGAGATGGATGTCACGGACGGATACAGTCCGGGCAAGATGCTCGAAATACTACGGCTGCGGGCGAAGTACCTGAACGCGCGCGGGGCTACGCTGAACAACCCACACATTCCCAAACGGTTCTTCTCGGGGTTCCGCGATTCCGAGATGAACGCCCGGGGCGCCGCAATCGAGATCCGGCAGGCCGCCCGGCGCCGCATGCGCTCCATCGTTCTGGGATCTTCCAAGCTTCGGAGAACCACAGCCGACGTATAACGGCCTACAGCTTCGGAACCGACATGGAACGTATCTGATGAGGCTTTCCTGGAACGAGGTTCGGGCGCGGGCCGCGAACTTCGCCCGTGAGTGGGCGGACGCAGCTTACGAGAAGGGCGAGACCCACAGTTTCTAGGCGCTTCAGGAATTCGTGCGGGTTGCGACACTCCCCATCCCGTCATCCCCGCGAAAGCCCCGTCTCGTCATTCCCGCGAAAGCGGGAATCCAGACTTTGTGAGCAAACTCCATGGTGCCCTGTATGAGAGGTTTGTACAACGAGGGCGAGGAAAGTGGATGGATTCCCGCTTTCGCGGGAATGACGAGGGGTGGGCGTCTGCGAGAATGACAGAGGGTGGGCTTCTGCGGGAATGACGGGGGGTGGGCGTCTGCAGGAATGACAGAGTGGGCGTCTGTGGAGCAATGACGGCGTGGTCCCTTTCGCTCTCCCTTCCCTCCTACCTTACCCGCACGAAGGCCGGAAGAGCAGGAAAGGTTGACAACGCTCCTCCGTCGGCCATAGAGTCGGCAGGGGCAGCATGAGCACTCGGGAAACGGCTCCGCGTGAGCGGAGCGGACATGCAGGGCGGCGCTGCCGGCGCCTGCAACCGGCGTTCGAGGAGGCAGTCATGGCAAGGGACATCGAAGTCATCGATGCGGACGGGCACATCACCGAGACCGACGAGCAGCTCAAGAAGTACATGGAGGCTCCGTGGGTGGACCGGACCGCGACCCTCTACCCGGTGGACAACTGGGACCGCTCGCTGGGCGGGACCCTGGGGACCCGGGCGGCTGACGCGCGCACCTGGCTCGACGCCATGGACGAGGGAGGGCTGACCACCGCCTACCTCTATCCTACCGCGGGCCTGGGCATCGGCTGGATCCGCGAGCCCGACCTCGCGGTGGCGCTGTGCAAGGCCTGGAACGACTTCGTCTCCGAGGAGTTCCAGAAGGTCAGCCCCAGGCTGAAGGGCGTCGCGCTGGTCTCCTTCCAGGACGTGCCCGAGGCGGTCAAGGAGTTGCGCCGGGCGGTTCGGGAGTTGAAGCTCCCGGGGTTGATGCTGCCGGCCGTGGGGCTGCGGCTGCCGCTGGGGCACAGGGACTACTGGCCCATCTACGAGGAGGCGGAGAAACTGGACTGCATGGTGGGCGTGCACGCCACGGTTCGGGGGCCGCAGTACTTCGCCGCGGACCAGTTCGACCAGTTCATCGAGGTGCACACCCTGTCCCATGCCTTCGCCCAGATGATGCAGATGACCAGCATGATCTTCCAGGGCGTGCTGGACCGGTTCCCGAACCTTCGGGTGGCCTTCATGGAGGCGGGCTGCTCATGGGCGCCCTACTGGGCCGGGCGCATGGACGAGGAATGGGAGAAGCGCGGCGCGGCGGAGGCGCCTCTGTGCAGGAAGAAACCCAGCGAATACGTGCGCAGCGGCAACGTCTATTTCCACGCCGAGGACTACGAGCCCTTCATCGGCGAGACGTCCAAGTTCCTGAGCCCGGACGTGCTCTACTACGCGTCCGACTATCCGCACTGGGACATGGAGTTCCCGGAGAACATCGACCACCTGGGCAGGCGCGAGGACCTGTCCCCCGAGGACAAGAAGTGGCTGCTCGCCGATTCGGCCAAGCGGCTGTACGGCGTCACGATCAGAACTCCGTGATCTCCCGCAGCGGCAGCTTCTTCCGCAGGGCTTGGCGCAGTACGTAGGCGCCCACCGCCAAGTCCTCGTCCGGGATGCCGTTGGACTGGAACAGCGCCTTGCGGGGCCGCTCCCGGACCCCGCGGGCGACGACGGTCTCCAGCGGCGCGACATCGCGCCAGCGCAGGCGCCGCGCGGCGCAGGCGGCGATGAGGTCGCCGCTGTCGTTCTGCGCGGTGGCGAGGTCGTCGGTGACCACCAAGTCCATGGACTTGACGAGCCGCCCGGACACTTCGTGCTTCGAGGGCTGGTTGGCGCCGATGGTGGCCACGAGGACGTCGTCCTTGAGCCGCCGGCCGTCGATGATGGGCGTGGTCGAGTCGGTGGCGACCACCAGGACGTCCGACTCGCTCTCCATCTCGTCCAGGGAGTCCGCGGTCCGGAAGGGCGTGGGCACCGCCTTGCTCATGGCTTCGATGAAGCCGCGGCGCCGCTCGGCGTTGCGCCCGTACACCAGCACCTGCTTCGGCCGACATGCCTTGACCACGGCCTCCACCTGGAACGCGCCCTGCCATCCCGGTCCGATGAGGCCCAGCACCGACGGTTTCGGTGGCGCGAGGTACTTGGCCGCGACCCCGGTGGCGGCGCCGGTGCGCAGGCTGCTGAGGTAGGCGGCGCTCATGACGGCCTTGAGCGCGCCGGAACCGCCGTCGTACAGGGTGATGGTGTTGGCCTTGGCCGCGTAGCTGCGCAGCGCGATCAGGTCCGAGTCCTGGTGCCACGCGGCCATCACGTTGAGCTGCTTGCCGCTTCCGCTGAGCCGCCGCCGCGGCACGTTCCGCATCTTCCCCGCGGCCCGGTCCCGGAACATCCGGTCCAGCAAGCGGATGGCGGCGCCCATGTCGATGAGCTCGCGGGTCTGCTCCGCACTGATGATCGAGGCCATGGGCGTTTCCTCCCTTTCCATGCGGTGCCCGCGGCAGGCCGGGGGCGCCGCGTCTCACTCCCGGGAGCCCAGCCGGCGGTCCAGGTTGAAGGCTGCGCTGATGAGCCCCAGATGGGTGAACGCCTGGGGGAAGTTGCCCAGGGATTCGCCCCGGGGTCCGATCTCTTCGGAATAGAGACCCAGGTGGTTGGCGTAGCTCAGCATCTTCTCGAAGATGAAGCGGGCGTGCCGGAGCCGCCCGGCCCGGGTCAGGGCTTCCACCAGCCAGAAGGTGCACATGCTGAAGGTGCCTTCCTCGCCCGTCAGCCCGTCCTCGGTGGTGGCCACGTTGTAGCGATAGACGAGGCTGTCCGAGACCAGGCCGCCCCGGTGCGGCGGGCAGTGGACCGCGTCCAGGGTGGAGAGCATCTTGGGGTCCGTGGGCGAGACGAAGAACACCAGGGGCATGAGCAGGTTGCTGGCGTCCAGGGTGTCGCTGCCGAAGGACTGGACGAAGGCGTTGCGCTGCGCGCTGAACCCCTCGGACATGATCCTGTGGTAGATGGCGTCCCTGGTCTTGAGCCACCGCTCCCGGTTGGCCGGGAACGAGCGTTTCTCGGCCAGGCGCGCGCCCCGGTCCAGGGCCACCCAGCACATGAGCTTGGAATAGACGAAGTGCTGCCGTTCGCCCCGGACCTCCCAGATCCCTTCGTCCGGCCGGTCCCAGTGGTCGCAGACCCACTCCAGCAGGCGGGACAGGTTGGTCCAGAGCTCCGAATCGATGGGGGTCCCGTACTTGTTGAAGAGATAGACGGAGTCCATCATCTCCCCGTAGATGTCGAGCTGGAGCTGGTTGGCCGCGGCGTTGCCGATGCGGACGGGCGCGGACTTCTGGTATCCGCTCCAGTGGGAGAGGACCGTCTCGGGTATGCTCTTCTCCCCGCGGATGCCGTACATGATCTGGAGGGAGCCATCGGGTTGCAGGTCGCCGCAGCGTTCCTTCAGCCAGTCCATGAACCGGGCGGCCTCGTCGGTGAAGCCCAGCCGCATGAGCCCGTAGAGGCTGAAGCTGGCGTCGCGTATCCAGGTATAGCGATAGTCCCAGTTGCGCACGCCGCCGATGTCCTCGGGCAGGCTGCACGTGGGCGCGGCCACGATGGCGCCGGTGGGCTCGTAGCACAGGAGCTTCAGCACCAGGGCCGAGCGATCGACCATTTCCCGCCAGCGGCCGCGGTAGCGGGAGCGCCGGAGCCACTGGTGCCAGTACTCTTCCGTCTGCTCCAGCATGTGGAGGCAGCCGTCCAGGTCCGGGCAATCGGAGTCTGCGCCGCGGTCGTCCACTCCCTGGAACACCGCGGCCAGCACGCTGTTCTCGTGCAGCGCGCCCCTGGCGACGACGCCCCCCTCGCCGTCCGTGCGCATGGCCAGGGACGCGCCGCCCCCGGCAGAGACCTTGAGCATGCAGCCCAGGCCCGGGCTCTGGAACACCGCCCGGTCGCCGCGGACCTCCACCGTGTGCGCCGCGCGCCCGTAGTCGAAGGCCGGCCGGCATTCCAGCCTGAGGGACATGACGCCGCGCACCACCTTGACGATGCGTATGATGCGGCCGCAGTAGCTCTCGTCGGAAGGCCCCGGAGGCATGAAGTCCATCACCTCGCCGACGCCTTCCTCGGTGAGGAAGCGCGTGATCAGTATGTTCGTGTCCGGCAGGTAGAGCTGCCGGCCGGTGACGTTGCCGCCGTCGGAACCGATGACGAAACGCCCGCCTTTCTCGTCGTCCAGCACCGCCCCGAACACGCTGGGGGAATCGAAGCGCGGATAGCAGAACCAGTCGATGGACCCGTTGGCGCCCACCAGCGCCACCGTGTGGAGGTCGCCGATGACGCCGTAGTTCTCGATGGGAGCGTACATGCCGCCGCTCTAACACACCCTGTCGGCTAATTCCATCGGACTTGCGGCGGCGCGGCCGCGTGCATCCTCGGACCGGGTCTTGTGCTAAGATGCTTCGGGTTCCGGGAGCTGGGCCGGAAAGCGGGGGGACCGGAGGAGATGTCGAGGGAAGCCCGTATGGGAACGTCTGGACAACCGGGGCAGGGAGGATGGATTCCCCCACCCTGACCCTTCCGTCCCCGTTCGTCCCTGGGTCCCTGACACTTCCACCCCCGTTCGTCCTGGGCGTAGCGTAGCGGAGTCGAAGGACGCGCTTTCCCACGGGGAGAGGGAGTTCGAGCCGGAATCGACCGGAGGTTCCAGAAGGAGGTCCGTATGCAGTTGGGCATGATCGGTTTGGGAAGGATGGGCGCCAACATGGCCAAGCGGCTGATCCGGGCGGGGCACGAGTTGGTGGTCTTCGACAGGAGCGCCGACGCGGTACGGGGAATGGCGGGAGAGGGCGCGGCGGGCAGCGCTTCGCCGGCCGAGTTCGCGGCGAAGCTGCGGAAGCCTCGGGCGGTGTGGATGATGGTGCCCGCGGCCGCGGTGGACCAGACCATCGACGCGTTCGCGGAGCACATGGAGGGAGGCGACATCCTCATCGACGGCGGCAACTCCCATTACATCGACGACATCCGCCGGGCCCGGGATCTCGCGCCCCGGGGCATCCACTACGTGGACGTGGGCACCAGCGGCGGCGTCTGGGGCCTGGAGCGGGGCTACTGCCAGATGATCGGCGGCGAGCCGGGACCGGTGGGCCGCCTGGACCCGGTCTTTGCGGCGCTGGCGCCCGACATGGCTACGGCGCCGCCCACCCCGGGCCGGGCCTCGGGCAAGGGCACCGCGGAGCGGGGCTACCTTCACTGCGGCCCACACGGCGCCGGCCACTTCGTGAAGATGGTCCACAACGGTATCGAGTACGGCCTCATGGCGGCCTACGCCGAGGGGTTCAACATCCTGAAGCACGCCAACGTGGGCAAGCAGGGAAACGCCGCCAGCGCGGAGCAGACGCCGTTGCGGGATCCGGAGCACTACCGGTACGACTTCGACCTGGGAGAGGTGGCCGAGCTGTGGCGCCGGGGCAGCGTGGTCACCTCCTGGCTGCTGGACCTCACCGCCAACGCGCTGCTGGAAGACCCGGACCTGGGACGGTTCGGCGGCCGGGTGTCCGACTCCGGCGAAGGGCGCTGGACCATCCACGCGGCCGTGGACGAAGCGGTGCCGGCCCACGTCCTGACCGCGGCCCTGTTCGAGCGGTTCAGTTCCCGCGGGGAAGCCGACTTCGCCGACAAGCTGCTTTCGGCCATGCGCTTCCAGTTCGGCGGACACGAGGAGCTCCCCGGCAAGGAGTAGCCGGAAGGGCGGTCCATGGACGTCCGGGTGTTTCCCGACGCGGACGCGGCGGCGCGGCAGGCCGCGGCCTTCATCGCCGCGGCCGCGCGCTCCGCGGTCAACCGCCGGGGCCGGTTCGTCTTCGCGGTGAGCGGCGGCCGGACCCCCTGGGTCATGCTGCGCGCCCTCACGCAGGAAGACGTTCCCTGGCAGGCGGTGGAGGTCTTCCAGGTGGACGAGCGGGTGGCTCCCGAAGGGCATCCGGACCGGAACCTCACGCGGTTGCGGGAGAGCCTGCTGGAGCAGGCGCCGCTCGCCCCCGGGCAGGTGCACGCCATGCCGGTGGAGGCCCATGACCTCCAGGCAGCGGCGCAGCGGTACGCCCGCCGCCTGGCGCGGTTGACGGCGCCGTCGGGCCGCCTGGACCTCGTCCACCTGGGACTGGGTCCGGACGGCCACACCGCGTCCCTGGTCCCGGGCCAGCCGACGCTGGACGTCCGCGATGCGCAGGCGGCGGTGACCGGCCCCTACCAGGGCCGCCGCCGCATGACCCTGACCTTCCCGGTCCTGGACCGGGCGCGGCAGGTCCTCTGGGTGGTGACGGGCGAAGACAAGCGGGAGATGCTGTTGCGCCTGAGCCGCGGCGACGCCGCCATTCCCGCGGGCCGCGTGGCCTCCCGCGCCGCCGTGGTCATGGCCGACCGCGCGGCCGCGGCGCTGCTCCCGCGCCCTTAGGCGGGGGAAGTCGGGGGAGGAGGCGCTTTCAGCACTGCCAGCATGTCCTCGGTGCGCGTGAGCTTGACCCGCACCCGTCCCGCCTCCCTGCCCCGGGCGGTCTCCAGGCGGTCGAGACGCAGCCAGTCCTCGTAGGACACGTAATCGGGTTGCCGCTCCCGCACCAGCCGTTGGGCTGCGGCCACCTCGGGATGGGCCGGCTCCATGACCGCGCCGGCCCGCAGGTCCTCCAGCATGCGTTCGACGGTCTCCGCGGCGTCGGGCTTGTTGGTGCCGATGACGCCGGTGGGACCGCGCTTGATCCATCCCGCGGCATAGAGACCGGCCAGCGGCTTACCGCCCTTCTCCGCCAGCACTCGCCCCCGGTGGTTGGGGATCACGCCCCGGGACTGGTCGAAGGGGATGTCGGGCAGGGCCACGCCCTGATAGCCCACGGAGCGGAAGACGATGTCCGCGGGGATGGTTTCGCACTCTTCGGTGGCGCGCGCCCGCAAGGCGCCGTTGTCGCCGGCGTAGAGTTCGTTCCTCGCCAGGCGGACGGCGCTCACCCGGCCGCGGCCGTCGCCGATGATCTCCGTCGGGGAAAGCAGGAAACGGACCATGAGCCGCCGGGCCCTGCCCGCGGGTCGGCGGGCGGCATAGCCTTGCAGGATCTCGACCTTGCGGTTGACCGCCTTGCGGGGATTGGCCTCGACCTCTGCTTGGCTCAGGGGGTCGAGCCGCGCCTCTTCCGGCAGCACCACCACGTCGGCGCCGGGCAGCTCCCCCATCTCCTTGATCTCGGGGTCGGTGAAGGCGGCCTGGGCCGGGCCCCGGCGCCCGACCAGATAGACGTTCCGGATCCGGCTCCGTCCCAGCGCTTCCAGGGCGTAGTCGGCCATGTCGGTGACGGCCAGCTCTTCGTAGGTACGGCACAGGATGCGGGCCACGTCGATGGCGACGTTGCCGACCCCGATGACCACCGCGTTGGTCCCCGACAGGTCGAAGCGGCGCTCCCGGTAGTCCGGATGGCCGTTGTACCAGGCAACGAATTCCGTGGCCGCGTGGCTGCCGTCGAGGTCTTCCCCCGAGACGCCGAGACTGCGGTCGGTCTGCGCGCCGGTGGTGAAGCAGATCTGGTGGTAGTGGGCCTTCAGGTCGTCCAGATGGACGTCCCGGCCGTAGCGCACGTTGCCGTAGAAGCGGAAGTTGGGTCTCCGGGCGATGCGGTCGTAAGCCCGCGCCACCGCCTTGATCTTCTGGTGGTCCGGCGCGACGCCTCCCCGCACCAGGCCGAAGGGCGTGGCGAGCTCGTCGAACACGTCGATCTCGACGCGCAAGCCGGGTTCGCGGAAGAATCGTTCGACGACGTAGAATCCTGCGGGTCCCGAACCGATGACGGCGACCCGAAGGGGAACGTCGTCGGTCCCTGCGTTGGGCATGGAAGTCTCCCGGCTGGTCCCCGACGGAACGGGGACAGCGGTTTGACCGCTCCGAAACTGGCCGATGTCGTCAATCTACCGGATTCCCCGTGTGCTTGCCAATGGCCTTTCCGGGGCGTGCCGAGTCCGTTCGTCTCGAAGGACCTCGGAACGGTCCCGGAGGAAAGGCGCGTCCTTCGACTTCGCTTCGCTACGCTCAGGACGAACGGGGACGGGAAGGCACGTGAGGGAAAACCCCCTGTCCACGTCCAGGGTTTCCTTGAAGGGTCCAGGGTTTTCATGCTACTGGTTTTCCAGCCTCGGACCGGTTCGCGCGGCGCCCTTCGACCGCAGCGACTCGGAAAGCCATGGGAATTCGGCGGCCTTCCGGGTATAGGCGGGGCGCCGAAGGGCGCGAACCGCGGGTCGGGAACGAAACCATGCGCATCATCGTGTTGGGTCCGCCTGGAGCGGGCAAGGGAACGCAAGCCGGCGCCATTGCCGCGGCCTTCGGCATCCCGCAGATCTCCACCGGCGACATGCTGAGGGCGGCGGTGGAGGAGGGCACGGAGTTGGGGCTCCGCTGCAAGGCGGTGATGGAAGCGGGCGGGCTCGTGTCCGACGACGTCATGGTGGCCCTCGTCAAGGAGCGCATACGGGCCGAGGACTGCCGCCGGGGCTTCCTCTTCGACGGTTTTCCGCGGACCTTGGCCCAGGCGGAGGCCATGAGGGACAACGACGTCCGGGTGACCCACGTGGTGGAGATCCACGCGCCTCCCGAAGAGGTGGTGGCGAGGCTCAGCGGCCGGCGCGTGCATCCCGGGTCCGGGCGCACCTACCACGTGGCGTTCCACCCGCCGAAGGTGGAAGGCAGGGACGACGTCACCGGCGAAGCCCTGGCGCAGCGCGACGACGACAGGGAGGAGACCGTGCGCCGCCGGCTGGAGGTTTACGCTGCGCAGACCGCTCCGTTGGTGGACTACTACACCCGCTGGCAGGCCGACGGAGACCCGGCCGCGCCCCGGTACGTCAAGGTGTCGGGGGTGGGGCGGGTGGAGGACGTGCGGAACGCGATTCTGGAGCAACTGGACGGGGGCTCGCCTTGACCGCCGGAGGACTCGGCATGGCCCGTCGCCGTCCTCGCGTGACCGTGGACCACTTCGACGCGGTGCTCTTCGACCTGGACGGCGTCCTGACCTCCACGGCCCGGGTCCATTCCGTGTGCTGGAAGAAGATGTTCGACGCCTTCCTGCGGCAGCGCGCCGCGGAAACCGGCGGGGAGTTCACGCCCTTCGACCCGGACGCCGACTACAAGCGCTACGTGGACGGCAAGCCCCGCTACGACGGGGTCCGGAGCTTCCTGGAGTCCAGGGGCATCGAGTTGCCCTACGGGGACCCCGGCGACCCACCCGGAACGTTGAGCGTCTGCGGCCTCGGCAACCGCAAGGACCGGCTGTTCCACGAGGTGCTGAGGGCGGAAGGGGTGGAGGCCTACGAGGGCACCGTGCGCTGGGCGCGGGACCTCCGCAGCCGGGGCATGAAGACCGCGGTGGTGTCGTCGAGCAAGAACTGCAAGGCCATCATGGAGGCCGCGGCCATCGACCGCCTGTTCGACGCCCGCATGGACGGAGAGGTGGCCGCACGGCTGGGGATCCCGGGCAAGCCGGCCCCGGACACCTACCTCAAGGCCGCACGGGATCTGGGCGTGAGTCCGGAAAGGGCTGTGGTGGTGGAAGACGCCCTTTCCGGCGTGCAGGCGGGCCGCCGAGGCGGCTTCGGGCTGGTCATCGGGGTGGACCGCCACGACGACGCCGACGCCCTCCGCGACCACGGCGCGGACATGGTGGTGGCCGACCTGGCCGAGATGCTGGACGGCGGACCCGACCGTCACCCGGCGTCGGGAAAGGCCCTCTCGTAATTGCGCGCCCGGACCCGAGACGATAAGAAGGAAAAGGAAGGGAGAGACGAGGAGAAGGGAGGGGATCGATGAAGCTCGAGGTTCAAGTCACGTTTCGGGACATGGAGCCCTCTCGCGGCGTCGAGCAGGCCATACGCGAGAAGGCGGCCAAGCTCGACCAGTTCCATGACCGCATCACCGGGTGCCGCGTGGTGGTGGCCGCTCCCCATCGCCACCATCACAAGGGCAGGCTCTACAACGTCCGCATCGACATGACGGTGCCCGGCGGCGAGCTGGTGGTGAACCGCGACAACAGCCGGGCCGCCGCGCACCACGACGTCCACGTGGCCGTCCGTGACGCCTTCAACGCCGCCAAGCGGCAGCTACAGGACTATGCGCGCCGCCGCCGCGGCGAGGTGAAGACGCATCCCGCGGGGGACGCGGCGCGGGTCAGCAAGCTGTTCTCCGCCAAGGGTTACGGCTTCATCGAGACCAGCGACGGTCGTGAGATCTATTTCCACGAGAACAGCGTGGTGGAGGGGTTCCAGCACCTGACGCTGGGCACGCGAGTCCGCTTCACCGAAGAGGAAGGCCAGAAGGGGCCTCAGGCCAGCACCGTCCGCCTGGCCCACGGATCGGTCTAGGAGGGTCCGGGAGACGGGAAGGGGGCCGTTGCGCCGACGGCCCCCTTCCCGGTCCCGCAGCGCAGGCGTTTCCGGCCGCTTGCGCTACTCCTGGAGGTTCAGTCCCGTTACCGTGCTCCGGAGCTTCCTCAGGGCGCGCTGCTCGATCTGGCGAATGCGTTCCCTCGTGAGGGAGAAACGCTCGCCAAGCTCCTCCAGCGTATAGTCCCGCACCTCGCCGATGCCGAAGCGGAACCGGAGCACCGCTTCCTCCCGCGGCGGCAGCGTCGCCAGCACCTTCTTGACCTTGTCGCGCAGGTTGGCGTGGATGGTCTGCTCCAGGGGCTTGGGGATGTGCTTGTCCTCCACGAAGTCCCCGAGGCGGCTTTCCTCGTCGTCCCCCATGGGGGTTTCCAGGGAGACCGGCTCCTTGACGATGCGCATCAGCCTGCGGATCTCGTCCGTGGTCAGTCCCATTTCCTCGGCGACTTCGTCCGGCTGCGGCTCCCTTCCCAGCTTGCGGTGAAGCGACCGGTGCGCGCGGATGAGCTTGTTCCGGGTCTCGATCATGTGGACCGGGATGCGTATGGTGGGCGCGGAGTCGATGATGCCCCGGGTGATGCTCTGGCGAATCCACCAGCCCGCGTAGGTGGAGAAGCGGTAGCCCAGCCGGTAGTCGAACTTCTCCGCGGCCCGCATCAGGCCCACGTTGCCCTCCTGGATGAGGTCGAGGAACTGGAGGCCGCGGTTGCCGTACTTCTTCGCCAGGCTCACCACCAGCCGCAGGTTGGCCTCGATGAGGATCTTCTTGGCCGACGAAGCCTTGAACTCGGCCGCGTTGATGGCCGCCGCGTGGCGCGCGATCTCCACCGCGGACGACCCCATGGCCTTCTCGACAGCCTTCACCTCGGCCGCGGCCCGCTCCGCGGCGTTCCCGCGGGCATGGCTCCGGATCCGTTCCTGGAGCGCGACGATGGTCCGGTGCGATTCCTTGAGGCTGGCGCCCACGTCGTCGATCCATTCCTTGGACAGGCGCAGCCCTTTCATGGCCCCGGCGATGCGCGCGTGCTTCTTGCCCAGTGCGGTTTCCAGCTCCTTCCGGCGCTTCTGGGAGGTCCTCTTTCGGGCCAGCTCCGCCTGCATGCGCTCTCGTTCCCTGACCAAGCGGCGCAGGTCCGTGACGCCCTTGCGGAACCGGGGGCGTTCGACCGCCATGTCGAAGGCTTCCCCGTCGTCCCCCGTCATGAGCACGCGTTCCAGCGGCGTTTCGTTCTTCTTGATCTCCTCGGCCAAGTCGAGCACCCGGCGAAGGGCGAGAGGGGAGGCGATGACGCTGTCGATGTACTCCTCCTGGCCCTGCTCCATCTGCTTGCCGAGATGCACCTCGCGTTCCCTCGTCAACAACGGGGTGGAGCCGATGTCCCGAAGGTACAGCGATACCGGGTCGGTCTTCTCGTCCATCCGGTCGCTGTCCACCGGAACGGGACTCTGCGAGGTTTCCTCGGAAAGGGACGCCGCCTGCTCTTCGTCCTCGACCGCCCCCTCCCCCATGGCGATATCGTCAAGCTCGTCGATTGAGTCGTCCATCGCATCCTCGGTGCATTCGATGTTCAAGGCTCTCTCCATCGTCCTTGCCTTTGCGGTGGTTCGCCACGCCGTCCCTCGAGGGGCCAAGCCCTCTCGGGTCATCCGCCGGTCCACCCGTCCGATGACGGAACGCAACGACGCGAAACCGTTGGTGCTCCCGCTTGCCTGGCAGGCGGAAGCGTCACCGGAGAATCGACGGAACGGGCACGATGTTGTACTTGTGCGTTGGGACAGTCCCTGCAGACCCGGCAGTGGTCCTTGAGGAAAATCAGCAACAACCTACGCTATCACCGGCAATGTCCTTTGTCAAGCACAAGTTGCCGGTTCGAGGCGGTGTCACTTGTCGTCGCGGAGGCCGTATTTCCGAAGTTTGTACCGGAGGGCGCGCTCGCTGATGCCGAGGCTTTCCGCGGCCCTGGTCTGCACGCCGCCGGCGGCGCTGAGGGCATCGACGATCATGCGGCGCTCCATCCCTTCGACCATCGCCGCAAGGTTGGTCCGGTCCCCCCCGGCCGCGCGCGTCTCCTTGATGGTGAGGGGCAGTTCCCCCAGGCTGACGACGTCGTGGCGGGTGAGCACGATGGCTCGCTCCACCAGGTTCTCCAGCTCGCGGACGTTGCCGGGGTAATCGTAGCGCAGCAGCGCATCCCGGGCCTCGTGGGCAAACCCCCGGATGGTCTTGTCGTTCTTGTCCGCAAACTTCCGGAGGAAGTGGTCGATGAGCGCGGGGAGGTCCTGCCGGCGCTCCCGCAAGGGCGGCAGGATGATGGTGACGACGTTCAGGCGATAGTAGAGGTCTTCGCGGAAGCTCCCGTCCCGCATGAGTTGCTCCAGGTCCCGGTGGGTCGCGGTGATGATGCGCACGTCGGTGGTGATGGCGCGGTTCGATCCCACGCGCTCGAATTCCTTCTCCTGCAGCACGCGCAGGAGCTTCGCCTGCAAGTGGGCGGGCAGGTCGCCGATCTCGTCCAGGAACAGGGTGCCCTTGTCGGCGATCTCGAAACGGCCCTTGCGCATGGCGAAGGCGCCCGTGAACGCCCCCTTCTCGTGCCCGAACAGCTCCGATTCCAGCAGCGTTTCCGGCAACGCCGCGCAGTTCACCTTCACCAGCGGCCCGTTCTTGCGGCCGCTGGCGTAGTGGATGGCCTTGGCGATGAGTTCCTTGCCGGTGCCGCTCTCGCCCCGAAGCAGGACCGTGGCGTCGCTGGGAGCCACCCTTCGCACCAGGTCCAGGACTTCCTGCATCTGGCCGCTCTCGCCGATGACGCCCTCGATGCGGTGGCGCTCCTGCAGCGCCTCCCGGAGCTCCGTGTTCTCCCGGAGCAGTTGGTGGCTGCGTTTGACCCGCTCGATGCGGAGCAGGATCTCTTCCAGGTTGAGGGGCTTGGTGAGGTAGTCGGTGGCGCCGTCCTTCATGGCGGAGACCGCGGTCTCGATGCTGCCGTAGGCGGTCATGACGATGACGGCCACCTCCGGGTCCACCGCGCGGCATTGCTTCAGCAGGTCCAGGCCCGACATCTCGGGCATCCGCTGGTCCGTGAGCACCAGGTCGAAGGGTTCCATGCGAAACCGCTCCATCGCGTGGACGGCGCTCTCCATCAGCGCCACCTCGAACCCGTTCTTGCGCAGGAAGCCGCCGACGAGTTCGAGCTGGGTGCTCTCGTCGTCCACCACCATGACGTGGAAGCGGTCGCCGCGCGCGGCCTCCCGGTGGCCCGGGGTCCGCGTTCGGACGTCCTCCTGGTATGCCTGCTCGGTCATGTGGCGTCGCCGCTCGGGGTATCTCCCATCCGGGCCGGGCGCATCCGCGGAACCTTCGGGCCGCCGGGCGGATCGCCCGGCTGCCGGGGGGCTCACCCCGGCGTGTGGTCCAACGGCAGGATGATCTCGAAGCGGCTGCCGTTCCCCGCCTTGCTGGTCACGTGGATGGTCCCGCCGTGTCCTTCGACGATCCTGCGCGCAATGGCCAGACCCAGCCCCGAACCGTCGGTCCTGGTGGTAAAGTAGGGCTCGAAGATGCGCTCCAGGTTCTCCTGCGCGATTCCCACCCCGGTGTCGCTGACCGAAAGCCGCATCCTGCCGTCCCGCACCGAGGTCTCGATGGCCAGCCTGCCTCCCTGGGGCATGGCCTGGAGGCCGTTCAGGACGAGGTTCAGCAACACCTGCTTGAGGTAGGCGGGGTCCGCCTCCACCACCGGTGGCGGCCCGTGGTGCGCCACCTCGACCTCCACCCCGGCCGCGGCGGCGTCGCCCCGGGTCAACGTGGTCAGCTCGTTCAGCAACCGATCGACCTTCACCGTGTCCGGTTTCATGCTCAGCGGGCGGGCGAGGGTCAGGAACTCCTCCACGATGGCGTTCAGCCGGTGGACCTCTCCCCGCATCAACTCGATGAAGTGGCTGTACTCACCCTCTTCCCGGGTCGGCCGGAACTCCGCCTTGAGACGTTGCAGCCCCATGGAGATGGCGTTGAGGGGGTTCCTGACCTCGTGGGCCACGGTGGCCGCCAGGTTGCCCATCATCGAAAGGTGCTCCCGGCGTTCGACTTCCGCCTCCAGTGCCTTGATCTCCTGCATGTGGGACCGCTGGTTGTAGAGGATCGCGGTGAACCCGAGCATGCCCAGCGCCAGGATGCCGCCGCCGAGGCCCACCATGGACCAGAGGCTCTGCCTCCACGCCGCGTCCACCGACTCCATGGACAGGCCGATCCTCAGGAACCCCATGGGAGCGTCGTCCAGGGTGATGGGCTTCACGAGGTCGTAACGCCGGCCCGCTTCGCCCGTATCCACGATGCGATGGGCCGAACGCTCGGTGGACCGGGCCCGGGCGGTCAGGTCGTCGGCCATCCGGGTCCCCACCAGCCTGGGGCTGGTATGGGCGAGCACCGTGAAGTCGTTGTCGAGCAGCGCGAGCCGATGGATGTCGTCCTGTCGTCCGAGGTCCTGGATCTGGCGCTGGACGCCGATCTCGCTCTGCAGCTTCAGCATGTAGGAAGCGTCCGCGTGGACCGCGATGAAGCCGGGGAAGCTCCGGGCTTCGAGGGCCACGCCGAAGACGCTGTCCTCCCAGAACCTGTGCTCGGGAAGCGCCGGCGGCTGCCCCGGAGTCTGTGACCAGAGCCGGCCCCAGATGTGGACCGCGGCCTTGCGGCCGGAGAACGGGTCCTGGAACTCGGCGATGAAACCGCTGATGCGCGGCTGTCCGCCTTCGGTGTGGGAGACCAGGGGGCGGCCCTGGCGGTCCAGGATCTCCACCTTGTGAAGCCCGTTCAGGTCGCTGATGCGCTGCACCAGCCGGGCAGGGGAGTTGGAGGTCAGGAGCCGGTCGATGAGCCGCGCGTTGTCGAGCAGGCGCTGCCGGACCAGGGTCTCGATCAGCGCGTTCCCCTTGATGGACTTCTTGGCGCTGGTCTCCATGCTCTTGGTCAGGGCCAGCGCCTTGACCTCCACCTGCCGCACCAGCTCCTCCTCCAGCCAGCGGCTCTCGTAGAAGACGTAGAGCGAGAAGAGGACCAGCAGCAGCAGGACCGAGGCCAGGAAGTAGGGAACTAGGGAAGCTCGTTTCATGCCGGTGCGTACCCCGTCTTCGAATCTTTCTCCGAACCTCGTTCCGCTCCCGGGGTCAGCTCTTGGCAACGAAGAAGCGCGTGGTTTCGCCCCGCTGCACGAGGAACAGGGTGTTCCGGCCCTCGTCCCTCTGCCGCAGCGCCTGCTGGTATGCGCTCAGCGTCGCCGCGGGCTTCCGGTTGACCTCCAGGATGACGTCGCCCTGGCGCAGCCCGGCCTCGTCCGCGGGGCTCCCCGGCTCCACCTCGGTGACGAGGACCCCTTCCGTCCGCTTGAGGGAGAGCTTGTCCGCGGTGTCCGGGGTGATCTCCCGTACCGTCAGGCCAAGGCCGGAGGCGTCTTCTTCCGCGGTTGCGACGGTCTCCTCATCCTCGAGCTTGCCGATGCGGACCGTCAGCGTCCGTTCGCCGCGGTCGCGCAGCACCTTGACTTCCACCTCCTTGCCCACCGGCGTCCGGGCCACGATCATGGGGAGGTCCCTGTGCTGCTCGACCGGCTCGTTGTCGAACTCCACGATGACGTCCCCGGCCCGGAACCCTCCTTCGTCCGCGGGGGTGTCGGGCAACACCTCGGACACCAGCGCCCCTCGCGGTTCGTCCACGCCCAGGGACTCGGCCAGGAGCGGCGTCACCTGCTGGAAGGCCACGCCCAGCCAGCCTCGGGTGACGTGGCCGTCGTTCCGGAGTTGCGGCAGCAACTCCTTGACGAGGTTGATGGGGATGGCGAACCCGATGCCGACGTTGCCTCCGCCTCGACTGTAGATGGCGGTGTTCACCCCCACGACCTCGCCGCGATGGTTGATGAGCGGGCCGCCGGAGTTGCCCGGGTTGATGGATGCGTCGGTCTGGATGAAGTTGTCGTAGGGCCCGGCGCCGATACGGCGTCCCTTGGCGCTGACGATCCCGGAAGTGACCGTGCGGTCCAGTCCGAACGGGTTGCCGATGGCCAACACCCCTTCGCCGATCTCCAGCCTGTCCGAGTCTCCCAGGGGCGCGGTGGGCAGCGCATAGCCCGCGTCGATCCGCACCAGCGCGATGTCGGTCTTCTCGTCCGTGCCGATGACCTTCCCCTCGAACTCGTTCTCGTCGGACAGGGTGACGGTGATGACGCCGTTCTCATGGCTCGTCACCACGTGGTGGTTGGTCAGGATCAAGCCTTCGGGATCGATGATCACGCCCGACCCGAACGCCTGGGTCCTTCGGCGAGGCCTGGAGGGAGCGCCCGGGGGTCCGAAGGGACTCGGCATGCCGAAGTCCTCGAAGAACTTCCGCCACGTATCGGGCAAGGGATGGCCGAACCGTTGGGACCATTGGGTCGTCCTGGCTTCGCCCTTGGTGGTGATGTTGACCACCGCGGGGCTGACCGCCTTGACCAGCTCCACGATGTGGTTGACCGGCCTCTCGTCCGTGACCGCGGGTTTGGTGGACGCGTCGAGGTTCCGTTGGCCGAAACCCGCGGCGAGGACGGTCAGGGCCAGCAACAGGGCGCAGGCCCCCAGGGCTTTCACGGTCTTGCGACGAGATGGATGACGAAGCATGGAGCTACCTCCTGGCAGAATGGGTTGACCCTATGGAAAGCATATTTCGTGCCACTCCTCGGCCATGGCCGGAACGCTGCCTTTTCAAGGGGTTATCCCGGGATCCTCCTCCCGGATGGCGTCCAAAGGGTCGAACGTCTTCGACCATTCCGTCGAACCTCGGAGGGAAACGAACCGGGGGCCGACTACATGCCCCGGAACCAGACGTTGCCGGCATCCAGGCTGAGGAGCGTCGGCGTGATGTCCGGGATGGCGGGGGTCCCGGTCATGATCATCACGCGCCTCAGTTCCTCGGTGAAGATCGACAGCACCCGATCGACTCCCGCGGGTCCCGCGGCCCCGAGTCCCCAGCAGACGGGCCGTCCCAGCAGGACCGCCCTGGCGCCCAAAGCCAGCGCCTTGGCCACGTCGCCGCCCCTTCGGGCGCCGCTGTCGAGCAGCACCGGGACCCGGTCGCCCGCGGCGTCCGCCACTTCCGGGAGGACTTCGATGGCCGCGCGGTTGAAATCGAGGATCCGGCCTCCGTGGTTGGACACCACCAGGCAGTCCGCGCCCGCGTCGATGGCCGTGCGCGCGTCGTCGGGGTTCATGATCCCCTTCACCACCACGGGGACGGACACCTCGTTCTTGAGCCAAGCCACGTCGTCCGGCGACGACAGGTGCACCGTGCGGGGCTTCCCGTCCGATGACAGGGGGACCCGGTCCCTCAGCTTGGTGGGTTGCAGCGTGTCCATGGTGAGCCCCACCGCGGCGTAACCGATCTCGTCCGCCCTGCGCACCGCGCGCAACACCGTCTCCCGTCCCTTGCTCAGGTACGCCATATAGACCAGGGGGGACGAGATCCCCTCCGCCCACTGGTCCACGGTGGACTGGGTCGCGCCGCTGATGAACACCATGGTCCCGGACCGGCTGGCCCCTTCCGCCACTTCGTGCTCGCCGTTCTTGCGCAACAGCCGGAAGCTTCCCACCGGCCCGACCAGGGCGGGCGAGGGCAGCCTGCGGCCGAACAGCTCGATGGAGGTGTCCGGGTCGGTCACGTCGTGGAAGATCCGCTGGCGGAACAGGAGGCGGTCCAGCGCGGCGCGGTTCCGCTTCATGGTCGATTCGCTCTCCGCGGCCCCCATGACGTGCTCGATGGCCTCGGGCCTGACCCGGAGGCGAAAGAGCTCGTGGATCTCCGCCAGGCTCAGCTCCCCGAGGGGTTTCCGTTCCGGTGGTTGGATGCTCATGGCCGGAATCCTAGATCATCCGTCGTCGTTCATCAATCGTCAGCGGTCATCCGGACAGGCGGAACTGGAGCAACAGCGTCCTCTGGAACGGCAGGAAGTTGTCGTCGGAAACCAGGTAGAGAAGGGTCCGTCCCTCCGGGTCCCGTCGGACCGACAGTCCCTCGAAGTTGTCCAGCGGCAACGGATGCCGGAGGGCGGCTACGATGCTTCCGCGGACCTTCGCCCCCGCGCTCAGGCCGGCTTTCCCGATCCGCACGACCCGGGTGTGCTTCCTCACCAAGTCGAACTGCCGTTCGAGCAGGAGCACGTCGCCGTCGGGCAGGGTCGCGAGTCCCGTGGGACTGAACCCGTCCGCGGGAACGTAGGAGATGGCCTCGGCCGCGCCGTTCTTCATGAGCCAGCCCTTGAGGCTGTGGTCCCGGTTGGCGTGGTCCTCGGTGATGCCGAAGACCGTGCCGTCGGCCAGGACCGTGATGGCTTCGATGCCCCCGTTGTTGGGCGCGTTGGCCAGGTCGAGGGGGGTTGGCGTCGGTTGGGGAGGGGCGTCGAGGCCGCCCGGATACCTCCAGATCCGGTGGGGGTACTCGAACGAGACCAGGAAGGAGCCGTCGAGGTCCCGCACCAGGCCTTCGGCGTCCCGCTGCAACCGGTTGACCGCGTGGCCCGCGGGAGTCAGGAGGGGAACGGAGCGCCATGAGCCCGCGGCGACGAGACGTCCGTTCGCGTCGTGGGCCAGGTTCGCGGTGACCCAGCGGCCGCGGTCGGACACCGCGTAGAGGCGCGCGCCGTCCGGGCTCACGTCCAGGCCCGAAAGCCCGCCGAAACGCCGGTCGTTCGACGATAACTCGAAGCCGCCGAGGAACACCAGCCCTCCCATCCGCGGCCCGTCGGTCCACTCCGGTTCGACCGGCTGCGCCCGGACCTCGATCCGCCCGGCGACGCCTTCGCCGCCGGCCGCAGAGCACAGCAGCGCCAGGGCGGCCAGGCAGGCGAGCGCAACCCGCGGCGGGTACGGGCGTCCGCGCCTCACAACTGCAACTCCGGCAGCACCGCCAGCACCGCATCGCGCAGGAAGTCGCGGGTGTAGAGGGTGCGGTCGATGACCTCGCCGTTCCACACGACGATGTCGAGGTCGATGGTGCGGGGTCCGTACCGGTTCGGTCCGCGGCGCCGTCCGAGTATGAACTCGATGGTCTTGAGCTCGGACCTGAGCCGCTCCCGTCCCACGCGGGTCTCCACCAACAGCGTGCCGTTGATGAAGTTCGGCTGGTGGACGTAGCCCACCGGCCCGGTTTCCACCAGCGGCGATTCGGCGACGATGACGTGCCTGTGGGCGATCTGCCGCCGCGCGCTGGCGATGTTGCGTCCGGGCTCGATATTGGAGCCGACGCCGACCACGGCCCGGTTCATTCCGTTCCCGCTCTCGTCCTTTCCGCGGAGCGCTCCACCGAGACCGAGTCCGCGAACCGGAGGGCGGAGGGCTTGGCGACCCGGACCCGGGCCCGTTCCACCCGGAGGTCTTCCATGACCAGCGTCAGCAGGTGGTCGCAGAGCTTTTCCACCAGAAAGAACGACGACCCCTCCACCGCCTCGATGATGCGCTTGTTGAGCCGCTTGTAATCGACGGTCTCGTCGATGGCGTCGCGGGCGAAGACGGTGCTTGCGGGGAGCTCCAGCTCGACGTGGAGCACCACGTCCTGCTTCGTCTCGCGCTCCCAGTCGTTGACGCCGATGACGGTCCTGAGGCGCAGGTTCTCGATGGCGATCTTGACCGGGTTCCGTTGGATCATGGGACCTTGGCCGGCTGCGCAGGACCCCCGGAGAGGACCTGTCCGCGGGGCCTCCGGGCGGGAAGTGCGCGAGCGGCGTCCGGGAGCCGCGTGACGGGGCTTGCATCGAGGTTCCGCTCGCTCCCCCCGAACGGGAGGAGCCTGCACGGGCTGCACCGCCCGGGAACGGCCGGAGCTTCCGCGAAAGGCCGCGGGAGCTTGCGGCTACAGGTGCTCGCCGCCATCGACGTAGATGCACTCGCCCGTGACGAACGGGTTGTCCAGCAGAAACAGCACGGCGGCGATCAGGTTATCCGTGTTGCCGGTGCGTTGCAAGGGCAGGGCGGCGCTGCGCCGCTCCAACTCGTCGGCCACTCCTCCCGCGGGCGCCAGTATCATGCCGGGACAGACGCCGTTGACCCGGATGGCGGGGCCGAGCTCCCGGGCCGCCATGCGCGTCAGTTCCCACAGCGCCTTCTTGGACAGGGTGTAGGCCGCGTGCTGCGGCTCCGACTTGCGCACCCGGGTGTCGAGCACGTTGACGATCTGGCCGCGCGCGCAGCCCTCGGCGAACGCCCGGGTGAGGAAGAACGGCGCCCGGAAGTTGACGTGGAAATGGCGCTCGAACAGGTGGAGGTCGGTGTCCCGGATGCCTCCCCGCTCGAAGACGGAGGCGTTGTTCACCAGCACGTTCAGGTGCGGGAAGCGTTCCCGGACCCGGGGCGCCAGCGACAGGGTCTCTTCATGGTCGTCCAGGTCGCAGCGGAACAGCCCGCACTTTCCCCCGGCGTCCTCCACCTCCCGCGCCGTCCGTTCCGCGTCCTCCTCCGAGTCGAGGTAGTGCAGCGCCACGTCGTAGCCTTCCCGCGCCAGCGCCAGCGCCAGCGCCGCTCCGATGCGCCTGGCCCCCCCGGTGACCAGCGCCGCTCCCCTGGGTGCAGCCATGTCCGGCATCATACCGATTTTTCCACGCCCTTTCGATCCGCATCGTCGGTAGTCGGTGTCGGAGCAACCGGCTTTCTGCAAGCCCCCTGGCAGTCCCCCGGATGTGCTGCGGTGGGTTCAGGTCATCGAACGGGCTTGACGCCTCCCTTGCGACCCAGGCCATAGCCCACCCTGAAAACGTCTGGGACATTGACCCGACCGTCGTACAGGCGTTGGAAGACCCCCAGGGCTTCGAGGTCCTCACGGATGCCGTCGGGGCCATGATGGCGGGGGGACAGCTTGACGTGGTGTCGTTGTGCTTCCGCGGCAAGACAGTTGAGAACGCCTTCCGTGTTCCAACGGTCGGCAACGTCTTCGAATTCACAAGGCACGGTTACGCCGGCAAGGGATTTCAGAACTTGGTTCACCCACGGATAATCCTCTCGAAGCTCTTCGATTCGTGTTCGTGATGCGGCTTGCACGCCAAATTTGATTGCTTTGGGATGCAACACATGATGGTGGTCGGCGTGCTCGATACGGGTATTTTCCGCAGCCTCCCGCAACGCCGTGAGAAACGAACGAGGGCTTAGCCTTCCTTGGGTATCGGCCAGGTGCTTGGGGATCCAGGTGTAGGGGAAACCGCGCCTTCGATTCGTTCCCATCCATGGGCCTGCAACGTCGTGAAACTTCTCGCGCTGGTAATCTTCATCGAGGATCAGGCGCCGCGGGACCGGGTACAGACATCGCTGGCCAACTCGTATCGGCGACCAGTTCTCTTTCCTCAAAAATTTCCGAAAGACTTCGCCATTCGGTCCATTGGCCGAGTGGTGCCACAGGAGGCCGTAGAGTTCTCGGGCAGGCCAACTCAACTCGACGGCCGAAGCAAGGACCTTCGAAGCATCGGGGAAGTCGCCGATCTCGGTCTCGTCGTTCTGGTCGGACCGCAAGAACACTTGATCCGTATCCTCCGATAGGAGCGCATGTCGATGGCGGTTTGCATCAAGCCGCGAACCAGTTTGTACATCACTCTCCGGTCGTCGGAGCAACGGTCGAGTGCGTCGAACAAAAGCAGAAAGAACACCCCTTTATGATCGAACTCGTCATCGCGCATGCCGAACAAACGGTCGATCACCTCAGGATGATCGTCCACGTATCCTGTTCGCTTGCTCCAATCATCCTGTTTTCGAAAGGGATGGTCGTGCGGTGCGAGCTGCCAAGCCTGTACTGTTCGCCAGATAATCCTCGGCTCAACACCGGCGTGCTGAATGAGGTGTAGCAACACGTCCTTGCTGGGGTAATGATCGGGTGCTGGTCTTACACCGAATCCTGTTCTCACCTCGGTGTTTTCACCCAACGTAGATAGGTTATTGTATAATCCCAACAGTTGGCGAACGCTGGATTGCTGCAGAGCGCTCCACCAGAACGTCTTTCCCGCGCCGCGCATGCCGGTCACCAGCATTGTGTCGGGATCCATGGCCTTGAGGTGGGGACTCGGTACGTACACGTGTTCGGGAGGGGGCGGCTCGCCGTAACTCGTCTCTGCCGGTAGTGAAGCGAGCGCTTCCCGTGCTCGCTGGATGTCTATGGTCCCTGTCATGGCGTGTCTCGGTTGTCGTTGACTTCGCCATCGAACCATTTCAGGAACTCTGCGTATGCCTGGTACACGGCTGCCCGGTCCAGAAAGCGCAAGGATGTACCGGCGGCGAGCCCGCGGTTCCAGTGGATGGGGATTGGGTGATGGGGGGCTTCTTCGTCGTCCAGCCCGAACGAAAATTCATCGCCGGTGTTGGCGGGAGCAATTTCATCGTACAGGTGGTCTCGAAACAGGCTCCATGCCTGTTGCCGGAACCGCTGCAGGTAAAGTTCGGTATCGAGTTCGGGGGTCAGTGCGGACACGATGAACAGGCGTTCCCTGATGCTCGTCGCCAGGTCGTGATCCCGCCAATGACGGAAGAGGATACCGTAATCGGTCCAGGTGCTCTCCGAGTCGGCGGCGAAAAGCAGGACCCGTGCTTTGAGGTCGGTGACCGTGGCCGCAGCAATGTCGTGAAGGCCGCTACGGCTCTCCAGCAGCGCCACTGTGGGTTTGTGGGTGTCTTCGAGTCGGGACAACAGGCCACCAAGGCGCTCGGCCCATGTAGTACCGGCGCCCACATGGACACGCCCCAACTTGGCAAGATACTCGCCGGGTTCGCTGCCATGAGCCGGCACGACCCGGACGTCGCCTTCCAGTTCTCGTGACCACGATGGATGAGCGGACATCCGTCCGATTACCCGTTCACCTTGTCCGACCAGGTCCTCCACGAACCAGTCGGTGACGCCAAACTCCGGCTGTGTTCGCGCATCGAGCATCGCCGACGACAATCCCGGGGACTCCAGATCCAGATCGACCACCAGAACCCGTTCACCGCTACGCGCCAAGTGCCACGCAAGAACGGCGGCAGTAGTACTCCGACCCACCCCGCCCTTCACGGAAAAGAGGGTGTAACGACGCGGACCGTCTTTCGGAGGAGGCGGGCTTACCGTCGACCAGTCGCCGCCGGTCATCAGGCGGTCCACCCAATATACGTTGGACTCGATTGTGGAAGCGTCTTCCCGTAGGGTGTTCAGTCGTTCGGAATCCACGAACAGAACGGCGGTTTCTTCAGGGTAGGCATACGCACCCAGTTTTTCCTGCAGGCGGACTGCAAGACCTCTCACAGCGTTGCGTCGCTCTTCGTCTTCCCGTACTGCCTCCGATACGGCTATACGTAACTTCCCGTACAGGTTCCGTACCAGATAGACTTCACCGAGACCGTGTAGTTCCTCCGGTGATCCCTTCAACACGTCCACCACTCGAGAGCGCACGGAGTCAAACGGAACGAATCCGACCATCTCAAGGACCGTCCTCGATTACGAGGTTCACCGTTGCGCGATCCTCCCAGTGACGGCGGTGGGCATCGAAGAAATCAGCGGGGTGCGGCATTTCCTTCTCGTATCCCTTCGGTGTCGTCGCTTCCATATGCCGGTTGCCTACGGCTGCGACGAAGCGGACGCCTGTCCGAGGGAGGTTTCGGTCCCGTCCCGGTTCAGGGAGGCTTCAAGCCTAACGCAGGGACCGCAGGGAAGGCAAGCTCACCGCGGGCCGTGCATCATTCCGGTTCCCGTGGTATAGGTAAGGATCTCCAGGGCGCCTCGTCCTGGAGGTCTGGTCCGAACGGGGTCGTCGAGCGGGAAGGTCGGCGGTCCATCCATCGAGGGTTCCATGACGGTCGAAAGCGTGACGTTGTTGCATCCGGGCAGCATGGGCGCCGCGGTCGGCGCCGCCTTGAGGGGCGTCCGCGTGCTGTGGGTGTCCGACGGGCGCAGTCGGGCGAGCGCGGACAGGGCGCGTCGGGCCGGGCTGACGGAGGCGGCCACGCTGGCCGAAGCCGTGGGCGCCAGCGACGCGGTCCTTTCCGTGTGCCCGCCCCATGCCGCTGAGGAGGTCGCGCGGAGCGTGGCCGACCTGGGCTTCGCCGGGCTCTACGTGGACGCCAACGCGGTCTCGCGGGCCACCGCCGAGCGCGTGGGGGCCGCGGTCCGCAAGGCCGGGGCCGGCTTCGTGGACGGCGGCATCATCGGCCCGCCGGTGGAGCGGCCCGGAACCACGCGCCTCTACCTTTCCGGGGAGCGGGCCGCGGAAGTGGCCCGACTGTTCTCCGGCGGTCCCCTGGACGCACGAGTCGTGGGGGCGCAGCCCGGGGCCGCCTCCGCCCTCAAGATGGCTTACGCCGGCTGGACCAAGGGCAGCGATGCGCTGATCCTCGCCATCCGGGCGCTGGCGGCCCGGGAAGGCGTGGACGAGGCGCTGCTTGCGGAATGGTCCGAGTCCCGTCCCGACTTGGTGGGTCGGAGCGCGCGGGCGGCCGCTTCGGCTGCGCCCAAGGGTTGGCGTTACGTGGGCGAAATGGAGGAAGTCGCCGCCAGCTTCGACGCCGCGGGGCTCCCTTCGGGCTTCCACGAGGCCGCGGCCGACCTCTACCAGCGGCTCGCGCCGTTCAAGGGCCATTCCGGGCCCGAGGTCACCGAAGTCCTCGACACGCTCTGCGGACCGACCGGGAAACGTAGCGCCGCCGATGGCTGATCCTGTAAGCGTGGAGACGGAGGAAACAGCGATGCAAGAGTCCGAAGGACGCGGTTCTCCCTACCGCGGTTTCCGCCGTCGTCTGGCGGCCGTTGCGGGTCTCGTCGGCGTGCTGCTGCTCGCTTCCTGCGGGGGCGGCGGCCCGACGACCCGTTCCATGCCTTCGTCCACGCCGGGGGGGACCCCTTCGCCCCCGGAGGACCTCGCGAAGCATCGGGAATACAGGAACAACTTCGCGGACCATCGGGAATACAGGCCGGAGATATCGAACCCTGGTGTTCGATATCGTTGGGGGCTCGCCGAAGTCCGCGCGGCGGACGCCTATGCGCGCATTGCCCAGCGGGAAGGCCCCTCGGTCGCCCCCGGCGCCGGCGTGACGGTGGGGGTCATGGACACGGGCATCGACGAGGGTCACTGGGAGTTCCATCCCAAGTCCGGTCCCTCCCTGGTGAGCGAGGAGATCCTGGAAGGGGACGGCGATGCGACAGACCCGACAGGCATGTGGAGTCACGGCACCTTGGTGGCGAGCGTCATCGTCGCGCAACGCGATGGCAGGCCGCGGGATACTCCTCCTTCCCGGGACCGCATCGATGACAGCAGTCCGCCGGCTCCTTCCGGCGGCGCCTCCCACGATTTCCACGGGGTGGCCTGGGGCGCCCGTTTGAAGATGTACGCGCTTACGCTGGGGTCGGACGACGGCCCCTACATGCCCGTGGACGTGACCGGGTTGGGGACCAACGACTACGCAGCCTGGTTCAACCGGGCGTTCGACGACGAGGTAGACCTGCTGAACCTGAGCTGGGGGTTCAGCGGCCTGATCGAGCACTACGGCGAAGCCGAGTTGCGGCGGAACCACCAAGCCGTCATCGAGGCGCTGGCGCAGGCCCGCAGGACCGAAAAGACCCTCGTGGTGGTGGCGGCCGGAAACTCCAACGGCCGGGAATGCGAACCCGGGACCGCGGGTTGTCGGGAAGACGAATCCGGAGAGTACAGCATCCACGCCAACTCGCCCGAGTTGTTGCCCGGCCTTCCGTTGCGCATCGCCGAGTTGCGAAGCCACATGGTGGCGGTGGCCGCAACCCGGCAGGACGGGGAACTCGCCTCCTTCTCCAACCCGTGCGGCATGGCGGCAAGATGGTGCATGGCCGCGCCCGGCGATAAGATCCTGACCGCCCTTTACCGGCCGCCGAGCCGGCCCGGGGCTAGCGATTCCTATCGGGATTACGGGTTGTCTTCCGGCACTTCCTTCGCAGCGCCCTACGTGACCGGCGGACTCGCGGTGCTGCAGCACTACTTCCGCAACCAGATGACCCACACCCAGATACTCACCCGCCTCTATCGGACCGCTACGGTGGATCCGGACCCGGTGGCCCCGGGCGAGCAATGCCCCGCCCATCTCGACGCCGACGGCGACCGTTCCCGTTGCGAGTTGTCGTCCACCCACGGGTGGGGGTTGATGAACCTCGACGCCGCCACCCGCCCGGTGGGCGGGACCAGCGTGGCCCTCGACGGATCCCTGCGCGGACGGCGCGTCGCCGCCTCGTCGAGTTTCCTGCGCGGCGGTCCGGCCCTCGGCGATTCGTTGGCTTCCGCCCTGCGGGGGCGCAGCGTGGCGCTGTTCGACGAGCTGGACGCGCCTTTCTGGGTCGGGCTGGACCGCCTCGCAGGAGGCGCCGCCGGCCCCAGCCTTCCGGCCCGGCTGTCACGGTTCCTGGCGCCCGGGGCCGAGACCCGCGGGCGGGACGGCCTGCGCGTCTCCGCGGCGCCGGGTTTCGCCGGCGGCGTGGTGGAGATCCCCTGGAGGCGGTCGCGCCTTCGCCTCGGTTTCAACCGCGCTAGCGGGGACCGGGGATGGTCCGGCGGCCACGCCGGGCTTGCCCCCCTGGCGCGCGGCGGCCTCTCGCTTACGGTGGGCGCGGGCGCGTTGGAGGCTTCCACCTTTACGGCTGCGTCCGGCTTCCACCGGAAGGGCGGGGGACGAGGGTCCGTGACCGGCGCGGTCACCGGCTGGCGGCCGCCGGACTCGCCTCTGGGGTTGCGGCTCGGCTTCCTCCGGGAGTCCGACCGTGCGCTCGGCACCACCGCAGGGGGCGCGTTCGGCAGGCTCGCGGCCGGCGTGAGCTTCGGCGGGGTGGGTCTTTCGACCTGGGTGGGATCCTGGCGTCTCTCGGCCGACGGAGAGTTGGGGAGCGTCCGTCCGGAGGCCCGGCATGGGATCGTGCGCGGGGTCTCGCGGCTGGTCACGTCGGCCTTCTCCCTGGCCGCGGAGCGTTCCTTGGGGGACGGCGACCGGCTCCGGCTGTCGGCGTCCCAACCGCTGCGCGTGGAGCGCGGCCGCGCCCGGTTGAGCATCCCCACCGGCCGCACCCCGGACGGCGCGGTGACGCGCAGCATGGTGGCTGCGCCCCTGTCGCCCTCGGGTCGGCAGGTGGACTTGGCGGGGGAGTGGAGCCGGCCCCTGGCGAGGGGCGGCGAGTTGCGCCTGGGGGCGACGCTGTCGCTGCAACCCGGCCACGAGACCGGACGACCACCCGATTTCCTCCTGCTGGCGGGCTATCGTCTGGCCTTCTGACCGCGGCCGGGGACGCCCGCGGGTCCCTCCCGGCGGAAAGGCGGCGCGCTAGTCCTCTTCCACCTCGCTGGCCTTGACCCGGCGGGACTTGAGCTTCTCGCCGGTCTCGAAGTAGCGCCCCTCCACTGCGAGCTTGGCTTCTTCGTCCAGCTCGTCGTCCCACTGGCCCAGGGAGTAGCCGTACCAGGGCATCTTGGGATTCAGGGGCGGCAGCATGAACTCCTCCCACAGTTCCCGGGCGTGCTCCATGTACTCGCGCTTGGGCAGGGACACGGGCGGGAACGGCTCCTTCTGGATGGCGTTGCACAGCATCCCCGACTCGTCCGCGGGCAGGTGGTAGGACACCACGTCCGTGCCCTGGCGCTCGTCCTTGTAGAGGAACGGCGGGGCGTGCCCCTTCTCCATGCCGCCGATGATCTGCACGTCCTTGTGCGGTTTCATGCGGTAGCACATGGCCCAGAACACCGCGGCCTCGTCCGCGGGGTCGATGTCCTCGTCCACCGCGATGACGATCTTCCCGACCCCCGGGTGGAACGACGCCGCGGCGTGGAGCGCGCGCCACACTTCCGCTTCCTTGGGGCGCTTCATCTGCACGATCACGAGCTTGTAGGTATTGGTCAAGGGCTCGTGCATCTCCACCCGGATGACGCTGGTGATGCGGCAGTGGTCCCGCAGGTGCACCAGCATCAGCCGGTCGTACCCGATCTTGCGGATCACCGAGGACTCGCTGGGGGTGAGCTGGCTGAGCCACGAGACGTAGATGGCGTCCTTCCGGTGCGTGATGGCGGTGATGTCCATGAACGGGTTCAACTGCCGCGGGTGCATGTAGCCGTGGGACTCCCCGAACGGTCCTTCGGGCTCCACGAACTCGGTGTTCAGGTGTCCTTCGATGACGATCTCGGACTCCGCGGGCACCTGGATGTCCACGGTCTTGCACCGGGCCATGCGGATGGGCTCGCCCACGAAGCCGCCGGCGATGGCCATCTCGTCCACGCCGTAATCGACCTTCTGCACGGACACGTAGGAGACCACCGGCGGCGCGCCGATGACCAGCGCCGCGGGCAGCGGCTCGCCCCGTTTCTGGGCGTTCTTCCAGTGGAGGTAGATGTCCTGGCCGAGTCCGGACGGGAACACCCCGACCCGGGTGCGGGACTTGATCTGGCCGCGGTAGTTGCCGATGTTGGCGATGCCGGTCTCCGGGTCCCTGGTGATCCAGTGGGAGCAGGTGGTGTAGGGTCCGTTGTCGAAGCCGGGGGTGGAGATGGGCACCGGGAACGCGTCCAGCCCTTCCCGGTCCAGGGCGTCGCCGGTCATCACCCGTTCCTGGCATGCGGGGTCGTCCACCACCACCGGGCTGATGGGGTTGGAGAGGGCGTGCTTCCATTTCCTGTCCATCTCCTCGGCGCTGTTGCAGCCCATGCCGAGGAAGTAGATGGCCTTGCTGCCGGCCAGGGCGCCCACCACCACAGGGAAGTCGAAGCGGCGTCCGCGGGAGTCCGTGACGTTGGAGAAGTACCAGGCCTTGCGCTCCTCGTCGGGGATACCGCCGCGGTACTGCCAGCGCACCAGCGGATGCAACTCGGTGTCCTTGTTGATGGTCTGGTTGATGCGGCGCAGATGCCCCGCCTCCTCCAGTTGCCTGAGATGCTCATGTAGGTCCGCGTAACCCATTCCTGCCTCCCGTGAGATCCGTCCGTCCTGCGATGCCGCGGCGAGTTTGCCCCGTTCGGGGCCGTCGGAGAGAACCGGCAAGATACCCGATGGCGTCCGGCCGTGTCAAATTACCTGCCCGGAGACCCGGGTTCGCCAGCCCGGGGTCAGGAAAGGCCGTTGGCCCCGGGGGGCGTCTGTCCGAGGGTGAGCGAGAACCCGGGCTTGCGGATGTGCACCTGGGTGTACTCCTTCTGCCGGGTGAGCTCGTTGATGAGCCGCACCAGCGGCCGGCTGGCGCTCAGGTACTCCCGGGGCCGGCCCGCGGCCTGCATGGTCTTGACCTCGTCCACCCCCGCATAGACCCGCAGCACCAGCTCCTCGTCCGACACCGAAGGCCCCCCGATCTTCGACCGGAGTTCGGCAAGCGACGGGTCCGGCTGCTCCCAACCGGCCCACGCCTTGGCCCTGGGACGCCCGAGGATCCTGTCCTTCACGTCGGGGTCCATGAGCTCCGTGCCCTCCCGGCCCCAGATGCCCAGGGCGTACTGGATGGACTGGTCGGCCACCTCCTTGTAGCGCTCCCCGAGGATGACGTTGAAGGCGGCCTGGGTCCCCACGAACTGGGACAGGGGCGTCACCATGATGGGGTAGCCCCACTCGGCGCGCACCCGGGCGGCCTCCTCCAGCGCCGCGGGCAGCTTGTCTTCCATGCCCACGAGCCGGAGCTGGTGGACGAAGTTGGAGATCATGCCTCCGGGCACCTGGTGCAGGTACTGGGAGTGGTTGTACTCCACGGGCTTGCCCATGGGCAGTCCGTCCCGCTTGGCCACGAACGTGAAGTGGTCCTCGACGGGCTTCAGCGCCTCCGTGTCCACCAGCGGCGTGTGCCCCAGGGCGCGGACGTTCCGCGCCATGTTGAAGATCGAAGGCTGGGCCGAGCCGTTGGCCAGGGGCGGCACCCCGGTGTGGATGGTGGTCATGCCGAGGCGGATGGCCTCCAGGTAGTTCAGGGGCGCCAAGCCGTTGTTGCAGTGGGCGTGGAACTCCACGGGGGTGTCGCCGATGTTGTCGAGCACCAGGGGGACCAGGGCGCGGGTGCGTTCGGGGGTGAGCAGGCCGCCCACGTCCTTGAAGCAGATGCGGTAGGGCTTGATGGCCGCGGCTTCCCGGGCCTTCCGCGCGTAGTACTCGTCGGTGTGCCGCGGGGACACCGAGTAGATCAGGTTGACCACCGTCTCCATGCCGAGCTTGCGCAGGTCCGCCACCTCCTCGCCGAACACGTCGTAGTCGTTCCAGCAGTTGGAGGTGCGCGTCAGGGTGATGCCGCTGTCCACCACCCGCCCGATGATGAACCGCAGCAGGGCCGCGGGCTTCTTCTCCAGCCCGCCCTTCAAGCCGCCGTGGAGCCGGAGCTCGGTCTTGCGCAGGCGCTTGGTCCCCTCCCGGAGCCAGTCCCACGGGTTCTCCTTGTGCTCCCGCACGTACTTCTTGAACATGTTGGTGACGAAGAACTCCATGGACTCGAAGCCCGCTTGGTCCATCTGCTCGGCGATCTCCACCATGGCCGCGGTCCTCATGTTGAGCGCCCACAGGCTCTGGTTGCCGTCGCGCAGCGTGGTGTCCACGAATCGAATCTCGCTCATGAGCGTCTCCTGAAGGTAAGAGGCCGAAGTCGAACGCTGGTTAAACGCCCATAGTGACCGGAAAGGGAAGGCGGGTCAAGGAGGGAGGCCGCTTTCCGACGTTTCGGGCCGGGGATGGCCCCGCCCGCCCGTTCCATAGTATAGGAAACCCTGAACCACGCCCCCCGTTCGTCCTGAGCGTAGCGAAGCGAAGTCGAAGGACGCGCTTTCCCGCCGGGAGATGGGGTTCGAGCCGGAATCGTTCAGGTTTCCCATGGAATGCCGGGAGCGTGGACGGGACTCTTTCGAGGGAGGAACGGATGGTTGCGCAGGAGGCTCATGGGGTGGAGGAGCGGATCGTCGGGCTGCTGCGGCGTCTCGGCATCGGGAAGGCCCATGTGGCGGCCTGCCTGCCCGGCGACTGGAGCGGCCTGCTCGCCCGGCATCCGTCGATGGTGGCGTCGCTCACGCTGGTATGCCCCCACGGCATGAAGCCGGACGCGCTCCGCGCCCATGCGCCGCCGCTCCTGGTGGTGGCCGGGGACCGGGGGAACACGGTGGACGACCTGGTGCGGGGGGTCGAGGGCCTGCCCGGCGCCCGCCTGACCTTCCTCCGGGACTACTTCAGCCCCATGTGGGCGGACGTCCTGGCGGACCGCACCGGGGAGGTCGAGTCGGCCATGACGGAGTTCCTGGCGCTTCGGGAAGCGGAGGACCCGGCCCCGCGGGTGCGGCTGCCGGAGGGGGAGGGCGAGGAAGACGGCGTCTCCTACTCCGTCAGGGGCTCGGGGCCGCCGCTCTTGCTCTTCCCGCTGGGGCTCGCCCCGTCGCAATGGCGGCCGTTGCTGCCGGCCCTTGGCCGGCGTTACTGCGCCATTACCCTGGGCGGCCCCCGGCTGGGCATGGTGGCGTTCCTGGAGACGCGCGGACCGGGATACCTGCGCGCGGTGCGGAGCGTGGTGGACGAGGTGGGCCTCCGACCCGGCCAGGAGGTCCTGGAGGTGGGCTGTGGCGCGGGCACCGCGGCGCGCTGGCTGGCCCGATATACGGAGAAGCGCAACCCCATCGTGGGGGCGGACGTCAACGCCTACCTGCTCCGGGAGGCGGCGAGCCTGGCCGACGCCGAAGGGCTCGGCGGCGTCATCGAGTGGCGCAGCGGCGACGGGGAGGCGCTGCCGTTCGACGACGCCCGGTTCGACGCCGCCCTGGCCTTCACGGTCATGGAGGAAGGGGACGCGGACCGGATGCTGGCCGAGTGCGTCCGCGTGACCCGGTCTGGCGGCAAGGTGGCGGTGATCGTGCGCGCCCTGGACATGCCCTGGTGGGTCAACCTGCCGTTGCGGCCCGAGCTCAGGCGCAAGGTCCAGACCGGGTACGGCGACGTGGTCCAAGGCGGCTGCGCCGACGCGAGCCTCTATTCGCGCATGGCCGCGGCCGGTCTCGATCCTGTGGCCATGATGCCCCAGTGGGCCACCTACGCGTCCGGGGAGCGGCTGCAACAGCAGCAGGAGCGCATGGCCGAGCGGCTGACCCCCGAGGAAGCCGGGGAGTGGCGCCGCGCCATCGCCGCGGCCGGCGGTCGGTTCTTCATATCGCAGCCGTTCCACTCGGCCGTGGGCGTGAAGCCCTGACCCTTTGACGGATCCCCTATGCGAGCTGTGAGCTCACCCGATTCGCGGAGTCCGTCGGCCCTCCCGGGGCCGGTCTTCTGCCTGGCGGCGTTCCTGGCGCGGTCCGTCCGTGGACCTGATCGAGCGCGGCTGGGGCGGGTCTTCTGCCTGGCGGCGTTCCTGGCGTTGCTGCCGTGGGACGCCGCCGCGGAAACGGGGCTTCGACTGGATGGACCGCAGGTCCAGGGCGGCCTCTTGCGCGGGCGCGTGGCGCCGGGTTCCGTGGTGGAGTTCAAGGGCGTCCCCGTGCGGGTTTCGGAAGACGGTTGGTTCCTGGTGGGTTTCGGGCGGGACGCGCCGGCCGGGGCCGTGCTCACGGTGGCGTATCCGGACGGCCGGCGCGAACGGCGCGTTCTCGCGGTGGAGCCGCGCGAGTACCGCGTCGAGCGCATCGACGGGCTGCCTCCGCGCAAGGTCACGCCGCGCAGCGAAGAAGACCTCGCGCGCATCCGCGCGGACGTCCGCTTGATCAGGAAGGCCCGCCTGACCGACGACCCCCGCACCGACTTCCTGGCCGGTTTCCTCTGGCCGGCCAGGGGGCGGATCAGCGGGGTGTACGGCTCCCAACGCATACTCAACGGCGAGCCCCGCCGCCCGCACTACGGCATCGACATCGCTGCGCCTACCGGCGCCGGGGTGGTGGCGCCGGCCCCGGGCGTGGTCACCCTCGTGCACCCGGACATGTTCTTCTCCGGCGGCACCCTGGTCGTCGATCACGGGCACGGGCTCTCGTCGGCGTTCCTGCACCTGTCGCGCATCCTGGTGGAGGAGGGCCAGCGGGTGGAGCAGGGGCAGCCCATCGCGGAGGTGGGCGCCACCGGCCGCGCCACCGGCCCGCATCTCGACTGGCGCATCAACCTCTTCGGCCGCCGCCTGGACCCGGGCCTGCTGGTGGGACCGATGCCGAAATAGGCTCCTTGGAATAGCGGGTTCGAGTCAGGTGGCATTAACCAGCCAAGTCATCCAACGCATTGCCGGCGCAGGAGGACGCTTACGGGTCAGGAGCGCCCTGAATCCCGGCCTGTGGCTCTGTGCGATCATATCGGCGCCTTGCTTGGCGTTAGCCGTGTACGCCGCTGGCGAGGCGCCTGCATGGTTGCTGGTCTTGTTGGCCGTGATTGCGACGGCGCCGATTGCGGTGACCGTGTCAGGGCTCGTATACTTTGGGCTGACAGACCCGGACAAGCTCCAGTCCGAGGAATATCAAATCAAGGCGCGTGTGCTGGAGTACATCGAGGAAAAGGGAGGCGTGTCGGAAGAGGAGCGGCGTGTGATCGAGGCGATCTCGAACCCGCAGGAGGGGCAACTGTCCAACCGGATCGAGGAGGACCAATGACGAGGCATGCATACCTGTTCATCTACGACGACGACGCTGGCGCCCGCGAAGAAATCCGGGGCTACATCGACAAACTGCCGGAGATCCTCAACTGGCGCTGCGATATGCCACACGCCTTCTACCTCGTATCGGAGTGCAGCGCCAAGGAGATCGCCGAGAAGATCCGGTCCTTTACCGGGGACGAGGGGCGTTTCCTGATCTCCGAGGTAACCGGGAACAAACAAGGTTGGTTGCCAAAGCGTACATGGCGGCTCCTCAACGAAAAACCACTGCCGGAACAAGAAAAATCAGCGAATAGAGCAACCGGTTGAGTAGCCGGTTCGGGTCAACGACGACGTGGGCGGTCCGCGGGCTTGAAGACCGTCGTCGTTGCGGGTAGGAAGGGCGGCAGGCGTCCCGGACGAGCTTTCGAAGCGCGTCCTTCGACTCCGCTTCGCTACGCTCAGGACGAACGGGGGTGCTTGCGCTACGTTCGGGACGAACGGAGAGGCTACGCTTCGTTCGGGACGAACGGGGATAATCGTTCGGAGTTTTCCATGCATGCCGGCGCGACCGGAGCTTGCCGAATCCACTTCCTGCTGCCGTGGGCGCTGGCGCTGTTGGCCGCGGGCTGCGCCGGGGCCGGGGACGCCGGCCGGCTCGAAGCCTTTGCCGAGGCGGGGATCGCGTACGCCGACAAGGCGCCGGCGCTGATGGACCGGTCCTTCGAGGTGGCGGTGGCGGTCGATTCCGGCGCGTTGGTGGAGGAACGGAGCCGGTTGTCGGAACCGCAGCGCAGGGAGGCCCTGGAGAAGTTCGACGAGGTCATGGAGGAGCGTCGAACCCGGTACGCTGCCGCCAAACGCCACAACGACCTCCTGAAGTCGTACTTCGCGGCGCTGAAGCGACTGTCCCGGCCCGACGCGGCCGAAGACGCTGGCCGTGCGGCCAGGAAGCTGGCGGCCGAGCTCGGGAAGCTCTCGCCGACGATCGAGAAGCTCAAGGTCGGGGACGCTTCGGTGGGCGGCCTGGTGGAGCCGGCCGTCGAACTGGCGGTGGCGTGGTTCCGGTCGTCCTCGTTGCAGCGCGAGCTCGAGGCCCGGGGCGCCGTCATCGAACGCGAGTTGGCGTTGCAGCAGGCCCTGGTGGCGGCCATGGCGCGGCAGATCCGCGCGGACCGCGCCGAGTTGTCGTCGCGCTATCGCCGCAACGAGGTGGTCGAACCTTACGTGGGCGCGGGCCGGCTCCCCCGGACCTGGCCGTCCCGGCGGCTTCGGAGCCTGCGCGGCGCGGTGGACGTGGAGGCCGCCCGGGCCGCGGAAAAGGCCGTCCGGTCGTTGCGGGCCGCTTACGTCGCCGCGGTTGCCAAGCGCCCGGACCACCTGCCCGCGGTCGAGTTGGCCATCGACGTGCAACGGTTCGTCGATCTCGTATCGCGGCTCACGGGTGAAGGGAGTCGAGGCGGCCCATGACCCCCGGAGAGATTCGGCGAAGGACCCTGTCGGGGCTGAGGAAGGCCCGGAAGGACATGGCGTCCGCGGCGTGGCTGGAAGGCGTGCAGGAGTTGCCCGTGGCCGAGCGGACGGCCGCGGCCATGGCCAAGCTGGAGGTCTCGCTGGCGGTCCGCCAACTGGAGAACGCGGTCCTGGCGGCCATCCGTCAGGGGCTTGCCGACAACGAGAAGGAACTCGAAAAGGGGTTGCGCGACCTCGGCCGGGCGGCCGGGAGGATCCACCGGGTCGAGGCCCACCTGAAGGCGGTGACGGCCCTGCTCGATACGGTGGGCCGGATCGTCGAGCTTCCCTGACCCCGCGCGTCCCGGGCCTCCGCGGTCAAAGGTAGCCGTTCTCCTCCAGGTAGGCGAGGACCCGTTCCGCGGACGCCTCCACCGGCTCGACGGCCGTCTTCAGCACGATGTCCGGGTGTTCGGGGGGCTCGTAGGCCGAGTCGATGCCCGTGAAGTTCCGGATCTCGCTGGCCCGCGCCCTTTTGTAGAGCCCCTTGGGGTCTCGCCGCTCGCAGGTCTCCAGCGGCGCGTCCACGAAGATCTCGACGAACTCCCCCTCCTCCACCAGCGCCCGGGCCATTTGCCGTTCGTGGCGGAACGGCGAGATGAACGCCGCCAGGACGATCAGGCCGGCGTCCACGAAGAGCTTGGCGATCTCCGCGGCTCGACGGATGTTCTCGACCCTGTCGGCCTCGGTGAAGCCCAGGTCCCGGTTGATGCCGTGGCGCACGTTGTCGCCGTCCAGGAGGTAGCTGTGGCGCCCCAGGGCCGCGAGCTTGCGCTCCACGGCGTTGGCCGCGGTGGACTTGCCCGACCCGGGAAGGCCGGTGAACCACAGCACGCAAGGTCTCTGTCCCTTCTGCCGCGACCGCAGCTCCTTGCCCACGTCGAGGTCCTGCCACCGCAGGTTGTCGGTACGGTTCAGGGCGGAGTCGATCATCCCCGCGGCGATGGTGCCGTTGTGGAAGGAGTCGATCAGGATGAAGCCCCCGGTCTCGCGCACCTCCCGGTAGGGGTCGAAGGCGATGGCCTGGTCCAGCGCGAAATCGCAGTAGCCGACTTCGTTGAGGTCCAGGGTGTCCGCGGGCGCGCGCTCCAGGGTGTCCATGTCGATGCGGTAGCGCAGGTACGTTACCTGGACCGCCGCGGTCTTGGCGCCGATCTTCATCAGGTACCGGCGCCGGGGCAACAGGGGCTCCGTTCCCATCCAGACCAGGTGCGCGGCGAACCGGTCGGTGACCCGGGGGCCGTCCTCCGCCGCGGCCAGCACGTCGCCGCGGCTGACGTCGATCTCTCCGTCCAGGACCAGGGTCACCGCCTGGCCCGCGGCGGCCGCGTCCAGGTCGCCGCCGTGGGCCACGATCCGGGCCACGGTGGAGGTCCGCTCCGAAGGATAGGCCCGGACCGCGTCCCCGGGACGCACGACCCCCGCGGCCACGGCGCCGGAAAAACCCCGGAAGTCCGGGTTGGGCCGGTTGACCCACTGCACCGGCATGCGGAACGGCCGGCGCGCCGGGTGGGTGGACGCTTCCGCGGTTTCCAGCGCTTCCATCAGGGAGGGTCCCTCGTACCAGGGGGTCTCCGGGCTGCGCTGCAAGACGTTGTCCCCGGCAAGGGCGGAGATGGGAATGCACACCGCGTCGTCGAGGTCGAGGCTGCGGGCGAAATCGCCGTAGGCCCGGGCGATGTTGCGGAACACGTCCTCGTCCCAGCCCACCAGGTCCATCTTGTTGACCGCCAGGACGAACCCGCGGATGCCCAGCAGGCTGGCGATGAAGACGTGGCGCCGGGTCTGGGTCAGCAGCCCCTTGCGCGCGTCCGCCAGGACCACCGCAAGGTCCGCGGTGGAGGCGCCGGTGGCGGTGTTGCGCGTGTACTGTTCGTGTCCCGGGGTGTCCGCGATGATGAACCTGCGCCGGTCCGTGGAAAAGAAGCGGTAGGCCACGTCGATGGTGATGCCCTGCTCCCGTTCCGCCCGCAGGCCGTCCACCAGCAGCGCCAAGTCGAGGCCGCCGCCCTGGGTGCCGGCCGTCCGGCTGTCCGCGGCCAGGTCGGCGAGCTGGTCGTCGAGGATCGCTTCGGAGTCGTGGAGCAACCGGCCGATCAAGGTCGATTTGCCGTCGTCCACGCTGCCGCAGGTCACGAAACGCAGCAGGTCCTTTTCTTCCTCCGCCTTCAGGTACGCGTGGATGTCGATCGCGGGAACCGCGGCCGGGGGAGGGGGCATCAGAAATAGCCCTCCTGTTTCTTGAGTTCCATGGAACCCGTCCGGTCGTGGTCGATGACCCGCCCCCGGCGTTCGGACGTGCGGTCCAGCAGCATCTCGCGCAGGACGTCTGGCGCCGTCGCCGCGGTGGATTCCACCGCGCCCGTCAGCGGGTAGCAACCCAGCGTGCGGAAGCGCACGGTCCTGGTCTCCGGCTCCTCGCCGTCGGCCAGCGGCAGACGGCGGTCCGCGGCCATGATGAGGTTGCCGCCGCGCCGGACCACCGGCCGCGGCGCAGCGAAATAGAGCGGCACCACGGGGATGCCTTCCAGGTGGATGTAATGCCAGACGTCGAACTCGGTCCAGTTGGACAGCGGAAACACGCGCATGGACTCGCCGTTGCCCAACCGCGTGTTGTACAGCCGCCACAACTCCGGGCGCTGGTTCTTCGGGTCCCAGCGGTGGCTGGCGGTGCGGTGGGAGAACACCCGCTCCTTGGCCCGGGACCGCTCCTCGTCGCGCCGCGCGCCGCCGAACGCGGCGTCGAACCCGTGCCGGTCCAGGGCCTGCTTGAGGGACCGGGTCTTCATCACCTCGGTGTAGAGAGTCGCGCCGTGGCGGAACGGGTCGATGCCCTTCTCGACCCCCTCCCGGTTGACGTGGACGATGATCTCCATCCCGGCCTCGCTCGCGGCCCGGTCCCGGAACGCATACATCTCGGGGAACTTCCAGGTGGTGTCGATGTGCAGCAGCGGAAACGGAGGCGCGGAAGGGTAGAAGGCCTTTCGCGCCAAGTGGAGCATGACCGAGGAGTCCTTGCCCACGGAATAGAGCATCACCGGGCGGCGGAACTCCGCCGCGGCCTCGCGCATGACGTGGATGGACTCCGCCTCCAGCAGGCGCAGGCAGGAAAGGCGTTGCGCATGGACGGACATCGGCAAGACCCCGTTGCGAGCGGCGCCGCGGACCGCGCTCCGCTCCCGGAAAGGATAGCAGGCTACGGCTCGGGACGCGACGGTTCCGAGTCGGCGCGCCCGTACATGTCGTCGAGCCGGACGATGTCGTCCTCGCCCAGGTAACTGCCCATCTGCACTTCGATGACTTCCAGGGGCGCCTCGCCCGGGTTCTCCAGGCGGTGCGCGACCCCCTGGGGAATGTACGTGGAACGGTCCTCGGCGAGGGTGAAGGTCTCGTCGCCCCGGGTGACCCGGGCAGAGCCGCGCACCACCACCCAGTGCTCGGCCCGGTGGCGGTGCGCCTGCAAGGACAGCCGCTGGCCCGGGCGCACGATGAGGTGCTTGACCCGGAAGCCCTGGCCGTCGCGCACCGGTTCGTAGGAGCCCCAGGGCCGATGGACCTTGCGGTGGTGCAGGTATTCGTCCCGGCCGCCGCGCTCGAGCCGCTCCACCACCTTGCCCACGTCCTGGACCTTTTCCTTGTGGGCCACGAGCACCGCGTCCGCGGTATCGACCACCACTAGGTCGGCCGCGCCCACCACCGCCATCATCCGGCCGTCGCCGCGGACGTAGGTGTTGCGGGCGCCTTCCAGGACCACGTCGCCCCGGACCGCGTTGCCGCTCTCGTCCTGTTGGGAGAACGCCGACAGGGCGTCCCAGGACCCCGCGTCGGACCAGTCGGCGTCCAGGGGCACCATCACCGCGTCCGAGGTGTGCTCCATGACCGCGTAATCCACCGAGACGGCCGGTGACCTCGCGAAGGACTCCGCATGGAGGCTCAGGAACCCGGCGTTCCCCACGGCCCTTTCGTGGGCCTGTCGCACCGCCTCGAGGAGCAGCGGCGCGCGGGCGTCGAGTTCCCGCAGGTAGCGGGCGGCGCCGAACACGAAGATGCCGCTGTTCCAGTAGTGGCCCCCGGCTGCGAGATACGCGGCCGCGCGCTCGGCGTCGGGCTTCTCCACGAAGCTCTCGACCACCCGGCCCCGGTCGCTCACGCCCGTGGGGCGTCCGGCCCTGATGTAGCCGTAGCCGGTCTCGGCCCGGGTGGCCGCCACCCCGAGGGCCGCCAGCCTGCCGGCCGCGGCTTCCCGGACGGCTTGGCCTACCGCGGCCGCGAACCGCGCGTCGTCGCCGATGACGTGGTCGGCCGGCAGGACCACGAGGACGGGATCCCCGCGATGCCGGGCCAGGGCTTCCAGGGCCCCGGCGGCAATGGCGGGCGCGGTGTTCCGGCCTTCGGGTTCCGCCAGTATGGCCGCGGGCGTTGCGTCGAGGGATCGGAGCTGCTCCGCCACCGTGAAGGCGTGCTCCCTGCCGCAGACCACGATAGGCGCCTGGACGCCTTCCAGGCTCGCGAGCCGCCGGACCGTGGCCTGCAGCAGGGTGTGCTCGCCCGCCAGCGCAATGAGTTGCTTGGGATGGTGCTTGCGGGAAAGCGGCCAGAGCCTGGTTCCGGCGCCCCCCGAGAGAACGACGGGAACGACGGTCATGCGGCGCCCTTCGGGGAACGCCATGGTCCCATGCGGGTTCGAGCCCGGCTTGTGTCCATGGCTCAGACGTCGGCGCCAGGGTCGAAAGGAGTCCCGGCCGCGGCCCGGGCGCTCACTCCGACACCGCCTTCAGGCGCACGGAGGAGCCTTGCGGCCGTTCGACGGGTTTCCGGTCCATCTGGTACAGCAGTGCGTAGCACGAGAGGAACGCCGCCAGGGCCATGATCGACGCGTTCCGGCTGTAGGGAATCAACGTCACCAGGACCAGGCTCGTCATGGGCAGCGCCCACATCAGCATGCCGGTAACGGGGTTGGCAAGGGCGTCGTTCCCCCACGCCTTCGCAATGCGGCTTGCGAAGCGGCGTTGGACCAGCATGTGCAGGTGCTGCTGGTCCGGTCGGAAGGGCTTCATGCCTTTGCGGATCCGGCGCAGGATCGAGACCAGGGTCTCGGTCACGGGGTAGGCCAGCACCAGCAGGCTGATCCAGGGCGATACGTCCGGGTTTCGGGCCGGAACCATGACCGCGGCGCAGGCGAGCACGAACCCCAGGAAATAGGCGCCTCCGTCCCCGAGGAAGACGTAGCCGTACGGAAAGTTGACCAGGAGGAAACCCAGCGCGACGCCCATGCCGATGAGGCAGAACGCCGCCATGTCATGGTCGCCGGCCGTGAAGGAGACCGCCAGGAACGCGGCCAGCAGGATGAAGGTGGTCCCCGACGCCAGGCCGTTGAAGCCGTCCACGATGTTGAGGGCGTTGGTCATGCCGGTGAGCGCAAGGGTGGTGAACGCGACCGCCATCAGGGGGGACATGAGGACGGAGTCGACGAAGCCGATCTCCACGCGCGTGACCGTGTAGCCGGTCAAGGCGCAGAAGGCCAGGCCCGAGAAGGCCGCGGCGGCCAAACGGAACATGATTGCGTCCTTCTTGCACAAGTCTTCGACCAGGCCGGCCGAAGCGGCGAACGAGGCGCTGAGGAGGACGGCGAACATGACCGGGCGCAGGGACCCGGGCGCCGCGGCCGCGGCCGCGGCCGTTCCGACGAATACGGCAACGCCCCCGATCCGGGACGCAGCCTTCCTGTGGACCTTCTGCACTCCGTGCGGGGGATCGAAGCTGACGCTCAAGTGCCACCGTCGGGTCGCTGCGATCAGCAGGGTTCCGGCAAGGGTGACGACGAAGCCGATGAGGAACGGATAGAGGATTGCGCTGGCTCCTTTCCCTGGAAACTTGGCGCATGGTAGCACGGACGTTGGGGTTTTTCCAGCTTTTCCGGTGGGCGCGCGGACTTGCGTCCAAACTTCCCACTGGCTCGCGGCTGTTGTATGATGGCCGTCCGGATGGCCGGTCGCGATTCTGCGGGGCTGTCCGCGGCGAAGGCGGCCAAGGGAGGTCTGGCATGGGCGGTACGGCTTCGGGCAGTGTCTTCTCGGACCACGAACGGGCGACCATCGAGGCGTCGGTCGCGCGCATCGTTCCTTCGGACCGGGACCCCGGCGCGCGCGAAGCGGGCGTGGTCGAGTACATCGAGGGACTCCTGGCAACGGACGACGCGGACACGGACGTGGGTCCGCGGGAGAAGAAGGAGTACGCCAACTTCGTCCTGGGGGGGACGGGCGGCCGCACCGAGGAGCGGCAGGCGGCGCTGTTCCAGCTCATGGAGTCGGGCAGCCGGCACCGGCAGGCATATCGCGACGGGGTGGCGGAATTGGACCGGCTGGCCCGGGACCTGTTCTCGGCAACGGATTTCCAGGGTCTGGACGAGGCGCGGCAGGACCGGGTGCTGAGCGTCCTGGACCACCGGGACGACCGGTTCTTCGCGCTCCTGGTGGTCCATGCCATGGAAGGGTTCTACGGCCATCCGCGGCACGGGGGCAACCGGGACCGGGCAGGCTGGAAAGTCCTGGGCTACCCCGGTCCGAGCTTTCCCCACGGGAACGACCCTCCCTATGGCTGGTACGACGCCAACGTGCCGGATGCGTTTGCCGCGGACGGGAAGGACAAGTCGTAGGGCATGGCAAAGCGCGAGACGGTGGATGTCTGCATCGTCGGCGGCGGGGCTTCGGGCCTGGTTGCGGCCAAGGAGCTCGCCGAGGCCGGCATGACGGTGTGCGTGCTGGAGCGGGGGCCCTGGTACAAGCGCGAGGACTTCGCCCTGGGGGACGAGCTCCTCTACAAGCGGCGCAACTTCTTCTGGCCCACGGTGGAGCTGGAGCCCCGCACGTGGCGGCCCCACGCCGACGCCCCCGCGGAGGTCCTTTCCACGAAGACCCAGACCTTCTCCAACGCCATGTGTGTGGGCGGCGGCACCATCCACTACAGCGCGCTCTCCTGGCGCTTCCACGAATCGGACTTCCGCGTGAAGTCCGCGGACGGCCCGGTCCCCGGCGCTTCCATCGAGGACTGGCCTATCTCGTACCGGGACATGGAGCCGTTCTACGAGAAGGCGGAGTGGACCATCGGGGTGTCGGGCAAGGGCTGGTCGAGCCCTTTCGACCCGCCGCGCCGGCGCGACTATCCGCTGGGGCCGGCCGCTCGCAACAGCCCAGGGGCGGCCCTGGAGAAGGGCGCCCGCAAGCTCGGCCTGCATCCGTTCCCCACGCCCCTGGCCATCCTCTCCGGCGACTACGACGGGCGCCCCGGCTGCATCGGCAAGGGCATGTGCTCGTCCTACGGCTGCCCGGTGGGGGCCAAGTCCAGCACCCTGGAGGCCCTCCTGCCCAAGGCCCTGGCCACCGGGCGTCTGGAGGTCCGGCCCCTCTGCCTGGCCCGGGAGGTCGTCCTCGACCGCAGCGGCAAGGCTTCCGGCGTGACCTATTTCAACGCCGAAGGCGAGGAGGAGTCGCAGCCCGCGAGGCTCGTGGTGCTGGCCGCCGGAGGCGTGGAAACGGCCCGGCTGCTGTTGCTGTCCGAGTCTTCGAGGTTCCCACGGGGCTTGTCCAACCGCA
Source organism: uncultured Binatia bacterium (SeqCode) (assembly GCA_965242525.1). GTDB lineage: Bacteria > Desulfobacterota > Binatia > UBA9968 > JAJDTQ01 > JAJDTQ01. The sequence continues at coordinate 593,371 of OZ251459.1, forward strand.
GCGGCCTGGTGGGCCGGAACCTCATGTTCCATTCCCCGGGGGTGACGCTGGTGGTGACGTTCCCCGAGCCGCTGGACGGCCACATGGGCACCTCCAGCACCCGGGTGCTCCACGACTTCTACCGGACGGACACGCGCCGGGGCTTCATTCGCGGAGGGTTCATGCATCCCCGGGCCCATGGGGGCGACCCGGTGGAGCTCGCCCTGAGGCCCATCCACGGCAAGCGTTGGGGCAAGGAGCACAAGGACTCCATGCGCGGTACCTGGCGCCATTACCTGCACAGCCACTGCACCGGGGAGAGCCTTCCGGTGGAGGGCAACGCGGTGGACCTGGACCCGGAAGTCACCGACTGCTACGGGCTGCCGGTGGCGCGCATCACCTACACCAGCCACGAGAACGACGTCCGTCTCGCCGCGTACCTGGGGGAGCGTTCCCGCGAGATCTACGAGGCCGCGGGAGCGAGCCGGGTCATCGTGCCCCGGCCCGAGACCCGCAAGCTCCACAACCACCAGATGGGCACTTGCAGGATGGGCGGCGACCCCGAGTCTTCGGTGGTGGACAAGTGGTGCCGCTCCCACGACGTGCCCAACCTGTTCGTCGTGGACGCCAGCGTGTTCGTGACCAGCGCCGGACTGAACCCCACCCTCACCATCCAGGCCAACGCCTTTCGCGTGTGCGACTACATCACGGGGGAGGCGCGCAAGGGCAACGCCTTCCACTGACCGGGGGTCCGGCGGCGCGCGCCCGCGGGGCCGCGGCAAGCGGTCCGGCCGACCTCCGGTCCGCCTCTCCGATGCGCTCGTCCGCGGGGGCGGACCGCCCCCTTACCGGTTGCGCGTGAGCTTCGGGTCGATGATGTCGCGCAGGCCGTCCCCCAGCAGGTTGATGCCGAGGACGGTGATGAAGATGGCGATGCCGGGGAAGATGGTGAGCCAAGGGGCCCGGTACATGTAGCTGCGCCCCTCGCTCAGCATGGACCCCCAGGTGGGGATGTTGGGGGGAACCCCCAGGCCCAGGAAGCTCAGGCTCGCTTCGGTGATGATGACCACGGCCATGGCGAAGGTGGCGATGACCATGACGCTGGGCAGCGTGTTGGGGATCACGTGGCGCAGGATGATGTAGGCGTCCCTGGCCCCCAGCGCCCGGGCCGCCTGCACGAACTCGCGTTCCTTGAGGGAAAGGACCTCCCCCCGGACCACCCGGCAGTACTGCACCCAGCGGCTGAGCACCAGGGCGATGACCAGGTTCACCAGGCCTTGCCCCAGGAACGCCATGATGGCGATGGCCAGCAGCAGGAACGGGAACGCCAGGAAGATCTCCGTGGTCTTGTTGATGGTCTCGTCGATGAGCTCGCCGAAGTATCCCGCCACCGCGCCCAGGAAGCAGCCCAGCAGGCCGGCCAGGAAGACGGTGGCGGCCCCCACCAGCAGCGAGATGCGCGAGCCGTAGATGACCCGGCTCAGCAGGTCCCGGCCCAGGTTGTCCGTGCCCATGAGGTGCGGGTTCTCGGCCAGGTCCAGCGACGGCGGCCGGAGCCTTTGCTCCAGGCTCTGTTCCTGGGGGTCGTAAGGCGCGAGCCACGGGGCCCCGAGGCCGCACACCACCAGCAGGAGCACGATGACCCCGCCGCAGAACACCTTTGCGTAGCGCCGCCAGCCGATCACAGCCGTATCCTCGGGTCCACCCACGTGTAGAGCAGGTCCACCAGCAGGTTGATGACGAAATAGACCATGGCGAAGAAGAAGATGACGCCCTGGGCCAGCTTGTAGTCCCGGGTGGTGATGGCCTGGATGAGCAGGCTGCCGATGCCGGGCCAGGAGAACACCGTCTCGGTGATGACCGAGCCGCTCAGCAGGGCCCCGAGCTGGAGGCCGAGGATGGTGATGATGGTGATGAGGGCGTTGCGGAGGGTGTGCTTCCAGATGACCTTGCGCTCGCTCAACCCCTTGGCCCGGGCGGTGGTGATGTAGTCCTGCCGGATGACCTCCAGCACGCTGGAGCGGGAGATGCGCGTGATGATGGCGGCGAAGCTCGTCCCCAGGGTGACCGCGGGCAGGAGGATGTGCTTCACCGCGTCCCAGAACCCCGCGAGGTTGCCTTCGATGAGGGCGTCCAGCAGCACCATGTTGGTGACCGGCGTCACGTTCACCCCGTAGGTGAGCCGTCCGGCCACGGGCAACAGGTTGAGCTGGCCTCCGAGGAAGAAGATCAGCATGATGCCGAGCCAGAAGTTGGGCACCGAGATGCCCACCAGCGCCAGGGTCATGCCCGAATGGTCCCACAGGGAGTTGTGCCGGATGGCCGAATAGACGCCGATGGGGAGGGCGATGACGATGGCCACCAGCAGGCTCGCCAGGGCCAGCTCCACGGTGGCCGGCAGCCGCTCGGCCACGAGCCGGGTCACCGGCTCCCCGTAGCGCATGGACTCGCCGAAGTTGCCCCGGACGGCCTGGGTCAGGAACTGCCAGTACTGGACGATGATGGGCTGGTCCAGCCCCCACTCCCGGGTGACCTGCTCGATCTCGTGGGGCTCCGCGTCCTCCCCCAGCAGCAGCGTCACCGGGTCTCCCGGCGCGAGCTGCATGAGCAGGAAGACCAGGAAGGACATCCCCAGCAGCACGGGGACGGCTCCGAAGATCCTGCGTCGAATCATCGAACGGCCTCGGCCTGCGGGGCGGGCCCGCGGCCCGGGGGCAGGGCGCCTCGTCCGTCCATCGGTTTACAGCCCCATCTGCGCCATGGACCGGTCCAGCCGGGCCAGCGCCTCGTCCACCTGCTCCCCGGTGACGTTGAGCGCCGGGGTGATGCGGACCACGTTGCCCATGAGTCCGCCCTTTCCGATCAGCAGCCCGTTCCGCCTGGTCAACTCGAACAGCCTCCCGACCGCCTCCGGGCTCGGCGCCTTGTCCGGCCCCACCATCTCGATCGCCTGCATGAGGCCCATGCCGCGGACCTCGCCCATGATGGGGTACTTCTCCCGGAGCGCCTCCAGGCCCTCCCGGAGCTGTCGTCCCCGGCGGGCCGCGTTGGCGACCAGGTCTTCGCTCTCGATGACCTCCAGCGTGGCCAGGGCCGCGGCGCACGTCACCGGGTTGCCCCCGAACGTGGAGATGGACAACCCCTTCACGCTGTCCGCGATCTCCCGGCGGGTGATGGTGCCCCCCACGGGGACGCCGTTGGCCATGCCCTTGGCGAAGGTCATGACGTCGGGCTCCACGTCCCATTGCTCGATGCCGAACATCTTGCCGCCGGTCCGGCCCCATCCGGTCTGCACCTCGTCGCAGATGAACAGGCCGCCGTACCGGTGCACGATATCGACCACCTCCCGGAAGTACTCCCTGGGCGGGGTGATGAAGCCGCCCAGGCCCTGGATGGGCTCGGCGATGAACGCGGCGATCTTCCCGGACGTTGCGGTCTGGATGGCGCTTTCCAGGTCCTTGGCGCACTTGAGGTCGCAACTGGGGTAGGCGAGCCCGAACGGGCAGCGGTAGCAGTATGCGTTGGGGATGTGGTGGACGTTGGGGCTCGCGGTGGGGCTCAGGCGCCAGGTGTATTGCCCGGCGAGGCTCATGGCCAGTCGGGAACGCCCGCTGTAGCCGTGGCGCAGGGCGACGACGTCATGATGGCGGGTGTAGAGCTGCGCCGCCAGCACCGCGGTCTCGTTGGCCTCCGTGCCGCTGTTGGTGAAGAAGGACTGCTTCAGCGCCCCGGGCGTGACCGCGGCCAGCTTCTCGGCCAGGCGCACGTGGGGTTCGTTGGGGTAGAGCGTAGAAGTGTGCTGGACCTTGCGGGTCTGTTCCTCGATGGCGGCCACCACCTTTTCGTTGCAGTGGCCCACGCTGATGGTCAGGATGCCGCCGAAGAAGTCCAGGTACTCCCGGCCGTCCACGTCGTAGATCAGGGAGTCCCTGGCCCGGTCCACCACGAGGGGCTCCTCGTAATAGTTGGCCACGCAGGAGAACAGGTACTCCTCGTGTTTCGCCAGGATGTCCCGCCGTTTGTCCGCTTCCATCCGACTCACCCCGAACCGCGCTGCGCGTCTCCACCGGACGAACCGCAGTGCGCGTCTCCACCGGACCCTAACACAAAGCCCGAGAAACGGTCAAAGTTGCGGAAACCGGCGCTTCCGGAATTCATGTGGGTTGTGACACTCTCCACCCCGTCATCCCCGCGAAAGCCCCGTCTCGTCATTCCCGCGAAAGCGGGAATCCAGACCTTGCGAGCAAACCCCGTGGGCGCCTCGTATGGGAGTACTCCCACAAAAGCTGGAAGAGCCCGGAAACCCGGAACAGCCATCTCCGTTCGCTGAGCCTGGCGAAATCCCCCGTTCGTCCTGAGCGTAGCGAAGCGAAGTCGAAGGACGCGCTTTCCCTGTGGTCCACCGTCCGACGGGGACGGGCCGGTTCCTACCGGACGTCGTCGTAGAGCTGCTTCAACCTCGGCGGGGGCACTCCGGCGAGGTAGAGCAGCTTCAAGGCCCACATGAGCAGGATGGTCCGTACGGGGCCGTTCCGTTCCCAGCGCCGGGCCGAGCTCACCACCCGGGACCCGAGGCACGCGATACGGCCTTCCCTCTTGAGCGCCCGGGAGAAGGCCACGTCCTCCATGATGGGGATCTCGGGGAAACCCCCGAGCCGCTCGAACACGGCGCGCCGGACGAACAGGGCCTGGTCCCCGGTGGCCACCCGGGTGAGGCGGGAACGGAGGCTGATGAGGCGGCCCACCAGCTTGAGCAGCGGGCGTTGGCTGTCCAGCCGGATGTCGAAGCGCCCGCCCACGCAGCGCGGGTCGTCCATGCGTTCCCGTATGTCGCTCCGGGCGGTGTCGGGCAGCCGGGTGTCGGCGTGGAGGAACAGGAGCACGTCGCCCTCGGCTTGCCGCGCGCCCCGGTTCATCTGGGCGGCGCGGCCCTTCCCGGACAACGCGAGCCTGGCCGCGCTCTGCCGCACGGCCTGGGCCGTGCCGTCGGTGCTGCCTCCGTCCACCACGATGACCTCGTGGGGCCGGAGGCGCGCCAAGTCCTCGATGGCGCCGCGGATGGCGCGTTCTTCGTCCAGGACCGGGATGATGACGGAGAGCCGCATGGGCGGGGGGTCCGCCGGCCGCGCCCGGGGTCCTCAGACCAGCGCCCCGCCGCAACTGCTGCCGGTGCCCGCGGTGCAGGCGAAGCAGTGGTCCCCGGTAAGGATGGGCCGTTCCTCGAAGTCCGCGGCCGAGAACTCCCGGATGTGGGGCTTCCTGCCGTTGACCCGGCCCAGGGACATTTCGAGCATCTGGTTGAAGTCGCAGTCATAGACCGAGCCGTCCCATCCCACGCTCAGGAGGTCCCGGCACATGACCTTGTCCACCGTGTCGGGGTTGAAGTTGTCTTCCAGGAGTTTGAGGTAGTCGTCGTACTCGCCCCGCTGCACCAGGAACTTCCGAAAGCGGGTGATGGGCACGTTAGTGAGGCAGTAGAGGCGGTTGAAGACGATGCCGAAGTTGTCGCCGAGCATGCGGCGGTAGTCGCCCTCGAGCTGCTCCTGCGGCGGCGGCAGGTAGTTGCCCACCGGGTTGTACATGAGGTGCAACTCCAGGCCGGTGTCCGGCGCGCCGTATCCCAAGCGGTTGAGGTCCCGGAGCCCGCGGATGCTGAGGTCGAACGTGCCGTCGCCCCGTTGGCTGTCCACGTTGTCCGGGGTGTAGCAGGGCAGGGAGCAGATCACCTCGACCCGGTGGCGCCGGAAGAACTCGGGCAGGTATCCCTTGCCTTCCTCGTAGAAGACGGTCAGGTTGCAGCGGTCCATCACGTGGCGCCCCATCTCCTTGCAGGACTCCACGAGGTAGTCGAAATGGGGGTTCAGCTCCGGCGCGCCGCCGGTGATGTCCACCGTGGGGATGTCGGAACCGTCGAGGAACCGCAGCACGTCTTCCACGGTGCCCCGGGCCATGATTTCCTTGCGGCCCGGCCCGGCCTCCACGTGGCAGTGGAGGCATGCCTGGTTGCAGTACTTCCCCATGTTGACCTGGAGCACTTGCAGCTTCTGCTTGTGCAGGGTCCGACCGCACCCGTTGACTTTCTGGGCAAAGTTTTCCGTAACCGCCTCCCGTGGACCGATTTCGACCCCGTCCGTTCACGGGGCCGTGGGCAGTCTTGCAATTGGCCCCGCATTGGTCAAGACTTGCAGCGGATTTTCCTTGCGCTTGGCGCCGGCGCTTGGCGCGTCCCGGCGCCCGGCGGAGGAAGACGATACCGGGAAACACGTCGTGGTCACGTCGGCGCCCGGCGCGTCCCGGACGCCGATGCGGCTTCGGCCCGCGGACGAACCGCGGACGAAGGGAAGGACCGTGGACCCCCTTTCGAGAGAGATCCTGACTTTGTGGTTCGGCGGAGCGGACCTGGGCGTGGAGATGGAGAAGCGCCAGGTGTGGTTCCGCTCGACGCCCGAGTTCGACCGCTACCTCATCGATCACTATACGGAAGTCCACGAGCGGGCCGCGGCCGGCGAGTTCGACCACTTCCGGCAAACGCCCGAAGACTGCCTGACCCTCATCATGGCCCTGGACCAGTTCCCGCGGAACATCTACCGCGGCACGCCCCGGGCCTTCGCCACCGACCCCCAGGCCCGGGACGCGGCCAAGTACGCACTGGACTCGGGCTACGACCGGGCCTTTTCCCGCTGGCCCCGCACCTTCGTCTATCTGCCCTTCGAGCACAGCGAAGCCCTGCCCGACCAGGAGCGGGCGCTGGCCCTGTACCGGAGCCTCGGCAACGAGGACTCGTTGAAGGCCGCGGTCGGCCACCACGACGCCATCCGGCGCTTCGGCCGCTTCCCGCACCGGAACGCCGTCCTGGGCCGCCCCAACACCCCGGAAGAGGAAGAGTACCTCAAGGACCCGCCCCTGTGGGGCAAGACCGCGGCCGAGGCGGCCGAACTGGAGAGGCGGAAGGCTGCGGTCCTGGAGGTGGGTCGGGATGCTGGAGAAGCGGAAAACGGCGGTCCCGAAGAAGGATCGGGATTACGGAAACCCTGAACGGTTCTCCCCGTTCGTCCTGAGCGTAGCGAAGCGGAGTCGAAGGACGCGCTCATGTTCCGCCGATCGTCCAGAGGTTCCCTGAGAGTCTATGGATTCCCGCCCCCGCTTCCGCGAGGACATGCTTTCGCGGGAATTGACGGGTGCGGGCGTCTGCGGGAATGACGGAGGCGGGCTTTCGCGGGCGCGAAGGACGGGGCGCCAAGGGCCAAGGAAACGAGGGTCAAGGAACCAAAGGTCAGGGAACCGAAGACGGGGGATCAGGAAGGCGTCTCCACCTCGAAGGCGGCGAGGTTTCGGTCGTGCTTGCTGAACTCCACGGCGATGAGGCGGACGGGCTGGCCCAGGCTGCGGTACTTGTCCGCGTAGCCCTTCTCCCTGAGTTGCCGCATGGCCTCCCCGGTGGGTTCCTTGTCCACGGTCTTGAACTCGAACAGGTAGATCCTGCCGTCGAAGCGCACGGTCATGTCCGCGCGGCCCGCGCTCGAACTCTCCTCGGCGATCAGATCCAGGCCCTGGGCGGCGAAACAGGAATAGACCACGCTGGCGTAGTAGCCCTCGTACTTCTGGATGGCGTTCTTGACGTGCCACTCGTAGGGGATGCCGGCGAAGATGGACCGGAACAGCGCCTCCAGGCCGGCGAAGTCGTTGGCGGCCAGCAGTTCCCGCAGGGAGCCTTGGTCCGCCAGTTTCCTCGAGGCGTCGGGCAGCAGGGCCATGAGCAAACGCTCGTTGAGGCTCTCGCGCACTTCCTGGTTGGGATAGCCCAGACGGTAGCGGGTGCGTCCGTTCCGGTCATCCGCGTCCAGGATGGTGAGGTAGCCGGTCTGGAACAGGAGGGCCTCGGTGGCCATTTCGCCCACGTCGAAGGCCGACAGCAGGGTCTCGTCGCCGGCCATGCGGTCCAGGTCCAGGGAGGAGAGGCGGCGTTCCGTCAGGGCATTGACGAGGAAGCTGGGGGAGCCGGTCTCGAACCAGTGTGCCTCGAACTCGCGGGTGTCGAACAGCAGCAGGACGTCGAAGGGGTTATAGACCTTCTCGTCCCCGCGCCATGAGTAGCCGTTGTACCATCGGCGTATCTCGTCCCGGTCCAGTCCGGGGAGTTCGGGCGCGAACACGGTGTCCAGGTCCCGGTCGGTGTAGCCGCAGACTGCGGAGTAGCGCGGGTCCAGGGTGATGTCCTTGAGGTTGTTGAGGCCGGAGAAGAGGCTCACCTTGGAGAACTTGCTCACCCCGGTGAGCAAGGTGAACTTGATGTGCGGGTCACAGTCCTTGATGACGGAGTACAGCCCGCGCAGGTAGTCCCGGTTGGCCTTGGCCACCTCGGGCGTCCCCAGGGCGTCGAGTATGGGTTTGTCGTACTCGTCCACCAATACCACCACGCGCTCCCCCGTGCTTTGGTGCAGCGACCGGACGAGACGCCGGAGGCGGGACGGGCCGCTGCCGGGCCGTGCGTCCATGCCGGCGCTCTTCTCCAGGTCGTCGAACTGGTCCGTCACGTCTTCCTCCAGCCAGTCCGGGTCCTTGTAGTTGCCGCTGCCGAAGCTGATCCGCACCACGGGGAAGCGCGCGTCCCAGTCCCATTGGTCGTGGATGGCGAGTCCCCGGAAGAGTTCTTCGCTGCCCTGGAACAGTTCCTTGATGGTGTCCAGCAGCAGGCTCTTGCCGAAGCGCCGTGGGCGGGAGAGGAAGTAGTGCTTGCCCCCGTTCACCAGCCGCCGGACCCAGGGGGTCTTGTCCACGTAGTAGTGGCCTTCTTCGCGGATTTCGCGGAAGGTCTGGATGCCGATGGGCAGCTTGCGCCTGGCGGCGCCGTGGTCGGGAAGGCTCACGGGGACGACCTCGTCCTCATGTGGACTCTCATCCTCACGGGGACAGCATAGCCCCTCGTAGGGGCGTGGTCAAAACCGCGAAAGCCCCCGCTTCCGTCATTTGGGGATGGGGGATCGAGGCCCCGCTTCGTCATTCCCGCGAAAGCCCCTTTCCCGTCATTCCCGCGAAAGCGGGAATCCATAGACTCTTAGAAGATCGAAGAAAGTGGATTCCCGCTTTCGCGGGAATGACGGGGCGGGCGTCTGCGGAATGAGGCGGGGCGTCTGCGGGAATGACGGGGAAGGCTTTCGCGGGCGCGAAGGACGGGGCGCCGCCGGTCAGGGAACCGGGGACGGGGGATCAGGAAGGCGTCTCCACCTCGAGGCGGCGAGGTTTCGGTCGTGCTTGCTGAACTCCACGGCGATGAGGCGGACGGGTTGGCCCAGGCTGCGGTACTTGTCCGCGTAGCCCTTCTCCCTGAGTTGCCGGGCGTTCCTTGTCCACGGTCTTGAACTCGAACAGGTAGATCCTGCCGTCGAAGCGCACGGTCATGTCCGCGCGGCCCGCGGAATGATCCAGGCCCTGGGCGGCGAAACGAATAGACCACGCTGGCGGTAGCCCTCGTACTTCTGGATGGCGTTCTTGACGTGCCATTCGTAGGGGATGCCGGCGAAGATGGACCGGAACAGCGCCTCCAGGCCGGCGAAGTCGTTGGCGGCCAGCAGTTCCCGCAGGGGGACTTCGTCCGCCAGTTTCCTCGAGGCGTCGGGCAGCAGTGCCATGAGCAAACGCTCGTTGAGGCTCTCGCGCACTTCCTGGTTGGGATAGCCCAGGCGGTAGCGGGTGCGTCCGTTCCGGTCATCCGCGTCCAGGATGGTGAGGTAGCCGGTCTGGAACAGGAGGGCCTCGGTGGCCATTTCGCCCACGTCGAAGGCCGACAGCAGGGTCTCGTCGCCGGCCATGCGGTCCAGGTCCAGGGAGGAGAGGCGGCGTTCCGTCAGGGCATTGACGAGGAAGCTGGGGGAGCCGGTCTCGAACCAGTGTGCCTTGAACCGGCGTGACCGGAACAGCAGCAGGACGTCGAAGGGGTTATAGACCTTCTCGTCTCCCAGCCAGGAGTAGCCGTTGTACCAGCGGCGTATCTCGTCCCGGTCCAGGCCGGGGAGTTCGGGCGCGAACACGGTGTCCAGGTCCCGGTCGGTGTAGCCGCAGACCGCAGAGTAGTCCGGGTCCAGGGTGATGTCGATGAGGTTGTTCAACCCGGAGAAGAGGCCCACCTTGGAGAACTTGCTCACCCCGGTGAGAAGCGTGAACTTGACGTGGGTGTCGCAGTCCTTGATGACCGAGTAGATGCCGCGCAGGAAGTCCCGGTTGGCCTTGGCCACCTCCGGGGTCCCCATGGCATCGAGGATGGGTTTGTCGTACTCGTCCACCAGCACCACCACACGGCGCCCTGTGCGCTCGTGGATGGCCTCGATCAGCGCCGCGAAGCGCCCGTCCGGTGTGGCGGAGTCCGAAACGATCCCTGCCGAGCGTTCGATGGGGGTCAGCTTGTCCATGAAGCTGGCTTCCAGCCGGTCGGGCCTGTCGAACCGGCCTGAACCGAAGCTGATCCGCACCACCGGGAAGCGCACGTCCCAGTCCCATTGATCGTGGATGGCGAGTCCCCGGAAGAGTTCCTCGCTGCCCTCGAACAGCTTGATGGTGTCCAGGCAGGCTCTTGCCGAAGCGCCGAGGCGGGAGAGGAAGTAGTGCTTGCCCCCGTTCACCATCCGCCGGACCCAGGGGGTCTTGGTAGTAGTGGCCTTCTTCGCGGGCGGAAGGCTGGATGCCGATGGGCAGCTTGCGCCTGGGGGCGCCGTGGTCGGGAAGGCTCGGTCAGGGAACCGGGGAGCCCCTCGTAGGGGCGTGGTCAAAACCGCGAAAGCCCCCGCTTCCGTCGGGGGATCAGGAAGGCGTCTCCACCTCGAAGGCGGCGAGGTTTCGGTCGTGCTTGCTGAACTCCACGGCGATGAGGCGGACGGGTTGGCCCAGGCTGCGGTACTTGTCCGCGTAGCCCTTCTCCCTGAGTTGCCGCATGGCCTCCCCGGTGGGTTCCTTGTCCACGGTCTTGAACTCGAACAGGTAGATCCTGCCGTCGAAGCGCACGGTCATGTCCGCGCGGCCCGCGCTCGAACTCTCCTCGGCGATCAGATCCAGGCCCTGGGCGGCGAAACAGGAATAGACCACGCTGGCGTAGTAGCCCTCGTACTTCTGGATGGCGTTCTTGACGTGCCACAGGTTCGTAGGGGATGCCGGCGAAGATGGACGCTGGCGGAACAGCGCCTCCAGGCCGGCGAAGTCGTTGGCGGCCAGCAGTTCCCGCAGGGGGACTTCGTCCGCCAGTTTCCTCGAGGCGTCGGGCAGCAGGGCCATGAGCAAACGCTCGTTGAGGCTCTCGCGCACTTCCTGGTTGGGATAGCCCAGGCGGTAGCGGGTGCGTCCGTTCCGGTCATCCGCGTCCAGGATGGTGAGGTAGCCGGTCTGGAACAGGAGGGCCTCGGTGGCCATTTCGCCCACGTCGAAGGCCGACAGCAGGGTCTCGTCGCCGGCCATGCGTTCCAGGTCCAGGGAGGAGAGGCGGCGCTCCGTCAGGGTATTGATGAGGAAGCTGGGGGAGCCGGTCTCGAACCAGTGGGCCTCGAACCGGCGTAACCGGAACAGCAACAGGACATCGAAGGGGTTATAGACCTTCTCGTCTCCCAGCCAGGAGTAGCCGTTGTACCATCGGCGTATCTCGTCCCGGTCCAGGCCGGGCAGTTCGGGCGCGAACACGGTGTCCAGGTCCCGGTCGGTGTAGCCGCAGACCGCGGAATAGTCCGGGTCCAGGGTGATGTCGATGAGGTTGTTGAGTCCTGAGAAGAGGCTCACCTTGGAGAACTTGCTCACCCCGGTGAGCAAGGTGAACTTGATGTGCGGGTCACAGTCCTTGATGACCGAGTAGATGCCGCGCAGGAATTCGCGGTTGGCCTTGGCCACCTCGGGCGTCCCCAGGGCGTCGAGGATGGGCTTGTCGTACTCGTCCACCAATACCACCACGCGCTCCCCCGTGCTTTGGTGCAGCGACCGGACGAGACGCCGGAGGCGGGACGGGCCGCTGCCGGGCCGTGCGTCCATGCCGGCGCTCTTCTCCAGGTCGTCGAACTGGTCCGTCACGTCTTCCTCCAGCCAGTCCGGGTCCTTGTAGTTGCCGCTGCCGAAGCTGATCCGCACCACCGGGAAGCGCGCGTCCCAGTCCCATTGGTCGTGGATGGCGAGTCCCCGGAAGAGTTCCTCGCTGCCCTCGAACAGTTCCTTGATGGTGTCCAGCAGCAGGCTCTTGCCGAAGCGCCGGGGACGGGAGAGGAAGTACTGCTCGCCTTCGTCCACCAGCCGCCGGACCCAGGGTGTCTTGTCCACATAGTAGCAGCCGCCCTCCCGGATCTTGCGGAAGGTCTGGATGCCGATGGGCAGCTTGCGCCTGGGGGCGCCGTCTTCGGGAAGGCTCATGGGGACGACCTCATCCTCACGGGGACAGCATAGCCCCTCGCCGGGGCATGGTCAAAGCAGGCGCCGAGGGTCAGGGAACCGGGGACGGGGGGCGGGGGATCAGGAAGGCGTCTCCACCTCGAAGGCGGCGAGGTTTCGGTCGTGCTTGCTGAACTCCACGGCGATGAGGCGGACGGGTTGGCCCAGGCTGCGGTACTTGTCCGCGTAGCCCCTGGCCTTCAACTGCGCCAGGGCCTCCCCGGTGGCTTCCTTCTCCACGGTCTTGAACTCGAACACGTAGATCTTGCCGTCGAAGCGCACGGTCATGTCCGCACGGCCGGCGCTCGAACTCTCCTCTGCGACCAGGTCCAGGCCCTGGGCCGCGAAGCAGGAATAGACCACGCTGGCGTAGTAGCCCTCGTAGTCCTGGATGGGGTTCCTGACGTGCCACTCGTAGGGGATGCCGGCGAAGATGGACCGGAACAACGCCTCCAGGCCGGCGAAGTCGTTGGCGGCCAGCAGCTTGCGCAGGGGACTCCTCCGGGCCTTCTGCCGCGAGGCGTCGGGCAGCAGGGCCAGGAGCAGGTGCCGGTTCAGGCTCTGGCGGACCTCGTGGTTGGGGTAGGCCAGGCGGTAACGGGTGGACTCCTCCTGGGCATCCTCCCCGGCGATGGTGAGGTAGCCGGTCTGGAACAGCAGGGCCTCGATGGCCATCTCGTCCACGTCGAAGGCCGACAGCATTTCTTCGTCGCCGACCATGCGGTCCAGGTCCAGGGAGGAGAAGCCGCCCTGCACCAGGGCGTCGATGAGGAACTTGGGGGAGCCGGTCTCGAACCAGTGTGCCTCGAACTTGCGGGTGTCGAACAGCAGCAGGACGTCGAAGGGGTTATAGACCTTCTCGTCCCCCAGCCATGAGTAGCCGTTGTACCATCGGCGTATCTCGTCCCGGTCCAGGCCGGGCAGTTCGGGCGCGAACACGGTGTCCAGGTCCCGGTCGGTGTAGCCGCAGACCGCGGAGTAGCGCGGGTCCAGGGTGATGTCCTTGAGGTTGTTGAGGCCGGAGAAGAGGCTCACCTTGGAGAACTTGCTCACCCCGGTGAGCAAGGTGAACTTGACGTGGGCGTCGCTGAACTTGATGACGGAGTACAGGTTGCGCAGGAAACTGCGGTTGGCCTTGGCCATCTCGGGCGCGTCCAGCACGTCGAGTATGGGCTTGTCGTACTCGTCCACCAACACAGCCACCCGTTGCCCGCTGCGCTTGTGCAGGGTCTCCAGCAGATGCCGGAAACGGTCCGGGGCCGTATCGTAGCGGGCTTCGACCCCGGCCTCCCTTTCGATGAGGTCCAACTGGATCATGGCCTCCCTGTCCGCCAGCCCCGGTTCGTCGAAGGGTCCCACGCTGAAGTCCAGCCGCACCACCGGGAAGCGCGCGTCCCAATCCCATTGGTCGTGGATGGCGAGTCCCCGGAAGAGTTCTTCGCTGCCCTGGAACAGTTCCTTGATGGTGTCCAGCAGCAGGCTCTTGCCGAAACGCCGAGGTCGGGAGAGGAAGTAGTGCTTGCCCCCGTCCACCAGCCGCCGGACCCAGGGGGTCTTGTCCACGTAGTAGTGGCCTTCTTCGCGGATTTCGCGGAAGGTCTGGATGCCGATGGGCAGCTTGCGCCTGGCGGCGCCGTGGTCGGGAAGGCTCACGGGGACGACCTCATCCTCATGTGGACTCTCATCCTCACGGGGACAGCATAGCCCCTCACCGGGGCGTGGTCAAAACCGGCGCTGCCGGTCACCGGGAGGCGATACCCTGCGTAGTCCCAAGGGGGCGCTCGCCAAGGCGTGGTCAAAGCAGGCGCCGCCGGTCAAGGAACCGGGGACAGGGAACCGCGGCCGCCCTCCCTCGTCATTCCCGCGAAGGCCCCTTCCCGCATCATTCCCGCGAAAGCCCTCCCTCGTCATTCCCGCGAAGGCCCCTTCCCGCATCATTCCCGCGAAGGCCCCTTCCCGCATCATTCCCGCGAAGCCCTCCCTCGTCATTCCCGCGAAGCCCCCGCTTCGTCATTCCCGCGAAAGCGGGAATCCACTTGTCTTCGATCTTCCAGGGAACCTCTGAACAGTCGAGACATCCGGGATGGATTCCCGATTCCATCATCCTGACGCCCCCATCCCCGTTCGTCCTGAGCGTAGCGAAGCGGAGTCGAAGGACGCGCGCATGTTCCGCCGATCGTCCAGAGGTTCCCTGGGAGTCTATGGATTCCCGCCCCCGCTTCCGCGAGGACATGCTTTCGCGGGAATGACGAGAAAGGGGCCTTCGCGGGAATTGACGAGTGGGGCGTCTGCGGGAATGGCGGGTGCGGAGCGGTCCCGGCCAACGTGCGCCAGAGCTGGCCGCCGGGCTGGCGCCGACCGGGAAACCAGGGCTTCCGCGGACCCTCGATCGAGGCTCCCGCGCCCCCCGGTCGCGGCAAGGGCCGGGGGCCAAGTCCCGCGCGTGGCAGCGGACGTCCGGCCTACGGGCTGGACAAGCAGAAGGACGAGAACCAGGTCCCGCGCGTGGCGGCGGACGCCCGTCGGTATCGAGGTCCGGCGGCAGGGGGTTGCACTAGGTCCCGCGCATGGTAGCGGAGGCCCCCCGCGACCCCCGGTCCCTGCAACGGCCGGCGACTCGGCCCGTCCGTCCTGGTCCTCGACGATGTTTCCGGGCCGGGGGGCTTGGAAAATTCCGGGCCGGAGGGGTTGCAAAACGGCGGGGTTTCGGGCACGATGCCTCCCCGTGAGCCTGTTTCGTGGAGTCCGAAATTTTTTCGCAAGGGGTGGAGTACCGCGTTGACAACGGACTCCGATTGTGGCAAAGTCCACAGAAATCTGTACTCGACTAGCCTCTGCTTCTCGGATTCGGCGTCCCTTCCCGGAGTCGAGGGAGGCTCTCAGGGACTAAAACCAGGGAGGAACTTCACATGAGACGAACCATAGCCCAATCGGCGCTGGTCTTCACAAGTGCCCTGTTGATCATGGCACTGGTTGGCTGCGGCGGGAGCAGCAAGAAGGCTGCGACGGTCACTCCCACGGAACCCACGCCGCCGGTCGAACCCACTCCCGAACCTGTGACCCTGACTCTTCCTGATGGTCATGATTGGGATGGCGGCACGCTCTCCGCTGGTAGCGATAGCCCGTCACTGGCGTATTCCACGGGCAGGACCACCGTCCTTCGGTGCGCGTCCGGTGGCGAGGCCTGCGTCGTCGCCGTGGACGGCAACACCGCCAGCGTGACGGGCGGTACGGCCTCGCTCGCATACCCGACGAACCAGCTAATCTGGCAGGCCAACAACGGCCCTGGCGATACGTCTTCCGAGGGAGCGCACGCCAGGGGATTCGTGGGGAGGATGGTCGATTCCGCTTCTACCACGTCCCTCGCCGCTCCCACAGCCACTACTGGCGCTACCGGCGGTATGAACACGCAGGCCACTGTGGCGCAAACGCCGACGCCAAGCATGACGTGGACCAGTGGATCGAGTCCGACGTTCGAGTTGACTTTGCCTACCGCAGTGTTCACCGGCCTCACTGGCGTGGAGGGCGACGACGGCAAGCTCGAGGGGAATGATGGCAGTGCCTCCCCCCCCTCCATAGCGGGCTGGAAGGGCGGCCCACTGACCAAAAGCTTCTTGGGCAAGCACATGCATGCCGTCATGTACACGGACGCGGCGGCGCCTACGGGCGATATGAGTCCCGAGCGTCCGGCGCTTACGATCGCAAGGGGAATAGACTTGAGTAGCAACACGGACTTGGCGGGAGCGTGGGGTAGTGACGCCCCAACCGCCGATGTGGAATTCGAGATTATGTCGTCGATAGGTGAAGGTGTCAAGGTCACGATTCCGCTGGCCACTGTGACTTCACTGAGGGATGGAACGCCTCAGAACACGCCAATCACGGGACTAACCCTCGAGTACCAAGAGGGGGGTGAGGATCGAGAGAGGGATGAAGTCACGATGACCTGCGTGTCGGCTGTCTGCCGGGTTGCTGGAGGACAACTGGTCGGCGAGTGGAATCTTGTGGCTGCCAAGGACGACGCTGTGGAAGGAGACCCGGACCTGAGATACCGGCTCCTCGGAGCATGGTTGGTGCTGCCCAGCGATGCCGCTGTCGCTGCCACTGACGTTATCGGTTACAACTTGGGGAGCTTCTCTTACGACAACCAGACGAACAGGCGAAACCAGGGCGCCCTGGAGGCTCAGGCAGGGAGCAGCGGCTCACTGAAATTCACAGGTCCGGCAACCGGCCTCTATATGACGGGCGAGTACAGAGGCTCCGGAAGCGGCCGTAGGGTGGACAGCGCAGAGGTTGGTTCCTTCACCGCAGCAGCCGAGTTGACCGCGACCACCGACAGCGGTGGTGACCTTGAAGGGATAACGGGAACGGTCACGAATTTCAGGGATGCCAACTCCAGGGACCTCGGTTGGAGGATGTCCCTGGAGGACACCGGCCCCGGAGCCGACGACAATGCCGAGTCCTTTGACGGCACTACCCGCCTTGAAACTTCGAATGCTCAGGCCGTTACGGGCAATTGGGTCACCCAGTTCTACTACCGCGACACAGACGAAGGCGCAAACACAAAGTTCGCCGGAGGGACGTTCAATGCGAGTAGTGGCGTTGATGACGACAAGGCCGTGCATGTAGTCGGTGCGTTCGCCGCTACCCTGGACACTGATTAGTTGACCTTCCTTCTCTCGAACCGGCTTCGAGAGGAGGAAGCCAGACGGAGAGGACAACCGGCAAGTCCGGTTGTCCTCTCTTTGTATGAGGTCCCTTCCATTCCCTCTCCGTCTCCGAAACTGGCAGTCCGGAAGTTCCCGCACATGAAGACCCTTGCCTCCGTTTGCCGTGCGCTGGCGTTCGCCTTGGTCCTCCTGTCAACCGCTGCGCCCGCGTCCGCGGACTCCGCGGCCGGCGCGCAGCCGCGGCCTCCGTCGGTGGAGGCTGCCATCGAGCGGGCCAGGGCGCTGATGGCCGCGGGCGAGCCCGGGAAGGCCCTGGACCTCCTGCGGGAGTTGCCGCGGGAGGGGGTTCGCCGCCTCTCGGTGCTGTTCCAGACCGGCATGGCCGCGGTGTTGGCGTCCGGGAAGGCGGACCTTTCGGAAGACGAGCGGGACGCGCTGCTCGACGAGGCCATCGCGGCCCTGCACGCCATCCTGGTGGAGCGTCCGGACTTGGTGCGGGTGCGCCTGGAGTTGGCCCGGGCGTTCTTCCTGAAGGAGGAGGACGGCCTCTCGCGTCGGCATTTCGACCAGGTGCTGGCGGGCAACCCGCCGGCGGCGGTGGTGACGAACATCCGGCGCTTCCTGTCGATCATGCGCGCCCGCCGGCGCTGGACGGCCTACGCCGGCGCCGCCATCGCGCCCAACAGCAACATCAACGGGGCGTCGGACGCCGAGACCGTCCTCATCCCGGTGTTCGGCCAGCTACTGCCGTTCCGTCGGAGCGCGGATTCGCGCTCGCAATCGGGGGTGGGGTTCTCCCTCTGGGGGGGCGGCGAGTACCAGCATCCGCTGGACGAGCGGGTGCGGATGCGGTTCGGAGCGGACGCGGCCCGGGACGAGTACGGGGGCAGCAAGTTCGACCGGACCTTCATGGGCGTCCATTTCGGGCCGCGCTGGCTGGCCTCGCCCCGTACCGAGTTCAGCGTGCTGGGGGTGGCGCATCGCCAGTGGACCGGGGGCAGTCCCGACAACGACGCCCTGGGCGGCCGGGTCGAGGCATGGCGCGGGTTGACCCGGACCATCGGCGCCAACGCCTCGGTGTCCTGGCGTCGGCGCGACTACCGGCGGCGGAACTCGTTGGACGGTCCGGTGACCGACTACTCACTGGGCCTGGTGTGGGTAGTGACGCCGACCCTGCGCACCCGCGCCAGCGTGGGTTACGTGCGCGAACGCCCGAAGTCGCAGTCCGGTCGCAACGCCACCCGCCTGGGTCGGCTGGGCGCGGACCTCGCCTTGCCCCTGGGCTTCACACTGGGCGCCAGCGGCGAGATGCGCTGGAGGGATTTCAAGGGGACCGGGCGGGACTACCTGACTCTGGACGGCGCCCGCCGCTCGGACCGGACCCACATCCTGCGCGTGTCGGTCCTGAACCGCGCCTTCACCGTGTTGGGCTTCAGCCCCCAGATGGTCTTCGTCAACGAGGTCCGCAAGACCAACGCCCAGCTCCCGGGAGACTCCACCCGCAACCGCGGCGAACTCCGCTTCGTCCGCCAGTTCTGAGGCAGGCCCGCGCCGGCGGCTCGAGAAGCGCCGGGCTCATGCACCTGTACGCCATGCGGTCGAGGCGTCCCGCGACATGGACGCCGTGACCTTCCACATGCCCTTGTCGGCCAGGGAGGACTCGTCGGAGGTCTCGTCGAACGGGGAAGCCCCGGTCCGGGTAGGGTTGACAGCCTGGGTGGGTGGTGTTAATGCTCGGGAGATGAGGAGGGGTCTGGGCGGTAGGTCCGACGGGACCGAATGACGAAGGAGGAAGCCATGAACGCTCTGGCGGCGATGTTGGCGGTATCGGTAGCGTTGATGCTGGCCGGGTGCGGCGGGGGTAGCTCTCCTTTGGCCGGTATGCCCGGCGGTGGCCCCGAACTGGTGGCAAGCGGCGAGGGAACCGGACCGGTGGCCAGGGTAGGCGAGGGCGATGGGACTTCCCCGACCGCTCCGGGCGATGGAAGCGAGGGCGGTGGAACCGGACCGGTGGCGAGGGTAGGCGAGGATGGCGGAAGCGGGGACGACGGGATTTCGTGGGATCGATTTCTGGAGCGGCTCGAATATATGGGGAGCGGCCGCAACGGATTTAGCCAGCCGAAAACGCTTCCAGGGGTGAACTTCGAGGCGCAGGAAGACTTTCGACCCGATGTCCAGTATTGGTCCCGCATTCTGTCACCTTCGAGTCCCTATTGTGAGGGTTTGTACGGCGGCGTGGCGTGCAGGGCAATGAAAAGCCGGATTGCGGCCGCGGAGAGACTGCCTGGAACGCGACGGTTTCGAGGAACTCTGGGCGTGTCAGAATTTGTAGTAGATAACGAGCCTTGGCGCGAGACCCATCCGCTCAGAGCTTTGGATTTCTATGGTGGTTGGTTGGACAATAGCGTATTTATGGTAGGGACTTTAAGAGGTGGTACATCGCAAGAGGATAGGCTCGTTGCTGATTCCATAGGCCGAGAGCATGGTATGAGCCAATTCGGCTATTCTCCCAGTAATGATTATCTTACACCAAGCGGGATCGAGGACCAGGCAATCAGGGATGAATTTGCTGGAGTATATCGGGGAGAGGCCGTTGACATGGAAGGCAACTGGGGAACTTCCGAGGTGAACCTTGCATTCAAGCTCAACGTTCCGACGCCGCAATACAGGGACCAGGACTCGGCGACGGCTATACAGGTGGACTTGACGATCGACATACCCGCCTATGGGGAACGGTCCTGGCGGGACGATGGCAGCCTTTTCTGGGATTTCAGCTCCGCGGACGGGGACTCCCGCATGGCGGGTGAATTCTATTATGGGAAGGAAGTGGGAGGGGTGTTCCAGTTTCCGCACCCGGGAACACCCGGGACCCTTGTGATGGGGGCATTCGGAGCAAAGAAGGTCCCGTGAAACACTACTGCTGCGACTTCGACGGCATGGCGACGCCTCCGCCATGCCGTCGTCCCTTCCTTCCCGTGTGAAGGCGTCGCCTTCATGGCCCCGCTCCCTCCCCGCGCCGTTCCCCCGCTCCACCAAAAGACTTCCTGCGACGCAGGCTCCTGGTACCCTGCAACGGTTTCGCGGGGATGACGGGGAGGTGAGGCTTTCGCGGGGATGCGACGCGGAGGGCCGAGCGCGGCCCGTTCCGCCGCGGTCATGGGGCGTCTCCCTTCCCGGCTTGGCGGCGGTCTCGCAGCAGTTCGGCCAGGGCTTCGTTGGAGTAGCGCAGGGATTCGGTGGCGCGGCCCAAGGCTTCGTTGGTGCGGCTCAGGGATTCGTTGGTGTACCCCAGGGATTCGTTGGTGCGGTCCAGGGATTCGTTGGCGCGGCGCAGGCTTTCGAGCAGCACGCCGTCCCGCTCGGCGCGCGCGTCGTTGGCCCGTATCATCTGCCGGACGCCGATCCATACGAGCACGACCCCGGTCACCCCTACCAGCATCTGCCCGGCTGCGATGGTCAGGGAAAGGGATTCGAACAGTGTCATGGCGTCCCTCCTCCCGGCGAAGCCGGGCGCTGTTCCTTCGGCGCGGTCCGTTCGATGACGGTCTCCATGCCCTTGACAAGGCCCCGGAGGGCTTCGTTCTGCTCCCGGAGGGCTTCGCCCTGCTGGCGCAGTGCTTCCATCGCTTCGTCGTGGCGCTGGTCGGCGCGCTTCTCGCGCTGCTCCGCTTCGTGGCGCTGCTGGTCGAGCTGCGCGGTGCGGTCGTCGTTGGCCTGGACCATCCGGTGGATTCCGTAGAGGATAGCGCCGATCTGCCCGAGCCCGATCAAGCCCCGAAGCGCCAGGCTGGCGGACTCGAACTCCGTCATGGCCTCTCTCCTTCCTCGACGACGCCGGCTCGCGCACCGGCTTCCGGGGGCACGGGGCCGTCCGCTAGAAGGGGATGTCGTCGTCGATGGGCGGCGGCTGGATCGGGGACGGGGCGTCGCCCATGCCCTGGTCCTGCTGGGGCTGCTCCTGGGAGGCCCGGGCGCCGCCTCCGCCGCCCAGGAACTGCACCCGCTGGGCCACGACCTCGGTCACGTAGCGGGTGTTCCCGGTCTTGTCCTCGTAGGAGCGGGTGCGGATGTTGCCCTGGACGAACACCTGCCGTCCCTTGGCCAGGTACTGGCCGCAGCTCTCCGCCTGCTTGCCCCAGACCACCACGTTGTGCCACTCGGTGCGCTCCTGGCGGCCGCCGTCCTGACCTGTCCATACCTCGGACGTGGCCACCGAGAAGTTCGCCACCGCGCGGCCGCTCTGCGTGAAACGGACCTCCGGGTCCTTGCCAAGGTTGCCTACCAGGATCGCCATGTTCACCGACATATGTGGACCTCGCTGGATGGATTTCCGGGTGGAACTTATCCCGAACCCGGGTTCCGGTCAACACGGGACCCCTTCCGGGGCCTCGCGCCGCCCGACCGACTATTTCGACCGTTTCCCTTGACAAGTCCGGGGGACCTCCATAAATGTGTCTGTTCATTACTTCTCATATCGGCGGCTTTCGACGGAACCATAGCCCCGTTGGGCCTTGGCCCTGTTTTTTTTCGGCCGCTCGCAACGCGGCTCCGTTCCAATGAAACCACGGGAGGACCAAATGCGCAATCTGGCAACGAGAACCCTGTTGGGCGTCCTGGCCCTGGGTCTGGCCGCGGGGCTGTCCGCGTCCCCGGCCGGCGCCGCCTTTCCGGATCGCAACATCACGCTGATCGTGCCGTTCTCGCCCGGCGGCGGCTACGACTCCATCGCCCGGGCCATCGGCAGGAGCATGAAGAAATACCTGCCCGAAGGCGTGAGCGTCATCGTCAAGAACGTCACCGGCGCCGGCGGCTTGCGGGCGAGCGTGGCGGTTTACCGGGGCAAGCCCGACGGCTACACCATCGCGCACTTCCAGTCGTCGGGGATGCTCGGCCTGCAGATGCTCAAGGGAGACGCCATCGGGTTCGACACGGCCAAATACACGTGGCTCGCGCGGGTGGGCGCGGACCCCTTCGGCCTGTTCGTGTCGGCCAAGGGACCCTTCAAGTCCATAAAGGACCTGCAAGCGGCCGAGCGGGTCACGTGGGGGGTGGAGAGCATCGGCGTGGGCCGGTGGTTCGGCTCGTTCCTGGCGGCCAAGACCTTCGGCATCGACTTCAACGTGGTGGCCGGATACCGGGGCACCGGGGAGTCCCTGCCCGCCCTGTTGCGGCGCGACTTCGACGTCTGGGCCCAGCCCATCGACCATCCCTCGGTCACTCCCTACCTGGGCACGGACCTGCTGCCGGTGGTGCAACTGGACCGGAAGCGGCCGGTCAACGCCCCCGACGTGAAGACCTCCTACGAGACAGGCTACGACCTGTACTTCAGCGACCTGCGCGCCATCGGCGGCCCCCCGGGGATACCCGCGGACCGGGCCGGGGTGCTGGAGGACCTCCTGCTCAAGGCCATGAACGACCCCGAGTACACGGCGTGGAAGGAGCAGTCGTCCATCGTGCTGGTGGCCGGGCCGGGGTCCGCGGTGGCCGAGGACCTGAAATACTACCAGGGGCTGTTCCAGGCGAACCTGGACGACATGAAGAAGGCCATTTCCGGGGGCGGCAACTAGCGGCCGGCCCGTCCGGGCGGGCCGCGCGCAGCGGACCATAGCGTTCGAGGACCGACGCCATGTGGGACGTGGAGCCCCTCCTGCAAGCCCTGGGCCAGCTGAGCCAGCCGGCGAACCTGCTGGTGCTCGCCGTCGGCGCGGTGGCCGGCCTGATCCTGGGGGCGCTCCCGGGCCTGTTCCTGGCGGGGTTGACCATCGGCATGACCTTCACCTTCGGGTGGGACCCCGGGCGCGCCATGTTCCTCATGGCGGGGATGATGGGGGCCGCCACCGAGGGGGGCTCGGTCCCCGCCATCCTGCTCAACATCCCCGGGGAGGCCCCCAACGCCGCCACCTGCTTCGACGGCCATCCCATGGCCCGCCGGGGGGAGGCGGGCCGCGCGGTGGGGCTGGCCGCGGCTTCGTCGTTCCTGGGCGCGGTGGTGGGCATGTGCTTCCTGATGATCCTCATCCCCTTCGTGAAGATCATCGTGCTGTCCTTCGGTCCGCCCGAGTTCTTCATGCTGGTGATCTTCGGCCTGCTGACCGTGGCCTACGCGGCCCGGGGCAACATGCTGAAGGGGCTCGTGTCCGCGGGCATCGGCGTGCTGCTGTCCCTCATCGGGTTCAGCCCGGTGCACGGGGTGCTGCGGTTCAACTTCGGCAGCGACAACTACCTGTGGGACGGGATCCCCCTGGTGCCCTTCTTCATCGGCCTGTTCGCCATCGCCGAGCTGGTGAACCACGTGCTGCGCGGCGAGACCATCGCCGCGGGGGGCGAGCGCATCAAGGTGGGGGTGTTCGGCGCCTTCGCGGGGTTCCTGGAGGTCTTCCGCTACAAGGCCACGCTGGTGCGGAGCTCCGCCATCGGCATACTCGCGGGCATCATCCCCGGCATCGGCGGGGTGCTCGCCAACTTCCTCTCCTACTCCATGACCGTGCAGTTCTCCAGGAACCGGGAGCTGTTCGGCACGGGCAACCCCGAGGGCATCATCGCTTCCGAGGCGTCCAACGACGCCAAGGACGGCGGCGCCCTGCTGCCCACCATCATATTCGGCATCCCCGGAAGCGCCGGCATGGCCGTGCTCCTGGGCGCCTTCATCCTCCACGGGCTCCAGCCGGGATTCTTCTTCGTCCGGGAGCACATGGACATCGTGTTCGTGCTGATCTTCGGCTTCGTGGTCTCCAACTTCCTGGCCAGCCTCATGGCCGCCTTCGGCGCCGACATCCTGGCCCGGGTCACCACCCTGCGCGTGGGCTACGTGGTGCCCGCGGCCTTCCTGCTGTCGGTGGGCGGGGCCTACGCCGCCCGTGAGAACGTGTGGGACATCGGCATCGCCATCCTCGCGGGCGTGCTCGGCTTCGCCTTCAACCGGTTCGGCTTCTCCCTCGTCACCCTGGTCATCGGCTTCCTGCTGGGGGTGCGCGCGGAGTTGTCGTTCGTGCAGTCGCTCCAGATCTCCGCGGGCAGCTACGCCATCTTCTTCAACCGTCCGGTCACCGTCGTGCTGATGCTGTTGAGCCTGCTCATGCTGTGCCTGCCGTGGCTGTCGAGCCGGAAAGCGAAGGCGTCGCCATGAAGGGGTCCACGTTGCTGGGCGTCATCCTGGTGGCGGTCTCGGCGCTGTTCCTGGTGTGGTCCTTCTCGTACGGCGGCATGGCGGGGTTCGTGCCGGTGGTGCTCGCGCTCCCCACCACGGCGCTGGCGGCGCTGTGCCTGGCGGGCGAGAAGTACCCGGGCATCCTGAAGGCCTTCGAGGTGAGCCTGGAAGACGTCCTCAGCACCGCGGCCGGCGAAGCCGGGGCCGGGGATCCGGCTGCGTCGGAAGGCGCCGGGGCCGGCGAGATGGCGCTCATCACCCGGATGTTCGTGTGGTTCGCCGCGTTCGGGGTGCTGGTCTTCTTCGCGGGGTTCTACGTCTCCACCACCCTGTTCGCGCTCTTCTTCACCCGCCTGCAAGGCGGCGTGGGCTGGCGGGGCTCGGTCTTCGTCACCGCCCTGGCGCTGGGCTTCTTCTACTTCGTCTTCGAGGAGACCCTGAGGGTGGACCTCTTCGCCGGCGTCTGGTTCGGCGCGTTCCGGCCCCCGCTGTAGCTCCCTCGACCGGCGCCGAGGTCCGGGACACGTGCGCGGGAGCCGGCTTCCGGAGAAGGAAGGCGCCCGGTGGCGCCGCTGGTCTTCAAAACCAGTCTGAGGGCCGTAAGGTCCTCGGAGGGTTCGACTCCCTCCCTTCTCCGCCACCAGGGGACGTTGGCGTTGATGGCTCGGGGAAACCCGGAATGATTCCCCCGTTCATCCTGGGCGAAGCGAAGTCCCCCGTTCGTCCTGAGCGTAGCGAAGCGAAGTCGAAGGACGCGCTTTCCCTATACCGGCCGTCGGCAACGGCCCACGACGCCGTTGCTGCCGTGGAAAACCTCGATTTGCCCGGCGCCCAGGTCCGTCAGCATGCGTTCGACCTGCCTTTTCGTTCGACTGTGCTTGTGCCAGTCCGTCAAGCCGTCGTGGGTGTTCAACAGTGCGTACTGATATTGTTGCCGGTCGTTCAATCGAGGGTGGTGGTACCCGGTATGGAGCGGCAACAGCTTGGACAGCAGGAACAGGAGGAACGGGTGATTCCTGGCCGCCCGGTAGAACGGGAAGAACAGGTCCACCAACCGGGTCGTTGCACGGAGGCCTCTCTCCGGGGTCATGCGCTTGACGAGGGACCGGCACAGCACCCGGCCCGGATTGGTCAGCCCTCGCACACGTGAAACGTAATGGTCGAACAACAGTGTCCCGCCGGGGCGTACCTGTTCGTACAGCTTGCCGACGGTTTCCTCCGGGGACTCGGTGTGCTGGACGACGCCCAGACAGAAGACCAGGTCGAACTGGCGCGGAGCGAAAGGCAGCCGGAGGATGTCCGCCTGGTAGATGTGATGCCTCTCGTCCTGGGGAAAGTTGTCGGAGTTCGCCTCCACCGCGGTGCTGCTGTCGATCGAATGGACGCGAACCGAAGGGAAGGACAGCAGGATCTCGGTGAACCTGCCGGCGCCGCAACCGGCTTCGAGAACGTTCAGCGAATCGGGGCGGGAAAGGCGGTGGTAGAACTCTCCCAGGCAGAACTTCGCACGGTCCCGGGAGATCGAAAGTCCGGTATGCGAATCGAGCTGCACCTTCGAGAAGGTGCGCCACTGCAAACCGAACGGTTCGGAATAGTGGCGGCAGGCAACGAAGCGCGGTATCGAATCGACGACTTCCCATCGGCAGCCGTCCTCGCACAGGATGCTTGCCGATGCGCGGCTCAGCCTCGAACCGTCGTCAGGACAGACCATCTGGATGTCCACGGCAGGGATTCCCTTCGGGCGGCCTTCGGCCATGCGGCCGCACGCTCGACCGGTTCCGGGTGAATGTAGGGGGGCCGACGGCAGGTTGTCAACCTTTCGGGAGGATGTTCGTTTCTTTCCGGGCGCTTTGACACGAGGGTTGCAAGACGGTACAAGCAGGAAGTTCCCGGACGCACCGCCGGTTCCGTGGAGCGGCGGACAGGGAGGCAGGATGCAGAGCATGGCCCGGTACTACGATCGGCTCCTGGACCTGTTCAAGGTCGGGGCGGAGGTCGTCGTCTTCCTCATCTTCTTCCTCATCGCCAGCGACGTGTTCATCCGCCTGGCGGGCTTGCAGCCCTCCACCTACACCCTGGGGGTGGTGGAGTACTGCCTCCTGTGGTTCACCATGCTGGGGGCGCCGTGGCTGGTGCGCATGAAGGGCCACGTGTTCGTGGACTCGCTGGTCCAGTTCCTGCCCCGTAGGGTGCAGACGGCCCTGGCCAAGCTCGTGTACCTGGTCTGCATCGCCGGCTCGCTGCTGTTCGTCTATTTCTCCTTCGACCTCACGGCGGCGGCGTTCCTGTCCGGGGAGATGGACATCCGGGGCGAAGCGCAGCCCCTGTGGCTGCTGCTGGCGCCCCTGCCGGTGTCGTTCTCCATGGTGGCCGTGGAGTTCCTCCGCTACCTGCTGGGCGTGGACGCCATGTACACCTCGCGCACCGATGTGCGGGAGAACGTGTGATGGAATGGTACTGGGCCTTCGCTTTCCTGGTGGGGATGGTGGTGTGCCTGATGGCCGTCGGCGTCCCCGTGGCCTTCGCCTTCATCACCACCAACTTCGTGGGCATACTCGTCTTCGCCGGCAGCCACGGACTCATCCAGGTGGTGGACAACTCCACCGTGCTCATCACCCGGTTCACCCTGGGGCCGGTGCCCATGTTCATCCTCATGGGCGCGCTCTTCTTCCACACGGGCCTGGCCATCCGCGTCTTCGACGGGCTCGACACGCTGTTCGGCAAGCTGCGGGGCCGGCTGTGCTACCTCACCGTGGCCGGCGGCACGGTCTTCTCCACGCTCACGGGTTCGTCCATGGCCAACACGGCCATGCTGGGGTCGCTGCTGGTCCCGGAGATGCAGCGGCGGGGCTACAACTGGCGCATGTCCATGGGCCCCATCCTGGGCACCGGCGGACTGGCCAT
The DNA here is from genome assembly GCA_965242525.1 of uncultured Binatia bacterium (SeqCode). Taxonomy (GTDB): domain Bacteria; phylum Desulfobacterota; class Binatia; order UBA9968; family JAJDTQ01; genus JAJDTQ01. The sequence continues at coordinate 620,461 of OZ251459.1, forward strand.
GATCATACCGCCGTCCGCGCTGGCGGTGCTGCTGGCGAGCGTCGCCAACATCGACGTGGGCCGCCTGCTGATCGCGGGCTTCCTGCCCGGCTTCGTCCTGGCGGTGCTGTACGCCGCCATGCTGTACCTCCAGATCCTCCTCAACCCCGCGGGCGCGCCGGCCTACGACGTGCCGCCCACGAGCTGGAGCCACAAGCTCAAGTTCGTCAGCTTCAACATCCTGCCGGTCAGCCTCGTCATCTTCATGGTCATCGGTTTCATCATCCTGGGGGTGGCCACGCCCACGGAGTCCGCGGCTTGCGGCGTGCTGGGCGTCTTCATCCTGGCCGCGGCCTTCCGCGTGCTGAAGTGGGAGGCCGTCCGCACCTCGTTGTCGGGCACGGTGCGGGTGGCGGGCATGGTGTTCTTCATCATCATGAACTCCACGGTCTTCAGCCAGCTCCTGGCCTACTCGGGCGCCACCGCGGGCATGCTGGAATGGGCCACCAGCTTCGAGGTGTCCCGCCTCGTGGTGCTCGCGGTCATGTTCCTGATCCTCATCGTGCTGGGGATGTTCATGGACGCCACCTCCATGATGCTCATCACCGTGCCCATCTTCTTTCCCCTGGCCGAGGCCCTCGGCTTCGACCTGATCTGGTTCGGCCTGTTCGTGCTGATGACGCTGGAGATGGCCGGCACCACGCCTCCTTTCGGGCTGCTGCTCTACGTCATGCTCGGGGTGGCGCCCCGGGGGACCACGCTGCTGCAAGTGGCCAACGCGGCCGTCCCGTTCCTGGTCTGCGACCTCATCCTGATATTCATCCTGATCGCCTACCCCGAACTCGCGCTGTTCCTCCCCGACCTCATGGAGTGACGCGGGCAGGCGGCTTCGCCTGCGCCGGACGGCCCGGTCGCCCTGGGGTCCGGAAAGGGACTGCGCACCGCGTGGCGGAACCGCGCATGGAGTATCCCTCATCGGGTTGACAGACGGGATTTTCTGTCTTATTCCCACCTGCAGGAGGGGCATGGAAGGGAAGGAAGGCGGGTATGACGAAGGCGACGCAGGTGGGAGTCATGATCGTTTCCGTTGAAATAGTGATCGAGCCGGACGGGGATGGGTTCTTTGCCTACGCACCGGCGCTCAAGGGGCTTCTCATGGACGGGAGCACGGAGACGGAAGCCCTGGAAAGAGCCAGGGAGGGGGTCAAGGTTTACCTGGAGTCCCTTCACCGGCAAGGAGAACCGCTGCCCGAAGGACCCGGAATCTCCGTCCATCCCGAGAACCCCGAGGCGTCCGTACAACACGTGACGATGCAATGGCCGACTCCGTTTGGGACCAGCTTGGAAACTGCACTGCCGACGACCTGATACGGGCTCTGCGCAAGGATGGATGGGAGGATGAGCCTCGACGCGGAGCCACTCGTGCGTTCCGCAAGGGTTCGGACCGTCGTATCGTCATCCACTACCACCCCAGGAAGACTTATGGCGTCAAGCTCCTGAAGGAACTGGTCAAGCAGGCAGGTTGGAAACCGGAGGATATGAAGCGTCTGAAGTTGATCAGGTAGCAGGAATACCGACACCGACGGACCAGGTTGCAAGCTGTCCCGCGGCGACCCGTTCGGTTGGTGTCATGGCTCTCCCTCTCATGGTGGAACGCCCCCGATGCGCAGCGTCGCATCGGGGGCGTTCCACGTTCCGGTCTCCACCGCGGCGCGTCAGGGCGCGCGGTACATCTTCTCCTTGAGCTTGGCGAACGGCACGGAGTAGTTCTTGCCGGAGCGGACATCCCAGGCGAGTTCGTACACGGTGCGCAGGTACGCCTTGCGGACCTCGCCCTGGAGCTCGTACTTCTGGAGGCCCGAGGCCCACAGCTTCTCGTTGTCGGCGTCGGCCTTCTTGCGGAGTATGGGTTCGCTGCCCTGCTCGAACGCCAGGCCGGCCTCGGTGAGCTTGTCCTGCACGGCCTCGGGCAGCCCGTTCCACTTGTCGGCGTTGATCACGACCATGGAGCCGCTGCGGTAGAACCCCGGATAGACGCGGTACTTGAGGAACTTCTGGACGCCGTACTTGGCCAGCGCTCCCTCGGGCCACGCGAGCCCCTGGACCACGCCCCGCTGCAGGCCCGTGTACATCTCCGCGGCCGCCATGTTGATGGGGATGGCCCGCATGGCCTTGAAGAAGGGGTTGTAGGTGGCGGTGGAGCGCATCTTGCGGCCGGAGAGGTCGAGCCCCGTCTCGGTGCTCTCCTTGGGCTTGAAGGTGGTATAGATGTGGAAGTCCACGCCGTAACAGCACCAGCCCAGGATGCGCCCGTTGAACTTGTCCTTCCACACCGGCTGGAGCTGGTCGATGGCGCCGTTTTCCCGGAGCTCCCTGGTGGAGAGGTTGGTCACCGAGGTGAGGCCCGCTTCCGCCACCATTCCCTCGAAGTAGCCCATGGGGCAGAAGATCATGTCCACCAGGCCGCGCTTGAGGGCCGGACCCTGCTTCTTTCGCGGCGTCACTTCCGGACCGCCCACGTAGTGGAGCTTTGCCTCGCCCTTGGCCGCCTCGTTGAAGGCGTCGTGGAACGCCTGGAAGTAGGTCTCCACCTGGTCGTGGGTCTTGGCCAGACAGGTGCTGACCCGCAGCGTGACCGCGGCCTGCGCGGCTGCGGCCGGTACCAACAGGGCGAACGCCATCGCGACGAGCGCTGCGGTTGCAGTCCTTTTCATGCGCGTGTCCTCCTTTGCCGGGGTCTTGCGCCCCAACGGGTTGATGCCTCCGTCCGAACCGTCGAACGGCGCCCCGTATTAGATTAGAGTCCACGGGCGTTGTCAAGCGCGGCCGGGACGAGTCCGGACCCGGACGCGGCGGGATGCGTTTACGGATGGTTCGGGTCCGGCCGCCGGGTGCTTGAACCAGCATATTCCAATCCGAGAATGCCACTGAAGGGGGGTTGGGAGTCAGGCTGGCCGTGACCGAGTTCGAGACCGCCACCATTGCGTTTCAGGAATTCGTATGGGTTGCGACACTCCCCATCCCGTCATTCCCGCGAAAGCCCCTTCACGTCATTCCCGCGAAAGCGGGAATCCAGACCTTGCGAGCAAACTCCGTGGGCGCCCTGTATGAGGGTTTGGGACCTCTGAACAATCGAGACATCCAGGATGGATTCCCTCACCCTGTGACCGTCCTATCCCCGTTCGTCCTGAGCGTAGCGAAGCGGAGTCGAAGGACGGGCTCTTGCCTCTATCCGATTGTTCAGAGGTTCCGTTTGTACAACGAGAGCGAGGAAAGTGGATGGATTCCCGCCCCCGCTTCCGCGAGGACATGCTTTCGCGGGAATGACGGGGTGAGTGTCCGCGGAGATGTCGCCTTCCCTTTCCCTCCTACCTTACCCACACGAATTCCTGAAGAGCCAACAAACTGAGGTCGTCGAACCCCATGGTTGCGTCGTACAGACTTCGGTAGTGCTTCGCGGTAAGGCTCGACAGTTTCACTGGCCACGCTCTTTTGCACGAGGCTGTGTTCGATCAATGTAGTGCGTCGGAACATCGATGTAAAGACGGGATCTTCCGGCTTTCCGGATGCCTTTCCGTGGATCGGGGGTTGCGAAAGGGACCGGTGGGGGAGGGCCGGAGCCGCTACCGGTTGCCCCGCAGCCGGAGGTTCCCGTGCGTATCCACGGACAGGTCGAAGGAGGGGTACGCCACCGTGGTGGAGCCGTACTCCTCGACCACCGCGGGTCCCGGGATACGGCAGCCGGGGCCGAGGTCCCCGCGCCGATAGACGGGCGTGGGGTCCGGGGAGGTGCGTCCCGGGAACAGCACGGAGCGGCGGCTCCGGGGGCGCGCCGGGCCGGTTCCCGCGGGGGCCGCGGCAAGGCGCATCCCGGGCAGGCGGCCGATGCAGCGCACTCGGTAGTTGACGACCTCGATGGGCTCGTCTTCCGCGGTGTGGCCGAAGAGGCGCCCGTGGACCCGGTGGAAGACCTCGGTGAGCCGTTCCTTGCGGGTGTCCTCCGCGGGCACGGTGACCTCGTAGGACTGCCCCGGGTAGCGCATGTCCAGGAAGTGTTCGGCGTCCATGCGCTCCGGGGCCACTCCCTGCTCCCGGAGCTCCCGGAACCCCCGCTCCCGCAGTTCGTCCAGGACCTGGCGGATCCCGTCCGGGGACGAGTCGTCCAGCCGGCGGATCCGCGTCACCGAGTGGTTGCGCACCAAGTCGGTCAAGAGCATCCCCGCGGCGCAGAAGTTGCCCGGATGCTGGGGAATGCACACCTCCGGGATCTCCAACTCCTGCGCGACCGGGCAGGCCACCGTGGGGCCGGCGCCGCCGTACGCCACCAGGATGAAGTCCCTGGGGTCGTACCCCTTCTCGATGGTGGCCGAGCGCATGGACATGGCCACCTGCGCGGCGAGCACCTGGACGATGCCCGAGGCGGCCCGCTCCGGCGTCATTCCCAGGGGGCGCGCCACCGCGGCGTCGATGGCCCCCCGGGCCGCGCCCGCGTCGATGGGCATGGCGCCGTCCAGCAGCGCGTGGGGGTTCAGGTGGCCGAGGGCCACCAGCGCGTCCGTGAGGGTCGGTCGGTCCCCGACGCCGTAGCAGGCGGGTCCGGGCGCGGCGCCCGCGCTCTCGGGTCCCACCTTGAGGATGCGGCCCGACTCCACCCGGGCGATGCTGCCGCCGCCGCTTCCGATGGTCTCCATGGCCACGGTGGACGCGCGCACCGTATAGCCCGCCACCTTGCTCTGGGGCGCGGTCAGGAGCTCCCCGGGGATCACCGACACGTCGCAACTGGTGCCGCCCACGTCCAGGGAGATGGCGTTGCCGCGGCCGATCTCCCGGCACAGCCGCTGCGTCCCCACCACCCCGGCCACCGGTCCCGACAACAGGGTCCGCACCGGCGCCCGGGCCACCGCGGCCGGCGCGGCCACGCCGCCGTTGGACTGCATGACCAGGACCCGGGCCCCCGGCAGGGCGTCTTCGACCACCGCTTCGATGGCGCCCATGTAGCCGCTCACCCGCGGCCCGATGAACGCGTTGACCACCGCGGTGCTGGTGCGCTCGAACTCCCGGAACTGGGGGTCCACCTCCGAGGACAGGGTCACGTACACGTCCGGGTCCAGCTCCTCAATGATCTCCCGGACCTGCCGTTCGTGGTCCGGGTTGGCGAAGGAGAAGAGCAGGCTCACCGCCACCGAGCGCACCCCGGCGTCCAGGAGCTGCCGTACGCCCAGGCGGGCCTGCTCCACGTCGAGGGGCAGGACCTCCCGCCCTTGGGAGTCCACCCGCTCCCGCACCGTACGGATCAGGCGCCGGGGCGCGAGCTGCCGCGGCCGCTCGAAGAACAGGTCGTACACCCGGTCGCCGCGCCATTGGCGGTCGAGCTCCAGGACGTCGCGGAAGCCTTCGGTGACCAGCAGGCCCGGGGCCGGTTCGCGTCCCTCCAGCAGGGTGTTCAGCCCGATGGTGGCGCCGTGGAGCACGTAGCGGGCCTTTGCCGACAGCCGGGCGGTGACTTCGCGAAGCCCCTGAGCGATGGCCTCCGCGGGGTCCTGCGGCCGTGACGGCACCTTGCAGGCGAGGCAGACCCGGCCGTCGTCCTCGTCGAACACGGTGAGGTCGGTGAACGTGCCGCCGGTGTCAATGCCGATGCGCAGCACGGGCGCCCGTTTCCTTGCGCTGCCGGCGGGTGGCCGCGGCGTCCACCGTGAGGGTGCGGGGGTCGATGACCACGCCGTAGAGGTCCCGGGCCGCGGCCGGCGACACGTAGCCGTTGCGCACGTCGTCGAGCACCCGCTCCGGCTCCCGCGTGAGCGGGTCGCCCCATCCGCCCCCGCCGCCGAGCTCCAGCAGCACGGTGTCGCCCCGGGACAGCCGGACGTTGGCGGCCTTGGAATGCAGGGGCCGTTCGCCCGCGGCCCCGGGGTTGAGGGTGCAGCGGGCCAGGGCGCTGGGACGGGCCCCGAACAGGCCCGGGGAGGAGTGCTTGAAGCGGTCGAGGCGCAGGTTGAGGGTGACGTCGTCGGCCAACACCTCCCAGCCCCGCCGGATTCCCAGGCCGCCCCGGCGCCTGCCCGCGCCGGCCGAGTCCGGGTTCACCTCGAAACACTTCATGCGCACCGGGAACTCGTTCTCCAGGGCCTCCACCGGCGTGCTCATGACGTTGCTGATGTCCGCGGCGCAGCCGCTGACGCCGTCCTCGTCGGGGCGCGCCCCGTACCCGCCCCACAGGATCTCGTACTGCGAGTAGCGGCGCTGGCTGCCGGGGGCGCGGCCGTTGAAGGACACGGCCCCGCCCGAGCCGCTCTGGGGCGCGGCCACCCGGTCCGGCACGGCCTGGGCGAGGGCCGTCATGATGACCGGCGCGAGGCGGTGGCAGGTGGTGGCGTACATGTTCACCGGCGCCGGGAACTCGGGGTTCAGCAGGTGTCCGGGGGCGGGCAGGGTGATGCGGACGGGCGCCGAGCACCCCTGGTTCTTGGGCAGGTCGGGGCCGAGGGCGGCCTGCACGCAGTACTCCGCCACCGCCCGGACCACGCAGGGCCGGAGGTTCAGCGGCCCCCGGGACTGCCGGGCCGACGCGAACGCGAACTCCAGTTCGTCGCCCCGGACGTGCAGGGTCACGGTGACCGCCAGGGGCTCGTCCAGTTCCACTCCGTCGTCGTCGATGTAATCGGTGACCGGGCCGTACGCGCCCGGGGGCAGGGCGGCGATGCGGGAACGGAGCTCCCTCTCGGTGATGGCGATTCGCTCCTCCCAGCAGGCCAGCACGTCGTCCACGCCGAAACGCCGGAAGAGCGCCGCCAGGCGCTCGATGCCGTGGAGGTTCGCCTGGACCTGGGCGCGGATGTCGCCCCAGGTGACCTCGGGGGTGCGGGTGTTGGCGCAGATCAGTTGCTTCAGGCCTTCGTCGAGGACGCCGCCCCGGTAGAGCTTCAGGGGCGGGATCAGCAGGCCTTCCTGGAACACCTCTGTGGCGTCGCCCGCGTTGGTGCCCGGCGCCTTGCCCCCGATGTCGGGCTTGTGCGCGGTGTTGCCCACGAAGGCCGCCACGCGGCCCTCATGGAACACCGGGGCGATCAGGGTGACGTCGCTGGGATGGTTCTGGCAATAGCGGTAGGGGTGGTTGAGGATGAAGGCGTCCCCTTCGCCGATGTCGTCCGCGAAGTCCCGGAGTATCCCGCGGAGTTGGGCTCCCACCACCCCCAGCCCCACCGGGTTGGGAGAGTACTGGCCCACGTTGCGTCCTTCGCGGTCGCAGATGCTCAGCGCGAGGTCCTGGCTCTCCTTGACGATGGAGGAGTAGCCGTTGCGCATGAGCTTCTGCGTGAGCTCGAAGGCGATCTGGTTGGTGGCGTTGTAGATGACCTCCAACTCGATGGCGTCCATCCGGTTCGACCGCCCGACGGTCGGCCCTCCCGTCCCCGTCGTTCCCGTTCCGTCCACGCGCTTCCGTCCGCCTCCTTCCGCCCGCTCGTTTCCGGCTTGCAACGGCTTCCCACAGTATGCAATCCTGAAACCCCTTGTCAACGTCGGGAACGTCTGGTCCGTTCCGGCCCGGTTGTGGGAAAGGGCGTCCTTCGACTTCGCTTCGCTACGCTCAGGACGAACGGGGGGACTTCGCTTCGCTACGCTCGGGACGAACGGGGACGAGGGAGGGACAGGAGGGGGTATGAAGTACCGGACTCTCACCGCCATCGGCCTGGGGGCGGCCGTCCTCGTGGGGTTGGCGGCCCGGGAGCTGGTTTACGCCCTGTTTGCGCGGGGCGCCATGACCGACTTCGTGGCCACCGTCGTCTTCCTGGGCGGGTTCGTCGGCGGGCTGCTGGGCTTCGTGGGTTTCTTCCGGGTGAGAGAGGGCAAGCCCTTCCTGGGCCGGCCCTTCTGACGCGGGTTGGGAAGGGGGAACGTGGTCGGCGCACTGGACGGCACGGTGGCCATCGACGCCAGCGGACACGTGGCCGGTCCCTACGCGGGCAGCCTGCTGGGCGACCTGGGCTGCGAGGTCGTCAAGGTGGAGCCCCCGCGGACCGGCGACCCGGCCCGGGGCCGGGAAGGCTACGGCCCGGTCTTCCGGGTCCTCAACCGGAACAAGAAGAGCGTGACCCTCAACCTGCGCGACCCCGAAGCGCGGCGGATACTCCGCCGGATGCTGGAGCCCGCGGACGTCCTGATCGAGAGCTTCCGGCCGGGGACGCGCAGGGCGTTGGGTCTCGACTACGATGAGACGAGCAGGGTCAACCCCGGGCTGGTCCATTGCTCGGTCACCGCGTTCGGCCAAGGCGGACCTTACGAGGACCGGCCGGGCTTCGAGTCCGTCGGGCAGGCGGTGAGCGGGATGCTGAGCCTGCTCACGGACCTGGAGGCCCCGCGCATGGGGGGCCTGTCCATCGCCGCCCACGCCACAGGGGTGTTCGCGGCCTACGGCATACTGGCGGCCCTGGCGGCGCGGAGCAAGACCGGTCGGGGACAGTTCGTGGACGCGTCCCTCTTGCAGGCGAGCCTGGGCTTCATGGAGTCGCACTTGGCCGAGTTCCTGAACGGCGGCGACCCGGTGACCCCGAAGAACTTCCAGCGGGGGCGCCTGTTCTGCCTGTCGGCCGGGGACGGGCTTCCGTTGCTGGTGCACCTTGCGGCGCACTCCAGGTCCTGGGAGGCGCTGGCCCGCGTCATCGGGCGGGAGGACCTGCTTCGGGACCCGCGCTTCGCCTCCCTGGAGGACCGTGCCGCCAACCACGAGGAGCTGGCCGCGGAGCTGCGCCGGGAGTTCGCCGCGGCGCCCCGCGCCGTGTGGCTGGAACGGCTCGGCGAGGCGGACGTGAGCCACGCGCCCATCCACGCCCCCGAGGAGGTCTTCCGGGACCCCCAGGTCCGGCATCTGGGGCTGCCCCGGGAGATCCGCCATCCCGAGCGCGGCGCCACCCGGCTCATCGGCAGCAGCGTGAACCTGTCGGCCACGCCCCCCCGGTTCGTGCGCCCGGCGCCGCTGGCGGGCGAACACACCGGCGAGGTGCTGCGGGAGTTGGGCTACGACCACGAGGCCGTCCGCGCCCTGCGCGAGCGCGGCGCGGTGTGAGCGGGTTCCCGCCATGAAGAAGAACCTCTGGACAATTGCCCCCGTTCATCTTGAGCGAAGCGAAGTCGAAGGAAGCGTAGCGAAGTGAAATCCCCCGTTCGTCCTGAGCGTAGCGAAGCGAAGTCGAAGGACGTGTTTTTCCGCACGGAGATGGAGTTCGAGACGGAATCGTCCAGGGTTTCCCTCATCGACGGCGTCCACCGGAGCCCGTCCATGGCGGTGCTCGTGGTGACGGGGGGCGGCTCCCGGGCCGTGGCCGACCTGTTGACCGTGCCCGGAGCGTCGCGTACCGTGCTGGAAGCCTGGGCGCCCTACGGGGAGCGGTCGCTGACCGAGTTCCTCGGGACGGCGCCGCGGCAGGCGGTGTCGGTGGAGACCGCGTCCGCCATGGCGCGGAAGGCATGCGAGAGGGCGGTCCGTCTGCGGCCCCGGGCCGACGCGCCGGTCATGGGGGTCGCCTGCACCGCGGCGCTGGCGACGGACCGGCCCCGGCGGGGGGACCACCGGGCGCACGTGGCCGTGTGCGCGGACGAGACGGTGACGACCTACTCGGTCACGTTGGAAAAGGGCGTGCGGAGCCGGGAGGCGGAGGAGCGCGCGGTGGCCGACCTGGTCCTGTTCGCGGTGGGGCGCGCCTGCGGAGTGGAGTCCCTCGCGTGCGATGCCCTCCTGCCGCGGGAGCAAGTACGGATGCAGGCTATCTGAAGGCCGGTGGGTGCAACCCGGACGCGGCCTGGGAACTCTTTCCATGGGAAAGAGCGTCCTTCGACTTCGCTACGCTACGCTCAGGACGAACGGGGGACTTCGCTACGCTACGCTCGGGACGAACGGGGGACTTCGCTGCGCTACGCTCAGAATGAACGGAGAGCGTTGTTCAGGGTTTCCTTTGCGGATTTCCCAACCGTTCGGGACCCGGGACGCGGGGGAACCGATGGCCGGTTCCATTTCGATGGAAGGAACCTCTGGACGGTCGAGGCGCCCGGGATGGCTTCCCCCACCCCGACCATCCTGTCTCCGTTCGTCCTGAGCGTAGCGAAGCGGAGTCGAAGGGCGCGCTTTCCCACAGGGGGATGGGGTTCGAGCCGGAATCGTTCAGAGTTTCCCATAGGTTCCCGAAGGAGGTTCGTATGTTTCGAGAATGCGAAGTTACCGTAGATGGTCTCAGGATCCGTTACCTGGAGGAGGGGGAGAGTTCCGGCGAGCCGGTCATCATGCTGCACGGAGCTTCCCTGGGCTCGTCCGCGGACGTGTTCGACGCCAACCTGCGCGCGGTCGCGGAGGCCGGGTTCCGGGCGCTGGCCTACGACCAGCCCGGGTTCGGGATGTCGGACGACCCCCCGGACTACACGCTGGCCTACCGGACTGCTTTCCTGCCGCGGTTCATGAGCGCGGTGGGCGCCGAGCAGGCCACGCTCGTCGGCCACTCCCAGGCCGGCGGCATCGTGGTCCGGACCGCCCTGGACCACCCCGAGCGGGTGATCAAGGTGGTGGTGGTGTGCAGCGGCAGCCTGCTGCAGGGCATTCCGGGCTTCCCGGAGCCGGCTCCCGCCCCGGCGCCCAGTGACTTGCCTCCCACCCGGGAGGACGTCCGCAGGATCCTGGAGTCCAACCTGCACCGCAGGGACATGATCACCGCGATGGTCGTGCAGAAGCGCTACGAGATGAGCGTGGGAAAGAACGTGGAGGCGTTCCGGAAGCGGTACCGGGCGGTGGAGCCCGAGAGCACCGGCCCCCGCCTGTGGGAGCGGCTTCCGGAGGTGCGCGCGCCGTTGCTGCTGATCTACGGCGGAAAGGACCGCAACCAGGCGGCCGAGAGGAGCGAGGCCCTGAAGGAACGGATGCCGGATCTCCGGCTCCAGATCATCGACAGGGCGGGCCACCTGCTCATGTGGGACGCGTTCGATACCTATGACACCCTGGTCGTGGAGTTCCTGAAGGGAACCCTGGACGACCTGCTCCGTTCCTGAGCCAAGCGGAGCGGAGTCCCCCGTTCGTCCCGAGCGTAGCGAAGCGGAGTCTCCCGTTCATCCTGAGCGTAGCGGAGCGGAGTCTCCCGTTCATCCTGAGCGTAGCGAAGCGGAGTCGAAGGACGCGGCCATGCCCCTGTCCCGATTGTTCAGATGTTCCGCAAGTGGATTCCCGCGGACGCCCCGCCCTCGTCATTCCCGCGAAAGCGGGAATCCATCCCTTCTCATGAAAACTTCCATGTTGCCATCCTTCCACCCAAAAAACCCATGGCGCCCTGTATGTCGGAGAGGAAAGGCGGTCAGGGACTGGAATCGGGCATGGAAGGTTGAGTCGATCGGGAAGAGGGTTGAGAAGATCGATGCAAGTGGATTCCCGCTTTCGCGGGAATGACGAGGGTGGGGCCTTTGCGGGAATGATGGGGGTACGGCGTCTGCGGGAATGCGGGGGCGGGCCTTCGCGGAGATGACAGATGTACGGCGTCTGCGGGGATGACGAGGACGGGCCTTCGCGGAGATGCCGGGCGGCTGCGACGGCCCGCGCTTACGCGCTCAGCCCGAAGTCCTGCACCGGCTCGCTCTCGTCGCCCAGTTCCGGGCAGAAGGTGTCCACCTGGAGCAGCGCGGCGCAGCCGGGGCAGTAGTACTCGACGAAGCAGGCGATGTAGGGTTCCCCGGACGGCGTCTTCTGGCCGGACAACTTCTCCAGGTCGCGCTTCCGCCTCAGGGCGTGGCGCTTGTAGTTGTCGCCGGCGCGGCAGTAGCGGTGGCCGCACCGGGTGCAGCGGACCACCTCCCGGTCGCCTTCCCGCGCGATGGCCAGGCACGGATGGAACCGCAGCATCTCCGCGCCTGCGGCGTTGTCCCGGCCCCTCGCCTCGTCGGTGGTCGGCAGCGTCTCCGCGCCTGCGGTGTTGCCTCGGCCCCTCGCCTCGTCGGTGGTCGGCAGCACCTCCGCGCCTGCGGCGTTGTCCCGGCCCCCCGCCTCGTCGGTGGCCGGCAGCGACTCCGCGCCTGCGGGGGCGGCTTGCGGCGCCTCGGGCAGCGTGGACGCGGGGCCGGCCAGGGGCGCGCCCGCGGCCCGGCGCTCGGCCAGGATGGCTTCCCGCCTGCGGGCGGTGGCCTCGGGGTCCACCGCACCCGCTTCGGTCAACGCTACCCCGAACACCTCCTCGGCGATGCGGCGCGAGGCCACGCCCACCCGGACGTCGCGCCGGACCTTCTCGGGGTCCCGCTCCAGCGGGTCGCCGAAGCCGCCGCCTCCGCCCACGAAGTCGGCCACGATGCAGTATTCCGGCAGCGGCACCCGGCCCTGGAGTTGCGCGGGGTGGGCCAGGGCGCCCCAGCCCTCGCTTTCCAGTTGCCCGGGCCGGACCGGGTATTCGCCTTGGCGCAGCCGCTGCATCAGGGCTTCGCCGTCGGTGTGGAACACCGCCCGCACCCCGCCGATGCCGGTGGGGTAGCCGCCGAACAGGCCGGCGCCTTCGGGCAGGCAGCCGTAGGGGGGGTAGTTCACGCTACAGTCCCGGGCGCCATAGACCATGTAGATCCGGTAGCTGCCGGCGCCTCCGGTGTTCTTGCCCGCGCCGCCCCCGTCCACGTGGTGGTTGCGGGTGAAGTAGATGAACGGGTACTGCATCTCGATGCGCTCGATGTCGCTGATGCCGCCGCCCGGGATGTTCATGTTCCCGCCGCAGTGGACCCCGTCCCGCAGCGGCGTGGCGCCCAGGCCCGCGCCGTGGCCGTCGTAGAGGCCCTGGGCGGTGACCAGCCCCTCCCGGTTGTGGCCGCCGTAGAAGGCCAGCGGTCCGCCGCTGTACCAGATGCCTTGCCACGCGGCGTTGATGTCGTCGTACCCGCCGCTGTAGAGCATGCGCGCGATGCAGTCGCTCAGGGCCACCTTCGCGGTCACTCCCACGGCCGGGGCGTTGCCGCACGCCGCGGGGAAGCGGCAGTTGAGGATGCTGCCTTCGGGTATGGTGACCGAGACCGGCTCGAACTTGCCGTCGCTCCAGGGGACGTCCCAGAAGAGGAAGTCCGTCAACGCCACGGCCAACTGCGCCATGGTGCCGGCCAGCGTGGAGTTGGAGGTGTCGTTCATCTGGCCGCTGGTGCCGCGGAAGTCCAGGTGCATCTCCTCGGCCTTCTTCTCCAGCCGGCACGCCACGTGGTAGGGCTTGACGCCGCCGCCCTTGCGGTCCCAGGCGGTGCCGGGGATGACGGAGGTCCACACCCCGTCCGGCAGGCTCCGCAGCCGGGCCCGGGCCATGCGCTCGGAGTCCTCGATGACCTTCTTGCCCGCAACCTCCATGAAGTCCATGCCGAACTTGTCCACCAACTCCAGGAAACCCCTGGCGCACACGTTGTTGGAGGCGATCTGCGAGCGCACGTCCTGGCCCACGTACTCCGGGTCCCGGCACTGCTGGGTCAGGCACCGGAAGACGTCCTCCCGGAACTCGCCCTTCTCCACCACCTTGGCGCCCTGGATGCGGATGCCCTCGTGGTAGATCTCCGTGGCCACGCCGCGCAGCGAGCCGCCGGTGTCCGCGGTGTGGATGCTGGACGCGATCCAGTGGGTCAGCGCGCCCCGGTAGAAGACCGGCTTCATGATCAGCATGTCGTAGGTATGGGCGCCGGCCACGTAGGGGTCGTTGAAGAAGAGCTGGTCGCCGTCGAAGAACCCCGGGCTCTCGCCGTACCACTCGATGACCTTCCTGATGGCGTCCGAGGTGGCCGCGGCGAACCGCAGGTGGCCCGAGCACGCCAGGATCATCACCCCTTCCGCGGTGTAGAACGAGGCCATGCACTCGCCCCCCTGGGACACGATGGGAGAGGCGGTGACCTTCTGGATGGACGACCGGCCTTCCTCGCCGATGGCCCATAGCCGGTGCAGGAACATCTCGTACCGGACCGGGTCCAGCTCGCTCGTGTCCGTCATGCTCGGACCTCCCGTTGCCGGCTACCGGAGCGCGTACAGCTCCACCGGGTTGTCGTAGAGGATGCGCGAGACGCTGGCCGGGTCCAGGGACTCGCGCCGCCGGAGCAACTGGAGCGCGTGGATCTCGGTGGAGGAGTCGGCGTGGCCGTAGTCCGTGCCCATCACCAGGCGGTCGTCGCCCACGTACTCGATGACGTGCTCCAGGTCGTCGTTGGTCTGGCACGCCACCCAGATGTTGTTGTCGGCGAGTATGCGTTCCTCGAGTTTGCCGCCCCGGCGCTCCACCCGGCGCTTCAGGTCGTTGATGAGGTAGGGCAGCCAACCCGCGCTCAACTCGATGATGCCCCAGCGGAGCTTCGGGAAGCGGTCCGGCAGGTCCGACATGACCAGCAGGTGGAACGCCCCCAGGCCCACGAACTTGTTGCGCTGGTAACCGCACAGGGGCTTTCCCCAGATCCGGTCCATGTCCGGGCTGTTGGTGCCCGAGTGTATGCACACGGGCATGTCCAGGTCGCTGGCTTCCTCGTAGAGGGGGAAGAAGTCCGGGTCGTTGATGAGCCGGTTGCGGTAGTCGAGGCCGGGGACGTTGACCGCCACCGCGCCGTTGTCCCTGGCGGCGCGCAGCTCCCGCCGGGCCTCGGGGATGTCGCTGACCGGGACCACCGCGGCCCAGCGGAACCTTCCGGCGCCGCGGCGGTGGATGTCCGCCATCCAGCGGTTGTAGCTCCGGCACAGGGCCGTCTCCACCTCGGGCCGGTCCGTGAGGGGGTGCACCCACAAGGTGGGGTAGAGGACCTGGAGGTCCGTGCCGAGCTCGTCCATGTGGGCCACCCGGGCGTCCACGTCCAGCATGTACTTGGCCTTGAGGTCCAGCGGGACGTTGTCGAGGAAGGTGCCGGTGATGGCGTCGCTCCGGGCGCCGCCCCCGGGCCACGGGGTGCCGACCTTGCGGTCGCCGATGACCCAGTACTTCAGCACCTCGCCCGTCTCCAGCCGTTCGTAAACCGCCCCCGGCTTGTATTCCCGCTCGGAGGGGTCCAGGTATTCCCAGGTCTCGTCGATCTCCACCACGTGGGCGTCGGCGTCGATGGTCGGCATGTTCCCCTCCCGGCTTGCAGGTTCGGTCCGCGGGCGGCGCGGATCAGTTCGCCACAAACGCGGGTTCCTGTCAAATTGGAACGGGGCGCCGACCGCCGGATTCCCGCCCCCGCTTCCGCGAGGACATGCTTTCGCGGGAATGACGAGGGTGCGGCGCCGCGTGGATTACGGGGGTGCGGCGTTGCGGGGATTGCGAGGCCGGCGTCCGGGCAGGTTCGCGAGCCCGCGCCTTCCGGCCGGGCAGGGGAGGGGACATGAGCAACGAAGACCGTCAGGTGATCTTTTCGCTGGTCGGGGTGGGCAAGGTCCATCCGCCAAAGCGGCAGGTGCTCCAGGACATCTACCTGTCGTTCTTCTACGGCGCCAAGATCGGGGTCCTGGGCCTCAACGGCTCGGGCAAGAGCACCCTGCTGAGGATCATCGCCGGCGTGGACCGGGACTACCTCGGGGAGGTCACGTTCTCCAAGGGCTATTCCGTGGGCCTGCTGGAGCAGGAGCCGCGGATGGACCCGGGCAAGACGGTGAAGGAGGTGGTGGAGGAAGGCTGCGCCCGGATGGCCGGGCTCCTGGCGGAATACGAGGCGGTCAGCGCCAAGCTGGGGGAGGAGTTGGGCGCGGAGGAGATGAAAACCCTGCTGGAACGGCAGGCGCGGCTGCAGGACGACATCGAGGCGGGCAACGGCTGGGAGCTGGAGAGCCAGTTGGATGTGGCCATGGACGCGCTCCGCTGTCCGCCTCCGGAGGCGAAGGTCGAGGCGCTCTCGGGCGGCGAGCGCCGGCGCGTGGCCCTGTGTCGGCTGTTGATCCGGGAGCCGGACATCCTGTTGCTGGACGAGCCCACCAACCACCTGGACGCGGAGTCCGTGCAGTGGCTGGAGCAGCACCTCAAGCGCTACCGGGGCACGGTCATCGCGGTGACCCACGACCGCTACTTCCTGGACAACGTCGCCGGCTGGATCCTGGAGCTCGACCGGGGCCGCGGGATCCCCTTCGAGGGGAACTACTCCGCGTGGCTGGAGCAGAAGCAGGCGCGCCTGGAGAAGGAGGAGAAGGCGGAGTCCCGGCGGCGCAGAACGCTGGAGCGGGAGCTCGAATGGATCCGCCTGTCCCCCCGGGCGCGCCAAGCCAAGGGCAAGGCCCGGGTCACGCGCTACGAGCGGCTGCTGGGGGCGGAGCAGGAGGGCGCACGGGAGGACCTGGAGATCTACATCCCGCCGGGTCCGCGTCTCGGCGACGTGGTGCTGGAGGCCCGGGGCCTCGCCCACGGGTTCGAGGATCGGTTGCTGTTCGAGGACTTGAGCTTCACCATGCCGCCGGGGGCCATCGTGGGGGTCGTGGGTCCCAACGGCTCGGGCAAGACCACGCTGCTGCGCATCGTCACCGGCGGGGTGCAATGCCGGGCCGGCGCCTTCCGCGTGGGCGACACCGTGAAGATCGGCTACGTGGACCAGAGCCGCGTCCTGGACGACGAGCACACCGTGTGGCAGGCCATATCCGACGGGCAGGAGCGGATCGTGCTGGGGAAGCGCGAGGTCAACTCACGGGCCTACGTGGCGCGGTTCAACTTCTCCGGCTCCGACCAGCAGAAGAAGGTGGGGGAGCTCTCGGGCGGCGAGCGCAACCGGGTGCACCTGGCCCGGATGCTGAAGGAGGAAGCCAACCTGCTGCTGCTGGACGAGCCCACCAACGACCTCGACGTGAACACCATGAGGGCGCTGGAGGACGGGCTCGTGGAGTTCGGCGGCTCCTGCGTCGTGGTCAGCCACGACCGCTGGTTCCTGGACCGCATCGCCACCCACATCCTGGCCTTCGAGGGCGACAGCCGGGCGGTGTGGTTCGAAGGCAACTACAGCGACTACGAAGCCGACCGCCGGAAACGCCTGGGCAAGGAAGCCGACCGGCCCCGCCGCATGCGCTACCGCAGGCTCACCCGGAACTGAGCCGCGGCAGTTGGGGAAACTGCCCGCAGTGCGGCTCCAAGGGCTTCGAGCGGCAGGGTCTCCCGGCGTGAGGTCGTCGGAGGACCGGAGGGTTCCGGCCAAGCCGACGGTTTGACATATAGATGTCTTGCCTGTATGCTCGGGCATCATGCGCACGACCGTACGACTGAGCGGCACGCTTCTGCTGGACGCGAAACGCGAGGCGGCCAAGTCCGGCACGACGCTGACAGCGCTCATCGAAGAATCGCTGCGCGAACGACTGGCTCGAAGCAGCGCGTCTGGACCGAGGCGGCGCGTCCGGCTTACGACCACCGGGAGCGGAGGGTTGCACCCGGGCATCGACCTGGACGACGCCGCGTCGCTGCTCGACGCAATGGAGGGTGTGGAGTGATCCTGCCCGACGTAAACGTGCTCGTCTATGCGCACCGCGAGGACGTGCGCGACCATCGAGCCTATCGAGACTGGCTGGAATCGACGATCAACGCCGACTCCGCCTTCGGGCTGAGCGATCTGGTGGTCAGCGGGTTCGTGCGCATCGTGACGCATCCGCGGATCTTCAGGTATCCAAGCTCGTTGACGGATGCCCTGCAGTTTGCCGAGGACCTTCGGGGGCGTCCCAACCGGGTTGCCATCGCCCCGGGGCGCGACCACTGGCGGATTTTCCGCCGCCTGTGCGAGGAGGCCGGCGCGAAGGGCAACTTGGTTCCCGACGCGTGGTTCGCCGCCATGGCCATCGAGCACGGATGCGAATGGATCACCGCCGACGGCGACTTCGCTCGTTTCTCCGGACTCAAGTGGCGGCGCCCGCTCAAGTCGTGAAGTCCGGTTCCCGGCCCGGAGTCGTCATTCCCGCGGGTCGCCCACGCCATCATTCCCGCGAAAGTCCCACCCCCGTCATTCCCGCGGATCGCCCACGTCGTCATCCCCGCGAAAGCCCCACCCTCGTCATTCCCGCGAAAGCGGGAATCCATGCGGAAGCGGGGCGGGAACCCGGGGTTCCTTACTCGGGTAGCATACCGGCCGGACGCGGGCTCAGTTGCCGGTTTCGCTGGTGGGCGGGTCGGCCGGCGGTCCGGCGCCGAAGCGATAGAGCACTGCCAGGCGGACCATGCCGAGACGGTTCTTCACCCGGTAGGGACAGGCCCGGTTGGGGCCGTCGGGACCGCAGCGGTTGTTGCCGGAGCGGTTGACGTGACGGGTGCGCCGTCCGAAGTCCAGGTACGAGCCGTCGATGCGCAGGCTCCAGGCGTGGGCCAAAGGCGCTTCGACGCCCGCGCCGACGACCCAGCCGACCCGGGTGGAGTCGGCGCGAAAGGAATCGTCCGGGTCCACGCTTCCTTCCGGGTCCACGACCCGGTTCGGGATGAAGTCGATGTCGGTCAACGAGTCGGCGATGCGGGCCAGGGCGATGCCGCCGGCGGCGAACAGCGTCAGCGGCCCGAGGGGCTGCTCCACCCCCGCCCGGGCCGTGGCGACCCAGCGGTACTTCGATACCGCGGTCTCGTCCCGGGCCCCGGGGTCGAGCCGGCTCGTCCTTGCCTCCAGGTTGGCCCACGCGCCGTCGATCTCCAGGCGGAGAGGCACGCCGCCCGCCGCGAGACCCTGCCCCAGGAGCGCGCCGCCCACCGCCCCGGTGTCGCTGTACTCCACCGCCCACCCGCGCTTGCCCCAGTTGGAGAAGCCGTCCACGTCCACGAACTTGTTGTATCCCCAACCGGAGCCCACGAAGGCGCCCGCGTACGTCTCCCTCCACTGGAAGCCTTCGGCCCCGGCCGCGCTGGCCAGGAACAGGACGGCCGCCAAAGCCGTTGCCGCGTACCTGACGCCGAACCTCATGGATCACCTCCGGTGCAGGGTCGAGC
Organism: uncultured Binatia bacterium (SeqCode); assembly: GCA_965242525.1. Lineage (GTDB taxonomy): Bacteria > Desulfobacterota > Binatia > UBA9968 > JAJDTQ01 > JAJDTQ01. Next base: position 639,306 of record OZ251459.1, read on the forward strand.
AGGGAACCCTTTCAAGGATAAGCCACACTATTTTGGCGCTTTCGGAATTCGCGTGGGTTGCGATACTCCCCATCCCGTCATCCCCGCGAAAGCCTCGCCTCGTCATTCCCGCGAAAGCGGGAATCCATCCAGTTTCCTCGCTCTCGTTGTACAAACCTCTCATACAGGACGCCCATGGAGTTTGCTCGCAGGGTCTGGATTCCCGCCCCCGCTTCCGCGAGGACATGCTTTCGCGGGAATGACGAGGGATGGGCGTCTGCGGAGCAATGACGGCGTGATCCCTTTCGCTCCCCTTTCCTCCCACTTTACCCACACAAAAGCCGGAAGAGCCCTTTCAGTGATAAGCCGTTGGCGGCGAAGGTCGCTTTCCCTACCTGCCACGAGTGTTACGGCGTGCAGCGTCCGACGTAGGCGGTTCGGCCTCGAGGAGCCGTCAGTGCCGGTAGCCTCGGAGCCGGTCGTATTCCTCGATCTGCTCGGCCGTGAGTTCGCGGGCGCTCTCCATGTGTGCGAGCAAGTGGATCGCCTGAAGCTGGCCTCGCATGACGCCCAGGTGTTCGGCAATGCGTTTTACGTCCGCTACGGAGGGCCGTTCGCCGACGGCTGCCGAAGCGAAGAGGTTCGCAAGGCGGCGTTCCGCCATGAGTATATCTTCGCCCTTGGCGATTGCCTGTGCTCGCATCTTCTCATGGATCGCCTCGATGCGCCTGACCTGTGCGGAGTGGAGGTCGAGTTCCGATGCGAGCTCGAGCAGATGCTTCGGTCCGGGGAAGCGGTTCAACTCGGCGGGTCGTGCGAGGCCCATTCCTTCACCGTTCCGCAGCCGGGTCACCTCCTCGGGCGTAAGGGTCGGAACGTCGCTGCTCCGGGTGTGCGCGTAGGGAGACGCCTGGTGATGGTGGTGCTGTGCCGACGCCGGCGCAGCGGCGATCGAGCTGATCCACAGGAACAGTCCAAGCACGGTCGTCGTTGTCATCTTTCGGAACCTCCGAACAATCGGGATAGGGGGCAAGAGCGCGTCCTTCGACTCCGCTTCGCTACGCTCAGGACGAACGGGGACAGGAGGGTCAGGGTGAGGGAACCCATCTACTGGAACCCACCTACCCCCCCGCCTCCTTGAGGAAGTCGGACAGGCGCTCGCCGATCATGATGCAGGAGACGTTGGTGTTGGCGTGCACCACCGTGGGCATGACGGAGGCGTCGGCCACCCACAGGTTGTCCATGCCGTGCACCCGCAGGGTCTGATCGACCACGGCCTCGTGATGGGACGCCGGGCCCATCCGGCAGGTGCCCACGCCGTGGTGGTAGCTGTCGTAGGTGGCCCGGGCGAACCGGGCCCAGTCCTCGCCGGGGCCGGGTTGCAGCAGTTCGCCGTAGAGCTCCCGCATGGCCGGGGTCTCGGCGACCTCCCGGATGAACTCCATGGCGGTGGTCATGGCGTCGAGGTCGCGGGGGTCCTCCAGCATGGCGGACTCGATGACCGGCAGTTCCCGGGGATCGCTGCTCTTCAAGTACATGCGGCCGCGGTTCATCTGTTCCAGCAGCGAGGCGGACAGGGGGATCGTGGTCCGGACCCCTTCCACCCGGGTGGGCGGACGCAGGGAGATGTGGAAGTTGGCGCAGTCCCGGTCCGCGTGGCTCTTGTAGATGTAGCGTATGCGGGGGATGATCCAGTCGGCGTCGAACTCCTCCTTGCACGCGAAGGTCATGTACACCACGGCGTGGTCCTGGTAGTTCCGGCCCACCCCGGGCAGGTCCCTGGCCACGGAGATGCCGAGCTTGCGGAGGTCGTCGGCGCGGCCGATGCCGGACAGCATGAGCAACTGGGCCGAGTGATAGACCCCGGCGCTCAACACCACATGGCCGCCGGACACGGTCTCCTGCCGGCTGTCCTTCTCGTAGCGGACCGCGGTCACCCGGTTGCCGGAGACGTCGAGTCCGGTGACCCGGGCCTCGGCCACGATGTGGAGGTTGGCCCGGTCCCGGGCCGGGTCGAGGTAGGCCACCACCGTCGATTGCCGCTTGCCGTCCTTGATGCTGAAGGGGGGGTGTCCGATGCCCACCGGGTCCGGGACGTTGGTGTCCTCCAGCAGCGCCAAGCCCTTCTGCCGGCCGGCCTCCACGAACGCCTGCACCGGGTCGGCGCCGGGCGCGTCGAAGGTGAAGGGCCGCTTGACGTACAGCGGGCCGTCGTTGCCGTGGAGCGGGCTGTCCGGGAAGTCCTGGTCCGATTCCAGCCGTTTCAGCACCGGCAGGACCTTCTCCCAGGACCAGTCCGGGTTGCCGTGGGCCACCCAGTGGTCCATGTCGGCCTCGAGGGGCCGGGGCGCGGCCATGACGTTCACCGAGGAGCCGCCGCCCATGATCCTGCCGGAGAGCTTGTAGCAGACGCTGCCGTCCAGGTCCCGGGGGCTCGGGTACATGACCAGGTAGTCGGTCTCCATCAGCAGCCGCACTTGGTTCCTGGCTTCGGCCACCATCTCGGGGATGGGCCGCGGGTCCGGCCCCGCCTCCAGCAGCAGCACCTTCCGCCCGGGGTCCTCGGACAGGCGGCTGGCCGCGGCGCAGCCCGCGGACCCCCCGCCGATGATGATGACGTCGTAATGTTCCGCCATGAGACGGGTCCTTTCGCAGCGTGCGGGCCGCGGGCGTCAGGCCTTGGCGGCCTCGTCGTCCAGCGCCTTGCCCAGGCGTTTCCGGAACTCTTCCAGGACCAGGGAGGTGGTGGCGCGAAGGATCATGTCGCCGACGATGGCCAGCCGTCCCTTGATCTCCACTTCCGCGCGGTACTTCAACTCGGTGCAGTTCTCCCGGGGCTCCTCCATGCGCGCGTCCACCGAGGCCACCACGGTGCTCCTGGTCACGGAGTCCGTGCCCTCCACCCGCACGGTCAGGGACTCCTTGGGAACGCTGTGGACGATGGTGGAGCGAAAGCTGAAGTTGCCGGACATGGGGCCTACCTTGGCCTTGATCGCGCCGTCGAAGGTGGCGTCGTCGATCTGTTCGATGGAATCGATGCCGGGCATGCAGGACGAGAACTTCCGTACGTCCAGCACGAAGTCCCACACGGTGTCCCTCGGATGTTCGACCGAAATCGTTCCCTCGAAGATCATGGCGCCTCCCGGCCCGGAGATTGGGAGGGGGTATAGCCTGTTTGGGGGTGTCGATCAACCGCGCCCGCGCCTTGCCCGCCGCGGGGATTCGTGCGCATATTCGAAGGCGGCGCCCGGCCATTGCGCCCCGCGGCTCCGACTCCACGGTCATGGATCACGCCATCGTCTTCGCCCTGGGCACGGCATTCTTCCTGGCGTTGCGAGACGTCTTCGGACGCATGGCCATGCGCGGAGTCGATCCGCTCCTCGGCACCGCGGCCACGGCGTTCACCGGACTCGTGGTCCTGGCCGCGGCGGCGTTCCTGAACGGCGACTTCCAGGGGGCTTGGCCCGGCTGGGGACGGCCATTGCTGCTGATCGGGCTCGCCGGCATCCTCCGTATCACCGTGGGCCGCACCACCCTGTTCACGGCCATCCAGTACATCGGCGCGGCCCGTTCGAGCAGCTTCAGCGCCACCAACGTCTTCTTCGCCATGTTCCTGGGGGTCTTGTTCCTGGGCGAGGCCCTGACCCTTCCACTGGCGGGGGGCGCCGTCCTGGTGGTGGGCGGCTGCGTGCTGGTGGCCATGAGCCGCGTCCCCGCGGCCGTCGCGGGAACCTGGCGCGGCCATGCGGCCGGCATGTCCCTGGCCCTTGGCAGCGCCCTCGCCATGGCCCTGTCCGCGGCCCTGACCCGGTTGGTGGTCCACGAGTTCTCGTCGCCCCTCGGGGCGAACTTCTACGCCAGCGCCATCGCGCTGCCGAGCTTCCTGCCCGCGCTCTGGAACCGGCCGGTGCAGGGCGTGGCGGCCTGGTCGGCCCGGACCTGGACTCATATCTGGCTGGTGGGCCTGGTGTCCGCGGTCGGCACCACCCTGGGCTATTTCGCCCTCCAGTACGCGCCCGTGGTGGTGGTGCAACCCATCGCGCAGACGCGGCCGCTCTTCGTGCTGCTGGTCTCCCGGGTCTTCCTCCAGGCCTACGAGTCGGTCAACCGGAAGGTCGCCGTCGGCGCCCTGGCCATCGTGCTCGGCGCCGTGTGGCTGATCGTCGAATGACCCGACGGAGCCTCGGCTTTTCGACCTCCCGGGGCCGCGGTTCGCATTCTTGCCGTCAAAGGCATATATCCACCTGGATCCCGGGGCGCCGGGGAAGTCTTTCGGATGCGGGCGGGACGCCCGCGTTCCCGGGACCCGTATCCCCGGACACCGGGGCGGCGACGCCCGCAGGAGGACCTCGATGAAGGACGAAGCGACGAAGGCCAAAGTCGTCAAGACCGACGCGGAGTGGCGCCGGCAGCTCACCCGCGAGCAGTTCGCGGTGACGCGCAGGAAGGCCACCGAGAGGCCGTTCACGGGCGAGTACCACGATAGCAAGGAGCCCGGGGTCTATGGGTGCGTCTGCTGCGGCGCGGAGCTCTTCGACTCATCCGCCAAGTTCGACTCGGGCACCGGGTGGCCGAGCTTCTGGGCGCCGGTGGACCCGGAGAACGTGGCCACCGAGGAGGACCGTTCCTACGGCATGCGCCGGGTCGAAGCGCTTTGCAGCGTGTGCGGCGCCCACCTGGGGCACGTGTTCGACGACGGCCCGGCGCCCACCTACCTCAGGTACTGCATCAACTCGGCGTCCCTGAAGCACGAGAAGGGTTGAGGGCGGTGCCCGCGGGCCGCCCGGGAACAGCGATCAAGGAGGTTCGATCCCATGGAAAGCAAGCAGGTGTTGGCACAACTCGACCGCGCGCATCTGGTGGAGATGACCCGCGACTTGGCGGACATCGTCACGATCACGGGCGAGGAGCAGCCGGTGGCGGAGTACCTGGGGCGCGAGTTCGAGCGCCTGGGCATGGAAGTGGAGTACCAGGAGGTGGAGGAGGGACGCCTCAACGTCGTCGGCACGTTGCGAGGGTCCGGCGATGGGCCGGTGCTGATGTTCAACGGGCACATGGACCACTTCGACAACCCCGAGCCCACCCGGGTGACCGAGGACCGGGTGTACGGCCGCGGCCTCGTGAACATGAAGTGCGCCTTCCCCTGCTACGTCACCGCGGTGGACATGCTGCGCAAGGCCGGGGCCGAGCTCAAGGGCGATGTCATCATCTCCGGCGTGGTGGGCGAGATCGAGAAGGCCCAGGTCAACCGGTTCCACGGCAAGAGCTACCGGGGCGCGGGGGTGGGGGCGCGTTACCTGATGGACCACGGGGTCGCCGCGGACATGTGCATCATCGGCGAACCCACGGGCCTGCGCATGCAGATCGGCAACGCCGGCCTGGTGTGGGCAGAGGTCACGGTGGAAGGGCCGGCCAAGACCTTCGTCATGAAGGCGCTGGAGGTGGCCAGGGCGATACAGGCGTGGGAGGCCGACTACCAGAAACAGTTCCCGCACCCGTTCATGCTCCCCACCGTCCAGATCGGCGCCATCGACGGCGGCAACCCCTTCAAGCCCGGCACCAACCCGGTGACGAAGATCTACGTCATCGTCAAGACGCTGCCGCAGGTCCCGACCATGAAGATCCAGCGGGAGCTGGAAAAGGTCTGCGCCGCGGCGGCCGCCCGGGAAAAGGACGTCACCGCCCGGGTGAAGCTCTACCTGTCCACCGACGGCTACGAGATCCCCAGGGACGATTACGTGGTGCAGGCCATGGGCGCGGCGCACCGGGAGGTCAACGGCAGCGACATGGAGTTCTCGGAACCGGTGCGCTACGGCATCACCAGCGACGGCTCGCGCATCCACCAGTACGGGGTCTCGGTGATCACCTACGGCGCCGGCTTCGGCACCCACCTGGTGGACCCGGACGAGCAGGAGACCGGCGCGGAATGGGATCGGCCTTCGGGGACCCGGCGGGGCGTGGGCATCAACAACATGGTCCGGTGCAGCAAGGTCTATGCCCTGGCGGCGCTGGACATCTGCAGCAAGAGCCGCAGTGAGTTGGGCCTGGACTGACGTCCCGGCACGGCCCGGGCGGACGCGGCGGTCCCGCGTCCCGCCCGCCTTCTCCCCATGATCCCGGCGGCGCGCCGCCGCGAGGAGGCCCCATGGAGTTGAAACTCGCACACTACCGCAACCGTTTCTGCATGTACCGCACCTACTACGCCCTGGGGGCGGGGCTGGTGAGGCCCGAGGGCTTCGACATCGAGGTGGTGGAGGTGGCGGACCCGCCCAGCCACGAGCAGGAGGAGGCGCTGATCCGGGGCGACGTGGCGTTCGCCAACCTCTACCTGCCGAACTTCCTCAAGCGCAGGCTCGGAGGCGCGCCCATCGTCGGGCTGTCCACGGAATGGAAGTCCACCTCCAAGGGCAACGGCGTCTTCGTGCGCAGGGACGGTCCGGTGCGGACGCCCCGGGACCTTGCCGGCCGCCTCGTCGCGAGCCACCACTCGGACCCCCACGCCATGCACTGCTACCTCCTGCGCAAGCACTACGGGGTGGACGACTCGACCATCCGGTGGGAGTCCCATCCCCAGGAGGAGCTGCTGGGGATACTGAAGGAAGGCAGGGCCGACGCGGTGGTGCTCATCGACCAGGTGTTCTTCCACGGGGAGAACGACCCGGAAGTCCGCTGCCTGTACACGGACGGGGACGCCTGGCGGGGTCTCCACGGGCTGCCGGAGATCATCAAGCACATGCTCGCCGCCCGGGAGGACCTGCTGCGGGACCATCCGGAGTTCGCCGGACGGATGCTGGACGCGTGCCGCAAGTCCATCGCATACAGCGACGCCCATCTCGAGGAGGTGGCCGACCGGTTCATCGAACGGTACGGCGGCCACAAGCAGGACATACTCGCCTCCGCCGGCTACCCGAAGATCGAGTTCACCTTCACGGACACGGAACGCAGGGAGGCGGAAGCCACCATGGAGATGCTGGTGGAGACCGGACGACTCGAAGGCCGCGTGGACCTGTCCGAGGCCTTCGTGGCGTGACGCGGGGGTCTTGACGGCTTTTCCCCGGCTCTATAGTGTGGGCGGCAGATCCATGTTCTCGGTTCGAACGAGGGAGGTTCGCATGAGACGCTCGATTTCGAAGGCAGTGGCGCTTTCCCTGGGCGCGGCCCTGTGCCTTTCCGGCGCAGCGCTGGCGTCGAGCGCCGACCTGGTGGCCGCGGCCAAGAAGGAAGGCAAGCTGCGGCTGATCACCTTCTCCAGCTTCAAGAAGGCGGCCGAGGCTTTCCAGGAGAAGTACGGCGTCACGGTGGAGGGCACCTACCTGGGCGCGCCCGGGGTCCTCCGCAAGGTGAGCGAGGAGTCCCAGGCCGGGATCTTCGCCATCGACGTGTTCGGCACGTCCCCCGGGCCGCTGAGCGGACTCAACCACTGGACCCTGCCGTTCGAGCCCGCGGGTTACGAGAAGGTGGCGCACCACATGGAGGCGCTCCCCAGGGAATGGAACCAGGTGCCGATCTTCATCCACGTGGTGGGCGCTTCGTACCACAAGGACCTGATCCCGCCGGAACAGGCTCCCCGGAGCATCTACGACCTGCTCGACCCCAAGTACGAGGGCAAGATCATCTCGCGGCAGCCGTGGCTGGGCTCCAACTACCTCGTGCACATCGCGTCCTTGCAGGCATGGTTCGACGGGGACGAAGAGAAGTGGACCGACTACTGGACCAGGTTCAAGGCCAACGTGGGGCGGTACGAGCCCAAGTGGGGGCCGATGCACCAGGCGGTGGGCCTCAAGGAGTTTCCGCTGGGCATCTTCACCCTGCCGTACACCCCCTTCACCTTCGGCCGAAGCTACCCGGGCCTGGGCTATTCGACCTTCCGGGAGCCGGCCATCTGGTGGCCCAACATGCTGGCGATCCACAAGAACGCGCCCCATCCCAACGCCGCCAAGCTCTTCATGGAGTTCGCCATCAGCGCCGAGGGGCAGAAGCACTTCGTCAACGAGGGCCTGATCCCCGCGGACAGCTCCATGAAGCCCAGGGAGTCCCTCATCGAGGAGCTCCGGGGCGTCACGTTCTTCGCCAAGGCGCCGGAGATCATCGCGCACGAGGTGAGCAACAACAAGGAGGCGTGGACCAAGCGCATCCAGGAGCTGTACAGGTAGCCGGCAGCCTGGAGGAGGGCGGCGCCGGAACGACGCGCAGGGTCATGTTCGAGTTCTTCCCGGGGAACCGGAGCTGGTCCTTCGCGTGCATCCGGCTGCTGGCCGAAAGCTACTACGGCGGCGGCGAGTTCAACGAGATCCACCGCACGGTCCGGCGCATCCGGTCCGGCGACGCCGAGAGCTGGCACGCCGAGTGGCGCGGGACCGCGGACGGGGTCGCGGCCCAAGGCCGGGAGCACCGGTCCGGCGGCCGCCTCGAGAGCGCGCGGAAGGCGTTCTTCCGGGCTTCCAACTACTACCGCGTGGCCGAGTTCCTGCTGCCGTTCACCGACCCCCGGAAGGTCCCCACCTATCGCGCGTCCGCGGAGAGCTTCCACGCCGCGGTGGACCTGTCGCCCGGCATCGAGCGGGTGGAGGTGCCCTACGAGGACGCCTCCATGCCCGGCTACTTCTTCCACGCCCCGGCGGGCGCGGAGAAGCCGCCGGTGCTCATCTTCACCGGAGGCGCCGACTCCACCGCGGAAGAGGTCTCCTTCGTGGGCGCGCCCGAGGCGGCCCGGCGCGGCATTGCCTGCCTCATCGTGGACGGGCCCGGACGCGGCGCAATGCTCCGGCTGCGCAACCGCCTGGCGATCCCCGACTTCGAGCGGCCGGTATCGGCCATGGTGGACTACTTGGAGACCCGCGCCGACGTGGACGCGAGCCGCATCGCCCTCATGGGCATGAGCATGGGGGGCTACTACGTGACCCGCGCCGCGGCCTACGAGAAGCGGGTCAACGCCTGCGTCTCCCACTTCGGCCCCTACGACTGCTACCGGGACATCTACGAGTTCTACGAGCCCCTGAGGGAGCAGTTCCGCTGGATCACCGGAGCCGGCGACCACCGCGAGGTCCGGCAACGCCTGGGCCGGTTCACCCTCGCCGGCAGCATCGAGAAGGTCGAGTGCCCGCTGCTGATCCTCCACGGCGAGGACGACATCATCACCGACCCGCGCTGCGCCCTCCAGACCTACGAAGAAGCCCGGTGCGAGAAGGAACTCCGGTTCCTCCGTTCCGGCGAGCCCGGCGCGGTCCACTGCTCCTACGACCACCACGCCGAGATCTTCCCCTTCATGCACGACTGGGTGGCGGCCCGGATCTGAGCGGGCCGGGGCGGCGGCTCAAGCCCGGCTCTTCACGCCCGGCTCCTCAAGCCGTTTCCCGCCGCGACACCAGCAGGTGCAGCCCCAGGGACAGGGCCAGCATCAGCACGCCGATGACCGCGCCCACGCCGAAGGATCCCTCGTCGAAGGCGCGCTGGAACAGCAGGGTGGAGAGCACCTCGTTGCCGTAGGTGAACAGGATGACGGCGCCGGCGAACTCCCGCAGGTAGATCTGGAACAGCAGGATCCACACCGAGAACAGCCCGCCGCGCAGGAACGGGACGACGATGCGCGCGACCGTGCCCAGGGCGCTCGCGCCCGAGGTCCAGGACGCTTCCTCGAACTCCCGGTGGAACTGGAACAGGAACGGGCTCAGGGTCCGCAGCGCGAACGGCAGGTAGTTGCCGATGAAGTAGAGCAGCAGGATCCACAGGGTGCCGTACACCGGGGTGCGGATGTAGGCCCACACGAAGCCCACCGCCAGGATGGTGCCGGGGAAGGCCAGGGGCAGCATGGCGGCCGCCTCGATGGGGCCCTTGAGCTTGACGCCGCTGCGCACCAGCAGGTAGCCGACCCCCAGGGCGATGGCCACCGTGGCGGTGGCCCCGGCGAAGCACAGGACCAGGGTGTTCCCCAGCGCGCGCCAGAACACCACGTCCCCCAGGGCCGCGTTCCAGTGGTCGAGGGTGAGTTGGGTGAGCATGCGCAGGCTGGGGGAGGCCACGAACCGGGAGAAGGAGAGCAGCACGATCACCAGCGCCGGGAGCACGACCACCACCGCGAAGTAGAGCGAGCAGCACGCGAGAGCTACGTAGCGCCACCGGCCCAGGCGGTGGACGTTCTCGGGCCGGGCCTTGCCGGTGACGGTGACGAAGCTCTCCGCGCGCCTTACCAGGTGGCGGTAGAGGAGCAGCGAGAGCAGGCTCAGGGGGATCACCATCATGGCCAGGGCCGCGGCGGTGTTGTAGTAGATCAGCGACTGGTAGTCCGAGGCGATGATGTTGAAGATGGCGGAGGTGAAGACGAAGATGCCGCCGGGCGCGCCGATGAGGATCGGCACCTCCAGGGTGATGAGCCCGATGACGAACACCAGCAGGAACGAGGACAGGATCAGCGGCCGCAGCACCGGCAGGGTCACCCGGCGGAGGGTTCCCATGACCGTGTTGCCGCAGGCGATGGACTGCTCTTCCAGCGACGGGTCCATGAGCCGGAAGGCGTTCAGGGCGATGAGGAACACGATGGGGGACTCGTAGAGCACCATGAGGAAGACCATCCCCGGGAACGAGTAGAGGTTGAACAGGTTGGCCCCGAAGGTCTCCCGGAACAGGACGTTGAGGACGCCGATGCGCGGGCTCAGGAGCAGGATCCAGGCCAGCGCCGCGATGATCACCGGAAAGGCCCGGGGGACGATCCCCAGCTTGGCGAAGACGTTGCCGCAGGGCATGTCGGTGCGCGTCGCCAGGAACGCCATGGTGACCCCCAGCACCACGGAGATGGCGGCTGTGGCCAGGGCGAAGACCAGCGAGTTGAACACCAGCGTGGGGATGTCCGCGGGGATGCGGATGGCGAGGGCCCGGGCCCAGTTGTCCAGGGTGACGTGCCCCGCGGCCACGGGCGAGGCGGACCAGAAGCTGCCGAACACCAGGGCCAGCACCGGAACCAGGATGACGAAACCGATGACCGCCATCAGGATGGCGTACACGGCTCTCATGGCGTTCTCGGTGTGCATGGCCTTGGGTCTCCGTACCGTGCCGCGGGTCCCGGACGCGGGCGTGCGCAGGAGGAAGGGTCGGCCCGAGGTTGCGCCTCCCGGCGCGGCTACGGCGTCCGCAGCAGGAAGGTCTGTCCGGTAACGAAGCGCGCCGCGTCGGAGACGAGGTAGCGCACCAGGCCGGTGATCTCGTCCTTCTGCGTAAGCCCGCCCTGCAAGGGGTCTTCGCCCTCGATGGCCTGCCACTGCTCTTCGGTGTAGCCGGCCCGGGCCATGGGCGTCTCGGTGCGTCCGGGACAGATGTTGTTCACGAGGATGTGGTCCGGGGCCACCTCCACGGCCATGGACTTGGTGAAGCCGATGACGCCGGCCTTGGAGGCGGCGTAGTGCGCCGAGTTGGGCGCGCCGGCAATGCCGCGCCCGGACGCGACGTTGAGTATGCGCCCCTGCTTGCGCGGGCGCATGGCCGCGGCCGCGGCCTGGCAACAGAGGAAGATCCCCCGCAGGTTGACCCGGATGACCCGGTCCCACTCGTCCTCGGACATGTCGGCCACGGGGAAACGGCCCATGAGGCCCGCGGTGTTGATCTGGTGGTCGAGCTTGCCGTAGGCCTGCACGGCCCGGTCGATCATGGCTTGGACGCTCTGCTTGTCGCCCACGTCCACGCCCACGGCCAGGGCCTCCCCGCCCCGGGACTTGAGCTCCGCGGCCAGGGTCTCCGCCTGGTCCTGCCGGAAGTCGGCCACCACCACTTGAAACCCGTCTTCGGCGAGGGCTGCGCAGATGGACGATCCCAGGCCGCCCGCCCCTCCGGTCACGATAGCTGTTCCCGCCATGTGCTGTTCCTCCTCGGTTGCGGTTCGGTTGCAAGGTTCGTCTTGCGCGCGCCCCGGGCCCGGGTCGATGGCGCCCTTGGAGGGCGGCGTCCCGGGTCCCCTCCCGCGGGCGCTTCCCCTGCGCGCTCCCGCGGCCAGCCGATGCCATATCCCGGCGGATGCGGAAAAGCAAGCAAGGGCGCGGCTCTCAACCGCCCGCGGACTTGCGGTACTCGGCGAAGGCGGCCTCCCAGCCTCCGCGGGAAAGGCGCCACAGGTTGGCGGTGAAGCGCTGGACCATGAACAGGCTGAACCCCGCCCAGACCCCGAACAGGCCGAGCTCCAGCAGGAAGGCGGCGCCGGTGGCCGGGACGAACAGCAGCAGGCCGCCGGAGAGCATGGCCCACATGAGGAAGCGGGTGTCGTGGGCGCCCATGAGGAAGCCGTCGAGGGCGAACACGACGCCGTTCAGGGGTTGCAGCGCCGCGAGCAGCAGGAACGCCTCGGTGCGCGCCAGCTCCGTCACCGCGGCGGAGTCGGTGAAGATCCCCAGCAGCGGCTGCTGGAACGCCAGGTAGGCCGCGCCGAAGACCGCGCCGCCGGCGCCGCCCCAGACCGCGAGCAGCCGTCCGAGGCGCCGGGCGCGCGCCGGGTCGTTGGCGCCCAGGCGCCGCGCCACCAGCGTCTGTCCGGCCACGGCCAGTCCGTCGATGGTGTCGGAGCAGAAGAGGAAGAGCTGGAAGACGATCTCGTAGGCCGCCAGATAGACCGGCCCCATGCGCGCCACCATGGCGGTGGCGAACACCAGCGACAGGCGGAGACCCGCGGTGCGTACGGCAAGGTCCCCGGCGATCCGGGAGAGGTTGCGGAAACCGTCCGGGCGCAGGCGCCCCCGGCCCAGCCGGTAGGGGGCGGTGCGGCGGGAGAAGAACAGCAGCCCCAGGTACACGGCCACGCCCAGGCCGTGGGCCGCCACCGAGGCCATGGCCGCGCCCCGGAGGCCGAAGGCGGGGAAACCGAGTTTGCCGTAGATCAGCGCGTAGTCCAGGGCCACGTTGACTCCGCTCATGAGGAAGGCCACGAGCATGGGCGTAACCGTGTCCTGCACCCCGCGCAGGAATCCTGCCGCGGCGTAGATGCAGAACAGCATGGGGACCGCGGCGCAGCGGATGCGGAAGTAGGGGACGCCCTGCTCGGCAACGGCCGGGCCGGCGCCCATGACGGCGTACAGCTCGGGGGCAAACAGGAAGCAGAGGGAGGCCGCCAGCAGCCCGCCGGCCAGGGCCAGGGCGAGGGCGTGCCGGAAGATGTCGCCGCAGCCCGGGAAGTTCCGCGAGCCGTACTGGCTCGCCACAAGGCTGGTGGTGCCGAAGATGAGGAACGCGAAGATCCAGTTCACCGCGCCCATGAGGCCCGTGGCCACGGCCTTGGCCGCCAGGGGCTCCACCCCCAGGCGGCCGATCATGGCGGTGTCGGCAATGTTCAGCACCGGCTCGCTGGCGATGGCCAGCGAGGCCGGCACCGCGAGTCGCAGCAGGTCCCGGGCGTCCGAGGCCCGGGCCGCGGGCGCGGCGGGGTCAGGAATGGCGCGGACCGCCTTGAGGGTGGATGCGGACGGTGGCGGTGGCGCGGTCGAAGCGCCGGCGCAGCCATCGCTTGAACGCGGTCCGCGTCAGGGGAACGAGCAGCAGGAAGCCGCACGCGTCCGTGAGTATCCCCGGGGTGATGAGCAGCAGTCCCGCCACCAGTATGATCACCCCGTCCATCATCTCCTCTGCGGGGACCACGCCCCGGTTGAGGTTCCGGTGGATCTGGCCCAGGGTCCGGAGCCCTTCCAGCCGCGCGAGGAAGGCGCCCAACATCCCGGTGCCGAGCACCAGCAGCACGGTGTTCAGCGCTCCCAGCACCGAGCCCACCTCGATGAGGAGGTAGAGTTCCACCAGAGGGACCGCGGTGAACAGCAGCAGGAGTCGCGCAAACATGGCGTCGGGGAGGGACGTCCGGGCCGGACGCCGCCCCAAGGCATTGGCGGCATCCGCACGCTCGGCAACACGTCCCGGAGGCGCTCCACCGCGGGGCAGCCCCCGCGCATTCGGCAACACGCGCGGACCCGTGCGGACCCGCGTCGTCCACGGGCGATCATAGGGGAGGGCAGGGGAGATTGCAATTCGCGGCGCTTCCGGGTTCGTGTGGGTTGTGGCGCTCCCGGCCCACGCGATGAGGTCCGATCAGGGCAGGGAATCGCAGCCGTCCCGCCCCGTCATTCCCGCGCAAGCATGTGCATGTCCTCGCGGAAGCGGGGGCGGGAGTCCGGAAGAGGGAATCGCAGCCGCCACACTCCGTCATTCCCGCGAAAGCGGGAATCCATCCATTCTTGTCCCATCGAGTGGACCGAGGAGAGGAACCTCTGAACAATCGAGACATGGAGCATGGATTCCCTCACCCTGACCCCTATCCCCGTTCGTCCTGAGCGTAGCGAAGCGGAGTCGAAGGACGCGCTCATGCTTCCTGTCCGCTGTCCGGATTGTTCAGAGGTTCCGAAACTGGATTCCCGCTTTCGCGGGAATGACGGAGTGTGGGCGTCAGCGGGAATGACGGAGGCGGGGCGTCGTCCCGAACCATCCCGGCCGATCTCACCAAATCCCGGTGTGGGCGTCAGCGGGAATGACGAGGTGCGGGCGGCCGCGGGAAGTCGGGGTGCGGGTGTCTGCGGGAATGACGTGGGTTGGGCGAGTTGCGGACTTGAAAGGCGGTGTGCGGTGGTCTATCCTGACGGGACTGCCGCTTGGCGGCGTTCTTCAGCCAGTTCAGCCAGGAGGTTCCGATGCCGATTACCAACAGCCTTCCCGAGACGGTCTTCACCACCCGGGTCGACGACCTGTTGAACTGGGGCCGGGCGTCGTCCCAGTGGTACATGTTGTTCGGCCTGGCCTGTTGCGCCATCGAGCTGATGCAGACCGGCGGGCCCCGGGCGGACCTGGACCGCTTCGGGTGCGTGCCCCGGGCCACTCCGCGCCAGTCGGACCTGATGATCGTGGCCGGGACGCTGACCTACAAGATGGCCAAGCGCACGCGGCTGCTCTACGACCAGATGCCCGACCCCAAGTACGTGATCTCCATGGGAAGCTGCTCCAACTGCGGCGGCCTGTTCCAGATGGCCTATTCCGTGTGCAAGGGGGTGGACAAGATCGTGCCGGTGGACGTGTACGTGCCGGGGTGTCCGCCGCGCCCCGAGGCGCTCACCGAAGGCCTGCTGCGGATCCAGGACAAGGTGATGCGCGAGCGGTGGCTGGTCAAGGGGTCGGCGGCGGCCGCGGCTCGCTGACCTTGAGATCTCAAGGGAGGAATCGCATGGCAGGTTACGTCAAGGTGGCGACCACGGATGAAGTGGCGCCGGGCCAGCCCAAGCTGGTGGAGGTCAACGGCCGCAGGGTGGCCCTGTTCAACCTGGACGGGTCCTTCTACGCCATCGACGACCTCTGCACCCATCGCGGCGCGCCGTTGTCCGAGGGGGAGGTCATGGGCAAGGACGTCCAGTGCCCGTGGCACGGCGCGCTGTTCGACATCGCCACGGGCGAGGCCTCCGGCCCTCCCGCGGAGGCCGGGGTGGATGTGTTCAAGGTCCGCGTGGAAGGGTCGGATATCGAGGTCGAGGTCTGATCGGACGGCGCCCCGCGGGGGTTGCATGCCCCGGGGAACCGGGACCGTGCGGGAAACGCATGAAGGGAAACCCTGAACGACGACTCCCCGTCAGGAAGACTCCGAACGAGTTGCAACTATCCCCCGTTCGTCATGAGCGTAACGAAGCAATATCCCCGTTCGTCCTGAGCGTAGCGAAGCGAAGTCGAAGGACGCGCTTTCCCGCAGGGAAGGGGAAATCGAGCC
Organism: uncultured Binatia bacterium (SeqCode); assembly: GCA_965242525.1. Lineage (GTDB taxonomy): Bacteria > Desulfobacterota > Binatia > UBA9968 > JAJDTQ01 > JAJDTQ01. Next base: position 654,991 of record OZ251459.1, read on the forward strand.
GGAATCGACCAGACGTTCCCAATCGGGAGTTCCAGGAAGGAGAGAGCCATGGCGGATGACGTTCGCAGCAGGATCGAGGACCAGGTGAAGAACAACCGGGTGATGGTGTTCATGAAGGGGACCCCGAACTTCCCCCAGTGCGGTTTCTCCGCTCACACGGTGGAGATCCTGCGCGCCCACGACGCGGAGTTCGAGAGCTTCGACGTGCTGTCCGACCCCGCGGTGAGGGAAGGCGTCAAGCAGTACTCCAACTGGCCCACCATCCCGCAGGTCTATATCGACGGCAAGTTCGTGGGCGGCTGCGACATCGTCCACGAACTGCACGAGCGGGGCGAGCTCGGCGCGCTGCTCGAGCCCGCGGCCGGGGAGTAGCCGTCGGACGCCGCGTCCGGGGCTTCGGCGCGGACGGGGGCGTCCGTGCGCCGGGTCGAAAGTCCCGCGGATGGTCTCCGGCGAAAGCCTTTGGGACACTCCGAGAAATCGTTCCCGTTCGTCCCGGGCGTAGCGAAGCGAAGTCGCAGGACGCGCTTTCCCGAGGGAACGATGGTTTCGATCGGACGGTCCTTTCCACTGCCCGCGGCCCCCGCTCCCGTATCGATGCGCGCCCGGGCCTGAGCCCGCCAGGGAGGGAGACCCACGGCTTCGCCATACGAAGAGATCGGCCCGGAGCGTCTGCGGGAAGTGGTGGACGTCTTCGTGGACCGGATATTCGACGACGTGATGATCGGCTTCTTCTTCCGCAACGCGGACCGCGGCCGGATCAAGGAGTTGGAGTTCCAGTTCACCGCGCGTTCCCTGGGCGCCGACGTGGAGTACCGGGGGCGCCCCCTGGAGCAGGCCCACGCGCCGCATCCCATCATGGGCGGACAGTTCGCGCGGCGGCTCCAGATCCTGCGCGAGACCCTGGACGAGTTCCGGGTCCCCGAATCCGTGCGCGCCGCGTGGCTGGACCACACCGAGAGCCTGCGCTCGCTCATCACCCGGGACCGGGGCTCCGACTGCGATCCTGCAGTAGCCCGGCGCAAGGCCCTGGGCCTTCGGTCATGACCCCGGTCCGGGACGACGCGCTGGTGGTCAAGACGGCCCGGGACGAGGCCTTCGCCCTGGCCCTCTACCTGAGGCTGCGCGACATCGAGACCGGCGAGGTCCACAACGTCCTGACGCAGTTGGCGGCGGTGGAGCAGGGGCACGTGGCCTTCTGGACCAGCCTCGCCGGGCTCGACCGCCTGTCCCTGGACCGGGGCCAGCGGTTCCGGCTGGGCCTCCTCGTCGTCTTGCGGCGGCTGTTCGGCGTCGGCATGACGTTCCTCATACTCGAAGCGGTGGAGATCTACGGGGTCAACAAGTACTGGGCCCTCTGGGAGCGCCACAAGGACACGCTCCAGGGGCCGCGGATACGCGAGGTCCTCCAGGACGAGTTCGGCCACGAGGACCGGCTCGTGGCCAACCTCACCGGCCGGCGGCTGAACGCCGAACGGGTCCGCGACATCTTCCTGGGCCTCAACGACGGCCTGGTGGAGGTGCTCGGCAGCGTCAGCGGCTTCTACGCCTCGTTCGGGGACCCCGTCTATGTCCTGGTGGCCGGCCTCACGGTGGCGGTGGCCGGCTCCATCTCCATGGCCGCGGGCGTGTTGGCTTCTTCCCGCTCCCAACTGGAGGTGCAGCGGATCGAGAACGCCAAGCGCAGCTTCTTCGACCCCGGTTCCGAACCGCTGCCGGAGACGCGCCCGCTGGCCGCGGCCCTGGCGGTGGCCGCTTCCTACCTGGCGGGCGCGCTGTTCCCCATCTTTCCGGTGCTCCTGGGCGCGGCCACTCCGCTGTGGTCGGTACTGGTGGGCGGAGTCATGGCGACCCTGGTCACCATGCTGTTGTCCTTCCTGTCCGGCATGGACGTCCGGTCCCGGGTGCTCCAGAACGTGTTGCTGGTGGCCGCGGCCGTAGCCGTCACCTACGGCCTGGGAACGCTGGTCAGGCATCTCTGGCAGGTTGCCGTGTAAGGGGGCCGGCGCGCTCCTTGCGCACACCGGCGAGGCCACATGGGAAACCGGGACACCGCAGCCGCGCGGGACTACCACGAGAAGACCTGCCACTCCCCGGCAAGCGTCCGCAGCGGTCCGCACTCCCTGGACTGGGACAACCAGCCCCACCCCTTCAAGGTGTACGAGGCTCCGGGTTCGCTGCCCCTGGAGCAGCGCCTGGGGTCGTCGGACACGCCCGCGCTGCGGGCCATCTCCGAGTCCGCTCCGGAAGGCCACAGGCAGGTCACCCGGCAGGAGCTGGGGGAGTTGCTGTTCCTCTGCGCCGGCGTCACCCGGCGGCGGCGCTATTTCGGCGGCGAGATGCTGTTTCGGGCGGCCGCGTGCACGGGCGCGTTGTACCACATCGACATCTACCTGGCGGCCGGTCCGTTGGCCGACCTCGATGCGGGCGTCTATCACTTCGCCCCCGAACGGTTCGCCCTCACCCCCTTGCGGGCGGGGGACCACCGGGGCGCGCTGGCGGAGGCGTCCGGCGGCGAGCCGGCCGTGGCCCATGCGCCGGCCGTGCTCGTGCTGGCATCGACTTTCTGGCGCAATAGCTGGAAGTACCGCGCCCGCGCCTACCGGCACTGCTTCTGGGACGGCGGCACCGTGCTGGCCAACTGCCTGGCCGCGGCTTCGGCCCGGGGCATCCCGGCCCGGGCGGTGATGGGGTTTGCGGACGCCGCGGTCAACCGCCTGCTCGGCCTCGACCCGGACCGGGAGGCGGCCCTGTGCATGGTCCCCGTGGGCCGTTCGGCCTCGGCCGCGGCGCCCTCCGGGGAGCGGGCGCCGGCCCTGGACCTGGCCACCCGGCCGCTGTCGGCGCACGAGGTGGACTACCCGCTCATCCGGGAGACCCACGCGGCCTCGAGCCTGGAGAGCGGCGACGAGGTCCGCCGCTGGCGCGAGGAGGCCGAGGCCGGCGCCGGCGTGTCAGGGGCCGACGAGGCCGGCAGCGACGAGGCGGAGGCCGGGCAAACGCAAGCCGCGGTCCCCGAACTGCCCTTGGATCTCGAGTCCGCGCCGTCGCTTCCCGCGGCCGGCCTGGAGCAGGCGGTCCTGCGCCGGGGCTCCACCCGGCGCTTTTCCCACGAGTCCATCACTTTCGCCCAGTTGTCCAACGCCCTGCACTACGCCACCCGGGGCGTGGCCACGGACGCGGACCCTTCCGGCGCCCGGCCCCTGAACCAGCTCTACCTCATCGTCAACCACGTGGACGGCATGGCCCCCGGCGCCTACGTGCTGGACCGCGGCCGCGGACGCCTGCAACTCCTCCGGGAAGGGCAGTTCCGCAAGGAGGCCGGCTTCCTGGGGCTGGGACAGGAGATCCCCGCGGACGCCAGCGTCAACGTCTATTTCCTCGCCGACCTGGAGCCGGTGCTCCGGCGCTACGGCAACCGCGGCTACCGGCTCGCCGGGATGGAGGCCGGGGTCGAGGCCGGCCGCCTCTACCTGGCGGCCTACGCCCAGGGTATCGGGGCTTCGGGGCTGACCTTCTTCGACCACGAGGTGACGCGCTTCTTCTCGCCCCACGCCGCGGGCAAGAGCGTCATGTTCCTGATGGCGCTGGGTCGGCGGCTGCGGTCGAAGAAGGCGGGCGGCTAACGCCGGCTCCAGGCCAGCCAGCGCCGGAACACCTTCTTCACCAGGGGCGTCAGCCGCGTGCGGTTGTAGGCGTCGCCGGCCTGCTTGATGGCCTCGGCCTGGGTGGGGTAGGGGTGGATGACGTTGCCGATGGCGCCGAGGCCGACTTTCCCGGCCATGGCCAGGGTGATCTCGCTGATCATCTCGCCGGCGTGGCGGGCCACGATGGTGCCCCCGACGATCTTGTCGGTCCCCTTCCTGACGTGGACCTTGACGAAACCGTTTTCCTCGCCGTCGGCCAGGGCCCGATCGACTTCCCGGAGCTCCCGCACGAAGGTGTCGATGGCCACCCCCTGGCGCTCGGCGTCCCGCTCGTACAGGCCCACGTGGGCGATTTCCGGGTCGGTGTAGGTAGCCCAGGGCATGATGAGCGAGCTCAGTTTCCTGCTCTTGTAGAACAGCGCGTTCTGGATGATGATGCGCGCCGCGGCGTCGGCCGCGTGGGTGAACTTCCAGTCCATGCATACGTCGCCGCCCGCGAAGATGCGCGGATTGGTGGTCTGCAGGTAGTCGTTGACCACGATGCCCCGGGCGGGGTCGTACTGCACCCCCACCCCGTCCAGGTTGAGGCCGTCCACGTTGGGGGTGCGCCCGGCCCCCACCAGCACTTCGTCCACGGCCACCGAGTCCGCGGCCCCGTCCACCTCGAAATGGATCGTCTTCCGGCCGTTCTCCGCGGCCACCCGGGTGATGGCGCTGTTGAGCACGAGATCGATCCCCTCCTGCACGAACCGGTCCTGCACGATGGCCGCGGCGTCGGCGTCCTCGCGGTTCAGGATGTGGCCGCCGTTGTGGAACAGCGACACTTGGCAACCCAGGCGCTGGAAGGTCTGCGCCAGTTCGCAGCCGATGGGGCCGGCGCCGATGACGGCGAGCCGCTGCGGCCGCTCGGTGAGGGAGAAGACCGTCTCGTTGGTGAGGTAGCCGGCCTCCGCCAGCCCCTCGACAGGCGGCCGCGGCGCGTCCGCCCGGGCCCCCGAGGCGACGACGGCCTTCTTGAAGTGCAGCGCCCGGCCGTCCACCTCCACGGTCTCCGGGCCGGAGAACCGCGCCTCCCCGAGGAACACGTCGACCCCCAGGTCGGTGAAGCGCTTCACCGAGTCGTGGTGGCTGATGTGGGAGCGGATCCGCCGCATGCGTTCCATGACCGCGGCGAAGTCCACTTCCACGTCTTCCGGCCGGCGGAGGCCGAACAGTCCGGCTTCGCGGATCTCCGCGGCCGCGCGCGACGAACGGATGATGCACTTGGACGGGACGCATCCCACGTTCAGGCAGTCGCCGCCCAGGTAGTGGCGCTCCACCAGGGCGACCCTGGCGCCGAGGCCCGCGGCCCCCGCCGCGGTCACCAGCCCCGCGGTGCCGGCGCCGATGACCACCAGGTTGTAGCGGTCCGCGGGCGCGGGGTTGGTCCAGTCCTCCGGGTGGGTGTTGGACCCCAGCACCCGGTTGTAGTCGTCCTGCGGCGAAAGCTGCGGAATGTTGCGCATGAGTCCGTCCTCCCAACCCTTTGGCGGCCCGTCCGTATGCCGGGGCCCTTGCGGCCCGGCCCCTACGGCGCCTTCGCCTGCTTCCTCCGGTTGACGAGGGCGACGCATTTCTTGGCGATGAGGGGAAAGAGCCCCAGCAGTGCGAAGGAGAGGAGGAGCTGCCACGAAAGGATGCCGGCCAGGGAATCGATGCGGGCCAGTTGGGTGCCGGCGTTGACATAGACGACGGTGCCGGGGAGCATGCCGAGTTGGCTCACGAAGAAGAACTGCGCCGTGCGGATGGGCGTCAACCCCATCACGAGGTTGATGACGAAGAACGGAATGACCGGGATCAGCCGCATGGTGAAGAGGTAGAACATCCCCTCGTTGGCGATGCCGTTGTTGATGGCCTCGAGCCGGTCCCCGAACTTTCCCTGGACGCTGTCCCGCAGAAGGAAACGGGCCACCAGGAACGCCAGGGTGGCGCCGATGGTGCTGCAGAACGACACGATGACGGTCCCGGTGAGCACCCCGAACAGGGCGCCCCCCAGGAGCGTCAGCACCGCGGCGCCCGGCAGCGAGAGCGACGTCACCGCCACATAGACCGCGGCGTAGGCCGCGATGGTGACCGACGGACGCTGCTGGTAGTATGCCTGGTAGGCGTCCCGCTGCGCCTTGATGAACTCCAGGTTGAAGTACCTTCCCAGGTCGAAGACGAAGAAGCAGACCACCAGGGCCGCCACCAGCACCACGAGGGCTATCTTCACGATCCGCTGGTTCATGGACGCTCTCTCGAGGGCAGGGGCGCGCGGCCCCGGCCCCGCAACCGGGTTTCGATCGGCAGGGTTTCCTGGGCACGGTCCTTTGGGAACGTCTGATCCATTCCGGCTCGAACTCCCTCTCCCGTGGGAAAGCGCGTCCTTCGACTTCGCTTCGCTACGCTCAGGACGAACGGAATCGTTGTTCGGAGTTTCTTTTATACCCGTTGCCTTCCCATATGGCTACCGCGGTCCCCCGGCGTTGACGAACGGGTCCCCGGTCCCCATGGGAACGTCTGGACAACCGAGACACCGAGGATGGGTTCCCAATTCCTTCACCCTGCCCCCTGTCCCCGTTCGTCCTGAGCGTAGCGAAGCGGAGTCGAAGGACGCGCTCATGCCCCTTGTCCTGATCGTTCGGAGTTTCCTATAGTCGAGGGGATGTCTCGGGGGAACTCCGCGAAGGGCGGGCCGCCCGCGCCGGCCCTGGCCGTCATGGCGCGGGCGCCGGTCCCGGGCCGGGTCAAGACCCGGCTGTGTCCGCCGCTCACCCCGGAGGAGGCGGCCGACTTCTACGACTGCCTGCTGCGGGACGTGCTCGGGGACCTGTCCCGCTCGGAGCGGTGGGACACGTGGGTGGCGTATGCGGAGCGCAGCCGGGACTACTTCCTGAAGCTGGGGGAGTGCCGGGTGGCCCTGCTGCCCCAGCGCGGCGCCTCGCTGGGGGACCGCATGCACGCGGTGTTCGTGGACCTGCGCCGGGCGGGCTACCGGCAGGTGGTCCTGGTGGGCAGCGACGTCCCGACCCTTGCCAAGGCTTCCGTCAGGGCCGCGTGCGAGGTCCTGGAACGGGACCGGTGCGACGTGGCGCTCGGCCCCGCCCACGACGGCGGCTACTATCTCATGGGCCTCAGCCGTCCGGTGGAAGGGCTCTTCCGCGGCGTCTCCTGGAGCACCGGCTCGGTCCTGGACCAGACCCTGGCCCGTGCCCGGGAGTTGGGTCTGCGGACGCATCTCGTGGCCGCCGAGTACGACGTCGACGTGGCCGAGGACATGCAGCGGCTCCGGCGGGACCTGGAGGGTTCCCGCGAGCTGCGCGCCCGCCGCCCCCGGACCCACGCCTGGATGAGCCGGCGAGCGCGGGTTGCGCCGGAGGTCAGGACGCGCGGAGATGGCGGCGGGCAGCGCGGATGGCCTTGGCGCTGAGGGATGAGAGTGGATGGGAGGGGAGCTCCGCGGCCCGGACCCAGCGCCACTCGGGTCCGTCCACCCGGACCTTTCGCCGCAGCACGTGGACCGGGGCGGTGATGCGCCTGTCCGTGATGGCGTGGCGGACCACCGCCGCGGGCTCGGACCTTCCCGGCGCGGCTTCCGCGGGCAGCGCCTCGGGTCCGGGAAGCTCCCAGAGGCCCGCGAGGATGCCGCCCTCCGGGCGGCGGTGGAGGAGGATCCGCGACTTCCACTCCACGAACACCATGGGCCATTCCACCGCACGGGCGCGCATGGGCCGCCGCCGCGGAAAGCCGAAGGAGCCGGTGGCGAGGGCCCGGCACCAGTGCCCCAGGGGGCAGCGCGGGCACTCGGGCGCGGAAGGGAGGCAGAGCGTCGCGCCCAGCTCCATGACCGCCTGGTTGAAGTCCCCCGGCCGGGACCGGGACACCATCCGTTCCGCGGCTTCCTCCGCGGCCGCGGCCCCGTCCAGTCCCCACAGGCGCGCGTACACGCGCCGGACGTTCCCGTCGGTTGCGGCCCAGGGCTTGCCGAAGGCGATGCTCATGACCGCGCCCGCGGTGTATCGGCCGACCCCGGGCAGGCGCAGCAGCGCACGGTGTTCGGCCGGCAGCTTGCCTCCGTGCCGGCTTACCAGCAGCCGCGCCGCGAGTTTCAGGTTGGCGGCGCGCCGGTAGTATCCCAGTCCGCTCCAGACGCTCTGCACCTCGGGCAGGGTCGCCCGGTCCAGGGCCTCCACCGAGGGGAACGCTTCCATGAAGCGGCGGTAGTAGGGCAGCACCGCGGCCACCCGGGTCTGCTGCAGCATGGTCTCCGAGACCCAGATGGCGTAGGGGTCGCGGGTGGAGCGCCAGGGCAGGGGGCGCTTGTGCCGGTCGTACCAGCGCAGCAGGGCCGCGCGTATGCGGCTCCGCGCCCTTGCCGAGGTCCCGCCGCGGGCGTCCGGAGGGGCAGGTTCCCTGGCCGTCACGGGAAGGTCCGGGGCGTTAGTCGCGGATGTCCTGCAAGAACCACTCCCGGGGCAGCGGGTGTCCCAGCCCCCTGGCCTTGGCCAGCTCGAACGCGGTGCCGCCCACCGCGGCGAACTGGAGACCCTGGGTGCCCTGGTTGTTGAGGAACGTCACCTGCCGGTCGCTGGTCCTGCCGGGCCACTTGCCGGCCATGAGGTCGGGTATGGTGCCGATGTCGGCGTTGTCGATCTCGCGGATGGGCGAGGGAGGGATCTTCGTCTTCTCCTCGTCGGTGCCGGCGATGTAGGCGAACATGCCGTCGCTGCCGTGGACGGTGCCCGGCGGGGGGTTGTCCAGCACCAGTGTAGAGGCTCCCAGGCGCGCCTGCAGGTCGCACTTGGCCAGTATCTCGGGGCCGGCTTCGTTGGAGCGGACGTTGGTAATGTGCATGCCCGGCTCCACCCATTCCGGCTGCATGACCTGCACCAGGGAGTCCGTGGTCAGGGCCACGATGTCGGCGCCGCGGCACGCTCGTTCGGCGTCACCGCAGGTCTCGACGGTGAGACCCAGTTGATCGCGCATCTCCGCGGCGAAGCTCTCGCGGTTGGCCCGGGTGGGGCTGAACACCCGCAGCAACTCGATGTCGCGCACCTCGTGGATGGCCCGGGCGTAGGTCCGCGCCATCCCGCCGGAGCCGAGCATTCCCACCACCCTGGAGTCCTGGCGGGACAGGTACTTGACCCCGAGTCCGGCGCAGGCGCCCACCCGCATGTGCTGCAGGTAGCCGTCGTTCATCAGCGCCAGCGGCTCGCCGTTTCGCACGCTCAGGAGGAATATCAGGCCGCAATAGGTGCCCGGCTCGATGCAGTACTTGTCCTCGGTCTCGAACTCCCCGTCCCGCTCCCACACGAGCATGTCCGACTTCATGCGGATGGCCATGTAGCCCAGGGACCGGGACGCGCCTTCCATGGTGCCCCAACGGTAGTAGTGGGGCTCCCGCGGCACGTAGAAGTCGATCCGCGGCCGGTACGCGGCCTCGTTCCGGGACAGGTCGCGGTAGGCGTCCTCCATGGCGGCGATGCAGGTCTTCATGTCGAGGACTTCCTGGATGTGCTCGTTGGTCAGGAACAGCATGGCTCCTCCTTGTGGACGGGTTCCCCGCGGGGGACCGGAACCGGCTTGGTCGTCTCTGCGCACGGCATCCGACCATGCGCGCGGCGCCTCTCGACGGTCCGCGCCTCCGGTCCCTTCGCCTGTTCGCGCCGTTTTCGCCGGGGGCCGGAGCACCGGCGCCGGGCTACTGGAAGCGTGTCCCGAAGTACTTCGTCAGGTCGATGTCGTCCGTGCCCGGGACCCGGATCTCCTGTGGGTAGTCGGACTTTCGCGTGGCGTCCACGCCCACTTTGGTGACCAGATGGGACCCGCCCGCGGGGTCGTAGGACGCCGGGTCCAGCGGGGAGCCCCTGGAGTGGGTGACCATGAACACGTCCCGGTCCGCCCGCACCCGGGTGGCGATGGCGTGCATCACGTCGCTGTCGTTGCCGATGTCCACGTCCGCGTCCACGCACACCACGAACTTGAGGAAGGGGTCCGCGGCGAACGCGGCCATGGCGGCGTTCTTGGCGTCGCCGTCGATGACCGCGTCCATCTGGATGTAGCAGATGTAGCGGGAGCGGCCGCTGGGAGGCACATACACGGCTTTGACCCCGGCGCTGGCGATGCGGCAGGTGTGGTAGATGTAGCTGTTGCGGGTCACCCCCGAGAGCAGCAGGTTGTCGGCGTGGCCCACGAAGGAGCTCTGGTAGAGCGGGCTCTTCCGCATGGTCATGGCCTTGACATAGACCACCGGGTTGATGCGCTGGGGTCCGTAGGTGCCGGGGTACTCGCCGAAGGGCGCCTCCTCCTCCCTTTCGGTGGGGTGGATCTCGCATTCCAGCACGATCTCCGAGCTGGCTGGCACCTCCACGTCGATGGTCTTGCACTTCACCAACTCCACCGGCTTGCCCAGCATGGCCCCGGCGATGCTGAACTCGTCGGTGTCGATGGAGGTGAAGCTCAGGTTGCCGATGTTCATGGCCGGGTGGCCGCCGATGACCGCGGCCATCTGCGTGGGCCGGCCCTTGGCCTGGTTCTTCTTGAGGATGTAATGGCCGTGGGCGGTCTCCGAGATCTGGATGCCGAAGCGGTTCCGGCCCTTCAGTTGCAGGCGGTAGATGCCGGCGTTGCGGATGCCCGTGTCCGGGTCCTTCATCACGTCGAACGCCAGCGTGATGTAACGCCCGGCGTCCAGCTCGTGGTACTGCAGGATGGGCAGCCGGGTCACGTCCACGTCGTCGCCGGTGAGCACCACTTCGTGGCACGGCGCCGAACCCCCGTCCACCACCACCGGCGGCAGCGGGTTGGCCTCGCGCCTGCCGTACTCGTGGATGAAGTCCGCGGGCGTGGCGTCGTAGGGCAGCCCGATGGCCATGGCCAGCCGCGGAAAGCTGGCGTGCATGTTGGTGACCAGCGGGATGGAGGATCCCCTGACGTTCTCGAAGATCACGCAGGGGAACCGCTGCTGCCTTTCCAGCTTGGCGAGGATCCCCGTGACCTCGAACACCGGGTCCACCTCCCGGGCCACCCGGACCACCTCGTCGGGATAGTTGGCTTCGAGAAAGGCGATGGCCTCCCCGAGGGTCCGGCCCATGCCGTCGGTTGCGTTGGCGTTGGTTGCGTTGGTCGTCATGGCCGGACGCTTAACACGTGGTTCCGTCCGTCGCAAGGGACCGCGGGTGGGGTCCGGTCAGGCCGGATGAGCCTGGCGTCTGCTTCCGGACGCGGTAGCCTTGCCGATCCGCAGGGCTGGAACGGGGTGTAAAACTCGTATCAAGGGTCTGTATTTCTCGTGTTAACTGGGTGTATTCCTCGTATTGGCAGGCTGTATTTCTCGTATGGAACTGTGGTAGAACTCGTGCTGGACCCACAGGATGCCCTGCAGGGTCTTCGGGGCGGAGACACGAAACGACCGCGGCTCCACGGGCGAACCCCCGGACCGATCCCCTTCACCAGCCGCGAGCGTGTCGCCGGCTGGATATTGCGCAGCGGGTACCCGGAAGCGCAGGACAAGAGTCCGCGGGCCAAACAGGTCTGGTTCAGGTCCTACTTGGAGGGACGGCTCTACAAGGACTTCGAGAGCCTGTACGCGGCCCGGGGCGACTACCACTCCAGGTTGCAGGCCCTGGCGCCGTACCTTGCCGGGCTGAGCGGCAACCTGCTGAAGTACGCCAACGTCGCCAACGACCTCGAACTGAACGACAAGCTGGTCAAGGACTACGTCGAGATCCTCGACCTCCTGTTCATCGTCCGACGAGTGCCGGCCTACCGGAAGAACCGCGCCAACCGCCTCGCCACACGCATGCCCAAGGTCCATTACGTGGATACGGGGCTGGCGTGCCACCTGCTGGGTCTCCACGACGAAACGCAGTTGCTCGGAAGCCGCCACTACGGTCCCTTGCTGGAAAACCTGATCTACATGGAGTGCTGCAAGCACTCCGGCTGGGCGCAGGAAGACGTGGAGACGCACCATTTCAGGGACAACAGGAAGCACGAGACGGACATGGTCCTGGAACGAAGCGACGGAAGGATCATCGGCGTCGAGGTCAAGGCGTCCGCCAGCGTGAAGACCGAGGACTTCAAGGGGTTGGCGGAACTGGCGGACTTCGTGGGCGAGGCGTTCGAGAGGGGGGTGCTGTTCTATACCGGGCAGGAGGCGCTGCCCTTCCGACACCGCGGCATGGCGTTCCACGCGCTACCGATGGGATTGTTCCTGGGTAGGGTCAGGGAAACCCCGGACGACCATCCCCGTTCGTCCCGAGCGTAGAGATACGAAAATTCCTATTTGTCCCGAGCGTAGAGATACGAAGATTCCCCATTTGTCCGAGCATAGCGACACGAAGTGCCCCCGTTCGTCCTGAGCGTAGCGAAGCGAAGTCGAAGGACGCGCTTTTCCACAGGGGGAGAGGGTTCGAGCCGGAATTGTTCGGAGTTTCCCAAAGTGGATTCCCGCTTTCGCGGGAATGACGGGATGGGACTTCCGCAAGGACCAGCATCCAGGGTCTCTTCCAACCGTACTTTCGCCTTTGTCCCTGTGTGGCGGTTATGGTATCCACCAGCGTGGCGCCGGAAGCATATTCGTACTCCTCTCATGCCTTCGGGCGAGCGTGGGTTCCCTACGGCCCACCCGGCGCCCCATTCACCCTCATACGTGATCCAGGCCCGTACCGGGAAGGAGGCTACCATGCCCATTCGCGCTGCCTTACTGTCCACGACCCATTCCATCCCGGGCCGTGAAACCAGCCAATCTCTCGGCGTGATCAGCGCGGAGTGCGTCCTCGGCATCAACGTGTTCCGGGATCTCTTCGGTGTCCTTCGCGACTTCGTGGGCGGGCGTAGCGGGACGCATCAAAAGGCGTTGCGGGAAGCCAAGGAAACCTGCCTTCGCGAATTGGCCAAGGAAGCCGAGAAGCTTGGCGCTGACGCAGTGGTCGGCAATTTCACCCACGGCAACCGCCTCACCCCTCTTTCCCTTTCTCTCTCGTCCGGCCCGCTTCGCGGATCAACCCCCGGATCCGGTTCGGCGTCAGGGGCAGGTCCCGGACCTGGACGCCCAGGGAGGAGAGGGCGTGGGACACCGCGTTGGCCAGCGCTGCGCCGCAGGCGACGATGCCGCCCTCGCCCGCGCCCTTGACGCCCAGGGGGTTGAGCGGCGAGGGGGAGTACTCGGTGACGATGCTTTCCATGGGCGGGATCTCCGTGCTGGAAGGCAGGGGGTAGTCGAGCAGGGTGGTGGTCAGGAGTTGGCCGTCCTCGTCGTAGGCCAACTCCTCCAGCAGGGTGCCGCCGATGCCCTGGGCCGCGGCTCCCAAGGCCTGGCCGTGCACCAGCAGCGGGTTGACGCAGCGGCCCACGTCTTCCAGCACCAGGTACCGCAGGATCTCCACCTGGCCCGTCTCCGGGTCCACGGCCACGTGCGCCAAGTGGCCGCCGTAGGTGTAGGTCAGACGGTCCGTGTGGAAGTACTCGGTGGCCTCCAGTCCCGGCGCACCGCCGCCCGGGACCTTGCCGGGGCGGGTCATCTCCAATAGCTCTCCCAGCCCCAGCAAGGCCCGATCCGTTCCCGCGGCGTGGACCAGGCCGGAGCGCAACTCCAGTCCCCCGGGCTCGGTCTCCAGCCGCCGGGCCGCGAGCTGCAAGAGCTTCTCCTTCAGGGCCGCGGCGGTGAGGTGCACGGCGTTGCCGGCCATCACCGTGCCGCGGCTGGAATAGGTGCCGCCGCCGTAGGGCATCAGGTCGGTGCTGCCGTGGAACACCGTGATCCATTCCATGGGCACGCCGAGGCCGTCCGCGCAGATCTGCGCCATCACGGTCTCGTGCCCCTGGCCCAGGGTGGCGATGCCCAGATAGACGGCCACGCTCTCCGGTCCGGTGACCGCGACGCGCGCCCCCTCGGACGGCCCCAGGCCGGTGTTCTTCACGAACCAGCCGATGCCGACGCCGTGGTAGCGTCCCTCTTGCAGCCTGCCCTGGAGCGGCTTCAGGGCGTCGTACCCGAAACGCTCCAGGGCGTGTTCCAGCGCCCGGGGGTAATCGCCGCTGTCGAACACGGTGGAGGCGATCCCCGGACGGGTGGCCCCCAGCTCATAGGGGATCTCCTCGGGCCGGATGAGGTTCTTGCGGCGCAACTCGATGGGGTCCATGCCCAGGTCCGCGGCCACCATGTCGAGCATCCGCTCGCGGAAATAGCACGACTCGTAGCGGCCCGGCGCCCGGTAGGTCCCCACCCCCATCTTGTGGGTCATCACGCAGCGCACGTGGGCTTCGTAGGCCGGGACCCGGTACGGCCCCGGCAGCACCGCCGCGGTGGACGCGGGAACCAGCCCGCCGTGGGTGCGGATGTACGCGCCCATGTCGCCGTGGATGCGGGCGCGCATGCCCAGCAGCGTGCCGTCCCGCCGGGCGGCGAGCTCCAGCTCGCAGCGCACCTCCCGCGAATGGTTGGCCGCCATCAGGTGCTCACGCCGGTCCTCGATCCACTTCACCGGCCGCCCGAGCTTCATGGCGGCGAAGGGGACCAGGAAGTCCTCGGGATAGAACTCGCCGCGGATGCCGAAGCCGCCCCCCACGTCCGGCTCCACGAAGTGGATGCGGTGCTCCGGCAACCCCAGCAGCGAGGACAGCACCGCGCGGTTGAAATGGGGCACCTTGGTGGGCCCCCACACCGTCAACTCGTTCCTGCCGGGGTCGTGGGACGCCGCCAGCCCCCGGGTCTCCATGGGGTTGCCCGTGTGCCGGTGCACCCGCAGGACCTCCTTCCGGGTGTATTCGGCCTCCCGGAACGCCCGCTCCACGTCGCCGATCTCGATGTCGTGGCCGCCGGCCACGTTGGAACCCTGTTCCTCGTGGACCACCACCTCGCTGCGCAAGGCCGCGTCCACGTCCGCCACCGCCTCCAACGGCTCGTAATCGACGCGGACGGCGTCCACCGCGTCCTCCGCGGCGTACCGGTCCGCGGCCACCGCCACCGCCACCGGCTCGCCCACGTAGGCCACCTTGTCCCGGGCCAGCGGATACTGGAGGAAACGGTCCAGCCCTTCCAGCGCGTACATGCGCAGCGGGATGGGCTTGACCCACGCGGGCAAGTCCGCAAAGGTGAGCACACAGGCGACCCCGGGCAGCTTCAGGGCGTCCGCGGCGTCCACCGCCAGGATGCGCGCGTGCGCATGGGGGCTCCTCAGCACGGCCGCGTGCAGCATCCCGGGCAGCTTCACGTCGTCGATGAACGTGGCCTTGCCGGTGAGGAAGCGAATGTCCTCGCCGCGCCGGATCGGCGCGCCGATGTACGTCCGGGTCATATAGGCTCCAAAGGCCGGCCTCGCACCGGGGGCCGGCTACGGTGTTGCGAACCGTTCGGGGACACGGCCGCGAGGCTCGACAGTACGGACACGGGTTGTTATCCTCCGATTCCCTTCCCCTCGAGGGGGGAGGGGATGCTACCCCGTGAAATGGGTGAGAGAAGGACGCTATCCCGTGAGACCCTGCCCACACGAAATCCTGAAGAGTCTTATCCTCCCATGTATGCGGCATCCCCGCCGCCGTCAACCGGCGCGGGATTCAACGGGAGCAGATCCAAACCAGCGCGCCGGACCGCCGGGGTCGGGGACGGCGGGGATGAAGAGGGCGCACATGCGCGAACGGGCGCGTCGGCCCGGTGAGAGACCCGGAGGCCCGGGCCGCGTCCCCGCGCCACGGAACGGGAGGCCGTCATGACCAGTTTGGCGAAAGCCACGAGAGCGACCATCATTCCGACCCTCCGCTACCGGGACGCCGCCGCGGCCGTCGATTGGCTGTGCAGTGCGTTCGGCTTCGAGCGCCACTTGGTGGTCCCCGGCGAGGGCGGCGCCATTGACCACGCCCAGCTCGCCTTCGGCAACGGCATGGTCATGCTCGGCTCCGCCCGGGACGACGAGTTCGGGCAGTTCCAGCAGCCCCTGGCCCAGGCCGGCGGACCGGTGCCGCAGAGCCCGTATGTGGTGGTCTCGGACGTGGACGCCCACCACGCAAGGGCCGTGGCCGCGGGCGCGCAGGTCGTCATGGCGCCGGAGGACCAGCCCTACGGCGGGCGGCTGTACTCCTGCCGCGACCCGGAAGGCAACCTCTGGAACTTCGGCAGCTACGACCCCTGGGACCCGCCCGCGGGATAGCGGTGCCGGGCCCACTCCCTTGTTTGACTTATCGCCGGAAAAACCTGATATAAAGGGGGAACGGACCCGGACTGCATGGCGCGGCCATTGCACGGCCCGCTTCGCAGCCGAATTCGCAGCCCAATCGAGCGCAAGGAGAACATCCATTGGCAACCTCCGTCACGGCTCCCATGGTTGGAAAGATACTGAAGATCGAGGCAGGTCCCGGCGCCGCGGTGGAAGAGGACGACGTGGTCATCGTGATGGAGGCCATGAAGATGGAGATCCCCGTGGTCGCCCCCGCGGGCGGCACGGTCAAGACGGTCAAGGTCGAGGTGGGGCAGTCGGTGGAGGCGGGGCAGGAGCTCGCCGAGATCGAGTAGGCCCGCGGACTCGAACCCCGGACGGACATCGGCATGGGCACCTGGGAATTCGGCCTTACGGTAGCGCTGGTGGGCAGCGTCGGCACGCTGCTGGTGCTGTGGCTCCTGAGCCTCCTGATCCTCCTGATGAGGAAGCTCTTCCCCTCCTGAGACCGGGCATGGTCCGCCGCCCCTAGATTCCCGGTCTCCCGGGAACGACCACCGAGACTCGAAGCGTATGGAAGCTGCGATCCTCTCCGGAGCCCTGGGGCTGCTCGACGGCGTTTCGCACCTGGGGCTCGGCCAGGTGGTGATGATGGCCATCGCCGGGGCGCTCCTCTACCTGGGCATCCGGAAGGGGTTCGAGCCGCTGTTGCTGGTGCCCATCGGTTTCGGCGCCATACTCGTCAACATCCCCCAGGCCGAGCTCATGGCCGAAGGCGGGACCCTGCGCTTCTTCTACGACTTCGGCATCCGCACGGAGATCTTCCCGGTGCTGATCTTCCTCGGCATCGGCGCCATGACCGACTTCGGGCCGCTGTTCTCCAACCCCAAGATCATCATGCTGGGAGCGGCCGGCCAGTTCGGCATCTTCCTGACCCTGCTGCTGGCCCTGGCCCTGGGCTTCAGCCACCTGGACGCGGTGGCCATCGGCGTCATCGGCGCCTGCGACGGCCCCACCGCCATCTACGTGAGCTCGCGCTACGCGCCCCACCTGCTGGGGGCGGTGTCGGTGGCGGCCTATTCCTACATGTCGCTGGTGCCGCTGATCCAGCCGCCCATCATGCGCGTCCTGACTACCGCCAGGGAGAAGCAGGTCACCATGGGGGTCGTGCAGCAGGCTCCGGTGTCCAGGACCACCCGCATCCTCTTCCCCATCGTGGTCACGGTGGTGGCGTCGTGCATCGCGCCCCTGGGCACTCCGCTGATCGGCATGCTGATGCTGGGCAACCTGCTGCGGGAATGCGGCGTGGTGGAGCGCCTCAAGCTGGCTTCCGAGAACGAGATCGCCAACATCGTCACGCTGCTGCTGGGGCTGTCCATCGGCGGCACCATGGCCGCGGAGAGGTTCCTGCGGGTGGAGACCCTCATGGTCCTCTCCTTGGGGCTGGTGGCCATCGGCCTGGACACGGTGATGGGCGTGCTGTTCGGCAAGCTCATGTGCCTGCTCACCCGCGGCCGCATCAACCCGCTCATCGGCGCGGCCGGCATCTCGGCGTTCCCCATGGCCGCCCGGGTGGTGCAGAACGTGGGCCAGCGCTACAACAAGAAGAACCACCTGCTGATGCACGCCATGAGCGCCAACGCCGGGGGCCAGATCGGCTCGGTGATCGCCGCGGCCATCATGCTCTCGGTGCTGCGGGGCATGGGCGTCATCTGACGGAACCGGCGCGGGGGACGTTCTTGGCCGACCGCACCACAACCCCGGAACAGGACGCTCCCTACAGGAAGCTGGCCGAGCTCGAGGCGCGGGTGCTGGAGGGCGACCCCCGGGCCGTCCGGAAGCAGCACGGCGAGGGCAAGCTCACCGCCCGGGAGCGCATCGCCAGGCTGGTGGACGCCGGCAGCTTCGTCGAGGAGTTCATGCTGGCCGAGACCCAGTGCACGGACTTCGGCATGGCCGAGCGGCGGCAGCCCACCGACGGCGTGGTGTGCGGCTTCGGCCGCATCGACGCGCGCCCCGTGTACCTGTTCGCCCAGGACCGCACGGTGCTCGCCGGGGCCGTGGGCAGCGCCCACGCCCGGAAGATCGCCAACGGCATCCGCACCGCCCGCTCCCTGGGGATGCCCTGCATCGGCCTCTACGACTCGGTGGGCGCGCGCATCCAGGAGGGGTTGAGCGTCACCGCGGCCATCGGCGAGATCTTCTTCGAGAACAGCATCGCGTCCGGCGCGGTCCCGCAGATCTCCGCGGTCATGGGGCCGTGCATCGGCGTGGCGTCCTACTCGCCGGCGCTGACGGACTTCGTCCTCATGGTCCGGGGCACCAGCCAGATGTTCATCACCGGGCCGCCGGTCATCAGGGAGGTGCTGGGGGAAGATGTGACCATGGAAGAACTGGGCGGCGCGGGCGTCCATTCTGAGGTGTCCGGGGTCGCGGACCTGGTGAGCCCGGACGACGAAGCCTGCCTCGCCCAGCTCCGCGCGCTGCTGGGTTTCCTGCCGTCCAACTGCAACGAGCCGCCGCCGCGGAGGGACACCGGCGACGACCCGGCGCGGCCGCTGGACAGCATCGAGGAGCTGGTCCCCGACGACAAGCGCAAGGCCTACGACGTCACGGCGGTCATCCGGGCGGTGGCGGACGATGGCGAGTTCCTGGAGCTCAAGGGGCGGTTCGCACGCAACCTGGTGACCGGGTTCGGGCGCCTGGACGGTTACCCGGTGGGGTTCGTGGCCAACCAGCCCATGTTCCTGGCCGGCAGCCTCGACGTGGACGCCTCGGACAAGGCCGCGCGGTTCATCCGTTTCTGCGACGCCTTCCAAATCCCGCTGGTCACACTGATGGACGTGCCCGGGTTCTTTCCGGGCCGGCAACAGGAGGAGAAGGGCATCATCCGCCACGGCGCCAAGATGCTCTACGCCTATGCGGAGGCCACGGTGCCCAAGGTCACCATCGTGCTGCGCAAGGGCTACGGCGGCGCCAAGCAGGCCATGTGCACGCGCGAGATGGGCGCGGACCAACTCTGGCTCTGGCCCGGGGTGGAGCTGGCGGTCATGGGCGGCGGCGGCGCGGTGAACGTGCTCTACCGGCGCGAGATCGCCGCGTCGGACGACCCCGAGCGCACGCGCCGGGAGAAGATGGCCGAGTTCGCCGAACGCTTCCACGGCCCGTTCGAGGCCCTGTCCAAACAGTTCTCCCAGGCCGCCATCCGGCCCGCGGAGACGCGCGCCCGCCTGGTCCGCACCCTCGCCCTGCTGCGCGGCAAGAAGGAGACCCGGCCCCCGAAGAAGCACGGCCTGATGCCCGTATAGCAGGGGGAGCGTCCGACCCGTCCCGGCTCGATTCCTCTCTCTCCCTACGGCTCACCGGGTCGGGTCAGGATGGCGACACGGGTCAGCCCCGCGGACTTGGCGGCGTCCATTACCGCCACCACCAGGCCGTGGGGCACGCTGCGGTCGGCCCTCAGCAACACCTGTGGCCCGCCGCCTTTGGCGGTCGCCTCTTCCAGCGCCGCGCGCAGGTTTGCAAGCGCCACCGGCGCGCCGTCGAGACGGACCTCCCCCTTCCGCGTGATGACCACGTCCAGGTCGCCGCCCTTGCGCGCGGCCTCCTTCGCGGACGCGTCCGGCAGGTCCACCGTGATTCCCGGGTCCGCCAGGAAGTTCATGGACAGGGCGAAGAAGATCAACAGGTTGAAGATCGTGTCCACGAACGGCGTCATGTCGAGGAGGCCGCCGGCAGGCCTCGTGGGTGGCCGGAAGTTCATGTCACTCGTCCGCGCCGTCTTTCAGGGAACCTCCGGACCATCGGGACAGGGGGCATGAGCGCGTCCTTCGACTTCGCTTCGCTACGCTCAGGACGAACGGAGATACTGAGGATCCTGGAATAGCTTGCCACTACAAGGACGTATGATGGCGCGGTAGCCATCCCTGCTTACAGGCCCTTCATCCCGGTTTCCTTCCTGTCGATAAGGGAAACTCCGAACGATTATCCCCGTTCGTCCTGAGCGTAGCGAAGCGGAGTCGAAGGACGCTTTTTCCCACAGGGTGAGGGAATCCATCCCGGATGGCTCGATCGTTCAGGGGTTCCCCAGCAAGTCCAGGAAGCGGACGGACAGCCGCTCCATCTCCAGCGTGAGGGTGTTGGCCTTGTTCAGCAGGTACCTGTGCATGACGATGGTGGGGACCGCCACGCTCAACCCGGCCAGGGTCGTGACCAGCGCCTCGGAGATCCCGCCCGCAAGCGTGCCCGGGTTGACCGCGCTCTGTGTGGAGATCACCGAGAAGATCTCGATCATGCCCGAAATGGTCCCCAGGAGGCCCAGCAGCGTGCTGACCCCGGCGATGGTGCCGAGGGTGTCCACGAACCGCACCAGCTCGGCCGCTTCCCGACGGCCCGCTTCCTCCATGTGCTCCTTCACCACGGCGCGGCTTCGTCCCGCCGCCCGGACGCCCGCGGCGAGCACCTTGGCGATGGCCGCAGGGCTCCGTTCCAGCAACGCCCCGGCCGCGCCCGGGTCCTCCCCCTCGACCAGCGCCTCCGCCCTCCGCACCAACTCCGCGGGCGCCACCCGACGTCTTCGGAGGCTGAACAGCCGCTCCACGAATATGCCCACCGCGGTGACCGAGCACAGCAGTATCGGGACCATGAAGATGCCGCCCTTGCCGAGGAATTCGAGCATGCCGCCAACACCTAGTACCCTGTAACAGTGACTAGGTCACTGGCCTGGAACATCTCATCATGCACGGGAAACATGTCTCGCGCTGTATCCCTGCTGACAGAGGGACTGTTACAGGGTACTGGTATCGGAAACCCTGAAGAACCATCCTTATCCCTTCTGGACGCATCGAATCAGGAATCCCCATCCCTCCTGATCGCAGCGAAGCAGAGTCCCCTATCCCTCCTGGGCATGGCGAACCGGAGACCTCCGTTCGTCCTGAGCGTAGCGTAGCGAAGTCGAAGGACCTGCTTTCCCGCAGGGAGACGAAACCCGATCCGGAAGGGATCCGACGTTCCTATCATTTATCCTCGACCTGGGGTAACCGGAAGGGTTCCCTCTGCCGTTTCCGGCGCCGGCGCTTGTTTCCCGGTCGTGTGCGTTCTATCTCAACGGGAGGAGGGCCGCACGCGGTCTTTGCCGCGAGAGTTGACAACCCCATGCTCAGGCGCATCGGACCCTTGATGGTGGACGTCTTCCCGCCGGAACGGAACAAGTTCCGGCCGCCCGTGGTCCTGGTCCACGGCCTGTGGGCCGGGGGCTGGTGTTGGCGGGAATGGGCCACGCGCCTGTGCAACCTGGGGTGGGAATGCTGGTCCCTCGACTTGCGGGAGCATGGCCGCGGCGCGCCGTCAACGCCGGACGAGGCGGTGGACCGCTTGCGCGCGGTGATGGCGGAGGCGGCCTTTCCGCCGGTGCTGATGGGGCACGGCATGGGGGCGCGGCTCGTCCTGGCCGCGGCCAGGGAGCGCGAGGCCGCGGCCGGGGTCCTGGTGGCGCCGGACGTGGCCGCCTACCTGGGAGAGTTGCCCAAGGCCATGCGCCTGCTGCGGCTCCGGTACCTGGCGCTGCTGGTCATGCGCCGTCCGATACTCGTCCGGCCGGCCGACTTCATGGACCTGTGGCTCCACGCCGTACCCCCGGACCGGCAACGGGACATCGTGGAAGCGCTTGCCCCGGAGCCGCCGGGGATGGTCCGGGCGCTGTTCGAGCGCGGCCTCGACGCGCCCGAGGTCCGGAACCCGACGCTGGTGCTCGGCGGGGCCGACGACCGGCTGGTCCCGGGCGCCGCCCTCCGCGACTTCGCCCGGGACGCGGGCGCGGGATACATGGAGGCCGGCGGCCGCGGCCACTGGCTGCTGGAGGACGGGGACCTGGTGAGCCGGACCCATCGCTGGCTCGTGAGGACCCTGGGGGAAGCGGTCCAGGAACCGTCATGAACGAAGTGAACCTCCTCGTGGCCTTCGGGGCCGGCGGCCTCTCGTTCCTCAGTCCGTGCGTGCTGCCGTTGATCCCGTCGTACCTCTCGTTCGTCTCCGGCATATCGCCGCGGGAAATGAGCGAAGGCGCCCCGGGCCACGCCCGGCTCATGGGGAACGCCCTCGCCTTCGTATGCGGCTTCTCCGTCGCCTTCGTCGCCCTGGGAGCGTCCGCCAGCCTGCTGGGAAGCCTGCTGATCGGCTACCGGGACGCGGTGCGCATGGTCGGGGGCCTGTTCATCCTGTTGGTGGGGATCTACCTGACCGGGGTCTTCAAGGTCGCCGCCCTGGAGCGCTACGCCCAGTTCGACCTGCGCAGCAAGCCGGCCGGCTACCTGGGGTCGGCGCTGGTGGGACTCACCTTCGCGGTGGCCTGGATCCCCTGTGTGGGGCCGATCCTGGGCGCCATCCTGACCCTGGCCGGAACCGCGGCCGACGTCCACCGCGGCACGCTGCTGCTCTCGGCCTACGCAGCCGGCCTCGCCCTGCCGTTCCTCCTCAGCGCCTTGGCCATGAACCGCTTCTTCCGGCTCTCCCGCGCCCTCGGCCCTTGGCTGCCGGCCATCCACACGTGCGCCGGCCTGCTCCTGGCCGCCGTCGGCCTCCTGCTGCTGACCGACACCATGACCGCGCTCAACGCCTACGCGCTCCGTCTCACCCCCGCCTGGCTGGTGAAGTGGCTGTAGCCGCACGGGCGCCCTGCCTCTCCGTATCCTCTATCCGCCGTTTTGGAGCAGGGCATGAAAACGGCCCGCAAACCGGCCGGGATCTTCAAGGTGTCTCCGGCGAAGTTCATCTGATTCGACGCACTGCATCGTCAATCACGATCACGGCTTCAAGCGCTCCACGGGATACTGTGGGGGCGCTTCCGGCTTTCGTGTGGGTAAGGTAGGAGGGAAAGGGGAGCGAAAGAGAACACGCCGTCATTGCTCCGCAGACGCCCACCCCTCGTTATTCCCGCAGCCGCCCGCTCCCGTCATTCCCGCGAAAGCGGGAATCCAGACCATGCGAGCAAACCACATGGGCGCCCTGTATGAGAGGTTTGTACAACGAGAGCGATGAAACTGGATGGATTCCCGCTTTCGCGGGAATGACGGGATCGGGAGTGTCGCAACCCACACGAATTCCGGAAGCGCCTCGGTATTTCTCCCGTCAAATCAGCGAAGCGGCGCCATCACGTCACCCGAGAGGCCCCGAGGCAGTCTCGTCCCGCGCTCAGATGGTTCGTCTCCTGGTCCGTCTCCAGGCTCGAACACCATGATCTTCAGGTCCTCGCCCGCCGTCATCCCGCCTCCGTACCCTCGTTCAGTATGGCAAGATACCGGTCATAGACGAACAGCCGGTCACGGCGCCGTCCGGTCAGTTCGCGGGCGATGCCTTGCTCGACCAGCAGGTCCATGGCCGAGGAGACGGTGGGGAAGGAGAGGGCGGTGCGCCTGACGGCCTCGTTCAGGGACAGGATGGGCTGCTCCTTCAGCGCTTCGTGGACGCGCAGGGCCGAGCCGGCGCGGCGGCCGCCGATCCTCCCGGTACGCCGCCGGTCCTCCTGGAAGGTTTGGGAGATGCGTTGCGCGGCCGAGACCGCGCTCTCCGCGGTCTCGCGCACGCCGTCGAGGAAGAAGCCGAGCCACGCTTCCCAATCGCCGGTGCGGCGCACGTGGCTCAGGAGGTCGTAGTAGGCGCTCCGGTGCTGTTTCAGGTACAGGCTCAGGTAGAGGAGCGGCTCCCGCAGCATCCCGGCGTGGCACAGCAGGAGGGTGATGAGCAGCCGTCCGACCCGTCCGTTGCCGTCGAGGAAGGGGTGGATGGTCTCGAACTGGACGTGGGCAAGCCCGGCTCGGACCAACACGGACAGCCCGTCGCCGCTGGCGTGGAGAAAGCGTTCGAGGGCCGCCATGCAGTCGGGCACCGCGGTGTGCGGCGGCGGCACGAAGGCGGCGTTGCCGGGTCGGGAGCCGCCGATCCAGTTCTGCGAGCCGCGGAACTCGCCGGGCGCCTTGCTGCTGCCCCGCCCGTGGGACAGCAACACCCCGTGGATCTCGCGGATCAGCCGATTGGAGAGCGGGAAGTCCTCCCCCAGGCGGCGCAGTCCGTGGTCGAACGCCTTCACGTAGTTGGAGACCTCCACCACGTCGTCGAGGGGCACGCCGGGCGCCTCTCCGAGCTCATGGAGCAGGAGGTCGGACAGCGAGGACTGCGTGCCCTCTATCCGGGAGGAAAGCACGGCCTCCTTGCGCACGTAGGTGTAGAGGAAGAGAGTCCGGTCGGGCAGGAGCGCCGAAAGGCCGTCCAGCCGGCCCAGGGAGAGCACCGCGGCTTCGAGCGCCGGCTGCAACGGACCGTCCAGGGAGAGGGGAGGGACGGGCGGCAGCGGCGTCGGCACGAAGGCGCGGACCTGCTCGCCCCCGGCGCTCGTGACCTCGTATGTGCCGATTTCTCCGCGCTGCATACCGGCCGTTCCTTATGAAAAGTTTTTCAAGAGCAGGGAAGGCAATTCAATTTTATAGGCTAATTCTTGAATAATCAACGGGTTGAAGCAACAAGGACATTCCTTGTGCCGGGTTCTTTACGCCGCCCGCCTCCCCCGTATCAGCGCCAGCACCCGTTCGGGGGACAGGGGGGTCTCGGACACCTCCACGCCCAGGGGGCGGAGGGCATCGACTACCGCGTTGGCGATGGCCGCGGGCGGGGCGATGGCGCCGCCTTCGCCGAGGCCCTTGAGTCCCAGCGGGTTGAGCGGGGAAGGGGTTTCGAGATGGACCTGCCGTATGTTCGGTACTTCGCCGCAGCCGGGCAGGATGTAGTCCAGCAGGGTGCCGGTGACGAGTTGTCCCAGGTCGTCGTACACGAACTCCTCGTAGAGCGCGCCGCCGATGCCCTGGGCGGTGCCGCCCCGCACCTGCCCCTCCACGAACAGGGGGTTGACCGCGGGGCCGGAGTCGTGCGCCACCGCGTAGTCCAGGATCCGGACCTGCCCGGTCTCCGCATCCACTTCCACCACGGCCACGTGGGCGGCGTTGGCCCAGGTCACGGTCTGCGGCACGTAGTAGTAGCTGGCCTCCAGGTCGGGCTCCATGCCCTCCGGCATCCGCGAGCTCCAGCCGGGCACTGCGGCCCGGGCCAGCTCGGCCAGGGAAACGCCCCGGTCCGGCCTTTCCTCCACGAACACTTGGCCGCCGCGGGTGGCGAGGTCGTCGGGGTTGGCTTCCAGTAGGTGCGCGGCCAGCTCGAACACCTTGGCCTTGAGGCGGCGGGTGGCTTCGTGGATGGCGGCGCCGGCGTTGACCGTGCTCCGGCTGGCGAAGGTGCCGCAGCCGTAGCGGATGGCCGCGGTGTCGCCTCCCACCACGGTGACGTCTTCGGGGTTCACGCCCCACAGGTCCGCGGTGACCTGCGCGAACACGGTCTCGTGCCCCTGGCCGTGGCCGCTGGCGCCCACCGACACCATGAGCTTGCCGGAGGAATCCACCTGCACCCGGGCGCCCTCGAAGGACCCCACCCCGGTGCCCTCCATGTAGAAGCCGATGCCCGCGCCCACGTAGCGGCCGGACTCCCGGGCCTCTTTCTGCCGCGCGCGCACGCTTTCGTAGCCGCACGCCTCCAGCGCCTTTGCGAGGGTGGCGGGAAAATCGCCGCTGTCGTAGCACACCGGCTCTCCGTCCCTGTAGAGGATGCCGGCGTCGTAGGGTATCCGGTCGGGCTCCACGAAGTTGCGGAAGCGCACTTCCGCGGGGTCCAGGCCGAGCTCGCCGGCGATGCGGTCGATGCAGCGCTCCATGACGAACACCGCCTCCGGCCGGCCGGCGCCCCGGTAGGGCGCGTTGGGCGCCTTGTTGGTGGCGACGCAGGTGCCGGTGACGTCGAGGTTCGGTATCCGGTACGGCCCCTGCAGGTGGGCCGAAGTGTTGTACGCGTCAGTGAGGCCCAGGGGGTTGTAGGCGCCGTTGTCCAGCAGGAAGCGGTCCTTCAGGGCCACGATCCTGCCCTCCCGGTCGAACCCCGCCTCCACGTAGTGCACCTGGTCCCGGGCGTGGGCCGTGCTGATGAAATGCTCCCTGCGGTCCTCGATCCACTGCACCGGACGCTGCAACTCCAGGGCCAGGTAGGGCACCAGCACTTCCTCGGGATAGACCAGCACCTTGGGTCCGAACCCCCCGCCCACGTGGGGCGCCACCACCCGGATTCCCTCCTCGGCCAGATCCAGTTGGGAGGCGATCTGCCGCCGCACGCTGTGGGGCACCTGGGTGGAGGACCACACGGTCAGGCGCCGGGGCCTGGTCTCGGCCATGGCCGCCACCCCTCGGCCTTCCATGGGCACGGCGCCGTGGCGCCGGTGGTGGAAGCGCTCCGCAATGCGGTGGGGCGCGGTCTCCAGCGCCCGTTCCGGGTCCCCCTTGGCGATGCGGAAATGGAACACCACGTTGTCGTCGGCGCCGTCGTGCACCCGTTCGGCGTCCGGCGCCAGGGCCGCTTCCGGGTCCACCAGCGGGGGAAGCTCTTGGTAATCCACGGTGACGGCCTCGGCCGCGTCCTCGGCCCGGTACCGGTCCTCGGCCACCACCATGGCCACGGGCTCGCCCACGTAGTGGGCCTTGTCCACCGCAAGGACCCGCGCCCGCGGCCCCTTGAGCACGGGCTTCACCCGTTCGAGCCAGGGGGGAGGGTGGATCTCGAAGCTCGAAGGGAAGGGCGCGATGGCGTCCCTGACCTCTTCTCCCGTGACCACCCGCACCACCCCCGGCATTTGCCGGGCCCGGGTCGCGTCCACCCCGCGTATCCTGGCGTGCGCGTGCGGGCTGCGCAGCACCGCGGCATGGAGCATCCCCGGAAGCCGCAGGTCGCCCACGAAGGTCCCCCGCCCCCGCAGCAGGGGTTCCGCCTCGCGCATGGGGATGCTCCGCCCCATGTGCCGTCTGACGCCGTGGTCGTTCATGGCCGTTCCTCGATTCCGCGTCCGGGTCCGGCGCTATGCCGCGCCGATGGTCCAGATGTCGTAGAGCAGCTCCATGCGCCGGAAGGTGACCTCCCGCGTCTGTTGCTGGAGGTTGGGCGAGTCCAGGTAGCGGCGTCCGATGTCTTCCGCCAGGGTGCCGTGCTCTTTGTCCGCCTCCACGTGCACGGTGAAGAACCGGACCGATTCGGGAGACATGCCGTAGCGGTCCATGAAGCCCTGCCCCAGAGCCGCGGCGGCCGGCGAGAACGTGCCCTCGGCGCCCATCTGCGCGGCCATCACCACGAACCACGGCTGCGTGTGGATCACCAGCTCGGCATAGTAGAGGTGGGCGGCGGTGGCCGGAAGCAGGGCCGCGTGCTCCAGGTCCTTGCGCGTGAGGCCGATGGCTTCGGCGAACTCCACGAACATGTCCGGGTGGCCGGCGCTCCCGGGCAGGAGGCCGCGGGTCTCCTCTTCCGCCACCTCGAACAGCCGCGGGGCGAACTCCGGATCGCTGCACGCCACGTAGCGGAGCAGGGCGATGCGGGGAACCGCCCGGCGGAACTGGTAGTCCTGGACCGCCCAGGCGCGGATGTGCTCCAGGGTCGCGGACCCCGAGCGCACGGCCTCCACGAACGGATGGCGGACGCGCAGCTTGGGGAAACCGGCGATGTCGCGCTTGAGCTCCTCCACGAACGCGTCCGCGGAAAGGGGTTCGGTGCTGCTCATCGGGTTGTCTCCTTCGGCGAAAATCGATGCGGGGCGCAAGCGTCAGGCTATCGGCTTTGGCGCAAGAAAGCGAGTCCGCGGAGCCGTTGCCGTGGGAACGCGAGGGGTGTTATGATCCCCTCCGCACCGAACGGCGCCGACACCGGACGGCGCCAATTTTCACAGGAGGTGTCACCATGAAGGCTCTCAGGCTGTTGGCCGCGTCTCTTCCGGCGTTGCTGGCGACAACGGGGATACTGTGGGCGGAGACCGTCAAGGTGGGCGTGATCCTTCCCTACTCGGGTCCCAACGCGCAACTGGGGCAACAGGTCGATCGGGGTTTCGAGCTCTACCGGAAGCTCCACGCCGACGAGGCCGGGGGACACCGGATCGAGGTCATCAAGCGGGACAGCACCGGGCCCAAGCCCGACGTGGCCAAGCGGCTGGCCACGGAGCTGATCACCCGGGACAAGGTGGACCTGCTGGCGGGGGTGGTCTATTCCAACAACGCCTTCGCCATCTCGGACGTGACCCGGAAGGCGAAGGTCCCGTTCCTGATCATGAACGCCGGCACCTCGGCCATCACCACCCGGTCCCCCTACACCGCCCGGGTGTCGTTCACCATGTGGCAGGCGGCGTACCCGCTGGGCCGCCACGCCTACGAGAAGATGAACATCCGCACCGCGGCCGTGGCGTACGCCAAGTATTCGCCGGGCATCGACAGCAAGACCGCGTTCACCGAGGCGTTCACCGCCGCGGGCGGCAAGGTGGTGGCCGACATACCGTTCCCGTTCCCGAAGATCCCGGACTTCACGCCGTTCCTCCAGCCGGTCAAGGACGCCAGGCCCGACGCGCTCTACGTCTTCATCCCCGCGGGGAAGTGGGCCACCGGGGTGATGAAGACCTACGACGACCTCGACATGAGGGCGGCCGGCATCGAGCTCATCGGCCCGGGCGACATCACCCAGGACTCGGAGCTGCCCAACATGGGGGACGTTCCCATTGGGGTGGTCACCATGCACCACTACTCCGCGGCCGGGGACCGGCCCGAGAACGAGGCGTTCGTGAAGGCGTGGAAGGAGGCTTACGGCGCCGACAGCACGCCGGACTTCTTCGGCGTCCAGGGCTGGGACGGCATGGCGGCCATTTTCGAGGCGGTGCGGCGGCTCGACGGCAAGATCGACGCGGACGAGACCCTGGCCGTGTGGAAGGGGTGGAAGTTCGACAGTCCGCGGGGTCCCATCATGATCGACCCGGAGACCCGCGACATCGTGCAGAACCAGTACCTGCGCAAGGTCGAGAAGCGCGGCGGCGCCCTCGCCAACGTCGAGACCGACACCCTGGAGATGGTCAAGGACCCGTGGAAGCAGCTCGAGAAGAAGTGACGAAGTGACGACCGGAAAGCGGCGCTCCGTCCCGTGAAGGCGCGGGGCGGAGCGCCGGGAACGCTTGGCGCCCCCGCGCGGTCCGCCGCAACCGCGGACAGGGGCGGGCGCCGGGCGCTTCCGCAGCCCATGGCCGAGCCGCCCGGCGGGTCCGCAGGTCTTCTCCCGTGGTCAATTCCCTTGTCAGCATTGCGTTCGACGGTTTCGCGTTCGCAATGATCCTGTTCATCATCTCGGTGGGGCTGTCCGTGACCATGGGCCTCATGGGGTTCGTGAACTTGGCCCACGGGGTGTTCGCCATGCTCGGCGGCTACGTCGCGGTGTCCTTCATGCGCGAGTGGCACGCGCCGTTCCTGCTGGCGGTCTTGCTGGCCTGCGCGGCGGTGGCGCTGGTGAGCGTGGTGCTGGAGCGGTGGCTCTACCGCCGGTTCTACGGCGCCGACGAGCTGCAACAGGTGCTGCTGACCATCGGCCTGGTGTTCATGGGCATCGCGGTCTGCACCTTCGTCTGGGGGCCGCTCAACGTGCAGCTCGACGTGCCGCCCTGGCTCAAGGGGCAGGTGGACCTGGGGTTCCGGCGCTTCCCCACCTACCGCACCTTCATCATACTGGTGAGCCTCGGTCTGATCGTCGGCCTCTGGTACGGGTTCGAACGCACGCTGCTGGGCGCCAAGGTCCGGGCCGCGGTGGACAACCGCCGCATGGCCGAGACCGTCGGCATCAACATCCGGCGGTTGTTCACGCTCACGTTCGCGTTGGGGAGCGCGCTGGCCGCCCTGGGCGGCGCGCTGGGCACCGAGATCCTCGGCCTCACCCCCACCTACGCGCTGGAGTACCTGGTCTATTTCCTCGTGGTCGTGGCGGTGGGCGGCCTCGGCAGCCTGCGGGGGGCGTTCGCGGCCTCGCTCATCCTCGGCGTCGTGGATACGGCCGGAAAGTACTTCCTGCCGGGCTTCGGCGCTTTCTTCCTGTTCGCGCTGACCATCGTCCTGCTGCTCTGGCGTCCGCAGGGGTTCTACGCCCGGTAGCCCCGCGGCCCTGCCAGGAGTCGAGGTCCTCGCCCCCATGGAACCGCCGCCGCAACGAACCGCCGCCCTCCGCTGGCCGGAACTGCTGCCCTGGGCGGCCGCGGTCCTGGGGTTCTTCGTGTTCCCCGACTACCTGCAACTGGGGTCCCAGATCCTCATCATGGTGCTCTTCGCCATGTCCCTGGACCTGATCCTGGGCTATGCCGGCATCGTGTCCCTGGGCCACGCGGCGCTGTTCGGCGCCGGCGCGTACACCGCCGGCATCCTGTCGGCGCACCTGGGCTGGAACGAGCCCGTGAGCGGACTGCTGGCCGCGGGCGCAGCGGCCGGCGCGGTGGGCTTCGTGTGCGGCGCGGTGATACTCTACACCCGCGGCCTCACCCTGCTGATGCTCACCATGGCCGTCACCATCCTGCTGCAGGAGTTCGCCAACGAGCAGGAGCACTGGACCGGCGGCGACGACGGCCTCCAGGGCGTGGTCATGGATCCGCTGCTGGGGCTCTTCGAGTTCGACCTCTACGGGCGCACCGCCTACCTGTACGCGCTGGCGGTGCTGTTCGTGGTGTTCGTGGCGGCCCGCGCCATCGTGAACTCCTCCTTCGGCCAGTCGCTTCGGGGCATCCGGGAGAACGAGCGGCGCATGCACGCCGTGGGCGCCCAGGTCTATCGCCAGACGCTCCGCATCTACACCATCGCGGCCGTCATGGCCGGCATCGCCGGGGGCCTGCTGGCCCAGACCACCGAGTTCGTGGCCCTGGACGTGCTCGGCTTCGAGCGCTCCGGCGACGTGATGATCATGCTGATCCTCGGAGGCGCCGGCCGGCTCTACGGCGCTTTCCTGGGAGCGCCGGTCTATATGATCCTGCAGGACCACCTCGCCCGGCTCAGCCCGGAGTACTGGCTCTTCGGCATCGGCGCGCTGCTGGTGGCCACCATCCTGTATGCGCCCGAAGGACTGCTGGGGCTGCTGGAGCGTTTCGGCGTCCGCCCCGGGCGGAGGACCCGGTGACCGGGCCCCTGCTGGAGGTCCGCGAACTGTCCCGGAGCTTCGGCGCCCTGGTGGTGGCGGAGCGCGTGTCGCTGGCGCTCCGGCCGGGCGCCCGCCACGCCCTCATCGGTCCCAACGGCGCCGGCAAGACCACCCTGGTCAACCTCATCACCGGCGCCCTGGAACCCTCCGGCGGGTCGATCCTCCTGGGGGCGACGACGTGACCCGCTGGTCCCAGGCGCGCCGGGTCAAGCACGGACTCGCCAGGACCTTCCAGATCAACGCGCTGTTCCGGGGTCTCAGCGTGCTGGAGAACGTCTGCATCGCGGTCAGCGAACGGCGTTCCCTGTCGGCCCGACTGTGGCGCCGGGCCGACGCCCGGGGCGACGTCCTCGCGGAGGGGATGGCGCTGCTCGCGTCCCTGGAACTCGACGGCGACGCCCACCGGCCGGTGCGGGAGCTCCCCTACGGCCGGCAACGGCTGGTGGAGCTGGCCATCGCCCTGGGCCTTCGTCCAAGGGTGCTGCTGCTCGACGAGCCCGCGGCCGGCGTCCCCTCCGCGGAGAGCCACGTGCTGCTGGAGGCGGTGGAGGCGTTGCCCGAGTCCATGGCCGTGCTCATGATCGAGCACGACATGGACATCGTCTTCCGCTTCGCCCGGCGGGTGACCGTGCTGGTGTCCGGCGCCGTCCTCATGGAGGGATCGCCCGCGGAGGTGGGCGCGGACGCGAGGGTGCGGGAAGTCTATCTGGGCCGGGACGCCGGGCTCCACGGAGCAGAGGGTTGACCGTTCCTTCGCACAAGGCCCTCGACCTCGCCCGCGTGAGCGCCGGCTACGGCCGGACCGTGGTGCTGGAGGACGTGGACCTGAGCCTTGCCCGGGGCGAGCGGCTGAGCGTCATCGGTCGCAACGGCGTGGGCAAGACCACGCTGCTGGGGACGGTGATGGGCTACACCACGCTGCACGCGGGCCGCATCGAGCTGGCGGGCCGGGACATCTCCCGCGCGAGGACCTACGACCGGGCGCGTGCGGGCCTGGGGCACGTCCCCCAGGAACGCGAGGTGTTCCCGTCCCTGACCGTGCACGAGAACCTGGCGGTGGCCCGGAGGGCCGGGAGCTGGACCCCTGCCGGGGTCTATGAGCTGTTCCCGCAACTGGCCGCGCGCGAGACCCACAAGGGGAGCCAGCTCTCCGGCGGCGAGCAGCAGATGCTGGCCATCGCCCGGGCGCTGGTGGGGAACCCCACGGTGCTGCTCATGGACGAGCCCACGGAGGGGCTGGCGCCGGTCATCATCGAGCAACTGGTGGAGGCCATGCACACGCTGCGCTCCCAGGAGGGACTGACGCTCGTGCTGGTGGAGCAACACGCGGGCATCGCCCTGGAGTTCTCGGAACGGACCGTGGTCATGAACCGCGGCCGCATCGTCTATGACGGTCCCAGCGCCGCCTTGGCGGCCGACGAGTCGCGGCTGAACGCGCTGGTGGGCGTGGCCGGCGAGTGACGGGCGCCGGGCCGTGGCCGGGACGCTCAGGTGAGTGTTGGACATTTCGCCCGCTTTGGTGTGTAATTCCATCCGGAACCTTGGGACGATCGGACAGGCCTTCCCGTCCCGTTCGTCCCAAGCGCAGCGAAGTCGAGCGTAGCGAAGCGGGACCTCCGTTCGTCCTGAGCATAGCGAAACGGAGTTCTCCGTTCGTCCCGAGTGTAGCGAAGCGGAGACCTCCGTTCATCCTGAGCGTAGCGAAGCGGAGTCGAAGGACGCGCTCATGCCCCCTGTCCCGATTGGCCGGAGGTCCCATCCCTTGCAACCGCACCGTCCGGGAAGCGCCGCCGGATCGGAGGAGACGCCATGAAGAGCCCTGACGATGGAGAGAGGCTGGGCCGTCGAGAACTGCTGCGCCGGGGCGCCCTGGCCGGGGTGGCCGCGGGGCTCCTGCCCTTTGCTGGCAGCCGTGCGGCCCGGGCCGAGACCCGGGCCGAGGTCAAACGCTACGCCACCCTGGGCCGCACCGGACTGCGCATCTCCGACGTCTCGTTCGGGTCCAGCCGTCTCGGCGCCGGTGAGGAGCGCCTGGTCCTGGACGCCTTGGACCGGGGCGTCAACTACTTCGACACCGCGGAGAGCTACCGGGGCGGCCGTTCCGAGACCACCATCGGCAACGCCCTCCGGGGCAAGCGGGACAAGGTCTTCATCGCGTCCAAGACCCACACGGTCTCGACCGAGACCAAGGCGTCGATGATGGAGTCCCTGGAAGGCAGCCTCAAGCGGTTGCAGACGGACTACGTGGACGTTTACTTCACCCACGCGGTGAACCACGTGGGCCGGCTCAGCAACCCCGAGTGGGGCGAGTTCGTGGAGCAGGCCACGCAGCAGGGCAAGATCCGCTACTCGGGGATGTCCGGCCACGCGGGCCGGCTCATCGAGTGCCTGGACTACGCACTGGACCGGGACATGGTGGACGTCATTCTGGTGTCCTACAACTTCGGCCAGGACCCGGCCTTCTACGAGCGCTTCACCCGGGGCTTCGATTTCCGGGCGCGTCAACCCGACCTGCCGCGGGTGCTGAAGAAGGCCAAGGCCCGGAACGTGGGCGTGGTGGCCATGAAGACCCTCATGGGGGCGCGCCTCAACGACATGCGGCCGTTCGAGAAGGACGGCGCCACCTATGCCCAGGCCGCGTTCCGATGGGTGCTGTCCAATCCCGACGTGGACGCGCTGATCATCTCCATGACCGATTCGGAGCGGCTCCGGGAGTACCTGGGGGCCTCGGGCTGGACCACCGCGGCCCGGGGCGACTTCGAGCTGCTCGAGGGCTACGCGCGCATGAACGGCGCCTCGTACTGCCGCCACGCGTGCAACGACTGCGAGGACGCCTGTCCCTACGGCGTCCCCATTGCCGACGTGCTGCGGACGCGCATGTACGCCCGGGACTACGGCGACGAGGTATTGGCCCGGAGCGAATACGCCGCGCTCGGAGCAGGCGCGGCCGCCTGCCTGACCTGCCCGACCCAGGCGTGCGCCGGCTCCTGCACCCACGGCCTGCCCGTGGAGAAGCTGCTGGCGCCGACCCATCGGCGGCTCACGCGAAACGCCTGAGCAATCCTCTCCGTTCGTCCTGAGCGTAGCGTAGCGAAGTCGAAGGACGCGCTTTCCCGAGCGGAGACGGCGTTGTCCAGACGTTCCGAAAAGGCGTCACCCAGTGACCTTGTGCCCCGTTCACCCCGAAGAGCCTGAAGCGGACCCCTCCGCGGAGGCTCCCGAGCGCGGCGGCGCGCCCGCGGAAGCAAGTCCGGGGGAGGGCGTGGGAGTCGAAGTCCATGGCTACGGCGGTTTGCCGGACGGTCCCATCGTCGTCACCGGGGCCAACGGCGTGGTGGGGGCCGCTCTGGTCAGGCTTCTGGCCGCGCAGCCCGAAGCGCAGGTGCGTGCGCTGGTCCGGGGACTGGAGCAGGCGGCCCGCCTGGAAGGGCTGCCGGTCAGTCTCCTGCAAGTCGATTACCGGAGCCAGGGAACCCTGGATGCCGCGGCGCAAGGGGCGGCGGCCATGGTCCATCTCGCCGGAGCCCTGCAACCGCGGCGCGGGGAGCGGCTTCACGACGCCAACGTCGAGACCACGCGACGCCTGGTCTCGGCCGGCAAGGCCTCCGGGGTCCGGCGCTTCGTCTATCTCAGCGCGCCGGGCGCAAACCCCGCCTCCCGGAACGAGTACCTGCGTTCCAAGGGCTTGGCCGAATCGTCGATACGGGAGGCGGGGTTTCGCGGGGTCGTCTTCCGGGTCCCCATGGTGCTGGGCCGGGGAACCCCTTCCATGCAGACCCTCCTCCACTTGGCCCGCCGCGGGGCGGCGCCGTTGGTGCGGGGCGGCAAGGTCCGCATACAACCGGTGGCGCTGGCGGACGTGACTCGCGGCGTCCGGTGGGCCCTGGGAGACCGGGCGCCGGTCCTCCGCACCCTGGATCTGGTGGGCCCCGAGGTCCTCACCTACGCGGAGCTCCTCGGAAGGGTCGCGGACCTGCTCGGCAGGTCGCCGCGGATCCTGGGGGTGCCCGGGGTCCTGGCGGAGGTCGGCGCGAGGGCCGCCGGCCTTCTGGGGTCGAGCTGGAATTGGTCGTTCTTCGACACCCTCTTCAACGAGCGCCTGGGAGACCCCGCGGAGGCGCGAAGGCTGCTCCCGTTCCCGCCGACCCCGGTGGACGGAGTGCTCCGGGAAGCGGTGTCCCCATGACCCCGGACAGTGAGCCGGGCGGCGCCCCGGCTCCCGAAGCAGCGGCGCCGCGGAAAGGGCCCAACGTCTGGGCGCGGCTGGTCCCCGCGGCGCTCACGGTCGCGGTCTTCGGCCTCATCTTCTGGCGCATTCCGTTCCACGAGTTCTGGCAGGCGGTTTCCGGCGCGCGGCTGACGCCGTTCTTCGCCCTCATGGGTTCGTTCTCGCTGTGCTTCTTCCTGGCGGACGCCGCGGTGCTCACCGCGCTGATCCGCTGGTTCCACGGGCCCATCCGCTACCGGGAGCTCCTGCCGGTGCGGGCCTCCACCTACATCGTCTCCATCATCAACACCCAGCTCGCCCAGGCCGCCCTCGCCCTCTACCTGAACCGGCGCTTCCGTACGCCTCTGGGCGAGGTCACCAGCACCGTGGTCCTGCTCATCCTGCTGGAGGCCGCCAACCTGACGTTCTTCGCCACCGTCGGGTCCGCAGCCTTTCCCGGCGGCACGCCCGCGATCTTCTTCGTGTTGCCGGCGCTGCTCGCCCTGGCGTGGCTCGCGCTGACCCGCATGGCCCGGGGCGGGTTCGGCGCGTTGGGACGCAAGGCGGGCGGCAACGTCCTCCTGTCCTCGTTCGGCAAGGTCCGGTTGCGCCAGGGCTTGGCCATACTGGGGATCAAGGGGTCGGTGTTCTTCCTCTCCCTGCTGGTCCACGCCCGGGCGCTCACGTTCTTCGGCATCGAGGTCCCGGTGCTACCGCTGCTGGCCTTCCTCCCCATCGTCTATCTGGTGGCCGCGCTGCCCGTCACCGTGGCCCATCTCGGCACCTCCCAGGCCGCCTGGATATTCTTCTTCGGCGGCTACGCCGCGGAAGCCGACCTGCTCGCCTACAGCCTCGCCGCCCACCTGACGTTCATGCTGGCCAACGGCGCCTTCGGCCTGCTCTTCCTGCCGCGGGTCTATGCCGACCTGTTCCCGAAGCGGGGATGAACGCGGCGCCTTCCTGCCTCCGTTCCCCTGGGGAACGTCTGGACAGTACCGGATCGAGGGACCAACGGGCGTTTGCCCGCTTCGCCGCGGCGTGGTAGCGGATTGATAGCGAGTGATTGCGGAGGACGCGATGGCGACCATCAACGTGCGGCAACTGGACGAAGACGTGGTTCGGCGTCTCAAGCGGCGCGCCGCGGACAACAACCGTTCCCTGGAAGGGGAAGTGCGGCCCATCCTCGAAGGCGCGGTCGAGGACGAGGCGTCGGCCAAGCGCGCGTCCTTCCGGGCTCTGTCGGCGAGGTTGCGCCGCGGCGCCGAAGCGCGCTCGCAGACGCCTTCGGAGGTCCTGATCCGGGAAGACCGCGAGACCGGGCGCCGGGATACAGCGCAGCGCCATGGTGTAATATGTCGATTCGTGAAGCGATAAGCCAGAAGATCCTGGAGACGGGCGGAAGACTCCGGGTTCGGAGCGCCCTGAACCCGATCTTGTGGCTTTGTGCGATCATAACTGTTCCAGGCATGTACTTTGCCAGTCAGATGGTTGAATCGCCTTCATGGCTGATTACACTCATGTTCCTTCCTCTCGTTGCTGGGATTGCAGGTTTTCTGTTTCTTCTGTTCTTTGACAGGGACAAGTTGCAATCCGAAGACTATCAAATTCGGAAAATGGAGTTGGAATGGATTCAGGAGAAGGGCACAATTCTTCCTGTTGATATTGCATCTACTGAGAAAACTTCAAATCCCCGCCTGCCTGGACCTCAAAAATCAATCGAGGGAGATTCGGAACAATGAAACGAGTTTACTTGCTGATTTACGACAACGAAGTCGGGACCCGGAAGGAAGTCAGGAAGTTCCTCGACGAACGACCGGAAATACTGCACTGGCGCTTTGATCTTCCCAACACATTCTACTTGATTTCCGAGTTGTCAGCGGGAGCGTTGTACAGTGTATTTCAGGATTTCAACCAGGAACACGGCAGCTTTCTCATCAGTGAAGTCGGCTCGAACACGCAAGGCTGGCTCCCCAAGAGGACGTGGGCGCTCTTGAACGAGAAGATAAACGAGAAAAGTTACGCGTCCTGACTTTTGATCCTATGCGCCCGTTTATCGGATAGCAGCAGGAAGAACGCTATGGCACAACTTTCCGAGCAGCGCCCTTGCTGGTTCGTCGGAGCTTTTTGGGGTGATGGTGACCACACCGAACGGTTTCTGAAAGAAGGGATCTGGGAAAACGGCTACAAAGACAAATATCTGGACCAGGTGCGTTCAATGCACCCCGGCGACCGCATCGCTATCAAGGCCACGTACCCGCGTAAATCAGATCTCCCGTTCGACAACCTGGGTAAAGCTGTTTCTGTAATGGCTATCAAGGCAGTGGGGACGATTACAGAAAACCCGGGAGACGGGCGGCGCGTCAGGGTTGATTGGACGCGGGTAGAGCCCGCTCGCGAATGGTATTTCTACACTTATCGCCGTACCGTTTGGGAGGTATGGCCAGGAAAGGGGAGGATCCCGTGGGCTGCTGATGCCTTGATCCAATTTGCATTTACAGGACAATCACAAGACTATCCCCGTTTTCTGAAGCGATGGGGTTTTCTCAAGGGCGATCCGAATATCTCGGATGCACCGGAAGAAGCGAAGTCGTCGCCCTATTCCATCGATGACATGGAACAAGTGGAGTCGCCGCTCTATTCCATCGATGACATCATCGAGGAGGGCTGCTTTCTGGAACGGGGACGGTTGGCTGACCTCCTGGATTCCTGGCGTTCCAAGAAGAACCTCATCCTGACGGGGCCTCCCGGCACCGGCAAGACCTGGCTGGCCCGCAAGCTGGCCTTTGCCCTGATCGAGTTGAGGGATGAGCGTCTGGTGCAAGCGGTGCAGTTCCACCCCAACCTCTCTTACGAGGACTTCGTGCGCGGCTGGCGGCCATCCGGCGACGGGCGGCTGGAGTTGGTGGACGGGCCGTTTCTGAACCTGATCGACGCCGCCCGCAACGACCCCAACACTGACTACGTAATGGTGATCGAGGAGATCAACCGCGGCAATCCGGCGCAGGTTTTCGGCGAGATGCTTACGCTGCTGGAAGCCGGCAAACGCAACCGCGGCGAAGCCCTGGCCTTGAGCTACCGCCGCTCCGATGGCGAGCGGGTGCATGTGCCGGAGAACCTGTATGTGATCGGCACCATGAACCTGGCCGACCGCTCGCTGGCGCTGGTTGATTTGGCCTTCCGCCGCCGTTTCGCCTTCGAGGAACTCGAACCCGTGTTCGGGCCGGTCTGGCGGAAGTGGGTCAGCGAACACTGCGGCGTGGACGCTGCATTCCTGGCCGATGTCGAGCAGCGGATCGACCGCCTGAACGAGCAGATCGCCGCGGACCGCAGCTTGGGACGGCAATTCAAGATAGGCCACAGCTTCGTCACCCCGCCGGACGACAGCCCCATAACCGACCCCTTCGCCTGGTTCCGGCGGGTGGTGGAAAAGGAGATCGGGCCGCTGCTGGACGAATACTGGTTCGACTCCCCGGACAAAGCCCGCGATGCCAAGGCGAAACTGCTGCACGGCCTGGAATCGCAGGACGTCCCGAACCCGTCGGATGGCCCATAGTGACCCCGTTCGTCCTTTCGGGGCAGCGGCGCATCCCGCTGCGGAATATCTGGCTGTTGCTGCTCTACGCGTCGGAGCTGTTTCGCCAGCTTGACGACGCTGAGCGGGCCGGCGTAGAGGATCGCCCGGACGACATTCCCGACCTGGTGGCGGAAATCCTGGCCCATGAGGTGGAACGCCGCTTGGCGCGCAACCTCAGCTACGGCTGGCAACCCCGCGCCGCGGTGCTGCATCGGGTGCGGGGCCGCATCGACCATCGCCGCACCGAAAGCCGCCAACTGCTGCAACGCGGCCAGATAGCCTGCCGCTTCGACGAACTCACCATCGACACGCCCCGTAACCGCTATGTGCGGACGGCCCTGGTCCGGGTGTCCGGCACTGTCAAAGGCCAGGAACTGGCCCATCGCTGCCGTTCCCTGACCCGGCGGCTGGAGCGGTTGGGCGTCGTCGGCCCCCAACCGGCTCCGTCCGAGGTATCCGCCGCAGACTTCCGTGGGTTCGGCGCCGACGACCGCCGGATGGTGGCGGCAGCCCGGCTGGTGTTCGAGTTGGCCCTGCCCAACGAAGATCCGGACAACCGGCGCTTGGCTCCGCCGCCACGCAACGAAGAGCAATGGCTCAGACGGCTGTTCGAAAAGGCGGTTGGCGGCTTCTACGCCGTAACGCTGTCGCCGTCCGGGTGGCGCGTGGCCGCTGGCCAGTGGATCCACTGGCCGGTAGAGCGCGCCACCGACGGGATCCGAAACATCCTGCCATCCATGCAGACCGACATCGTTCTGGAACATCCCCGCCGGGGTTGCCGCATCGTCATCGACACCAAGTTCAACCCTGTCGTCGTCGAGGGCTGGCGCCGGAATGAATCACTGCATAGCGGCCATCTCTACCAGATCTACGCCTACCTGCGCTCCCAGGAGGACCCCGCCGACCCGCCATCGGCCCACGCCGCCGGCCTGTTGCTGCATCCGGCGGCAGGCGAGGACGTGGACGAGGCGGTGGCGCTGCAAGGGCACCCCATCCGGTTCGCCACCGTCGATCTGGCGGCCTCCGCCCAACGGATACGGGCGCGCCTGCTGACCCTGGCCGAAGAACCCCCGGCCTGGACGGACGAGCCGTGATCCGCTCGCGCGGCCGGCGCCTGCGCGCCGCGGCCCGGGACCTGGGTCACGAGCGGCTCAAGCTGCTGGGCGTCGTCACCGGCGGACACATGATGATCCACTGGTTCCAGCAGTTGTTCCCGGTGGCGCTGCCGTTCATCAAGGCCGGCCTGGGTCTCAGCGCGGTCCAGACCGGGGCCCTAGCCACCGCGCGCCAGTTCGGGCAGGGGACCCTCAACCTGCCCGCGGGCATGCTGGCCGACGCGCTGCACCGCTACCGGGACGTCATCCTGGCCTCGTCGCTGGTCTTCATGGGCGTGGCCTACCTGCTCTTCGGCAGCCGCGGCGGCTTCGGGACCGCCTTTGCGGCCAGCGTGCTCATCGGGTTCGGCACCGCGCTGTGGCATCCCGCCGCGGCCGCGACCCTTACCTCGAAGTTCCCCGAGCGCCGGGGCACGGCCATGTCGGTCCACGGCACCGGGGCCACGTTGAGCGACAGCCTGGCGCCGTTGGCGCAGGGAGCGCTGCTCACGGTCCTGCCCTGGGAGGGGATCCTCTGGTGGCAAATCGTTCCGGGAGTCCTCTTCGGCTTCCTGGTGCTGCGCGGCCTGTTCGGCGTGTTCCGGCCGGAGCCCGCCGCGGCCTCCCGCACCGGCCGGCTCGGCGACATGCTCGCCCTGCTCGCCAACGGCTCCTTCGTGGCCATATCGGCTTCCCGGGGCTTCCTCACCATGGGGCGCGTGGTGATCCTCACCTTCCTGCCCATCTACCTGGTCGAGGAGTTGGGTTTTTCGGCCAACGCGCTGGGCGTCTATATCATGCTGCTCCACGTCATGGGGATCTTCTCCCAGACCGTCCTGGGCTACCTCTCGGACCGGTACGGCCGGAAGCCGGTGCTGGTTCCCTCCATGCTCGCCTTGGGCGTCCTGTACGTGCTGCTTGCCGTGGCCCCTCCGGTGGCGGCCCTGACCCTGGTCATCATCGCCATGGGCACCTTCTTCTACACCCTGATGAACGTGCTCACCGCGGTGATCTCGGACGTGGCCGGAGCCAACGTCCAGGCGTCTTCCCAGGGGTTGACCACGGTCATCGCCCAGGTGGCGGTGTTGCCCACCCCGGTCATCGCCGGTTACCTGGCCGACCGCCACGGCATGGGGGCGGCGTTCGTCCTGGCGGGCGCGTTCGTGTTCCTGGCGGCGCTCTGTCTCGCCCCGTTGCAACTCTACGGAGGAGACCGGCGAGGCTCCTAGCCGCGGAGCCGCGGGGCTTTCGGGCGTCAGCGCCGGGCGCCCCTCCGGAGGAGGTTCCGCGTGAACACCGCCGCGGTGTATGCGAACACCAGGTTGCCCGTCCACCATGTCCAGGCGGAGGGCCGGGCCGGGTCGAACCAGAGCCCCAGGACCACGGCGCCCACCAGCAGGTAATAGACCACGCCCGCGGCCTTTCCCGGAAGGTCCTCGCGGAGGCGGGGCCGGCGGTCGGACGGCCCGGTCCCGTTCCGGTACAGGAACTGGGTCCCGAGGGCCGCCACCCCCAGGGGCACCCAATAGCCCAGTCGTCCCAGCCATGCCGCGGCCAGCAGGCTCGACGCGTTGAACAGCACGTCCGCCAGCGCGTCCAGCCGTCCCCACGCGGCGTTCGGGGCTCCGGCCTTGCGCGCGAAGTACCCGTCCAGCAGGTCCGACGCGGCCGTGAGCAGGTAGAGGAGGATGAGCGCGCCCGCGGCGCCGGACGCGCCGCCATGGGCTTCGAACATGAGGTAGAGGAAGGGGAAGGGGACGGCAAAGCGTCCCAGGGTCAGGCCGTTGGCCAAGCCGCGGTAGAACCCCGAACCCGGCGCCTCGGCCCCGGGGTTCAGTGGATCGGCTCCATGACCGCTCCGCAACCGCCGCACTTCCGGTTCGCTTCGCTGCTCCAGAAGCGCTCGAAAATGGGCGGGAGCTGGGCCACGATGTCGCTGAGCTGCACCGCTTCCTCGTAGAGTTTCGCGTGGCAGTCGTCGCAGTACCACTGGAACAGGTCCATCTCGCCCTCGCGCCGCCGGCGCTCGATGACGAGGCCCACCGTGTCCGCCCGGCGCTGCGGCGAATGGGGCACTTTGGGCGGGAGCAGGAAGATCTCGCCCGCTCGGATGGGGACGTCCCGGGGCGCGCCGTCCTCCATGATCCGCAGCGTCATGTCGCCTTCGATCTGGTAGAAGAACTCCTCGCCCTCGTCCACGTGGTAGTCCTTGCGGGTGTTGGGTCCGCCCACCACCATGACGATGAACTCGGTGTCTTTGTACACCACCTGGTTGCCCACCGGCGGCTTGAGCAGGTGGCGGTGCTCGTCGATCCATCGGGCGAAATGGAAAGGGGGGGTGATGCGGCTCATCTCCGTGTCCTCCCTCGTAAACGGTGCGTCGTCCGGACTTCCTTCGGGAACCCCTGAACGATCGGGACCTCCGAGACGGATTCCCTCACCCTGCTCCCCGTCTCCGTTCGTTCTGAGCGTAGCGAAGCGAAGTCGAAGGACGCGCTCCTGCCCCCTGTCCCGATTGTCCAGAGGTTCCTTGACTTGTAACACGACGCAGCGCCGAAAGGAAGAAAATCAGGCCCCGCGGGCAAGGCCCGCGGCCCAGTGGACCACTTCGTCCTGGGCCGTGTTCTGGGGTCCGGAGCCGGCCCGCCGGACCGCGTTCCGCGCTGCGTCCGCGCCCAGGCCCAGGGCGAGCAGCACGCACACGGCGAAGGTGCCGCTGCGGCCGATGCCCGCGGCGCAGTGCACGAGCAGGGTCTCTCCCGCGGCGAGCCCCCGGGCCGCCTTCTGCGCCAGCGCCCAGAACGCTTCCCGGTCCGCGGGCGCGTCCAGGTCTTCCACCGGGAAGCTCTCGTGCTTCCACGGCGCCTTCCGTTCGTCGAGCGCCCGGGCGTACCGCGGCGACTTGTCGCGCAACTCGTCCGGGGGAACGAGACAGATCACCCGCGTGATCCGGTGCCGGCCGATGGCGCTCCATGCGTCCTCGAACGCCTCGTAGCGCCCCGGCATGCTGCCCAGGTACAGGCGGCCGGCCACCGCGGCGGGAAGCTCCACCGCCCGGTACATGGGCGCAGGTTCGTGCGCGGGCAAGGCCACGGGGGTTACAGGGTCCGGCGCAGTTCCGCCGCGGCCGCGGCCAGCAGCCGGGCCTTGGCCAGGGCCAGTTCCCGGCTCACGGTCATGAGGCCGCAGTCCGGGGCCAGCAGCAGCTTCCCGGGTTGCAGGTACCGGAGGGCCTCGCGCACCCGGCCCACCACCGATTCCACCGGCGGCGTCGGGACGTCGCCGGGGTCCACGCAGCCGAACATGACGAGCCGGTCCCTGCACATTTCCAGGACGGCCGGGTCGTAGTTGCTGCGGGCGAACTCCACGGCAAAGCCGCCGATCCCGGTTCCGAGCAGCAACTCCAGCAGCTCGGGGTACTGGTACTCGTGCTGGAGGCCCTTGCCGCCGGGATAGCCGTAACACAGGTGGACGATGGTGGGGATGGTGACCCCCTCGATGCACCGGTCGAGAGCCCGGGCGCCGTAGGCGGCCGCCTTCTCGTGGTAACGGGTCATGGCGGGCTCGTCGATCTGGACCACGTCGCAGCCCGCGGCCTCGAGGTCCCGCAACTCCAAGTTGATGGCCGCGGCCACGTCCAGGGCCAGGGCGGCCTCGTCGCCGTAGAACTCGTCGCAGGTGCTGTCCACCACGGTCATGGGACCGGGCACCGCCATCTTCACGGGCCGGTCCGTGCGCTCCTTGGCGAACCGGAGGTCGTCCACCACGGCCGGCGTCCGGCGCCGGACGGGGCCGTACACCCGGGGCACCTGGTGGACCTCCTCGCGCCGCCGATAGACCCCCTTGGCTTGCCGGTTCACCGTGTCCACGCCCTCCAGCGAGTTCAGGACGTGGTCGATGAAGTGCGGGCGCCGCTGCTCCCCGTCGGTGACCAGGTCGAGGCCCGCCAACTCCTGGTCGCGTATGGCCACCGAGGTGGCGTCGTCCAGGCCCTCCCGGAGCCGGTCCCCGTCGAGTTGGAAGGTGACCTGGCTGCGCGTGTGGGCGGCCAGCCATCCGGGCCGGGGAAAGCTGCCCACGGTGGTGGCGGCAATGGGCGGTAGCTGCATGGGAACCTCCGTTTCTGGCGCGTGACGGAGCCGGTGCGGGCCTCCGGCCGCGTCACGCGGGGTGCGGCGCCGGGGCCAAGCGGGGCCGCGGCGCAATCTGCATCACCAGGGCCGCGGCCAGGAGCGCCATGGCGGCGCCGGCCAGGAACGCGTACTGGTATTCCCCGAAATGGTCGTACACCACCCCGGCGCCGTAGGCCGCGACCGTGGCCCC
Organism: uncultured Binatia bacterium (SeqCode); assembly: GCA_965242525.1. Classification (GTDB taxonomy): domain Bacteria; phylum Desulfobacterota; class Binatia; order UBA9968; family JAJDTQ01; genus JAJDTQ01. The sequence continues at coordinate 699,063 of OZ251459.1, forward strand.
GAGCTGGTGCGCGAGGAAGATCCAGCCGAAGATGCGCGCCACCGCGTGCCGGCCGTAGGTGTCCGCGGCAATGGCCACGGTGGACGGGCCGGTGGCGTACCAGTCGATGCCATAGACCGTGGCGAACAGGACCAGCCCGGGCAGGGTATCGACGAAGGGCAGCAGGACCAGCGAGCAGCCGCGCAGGAAGTAGGCTAGGGCCAGGACCTTGCGCGGGTCCACCCGGTCCACCAGCCAGCCCGCGCCCAGAGTGCCGACGAAGCTGATGCCGCCCATGACCCCCACCACGAGGCCCGCGGTCACCTTGGCCACGCCCAGGTCGTCCACCACGTGGGGGATCAGGTGCAGGCCGATGAGCCCGTTGGCGGTCAGGCCGCAGACGAAGAAACCGCCGCTCAACAGCCAGAACGTAGAGCTGTGGAAGGCGTCGCGCACGGGCGTGGCCGACGCCTTCGGCTCGGGCCGGGCCGCGTCCGAGGCGCTCCCGGCGCCCGCTCCCCGGCCGTAGGGCTCCAGGCCCACGTGGGCCGGCTCGTCGCGCATCCACAGGGACACCATCGCCATCAGGCCGAAGGCGACCGCGCCCATGAACAGCATGCTTCCGCGCCAGCCGGTGCTGACGATGACCGCCATGAGCAGCGGCAGGAACACCATCTGGCCGGCGGCGTTGCCGTTGGTGAGGATGCCGATGGTGACCCCCCGGTGCTTCACGAACCAGCGGTTGGCCACCGCGGCCGCAAGCACCGGGGTGGCGCTGGTGCCGAAGCCCACCAGCAGGCCCCAGAACAGGAGGAGCTGCCACCACTGCTGGACCATGGCCGTCCCCACCAGACCCGCGGTCACCAGCCCCAGGGCGTACGCCACCACCTTGCGCACCCCGTGGCGGTCCACCAGCCAGCCTGCGGCCGGGGCGCCGATGCCGAACAGGAACAGGTTGAGGCTGCCGGGTCCCGACACCGCGGCCCGGGACCAGCCGAACTCGGCTTCCAGGGGGTTGATCAGCAGCGAGGCCGCGGAGCGGGTTCCCGCGGCCGTCAGGTTGACGCAGAACGTCAGCGCCACGACGACCCAGCCGTAGAAGAAGGGCGCCGCGATCGGCGGTTGGCGCCGCGTCACCACCGCGGGCCGCTAACCGAGCCGGTAGAAACGCCGGGCGTTGGCGTGCAGGATCGCAGCCTTGTCATCTTCCGTCAGCCTGGGGTTCTCGTGCAGTTCCCGGATCTCTTCCTTGGCGGTGGCGTGGTTCACCTCGTGGGGGAAGTCGGACGAGAAGAGGAAGGGCTTGTTGCCGGCCACGCGCACCGCGAAGGGCAGGGTGAGCTCGTCGCCCTCCACCCCCACGAATATCCGGTCGGATTCCACGTGCCTGAGGACGTAGTCGGTGACCGATTCCCCCTTCCCCAGCCGGAGGAAGCGTCCGTGGGGGTCGTACTGGACGTGGCTGCTCCAGGACCGCTCGAAGCGCTCCAGGCAGTTGACGAACCACGCGGCCCCGGCCTCCAGGAACCCGAAGCGGGCGTTGGGGTAGCGGTCCAGCACGCCGTTGAAGACGATGCCGGCGAAGTTCACCATCTGCCCGAAGGGATGGCCCAGGGCGTTCACCGGCGCGTACGGGCTCATGTCGTCCAGGCCCATGTTGTCGTGGACGCCGCCGTGGATGCCCAGGGCGCATCCGAGCCGGTCCGCCTCCTCGTAGATGGGCCAGTAGCGCTCGTCTCCCAGGTGGTTCTGGAGTTGTCGGGCGCCGGTGCCCGGCAGCATGGCGCCGGCGAAGTGGAGCTCCTCGACGATGCGGCGGAGCTCCGCCGCCGCCTCCGCGGGCTCGTGCAGCGGGATGAGCCCCACGGCCTGGAAGCGCGGGCTCCGGCCGGTGTACTCGTCGTGGATCCAGTCGTTGTAGGCCCGGGCCAACTCGATGGCCCAGTCGCGGCTCACCACGCGGCCGAAGGCCAGGCCGTTGGACGGATAGAGGACCGTGCGCTCCACCCCCACGTCCTCCAGGAACTCCAGCCAGCCTTCGCGCCCCACCTTGGCGAACGCCCCTTCGGGCACGAAATGGCGGTTGGCGGCGTGGAGGTGGTCGTTGGGGGCGAAGGGACTGCGCATGGACCAGTTGCTGGCCCGGTACTCCTCGGGCATGCGCCGCCAGATGGCTTCGTGGTCTTCCACCACGTGGCCGTCGCCGTCCACCACCGGCCCCTGCTCTCGTAACGTGCTCACGGTTGGCCTCCCGTCGGTCCGTTGCGCCCGGACCCCTCCCTCAAACCCCGGCCGGGGTCCTTCCCGCGGCGTCGCCTTCGCCCAGGCGGTAGAACCGCTGGGCGTTGCGGAAGAGGATGGCGTCCTTGTCGTCCGCGGTGAGCTCGCCGTTCTCCTGCAACTCCCGCAGTTCGTGCTTGCAGGTGGCGGCGTCCACCTCGTGGGGATAGTCGGAAGAGAACAGGAACGGCTTGTTGCCCACCACCCGCACCGCTTCGGCGATGGACAACTCGTCGCCCTCGACCCCCACGAAGATCCGGTCCTCGTCGATGTGGCGGCAGATGTAGTCGGTCATGTCCATGCCTTCGCCGAGCCGGAGGAAGCGTCCGCGCGGGTCGTACTGCACGTGGCTGGCCCAGGAGCCGGTGAAACGTTCGATGCAGGTCAGCAGCCAGGCGCAGCCCGCTTCCAGAAAGCCCATGCGCAGCCCCGGGAACCGGTCCAGCACGCCGTTGAAGACGATGCCGGCGAAACCGATCATCTGGCCCATGGGGTGGCCCAGGGCGTTCACCGGCGCGTAGGGGGTCAGGTCGTCCATGAGCATCCCTTCGTGGCCGCCGCCGTGGATGCCGAGGGCGCATCCCAGCCGCTCGGCCTCCCGGTAGATGGGCCAGTACCGCTCGGACCCCAGGTGGGGCATGTTGGCGCCGGTGGACGGCAGCATGCCGCCGCAGAGTCCCAGCTCTTCCACCATCCGGCGCAGCTCCTCGGCCGCGGCCCTGGGATCCTGCAACGGCAGCAGCCCCATGGCCTGGAAACGGGGGCTCCTGGCCACGTAGGTCTCGTGGATCCAGTCGTTGTAGGCCCGGGCCAGCTCGATGGCCCAGTCCCTGCTCACGATCTTGCCGAAGGCCAGGCCGGCGCTGGTGTAGAGCACGGTGGCGTCGATGCGCACGTCCTCCAGGAAGTCCTCCCAACCCTCCGGCCCCACCACCGCGAAGGCGCCCTCGGGGGTGTAGTGGCGGTTGGCCGAGTGCAGGTGGTCGATGGGAGGGAACGGGCTCTTGCCGCGGGCCTCGGAGAAGCTCCTGCCCACGTATTCCCGGGGCATGTGCCCGAGGATGGCGGGGATGTCCTCGACCACGTGCCCGTCGCCGTCGATGATTCGTTGCGGATTCGCCGAGGTCATGTGCTTGCCCCCTTTGGAAACGGGATGGAGCGGTCGCGGACGCCGTCTTCCGGGATTATCCGATCCCCGCGGGCATGTCAAACTCGCCGGGAGGGACCGGCGCCCGGGGCCGGCGTCCCTGCGCCCGGGCGTCTCCTCTCACCTCTGCCCCGGCGCCCGGCCAAGGGTCAGCGAAAAGCCCGGCTTGCGGACATGGACGTGGTTCGCCTTCTCCTTGCGGGTGAGCTCCGCCACCAGCCGCGCCAGCGGCGTACCCGCGCCCAGGCGCTCCTTCGGGGCGCCGCCGTCCGGCAGGGCCTTCACCGCGTCCTCTCCGGCGAACACCCACAGCAGGAACTCCTCGTCGGACACGTGGGCGGCGCCGAGCCGTTGCCGCACCTCCCGGATCGATGGCGAGGGCAGCTCCCAGCGCTCCCATTCCCTGGCCCTGGGGCGCCCGAGGATCCTGTCCTTGACCTCCGGGTCCATGTACTCGGCGCCCTCGCGGCCCCAGTATCCCAGAGCGTACTGGATGGCCTGGTCCGTCACTTCCCGGTAGCGTTCCCCGACGATGACGTTGATGGCCGCCTGGGTGCCCACGAACTGCGACAGGGGCGTCACCATGATAGGATAGCCGAACTCCTTGCGCACCCGGACGCATTCTTCGAGGATGGCGTCGAGCTTGTCGCGCATGTCGATGAGCGCGAGCTGGTGGCGGAAGTTGGAGATCATGCCTCCGGGCACTTGGTGGGTGTACTGGGACTCGTCGTACTCTGCCACTTGGCCCACCGGCAGCCCGTCCCGCCTGGCGACGTGGTTCAGCTTCTCCGTCACCGGCCGCAGCGCTTCCTCGTCGATGAGGGGGTTGTGGCCCATGGCTCGGAGGTTTTGCGCCACGCTGAAGATGGAAGGCTGCGCCGAGCCGTTGGCCAGCGGCGGGATGGAGGTGTGCAGCGTGGTCAGGCCCATGTCCACGGCTTCGAGGTAGCACAGGGGCGCGAGGCCGTTGTTGCAGTGGGCGTGGAACTCCACCGGGGTGTCGCCGACGTTGTCGAGGACCAGGGGGATCAGGGTCCGCGCCCGCTCCAGGGTCAGCAGGCCGCCCACGTCCTTGAAGCAGATCCGCACCGGGTCGATGGCCGCGGCCTCCCGGGCCTTCCGCGCGTAGTACTCGTCGGTGTGGCGCGGCGACACCGAGTAGATGAGGTTCACCACCGTGTCCATGCCGAGTTTCTCGAGAGCCTTCTTCTCCCGGTCGAACTCGTCGTAGTCGTTCCAGGAATTGGAGGTGCGGGTGAGGGTGATGCCGTAGTCCATCACCCGTTGGATCATGAGCTCGAAGACGCAGACCGGGATCTTCTCGATGAGCTTGAGCCCGCCGTGGAGGCGCAGCGGCGTCTTCCGGAACCGCTTCGCGCCCAGCCGGAACCAGTCCCAGGCGTCCTCCTTCTGCTCCCGCACGAGCTTCTTGAACATCACGGTGACGAAGAACTCGGCCGATTCGAACCCCGCCTCGTCGATGTGCTCCGCCACCGCCAGCATGTCGTCCGTGCGCATGTTCAGCGCCCACAGGCTCTGGTTGCCGTCGCGCACCGTGGTATCGATGAAACGGACGTCGCTCATGGTCACCTCGTTCGTATTTCGTTCCGCTCGCGGGCGAACCGGGGTTCGTCGGGCAGCAGTTCCATGGCCCTCTGGTAGGCTTCCTCCACGTCTCGACGCGGCGCCTTCAGCCAGTTGCGCGTGCGCGCCAGGTCGCGCCAGGCCCAGGCGTGACGGGCCGGCGAGGCGTCGAGTTGAAGGACGCGCTCCAGCAGCGTTCGGGCCTCGGTGAGAAACCGGCGGTTGGACTCGGGTTGGCGTCGTCGGTAGGCTTCGTTCGCCAGCCAGAGCTTGGCCTGTGCGAACTCGTGCAGCGCCCGCGGGTCGGCGTACACTGCGTCTCCGGCTCGTTCGAAGTAGCGGTGTGCGGCACGGGAATCCTTGGCGCGGCGGGCGAGGATGGCCGCGTCGATGGCGTCCTGGCCGAATATCGCGGGACGGTCCTGCCGGAGCAGCTTGCGCGCCTTGTTCTCTTCACCGGCTTCCCACAGTACGTCGACCAGCGTATTGGCGACGTGGGAGACCGCGCTTTCCGGGCCTTGTGCCTCGAACGCTTCCAACACTTCTTCGGCGCGCTCGACCTCGCCGCTGTTCGCGTATGCCCGGATCATTTCCGACGCGAGGACCGCCGAAGCGGGGTTGGAGGCCCACGCGGACTCGACGCGTCGAAGCGCTTCCCTGTGCTCCCCCAACGTCCGCAGATGGGCCGCGTCCCGCAACGCGGACAGCGCAGCGTATTCCGGGTGGGCCGGCAACGTCGCCCGGAAGTAGGTCCGCTGCTCGTCGAAATCGAACCGCGGGGGCTGCGACCCGTTGGCCTCCATGGCCTGGAAGACCTTCCGCAGCCCGGAGAGTCGCCCTTCGGCAAGCCCCAGCTCCTTCAGGAACTCGCCGATACGGCGATTGCGGGCGGGCACGGCCGGGACTTCCGCGCCGGGGAGCAGGTGCCCGGCTTCGATTCCCGGCGCCGGCCCGGGATAGCTGGTGATTTCGACCCGGCTCGGAAAGAGATAGACCTTGGTGGGCTCGGGCTGGTCCACGTCGTAGCCGCGGTGGTAGAGCGCGTTGACGAGGGTTTCCCGGAGCGCCGGCATCGGATAGCTGACCCAGCCCCGGACCCGGCTCCGGTCGTGTTGCTTCTGCAAGTGGTATGTCGAGAGGTTTTCGAGGTAGTTCAGGCAGTCGCGAAGCTGGTCCACGAGTCCGCCGCGGAAGGTGCGCTCCTCCTGCACGTCCCCGGCCCGGTCCGCGGCGAACTGGACGACCTCGATCTTCGCCCCCCGAAACCACTCCACGGGGTCCCTCGCGAAGAAGAGGAGGCCCGCGTTCCGGGGCGCCTCGTGGTCGTTGACCTTCGTCGTGAGCCGCATCCGCCGATAGATGCTCCTCTCGTCCGGCTCCTCGATGAGCCCGCTCTCCACGTCGCGCAGGTACTCGCGCACCTTCGCCTCGCGCAGGTCCTCGACTTGGGCGTCGTGCGCCCGGCGGTCGTCCCAGGGCACGCGGGCCGTCTGCTGGATGAGTCCCCGGAGCAGGTCGCCGCGCCGTTCGGCATCGACGGTCTCCGAGCCGAGGCGTACCCAGAACCGCCCCGGCCCCTTGCCGTCGGCGGCGGGCGCCCGGTGGGGCCGCATCTCGCTCGCCGGGGCCCACACGACCAGGATGAGTCGGTCTCCGACCGTCTCGGGCGACAGGAGGGGAGGGTAGGGCGGGTCGAGCCGGTTGCAGTGGCCGCGGATCCACTTCTGCGCCGCTTCGACTTCCTTCGCGGTCAGGCCGGAGGGGGGCAGGGCGGCCCGCCCGTCCCGCTCCCCGACGCCGATGACGACATAGCCGCCGTTCAGGTTGTGGTAGTCGTTCGCGAAGGCGCAGATGGTCCGCAGCACTTGGGGGCCGGTGGTGTGCGGGTCCCAGGACGCCTTGAACTCCACCCGCTCCGACTCCACGCCGCGGCAATGGAGGAGGTTGTCGAGGTTGATGGGAAGAATGGCGCTCATGGAAGGACTACCACCCGTCATCGGGCCTTTCGCCCCGACTCTCTGGACTATACACCCTGAACCGGCGTAGCCGAAACCGGAACCATGACGTCTTCTCTCGACATTCCCGGAAGCCGTGCTATTTTCGGAAAGATGAGGAAATTGTCTTGAGGAACCCCTGAACAACCCTCCCGTTCGTCCTGAGCGTAGCGAAGCGAAGTCGAAGGACGCCCTTTCCCGAGGGAAAGCCGCATCGATCAGGCGTTCCTTGATATTTCCAGGACGTTTTCATCCATCGCAAGCGCTTGATCATTGGAGGAGACCGTGAAGATACGCGACATCCAGAGGGATATCGAAGAGAGCCTCGCCAGCCTGCCGACCTTGACCCTGCCGCCGCTCTTGGAGGGGTTGAGGCATCTGCCCGTAGGCGACCGCAATCCCCAGGTGAGTATCCGCTATACGGACCAAGGGAGGAAGGTCCGAGAAGACGCGGACGCGGGCTACTTCGATCCGGACCGTTGCGAGTTGGTGCTCCGGTTTACGCCGTTCCAGTCGGAGACTACGGGTCGCGCCGCCACCGGATTTACTCCGGTCCGCATACGAGGCGACTCCATTGCCGATACGGTGCTCGGTGACCGACGCTGACCGGATCCATGACGAGTCTCTACCTGGGTACGAGCGCGCTGCCGGAAGGCGTTGTTGCGCCGTCGCCGTGAAGTGCTTTGACAACGCGTCGTCGTTCTGGAATTATCCATGGTTGGATGCCAAAGGATGGGGTGAAACACCAGCGGGGTATCGTTCGCCCGCTCGTGGATCCGGTGGAGGGATCGATGCGAACCGATTCCGTCGAGATGAACCGCGTCGTGGAAGGGCTGCCGTCCATATCCGCCAAGATTCGCGCACTCGACGGCGCCGGATATGCGCGCGCCGACATCGCCAGGTTCCTGGGCAAGCGTTACCAGCACGTGCACAACGTTCTGGCGCGAGAGCGGGGGAAGGCCGCGGCTGCTCCGGCTCGGTCCGGGGCTCCCGACCGGCCGGGAGACGTCGCGTCGCAGAAACTCCGCGTTGCCGAAGACGGACGGGTCGTCATCCCTGCCGAGATGCGCGCGGCGATGCTCATCGACGAAAGCGGCCATCTGACGGCGCGCGTGGTCGAAGGGGAGTTGAGGGTGTTGACGCCGAAGGCGGCCATCTTCAAGTTGCAGCGGATGGTGCGGGAGAAGGCGCCCGACGGCGTTTCCCTGGTCGATGAGTTGATTGTCGAAAGGCGGGCCGAGGCGCGGCGTGAGGATGACCGATGAGCGTCGTCCTCGATTCGTCCGCAGTGCTTACGGTGATCAACGGGGAGGCCGGAGCGGAGAGGGTCGAGGCTGTCCTGACGGGGGGTTCGATCAGCGCCGCCAATTTTTCCGAGGTCCTGTCGAAACTGGTGGACAAGGGCCACGATGACGGCGATGCCGTCGCCGTGCTCGACGCGCTTCCGTTGACGGTGCTTCCGATGGACGCGGCGCAGGCGCGGCGCGCCGGGTTGTTGCGCCGTCAGACGCGCAAGCTGGGCCTCTCCCTCGGGGACCGCGCCTGCCTGGCACTGGCGGTCGAGACGGGGCTTCCTGTGGTCACTGCGGACCGCGCCTGGGCGCAACTGGACCTTGGCATTCCAGTGACCGTGGTCCGTTGAGTTCGTGCGGTGAACGCAACCCTGGTCTTGCCGCGCCGCGGGGCCTCCGTCTCCTGCCGCGCCGAGCCCGCGTCTGCATCGCGCAAGTCGGAGTCCCATGACCGATGAAGTTGCCCGGGGCGTGCTCTACGCCCTTGCTGCCGGTATCATCTGGGGCGTCGGCCCTTCCCTGCTCAAGCAGGGCATGGTCGCGTCGAGCGTCAGCATGGCGACGCTGGTTTCCCAGTATGCGTCCACCGGCGCCCTGCTCCTGATCACCGCATGGAGGGGCGAGTTCGTGTCCCTGGGCTGGCGGGCGCTGCTTGCCTTCGGCCTTACGGGCGTGGCCGCGGCCCTGGGCAAGATCTTCCTCAACCGGGGGATCGACAGCGTGGGCGCGTCCAAGTCGGTGACGGTGAAGAACTCGTCGCCGCTCATCACCGTGTTCCTGGGCGCGGCCCTGCTGGGGGAGCGGGTGGGTTGGGAGATCCTGCTGGGGGTCGTGGTCATCGTGGCCGGCGTGCTGCTGCTCAGCGCCGCCCCCAGGGAAGGGTCCGAGGGGCCCGGCCGCCTGAGCTACTTCATGTACCCGCTGCTGTCCGCGCTGGCCTTCGGCGTCAATCCCATCTTCAAGAAATGGGGGCTCCTGGGCGCCGCGCTGCCCGCTCTGGGGACGCTCATCAACCACGTGGTCTCGCTGGTCTTCATGTTCACTGCGGGTCCCTTGCTGGGGATCCATGCCCGACGGGAGAAGGTTCCGTTGAGGAGCGCGGTCCTCTTCTCCGTCACCGGCGTCACCGAGGCCGCGGCCTCCCTCCTGACCTACCAGGCCCTGCTGATCGCCCCCGCAGTGCTGGTGGCGCCCATATGGCGCATCTCGCCGCTGGTTACCTTCGTGCTGTCGCACTTCACGCTGAAGGCGCTGGAGACGGTCACCCTCCGGGACGGGTTGGCGGCCCTGCTCATCGTCGGCGGGGTGTGGGTGCTCAGCCTGGGCGGTTGACGCATCCGGGCCTTGCGAGCACCGGGCGGTTTGTCCGGCGTCCGGCGGTCCTGTACACTCGCGGTTCACTCAGGGGAAACCCTGTTCGGTCCGGGAAGAACCAAGGGGGAACGGATGGCGGTTTCAGCTTTCGAGTACAGCAATCCTCGCGTGGAGCGCATCGTCTTCGGTCGCGGGACGGTAGGCCGGTTGGCGGACGAGGTCCGGCGGCTGGGCGCGAGCCGGGTGTTCGTGGTGACCTCGCCTTCCATCGCCCGGACGTACCTGCTGGACGCGGTGCGTTCGGCTCTGGGCGGCCTCTGCGTCGGGGTCTTCGACACGGTGAAGCCCCATTCGCCCACGGACTCGGTGGTGGCCGCGGCAGGGCAGGCGTCCGCGGCGTCCGCGGACGCTTTCGTCAGCGTGGGCGGCGGCAGCTCCATCGACACCGCCAAGGGCATGGCCGCGTACCTGGCCGAAGGCCGTCCGCTGAAGAGCCTGGCCACCCACTTCATACCGCCTGACCGCAAGGAAGTCCCGGACATGCCGGCGCCCAAGCTGCCCCACGTGGCCATCCCGACCACCTTCTCGGGGGGCGAGTACAGCTATTCCGCAGGCTTGGCCGAAGCGGGCCACAAGCTCATCCTCGCCGACCCCAAGCTGTCGCCCCGGGTGGTGCTGCTGGACCCGGAAGCCGCGCAGACCGCCCCGCCCAGGCTGCTGGCCGCGTCCGGCATGAACGCCCTGGCCCACTGTGTGGAGGCCATCTACTCGACCCAGACCCAGGTGCTGAGCCAAGCCTACTGCCTGGCCGCGGTGGGACCCATCGCCGCCTACCTGCCGCGTCTGGTGGCGGACATGGACGACCTGGAGGCCATCGGGGAGATGCAGGTGGCCGCGTGCCTCTCGAGCATGGGGGTCTATAGCGCCTGGACCGGCATCCACCACGGCATCGTGCACGTGGTGGGCGGGCGGTTCACCGTCCCCCACGCCCACATCCATGCGCTGATGCTGCCCTACGCCATGCGCTGGAACCTGGACGGCACCACCGAGGCCATGGCCCGCATCGCCCGGGCCATGGGGGTAAGCGAACCGGACGACGGGAAGGCCGCGGCCCGGGCCCCGGAAGTGGTGTACGAAATGAACGTCGAGATGGGGCTGTCGTTGCGGCTCCGGGACCTGGACATCCCGCGGGACGCGCTGCCGTCCCTGGCCGAAGCGGCCCTGGACGACATCAGCACCCACAACAACCCCAAGAAGATCCACTCGGCCTCGCAGGTGCTGGAGTGCCTGGAGATGGCTTGGTGACCGTTGCGGCGACCTTGCCGTGAAAGTCTGGAGAGCCCCTTGCCCCGGTTGTCCAGATTTCCTGGATTAACTCCAAGTCTTTGACTTCCTTAAGGTTTCTCCTACATCGGGGGTTCCCAAAAGTCAAGGGGAAACCGGCAGAAAATCCGGGAAAATCGGGGTCCTTCCGGGGTCCATCCGGGCGCCGTCGAGGGCGTCCATCCGGGGACCTCGCGGGTGCCGTCTCCGGGATCCGTCCGGGGTCAGCCCGTGGGGACGCCTTGACCCCGGCAAGGTGGTTTGGCAAGGGCAACCAGCAAACGTCCATCCTGGGCACCGTGGGGAAGCGTGGGCGGCGTCTTCGGGGGTCCGTCTCCGGGGTCCCTGCCGGTAGCCAGAGAGACGGCGATCCACGTGGGGGCCGGGGTCTCTGGCAGGGTCCGGGGTCAGGCTTCGCGGGCAAGGTCCGGGGCGGCGTCGAGGGCGTCCGTCATGGGTCAGCCCGTGGGGACCTCGCGGGGGCCGTCTTCGAGGCGCCGTGGGAAGCCGTCCCTGGAAGCCGTGGGAAGCCCGTAGCGACGCGGGAGAGACTGGCCAGTAGGATAGGAAGGGTTGGGGGTCGAGACGCCGCCCACGGCTTTCCTGGGCATCCGGGGCGGCGTCTCCAGTTGGGGTCAGGCTGGCAATCACGTTGTCCTTGCCGTCAAAGCCCGAGTTCGCCTTCTTTGGCCTTTCTGCATTCGTGATGATTTTTGAACCAGTAGGTTATCACCATCTCGAAGTTTTCAATATCTGTACCTGATTTCGACCTCGAAATACTAAACAAAATCTCGTCGATATTGTCCGGGTTCGTATCGGAGTCGGATATGAACCATCGCATAGACAACCGCGCTTCGGATGCTGTTTCGGAGGTTTCTTCCTTGTCATGCTCTCCATACTTGGAGGCTAAAAACATCGCTGTTATTGCTATATTGCCTTTAGCCTCTTCTATGCTAGATTCTGACCAGATAGCCGCAACTTCACAGGCCCCACCGTCCCGCGTACCTCCGATTAAGAGTCTCCCAAGGTTAAGACTACTTTTATACTCTCGCGTTTCCTGTCCATACCCTCCAGCACTCCATCCGTCATCCGGCTTGATGGGGTCTCCCATGCTGACCCCCAAGAGACCCGCCGCGGCCGTGTTCCCGATGGCCAGCATCAACGCCAAGGCCAGCAACGCTTTCATTTCAAACCTCCCGTCCCTGCCGTCAAAGCCTAGAGGTCTCCATCTTCGGGTTTCTTAGCTTTCTTACATTCGTCATGGTTTTCAAACCAATACGATAAACCAAGCAGGTGGTTATTGGGAAGAATATCTGTTCCTACTTTTGTGACCCAAAGGGCAAACTCCATGAGCTTGCTTGGGTTCGACTTCGGGAACCATCGCGCTTCCGGGTATTCCGAAGACGACTGCCGACCGAACAACCCCGATTCAGGTTTTTCCTTGTCAGGCTTTCCGTACTTGTCAGTTAACAAGGTCAGCACCCTGTCATATTCGCTTAAAGCGCGTTCTTTGGTATGAAACCATCCGTTAGCACGAAAGGCACAGACCCCACCTTTCCGCGTCCCTTGAACTGTGTATTTTTCAAAGGGGAGACTACCTCTATAGGTGCGCGTTTCTTCTCCCCACTTTTCGGATGCTGGTATAGACCTGATGCGATCTCCCATGCAGACCCGGAAGGGACAGGCCGCCCTCCTGAGCCTCTCGGCTTCCTTGGCCTTCTCTGCGGCTGCCTTGACCCTTTCTACGGCTTCCTTATCTCCGACACTCTCTGCGGCTTTCCTTACGGCCGCAGCATATCCACTGCTCGCCGCAAGGTCAAAAGCCGTCTTTCCGTCCGTGTTCTTGGCGTTGACGTTGACCCCGGTTCTCAATAAAACCTCTATGGCCGCAGCATGTCCTTGCCACGCCGCATAGTGCAAAACCGTCCATCCGTGCTTGTCTTCGGCGTTGATATTGGCTCCAGCCTTCAACAGGGCATCAATAGCCGTTACCTGTCCATCAGCCGCCGCATAGTGCAGGGCCGTCCTTCCCTCCTCGGCCTCGGCGTTGATATTGGCTTCAGCCTTCAACAGGGCATCAATGGCCGTTACCTGTCCTTTGCTCGCTGCCCAATGCAGGGCCGTCTCTCCCTCCTCGGCCTTGGCGTTGATATTGGCTCCAGCCTTCAACAGGGCATCAATGGCCGTTACCTGTCCGTTGCTCGCTGCCCGAGACAAAGCCGTCCATCCGTGCTTGTCCTCGGCGTTGATATTGGCCCCGGCCTTCAACAGGGCATCAATAGCCGTTACCTGTCCTTTGGGCGCTGCAAAATGCAGAGCCGTCAATCCGTTCGTGTCCTTGGCGTGAACGTTAGCCCTGGCCTTCAACAGGGTATCAATGACCGCAACCTGTCCGTTGGCCGCCGCATAGTGCAAAGCCGTCAATCCGTTCTTGTTCTTGGCGCTGATATTGGCCCCAGCCTCCAACATGGCATCAATGGCCGCAACCTGTCCGTTGGCCGCCGCATGGTGCAAAGCTGTCAATCCGTTCTTGTCCTCGGCGTGGACGTTAGCCCCAGCCTTCAACATGGCATCAATGGCCGTTACCTGTCCTTTGCTCGCTGCCCGAGACAAAGCTGTCCATCCGTGCTTGTCCTCGGCGTTGATATTGGCCCCGGCCTTCAACAGGGCATCAATGGCCATTACCTGTCCTTTGCGCGCCGCATGGTGCAAAGCCGTTCTTCCGTTCTTGTCCTCGGCGTGGACGTTAGCTCCGGCCTCCAACAGGGCATCAATGGCCGCAACCTGTCCTTCCCACGCCGCATCGTGCAAAGCCGTAAATCCCTTCTTGTTCTTGGCGTTGACGTTGGCCCCTGCCTTCAACATCGTCTGGATTGAAGCCACATCGCCCGCCGCTGCCGCATCATGTAACTTGTCAGCATGAACGCTCTTCCCGATGGCCAGCAACGTCAGCATCAACGCCAAGGCCAGCAACGCTTTCATTCCGCCCTCCTCTGGTTAGTCAGCCTACAAGGTGGGGAGCGGCGTCGTTCCGGTAAGGGACTTTGACAATGGCGGCGTGAACCCGCTCCCCGGACCCGTCCATACACAATCCAGCCCGCGGCGTCAACCCATTAGGCGTCATCGTCCTCTTCGCCGTGGTTAAGCCAGTAGTTGAGAGCATGACGAACCACCGCCGAGTTTGTGACCTGCACGGACTGATGGCGTTCCGAGTAGGGTTCCACCGTCACATCAAGCAGTTCTTTCTTGATGCTGACCAACTTGTAATCAGGATGCATAATCGTATCCCCTTTCAAATGGGGCTCTTCAGGAATTCGAGTGGGCAAGGTAGGAAGGAAAGAGGAGGACAGGGGTCATGCCGTCATTGCTCCGCAGACGCCTACCCCGTCATTCCTGCGAAACCATGTCCTCGTGGAAGCGGGGACGGGAATCTCGTTGTACAAACTTCCATGCCCGCTTCTACTTCTTGACCACCTTTTTTCTCTGGATAGCGCTTTTCATGTAGTCAGGGACCTCGTATTCAACCAATTGGTCCACAGTGATTGCAAGGCGTCATGGGGTTTGGGTCGGAAGGATGGAAACATGGGGAGTTTGCATAAGAATGGATGGATTCCCGCTTTCGCGGGAATGACGGTTAGGCTTTCGCGGGAATGTGGGCAGGATTTCACGGCTGTAGCGTTCCGTCCCCTCATGGCGCGGCCGGGTGGGGCGCCCTCCTGGATTCCACCCGGGTCACCTCGCCGCCAGCCGTCCCGGGTTGCGCTTCATGGCGGTCTCCACGTCTTCCCGTGAGACGCCCTCGGCCATGAGTCCCGCGGCCAGCCTGCCCAGTCCTTCCGCGGGGCTCATCCGGTCCACCTGTCCCAGGTCCGTGGACAGGACCACGCGGTCGGTGCCTGCCTGTTTTTCTGATGGAGAGCTTCGAGAAGGGAGTTTTACCGGCAGGTTCGCGCACTCGATTTGCAATTGAGCAAAGTACCGGCTTGGGCCGCTCGGGGCGGGGGCGATGTTGCCCAAGCGCTGACCCCGTTACCTTGTTCCGACTCAAGGCGCCTCGATTTGGGAAGCGTGTGCGGCCGTCCTTTCGGCTTTGACCTCGCCTTGGCATGGGACTATGCTGTCCCCATGAGCGTTCCCGGTGATGGCGCCGCCAAGCGCAAGCTGCCCATCGGCGTCCAGACTTTCCGCAAGATCCGGGAGGGCGGCTGCTACTACGTGGACAAGACCCCCTGGGTCCGGCGGCTGGTGGACGAAGGCGAGCAGTACTTCCTCTCCCGACCCCGGCGCTTCGGCAAGAGCCTCCTGCTGGACACCATCAAGGAACTCTTCGAGGGCAGCGAGGAACTCTTCCGGGGACTCGCCATCCACGACCACTGGGACTGGGACGCGCGCTTCCCCGTGGTGCGGTTGAGCTTCGGCAGCGGCAACTACAAGGACCCGGACTGGCTGGAGGAAGACGTGACGGACCAGTTCGACGACCTGGAGAAGAGCGCCGGCATGGACGCACGGGCCGGCAGCGGTCCGGCCCGCCTCCGGCGTCTCGTCCGGTCGCTGCACCAAAGCACGGGGCGCCGTGTGGTGGTGCTGGTGGACGAGTACGACAAGCCCATACTCGACGCCCTGGGGACCCCGGAGGTGGCCAAGGCCAACCGGGACTACCTGCGCGGGCTGTACTCCGTCATCAAGGACTGTGACCCGCACATCAAGTTCACCTTGCTCACCGGGGTCAGCAAGTTCTCCAAGGTGAGCCTCTTCTCCGGGTTGAACAACCTGAAAGACATCACCCTGGACCCGCGCTATTCCGCGGTCTGCGGCTACACGGACCGGGACCTGGACGCCGTGTTCGCGCCCGAACTGCCCGGCCTGGACCGGGACGAGATACGCCGCTGGTACAACGGCTACTCCTGGCGGGGCGACGAGAAGGTTTACAACCCCTTCGACGTCCTGCTGCTGTTCGACACCCGCGAGTTCCAAGCCCACTGGTTCGAGACCGGCTCCCCCAGCTTCCTCGTCAATGCCCTGATGGAGCGCCGCGTCTCCTCCCTGGACCTGGACCGCATGGTCGGCGACGAAGAGATGCTGTCGGCCTTCGACGTGGACGAGATGGCCGTCGAGGCGTTGCTGTTCCAGACCGGCTACCTCACCATCGCCGGGGAGGATGCACAGGACGGGTCCATCGGTTACCGCCTGGCCTACCCCAACCACGAGGTCCGCCAGAGCCTGAACCGGCACCTGCTCCTGGCCCTGCTGCCTGACGCCTCGCGGCAGAAGGCCCGGAGGAGTTCCCTTCGCAAGCTGCTGGCCGCCAACGACTTCGCCGGCCTGGAAGCGCTGTTCCGGTCCATCTTCGCCGGCATCCCCTACGAGTGGCACGTCAGGAACCCCATCCGGGACTACGAGGGCTACTACGCCAGCGTGGTCTATTCCTGCTTCGCGGCCCAGGGCCTGGACCTGATCGCCGAGGAGAGTTCGAGCGCGGGGCGTGCGGACATGACCGTGCGCTTCGATGGCAATATCTACGTGTTCGAGTTCAAGACCGTGGAGAAGGAATCCACCGGGGACGCCATACGGCAACTCAGGGAGAAGGGCTACGCGGACAAGTACCGCAGCCTGGGCCAGCCCGTCCGTCTCATCGGCGTGGAGTTCAGCAAGGCAGACCGAAACGTCACCGCTTTCGAGGTGGAAACGCCTTCCTGATTCCCCGTCCCCGGTTCCTTGACACTGGGCGCCCCGTCTCTGGCGCCCGTGAAAGCCCCGCCTCCGTCATTCCCGCGAAAGCGGGAATCCAGACCCTGCGAGCAAACCCCATGGTACCCTGTATGAAAGTGGATTCCCGCTTTCGCGGGAATGACGAGTGTGAGCTTTCGCGGGAATGACAGACCTTTGATTTCTGGCGTCTTCCGGCTTTTGTGCGGCAGGATTCCACGGGTGTAGCCTCCCGTCCCCTCAAGGCGCGGCCGGGTGGGACGTACTCCGGGATTCCATCCGGGTCACCTCGCCGTCAGCCGTCCCGGGTTGCGCTTCATGGCGGTCTCCACGTCTTCCCGTGAGACGCCTTCGGCCATGAGCCCCGCGGCCAGCCTGGCCAGTCCTTCCGCGGGGCTCATCCGGTCCACCTGTCCCAGGTCCGTGGACAGGACCACGCGGTCGGCGCCCACCTGCCGGAAGACCGCGGCGGTGTCCGCGAACGATACCGCGCCCATGTCCACCAGGACGTAGCTGAGTTCGACGTACGCTCCGGCCCCGGCCAGCTCCCTTAGGTCGCCGACGTCGAGGGCCGGCGGGTCGTAGCAGGGGTGGGTGACGACCACCTTCTCGACACCGAGGGCGCCGGCCCGCTCCATCACGTGGAACACCTCGTCCCGTCCCACGTGTCCGGTGGCCAGCGTCAGCCCTTCGCCGGCCGCGATGCGCATCACTTCGTCCAGGAGGGGCCGCCATCCGGGGGCGAGCACGTCGATGGGCTCCACCTGGTGAAGGGGCTGGGCCATGGCGGAGACGGCGCCGCCGCACCACTCGGGCGGGATGTCGTACTGCTCCCCTTCGCCGTGGCGCGCGGTGAGGTGGGCCGCGGCGTGGACCGTGGGCAGCCACACCACCTTGAGGTAGGGCTCGTTGCCTTCCGACGGTCCCAAGGCGCCGCGCACCGCCGCGGGGTTGACGCCGCCCACGTAGTGGTTGAGCGTCACCGAGCCGTGGAGGCGGAATCCGGTGACCCGGTGGGCCATCTGGGCCCAGCTCCCGGTGGCCGCCATGTGCGACTTGACCACGACTCCGGCCAACCCCGACTCGCATGCGTGCAGGGCCAGGGACACGGCGTCGTAACGCCGGGGGATGCCCTCGGGTCCGCAGTGGACGTGGAGGTCCACGGCTCCGCCCACGTCGAAGTCCGCGCCGGTGGCCGCGCCGCGCCGCGGGTCGTGGCTCATGCCGCGCCGCAGACGTCCATGGCGGTATGGGCCAGCACCTTGGCGCATTCCACCATCTCGCTGATGAAGACGTAGCCGCCGTCCGGGCCGGACTCCAGGAAGCCGCCGCCGGGTCCGTAGTGCAGGCACGGGATGCCGTGCTTCCACAACCAGCAACTGTCGCCCGCGGAGTAGGACATGGGCAGGCAGGCGCCGATGAGGTTGGGGGGCGAGCCCGTGACCCGCCGGTGGTTCCGCGCCACCGCCTGGACGATGGGCGTGTCCCGGGGCACGTCCAGGGGGTCCATCACCAGCCGCCGACACCCCTCGAAGAACGCGGGCGGCGGGGTCTCGACGGCGTAGTCGAAACGTGGGTCCGTCTCCTTGAGGGGGTCGAGGGCGCGCTCCACGTCGGCGATGACCGAGGCCGCGGTCTGTCCGGGCACGAAGTGCACGTCCACGATGATCGTGCACAGGTCGGGCACGTAGGGCGGCTCGGTGAGCACGTAGCCGTCGCCCCGGCCGCCGATGATGCTGCCCACGTTCAGGCGGGGCAGGGCAGGCAGGTCGGCCCTCGGGGTATGGGAGAACTCGACGCTCCGCAGGGCTTCGATGACCCGGGTCATCTGCTCTACCGCGTTGACCGTTTCCTCGACCCTGCTGACGTGCCCGGTGACGCCGTAGGTGTGGACCGCGAAATGGACGATGCCGCCGTGCACGGTCACCAGGTTCCCCAGGCCGAAGGGTTCGGGCAGCACCGCCATGTCAGTCCGAAAGCCGCTCTCCATGAGGTGGCGCGTGCCTTCTCCCCCCTGGGTCTCTCCCACCACGCAGGCCAGCACCAGGTCTCCGCGCAACCGGACTCCCGCCTGGCGGACGGCTTCGGCCGCGGCGATCATGGAGGCCACGCCGCCCTTCATGTTCTGGACCCCGTGGCCGTAGAGTCGGTCGCCCTCCACCACCGGAGTCCAGGGGTCCCGCTTGCCGCCGCGGGTAAGGGAGTTGATGTCGATGTGTCCGTTGAACATGAGGCTCGGGCCGCCTCCCGTACCCGGCAGGGTGGCGATGGCCTGGAGGCGCCCGGGCTCCACCTCCTGCATGGTCACCCGGTACCCCCGGTCCGAGAGGTAGTCCCGCAGGAACAGGGCCGCGGGGGTCTCGTTCGGACAGAAGCTCGGGATCCTGACGAGCTCTCCGGCAAGGTCCACCAGCGCCGCGGGGTCAACGTCCATGTGGGGGATGGTCACGGGGGTCATCCGGTGGGAAGGGGTCCTGCCGCCGGCGGGGTCACGAGGCCGCGTCGGCCAGCCGCAGCACCATGCCGGCCATGAGCATGGCGCCGTGGGCCAACGCCTTCTCGTCCAGGTCGAAGGTGGCGGTGTGGTGTCCCGATGGGGCGCCCCCGCCCAGGAGGAAGTAGAGGGACTTGCCGCCTCGTTCCTGGACCCGGCGCATGAAGTAGGTGGCGTCCTCGCCGCCTCCCAGGGGGCGTGCGTCGTGGACGCGAAAGTCCACGGGCAGCGCCCGGGCCACGGCCGCCAGGTGGTCCTTGAGCTCCCGGTCCGACTTCCCGCCGATGGTGCGGCCGGTGACCTCGGTGTCGGCTTCGACCCCCTGGAGCGCGGCCGCGCCTTCGATGCAGCGCTGCGCGCCTGCCTCCATGAGATCGCAGATTTCGTCCGTGCCGCCGCGCACCTCGTACTTGATATGGGCCCGGGACGCCACCACGTTGGTTCCCGTGCCCGCGTTCAGCACGCCGACGTTGACGAACGTGGCGCCCTGGCCGTGCCGGGGCAGGGCGTGCAGGGCAAGGGTGGCCTGGCAGGCCGCCAGCAGCGCGTTGCGGCCGCGCTCGGGGGCGCCGCCCGCGTGGGAGGCCGCGCCGCGGAAGCGCGTCTCCATCTTGACGGACGAGAGGAAATGGGTGGCCTCCAGGGCCACTTCCCCCAGCGGCAGCCCGGGCCCGCCCATGTGGAGGCAGGCGAAGTAGTCCGCGTCGTCCACCACCCCGGCCTCCACCATGGGGTGGGCGCCGCGGCCTCCTTCCTCCGCGGGCTGGAACAAGAGCTTCAGCCGGCCCCGCCAGTCCGGGCTCTCGGCCAGCAGCGCCGCGGCGCCAAGGCCGATGGCCACGTGGGCGTCGTGCCCGCAGGCGTGCATCACCGCGGGCTTCCCGGAAGCGAACCCGCCGGCCGCCGGACGGTGCCCGGCCTCGGACGACTCGGCCACCTCGGTGGCGTCCATGTCGAAGCGCAGCGCCACGGTAGGGCCGGAGCCGCGCTCCAGGATGCCCACGGCCCCGGGCGTCTCCACCTCCCGGCCCAACGCGCCCGCCTGGGCGCGGCTCTCCCGCACCGCCTGCTCATCCGGCCACCCGCGCACCGCGTCCGCACGAACGCAGTCCGCTCCCGTCTCCACCCGGTACCCGAGCTCCCGCAGCCGCCGGACCACCATGCCAGTGGTACGAAACTCGGTCCACCCCGCCTCCGGATGCCGGTGCAGGCTGCGCCGCACCTCGATCATCCCGGGGAGCTTCCCCTCGCACCGCTCCGCCAGTCCCTTCAGGTACTCGTGCGCCATGACGCCTTCATAACCTTGATGCGGACCGGAGGCAACGACGGAACCCTGCTTTGACCCATTGTCACATGCCCCACACCGTGACCGGCGCTCCGCCTTCCGTTTCTTCGCGGCGGTACACCCGCTCGTCCCATGACCTGTCCCGGGTGCGGTCGAAGATCACCAGGTGTCCTTCGGTCGCGGCGCAACGGTCCATGTAGGCGCGTGTTTGCGTGAGACCCTGCCGGAGGGTCTCGTCGAGGCCCCGGTGCAGCACCTTGCACTCGATGACGATTTTCTGCGTCCGGTCGGCGTCTCCCGCCACCGGCCGGACCATCAGCAGGTCCGTCCGCATGCGCCCCAGTCCGTACTCGCGCTCGATGCGCCCGCCGCCGTTGACGACGCGCTGCAGGAACGCCTGCAACAACAACTGCGGTCCGGCCTCCCGGTACTGGAACCGCTCCATCCAGTGCTCCGAGTGTTCGCGGAAGAACGTCTGGAACGCGGCCAGCAGCCCGTTCGTCCGCAGCCCGCCGTCGTCGTCCACGTACCATGCGGGCTCGTGATGGATGTTCATGGCCTGGGTGGTGTAGGTGAGGTCCCGGGGGATCACTTCCCGGTAGATGGGGTTGGCGATGGCTACGGGATCGTCTCGCGCCACCAGCCCCAGGTCGCGCGCGTACTGCAGGTCGTCGGGCGGAATGGAGTCGGTGGAGGGGATGCCGCTCAGGATGGGTTCCACCACCCGGCGCACGCGTTCTTCCCGGAGCTTGTCCGCGAGCTGGTCCAGGTGCGTGTCGCGGCGCAGGATCAACCGCTCGCGGGCCCGTTGCACCGCCTCCACGTCGATGGGGTCGGAGGCTTCGGGGGCATGGTCCACGATCTCCGCGCCGAGGGCGTTCACCAGCCACGGCTGGCCCCGGGTCAGCTCCCAGATGAGGGCCACGGCGTCGTCGCGCCACACACGGCCCGTCTCCGCGGCGTGTTGCGCCAGCAGCGCCCGGGTCTGGGCTTCGGAGAAGTCCCCGAGGCGCAACGAAGCGGCCTTGACGTTGAAGGCGCTGCCGCCGGTCACCAGCGCGCCTTCGCCGAGCGAGTGGATCCGGTAGTCCCGCACGTCGCGCACGCCGCAAAGGATCACGCTCTGGGGAAAGCGTTGCGGGCGCTGGTCGTACCCGGCCCGGAGTTGCCGCAGGACCGTCAGGAGGGTATCGCCCAGCAGCGCGTCGATCTCGTCCACCAGGAGCACCAGAGGGATCCGGTCCTCCTGCGCCCAGCGGCTCAGAACCTCCTCGAAGGCGCCGTAAGGTCCGGCTCGGTCCAGGGCCTCCGGCCAGATGCGGGCCACGAAGTCGTCGTCCATCGTAGCGCACGCCCGGAGCGCCATGTGGTTGAGGATCGCCCGCATGGCCGCGCCCACGTCTTCCCGCGCCGCCTGGGCGCTCTCCACGTTGACGTGCACGCAACGGTAGGCGCCGTTGCGGTTCAACCGCTCCATCAACGCCAGCAGCGCGGAGGTCTTGCCGGTCTGCCGCGGCGCGTGCAGCACGAAATACCGCCGCTGGCCGATCAGGCGCAGCACGTGGTCGGCGTCGAGGCGCTCCAGCGGTGGAATGCAGTAGTGGTCCCGCGCATCCACGGGACCGGTGGTGTTGAAGAGACGCACTTTCCCCAAGTCAATCCAAGTCTTTGATTTCCTTAAGGTTTCTTCTACATCGGGCTTTCCCGGAAGTCAAGGGGAAACTGGCGGGAAAATCGGGTCCCTGGGAAGGTTCCGGGGACCTCGCATGCGCCGTCTCCGGGGTCAGCCCGTGGGGTCCGGGTGCCGTCTTCGAGGCGCCGTCAGGGAAGCCGTCCCTGGAAGCGGTGGGAAGCCCGTGGGGACGCGGGAAGCCGGTCAAGGTGAGATGGGAAGGGATGGAGAGAAGACGCCGCCCACGGCGTTCCTGGGCGTCCGTGGGCGGCGTCTTCGGTTGGGGTCAAAAGCGGCCCTCAGGGTCATGACGCCAATACTCGGGATAGAATATTCTCATATATTCCCAGAAGTCGGTACCGCCAGCGACCGCCTGCAAATCGCCCTCGTTCAGCCTGCTGGTGGGTGGCAGTACCAGATGCGCAACATCGGCGCTCTCTTCGTGGACTTCGACGGAGATGGACGCCGGAATAGTGACGCCGAACTCCTGCCCGATGGCTCCCTTCGGGTCACTAAGCAACCGGGCTCGGAAGTCTGCGTCCTCTATCGCCTTGCCCACAATTTTCATCCGCATTTCATTTTGTGTTTCCATTGGTTCCCTCCTTCCCGTTAGTCAGGCTCTCCGAAGCCCTACTGCCGTTCATGGTGGCGGCGTGCAAGAGAGAAGGTAACGAGGTTGATGTCCTCCCCGGTAGTGGAGACTGCACGCCCCAAGCCCTCGCAGCCCCCTACCACAGCAAGGGAAATCCCGTCTATACGACAACCCCTCCCTTGTCAAGACCCGCCCCCGCGCCAGGTAGAGCGGGCTTCGGAGGGCGGCGCCGTGGACCGTCAAGCGTCATCGTCCTCTGCGCCGTGGTCAAGCCACTAGTTGATGGCCTGACGAACCACCGCCGAGTTTGTGACCTGCACGGACTGATGGCGTTCCGAGTAGGCTTCCACCGCCACATCAAGCAGTTCTTTCTTGATGCTGACCAACTTGTAATCAGGATGCATAGTCGTATCCCCTTTTTCAAATGGAATACTGGAAGCTAAGCATACAATCCATCAAAGTCAAGGTGCCCCTGAAAGTGCGATACGAACTAATTCCTTCAAGTATCAATTGGCGAGTTGGCGCGGGGTTGCTATTTTGACGAACATGTGATACATTTGAAATATGAGCGATGATACAAAACTTGAAGTAGGCTCTCCCGAGTGGTTGGCAGTAGCTCGCCGCGGTGCAATTGGACAGAGAGCATGAGCGCGTCCTTCGACTTCGCTTCGCTCAGGACGAACGGGGGTCGAGGGTCAGGGCGAGGGAATCCATCCCCCATCTCTCGTTTATCCAGACGTTCCCCAGGCTATTCGTCCCGGGCCAGGGCCACCACGCGCTTGCGCTGTTCCTGGGCGCCCAGGGGCATGAGCAGCGGCAGGTCCAGGCCGCCCCGGACGAACTCGTCCAGGCGCCGGCGGCAGTCCTTGGGGGTCCCGGAAAGGGAGTGGGCGTGGACCACCTCGTCGCTGATGAGGCCCTTTGCTTCGTCCCAGTCCCTTCGGCCCACCGCGTCCGCCAAGCGCTCCCGGTCCACCGCGCCGCCGCCGAGCCGGATGTTCTCCTCGTGGTGCGGGTTGCGGAAGATGTAGGCCAGGAAGGTCCGGGC
Source organism: uncultured Binatia bacterium (SeqCode) (assembly GCA_965242525.1). Lineage (GTDB taxonomy): Bacteria > Desulfobacterota > Binatia > UBA9968 > JAJDTQ01 > JAJDTQ01. The sequence goes on from OZ251459.1 coordinate 722,773, forward strand.
CGCATCCATGGCTTCCCGCGGGTCGTCCGCCACCGAGGCCGCGATGAAGCCCGCCGCCTTCCGCCCGCTCGGCGCGCCGGCGCGGGATTCGCCCTTGCGGAACTCCCGGACGCAGCGTTCGATGTAGGCGGGCGTGCAGCCCGCGGACAGGAGCACGCCGTCGCCCATCTCGCCGGCCAGGCGCAGCATCCGGGGGCGCACCGCGGTCATGTAGATGGGGATGGGGCTCCCCGGTGTGAGCCCCATGCGGGCTCCCCGGAAGGTGAAGACCTCGCCGTGGAACTCCACGGTCTCCCCCGCCAGCAGCCGGCGCAGCACCGTCATGTACTCGCGCATGGTATCGATCATCCGGTCGGCGTCGATGCCGATCTCCCGGAGGGCGGTGGGATTGGCTGTGCCCGCGGTGGCCGCCACCCTGCCGGGCGCGAACTCGTCCATGGTGGCCAGCGCCATGGCGGTGACCATGGGGTGCCGCGTGTAGGGGCTCAGGGGAGCGGGGTTCACCGTGATGCGCCGCGTGGCCCCGAGGAGGGCGGTGGCCGAAGCGATGGAGTCCCGGAAGCAGATGTGGTCGGACATCCAGATGGAATCCATGCCGGTCTCGTCCGCCATCCGCGCCAGCTCGATCATCTCCCGGATCGAATAGAAACCGTCGAAGCACAGTCCGGCGTTCATGGGTCAACTCCCGGTTATCGGGTGGGCCAACGCGCCGCGGTCTCCGAGCGCTCGCGCCTCAGAGCGCGTTGGATCGCCACAACTCCAGGCTGCGGAGGATGGCGCTCTCCAGCCAGGGGAGAAAACGCTCCTCTGCCTCCTGTTGCGATTCCTTGTAGTTGATCTGGAACACCTCGTCCGTCACCGGAGTCACCGGTCCGGGTTCGCTTTGCCCATCTCCCGTTTCCACCCGCTGGAACCAGGTGGCGGAACAGGCCAGCACTCCCCGGAACTCGTGTCCGACGCCATGGAACGCGATCAGCAGTTCCGTCTGGTTGGCGTTCCTGATGACCAAGCGCGACCATGCGCGGTAGATTTGCGTGTTGACGAAATAACCCAGTATTTTTGCGGTCTCGATGATCTGGTTGCGATAGTAGTGGCTTCGTTCGTCGTCCACGGCGCTGTCCGCGGAGAACTCGGCGTGCTCGAGAACGTCTTGCGTGGTCGCGCGTAGTTTGTCGGCCACTTCGTCGAGACGCCGTTTGGACAGGCGGCACAGATGGGCGGCGACGGACTTCACGGATTCCTGCTCGGGCATGAGTGAATCCCGGCGTCTTGCCAACTGCCGCCCGATGGACTTGATGGCGTCATCCACGCGGCGGGATTCGAGCACGTCTTCGGAGATGCCGAGGGCGCCCATGAATGCGTCTTTTTGCAGGCCGGCAAAATACTCTACCAAATCCGCCAGGTTTCCGGCGTCCCCGGCTTCCAGGGCGTCGATATAGCGCGCCCGGTCCCGGTTCCGGACCACCAGCGGAAACCATCCTGCCTTGACGAACACCAGGGTCGCCAGGGCGCGGGCGATGCGCCCGTTGCCGTCCTGGAAGGGGTGTATCCGGGTGAAGCGATGGTGCAGCCATGCGGCCTCCACTTCCGGAGCGACGTCGCCGTGACCCAGATGCATTGCGATGAGCCGCTCCATCTCCGAGGCGACGTGTTCGGGCGGGCAGTAGTGGTGCACTGTTCCGTCGGGGCGCACAGGATTGTTGGGCTGGAGTTTGTAGTCCCCGCGGCGGAGAGGAACCCGTATCTCCCTGCCGAAGGCGTCCACGCCCTCCACCGTCTCCTGATGCCGCGTCATCAGGGCGTGCAACTCCTTGACGTAGCCGGTGGACAGCGAGCGGACGCCTTTGACGAACTCGAACACGCCCTCTACCGCTTCTCGATGGTCCTCGATCATCGACACGACGGAATCCGGGTCCCGTGTGCTCTCGTGCGGAATCAGCGCGGCCTTGACGCCGTGCTCGATCAACAGTTCCGTGACGCCCCGATCGAGGGTGTAGAGCCGCTCGATCAACCCGGTCTCGATGGCCCATTCGCGTTTCAGACGCTCCTCGAAGCGCCGGAAGGCGTCTCCCTGGGCCAGCCGTTGGCGCTGCTCCCGCCAGACTTGGGAGAGAGCGCGCAACTCGGCGCGGGCGAGTTGCGCGGGCGGCGTCTCGTAGTCCCGGATTTCCGTCCAGTCGTGCGCCATGGTGTTCAGGGTCTCCCTATAGCGCATCGCTACGGATGGGAGAAGACATTGCGCGGGCTTGGCCTCGACGGCGGCGTCGCACCACGCATCCCGGCCCCCGAACATCAGGAACGTCTGATCGATTCCGGCTGGAATTTCCTCTCCCTGTGGGAAAGCGCGTCCTTCGACTCTGCTCCGCTACGCTCAGGATGAATGGAGGACTTCGCTTCGCTACGCTCAGGACGAACGGGGTAATCGTTCAGAAATGGGGTAATCGTTCAGGGTTTCCCTCAACGGAACCCATGCGCCAGGATGGCCTGCAGGTCCGCGGCCGCGGCGTCCCGGAGTCCCATCCGTTCCAGGGTCAGGCCGTCGCGACGGTAGTCCCGGCGGTTGATTTCCGAGGCCAGGGTGACGAGGGCGTCGATGGCGGGGGTCTCGACTCCCAGGAGCCTGCCCAGTTCGGCCATGGGCACGAGGCCGTAGGCCACGTCTTCGTGCAGGTAGCGGTGGTCGTGGCTCGTGGGTGCGGCGATGGTCCGGTTGGGCCCGCTTTCCCGGATGGCCCGGAAGACCGAGCCGCTTCGGAGGGCGGCTTCGGAGGTCAGCCCCGCGGCGTGGAAGATCTCGACGAAAGTGCGCTGCGGCAGGTCCAGCCCGCGCACGATGGCCAAGCGTTCCCGGTCCACCGCCTCCATGAGGCGCGCCACCGCGGGCGAGACCGCTTGCCCGTAGAACGACAGATCGCCGGTGTGCTGCTCGATCCAGCCCGCGTTGGCCACCATGCCCGCGGGATGCATGACGGCGTTGATGTTGGACAGGCCGGTCTCCATGACGTTCTCCGCGGCCGCCACGTTGGGGAACGCCGCGGCGACCTCGGGCAGGACGTCCGGCGCGAGCTCCCCGGGGAACGCCGCGCACAGGAGGTTCGTGGTGCGCCGATAGACCTCCACCCGGGCCGGGCCGGCCATGCGGCAGATGCAGGTGAGGGTGACCGTTTCGCAGCACCGCACCGGGCGCTCGCAGCCGGCCCGCCGAAGCTCGCGCACGAAGTGCAGGCTGCCCCCGGTCTGTCCCGGGTTCAGGTGCACGATGGGGTCCTCGCCCAGGAGCGGCGCCAGGGCGCGGGCCAGGAAGCCGTGGGCCACGGCCGGGACCGCGGCCACGACCAGGTCCGCGCCGGCCACGGCCTCGTCCAGCGCCGACGTCACCAACTGGGGGCGGGCGAAGGCCTCCCTGCCTTGCTCCACCAGCTCGATGCCGCCGCGGCGCCGGATGGGTTCCAGGGTCCGCTCGGAACGGGAATAGAGCCGGGTCTCGAACCCCCGGATGGCCAGGTCCGCGGCGGTGGCGCAGCCGCCGTTGCCCGCCCCGAGGACGGCCACCTTGCTGACGGTCATGGCGGCGCCACGGACTCAGCCCCGGTCCAGCCGGTAACGCTCCACCTTCTCTTCGTCCAGCTCGACGCCCAGCCCCGGCCGGTGGGGGACCTTGACCGCGCCGTCGGCGAACTCGAACGGCTCGGTGACGATGTCGTCCTTGTAGTAGATGCCCGCGGTGCGCCCCGCGGCTTCCGCGTCCGGGGTGGTGACCGGTATGACGCAGGCCAGGTTCACCGCCCCGGTGGAGGCGGCCAAGTGGACGTTGGCGGCGTTGCCCACCCCCATCTCCACCGAGCCGTTGACGTTGCACGGGAACCCCGCGGCCTCGGCGATGGCGGCCACCTTCCTGGCCTTGAGCAGGCCGCCGGGCTTGGTTGCGTAGATGGAGATGATGTCCGCGGCCCTCTTCTCGATGATCTCCAGCACGTCCCAGGTGGTCCAGGCGCTCTCGTCGGCCATGATCGGCGTGTCCACTCTCCGGGTGACCTCGGCCATGGCGTCCAGCCCCTCCACCGGTTGCTCCATGTAGAGTATGCCGTATGGCTCCATGGCCCGGGTGGTCTGCACCGCTTCCTTGGCGGACCGGTAGCCGTTGTTGGCGTCCACGGTCAGGTTCATCTCCGGTCCCAGCGCTTCCCGGACGCGCCGGAGCAGCTCGACGTCCCGCCCAGGCTCCACGCCTCCCTTGAGCTTGATGGTCTTGATCCCTTCCGCCTTCACGCGCAGCACTTCGTCCACCGCCTCGTCCATGTCCATGAGCCCGATGCTGTGGGAGACGGGGACCGATTCCCGGTACATCCCTCCCAGGAGCTGGTAGGCCGGCACTCCCGCGGCCTTGCCCGCCACGTCGTGGAGGGCCATGTCGATGGCCGCCTTGGAGTAGGGGTATCCCTTGACGGCCCGGTCCATCAGGGTGTGGAGCCACTCGATGCGCCGCGGGTCCTCGCCCGCGAGGCTCGGCGCCAGGATGTCCCGGATGACGTTGGCCGCGGAGGAGGGGGTCTCGCCGTAATACCGCATGTGGTCGCCGCCCCAGTCCTTGAGGGCCGGGGCTTCGCCCAGGCCGGTCCAGCCGTCGTCGGTCTCCAGCCTGACCAGGAGATAGACGCCGATGGGCGTCTTGAGGTTCGCCCACTGGTGGGGCCGCCGCGTCGGCAGCCTGACGGGGATGGTCTCGATGGACTGGATCTTCATCTTCGCTCCGATGGGCGGGTCCGCTCGCCGCGGTCAGCCGACCTCCATGAGCCTGTCGGTGGCGGTGACGTCCGAGAGCAGCTCGCACCCGTCCCGGGTCACCAGCAGCATGTCCTTGTTCTGGAGCCCCATGCGCCCGGGGATATAGACCAGGGGCTCGATGGCCAGCACCATGCCCTGCTCCAGCGTCTTCTCGCCGTACCGCCCCAGGTAGGGTTCCTCGTGGAGGAACACGCCGATGCCGTGGCCCACGAAGCTGATGGGCGCCAGGCCCAGCTCGTCGAACTTCTCCAGGAACCGTTGGTACACGGCCCTGGCGTGGGCCCCGGGCCGGACCAGGTCCATGACCAGACGCTTGCACTCGATCAGGTTGTCCCAGATGCGCGCCTGCTCCGGGGTCGGCCGGCCCACCACCGCGGTGCGGCACACGCCCGCGTGGTAACCGTCGATGACCCCGAAGACCTCCATGCGGATCAGGTCCCCCTCCCGGAGCGTCCTGTGGGTGGGACCCACGTTGGGGAACTGGCTGCGCTCGCCCGAGGCCACGATCAGGAGCCGGAAGTCCTGCGCCCCCAGGGAAAAGAGCCGGCCCGTGAGCTCGCCGGCCATCTCCAACTCGCTCATGCCCGGACCACCGCGGGCCAGGGTCTCGCCGATGGCCCGGTCGGTGATGCGGCTCAGGGTGCGCAGCCGCTCGACCTCCCGCTCGGTCTTGACCTGGCGGAGGTCCCGGAACAACTCGTCCGCGGCCACCAACTCGGCCCCGGGCAGTCGGCGGCGCAGGGTGGCGAAGTCCCCCGCGGGCAGGTGCTCCATCTCCACGCCGACCGCGCCCGCGGCCAAGCCCCGGTCCTCCAGGGCGTCGGCCGCCTCCTGCATGGGATCGTCCATGAACTCCCGGTAAACCCGTATGTCGTCGAAGGCGGCGTGGGCCCTGACCGTGGTCTCCTCCATGTCGATGGCCACCATGGTGGTGTGGCCGGACGGCTCCACCATGCACAGGGCGTGACGCCAGCGCATGAGTCGTTGCGAGGGCGCCACCAGACCCGCGGTGTACGTCAGGTTCTCGGGCGAGCTCGCGACCAGAGCGTCCAACCCCCGCTCCGCCATGGCCTTCCGCTGCTTGGCAATTACGTCGTCGTCCATGGGGTCACCATCGCCGGCGTCCTTCGACTTCGCTTCGCTACGCTCAGGACGAACGGGAATTTTCCCGTTTCTATGCCTCCTTCGATTCCGCCTCGCTACGCTCGATACGAACGGGAATCTTCCCGTTGCTAGGGGTCCTTCGACTCCGCTTGCGCTGCGCTGGGACGAACGGGGAGCCGTGGTTCAGGGTTCCTTTACAGCAAGGTTTCCTTCGGGAACCTCTGAACGATCGAGACATCCAGGATGGATTCCCTCTCCTGACCCCTGTCTCCGTTCGTCCTGAGCGTAGCGCAAGCGGAGTCCTCCGTTCATCCTGAGCGTAGCGAAGTGGAGTCCCCCGTTCATCCTGAGCGTAGCGAAGCGGAGTCGAAGGACGCGCTCATGCCCCTTGTCCCGATTTTCCAGAGGTTTCCTTTACAACATCGCGGCCCTGCTGCCTATCCGCGTCCGCGCCTTGCCGAACCCTTCTCAAAGCGCGTCCGATCGTATAGGGAAGGAAGGGTGGCGGGTCGGCGTCGCGCGGGCCGGCCGCACAGTTCATCCGCGGGGAGGGAAACAACGGGAAATGCTGCTCATCAACAACCGGGAAGTGGAAGAGCTGATGGACATGAAAGCCTGTCTCGAAGCGTTGGAGACGGGCTACGACGACCTCGCCCGCAACGACGCGGTCTATCGCCCGCGGCTCGACGTGTGGGCGCCCTGCGAGCGTCCGGACGGGTATTACCGATGGGGCACCATGGAGGGGGCCAGCCGCACGATCGGCACGTTCGCCATCCGCATGAAGTCGGACGTGGTCCATTGGCCCGGCGGCGACACCGAGGAGAAGTACTGCATGGAGCCGGGCAACTACTGCGGCCTCATCATGGTGTTCCGCATCGCCAACGGCGAGCCCCTGGCCATCATCAACGACGGCGTGCTCCAGCACATGCGGGTGGGGGGCTGCGCCGGGCTGGGGGTGAAGCACCTGGCCCGGGAGGACGCCGCGGTGGTGGGCATGTTCGGCTCGGGGGGCATGGCGCGGACCTACCTCATGGCGTTCCACGAGGTCCGCTCCCTGGAGGAAGTCCGGGTGTACAGCCCCACCCGGGCCAACCGGGAGGCCTACGCCAACGAGATGGGCGAGAGCCTGGGCATCAAGGTCGTGGCGGTGGACCGGCCGGAGGACGTGGTGCGGGGCGCGGACATCGTGTCCGCCTGCACGGACTCCACCCGGGTGGTCTTCGACAACCCCGAATGGCTCAAGCGCGGCGCCCACATCACCTGCGTCCGCTCGTGCGAGATCGGTCCCCGGGCGGTGAAGGCGTGCGACGTCTCGGTCAAGCTCGGACGCAACACCATGGTGCAGCTCGACGAGGGCATGGTGCGGCTCCACGGGAACGTGGGCTACGTGGCCGGACAGCCCGAGGAGATCGCGCGCATCCCCAACCCCACGGTGGACAACTACACCGGGGACTACTTCGACTACTTCATGGACGTGAAGCTCGGCCGGAAGCCGGGGCGCACCAGCCCGGACCAGACCACTTTCTTCATCAACGCGGGCACCCAGGGGCTCCAGTTCGCGGCGTGCGCGGGGCGCGTCTATCAGATGGCCCGGGAGAAGGGCGTGGGGCGCGAGCTGCCCACCGAATGGTTCACCCAGGACATCCGGGACTAGCGGGGCGCGGCCGCCTGCCCGCGGCGCGCTTCCTCGTCGTGGTCCTTGCCGCGCTGCTCGGCGGCTGCGGGTTGGCGCAGCCGCCTGCGGCCCCGAAGGCGCCGGAGGAAGTCGGCGACGACCTGGACGCCCGGTCGCTGCGCACGGCCGTGGTCGAAAGCCTGCGGTTCCTCGACCGCGTGCCTCCGGGACGGCTCCTGAGCCAATGGCCCCGGAGGACGACCGCGGCGGACGTGCGGGCGACCCTGACGGAGTTCCTGGAGATCCTGGACGAGCCGCGGGAACCGGGGGCGAGTTGGGCGGACCGCGCGGCGGAACGGTTCGAATTCTTTCCCGCTCCGCTGGGTCCCGCCCGTGCGGACCCGCTGTTCACCGGCTACTACCAGCCGGTCATCGACGCAAGCCCGGTGGAGACCGACGGTTACCGCTACCCCGTGTACCGGGAGCCGGACGAGCTGCGCGCCGGTTCCGGTTCGGCGGGCAAGGCGCCGGGGTACTCCCGCCGCCACATCGACGTGCTGGGGAGCCTCCGGGGCAAGGGTTACGAGATCGCCTGGCTGCGGGACCCGGTGGACCGCTTCTTCCTGCACGTCCAGGGATCGGGGCTGCTGCGCATGACCGACGGGCGCGAGACCCCGCTCAACTTCGCCGCCTCCAACGGCAGGCCCTACACCAGCATCGGCAAGGTCCTCATCGACGAGGGCAAGCTCGACCGGGAGTCCATGTCCATGCAGCGGCTCCGCCGTTACCTCGCGGAGTTCCCGGAGGAGCGCGAGGCCTTGTTCGCGCGCAACGAGCGCTACGTCTTCTTCCGGCTGGGGGAGGAGGGACCCATCGGGAGCCTCGGCGTCCCCCTCACCGCCGGGCGCTCGGTGGCCACGGACCCCACGGTCTATCCCAGGGGCGCGCTCCTGTTCATGGAGACCGGGACCCCGGTGGTGGACCGGCGCGGGGAGCTGGCGGGTTGGCGCCCGGTGCGGCGGTTCGTGCTCAACCAGGACACGGGCGCGGCCATCCGCGGTCCGGCCCGGGTGGACCTCTATTTCGGAAGCGGCCCCGCGGCGGGGGCCCGGGCCGGGTACATGAAGAGCAGGGGAAAGCTCTATCTCCTGGCGAAGCGAGGACCGGCGCCGTCCGGTTGAACGGCGCCGCGGCTTGGGGGAACCTCTGAACAATCGGGACAGGTGGCATGAGCGCGTCCTTCGACTCCGCTCCGCTACGCTCAGGACGAACGGAGGACTCTGCTACGCTACGCTCAGGATGAGCGGGGGACTCCGCTCAGCTACGCTCAGGATGAACGGGGGATAAGGGGTCAGGATGAGGGAATCCATCCTGGATGTCCCGATTGTTCGGAGGTTCCCCTGGTAGAACGACAGGGAGGTTGCAATGGCACAAGTCTTGTTGCTGGGACCCGATGACATGAGCGGGCTCATCACCATGAAGGAAGCGGTGGACGCCATGGAGCGGGGGTACCGGGACTGGGCGGCGAACCGGGAGGTGGCCGCGGTGCGGCGGCGGGTGCACGCGCCATCCGGGGCCCGGGTCACGGTGCACCAGGGCGCTCCGTACTCCGCGGGCTCCACCGGCATACTGACCCACTGCGAGCAGGTGGTGATCCACGACGACGGCATCCAGACCTACGCCACCCGGGGGCGGCCGGTACGGGTCATGTTCGACTCCGGCAACTCCGAGCTCAAGGCCATCACCGTGGGCGAGCTGCGGGTCCGGGAATTGCCCGAGGCCAACAACGTGGTGAACGTGCAGACGGCGTGCTCCACCGCGGTGGGCATCAAGCACTTGGCGCGCCAGAGCTCCAGGGTAGTCGGCGTGCTGGGCTCCCGGGCCCAGGCCGAGTGCCAGTTGACCGCGTGCAAGGCGGTGGTTCCGGGCCTGCAGGAAGCCCGGGTCTATAGCCCCAACCCGGACAACCGCACCCGGTTCGCCGCCAGGATGACCGAGCTCCTGGACATGGAAGTGCGGCCGGTCAGCACCTCGCGCGAGGCGGTGCAGGGGGTGGACGTGCTGCTGTCCGTGACCAACTCCAACGTGCCGACCTTCGAAGGCGACTGGCTCGAGCCGGGGGCGCACCTGTGCTCTATCGTCTCCAGCAACATCGGCCTGTTGCGCGGCGGCTTCATCCGGCAGAAGCGGCGCGAGGTGGACGACGCCACCCTGAAGCGCTGCGACATCATCGTCTGCAACTCCAAGAAGCAGGAGATCCTGGACGAACCCGGAGTCCTGTGGGACCCGGTCCAGCAGGGCGTCATCACCTGGGACGACGTGTGGGACCTGGGCGAACTGCTGGCCGGACAGGTCCCGGGCCGGACCTCGGAGGAGCAGATCAGCTTCTACAAGAACAACGCCTTCTGGGGCGTGGGCGACCAGGCCATCGGCCAGCTCCTCTACGACCGTGCGGTGGAAAAGGGGCTGGGCACCTGGCTGCCCATCGACGGCGCCGAGTACCGGGAGTCGTAGCCCCGGCGGCCGAGGCCCGTGCGCGACAACCGTCCGAATCCCCGTTCGTCCTGAGCGTAGCGAAGCGAAGTCGAAGGACGCGCTTTCCCATGGGGAGCGGGAAGTCGAGCCGGAATCGAACAGACGTCCCCGAACCTAACGCACGTTCCAGAGCTTGTGTTGCTGCACGGACAGGCGCCACGGGGGGTGGTCCCGGACCAGTCGGAGGCACCATTCGAGGGTCCTGGCGTCCAGATGGCTGCCGTCGAACGCGGGGGAGATGAGGTAGTGGTCGGCTTTCACTACAGTCCTCGGAATGCCCTGGCCGTGGGCGCGCACGTACTTGACCTCGTGGGCCACGCGCTGGCGGACGCAGTGCTCCGCCACCTTGGGCGACACGGTGATCCAGTCGATGCCCGGCGGAAGCTCCACCGTGCCGTTGGTCTCCACCGCGAGCCGGTAGCCCTGCTCGTGGAGGTACTCCACCAGCGGGGCGTCCACCTGTTGGCCGGGTTCGCCTCCGGTGAGTACGATCCAGGAGCATTGGGGCGCCAGCTCCCGCAGGTAAGCGACCATGGCCACCGCGGTCCAGCGCTTGCCGGAGACGAACTCGGTGTCGCAGTCGAACCCGTGGGTCTGTGCGGCGCACCGCAGGTTGCACCCCTGGAACCGCAGGAACAGGTTGGCGGTGCCCGCCCGCACGCCCTCCCCCTGGAGCGAGTAGAACATCTCGTTCACGCGGTAGGTCTTCACGGCCGGTACTCGCACCTGCTGGTGCAGGTCTCCTCGACGACGACCGCGGTCAACAACGGCAGCCCGGGCTTGAGCCGGTCGTAGATCCAGCGGGCCACCTCCTCGCTGGTGGGGTTGTCGAGGCCGGTGGAGTCGTTGAGGTGCCAGTGGTCCAGCGACTCTTCCACCAGCGGCGCCACTGCCGCGGCGATGGCGTCGAAGTCCGTGACCATGCCCCGGTCGGACCCCGCGGCGGAAAGCTCGCTCGCGGAACAGACCACGCGCCCGACCCAGGAGTGGCCGTGCAGCCGCGCGCACTTGCCCTGGTGGTAGGGCAGGCGGTGGCTCGCCTCGAAGCGGAACTCCTTGGAAACGGTCCACATGGCGCGTCGCAGGGGCGCTCTCGTCCGACGCGGTTCCGGGCGCTCGGACGCCCCGGGCCGCGGCAACCGGAGTTTACGACGCCCTCGACGGAACATCAACGGACGCTCTCCTTCCGGGATCGGTCGGGGTTTCCGGGAGCGCTTTCAAGTAACGAACCGGACTGTTAGATTTCCCATCGAAGGCGAGAGGCAGGTGGCGGGAGTTACGTTTTCCATCTGGGCGGGGGTTTCGGGGGTGCTGGCGGGCGCGCTCGCGTTGACGTACTTCCGGGGCCGTCTCGGAAGCCCGGAACGGTACTGGCTCGTGGGGCTGGCGGCCGTGGCTCCCGCCTGGGTCATCGCCCTCACCGTCCTGCTGGGGGGGTTGTCCGGAGAGGATCCGGACAAGACCCTGAAAGCCTTTCTGGCGGCCTCGTCCGCCTGTGCGCTGCTGGGCGTCATCGCCACCGAGTTCTGCGCGAGACGGCTCGAACTCCGGTCCCCGGTGCTGCACTGGCTCCTGGGCGCCGCGGCGCTGATGCCTTCCTGGTGGCTCATCCTGTGGAGGGTGTGGTGAGTTTGGGAACGACGACGCCCCGACGGTCGCCTTGCCCCAGGCCGGCCCGCGCCGCGGCCCCGGTCCGGTGGTCCGTCCCGGCGCGGTGGAAGGGAGCCGGCCAAGTTGCCGTCCTCGCCTTGGCCGCGGTCCCGTGGCCGCAGGCGGTCCATGCGCACGGCGGCGCGGTCCACGAGCCGTTGCCCCTCGACGCGCTGTTCTCGATGGCGGGGATGATCCGGTGGGACTGGCGCGTGGACATCCTCCTGTTCCTGGTCCTGGCCACCGGCCTGTATCTCGCGGGATGGCTGCGCCTGCGGCGACAGGCCCGGGGCGCCGCCACCGTGTCCGGCCTCGCGCTCTACCTGGGCGGCATGGCCGCGCTGGTGGTGGCGCTGGTCTCCCCGGTGGACCGTCTGGCGGCCGAGCGCCTCAGCATGCACATGGTCCAGCACGTGCTGCTGTTGATGGCGGCGCCCCTGGGGATCCTCCTGGCCAACCCCTTTGCCGCGGTGGTCTGGGGTCTTCCTGCGAGTGTCCGGGACCGGTTCGCGGCGCTGTTCCGGGAAGGCCGCCCGGTGCGTTCGGCGCTCTCCGCGATGACCTCCATGCCGGTGGCCTGGACCCTCTATGTGGCCAACCTGTGGGCATGGCACCACCCGGCCCTGTACCAGGCGGCGCTGCGCCACTGGTGGCTGCACGACCTGGAGCACTGGTTGTTCTTCGCCTCCGCGGCGCTCTTCTGGTGGCCCATCGCCAACGCGGCGCCCCTGTCCCGGCCCGGCCGCCCGTTGGGGCCGCGGGTGGTCTATCTGCTGGCCGCCGCCCTCCAGAACACGCTCCTGGGCATGGCCATCGCCCTGCCCGAGCGGGTCCTCTACCCGTTCTATGCCGCCGTTCCCGTCCTGGAGGCCCTCACTCCCATCCAGGACCAGGCCCTCGGGGGCGGCATCATGTGGGTGAGCGGCCACATGTACCTCGTACCGCTGCTGGTGCTCGTGGCCCGCCGGCTCGTTGCCGAGGACGACGCAGCCAACGCCGGGGACCGGGAGGCGAGCGAAGCTCTCGCCGGCCGCCCGCCCCGCCTCGCAGGGCCATGAAACGGGTTCTGGCGCTCCTGTCCCTCCTGGTCCTGTGGCCTATGGCGAGCCCCGCCGCGGACCCGGACCGGCTCCGGAGCCTCGGCTTCATCGTCCAGGAAGGGTTCGTGGCCGCTCCCGACTTCACCACGGAGGACGCCGCGGGAAACCGGGTCTCCTCCCGGTCCTTCCGGGGCAGGGTGGTGCTGTTGAACTTCTGGGCCACGTGGTGTCCGCCCTGTCGTCTGGAGATGCCCTCCATGGAGCGGTTGTACGGCGAGTTCCGCGGTCGGGGGCTGGAGATCGTCGCGGTCAACTTCATGGAGCCGCGGGAGTTGGTGCAGGCATTCGCCAGGGAGCAGAACCTGACCTATCCCATGCTGCTGGACCGGCGCAGCGACATCGCCGAGCGGTACGGCGTGCTGCGCCTGCCGGAAACGGTGGTCATCGGGCGCCGCGGCGAGGTCATCGCCAAGACCACCGGGTACAAGGACTGGTACGAGGAGGACGTGCGCGAGCTCGTGTCCGCGCTGCTCGAAGACCAAGGGCCGGTGCGCCCCGCGGCCCCGGACACGGCGGCCCCGCCGGAGCAGCCCCCGCAACGACCCTGGCCTTACTGGGCCGCGGCGGCCGTCCTCCTCCTGGCCGCGGCGCTGGCGGCGGTCCGGCTGAGACGCCGCGGAGTCCGCGGGATCCCGGGCTGACGCCCCCGGCCTGACCGCCGCCGAGACGGAAAGTGTTGTCGTTCCCCCACATGGACCCCGTCGCCTTCAGCATCGGGCCGCTGGCGGTGCGATGGTACGGACTGATGTACCTGTTCGGGTTCGTGGGCGGGTACTTCGTGGCCCGCTGGGTGGCGCGCAAGCGGGGCCTGCCCATCGGGGGCGATGTCCTGCTGGAGCTGGTCAGCTACCTGGCGCTGGGCGTGGTCCTGGGCGGCCGGCTGGGGTACGCGCTGTTCTACAACCTGTCGTTCTACCTGGCCTACCCGCTGGAGATCCTCGCCTTCTGGCAGGGGGGCATGTCGTTCCACGGTGGCTTGCTGGGGGCGGCGGCCGCGGGCTGGTGGTACGTGCGCAAGCGGGGGTTGTCGTTCTACGGGGTCGCCGACTGCATCTCTGCCGCGGCGCCCATCGGCCTGGGCCTGGGCCGGTTGGGCAACTTCATCAACGGCGAACTGTACGGACGCCCCACGGACCTGCCCTGGGGCATGGTCTTCCCGCAAGGCGGCCCGGCGCCGCGCCACCCCTCCCAGCTCTACGAGGCCGGGCTGGAAGGCGGGCTGCTGCTGGTGGTGCTGCTGTGGGTCGCGCTGCGGGTGCGCCGGGACGGTTTCGTTACCTGGGCGTTGGTGGGCGGCTACGGCGTGGTCCGGTTCCTGGTGGAGTTCGTCCGTGAGCCGGACGCCCACCTGGGGTTGGCGTGGGGGTTGTCCAGGGGGCAGTACCTCAGCATGGTGATGGTGGCCGCCGCGGCCGTGTTCTTCTGGCGCCACTGGCGGCAGGCCCCGGGCGCGGCCCGCCCGAGGCGCGGGTCCGCATGAGGGATCACTCGTCTATCTCGCCGAAGTAGTCCCTCAGTATCCGCTCCTTTACGTATTCGAGGGCGCCGAGGTCGTGGAGGATGTCGCCGCCGGTGTCGTAGAAGAAGATGTCACCGTTCTTGTTCCGTCCCACCGCCATCAGCCATTCGAGCTCGTCCCGGTCTTCGAGCAGGTAGTTGATGGTCTGGCTGGCGCCGTTGCTGTCGATGATGGTGACCTTCGGTGTCAACCTTTTCTTCGGCTGGTTCATTTCTTCCTCCCGCTCGCCATCCGACACCATACACCAGTCGGAGCCGTTAGCTCAACCCTTGGGAGGCTGCGGAGGGGATTTTCCGGCCGGGGATCATTTCAAGTGGATAGGTAGAAAGAACGGATAACCTGTTGACATATTTTGATATTCAGGATAGTTCACCTGCTTTGTGAAGGTAGGAGCAGGGTTCCCTTTCCCGTTTCGCCTTCTCCAATGGCATGGATCACGACCCGCGCTTCCTCAAGGGCATCGACGAGTTCAACCGGGGCCTCTTCTACGAGTGCCACGAGACCCTGGAGGAGATCTGGCTCGAGGACCGCGGTCCCGAACGCGAGTTCTACCAGGGCCTCATCCAGGTGGCCGCGGGCTACTTCAAGTGGCAACAGGAGGTCCCGCGGGGCGCGGTCAAGCTGTTGCGCGCGGGCGTACGGAGGCTCGATCCCTATCGGCCCGTCTGCCTGGGCGTCCGCGTGGCCGAGTTCCTGGCCGCGGTGGAAGTCGATCTGGCGGTGGTGGAAGCTGCCCGGGACCGGGGCGGCCCAGTGCCGGAACCGCGCGCGCCGCGGCTCTCGCTGGAGGGCGCCGGCGCCGCCGGCGAATAGACCCCGATACCGGCAGACCCCGATACCGGCGCCGCGACATGTCCCTGCCTCCCCAGATCATCGCCCTGGGCGCATCCCTCTGCTACTCCTTCGTGCTGGTGACGTCGCGCCGGGGCATGCAGTACTCGACGCCCAAGACGGTGACGCTGGTGTCCCTGGGCGTCCACACGGTGAGCCTCTGGACCGCGGTCTTCTTGACCGGCGGGATCCCCCGGGTCGATGCCGCGGCCGTCCATGTCTTCGTCGTCGCCGGCATGCTCCAGCCCATCATCCGCCTGTTCACCTACACCGGGGTGCAGAGGGTCGGGGCCGCGCGCAGCGGTCCCATACGCTCCACCCATCCCATGTTCGGCGTGTTCGTGGCCATGACGGTGCTGGACGAGGTCGCCACCGTAGCGGCCCTTGCGGGAGTCCTCTCGGTGGTGTGCGGCATCGTCCTCATCACCTGGAAACCGGCCTCCGAGGTGCGGTCGTTCCACTGGTGGGAGTTCCTGTTCCCCCTCACCGCGGCGCTCCTGGCGGGCATCGTCCACCCCATGCGCCGCTACGCCCTCTCCATCTCCCACGAGCCGCTGTTCTTCGCCGCGCTGGTGGGCGTCGTCTCCCTCGTCTGCTTCCTCTGCTACACGCCGTTCGGCCGGGAGCCGCTGGTCTGGCATCGGCGCGCCATGCTGCCGTTCGTGGCGGCCGGAGTATTCGAGACCTGCGGCATCCTGCTGGTGATCGTCGCCCTGGGCATCGGGAGCGTGGTCACGGTGTCGCCGCTGGTGGGCGTCAGCCCGTTGTGGGTGCTGTTGGGCACGGTGGTCTTCCTGCGGGACCTGGAGCAGGTCCAGATCCGGACCGTCGCCGGAGCGGTCTGCGTCGTGGCCGGCACCGCGGCCATCTCGTTCGGCGGATGAGGCGGCGGGCAGGGCCGTTGGGTGTGGACCGCCCGGGCCGCGGGACGTTGCCGGCACGGATGCGGCAAGATGCCCGCGCTCCCGCGGTGCGCTCCCGGGAGTGCGTGGGGCCGCGGGACCTTGCCGGCGAAGGCTCCCTGACGGCTACGAAGTCGGCCAGGGAGCGCGAGAGGACGCCGTCCGGGCCAGCCGGGTCCTGCCGAGCAGCAGGTAGAGGTAGGCCGCGACCAAGTACAGGAATGCGACGCCCAGGAGTGCGGGCCGGTAGCTTTGGGTCCGGTCGTAGATGACCCCCGCGAGGAAGGGGCCGATCAGGCCGCCCCATTGGTAGAAGAAGCCCATGGCCCCGCGCACCGTGGCGAAGCGCCGGCGTCCGTAGAGGTCCCCGACCATGGCCCAGGTGACGGGAAACACCGCTTCCACCACCGAGAACAGGGGAAGGAAGAGCCACAGCAACAGCGGGTTGCGCGCGTACGCGAGCAGCAGGAGGCCGGCGGTGGCCACCAGCATGCAGACCGCCATGAGCCGGGGCTTGTCGAGCCGGTCGGCCATCCAGCCCACGGTCAGGTGCGTGGGGAGCGACAGGGCCGCGAACGCCCCGAGGTAGTAGCTGGCGGACAGCTCGTCGATGCCTTTCCAGTCGAAGATCGGCACGAATTGCGCGATGACGGTGCTGAGGCCCAACACCCGGAACAGGGTGGAGAGCACCAGGAGCCAGAAGGGAGCGCCGCGGAGGGCTTCCCGGACGCCGACGTCGGCTTCGGGGGCCGCCGCGGCCCCGCCGGTGGGAGCCTGGCCGGGCCGGTGGAGGCGCGAGGGGCCGGCTCCGTCGGGGGCCAGGCCCATGTCCTCGGGGGAGCGCCGGACAAGCGCGGCCAGCGGCGTCCCCAGCACGAGGAAGACGGCGCCCGCGAACACCACCCCCCAGCGCCAGCCGTAGTAGTGCACCACGTGTGCGAGGAGCGGCGCCAGCAACGCGCCGCCGATCCCGATGGAGCAGCTCACCAGCGACATGGCCCTGGCGCGCCAACGGTAGAACCAGCTATTGGCCAGCGCCATGGGGCAGTGCATGAAACCGGCGCCGAAGGCCAGCGAGACCACCCCCAGGTAGATGAGCAACAGGGTAAGGTAGGACTCGACCCAGTAGAGCAGCACGTAGCCCATGCCGGTGAGCAGGACCGCGGCCATCATGATGGGGCGGGGTCCCAGGCGGTCGATCAGGTATCCCGCCAGCGGTCCTTCGAGGGCTCCCTCGGCCCGGGCCAGGCCGAACACCAGGCCGGCGGCCCCGCGGCTGAGGCCCAGGTCCTTGCTCAGCGGCAGGACGAAGACGGTGAAGCCGTAGAAGTGGAAGCCGCCGCCGAGGAACCGGAAGAGGCAACCCACCAGCACCATCCGCCAACCGTAGAACGAGAGGTGGTTCCGGCAGTCCCGGACGAGCTTGCTCAAGCGCATGGGACGCCTTGCACGGTTCTCCTCGTCCCTCGAAGCGAGAGGGTCGGGGCGAGGGGGAAGGCGGGGCGGAGGGAACGGGCGGTCTGTGACGGACGAACCGTTGGCGCTGCCGCCGTGGCGCGGCCCCGGGTCAGGGCTTGCCTCCCGTCAGGTTGCCGCTGATCATCATGCCGATGAGGTCGGTGATGTCCGGTGGCGACTCGGTCTCGCGTATCCTGCCGCCGGACGGAATGGTCCGGTCGGACGCCCCCGGGGAGAGGGCCACGTACTTGTCGCCGATGAGCCCCCTGGACCGGACCGAGGCGATGACGTCTTCCTGGAGGGTCACGCCCGGGTCGATGCGGAGGGTCAGGCGGGCGCGGTCGTCCACCAGCCTCATGGAGTCCACGCGGCCCACGTTGACGCCGGCGATCTCCACCGAGTCCCCCCGGCGGAGGCCGGCCACGCTGGAGAAGTCGGCATGGACCACGTATCCCGAATGGCCGAAGGCCTCGAGCTTGCCTAGGCGGACGGCCAGGTAGCCCAGGCAGAGGATGCCCGCGATCACGAACAGGCCCACGACGATTTCCGTGACTCTGTGGTTCATACCGCGCCCGCGGCTTCCGGGGCGTCGCTGTCGAGAAAACGCCGCACCGCCGGGTTCGGCGACGCCAGGAACTCGGCGGTGGGACCGCTGTCGGCGATCACCCCGTCGGCCAGCATAGCCACGCGGTGGGATATTGTAAAGACTTCGGGGATGTCGTGGCTCACGATGACGCCGGTGAAGCCGAGACGCGCCTGCATGGCGGCGATGAGGTCATGGATGCTCCGGCCCAGCAGCGGGTCGAGGCCGGTGGTGGGCTCGTCGAACAGCACGATCTGCGGGTCCGTGACCAGGGCGCGCGCGAACCCGGCCCGCTTCTTCATGCCCCCGCTCACCTCCGCGGGGTACTTGTAACCCATGTCCTTGAGGCCCACCTGCTCGAGCCGCTCCCGCACCTTGCCGGCCACCGCGTCCTCTCCCAGGCGCGTCCTCTCCCGCAGCGGGAAAGCGACGTTGTCGAAGATCGTCATGGAGTCCAGCAGGGCCGCGCCCTGGAACAGGAAGCCGAACTTCCGCCGGGCCTCGTTCAGTGACCGCTGGCCCAGCCGGGTGATGTCCGCGCCATCCACCAGCACGCGGCCCCGGTCGGGGAGCAGCAGGGCGATCATGGTCTTCAACAGCACGGTCTTGCCCGAGCCGCTGCCGCCGATGATGGTGGTGATGCGCCCGTTCTCGATGGTCAGGTCAGCGCCCCTGAGGACCTCCTGGCGGCCGAAGCTCTTGTGGACGTCGATGACCTGGATCATGGGGCTCCGCGTCTGCGTCCGGCGCTACAGCAGCACCGAGGTCAGGAAATAGTCCGAGGCGAGGATCAGGACGAACGAGAGCACCACCGCTTCGGTGGTGGCCCGGCCCACGCCGGTGGCCATGGGGAGCGCGTGGAACCCTTTGTAGCAGCACACCCAGGTAATGACGAGTCCGAAGGTCGCCGACTTGACGAGGCCTTCGCCCACGTCCCGAAGCTGCACGCTCTGCTCCATGCCGGCCACGTAGCTGCCCGAACCCAGGTCCAGCAGGATCACGCCGGTGAGGTAGGCGCCGCAGATGCCGATGACGTTGAACATGCTGGTGAGCAGCGGCATGGCGATGACGCCTGCCACGATGCGGGGCGAGACCAGGTATTTGACCGGGTTGACGGCCATGGAGTGCATGGCGTCGATCTGCTCGGTGACCCGCATGGAGGCCAGCTCCGCGGCCATGGCGGAGCCGGTCCTGCCGGTGACCATGAAGGCCGAGAGCACCGGGCCGAGCTCCCGCAGCAGGCTCAGGGCCACCACCGCGCCGAGGAAGCTCTCGGCGTTGAACTTGCGCAGGCTGTAGTAGCCCTGGAGCCCCAGCACCATGCCGGTGAAGAGGCCGGAGAGGAGCACCACCACCAGCGAATCCACCCCGATGGCGCGGATCTGTCGTATGACGAGACCGAGCTTGGCGGGCGGACGCACGGCCCAGGTCAAGGCGGAGCCGAGGAAGATCACGCCCGCGCCCACGCCGCCCGCGAACCCGAGCGTCCGCGCGCCGATCCTTGCCAGGAAAGCGATCATGGGAAACCCCGAACGATCAGGCGCTTCCGGAATTCGTGTGGGTTGCGACACACCCCATCCCGTCATCCCCGCGAAAGCGGGAATCCAGACCCTGCGAGCAAACCCTACGGGCACCCTATATGAGAGGTTTGTACAACGAGAGCGAGGAAACCGGATCTCCGTTCGTCCTGAGCGTAGCGAAGCGAAGTCGAAGGACGCCCGGATTCCCCGCTTGTCCCGATTGTTCAGGGTTTCCTATAGTAAAGTCGGGGTTCGGACAAGTAGATCGGGGTTCGGACGAGGTTCGTCAGGGTTCCCGGGTTCCTGGCGCGGAAGGCTGCGCCATCGGTTAGCCCCGGTTCGCCCTGACGACACCGGGACGCCGACGGCCAGATCGCGCAGGGGCCTCCCGGGACCGGGCTTCGAGACCAGGTGCAGTGTTGTGGGAGAGACCATCGACAGGGTGTTCGGCGGCCGCGTGACCGTGGTCCAGCGGCGCCGCGGCTATCGGTTCTCGCTGGACTCGCTCCTGCTGGCGCGTTTCGTGGAGGTCCGGGGAGGCGAGCGAATCGTCGATCTCGGGGCCGGAAACGGCGTGGTGGCGCTGTCCCTGGCCGCCTGGAACGACTCGGTGGAAGTGGTGGGCGTGGAGTTGCAGGAGGACATGGCCGCCCGCATGCTGCGGAGCGCGGCCCTGAACGGCTTGGAGGAGCGGGTCCGGGTGGTGGCTTGCGACGTGCGCCGGGTGGAGCGGCGCCTCGCGTCCGGGAGCTTCGACGCCGCGGTGTGCAATCCTCCCTACCGGCCGCGCCGGAGCGGCCGGGTCAGCCCCGACCCGGAGCGCTTGCTGGCCCGACACGAAGTGGAGGGAGGGCTCGCCGATTTCGTCCGCGCCGGGGCCTTCCTGCTCCGGCGCCGGGGCCGGATGTGCCTGGTATATCCGTCGGAAAGGGCGGTGGAGTTGTTCTCGGTCATGCGCGGGCACGGGCTGGAGCCCAGGCGCGCCCGCTTCGTCCATTCGTTCGCCGGGACCCATGCGACCCTGGTGCTGGCCGAGGGCGTCAAGGGAGCCCGTGCGGCCCTGACGGTGTTGCCGCCGTTGGTCATCTACCGGAGCGAGGACCGTTACACGGACGAGACGGCCGAGCTGCTGCAAGCCGAGCCGTAGCGGTGGCGCGCTCCGCCCGGCTCATCCGTTGCAGAAGCGTCCGAACGATACCGGCTCTCCCTTGGGAAAGCGCGCCCTTCGACTTCGCTTCGCTACGCTCGGGACGAACGGGGATGGTTGTTCAGGGTTTCCCGTAGAAGCGTCGGGCGTTGGCGTAGAGGACCTTGTGCTTGCGGGTCTCGGTGATGTCCTCCCGGGCCGTCAACTCGTCGATGTCGCCGTAGAACTCGCCCTTGCGGCGCTCGTGGGGATAGTCCGAGGCAAAGAAGATCCGGTCCTCCCCCACCAGGTCCAGCACCGTGGGCAGGGTCTTCTCCTCCACTTCGCAACTGAAATAGACGTTGCCGGAGCGCACGTACTTGCTGGGCGCTTTGGTCAAGACCGGGCACCACCGCTTGCCGCGGCGTTCGTAGTTCTCGTCCATGCGGTCCATCATGTACGGGACCCAACCGGCGCCCGCCTCCAGGAAGGCGATGCGGAGGTCGGGAAAGCGCTCGAACACCCCTTCCGCCATCATGTCGGTGAACTGGATGATCTGCGACACCGGATGCTCCAGCGTGATGGTCTTGAAGAGGTTGTCAGAGTTGTCGATGCCCAGGCGTTGGCTCACGGCGCCGTGGATGGCCAGGGCGCACCCGAGCCGCTGGGCCTCCCGGTAGAGCGGGTCGTAGTCCCGGTGGCCGTAGTGCTTGCCGAAGGCGGTCACCGACGGCAGCATGGCGCCGGGCATGCCCAGTTCCGTCACCGCAACGCGAAGCTCCGTCACCGCTTCCGGCAGGTTCTGGACCGGGACCAGCGCCAGCGCCCGCAGGCGTTCGCTGGCCAGCATGAACTTCCGGTGCACCCACCGGTTGTAGGCTCGGGCGATGGCCGCGGCATAGTCCCGGTCCTGGATGAGGCCGCAGGCCAGGCCCACGGACGGATACAGGTAGGAGGTCTCGATGCCGCAACGGTCGAGGAAGGCCATCCATCTTGCGGCGTCCGGGTCGTCGTCCTCGGTGAGCCGCGAGAAGCCCCGGACGAAGCCGTCCACGGTGGGGAACATGGAGTGGGTGGTCCAGGGCAAACGGTCGTAGGGAGCCGTCAGATGCTCCCGGATCTCCATGGGATGCTCCAGCACGTGGCCGTCCCCATCGATTGCGCGGTATTTCGTCACCTTCCGTTCCTCCTTCCTTCACGCATGAGAATCGACCTTCCTTTCCTCGCGCATGGGAATCGACCCGGCAGGACGCAGCGGCTGGTGCATCCTGCCGCGCCTACCGCCCCCGGCGCGGTTTCGTCAGGTGGTTCACGAACAGGCGCCGCAGCGAGTCCCGGAGTTCGGGGTTGCCCACGCGAGCCAACTCCCGCTCCGGCAGCCGTGCGGCGTCCAGCGGGGCAGGGGGAGCGTCCGGCGCCTCGGGCCGGGCCTCGGAGGGAAAGTCCCCCAACACGAAGAAGACGTTGGTGACCACCTCGCGCTCCAGCCGCCGGTTGAGCTTCTCGACCATGATGTCCTTCATGTACTGGAGTTGCTGCATCCACGTGGCCGCCCGGACCTTGACGAACAGGGTGCCGTGGCGCAGCCCCACCGGCTGGGCGTTGCGCGCCACCGCTGGCCCCACGGTCTCGTCCCACACCGTCCAGAGGGCGTAGTCGTCCAGCCTCTGCCTGAGCGGCAGCCGCTTCAACGTGCGTTCGAGAACGTCTCCGAGTCTTTCCATGTTGCGTGGGGGGTCGCGTACCTTGGATCAGCCCGGTCCTCATGTTATCAAGGACGCAGACTCCGCTCAACAAACAGGAAGAGGGTAAATCATGAAGATCGACCTACAGATATTGAAGGATGCTCTCAGCGGGACGGCCGCGGCGTTCCGATGCGTGACCGACTATCAGCCGACCGGTGGACCGGGCGACAAGGTCTTCCCGCCGACCTATGAAGGCGGCAAGTACGCTACCGAGGAGCGTAAGGCTCCGACCGGCGAAGTTCGGCAATGCGTCCTTTTGGATTCGGTGCAGTCTCAGGCCAACCGCATGGAGCTGGCGTTGTTGGAAGCGCATCGCGCCGGCAAGATCCAGCTTCCCTTGCTGGTGACCCGTTTCGATCAGGACGAACTGCCCAAGAAGTTCTCGGTGACGAGCCTTGACGCGCCGCATCGAGTGGCGGACGCGCTTTTCCGCGACAGCCTGCTCGGCGGTATGAGATTCCGCGAGTCACTCAAGGGTGCGGTTCTCGACACCGCTGAGGTTCGCAATGCCACGGGACTGTTCGGGATCTGCCCGACGGCGTTGGTGTTCGGACTGTGGGACTCCACCGGACCTCGCGGCGGATTGGGCGCCAAGTTCCAGCGCGCGATAGTTTCGGAAATCACGGGCTATGACGCCGTGCCGGGACAGAAGACGGCTAGCCGCATTGACCCCGCGGGAATTCAGCTCGGCGCCGGTCCATTATATGAGCGCAAATCTGAAAACGACGGTGCTTCACACTGGACCCTGAACGAAAAGGAGGGCAACGGAAAGCTGAAAAAGACAGGCAGGCCATCGGAGGCGAACCACGGAAACGTTACTCCGAGCATCTCCGAAGGCGGCTTCACCTTATCGAAGGCACGGCAGACTACCACGTTGTCGCTGGCTGTCTTGCGCCGTCTCCGTTTCCCTCTCAACGGCGCAGCGGACTCGGAGCGCGACACCGATCTAGCAGCGCGCACCGCGCTGGCCGCGCTGGGGCTGGCCGCCGGAAGCTTGGCGCGGGTCGATACAGACCTTCGTTCCCGCTGCCAGTTGTTCGCCGAACAGGAATCCGTGTGGCAACTGCTCGACCGCCCCGGGGCTACTCCTCAGGAGTTCGACCTGGATCCCGAAGCTGCACTTCAGTTGTTGGATCAGGCCATCAGCGAGGCCAAGGACGCTGGCCTGCCGTGGGAGGGTGAGATCGAGATGGTCCCATCTCCCGATCTGGTCGAATTGGTCCGCCGCAGTCAGGAGTTGGCAAGCGCTTCGGACGGAGATAACGGCTGATGTTTGCCCTTGGCCTCCGTTACCTGAACGGGTGGTCCATGGCGGCGGCAGACGGGGCTCGCAAGGAGCGGGTCGAGTGGCCACCGCATCCGGATCGGGTGTTCATGGCTTTGGCGGCAGCTTGGTTCGAGACCGGTGAAGACCTTGCGGAAGGCGCGGCATTGCGCTGGTTGGAGGCTCTGCCGCCCCCGGCTATCAAGGCTTCCGGGGCCGCTAGTCGCGCTGCAACTGTAAGCTACGTGCCGGTCAACGACGTACAGGCCGGGTTGGCCCTGCTGCCCGATCGCCGTTCGCGCCAACCTCGCCGTTTTCCCGTTGTCATCCCCGATAACCCGACGGTGCATCTGATCTGGTCGGAAGCCGACCTGGGGGCGCATTGCGTCGGTTTGGATCGACTTGCCGCCAAGGTCACTCACGTGGGGCATTCCGCCTCCTTCGTGCAAGCGTGGCTGGAGGTCAGTCCCCCATTGCCGAATTGGATTCCGGCGAATGGGGTCGCCCGCAAGCGATTGCGTGTTACAAGTCCAGGCCGTCTGAAAAATTTGGCGACGAGTATGAACCGTGACGCATTGCTTGCCTACAGCGATCTGCGCGGCGAGATCGAGCAGGCTAACGCCGACCTCAAGGAGATGAGCCACCCACCGAGGTCGGCTTGGCAGAAGTTCCCGTCCGTCGTCCTGCTGGCGGGCGAATCCGAAGTCAAGCAACATTCCGAGTACGCTGCCGCAAAATCCGGCGACGCTCTGGCCGCAACGAACCTGGTCGCGAGCCTGGTCAACGAAGAAGGCGCCGCTGCGGTGCGGTCATTGATCGCCGAAGCCGACCCAAGCAGCGAACCTGTGCTGGTTGGCGCCCACGCGTACGAACGAGACGGCGTCAATGCCATTCCGGCGGCTTTGGCTGAACTGCTGAGCACGAGTCTTGGGATCTCGGATGATATTACTACTGTCGTACAGACCAACGTCGTCTCGCACACAGGAGCGGACGGTTATGGGCGTCTCGCCCGTCAGGCTTGCTTTGAGGGTCACATTGACAAGGGGCGGGAGTACCTGATGGTGGATGATTTCATCGGTCAAGGCGGCACCTTGGCCAACCTGCGCGGCTGGATCGAGAAGCAGGGCGGCAAGGTCATCGGGGCCGTTGTCTTGACCGGCAAACCCTACTCGGCCAGACTCGACCCTTCACAGGAGCAACTGGATGAACTCAGGCAACGACACGGCAAAGACCTCGAAAAATGGTGGCGGGAACATTTCGGTCACTCCTTCGACTGCCTCACTCAATCAGAGGCTCGGTACCTCGCCCGCTCCCCGGATGTTGACACCATCCGAAATCGACTTGCTGCGGCAAAGCAAGAAGGAAATCGCCCAGGTCGCACGCGAAGCCCTGGCGAGCAAAAACGGTACATCGCAGACTTGAAGGCTCGTCTTCCCAAGAGTCCGCCCGCGCCGAGCCTGCGTCCGGGGCCGGGCCGCTGGCAGGGCTATGATCCACCACCGGCAGATGATGCACCGAAGGAGCGTGGCTCGGTTTTCGATCCGCAGTTCATCGTTCTTGGCGTCAGCGGCAACCTCGTATCCCTGCCGGCCACGCTCAAGCTCACGACGGCCCTGCGCGGCCTGTTGATGAAAGAGTGTCCCCAACAGCCGCCGCCCGAATGGTTCAGCGGCCATCGCCCAGACGGAAAGGCGACGTCCGAACCGCATCTCGCCTTGGCGCCGCTCCCGTTCGTCGGCTCGGAGCACGCGGATGGCCGTATCTTGGGGTTGGCTATGGTCTTGCCAGCGAAATTGGAGCGACAGGAGGCCGGGCGCTGCCTCGAACCTTTGCTGCGCGATTCAGCGACGGGCCTCCCCCGCGAACATCGGCTGTTCGGCGGCCGATGGTTCGACATCCGTGTTGCATTGGAAACTCGAGAACGCCCGCCCATGAACCTCAGCCCGCGCACCTGGACGCAGCCGTCGCGGGTGTGGGCTACAGTGACCCCGGTGGTCCTGAACCGGCACTTCGATGGCGCAGACAAGTGGGAGCGGGCAGCCGAAAGCGTGAAGGAGGCATGCCTGCATATTGGCCTGCCGCGTCCGCGCGAGGTAATGTTGCACCCGGTTTCACGCGTTGAAGGTGTGCCTCATGCCAGAGACTTCCCACAAGTGGAACACAAGAATGCCGGCGGTCGCCGGAGCCATGGTCATGCAGTGATCGTCTTCGATGAACCGGTGCGCGGGCCTGTGCTGGTGGGCGCAGGTCGTTTCCGCGGCTATGGCTTGTGTCGCCCCATGGATGAACGAAGTGATGACCGCGACTGATTTGCAAGCGACGGATTTCAGAGAGTTCTTCACCGCGTTGTGGGACAGGCCTCCCTTCGCTTGGCAGCAGGCACTGGCAGAACGAGTTCTGGAGAGCGATTCCGGTGGCTCGCCCTGGCCCGAGGCCATCGCGTTGCCTACGGCGTCCGGCAAGACCGCTTGCATGGACGTTGCGGTGTTCGCCTTGGCGGCCCAGGCGTCTCGATTGGCCCAAAGGCAGACCATCACCGCGCCGCGCCGCATCTTCTTCGTGGTTGATCGGCGCGTGATCGTGGATGAGGCCCATGAACGGGCTAAAAGGCTTGTCAAGAAGCTGGAACGTGCGGAGGACGGCGTTCTCGGTAGGGTCGCGGATAATCTCCGGCAGATCGCTCACGGAGCAACAACGGGCTTCGGTGGCGAGCATCCGTTGCCGCTGGCGGCCCACCTGTTGCGCGGCGGCATGTATCGGTCGGACGCATGGGCTCGCAACCCGTTGCAACCCACCGTCGTTGCATCGACCGTCGATCAGATCGGCTCCCGCCTGCTGTTCCGGGCCTATGGGCGCGGCTCCGGTACGTGGCCGATCTATGCCGGACTCATCGCCAACGACAGCCTGATCCTGCTCGACGAGGCGCACTGTGTACAGCCGTTTCTCCAGACCCTGCAAGCCGTTCGGTGTTTCCAGACCTGGGCGCAAGATCCCCTTCGTCGCTGCTTTCATCCCGTGGTCATGTCGGCAACCCCTCCGCCGGATCTGACGGATCGATTCGACGACCAGTCCGGTGAACGCCACGATCCTCAACATCGGCTCGGCCGTCGCCAATTGGCGCACAAGCCCGCGGTCTTGCAACGAGTCGAGAAGGCGAGGGGAAAGCAGGCCACAAGCGTGTTTGCTCAGGCGCTGGCCGACGCCGCAAGGGAGTTGGTGGACGAACGGCGGCGCGCCATCGTGGTATTCGTCAACCGCGTTGCCACGGCGCGGGAGACCCATCGGCTGTTGGCTGCCGATGACCGTGACCAAGCCGTTCTGCTCACGGGCCGAATGCGTCCCGTGGACAAGGACGACCTGGTTGATCGGTTGAAGGTCCTGCACTCCGACCGCTCAGGGGAGCGTTCCTTGACAAAGCCTCTGATGGTCGTCGCCACCCAAACGCTGGAAGTCGGGGCCGACCTCGACTTCGATGGCCTCGTTACCGAGTGTGCGAGCCTCGACGCCTTGCGGCAGCGTTTTGGCCGCTTGAACCGCATGGGGCGACCCATCGAGGCGCGAGCGGCGATTCTCGTGCGCGGCGACCAGGCTGACGCAACTGAGGTCGAACAGGCAGGGAAGAAGAAAACGAAGGAACCGGATGATCCCGTTTACGGGAACGCGTTGTCCCGGACTTGGGCCTGGCTCAACCAGAGCAAGGACGAAAACGGTGAAGTCGATTTCGGGATCGCTCATCTTGACTCGTTGTTGCCACAAGGTGGTTCCCTGGCCGCACTGAACGCGCCATCCCACAACGCTCCGGTGATGCTCCCCGCGCATGTCGATTGTTGGGCGCAGACGTCGCCCCAACCAGACCCTTCACCCGATGTGGCCCTGTTTCTTCACGGCCTACGGGAAGGCGCCGCTGACGTGCAGGTTTGCTGGCGCGCTGACGTGGATCTGACGAACGAACGAGCCCAGTCAGATACGCTTGAGTCATTGTCCCTGTGCCCGCCGAGCAGTAGTGAAACACTCCCGGTTCCCATCGGTGTATTCAAACGCTGGTTGGCGGGGAAAGACATGGAGGACGACAGCGCTGACTTGGAAGGTGTCTGGGCAGGTGCCGGAACGGATGAAGAGGGTTCGTCTCCTGTGGCTCATGCGGTCATTCGTTGGCGCGGCGCCGAGACGGATCATAAGGATGTCACGGCGAAGCCCACCGATATTCACCCGGGCGACGTCATCGTAATCCCGGTCGACCATCCCGGTCCGTGGAGGCAACTCGGCGACCTGCCTACGGATCTCGATGATGTAGGCGATGCGGCCTATCGTCTTGCACGAGCCAAGCCCATTCTCCGCCTGCACCGGAAGCTGGTGGATGCGTGGCCGGTTTCCATGGCGACCAAGGAGACCGCCTTCGAGTTGCTGAACGATCTGGAGCGGAAATACGAGGACGACCCCGACGAAGTCGTTGGTACCGTTGACGATTTGCTGACGGAGTTATCAGAGACGCCCGAAACGTTCCCGGGAGGCAGGTCTCGGTTGTTCGACGCCGCGAGGGAGCTCGAAGCGGAGTTTTCTTCGCCAAAATTACGCCCCGAGTGCCGCATCATCGGAGGTAGAAGCTTGGTCGTCGTCGGACGCCGTCCCATCCCGGAACTCCTGCAGGAAGCCGATCATTTCAGCGACGAGGATGATGCCGTCGCCTCCGGCACTTCACATAGAGACGGACGTCCTGTCCGTCTGTCCAGGCACCTTCCCGGCGTTGGGGAGTTCGCAGGTCTTCATGCCGTGGGGTGTGGACTGCCGGACGAATTGGTGGACGCCGTCACTCGCGCCGGCCGGCTGCACGACCTGGGCAAGGCCGATCCGCGGTTTCAAGCCCTGTTGCAGGGCGGCGCTCGCTGGTTGGGCGGGGAACCTCTCGCCAAATCCTTCGGAATGCCCAAGACGAGCAAGGCTCGCCTTCGTGCGTCGGGGACTTCCCGTTACCCGAAAGGCGGTCGGCACGAACTGCTTTCGGTGCGTATGGCCGAAAGTGTCCCTGCACTCCTGCCGGAACGGCAGGAACTGCGTGATCTGACCCTGCACCTGATCGCCAGCCATCACGGTCACTGCCGACCGTTCGCTCCCGTAGTTTGCGATGAACAAGACATCCCGGTGGTTTTTGAAATGCAGGGTCACCGCTTGCAGTGGTCCGGAGCTACCGGCCTGGAACGGCTTGATTCCGGCGTAGCCGATCGTTACTGGCGCCTGGTGCGGCGCTATGGCTGGTGGGGTCTGGCTTGGTTGGAAGCCCTGTTACGACTCGCCGACTGGAGGCGGAGTGAGTGGGAGGAAGCACACGGTGGTGATGAGTGAACCGGATCCGGGTCTATTACTGAAAGGTCTCGATGGCGGCAATCTGCTGGGGTTCCTCGCATCCATCGGAACGCTACGGGCTGTAACCGAGGCAGACTCTTCGGTGAACTGGCGTATGAGATGGGAAGTGAACGGAGGTTGCTGGTCTCCTGTTCTCATGGGAGGCGGTTCGCTTACAGAGGATACTTTGATTGATCTACTGGTCCCTGTTCTAAGGCAGGTGAAGATGGATCCACCCCTGCATTCCTACAAGAACCTGACGATCAACCCTGAAGACTTCCGGGGTGTGGCTCGAGACGCTCAGACCAGAGCGACTTTCACCGACCGACACTGTGCGGATTTCGTTGCCGCCTTTGGTTGCGACATCCTGTCTGTGCCCGGGAAAGAACCGGGAAATATCCAGGACACTGCCCTCCGAACCATGAGTGGAGCAGGACATCAACACTTCCTTGATTCCATGCGAGATCTTGCGAAGAAAACCGAACCGGATCATTTGCGTAGTTCGTTATTCGAAACATGGCGATATGCAGACGACAAGCCGAACCTTCGCTGGGATCCCATGGACGACCGCCGACATGCCCTGCGTTGGAAGGAGCCTTCGGATGATCCCATACGGACGATGCGCGGCGCAAACCGCCTTGCCGTCGAAGCACTGCCCTTGCTTCCCACCGCGCCTAGCCAACGCGAACTTCGTACGACCGGCTTCTCGCAACAGCGTGGCGAAGGTGTGTTGTTCTCGTGGCCAATCTGGAAAGTTCCCTTGAATATTGACATCGTGCGATCTCTGCTGAGTATGGCCGAGCTCAAGAAACCTGAACCGAATCGCGATATTCTCCTGAAGATGGGCGTCGTGGAGATCTACCGCAGTCAGCGAATTACCAGGGACAAATACCGCAATTTCACACCTGCCGTACCTGTATGACCCCCAACCAACAACTCTCCCTCGGTTTGCCTCCATCGCCCGTCCAGGGCGACGTGCCGCTCATTCCGGTTCGGATGATCAACGAATGGGTGTACTGTCCGCGGCTGGCCTTTCTGGAGTGGGTGGAAGGGGAATGGGCCGATAGTGGCGATACCGCGGAGGGGAAGCGCGCGCACGCCCGGGTGGACGAGGGCGGGGGACGGTTGCCGGATCCTGAAGGCCTTGGTGACGACATGGCCCGGGCCAGGGCGGTTACCCTGTCCTCGGAACGCTTGGGGATCATCGCCAAGATGGACGTGGTGGAGGCGGACGAGGGGACGGTCACGCCCGTGGACTTCAAGAAGGGGAAACGGCCGCACGTGGCCGCGGGCGCCTATGAACCCGAACGCGTCCAGGTCTGTGCGCAGGCCATGATCCTGGAGGACAACGGCTATGCGGTGGACCGGGGGGCGTTGTGGTACACGGGCTCACGCGAGAAGGTGCCGGTGGTGCTGGACAACGAGCTTCGCGCCCGGACGCTGGATGCGGTCTCGGGCTTGCGCGGGGCCGCAATCTCGGGACGTCGGCCGCCGCCGCTCGACAACAGCCCCAAGTGCCCGCGCTGCTCGTTGGCGGGCATCTGCCTGCCGGATGAGACCAACCTGTTCCGCAAGGGCTATCCGCCGCGTCCCCTGAACCCGGCTGACGACCCGGCCCTGCCGCTCTACGTGCAGACGCCCGGCGCGAGGCTGCGCAAGAGCGGCGAACAGTTGATCGTCGAGGTCGAGGAAGAAAAGGTCGAAGTGCCGATGATCAACGTTTCCCAAGTCGCGCTGTTCGGTCCGGTCTCGGTCACGACACCGGCGCTGCATGCCCTGATGCGCGACGAAATTCCGGTCTCGTGGTTCTCTACCGGCGGCTGGTTCCTGGGTCACACCTTCGGGACCGGCAACGGAAACGTGATGGTGCGCGAGGCCCAGTATCGGTTCGCGTTCGACAAGGCCCGCTGCATGGGCTTCTCGCGCGCGCTGGTGGCGGCCAAGGTGCGGAACGCCCGCACGCTGCTGCGCCGCAACTGGCGCGCCGACCGGAACGGAGACGACAAGGATGGGACGTTGGCGCGTCTCAGGCGTGTGGCCCAGCGAGCGCCCTATGCCGACAGCGTCCAGCAACTCCTGGGCATGGAAGGGGAGGGCGCGGCGATCTATTTCGCCAACTTCGAGAAGATGCTTGCGCCAGACGCCGGAGATGAGTTTGCCGCGTTCGCCTTCTCGACGCGCAACCGGCGCCCGCCGACGGACCCCGTGAACGCAATGTTGTCACTGGCCTATGCGCTGCTGGCGCGAACCTTTGCCGCCGCGGTCTCGGCAACCGGACTGGACACCTACATGGGGTTCTACCACCGCCCGCGCCACGGTCGTCCGGCGCTGGCCCTCGACATGATGGAGCCGTTCCGTCCCCTGGTGGCCGATTCGTGCGTGATCCAGGTCATCAACAACGGCGAGGTCAAGCCGGGCGATTTCATCTTCAACGGCCCGGCGTGCGCCTTGAAGCCGCGTGGTCGCAAGGCGCTGATCGCCGCCTTCGAGCGCCGCATGGAACAGGAGACCACCCATCCACTCTTCGGCTATCGCGTCTCCATGCGCCGGTTGATCGACGTCCAGGCGCGGCTTCTCGCCCGGCACCTGCAGGGCGAGATCCCGACCTATCCGCACTATCTCCCCCGGTAACCGTCATGGCCAACGAGCGCCTCTACGTCGTTACCTACGACATCGCCGAGCCGAAGCGATGGCGTCAGGTGTTCAAGACCATGAAGGGCTACGGCCAGTGGCTGCAACTGTCGGTCTTTCAGTGCCGGTTGACGGCGCGCAGAAGGGCGGAGATGACCGCACGCCTGGAGAACCTCATCCGGCCATCGGATGACCACGTCCTGATCCTCGACCTGGGTCTCGCCGACCAGGTCCATCCCCATGTGGAAAGCATAGGCAAGGTCTATGAAACGCCCACACGCCAGGCGACCGTCGTCTAACCCGAAAGATGCCGCGCTCCCCGCGAGTGCTCCATGAACTCCAAAACCCCAAGCAGCGCTCGCACGAGGACTTTCTCTCGAAACATCAGGAGGTTACCGGAGACCGTGACGAACATTGCAAGGAGAAATCGGGATGATCCGAAGCGACGGAGCTCAGCGCTCGCAATCCAGGGAAATAAGCCAGTCGATGCATAGAGATCGAAAGGAATGGTTTCCGGGGCGATTGTTGCCCCGGCCTCATTGAAGCGACGCGAACCAGCCCTTCGCAGTCTCCGCACCGACACGCTCGTTTCCGGGGCGATTGTTGCCCCGGCCTCATTGAAGCATGCGCACCGTCCCCTCTTCCACGAAGTAGAAATGCGGAGGTTTCCGGGGCGATTGTTGCCCCGGCCTCATTGAAGCCGAGTGAGCAACCGGGACCCCACATCCGGGCCAACAGTTTCCGGGGCGATTGTTGCCCCGGCCTCATTGAAGCCCCGAGCACGGCACCGTGTGGATCCAGATGGTCCTCAGTTTCCGGGGCGATTGTTGCCCCGGCCTCATTGAAGCGCCGGCACCTTCCCGGTCGCGTCCAGCTCGCACACCGTTTCCGGGGCGATTGTTGCCCCGGCCTCATTGAAGCAGGCCCTCGATCACGCGGGCGGCCGAGGCCCAGCTCAGTTTCCGGGGCGATTGTTGCCCCGGCCTCATTGAAGCGCCGGCACCTTCCCGGTCGCGTCCAGCTCGCACACCGTTTCCGGGGCGATTGTTGCCCCGGCCTCATTGAAGCGAGGCCCGGGCCGGTCTCCCCGGACCGCGCTTCGATGTTTCCGGGGCGATTGTTGCCCCGGCCTCATTGAAGCGCTACTACTGGACGCGCTCCCCGAAGGGGCCGTGGAGTTTCCGGGGCGATTGTTGCCCCGGCCTCATTGAAGCAACTTGCGGGTGCTGATCGGGGAGCCCTGGCACAACTGTTTCCGGGGCGATTGTTGCCCCGGCCTCATTGAAGCGGCGTGGGCCTCCCCGCGGCCAGGATCAATGGCCCGTCCAGTTTCCGGGGCGATTGTTGCCCCGGCCTCATTGAAGCGCGTCTAAGGCACGTTCTCGGGGACGGCGCCCGGACGTTTCCGGGGCGATTGTTGCCCCGGCCTCATTGAAGCTTGGAGTTCCTCGATGAGGCCCGCTCCGTCGCTGCTGGTTTCCGGGGCGATTGTTGCCCCGGCCTCATTGAAGCTCGGGGACGGCGCCCGGACCGCGTGACTCCCTCTTGACGGGTTTCCGGGGCGATTGTTGCCCCGGCCTCATTGAAGCTGCTGGTTCGACGAGACGGCGCATCGGTTCCTCGACGTGTTTCCGGGGCGATTGTTGCCCCGGCCTCATTGAAGCAACCAACCAGGGACCCTCTCCGAAGCCCGCGTCAGGTTTCCGGGGCGATTGTTGCCCCGGCCTCATTGAAGCCGGTTTCCGTGGGATGTTGTGCGAGGGTTGCGCGGGAAGTTTCCGGGGCGATTGTTGCCCCGGCCTCATTGAAGCGATGGGCGTCGCCGAGAGCCAGGGGTGGGCCTGGGACAAGGTTTCCGGGGCGATTGTTGCCCCGGCCTCATTGAAGCGAGAAGGGTACGAAGAACCGGCGCACCAGCAGCGGGGCGTTTCCGGGGCGATTGTTGCCCCGGCCTCATTGAAGCAGGGTAACTCGTCTACTGGGCAAGGACGTAGACGAGTTTCCGGGGCGATTGTTGCCCCGGCCTCATTGAAGCCGGACCTCTTCCACCAGCCGCTCCAGGGCGGCAGACGTTTCCGGGGCGATTGTTGCCCCGGCCTCATTGAAGCGTCGTTGATCGTGTTGCGGATGGCGTCCGGCATGATGTTTCCGGGGCGATTGTTGCCCCGGCCTCATTGAAGCTCCCGACGGCATGCTCTGCATCTCACCGCATCGCTCGCAGTTTCCGGGGCGATTGTTGCCCCGGCCTCATTGAAGCGTGCACTTCATCGCTCTCGACGTTGGTGGAGGCATGAAGTTTCCGGGGCGATTGTTGCCCCGGCCTCATTGAAGCCCCGGAGACGCAGATTCCCGAAATGGGTATCACCTTGGCGGGTTTCCGGGGCGATTGTTGCCCCGGCCTCATTGAAGCGCGTACGGCCTTGAGGATTTTGGCCCGATTTGCAATCGTTTCCGGGGCGATTGTTGCCCCGGCCTCATTGAAGCGGGAACTCTTCGGCGGCCTGTGCGAGCTTCCAATCGTTTCCGGGGCGATTGTTGCCCCGGCCTCATTGAAGCAGGAAGTCCTCGGACCGGCTGGAGGCATCGGGTACTGTTTCCGGGGCGATTGTTGCCCCGGCCTCATTGAAGCCGCGACTCCTCGCCGGTCCTCGCGGTCCGCCCGCATGTTTCCGGGGCGATTGTTGCCCCGGCCTCATTGAAGCGACGATGGCGCCTCCATGGATCCGCATGATCCCCTGGGTTTCCGGGGCGATTGTTGCCCCGGCCTCATTGAAGCTAGCCATCTATCGCTAGGTCCGGATGTAGTCATGGATGTTTCCGGGGCGATTGTTGCCCCGGCCTCATTGAAGCAGCGGGACGGACGGACGGCGCTGCACGGAGTGCGGGGTTTCCGGGGCGATTGTTGCCCCGGCCTCATTGAAGCACCGGCAAGGTAACCGGACTGCCAACCACGTACGCGCAGTTTCCGGGGCGATTGTTGCCCCGGCCTCATTGAAGCAGCATCACGTTCAGCCCAACGTTGCTATTCAGGTAGTGTTTCCGGGGCGATTGTTGCCCCGGCCTCATTGAAGCTGGGATTACTGTCTGAAGGGGAACGGGTATCTGCACGTTTCCGGGGCGATTGTTGCCCCGGCCTCATTGAAGCTCAACATGGCAACCACCCGGTAACCACCCGGTAACGTTTCCGGGGCGATTGTTGCCCCGGCCTCATTGAAGCACTGCACGAGAGACCACATCCGCCGTTGCCTTCTCGTCGTTTCCGGGGCGATTGTTGCCCCGGCCTCATTGAAGCCGGGATGATGGGCTTCAGCTTGTCTATCAACCCCTCCAGTTTCCGGGGCGATTGTTGCCCCGGCCTCATTGAAGCGCGGCGCATATCTGGAGGCGGAATCTGGCGGGTCGGCTGTTTCCGGGGCGATTGTTGCCCCGGCCTCATTGAAGCCACGGAACCGCATTGGGTTTTCTACGACGTGAACGAACGTTTCCGGGGCGATTGTTGCCCCGGCCTCATTGAAGCACCATCCCCTACTCTCCTTTCCCGTTTCGCCGCCGGAGTTTCCGGGGCGATTGTTGCCCCGGCCTCATTGAAGCACAAGAGATCATAGTGAGAGACACAATACTACTGGACAGTTTCCGGGGCGATTGTTGCCCCGGCCTCATTGAAGCTGCAAAGCCCCCATGACGATCCGCCCCCACGCGGGGGTTTCCGGGGCGATTGTTGCCCCGGCCTCATTGAAGCTGCGCGGTGCCGCTCGAGTCGTACGCCAGCGCCCACAGTTTCCGGGGCGATTGTTGCCCCGGCCTCATTGAAGCAGAGAAAAGTGATCCACTGGAAACTCCTTCCTCGACCGTTTCCGGGGCGATTGTTGCCCCGGCCTCATTGAAGCGTCAGGAACGGGAAGGCGTCCAGGGCCGCGTAGTCGGTTTCCGGGGCGATTGTTGCCCCGGCCTCATTGAAGCGTCTCCGCCGACCGCCACCAGCCACAGGCCCGCGGCGTTTCCGGGGCGATTGTTGCCCCGGCCTCATTGAAGCCGTCGGGCGATCTCCGGAGCGCGCGCGATGTCCCCGGTTTCCGGGGCGATTGTTGCCCCGGCCTCATTGAAGCCCCCGGTTGGTGATGTCGATGCGCACCACCACCCCCGTTTCCGGGGCGATTGTTGCCCCGGCCTCATTGAAGCAGGACAACCGGGGACTACGGCGACTGGATCGACATCGCGGGTTTCCGGGGCGATTGTTGCCCCGGCCTCATTGAAGCCAGGCCAGAGCGGTGAACCGGACGGGCGACGGAGCCGGGTTTCCGGGGCGATTGTTGCCCCGGCCTCATTGAAGCCGGGCGCCGCCCGCCACCCGCTCCGCTTGAAGTTGGCCTGTTTCCGGGGCGATTGTTGCCCCGGCCTCATTGAAGCGTCGAGGACCTCAAGCAGGTAGAGGGAGGAACCACATTGGTTTCCGGGGCGATTGTTGCCCCGGCCTCATTGAAGCACCCATTCCTCAAGTATCTTCAAGGGCTGGAAATGCGTTTCCGGGGCGATTGTTGCCCCGGCCTCATTGAAGCTTCTCGTCCACAACCGCACGGCGCAACACACCGGACAGTTTCCGGGGCGATTGTTGCCCCGGCCTCATTGAAGCGGGGTCAATGAGGGATGTAATGCAGGTAGATATAATCGTTTCCGGGGCGATTGTTGCCCCGGCCTCATTGAAGCTGCCAGCTGGCTCTGTGCGTCGATCATCGTGGCCTCCTAGTTTCCGGGGCGATTGTTGCCCCGGCCTCATTGAAGCAACTCATCCCCTGAGGGTCCTGTCGTCGTGAGCGTGAGTTTCCGGGGCGATTGTTGCCCCGGCCTCATTGAAGCGACTCATCCCCTGAGGGTCCTGTCGTCGTGAGCGTGGTTTCCGGGGCGATTGTTGCCCCGGCCTCATTGAAGCTTTGCCTCGGCAAGCGTCTGGCCGCCTACTCCGCTGTGTTTCCGGGGCGATTGTTGCCCCGGCCTCATTGAAGCGAGGCCCGCCGCGGACGTCCATACGGCCCCGGCCGGGAGTTTCCGGGGCGATTGTTGCCCCGGCCTCATTGAAGCAGCAGCGTTCCCACTCCGGCCGCGGCGCCCGCGAGCCGTTTCCGGGGCGATTGTTGCCCCGGCCTCATTGAAGCCATCGGCTGACCCAGGCGGCGACGGTGCGGGTGACGGTTTCCGGGGCGATTGTTGCCCCGGCCTCATTGAAGCGGGGCCGCCGCCTACCGGTCCGGGGGGCGGTGGGGGTGTTTCCGGGGCGATTGTTGCCCCGGCCTCATTGAAGCACGGCAACCGACTCGACAGGCACACGATCCAGTTCGAGTTTCCGGGGCGATTGTTGCCCCGGCCTCATTGAAGCCCTGGCAACCTTTGTCCCAAGTCCACCCCTTCCAAACGTTTCCGGGGCGATTGTTGCCCCGGCCTCATTGAAGCCATACTCAGGACGATACAACTTCAATACCCTGTTCCTGGTTTCCGGGGCGATTGTTGCCCCGGCCTCATTGAAGCGCGACCTCGGGCTCTCCGTCTCTCTCTGCTCTCTCGATGTTTCCGGGGCGATTGTTGCCCCGGCCTCATTGAAGCACGCCGTCCACCGTCCGCGTCCGGGGCGCGTCCTTCGTTTCCGGGGCGATTGTTGCCCCGGCCTCATTGAAGCCCGGCGCCGGGTCCGCTGGCGGCCGCGGCGCCGCCGAGTTTCCGGGGCGATTGTTGCCCCGGCCTCATTGAAGCGCTCGGACGATGCCGCTACAGAGTGGGCCAGACTGGAGTTTCCGGGGCGATTGTTGCCCCGGCCTCATTGAAGCATCGCCCGCGGCGACGTGGTCTACATGTGCATGGTGTTTCCGGGGCGATTGTTGCCCCGGCCTCATTGAAGCATTGCGGATCAGATCCCAGATCGGTTCCGTATCCGCGTTTCCGGGGCGATTGTTGCCCCGGCCTCATTGAAGCCTGGCGTATCTCGATTCGGCTCGTGCTGGAGCAGGGGTGTTTCCGGGGCGATTGTTGCCCCGGCCTCATTGAAGCAACACCTTGACCGTAGCGAGCTGGCGGATGGGAGACGGTTTCCGGGGCGATTGTTGCCCCGGCCTCATTGAAGCGGTCATCCACGACAGTGCCTGGCGGACGTACTCTTCGAGTTTCCGGGGCGATTGTTGCCCCGGCCTCATTGAAGCCCACCCGTAGATGTGGGTTCGCGCTCGTTGCTCCGAGTTTCCGGGGCGATTGTTGCCCCGGCCTCATTGAAGCATACAAGACTGTGACCTCCAACGAGCGACGGACGCCAGTTTCCGGGGCGATTGTTGCCCCGGCCTCATTGAAGCGCGGTGTTGCTCCACACCCTGCCGCGGCGGAGCTGGAGTTTCCGGGGCGATTGTTGCCCCGGCCTCATTGAAGCAACTCGG
Organism: uncultured Binatia bacterium (SeqCode); assembly: GCA_965242525.1. Taxonomy (GTDB): domain Bacteria; phylum Desulfobacterota; class Binatia; order UBA9968; family JAJDTQ01; genus JAJDTQ01. The sequence goes on from OZ251459.1 coordinate 760,894, forward strand.
GCAGGGCCGCGTAGATCTCCCGCAGGTGGTTTCCGGGGCGATTGTTGCCCCGGCCTCATTGAAGCGGCGGGATCGTCGGGTTCGCGGTGGTCGGGTCTTCGGGGTTTCCGGGGCGATTGTTGCCCCGGCCTCATTGAAGCCGGCGGGCCGGTCCGTGGTGTCGAGACCGGCCCATCGTTTCCGGGGCGATTGTTGCCCCGGCCTCATTGAAGCTCGCCCTGCCAGCCTAGGCTAGGCTAGGCGGTGCCCACGCGTTTCCGGGGCGATTGTTGCCCCGGCCTCATTGAAGCAGCGGGTCGTTCACCACTCGGACCGGGGCCGCGATGTGTTTCCGGGGCGATTGTTGCCCCGGCCTCATTGAAGCGAGCCCACCCTGGTGTCCGACGAGGACGGACGCCCGGCCAGTTTCCGGGGCGATTGTTGCCCCGGCCTCATTGAAGCTGGGCGATCTGCACGGCGATCTGGACCATGACCTCCACGTTTCCGGGGCGATTGTTGCCCCGGCCTCATTGAAGCGACACGATCACAGGCGCGATAGCGAGACTGCGCGACGTTTCCGGGGCGATTGTTGCCCCGGCCTCATTGAAGCGAGGGCGGCTTCCTCCGCGGCGAGGCGCTGGCGCTCGGGTTTCCGGGGCGATTGTTGCCCCGGCCTCATTGAAGCCCCGGGACTCCAAAGAGAAAGGACATGGGGACGATGGGTTTCCGGGGCGATTGTTGCCCCGGCCTCATTGAAGCTGCGCGATCTTCTTCACATCGTCGGCGTCCCAAAACTGTTTCCGGGGCGATTGTTGCCCCGGCCTCATTGAAGCCGGAGACAGGAGGATGCGATATCCGCACTGTCGCGGGCGTTTCCGGGGCGATTGTTGCCCCGGCCTCATTGAAGCCACGTCGCGGAGCACACGGCCTCCGCGGCAGGCCGCCGTTTCCGGGGCGATTGTTGCCCCGGCCTCATTGAAGCGACATCGGGGAGGGGGGAGCAGACCTGTGCGCCACCGTGGTTTCCGGGGCGATTGTTGCCCCGGCCTCATTGAAGCGGCACCGGCACGCGGCGCGCCACCATGGCGCTGAGGCGTTTCCGGGGCGATTGTTGCCCCGGCCTCATTGAAGCAGCCGGCAGCGGTGGTGCTGCTCTGCGGGAGGCCAGTAGTTTCCGGGGCGATTGTTGCCCCGGCCTCATTGAAGCCCACACGGATAGATGTTGCTGGAGGTGCTCGATCGCGTTTCCGGGGCGATTGTTGCCCCGGCCTCATTGAAGCAATGAGGAATTTGCCAAACGCCTGAAGGAGATAGACAAGGTTTCCGGGGCGATTGTTGCCCCGGCCTCATTGAAGCTTAGGGTCTGGAAGATGTGCCCGTCAGAGAGGGTCTCGTTTCCGGGGCGATTGTTGCCCCGGCCTCATTGAAGCATAATGGGGTCCACCACGCTCAGCCGGATGCTCTCCCGGTTTCCGGGGCGATTGTTGCCCCGGCCTCATTGAAGCAGCCTGCAGCGGTGGTGCTGCTCTGCGGGAGGCCAGTGTTTCCGGGGCGATTGTTGCCCCGGCCTCATTGAAGCTAGCTCGCCTCGACCAGCCGCTGGCGGCAGCGCCCGGGTTTCCGGGGCGATTGTTGCCCCGGCCTCATTGAAGCCTCCACCGTGAGGAGCCGCCGCGCAAGATCATCGGCGGGTTTCCGGGGCGATTGTTGCCCCGGCCTCATTGAAGGTTCGAAAGGTCCACACGCTCCACCTGATGGACCGAGGTTTCCGGGGCGATTGTTGCCCCGGCCTCATTGAAGGGCGCGGCGCTCCTTCTTGCGCCGCGCCGCCCGCTCCTGTTTCCGGGGCGATTGTTGCCCCGGCCTCATTGAAGGGCCGACAACCTCCGCCCCATCCTTGAACGCAAGGGATGGGTTTCCGGGACGATTGTTGCCCCGGCCTCATTGAAGGCGTACCTCCCGCCTGTCCTTCCCAGTAGTGATAAATACCTGTTTCCGGGGCGATTGTTGCCCCGGCCTCATTGAAGGGTCCTATACGTCTAGTAGCTTCTTCTCTCTCCTTTCTACGTTTCCGGGGCGATTGTTGCCCCGGCCTCATTGAAGGCCGCGCCGCCGAAGGAGCAGTGGTAAACCAGCGGGGCGAGGTTTCCGGGGCGATTGTTGCCCCGGCCTCATTGAAGGGCCGCGGATGCGTCCGACAGGCCCGCCACCAGCGCGTGTTTCCGGGGCGATTGTTGCCCCGGCCTCATTGAAGGGGCGTCGGCCTTGTCGATGTCGAGCAGCATGAGGGGGGTTTCCGGGGCGATTGTTGCCCCGGCCTCATTGAAGGATGATCTGCATCATCTACCTCCTGTCCGGCCTTGTGGGTTTCCGGGGCGATTGTTGCCCCGGCCTCATTGAAGGGACAACAGGCGGACTGGCGAGGCAATATCCGTCAGTGGTTTCCGGGGCGATTGTTGCCCCGGCCTCATTGAAGGTGGACGGCGCGCCTTTCGCGGACGGCTGGCACATTGTTTCCGGGGCGATTGTTGCCCCGGCCTCATTGAAGACTGGAATAGATACAACGCAAGCAGATCCAAGAGCGTTTCCGGGGCGATTGTTGCCCCGGCCTCATTGAAGGGGCGTTGAGCCTGGCGGAACACGGGCGGCGGGACTCCGGTTTCCGGGGCGATTGTTGCCCCGGCCTCATTGAAGGAACAGGTTTTTGTCGATGGGGGTCATGGGGTCTCTCGTTTCCGGGGCGATTGTTGCCCCGGCCTCATTGAAGGACGGCGGCGCACAGGCGCAAGGAGGCGGTAGCATGGTTTCCGGGGCGATTGTTGCCCCGGCCTCATTGAAGGCCCTTCCGTTGCGCCCGCCTACTCAACCGGACGATCCCGTTTCCGGGGCGATTGTTGCCCCGGCCTCATTGAAGGGAGTTCGGCGATACGGAAGTCGTCGACCTCGGTGCGGTTTCCGGGGCGATTGTTGCCCCGGCCTCATTGAAGGCCGAGGATGGGGAAGACGCCCAGGCCGAAGCTGACGTTTCCGGGGCGATTGTTGCCCCGGCCTCATTGAAGGAGGACGTGCGCCGGGCCAAGCGGATCATGCAGCAGCGGTTTCCGGGGCGATTGTTGCCCCGGCCTCATTGAAGGAGGACGTGCGCCGGGCCAAGCGGATCATGCAGCAGCGGTTTCCGGGGCGATTGTTGCCCCGGCCTCATTGAAGTGGCCTGGCGGCCGGCGATGATGGACGGGACCGCGGAGTTTCCGGGGCGATTGTTGCCCCGGCCTCATTGAAGTGCCCCACCGTTCTATCGTATCAAGCCTGGCGTCTACGACGTTTCCGGGGCGATTGTTGCCCCGGCCTCATTGAAGTCGTGGGGGGCTGTGGCGACGGCGGAATACCTGCACCTGTTTCCGGGGCGATTGTTGCCCCGGCCTCATTGAAGTATTCCGGCAGGGGGGGCAAGGGTCAGGGACCAGGGCGTTTCCGGGGCGATTGTTGCCCCGGCCTCATTGAAGTAAGCTCGACTGGCTCGACTACTTCGGCGGCTACCTGGTTTCCGGGGCGATTGTTGCCCCGGCCTCATTGAAGTGCCGAAGCCTTGACCTTCCACTACCTCGAAGCCGACGAGTTTCCGGGGCGATTGTTGCCCCGGCCTCATTGAAGTAGGTGTACTTACTCCGTAGGTTCGGGTATCACCCGAGTTTCCGGGGCGATTGTTGCCCCGGCCTCATTGAAGACTGCCGTGGGGTCTGCCGTCTTCGATGGCGTGCGCGGTTTCCGGGGCGATTGTTGCCCCGGCCTCATTGAAGCGGCCAGCCGATACGGGTCCACCACAGCCGGGTCATCGTTTCCGGGGCGATTGTTGCCCCGGCCTCATTGAAGACCGTTCCTGGGCAATCCAACCAACCGAGATCGGGCCTGTTTCCGGGGCGATTGTTGCCCCGGCCTCATTGAAGCGGCCAGCCGATACGGGTCCACCACAGCCGGGTCATCGTTTCCGGGGCGATTGTTGCCCCGGCCTCATTGAAGCTCGCCGTGCTCGCCGGGGAACAGGTCCTCGGTGACGGAGTTTCCGGGGCGATTGTTGCCCCGGCCTCATTGAAGCAGGATCGGGTACAGTTGTGTTGCCTCGCTCATCCCGCGGTTTCCGGGGCGATTGTTGCCCCGGCCTCATTGAAGCAGGAACGAGATCGCAGAGAAGCGCGAGCGGAAGCACCGGTTTCCGGGGCGATTGTTGCCCCGGCCTCATTGAAGCTCGTAGTCTACTAGCACTGTATCTCTGCAGATTATCACGTTTCCGGGGCGATTGTTGCCCCGGCCTCATTGAAGCCGAGGGTGTCTCCGAGCGGCGCCATCTCCATGTGCCCCGTTTCCGGGGCGATTGTTGCCCCGGCCTCATTGAAGCGGTTGCCAGGTAGAAGGTCCTGATGTCCCGCTGACGCGTTTCCGGGGCGATTGTTGCCCCGGCCTCATTGAAGCACCGGGAAGGGACGCCTGTGGTAGCGGGAAGGAATGAGTTTCCGGGGCGATTGTTGCCCCGGCCTCATTGAAGCCGCTGTCGACGGACAGAAGGAATGATTTGGCGCTATGTGGCGTGATGTGGCGCTAAGTGGCGCAGGGGTGGGGAGTTTCGAGGAAATGGGCGGGGTTTGGGACGGACAGAATAAATGATCTTTTCGGGTAAAATGGTGTGAAAAAGGGGGTTTTTCGAGGGTTTTTCGGGGGGTTTCGGCCCCCCTTTTTCGTTGGGGTTTTCGGGGGTCGATGGCGGCGCGAGGTGGATGACGGCGGTGGGGTGGGGTTGGGATGGGTCCGGCAGGGAAGTCGGTGTCAGGGTTGGGTTGCGGGGATGCGCGGGGGCGGGTTCTGTCCCTGGGGGTGCAGGTCGGGGCGCGGACACGCGGGCGGGGCGCGGCCCTGGGGGATTTGTCAGGACGGCCATCGACCGGCGGGGAGGTCGGTCGTCAGGGTTGGGGGCACGGGCATGCGGGGGGTGCGGGCCTGGGGGTGATGGTCAGTCGGGGTTGGCGTCGTGGGCGGCGAAGTACCAGGGGAACTTGGCGCGCCATTGCTCATCGGTCATGTCGTCGAGGGCCTCGAACTCCTCGTCGGACATGGCCTCCAGTTCTTCCATGAGGCGGACGTTCTCGGGGTGGCGCAGCAGGTACTCGTTGGTGAGGTCCTGGTCCCGCATCCGCTCTCCCAGGTCGGGGGCCGCCTCAGTGCCCCACTCGTGTTCGTGCTCGGCGAACCACTTCTTCGATTCTTCCACCCAGGCTCTGTCTTCGTCGGTCATCGCTTCCTCCTGGGACTGACCGGGCGCTTCGGCCCCCGCTTGGTCAGGTCGGGTCTCACCGGATCACTTCCTTCATTCTGAAGGTGAGAGTATCGCCTTCGCCGCGCTCCATGTCAATGACCTCGAAGGGGGTTCCCGGTGGGAAGAGGACTTCGTCTTCGTCGTCCCGGGTGAAGGCGGAGATGCTGCTGCCCCTGGACCTCTGCCCCTTGTCGGGCTTTTTCACGATGATCTTGTGCGGCCCCTGGTAAGCCTTTCCGGGGCTGTTGCTGGTGGACGTGAAGGCGGGGTCGGAGACGATCTTGTCCTTCCTGTCCGTGGCTTCGGCTGCCCGGATGTACTGCTGGAGGACGGGAGGGGGAAGCTCGGTCCCTCGGAAGACCTGGTCTTTTCGCCGGGGGAGTTTCTGGATGGCGGCTTTCAGGGTGAGGGATCGGTCTCGCACAGCCTTCTTGGCCTTGGGATCGACGCCGCGCAGGGCCTGGTTGATGGTGTGGAAGGCCCATTGTCCCTGTCGGATGCTGTAGGCGTAGAGGCCGACGAGTTCGGTGTCGGTGAGGTTGTAGCGCTGGGCGTCGCGGTCGCGCATGAGTCGGAGGACCTCGGTCCGATAGTCGGTATAGTCGCTGCCCATCTGGCGGACCACGCGCTGCTGGAAGGCGGGTTCGAGGCCGGCGGCGCCGACGTTGTGGTCCCAACCGGGGTCGATGCCCCGGGGGACCTGGTGGACCTTGCCGGTGCGCTTGTTGCGCCAGGGGCGGACGTCTCCGGGTGAGGAGTAGGGCGGGGTTCCCTGGGTGAGGGCGAGGCCGTAGCGTTCGAGGTCGTCGGCGTCCAACTGGGCCACGGTGCATCGGCAGCCCCAGCCGTTGGGGGGGTAGTGTGTCTCCCACCAGGGGTCGTCGATGGGGAGGACGGTGTCGTGCCAGGCGGCGTGTTCGGGGCGTGTGGCGCCGTCCTGGACTGCGACGTAGCGGAGGTAGGGCATACGGTCCTTGAGTCGCTGGATGCGGTCCCATTTGCCTGCGGCGTAGGCGGTGGAGATGTTGGTGTCGAAGATGGTGCGGAGGCGTCGGAGGGAGGGTTGTCGGCGAAGTGCTGGAAGCCGTGGCCGTCCGCGATGGAGGAGTCCATGGCGGCGCGGGCTCCTGGCCGCGCCCGAAGGGCAGTGTTTCCGGGGACTTGTTGCCCCGGCCTCATCGAGGCCCGGTCTGCGGCGGTCGCTTGGAGGGCGGCGAGGGGTTTCCGGAGTCCTGCTGCCCCGGCCTCGTCGAAGCGCCCCGCCAGGATGCCCCGCCGGACCGCCCCCCGATCCCCGGAGCGTCCGAGGGTTGACAATCACAACATGTTGTGGGTATCTTCGGGATTTTGCACCATATAGGGCTGACGCCGTACCGAGCCGCGTCACTCCACGAGAGGGAGGAACCATGTCTGCGATCACGACCACCACAACCGCCAAGCCGCTTCGCGAGGATGTCGTCAAGGGGCGAGGGACGGGCATTCGGGTCCCGCGCTATTTCACCAGGGAAGGAGTCAACCCCTACGACGAGGTCGAGTGGGAGATCCGCTCGGCGACCATCCAGAACGACGGCGGGCAGGTCGTGTTCGAGCAGAACAACGTGGAGATGCCCAAGGCATGGTCCCAGATGGCCACCAACGTCGTGACCTCCAAGTACTTCCGCGGCCCGCTGGGGACGCCCCAGCGGGAACGGACGGTGCGGCAGCTCATCAGCCGGGTGGTGGACACCATCACGGCGTGGGGCCGGGCGGACGGCTACTTTGCCGAAGAGGGCGACGCCAGGGCCTTCTCCGACGAGCTCACCCACATCCTCCTGCACCAGAAGGCGTGCTTCAACAGCCCGGTCTGGTTCAACTGCGGCATCGAGGAAAAGCCCCAGTGCTCGGCCTGCTTCATCCTGTCGGTGGACGACACCATGGACTCGATCCTCGACTGGTATCGCAAGGAAGGGATCATCTTCAAGGGCGGCTCGGGCTCCGGGGTCAACCTGTCGAAGATCCGCTCGGCCAGGGAACAACTGGGCGGCGGCGGCACCGCGTCCGGACCGGTCTCGTTCATGAGGGCGGCGGACGCGTCCGCGGGGGTCATCAAGTCCGGGGGCAAGACCCGGCGCGCGGCCAAGATGGTGATCCTCGACGCGGACCACCCGGACATCGTGGAGTTCATCAATTGCAAGGTGGAGGAGGAACGGAAGGCGTGGGCCCTCATCGGCGCCGGGTACGACGCGAGTCTGGACGGTCCGGCCTATGGCAGCGTGTTCTTCCAGAACGCCAACAACTCGGTGCGGGTCCCCGACGAGTTCATGGAGCGGGTGCTGGACGACGGCGAATGGAGCACCCGGTACGTCACCACCGGCGAGGTGTCCGAGACCTTCCGCGCCCGGGCGCTGTTGCGGATGATCGCGGAGGCGGCCCACCTGTGCGGCGACCCCGGCATGCAGTTCGACACCACCATCAACAACTGGCACACGTGCTCGAACACCGGACGCATCAGCGGCTCCAACCCGTGCTCGGAGTACATGCACCTGGACAACTCCGCGTGCAACTTGGCGTCCCTGAACCTGCTCAAGTTCCTGCGCGACGACGGCGTGTTCGACACCGAGTCCTTCCGCCACACCGTGGACGTCATGGTCACGGCCCAGGACATCCTGGTGGACAACTCGTCCTACCCCACCCATGAGATCGCGCGGAACGCGAGCGACTTCCGTGAACTCGGGTTGGGCTACGCCAACCTGGGGGCGCTGCTCATGTCCCTGGGGTTGCCCTACGACTCCGACGCGGGCCGTTCCTATGCCGCGGCGGTGACCGCGCTGCTCACGGGCGAGGGCTACCTCCAGTCGTCCCGCATCGCGGAGCGGATGGGACCCTTCGGAGGTTACCCGGTCAACCGGGAGCCCATGCTCAAGGTGCTGGACCTGCACCGCGCCCACGCGCGCCGGATCGCCTCCACCCACGTGCCGTTGGACCTGTTCACGGCGGTGAGGGACGTGTGGGACACGGCGTGCCGGCAAGGGGAGAAGCACGGGGTCCGGAACTCGCAGATCTCGGTGCTGGCGCCCACCGGCACCATCGCCTTCATGATGGACTGCGACACCACCGGGGTCGAGCCCGACATCGCCCTGGTCAAGTACAAGAGGCTGGTGGGCGGCGGGATGCTCACCATCGTCAACCACACCGTGCCCCGGTCGCTGCAGCGGCTCGGTTACGACGCCCGGCAGACCCAGGCCATCGTGGAGTACATCGACGAGCACGGCGCCATCGAAGGGGCGCCGTACCTCCGGGAAGAGGACCTGCCGGTGTTCGACTGCGCGTTCAAGCCCGCCAACGGCAGCCGCGCCATACACTACATGGGACACATCCGCATGATGGGGGCCACCCAGCCCTTCATTTCGGGGGCCATTTCCAAGACCATCAACATGCCCGGGGATGCGTCGGTGGACGAGGTGGCGCAGGCCTACGTCGAGGCGTGGAAGCTCGGGGTCAAGGCCGTCGCCATCTATCGGGACGGGTCCAAGCGCACCCAGCCCTTGAGCACCAGCGCCAAGGACCGGGATCAGGACCGGGACGAGGCCGGGGACTCGCGCCCGTTGCGGCACAAGCTGCCGGACGAACGAAGGTCGATCACCCACAAGTTCGACATCGCCGGCCACGAGGGATACATCACCGCGGGCATGTACGAAGACGGCCAGCCCGGCGAGATCTTCATCACCATGTCCAAGGAAGGCTCCACCATATCGGGCCTCATGGACTCCTTCGCCACCGCCATCTCCATGGCGCTCCAGTACGGCGTGCCCCTCAGGGTGCTGGTGGACAAGTTCAGCCACATGCGTTTCGAGCCCTCGGGCTTCACCAGGAACCCCGACATCCCCATGGCCAAGTCCATCATGGACTACATCTTCCGCTGGCTCGCCACCAAGTTCCTCGACGGCAAGGCGCAGACCGAGGTGGGCGTGGTCGCCAGGGACACGGACGACCTTTCGGAACTCCCCGCGCCGGAACCGACCGCGCCGGCAAGGCCAAGCGCGGCGTACGGCATGGCCGAGGGCTTCTACCAGCAGGACGCGCCGTCCTGCTCGGACTGCGGCGCCATCATGGTGCGAAGCGGCGCGTGCTACAAGTGCATGAACTGCGGCTCCGTGAGCGGGTGCTCGTAGGCCCGTCTTCCCTCCCGACCCGCGAGCGCCGCCGCACCCTCCCGGAGCCGGACCGACGGAACCCGTCCGAGGCGGCGCCCGGCCGGCTCCGGCGGGTCCCCCGGCCTCGCCCGGCGCGGGACCGCCGCACCCCGGGGCATGGTCCAGGGAGGATAGCGTCTTGACCGAACCATTCTTCGAGCAGCCGGTCCTCAACTCCCCCTACGAGCGCCCGAGCCGCCATTGGGAGCTGGACGAGGCCGGGCAGCCCACCCGGAAGGTCGTCGAAGGCCGCCGGCCGGTCCGGTTCTTCACGCCCATCCCGAAGCCGAAGAAGCGAAGGGGGTCGTCGGAAGAGCAGACCCCCCTGGTGTTCGACGAGGGGAAGGGGCTTTCCACCGCGGACCAGCAATACGAGCACACCGCGGTCATCGACGAGGCCCGCCGGCAGGTGGAGGGTTGGCGGAGTCTTCCGAGCCCGGAGCAATGGCAGGTGACGCCGGAGACCGCCCGCCTGCTCCGGCACTGGCGGGGCCACCGGTTCGGCGGCGTCCGCCCCTTCTTCTGCCAAGTCGAAGCGGTGGAGACCGTCATCTGGCTCACCGAGGTCGCGCCGCGCGCGGGCCGGGTCGGCGGCAGGCTCCTCGGCCACCTGGCCAACGCCAACCACGACGCCAATTCCGACCTGCCCCGGCTGGCCCTCAAGCTGGCCACGGGCGCCGGCAAGACCACGGTCATGGCGATGTTGATCGCCTGGCAGACCCTCAACGCGGTCCGCCGGCCCCGGAGCCGCAGGTTCACCCGCGGGTTCCTGGTGGCCGCCCCCGGCCTCACCATCAAGGACCGCCTGCGCGTGCTGCAACCCAACGATCCGGACAGCTACTACCGGAACCGGGAACTGGTCCCCGGCGACCTGCTCCCCGACCTGGAAAAGGCCAGGATCGTGGTCACCAACTACCACGCCTTCAAGCGGCGCGACCGCCTGGAGCTTTCCAGGGGAGGGCGCGCCCTGCTCCGGGGACGGGGGCGAGGGGCCGGCGGCCCCGATACCCTGGAGACCGAGGGGCAGATGCTGCAACGGGTCATGCCCGAGCTCATGGGTCTCGGCAACGTCATGGTCCTCAACGACGAGGCGCACCACTGCTACCGGGAAAAGCCGGGCGAGCCGCAGGAGGGCGCCCTGAAGGAAGACGAGAAACGGGAAGCGGAAAAGAACCGGGAGGCCGCCCGGTTGTGGATCTCCGGGCTCGAAGCGGTCGGCCGGAAGCTCGGCCTCAACCGGGTGGTGGACCTCTCCGCGACCCCTTTCTTCCTGCGCGGTTCGGGCTATGCCGAAGGGACGTTGTTTCCCTGGACCCTGTGCGACTTCTCGCTCATGGACGCCATCGAGTGCGGCATCGTGAAGCTGCCGCGGGTTCCCGTGGCGGACAACGTCCCGGGCGGGGACATGCCCCGGTTCCGCAACCTGTGGGAGCACATCGGACGGAAGATGCCCCGGCAGGGGCGCGGGAAAGCCAAGGCCCTGGACCCCCTCAGCATCCCGGTGGAGCTCCAGACCGCGCTCGAAGCCCTCTACGGGCACTACGAGAAGACCTTCGACCTATGGCAGGGGGCCGGCATCGCCGTCCCGCCGTGCTTCATCGTGGTCTGCAACAACACCTCCACGTCCAAGCTCGTGTACGACTACGTTTCGGGGTTCCGCCGCGGGAACGAAGACGGCTCGGTTACCGTAGAGCAGGGCCGGTTGCCGCTCTTCCGCAACTTCGACGAGGCCGGCGCCCCGCTCCCGCGCCCCAACACCCTGCTCATCGACAGCGAGCAGCTCGAATCCGGGGAGCTGCTCGACGCCAACTTCCGCAGGATGGCCGGGGACGAGATCGAGCGCTTCCGCCGCGAGATCGTCGAGCGCACCAGGGACCCGCGGCAGGCCGAGGGCCTCACCGACGAAGACCTGCTCCGGGAAGTGATGAACACCGTGGGGAAGGCGGACCGGCTCGGCGGCTCGGTCCGGTGCGTGGTCTCGGTGTCGATGCTGAGCGAGGGATGGGACGCGAGCACCGTGACCCACGTCCTCGGGGTGCGCGCCTTCGGCACGCAGCTCCTCTGCGAGCAGGTGGTCGGGCGCGCGCTTCGCCGGCAGTCCTACGACCTGAACGAGGACGGCCGGTTCGACCCCGAGTACGCCGACGTGCTGGGCATCCCCTTCGACTTCACCGCCAAGCCGGTGGTGGTCCCGCCCCATCCGCCGCGGGAGACGGTGCAGGTGAAGGCGGTCACGCCCGAGCGCGACGGTTGCGAGATCCGCTTCCCGCGGGTCGAAGGCTACCGTGTGGAGTTGCCGGAGGACCGGCTGTCCGCGTCCTTCGACGACGACTCCACCCTGGTGTTGACCCCCGACCTCGTGGGGCCGTCCATCACCCGGAACCAGGGCATCATCGGCGAAGGGGTCGATCTGGACCTGGTCCATACGGGCGTCCTGCGGCGCTCGACGCTCCTGTTCCACTTGGCCAGGCGCCTGCTGGAAACCCGCTGGCGCGACCCGGGAGAAGGTCCGAAGCTCCACCTCTTCGGGCAGCTCAAGCGGGTCACCCGTCAATGGCTCGACGCCTGCCTCGTCTGCAAGGGCGGCGCGTACCCGGCCCAGCTCATGTACCGGGAACTGGCCGACGTGGCCTGCGAGCGCATCACCCGGGGCATCGTCGCGACCCGCATGGGCGAACGTCCGGTCAAGGCGGTGCTCGACCCCTACAACCCGGTGGGATCGACGGTCCACGTGAACTTCACGACCTCGAAGAAGACCCGGTGGGAGACCGACGCCCGCGTCTGCCACGTCAACCGGGTGGTCTGCGACAGCGACTGGGAGGCGGAGTTCTGCCGCGCGGTCGAGTCCCATCCGCGGGTGCGCGCCTACGTGAAGAACCACAACCTGGGGTTCGAGGTCCCCTACCACTTCGGACCGGAGGCGCGGCGCTACCTGCCCGACTTCATCGTCCTGGTGGACGACGGCCGGGGCGGCGAGGACCCGCTCCACCTGGTGGTGGAGATCAAGGGCTACCGGCGCGAAGACGCCAAGGAGAAGAAGGCGGCCATGGAGACCTTCTGGGTCCCCGGCGTCAACCGCCTGGGATACTACGGCCGGTGGGACTTCGCCGAGTTCACGGACGTGTACGCAATGCAGGATGAGTTCGCCGCCAAGGTGGAGACCCTGGCCGCCGCGGGTCCGTCCCGAGGGGCGCACGGGTTGACGCCGCCGCGGTAACGGGCAAGGCTGAAGGAACCACTGAACAATCGGGACAGGAAGCATGAGCGCGTCCTTCGACTTCGCTTCGCTACGCTCAGGACGAACGGAGGCAGGGGTCGGGGTGAGGGAATCGGGGATTCCTCCCGGATGTCTCGATTGTTCAGAGCTTCCTGAAGTATATGCCGAGTTCGTCAGGCATCCATTCCCGGCGGAGGTGAACGATGTTCACGTGTTCGGTTTGCGGCGCCGGAGACAGCCGCGAAGAACTGGTGGAAGATGTGGCGCTTCCAGCTTTCGAGTGGGTAGAATAGGAGGAGAAGGGGAGCGACAGGGGTCAGGCCGTCATTCCCGCGAAAGCGGGAATCCACTTTCCAACCGGTGCATAGTGATGCCGCCATGGGGTGGAATGGATGGATTCCCGCTTTCGCGGGAATGACGAGGTGGGGCGTCCGCGGCGCCAAACCGAGGACGGCGTAGTCGGAACGAGTGGGAATCGGACTTCATCACGTGGGAAGGGATGGTCACAACTCACACGAATTCCTGAAGAGCCAGGCACCCTGAACAACGCTCTCCGTTCGTCCTGAGCGTAGCGAAGCGAAGTCGAAGGACGGGCCTTCCCATGGGAAGAGGGATCTCAAGCCGGGTTGGACCGGACGTTCCTCGAGGTTTCGGGAGGGACGAACCATGAAACTGCACTATTATCCGGACACGGACAGCGTGTACGTGGAGCTCAAGGCAGGGCCTGGCGCGGAGACCCGCGAAGTGAGTGAAGGACTCAACGTCGATCTTGACGCCAACGGGGACGTGGTGGGGTTTGACATCGACCGCGCCTCCAAGCGTCTCGACCTTGCCACACTGGAAACGGAGGCGCTGCCCGTAAGGTCGTACAGGGCGGGCTGACGGGCCGCAGCCCGACGAAAACCGGGAGGACGAGCAGACTCATGGCGCAAAGAACCAGGAAAGCCCGGCAGGTGGAGACCCTGACCCACGATCAGGCGTCCCGGAAGAACATCCCCACGGCCGAGTACCAGTCGATGATGGCCAAGGACGACCAGGACCCCATCGAGGTCGCCTACCAGCGCCGCAACCGGGACCTCGACCCGCAACTCGTCTGGCGCGGGAAGGACGTGCAGGACTGGTCGGACCTAGTGGTGCAGGCGCCGCCGCTCTTCATCCAGGAGAAGGTCCACCCCAAGGCGCTCATCGACGACCTGCTGCGGCGCAGCCAGGCCGACAGGGAGGCGGGCAGCGAACAGCCCGACCTCTTCGCCGATTTCAACGGTCTGCCCAACGACAACGCCAGGACGGAGTTCTACCGGCACGACGCCAACTGGTCCAACCGCATGATCCTGGGCGACAGCCTGCAAGTGATGGCGTCCCTGGCGGAACGGGAGGGGCTGCGCGGCAAGGTCCAGTGCATCTACATCGACCCGCCCTACGGCATCAAGTTCAACTCCAACTTCCAGTGGTCCACCACCAGCCGGGACGTGAAGGACGGCAACGCCGCCCACATCACCCGGGAGCCGGAACAGGTGAAGGCGTTCCGGGACACGTGGCGGGACGGGATCCACTCCTACCTGACGTACCTGCGGGACCGGCTGGTGGTGGCGCGGGACCTGTTGAGTTCATCTGGCGGCATTTTCGTTCAGATGAACTCGGAAAACTCACATTACCTCAGAAATCTACTGGACGAGATATTTGGAAATACCAATTTCATAGCCGATATTTCTTTTCGCAAGAAGAGCATACCGTTAGGCGCAACTTACCTCGAGACGATGAATGACAACATTTTATTTTACGCGAAAGACCGAGGAAATCTCAAGTTTCATCACCTTTACGAGCCAAACGACGTCTCTCAAGTCTCATCTCACGGGCCGTATGCCATGTTTCCTGATGGTAGCTGGGAGAGGATACAAACGACGGACTTCAAGAGTCCTGCGCATCCCGCTGGAACAAGATACTATCGACTTTTCTCTTTGCTCGCTCCTTCCTACTCTCCGAACACAATATATCAATTTGACCATGAAGGTCGTCTCTTCGACCCGCCAAGTCACGGTTCTTGGGTTGTCAATGAACATAAACTCCGCCTACTTTCTTCCATAGGAAGACTCCAATCAGAAGGGCGGAGTTTGAGCTATCGTTTGTACTATGATGATTTTCCATTTCGGAAGAGGACGAATCAATGGAATGACTCGCCAGTATCATACAAGAAGAGCTACGTTGTACAAACGGCGGAAGAGGCTATTTCTCGCTGCGTCCTGATGACCACCGACCCCGGCGACCTCGTCCTCGACCCCACCTGCGGCTCCGGCACCACAGCCTACGTCGCCGAGCAGTGGGGCCGGCGCTGGATCACCATCGACACCTCCCGCGTGGCCCTGGCGCTGGCCCGCGCCCGCGTCATGGGCGCGCGCTATCCCTACTACCTGCTGGCGGACAGTCCCGAAGGGCAGCGGAAGGAAGCCGAACTCGCCGGCAAGGCCCCGTCCGAAGCGCCTGCCCACGGCAACATCCGCCACGGCTTCGTCTATGAGCGGGTGCCGCACATCACCCTCAAGTCCATCGCCAACAACGCCGAGATCGACGTGATATGGGAGAGGCGCCAGCAGAAGCTGGAGCCCCTGCGCCGGAAGCTCAACGAGGCCATGAAGCAAGGTTGGGAGGAATGGGAGATCCCCCGCCACGCAGAAGACCCGTGGAGTCCCGCGGCGCAAGCGCTCTTTTCCAGGCTCCGGGTGGAACTCGAACAAGAGCGGCTTGATCCCTCGCACGCGCAGCAGCGCCCTCCCTCCACCATCAAGACCGGCGACGGGCCGAAGCGCGGCGCCCCGCAAGCGCAACGGCTTCTGCTCGACCTCAACGCGAACCTCAAGCGCGACTACACCCTCGACACGCTTCCGCCCCGTCCCGCGGACCCCTGGCCGGAGGCCCCGGCCGCCCTGCACGTGGAGTGGTGGGAGCAGCGCATCGCCCGGCAGCGGGAGATCGACGCCTCCATCGCCGCCAAGGCCGATTACGAGTACCTCTACGACAAGCCTTGCGAAGACCGGAACGTCGTGCGCGTGGCCGGGCCGTTCACCGTCGATAGCCTGTCGCCGCACCGGGTGCTTGCGGTGGATGAAGACGACGAGTTGATCGACCGCGCCGCGGAGTCCCGCGCCGCCTACGGCGAAGCCGGCGATTTCGCCTCCATGATCCTGGAGCAACTGAAGATGGCCGGCGTGCAGCAGGCCCACAAGGACGACCGGATCGACTTCAACGCCCTGGCGCCGTGGCCCGGGGAGCTGATCTGCGGCGAAGGGCGGTACGTGCAGGACGGGGAGGGCAGGGAGCAACGCGCCGGCGTCTTCGTCGGCCCCGAGTTCGGCACCGTCGCCAGACCCGACCTGGTGGCCGCGGCCCGGGAGGCCGCCGACGCCGGTTTCGACGTGCTCATTGCCTGCGCGTTCAACTACGACGCCCATTCGTCGGAGTTCGACAAGCTCGGACGCATCCCGGTGCTCAAGGCCCGGATGAACGCCGACCTGCACATGGCGGAGGACCTGAAGAACACCGGCAAGGGCAACCTCTTCGTCATCTTCGGCGAGCCGGACATCGACATCCTCCCGGCGGAAGGGGACGACGAAGGCCGTATCCGGGTCAGGATCAACGGCGTGGACGTGTTCCATCCCAACACCGGCGAGGTGCGGAGCGACGGCCCCGAGGGCATCGCCTGCTGGTTCATCGACACCGACTACGACGAGGAGAGCTTCTTCGTCCGCCACGCCTACTTCCTGGGCGCCAACGACCCCTACAAGGCCCTCAAGACCACGCTCAAGGCCGAGATCGACCCCGACGCCTGGGCCACGCTCCACAGCGACCTGTCGCGCCCCTTCGACAAACCGGCCTCCGGCCGCATCGCGGTCAAGGTCATCAACCACCTGGGCGACGAGGTGATGAAGGTGTTCCGGGTGTGATATGGTGAACCCCATGAGTTTCCCAATGGATGAAGTACAGGCGGCATTCTACGGATTGCAATTTCATATCGCTTTTCTTGAGAAGAAAGGCGCCGAGTTTCAGGATTGGTTCGTAAAAATTGCCACCAGTGCGTATGGACCGGACTTCGAGGCGGTTCGTCCTTACGGCCGTCAAGGTGACCTCAAATGCGACGGTCGCCGGATCAGCACGAAAACCATATTTCAATGCTATGCTCCCTATCAGACGCGCGAAGCGCAATTGAACGCTAAAATCGAAAAGGACTTTCGCGGGGCACATGAGCACTGGGGTCGTGACATGTTGGAATGGGTCCTGGTGTACAACGACAATCATGGACTGCCACCGTCATCCAGTCAACTTCTCGATCGACTGCGGAATGGTTACCCTGATGTCGGGATTGCGGTCTGGTTCGAAGCGTCACTCCGAGAACTCGCCAATGGCCTCTCGTTGGTTCATCAGCAGGCCATCTTCGGTTTCGCTCCGTCGAAAACAGGAATGGAGACGCTGATGCTGGAGGATATCCAACCTGTCATCGACCAGCTCGCCCGAGTCGATCCTGAACCTGGGCAGGAACCGCTGATGCCGCCATCACTGGAAAAACTACAGAAGAACTCGCTCTCGGACGATGCCGCTAGTCTGCTTCGAGTGGGACGTCGCAAGGAAGCGCTGGTCGACGCGTGGTTCAGAAAAAATCCCAGGGCCGATCTCGGAGAACGCATCGCGGAGGCGTTTCGCCATCGTTATGCGCGTTTGAAAGAAGAAGACCGGTCGCCGGACGAAATCTTCGCACACCTTCAAGAATATGCTGGCTCCGGCCGGGAACCCGGGCGGGTGGCGGCGTCGCTGGCCGTTCTGTCCTATTTCTTCGACCGTTGCGACATTTTCGAGGATCCGGAGGTTGGAGATGATCCTGCCGACCAAACACATTCGGCTTGATCGCGCCTTGATCGGTGAGGGTGCCAGTGTGCTCAGCGTCCTTGAACGACCGATGACGATTTCGAGACTTTGGGACGAGATCAGATCGCGCCGTTCCGTGGAGACTTCCGGACCGGTAATCGACTATCGGTGGTTTGTGCTTGCTCTTGATTTTCTCTACATGATAGGCGCCATCGAGTTCGAGCGTGGGCTGATCCGCAAGGCGAATCCATGATTCGGCGGCTGAGCAGCGACCTTGCGTCCTTCAAGACGCTGGAATTCGGTCCCGGACTCAACGTTGTTCTTGCCGACAAGAGTCAAGGGGCCACGGACAGGCAGTCGCGCAACGGTGCGGGCAAGACCAGTTTCGTGGAGCTGGTTCATTTTCTGTTCGGCGCGGACGCCAGACCTTCCGGTATTTTTCGATCGGAAGCCTTGCGGGACTGGACGTTCAGCGCATCCGTCGACATAGAGGGACGAAACTGTTCGATCTCTCGTAGCGGCCAGAAACCGAGTCGTATAAGTGTCACCGGTGGCATTGATGATTGGCCGGCTGCGTCAGAGAACGAAAAGCGACTGTTTGACGAAAGACGCCTCGCTCCGATGCTTCCGAAGCAGCAGGAGTTTTCCAATGAGCAGTGGAAAAGCATCCTTGGAATTCTCTGGTTCGGACTGTCGCGTGACGGCGATGACGCGGAATCGTTTCGGCCGACTTTTCGCTCCCTGTTTTCCTTCGTTGCCAGGCGCCAAGAAGGCGGAGGATTTCAATTTCCGATGCAGCATTCGACGATGCAGCAGATATGGGACAGGCAGGTCGTCATCTCGTACTTGATTGGATTGGACTGGATGATTCCGAGCCGCTTTCAGAAGTTGCGCGACGAAGAAAGGGTTGCAAGGGAACTTCGCAGGGCCGTCGAGTCCGATCAACTGAGACGTTACGTCGGCAATGCGGCGGAATTGCGCACCAGACTTGCGGTCGCTGAAGACCGGGCGGATCGACTACGCGAAAGGATCGAAGGCTTCCACGTCGTACCGGAATACAAGGAACTGGAAGTGGAAGCCACTGAGATTACCATGAGGATCAATGATCTGAACGTCGAGAACGTCGTCGATCAGGATCTGATTCGTGAACTGCGCGCGTCACTGGACACGGAAGATCCGCCGGATGCGCAAAACCTGGTCACCCTGTACGACGAGGCCGGTATCGTGTTGCCGGATCTGCCTCGCCGTCGGATCGATGAAGTCGAGCGGTTTCATCGGACGGTCCTGGAAAACCGACGTTCCCACCTTGGATCCGAGATCGAGAGCGCGGAGCATCGAGTTTCCGAACGGGATCGGCAAAAAAATCGCTTGGATGAACGGCGCGGGCAGATCATGGGGCTTTTGAGATCGGGAGGAGCGCTGGATCATTACACCAGTCTGCGCGAAGAGTTGGGGAGACACGAAGCGGATGTCGAAATGTTGAGGCAGAGGCTCGATACTGCCGAACGCCTTGCCAACACCAGGACGGAGATGGACATGGAGCGTACGCGTCTGCTGAAGGCGCTTCGGGACGACATCCATGAGCGTGAGGGCATTGTGCGCGAAGTCATCCTGAACTTCGAGGAGCTGTCGCAATCACTTTACGAGCGTGCGGGAAGCCTGACCATCTCCGATACGCCGAACGGGCCGAAGTTCAATGTTCATATCGCAGCCGAACGCAGCAAGGGAATTACGAACATGCAGATTTTCTGCTTCGATCTGATGCTGACGGAGATCGGCGTTCGGCGCGGGCGATGGCCGGGGTTTCTTATCCACGACAGTCATCTTTTCGACGGAGTTGATGAGCGGCAGGTGGCCAAAGCCCTTCAGATCGGTGCAGAGCGGGCTGATGCCAATGGCTTTCAGTACATCGTTACCATGAATTCCGATTCTGTGCCGACGGAGGGATTCACGAACGGATTCGATCTTCAGAACTACGTCAACGAAACCAGACTGACAGACGCGACAGAGACAGGCGGGTTGTTTGGCTTCAGGTTCGATTGAAATAGTCGTCGCTGCCGCCGCGAGGCTCTCCCTTCCCGCCAGGGCATAGCCCACCTTGCCTTCGGCGTCGGCGAACGGAGTTTCGTGATTCCTTTGGAGACTCTGGCGGTGTGTGAGAAAGGTAGGCCGTGCGAGCAGGGCGAAGGGAAGGAACAGGGCAAAGCCGTTGGCGAGGGCGAGGCAGTCCACCAGCGGCCAGGGGACGGGCTGGTAGCGCAGTAGATGGAACTCGATGGGCCGGCCGTTGCATAGCCGTCAGCCCCCGGTCTGGGCCGCCGCGGTAGCCAGCGTCGGCGGCATCGGGTTCTGTCCGGTGGCGCCGGGCACGGTGGCCAGCGGGTTTGCCGCGGCCGTTTACTGGTTGGCGGAGCCGCTTCAGCACGCCGCGGTCCTCGTCCCGGTCGTCATAGCGGCCTTCGTGCTCGGCGGAGTCGGCGTGCGCGGGGTCTTGCGGCAGCGCGGCGAGGACGCGGACCCTTCCCACGTGGTGTGCGACGAGGTGGTGGGACAGTGGCTGGCGCTCCTGAGCCCTGCCTACTCGGGCCGGTGGGAGCACGTGCTGTTGGCGTTCCTGTGGTTCCGCGTTTTCGACGTGCTGAAGCCGCCGCCCGCCTCGTTCTTCGACCGCCGCAAAGGCCCGTGGAACGTCATGATGGACGACGTGGTGGCGGGGGGCTACGCCAACCTGGCGAGCCATCTCTGCCTTGTCCTCGGGTCGGCTGCGTTTCGCTGAACCCGCGGCTTCCGCGTCGGTCGTTCGTCTGTGGGGGCCGACTCCCGCCCGCGCATCCCCGGGGCAGGGAAGGCGCGGCTACTGCTCCAGTCCCAGCAGCCTGACGGCGTTGCCGCCGAGGATCTTCTGCTTGTCCGCGTCGGACAGGCGCACGTCCCGGACCGCGTTGACCGAGCGCTCCAGGGGGATCGGCACGGGCGGGAAGTCGCTGCCGAACAGCACGTGGTCGGCGCCCGCGGTCTCCACCGCGCACATGACCGCGGGCGCGTGGAGGCTCACGGTGTCGAAATAGAGCTGCTCGATGTAGGTGCTCGGCGCCCGCGGCAGCACGTCGGGCTCCCAGGGGCCGAAGCTGTCGTCCTTGCGGAGCTCGTAGCCGAAGTCCAGGCGTCCGGGCAGCATGGGCAAGGCCCCGCCCACGTGGGAGCAGATCATGACGAGCTTCGGGAACCGCTCGAACCCGCCGGTGAGTATGAAGCGCGAGAGGGAGAGCGTGGTGTCGAAGGGCCGTCCGACCATCTCGGGCAGCCGGAAGATCTCCATGCGCTCCGCCCCGATGGTCACCCGCGGCGGGTGGACGAAGAGCGGCGCGCCAAGGTCGGTCACGAGCTCGAAGAACGGTACGGCGTTGTCCGAGTCCAGGTACTCGCCGGCGACGCTGGAGTTGATCATGACGCCCTTGAGCCCGTACTCGCGCACCGCCCGCTCGGTTTCCCGGAGGAACCGCTTGTCGCCGAAGGGCATGGCGCACGCCAGTCCCAGCAGGCGGTCCGGATAGCGCCGGGTGGTCTCCGCGGCGAACTCGTTGAACTCCGCCACGATGTCGAAGGGGTCCTTGCCGGACGGCGTGCGGATCCAGTTGTTGCCGAATATGGTGAGATCGACCCCGGCGCGCTGCTGCTCTTCCAGCAACCCGTCGATGTCGAAAATGGCCGGAGGCGACTTGGGATGATACCAACCCTGGGGCACGAGATGAGCGTGACAGTCGATGATCATGGGAATGGGTAATTACTGGATCTCGCCCGCGCTTTCAAGCCTGGAACGCGGGAGGGCCGCGGCTTCCGAGGGTATCTTTTCCATGGGGAATCGCCTACGGTAGGCCCCGGGGAAACCATCGGTATGAAGCTCGACATCGAGTTCAATTCGGGCGCCCAGCTTCCCATGCACGCGGTCCCCGAGCTCGCGGCGGCCGCGGAGGACAACGGGTTCGAAGGCGTCTGGGGCGGGGAGGCCAACAACAAGGATCCCACGGTCATGCTGGCGGCCGCGGCCGCGGTGACCCGGCGGCTCCGGCTCGGGACCGCGGTCTTCCACATGCTGGGCCGAACCCCCGTAAGCATGGCCCTCCACGCAGCCGGCCTCGACGAGTTGTCCCGCGGGCGTTTCCTGCTGGGGCTCGGCATCTCGAACCCCACCATAGCGGACTGGCACGGCGCGGCCTTCGACCGTCCGTTGGGGCGCATCCGGGAGTACCTGGAGGTGGTGAGGGCCGCCCTCCGGGGCGAGAAGCTCGATTTCCGGGGCGCGTTCTACCGCGCCCGCGGCTTCAAACTCGCCTTCGAGCCGTCCGGTCGGAGCATCCCCGTGTACCTCGCGGCCTTCGGACCGCAGATGAGCCGACTGGCCGGCCGGTCGAGCGACGGCGTGCTCATCAACATGGCGGACCCGAAAGAGGTCCGCAGGATCGCCGACAACGCCCGGGAGGGGGCAAGGACGGCGGGCAAGGACCCGGACGGGCTGGAGGTCATCTGCAAGGTGCGCTGCTGCGTGGCCCGGGACCGGGATGCGGCGCGGCAGGCCCTGGGGCGTATCCTGACCTACTACGCCTTGGCGGACTATTACCGCGACCTGCTCGCACGCATGGGGTTCGGCGAGGAGGTGGCGGCCATCCGCCAAGCTTGGCGCGCGTCGGGCTTCCACGCCGCGGCCGCGCAGGTCACCGACCGGCTGTTCGACGGCCTGCCCGTGGTGGCCGCGGAATCCGTGGACGAAGTCATGGCCAGGGTGCAAGCCTACCAGGAGGCCGGCGCCACCCGCGTGATCCTTCCGTACGTGCCGTGCACCGACGACGCGGTGGGGGAGCTCCGCGAGTTCATCCTGGCGTGCGGCCGAAGACGGGGGACATGAGCGCGTCCTTCGACTCCGCTTCGCTACGCTCAGGACGAACGGGGATAGGAGTGTCAAGTTGAGGGAATCCACCCTGGAAATCTCGATTGTTCAGGGGTCCCGGAAGGGTCCGAAAAGTCACGGAGGAGGTGCGCCATCGCTTTCGAACTGATCAATCCCGCGGGACTCGAGGATCCCGCAGGCTATTCGCACGTCGCCAAGGTTTCCTCGGGCAGGCTCGTGCTCGTGGCGGGGCAGGCGCCGTTCGACGCGGACGGGGAAGTGGTGGGCAAGGGGGACTTCCCGGCCCAGTGCCGGCAGGTGTGGCGGAACCTGCGGTTGGCCGTCGAGGGCGCCGGAGGCCGTCCCCGGGACTATGCCGCCCTCACCATGTACGTGACCGACGCCAACGCCTACCATACCCACCGCAAGGAGATCGGCGCGTCTTACCGGGAGGTGTTCGGAAAGCATTTTCCCGCCATCACCCTGGTGCAGGTGGAGGCCCTCTACAACCCGGACTGCATGGTCGAGGTGTCCGGCCTCGCCGTCATCGACTGACGGAGCCTCTGGACGATCGGGGGAGCATGAGCGCGTCCTTCGACTTCGCTCCGCTACGCTCAGGACGAACGGGGATAGGAGGGTCAGGGGGGAGGGACAGGGTGGGGGGCGGTGTCGAGGCGGTTCAGGTCAGTTCGGCCTGGGGGTCGGCCTTGGCCAACAGGTCCAGCAGGGTCTGCTTGTGGCGGCCTTCCACCTCCACGAGCTGACGGAGCAGCCGGCTGTAGTCCGGCGCTTCCAGGGCCAGGTAGGCCATGTCGTCGAGGAGCTTGGCCTCCACCCGCTTCTGGTCCTCCACGTCCTGGCGGAGGCGCTCCCAGTGGTTCTTTCCGGACGGGATGCTCGAATCGAACTTGGCCACCCGCGCGCCCAGGTGCTCGATGCCCTTGAACAGCAGCGCGATGTTCTTTTCCTTCTCCGCGGCCATCTGCCTCAGCCGCTCGACCACGAAGGGATAGGGGGCCTTTTCCGCGTGCAGCTTGAGCTGGTTGGCGAGCTTGGCGAGGTCCCGGTAGTCGTCGGCGAGCACGGTGCGTATGGTGCGCTCTTCCCGCCGCTCCCGGCCGCGTTGGAACCAGCCCGTGATGGTCTCCGTCAGCGCCACGATGCCAGCATAGGACCCCTCGCGGGTCCTGTCAAGATTTCATGGCCGACGTCATGTCCTCGATGTAGTCCTGGAACCCGCGTTCCACGCTGTACTCGGGATCCCAGCCGAGCATCTCCCTGGCCCGGGTGACGACCATGGGCTGCTTGGACGAGCGGGGCGGTTTCCCGGGCAGGATCTCCACTTCCAGCTTGGGCAGGAGCTTCTGGACCAGCGCCACCAGGTCGTCGAAGGTCAGGAGCACGCCGGTGCCGATGTTGAAGGTGGTCTCGGCAGGGACCGGGACCGTGGCGGCCAGCTCGATGGCCCGGCCCACGTCCTTGAAATAGACGTACTCGAAGTCCCGCGCGGACTCCTGGGGGATGTTGGCCACGCCGCCCCGGATGCCGGTCTCCACCATGGTCTGGAGCATCTCGCCCCCCGCGGAGCCGCCGGTGAAGTGGCCGAAGCCGAACACGTTGGCCAGCCGCAGCACCATGAGCTCGAAGCCGTAGAGCCGCTGGTAGGCCTCCACCATGAGCTCCTTGGCCACCTTGGAGTTGCCGTAGGCGTTGCCGTCGCCGCGATGGAACCCTTCGTCGATAGGCGAGTCGCCCTCCATGCGGCGGTTATAGACGCCCATGGTGCTGATCTGGATCAGCCGCCTGACGCCCGTCAGCCTCACCGCCTCGGCCACGTTGACCGTGCCCATGACGTTGATCTGGAGGCCGCTGTACACCGGGTTGGCCACCGCGCCGCCGATGAGGCCGGCGGTGTGCAGCACGGTATCGACTTGGTGGGTCTGCATGGCGTCGATGAGCGCCGGCAGGTCCCGGATGTCCCGCTTGAGGACGGTGACCTGGGCCTTTCCCAGCTTCCGCTCCAGGAAGTCCATCCTGGGCGCCATGTCGAAGAACACGATCTTCTCGCCCCGCTGGAGCGCGCGTTGCGCGAACGCGGTGCCCACCAAGCCCACGCCGGTTATCAAAGTGCTCATGGAGACTCCCTTCCGGTTTTCTTGCCAGGGAAATTCCGATCCATTCCGGCTTGAACTCCCTCTCCCTGTGGGAAAATGCGTCCTTCGACTTCGCTTCGCTACGCTCAGGACGAACGGGAGTAATGGTTCGGAGTTTTCCCGAGGAAACCCTGATCCATCGAGTCATGGATCGGGTATTCCCTCCCGTGGTCTTCCCGCCGACCAGGCAGGGGATTGGCTGTATCCTGATCGAAGCCGATGGTCATGGTTCGGGGGTTTCCCTCACGTGGCCTTCCTGCCCCTGTTCGTTTTGAGCGTAGCGAAGTGAAGTTTACCTCCGTTCGTCCTGAGCGTAGCGAAGCGGAGTCGAAGGACGCGCTCATGCTCTCTGTCCCGATTATTCAGGGGTTCCCCGGGATGGAACAGGGTTTCCCCAAGTACCTGCACCAACCCCGGCCGCGTGTCAAGGCGTCCGGCGCCGCGGTCTCGGCTACGTCCCTCTCACGCCCCTACGCCGGCCCGGCCACCGCGACGACCCAATCCTCGTCCATCCGGCGCACCGCGGCCCGCACGCCATAGACCTGGGCCATGCGTTCCGGCGTGAGCGTGTCCTCCGGGGGGCCGTCGGCTACGACCCGGCCCTCCTTCATCCACGTGAGGCGGTCTGCGAAGTTCGCGGCCAGGGCGGCCTCGTGCAGCACCACCAACGCGCCGTTGCCCGCGTCCACGTAGGCCCGGATGAGCGTCATGATCCGGTGCTGGTGCAGCGGGTCCAGGGCCGCGGTGGGTTCGTCCGCGAGCAGGAGCGGCGCCTCCGCGGCCAGGGCCCGGGCCACGTGGGTGCGGGCAAGCTCGCCCCCCGAGAGGGTGTCGCAGGAACGGTCGGAGAGGGAAGCGAGGCCGCAGGCCGAGAGAGCGCGCTCCACCGCGGCGGCGTCTTCGCCCCTGAGTCGTCCGGGCGAGGCGCCGTGGGCGAACCGCCCCAGCGCCACCACGTCGCGCACCCGCACCGGCCACGCCAGCGGCCGCGACTGGGGCAGGTAGGCCATGCGCCGCGCCCGTTCCGCCGCGCTCAACCGGGCCGGGTCGCCGCCGCCCGCCTCCACCCGGCCGCGGCTGCGCTTCACGAGCCCCAACACCGTGCGGAGCAGCATGGTCTTGCCGGCGCCGTTGGGGCCGAGCAGGGCCACCAACTCCCCCGGCGCCACCCGCACGGACGCGCCGCGCACCACCTCGCGCCCGTCGATGGCCGCGCGGAGTCCCTGCGCCGCCAGCTCAACCACCGGAAGTCTGCCTCCTCGCGGCGATCTCATTCCGAACGGTCAGCCTGGAAGGAACGGCAACGTGGGTCTCAACCACCGGAGGGCCGCCTCCTCGCGGCGATCCACGCGAATACCGGCGCTCCCAGCAGGGCCGCCACCACCCCGAGCTTGAGCTCGACGTCCGTGGGCGCCGCGCGCACGCCCATGTCCGCTGCCACCAGCATGAACCCGGCGAGCAGCGCCGACGGCGCCAGGGTCCGGGCCGGGTCGTGGCCCACCAGAGGGCGCACCAAGTGGGGGGCCACGATGCCGACGAAGCCGATGGCCCCGGCGATGGACACCGCGGCGCCGGTGGCCAAGCCCGCGCCCACCACCACCCGCCGCCGGGCCCGGCCGAGGTCCAGGCCCGCTCCCGCGGCCGCCTCCTCGCCCAGGGTCAGGGCGGCGAGGCCGCGCCGCTCGGCCAAAAGGACACCGAGGCCCGCCAGCAGGAAGGGCGCCGCGGGCGCGAGGTCGTGGAAACTGCGGTTGGCCACCGTGCCGAGCATCCAGTTCAGCATGTCCGACAGGGAAAAGGGGTGCGGCGCCAAGTTCATCAGCAACGCCATCAAGGCGCCGGCGAAGCTCGACAGCCCGACCCCCAACAGGATGAGCGTCACCACCGAGTCCACGCGCATGGCCGCCGCGGTCAGGAGGACGGTGGCCGCCAGGGCGCCGGCGATGGCGGCCAGGGGCAGGGCCAGGGCGCCGGCGTTGGCGAGGCCGTAGTAGATGACGAAGGTGGCGCCCAGGGCCGCGGTGGCGGACACGCCCAGGACTCCGGGCTCGGCCAGGGGGTTGCGCAGCAGCCCTTGCAGGGCGGCGCCCGACGCTCCCAGGGCCGCGCCCACCGCCAGCGCCGCCACCGCCCGCGGCAGGCGGATCTCCCACACCACCACGCGGTCCCCCGAGGACCCCCCGCCTAGGAGCGCCGCCAGCGCCCGCTCCACGCCCAGGTGGAAGGACCCCACCAGGCAGGAGGCGGCCAGAGCCGCGGCGACCGCGGCCGCAAGCACGATGGCGAGGCTCCGGTCGGTCACGGTTCCGCCCGGGTCGAGAGTGCGCGGTGGAGCGCCAAGTGGTTCCTATCTCGAATCGAGGACAAGGAAACCCTGAACGATGGAACCGTGGATGAGCGGTCTTCCCTCATGTGGCCTTCCTGTCCCCGTTCGTCCTGAGCGTAGCGGAGCGAAGTCGAAGGACGCGCTCTTCCTCCGGAATTGTTCAGGCTTTCCATGAAACGGTCACGGTCCTGTCCGGGTCGGGGGCGCGCGGCGGAGGGCCGCGAGCGCCTCTACCGCGTCGGCCAGGAACCACCCGCCGCAGGAAGTGGTGGCGCCGTCGAGGGCCGCGGCCGGAAGCGAGCGCAAGGCCCGCTGGGCCACGGGATGCCGGAACGGGGTCCACGCGTCCTCGTGGTCGTGGGCTTCGCCGAACGAGGCCACAGCCACGAGGTCCGGGCTCTCGTAGGCCAGGCGTTCGAGGGGGATGGGCCGCCATCCCGGCCGCGGCTGGAAGTTTTCGAGTCCCGCGGCCGCGAACAGGTGGTGCACGAGAGTGCCCGGTCCGGCCGTGAAGCCCGCCGGCGTCACGTAGAGCGCCCGCGTCTCCGGGTCATGGACCCGGGCCCGTTCCAACCGCGCGTCCATCTCCGCCACCAGCGCCTCGCCCCGTTCCGGCGCGCCGAGCCCCCGCGCGGCGTCCCGGACCACCGCCCGGGCGTCGTCGAGGTCGTCCACCAGACCGATTTGCAGCACCGGCACCCCCGCCCGCTCGAAGAACGCCCGCGCCCGGGGACCTCCGCCATACGAGCGAACCACGAGGTCCGGCTCCAGCATCAGCACGTCCTCCGCCCGGGGCCGCACCGTGCGCAACCCCTCCGCGGCCGCCCGCATGTAGGAGAAGGCCGCGCCCGCGTCCGGCGACACCGCCAGTATGCGCCCGCGCTCCGCCAGCCCCAGCACGAACTGGTCGGCGCAGTAGTCCAGGCTCACGATCCTTCGGGCCGCCCCGGAGGGCTTGACCGGCCGCGGCTCGCATGCGGCGGCGAAGAGGCAGGCGGCGAGCGCGAGCATGGCCGCCTTGGCGCCTTGGCCGGTCTTGGCGCCGGGGCCGGTCCCGCGGCGCGCCGGTGTCCGATGGGTGGGTGAGTGGGGCATTTCCAATCCGGTGGGTGACCATCTTGGCGGAAAGTATCCGGATTGCCAACCTCGATAGCGGGCGGCGGCCGCGGCTTGAGGAACGTCTGATCGATTCCGGCTTGGACTCCATCGCCCTGCGGGAAAGCGCGTCCTTCGACTTCGCTTCGCTACGCTCAGGACGAACGGAGGACTCCGCTACGCTCAGGATGAACGGAGGACTCTGCTACGCTACGCTTCTTTCGACTTCGCTACGCGTCCTTCGACTCCGCTACGCTACGCTCAGGACGAACGGGGATTCAGGACGAACGGGGATAATTGTTCGGAGTTTCCTTGACTGAACCGGAGCTTTTTCGTATGGCTGACCGCAGGGGGAACGCCATGCGCAGGACTCACGACATGGGCGGGGACACGGACGCCGGCCCCATCGACCGGTCGCAGCACGAGATGGAGGACTGGGAGGTGCTCTCGGACGCGCTGAACCAGGTGCTGGGGGTCAAGGGCATCAAGCGGACGGACGAGACGCGGCGGGCGCGCGAGGACATGGACTCGGATGAATACCTGTCCCTGAGCTACTACGAACGCTGGACCGCGAGCCTGGAGACCATCCTGGTGGAGAAGGGGTTCCTGACCCGCGAGGAGATCGACAGGAAGGTGCGGGAGCTCGAAGAGCAGTGGGGCGGCCCGTGAGCGCGACGCGGCAGGCAGGGTTCCGGGAAGGGGAGCGGGTGCGGGTGAAGTCGCACTTCCAGGCGGGGCATGTGCGCACCCCTTTCTACATCAAGGGCAAGACCGGCTGGGTGCAGGACTGCTGGGGCGAGTTCCTCAACCCGGAGTCCTTGGGACACGGCGGCGACGGACTGCCGCGGGTCCGGCTCTACCGGGTGGGCTTCCACCAGCGGGACGTGTGGGACCGCTACGACGAGGCCGCCCACGACAAGATCTTCGTGGACATCTTCGAGCATTGGCTGGAGCCCGTTGCGGACGGGCCGGGCCCGCTCGGGTCGGAAGGAGGTTGACCATGGCGCACGAACACGGCCCCGAGGGCCACGAGCCGGGACCTCGGCACGAGTTGAGCCACTGGGCGAAGCGGGCGTACGCCATGCGCGACCTCCTCATCGAGAAGGGCGTGGTGACCCGGGAGGACCTGCGGCAGCAGGCCGAGTTCACCGACTCCAAGACCCCGGCCAACGGCGCCCGGCTGGTGGCCCGGGCGTGGACCGACCCCGCGTTCAGGGAGCGGCTCGTGGCCGAGCCCAAGCAGGCCTGCGCCGAGATGGGCATCGACGCCGCCTCCCTCAACGAGTTCGTGGTGCTGGAGAACACCCGCGAGGTGCGCCACGTGGTGGTGTGCACCCTGTGCTCCTGCTATCCGCGGCCCATCCTGGGCAGGCCGCCGGACTGGTACAAGAGCGCCAACTACCGCAAGCGGGCGGTGGTGGACCCGCGCGGGGTCATGCGGGAGTTCGGCCTGGAGGTGCCGGACCACGTGGAGGTGCGCGTGCACGACAGCACCGCGGACATGCGCTACCTGGTCATCCCGGCCCGTCCGTCGGGAACCGAAGGGCTCGGAGTGGAGGAGTTGGAGAAGCTGGTGACCCGGGACAGCATGATCGGCGTCACCGACGCCCTGCCCGCGGCGCCGTGAACGCGGCCGCCCTGCACGCGGGTTCCATCGACTGCTCCCGAGACCCATGTTCCACGTTGACCTCTCTCCCTTTGGCGTGGACGTCGAACGCCTCCGGCGCGACCGCCTGCACCGTTTGCAGCGAGTCATGCGGGCGCACGGCCTGGGGGCGTTGCTGCTCACCGACCCGTTGAACATCCGCTACGCCACCAACACGGTGCTGTGGCTCAACCTGCGGGCCACCGGCGTGCAGCGGTTCGCGCTGGCGCCGGCCGAGGGCAGTCCTGTGGTCTTCGAGCGGCTGTTCGGGAGCGAGCGCGCCGCGGGCCTCGAGAAGGAAGCCTCGGTCCGGGGTTTCGGATCGTACATGTTCGGCATGCGGCCGCCCGTGGCCACGGAGCATTTCGCCGACCTGGTGGCGGACGGGCTGGCGCAGATGGGCATGTCCGGGGAGCGGGTCGGGGTCGATGCGTTGTGCCTCACCGCGGTGGATCTCTTGCGCAACAAGGGCTTCGGTGTAGTGGACGGGCTGCCCGCGGTAGGGGAGGCGCGCCAGGTGAAGACCGTGGACGAGGTGCAGCTCATCCGCTGGACCACCCGCGCCAAGGAACGAGGTTACGACCTGGTGCGCGAGGCGGTCCGAAAGCCGCCGGTCCTGGAAGAGCGCCTCAGCCGCATGATGCTCGAATACCTGCTGGAACAGGGGTTCGAGGCGGGCAGCGAGTTCATCTCCATATTCGATTCCTCGCAGATGGCGGTCCGGCCCCACCGGGAGCCCATGGGCATGGACCTGGTGATGACCGAAGGCGATCTGGTCATCTGCGACGCCACCGTGGCCGGTCCCGGCGGCTACTACAGCGACTTCGCGCGGACCTTTTGCCACGGCGCCCCCTCCCGGGCGGACAGGGACCGCTACGCGGAAGCGTACGCCACCCTGCAGGAGGCTCTGGACTACGTGGAGCCGGGTCCGTGCGCCGCGCTCTTCGAGCGCTTCGGGCGCGCCGCAACCGGCCGTCTGCCGGGCCTGGACGGCTTCCACGGCGTGGGGCTGTGCATTTACGAGGCCCCCTGGCTACGGGGATTCGACCCGCCGGAGTACCAGGTCTCCCTGGAGGAGAACATGATCCTCGCCCTGGAGGTCAACCACCACCCGGTGAAGCTCGAGCACCTGCTGCGGGTCACCGCCGACGGCGCCGAGGTCCTCTCCACCTACCCCATGGAACCCGAGCTGCGCCCGGCATAGGCCGCTGTCGGCGTGCTCGTGGATATTGGCAAGGACAACCCGCGCTTCATTACCTGCTACGTCAAGAGGGGTTCTGTCGTACCGAAGAAAGAGGACGATTGACATGACTCATGGGCGACAACCCAAGCTGTTGGACGTTGTAGCGGTACTGCGCAGCTCGGAGGATCGGGAGATCCAGGTGGGCGACGTGGGAACCGTGGTCGACCTGTCTCCTCTCGGCGGTCTGGAGATCGAGTTCCTGGACCGTGACGGTTGGACTCGACACGTTGGCACGCTCTCCAAGGACGACGTCCTCGTTCTCAACCGGGAACGGACTCGCGTTGCATGAGCGTGGCGGGCCGGGTGGGAGGGACCGCGACGGGCTACGGGTGTAGCGGCTTCAGCCAGCGCGCTAGCAGGCCCGGATGAATCCCTTGTAGCTCCTTGCGCTTCTGGATGTCCTGGACGTCCGCGGCCAGGGCGAGAGCGAGGTCGAAGGCGCGTTCGGGCGGGCTGGCGCCGCCTCGGGGGGCGGCGGCGCGGGCGATGCCCGGGTCCCGGAGCGCCATCCACGCCGGAAACCAGGGCGGGGACATGGGCGGCTCCAGGTCCTCGTCCAGCGCCTTCCTCCAAGCCTCCTTCAGGGACTCGTCCGGGAACCCTTCCTGCTCCACCATCGTTTCGAAGTGCGCCGGCGCCTGCCAGCACAGCGTGAACCACAGCTCCAACGCGGCCGTTCGGCGGTGCAGCCGGTGTTCGGCTTCGGCGAGCCGGTGCAGCAGCACGGGCTCGGAGCGGGACCCGGCCGCGCTTCGCGCCGTGCGCCGGACGCTCTCCCAGTCCAAGCCCTTGCGGTAGGCCCAACTCGCATGGCGACGAGGCCGGTGCGGGTCGAAGGCGGCGCCTTCGAGGGCGTGGCCGACCGCGCGCCACAGGGGCGCCAGGAACTCTTCCGCGGCGTCCGGCCACAGGGCCCGCGCCGCGGGTTCCCATGCCCGTTCCAGGGTATCGAGGCGCGCCGCGGCCTCGCTTTCGTCCCGGGGAGCGGGCGCGCTCAGGGCTTCGATCAACGCCGCGGCGCGGGGCAGCGCCGGGTGGCGCGGGTCGATGCCGCGCAGCCGTTCCCGCAGGGTCCCGGCCAAGGCCGCGTCGCCGCGCCACAAGGCGTCCCTCAGGTCGTTGACGGCCAGGGTCTCGGCGGTGTCGAGGAACAGGTCGAGTTGGGCCGGGTTCCCCGCGTCCGGGGCGGCATGGCGCACGGTCAACGTCTCAGGCGGTTCCACGCATTCTTCCATGGCGCCGCTCCGTCCCGCTTCAACCGGGGGTGGCCGTATCCGTTTCCCCGCGGTGGGGAGAGAGGCCTTGCTCCACGAAGGACTCCGCGGCCCGGTAGGAGCTTCGGACCAGGGGGCCGGCGGACACGTGGCGGAAGCCGAGGCGGCGGCCCTGGTCGGCGTATTCCCGGAACCGGTCGGGGTGCAGGAACTCGGCCACGGGGAGGTGCCGCCTGGTGGGCCGGAGGTACTGGCCCAGGGTGAGGATGTCCACGTCACGGGCGCGCAGGTCCTGCATGGCGGTGAGGACTTCCGCGGGGGTTTCCCCGAGGCCCAGGAGCAGGGCGCTCTTGGTGTAGATGCGCGGGGCCAGGGTCTTGACGTTCCGCAGCACCTGGAGGGTCTGCTCGTAGCCGCAGCGCGGGTCCCGGGCGTAGCGGGTCAGGCGTCGGACGGTTTCGAGGTTCTGGCCGACGACCCGGGGGGCTGCGTCCACCACTTTCCCGAGGGCGTGGATGTCGCCGCGAAAGTCCGGGACCAGGGCTTCGACCGTCAACTCCGGGCAGCGGCGGCGGGTCTCGCGGATGGTGTCGGCGAAGGCCCCGGCCCCCCCGTCTTCGAGGTCGTCCCGGTCCACGGAGGTGATCACCACGTAGCGCAGGTTCATGCGCGCCAGGGCTTCGGCCACCCGCACCGGCTCCTCCGGGTCGAGGGCCGCCCCGGTCCTGGCGGTCTTGACGGCGCAGAAGCGGCACCCCCGGGTGCATACGTCCCCAAGGATCATGATGGTGGCGGTGCCGGAACTCCAGCACTCGCCGATGTTGGGGCACCGGGCTTCCTGGCAGACCGTATGCAGCCGGCGCCGCCGGAAGTCGTCCCGGAGGCGGCTGTACCCGGCGCCGGACGGGAGGCGGACTTTCAACCAGGGAGGCTTTGCGGCGGCGGGCATGGGCAAGGACTACGAACCGTCGATGTTCGGGAGACTCCGGACGATCATCCCCGTTCGTCCTTCAAAAGAACCCTCCGACGATGGCGTCGCGCCAGAGTCGGCACACCGGCGGGATGATGCCTCGGGGGAGGTCGTCTTCGGTCAGGGACCACGTGTGCACGCCGGCTCCGAGGGAGACGCAGGCCACCTTGGGGGGAGGGTCCATGGCCCGGAACAGCGCCAGTGAATCGCGGCACCGTCCGAGGGTGACGGTGTCGTCGTTGCGACCGTGGAGCGAGAGGAACGGGGGCACGGGCTTGACCCCGGGTCCGGACAGCTCCCGCAGGTAGCCCAGGTAGCGGGCCGCGAGCTCCGCTTCCTGGGCCGCGTCCATCCCCAGGCGGCGCGCGGTGACCCGGGCAGCCTGTTCCAGGGCCGCGGCGCCGTTCTTGTGGACGAAGTCCTCGGCCTTGAACTGGGCGCGCTTCTTGGCCGTTTCCCACTTCTCCAACGTCAACTCCATCAGCATGGGCAGGCCGTAGCCCTTGTCCTTCAGTCCCTCGTAGAGGTAGCGGGCGGTGTCGCGCCAGGTGCGCAGCCGCAGGTGGTTGAAGGGCAGGTTCCACTGGTCGCCGGTGACCGCTGTGTAGATGTAGCCGAAGGAGGACGAGCCGTAGCCCAGTATCCCGGCCACGTTGGCCACGCGCTGGGCCGCGATCATGGCGAAAGGCCCGCCGGTGGAATGGCCGTGGACGTAGAGGGCGTATTCCGGTTCGGGGAACTCCCGGCGGCAGCTCTCGCGCATGGCTTCGTCGAAGGCCACCGGCCACGCGGCCATGCGGTGGTAGAACTCGGTGCCTTCCCTGGCCACCAGCGACAGCACGGCGCCGTAGCTGGTCCGCCGGGAGTCGTCCCGGGCCACCTCGTACTGGTCGGGGGTGATGCGCGTCTCACGGGTCCACAGGGGCGTCCGGCCGGCGCCGTCGGCCTCCAGGGTGTCCCCGGGCCAGTCCCTGGAAGGGTCCGTCAGGTAGAGGCGTCCGGGGAAGGTCATCAGCGTCACCTTGAAGCCGAACTTCCCGGCCAGCATCCGCGCCACCGGGTCCAGGGACTTGTAGTCCGACGTGCCGCCGTGCAGCAGGAAGACGCCCGCGAGCCTTCCGTCCGGGGCCCGGGGCGCCTGCGCGGGGTCCGCGGGGACATGGGTCATGGTCCCGATGTCCCAGTCCATGTCCAGGGCGCGGATCCGGAACACGTCCTCCCGGCTCCGGATGGGCAGGTCGGGCAGGGCCAGGGTGCGCCGGGAAAGCTCCACCACCTCGTCACGGGAGAGGGTTTCGGGAGGAGTCCAGGAGTCGGTCCGCGGGGACATGGAAGGGGCTCCGGGCGCGGGCGTTCGGGGTTCAGGTTCCGAGCAGCCCCGGTTGTCCGTGGTAGTAGAGTCCGGCCAGGGCGCCGGTCATGAGGGTCGCGAGGGTGGCGCCCACCAGGGCCGGGAGCCCCAACGACGCGAGCTCGTCGCGCCGGCCCGGGGCCAGGGCCGCGATGCCGCCCACGAAGATCCCCACCGAGGCCAGGTGGGCAAAGCCGCACAGGGCGTACGACAGGATCAACAGGGTGCGCGGCGACACCGTTCCGGCCAGCTTGCCCAGATCCTGGTAGGCCACCACTTCGGTGAGGATCACGCGTTCCCCCAGGAGGCGGCCCGCGGCCACGGTGTCCGCGCCGTCCAGGCCCAGGAGCCAGGCCAGGGGCGTGAACAGCCATCCCAGGGCGCGACGCAGGTGGACGGGTCCGTCCAGGACCTCGCTCAGCGGGGCGGTGAGCTTGACCAAGCCGTAGTCCACCAGCGCCACCACCCCCAGCACCGCGATGAGCAGCGTGGCAATGCCCGCGGCCAGCTTGAGTCCTTCCCAGGAGCCGTCCATGAGCGCGGCCATGGTGTTCTGCTTGCGCGGTTCGTCGGACGCGGGGGGCACCGAGCCGCCGGTCTCCGGCGTCCGGGTCTCGGGCAGTATCAGCTTGGAGGCCAGCACCGCGGCCGGAATGGACATGACCGAGGCGGACACCAGGTGGCCGGCGATGAGCGGGAAGCCGTCCTTCAGGAACAGCACGTACAGGGCCAGGGTGGTGGAGGCCACCGTGGACATGCCGCAGGTCATCAGGGTGAGCAGTTCCGACCGGGTCATGCGGTCCAGGAACGGGCGCACGGTCATGGCCGACTCGACGCCGATGAAGATGTTGGACGAACCGGCCAGGGCCTCGGCGCCCGACAGCCCCAGGGTGCGGTGGAACAGCGCCGCGAAGGCCCTCACCACCAGTTGCAGGACGCCCAGGTGGTAGAGCGCGGCCATGAGCGCGGCAAAGAATATGACCGCGGGGAACACCTGCGCGGCCAGCACGAAGCCCACCGACTGGGCGCCGCCCGCGGTGGTCTGCCCCGGGTTGAGGGCCAGCGGGCCGAAGAGAAAACGCGCGCCCTCGTTGCCCGCGGCGAGCAGGGCGATGACCGCGTCGTTGATCCAGATGAGGGCGGTGCGGGTCCACGGCGCCCAGAACACCACCGCCCCGAGGACGAGCATGAGGCCCCCGGAGGCGAGCACCGGGCGCCAGGGAACGGGACGCCGGAACCCCCCTGCGGCCCAGGCCAGCAAGGCGAGCGCCACGAGGCCTGCCAACGAACCCAGGTTGAGCCAACTCATGTCAGTGTGCGGGCATCCGGTCGGGCCGCGGTATCGTATGAGAGCACGCGCAATGCACGGCGGGCCGCGGTTCCTCCTGGGGAAATACGCCGCACGCAAGTTGACCGCGCTTCGCGGCCGGCCAAGCTCCTGCGCGGAGGTTCGCCGCGGCGCCAGTCTGGATCGACTAAACAGCATGTCGCCGGCAAAGTCAAGGAACGTTCGATCGATTCCGGCTGGAATTCCCTCTCCCTGTGGGGAAGCGCGTCCTTCGACTTTGCTTGTTCGGTCGGGAAGTTACCAGACTACGCCCACGCCCCCGCGAACGCTCGCGTCGTCGCCGCTGGCAAGGGCTGCTCCCGCGTTGACGAACACGTGGCGCCCGACCCGGGCGCTCATGCCGATGGCCAGGGCCTGCTCGCTGTTGTAGTGGCCCGCGCCCACCCCAAGGAAGAACCGGTTGTCCCCCGGCACCACGTTGGGCAACGCGCTCAAGGCCGCTGACATGGCAGTGGCCTTGTTCAGCCGGTCGCTGAGCGAGGTCATTCGCTCCTCCACTCCCGCCAACCGCCGGTCCATTCCCGTCAGGTCACTGAAGTCCAGAGTGCGCAGGCGCACCGAGCCGTCCCGGTTGGTGTCCTGCACCACCACCCGCCGCTGTTCTGCGGTTTCCGGCGCCTCGGGACCCGAACCGATGGCGGGAGCCTTCTCGTAGTCGGCAGCGTCCGTCCGGGTCCCGAGGTCCCGGTTCAGGGGGGTCACCTCGGAGGAAAGCACTGCGGCGCCCCGCAGGGAGGCGCTCCGGGAAGGTTTCGGTACCTTGTCAGTGTCAGGGGAGGGTTCGGGGTCAGGGGAGTTGTCAGTGTCAGGGGAGGAGGTTGCGGCCTGCGTGGAGAGCCGCCCCTGGCTGTCCACGGTCACCACCCGGGTCCCTGAAGTGTGGGTGGTCTTGACCAAGCCCGGCAACTTGTAGGTATGCGTACTGGCGCCGACCACCACCTCGTTCAGTGCGGCCGAGACTCCCGAGCCGATGGCGATGCCCTTGGTCCCGGTAGCCCTCGCGTTCCGGCCGATGGCGATGCCTTCGGTCCCGGTAGCGGTAGCCGACGCGCCCCAGCCCAGCCCGATGCTGTCCGTGCCGGTAGCCGAGGCCGACCGGCCCACGGCGATACTGTTCAGGCCCGTAGCCCCAGCGTGTGCGCCCACGGCGACGCCGCCGTTATGGGTGGCTCTGGAATAGCTCCCCAATGCCATGGCGCCACCGACTGAGTTAGCACGGTTGCCCAACGACATACCGCCATTAGCGTCAGAGAAGCGGCCCAAGGCGATTCCTTGCCCACGGGCTTGGGCGTTCCTTCCTATTGCAATCCCGGCGTTGGCGTTGGCGTCTGCGCCTATGGCTATGGACTTCCAACTGGAGGCTCGGGACAGCAGACCGATGGCGACGGTGCCCCGATCCGTTGCCTCGGCTCCATTGCCGATGGCAATGGCGTTGTACTCTGTTGCCTTGGCGTTCTTGCCCACGGCCGTATTACTGGTTCCAGGGGTCTTCTCTACAGGGTCTGGAAGGTTATCGTCACTCAAGGGGCTGGTCTCTGTGTTATGCTCTTCGAGATCGGTGACAAGGTACACCTTGTCCTTGTTCTCAAGGTAGGCATAGAGTCGGGTGGTGCGTCGCGAGACCGATTCGGCAAGATAGTCTGCAGCATCGTCATACGACTTGATCAGTTTTTCGTCGTTCAGGGTGTGGGTCCTATGGAACGTTTCCAGGTCCCTCCGCCTAAGGGTGTATTCTCCGATCTTGACGTCGATGTAGCCATGGCGGTGCCCAGGCTTAACTTCAAGGTATTTGCCGACGTTGTCGAATTCCGGGGGGGAGGGCGTGTCATCGGCGCCTTCTCCGAGCTTGAGCGCCCAGGCCGGAGAGGCGGCGAAGCAGGAGAGGGCGAGCAGGAGGGACAGGACAGCGGCGGCAATGCGCCGGCGAGGCCGCACGGGGGTTGGACTTGGGAGGGGGATGCGGCGGTCAGGGGCTACACGGTCGGAATCATTCGTCATGTGCTTCGGGTGCATGGTTTCCTCCTTTTCGGAACACCTGGGTTTGTTCGAGACCTCTGCATGAAGCGGGTCTCCTTCCGTTACTGTCAACCACGATTCTCCGGCTCCGGTGAACGGCGACGCCTCCTGATTTCGTTCATGGCGTCACCGCCATTGTATGTTGTTGCGAAAGACGCCCTTGAGAATGGAATAGAGAGGTCCGGCCCGGGTTCGGCGCCGGGACCGGGGCGCGGAACCCGAGGTCGGACGGAGTCCGGGTTCGGAACGGAGCGGGACGAGGGCCGGAAAGGAGCGGCCCGGCAGATGGATAAGAGGGAAAAGGGTAGAAAAACCCTTGTAAGTCGAACGGTTAGAAGGTTTCCGGAAAATCCGGGGGGGGGGGGGGGGCAGGTTGCCTCTCGTGGAGAGCCATACGGTCTTGTGCGGGAGTGATCTTCGAACCTGTCATGGGTTCCGGTCGGGTTGCGGCAACCGACCTGAGCTTGCCGGGAGCATCTACACACAAATCCCGGCGGGTGTCAAGGGGAGATTCGGCCTGTGTGGGTCAGCGCAAGGTGGTCCGGCTTCGGTCAACCGGTGACGGCGAAGAAGGAGTGATTGTTTCTACGACTCCCTCCGGCGCCGAGGGAGGCTCTTCCGGGACGCCATCTACTTCCTTTTCGGTGGCCTGGACGCCTACCCCAATGGCGTCGCTCGAAGACCGCTTGCCCACACGAATTCCTGGGGTGTCCGTCTTTCTTGACATCGCGCAGGGAGCCGGTTAATACCCGGACGGAACGGGAGCCCGCGCATGGTCCGCGGGGCGTCCCGCAGGGTGCGCGGTCCCGCAACACGAGGAGGCAACCATGGGAAACAAGTACCGGATCATCGACGGCGACGGCCACGTGGTGGAGGACATGGAGGCCATCACCGGCCGCTTTCCGGAGGCGGTGCAGCGCCAGATGCGCTGGTCCAACCCGTTCCCCCCGTTGGACCACCTGCATTCCGCCAACGCCCACCAGCTTCCGCCGGGGTCGTTCCAGCAGGTGGGGTTCGACGGCTGGGTGGAGTTCCTGGAAGACGTGGGCATCGAGCGGACGGTGCTCTATCCCACCGTGGGCCTGTCGTACGGCAAGGTGGTGAGCCAGGACTGGGCCATCGACCTGGCGCGGGCCTACAACGACTGGATCGCCGAGAACTACGTGCAGAAGAGTCCCCGGTTCCAGGCTGTGGCGTTGATCCCCTTGCAGGAGCCCCGGGCCGCGGTGGCCGAATTGCGCCGGGCGGTGGAGGAGTTGGGCATGTGCGGCGCCATGCTGCCGTCCACGGGCATCCAGTTGCACCTGGGCCACAAGTACTACTGGCCCATCTACGAGGAGGCCGACCGCCTGGGCTGCTGCCTGGGCATCCACGGCGGCGCCCACGAGAACCTCGGCATGGACGACCTGCACCCGTATGCCCCGGTCCACGCCCTGGGCCATCCCTTCGGACAGATGATCTCCTTCGGCGGCATCGTCTTCAACGGCATCTACGACAAGTACCCCAACGTGCGCATCGGTTTCCTGGAGGGCGGGGTGGCTTGGCTGCTCATGTGCCTGGAGCGCTTCGACCGTTCCTACGAGACCCACATCCAGCACGACCCCCGGGGCGAGTTCCTGCAGCTCCGGGAAGGCGAGAGCGTCAGCCAGTACGTGAAGCGGCACATCAGGGAAGGGCGCATCTTCGTGGGCTGCGAGGGGCACGAGCCGGACCTGGCCCACGCCATCGAGACCGTGGGGAACGAGCCCTGGGTCTATTCCTCGGACTTCCCCCACGAAGTCAACAACGAGTTCTGCAAGGAAGAGCTGGGCGAGGTCATGGACAGCGGGGACCTCACCGAAGAGGACAAGACCGCGGTGCTGTCCCGCAACGCGGAGCGTTTCTACAACCTGCCCGCGGGGCTGTAGGCCCGTAGCGGCCCGGGAGTGGGGGAGGCCGCGGGACTCACCGGTCCTGGAGGATCTTCTCTAGCTCCTTCCGCTCCGCGTCGGTGATGCCGCCCGGGCTCGGGGGCGGGGACTCCTCCGGGGCCGGGCGCCGGGTGAAGTCGATGCCGTCGAACCGGAAGGTTGCGAGGCCCACGATCTCGTCCCGATAGAGCCACCCGAGGATCACCGCCAGTATGACGAGGGGGATGAGCAGCCAGCTTCGGCGGCTCTTCTTCTTGCGCGTTCGTCGTTTCGCAGCCATTCCGTGAAGTCGCGCCCGGAGGTCAGTCCGTCAGCAGCGCCAGCTTCCCTCTGGCATGGCCTTGCCGGCTGAGCTCGTGGGCCTTGCGGACCTCCCCAAGGGGGAACGCGGCGTCCACGTGGACCCGGAGGCGTCCGGCCTCCGCCAGTTCCGCGATCTCCCGAAGCTGGGTCCGGTCGGCGCGCACCGAGACGTGCTGCGCCCGAACCCCGCGGGCCGAAGCCTCATCTTCCCGCGGCCTCCCCCGGATGGAGGCCAGCGCGCCGCCGCGTTCGAGGACGCTCCAGGAGCGTTCCTGGGTCTCGCCGCCCACGCCGTCCAGCACCACGTCCACTTCCCCCGCCTCGTCCTCGAACCGGGTCTCGCGGTAGTCGATGAAGCCATCGACCCCCAGCTCGCGCAGGAACTCCCGGTTGCGGGCCGACGCCGTGCCGATGACGCGGGCGCCTTTCCACTTGGCGATCTGGACCGCCAGGTGGCCGACGCCCCCCGCGGCCGCGTGGATCAGGACCGTCTGTCCGGCCTTTAGGTCCGCGGCGTCGAACAGGGCCTGCCACGCGGTCAGGGCCGCCAGCGGCAGCCCGGCCGCCTGCGGGTGGTCCAGGGGACCGGGCTTGGCCACGAGGTCCGCCACTGGCGCGGCCACGTATTCCGCGTAGCCGCCGCCTCCCCAGGGCCACCGCACCATGCCGCAGACGGAGTCGCCGGTCTCGAACTCCGACACCCCGGGCCCCAGCGCCTCGACCACGCCCGACACGTCCCACCCCGGAATGAAGGGGAACGGGTCCTCGAGCCGCTGCGCGATGGCCTCGCCCGCGCAGGTCTTCCAGTCCACGGGGTTCACTCCCGCGGCGTGGATGCGCACCAGAACCTCGCCTTCCCCCGGCGCGGGCATCGGCGCGTCTTCGACCCTGAGGCTGTCGAGCCCGCCGAACTCGTGTATCCGTACCGCCTTCATGGTATTCCGGAACTCGGAACCTCTGAACGATCGAGACGGAGGCAAGAGCCCGTCCTTCGACTCCGCTTCGCTACGCTCAGGACGAACGGGGACAGGACGGTCAGAGTGAGGGAATCCATCCCGGATTTCCCGATCGTTCAGATGTTCCTTCCACTATTGCCCGTAAGGGGCGTCCTTGGCAAGCCGACGCCGGCGACCCGGGCGCCGGACCACTCCCGGCGCCGCGTCAGGACCGGCTCTCCTCGTCCCGGTCGAACATGCGCCGGCGCCGGGCGCGCTCAGTGCGCCCGGCAGGTCCAGTCCCGGCCGCCCCACAGGTCGGCGCCGCCCACGATGGCGTCCGCGGCGTCCAGGGTCATGGGGTCGAAGGCCGACACCACCGGGGCGCCCGGGTAGTTGAGGACCGGGAGCCGTTCGTACGCGCCCACCACCCGATCCGCGGCCGGCAACTCCAGGGCGCGGTCGCGGCTGCCGGTGCTCACCACCGCGTCCGCGGCTTCGTCGTAGAACAGGAGCGGCGAGTCCGCGCCGTCCTTGCCGCCGTACTCGTAGGTGACCAGCACGGTCTTGATGCCCCGCTGCTCGCAGGCGCGCACGGTCAGCATCACCTCCAGGAAGGCGTTGCCGGAGCCGAGCCACGTGAGCAGCGCGGCTTCCGCTCCCAGGGCATGGGCCACTTGCGCCGCGTTGTGGGCGGCCACTTCCTTTTCCCGGAAGCTCTCGAAGCGTATGCGCTGCAGGATGACGCCGGCGAAGTCGAGCCGGCGGCCGTGCTCCCGGGACAGTTGCAGGCACAGGGGCTGGTTCTGCCAGTCCCAGGTGGTGGGGTAGTAGGCCACGGTCTTCAGGGTGTTGCCGGTGACGGCGCCGTCGAGCAGCTCGTTGGGATGGACCACGGTGGAAAGGGACTCGCGCACCGGCAGTCCGTAGTACCCCAACCCCGAAGGCAGGTGCTCCGACTCGGTGATGCAGCCCACGATCACCACCGCCCTGGGCAGGCCCGGGTTGCCGTGGGCCGCGCCGTGGGTGTCGATGCCCGCGGGCTCCGCGGCGAGGGTCGCCTCGGCAAGCCTCTGGGCCACCCGGTACTCCGCGGCCTGTATGGCTTGGTGGGCCTCGGCCTCCACGAGGCCCGGGGGGAGCCGCAAGGTCAGGACCAGGCCCGGCAACCGGCTGAACCCCGTCAACTCCGCCCCTGGCCCCCACATGTCGAGCATGGCGCTCCGCTGGGAAGTGGTGCCGGTGCGGATGACGCCCTCGTACTCGGCGGTGGTGATGAGGGTCATGCCCGACAGCCGGTGGGTGCGGCCGGCGCCCACGGGGACCACCGGATTGGTGACCCCCGGGAACACCTGGCCGGGGCCGTGGACCTTGACCCGGGGCTCGGCCACGTCCCGGACGCCGGTGACGCGGACGCGCTCCCCGGGCCGCACCGAGTCGAGCCGGGCGGAGAGTATCCGGGGGTCCTGCGAAGCGACCGCCGCCAGCTCCGCTTCGTCCGCTTCCAATGTGCGGCCGGCGTACCGCAACGGGCCGCCCAACCGAATCTCGTCCACCGGGAAGTGGGCCAGCTCCAGCGGGCCGGCGCGTCCGCCGCGGCTCATGGCGCGGGGTCCGGGGTGAACACGGTGCTCTCCCGCACCTCTTCCCCGAGGGCCTTCAGGGCGGTCTCGACGATGGACTTGCGCAGTTTCTCGTCCACCTCCGGCGGCAGGCCCGGGTCGCCGCAGGGATGGGGGATCTTGACGCCCTTGACGATGCGGCTGGCGCCCACCTGCTCGGCCAGGGGGAACATGGCGCTGATCATCGACACGGGCACGCCGGCACGGTCCAGTTCCTTGCTGATCACAGCTCCGCTGCGACTGCACGTGCCTCACGTGCTCACCAACAGCGCCGCGTCCACGCTGTTGGCCTTGAGCTCCGCGGCGATCTCCCGGCCTACCCGCCGCATGGCCGAGGGCGACCCCTGGTTGCCGGGGATGACGTAGTAGGCGGGGTAGAGGTCGTCGTACTTCCCCTCCCGCTGCAACTCCCGCAGGGCGTCCAGGGGGACGCCGTAGAGGGGGTTGGCGTTCATGTGGGCCACGTTGTAGCCGCCGTGGACCGCCTCCCACACGCCGGGGTCCATGGTCTTCAGCTCGGCCACCGGATACTTGCGCCAGAAGGTGTTGCGGAACGTCTTGAAGCCGTCCGGGTTGCCCCAGGGCACCACGCCGCTGGTGGTCACCAGCGCCACCCGCGCCTTGTCCACGTGCCGGACCGCGGCCGCGGGCGCCACCCGGTCCCAGGTCTGCATGGGGATCTCGGTGGCGAAGGGCCGGCCCTGGAGCTTGTCGAAGAGCATGTCCAGGGCCCGCTCGGCCCCGGTCCGGCCGGCCCGCTCCTGCACCCGGATGCCCCGGGGCAGGTAGCCCTCGTCCGCGGCGGCGCCCATGGGTTCGCCCCGCAGCAGCTTGAGGACGAACCGGCCCAGGCGGTCGAGGGCTTGGCCCATGCCCGCGGCGGTCTCCGCGGTGGGCAGCAGGAAGAGCCTCGGGTCGTGGAGCTCCCGGTAGGCGTCCACCGCGGGGTTGTCCGGGTGCATGGCGGTCACGCACGCGCAACCGAGTTCGGCCGCGGCCGCATGGCCCGCCTCCACGCAGGCCAGACCGTAACGGCCGGCGCCGAACGCCGGCCCGAGCATCACCACGTGGGGATCCACCGCGGCCAGCTCCCGCAAGAGGACGGCCTTGGCCTCGTCGGGCCGTTGATGGAAATAGTCGTCGCCGAAATAGAGGGTGGGAGCCACTTCGGCCCGGTCCTGCAACAGCCGCTGCAACCCGCGGGACGGCCCGGCAAGGGCCGCGAGTTTCCCTGCGGCAACGTCCGCCCGGTCCTCGCCGCCGATTCCGGCAAAGAACTGGTTGACCACGTGCGCCACACGTTTCATGGTCGGCCTCCTTGGCGTGCTGTTTCGCGTTCCACCGGAACACGGTAGCGAAGACCCGGATTCCGCGCAAGCGTTGCTCGTGCCCGGA
This sequence comes from uncultured Binatia bacterium (SeqCode), assembly GCA_965242525.1. Lineage (GTDB taxonomy): Bacteria > Desulfobacterota > Binatia > UBA9968 > JAJDTQ01 > JAJDTQ01. The sequence goes on from OZ251459.1 coordinate 804,832, forward strand.
ACAAGCCGGGGCGGCTGGCCGGCTCCGCGCACGAGCCGGCCACGGAAGGGCCGAAGAGCACAGCAAGGGTCGTCCCGGTTGACGAAGCACCGCCCCCAAGTTATGGAAGAAACCCTGAACGATCGGGACAAGAGGGCATGAGCGCGTCCTTCGACTCCGCTTCGCTACGCTCAGGACGAACGGGGATAGGACGCTTCACTACGCCCGGGACGAACGGGGATAGGACGCTTCACTACGCCCGGGACGAATGGGGACGGGAGGGTCAGGGGAAGGGAACCCATCCTCGATGTCTCGATGGTCAGGCGTTCCGGAAATATCCAGCGCCGGGATGGTGGAACAGGTAGACACGCGGGACTTAAAATCCCGCGGGCGCAAGCCCGTGCCGGTTCAAGTCCGGCTCCCGGCACCAGCGCGGCGGCATCGATCTGGCACATGGACTCCGGTTCCTGCCCCAGCGCCGAAGGAAACTCTGAACAACCACTCCCCCGCACGCATGTGGATAGACCGGAGGCAAATGCCTGCACCGGCGCCCGAAGGAAACCCCGGACAACCACCCCGTTCGTCCTGAGCGTAGCGAAGCGAAGTCGAAGGACGCGCTTTCCCGAGGGAGACCCGGCATCGATCGAACGTCCCCGAAGACGCCCGGTCGGTTCACGCCCTCAGCGCTGGGTCAGCGGCACGTTGCCGAACTTCTCGCGGATCTCCCGGGCGATGTGCTCCAGGGCCTGTTCGCGTCTGTCGTAGAGACGCTTCAGCGGGCGCGGCGGGTGTCGGTGGATGGCGTAGGCGGTCATCAGCGGCAGGGCGATGGTGCTGTCCACGTAGCACACCACGGAGTCGGGAAGCCGGTCGGGGTCGACCTTGCCCCAGCTCACCGCCTCCGCGGGCGTGGCCCCGGAAAGGCCCCCCGTGTCCACCCGCGCATCGGTGATCTGGACGAAGTAGTCGAAGCCCTTCTCCTCCAGCCCCAGCACCTCCTGGATGTGGGGCTCGGTCTGGAGCAGGAAGTTCTTGGGGGACCCGCCGCCGAGTATGACCGCGGCGCTCCGTCCTCCGGCGCGCTTGGCCTCCAGCACCAGGGCCGCGGACTCGTTCACGTCCCGGGACACGTCGAAGCGCAGCCCGTTGCCCTTGAGGGCCAGGGCGGCCACGTTCATGCCGATGGAGCTGTCGCCGGGCGACGACGTATAGACGGGCACCCCGCTGCGGTAGGCCGCGGCCAGCAGCGAGCGCCGTTCGAGCCCCAGGACCTGCTCCCGCTCGTGGAGGTACCGGCCCACCCGGTAGTGCATCTCCGCGGTCCCCATCTCCTTCTGGAACTCCGGGGCCTTCAGGACCTCGCGGAAGAAGTCGTCGGTGGAGATGAGCACATCGTAGTCGAAGAAGATGTCGTAGATGCGCACCACGCCCTGTTCCCGCAGGTCCACGTCGTCGGCGTCGGGCTGGCCCCGGTGCATGGACAGGCCGATGGCGAAGTGGGTGTCGTGGTACAGGTTCGCTCCGGTGCTGACGATCCAATCCACGAAGCCGTTCTCGATCAGCGGGATGAACGCGGTCATGCCGAGGCCGGCGGGCGTGAGCGCGCCGGTGATGCTCAGCCCCACGGTGACGTCGTCCGCCAGGATCTTCCGGGCGAAGAGTTGGCACGCCTCGCGCAGTCGTCCGCTGTTGTAGGAGACGAAGTTCTCGTCGATGAGGCCGGCGATGGTGGTGGCGGCGTCGATGGGCCTGGGGTCGATCTTCCGGCCCGAAAGGAGCGAGGGTTTGCTCATGGCCGTTCCGGTCGGAGGACTTGGGGGGCCGACGCCCGGGCCTGCTCCAGCTTGCGCCGCCGGATTTGCAGGTAGGCGTTCCGCGCCGCGCCGTAGGGGTCGATGCTGCGCTCCAACTGCTCGAACGCTTCCCGGTTCAGGGCCCGGGCGTTCACGAGGCCGACGCCGCGGATGCTCAAGGGCACGTAGTAGGGAGTCAGCCACCTCATGGGGTTCATCAGGGAGTCCGCTACCGTTCCCACCCCGTCCCTTACGGTGGTCACCGGCAGCAGCGGCAGCACCAGGTAGGCGCCGTGGCCGAGGCCGTACAGGCCCAGGGTGGCGCCCATGTCCTGGTCGTCGGTCTCCAGTCCCAACCTCTCGGCCATGTCGAAGAACCCGGCCACGCCCAGGGTGCTGTTGACCACGAAACGGGCCGCCTCCCGGCCGGCCCCCACGGGTTTCCCCTGCAGCACGTTGTTGACCACTTTCCTCACCACGTCGAGGTTGCCGATGGCGTTGCGGATCCCGTTCTGCACCGGCGTGGGGACCACCGCGGCATAGCCCCGGGCCACGGGCTTCAGCAGGATCCGGTCGAACCCCCGGTTGAACTCGAACATCCTGTCGTTGAACGGCTCCAGCGGGTCGTAGGGGGCGTCCCGGGTCGTCGGCGCCGCGAAGCTCGGCCTATCGCCGTCCGGCGCTTGCGCGCCCGTGTTCCCCGACCCGTCCTGGGAATAGGCCGGTTGCAGCAGGGCCAAGTGGAACAGCAGGAACAGGAGCGGTAGAATCGGGGTTCGCATGGGTGTCGAGCGGTTCAAGGTTCCGCGCGGGATACCACCACAGCCCCGTGAAATCAACCGGCATCGTTCACGCGGCCCAGTCCGCGGACAGGGCCTCCGCCTGCTCCAGCACCGTCCGCGTGGCCTTTTCCTGTTTGTCCGGCGGGTAGCCGTGCTTGCGCAGGACCCGCTTGACCAGCACCCGCAGGTTGGCGCGCACGTTCTCGCGCAGGGTCCAGTCGATGGTGACGTTCCGCCGCACGGTCTCCACCAGTTCCCGGGCGATGCCGCACAGGGTCTCGTCGCCGAGCACCTGCACCGCGCTGTCGTTGGTCTCCAAGGCGTCGTAGAAGGCGAGTTCGTCCTCGGTGAGGCCCAGGGTCTCGCCCCGGGCGCCCGCTTCGCGCAGGTCCCGGGCCAGCCCGATCAACTCCTCGATCACCTGGGCCGCTTCGATGGCGCGGTTCTGGTAGCGCCGGATGGTCTGTTCCAGCAGTTGGGCGAAGGAGCGCGCCTGCACCACGTTCTTCCGCCGCCGCGCCGCCACCTCCCCCTTCAGGAGTTTCTGCAGCAACTCCACCGCGAGGTTGCGCTGCGGCATGTCCCGCACCTCGGCCAGGAACTCTTCGGACAGGATGGAGATGTCGGGCTTGCGGAGGCCCGCGGCGGCGAAGATGTCCACCACCCCTTCCTGCGCCACCGCACGGGAGACGATCTGGCGAACGGCGTGGTCGAGCTCTTCGTCGGTCTTCCCTTCGGACGCCGTGCGCTTGAGCAGCGCCGCACGGACGGCCTGGAAGAACGCTACATCGTCCCGGATGCGAAGCGCCTCGTGGTGGGGCACGGCCAGCGCAAAGGCTTGCGACAGCTCCTGCACCGCCTTGAGGCAGCGTTCCTTGCCGTTCTCCTGGGCGAGCACGTGCTCCTGGGCCGCGGGTAGCAGGCCCAGCCGCTCCTCCGGAGCGCCCCGGACCCACGCGGCCCGGTCGAACCCGTGGAACAGGCCGCAGCAGACCTCGTATTTCTCCAGCATGGCCCTCACGGCCTGCTCCTGGTCCAGGGTGGTTTCGCCGGCGCCGCCGCTCTCGGTGTAGGCCGCCAGGGCGCGCTTGAGTTCGTGGGCGAGCCCCAGGTAATCCACCACCAGGCCGCCGGGCTTGTCCCGGAACACGCGGTTGACCCGGGCGATGGCCTGCATCAGCCCGTGGCCGCGCATGGGCTTGTCCACGTACATGGTGTGGAGGCTCGGGGCGTCGAAGCCGGTGAGCCACATGTCGCGCACCAGCACCATGCGCAGGGGGTCGCCGGGGTCCCGGAACCGTTGCGCCAATGCCTCGCGCCGGGGCTTGTTGCGGATGTGGGGCTGCCAGTCCGGTGGGTCGGACGCGGCGCCGGTCATCACCACCTTGAGGCTGCCTCCGTCGTCTTCGTCGCAACGCCAGTCCGGGCGCAGGCGCACGAGTTCGCGGTACAGGTCCATGCAGATGCGCCGGCTCATGCACACCACCATGGCCTTGCCTTCCATGGCCCCGGTGCGGTCCTCGAAGTGGGCCACGATGTCTTCGGCAACCAGCTTCAGCCGCTTCTCGGCGCCGACGACGGCCTCCAGTTGCGCCCACCGGGTCTTGAGCTTTTCCTTTCGGTCGATCTCCTCGCCTTCGGTGGCTTCCTCGAAGCCGGGGTCGATGCTCGGGCGCTCGTCCTCGTCGAGGGCCAGCCGGGCGAGGCGGCTCTCGTAGTAGATGGGCACCGTGGCCTTGTCCTGCACCGCGCGCTGGATGTCGTACACGCTGATGTGGTCGCCGAACACCGCGCGGGTGCTGGCGTCCGCAAGCTCGATGGGGGTGCCGGTGAAGCCGATGAACGAGGCGTGGGGCAGGGCGTCGCGCATGTGGCGCGCGTAGCCGTCGATGAAGTCGTACTGGCTCCGGTGCGCCTCGTCGGCGATGACCACCACGTTGCGCCGGTCGGAAAGCAGCGGATGCCGGTCGCCTTTCTCTTCGGGGAAGAACTTCTGGATGGTGGTGAACACCACGCCGCCGGACGCCACCGCCAGCTTGGCGCGCAGGTCGGCCCGGCTTTGGGCCTGCACGGGCGGCTGGCGCAGCAGGTCGGCGCAGCGCGAGAAAGTGGCGAAGAGCTGGTCGTCCAGGTCGTTGCGGTCGGTGAGCACCACCACCGTGGGGTTCTGCATGGCCGGTTCGCGGACCACGCGCCCGGCAAAGAAGGCCATGGTCAGGCTCTTGCCCGACCCCTGGGTGTGCCACACCACGCCGATGCGCCGGTCCCCCGGGGCGCCGCCCTGCCCGCGGCCCGGGTCGTAGCGGACCGCTGCCTCGGCCACCCCCGACGCCTGCCGTTGCAACTCGGCCGCGCGCAGGGTCTCGGCCACCGCGGTGCGCACCGCGTGGAACTGGTGGTAGCCCGCCATCTTCTTCACCGGCGCGCCGCGGCCGTCGTCCTCGAACGCGATGAAGTCCCGGAGCAGGGCGAGGAACCGCGGGGGCGCACAGACGCCCGCCAGCATGACCCGGAGCTCGGGCGCGTGGGGGTCGGCCAGGGTCTCGCCCGAGACCGTGCGCCAGGGCTTGAACCACTCCCGCCCCGCGGTCAACGTGCCCATGCGCGCCTGGGTCCCGTCCGAGGCCACCAGCATCTCGTTCGAGGCCACCAGCATCTCGTTCATGGAGAACAGGGTGGGCAGGTCGGCCTTGTAGGTCTGCAACTGCCGCCAGGCGGTCCAGACCGTGGCGTTCTCGTCCGCGGGGTTCTTGAGTTCGACGACCCCCAGGGGAAGGCCGTTGACGAACAGCACCACGTCGAGCCGCCGCTCCCGCCGGTTCTCCACCACGGTGAACTGGTTGACCGCGAGCCAGTCGTTGCGGCCGGGGTCGTCGAAGTCCATGACGCTGGCCTGGGCGCCGCGGACCGGGCCCCTGGCATCGCGGTACTCCACCGTCACTCCGTCCACCAGCATGCGGTGGAAGGCGCGGTTGCGCGCTTCCGGCGCGGCCCCTTCCGGCCGGGTCAGCTTGCGGAAAGCGTCGTCCAGCGCCTCCGCGGGAAGGTCCGGGTTGAGGCGTGCGAGGGCGTCGCGCAAGCGCCTTGCCAACACCACGTCGCCGTAATCCGCCCGCTCCGCGGCCGGCGCATCCGGCGCAAGGTCCACCCCGCGGACCACGCGCCACCCGAGACCCTCCAGCCACTTGAGCGCAAGCTGCTCGACGTCGGCTTCGGTGAGGGCGGTCACCGCGGTTCCTTACGGATACGGACGAACGGAATCTCGCGTCCGCGTCCGCGGCGATCGGGGATCTCGATTTCCGTTCCACGCGGGGCGTTTTCGACCAGCCACTTGCCCAGAGACTTGGGACGTGACTGCTCCTTCGTCTCCCGGACCTTGGGCGGGGAACACTTCGACGGTTTTCTCATTATGCTGAGCAATGTTACTCCGCATGGCGAGCAGCGCAACCATTCCGTTCCGACCATCCGATTTCCTCATCCCTTGAGGGGGAGGGTCAGCCGCCGTCCCTTCCTTTCGCATAGCTTCGGTGATGCCGGTCACCGCTCCTCTCCGGTCATGGTTTCAGCCAATCTCCAACCGGCTTCGACAGGAAAGTTTCCACGTCGATGCCGTCGCCGCCCACCAGCAGTTTCCGCGTCGGTCGAAACGCCTCGGAAAAAGCGCCCATGCCGGCCAGTGTGTCCGCGGCGCGTCCGCTCTTTACCTCGATGGCCACCAGCCTGCCGCCGGCGCGCACGACGAAGTCCACCTCGCGGTTGCGCTCGCGCCAGTAATGGACAGCGCATTCGCCCACGGCCGCGGCATTGGCCAAGTGGGCGCCGATGGCCGACTCCACCAGCCGCCCCCAGAACGTGCGGTCTTCGCGGGCCTGTTCGAGGGTCGTTCCCGCCTGGGCGGTGATGAGGGCGGTGTTGAACACCTGGAGTTTGGGGCTCGACGCCCGTTGCCGCGCCGCGCCGCCGGAGTATTTCTGCAAGCCGGTGACCAGCCCCGCGCCGGACAGCATGTCGAGGTAGTGCGCCAACGTGGTGGCGTTGCCGGCGTCCTGAAGCTGCCCCAGCATCTTGTTGTAGGAAAGGATCTGGCCGGAATAGGCGCACCCCAACTCCAGCACCCGGCGCAGCAAGGCGGGCTTGTCCACGCGGGAGAGGAGCAGCACGTCGCGGGAGATGATGGGTTCGATGAGCGAGTCGCGGACGTAGCGCGCCCAGCGGTCCGGCTGCCGGACCAGCGGCGCTGCCCCGGGATAGGCGCCGTAGAAGATGTACTGGTCGAGAGACCAGCCGAACGCCGCCCGCATCTCGACAAAGCTCCAGTGCGGCAGACGCAGCATCTCGAAACGCCCGGCCAGGCTCTCGCCCAGCCCGCGCTCCACCAGCAGGGGAGCGGAGCCAAGCAGGACCACCTTGAGCGGCCGGCCCGTGCGGGTGTCCGCATCCCACAGGCGCTTGACGGTCTCGGACCAGCCCGTGACCTTCTGCACTTCGTCGAGAACGAGGAGCGCCCCGTCCGCGTCCGCCTCGTCCGCGAGGCTCCGCGCCGCCTCCCACTGCTGCTCGATCCACTGGACCCCGCGCAAGGTCGGCTCGTCCGCGCTGGCATACCGCGTCGGCAGGCCGGATCGCCGCGCCGCCCGCTCCGCCAGCGTCGTCTTGCCCACCTGCCGCGACCCGGCAACCACCTGGATGAACCGCCGCGGCTCCCGCAGCCGCCCGGCCAACTCTTGGGTCTGTGGCCGGGAATAGGTTGACGATTTACTCATTAGGTTGAGTAATTTTACTCAAACAGGTGGGAAGTTCAAGCCTCAGGGACAACTTGAAGGCGGAACATGGGAACATGAGACCGCTGGCGGTTGCCTGCCCGGCATAGCTTCACCAGAAGCTACACGGTCTGCCTCCCTCGTCCCACGCCTGCTGCGGGTGCGCGGTCCATCTGGTAAACTGGCGAGGTTGAGATGGAAGACAAGGAAACTCGGAACAACGCCCCTCCCCCCGTTCGTCCTGAGCGTAGCGAAGCGAAGTCGAAGGACGCGCTTTTCCATAGGGAGAGGGAACGGGGAGGGAACTCAAGCCGGAATGGACCAGGAGTTCCATAAGGAGGACGCCATGGGGGAACGACAGCCGCGTTACAGCAAAGAGGAGTTCGCCCGGCGCGGTCAGGCGATCTACGAGAAGCGCGTGAGGGCACGGGTGGAAGAAGGCAACCGCGGCAAGATCGTGGCGATTGACGTGGAGACCGGGGAGTTCGAGGTGGGGGAGGACACGCTTACCGCCTGCGACCAACTCCTTGCGCGGTGTCCGGATGCACAGCCGTGGTTGGTCCGCATCGGGCGCCGTGCTGTACATCGGTTCGGGCACTCTCATGCCGGCAGCGCCGATAGGGAAGGGGTCAATCGCCGGCCGCTCGCGGTTGTTTGTGCTTACTCCAGATTTCCTCGATCTGCTCGTGCTCTAAGACCTTCTGGACTACCTTGATTGCCTTCTGGGAGTACCGTTTGTGCACTGTTTTGCCAATTTTGATTTCCTTGTAGTAGTCAGGTTGAGAGCGAAGTTTTATATGGTCAATCACGGCAAGAACTTTTGGCATCGTCAGACCAACATGGTCGGCAAGTTGCTTAGCCCCAAGGTTATAGTAGTCGAGTTCATTTACACGTTTCACGGCAACCACGGGAGCGCCTGGAGTCCCTTCCTCAACAACTTGGATCGGCATACCTTTCTTTTTTTTCGAATCGGAGGGAAAGTTTGGGAGCAACTCCATCAGTGGTGATTTCGACCGCGGCCACGCCAGAAAATATATCACTCCAAGCTTTTCCAGTCATGAGATTCTCACCCAGCCGTCTGAGCTCTCGGTCACTAGGCTGACTATTTTCCCCACGAATGGCGCTGTCTAGGATTGCGAGAGGGCGCAATCTGGCTAAGGCTTCAATTTGACGCCGTCGGCCCGGGCTTAACAGTTTCTTAACCTCAACAAGCTCGGATTCAAAGAGGGTTATGAGATCGGTCGGAGGTGACGTTGAAACCGGAAGTATGCGTGAGGGTAGGTGGCTGGCAAGCTCTTGATCGAAGACGCTCTTCAAGAGGTCTCGGAACAGCGTCACCCCCGATTGGATATGGACATAGAGTTGTCCCTCGGAGATGTCCAACAGGTAGTGTTGGGCGGCATCTCGAAGACAACGGATCGTCTGAAGTACAAGGGCTTGCGAGTCGGATAGGTACTTGATCTTACCGTCGGTTAAAGACCGTCGTACGCAAACGTTGAAAACAATGGTTTCTTTGGCTCGCTTATCGCGGATCCTACCGCCCCGTTGTAGAATTGCAGCCTTCATCAGCATCTCGAAGCCATGATCGAGTTGGATAAGTGTGCTGCTGACCCGTCCCTGGTCGTGTGGTCGGTTGAAGAGCTCGATCGACAAGACAAGAGCATCGCATGCTTTCGCAAGAAGGAGTTTTACTTCTCGTTTCATATGTGCACCCTCAGATATTTCCTTATTTTTACGGAGGCAAAGTTTGCAAGGTACTGATTTGCCCCATCTTTAACCGGACACCATTGATGGAACAACAAGTCATCAACAAGTCTTCGCCATCATCTAACCTTCAAAATGAGGAGGTATTTTGAGGTGTCATGCGGCAAGTTCCTCACGTGACTCATCCCGGGCTGACCATGGAATCGGATGCACGTCATAATTGCGCATGGCTGCGAGCACGTTTTCCGAAATCGGGTTTTCCGTGTCGTTGAGGAGCGCATAGGCGCGGCAGTCCGGCGGACGCACCTCTTTCGTGTCAACCCATGAAAAGGCAAGCGCCTGTGCGGTATCGCGGCTTGGGCGGTTGATGGTCCGTAGAACCCGCTCCGGCTGGATCCTTGACTTGGGTATGACGAAGTCGAATCGATGATCGTAACCGCTCTTGCCGGAAAACTTGACGTTCGGCGCATATCGAATATCGGCAAGGTCCAGCCACGACACCACGTCTTCATAGAACAGGCTGGCGACGACGGGTGAAGCCAGGTAGAACAGGTCGCTGACGGCGAGCATCGCCTGTACCAGGTTGTGTTTGCGCAACGCAAAGTTGTCGGACGAAGCTCGAATTTCGAGGGTTTTTTCCCTCATCTGTACGCCGAAACCGTTGAGGGTCGTTTTCAGCAGCTCGCGCCTCTTCCCGCCGTCGATCTTGCAGCCTGATTGCTCCATGTCGTTGACGATGTAGCCGTCGTCGGTCAATACGAATCCTCCATTGGAGCGTTTGGCGTAGATCTGGAGGCAATCGTTATGATGATCCAGGTACGGAGTGGTGATCTCGGTCCAGTCGCCGACCTCGCGGAGACTCGTTCGATCCCGCAGCCAGGCCCAATACCGATCCAGCAGGGATTGAATTTCGTCAGTCATGTGAAGAGACCTCGTCGAATCACGGGCGGTTCCACGACGTGACAATACCGCATGAAGTCCTGGAGGGTTTGCCACGCGTCATGCAGGTTTGGAAAATCATCGTCGGGCACCGGGAGCGCCCATCTATCGCCAAACCCCTCACGGTAAAGGTGCAGGTGGGGTGACCGGATTTTTTCGCCGTCGGGGTTGCGGTGCGACACCCGGCCGAAGTCCAGCCGGGCAAGCACCACGATCTGCCGTCCCTGCCATCATTCCCGCAGACGCCCACCCCCGTCATTCCCGCGAAAGCGGGAATCCAGCATCATCGCTCTCGTTGTACCAACCTCTCCAGTTTTCCATGCCCCTTCCGCTTCCTGATCGCCTTTTCTCTACGGACAGCGCTTCCATGGATTCAGGAACCTCGTGCCAAACCAACCGGTGCCTGGATTCCCGCCCCCGCTTCAGCGAGGACATGCTTTCGCGGGAATGACAGGGCAAGTGTCCGCAACGCCTGCCTCCCGGCTTACTGTCTGCCTGCACCACGGCCGGAAGTTTCCTGTAGTTCTGCTCCCGGAATGCGGATTCGGCCGGAAACGAGCTCAGGCAGCAGGGTATCTCGCAGGGCGGCCAGAGTGCAGGACTCGCGTTGGTTTGCCTCTATTCGATCCAGAAACGGCCCGCATACCCTTCCGAAAGCGTCCCTTATTTTGCCAGAGGGCAGAGTGATCTCGGTTGCGCTCACAACCTGGGGCCGGACCGCGGGATACGCAGTCCCATCGGCCACATGGGCCAAGCGCCTGATGTTCTCAGGCGCCGTGGCGTAACCCCAAACCAGCGCTCGATCCCTCGGCAGGATCGGGCGTAGAACGGCGAAGCCCGTGCTTCCCGTCAGGCCATCCCTGCCGATGAAGGCATAAGACCCGTTTCCAGGTCGGACCGTCCCCAAGATCGTGTCCCCGGTTCTCAATACACGTTTCGCCCGGCTCGGGGCGTCTTGCCATTCATGGGTTTCGTACTTCTCTATGGTCCCCCATTTCGTGTTCGACAGATCGACGTAAACGATGGTTTCAGGGGCGTTTCGTGCGGTCCACGCTTCCGGATTCAGCAAAGCAACTGTACTGAGTGTCATCTCTTCCCATCCCTCCGGCATCATCCTCCCCGACTCCGACGCCGCGAAGCTATCCGGGAACAGCGCCGCAATCTCCGGTTCCATCCGGTCCAGATACGCCCGAGCGCGCTCGGCTGTCCAGTCGCCCCCCTTGGGAAGGGGTAGTGGCGTCTGGTTTTCCCCCACCGGCTCAACTGCGGGCCGGCGCCCTTGTCTCGTTGACTCCCCCTCAAGGGATGAGTGATCGGAGGGCGCAGCTTTTGTTGCTGGGGTGGAGTTTCCCCGAGGAGGGATCGGATCGGCGGCGTGACGTTTCAGGGCGGCCTTGGCTTGGACGGGATCGAAATCGACGAACCATGACTGGAACAGCGCCCGCGCCATGGATTCCAGTGTCTCGTTCATGCGCCGGTTCAACTCGATCTTGTCGTCCAGCGCGCCCAGGATATGGGCGATGGCGCGCTGTTCGGGGAGAGGCGGAATCGTGACCACAAGATGGTCCAGGGCCTTGGTAGGTACTCTCTGGCGTCCAGATGTGCCGGTCATCTGACCGATAGCGTAGTGGCGGACCTCTTCCCATTGTGTCAAATAGTAGGCAAACTCGTGGTCGGTAACGTCCGGGCGTCCTCGGATGACGATGAACTCCGTTGAGCCATGTGCAGGGTCCGTTGGATCAGGATCGCAGTAGCGGGCGATCTTGCCGTTCTCCAAGCAAGGTGTGATCCGGGCCATGAGGGTGTCGCCACTCCGAAAGCGTGTCCCGCCGCCTGAGTAAACGCGTCGTTCCAGTGCATATGCAGACCGGGAACTTGCGTTGACGGTGGCCATGTCAACGAATGGATAGGCTTTCCCGCGTTCGAGACGGACCGGAGGATTGATCTGTACCGCGTCGCTAAACCGTATCATGGGCCACTCACTCGCGGCATCCCGCTTTTCCTTCTCTATCAACACCACATACCCCCGCTCGATCTCCGGATGAAAGCCCTTCGGCAGGCGTGCCCAGTCGTGGGCTTCCACCAGAAAGGGGATGTTGGACTCGCGCAGGGCTTCCCGGAAATCTGCCACCTGTCCGATTGGAATCTTTTGCAGGTCGGGGCTGCGCAAGACCAGGTCCAGGTCGCTTCCGTCATGGCTTTGGCCGTTCACGCGGCTGCCGTAGGCCCATGCTTCGATGCCGGGCAGGTGTTCCCGCAGCAGGGCTACCAGCATTTCCCGATGCCGGGGCAATAGGTGCAGCCTGTCGGCTGGCAGGACCGGGTTGGTGTGCGGCTTACTCATGGTCCGCTTCCTCGAGCGGGGCGGCAGATTTCGTAGGCGATCCCCTCTGCTTCGCCCCTTTCAAGGGGCTTGAAGGCGGCTTCCAGCGTGTCAATGCAGCGCCTCAGAGTCGGTGTCGATGGTCATGGCCGGCGTCAGGGCGTCGGTATACGGCTCATGTGCAACTAACGATTCCTCGAAGCCCGACATGTCTCCTCTCCAATCGACGATACCGGACAACGGGAACCAGTGGATGGCTGTTACGGACCGGTCGGTTTGCCCTGTTTCTGCTGTTCCTTCTCCCACTGCTCAGCCGCTTGGGGGGTGGTACGATAGCCAACTTGCTTGATGTGTCCCTTCTCCCAGCCTTTCTTGCTCCGATGTTCCGCTTCGCGGCGATCAATGTCGTTGGTGATGCCCGCTTGGACAATCTTGTTGCCCAACTTGAAGTAATACTTGTACATGATCCTGTCGGTCGCCATGCGACACCTCCTTACTCAAGTTCTTTGCTCAAGGAATAACAACACCGTGCGAATCTGTCAAAGTCCAGTTCAGCACGGGTTGGCCGTGGATCAGTCTTTTGTTTTCGCGGTCTTCCTCGTATCGTGATCGTTCCTCTGTGGAACCCGTGGTCCGGGTCGTGCGGGACTATTTCCACAGCATGGATGATGGAATTACATGCCTGTCGAAACAGGAGGTTTTTTGCCTGCCCTGGATATGCCGGCCAGTATCGTCCACATCTTTCGTCGTTGATGAGGGCGGGTTTGAGGTCGAGAAACTGGCGTGTGGCGGTAGCGATCAAGATCAGTAGTCGGTTTACTTCCGTTTCATGGTTGATTTTCGATAGCTCTTTGAACTGTTCATCAGCGGCTACCTTTTCGTCAGCCAGTAACAAGACGATCAGTTGATACAGATCCCGGCGATAGGACAAGACGTTGACGAGTGTTTGCTCGTCATTGTGAACCGGCATGGTGGTCCCTCTATCGTTGGCCGCCGAATCCGAGACGCTCCAGGTTCTCGGCGATGGCGGCGTCGAGCCGCGCGCCTTCGGGCTGCTGGGTGCGCAGGTCAACGGCCAGCCGCTTCATCTTTTCCTCGAACGGTTCGCCGTCGTCCTGCTGCGCTTCCGCGTCCACGTAGCGGCCCGGGGTGAGCACGTGGCCGTACCTGCGGACGTCCTCCAGGGAAGCGCTTTTGCAGAAGCCGGGGACGTCGGCGTAAGGGGGGATGTCGGCAGCCCCGCTGCGCCAGGCGTGGTAGGTGGCGGCGATGTGGGTGATGTCGTCGTCCGTCAGTTCCCGGTGGGTGCTATCGACCATGCGGCCGAGCTTGCGGGCGTCGATGAACAGGATTTCGCCCCGGCGGTCGCGGAACCGGCCGTTGCCGCGGTCCCGGGCCAGGAACCACAGGCAGGCAGGGATCTGGGTCGAGTAGAAGAGTTGGCCGGGTAGGTCGATCACGCAGTCCACCAAGTCGGCTTCGACCAGGTTCTTGCGGATCTCGCCTCCGCCGGGCTGTCCGGCCGACAGGGATCCCTTGGCGAGCACGAAGCCGGCCGTGCCCGCGGGCGCCAAGTGGTGGACCATGTGTTGCATCCAGGCGAAGTTGGCGTTGCCTATGGGAGGCGCGCCGTAACGCCAGCGCTTGTCGTCGGTGAGGCGCTCGCCGCCCCATTCCGAGACGTTGAAGGGCGGGTTGGCGAGGATGAAGTCGGCCTTGAGGTCGGGGTGGCGGTCGTCGTGGAAGCTGTCGCCGTGGGCGATCTGTCCCTCGATGCCGCGGATGGCGAGGTTCATCTTGGCTAGCCGCCAAGTCGTATAGTTGGACTCCTGGCCGTAGATGGAGATGTCGCTGTGTGTGCGGCCCCCGTTGCCGTTGCCGCTGGCGTGGGCGCGGATGAACTCCACCGACTGCACGAACATGCCGGACGAGCCGCAGCACGGGTCATAGACCCGGCCCCGGTAGGGCTCCAGCATCTCCACCAGCAGCTTGACCACGCAGCGCGGTGTGTAGAACTCGCCGGCCCTCTTGCCTTCGGCGCTGGCGAACTGGGACAGGAAATACTCGTACACGCGCCCGAGCACGTCCCTGGACCGGGCCTCCTGGTCGCCCACCCGGATGTTGCTGATGAGGTCGATCAACTGGCCGAGCCGCTGCTTGTCGAGGGCGGGCCGGGCGTAGTCCTTGGGCAGCACGTCCTTGAGAGCGGGATTGTCGCGCTCGATGCCGCTCATGGCCCGGTCCACGAGCTGGCCGACCGCGGCCTGCCGGGCCTGCGCCTTGAGTCGGGTCCAGCGCGCCTCGGGCGGCACCCAGAATATGTTCTCGGCGCGGTACTCGTCCGGGTCCTCCGGGTCGGCGCCCCCTGCCTTTTCGCCCACCAGGCGCGCGTGCATCTCCTCGAAGGCGTCGGAGATGTATTTCAGGAAGACCAGGCCGAGGACCACGTGCTTGTATTCCGCGGCGTCCATGTTGCCGCGCAAGGTGTCGGCCATGAGCCACAGCTCGGCCTCGTAGCCGGTGGTGGCGCCCTGGGTCGTGGTGTGCGTTTCCGCCATGGACAGTCCTTTCGCGTTCCGGGCCTTGCGGCAGCGGAGAAGAGGCTTCGAGTCGTCGGGCCTGCTCGCCGCATAGGGCAGGTGCTTCGTAATATAGACTACGGGAGACTCTGTTCAAGGGCGCGTCCTTCGACTTCGCTTCGCTACGCTCAGGACGAACGGGGATGGACTCCCGCACGTCGCGCTGGCGCGTCGCGCCGAATGGGGATGGATTCCCGCTTTCGCGGGAATGACGGAGTGGGCTTTTGCGGGAATGAGGGGGAATGACGGCGTGGGGTCTTGCGGGAATAAGAGGGTGGACCTCCGCCCTTGCTGGTGCGGATTGCCCTTGCTGGTGCGGATTGAGCGTGCCGGTGCGGATTGGGCGCGCATTGAAAACCTTCGGTGGATCGGATAGTTTCCGTGGCGTTCCGTCCACTAGGAGTCGGAGAGCGTTCGTGGTGAAGCTGACGTGGTGGAACAACGCCGTCGTTCCGTCCATGATGAGTCGGGGAGCGTTCTGTGGAGAAGCCGAAGGTCGTTCTGGGGGTCGCCGGGGGAATCGCCTGCTACAAGGCGCTGGAGGTCGTGAGGCTCCTGGTGCAGGAGCCTTGCTCCGTCCGGGTGGTGATGACCAGGGCGGCTGCGGAGTTCGTCACGCCCCTGAGCTTCCAGACCCTTTCGGGGGAGCCCGTGGCCACCGACCTCTTCAGCCTGACCCAGGAGTCCGAGATCGGCCACATCCACCTGGCGGACAGCGCCGACCTGCTGGTGGTGGCGCCGGCCACCGCCAACGTGGTGGCCAAGCTCGCCGCGGGCATTGCCGACGACGTCCTCACCACCGTGGCGCTGGCCACCCGGGCGCCCTTGCTGGTGGCGCCCTCCATGAACGTGCACATGCTGGCCCATCCCATGGTGCAGGCGAACCTGGAGAAGCTCCGGAGCGTCGGCTGCCACGTCATGGAGGCCGGGGCCGGCTACTTGGCGTGCGGCTACGAAGGCAAGGGCCGTCTCCCGGAGCCCGCGGCCATCGTCGAGGAGGTGCGCCGGCTGCTCCGGCCCGGGGACCTGGCCGGCGAGCGGGTCGTGGTCACCGCGGGCCCCAGCCGGGAGCCGTTGGACCCGGTGCGCTTCTTCTCCAACCGCTCCTCGGGGAAGATGGGTTACGCCCTGGCGCGGGCGGCCGCCCGGCGCGGCGCCCAGGTGGCGCTGGTGAGCGGCCCCACGGCGCTGGCGCCTCCCGCGGGCGTCCGCACGGTGCCGGTGGTGACGGCCGACGAGATGCGCGAGGCGGTGCTGGCGGAGTTCGACGCGGCCACCGCGGTCTTCATGGCCGCGGCGGTGGCGGACTATCGTCCGCGTTCCGCGTCGAAGCACAAGATGAAGCGGGGCGGCGAAGCCATCCGCGTGGAGTTCGTCCCCAACCCCGACATCCTGGCGGAACTGGGAGCGCGGAAACGGGGCCAAGTGGTGGTGGGGTTCGCCGCGGAGACCGAGGCGCTGGTGGAGAACGCCCGCTCGAAGCTCCACCGGAAGAACCTCGACCTGCTGGTGGCCAACGACGTCACCCGGGAAGACAGCGGCTTCGACGTGGACACCAACGCGGTGACGCTGCTGGACCGGGACGGGACCGCGACCCCCTTGCCTCTCATGAGCAAGGACGCCCTGGCCGACCGGCTCTGCGACTGGTTCGTCGAGTACCGGGGCGACGCCCGGCGCCGCGAGGCCTGACGCGGCCGCGGTCCTGGCGCCCTGACGAGGCGCGGCGTCCGGGATGCGGGCAGGATGCCCGCGCTCCCAGGGAACCCTGGGTCCCTGGCGAGGCGCGGCAGTCCGCAAGGGGTCGTGGCAGCGCCAGGGGCGGGTGCTTCCGTGCTCTTGGCCAGACGTTGCCATGCCGCCGGTATTGTCGTAAAGGAAACTCTGGGCAACGATCCTCCGTTCGTCCTGAGCGTAGCGAAGCGAAGTCGAAGGACGCGCTTTCCCGGGGGAGAGGGACTCGAGGCGGAATGGACCGGACGTTCCTGAACGAGGATCATCGGAACGGGGATCATCGGAATCGAAGTTCGATGGCGTTACCGGCATGAACACGCTACGGCAGCAGTTGGCGGTTGCGGCCGCGTCACTGAGAAGTTGCCTGGAGCAGCAGCAGGCCGCGGGGATCCACGTGCTGCCACCGGGCAGCCGCACCGGGGGCGCCGGGGCGCTGGCCCCGGAGTCCGGGGCGCCGGCCCCGGACTCCACGGCGCCGGCCCTGGAGTCCGCGGCTCCGAGGGATGAGACCCGCGCCGCGGCGAGCCTTTCGGAGCTTCGGGACGTGCTCGGCGACTGCCGCCGCTGCAAGCTGTGGCAGGGGCGCAGCCGCATCGTTTACGGCGTGGGCAACGCGGACGCCGACGTCCTGTTCGTGGGAGAGGGGCCGGGCAGGGACGAGGACTTGCAGGGGGAGCCTTTCGTGGGACGCGCCGGACAGTTGCTCACCGACATCATCACCAAGGGAATGAAGCTGCGGCGCGAGGACGTCTATATCGCCAACGTGGTCAAGTGCCGTCCGCCGCAGAACCGCGACCCGGAGCCCGACGAGGTGGCGTCGTGCGAGCCTTTCCTGGTGCGGCAGATCGAGTTGGTGAAGCCGCGGGTGGTCATCGCGTTGGGGAGGTTCGCGGTGCAGACCCTGCTGCGCTCCGCGGAGCCGGTCTCCCGGCTGCGCGGAAAATGGCACGACTACCGCGGCATCCGGCTGATGCCCACCTACCATCCGGCTTACCTGCTGCGGAACCCCGGGGACAAGCGGCTCGTCTGGGAAGACATCAAGAGCGTCCTGCGGGAGATGGGGACGGCGGTTACGTAAATGGCGCGCATGCGGCCGAGGCCGGGCGTCCGGGTGTGGGCGCTGCTGCTCCTCATCGCGGGCGTCGGATGGGGGGCGTTCCACGCCGGCGGCTCGGTCCAACCGTCCGGTCCCGGCTCCCACGTGAACCTCATCGTCGTGGACGGCGGCATCAACCCCGCGGTCAAGGACTACATCCGGGACAGCATACGGCAGGCCCGGGAGGGCAACGCCCGGGCCCTCATCATCCAGCTCGACACCCCCGGGGGACTCCTGTCCTCCACCCGCTCCATCGTCAAGGACCTGCTCAGCGCCCCGTTGCCGGTCATCGTCTATGTGGCGCCCAGCGGGGCCGGCGCGGGCTCCGCAGGGGTCTTCATCACCATGGCGGCCAACGTGGCGGCCATGGCGCCCGGCACCAACATCGGGGCCGCCCACCCGGTGGCGGGCGGCGGCCAGGAAGTCGAGGGCGTCATGGGCGAGAAGATCGAGAACTTCACCGCTTCGTTCAGCGAGACCATCGCCGAACGGCGCGGGCGCAACACCGAGTTCGCCATCCAGGCGGTGCGCCGGAGCGTCTCCATCACCGACAAGGAGGCCCTGGAGAAGCGCGTGGTGGATATCGTCGCGGTGAACCTGGGCGACCTGCTGAAGCAGGCGGACGGGCGCGAGGTGGACGTGGCCGGGGTCAAGCGCGTGCTCGACTTCGACGGGGTGTCGGTGGTGCGTTTCGAGATGGGGCTCAAGCTCAGGGTCCTCAACATCCTGGCGGACCCCAACATCGCCTACCTGCTGATGATGGCCGGCATCCTCGGACTCTACATGGAGTTCTCGAACCCGGGCGCGCTCTTCCCGGGCATCGCCGGCGGCATCGCGCTGCTGCTGGCCCTGGCGTCCTTCCAGGTGCTGCCCATCAACTATGCGGGCCTCCTGTTGATCGGCCTCGGCATGTGCCTGCTGGTGGCGGAGGCGTTCCTGCCGAGTTTCGGCATACTCGGCATCAGCGGGGCGGTGGCCCTGGGCCTCGGCTCGCTGCTGCTCTTCGACGCGGGGGAGACGGACCTGATGGTGGATCGGTCCATCGTGCTGGCCGCGGTGGGCACCTTGAGCGCGTTCGTGCTGGTGGTCACCTGGCTCGTGGTCAAGTCCCAGCGCAGGAAGGCGACCCTGGGGTTCGAGGGACTCGTGGGCGAGGTGGGCGAGGTGCGGGAGCGCCTGGACTTGAGGGGCAAGGTCTTCGTGCACGGCGAAGTGTGGAACGCGGAAGGGGCGGAGCCGTTGGAGCCGGGCGACCGGATCGAGGTGGTCGCACACGACGGGATGACGCTCAAGGTCAAACGCGCGGCGGAGGTCTGACCGGAGGTCGAGACCCTCGGACCGGCCCCCGCGGCGCAGGAGAAACTCATGCTGGAATTCGGACCCCCTGCCATCGTGATCATCATCGTCGTCGGGTTGGCCGTCAGCGGGATCAAGGTGCTCAAGGAATACGAGCGCGGAGTCATCTTCCGGTTGGGCCGCATGGTGAACTCCCGGGGGCCGGGGATCATCTACGTCATCCCCTTCATCGAGAAGATGGAGCGGGTGGAGCTCCGGACCGTCACCATGGACATCCCTTCCCAGGACGTCATCACCCGGGACAACGTGTCGGTGAAGGTCAACGCGGTGCTCTACTTCCGGGTGCTGGACCCCAACCGCGCCATCCGGGAAGTGGCCAACTACCTGTTCGCCACGTCCCAACTGGCCCAGGTGACGCTGCGGAGCATCTGCGGCCAGGCGGAGCTCGACCAGCTCCTGTCCGAGCGGGAACGCATCAACGCCGACATCCAGAAGATCCTCGACGAGCAGACCGACCCCTGGGGCATCAAGGTGGTGCTGACCGAGCTCAAGCACATCGACCTGCCCGAAGAGATGCAGCGCGCCATGGCCCGGCAAGCCGAGGCCGAGCGCGAGCGGCGCGCCAAGATCATCCTGGCCGACGGCGAGTACCAGGCCTCCCAGAAACTCCAGGAAGCGGCTACGGTCATCGCCAAGGAGCCCATGGCCATGCAGCTCCGGTTCCTGCAAAGCCTGCAGGAAGTGGCCAGCGACAAGAACTCCACCACCATATTCCCGGTGCCGGTGGACCTCCTGACTCCGTTCCTCAAGAAGGCGGTCGGGGAGGAGGACGCTTAGGGGGACGCTTCCCCAGCGGCCTGCCCCCGGGCCTGCCTGTCCATGCTGCTGGAAGAGCTGGCTTACGAACTTCCCGAAGCGCTGGTCTCCGCCTACCCCGCGGCGGATCGGACGTCGGCCCGTCTCATGGTGGTGGAGCGCCGCTCCGGGGACATGGCCCATTCCCGTTTCGCCTCCCTGGGGGAGTTCCTGGCGCCCGGGGACCTGCTGGTGCTCAACGACTCCCGGGTGATCCCGGCGCGCCTCGAAGGGCGCAAGGAGAGCGGCGGCAGGGCCGCGGTGCTGCTGGTGGAGCCCTTCGACGTCGAGCGCGGCCTCTGGCTCGCGTTGGCGGAGACCTCCGGCAGGCTGCGGGCGGGGGCGCGCCTCGCGTTCTCCCCGGAGCTCTCGGCCACGGTGGTGGGGGAGCTCGGGCAGGGCCGCTACGGACTCCGGTTCGAGCATCGGGGGGGCTTCCTGGAGCGGCTGGAGGAGCTCGGGGCGCCGCCCCTGCCCGGCTACATCCGGCGGGTGCGCGGAGTGGAGGAGGGGGACCGCGACCGCTACCAGACGGTGTACGCCTCCGCGCCCGGTTCGGTGGCGGCGCCCACCGCGGGCCTCCACTTCACCGAGGCGCTGCTGGACGAGCTCGCGGGGCAGGGCGTGGACAGCGTGCGCGTCACCCTGCACGTGGGTCCGGGGACGTTCCGCCCGGTGCGGGAGGAGGTGGTGGAGGACCACCGCATGGACGGCGAGTGGTATTCGTTGACCGAGGCCGCGGCCGAGCGCATCCGCGGTGCCCGGGAGAGGGGAGGGCGGGTGGTGGCCGTAGGCTCTACGGTCACCCGCACGCTGGAGAGCATCGCCCGGCGCAGGGGCAGGGTGGCGGCCGACTCCGGCATCACCCGGCTGTTCATCGCCCCCGGCTACCGCTTCCGCGCGGTGGACGCACTCATCACCAACTTCCACCTGCCGCGATCGACCCCGCTGGCCATGGTGGCCGCCCTGGCCGGCCTCGACCTGGTGCGCCGCGCCTACGCCGAGGCCATCGAACGGGGCTACCGGTTCTACAGCTACGGCGACGCCATGCTGATCCGGTAGGGACCCACGGGACCGCGGCCGCCAAGCCATGAAGTTCACGGTTACCCGCAAGGACCCGGACAGCCGCGCGCGGACGGGCCGGCTGGAGACCGCCCACGGAGCGGTGGAGACCCCGGCGTTCATGCCGGTGGGGACCCGGGGCGCGGTCAAGGGGTTGTCGCCCCGGGACCTCCGGGAGGTCTCGGCCCGGATGGTCCTGTGCAACACCTACCACCTCTACCTGCGGCCCGGGGAGGAGCTCATCAGGGACCTGGGGGGCCTGCACGCGTTCATGGGCTGGCAAGGGCCGATCCTCACCGACAGCGGCGGTTACCAAGTGTTGAGCCTCGCGGCCATGCGGAAGATCTCCGAAGAGGGGGTCTCCTTCCGCTCCCACCTGGACGGCTCGTCCCACTTCCTAACCCCGGAGAAGGTGGTGGGCATCCAGCAGGCCCTGGGCGTGGACGTGGCCATGGTGCTGGACGAGTGCATCCCCTACCCGTCGGACCGGGACTACGTGGAGCGCTCCACCCGCCGCACCGTGCGCTGGGCGCGCCGGTCGCTGGAGGCCCCCCGGAACCGCGACTGCGCCCTGTTCGGCATCGTCCAGGGAGGCGTGTTCGAGGACCTGCGCGAGGAATGCGCGGCCCGGCTGCGGGACCTCCCTTTCGACGGTTTCGCCGCCGGAGGCCTGGGCGTGGGCGAGGGGCCGGCGCTGCTGGCGCAGGTGGGGAGCTTCACCGCGGGGTTGATGCCCGAGGACCGGCCGCGTTACCTCATGGGCCTGGGGAAGCCCGAAGACTTGATACGAGGGGTCCGTTCCGGCTATGATCTGTTCGATTGCGTTCTGCCGACCAGGAACGCGAGGAACGGTACGTTATACACTGCCGCGGGGAAGCTCAGCATCAAGAACGCAGCGTTCGCCCGGGACCCGCGTCCCGTGGACGAAGGCTGCCCATGCTACGGTTGCCGGCATTTTTCGCGTGCCTACCTTCGCCACCTCTACATGGCTGGCGAAATCCTTGCGGCCCATCTGAACACGCTGCACAACGTCTGCTATTACCAGCGGTTGATGGCGGAGTTGCGCAGGGCCATCGGGGACGGGTCGAGCCTGGAGGACGCGGCCGGGGGCGGTCGGCGGCCCGCGGATGCGGCCGGCCGGGACGCGGGGGTTCCCGACGCAGGGCGTCGGGAGCGTGGTTGACGAGTTTCGAGCGTCGGAGTTTCGGAGGATAAAATGTGGGACGTAGCCTACGCCCAGGCCGGGGGAGGCCCCAGCACCTTCATCAGCATGTTGCCGCTGGTGCTCATCTTCGCGGTCTTCTACTTCCTCCTGATCCGGCCGCAGCAGCGCAAGGCCAGGGACCACAGGAACATGCTGGCCCAGCTCAAGCGCAACGACGAGGTCATGACCACCGGCGGCGTGTTCGGCAAGGTCCTGGGGTTGACCGAGACCGAAGTGACCCTGGAGGTGGCCCCCAACGTGAAGATCCGGGTGAGCCGGAGCTACATCGCGCAGCTCTTCCGGCCGGACAAGCCCGGCGGGGCCAAGGAGGTCAAGGGCAAGTAGGCGCCGCGGACGGCGCGGCCGGGAGGACCCGCCGCGGGTCCGGCGAACCGGTTCGGGAAACGAGTCATGCGTCAAAGCCTGGTCATACGTCTGGTGCTCCTGGTGGTCTGCACCGCGGCGGCAGGGTTCTACCTTGCCCCGAGCTTCGTGTCCGGCCTGTGGTTCCTGCCCGAGGTGGGCATCCGCCTGGGCCTGGACCTGCAGGGCGGCTCCCACCTGGTGCTGGAAGTGGAGGTGGAGAAGGCGGTGGAGAACCGCCTGCGGCGGGTGCGGAGCGCCCTCCGCGACGAATTGCGGGAGCGCGGCATCGCCTTCGGCCGGCTGGAGATCGAGGACGCCCGGGAACTGGTGGTCACCGCGTCCCAGGACCAAATGCAACGGATCCGGGACCTGCTGTCCACCGAGTTCCCGCAACTGGAGGTTTCCGGATCCGGCGCGGCGGGTCAGGACGGGGCCGAGTTGCGGGCGGTTTTCAGCGCGCGGGAGCTGGAGGAGATCAGCGACTTCGCGGTGGACCAGACCCTGGAGACCATCCGCAACCGCATCGACCAGTTCGGGGTCACCGAGCCGACCATCCAGCGCCAGGGCCGGCGGGACATACTCGTCCAGCTTCCCGGCATCCAGGACCCGGAGCGGGCCAAGGCGCTCATCGGCAAGACCGCGCTGCTGGAGTTCAAGCTGGTGGACGAGCGCGGCGACGTGGAGCAGGCGGTGCGGGCCGGCGCGCCCCCGGGCCGGGAGGTGCTGTTCGGCTACCAGAGCACGGACTCGCCCGGGCTGCGCCGGGACAAGATACCCTACCTGCTGGAAGCGCGCACGCTGATGACCGGCGACGCCATCGCCGACGCCAACGTGCGCCGGGGCGATCAACTCGAAGGGGTGTACGTGGAGCTCGCCCTGAACTCCGTGGGCAGCACCGCGTTCGACCGCCTGACCGCGGAGAACGTCGGGCGGCTGCTGGCCATCGTGCTGGACGGCCGGGTCTATTCCGCGCCGCAGATCCGCGAGCGGATCTCCGGCGGCGTGGCCTCCATCACCGGCAGCTTCAGCTTCCAGGAGGCCCGGGACCTGGCCATCGTGCTGCGGGCCGGCGCCTT
Source organism: uncultured Binatia bacterium (SeqCode) (assembly GCA_965242525.1). GTDB lineage: Bacteria > Desulfobacterota > Binatia > UBA9968 > JAJDTQ01 > JAJDTQ01. Next base: position 828,377 of record OZ251459.1, read on the forward strand.
GCCCGCGCCCGTGGAGATCCTCGAAGAGCGCACGGTGGGGCCGTCCCTGGGGCGGGACTCGGTGCGCCAGGGGGTGACGTCGTTCATCCTCGGCAGCATCCTCGTGCTCGTCTTCATGGCCGCCTACTACCGGGGCGCGGGCCTTCTGGCGGACGTGGCGCTGGTCCTCAACGTCTTCTTCATGATGGCGGTCCTCGCGGGCTTCGAGGCGGTGCTCACGCTCCCCGGCATCGCCGGCGTCATCCTGACCCTGGGCATGGCGGTGGACGCCAACGTCCTCATCAACGAGCGCATCCGCGAGGAGGTGCGGAACGGGAAGACCGCCCGGTCCGCGGTGGACACGGGCTACGAGCGCGCCATACCGGCCATACTCGACTCGAACCTGACGACGTTCCTGGCGGGCGTCATCCTGTTCCAGTTCGGCACCGGTCCGGTGCGCGGCTTCGCCGTGACCCTGTGCGTGGGAATCCTGACCACGGTGGTGTCCGCGGTCTATGGGACCCGCATCTACTACGATTACCGCCTGGCTCGGCGGAACCTCGCCAGGCTGTCCCTGTGAGCGGGGCCGCGGCGCGAGACCCGGGGCGCTGACCCGCCGCGGACCGGACTGCGAAAGACATGGAAATCATCAAGCCGGGAACCCGGATACCTTTTCTGAGCTATCGCCGATGGGGCTTCGTGCTGTCGTCGGCGCTCATGGTCGGCGTGGCGCTGTTGCTGTTCACCAAGGGGCCGAACCTGGGCGTCGATTTCGAGGGCGGCACCATGGTCCACGTGAAGTTCACCGAGCCGGTGACCATCGGGCAACTGCGCGGCGCCCTCGCCCAATCCACCCTGGGCGGGGTGGTGCAGGACTTCGGCGGGGGCGGCTCGGGCGAGTACCTGATCCGCATGGAGAAGTCGGCCGCCCGCATCGGCACGGTGGGCCGGGACATCCGGGAGGTCCTGGACGGGGCCTTCGGCGCGGGCGGCTACGAAGTGCTGCGAGTGGAGTCCGTGGGTCCCAAGGTCGGCGACGACCTCCGCCGCAGAGGCATCTTGTCGGTGATCTTCGCCACCATCATGATGGGCGCCTACATCTGGATCCGGTTCGAGCTGCGCTTCGGCCTGGGCGCCATCGTGGCCCTGATCCACGACGTGCTCGTGACCGTGGGGGCGCTGGTCATCGCCGGCTTCGAGTTCGACCTCCCCATCGTGGCCGCGCTCCTCACCATCGCCGGCTACTCGGTCAACGACACGGTGGTGATCTGCGACCGCATACGCGAGAACATGCGCAAGCGCCGCCGGGACTCCATGGAGACCATCATCGACACCAGCATCAACGAGACCCTGGGGCGGACCATCCTGACCACCGTGACCTCGCTGCTGGTGTTGACGGCGTTGCTGGTGCTGGGCGGCGGGGTGATCCGGCCCTTCGCCTTCACGCTGTTCGTGGGCTTCCTGTCGGGGCTCTATTCCACCATCTTCGTGGCCACGCCCACCATCCTCCTGTTCGAGAGGGGCAGGCGGCGATAGACGGCCGTCCGCATACGGCGCCGGTGCGGCGGCGCGTCCGGGGCCGACGGGTCCTTCCCCGCCGACCGCGGGGCCGAGGGGGGCGAGGCTCCCGAGGGCTGACGGAAGGCTGACCATGCCGCGCGACGTTCCCAGGCGCTGGGTCCTGCGAGAGGCCGACGAGACCGCGGCGGCCCGCCTGTCGCGGGAGCTGGAGCTCCCGCGGCTGTTGGCCCGCATCCTCGTGCAACGGGGCTTCGCCGACGCGGACGCGGCCCGGAGCTTCCTTTCCTCCAGCCTGGGCTCGGACCTGCCGCCGCCCCACCTGCTCGCCGGGATGGAGGACGCGGTGGGGCGCCTCCGCCACGCCCTCGACCGCCGGGAGCGGGTGGGCGTGTGGGGCGACTACGACGTGGACGGCACCACCGGGGCCGCGGTCCTGGTCTCGTTCCTGCGCGAGCTCGGCTGCGAGGCCACGTTCTACATCCCCCACCGCATCGACGAGGGCTACGGCATGAGCCGGCAGGGGATCGAAGAGCTGCATTCCCGGCGGGTGACGCTCATCGTCACCGTCGATTGCGGCATCTCCAACGCCGAAGAGGTCGCTTTCGCGCGCACCCTGGGCATGGACGTGGTCATCGTCGACCACCACCAGTTGCCCGGGCGCCTGCCGGACGCGGCGGTCGCGGTCATCAACCCCCAGCGGGCGGACTGCGCCTTCCCGGACAAGGGCCTCTGCGCCGCGGGGCTCGCCTTCTACCTGGTCATCGGGCTGCGGGCGAGCCTCAGGGAGTCGGGCCGGTTCGAGGCGGACGGCGTGCCCGACATCCGGCGCCACCTGGACATCGTGACCCTGGGCACCATCGCCGACATGGTGCCGCTGCGGGGCGCCAACCGGGTGCTGACCCGGAGGGGCCTGGTGGAGCTCGGGGATTCCACCCGCCCGGGCATCGTCGCCCTGCGGGAAGTGGCGGGGCTGCCCCCGGGCCCGGTGGACGCACGCGCGGTGGCCTTCCAGCTCGGACCGCGCATCAACGCCGCGGGCCGCATGGACGCCGCGCGCAAGGTGGTGGAGATGCTGACCACCGACTCCCGGGAGACCGCGGACGAGATCGCCCGGGAGCTCGACGCCCACAACCGGGAGCGGCGGGAGACCGAGGCGCAGGTGCTCGCCGAGGCCCTGGCCCGGATCGAGGAGGGGCGCCTGCAGGAGCGCTGGTCCATCGTGGTGGGGGGTCGGGGCTGGCACCCGGGGGTGGTGGGCATCGTCGCCTCGCGCATCGTGGAGAGGTTCCACCGCCCCACCGTCGTGGTGGCGCTGGACCAGGGCGAGGGCAAGGGTTCCGGGCGCAGCATCCGCGGGTTCCACATGGTGCGGGCCATGGACCGCTGCGCCGCGCTGCTGGAGCGCTTCGGCGGCCACGAGCACGCCGGGGGCCTGAGCATCCGGGAAGAGAACCTGGAGCCCTTTGCCGAGGGGTTCGAGGCCGCGGCGCGGGAGTTCCTGAGCGAACGGGACCTGACGCCGTTCCTCGACGTGGACGCCGAGGTGGACTTCGGGCAGTTGAACCTGGGGCTCGCCCGGCGGATGCGGCTCCTGGGCCCCTTCGGCGTGGGCAACCCCGAGCCGGTGCTCCAGACCCGCGGGGTCGAGGTATGCGAGCGCCGGGACTTCGGCTCGGTGTCGCGTTTCCGGCTGAGGCAGGACGAGCACTCGGTGACCGCGGTGGCCTTTGGCGCGCCCGAAGGATACCCCGGCCAAGTGAACGACCGGGTGGACGCGGCCTACCGGGTGAGGGAGAACCAGTGGCGGGGGACCTGCGCCATGGAGCTCCGCCTGCTGGAGACGCGGCCCGCGGCCGTTTGACACGGACGGCGTTCTCGGGTACAAAATAACGCAGCCATGGGACGTTATGCTGTCGTCAAGACGGGCGGGAAACAGTACCGGGTGGCCGAGGGCGAGTTGCTCGAGGTCGAGCGCCTGGGTGGGGAAGTGGGCGCCACCGTAACCTTGGACCAGGTGTTGCTGGTGAGCGGCGACGGCGACGACGGGGAGGCCAGGATCGGCACTCCGGTGGTGGAGCAGGCCCAGGTCACCGCGGAGATCGTCAAGCAGGGACTCGACCGGAAGATCGTCGTGTTCAAGAAGAAGCGGCGGAAGGGCTACAAGCGCAAGCAGGGCCACCGCCAACCGCAGACGACCTTGAGGATCGTCGCAATCCGGGCGTGACCCCGGAGGGACCGATGGCGCACAAGAAGTCAGGCGGAAGCTCCCGCAACGGCCGCGACAGCCAGGGCCAACGCCGCGGCGTCAAACGCTACGGAGGCCAGCACGTCAAGGCGGGCAACATCCTGGTCCGCCAGTTGGGCACGAGGATCCACCCGGGCCAGAACGTCGGCATGGGCCGGGACTACACGCTGTTCGCCCTGGTGGAGGGCACCGTGGAGTACCAACGCTGGGGCCGGTCGCGCAAGAGGGTGACCATCGTACCCGCCACCGCCTGAGAGGCTTCCCCGCTCGCATGAACGCGCGCCTCCGCGGCCTCCGCCTGCGCGGCCCTGCCGCGTTTTCCTGTCCCGTACCTCGCTGCTCCGTACCTCACAGCCCTCTTCCGTTCCGTAACCGTTCCCTGGCCGGGGGTTCCCCGGCCGGCGCCGGGAAGCGCCCGGAGTCGGCCTCCACGTCGGCCTCCATCGGCCCCAAGGTCCATGCGCCATGAAGTTCGTGGACGAGGTGGAGATCACGGTGAAGGCCGGCGACGGCGGGCGCGGCTGCATGAGCTTCCGCCGCGAGAAGTTCGTCCCCAGGGGAGGACCGGACGGCGGCGACGGCGGCGATGGCGGGCACGTCCGGGTGGCCGCGGACCCGCACCTCTCGACCCTGCTCGACCTCCGCTACCGGAGGCTCTACCGCGGCGGCCGCGGCCAGCACGGGCGCGGCAAGGACCAGCACGGCAGGAACGGCGAGGACCGGGTGGTCCGGACGCCGGTGGGGACCCTGGTGCGGGACGCGGGGACCGGCGACCTCATCGCCGACATCGACTCGCTTTCGTGCGACGTGGTGGTGGCCCGGGGCGGCAAGGGGGGCAAGGGCAACGGCCGCTTCGCCACGCCCGCGCGCCAGGCGCCGCGTTACGCCCAGCCCGGACTGCCGGGGGAGGAGCGCGAACTCCGCCTGGAGTTGCGGCTCCTGGCCGACGTGGGGCTCGTGGGCCTGCCCAACGCGGGCAAGTCCACGCTCATATCGGTCCTCTCCGCGGCGCGCCCCAAGATCGCGGACTACCCCTTCACCACCCTGGCGCCCAACCTGGGGGTAGCGCGCCGGGACGACCGCAGTTTCGTGGTGGCGGACATCCCCGGGCTCATCGAGGGGGCCCATCGCGGCGAGGGTCTGGGGCACCGCTTCCTCAAGCACGTGATGCGCACCCGGCTGCTGGTCCACGTGCTGGACGCGTTCCGGCCCGAGGACGGGGACCCCAGGACCGACTTCGAGACCGTGAACCGCGAGTTGGCGCTGTTCGACCACGAGTTGCCGCGGAAGCCCCAGATCGTCGCCGCAAGCAAAGTCGATCTGCTGCCGGACCGGGGGGCGCTGCGCGCCCTCGAAGAGTTCTTCGGCTCCCGCGGCTACCGGTTCTGCGCGGTGTCGGCCGTCACCGGAGAGGGGCTGGAGCGGCTCAAGACCCTGATGGTCCAGGGCTTGGCGGCCCAGGATGCGCCCGCGGCCCCGCGTGAACCGGCCCCGCCCGGGCCGGCCGCGCGCGGCATGGAGTCCCATGGCTGACCTGCGGCGCAAACACGTCCGCCGGGCGAAACGGGTGGTGGTCAAGATCGGCAGCCGCATCCTGTCGTCCGAGCGCGGGCTGCACCAACGGCGCATCCGCCGGATCGTGCGCGAACTGGCCGCCCTGCACGACCGGGTGAAGAACCTCCTGGTGGTGAGCTCGGGCGCCATCGCGTCCGGGATCAGCCGGCTGGGCCTCACCGAACGTCCCAGGGAACTGCCCCAGGAACAGGCGTTGGCCGCGGTGGGGCAGATCCGGCTCATGGCCCTCTACGAGAACTGCTTCCGCGGTTTCGGGAAGCATATCGCCCAGGTGCTGCTGACCCACGAGGACCTGGCCGACCGCAGGCGCTACCTCAACGCCAAGCACACCCTCAAGACACTGCTGGCCTGGAACATCATCCCCATCGTCAACGAGAACGACACGGTGGCGGTGGAGGAGGTGCGGTTCGGCGACAACGACCACCTGTCCGCGCTGGTGGCCACCCTCATGGAGATGGACCTGCTGGTCATACTCAGCGACGTGGACGGCGTCTTCGACCGGGACCCCCGGTCCGACCCCGACGCCCGCCTCCTCCCCGTGGTCACCGACATCGACGAGGCCAAGGAGGCGGCCCGGGACGCCCGGCCGTCCGAGCTCGGACGAGGGGGGATGTTCTCGAAGCTCTGCGCCGCGGAAGAGGCGAGGCGCGCCGGCATCCCTACGGTCATCGCCAGCGGGCAGCGGGAGGGGGTATTGAGCGGGCTGCTCGACGGGAGCTGCGAGTCGGGCACCCTGGTGCTGCCCGACGAGCGCCGCCTGACCAGCCGCAAGCACTGGATCCTCTACAACCTCAAGCCTTCGGGCGATGTGACGGTGGACGGGGGCGCCCGCGCCGCGGTGACGGTGAAGGGCAAGAGCCTGTTGCCGTCGGGCCTGCGGGAGGTGCGCGGCTCCTTCGGCGCGGGGGCGTGCGTCCGGTGCATGGACCACGAGGGCCGCGAGTTCGCCCGGGGGCTGGTGAACTACAGCGCGCAGGAGTTGCGGAAGATCAAGGGTGCGCACTCGGGCAGGATCGAGGCTATCCTGGGGTACAAGGCATACGACGAGATCATACACCGCGACGATCTCGTGGTGCTGTAGCGGTTCGAACGGGGGGTCGTCATGGGAGCAGCCGAGGAAGCGAGGGCGGTGGGCCGGCAGGCCAGGGAGGCGGCCGGCGCGCTGGCCAACCTTTCCACCGACTCGAAGGACCGGGCCCTGCTGGCCATGGCCGACGGCCTCCTGGAACGCCAAGCGGAGATCCTGGAGGAGAACGCAAGGGACGTGGGGCAGGCGGAGGCCAAAGGGCTGTCGAAGGCGGTGATCGACCGCATCGCGCTGGACCCCGGGCGGGTGGCGGCCATGGCCGCGGGGATACGGGACGTCGTGGCCCTGCCGGACCCGGTGCGGCAGGTCACCCGGAAGTGGCGCCGGCCCAACGGCCTGGAAGTGGGCAGGATGCGCATCCCCCTGGGGGTCGTCGCCATCATCTACGAGGCCCGGCCCAACGTCACCGCGGACGCCGCGTCCCTGTGCCTCAAGTCCGGCAACGCGGTCATCCTCAAGGGCGGCAGCGAAGCCAAGTTCTCCAACCAGGCCATCGGCGGGGTGCTGCGGGAGGCGTGCTCCCGGGCCGGCGCGCCCGCGGACGCGGTGCAGGTGGTGGCTTCCACCGACCGGGCCATGGTCCACGAGCTGCTCAAGCTGGAGCAGTACGTGGACCTGGTCATACCCCGGGGCGGCGAGGACCTGATCAGGTTCGTGGCCGCCAACTCCTCCGTGCCCGTGGTCAAGCACTACAAGGGGGTGTGCCACGTCTATGTGGACGGCGCCGCGGACCTGGAGATGGCGGAGCGCATCGCGCTCAACGCCAAGGTCCAGCGCCCGTCCGTGTGCAACGCCATGGAGACCCTGCTGGTGCACCGGGCCGCGGCGCCGCGGTTCCTGCCCGGGGCGGTGGAGAAGTTGCGGGAGAGCGGGGTGGAGGTGCGCGGCTGCGACCGGACCAGGGCGTTGGCCCCGGGGGTCGCCCCGGCTCGGGAGTCGGACTGGAGCGAAGAGTACCTGGACTTGGTGCTGTCGGTGCGCGTGGTGGAGGACATGGACGAGGCCATCGAGCACATCCGGCGCTACGGCTCGGACCACACCGAGACCATAGTGACCGCGGACCGGGGCAAGGCCGAGGAATTCGTGGCGCGGGTCAATTCCTCCGCGGTCCTGGTCAACGCTTCCACCCGCTTCAACGACGGCGGCGAGCTCGGCCTGGGCGCGGAGATCGGCATCAGCACCAGCAAGATCCACGCCTTCGGCCCCATGGGGCTGGAAGAGCTCACCAGCACCAAGTTCTTCGTGTTCGGCGATGGACAGGTCCGCACCTAGGGCCCCGGAGGGGAGAGGGACCCGGTGAGGCTGGGGCTGTTCGGCGGCACCTTCGACCCGGTCCACTGGGGGCATCTCAGGAGCGCCGAAGAGGTGCGGGAAGCCTGCGCCCTGGACGAGGTCTGCTTCGTCCCGTGCGGCGTCCCGCCCCACAGGAGCGCCAGGCCCGCGGCCTCGGCGCGCCAGCGCCTGGAGATGGTGCGGCTCGCGGTGGAGGGCAACCCGGCCTTGGGCGTCTCCGACGTGGAGGTTGTCCGTCCGGGAAACTCCTACTCCATCGACACCGTGCGCCATTTCCTGGGGACCCTCGCGCCCGCGGACAGCCTCCACCTCATCCTGGGACTCGACGCGTTCCTGCTCATCGACGGCTGGAAGGACTGGCGCGAGCTGTTGCGGCTCACGCACGTGGTCGTTACTTCGCGTCCGGGCTTTGGCGACGCCCTGTCCTACGACGAGATCCCCGTTGTCGTGCGGGAGGCCTTTTGCTATGCTCCGGTGCGGTCCGGCTTCCGCAACGAGTACGGCAAGGAAATCCGGTTCGAGAGGCTGACGGACCTGTTCGTGTCCGCCTCCGCCATCCGGGACCTGCTTGGAAAGGGGATGTCCATTCGCTACCTGGTCCCTTCGGCAGTGCGGCGCTACGTGGAAGAACGGCGCCTCTACCGGGGGTGGCCGGGGTGACCGCCACCCTCGACGCCGGGTCCCCGGCCGTGGACGCCAGGGCCAAGGCCCTGCTGCTCTGCGGTTTCGCGCTGGAAAAGAAGGCCCAGGACCTCGTGCTGCTGGAAGTCGGCCAGCTCACCACCATCGCCGACTTCTTCCTCATCTGCTCGGGCCGCTCCGACCGCCACGTCCAGAGCATCGCCGAAGGGATCAGGGAAGACGCCCGCCCCCACAAGCTGCGTCCCCTCTCCAGTGAGGGGGTCTCGCTGGGCCAGTGGGTGTTGATGGACTTCTCGGACGTGCTGGTGCACGTCTTCTACGAGCCCGTGCGCCGGTTCTACGACCTCGACGGCATCTGGGGCGGCGCCCCGGCAGTGGAGTTGCCCGAACCCCACGCGACCCTCGCCGCGCAGTTCCGCGCCGACCCGTCCGAAGCCGAGCCGTGGAGCGAACGGGCGGGAGGCGGAAATACAGGGAGTGCGGGCGATCCGGCAGGGGTTGTGGATTGATCCCAACGGGACTCGAACCCGTGTTTCTGGCGTGAGAGGCCAGCGTCCTAACCGCTAGACGATGGGACCGTGGCTGAGGAGGTAGGACTCGAACCTACAATCGCCTGATCCAGAGTCAGGTGGCTTACCAATTAGCCGACTCCTCAAGGTGGCTCCAAGGATAGAGGAAACCGGGCCGGGCGTCAAGCTGGCCGGATCCGCCGCCGGAGGGAAGGGGACCTCGTTGAAGCCTCCGAGAAATCAGGTTAGATTGGGCATGGAAGCGCAAGCGGGAAGCGTCCGATTTTTTCTCCCGTGAACCGCACGGAAGGTCAAGACCTGATGGCGGACTCCTTTCTTTTCGATTCTCTCAAGAGCGCCGCGGGCGAATGGCGGCGGAGCGGATACCCTTGCGGCGGCTACCCGCTGATCGGCGAGATACTCGCCTGGCAGACGGAGAAGCAGGAAGACCGCTCGGTTCCCAAATATCTGCGCGAGCCTCAACTCCTCGCCATGGAAGTGTACTGGTATGTCCGCCTCGTGCTGAAAACCCCCCACATCCTCGACATTTACAGGCATTTCTACGGGACGGACAAGAAGGTCTTCTTCGAGGCGCTTGGCGTTTCCATATCGAGGGATGCTCTGGAGTGGGCGGACATCGACGGGGTTATCCGAAGGGTCAAGGAGGACGAGGGTTTCGTGAGGGACAAGAGGATACAGGCCCTGCACGAAGCCGCGAAACTGGACTACCCCAGCTACATCCTCGCCCTGGCGATGGGGGCGGGCAAGACCGTGCTGATCGGCGCGATCGTCGCCACCGAGTTCGCCATGTCCATGCGGTATCCCGACGGCGAAACCAGGTTCATGAAGAACGCCCTCGTTTTCGCCCCCGGCACCACCATCATCGAAAGCCTGCGGGAGCTCAGCGGAATGCCTTACGACAAGGTTTTGCCGCCCGGGCTGAACCGGGACTTTCTCGCCAATCTGAAAATCGAGTTTCCGGGCCACGAGAAGGACATCCAGGCGCAGAAGGGAAGCAGCTACAACCTGATCGTCACGAACACCGAAAAAATCAGCCTGCGCGCGGTTCCGAGAAAAAACCAGCCGACCCTGATCGCAGAACGCAAGAGAGTGCAGGCGAACCTGCGGCTCCAGAAGATAGCGAGCCTGCCGAATCTCGGCGTGTTTTCGGACGAGGCGCATCACACCTACGGCAACACCTTCGACCAGCTAAAGCGGGTGCGGGAGACCATAAACTACATCCACGAGGAGCGGCCCATCGTGGCGGTGGTCAATACGACAGGAACGCCGTACTACGAGAAGCAGCTCCTGAAGGAGGTCGTCATCTGGTACGGGCTTGGGGACGGCATCAGGGACAACATCCTCAAGGACCTCAACAACGGAGTTCATCAATACGACATCGGCAGGGAGTCGGACGAGGATGTGTTCCGGGACATCGTCGAGGAGTTTTTCCGCGGCTACGGCGCTGTCGCCCTCCCCGACGGCGCGAAGGCGAAGATCGCCTTCTACTTCAAGACGCAGGCGCACCTGGAGGCTTCCCGGGCCTTTATCGAGCGGGCGATGACGGGGATAGGCGAGGAGGTTTCCCAAGTCCTGGTGAACACGCAGAAGTCCGCCGTCGCCGAGGTGGACGACTTCAAGAGGCTGAACAATCCCGACAACCGGAAACGAGTCATCCTGCTCATCGGCAAGGGCGTGGAGGGCTGGAACTGCCCGAGCCTGTTCGCCTGCGCCCTCATCAAGGAGCAGACGACCAGCAGCAACTACGTCTTGCAGGCGGCGACCCGGTGCTTGCGGCAGGTTCCCGGAAACACGCGGTCGGCGAAAATTTTCCTGGACTACGGCAACGCGAGGATCCTCGACAAGCAGCTACAGGACAACTTCCGCACCGACCTCGGCCGGCTGAGCGCCGGGGCCGGGGAGAAGGCAACCGTCACCCTGCGCATCCTCAAGACGCGGCTGCCCGAACTGGAAATCACCCGCACCGTGAAAAGAGCGGTCCGGAAGAGGACGCCGGGCGCGGACATTCTCCTTGCAAAGCCGGACGCGGCGGCTCCGCCTCCCATTCTGCGCAGCGTGTTCACCCCCGACTTCAGCGGACCGGGAGAAATCCTGACGCCGACCGGCGAAATGGAGGAGCTGCCTGTGGCAGAGGGGATCGTGAGCCGCCACGCCGCCGCCTGGAGAATCGCGTCGAGATACCACCTGCCGATCCTCCCGATTCTCAAAAGCCTCGAAAGCCTTTACCCGGAAGGGACAGTGCCCCAAAGCCACTTGTACGGGCTGTTCCGGCAAGTGGAGGAGCAGCAGGCGAACTACGGTACGGTGGAGGAAAAGGTAACCGAGGCCATGGCGCTGATCCGGGTTTGGGACGAGAACGGAAAAGACCTTTTCGAGAGGGACGAGGACGGCTGCTTCGTCCATCGTCTGCGGCTGCTGAAGCGCACTCATGAGCGGATGAAGGATCCTGGCCTGTTGGCCGAAAGCGGGAGCTACGAGGACAAGGGGGATTTGAGTTTCCACTACACGCCTTACAATTTCGACTCCACGCCCGAGCGGTCCTTCTTCGGTGGGATTCTGTCCGCCCTCGATGCGGAACCGGACGACGTGGAGGCGTTCCTGTTCACGGGCGGCCTCACGGATCCGAAGAAGACCGACTTCCATTTCGAGTATCTCGGCGAGGATCGTCGCTACCACCGCTATTTCCCCGACTTCGTGATCGTGAAGAAAACGGGGGAGTTCCATATCGTCGAGGTGAAGGCGGAGAGCGAGCGGGGCAACGTCATTGTGGAAGCGAAGAAGAAGGCAATGGAGCGGATTCAAGGGTTGCAGCCGGAGCGGTTCAAGTATCAGATCGTCTATGCGCCTGAATCGACGATAGGTCCACGGGAAGCCAAGCCCGTGCTGGATTGGATAAACGCATAGGAGAACGAAACATGAGAACCTTCAATGTGTTCATCAGCCATTCTTGGACTTGCCAATGGAGATCGATCACTCCCTGATCCAATGACCGCTTCCCTCGAAATCACCCCGATCAAGGGACGCCCGATGCTGCACTGGGTCGGGAAGAAGCCGCTCGACCTCGTGCGCCACTATCCGGCGCAGGTCTGCGAGGGCGTCGGCGTCAGGAACCCGCCTGCAGAGCCCTCGTGGGAGGACTTCATCGAGAGCGGGACGAACCTGCTCTTTCACGGCGACAACAAGGAGGTCCTCTCATCCCTGCTGGTCGCCGGCTTCCGGGGCCGAGTGGACCTCATCTATATCGATCCGCCCTTCGATTCCGGCGCGGATTACGTCCGCAAGGTAAGGCTGCGCGGGGAGACGGGGACTCTCGAAGGCCGAGGCCATACCCTGCTGGAGCGGGTGCAGTACGAGGACATATGGGCGAACGACAACTACCTGCAATTCGTGTATGAGCGGCTGATTCTGATGCGCGAATTGCTGAGCAACCGGGGAAATATCTACCTCCATTGCGACTGGCACAAGAGCCACCATCTACGCTTTCTGCTGGACGAGGTGTTCGGCGCGGAGAATTTCGTCAACGAAGTGATTTGGCACTACAAGCGATGGACCGCTCCCAGTGACAATTTTCAGGCATTGCACGACTCCATTTTCTGGTATGCAAAGAACAAGACCAGCAGGATCTACAATACGGTATGGGTCGTTCCGGCAAACGTAGAGAAGGGAAGGAAGGAAAACTACCAGGAAGACGAAGAGGGAAGGCTGTATCGCTGGCAAACTGCGAATGGGGAAAGGTACAAGATTTATCGAGACCAGAAGGGCGTACAGGCCGGGGACGTCTGGGAGATCGCTTTCGTTCATCCTTCAGGGCAGGAAAGGAAGGATTTTCCCACACAAAAGCCCGAAGCCCTTCTCGAACGCATCATCAAGGCTTCGAGCCACGAGGATTCCATCGTCCTGGACTGTTTCTGCGGCTCAGGCACGGCGGCCGCGGTCGCGGAGAGGCTGGGCCGGCGCTGGATCATGGCGGACATCAACAAGGGCGCGATCCAGACGACCATGAAGCGTTTGCAAGGCGTCGTCGGTGAAAAGAACGGTGACTTCCTTGAGAAGGGGCGCGGGTTCGTCCACTACCGGGTGAACGACTACGACGCCGCCAACCACAACGACCTCAAGCGCGTCATCCTCTCCAGATACGGGGTTCAGACGGACGCCAAGGATCTGTTTTTCGACGGAACCACCGCCGATGGCCTGCTGGCGAAAATCGTGGATTTGAACAGGCCCCTCACCCGACTGGACGTGCAGATCGTCAAGGACGAGATCACGGACAACCGGCCGGACGAGACCCGGGACGTTTGCGTGTTCTGCAACGGCTCCGAACTGGGGATCATCGAAGAGCTCGACCGCGAAAAGAGCCCCATCAACAGAATCTCCGTATGCGACGTTCAACAGGAGGGGGTGATTACCAACCGGCCCGCCGAGGCGGAGGTGGAGATCGAAAGGAGCGGCGCGAAGGCCCGGATCAGGGTTCTCGACTACATCAGCCCCTCCATCCTGGCGCGGATGGAGATGGACCGCACTATATTCGATGAGCGGATCGACGACTTTCGCGCGCAGATCGACTGCGTGCTCATCGACGCCGACTACGACGGCGAATGCTTCAAGATCGCGGAAAGCGATTTGCCCAAGAGGCGGACCGACTTCATCAAGAGCGATTATGAGTTGGAACTGCCGCGAACCGACGCCAAAGTCGCCGTCAAGATCGTGGACATGCTCGGCGAGGAGGTTCTGGTGGTCGAATCCGACGATAGCTGAAGGATCAGGAAGCGCTTCGGGTAGCCCGGATTCCACCGCACTTTCTTTTCAACGCTCTCAAACGCGCCGCAGGCGAGTATCCTGGATAAAAATCTGAAATGCTGACGGACCCGGAGATTCAAGCCCTGGTAACGTCCCCGAAAAGGATCGCCCGCAGGAATCCGGCCAGAGGGTATGTCGAAGAAAACGGCCACAGGCGATGCTCGTTGGTGATGGAATGCGTTGAGGGAGAAGGAGAATCCTTCACCGTCTTTGTTCGCCAGAACAGCCAGTTCATAGAAAACTACTCTATCGGACTGCGCTGGCAAACCGGAAACAGGGATTGGGGGTCCATAACGCTCGTTCGCTACAACGGTCCGCATGGAGAGGTCAGTCGTGATGAAGACGGTCATTATGCCAAGCCGCACATACACCGCATGACGGCTGAGGAAATGCAGGCCGGAAGTGTAAGACCACCGGAGAGGCAGAGGGAAATTACCGATAGATACAGCACGCTCGAAAGCGCTCTCGAAGTTTTCTTCGGTGACGCGGGCGTGACGAATTGGCGGGAGTATTTTCCCGAGTTGAGCCAAGGGAGTCTTTTCAATGAATCCTGACAAGGCGAGCAGCTTGCTCCGGGAGAGGGCGCGAAACGGCTTTGACCTCTATGAACGCAGGCCGGGGAAGCACCAGCTCATCGTCCCTATCCTTCACGAGGACGGGGATATGGTGGATATCTACCTGCAAGACAGCCCCAAGGGTGAGGACTACGTGCGCATCTGCGATTTCGGCATGGCGCTCATGCGCCTTTCCTGTACCTACGAGATAAACAGCTCGGCGCGTGAAAGGATCTTTGACAGCATTCTCGTCAACAACGGGGTTTCCAATGATGAGGGAAACCTGTACCTGGATATCTCGCCCGAGATGCTCTACGAGGGTGTATTGCAATTCGCGGGCTGCGTTCAAAAGGTATGCAATATGCGCTATTGGAGCAGGGAGATTGTCCGAAGCGCGTTTTACGACGACCTGAAGAATTACACCGCGACGGAACTGGCCCCGTTCCATCCGCAACCGGATGTATCTCCTCTGCCGAGTTATGAAATTATCAAGGTGGACTGGTCTTTGACACACCACGAACGCCATTTCTATCTCTTCGGGATAGGAAGCGGCGACAAGGCGAAGAACGTGGCCATTTCGTTGCTGGAGTTTCAAAAGGCGAAACTGCGGTTCATCAGCCTCGTGGTGTACGAGGACATGGAGGAGCTCGGAAGAAAGGAAAGGCAGTATCTCACCAAGAACGCGGATACCCAGTACCCGACCCTGGCGGATTTTCGGGAGAAGGCGCATTCGGACATCCCCAGGTTGGCGGCATGAAGAAAAATCCCGCAAGGAAGGAGTCCTGAATGGCGTACACGAGTTGGCGCGGCACCGTCGGCATCATCAAGCCGACCATGAGGCCCGGTTCCCTGGAGGAGTTCATCCGCATGATGCCCGAGGGCATCGGCGTCATTCCCCTGTTCATCGGTTTCCGGCGCGGCACCGCGGACGAGTTCCAGCAGGCCATGAAGGCCTATGAGGAACGGGTGGCCGAGCTCGCCGGTTATGAGGTGGACCTGATCCACCCCGAAGGGGCGCCGCCGTTCATGTTGCAGGGGGTCAAGGGCGAGCGCCGTATCGTTCGGGCCTGGGAACGGAAGTACAAGGTTCCCGTCGTGACCGCGGGCATGACCCAGGTCGAAGCCCTCAAGGCGCTCAAGTGCAAGAAGATCGTCGGGGTTACCTACTTCACCGGCAAGATCAACGAGACCTTCGCGCGGTACTTCGTGGAGGCGGGGTTCGACGTCCTGGCCATGGAGGGCATACCCGTGGAGTTCGAGGACGTGGGCAAGCTCGCCGGGCAGGAAGTCTATGCCCACACCCGCAACGCCTTCCTGCGCCACCGGCAGGCGGACGCCATCTACATGCTGGGCTCGGGGTGGCGCACCCTGGACATCATCGAGTTGCTGGAGCAGGACCTCCAGGTGCCGGTGGTGCACCCGGTCCCGGCCAGGGTGTGGGCGGTCCAGAAACGGCTGCACGTGAACGAGTCGGTCATGGGCTACGGGCGCCTGCTGGAGGAGATGGTCTAGGCGCCGGTCCGGGACGGCGACGTGCGGGTCCTGGCGCTCAACCGCGGGCGCGGCCCAGTCCGCGGAGTTGCAGCAACCCCCCTGCGGCCACCAGCACCGAGCCCGCCAACAGCATGTTCCACCCGGGCAGGATGAGCAGCACGCCGCCGACGATGAGCACGGCGCGCACGGGCCACGTGAGCACGCGCAGGCCGTAGCCGATGGTCCCCGCGGACAGGCTCACCGCCCCCACCAGGGCGGACACGGCCGCCAGCGCCACCGAGTCCCACGAGCCCCGCAGCAGCAGGGCGGGGTGGAGCGCGAAAGAGAACGGCAACAGGTACTTGCCGATGGCCAGGCGCACCGCGTGCTTGCCGGTCTCCCATATGCCGGCGCCGCTGATGCTGCATGTGACGAAGACGGTGACGCACACCGGCGGCGTGATGTGGGACGCCAACCCCCAGTAAACCACGAACAGGTGGGCGGCGATGTCCGGCACCCCCATGAGCACCAGCGCCGGTGCGCACAGGGTGGCCACGGTGATGTACGCCGGCAGGGAGTCCATGCCCATGCCCAGGATGAGGCTGGCGACCCCCACCAGGGCCAGGGCGATGGGCAGGTTCCCGCCGCTCAGGTCCACCAGCGCGCGGGAGAACTTCGTCCCCAGCCCGCTGAGACCCAGGGCGGCCACCAGCATCCCCACGGCCGCGGTGAGTATCGCCAGCGGCACCCATGCCTTCACCGCGGACACCAGGGCCGAGCGCACGTCGTCGGGGTACAGGCGCTTGCCCCGGTCCTTGGACAGGAAGCTGACCGCCACCAGCAGGGGCAGGCTGAAGATGCCGGCCATGTCGGGGTCGAACTTCTGCACCAGCATCAGGTAGATCATGGCGCCGATGGGCAGCAGGAAGAACCAGCCTTTCCGGAAGGTGGCGCCCAGGGACGGCAGTTCGTTGCGGGGTAGTCCGGCCAGACCTTGCCGGGCGGCTTCGAAGTCCACCCCCATGAAGACGATGACGAAGTAGAGCAGGGCCGGCAGGGCCGCGGCCAGCGCCACCTGGTAATAGGGCGCGCCCAGGAAGTCCGCCATGACGAAGGCGATGGCGCCCATGACCGGCGGCAGTATCTGTCCGCCCGCGGACGAGGCGGCCTCCACGCCTCCGGCGAACCCGGGCCGGTATCCCGCCCGCACCATGAGGGGGATGGTCACCGCTCCGGTGGTGGCGGCGTTGGCCGACGGCGAGCCGGAGATGGTGCCGAAGAAGGCCGAGGCCAGCACAGCGGTCTTGGCGGCGCCGCCCCGGGTCCAGCCGGCCAGGGCCAGGGCCAGCTCGCTGAACCACTCGCCCACCCCGGCCTTCTGCAGCAGGTGGGCGAAGATCAGGAACACGATGACGATGGTGGAGGCCACCCCCAGGGGGACGCCGAAGATGCCCTCTCCGGGCACGTACACCGCGTAGGACAGCCGGTCCCAGGCGTAGCCCTTGCCGAACAGCAGGCCCGGCAGGATGTTCTGGAAGCGCGCCACGAAGAGGAACAGGCAGATGATGGTCACCAGCACCCAGCCCACGGCCCGCTTGAGCGCCACCAGCAGGGAGAAGGCCAGGGCGAACGCCAGGATCATGCCCGGCGGGTCCAGGAACCCGTACTCGTCGTAGTCGGTGACCCGTTCGTAGAAGAGGAGGATGAAACCCAGGGGCGCCATGCCCAGCGCCAGCAGCGCCGCGTCCCACCACAGGCCCCGGTTGGCCGGGCCCCGGCGGCGCATGTGGACGAGGTAGGCCAGGAGCAGGGCGCAGGTGAGGCTCACCGCCCGGTGGAAGGGGGTGGGGAAGAAGACCCCCAGGTAGATGAACGTCCGTCCCACCACCACCAGGTGGTAGAGGGCGGTGAGCAGGGCGATCCCGTCGATGACCCGGTCCCAGGCCGGGGAGGGTCCCGCGTCCCGGACCGACTGCGGCGTGGCGATGTCAGGCATCCCGTTCCCGGTCCGGGGCGCGGCGCCCCGGACCCCGTGCGAGGAGCGCGGCCCCGGTCACGGTCACTGGTTGTCGAGCAGCGCCTGCTGCGTCTTCGCCAGCGCGTCGGTCCACTCGCCGACCTCCCGGTAGTAGCGGACGGCGCCGGGATGGAAGGGGATGGTGGGGTTGGCCAGGCTGTCCTTCAGTGTGTACTGCTTGGCCGACGCGTGCACCGGGTAGAACTGCTTCAGGTTCTCGAAGAACGTCTTGGCGACCGTGTAGATGACGTCCTCCGGCACGTCCGCACGGGTGGCGGCAAAGGTGCCCACGGCCAGCGAGTCCACGTCGCTGTCCAGGCCCTTGATGGCGCCCTTGGCGATCTTGGCGCGCCGGTAGCCCTTCAGCCGCGGGTCCTCCAGGATCTCCGCGGCCTTGTCCCCGGGGATGGCGATGACCTTTAGGTCGATGGCCTGGGCCAGGCGCCGGAGCGGAGGCGAGGAGGTGCGGGGGCTGCCGAAGGGCATGACCACGGCGTCCGCGGCCCCCAGCTTCAGGGACTCGAGCTGCTCGTTGGTGTTGCCGTGCCTGAGTATCTTCACCGACGCTTCCGGGATGCCGTAGGCCCGCATCAACGCCCGGGCGAACGCCTCCAGGTCCGCCAGCGACTTCCGTTTGGCCTGCACGGTCTTGCCCTCCAGGTCCGCGGGGGTGCGGATGCCCCGGTCGGCCCGGGCGACCAGGGCCCGGGCTCCCAGGCCGCCCTGGAAGACCAGCCGGAGCGGCGCCTTCCCGTCCTTCCGGAACGAGCCGATGCCGTGGTACCCGTGGGTGCCGGCCAGGGAGTTCAGCAGCGCCAGCTCGATGCGCTTGGCCGCCAGCGCGCGCACGTTGGCGTCGCTGCCGCCGATGGGCTCCACGGTGACGCTCACGTCGGAGTTGCGGCTGACCGTATCGCCGATGCCCACGGCGAGGATGTGGAAGCGCGCGCCCACGGTCGAGGTGCCCAGCGACAGGGCCGTCTGGGAGTGCGCCGAGGTTGCGAAACAGAGGACGCCGGCGAGTAACGCGAGATGGAAACGTATCGAGGTCTTCATGCCCCCCTCCTTGAAAGTAGCGGAACCAATACGTTGCAAGGGTGGGCAAGCACTAACACCGTTGACACGGGGTGTCAATTCCGACAAGCGCGCGCCGAGCGCCGGCGCAGGGCTTCGGCGGGTTGGCGTGCGGTGCCGGCATCGGGGAAACCCTGAACGATCCCGGAGGAAGAGAGCGTCCTTCGACTTCGCTTCGCTCAGGACGAACGGGGACAGGAAGGTCGCGTGAGGGAGTATCCTCCATCCACGGCTCGATTGCCCCGAGTGGCTCTTCAGGAATTCGTGTGGGTAAGGTAGGAGGGAAAGGGGTGAGACGGGGCCAGGCCATCGTTCCCGCAGATGTCCCTCCCCGTCATTCCCGCGAAAGCGGGAATCCACTTTCATCATCTCGGCTCTTCCTGCTTCCCGCTCACCCTCGCTTCCCGGTCTCCCTGACGCGGCTATCCGCCCCTCGTGCGGCCCTCAGGCCGCGTCCATCAGCGGCGCCACGTTCAGGTTGTACAGGCGGGCCACGTTGGAGTTGAGCAGCTTGGTGCGGTCGCCGGCGTCGAGGCTGCCCAGGTCCCGGGCGATGACTTCCCGGGAGCGGGGCCAGGTGGAGTTCTGGTGCGGGTAGTCGTTGGACCACATGCAGTTGTCGGAGCCCCACCAGGAGAACAGCCGTCCGCCGATGTGGTCGTTGAAGAACGTGGCATAGACCTGACGGGCGAAGTATTCGCCGGGTTCCTTGGGGATGGGCAGGGACTCCGCGTGGCGGTGGCGGCGGAAGTTCTTGTCGCACTGCCCCAGCCAGAAGGGGATCCAGCCCACCTCGTTTTCCACGGACACGATCTTGAGCGAGGGATAGCGCTCCAGCACCCCGGAGAAGATGATGTCGAACAAGGCGTCCTCGATCTCGCGGGTCTGGCGGACGCCGATGCGGTAGCGCCCCATGCCGTGGGTGGTCTGGCGGCGCATGCTGTCGCCGAAGCCCGTGAGGATATGCAGGTGCACGGGCATGTCGAGATCCTGGGACGCGGCCCAGTAGCGTTCATAGTGGTCCGAGGTAAACGGCAGGTCCTTGTGGGGCACTTGCCAGACCAGGGTCCCCACCATCCCCTGCCGCTTGCAGCGCTCCATCTCCGCCACTGCCAAGTCCACGTCGAAGGCGGAGATCAGCGCCACCCCGAACAGCCGGTCCGGCGCTCCCTGGCAGTATTCGATGAGCCAGTCGTTGTAGGTGCGGAACAGGGCCTGCTGGAACGCGGGGTCCTCGACGCAGAAGAAACCGAGTCCCAGGCTGGGGTAGAGCACTTCGCCGGACACGCCGTCCTGGGCCATGTCCTTGATGCGCTCCGCCGGGTCCCAACCCCCGGGACGCGCCACCGAGAAGCCCGCCCGGCGGTAGTCCTCCACGTTCTCGGGGCGCTGGCCCGCCATGAACAGACCGCCCACGGCCTGGGGCGCCACGTCCGGCGACCCGAACATCCAGGCGTCGCGTCCTTCGTCGAAATAGGCCTTGGGCGCCCGGTCACGGAAGGCCGCGGGCAGCCCCTTTTCCCACAGGTCCGGGACCTCGATGACGTGCGAGTCTGCCGAGATGATGGTCTCTTCCATGACGGTTCCTCCTCTCCTGCGGAACGACGGAAACGAAGGTTCGCGCCGCGCGGGCGTGGCGTGACACTAACGCCAACGTCCGCGGTTGTCAAAGGACTTGGCGGGCGCGGTTATTCCGTGGTCCAGCGGAGTTCGCGCTCCATGAAATCCGCCACCAGGGGCCACGCCAGGTCCGCGGCGTGGGGGTGGTAGCCCGCCGCGCCGGGGTCCACGAAACCGTGCCCGCCGAAGGGAAAGGAGTGCCACTCCAGGGGCTGGCCGTTCTCCCGGAACGCGTACATCATCCGGTCCTGCACCGGCGTCACGGTGGTGACGTCGTCCGCGCCGTAGAGGACGATGGACGGACAGCGGATGCGCCGGGCCTTGTCCCAGGGCGGGACGGGCCGCATGTCGGTGGGGGGCTCGTCCCGGACCGTGGGATAGTAGCCCACGAAGGCCCGCACCTGCGGGGTCTCGGCCACGAAGTTGATGGCGATGCGGCCCCCCATGCAGTAACCGCACACCGCCACCCGCTCGCCGTCCACGTGCGGCCGGGCGAGCAGGAAACGCCAGCTCTCGGTGAGCGCCCGGGTGAACTCCTCGTCGGACGTCCGGGCCTGGATCTCCGCCCCGGTCTCGATGTGGGTGGCCGCGGGATGCCCCAGGAGCTCGAAGACGTTGGCCGCAAAGGTGCTGTAGCCCAGGGCGGCGAACTTGCGCGCCTCGGTCTTGATGTAGTCGGTCACCCCGGACTTGGGATGGATGAGCAGCAGCCCCGGTCCGGGCTCGGTCCGTTGCGGATGGGCCAGGTAGCCGGCGATGCCGTGTTCCCGGCTGTTGAGCGTGCGTTCGATGATCTGCATGGTTCCTCCCCGCGGCGGCGTTGCCGAGCGCGGAGCCTAACACGCTGGCGTCACCCGGCAAAGGGCGCACGGGCCGATTCCGGCTTGACTTGGAAACCCAAATCGTTCATGGAGGACCCATGCGCATCATCGACGCCGACGGCCACGTCAACGAGTGTCCCGCGACCTTCGACGACAAGTACATGGACCCGGAGTTCCGTTCCCGGCGGCCGGTCATCGTGGGTTCGTCGGGGATGTACTACTGGATGATCGGCGAGCAGCTCGTGCCCCGGCGGGCCGGGGTCGGGTGCAACAACTTCAGCACCCCCGCCCGGGTGGACGGCAAGCCCACCCGGCACGGCGCGCTCATCGAGGGGCGCAACCGGGACAGCCTGGAGAGCCAGGAGTTGACCGACCTCACGGCGCGCCTGGAGGCCCTGGACGCGGAGGACATCCACCTGCAGGTCATCTATCCGACCCTCTTCCTCGCCTATCCGCTGACCAGCGACCCCGCCCTGATGACCGCGTTGTGCGCCTCCTACAACCGCTGGATGGGGGACCGGACGTCGGGCAGCGAGCGTCTCAAGTGGGCGGGAGTGGTCAACCTCGAAGACGTGTCCGGGGCCGTGCGCGGGGTCCATGAAGCCAGGAGCCTCGGCGCCTCCGCCATCATGGTCCTGGGGACCGCGGGGGACCGCACCCTCGACCACCCCTCGCTGCTGCCGTTCTACGAGGCCCTGGCCGAGACCGACCTGACCCTGGGCGTACACGTGGGCTGGTCCTGTCCGTCCCTGAACAACCTCTACAGCGACCTCTACCCCTCGTGGTTGACCGCTTTCCTCATGCCCGTGCTCATGGGGTTCGTGGCCTTCATGACCGGGGGCCTGCTGGACCGCTTCCCGAGCTTGCGGGTGGTGTTCCTGGAGGCGGGCTGCCTGTGGATCCCCTTCGTCATCGACCGCCTGAACCACAGGTTCCCCCACGCGCAGCGTCTGGCGAACCTCTACCCGCAAGTGGCCATCCGCGCCGCGGAAGCGCCTGCGGAATACCTCGAGCGGGGCAACCTGTACTGGAGCGCCGAGGTGGAGGACGCCATGCTGCCCCAGGTCATGGACCTGGTGGGGGAGGGGCAGATCGTCTTCGGCTCCGACATGCCCCACTCGGACCGGGAGCGCTTTGCCGCGCGCACGCTGCTGGCCCGGGACGACGTGGACGAGTCGGGCAAGAGCGCCATCCTGGAGCGGAACCCGGCGCGGCTCTACGGGTTCCCGATCGACGGCGCAGACACGGGGAGGTAGGAAATGGCCGAGCAGGCGCTTCGAGGCAGTTGCCTCTGCCAAGCCGTCCGTTACCGGGTGACGCCCCCGTTCCTGCGGTTCGCCCACTGCTACTGCAAGCGCTGCCGCAAGGCCACCGGCGGTCTGCGCTCCACCAACATCGCGGTGCCCCCGGAGCAGTTCCGCTGGCTCTCCGGGGAAGACCTCGTCTCCCGGTACGACCTGCCCGAGGCCAGGAGCTTCGCCACCGCGGTCTGCACACGGTGCAACGGTCCGGTGCCCCGTCCCACCCGGGACCGCTCGCGCATGACCGTTCCTTCGGGCACCCTGGACGACGAGCCGTCCACCGAGCGCCCGTCGGCCCACCGCTTCTGGAGCAGCCGCGCGGGCTGGGCGGCCATCGACGAGTCCCATTTGCCGTGCGAGGACTGACCCGCACGCGCTCCAAGGCGCGGGCGCTCGGCTCCACGGCGCCCGCACGCGGCAGGCCATGACGCAAGGCCAACGTCTGGTGGGCTCCGTCTGGCCCACCAACCGCTCAGGGACCCTGGGAGACGGGGAGTTGGACCAAAAGCTCCCTTCGGCCATCCGGCTGGTCCACACCACCATGGACTTCCAGGAGGGCACCGA
This sequence comes from uncultured Binatia bacterium (SeqCode), assembly GCA_965242525.1. Taxonomy (GTDB): domain Bacteria; phylum Desulfobacterota; class Binatia; order UBA9968; family JAJDTQ01; genus JAJDTQ01. Next base: position 851,470 of record OZ251459.1, read on the forward strand.
GGAGGAGTTCTCCCGCTCCATACCGGGCTACGAGGCCAAGGCCGCGGAGTTGGCCCGGCAGGGGCCCGCCCTCATCCGCGTGCTGGGGGCGCCGCCCTTCATGCTGCTGGGGTTCGCCGGCGAAGGCCGGGTCGTCTCGGACTGGGAACGGAAGTACGGCGCGCCCATGTTCACGTCGGGACAGAACCACGTGCGCGCGCTCCGGGCCCTGGGCGCCCACCGGGTGCTGGGCGCCACCTACCTGCCGGACAACCTGAACGCCGTCTTCGCCAACTACCTGCGAGACGCAGGCTTCGACGTCCTGGCCATGGAAGGCATGGACGCGCCCTTCCACCAAGTGCCGCAAGTCCCGGCCGCGGCCATCTTCGACCATCTCAAGGCCTTGTTCCAACGCCATCCGGGCGCCGAAGCCCTCTACCTGCTGGGCTCCGCCTGGAAGGTCCTGGAGATCCTCTCGCCGCTGGAACGGGCGTTGGGCGCGCCCGTGGTCTATCCCCTCACCGCCCGCAACTGGGAAACCCAGCTCCGCCTGGGTTTCCGCCAACCCATCCCCGGCTACGGCCGCCTCCTCTCCGAAATGCCCGACGCCGGCCCTCCGGTGCTGGAACCGGGAGCGTAGCGCCCGTTGCGACCGGAATGAACCAACTCACCATAAGAGGGTTCGATGACGAATTGACGGCTCGCATCCGTCAGTTGGCGAACAGGGAAGGCATTTCGCTCAACCGAGCCGTGTTGCGGTTGCTGCGTCGAGGGGCCGGCCTCGGCGAACGTCAGGGTGAGACCGGTACCGTGGGATCTTCGCTGGATCATCTGATCGGCACTTGGACGGAAGATGACGCGGCCGAGATGGACCGTGCCCTCGAAGACCTTTCCCGGGTCGATGAAGGAATGTGGCGATGAGGGTCATATTCGTGTGGGTTGCGACACTCCCCACCCCGTCATCCCCGCGAAAGCCCTGTCTCGTCATTCCCGCGAAAGCGGGAATCCAGACCTTGCGAGAAAACCCCATGGGCACCCTGTATGAGAGGTTTGTACAACGAGGGCGAGGAAAGCGGATTCCTGCCCTCGCTTCCGCGAGGACATGCTTTCGCGGGAATGACGGCCTGACCTCTGTCGCTCCCCTTTCCCTCCTGCATTACCACACGAAAGCCTGAAGATCCGTATTTACAACGTGGGCACGACAGCGGATTCGATGATACGCCGGTCGTGCGTCATCACCGTTGCGCCGAGAAGTTGGGCCGAGGCGACGATGATGCGGTCGGCTGGGTCACGCGGAAAGAACGCTGGAAGGTTGGCTACGGCAGCCGCGATGGCGGGTGAGATGCCGACCCGCTGCATCAGCGGTGGCGCGGTCGCAGCTTCGAGCCATTCCCTCAGAGGCAGCGGCAGGGAGATACGTTTGAGATGATGCAGCGTCGCTATCTCCCACAACGTGATATCGGACACCCACAACGGATTCTCCGTACTTGCTTGTCCGAGAACCTCTTTCTGTTCCGGGGACAGGCGTTGCTCTGTCCCCAGCCAGTAAACCAGGACATGCGTATCGAGGAGGAACTTCACTCGATTTGGTCTTGTTCCGCACCCCCAAGGTCGGCTTCCAGCACCGGACTGACGATATCCCCGTGGATTTCCACGGTTCCGAACAGGGCCTCCTGCGGGTAGCGATACTGTTCGGGAACCGGTGGAACGAGCCGGGCGACCGGCTTGCCGCGTTTCGTGATCGTTACGGCCTGTCCGGACTGCGCGACCTGCTCAAGGATTGCCAGGCACTTGGCCTTGAATTCCGAAGCGTTGATTTCCTTCATGGGACTACCCTATAGGACCGATCTCGATAATCAACATCGCTTCCCGGCCCCGACCCCGCCTCACGCATACCGCGACATGGTCACCGGCGTGTACTCGTCCGGGGCCTGGGTGACGACGAGTCGGGGTTCGATGCCGTAGAGGCGGCGGGCGTTGCCGCCGAGCATCTTTTCCTGGGCTTGGCGGGGGACTTTCCACTTGTTCATGTTGTCCATGGCCTCCCACACGTCCGCGGCGTCCAGGTGGGGCATGTCGGAGGACCACAGGCCGATGTCCTCGTACAGGTCCCAGAGCCGGAAGGTGATCTCCTCGTCGCCTTCGAAGGCGATGAAGCAGCTCTTGTAGAAGACCTCCTTTGGGTCGCCGATGTTCTCGTTGGTGTGCCGGTAGAGCTCCAGGTAGCCTTCGGCCTTTTCCAGCACCAGCGGCAGCCAACTGGAGTTGGATTCCAGGATGGCCACCTTGAGGCGCGGGAACTTCTCCAGCCATCCGGTCATCAGCACCACGCCGGTCCAGGTCATGGCCTCGGCGATGAAGCCGTAGGCGGCGTCGCCGGCCTGCCGGGACCCCATGGCCTGCATGATGTTGGCCACGAACTGGCCGGGCGAATAGACGAGGATGTCCTCGTCGCCGAAGAGCCGCTTCCGGTCCGCGCCCATGCGTTCCGCCAGCCCCTGCGACATGGCCTCCCCCCGGGACGGGAACGTGTGCATGCCCAGCACCACCCCCAGCTCCTCGAACTCCTTCCACAGGGGGTCGAACTCGGGGAAGGTGGGGTAGCGGCCGAGGGCGATGATGGGCCGCACCAGGGCGGACTTGAAGCCCCGCTTGGCGACCCGCCGCAGCTCGTCGATGGCCCGGTCCACGTCCTGCAGGGGCAGGACCGCGGCCGGGTACATTCTCTTCCGGTCGGCGCCGCAGTAGTCGTAAACCCAGTCGTTGTAGGCCCGGGCGCACAGGTGGGCCGCCTCGGCGTTCTCCACCAGCGGCAGATAGACGAACGTCGAGGGGAAGATCATGACCTGGTCGATGCCGGACGCATCCATGTCCTTGAGCCTGACGTGCGGGTCCCGGGCGCTGGCGTTGCGTCCGATCTTCTCGTCCCATTCCCTGGTGCCGGGCCGGGTGTTGCCGATCTCCTGCTTGGTCAGTCCCGGGTGCCAGGTCTCCGCGGGATACTTCCACTCGTTGGGACTCCGGAAACTGATGCGGGAGTTTCGCACCAGCACCAGGCGGTCCGCGTCCCGGTAGAAGTGCGTCTTGGCGAGCTCCCGGTGGCGTTCGGGAATGTACTTGTCCCAGACCTCGGGGGGTTCGTAGATATGGCTGTCACAATCGAACACCGGGAAATCCTTGGTGCGGCCCTTTGCGCTGTACGCCATGATGACCTCCTGCAAGGCGGGTTATGGATCGAATTGTAGCGAGTGGGGCGAATGTACGTATGAACGCCGTTCCCGGAAGCTACTTCCGGTCGGGCCAGGCCGCCCGGGAAGCAAGGTCCTGCCAAGCCGCGGGCCGGCAGACGGCCTTGGCGGCTTCGTCGGGCGCCAGGGTCGTGTCCCAGTCGTTGCCCACGAAGCGGCAGCCGGTGACGCCCCGGGAGGCGTCGGAGACCAGCCACCGGATGGGCGCGGCCATGACCTCGGGTTGCACCAGCCTGGCCCGGTCGAAGGGCGCGTTCTCGGGGATGAAGGAAGTGTTGGTAGGGCCGCCGGGCACCAGCACGTTGACGGTGACGCCGGCGCCTTCCAGGTCCCGGGCCCAGCTTGCGGACGCGGCCTCCAGCGCGGCCTTGGACATGCCGTAAGGGGTGTAGGCGCCCCGGAACATGGTGTCGAGGCTCGTGGTCACGTTGACGATGCGTCCGGACCCCTGTTCCACCAAGTGCGGGGCCACGGCCCGGGCCATGAGGAAGGCCCCTTTCCAGTTCACGTCCATGACCGCCTGCCAGCGGTCGGGCTCCACTTCCCAGAAGCGTACCGGCTCGCTCATGTAGTCGGGGCTCACGGTCTGCATGCCGATGCCGGCCGCGTTGACCAGCGCGTCCACGCGCCCGAACCGCTCCAGCACGGCGCAGACCACCCGCTCGCAGTCGTCCGCCTCCGTGATGTCCGCGGCGAGGGTGGCGAGCGCCCCTTCGTGGGCCAAGCCCGCGGTGCGCCGCGCCACGGCCTCCAATCGCTCCTCCCGGTTGTCCACCACCGCCACCCGGGCGCCGTCCTCCAGCAGGGCCAGGGTCATGACCGTGCCCATGCCGCCGGCGCCGCCGGTGATGATCACGACCTTGTGGCTCAGGGGTCTTTCCGGCATCCTGCGGCTCCCTTCCTCCAATCCCCATGAGGCCGCGGGCCGCACGCGGGCAGGGCCGCGGCCCCTCGGTGCGGCGCCGGGGGCGTCATCCCGCCTGCTCGTTGGCCTTGTACTGCCGGTGGTTCCGGTCCAGGGCCGCGAGACATTCCGGGTCGAAGTCCCGCTGCGCCACGGGCTCGGGTTCCCAGTAGCCGTGCGTGTCCTCGCCCCGCAGCAGCGCCGCGGTGGCGTGGTCGAACAGGGTCTGGCGCACGTGCGGCGCGATGAAATGGATCGAGTAGCCCAGCCGCCGGTGGTCCGAGTCGTTGGGGTTGGAGCCGTGGACCACGGTCTCGCTGTGGAACGAGATCTCGCCGGCTTCCAGCACCACGTCCACCGCCCGGGACTCGTCCACATCCTCCACGGTCTGGCCCCTGGACAGGAGGTTGTCCTTCTCGAAGGTCTCCACGTGCTTTCGGGCGCCCCGTGCGTGGGAGCCGGGCAGCACCCGCATGCAGCCGCTCTCCACCGTGCTGTCGGTAAAGGCGAACCACGCGGTCAGGGTCTCCCGGGGCTCCAGGCCGTAGTAGGTGGTGTCCTGGTGCCAGGAGACGAAGCGGGGGTCCCGGGCGTTCTTGGTGAAGAAGCTGGATCCCCAGCACAGGATGTTCGGGCCGATGACGTCCTCCACCGCGTCGAGCATCCAGGGATGGCGGATGAGCTCGTTGAGCCAGGGGAAGGGGAGGTGGGCCTTGATGCGGTACCGCTGCTGTATCTCCCCGCCGATGGTCCGCTCCACCTCCTCCAGTTTCCGCCGCAACTCGCCCGCGGATCCCCGGTCCATCACCCGGACCGGGAACAGGAACCCGTCCCGGCGGTAGGCGTCCACCTGCTCTTGCGTCAGCACCCTGGGCATTTCCTCCTCCGCTGGCGGCGCCGGTCCCCCGGTCCGCGCCAGCCTACCGGCCAATCTGACCCCGGCAGCGCCGTCTGTCAACCCGCGCCAACTCCGTCATTCCCGCAGACGCCCGCCTCGTCATTCCGGCAGAGTCCGCTTCGTCATTCCCGCGAAGGCGGGAATCCAGACCTTGCGAGCAAACCCCATGGGCCCTCCCTGTATGAGCGATGAAAGTGGATTCCTGCCCCCGCTTCCGCGAGGACATGCTTTCGCGGGAATGACGGCATGACTCCCGTCGCTCCGCTTTCCCTCCTGCCTTACCCATACGAAAGCCTGAAGAGCCTTCGTTGATAATGGGCTCCGATTGTGGCACAGTCCACGAAAATCAACGGTGTCCGGTCAAGCATGGAACGAATCAAGCTCTCCAACGCTCCTTTCTTCGTCGAAAAGGTCCGTGGCATCGTAGCCCCCCCCCCGGCCGGGAGACTGATCCAGGCCCTCGACCGCACCGGCACAGAGCGCCGTCGCGCCGCTCACCGGTTTGCGAAACCCCATGTGGTAGATCTGCGCTGTCCGTGCCCGGAGACGGCTTCCGTGTCGCCCTGCCATGATACGGCGGCGTCGGGAAGGGCGCTTCCTTGTTACGATCAATGGGTCGGGGAGGATTCGACCCCCTTCGCCCAGGAAACTTCGATCTCGCCGGAGAGGAGACTTCACATGAGGAAACCCTGGACAATCATCCCCGTTCGTCCCGAGCGTAGCGGAGCGAAGTCGAAGGACGCCCTTTTCGTCCTCGCAACCGTCCTGATGATCGCGGCCCTGGCCGGTTGCGGCGGGGGCGGAGGCGGCAAGACCGCGGCGCTGCCCACGCCTGTGCCCATAGGGGAACTGCCCCAGGGTAGTATGCTGGAACCGGGCACGATCCTTCCGGGTATCAGCCGGACGCTTCAGAACCCCGACGGCACGAGGACCGTCGTTACGTGCCCGCCTGACGGCCCTGCCTGCGTAGTCACCCTTGGCCCGGACGGCGCCCCCCAATCCACCGGCGGTACGCCCACTGTAGAGACCTTTTCGACCATCGAACTGCCTGACGGTCACGATCTGATGGCGGGCACGATCCGTGCGGGTGGCCCCCCTCGAACGGTTCACCGAACCTTCGACACGAGGACGGTGGTCACCTGCCCGGCCGACGGCGAAGACTGCGTCGTCACCACCGTTACGGGGAACGGCGCCGAATCCAGGGGCGGTGCGCTCACGGTAACGACCTACACCACCCTGTACCTGCCGAGTCGTCATACGTTGACGGAGGCTACGACGATCCCTGCGGGTGAGGTCCGGGCGATAGGCTATTCCAAGGGCAGGAGCCACGCCCTCGAGTGCCCGTTCGACGGCGAAGCCTGTGTGGTCACCCTTGGAGAGGACGGCGCCGCCGAATCCACGGGCGGCACGCCCTATGTCTTGATCACGATCACCAACAAGACGGTCTGGCAGGCCAACAACGGCCCTGACGGGACTTCGAACGGAGCCCATGCCAGGGGCCTCGTCGAAGAGAGGCTGCTGTCGAGCGGCGCCCTCAACAACGTGTTCACGGACGATCCCGTAAGGAGTGGCGCCAACGTGCAGAGCACTGCGAGCTCCGAGCCGTCAGTGGGCCTCACCGCTAGCTGGGCCAGCAGCGACACGGCGCCGACGTTGGGGTATGACCGGGGGTCCGGCAGCTACCCGGTTGACGAGGACAGTGAGACCCCAGCCTTGGGAGAGGGTTGGAACGGCGCCGCGCTGACCCGCAGTGCCAGTAGGGGAAGGACCGGGGTCGTCATCTACTCGAACATCGCGAAGCAGCCTGACGGGGGAAGTGTGGACCAATACTACCTGACCTTCGGAGCGTGGCTGGAGACGCCCGTCGATCCCACGGACGCTATTTGGTACAGCATGGGAGCCTTTGCGGACGGCAGCTCGGATAGTCGGATCACCAGGGCCTCGCTCAATACTAATGTCGATACGGCCACTTACGAAGGTCCGGCAACCGGTTTCTATACGAAGGCGACCTACCGCGGCTCGGGCGGCTCGCGTGCGCTGGCGAGCGCAGAGGTCGGTTCCTTCACCGCGTTGGCCAACCTGTCCGCGGACTTCGGCCTGACCGCCAACGCCATTACCGGGTTTGGCGGAAGCGTCACCAATTTCAGGGAGAACGGCGAATCCCTCGGTGATTGGGAGTTGTCCCTGACGGAGACCTCCGACAACATAACCGGCAACGACCAGATCTTCGTAGGCAACACTTCCGGTAGTGCGCAGGGTCGCAGCTTGACGGGCAGATGGGCAGTCGAGTTTTACCGGAACACCGCAGGCGCAATCGCAGACCACGCTTCGGGGACGTTCAGCGCCTCCACCGCTGCTGCGAACAACGATGCCCTGTTCCTCGTCGGCGCGTTCGGCGTCGAGAAGCAATGAAGGAACGCCTGATCGATGCGGCTTTCCCTCGGGAAAGGGCGTCCTTCGACTTCGCTTCGCTACGCTCAGGACGAACGGGGAGGGTTGCTACGCTCGGTACGGAGAGGGGTGCTGCTCGGTACGGGGAGGGGTGCTGCGCTCGGGCAGGCCGCTACAGCCGGGCCGCGGCTCGGAGGCTGGCGATCATGGAGATCCGTAGCAGGTAGTCGTAGGACTTCTTCGGGTCCGCGGCGGTCTCCCGCAGGGTTCGGCGGAACCACTCCTGCCGTCGGGGGTCCCGGGTCTCCAGGTCCAGCTTGTTGCGGGTGGAGTGCACGTTGGCGTACTCCAGCGCGATGGGACGGCGCTGGCGCTCGTAGCGGTCGAGCTCCGAGGCCGGCGCGCGCCCGCGCCAGACCCGCGCCAGTTTCTCCGCGAGGTTGCAGCCGTCGTGGATGCCGCCGTTCATGCCCATGCCGCCCAGGGGGTTGTTGATGTGGGCGGCGTCGCCGGCGAGGAACGCCCGCCCCTTCCGGTAGCGCGCGGCCACCCGCTGGTGCACCGGGTAGAGGGTCCGGTGCCGGACCGGGTAGGGCCGCCCGGTTTCCACCACCCGCTGGAGCCGGGCCTCCACGCTGGCGTCGCCGAGCACCGCGGCGTCGCTCTCCTCCGGTCGGGCGGGGAACATCACCCGCCACAGTCCCGGCGCCCGCAGCAAGAAGAACCACTCCTCCGGGTCGGCGAAATAGCTCACCGGCGCCAGCCCGGGGATGTGCTCCTCGAACGGGAAGGGCGTGCTCACCACCAGGAACCGTTCGGGCCAAGTGAACCCGTCGAAGGGGATGCCCAGGGCCTTGCGCACGTTGCTGCGGGCGCCGTCCGCGCCCACCAGGAAACGGCCCCGGAAGCGCCGGCGCGCGCCCCCCCGGGTCGCCACCGCGGTGACTCCCCCTGCGTCTTCCTCCACGTCCGTGACCTCGCAGGAGAAGACCACCTCGGCCCCGGGCAGGGTCGCGAGTTTTTCGTACAGCAGCCGGTTGAGCTTGAACTGCTCGCACTGGAACCGGTAGGGGTGCCCGGTGGCGTCGGCGATCTGCCCGAAGTCGAACTCCGCGATGCAGCCCGAGCGCTCCCGGTACTGGAGCCTGGGGGCCTTGATCCCCAGGGCCAGGAAGGCGTCCAGCACGCCGGTCTGCTCCAGCATGTCCAGTGTGGGGGGATGGAACGTGGAGGCGCGCAGGGTTTCCGGCAGCGCCGGCTCGGCCTCCAGGACGGTCACCGGCACGCGGCGCCGGGCCAGGTACAGGGCGGTCACCAGCCCCACGGGACCGGCCCCGGCAACGAGCACGCCCTCGGCGCCCATCTCCCCCGTTCGCCCCGTCCCCGCTACCGGAAGTGGGGCATGACGTGCTCGTTGCACACGTCCAGGTGCTGGAACTGGTCCTTGGCCGCAAACCGGACGATGAAGGTCTGGATGCCGGCGTCGGCGTACTCGTTGATGAAGTCCACCACCTCGCCGGTGCCGCCCGCCTTCACCACGAGCTGCCGGGACACCTCTTCGTAGGTCTTGTGGTAGTAGGCTTCCAGGAACGCGCCGCCCTCCCGGCGCGCCTTTTGGGCGTCCGGGTCCATGTGGATGGTCAGGTACAGGCAGCGGTGGATGTCGTCAGGGTTCCGTCCCGCCTCCACCGCGAAGTCTTCGAGCTTCTTCCGGGACTCCCGGAACACCGGGAGCGAGGGGATGTTGGTGATCCATGCGTCTCCGTAGCGCGCGGCCCGCCTGAGTCCCGTGTCCACGTCGTTGCTCGACACCCAGATGGGGATCCCCGGCTTCTGCACCGGCTTGGGCAGCAGCGAGATGTCCTCGATAGTGTAGTACTTGTTGGGGCAGGTGACGTGGTCCTCGGCCCACAGCAGCTTGAGTATGCGCAACACCTGGCTCAGGCGCCCGGCCTTCTGGTGGAACGGGACGCCGCAGGCCGTGTATTCGTCCTCGAACATCTTGTCGTTGCGGGAGACCCCGACCCCCGCCACCAGCCGTCCGCCGCACAGCACGTCCACGCTGGCCAGGGCCTGGGCCAGGACCACCGGGTTGCGCATGGCCGCCAGCAGCACCGCGGTGCCGATCCGGACCCGCTCGGTCTTCACCGCCAGCGCCCCCAGGGTGCTGATGACTTCGAGCCGCGGCTTGGCGGTGACGCTGTCGCCGATCCAGACCGAGTCGTAGCCGGCCTTCTCCACCGCGTCGGCCAGGTGGAAGACCGGACTCAGGTCCGGGACCTCGGTTTTGGCCAGGATGACCCCGCGGGTGGGCAACAGGATGCCGAAACCGAGCTTTCCGGTAGTGGTCATGAGATTCCTCGCTGGCGCCGCGCCCGGGGCCTGCTACAGCCGGATGAACAGGTCGCTCGCGCCTTCGCTGGTGAGTTGCGTGATGGTGGTGATCCGGTCGCTGAACTCCTTCAGGCTGCCCGCGGAGCTCGCTCCCACGTCGATGAGGATGGAGAACAGGGAGAAACCCAACCGGTCCTTCTCCTTCCGGAACCGCTGCGACCACTCGGCCGAGACTTGGCATTCCCCATCCGTGATGAACACGATGTCCGCCTTCTTATATCGGGATTTCGCCAGGCATTCCAGCGCGGCGTCCAGCGGTTTCTCGAAGTCGGTGCCGCCTCCGGGAAAATGTTCCGCCAAGTCCATGAGCTTGTCCGGCTCCACGTCGCCCCCGCGCCGCGCGGCCAGGTCCAGGACGTGCAACGGGGTCTCCCCGGAGGAGAAGCAGATGGAGCGGAAGGGCCGGCGCTGGCGGCGGGTCAGCTCCAGCAGGGTGAGGGCCACCGCCTTGGACCAGAGCTCCTTGTCTCCCGCCATGGAGGAGCTGCCGTCCAGGCAGACCACCACCGGTCCCTTGCGCTTCTCCTCCATGCCCCGGAGGGAGTATTGCAGCAGCTCGTTCTCCAGCAGCCGTCGCCGGAAGTCCCTGCACAGCACGGGATGGCGCAGGGCCGAGAGCTCCTGGGGCAGCAGGCGATCCAGCGCGCCTCCCTGGTCCACGGAATAGAGTTCCTCGTTGGCGCGCTCGAACGTGCGCTTGCGCAGGGCCAGGGCGTGGGACTTCATCCTTCCCACCATGCGGACGAGCTTCTTGAGCTTGTCGTTGCCGGCCAGCCGCCGGCCCAACTCCAGCCTCCGGTGGGCGGGGAGGCGTCCCCCCTGTCCCAGGGCGCTGCCCCACAACTCGGTCTCCTCCACCGCCTCGTCGAGTCGTCGGGCGGCGCGGACGGCCGCGGCCTGCATCCGGGCCCGGGCCTCGTCCCCGACCCTTTCCAGGTCCTCCCCATGCTGCCGCCGCTTGTGCCGGATGGACGCGGCGCCGCCCCGGAGTTTGCCGTCCAGCCGCTCCCGGACCCGCGCCAAGGCGTCCCGCTTGCGGGCGTCGTCCCCCTCGTCGCCCATTTCGTCGCCCGTTTCGTTGCTCAACTCGTCGCTCAACTCGCCGGCGTGCTCCAACTCCTCGCGGGTCTTGTGGAACTCTTCCTCCTGCTGCCGCAGCTTCCACGTGTCGAGCATGTCGCCCCGGGTCCAGGGCTTCTCGGACTTGAGCATGGCGAGTATGCCTTCGCCCAGGAGCAGCGTGCATAGCCCCGCCCTGGCCTCGTCGAGCACCGTGCCCTCCCGCAGGATGCGGCTCGCCTCGCCGTCCCGCAGCGCGGCCAGCAGGGTGCGGTTGAGGGCCGCGCTGGGGAGCACTTCCGACTCCGGGGCGAAGACCACGTTGTACTTGAACAGCAGGCAGAAGACGTCCTGCATCAGCGGGGCGAAGTGGGGGAGCAGGGCTTCGCCCGCGCCCTCCATCTCCCGAAGGGACGCGGCGTCCCGCCGGAGGCGCCCGAAGGCGTGGCGGTCGTAGCGGTCGCTTTCGATCCAGTTGGCGTTGTCGGGCAGGCTCGGCGCCGGAGCCTTCCGGGCCGGCGCCGGGGCCTGTTTCTTCGGGTTGCCGCGGGCCACTACCAGGCTTCCAGCATGCGCTTCTGGAGGGTGCGGATCTCGTCCCGCATGTCCTCCACCCGGGCCAGCGGGCGGTCCGCGTCGGAGGCGTCGTGGATGATCCGCTCGACCTTCGCGAGGATGTTGCGGAGCTTGGTATGGCCTTCGATGAGGGCCTGGGAGCGCAGCTCCTCGGTCTCCCAGGGGCGTTGCACGTAGGCTTCGATCTCCCGCGACTGGAACAGCATCTCCTGGACCTCCTGCTCGTAACCGAGCACGACCTCCCGGATGGTGGAGCGGACCTCGGCCTGCTCGGACGGTTCCCGCCACAGGGCGTGCTCCAGGAACAGGAGGCTCCGGTCCGTGACCTGGGGGTCGCCCGTCAAGTACGAATGGGCCTTCAGGAGCGCCAGGGACTGGCGGTAGCGCCGGTCCGAGGCCACGATCTGCTTCTTGCCGAGCTGCCTGCGCACCTCGCCCAGGGCCCGGCGCACGCGGGCGGGGACCTCCTGCCGGTCCGCGGCCTGCTGCAAGGCGGTGAGCTCTTCGAGGGTGAGGCGAACCTTGGCCTCCGGCGGCGGCGTCTCCAGCATGCGCAGGAACCGGAAGTCCTCCTCGATGTAGCCCACGGTGAACCGCAGCAGGAACCGGTCGTACAGGGCCGTGAGCTCGTCGTCCTCGGGGAGCTCGTTGCTCGCCCCGAACAGGGTGATGAGGGGCACGTGGTGGATGCGTTGGCCGTTGTGGAACCGGCGCTCGTTGATGATGGACAGGATCGAGTTGAGGATCGAGGAGTTGGCCTTGAACACTTCGTCCAGAAAGGCGATGTGGGCCTCCGGGAGCTTGTGGGTCGTCACCCGCCGGTAGTCGTCCTGCTCCAATCCCTTGAGGCTCACCGCGCCGAACAGCTCTTCGGGCGCGGTGAAACGGGTCAGCAGCCACTGGAAGTACCGGGCGCCTTCGATGCGCCGGCACAGCTCGTCCGCGAGCATGGACTTGGCGGTCCCCGGCGGTCCGACGATCAACAGGTTCCGGGCCGCGAGCAGGGCCGACAGGGCGCCGTCGATGAGCTCGCCCCGTTCCAGGAACGTCTGTTGCAACTCGTCGCGGAGCGCCAGCAGTTTTTCCCTGGGAGTCACGCCGGAAGGCCCTCGGAAGCTCTCTTGCGACTGTGTAGCAAAAGCCGGACGGCGAAACAACGCGCGCAACGACGCGCACGCAATGACGCGCGCGCGGAGGGGCGAAATCCGAACCGGCGATCTTGCATCATCCCACCGGACGGTTTACTGTAAAACCGAGACGGGCGGCGGAGCGGACCGAGGACGACCCGACCGAAAGGAGGGAAAGCCCATGCCCATCATCACCATCATTCGTGGAGCCTTTGGCGCAGGCCTGGAGGTGGCCGAGCGGGTCGCCGGAGACCTGGGTTGCCCGTGTGTCGACCGGGAGGTGCTGATGGAGGCGAGCAACCGTTACGGCATTCCCGAAGCCAAGTACGAGGAGGTGCTGGAATCCGGGCCGCACTGGTGGGAGCGCTGGCGCGAGAGCCTGCGCCTGTACCGCATCACGCTCCAGGCGGCCATGTGCGAGATGGCCCGGGAGGGCGAGCTCGTTTACCACGGCCACATGGGGCAGGAGCTCCTGCCGGGGGTGGGCCACGTGCTGAAGGTCCTGCTGACGGCGCCCCTGGAATACCAGGTGGAGCAGGTGCGGGAGCGGGAAGGGCTCGACGAGGCAGGGGCCCGGCGTTTCGTCGAAGGCGTCAACAAGGCCCGTTCCCGGCGCATGGAGGCCATTTTCGGGGCGGACTGGCGCGACGCGTCGCGCTACGACCTGGTGCTGAACGTGGGCCAGATGACCGTGGATACGGCGGCCCGGTTGATCGAGGACGCGGTGGGGAGGCCCGAGTACCAGAAGACCGCGGAGTCGGAGCAGGCCTTCGCCGACCTGTCGCTGACCTCCCGGGTCCAGGCGGCGCTGATCGTGTCGCCCAAGACCCGCAACCTGAACGTGCGCGTCCGGGCCGCCAACGGCGTGGTCCACGTTTCCGGCATCCTGACCCAGCCCGCGCTCCAGGAAGAGATCGTCGCGGTGGCGGAGCAGGTGCCCGGGACCGCCTCGGTGGAGACGGACTTCGAGTCGCCTCCGGTGGAGTACATGTTTCCGTAGCGCACGGTCCCGCCAGGGACCGCAGAGGAGGGGAAATGGCACGGAAGGGAATCCTGGTGACCGGGGGCGCCGGTCTCGTGGGCGCATACGTGGTGGGGATGCTGCTCGAGCGCGGCGAGCGGCCGGTGGTCTTCGACGTGGCGGTCAACGAGCGGCTGCTGAACGCGGTGGGAGTCGATCCTGCGTCGGTGGAGACCGTGCGCGGCGACGTCCTGGACCTGCCGCAACTGGTCGGCGCGGTGCGCGACCACGACGTGGGCCAGATCATCCACCTGGCCGCGTTCCTGGGCGAGGAAGTGCAGCGGCGGCCCTATACCGGCGTGCGCTTGAACCTCATGGGCACGGTGAACGTGCTCGAGGCGGCGCGCCTGGAGGGCGTGCCGCGGGTCACCTTCCCGAGCTCCGGCACGGTTTACCTGGGGTCGCTGGGGGAGGGGCTGCGGAAGATCGACGAGACCGTCCCGGTGAACCCGCCGTCGGTGTACGCCGCCACCAAGGGGGGCTCGGAGTTCCTGGGCAACGCCTACGCCCGGATGTACGGCTTCGAGTTCGTGTGCGTGCGATACGTGGGAGGGCTCTACGGCCCGTCGCCCACCACCATGAAGGCGACCCGGGAACAGGCCATCCAGCAGATGGTCCGGGCGGCCCTGAAGCGTGACGAGACCGCGGTCAACTGGCCCTATGGCCCCACCGAGATCCTCTACGGCAAGGACGCGGCCAAGGGCACGGTGCTGGCGGCGTTGAAACCCGAGCACGAGGACCGGCTGTTCCACATCGGGTGCAGCGGCATGGTCAGCGGCGACGACATCCTGGACGAGCTGAAGCGCCAGTTCCCCGAGTCCCGGGTGACCCTGCGGAAGGGCGGCAAACCCATGCCCTATCCCGAGACCCGGCTCCTGACCGACCTGTCCCGGGCGTCGGAGCAACTGGGCTACGAGCCCGACTACCCGCTCGACAAGGCGTTGGCGGACTACGCCGTGACCCTCGGGAAGCTCGAAGGGTCGTAGCCGCGGACGCCGCCGGCGTCTGCGCGGCGCAGACGCCCCCGGCCATGAACCGTTCCCGTCCATGATCGTTGCCGTCGTCCTGGCCGCGGGCGCTTCCACCCGCATGGGAAGGCCCAAAGCGCTCCTGCCGGTGGAGGGGATCCCCTTCATCGAACGCATCGTGCGTTCGCTGGAGCGCACGCGCGTGGACCGGACCCTGGTGGTCCTCGGCCACGACTCGGACGCCATGCGGGAGGCGGTCGCCTACCTGGGGGTGGAAACCGCGGTCAACCCGGACTACGCCCGCGGACAGCTCTCCTCGCTGCAGACCGCCATCCGCGCCCTGGAAGGGGAGCCGGTGGAGGCGATCCTGACGCACCTGGTGGACCACCCCTTCATCGAGAGCAGGCTGGTGGACCGGATGATCGAGCGCTTCCGGGCAGAGAAGAAACTCATCGTGGTGCCGCGCTTCGCCGGCCGGCGCGGCCATCCGGTGCTCTTCTCCGGCAAGCTCTTCCCCGAGTTCCTGGCGGCGGCGCCGGAGGCCGGCGCCAAGCCGGTGGTGCGGGGCCACCCGGACGAGACCCTGGAGCTGGAGACCGGCGAGGAAGGGGTCCTCATCGACATCGACACCCCCGAAGAGTACCGCAAGCACGTAAGGAGCGACGGATGGCCCGGTTGAACCTCGATTTCGCGTGCGGCAGCTACGACCTGTTGCGGCCCCTGTGGGAGAAGGCGGTGGAGCCCGCGGGCATCGACCTGAACGTGATGACCATGCCGTCGCCCGAGCGCCACGGGCGCATGCTGCGCCACGAGGAGTTCGACGCGTGCGAGCTCTCCCTGGTGGGTTACCTGGTGGCCCGCGACCAGGGCCGGGACTTCACCGCCATACCCGCGTTCCCGCACCGGCGTTTCCGCCACGGCTACATGGTGAAGCGCACCGGCTGCGGCATCGATCAGCCCTCGGACCTGAACGGCAAGCGGGTGGGCCTCGACACCCTGCAGAACTCCGCGGGCCTGTGGATGCGCGGCATACTCCAGGACTACCACGGCCTCGACCTCGGCTCGGTGGAGTGGTGGTGCCAGGAGGCCGAGGACGCGCCCCTGGAGCCGGCCGCGTGGATGAAGGTGCGCCGGGTGCCCGAAGGCCGGAACATCGACGAGATGCTTTGCCGCGGGGAGCTCGAAGGGGCGCTCTACCCGGAGGTCCTCCCGTCCGTCCGGGCGGGTTCCGGGAAGGTGGCGCCGTTGTTCCCGGACCCCAGGCAGGCGGAAGTGGAGTATTACCGCAAGAGCGGCATCTTCCCCATCATGCACACGGTGGTGGTCAAGGACGAGATCCTCCGGCGCGACCCCTGGGCCGCGGTGAGCCTGCTGCAGGCCCTCCAGCGCTCCAAGGAGGTGTGCTACGAGCGCATGCGCGACCCTCGCAGCCTGGCCCTGGTGTGGGCCAGGGAGGAGACCGAGGAGCAGCGCCGGATCTTCGGACCGGACCCCTGGCCCTACAACCTGGAGGACAACCGGGCGGCCCTCGAAGCGGTGGTCCGCTACGAGTTCGAGCAGGGCATGACAAGCGCAAGCCCGCCATCGAAGAGCTGTTCTTCCCGCCTTCCCTCCAGGAAATCGGCCGCTACGTCTGAGCCCTGCGGCCTGCCGGACCCCTGACGGGTTCGGCGGCTCGTTGACACCATCCACCGAGTCTGTGGATAACCTGTTCAAGGGGCGTCCGGGGGCCGGTCGCGAGCCTTGGGAGCCGCCCGTTCCAGCAACCTGCACAAAGTGTAACCAGGGTTTTCCCCGTGTTTTCGTCCGGTTGCCGATATTCCCCGCGGAGCGGGCGGTTCCGCCCGCCCGGTCGGGGAATCCGGACGGATCTCGTTGCCGGGCGCGGACGCGCCGGGGCCGGTTGACAGGGTCGCGGCGGATTGGATAAAGCTGGACCGGTTTCCAGCCAACGCCGGGAGGGTCTCCATGAGTGACGCGCCGACGCCGGTCAAGAGGCGCCTGGTCCGAACCATGTCGGACACCATCGAGACGGACATCCGTCGGGTCCACGTCATCGCCAACGAGATCCTCCGGCGTTACCGCAAGCCCGAGTTGTCCTTCGAGGAACTGCGCAAGGTGGCGGACGGGCCGTTCGACTTCTTCCTCGCGCCCATCCTGTTCCCGGAAGACTGCCGGCTGGACCCGGACATCATCTACAACGAGGGCGTGCGGCGCGAGATCCGCGGCCACGCCCTGGAGATCGCCCGCCGCCGCGGGTTCGACGTGGACCCGCCGGACTTCATCCCCGGGGTGGAGGAATCCCTGCGGGAGGCCCGGGACGCGGGCCTGGGCAACGTGGTGCTCACCACCAGCGGTCGGCGCTACAAGCACCGGGTCATGGAGGAGCAGGGCATCAGCGGGTACTTCGAGGAGATCATCGACCGGGACGAGACCTATTTCCGGAAGGAGCAGGGGATCTACCACCTGTTCCGGAAGCTCGCCGTCCCCAGGCTGGAAGTGGTCCTCGTGTCGGGAACCGCCAGCTACCTGCGGGCGGGCAACAACCTGGAGTTCGCCACCGTGGCCGGCAACGAACTCTCGGTGTTCACCGTCGCCCTGGCCACCGAGTACTCCTACAACGACGAGGAGACGCTGCTGGCCGCAAAGCCCAAGATGCTCGTCCGGAGCCTGGGCGAGCTCGTCCCGGGTCTCCTATCCCGGGGACCACTTGGTCTTGGGGGTGTCGAGCCGCTCGCCGTCCACGCGGATTGAATCCACCCGCTCGTTGAAGAAGCACATCAGGTCCTTGACCCCGGGGCATTCGGGTATGGCGTACTCGTAGCTCCACGCCACGTCCTCGAACAGCGTCCCGCCCGCGTTGGCCGACCAGTAGCTGGCGATGCCCTTGTAGGGGCAGCGGGACCGGGTGTCGCTGGACTCCAGCAGGTCCATGCGCACGTCTTCCCGAGGCAGGTAGTAGCGGAGCAGGTGGCCGGTCTCGATGACGAGCCTGGGGCGCGTGGAATCGGCCACTACTTCGCCGCCGACGGTCACCTGGACGTGGCGCGAGCTGTGCAACACATCGACCCTCTTGTAGGGGTCCCGTGCGTGGACGAAGACCTCGTCCTCTTCCTCGTACCAAGCGTCCATCCGGTCCCAGTAGAAGGAGACGTACCCGGCGATGTCCCGGGACTCTGCCTTGGGGTCGAGGTAGCTCCAGGCCGCGGACTCGACGGTCTTGCCGCCCGCGGCCGCGTCCCAGTACGAAGCCTCGCCCTTGTAGGGGCATCGGGTGCGGCGGTCGTTGGGGGAGAGGAACTCCATTCGCACGTCGTCCCGCGGGAAGTAATAGACGGGCACGTGTCCCGCCTCCCGCACCAGCATGGCGCGTCTCGTGTCCGCCAGGGTCTCGCCGCCGAACGCCACCCGCACGCGCCGGGGGCTCTCCTCGAAGTCGAGCCAGTGGTGGGTGATCTCGCCGTAGCTCCGGGGCTTGTGTACGGTCTCCATGGACGGTCCTCCTGTGCGTGTTGGGCGGACGGCAGCCGATAGGCTCCTGCCGGACGGCATTCTGTTCCCGCGAACCCGTCCCCGTCAAGCCTCGACCCATCGGGCTCCACCTTCAGGGACTGCCGGTTCCCGGTCATGATCCCCGATTGTTCAGGGTTTCTGGTAACGGTAACGTCTCCAAGGTCTTCCCTGGAGATGCGGCGCTGACGGCTCGATGCGGTAGAGCGCTCCATTCCCATGGTCGGTGAGCAGATACAAGCGACCGTCCGGCCCCTGGCGCACGTCCCGGATGCGCCCCAGGCGGCCTTCCAGCATCGCCTCCTGCAGAACGACCGCCCTGCCGCGCAGCACGATGCGGCGCAGATGGCGGCCGCGGAGCGCTCCCACGAACAGGTTGCCGCGCCAGCGCGGAAACTCGGTCCCGGTGTAGAACGCCATCCCCGACGGCGCGATGGCGGGGGTCCAGTGCAACAGCGGAGGCTCCATTCCCGGAGCTTCGCTGCCGACCCCGATTTGCCCCCCTCCTCCCTTTCCCTCCTCCCCGTACTCGCGGCCGTGGGTCGCCACCGGCCAGCCGTAGTTGGCGCCGCCGCGCAGGATGTTGACCTCGTCGCCGCCGTACGGGCCGTGCTCGTGGATCCAGACGGCGCCGGTGGCGGGATGGATGGCCAAACCCTGGGGGTTGCGATGGCCGAAGGTGAACACTTCGGGCGCGGCGCCGGGAATGGCGAGGGCGGCGGTGCGCGGCGACGGACTGCCGTCCGGCCGGATGCGCAGCACCGAGCCGGCGTGGTCGGACGGGTCCTGGGCGCGATGGCGCTCCCCGCGGTCTCCCACGGTCACCAGCAGGTCGCCGTCGGGAAGGAACGCCAGGCGCGACCCGAACTCCTGGGTTCCAGGCAGAAAACTGTTCATGGCGAAGATGCGGCGCACCGAGACCAGGCGGTCGCCGGCCAGCTCGGCGCGTGCGACCGCAGTGCGATACATCCTCCCTCCCAACCGACCAACCAACCATGCCAGTGGGGGCTTCTCCGTATAGGAGAAGTAAAGCAGTCGATCGTCGGCAAAGCCGGGACTCAACGCCAAGTCCAGCAGACCACCGCGGCCCACCGCGGCGACGGGAGGCAGTCCGCGGATGGGGCGTTTACGGCCGTCCGCCCCCACGCGGAGCAGACTCCCGTAGCGTTCGGTAACCAGCATGTCGCCGCCGGGCAGGAACGCCACCGCCCAGGGACGCTGCAGCCCGGTGGCCACCCGGACCACCCGGAACGAATGTTCCAGCGAAGAAGCCTCCATCGAACCAAGTCGCTGCGTCCGTTCCGCCGCGCCTTGGCGTGGGAGCAGCAACAGGAACGAAACCGCAATGGCCGTCACGGTCGCCGTGCGCCGCAAAAGACCGCGCCCGGCGCCGCGCCGGAACGTTCTTTCGATCATCGGTTCTCCTTCTCCGGGAACTGCCACCCCGCGTCGTAGTGGCAGGTGTAGCGGGGCGGGCGTTTCTCCCGGACGGGATTCTGTCCCCGCGAACCCGTCCCCGTCAAGCCTCGACCCATCGGGACCCACCTTCGGGAGCGCGGATTCCCGGTTCCCGTTCCGGGGGTTCCCGGTCGTGGTCCCCTATTTCAGGTCTTCCCGGTTTCCGGTCCGCGATTTCGCTTGGCGTTCCCGCCCCCCCCGTTGTAGAACTTCGGAAACCCCCGAAGGGAGACCCCATGAAGCATGAGCCCGGAGACCAGGCGCCGGATTTCCGGTTGATGGACCAGGACGGAGAACCCCGCAAGCTGTCCTCGTACAGGGGCCAATGGGTGTTGTTGTTCTTCTATCCCAAGGACGCCACCCCCGGCTGAACGAAGGAGGCCCGCAGTTTGCGGGACCACATGGACGCGTTCCGCGAAGCCGGGGCTGCGGTATTGGGAGTGAGCGTGGACCCGGTGAAGAGCCACGCCAAGTTCGCCGCCAAGCACGACCTTCCCTTTCCGCTGCTGGCGGACGAGGACAAGGAGGCGGTGCGGCTGTACGACGTGTGGGGCACGAAGAAGTTCATGGGGAGGGAGTACGAGGGGACCCACCGGATGTCGTTCCTCATCGATCCGAAGGGGAAGATCGCCAGGATCTACGAGAAGGTGAAGCCCGAGCAGCACGCCCGGGAGGTGCTGGACGACCTGGCGGAGTTGGCGTAGTGCCCGGTGGGGTCGATTGCTCGATGGATAATCGACGCCCGAAGCCCTGCCGATGCTCCGAGGCGGTTGACGGAATCGTCCGGTCCCCTGGGGCCATGACGGCGACGACCATGCCGAGGCCGCGGGCGGCGCAGTGACGAGCGAGGTGTTGCGGAAGCGGGACGAAGCGTTCATGGCCTTGGCCCTGGCCGAAGCCGAGGCCGCGGCCGGTGAGGGCGAGGTTCCGGTGGGGGCGGTGGTGGTGCGCCGGGACACGGTGGTGGGGCAGGGCCGCAACCGGCGCGAGGCCCTGGCCGATCCCACGAGCCACGCCGAGGTCCTGGCCATGAGGGAGGCGGCCCGGGCGTGCGCGTCCTGGCGTCTGGAAGACTGTACGCTCTACGTGACCCTGGAGCCGTGCGTCATGTGCGCCGGCGCCGTCGTGCAGGCCCGCGTCGAGCGGCTGGTGTTCGGCTGCCCTGACCCCAAGGGGGGAGCGGTGAGGTCCCTCTACCGGATCTGCGACGACCCCCGCCTGAACCATCGGGCGGCGGTGGTCGAAGGCGTCCTGGGGGAGCGTTGCAGCGCGGTACTGCGAGGCTTCTTCACCGCCCTCCGGGAGAAATGAGCCGCGGGACCGAATTCGACGGAGGTTCATCATGTCCGAGTTGACGAAGTTCCGTTCGTGGAACTTCCACGCGGAAGACCAGGAAGCCACCGTGCGCTTCTACCGGGAGGTCCTCGGCGCCGCGTTCCGCAAGGCCCACACGGTGAGCGGGGTGGAAGTGGTGCGGCTCGAACTGGCCGGCGTGGTCCTGGGGGTCTTCGACGCCTCCCGGGACCGGGCACCCCGGGTGCCCCACCACACCTTCGAGGTGGACGCTCCCGAGGACCCGGAGGACTTCGTGAAGGAACTGGAGGCCAAGGGCGCCATCGTCAGCGAGATACGCCGCCACGGCGGCGGCAAGGGCTACTCGGTTTACGTCATCGACCCCGCGGGCAACCGTCTGGAGCTGTCCACCGCCTCGGGGTAGCGTCCCGCCGCCCTTCGGTCAACCGGCCCGGGCCGCCTGGATGGTGCGCGCCACATGGACCTGCGCGAGGTGGGAGCGGTAGGCTGGGGAGGCGTTGACGTCGTCGATGGGGTCGAGGCCGTCGGTGACCAGGGCCGCGGCGCGCTCGATGGAGTCCTGGTCGAGCTTCCGGCCGCGCAGGGCCGCCTCGACGTTGGCGGCGCGGAAGGCCACGTCGGCCACTCCGGTGACGCCGATGGCGATGTCCTCGCAGACGCCGTCCGCGGACTCCTTCAGGCACGCAGCCACGCCCACGATGGCGAAGCCCGCGGCTTGCCGGGACGCTTTCCGGTAGGCGGACTTGTAGCCGTCCCGGGCCGGCGCGCGGACCTCGGTCAGCAACTCGTCGGGACCGAGGCTCGTGGTCAGCATGGTGACGAAGAACTCCCGCACGGGGATGCGCCGTTCGCCCTCGGGTCCCACCGCGGTGACCTCGGCGTCGAGGGCCAGCACCGCGGCCGGCAGGTCTTCCGCGGGGTCGGCGTGGGCCAGGCCGCCGCCGACGGTGCCGCGGTTCCTCACCTGGACGTCGCCCACCACCTCCGCGGCCTGGGCCAGCAGCGGACACCGGCGGCGGACCATCCCGTTCTCGGCCACGTCCGTGTAGGTGGCCAGCGCGCCGATGGCGACGCCGTCGCCGTCCTCGCGGACGTAGTCGAGCTCCGCAAGGCCGCCGATGTCGATGATGACCTCGGGCTTGGCGAGGCGGAGCTTCATGAGCGGGAGCAGGCTCTGCCCTCCGGCCAGGACCTTGGCGTCGTCCGGGTTGGCGGACAGGAGCGACAGGGCTTCCGCCAGCGAGGCGGGCGCGTGGTAGTCGAAGGCGCCGGGGATCATGCCTGGCCCTCCCGGATCAGCCGCCACACCGCTTCCGGCGTCAACGGCAGGTGGCGGATGCGCACGCCGAAGGGCTCCAGCGCGTTCTCCACCGCGCTGGCGATGGCCGCGGGGGAGGGGATGGCGGCGCCTTCCCCTGCGGCCTTCTGTCCCAGCGGGGTGAACGCCGAAGGCGAGGGCCGGTGCTCCACCTCGACCCTGGGGGTCTCCGCGGCCGAGCATTTGCCGTAGTCCGTCAGGGTCATGGTGAGGAGCTGGCCTTCGTCGTCATAGACGAACCCCTCGCCCAGAGCCACGGCGATGCCGTGGGCCGCGGACCCGTAGATCTGGCCGTCCACCACGTCGGGGTTGATGATGGTTCCGTTGTCGCCCACGATGAGGTAGCGCAGCACCGTCACCTTGCCGGTGCGCGGGTCCACCTCCACCACCGCCACGTGCGCCCCCGCGCCGAAGGTGAACTGGGCCCGGACCTTGCGGTCCGTGCCCGGCACCATGTGGGGTTGGGCGTGGGGGAAGGTGTAGTAGAAGGTGGCCTGGAGGCCGGCGTCGATGCCTTCGGGCAGGAGCGACTGGTTGTTGTAGGCGACCTTGCCGAGCTCGGCGAACGTCAGCCGGCGGCGCGGGAACCCGGGCACGCGCACTACCCCGTCCGCGACCTCCAGATCCGACGGCGGGGTGTCCAGCACGTGGCCCGCCACCTCGAGGACCTTCTCCCGGAGCCGGGTGGCCGCGCCGATGACCGCGCCGATGTCGTAGAGGTGGAAGTTGTTGCCGCTGTTGGCCGCGGCCACGCCCCAGGGCGCGGTGTCGCTGTCGAAGGGCGTGGTGGTGCTGATGACGTCGGGGCTCACGTCGAGGATGTCCGCGGCCACCTGCGCGGTGGTGGTCTCGTGGGCCTGCCCGCAGTTGGGCGAGCCCAGGTAGAGGGCGATGGAGCCGTTCTTCTCCAGCTTGATGGTGGCGCCGTTGATCCCCCCGGCTCCCGGGGTCTCCTTCATCTCCGGGAAGATGGCCATGTCCCGGGCCGCGTTCCGCCCTCCGGGCTCCACCCCGATGACCACGCCGACGCCCAGGTAACGGCCCCGCTCCCGTTCCCGGGCCTGCTCCTGCTTGAGGCCCTCGTAGTCCGCCTTCTCCAGGGCGCGTTTCAGCAGGCCGGGGTAGTCGCCGCTGTCGTAGATGTTGCCGTTGGGGGTGGTGTAGGGCATCTGCTCCGGCTGCACCAGGTTGCGGTAGCGCACCTCCGCGGGGTCCAAGTCGAGATCCTGCGCCACCCGGTCGATGATGCGCTCCCAGATGTAGCACATGCCGGGCTTGCCGATGCCCCGGTTGGGGATCACCGGACAGCGGTTGGTGACCACCGAGTAGCCGTCCATGCGGATGTTCTGCACCCGGTAAGTATTGCTGAGGTTGTTGAGCTTGTTGGTGAAGTGGATGGTCAGGGTGCTCACCGACCCGCCCACGTCGTCGATCTCCCCGAACCGGAGGCCCGTGACCGTGCCGTCGTCCTTCACCGCGGCCTCCACGTCGAACTCCTGTTCGCAGGCGTGGCCGGCCGCCATCATGTGCTCGTTCCGGTCCTCGATCCATTTCACCGGCCGGCCGGAGCGGATGGCCAGGAGCGCCACGATCACCACGTACTTGCGGATGAGGTGGATCTTCTGTCCGAACCCGCCGCCCACGTCCGGGATGATGACGCGGATGTCGTCCAGGCCCAGAGCGTCCCGCAGGGCGTCGTAGATGTTCTCGGGCACCTGGGTGTTGGTGCGGACCGTCAGCTTTTGGCTGAAGCGGTCGAAGGAGGCGATGCACGCGAGGGGCTCCAGGGGGGTCGAGCTGTAACGGTGGATCTTGAGGTTCTCGCGCACCACCCGGTCCGCTTCCCGGAACGCGGCGTCGGTATCGCCGTACTCCAGGGACCCCTGCCACGCCAAGTTGGACCCCAACTCCTCGTAGATGAGGGAGGGGCTTTCGCCTTCGATGGCTTGGCGGACGTCAGTGACCGCGGGCAGGGGATCGTAGTCCACCGCGATGAGCTCCAGGGCGTCCTCCGCCGCGGCCCGGTCCCTGGCCGCCACCGCGCCCACGGGCTCGCCCACGTACCGGACCTTGTCCACTGCCCCGGCGTATTCCGGCACCGGCTTCTTCAGTCCGGCCGCGTAGCGGCCGGGCCGGAACGGTCGGGTGTCCCGTTTCAGGTCCTCGGGGGTCAGCACCGCGAACACGTCCGGCCGTTGGAGCGCGGCCCCGGCGTCCACTCCCAGGATGCGGGCGTGGGCGTGGGGGCTGCGCAGGAAGACCGCTTGCAGCATGCCGGGCTCGGTGAAGTCGTCCGTGTAACGGCCCCGCCCGGTCACGTGCCGCGGCCCTTCCTTGCTCCGGGCCGCGCCGCCCACGTGTTTCTTCGAGTCAGCCATCCTTCCGCCGCGCCGCAGCTTCCTTCACCGCGTCCACGATCTGCACGTAGCCGGTGCACATGCACAGGTTCCCGGCCAGCCCTTCGCGGATCTCTTCCTCCGACGGGTCCGGGTTCCGGGTGAGCAGGTAGTGCGCGGCCATGACCATTCCGGGAGTGCAGTAGCCGCACTGGAGTCCGTAGTTCCTGACGAAGGACTCCTGGACCGGATGCAGCGCGTCGTCCCCGGCCAGGCCCTCGATGGTGGTGACCTCCCTGCCGTGGGCCTGCACCGCGAACATCAGGCAGGACTTCACCAGCTTGCCGTCCAGCAGCACGGTGCACGCGCCGCATTCGCCGACGACGCAGCCGATGTGGGTCCCGGTAAGGCCTATGGTCTCCCGCAGGAAATAGGACAGCAGTTGCCGGGGCTCCGCCTCCTCCTCGTACAACCTGCCGTTGACGGTCACTCGCACCGTTCGTTTCATGGCTTGTTCATGGTTGCGCTGTGTCCCGCGGGCTCGCCCGGCGGCGCTTGGCAGTCGCCGCTTGACGGAAGGCGCGGCTGACGGACCGGCCGCGCCTTTGCGGAAAATGCGGTTTATAGCGGGGAGGGCGCGGCCCTGTCAAACAAGGAAACTCTGAACAATTATCCCCGTTCGTCCTGAGCGTAGCGAAGCGAAGTCGAAGGACGCGCTTTTCCACAGGGAGAGGGAATTCGAGCCGGAATCGATCAGCCGTTCCACAAATCACGCGCGCGCCGCGCGTTTCTTCGGCCACCGCCACACAGCGACCCGATAGCCCAGCAGCGCCGTCAGCACGCCCGCGTAGAGGAGGGGCTCCGTCAGGTCCGCTTTCACCAGCCACAGGAAGTGCACCACCGCGGCGATGGCGCAGGGATAGACCAGGCGATGGAGTTGCTGCCAGCGGCGGCCGCCGAGCCGCCGGATCATGCCCGCGGTGGAGGTGGCGGCCAGCGGCGCCATCAGCACGAACCCCAGGAAACCCGCGGTGATGTACGGCCGCTTGACCACGTCCTTCACGATGGCCGCGGCGTCGAAGAACTGGTCCAGGGCCACGTAGGTGGAAAGGTGCAGGGCCGCGTAGAAGAAGGCGAACAGCCCGAGCATGCGCCGCAGCCGGATGAGGCTCCCGTAGCCGGTGAGCCTCCGCAGGGGCGTCACCGCCAACGTGAGCAACAGGAACCGCAGGGCCCACTCGCCGGTGGAATGGGTGATGGCCTCCACCGGGTTGGCTCCCAGCCCGCCGCGGAACAGGCCTGCGGCCAGACCCGCCGCGGGCGCCAGGGACAGGACGAAGACGAGCAGCTTGATCCAGGTGAAGCGTTTCATGCAGGGTTCGGACGCGGGCTATCGTTCCCCGCCCGGGCCGGGGGTCGGCGGTCGGGCCGAGTCCGGGTCGGACAACCGTGGGCCGCGGCGCGGTTTGCGCCCGGGCCGCGGGGTCCCCTCAGTACAGCTTGGTCAGGTCCATCCCCTTGTACAGGTGGGCCACCTGCTCCCCGTAGCCGTTGAACATCAGGGTCTTGCGCTTGAAGAAGTCGCCGATGCGCCGCTCCGTGGCTTGGCTCCACCGGGGATGATCCACGGTGGGGTTCACGTTGGCGTAGAAGCCGTACTCGTGGCCGGCCGTCAGGCTCCAGGTGGTGGGCGGCTGCTGCTCCACGAAGCGCAGCTTGACGATGGACTTGATGCTCTTGAAGCCGTACTTCCACGGAACCACGAGACGGATGGGGGCGCCGTTCTGGTTGGGGAGAACTTCGCCGTAGAGTCCCACCGCGAGGATGGCGAGGGGGTTCATGGCCTCGTCCATGCGCAGGCCTTCCACGTAGGGCCAGTCCAGGCCTCCGAAGAGTCCGCCGCGCTGCCCGGGCATCTGCTCCGGGTCGTGGAGGGTCACGAACTGGATGTACTTGGCGTTGGCGGTGGGCTCCACCTCCTTGACCAAGCGGCTCAACTCGAACCCGACCCAGGGGATCACCATGGACCAGGCCTCCACGCACCGAAGGCGATAGACGCGCTCCTCCAGGGGCATCTTCAGCAGCTCTTCGATGTCGAAGGTCCCGGGCTTGTTCACCTCGCCTTCCACCTCGACGGTCCAGGGCCTGGTCCGGAAGTCCTTGGAGTACCTGGCCGGGTCGCTCTTGTCCGTGCCGAACTCGTAGAAGTTGTTGTAGCTTTTCACGTCCTTGAGGGGGGTCCTGGGCTCGTCCGTGGAGAAGGGACTGTCGCCCGCGGCGGCGAGCTTCTCCGCGGCGCGCGCTTCGCCCGGGAGGCCGAGCAGGTCGGGGGCAAGCAGGCCCGCGCCCAGGACGGTGGCCGCCGCGGAAGCCTGCGCCATGAACTGGCGCCGGTTGAGATAGACCGCCTTGTCCGTGACCTCGCTGCTCCTGATGTCGTCGGGCTTCCTGATCAGCATGAGCGCCCTCCTTGCGTCTCCGGGGGATGGTGGGCCGATTCCGGGCATCGGCCATGCAACGCCCGCGAAAACAGTTTGGCTTCGGGGACCGCCTTTGTCAATCGCAATCGTTCGCGAACGTCATGCGGGCGGGCAATGGACCCATGCCGCGGATTCTTGTTAGGATGGGAGTGGCAGCGTACTTCGGCCAGGGACGGGAGGAACCGGGATGCATGAGAAGATCGTCTATCTGAACGGCAGCTTCGTGCCCGAGAGCGAGGCCAAGGTCTCGGTCCTCGACCACGGGTTCACCGCGGGCGACGGCGTTTACGACGTGACCCGCACCTTCAGGCACAGGCCTTTCATGCTCAGGGAGCACAACGACCGGCTGTTCCGGTCGTTGATATACACGAGGATCGACTGCGGCCTCTCCCGGGACGAGATGGAGGCCGCGGTCCTGGAGGTGCTGGAGCGCAACCGGGACCTGCTGGGGCCGGACGACGACTATGCCCTGTGGCAGGTGGTGAGCCGGGGCCCGCGCTCGTCCACCGGCGCGCGCGCCGCGGGCCGGGCCACCGTGGTCGTCTTCTGCCTGGACGTGAACTTCGCCGACTTCTGCCACCACTACGTGGAAGGCGTGCCCATCGTGGTCCCGGCCACCCGGCGCATCCCACCCCAGTGCCTGGAGTCCAAGGCCAAGATCACCAACAAGATGAACCACATCGTCGCTACATTCGAAGCCCGGCAGGCGGACCCCGAAGCCATCCCCCTGATGCTGGACCTGGACGGCAACATCGCCGAGAGCAACGCGCACAATTTCTTTGCGGTCATCGACGGCAAGATCTACACGCCGGGCTCCAGGAACGTGCTGGGAGGCATCACCCGGGGGGCCCTCGGGGAGTTGGCGGCGAAGTTGAAGGTGGAGGTGGTGGAGGCCGACCTGACGCCCTACGACTGCTACAACGCCGACGAAGCCTTCCTGACCAGCACCAGTCCCACCATCGTGCCCATCAAGACCATCAACGGCATGGCCCCGAGGCAGGGAGCGCCGGGCAACGTGACGGTCCGCTTGCTCAACGCTTGGGCGGACCTGGTGGGGGTGGACATCGTGGGGCAGGCCCTCGACCATCTCGAAGGGGAGAGGAAGGACGCGCTGACCGCCGCATGGAGAGACAGGCAGGCGGGGCTCGGCCTGTAGCCTCGGGAAAACGCTGCGGCCATGCGTGCGGCAAGCGGGCTGAAGCGCCACCTGTACGTCGCGTTCACCGGCTTGGCCATGGGCGCTGCGGACGTGGTGCCGGGGGTCTCCGGCGGCACCATGGCCTTCGTCATGGGCATCTACGAAGATCTCGTGGACGCCCTCAAGTCCTTCGACGGGCGCTTGGCGAGGCGGCTGGCCCGCCTGCGGGTCGCCGAAGCCCTGGCGCCGGTGCCGTGGCCCTTCCTCACGGTGCTGGGCGGCGGCATGGCCGCGGCGGTGCTGACCCTGGCCGAGCCCATCGGCTGGCTCCTGGACAACCGCCCGACGCCGCTCTTCGGCTTCTTCTTCGGCTTGGTCATGGCGAGCATCGTGACCGTGGGAGCGCAGGTGCGATGGTCCCCGGCGCCGGCCATCTGCCTCCTGCTGGGCTCGGTCGGCAGCTACCTGCTCGTGGGGCTGGTGCCGCTGGCCATGCCCCACGACTTCCCCACGCTGTTCCTGAGCGGCGTCGCGGCCATCACCGCCATGATCCTGCCCGGGATCTCCGGTTCCTTCGTCCTGCTGGTGCTGGGCCAGTACGAGTTCGTCATCGACGCCGTCCGCCAACGGGACTTCCTCGCCCTGGTCCCCCTGGCCCTGGGCTGCGCCGCGGGCATCCTGGCCTTCGTGCGAGTGCTGAGCTGGCTGCTGCGAACGCGCCGCCAGACCACCGTAGCCCTGCTCATCGGCTTCATGGTCGGCTCGCTGCGCCGCATCTGGCCCTTCAAGTCCGACCCCGCCCACCCCCTGGGCCAAGTCAACGTCATCCCCGACCCCGACCCCGCCTTCTGGCTCGCCCTGTCCCTGTGCCTGCTGGGCTTCCTGCTGGTGTACGCCCTGAGCCGCTTGGAACCGCGGGGCTAACCCTGCGAGCCAAATCCGGCATTGTATGCAAAGGCGTCCGTCCCAGGCTATGGACCCCGGCCTGTGAACGGGTCAACTGTCGGCACGCCGAGTCGCTCGAAGTCACGGACATTGCGGGTGACCACCGTCAATCGGTGGACAGCGGCTACAGCGGCGATAAGGGCGTCTTGCATCAGCGTGTCCGACTGCCGGTGCATCAGTTTGGCCCATTCCCTGAAGGCCGCGGCGTCCACCGCCAATATGTTGTGGTTAGCGAGAACCTGGATGAGCCAAGCTTCCAGTTCCTCTGCCCTGGACTCGTCCTGCGCACGGGTGATCTCGATTCCCGCCTGGATTTCGCCGATGGTAACGGCAGACAGGTAGAGTTGTTGGGCCGGCACGTCCTGAATCCAGTCCAGGACCCTTTGGTTCGGATTGCGGCGGCGCAACTCGGAGACGACGTTGGTGTCGAGCAGATACAAGAGCCTACTCGAACCGCGGGGCCGGGCGTTGGCGAAGTCTGCGCCGCGGCGGCGTCAGGGCGTCGGTACGCGGCTCCGGAGCGAGCAGCAGTTCCTTGATGTCGGACTTGGCCGCTTCCTCCAATCGGCGCCACTCGCCGATGGGGACCAGCACCGCTGTCTCGATGCCCCGCTTGGTGACGATTTGCGGCCCTTCGACGAGGCTCGTCTCCAGCAGTTCGCTGAACCGGGCCTTGGCATCCTGCACTTGCCAGACGTTGCCCATGCATCCCCTCCGGTTTCGGCCACCTGATACGGATCCTGACTAGGCATAAGACTAGTTTACGCTGGACGAAAGGTCAAGCTTCCGACTTCGAGCCAGTGAAGCCGGCCGATCCGTGCCACACACTCCCTTCGAGAGAGGAGAGAGGCGGATGAGATTCCCCCTTCAGTGGCATCCTGCATTGGACAACTCTGACGCCCACCCCGGTCATTCCCGCGAAAGCGGGAATCCACTTGGTTGCAGTCCCAGGTACACCTGGGCGTAGCGTTCGCCGAAGCGGCGGAGCGAGGGAGCGTCGAAGTGGAGGCTGTCGCCCTTGTGGGCGAGGCCCCGGGAGTTTACCCACGCGCAAGCGGACAGGGTCTCCGAGGCTTTCCGCAGCTCGGCGTTCACGGTGCGGAAATGGCCGAATTCGGCCCGTTGCGAAAGGAATTCGCCCAGCTCCCCGGCGACCACCGGGAGCGCCGGGGCGTCCAGTTCGGCCCGCAGCGCCTGCACCATGCCGACGAACCGGCGGCAGTAGGTGGAGGCGTCGGCCTCAGTGCGCGAGTCCTGCTCTCCCTGGTGCCACAGCACGGCCTTGACGGTCCCGTCCCGGGCGGCTTCCCGGGCCAGAGCGACGGCCCGTTGGTAGAGGTCCGCGCCGGGAAGCCAGCGTTGCAGCGGGGTGGACCCCACGGCGCACGGCACGAGGCCCGCCTCGCCGCAGGCGCCCGCGGCGAGGACCCGCCGGGCGAAGCTCATGGCCAGCCCCACGCCCGCGCTGGGCCGGTCGTCGTGCAGCGGCTCCCGGGCGGCGCTCCATCGGTGGTCCCGGAACGCGCGGATGCGCTCGTCCCGGATGGCTTCCACGTCTTCCGGAAGCCCCCGTCCGGCCATGTTGGACTGGCCCATCAAGAGGAAGACGTCCATTTCGATACACCGGTCAGGGGCCCCTCGACGCAAGCCCCCTCGCCATCGACTCCTACGAATAGGGCAGCCGCGTGCCCGCGCCTGCCTCCAACGCCTTCCGGTGGAGCCATGCGGCCAGCGCCACGTCCTGGTTGACCAAGCCGACGGCGCGCATGAATATCCGTTCCGTGCCGCTTTCCCTTCCGGGGACCTTGCCCGAGAGGATGTCCGGGAGCTCCGCATACACGTGGTCCCGGGTCAGGAAGCCTTCGCGGAGCATCCGGTCCATGTCCGACTTCTTGCTGCATTGCGCCCAACTGTCCACCACGAGCTTGCCCAGGCCCCGGTAGGCCGCGCTTTCGAGCTCCTGGTGCTTGCCGATGGAATAGACGAAGGCGCCCGCGGCGATCCATTCGGACTCGACGAAGGGCTCGGTGGCGGTGGTGGCGGACACCACCAGGTCCGCGCCCTCGAGGGCGCCGGGGGCCGTGTCCACGGGCACGACCCTGAGGCAGAGCTCTTCCCCGAGATCCCGGGCATAGGCTTCCCGGGTCTCCGGGCGGCGGGACAGCACGCGCACCTCCTCCAGGTCGAAGGCCCGCGCCATGACGGGCAGCGTGGCCCGGGCAGTGTCGCCGGCGCCCAGCATGGCCATCACCGACGCCCCCGGACGCGCCAGAGCCTGGCAGGCCACGGTGGCCGCGGCCCCGGTCCTGACCGAGTGGCACCAGTCCTCGTCCATGATGGCGGTCACCTCGCCCCCCTCGCGGTCGCTGAGGACGAGTATGCGCCGGGGGCCCCGGGGCGGCCGTGAAGGGTCCCTGCTGCCCCCCGCGGCCTTGATGGCGCGAAAGCGGAACCCGGCCACGGGCGCGGCGTCCAGGGAGCAGCCGGTGACCCAGTACTGCCAGCCGGTCTCCGGCTTGACCGCCAGGTCTTCCGGCGTGGACCAGCCCACGCGCCCCTCGCTGTGGTCCCGCAGCGCAGCCCTCACGACGTCGATGGCCTCGCCGAGGTCCAGGAGGCGCTTGACGTCGTCGTTGGACAGGTAGAGGATTCCGTTGGCCATGGGCGGCGACTCCTTGCGAGACCGGGCCGAGGGACCTGGCGGCCGCTTACCCGATCACGTCGAGCCGTTCCGCCCCGGCGGTCAGGAACTCGGGGCCGTTATCGGTGATGAGCACGTCCTCTTCCAGGTGGACCGAGGCCCCCGGTAGGCGCACCTTGGGCTCGATGGCCAGCACCATGCCCGGGGCCACGGTCCGGGTCTCTGCCTCGCTGATGGACGGCGGCTCGGCCCGGGCCAGTCCGATGCCGTGGCCGATGCGCTTGGGGCTGGCGACCGTGGGATAGCCGTTCCGCCGGAGCTCCGAGTTGGCCGCCCGGGGGATGTCGCTGATGGGGGCTCCCGGCTTCATGACCTCGGCGCACTGCCGGATCAGGCCATGGGCCAGCCCGTGTTCCCGGGTCTGGTCGGGGCTGGGCGCGCCGAACACCGCCATGCGGGTGATGTCGCCGTAGTACCCGGCATGGCACGCGCCGAAGTCCGCGATCATGCGGTCGCCCTTCTCGTAGCGCCGCTCGTCGTACTTCGTGGAGGCGTTCAGCATGAGGAAGCCGGGATGGCGCGGATGGGCGCCTTCCTCGATCATGGAGATGAACAGGCGCTCGGCCACCTCCCGGCGGGTGACTCCGGCCTTCAGGTCCGGCAGCGTGCGGCGGTAGGCCCGCACGGAGATGTCGCACGCCCGCCGCAGGTTCTCCACTTCCCGCGGGCTCTTGAACAACCGCTGCTCGGTGAGCGCCGGCGAGCCGTCCTCGATCCTGGCCTTGGGCAGCGCCTCGGTGAGCCGCGTCAGGTAGTTGACCGGGAACCCCAGCCGCTGGTCGTCGCCCAGCTCGAACCCGACCCTGGCGGAACCGAAACCCATGTCCGTCAGGAACTCGCTCAGCATCTCCTGCGGGAAGGGTACGTCCACGTAGCTCCGCACCTCGCCCAGCCAGGGCAGCGCCTCGGCCTTGGCCTTGTCGTTGCCGTACACCAGCGCGAACGGCTTGCCTTCCCTTGGAAGGAAGCAGGTCTCGGGCCGCATCACGTGGTCGAACTGGTAGCTGATGAGTCCGGTGAAGTACCAGAAGTTGTCCCGGGCCGAGACCACCATGAGGTCCAGGCCGTCCCGCTCCATGAGCCGCCGGGCCTGCGCGTGGCGCGACTCGTACTCGTCCTGTGGAAACGGCGCTTCGATCATGCGGCAACCTCCGGGTCGGGATCGAAAACCGGGATACTAGCAACCGAACGCGGGACCGGCAAACGTCCCGCGGCTGCGAGCGGTCAGAACTCCGCGGAACCGGGCGCGCGGGGAAAGGGGATCACGTCCCGTATGTTTCCCATGCCGGTCAGGAACTGGACCAGGCGCTCGAAGCCCAGGCCGAAGCCCGCGTGGGGCGCCGAGCCGTAGCGCCGCAGTTCCAGGTACCACCAGTATTCCTGCGGGTCCAGCCCGCATTCCCGGATGCGCCCCTCCAGTTGCGCGAGCCGGTGCTCCCGCTGCGAGCCGCCGACGATCTCGCCGATCCTGGGCGCCAGCACGTCCATGGCCGCCACGGTCCGCTCGTCGTCGTTGACGTACATGTAGAACGCCTTGATCTCCTTGGGGTAGTCGATGACGATCACCGGCCGACGCACGTGCTCCTCCACCAGGTAGCGCTCGTGCTCGCTCTGCAGGTTGACCCCCCAGGACACCGGATGGTCGAACGAGCGCCCCGAGCGCCGGAGGATGTCCACCGCCTCTGTATAGGTCATGCGCTCGAAGGGCAGGTCGACGATGCCCGTCAGGGTCTCGATGACGGTGTCGTCGATGCGCCGGTCGAAGAAAGCCATGTCGTCGGGACAGCTCTCCAGCACGCTCTTGACCAGGTCCTTGAGGAAAGCCTCCGCCAGGTCCATGTTGCCCCGGATATCGCAGAACGCCATCTCCGGCTCCACCATCCAGAACTCGGCCAGGTGCCGGCTGGTGTTGGAGTTCTCCGAGCGGAAGGTCGGCCCGAAGGTATAGACGTCGGTGAGGGCCAGGGCGGCGATCTCCGCCTCGAGCTGCCCGGAGACCGTAAGCCGCGCCTCCTTCCCGAAGAAGTCCCGGGAGTAGTCCACTTGGCCGGCCCCGGTCCGCGGCGCGCTGCCGGGGTCCAGGGTCGAGACCCGGAACATCTCGCCGGCCCCTTCGCAGTCGGACAGCGTGATGATGGGGGCGTGCAGGTGGATGAAGCCCCGGTCCTGGAAGAACCGGTGGATGTGGCGCGCCGCGGCGTTCCGCACCCGCATCACCGCGCCGAACGTGTTGGTGCGCATGCGCAGGTGCCCCAGGGTGCGCAGGAACTCGAAGCTGTGGCGCTTCTTCTGGAGCGGGTAGTCGTCGTCCGCGGCCCCCACCACCTCCACCGCCCGGGCCCGTATCTCGTGGCGCTGCCCCTTGCCCGGCGACTCCACCAACGCGCCGGTGACCCGCACGCACGAGCCGGTGGTGAGCTTGCCGACCTCGGTCTCGTAGTTGGGCAGGCCCGGGGCCGCCACCGCCTGGACGCCGGCCATGCACGACCCGTCGGAGACGTCGAGGAACGAGACGTTCTTGCTGTGGCGGACCGTGCGCAGCCACCCCTCCACGGTCACGTCCTCGGCCGCCTCGCCCCGGTCCAGCAGATCCTTGATCCGTACTTTTCCCATGAAGCCTGCTCGCGCGGCGTTCCGAAACCCGCGTCCCGCGGGACGCCCTGCCGGCCGGCCCGGACATGCGTCCGGGGTCCCGGCTTTCCCCGACGGCCTTCCCGAAGGGTCAGGCGCGCTCGCGCACCACCGGGTTGCGCAGCGTGCCGATGCCGCTGACCGTGACCTCCACCACGTCGCCGTCCTCCATGTTCTCCGTGGCGCCTTCCGTGCCCATCCAGAGGACGTCGCCGGGGACCAGGGTCAGGTAGCGGCTCATGGCGCTGACGTAGTGGGCCACTCCGAAGATGGCGTCCTTCACGTCGTACTCGCCCACCACCCGCTGGTTGAGGGTGATGGCGACGTGGAGCCGGTCGGGGTCCAGGTCCGTGACGATCCACGGGCCCATGGGCTTGAAGGTGTCGGTGTTCTTGGCGCGCCAGAGCGTCCGGTCGGACTTCTGCCAGGCGCGCTCGCTCACGTCGTTGCCGATGGTGTAGCCGAACACGTAGTCCAACGCCTCGCCCTCGGGCACGTTGCGGCACTTCCGACCGATCACCGCCACCAGCTCGCCCTCGTACTGGACCTGCCCGGAAGCGTCCGCGGGGATGACGATGGCGTCGCCGTGGCCCACCAGGGCGTTGACCGCGCGGTACCCCACGTCGGCCTTGCCGGGGAGCGCAGGCTCCTCGCCCCGAAGGCCGGCGGCATAGGTCGCGTGCTCCCGGTAGTTGACCCCCGCGGCGTAGAAGGTGGGCGGGACCACCGGAGGCAGCAGCTGGACGGCGTCGAGTCGGTGGGTCTCTCCGGTGACCCGGTAGTTCTCGAACGGGCTGCCTGCGACCACGGCGACCTCGTCCTCGTCGCCGATGACGCCGAACCCGGTCCGGTGGTCCTTCCTGAACCTGCACCACTTCATTCGGGGGCCTCCTTCTCGAACCTCCGCGGCGGACCTTGCCCCGCCCGCCAGGGCTCCATGAAGTCCCGCACCCGGGTCGGCTCCAGCGCCTCCCGGGACGCGCACGTCCGCAGGATGCTCTCGCACGCGGCCTCCGGCAGCCGCGCCCGCAAGTGCCGCTCGAACTTGTCGCGCAGCAACGGCGTCCCCTCTTGCCGCCGCCGCCGGTGGCCGACGGGGTAGGGGACTTCCACCCGGGGCGTGGAAGAGCCGTCGCGGAAGAAGACCTGGACGGCGTTGGCGATGGCCCGCTTTTCGGGGTCGAGGTAGTCCGCGGTGAAGCGCGGGTTCTCCCGGACCTCCATCCTTTCCCGCAGGGCGTCCACCCGCGGGTCTGCGGCCGCCTCGTCCTCGTAGTCCCGGGCCGTGAGCCTGCCGTGGATGAGCGGTACGGCCACCATGTACTGGAGGCAGTGGTCCCGGTCCGCGGGGTTGTCCAGGGGTCCGGTCTTGTGGATGATGCGCGCGCCCGCCTCCTGGGTCTCGACCACGATGCGCCGGACGTCCCCGAGCCGGTCCTTCACCGCGTGGTGCAGTCGGAGCGCGGCCTCCACCGCGGTCTGGGCGTGGAACTCCGCGGGAAACGAGATCTTGAACAGCACGTTCTCCATGACGTAGCTGCCGTAGGGTTGCGGGAAGGAAAAGGGACGGCCCCGGAACAGCACGTCGTAGTAGCCCCAACCCCTGGCCGACAGGGCCGAGGGGTAGCCCATCTCCCCCCGGAGCGCCATCAACGCCAAGCGCACGGCGCGGCTGGCGGCGTCGCCCGCGGCCCAGCTCTTGCGGGAGCCGGTGTTGGGCGCGTGGCGGTAGGTCCTGAGGGCGCCGCCGTCGATCCAGGCGTTGGAAAGGGCGTTGACCACCTGCTCCCGGGAACCCCCCAGCATGGCCGCGGCCACCGCGGTGCTGGCCACCCGCACCAGCAGCACGTGGTCCAGCCCCACGCGGTTGAAGCCGTTCTCCAGCGCCATGACCCCCTGGATCTCGTGGGCCTGGATCATCCTCGTCAACACGTCCTCCAGGGTGACCGCCGGCCCTCCGGTCCGCTCGGAGCGCCGGTCCAGGTAGTCGGCCACCGCCAGGATGGCGCCCAGGTTGTCCGATGGGTGGCCCCATTCGGCCGCCAGGAAGGTGTCGTTGAAGTCCAGCCAGCGGATCATGGCGCCGATGTCGAACGCAGCCTGGACCGGGTCCAGCTCGTAGGGGGTGCCGGGCACGCGGGCGCCGCCGGCCAGGGTCGCCCCGGGCACCACCGGACCCAGCAGCCGGGTGCAGGCGGGGAAGTCCAGGGCCGCCAGGGCGCAGCCCAGGCTGTCCATCAGGCACAGGCGCGCGGTCTCCCGGGCCTCGTCCGGGAAGCGGGCGTCGGCCAGGACGTAGTCCGCCATGTCGGAGAGCACGGCGTCGGGTTCGGGGCGCCGGGCTTCGCGGACGGGAGGAAGGTCGGTCATGGGCCGGGTTCTTTTCGATACGGCGGGCGCTACCCCCTGGAGAAGAGGGCGTCCAGCTTCCGCTCGTAGTCGTGGTAGCGGAGCGCCTCGTAGAGTTGCTCGCGGGTCTGCATCCGGTCCGTCAGGCCGCGCTGGGTGCCTTCTTCGCGGATCGCGCGATAGACGTCGACGGCGGCTTGGCTCATGGCGCGGAAGGCCGAAAGGGGGTAGAGCGCGAGCCCCACGCCGCAGCCCCGCAGCTCCTCCACGGAGAAGAGCGGCGTGCGCCCGAACTCTGTGAGGTTGGCCAGCACAGGCGCATCCGTTGCCTGGCAGAAGGCGCGGTACTCCTCCAGCGTTCGGAGCGCCTCCGGGAAGACCATGTCGGCCCCGGCCTCCACGTAGCGCCGCACCCGCTCCAGGGCCGCGTCCATCCCCTCGCCGGCCAACGCGTCGGTGCGGGCCATGACCACGAACCGGGGGTCCGTCCGGGCGTCCACCGCGGCCTTGATGCGGTCCACCATCTCGTCTCCGGAGACCATCTGCTTGTTGGGCCGATGGCCGCACCGCTTGGCCTGCGCCTGGTCCTCGATGTGCAGGGCCGCGGCCCCGGCCCGTATCATCTCCTTCACCGTGCGGGCGATGTGGAAGGCCGTGCCCCACCCGGTGTCCAC
The DNA here is from genome assembly GCA_965242525.1 of uncultured Binatia bacterium (SeqCode). Lineage (GTDB taxonomy): Bacteria > Desulfobacterota > Binatia > UBA9968 > JAJDTQ01 > JAJDTQ01. The sequence continues at coordinate 888,889 of OZ251459.1, forward strand.
GTCCACCAGCAGGGGCAGGGAAGTGGCCCCGGTGATGCGCCGCGCGTCTTCGAGCACGTCGTTGAGCGTGGTGATGCCCAGGTCCGGCTGCGCGAACGAGGCGTTGGCCACCCCCGCCCCGGACAGGTACAGCGCACGGAATCCCTGCCGCTCCGCCAGCAGGGCGCAGTAGGCGTTGACGGTCCCCACCACCTGGAGCGGGCGTTCGTCCTCCACCGCCTGACGGAACCGCGCCCCGGCCGAACTGTGCTGCTCCATGCCCGTACCCCCGTTGGTCCCCCTCGTTGGCTCCCGATCCGCAGCAACGACTATCCGAACCGGCGTTTCGTGTCAACGTGGGCCTGCGCCGCCCGCCCATGGTCGAGGGGCCCCCGCACGCCTCAGAAATAGCCCAGGTCCAGGGGGTCCAGCCGTTTCAGGTGGCTCACGTCGCCCCAAGTCTCCAGGGTCCAGGCGCCGTCCCGGTATCGGAACAGGTTGACGCTGGCGTTCTTGAAGGCAAAGCGCCGGGGGGCGTCCAGAGGGATGGCGAGGGTGTGGCGGAACAGCGCGCTCAGGACGCCGCCGTGGGTGACCACCATGACGACCTCCCCGGGGTGCCGCCGGGCCAGTTCTTCCAGGCAGAGGATGTTCCGCGCGGTCTGGTCCCGGAAGCTCTCCCCCCCGGGCACGGCGTAGTCGGCGCCGTTGTTGCGGTGCTCGTCGTACTCCCGGGGGTAGCGTTCCCGGATCTCGTCGCCGCTGAGGCCCTGGAAGACCCCCAGGTGCCTTTCGCGCAGGCGCCGGTCCGGGATGATTTCGTGTCCGGTCCGCGCCGCGATGACCCGGGCGGTCTCGAACGCGCGGCCCAGGTCGCTGCTGTAGATGGCGGTGCAGCTTTCCGGGCCGAACCGTTCCGCCAGGGCTTCCGCCTGCCCTCGTCCCTTGGCGGTGAGGGTGCTGTCCAGGTGGCCCTGGCGCCGACCCTCGATGTTCCACTGGGTCTCCCCGTGCCGCACGACGATGACGAGGGTGGCCTCCATCCCGTCCATCCTAGCCAATGGACCCCGAAAACGCCATACGGAACCCTTGGACAAGCGGGGGAGGCGAGGCGCGCGTCGAAGCCAACGACGCGGGAATATGGCGTCCCCGACGGGATTTGAACCCGTGTTGCCGGCGTGAAAGGCCGATGTCCTGGGCCAGGCTAGACGACGGGGACCGATACGGACCAGCAATTCATGGTTAGCAGAAAACCGGGACGTTGGAAACCTGGGGCGCGCTCCAGCCCGCGGGACGGACGCCGGGCGTGGCTGCGGCGTTGGTTGGTGAGCCGTGCCGGGATCGAACCGGCGACCCTCTGCTTAAAAGGCAGATGCTCTACCTGCTGAGCTAACGGCTCATGGAAGGTCGGAACGGTTCGTCCTCGTCTCCGTTCGTCCCGAGCGTAGCGGAGTCGAAGGACGTGCTCTTCCTGTTCCGGTCGTCTTGACGAATGCGCGCCTTGCGGTTCGACGAGCGCCGACGGTCCAGTGTAACAGACTGTCCGTTCCGGGCAAGCCGCGCGGGACTTCCGCGAGCGCGGGGTCCGGCGGGCGTCCGCGTTCCTCGCTACGGCCTGCCTGATTTGTTACACATGGAGGTTCCCGTGCCGGAAGCCGGGCGCGCCCGGTGGTTCCGGCTTCGAGGGCAGGGGAGCGAAAGACGGGAAGGGAGGGCCGGCCATGCTGCTGATCGCCGATCCGGACGTGAAAGAGGTGCTCCGCGTGGAGGACATCATCGACCACATGGAGCGCGCCTTTGCGGAAGAGGCCAGGGGAATCGCGGTGAACAAGCCGCGCACCCGGTACAAGGTGCCGCCGGACAGGGATTCCGACGGCTACATGGCGAACATCATCCCCGGCGCGGTCCCGAGCTCGGGCGTGGCCGCGCTCCGGTACGACTCCATCGTGGTCAGGGAGCGCGTGGTGGAAGGGCTCAAGAGGATGGACTTCCCCTATCCCGCGCGGCGGAGTTGGGGTTTCGTGCTCCTGTTCGACCTGGAGAGCGCCGAGCCGCTGGCCATCATACACGACTTCAGCCTTTCGGCGATGCGGGTGGGGGCCACCACCGGGGTGGCCGTCCGGTCCCTGTCCCGGGAGGACAGCCGGGTGGTGGGGCTGTTCGGTTCGGGCAACGAAGCCGAGCAGAACCTTGCCGCCATCTGCGCCGTGCGCCCGGTGAGGGAGGTGCGCGTCTTCAGCGTCACCCGGGAGCACCGGGAAAGGTTCGCCCGGGAGATGACCGGCAAGCTCGACGTCCAGGTCCGCGCGGTGGACAACGCCAGGGCGGTGGTGGAAGGAGCGGACATCGTCATGTGCGCCACCAACGCGAGCCGTCCGGTCTTCGACGGGGACTGGCTCGCGCCCGGCCAGTTCGTGACCACCATCGTCAACAGCGACGGCGTGCACCGCCGCACCGAGGCCGACCCGACCACTTTCACGCGAGCCGACCTGATCGTCATCAACAACCGGGAGACCGCGCTCCACAACCAGCAGAGGGAGATGCTCGACCTGATCGACGAGGGAAGGATCGGCTGGGACCGGATCTGCGAGTTGGGGCAGGTCCTGATCGGCGGGAACCCGGGACGGAAGAGCGGCGAGGACATCATCTACTACAAGAGCAACACGGGCGTCGGGATACAGTTCGCGGCCGCGGGGGCCGTCATCTACGAGGCCTGCAAGAAGAAGGGGTTGGGCCGCGAGTTGCCGACCTCGTGGTTCGGCGCGGACGTGGGCGAATGGCTGGACAAGGGCTTCATGCCGTCTCCGTGAGCCGGAGGCGGTCCGCGCACGACGCGGTCCGGGGCGCGCCGTTGACAGGGAGCCGGGCTTGCTCTATCGGATGCCGTGGGAAGGGAACCGTCAGGAAAACGGGAAAACGACCATCGGGAGGAGAGAGGAATGGAAGCACAGACCTTTACCGTGAAGACCCCCTGCATCACCGGCGGCCGGAGCCACATGCCGCTGGTGCGGACGGACGTTCTGATGAGCGGCCTCAACTACTACGCGCCGGGGCGGAAGAACAAGCTGCACACGCACCCCGGCGAAGACCATCTGTTCGTGGTGCTGGACGGCGAGGCGACCTTCTTCGACAGGCAGGAGAAGCGCACGGTCCTCGGGAAAGGGGACGGCATCCTCCTGCCCGAAGGCCACTACTACCAGTTCGAGAACACCGGCGACACGCCGCTGGCGCTGCTGCGCTTCGCCGCCTACAAGGCCGACCGGAAAGAGGTCCGCCGCGTCGAGGCCTCCGGCAACACCCGCACCGAGGACGAGATGGACTACGTGTGCGTGGACGGCGACCCCATCGAAGGACAGGAGTGGAAGCTGGCCTGACGCCGGCCCCGGCCGTCAGAACAGGTCGGGGAAGCAGTCGTTCGGGAGCTCCCGTCCGACGCCCCGGCTCAGCGCGGCCTCATAGACCGTCCCGGCGACCGCGGCGAACTGGAGTCCGAAACCGACGCTGTTGTCGAAGCAGGTGACCTGGGCGGGGTCGGTCCGGCCCGGGTGGCGTCCCGACAGGAGGTCCGGCAGGTCGGGGACGTTGCGCCAGTCCACCTCCACCGCGTCGCCGGGCGGATAACCCTTCTCGATGTCCAGCTTGACCTCCTCCGGGAACGGTTCCTCCCGGGAGCGGGAGATGAAGGTGTCGGGTCCCAGGTTGTCCCTGGAGTTGACCGCGAGGACGTCGAAACCGCGGAAGGCGCCGGGGGCTATCTCGCAGTGGCGCACCGAGCACACGTACATGCCGGGTTCCAGCCAGTCTCTTTCGATCACCGGCGCAAGGGAGTTGGTCGCCAGGACCACGATCTCGCTTCCGCGGACGGCTTCCTCGGGAGCGTCCACCGCGGCCGCGTCCAGACTTCCATCGGTTTCGAGTTCCTGGACGAAGCGTTGCCTGTGCAAGGGGTTGGGGCTGAAAACTCGAACGGACTCGATGTTCCGCGCGGTTCGCAGGGCGTCCAGGTGGGCGCGGGCCATGAAGCCCGTCCCGAGCAGGCCCACGGTGGCGGATCGGGCGCCGGCCAAGTGTCTGGCGGCGAGGGCGGCCGCGGCTCCCACGCGGAGGTTACGGATGTGCCCTTCGCTGACCAGCGCGAGCAGGTCGCCGTCTTCCACCCCGAACAGGAGGATCAGGCCCCGGGTGACGCTGTGGGCCCTCCGGGTCCCGGGGGTTCGCTCCCGGCGAAAAACGCCGTCGCGCTCGCGCCAGAAGACCTTGTCCGTAAGGAACCGGATGGCGGCGTATTTCCGGGTGGCCGCCGACATGGTCTTCAGCATGTGGCAGCCCGGCAACACGGCGCCGTCCGCGTCCACGTGGGAATCGGGGGTGAGGAGGTCGATCCTGGGACTGGTGACGGCGGCGCCGGCGCCGAGGTCCCGGTAGGCCTCGTCGAGGGCCGAGATGCACCGCCCCATGTCGAGGAGCCGTTGCACGTCCCGGTTGTCGAGAGCGAGGACCATGGTTGCTTCCCCGGCAGGCCGGGGAGAAGGAACGCGCCGATGATCCATGAACGGTCCGGGGTTGTCAAGGGCGGGGATCGTCCGACGCATGGCGCCGCCGGAGAACGCCTCCCCCTGTGGTTGCTGCTGCTCGCGCTGTCCACGTTGTTCCTGTGCAGCATGGACGAGGGATACTTGTACCACCGTCCCGGCAGCCCGAACTGGAACATGGTGAACAACCTGGCGATTGCCGAGAACCTGTCCTCCGACCACCGTTTCCGGTTGTTCTACCGGCTGCGCCCGGGACCGGGCGGGGCCCCCGCCTACGAGATGTACAGCCGCTTCCCCGTGGGCGGTTACGCACTCATCAAACTCGCCATCCTTCCTTTCGGAAACGACCTGTGGGCCAAGGTCCTGGCCGCCCGCATGCTCATGTTGCTGTTGTTCAGCGCTGCTGCGGTCCTGGCCTTCCACTCCCTCGCACGGATCACCTCCCACCGCTGGGCGGCGCTGGCCGCCACCCTCGCGGCCTTCTCCTCCTACTACATGCTGTTGTACGGCAACGCGGTTTCGGTGGAGTACGGCGTGGACCTGTTCGCGGTCCTGCTGGCCTTCCACGGCATGGTGGTGTTCGTGCAGGAGGGACGGTTCCCCCAGTTGCTGGCCAAGACCGGCGTTGCGCTGCTGCTGGGGTGGCGCGTGTATGCGTTCCTGCTGCCGTTCCTCCTCCTGGGCCTGGCGGGCGAGGCGGTCCGGGCGTGGAAGGACGGAACCGCGATGTGGCCGCGTTTGCGCTCGGTGGGGGCGGCGGTGCTGCGCAGCCGCTACGCGGCCCTTGGCTTGGCCGCACTGCTGTTCGGCATGGCCGTCCTGAGCTTCAACTTCGCCAACGAGTACACCGCGTTCCGAGGCGAGACCCCGGTGAGCGAACTGCCTTCGTTCCGGTCCATGCTCAGGCGCACCGGACTGGACCCGGAGGTGGAGGCCTCCTTCGACCCCGGGTGGTGGCTGCGCTTCCTGCGAGAGCAGTTCTATCGTGTCCGGGTGGCGTCGGTCCCCCTGGTGGTGAGCGACTGGGGGGCGGGTTTGCGGGGGTTGTTTCCGTCGGTCCCCTTTTCGGAGACCGGCCTTTCGTGGCCGGAGTTGTCGGTTTACGTCGTGTCGTTGCTGCTGGCGGCGGTGGCCTCTTTGGTGGTGGTTCGGCTTGCGGGGCCGCTGTTGGTCCGGCGCCACCGCCTGCTGCTGGCCACCCTTGCCCTGTCGGGGTTCTGCTGGGCGCTGCCCATGCGCCATAACGTGGCGCACCTCGGCCACGCACACGAGGCCCTGTACTACGTGGGCGTGCCGCTGGTGTTGTATTCGCTGCTGCTGCTGTACGTGCGCCGGCGCTGGGGGCGTGGGCCGGTGGTCGGCCTTGCGGTTGCGGCGCTGCTCGCCTTCGTGGCCTCTGCCTTCCAGATGGATCAACGACGGCGGCTTGATCCCCGTGGGGTGGATCTCCAGCGGACGGCCATGGCCGAACTCGGGGCCATCCGCGAGACCACCCGGGGAAAGGTGGTCCTGCTCCTCGGGTCCGTCGAGCCGGAATGGTTCAGGCAGATCACGCACCCGCAGCACGGATGGAGCTACTATCTTGCCGGAAGCGTCCTGACGCGATCGCTTGACCTGGAAGCCGCCGCCCGCGCCGCGGACTTCATCGTCGGCCACGACCGCCTGGAGACCGACGCCCTGCTCACACCCGGGAACCAGCAGGTGTTCCTGTATGATTCGGCGGGCGCTGGCGATCTGGTGGATCTCTACCGGGCTACGCACCAACGGGCGGTGTCCGGGGAACCTGCGGCGCGCTCCTGGTTCGACGTCCATCTCGGTGACGACGCGCTGGTCCACGTCAGGGATCCCTGCGTCTGGGAGGACGTGGAACACGGGTTCTTCGTGGAGGTGGTCCCGAAAGACCTGAAGGACCTGCCCAGATGGCGCCTGCGGTACGGCTCCGGCAATCCTGCCCTCCGGTTCGGCAGGCTCCCCGTGCTGTTCGAAGGGAAGTGCATCTCCGTCCTTTCACTCCCGGATTATCCCGTCTCGGGCATCAGGACGGGACGGACCCTGCGCCGATACCGCGAGAAGTCGTATTACCACTGGGAAGTAGAGATACCGGTGAGCCGGACCGGCTACCGTTGACAGTGGGCGCCCCTGACGGTAGGAACGCAGCGGCGTACTTCACATGGACACCCACTCTTCGACATCACCGCCTCGGACATGCGACCGAACCTGCGCCCTCGTGTCCGTGGTCGTTCCGTGCTTCAACGAGGAAGCGGTCGTTTCCGAGGCCCATCGCCATCTGACGTCCGTCCTTGCGCAGGTTCCCGATAGCGATTTCGAGATCATCTACGTGGACGATGGCAGCGAGGACGACACATTGCGCCTTTTGCGAGGGCTCCAGCGCGACGACCACCGGGTACGGGTGCTGGCCCTGTCGCGCAATTTCGGCCAACACGCGGCCTTCACGGCCGGTTTGCAGCACGCCCGCGGCAACGCCATCGTATCCATCGACGCCGACCTCCAGGACCCCCCCGAAGTCATCCTGGAAATGGTCGAACGCTGGCGCAAGGGGGTGGACGTCGCTTACGGCGCGCGCCTCGGACGCAAGGGCGATACCGCCTTCAAACGCTGGTCGTCCCGCGTCTTCCATTACCTCATGGCGCGCATCTCCGACATCGCCATTCCCGTCAACGCCTGCGACTTCCGGCTCATGGACCGCAGGGTAGTGGACGTCTTGCTTGCCATGCCGGAGCACGACCGCTTCATGCGGGGTATGGTGGCCTGGGTCGGCTTCCGCCAGGAGCCGGTTCCCTTCCGGAACCAGGCTCGTCTCGCGGGCAAGACCGGGTGGCCATTGAGGAAGATGCTGAGCCTGGCCGTGGACGGCATCGTGTCGTTTTCCTTCATGCCCCTGCGCCTGGCGACCTGGGTCGGCTTCGTCATCTCCGGGCTGGCCCTGTCGGGTATCGTCTATGCCGTATTCGTCCGGCTCAGCACCAACGCCTGGGTCAGCGGCGTGGCCTCGGTCTTCATCGCCGTCCTGTTCCTCGGCGGCGTGCAGCTCATGCTCATGGGCGTGCTCGGGGAGTACCTGGGGCGCATCTATGGCGAAGTGAAGCGCCGCCCGCTCTATCTGGTGAAGGAAAAGCTGGGGTTCCCGGCCGCGGGCGAGCCGGGATCCAGGGAGGTGCGCGATGGCGCTTGACCTGGCCGCAGGAAGCGGCGCGTTCGACCGTTACATCGAGGAGATACGGTCGCTTTGGAGTGGCGGCCGCGATGCGGCGTTGCCCTTCCGGGTGAAGTCGGCCATGGAGAGGATGCTCGCGTCCACGAGTCCCGGCGACCCCTGGATGGCGCGCCTCATCCGCGACGCGAGCCCGTCCAGGGAGCTCTACCGGGATCCGGACTACGGCTTCATCCAGATGGGGCACGTGCATCCCCGGGGGCACGGCAACCCGCCCCATGACCACGGGCCCTGCTGGGTGGTGTACGGCGCCTACCGGGGACTGACCGAGATCACCCTCTACGAGCGGACCGACGACGGCGGGAGCGCCGACCGGGCGGGGTTGCGCGCCGCCGAGGTCCATCGACTCGGACCCGGCGTCGTGTATCCCTACCTGGCGGGCCAGATCCATTCCACCCATGCCACGGAGACGCCCGCGGTGGTGTTCCGGTTCCTGAGCGCGGACCTCGACCGGATCCGGCGGCGCCGCTACGACGCGGAGACCGGCGCGGTAACGCTCGTCGAACCCCGGGCGTGAAGGCGCTCGCATCCGCAAGGCGCGCGCCCGACCCCCGCCAGGCAAGGACCGTCCGGTGGCGGAGATGTACCCCAGCGCTCCGGAGAGCCTGAAGATCGAGACCGCGCCGCGGGAAGCCCTCCGGCGGATGCAGGGAGAGCGCTTGGCGGCGCTGGTCCGGCGCTGCTGGGATCGCGTCCCGTTCTACCGCGACCGCTGGAAGGCGGCCGGGCTGGAGCCCGGGGACATCCGCACGGCCGACGACGTGCGCAAGCTTCCGGTGGTCCGCAAGGGCGACTTCGAGGACAGCCTGCGGCGCCATCCTCCCTTTGGCGACTACCAGGGCGACTTCGCCGCGGTGCGAGTCCAGGCCAGCTCGGGCACGTCGGGCAACCCCAAGCCCTTCTTCTTCACGCGGAACGACTGGGAGGTCATCGCCCGGCTGTGGGGCCGGCGCTTCCACGCGCAGGGGGTCGGGGAAGGGGACATCCTCCAGGTGCTGTTCGCCTACACCCTCTTCATCGTCGGGTTCACCGCCTCCGAGGGGGCCATGCGGCTCGGGGCGCTGGTGGTGCCCACGGGCAGCGGCAGCGTCACCCCCAGCGAGAGGCAGGTGAAGATCGCCCGGGACTGGGGCGCCACCGTGCTCGCCGGGACCCCCTCCTACGTGCTCCACTTGGCGGACGTGGCCGAGGGGCAGGGGTTCGACCCGAGGAAGGACTTCCGCCTGCGGCGCACCATCCACACCTCCGAGACCATGACCGAGGCCGCCCGGCGCGCCATCGAGAGCCGCTGGGGCGTGACCGCGTACGACAACTTCGGCAGCGTGGAGACCGGCGCCCCCTCGTTCGAGTGCGAGGAGCGGAACGGATACCACGTGAACGAGGACGCCTACATCTTCGAGGTGCTGGACCCGGCCACCCATGAGCCCGCGCCGCGGGGGAGCGATGGCGTGCTGGTGGTGACCTGCCTCTTCAAGGAGGCGGCGCCGGTGGTCCGGTACAACATCGAGGACGTGTGCGCGTTCCTGGACGACCCCTGCCCGTGCGGGCGGACGTTCCGGCGCATCTCCGGGCTCAGGGGCCGCCTGAGCGACATGGTGAAGGTCAGCGGCATCCCGTTCTACCCGACCTCGGTGGAGACCGCGCTGGAGCGCCTGCCGCAACTCACCCGGGAGTACAGGGTCACGGTGGACCGGGCGGGACGGCAGGACCGGTTGACGGTGGAGGTGGAGATGCGGCCCGGCTGCGGCCCGGCCGCGGAGGTCCGGCAACGGTTGGAAAGGGAACTGAAAGTTGCTACCAATCTGACCATGGACGCGGTGCTCCTGGCGCCGGGCGAGTTGGCCGGGTCCCTGGGCGTCGAGAACCGCATCAAGGTGAAACGCATCCGGGACAGGCGGGAGTCCTGAGCGCCCGGCGGGGCTCGTGGCCGGAAACCGGCGCCGCCGCGTGCTCCAGGCCCGTCGGCGCTCCCCGAACCGCTCTTTCGACACCATGACTTTCGACGACAACCGCAGCTTCATGGACGCGCTCCGACGGTCCGGCGACTTGGTGGAGGTGGAACGGGAGGTGAGCTGGGACCTGGAGCTCGGCGCCGTCAGCCGGTTGGCCTGCGAGAAGGACGGCCCCGCGGTGTGGTTCAAGCGCGTCTCGGACTACGTGGGCGAGGTCTCGGTGTTCGTCAACCCGGTGGCCACTTGGCGGCGCATCGCCATCGCCCTGGGGCTCGCCCCCACCGCCTCGGTGCGGGAGATCTACGAAGCCTACGAGAAGGGGGAGACCACCCCGGTGGAGCCGGTGGAGGTCCAACGGGCGCCGTGCAAGGAGGTGGTGCGCAAGGGCTCCGAGGCCAACCTGTTCGACCTGCCCACGCCCATGCTCCACGAGGGCGACGGCGGCCGTTACCTGGGCACCTGGGACCTGGTGGTCTCCCGGGACGCGGACAGCGGGTGGGTCAACTGGGGCATGTACCGGTTCATGGTCTATGACGCCCGCCACCTGACCGGCTTCCCGAGGCCCACGAGCCACCTGGGCAAGGTCTTCCAGGAGCACTACGTGGCCAAGGGAAAGCCCATGCCCCTGGCCATCGCCATCGGCGCGGACCCCCTGTCCCATTTCGCGGCCGCGGCCACCTACTTCCTGGGGGGCGACGAGGCGAGCCTCGCCGGCGGCCTGCGCGGCAGGCCGGTGGAGCTGGTCCGCTGCGAGACCAGCGACCTGCTCGTGCCGGCCCACTCCGAGATCGTCATCGAAGGAGAGTTGCTGCCCGACCGGGTAGGGCTGGAAGGCCCCTACGGCGAGTACCCGGGGTACCGGACCGGGGAGATGGGGAACGGCGTGCTGTTCCGCGCCGCGGCCATCACCCACCGGCGGGACCCCGTGCTCACCGTGGACGCCACCGGCTACAAGGACGACAGCTCCACGGTCACGGCGCTTTCCGGCGCCTTGGCCATCAAGCGGCGGCTGGAGCGCCACGGAGTGCCGGTGCGGGACGTGTACGTCCCGCCCGAGGGCGCCGTGCACCTGGCGGTCATCGGGGTGGACTACGGCGGCAAGGAGGTGGCGGACAAGGTGCTCTCGGTGCTCACCTCGCGCCGGGCGCTGCTCTCGAAGCTCTTCCTGGTGGACACGGACACGGACGTGTTCGACATGGGCAAGGTCCTGCACGCCTTCTCCACCAAGTGCCACCCGGCCAACGGCATCCACGTGGTCCGTTACGAAGGGCGCGCCAATACCTTGACGCCCTGCTACAGCCAGGCGGAGCGGGCGGCGCAGAAGGGGGCCACGGTGCTGTACGACTGCACCTGGCCAGGCGAATGGTCGCGGGAGTGGGAGGTGCCGGTGAAGGCGACCCTGGATTCCATCTTCTCGAAGGAAGTGCGGGAGAAGGTGCTCGGGAACTGGAGCGACTATGGCTTCGAGCGGTGAGCCCCGGGCATGGGACACTTTCGTGCGCCGGCCCGGGGACCTCAGGACCGGGGTCGAGGCGCCGCTGGTGCTGAGGGACCTGGGGCCGGGCCGCGGCAAGTACGGACTGAGGCACGTGGTGGGCGTGGTCCACCCGGGCCGCGGCCCGGGCGACCGCCTCTCGGTCCGCACCGTGGTGGGGGTGGCCCTGCCCGAGGCCTATACGGTGGAGATCGTCCGGGAACTGCCCCAGGAGATCGCCGGCGCGCCCTACCGGGACTTCTACGGCGCGCTGCAGCGGGCCGCGGGACCGTAGGCGGCCGGGAGGTTCCATGGGCTTCGGCGAGGAGTTGATCGCGGTTCGGGACGCCAGGCACAGCCGGGACCACCCGTTCTTCGAGAAGTGGGCGCGGGGGGAGCTCACCCGGGAGCAGACGGCCATCTACTGCACCCAGCACTACCACTACGTGAGCGACTACCTGGACTGGATGGCCTACGAGGCTTCCCAGGTGCCCCACCGGGACGCCAAGGCGTTCCTGTACGAGAACCTGGGCGACGAGGAGAACCCCGACGACCGGCACCTGGACATGCTGAAGGACTACGTGGACGCCAGCGGCCTGCCCCGGGAGTGCGTGGACGACTACCCGGTGCTGCCGAGCACCGAGGGGCTCCAGAACTGGGGCTGGCGGGTGGTCTACCAGCGGCGTTGGCAGGCCGCGTTGGCGGCCATGTTCGTGGGGCTGGAGTCCCAGTTCCTGGGCATCTGCCAGAAGGTGGCGCCGGCCCTCCGGGAGCACTACGGCTACCCGGCCGGGGCCAGGGAGATCCGCTTCTTCGAGGAGCACATCGAGGCGGACGCGGTGCACGGGTCCAGGGGACTCGCGCTGGTGGAGAAGTACTGCGACACCCCGGAGCTCCGGCAACAGGCCGTGGACTCGGTGCGCGAGGCCACGGTCCGGCGCTGGCGCTACATGAACGGCATCTACTGGTTCGCCCTCCACGGCCGGGACGACGACACCCCCGCGGACGCCTGATCCCGCCTGGCGCCGCCCACGAGGTCCACAATGGCCGACGATGACGTCCTGGTCCTGACCAACGAAGACATGGAGGGTCTCCTCCACATGGGGGAGATCGTCGAGGCGGTGGAGACGGCGTACCGGGAGCTGGGACGCAAGATCGCCGAGGGGATTCCCCGGCGGCGGCTGCACCTGCCGCTGGAGGGCCGGGAGCGCGCCTGGTACTGGCTGAACGTCATCCCGGGGGCGGTGCCGGCCTTCGACACCGCCGCGGTCCGGGTGGATTCCTCGCAGATCCGCTTCCGCAACCGGGACGGCGGGAGCCGCATGGAGTTCCCCGGGGACTTCGCCGGCTTCGTGCTGCTGTTCAGCATCCGGGACCGCGTCCTCAAGGGCATCGTCCACGACCATTACCTGTCGGCGTTGCGGGTGGGGGCCACCAGCGGGGCGGCGGCCAAGTACCTGGCCCGTGAGGACGCCTCGGTGCTGGGCGTCTTCGGCAGCGGAACCCAGGCCCACGGGCAGGTGGCCGCCCTGTGCGCGGTCCGCAAGATCCGGGAGGTCAAGGTCTTTTCCCTGCGCCCGGAGAACCGCCAGCGCTTCGCCGGGGAAGCGGCCCGGCGCTACGGCGTGAAGGCCAGGGCGGTGCGGCATCCGCGGGAGGTGGTGGAGGGATCGGACATCGTGGTCACCGCCACCAACTCCGGCGACCCGGTGTTCGACGGCGACTGGCTGGAGCCCGGCACCCACCTCATCTCCATGATCGGCCCCGACCGATTCGACAAGCGCAGGGAGCTGGACGACACGGCCATCGAAAACTGCGACCTCATCGTGGTGAACTCGAAGGAGCAGGTGGAGATCGACGAGCAACCGGAACTCATCTCGCCGCTGCGCAAGGGCATCATCGGTTGGGAACACCTCCACGAGCTCGGCGACCTGGTCAACGGCGTCATTGCCGGACGCACCACCGGCTCGGAGATCACCCATCACAACAACAACTGCGGCATGGGGGTCCAGTTCGCCGCCATCGGCCACTTGGTGCTGGAGGAGGCCCGGAAGCGGAAGCTCGGGACCCGGCTGCCCGCGGACCTGTTCATGACCCGGCGCACCGACGTGTCGTCCCCCTGAAAGGAGTCAGGAGTTCCCATGGCCATCACCCTGAGCGTGGACCCGCAACACCTGAAGGGGAGGCACGTGGACCGGGCGGTGGAGGTGCTGCAGCGGGCGGGCGTCATCGTCTATCCCACGGACACCATCTACGGCCTGGGCTGCGACGCGACCAGCAAGGCCGCGGTGGAGCGCATCCGCCGCATCAAGGGCCGCGACGCGGACAAGCCCATGTCGTTCGTGTGCTCGGACCTGGTCCAGGTCAGCCGCTACGGCCACGTGTCGAACTTCGTGCACCGCATCCTGAAACGCTTCCTGCCGGGACCCTACACCTTCGTGCTGACGGCCACCCGGGAAACCCCCCGGGTGCTCCAGTCGAAGCAGAAGACCGTGGGCGTGCGGATACCGGACCACCCGGTGCCCCTCGCCCTGGTGGAGCGGCTCGGCAACCCGGTGGTGAGCACCAGCGCCAACGAGAGCAACGAGGAGGTGGTCACCAACCCCGCGGACCTGGAACGCATCTTCGGGCATCGGGTGGACCTGATCATGGAATGCGGGACCCTTCCGGTGCAGGCCTCCAGCGTGGTCTCGCTGGTGGACGACACCGTCGAGATCCTGCGCGAAGGGCAGGGGGACCTGAGCTACTTCAAGAGCCGGACGGCGTGAAGCGCCCCGCGCGTGCATGCCGCGGCGGTCGAGTGAGCGGGTAATCCGGGGTGAAAGACGGGCATGACCTCTTCCCCTCAGGGTGGCCGGCGCCGCCGTGCGTTGCGCCTCATCGGCCGGAACCCGCTTCTGTTGGTGGCGGGCGTCGCGCTGGCGGCGTTGGCCGGAGAGGCATACTTGCGGCTGACCGTGCCGTTCATGATATCGCGGGTCCCCAATGAATTCGTTCCGAACGTAGGCTATGTCAGGACCCCGAACACGGAGATACGCTTTACCAACCGGCTCGACTTCTGGAACGTCTCCCGCACCAACAGCTTGGGCTTCCTCGACCGGGAACCCCCGAGCCCCGAACGCGCCGCAGCAACCTGTCACGTCTCGATCATCGGCGACTCCTTCGTGGAGGCGTTGCAAATCCCCATCGACGACAAGTCCCATGTCCGGCTCGAAGGGCTCGCCGCCGACCGGTTGCCCCACCTGGACATCACGACTTCGGCCTTTGGGTTGAGTGGTATCGGCCAAGTCCAGCAACTGCCGTTCTACGACGAATATGCCCGGCGGCTCCATCCCAAACTGCTCGTGCTGGTCTTCGTTGCCAATGACCTCCCTGACAACACGCCGGTCATCGGGGGGTTGGGAAGATCGGGCCGGAAAAAGAAGCTCACGGTGAGAAGGCGCTCGGACGGGGCATTGGAGTTGGCATGGGTCCTTCCCCGGGAAGGGAGTCCCCGGACCCCGGCGTCGTGGGCTGCCCGCGCCATGGAGAAGGCGGTGGAGCGTTCGTGGCTTGCCCTCTGGTTGCGCGCCAAGAAGAATGCCCTGTTTCCTCGACCGGACCACCGGGATCGCCGGTTCGTCGAGAACGTGGAGGCTCTGAGACGGCAGCCCGGCCATGCCGCGCTGCTCGAAGGATGGCGGCCCACCACTCGGCGCGACATGGTTCGAGTCTTCGCTCGAAGGGACCTGCCTCCCTTTTTCGAGGACGCCCTGGGATACACCCGTTTCGCGCTGGAACAGTTCCGGCAGCGTGCCGACCGCGACGGCGCCAAGCTGGTCATCCTGGCGTCACACACGTTGAAGACCCGCGGAGCCCCCATGTTCGAGCGATTGAGCGAAATTGCCGCCGCCCTGGGCATTCCCGTCATCGACCAGGCCGACTACATCCTGCGCCAGGGCGCCGAGCTCGCGGACGCCCAATGGCCCCACGACGGCCACTGGAACCCGGCCGGCCACCAATGGGCCGCAGAGGCCCTGCTCGAATATATCGAGCAACGTCCTGAAGTCTGCAACGGGCCCACCGGCGCCGGCGCCCTGCACGTACTGCCGCGGTGGTCGAGTGAGCGGATAATCCGGGGTGAAAGACGGATATGATTGCTGCCCCCCACAGTAGTGCGGCCCGGCGGACCCCTCGTGTGCTGCGCCTGCTCGGCCGGAGCGCGTTTCTGCTGGTCGCGGGCGTCGCGCTGGCGGCGTTGGCCGGAGAAGCCTGGTTCCGCCTGACCGCGCCGTTCATGGTATCGACACTCCCCGATGAATTCGTCCCGAACGTAGGCTATCTCAGGCCCCCGGACACGGAGATACGCTATACCAACCGGCTCGACTTCTGGAACGTCTCCCGCACCAACAGCCTGGGCTTCCTCGACCGGGAACCCCCGAGCCCCGAACGCGCCGCGGCAACCTGCCACGTCTCCGTCATCGGCGACTCCTTCGTGGAGGCGCGAGAGGTCCCCATCGACCACAAGCTCCACGTTCGCCTCGAAGAACTCGCCGCCGACCGGTTGCCCCGCCTGGACGTCACGACTTCGGCCTTCGGGATAGGAAATACCGGCCAAGTCCGCCAACTGCCGTTCTACGACGAATATGCCCGGCGCCTCCGTCCCAAACTGCTCGTGCTGGTCTTCGTGAACAATGATTTCATCAACAACGCGCCGCTGATCGTGGGGACGAGAAGGTCGGGCCGGAAAAAAAACCTCACGGTGAGAAGGCGCTCGGACGGGACACTGGAGTTGGCATGGTTCCTTCCCCGGGAATGGAGTCCCTGGCCCCCGGCGTCGTGGGCTGCCCGCGCCATGGAGAAGGCGGTGGAGCTTTCGTGGCTTGCCCTCTGGTTGCGCGCCAAGAGGAATGCCCTGTCTCCTCCTGACGAGGAACAGTGGCTCATCAGGATGATGGAGTCCCTGGCGCGACAGCCCGACTCCTTGCGGTTCTGGTCCGCCCCCGTTTTCGAGGACGGCCTGCAATACACCGCCTTCGCGCTGGAGCAGTTCAAGGAGCGCGCCGACCGTGACGGCGCCAACCTGGTCATCCTGACGACGCATACGCTGAAGACCCGCGGAGCCCCCATGTTCGAGCGATTGAGCGAAATGGCCGCCGCCCTGGGCATTCCCGTCATCGACCAGGCCGACTACATCCTCCGCCGGGGCGCCAGGCTCACGGACGCCCAATGGCCCCACGACGGCCACTGGAACCCCGCCGGCCACCAATGGGCCGCAGAGGCCCTGCTCGAATATATCGAGCAACGCCCGGAAGTCTGCGACAGGCCCACCGGCGCCGGCGCCCTGCTCGAACCGGCCACTTGACGCCGAGCGGCACGAGCGGACGACCAAGCGGGGCCTTCGTCTCTGTATTGCCTATGTGACGGCCAAAGAACAGGTGAATCCTTCAGCCTTTGACCAGGCTTCGGCAAGAGGATATGGTGTCTGAAACTGCCGTAACCCCACTGACCCTACAGCAAATCGTGAAGAGATGACCCGCCATGACCCTCCCTTTGCCACTCTACGTCACCGAAGACAGCGCAACGTCGGTCCGAATCCGGAACAAGGGCGAGCGAGCCGCCATTGAAGAGGACGGGTTTCCGTTCGAGGAATTTTCGGACGTTGCCGAATTGGAGAGTTGGCGCAAGGAGATCAACCGCCCTCTCTACCACATGCACAAATGGTGGGCGCAACGCCTGGGATCGGTCTTCCGGGCCATTGTAATCGGTACCCTGACGCCGGCCGGGACCGATGTGAAGGTCAGTTTCCATCGACCGGTGCGGTTTCCCGGTACGGTGGTCTTCGACCCTTTCATGGGTAGTGGCACGACGGTCGGCGAGGCTCTGAAACTGGGTTGTCGGGCCGTCGGACGCGACATCAACCCGGTAGCCCATTTCATCGTCAAGAACGCCTTGGCGCTCCATCCCCGCACCCAGGCGATCCAGGAGTTCAAGGCCATCGAGCGCGACGTGGCGGCAAGGATACGACACTTCTACGAGGCGCGTTTGCCCGGGAGAGAGAAAGCGCAATGCCTGTACTACTTCTGGGTCAAGGTGCTGGACTGTCCGAACTGCAAAGAGGCAGTGGATCTGTTCCATTCCTACGTTTTTGCACGTCACGCCGACCCGCGACGATACCCCATCGCGCAAGCCGTCTGTCCGTCCTGTGGCGCACTGAACCGGACGCGCCACGACGCGGAGGAGGTGACGTGCGGCGCCTGCCGCTACGTCCATGATCCCAACAGGGCGCCGGCCAACGGGGCGAAGGTTACGTGCCCGCACTGTCGGCATGTCTTTCCGGCGGCCAAGGTGGCCCGCGAAGCGGGACGGCCGCCTGAACATCGGCTGTACGCAAAGCTGGTTCTCACCGCTTCCGGCGAAAAGCGCTACCTGCCGGCCGATGACTTCGATTTGGCGCGATACCAGGAAGCCGTTGCCGCATTGAAGGGGAGGGAGAGCGCTCTTCCCGAAGGGGAATTGAAGCCCGGGTACAACACGAACCAAGCCATCAATTACGGTTATCGACGCTGGCGTGAGATGTTCAACGAACGCCAGCTCCTGTGCCTGGACATATTGGCCGACCGGATTCGGTCGATAAACGGCAAGCCGTTGCGAGACCTGTTTGTCTGTCTGTTCTCGGGCGTGCTGGAATTCAACAACATGTTTGCGTCCTACAAGGGCGAGGGAACGGGCGCAGTCAGGCACATGTTCTCGCACCACGTCCTGAAACCCGAACGTACCCCCCTGGAGGCCAATCCCTGGGGCACACCCCGGAGCTCGGGCGCGTTCTCCACCTTGTTCGGGAGCCGGGTCCTGCGCGCCATCGACTATTGTGAAGATCCCTTCGAGATCGCTGTGGTCAGGAAGAACGGCAAGCCCTCCACGAGAAAGGTTTTCGGCCTGTCCGAGCCCATTGGATATCCGATAACCGAGAGCTTCGACGCCTTTGACGCCGGAGGACGAGTCTATCTGTCGTGTGGCGATTCAGGCAACACGGATCTCTCGGAAGGCTCCGTCGATGCCGTGATCACAGACCCGCCTTTCTTCGACAACGTGCACTACTCCCAACTCGCGGACTTCTTCCACGTCTGGCAGCAGTACATCCTGGAGCCTCCGGAACGGCGTTCGACAACCACTCGGTCCGAGCGGGAAGTCCAACAGACCGAGGCCGGCGAGTTCACGACCCGACTGCGCGCAATCTGGAGGGAATGCCGCCGCGTCCTGAAGCCCGGCGGGCTCCTCGTGTTCACCTATCACCATTCCCGGCCCGAGGGCTGGAGCAGCGTCTTCGACGCGGTGACGGAAGCGGGCATGGCGATCGTGGCGGCCCATCCCATCAAGGCGGAAATGTCCGTCGCCATGCCGAAAAGCCAGGCCCGGGAACCCATCGACCTCGACATCATCTTGGTTTGCCGCAAGCGGGAGGACGTCCTGATTCGTTTGCAGGACCGTGAAGACGCTTGGGCGCAGGCGGTCAAGGTTGCCGACGGGCAGATCAGCCGGTTGCGTCGAGTTGGCCGCAAGTTGAGCCGTAACGACATCCGGGTCGTGGTCATGGCCCAGATCATTCGTTTCCTGTCCACCTGCGACGATCATCGAACAGCCCGCGCATTCCTGGAAGACCGGACCGCCAAGGTCGATGACATGATCGACTCTTTCGACGTCAGCGAGACGGGCGAACATGGACGATGAAGCGCCCGCGCGCGATGGTCCTGTCGGAGCGTCGCGGAATGGGAAAGGGATCGCACTTGTGGAAAGATCGGTCGTCGCCCGCGTCGCGACGGTCTCGGTAACAATGAAAGACCCTGTATCCGGGAGTGCTCTCGTTCGGCACGGTGCGCTCGATGGCCCCGACTCGACGCAAGGACGGATACTCGGTCTCAAGGTCGTCCCGGGCGTGGATCAACGTTGAGCGGCGATCGAGGAAGGCCGCGCCAAGAGGGTTGGCGAAAACCATCATGGGTCGAACCCGGTTGGCGCCGTCTCCATAAGTGCCAAGGCCGATCTCCTTGGAGCGCCGCCCGACAATCGAGAGATAACGGTCGAAATCCGCGTCCAGCAGATCCCCGTCGCATAAGGCAAGGGCGGTCAAACGATAGGTCCGCCGCGCGCCCGGTACAGGCTCTTGGCAGACGAACAGGTAGTAACCCTTGACGTCGAGGACGACATCGTCAAGGGCGTAAACGCGAACGGTGCCGCACGGTGGCGTGGTGTTGTAGTCCAGCCCCGAATCGCGGGCGATGTCGCCGGAGCGCTGGCGTTCGAGTTTCTTGACCTCCAGGCCGAGGATGCGGCTCGGGTCCGCACGCAGGTCGGCCCGGGACGCACGGTTGCACATGGCCGGTCGATAGACGGCCAGATCGGGGGTGATGAGGGGTCCGTTGGCCTTGGCAACCTTGACTCCGTGGCGGAGACCGGTTTCGAGGACCTTGAAGACATGCTCGTCAAAGGGGTCGTCCTGTGTATTGAGCTTGTCCCGCAAGGAGTAGCGGCTCGGGTTTGTCGCGGCGTCGAAGAAACGGTTGCGCAGGACGAGGAAGGTCTCCACGCTCAAATCGGTCGGGGACTTGGCAATCACGGCGCGTCCGCTTCGTGGTCGAAGAGGTCCTTCGATGGAACGTCGAGCGCGCGAGCGATTTTCTCGACGTTGATGATGCTGATGTTGCGTTCGCCCCGTTCCACTCCGCCGACATAGGTACGATCAAGGCCGGACTTGAACGCAAGTTGCTCTTGGGAGAGGTTTCCGCGCTTTCGCAGGAGCCGCACCCTCTGTCCGAAAGCGACCCTGATGTCGTCAGCGACCTTTGCGTCCATGACGCCAACCGATCATATGTGACGACGTTAAGTCCACGGTTTATGAGTATCATTCCGTCTGTTTTCCTGTACCGGCAGAGCCGGGGTCGGGACCCCGAACGGCCGGTTGGACGAACCGCGCGGCAGCCGCCCGTGCAGCGGTCGTTGACAGACGCCACAGGCTCGTGTTTAATCCACGCGGTTCCGATCGAGGATACGGCAATCGGCAAGGAGGTGGCCTATGAGTCGTCATGTTATCGGATGGGCGTTGGTCTGGATGGTCTGCTGGGCGTTCGCGCCGGCGCAGGCGGTCCTGGCGGAGGAGAAGTTCCCGAACCGGACCATCACGTGGTTGATCCCCTACGGCCCGGCAGGCGGGTTCGACCTGCACAGCCGCGCCATGATCATCGGCATGAAGAAAGCGCTGGGCGTCAACATCATCATCCGCAACCGCCCCGGAGCGGGCGGCAACATCGCCTGGAACCTCACCTGGGGCGCCAAGCCTGACGGCTACACCATCTCTACGGTCAACATTCCCGGGGCCATCATCTCCGAGTTGTTCAGTCCCACCAAGCCGGAGTACCGCCTGAAGGAGTTCTCCTGGATCGGGCAGATCTCCGCCGGCCCCTACGTCTTCGCGGTAGGCGCCAAGACGCCGTTCCAGAGCCTGGAAGACATGCAGAAGGCGACAGAGGTGCTGATTACCGGCACGGGAGTCGGCGGCACCGCGTGGGTCACCGAGGCCCTGACCGCATCGGTGCTGAAGTTCAACCACAAGTTCATCCTGGGCTACCGGAGCGCGCCGGAGTCGAACATGGCCATCGTCCGGGGCGAAGGCCACGCCCGGGCCCTGGGCCTGGACTCCCCGGGCCAGATGCGCTTCGTCCACGAAGGCGACATGCGGCCCCTGTGGGTCTATCTGGACAAACGCTCGCCGGACTTCCCGGACGTGCCCACCATCGGGGAGTTGGGCCATCCGAACCTGACGGTGCTTGCGGCGCACCGGGTGGTCACTGCTCCTCCGGGCATGCCCAAGGACCGGTTGGCTATCCTCCAGAAGGCCTTCGATGCGGCCACCAGGGACCCCGATGTGCTCTCCCGGTTCAACAAGATGAAGGCGAGGATCGACCCGGTGGTGGGCGAGGGCTGGGTCAATATGCTCAACGGCTTCTACGACCTGATCCGCGACAACGGGGACGTCTTCCGGAAGGCGTTGAAGAAGTAGCGGGCGCGGCCCGGGGGTGAGGAAGGAGGAGGACGCCATGCAGGCAGTCCGACTATACAGCGGCGACGACGGCGAATCCCATTTCGAGGAGATCGACCTCGAGTTTGAACCGGATCGCCAGATGGAGGTCACGGCCATGGAAGCCGCCAAGGGCGTGGCCGTGCGCCGGGCGCCGCCCGGCGTGCTGCTGGACTGGCACCCGGCCCCCCGGCGGCAGTACCTGTTCACGCTGTCGGGGGCCTGGGACATCGAATGCGGCGGCGGGGAGGTGCGGAGGTTCCGGGCCGGGGACATCATGCTGGCCGACGACCTGACCGGGCGCGGGCACCGGAGCCGCGTCATCGGCGACGAGCCCCACGTCTTCGCGGTGGTGCCGTTGGCGGACTGAGGCCGCCCTTGCACTGGACGAGTCCGTAGCTTGCGCAACCCGCACTCGTCTGTAACGCTGGAGGGAATGGTCGTGGCGCCGAAGTCCTCCACGACGGATGAGCGGAACGACGGTAGCAGGGAAGGAGGCTCCCCATGCGGACGGACGACGATGTAGCAGGAACCGGCTTGCAGCCGCGGCCCTACTCCATGCGGCGCCCGCGGATGGCGCCCGCGCTGGGGCCGGCCACGACCCCGGACCTTCCCGGCTGTCGGCCGGTGCCTCTTCCGCGCAGCGACCTCGACGCCTACGAAGGGCGGTTCGAGTACTGGGACGGCGACACCGAGACCGCCTGGGTGGTCAGCGAACCCACCGGCCTCGCCCACGAAGAGCCGTCCGAATCCCTGGTGGAGTTGTGCACCCTCATCGGGTTGGAGCGCGGCGCTTCCGCCAAGTTCTTCGGCTCGGTGGACCTGGAGTTGCGGGACGCGCGCGGAGAGCGGCGGAAGATACTGCAAGCCGACCAGTGCGTGTACCTGGATCCGCAGCGGGCCCGGTTGCCGCAAGACGGAGGGTTGGTGGTGGGGGAGCATGACTATCCGGACGTGGTGCTGGAGGTCGATCACACGACGGACGTGCGGCGTTGGAAGCTGGGGATGTACGAGTCGTGGGGTTTCCCGGAGGTGTGGGTGGAGGTGCCGGATCTGTGGTCGGAGAGCCGGCCGCGAGGTTTGCGACCGGGGCTGACCATCCACGTGCTGGAGGAGGGAAAGTACCGGGAGACGGAGGAGAGCCGCGCGTTCGGCGGCTGGCGGGCGTCGGCGATCCATGAAGCGCTGAACGAACGGAAGCTGACGGGTCGGACGCACCAGCGGCTGAAGCAGGTGGGTCGGAAGCTGGGGGAGCGAGACGGCACCACCCCGGACGATCATCCCGCGGCCCGCTCCCTGCGGGCGGAAGGTTTTGCTGAGGGCTGGGCGAAGGCGGTGCGTCGGCTGCTGCTGTCCCGCGGCATTGCGGTTTCGGACGGTTTTCCCGCGGACATGCCCGGATTCGCGGAGTCGCCGAAGGACCTCGTCATGGCGGCGGCGTTGGCCTGCGACAGCGACGAGGACTTCCGCGTGCGCCTCCGCCGCGGCTGACGACTTCGGGCCGGAAGCGGGCGAGGGACGCTGCGCGCCAGACGGTCAAGGTCTTCGGGGTCGCTCCGTTCGAGGTTGCCGCAACTTCAGGAACCGGCCGCGGCCGAGACCCCGCCGTCCACCACCAGGGTCGCGCCGGTGACGTAGGACGACTCGTCTCCGGCCAGGAACAGGATGGCGCAGGCGATCTCCCGGGGCTCGGCCCAGCGCTTCATCAGGCTGTGCCCGGCACCGGTGCGGCGCAACTCCTCTTCGGTGACCCCCCGCGCCTCGGCCCGCCGGATGTGGAACGGCGTGAGTGTAGGGCCGGGGCAGACGGTGTTGACGCGGATTCCGTGGCCCACTTCCTCGATGGCCAGAGTGCGGCTCAGGCTCACCACCGCGGCCTTGGTCACGTCGTACTGTCCCATCCCCGCCCGCCCGGCGACCCCGAACACGGACGACACGTTGACGATGCTGCCGCCTCCCCGAGCGCGCAGCAGGGGGACCGCGGCCTTGCAGCAGTGCGCGGTGGCCATCAGGTTCACGGCGAGGATGGAACCCCAGCTCTCGGGGTCGGCGTCGGCCAGAGCGCCGTACACGCGGATGCCCGCGGCGTTGACCAGGACATCCAGGCCGCCGAAACGCGCGGCCGCGTCGGCCGCGGCACGGCTCGCTTCGTCCTCCCGGCTCAGGTCCGCGGCCGCGGCCAGCACGTCCGCGGCGGGGAACCGGCGGCGGACCTCTCCGGCTGCGGCCTCGGCCGCGGCGCGGTCGCGATCGACGATGGCCACGCGGGCGCCTTCCTCGGCGAAGAGCAGCGCGGTGGCCGCGCCGATGCCGCCTCCGCCGCCCGTGACCAGCGCGGCCTTGTCCCGGAGCCGCCCCACCGGCGTCGGCTACCGGGAGTGTCCCAGAGCGGCCCGAAGGGCCACGTCGGCCGCGGGGGACGAGAAGCCCTCGGCCCGGAGCGCGGCCGCGGCCACCTCCTCGTCTTCCTGGGGCGCTGCGCCGCTCACTCCGATGCCGCCCACCACTCGGTCACCCATCCAGACGGGCAGGCCGCCTTGGCCGATGGCGATGCGGCCGCCGTGCACCACCTGGACGCCGGTGTAGAACACCGGCTTGGGGTTGGCCTTCTCTTCCAGCACCGCGGTGCTCTGGCGGAAGGCCGCGGCGGTGTAGGCCTTGGCCCGGGCGATGTCCGGGGCCACGAACTTGGTCCCGTCCATGCGCCCCGCCCACAGGAAGTTGCCGCTTGCGTCCACCACCGTGACCGCCACCAGGTAACCCTTTTCCTCCGCGGCGCGAACGCCCGCGTCCACCAGCGCCCGCGCCTGTTCCATTCCAAAGCTCAAAGTCGGTCTCCTCTCTCCGTTTCACCGGTCCCGGACCCGGGACCGTCCTCGAGTCCGCGGCCCGTCCTCATCCACCTTGCCAGCGGCGGGCGGGGAACGGGTATCTCCGCCCCCGCGGCGAAGAGCTCGCGCACCATCCGCCCGCGGTTCCGGTCCAGCTCGGCCAAGGCCTCTTCCAGCGAGAGTCCCTCGCCGAAACATCCGGGCAGTTCCGGGTGCGCCGCGCGCCGCCGCCAGCGGCCGTCCGCGCCCCGCACCGGGGCCACGCACAGCACGTAGGGGACGGCCAAGTGTTCTTCGAGCGTCATGCGATGCAGACGCGGTCCCGGACCGCCTCCACCCACGCCGTGTCCTGGGGCAACCGGACCGAGGCGGCGCGGACGTGGTGGAGCTTCGGGTCCCGTCCGGGCGGGTCGCATTGCTCCGACCGCAGCGTCCTGGCCGAGTCGATGAGACAGCGGCGCACCCGCACGATGGCGGTGTCGCTGGTGCCCAGCCGTTCCCGGGTGCGGTCGTAGATGGGCCCCTGGCTCTCGGTCATGGCGCGGTCCTGCATGCCGAAGCCGGGTATGCCGCAGAACATGCGGTCGCGGTGCGCCTCCCAGTCCATGCCGTAGTCCCCGGCCGGTCCCTCCGCGGGCCGGATGTCTCCGTAAGGCCCGTTGGCGGGCGGCCCGTAGGCGGTGATGTGGGCGCTCATGCCCGCGTTCAACGCCGCCACTTCCTCCTCCTTCAACGGCCGCGTCGGGTGCCACGTGATGGTCCAGTTGACCAAGTGCTCGTCGTCCGCGGGAACCCAGGCGTGGGAATGCAGGATCGGGTCTTCGTCCTGGGGCGGCGGCATGGTGTAGAACGGCATGATGAACTGGGTGATGCGCCAGTAGTAACGGTCGCCGCCGATGTTGCGCCGGGCCCCGATCATGACCCCGTAGTCCGTGTCCACCACCTCGAACCGGGGGCTGCGGTCCGACGTCTCCACCGCGCTCCCCACCCCGAACCCCGCCTTCTCGATGCTCTCCAGGGACGCCCGGTCCGCGCTGTCCAGGGGCGCGTGCAGGAACGAGATATGGCTCGAATCGATGCCGCCTTCCATGGCCTGGAAGTAGTTGCTGTGCTGGTAGTACTTGGAGATGAACCGCTGGTTTTCGGGCAGCCCCAACCACTCGAAGTCGGGCAGATCGGTGAGGTGGGCGGGGTCGCCCATGAACGCCCAGACCACCCCGCCGCGCTCGCGGCAGGGGTAGGCGCGGTGGCGCACGGTGTGCTTGAAGTCGGTTTCCGGGGCCTCGTTGGGCATCTCCAGGCACCGGCCGTCCAGTCCGTACTTCCAGCCGTGGTAGCAGCAGCGCAGGCCGTCGTCCTCCACCCGGCCGAAATAGAGGGACACGCGCCGATGCGAGCAGAACTCGTCCAGCAGGCCCGGTTCGCCCCGGACGGTCCGGAAGGCCACCATGCTCTCGCCCAGCAACCGCACCCGCTTGGTCCGGCCTCCCGCGGGGAGCTCGCCGGAAAGCACCACCGGCGCCCAGTACCGGCGCATCAGGTCGCCCATGAGTGTCCCGGGACCGACCCGGGTCAGGATGTCGTTGTCCTCTCTGCTCAACATGCTGCGTCCTCGGCTGGCGTCCTCGCGCCCCGCGGCAAGGCGTCCCGTATGACTACAATCGCGTTCGGGTTTGTGTCAAGTTTCAGGGGTCGTCCCGTGGTGCTCCGAGGCATCGGTCCGACGGTTCCAGGCCGGTAACGCTAAGCACATCCACATGAGATCGCGCAAGAAGGAGAGGCTCGGTATGGACGCCGGTTTCTGGTTCATGTTCGCGGCCACCGTCGTTTGCGGTGTCTTCGTGCTCCATCACCACGGCGCGCAGAGGGCGCTGGACGGTCTTTCGAGCGGCGGCCACCTGCTGATGGCGACCCTGCCGAAGATGGTGTTCGCCTTCGCCGTGGCCGGGTTGATCCAGGTCCTGGTCCCCGCGGACCTCATATCCCAGTGGATCGGCGAAGGCTCCGGCGTGCGCGGGCTCCTCATCGGCACCGCCGCGGGCACGTTCACTCCGGGCGGTCCCTTCATGCACTTTCCCATCGTCGCCTCGTTGCTCAACTCCGGGGCCGGCGCCGGCCCCATCATCGCCTACCTGACGGCGTGGTCCCTGCTGGGGCTCCACCGGTTCATCATCTGGGAGGTCCCGCTGCTGGGTTTCGAGATCTCGGTGGTGCGTTTCACGGTGAGTCTCGTGCTGCCGCCGTTGGTGGGCCTCGTGGGAGGCTACGTCTTCCATCACCTGCCGGGCAAGATCGCCTGAGGCGCCGCGCTCCCGGCGTCCCCGCGTCCCGCGAGAGGGAAGGGCAGGGAAGGGGGTCGGCAGGCAGCGGCGGACCGTCAGCCCTTGACCAAGTCGATCTCCCAGGAGAGGTACTGTTCCATGTCCTCTCGGGTCTTCCCCAACGCGCCGCTCCACACGCTGTGGCCGAAGTCGGCCTGGGCATACTCGGTGGAGACGCCGGTCCCCTCCAGGCCGTCCTCCAGCACAAGCCCCCTGCCTTCCCACGAGCCGGTCCCGCCTTCGAGCACCCGGACGCCGGTGTATCCCAGTTGCCGCAGGGTGTCCGCGGCGAGTGTAGAACGGACGCCGTCGTCGCACACCACCGCCAGCGGCGCGCTCCTTTCCGGCGCCATGCTCCGGACGTCCAGCTCCAGGTGGCCCCGGGGCAGCCAGCGGGCGCCCGGAACGTGGGCGAAGCCGTATTCGCCGACGCTGCGCACGTCCAGGGCCGGGGACCCGGACGCCAGGTGGGCCGCGAGCGCCGGGGCGTCCATGAAGGCCGCGTTCCTGCGCGCTTCCTCCAGCCCGAAGACGGACGGCTCGGGGACCCCTTCCTCCACCGCGCCGCCGGCGTCGATCCATCCCCGGAGGCCGCGGTCGAGGACCGCCACGTCCCGGAAGCCCAGGCGCTGCAGCAGCGAGGCCGCCCACACCGGCCGGACGTCGTCGTCCGAGACCACGATGACCGGCGCAGAGCGGACCGCCAGGAAGTTCTCGTGGGCGAGGGCCATCTGCCCCAGGGGCAGGGAGACGGACCCCGGTATGCGGCCCGCGGCGTATTCCTCGGGCAGCCGCACGTCCAGCAGGTAGAACGCCCGGTGGGACTCGTACAGGGGGAGGAAGGCGTCCCGGGAGCAGCTACGGATGCGCTCGCTTGCCGCCAGCGCTTCGGTGGCGCGCCGGACCCGGGCGGAAGCGGCTTCCGACCGCGCCCCCGGGAGGTTCCTGCCCTCGCCCGACGCGATCTCGTGGCCGGCCAGGAACCAGCCCATGACGCCGTTCTCCAGCGCATACACGTTCTCGAAGCCGTTCTCGCGCAGCATCTGCGCCCCGAGTATGCCCCGGGTTCGGCCCGCGCAGCTCACCACCAGGGTCGTGTCCCCGGCCAGCGGCAGCCGGGGCGCGTCCAGCGGCAGGTTGCCTCCGGGGATGTGGTAGGTGTCGGGCACGTGGCCCCGCAGGTACTCCTCCCGGGAGCGCACGTCCACCACCACCACCTTCCCGTGGGCCTTGCGCCGTTGGGCCAGCTCCCGCGCGCTCATGTGCGCGACCGCGCCGGCGTGGGCCACGCGCTCGCCGTACTCCTTGCCGTGCACCCCCCAGCCCGAGCGCACCGGCAGCCCTTGCCTCCGCCATTCGTCGATGCCGCCGGCCAGGGTCCTCACGTCCGTGTAGCCCATGCGCTCCAGGGTCCGGGCGGCCAGCCCGCTGCGGCGTCCGTCGTCGCAGCAGACCACCACGGGGAGGCGCGGGTCGGGGACCATCACCGGCGCTCGGTATTCCAGCGCCCCCCGGTTCACCGGGCTGGCGCGATGGATCTGCGCCGCGGCGAACTCGCCCCGCTCGCGCACGTCGAGGCAGGCGTGGGCTGTGTCCGAGGCCAACAGGGCCTGCGTGGCCTTGGTGTCCATGGAAGGGGTGCTCAAGTCCGTCTCCCTGCTCGGAGGATTGGCTCGGCGCGAGGCGAACGGCGCGTCCCAACGACGCCTAGCCACCGGGCGAGACAGTCCACCGTGTAACAGATCGGCCCCGGCGATGCGAGGAGCGGCCCCCGCCGGATCCGTGGCGGGAGGGGTTGACGGGGCCGTGGAACGGGCGCGTGGAAGGGGCGGCGCCGCGGGACCGGGTGTTCCGCGGCGGTTTGCGCCCGCTCCCCGGTTCCCATAGATTGTCGGGGGGTACGATCTCCGCAACGCGCAGGGAAGGGAAGACGATGATCAAGGCATGGGATGCGGACGGACACGTGTCGGAGTCCGAGGTCACTTTTTCCGACCGGTACTGGGACGCCGGCCCGGGGGTCCAAAGGCCCGAGGTCATCGACATGGGCCCGGACCGGGCCCTGCGCTGGTTGATCGACACCCGTGCGTTCCCGGTGCGCACCGGTCCCTACCAGCAGGCGGGCTTCCCGTTGAGCAAGGACGGGCGGGCGGCCCGGGTGACCCCCGGCATCCACGCCGCGGACCCGGTGGAGAGCGCGGAGCTCCGCACGGTGGCCGCGCGCCTCGACCAGTTGGACCGGGAGAACACGCAGGTGCAGGTGATCTACCCCACCATGTTCCTCTCCTATCCCATCACCTTCGACCGGGCCCTGTCCGTGGCCATGATGCGCGCCTACAACAACTGGGTCGCGGACATGACCGCCCAGGCCCCGGACCGGCTGAAGTGGGTGACCATCATCGACCCCATCGATCCCGGGGCGTCCGCCATGGAGGTCCGACGGACCCGCGACATGGGCTCGGTGGGGGTCATGATGCTGGGCATGACCGGCCGCCACCGGGTGGACGACGAAGCCCTGGATCCCGTGTGGCGGGCGGCCGCGGACGCGGGACTCCCGGTGGCGGTGCACACGGGGCACAGCTTCCGGGCCCTGGGCGAGGTCTGCGACACGCACCACGACAAGACCAGCATGGCCTTCTGGCTCACGGTGCAGTTCGCGTTCCAGCGAGTGGTCTCCAAGGGCGTCGCCGACCGTTACCCGGACCTGCGCATCGCCTTCCTCGAAGCCGGCTGTTCCTGGGTGCCCGCGGTGGTGGAGCGGGTGTCGGAGTACAGCGGCCTCGACGGGGCGCGGGCGGGAGCGGACTTCAACCGGGGCTACCTGGCCAGGCACAGGCCGGAGGAATACATCCGCCGGGGCCAGATCTACTTCGGGTTCGAGGTGGACGAGCGGCTGTTGCCCTTCGCCATCGAGGAGTTCGGCGACGAGTGCTGGCTCTACGGGTCGGACATCCCCCACGCGGACCGGCTGGTGGACTCGGTGGGCGTCTTCCTGGACCGCGGCGACATGGGCGAGGAGACCAAGCGGAAGCTCCTGGTGGATAACGCGGCGCGCTTCTACGGCCTGGACCCGGACACCGGGATGCGGTGAGCGCAGGGGAAGGGGGCGTCGGGCGCCCGCGGGGTGGTTGCCGGGCGTGCTCCGTCCATGACGTCCGCGTTCCTGGCCCCGGGGCGGAACGGGGCCATGCGGGACGTGCTTCGCCTCACGCGGGCGCTGGCCCGTCCCGCACCACCGCGCCGGCCGTGGTGGCCACGCACGCAGCCTTCTCCGGGTCCCGGATGACCCCCTTTGGGTCCTTTCCCGCCCTCACGTCGTCGATGGCGGTCTTCAGTATCCTTCGGAACAGCAGCACGCCTTCGTCCGAGCTCACGTGGTGCTCCAGGGCGTGGGCCACGATCTCCCCCTGGCCCTCCTGGGCCTCCTTGTCGTCGGGATAGCGCTGGCTGTACTCGTAGTCCCGGGGTCCCCGGCCCGCGGGGGCAAGGCTTTCGCGGCCGGTGGGGACCGAGGGGTCGGCGCCCTCGGGCAGCCAGCGGATGGTGGCCCCCAACTGGTGCGTGTCGTCCACCGGCACGCAGAACGACACCGACCGGACCTTTTCGGTCACGGGCTCGTCCGTATAGGTCAGGTGGACGTTCAAGGGCATGATGTTCTCCCAGATCACGTCCGCCCAGCGTCCGTCGTCGAGCTTGCGGGTCATGACGAAGCGGATGCCCATGTGGGTCTCCTCGTACACCAGCCGTTCCGGCAGCGTCGCGTGCGCCTGGGTGGGGAACTGGGGTCCGCTGTGGACCGTGTGCAGCCACACCGCATGGAGCGCGTCCATGAGGTTCTCCTCGCTCTGGAGCCAGTTGCAGTCCATGGCCCCACCCACCCGGGGGCCGAAGCGCGCCGCCAACCGGCCGCCTTCGGCCAGGAGCACGTCGTAGCGGGGCAGCAGCGGCATCTTCTCCAACGGCCCCATGTAGGCGAACACCAGCCCGCCGAACTCCTGGACGGGATACGCGGGATGCAGCAGGTGGTCCTTGACCGTGCTGTCCCGCGGCTCCAGCGGCATGTCGAGGATGCGCCCCTCCACGTCGTAGAGCCAGCCGTGGTAGCAGCAGCGCAGTCCGCCGCGCTCCACCCGCCCGTACTCCAGGGACGTGCCCCGATGGCTGCAACGAAAGAACAGGAGCCCCGGGCGGCTTCCCCCGTCCCGGAAGGCCACCAGGTCCTCGCCGAGTATGCGGATGCGCCTGGGCAGGTCGGCGAGGTCGGCCGACTTGCACACCGGCTGCCAGTACCGCCGCATGAGCTCGCCGCACGGGGTGCCCGGCCCCACCCGGGTGAGCTCGGAGTCGATCTCCGGAATCTTCAGACCGTAGGCGCTCCTCATGAGGGTCCTCCTGGCGTCGCGAGCCTCGAACGGGGTTGGACATGTCGCGAACCTCGAACGGGATAGAGGATCGGCCGCCGCCTTTCAACACCGCGGCGACCCCATTACCGATACTTTCCGTAAACTATCTTGTCGGTTTGTACCCCCTCCCTGATCCTCCCTCTCGGGAGGGGAGCGAATCGGATCACGTAGCGTAGGGAAGAACCCCGTTCGTCCTGAGCGTAGCGAAGCGAAGTCGAAGGACGTGCTTTCAGTCTGTGGTTGCAAGGATGGCGGCGATGCGGCGGGCGGCATCGGTGAAGCGCCGGACTTCCTCCGGGCGCAGCGGGCGGTCGAGGATGTCGCGTTCGCGGTAGGAGAGCCATTTCTTGAGGACCTGGTAGCCTCCGAGCTTGTAGTTCCAGACCGCGGCGGGGACGTTGCGCCAGAAGGCGTGGTCGTTCAAGTAGATGTCGAAGGTGGTCTTGCCGAGGGCGGGGAGCGCGGTGCTCGGGGCGGTGCGTTCGTCCGGGGCGAAGGCGCGTTCGACGATCCGGCCTTGGCCGGGCATGACCGCGCCGCCCGCTCCGACGTGGCCCCAGCCCGCGGTGAGGGCGAAGGCGTTGTCGGTCATCATGTTGCGTCCGTCCGCGGTGGCGGGAACGGCGATGGCGGCGAACTCCGGGCGCAACGGGCCCGTGGTGACGCCGGAGACCGGCGTATCAGGGTCGAGCAGGGCCGCGAGTCCACGGCCCCGGGCGGCCGATCGGGCGAGGGCGTCAGCCGCTTCGGTGGTCTCCCTGTCCGGGGATGCGAAACCTCCTTCGGATGCGGGCGGGACGCCCGCGTTCCCGGGAAAGTCGCATTCCCCGGCTGGCTCACGGCCCTCATAAGCGGGGGACCCCCCTGGGAGCGCGGGCGTCCCGCCCGCAGGGGTGGGGCGGCAAGGCAGATCGAGTGGAAGCCGAGGAGACTCCTGCGGTCCCGGGAGCGGGCCAGCCGGGGAGCGGGATGCGCGGCCATTTCCGCGGCCTTCACTTCCACTACACCGCGCTCCGGCGTCTGGCCCTCGCGCGGTTGGCCCTTCTGGACCTGCTTTGCCGCGTAGAGGCCGAAGTCGGGATGGCCTGCGCCTTGGTCGGCAAGCTCCTGGACACAGAACACCCTGGGTTTGAGGGCCGCGCCCGCGGCATTCAGCAGGTTCGCCAGCGGCCTGTAGCTGGACCGCTCCCCGGTGGCCCCGCCCGAGGCATGCGCCCGCCCCAGGTCGGCAAAATAGGTCTCCACCGCTGCGGTCAGCTTTTGGTCCGTTGCCGCCATCTCCTACTTTGTTGCCGAGCGCGGCCTGACATGCAAGCACTGCACATGCCCGCGCCCTCTCCCGACCCTCTTCCGAGGGGAGCGCGTCCTTCGACTTCGCTACGCTACGCTCAGGACGAACGGGGTGGGATCCCATTGAACTCTCCCGCCCTTCACGGGAATCAACGGGGTGGTCACGTGTAAAATCTCTGGATTCCCGCTTTCGCGGGAATGACGGAGTAGGGCGTCTGCGGAATGGCGGGGTAGGGCGTCTGTGGGAATGACGGGGGTAGGCAGCTATGGGAAAGACGGGTGGGCGTCGGAAGCACGAACTCCGGGAAGAAGTTCGGTTCCCTTGATGGAGAAGGAGACGCTACACCCATGAAACCCTGCCCACACGAAAGCCGGAAGACCCCGGAATCACGCTCTCCCTTCAGTGGCATCGTGCATTGCACGATTCTCTCCCTTCAGCGGCATCCTGCATTGGACGATTCTCGCGTAGTATTGTCCAATAAGAAAGTGAGCACGGAGGAGGGAGGAAGGAGGGAGCGGGTCCTGAGTGCAAGTTTTAGGAGTAGGATGTCAGGGAGTGGGGGGATTTTCAAGTAGAGGGAGGGATTGGTGATCCCGCAGCAGACTGGAAGAGGGGGGTTGGGTTCCCTGTGACGATGGGGGGGTTGGGGGACTCCCTCCTGGGAGAGCAGGGTTGTGGGGAGGTGGAAGGGGGGAGAGCATGGGAGGTGCTCAGGCAGCGGCGAGGATACGGCGGAAGAGACGGTCCCGGGCACGGTTGAGTTCCTTGGCGGCTTGGAGGGCGGAGCGTTGGCGGGCGGTGTGGAGGAGGGAGTCGAAGGAGACGCCGCGCTTGAGGAAGCGGGCAGCGTCAGTCAGGGAGAGGAGCTTGTCGAGGGGAGTGCGCACATCCTGGGGTTGGCAGGTTCGCCGCAGCTTGCCCCTGGGGTCCATGTGCTCGGTGGCGTAGAGGCAGGGACGGTGGAAGTTGAGGAAGGGAGAGATCTGTTTCCGGGTGAAGTCATCCACGGCCTCGGCGAAGCGGGCCGGGATGTGTTGATGGCCGAGGTACTTGCGCACCACATGGGCGTTCTTGCCTTCCACCAGGGCGTTGTCGTTGGAGCGCCGGGCGCGGGACTTGGTGAACTCGCCCACGTGCAGCTTGTTGAGCAGCGCCGCCACCCGGTGGTTGATGTACTCCGAGCCGGTCGGCATGGAAGCCTCGGATGACGAAGGGGAACAGCCGTAGCAGCGCTTCCAGGGTGGGGACCAGGAAGCGCTCGGAGATGCCCGCCACCGCACCCACGTACTCGTACTGCGTCACCTGGTCCATCAGGTTGATGAGGTAAACCCCCTTGCGACCGTCCTGGTCGCCCTGGTGGACGGTATCCACCCGAATATACCCCGGTCGGCTGTTGGGTTCCGGGGCCTTGCGCACGGCGATGGCCGCACCGTTCCCTCGCGTCTTGCTCCACACCCTGCGCTTGGTCTGGTAGGTCCGGGACCGGCGCAGGTTGTAGAGATGGGAACGCGAAAGGCTGGCCAGTCGGACAAAGCGGGAGTCGCCGTGTACTCGATACTCTCGCCGCAAGATCTCGCAGGTGGCCAGCCCGGACATCTGCCCGAAGGCCTCGTCCACTTCCGCCAGGAGCCGGATGTCCTCAAAGCCGTAGCGCCGCTGGAACTGACGCCCGCTGTTCCGCCCCCGCCGATCCTCCACCACCCCGGTCCGGACCTGCTGCCGGATGAGCCGGGTGATCTGCGAAGCGGAGAACCCGCATACCTTGCCGATGTAGCGCCGAAGCAGCCCCCGATCTGCCCGCCCCAGACGATGGTAGCCGAAACTCACCAGGGTCCGCTGCACGAAACCATAGGCCGACTCCCGGTCCCTGGGCTGGTACTCCACAGGCCCTGACCCCTCCACAAAGGCCCGAACCTCCCACATGGCCCGCAAACGCTCCGTCTGTAGTGACACGATCATCCCCCCAGTCTGCACCATACCGGGCCTGCTCGTGCTCACTTACCCTTGGATTCACCCATCCCCTCCATGCTCACTTACCATTGGACAATTCTCGCGTTTGACAGCCATCATGCGATGGACTAACATCGGCGCGCTTGCACGGAGTTGCGCGCTCCGGGGAAAGGGAAGCGTCGGCTTCGGCGGCGCGGCGAAGCCCGGGCAGGACAGGGAGGTCCCGCATATGGCGAAACAGGAGGACCTGACGCTCGGAGGG
Organism: uncultured Binatia bacterium (SeqCode); assembly: GCA_965242525.1. GTDB lineage: Bacteria > Desulfobacterota > Binatia > UBA9968 > JAJDTQ01 > JAJDTQ01. The sequence continues at coordinate 923,167 of OZ251459.1, forward strand.
GCGGTGGCGGCCGCGCCCGAGGCGGAAACCCCTCGGGGACCCCGGAAGAGCAACTCCATCCTGACGGAGACTGGCTGGGACGTGGCCCTCCGCGTGGGCTCCATCGTCGCGCTCCTTTTCCTGTGGTGGCTCCTGAGCCTCTTCTTTCCCCCCACGCTGGTGCCGAAACCCTGGGATACGCTGGCGGAGGTGTTCCTCATCATCAGGACCGGGGAGTTCTTCAGCGACATGGGCAGCACCCTGTGGCGCGTCTTCGTGGGCTTCGGCTTCGCCATGCTGGTGAGCACCCCGCTGGGCATCGTCATGGGCAGCTTCCGGAACCTGGAGAGCTTCTTCGAGCCGCCGGTGATCCTGGGCCTCACCATGCCGGGGCTCATCTGGGCGCTGCTGATGATCATGTTCTTCGGCCTCACCGAGTTCAGCGCCTACACCGCGGTGGCGGTGACCATCTTCCCCATGCTCACCATCAGCATCTGGCAGGGGACCAAGTCCCTGGACAAGGACCTCATCGACATGAGCACCGCGTTCCACGCCAGCGTCATTTCGAAGCTGGTGGACGTGATCCTGCCCCAGCTCGTGTCGCACCTCCTGGCCGCCATACGGTACGGCCTGGGCCTTGCGTGGAAGGTCGTGGTGCTGGTGGAGATGTTCGGCTTCAGCAACGGCGTCGGCTACCGCGTCATGCACGGTTTCGACATCTTCTCCATGAAGGCGGTGCTCGCCTGGGCCATCACCTTCCTGATCGTGATGATCTTCATCGAGTTCGGCGTCATCGGCGTGGCCGAGCGCAGCGTCACCCGCTGGCGTCCCCGCGTGGAGGCATGGAGGAGATAGGTGGCGTACGTACGCATCGACGAGGCGGTGAAGTACTTCTCGCGCGAGGACGGCTCGCCGCTGCTGGTGCTGGACAGCGTGTCCTTCGACACCAAGGAGTACGGCATTACCGCGCTGCTGGGGCCGTCGGGCTGCGGCAAGTCCACGCTCCTGAACATCATTACGGGCCTGGAGCGGCTCGACCACGGGACCGTGGAGGTGGTCTCCGGGAGCGAGGACGCCGAGGGGGCGCACCCCCAGTTGGGTTACGTGTTCCAGGACCCCAGGCTGCTCAACTGGAAACGGGTGGAGGACAACCTGAAGTTCGCCCTCAAGGGCATGGAGGTGCCCGCGGACCGTTGGGACGAGCGGCTGGACAAGTACCTGTCGCTGGTGGGTCTGGAGGACTTCCGCAAGCAGTACCCGCTGTACCTGTCCGGCGGAATGAGGCAGCGGGTGGGCCTCGCCCGGGGGCTGGTGATCGAGCCCCAGGTCCTGTTGATGGACGAGCCCTACAGCAAGCTCGACCAGCTCACCGCCCGGCAGTTGCGGGAGGACACCCTGGAGATCTGCTCCCGGCTGAAGCAGACGGCGTTGCTGGTCACCCACGACGTGGAGGAATCGGCCTACATGGGGGACCGGATCGTGATCTTCTCCGCCCGCCCGGCCCGCATCGCCGCGGTCTATGAGAACCCCCTGGAGTCGTCGGAGCGCGACACCGACGACATGCGCTTCATCGAGTTCAAGAAGCAGGTGCTGGAAACGATACTCAACCTGGTAAAGGAGGAGACATGAGCATTCCGAGAGTCAAGCGGTTCCATGCGCTCGCCCTGGGCGCCGCGCTGTTCCTGTTCGCTTCCGGGCCGTCCGGGCAAGCTCTGGGCGCGGACCTTCCCGTGGTCGAGTTCGGCCTCCCGTCCGGCGGCGTGTTCGGCCTGGGCGGCCAGTACATGATCGACAAGAAGCTCGACCGCAAGCACGGCTTCGTGGCGAACCCGCGCTGGGGCGGCGTGGCCAACGTCGAGCGCCTCATCGCCATCGGCGCCATCCCGGTGGGCCTGGCCACCGCGGAATCGGCCCTGCGGGCCAACCTCAAGGGCATCCCCCTCAAGCTGGTGCAGCCCTACATGAGGACGTCCCACAACTACTTCCTCGTGCGCAAGGACTCCCCCTACAAGGACCTGATGGAGCTCCGGGGCAAGCCCATCGCCCTCACCCGCGAGGTGACGTCGCTCTACAACCTGTTCGATTTCGTCATGAGGAAGCAGGGGGTCTCCATCGAGAAGGACTTCCAGCTCAAGAAGCTCGGGGCCGCAGGCATCCGGGCGGTCATGGAGAAGGGCGAGGTGGAAGGCGCGTGGCTGTGGGAGGCCCACGTCACCAAGCTCCTGGCCACGGGGAAATACCGCTCCATCTCCAAGCTGGGAGACGTGATCAACGAGGTCCAGAACAAGGACATCCACCTGTTCGGCTGGGTCGGCGCCGCGGACGAATGGGCCAGGAAGAACCCCGAGCTGATCGGCAAGATCCGGGCTGCCTGGCAGGAGATGATCGCGGGGGTGCAGAACGACCCCGAGCATTTCCGGAAATACGCCAAGAAGATCTTCGGGCTCGAAGGCGAGAAGGAAGTCGAACTGGGCTACGAGCGCACGAGGGTCTTCCTGCTTCCGGGCGACTTCCAGTGGCCCAACCCGAAGAACCTCGCCAACCAGAAGCAGTACCTGAAGGACGGCATCGGCCTGGGCATATTCCCCAAGGAAGCCGAACCCTTCATCGACGGCATGTTCGTGAAATAGCCTGCCCGGGCGGGAAGCCGCGCCGGAACGACCCCGGGGGCGCCCGGGGTTCGAGTCGGCGCAGCGCAGGACCGGGGAAACGCGCCTTCCCCCGGTCTTTCCCCACCGTCTTCCGGGAGCGCCGAACATGACCACGGGTACGACACTGGGCCGCCACCTGGCCGCGGAGGAGCAGTGGCGGAAGGACGCCGCTGGGGAGCTGTCCGCGCTCATCGAGCCGGTGGCGCTGGCGGGAAAGCGGCTCGCGCACGCCATCGACCGGGCCGCCCTGGCCGGCTCGCTGGGCCTGGCCGGGGACGAGAACGCCACCGGCGACGCCCAGAAGAAGCTCGACGTCATCGGCAACGAGATCGTCATGGACGCGTTCGCGGGCTCGGCGCTGGTGGCGGGCGTCGCGTCCGAGGAGCTGGACGAGGCGGTGGCCATGAGCGCGGCGGACGACGCCCGCTACCTGCTGTGCACCGACCCCCTGGACGGCTCGTCCAACACCGACGTGAACGCCCCCCTGGGCACCATCTTCGGCATACTGCGCCGCCGCGGTTCCGGAGCGCTGTCCGCGGACGAGTTCCTGCAGCCGGGGTCGGAGCTCGTGGCCGCGGGCTACGTGCTCTACGGCGCCAGCACGGTGCTGGTCTATACGGTGGGGAGCGGCGTCCACGGGTTCACGCTGGACCGGGAGGCGGGCGAGTTCCTGCTGTCCCACGAGGACATCCGCTGCCCGGAGCAGGGGACCGTGTACAGCGCCAACGTGGGCCGCCACAAGGACTGGGAGCCGGGGGTGCGGAAGTTCCTGGACCACGTGACGGACCGGGACCGGGCCAGCGGCCGGCCCCACTCGCTGCGGTACTCGGGGGCCCTGGTGGCGGACCTGCACCGCTGCCTCCTGGACGGCGGCGTCTATTTCTATCCCGCGGACCCCGGCAACCCGAACGGCAAGCTGCGCCTGCTCTACGAGTGCGCCCCGCTGGCCTGCGTGGCCGAGCAGGCGGGCGGCGCGGCCAGCACCGGCAGGGGACGGCTGCTGGACGTGGCGCCCGAGTCCATCCACCAGCGCACCCCCGTGGCCATCGGCAGCGCCGGGAACGTGGCCCTGTACGAACGGTTCCTGGCGGAAGGATGATCCGCCCCGAGGAGGAGAACGGATGACCGAGAGAGTACGAGAGGTGCTGAGCTGGTACGGGAGCGACAACCCCGGCACCCTGACCAACCTTGCCCGGATGCTCAACCACGGCCGCCTCGCCGGCACCGGCAAGTTCGTCATACTGCCCGTGGACCAGGGTTTCGAGCACGGCCCCGCCCGGAGCTTCGCCCCCAACCCCGCGGGGTACGACCCGCGCTACCACTTCGAGCTCGCCCTGGACGCGGGCTGCAACGCGTACGCGGCGCCCCTGGGCTTCCTGGAGGCCGGGGCCCGGGAGTTCGCCGGCGAGGTCCCGCTCATACTCAAGCTCAACAACCACGACCTGCTGAACGACGAGACCGACCCGTTGCAGGCGGTCACCTCCAGCGTGTCCGACGCCTTGCGCCTCGGGTGCGTGGCCGTGGGCTTCACCGTCTATCCGGGGTCGGAGCACCGCTTCGAGATGTACCAGCAGGTCCGCGCTGTCGCCGAAGAGGCCAAGCGGAACGGCCTGGCGGTGGTGGTCTGGTCCTATCCCCGGGGCTCCGGACTCACCAAGGCGGGGGAGACGGCCATCGACGTGTGCGCCTACGCAGCCCAGATCGCGGCCCAGCTCGGGGCCCACGTCATCAAGGTGAAGTTCCCGGGCAAGAACGTCGAGCAGGACCCGGCGCGCAAGGTCTATGAGAAGGAAGGCGTGCCCATCGAAGAGCCCGCGGACCGGATACGCCACGTGGTGCAGTCGGCCTTCGACGGCCGGCGCATCGTCATCTTCTCGGGCGGCCCCGCCACCACCGACGAGGCGCTGCTCGCCGAGATCCGGGCCATCCACCAGGGGGGCGGGTTCGGCTCCATCATCGGCCGGAACTCGTTCCAGCGGAGCAAGCCCGACGCCCTGGCGCTGCTCGACAGGGTGATGCGGATCTACGCCGGGGAAGCGGCCTGAGCGGCGTCCGCGTTCGGGCTCGCGCGTTCGCTTGTGGTACGGACGAGCCTGTGCTAACCGTCCCGGTCATGCCACTCCAGAGGAACATGGAAATCAGGCGGCGGCGCATGCGCCGGAAGCGGCTGGCCAAGCTACGCGTGAAGCTCCAGGGCGCCAGGAACGAGCAGGCGCGCGCAAAAGTGCTGGCCAAGGCCTTCAGGATCTCTCCCACCGCCGTCCTGGAATAGCCCCGGACCGCCTGCCGACGCCTCCCCTTCCGGTTTCTATATCTGCTCCACCACCCGATAGGCGCGGCTCTTGGGCTTGACCGGCGCCACCACGCCCAGCTTCACGAGGGCCCGGATCTCCCGGTAGGCGGTGTCCCGGTCCACCTCGGCGATGCGCTGGTAGTCCGCGGAAGAGAACAGCTTGTCGTGGGAGAGCGCGTACACCAGCAGCCGCTGCTGGCGCGGGTTCAGGCGGGTGCGGCCGAACTGGTTCAGCCATTGGAGGGTCTCGTCGTCGTAGATGGGGGTGTTGCGCAGGGTGACGGCGAAGAAGAACCCTTCGGTGGAGAACTCGGGCGGCCGCAGCGCGTTGTCCTCCATCTCCTGGAACATGCGCGGCACGCCTTCGCCCATCTCGCACACGTAGCCGAGGGCCGACAGCACCCGCACCAGCAGCGGGTTGCGCGAGAAGTGGACCCGCTGCCGCCGGTTTAGGTGCTCCAGGGTGACGGGCGAGGGCAGGGCGCCGGGGCTCCGTACCTCCAGGCGGTCGTCGAACATCCACACCTCGGTCTGCGCCCCGGTGATGCCGTAGTCCCGGTGGGCCACCGCGTTGATGATCGCCTCCTGCCAGGCGAACGACGGGTATTCGAGCCGCTCCCGGAAGAAGAGGTCGTGCCGCACCATGCGTTCGCGCAGGTGCTCCCGGATGCGTCCCACCGCCTCCTCGATGAGCATCCACAGGGGCTGCTCCACGCGCAGCCGTTTGAGCACGTTCAGGGACGCTCCGTACCGCCGTTCGGTGCCCTCGTACCTCACGAAGTCGATGCCGCAGCGCGGATGCCACCTCATGGGGTCCCGGGCGAACAGGAGCAGGGCGGCCATGGAAATCTCGGGCCGGTCGGCAGGGCCGCGCACTAGGTGGAACGTGTGCTCCAGCAGCGAGCGGCCGTCCGTGTCCGCGCGCACCCGTTCCGCGAAGGACTCCAGGGCGTCGGCGTCGAGGTCTTCCCATGTGGCGTTGTGGACCGGTTGCCGCTCGTAGGCGTACGACAGCTTCGCGTCCTTCAGGAGACGGATCTGCGCGGGCGCCACCGCGGGGTTCTCCGTGGCGATGCGGTAGAAGGTCCTGCCCCGGGTCATGCGGCGGACCTCCAGGCCCGGGCCCACCTCGAACCGCAGCAGCAGCAGGTTGCCCAGGTCGATCCTTTCGAGCAGCGGATGGAGGGGCGGATGGAGCAGGTTCCGGGGCGCCTCGCTCAACTCCTGCACTTCGTGGTCGGAATAGGGCAGCCCGGTGATGCTCTTGTCGGGCTCCACCCCCACCAGGAGCGCGCCGCCGTCGGCGTTGGCCATGCCGTCGAGGATGCGCGCGACCTCCCGGGCGAGGTCCCGGGGCCGCTTGGTCTGGACCCCGCGCTTCCTGTGCTCGTAAGCGCTGACGAACTCGAAGAACTGGCCCCGGTCTTCCTTCAGGAGGGTCTCGAGCTCGCGTCCATGCATGGTTGAACCCGGCGGCGGGGGGAAGGGTTGCGGCGTCCGGGCGGGACCGGACCGAAAGCCGTTTCGTTCACGACGCGGCCTCCCCCTCCAGGCGAAGGACTTCATAGATGATCCGGGCCGCGGTCACAAGGTCGTTCACGTCCAGCCATTCGTGGACCGTGTGGATGTCGCGCATGCCGCTGGCCAGGTTGGCCACCTGGAGGCCCCTGCGGTTCAACACGTTGGCGTCGCAGCCGCCGCCCTTGGCGACGGCGCCCAGGGAGAGTCCCAGGTTGCGGGCGGCCTCGTGGACGCGCCGGACGATGGGAGTGTCGGGGGAGACGTCCATGCGGTCGTACTCGCGTCGGACCGCGGATTCCACCCGCGCCCGGTGGGTGCGGCCGTCCAGCTCCAGCGCGGCGCCGGCCGCGGCCTCCTCCATGCACGCGACCATCTCCCGGGTCTGCCGTTCGAGCTTGGCCTCGTCGTGGCTGCGCACCTCGCCCGCGAGGGTCACGCGGTTGGGCACGATGTTCACGGCCGCGCCGCCGTCCACCAAGCCGAGGTTGGCGGTGGTCTCGTGGTCGATGCGCCCCAGCCGCATGGCGGCGATGCCCCGGGCCGCCGCCTGGATGGCGCTGATCCCCCGTTCGGGACAGATGCCGGCGTGGGCTTCCAGGCCGTGGACCTCGAACTCCAGGTGGTTGACCGCGGGCGCCCGGGTGACCAGCAGTCCCACCGCGTCGCTGTCGAGGACCAGTCCGGTGCGGGCGCGCAGGAGGCCCAGGTCCAGGTGCTTGGCGCCCAGGAGCCCCACCTCCTCGCAGATGGTGAAGACCACGTCCACGTCGCCGTGGGGCGTGCGGTCCTCGTCCAGGGACCGGACCGCCTCCAGGATGACGGCGATGCCGCTCTTGTCGTCGCCCCCGAGCACCGTGCGCCCGTCGCTGCGGATCACGTCTCCCTCCACCACCGGAGTGATGCCTTCCCCGGGCGCCACCGTGTCCATGTGCGCGGACAGCAGGATCGGTTGGGCGCCGGCGGCGTTGCCGTGGAAATGGGCCACCAGGTTGCCCGTCTCGCCGCCCACCGCGGCCCCGGCGCCGTCCATGAAGACGCGGCCCCCCAAGGCCTCCAGCGCCCGCTTCAGGTGGGCCGCGATGGCGCCCTCCCGGCGGGACAGGCTGTCGATGCGCACCAGCTCCAGCACGCACTCCTTGAGACGCGCCTTCTGGATCAAGGAAAGCCCCCCTTCGTCCGGAACGCCGCGTGCGCCGCGGCCGCGGCCCGGTGGCGGTTCCATCCCACCGAGGTCTCCCTTCCTAGTCCAGTCGCCGGTTTTATGGAAGGGAAACCCCGGACGATTCCGGCTCGAACTCCCTCTCCCTGCGGGAAGGCGCGTCCTTCGACTCCGCTACGCTACGCTCAGGATGAATGGGGGGCTTCGCTACGCTACACTCGGGACGAACGGGAGGCTTCGCTACGCTCAGGACGAACAGGGATCATCGTTCAGGGTTTCCGAAGGGAACCTCTGAACAATCGAGAGATCCGGGATGGATTCCCGATTCCCTCACCTTGACGCCCCTATTCCCGTTCGTCCTGAGCGTAGCGTAGCGAAGTCGAAGGACGCGCTCATGCCCCCTGTCCGGATCGTTCAGGGTTTCCGAAGGGGAGTGGTGGCGGTGGCTGGACTTGAACCAGCGACGCCGCGGATATGAGCCGCGTGCTCTGACCAACTGAGCTACACCGCCGTCGTGGGTGGGGGAGCAGGGACGCCCGAAGACCTCCATCATAGAACGCCGTCCGCGCACATGCAAGCCGGGGCTTCCTTGCAAAACCGGTCGGCTTTCACTATGGTCAGCGGGAAACGGCCATTCCTCACGTACTCCTGGACCGGACGGGCCGGATCGGCAGGCCCTCCGCGCGCCCTTGGCGGCAGGCGCGGACGGGTCTCCGAAGGGAGGAGCCACCATGCAGGGTTGGGTTACACACGCGTTCAACGACATGCGGCTGGAGGAGTTGCCGGACCCCGAACGCCGTCCCGGCTGGGCGGTGTTGAAGACCCGGGTGGTGCAGCCTTCGGTGACCGAAGTCCAGCTCTTCTACGGCGAGCGCTCCAACAGCTACGACAAGGTGAAGGCGAAGCTGGCCCGGGGTCCGGAGCCGCTGTTCGGCCACGAGTTCTGCGCCGAGATCGTGGAGGTCGAAGAGGACAACGGCTACGGCCTCGCCGCGGGCGACCGGGTGGGCGCGACCCACACCGAGCTGGGCACCATCGGCCGGGACTTCCCCGGCCTGTTCTCCGAGTACGCCGCGGTGCCGCTGGACGCGCTGGCCAGGATCCCCGAAGGGATCAGCGACTGGGAGGTCTCGGCGCTCCAACCCCTGACGAGCTGCGTCCACAACGTCCAGGTGCTGGGGGTGACCCTGGGGGACACGGTGCTGGTGCTGGGCCAGGGGGTCATGGGCCTCAACTCGGCCCAGGCGGCCAAGGCCGCGGGCGCGGACACGGTCATCGGCACCGACCGCCGGGCGGACGTCCTGGAGCTGGCCCGGAACCTGGGCGTGGACGTGACCATCGACGCCTCCCGGGAGAACGTGGTGGAGGCGGTCATGGACCTGAGCCGCGGCAAAGGCGTCCCCTTCGTCATCGAGGCCGCCAGCGGGAGCCCGCAGATGGGGCTGTCCGGGGGCGCCACCGTGTCGGAGGCGGTGGCGTGCGTGGCCCCCGGCGGCAAGGTGCTGAGCATCCCCCACTTCCACGAGCCCGTGACCCTGGACTTCAACTACCTCCGGGCCAAGCGGGTCACCTACATGTTCCCGCCGGAGCTGGCCCACCCCCGGGAGATGACCCTGGCCGCCCGGCTGGTGGCCCAGAAGCGCATCCGCATCGACCCCATGATTACCCACAAGCTGGAAGGCATCGAGAAGATGCCCGAGGCATTGGAGATCACCGCCAACAAGTCCCGGTACGGCGCGTTGAACCCCGCGCAAGTGCGGTTCTCGTGAGGCGTGGACGGACCGGGAAGGACACTGGATCAACCTTGGAGGAGGCAACATGAACGTAAACGCCAGGATCATCGACGCGGACGGCCACGTCCGGGACCGGGACGCGGACATCCGCGCCCACATGGAAGAGCCCTGGAACAAGCGCCAGGGGTCGCTCCTGCCCACGGACGAGTGGGACTCGAGCATGTTCGGAACCCTGGGCATGGACATCACCGACGTGCCCACGCGCCTCCGGGACATGGACACGGAGGGGATCGAGGTCTCGGTGCTGTTCCCCACCGGCGCCTTCCACGTCAACCGGCTGCCCGAGAAGGCATACGCCGGGGCCTTTGCGCGCGCCTACAACAACTGGATCGCGGACCTGTGCAGCGAGGCGCCGGAACGCCTCAAGGCCATCGGCGTCGCGCCGTTCCAGGACGTGCCCGCGGCGGTGGCGGAAGTCAACCGCGCGGTGACGAAGCTCGGCGTGGCGGGCGTCACGGTGGGCACCTTCGGCATGAAGGAGCACCTGGGACAGGAGCTCTTCTGGCCCATCTACGAGGAGCTGGAGCGGCTCGACACGCCGCTGTTGATCCACAACTCGCGCTCGGGGCCCGCGGGGGAGAACCGCTTCGACACCTTCCTCTTCAAGCACACCATCGGCCGGCCCTTCGAGACCATGCTGGACTGCGCCGCGTTGATGTACGGGGGCGTGCCCGAGCGCTTCCCCAAGCTGCGCATCGCGTTCCTGGAGTGCGGCATCGGCTGGGTGCCCTACTGGATGGACCGCATGGACGAGGAGTACGAGCACAGGCAGTCGGAGGCGCCGCTGCTCAAGGCCAGGCCCAGCGAGTACATGAAGGCGGGGAACTGGTTCTACGCGGCCGAGCCGGAGGAGGAGAGCCTGCCTTACGGCATCGAGCGGGTAGGGGAGAAGAACATCGTGTTCGCGTCGGACTACCCCCACTGGGACGGCATGTTCCCCAACGTGGTGAAGACCATCCGGGAGCGCACCGACATCTCCGAGGACATGAAGGCCAGATTCCTGGGAGAGAACGCGAAGCTGCTGTACGGCTGGAGCTAGCGCCGGGGCCCCGAGTGAAACTGACACCCAGGACGGGCTTCAGCCTGCTGGTCCTCGTCTTCTTCGGCTACCTGGTGTGGGAGGCCCGGGAGTGGCGCCTCCAGGCGCGCCTCTACCCGTGGAGCATCGGCATCCCCATGATCGTCCTGGCCCTGTTCAACCTCTTCCAGGAGCTCAGGGGCAGGGAGGAGGGGTCGGAGGACGCCCCCGCGGACTTCCAACTGACCCGGACCGTGGACGGAGCCGCGGCGGTCAGGCGCACCACCAACATCCTCTGCTGGATCCTCGGGTTCCTCGCGGGCATCTGGCTCGCGGGGTTCTCCGTGACCGTGGCCGCCATGACCTTCGGCTACCTGAAGGTACAGTCGAAGGAAGGGTGGGGGATGTCGCTGGCGCTCACGGCCGCCGCGTGGGTGATCTACTGGGGGCTGTTCGAGCGGACGCTGCTGCTGCCGTTCCCCGAAGGCATGGTCTTCCGCTGGCTGGGCGCGGAGTGAACCGTGGACGGGCGAGAGAATCGAGTCGTGTTCCAAACAACTGCACGGAGGTACGTCATGTGGAGAGCGATCCATAGACCCTTTCTGGTATTGTTGCTGGCCTGCTTCCTCTACACGGGCCTGGCCGGCTCCGCGGCCGCACAAGACAACTTCTACGAGGGCAAGACCATACGGATCATCGTATGCTGCTCCCCGGGCGGGTTCTACGACCGCTGGGCGAGGCTGTTCGCCCGCTACCTGGGCAAGTACATACCGGGGGAACCCGACATCATCGTCCAGAACATGCCCGGGGCAGGCTCCCTGATCGCCGCCAACTACGTCTATAACGTCGCCAGGCAGGACGGCGCCGCCATCGTCATGCCGTTGGCCGGGCTGTACATGGACCAGGTGGTGGGCCGCAAGGAAGTCCGGTTCGACATGGCCAAGTTCCAGTGGCTGGGCACGCAGGAAGTGAGCCACTCGGTGCTCTTCTGCCGCAGCGACGCGCCGTTCAAGAGCGTCGACGACCTGATCCAACGCAAGGAGGACCCGGCCAAGCTCGGCAACACCGGCACCGCGGGCAACAGCTACTTCCTGGGCAAGGTGCTGGAGAAGGCCGTGGGCGCCAATTTCAACTTCGTCATGGGCTATCCCGGAGGCAGCGAGATCGACTTGGCGGTGGAGCGGGGGGAGGTGGCGTGCCGGGGCATGTCCATCCCGCCCCACTTCGGACGGGAACCCTACCTGACGTGGCACAAGAAGAAGTTCGTGCGCCAACTGGTCCAGTCCGGGAAGGAGCGGGACCCTCGCCTCAAGGACACCCCCACCATGGACGAGTTGATGGAGAAGTACGACACCCCCGAGACCCTGCGGGCCATCGCCCGGGTGATCTTCGCCAGCGGCGATTTCGGCCGCCCGTTCGCGGTGGCGCCGGGGGTCCCCGCAGACCGCGTGAAGCTGCTGCGGACCGCTTACGCCAAGGCGCTGCAGGACCCCGAGTTGCTGGCCGAGGCCAGGAAGGGGCGCATGGACGTGATGCCGTCCAGCGGCGAGAAGGTGCAGAAGCTGGCCGAGAGCGTGGTGAGCCAACCCGCGGAGGTGGTCGAAGGCGTCAAGCAGTTGCTGGGGAGGTAGCGTTCGAGGAATGATGTTCGACGCCTTCATCGGCGGACTGCTCCACGTCCTCTCCTGGCCGCCCTTCGGCTTCCTGCTGCTGGGCTCCCTCGTAGGCTTCATCGTGGGCATCCTTCCGGGCCTGGGCGGCTTGGCCACCCTGGCCCTGATGCTCCCCTTCGCCTACAAGATCCAGGAGCCCATCTCGGCCTTCGCCTTCCTCCTGGGCATGCACGCCATCACCGGCACCACCGGGGACATCACCTCGATCCTCTTCGGCATCCCGGGAGAAGGCACGGCCGCGGCCACCATCATGGACGGCTACCCCATGACCAAGAAGGGCGAGGCCGGGCGGGCCATGGGCGCGGCCCTCATGAGCTCGCTGGTGGCGGGGCTCGAAGGCGCGCTGATACTGGCCCTGGCCATCCCCATCATGCGTCCGCTGGTGCTGTTCTTCGGCTCCCCCGAGCTGTTCATGCTGGCCATCCTGGGCATCACCTTCATCGCCGCGCTGAGCGGGTCGTCCCTCACCAAGGGACTCCTGTGCGGCGGCATCGGCCTCATGCTCGCCTCCATCGGGGTGGACCCCCAGACCGGGACCCTGCGTTACACCCTGGGCACGCTCTACCTCTGGGACGGCCTGAGCCTGGGTCCGGTGGTGGTGGGGCTCTTCGCCATCCCCGAGATCATCGACCTAGCGGTCCGGGGCACCAGCATCGCGGAGTCCAAGGTCGAGAAGATCACCGGCGTCATGGAGGGGGTCAAGGACACCTTCCGCCACTTCGGGCTGACCATGCGCTGCGGCTTCATCGGCGCGTTCATCGGCGCCTTGCCGGGACTGGGCGGCGGCGTCTCCCAGTGGCTGGCCTACGGCCACGCGGTGCAGTCGTCCAAGGACAAGAGCCGCTTCGGCAAGGGCGCGGTGGAGGGGGTGCTGGGACCCGGCGCGGCCAACAACTCCAGGGAAGGGGGCAACCTGATCCCCACCGTGGCCTTCGGCATCCCCGGCAGCAGCGCCATGGCCATCCTGCTGGGAGCGTTCCTGATCGTGGGCCTCAACCCCGGCCCGGAGATGCTCACCAAGCACCTGGACGTGACCTTCGCCATGGTGTGGATCCTGGTGGTGGCCAACGTCGTCACCGCGGGGGCGTGCTTCCTGTTCCTGAACCAGCTCGTGAAGCTCACGTTCGTGCGCGGCCACCTGCTGATACCCTTCCTGCTGATGTTCGTCTTCCTGGGCGCGTTCGCCGCCCACAACAACTTCAGCGACATCGTGGTCACGGTCCTGTTCGGGCTGGTGGGATACGTCATGGTCCTGTTCCAGTGGCCGCGGCCGCCCTTCGTCCTGGGCCTGGTCCTCGGCAAGATCGTCGAGAACTACCTCTGGATTTCCACCAGCGCGTACGGGGCGAGCTGGCTGCTGTCGCCCACCGTGGTCTGCATCTTCCTGCTGATCGTCGGCGCCCTGTGGTACTCCGCGTTCCAGGCCAGACGGGGCAGGTCCCTGGAAGACGACGCGAGGAGGGGCGCCGAAGCCCGGACTCCCGGACGTCCCTGAGCGCTTCCGGCTCTCCCGCCGGCCGCGGCCGCCGCGTGCGGGATCCCAGCGGCCCGCAGCGCGCCTCCCGAACGCAGCGCATCTCCCGGAACATGGTCGCCGTCGCCCTGGCCCTGCTCGCCTCCCTGGCTTTTGCCTGCACCGCGACCCTGGTCCATCGGGGCGTCCGGCTGCTGGACCCCTTCAGCGGCCTCGTGGTGGACCTCTTCGTCAACTGCGTGCTGTTGTGGCTCTTCGTGCTCGCCTTCCACGACCTTTCGGAGCTGTGGGCGGGCGCCAACCTGATATTCGCGGGGTCGGGCCTGGTGGTCCCCGGACTCTTCCGCCTCATGGCCTTCAAGGGGATCGAGCGGCTGGGGGCCTCCGCGGCCACCGCGGTCCTCAACTCGGCGCCCCTCTTCGCCGTGCTCATGGCCGTGGCGGTCCTGGACGAGCAGCCCGGTCCGGCCAACCTCCTGGGCGCGGCGGCGGTGGTCTGCGGACTGGTCTTCCTTTCGTGGAAAGGGGAATCGAGGTCCTGGCGCCCCCGGGACTTGGCGTTTCCGGTGTCGGGGGCGCTGTTGGCGGCCTTGCGCGACGTCATGGTGCGTCTCGGACTGCTGGCGGGCCCGGCTCCCATGGTGGGCGCCGCGGTCACGGTCGGCACGTCGTTCCTGACCATGTCCGCGGTCTATTTCCGGGGCCGCGGGACCGCACGGTTGCGTGCTTGCGGGCGGGGCGCGCTGGGCTGCTTCGCCCTGGTCGGGGTCGTGCACTTCCTGGCCTACTACCTGATGTTCACGGCCTTGGACATGGCCGACGTTGCGGTGGTCTCGCCCCTGGTCCACTGCTTCTCGCTCTTCACCCTGGGGCTGGCGCCGATGATCCTGGGGGAGTCCGACCCGGTGACCCCGCGCAAGCTCACCGCCGCCTCCATGGTGGTGCTGGGGGTGCTGCTGATCGCGTGGTCCCGGTGGTCGTCCGGGGGCGCGTGAAGGGCAGGGCATGTGGACGCTGCCGAACCTGCTGAGCCTCTTCCGCATCCTGCTGGTGCCGTTCCTGGCCTACCTGCTCGCGTTCACCGACCCAGTGTCGTGCGCGCTGGCCGCCCTGGTGTTCGTCGCCGCGTCCGTCACGGACATGCTGGACGGCTACCTCGCCCGCCGGAACGAGAGCGTGTCCGACTTCGGGAAACTGCTGGATCCCCTGGCCGACAAGCTGCTGGTGGTCACCGCGCTCATCATGCTGGTGGCCGTGGACCGGCCCGGGGACCTGGACGTGCCCGCGTGGCTGGTGGTGGTCATCGTCGCCCGGGAGGTGGCCGTGACGGTGCTGCGCGGCATCGCCCTGGGCGAGGGCGTGGTCATCCCCGCGGACGAGCTCGGCAAGTACAAGCTGCTGGCGCAGACCTTCGCTCTGGTGGGGCTGATGCTCCACTACCCGTACCTGGGCATCGACTTCTTCGTCGTGGGCATGTACTTCCTCGTGCTCTCCACCGTCCTGGCCGTCTGGTCCGGAGTCCAGTACCACGTCCGTTTCCTGCGCCGGCTGCGCGCGGGGTCCCGGACATAGCCGCCGGCCTCCGGCCGCATGTTCGAACCTTCCGCACAACGACGGCTTGTGGTATCTTTCGACGATGGGCGGACGCGCAAGGATTACGGTCCGTTGCTTCCACCTGCGCTGCATGAGGGCGGTCCGAACCCGTCCGTCAACCGGGCCCGGCCAGGCGCACGGAGACGGAGCCACGGGGACAGGATAGTGGGCGTGTCGCAAACGTCGGTCTTTTTCCGGTCCGGACGCTTCCCCCTGTTGTTGCTGCTGCTCGCGCTGTCCACGTTGTTCCTGTGCAACGTGGACAAGGGATACCTCTACCGTCCCGGCGTCCATGACTTCCACACCATAATGAATCTGGCGGTAGCCGAGAACCTGTCGCCCGACCACCATTTCCGGTTGTTCCGCTGGCTGCGCCCGGGACCGGACGGCGCCCCTGCATACGAGATGTACAGCCGCTTTCCCGTGGGCGGTTACGCACTCATCAAGCTCGCCATCCTCCCCTTCGGAAACGACTTGTCCGCCAGGATACTGGCTGCCCGAATGCTCATGTTGCTCCTGTTCAGCGCCGCAGCAGTCCTGGCCTTCCACTCCCTCGTCCGCATCACCTCCCGGGGCTGGGTCGCCCTGGCCGCCACCCTCGCGGCGTTCTCCTCCTACTACATGCTGTTCCACGGCGACTCGGTTTCCGTGGAGGTCAGCGTGGACCTGTTCGCGGTCCTGCTGGCCTTCCACGGCATGGTGGTGTTCGTGCAGGAGGGACGGTTCCGGCAGTTGCTGGCCAAGACCTTGGTTGCGCTGCTGCTGGGATGGCACGTGTACGCCTTCCTGCTGCCGTTCATCCTCCTGGGTCTGGGGAGCGAGGCAGTCCGTGCCTGGAAGGACGGGACCGCGTTGTGGCCTCGTGTGCGCTCGGTGGGGGCGGCGGTGCTGCGTAGCCGCTACACGGCCCTTGGCCTGGCCGCGCTGCTGTTCGGCTCGGCGGTCCTGGGCTTCAACTTCGCCAACGAGTACGCCGCGTTCGGGGGAGAAACCGCGGTGACCGAACTGCCGTCGTTCGAGTCCATGCTCAGGCGCACCGGACTGGGCCAGGACTCTGCCTCCGTCGGATGGTGGCTGCACTTCCTGCGAGGGCAGTTCTATCCTGTCCGCGTGGCGTCGGTTCCCCTGGTGCTGGCCGACTGGGGCGCCGGTTTGCGGGGGTGGTTCCCCTCGGTTCCCTATTCGGGGTCCGGCTTTTCGGGGCCGGAGTTGTCGCTTTACCTCCTGTTGTTGCTGCTGTCGGTGGCCGCAGCCGCGGTCGTGGTCCGGCTTGCGAGGCGGCTGTTGCCCCGGCGGCGCCGAATGCCGTTGGCCATCCTTGGCCTGTCGGGGTTCTTCTGGGCCCTGCCCATGCGCCATAACGTCGTATATTTCGGCCACGACCACGAGGCGGTGTACTACGTGGGCGTGCCGCTGGTGTTGTACTCACTGCTCCTTTTGTACGTCCACAAGCGCTGGGGGCATGGTCCGGTGGTCGGCTTCGCAGTTGCGGCGCTGCTCGCCTTCGTGGTCTCCGCCTTCCAGGTGTACCAGCGCTGGATCCCTGACGCCCGGGCGGCGGAGGTCCAGCGCACCGCCATGTCCGAACTCGGGGCCATCCGCGAAACCACCCGGGGAAAGGTGGTCCTGGTCCTCGAATCCGTCGAACCGGGATGGCTTACGCAGGTCTCACGGCTGCACTACGCATGGAATTACTACCTCGCCGGAAGCATCCCGATATACGCTCGCGACGTGGAAGCGGGCGCCCGCGCCGCGGACTTCATCGTCACCCCTGACCGCGTGGAGAGCGGCGCCCTGCTCACCCCCGGGAACGAACGGGTGTTCCTGTATGGTCTCGCAGGTATCGACGATCTGGTGGAGTCGTACCGGGCCGCTTACCGGCAGGTGGTGTCCTCCGGAGACCCTGCTGCGCACTCGCACTTCGACGTCTATCTCGGTGACGGCGTGCTGACCTTCGTCAGGGGACCTTGCGTCGGGGAGGATGTGAGATACTGGATCTTCCTGAGGGCGGTCCCGGAAGACCTGAAGGACCTGCCCGGGTGGCGCCGCCTGCAAGCCGGCTCCGACCACCTCGCCTTCCACTCCACCGCGTTGCCCATGCTGTTCGAGGAGAAGTGTATGGCTGTCCTTCCACTCCCCGATTACCCCGTCTCCCGCATCAGGGCGAGACAGAAGCTGCCCCCATCCCGTGACGGTTCCCATCGACAGGGCTGGAACGTGGAGATACCGGCGGGCGGGTAGTCCCTGCCGGCTAGAACCATCTCATGGAGGGTACAGGAAAGTTATCCATGAAACGTCCATCTTCGAAAGGGGGAGACGGACCACCCGAGCACCCTTCCCGGAATTTCCGATCCGGACGCTTCCCCCTGTTGCTGCTGCTGCTCGCGCTGTCCACGTTGTTCCTGTGCAACCTGGACAAGGGATACTTGTACCGTCCCGGCGAGCATAACTTGAATACCGTAATCAACCTGACGATCGCCGAGAGCCTGTCGCCCGACCACCATTTCCGGTTGTTCCAGGGGTGGTACATGGAACCGGACGGCGCCCCCACGTACCATATGTACAGCCGCTTTCCCATGGGCGTATACGTACTCATCAAGCTCGCCATCCTCCCCTTCGGAAACGACCTGTCCGCCAAGATCCTGGCCGCCCGGATGCTCATGTTGCTCCTGTTCAGCGCCGCTGCGCTCCTGGCCTTCCACTCCCTCGCCCGCATCACTTCCCGGGGCTGGGTCGCCCTGGCCGCCACCCTCGCGGCGTTCTCCTCCTACTACATGCTGTTCTACGGCGACGCGGTTTACAACGAGGTCAGCGTGGACCTGTTCGCGGTCCTGCTGGCCTTCCACGGCATGGTGGTGTTCGTGCAGGAGGGACGGTTCCGGCAGTTGCTGGCCAAGACCTTGGTTGCGCTGCTGCTGGGGTGGCACGTGTACGCCTTCCTGCTGCCGTTCATCCTCCTGGGTCTGGGGAGCGAGGGGGTCCGTGCCTGGAAGGACGGAACTACGTTGTGGCCGCGTGTGCGTTCTGCCGGGGCAGCGGTGCTGCGCAGCCGCTATACGGCCCTTGGCCTGGCCGCGCTGCTGTTTGGCGCTGCGGTCCTGAGCTTCAACTTCGCCAACGAGTACACCGCGTTCGAGGGGCAGAAGCCAGTGACCGAACTGCCGTCGTTCCGGTCCATGCTCAGGCGCACCGGACTGGACCGGGACTCCGCCTCCGTCGGATGGTGGCTGCACTTCCTGCGAGGGCAGTTCTATCGTGTCCGCGTGGCCTCGGTTCCCCTGGCGTTGACCGACTGGGGCGCCGGTTTGCGGGGGCGGTTCCCCTCGGTTCCCTTTTCGGAGTCTGGCTTTTCGGGGCCGGAATTGTCGCTTTACCTCCTGTTGTTGCTGCTGGCGGTGGCCGCAGCCGCGGTCGTGGTCCGGCTTGCGGGGCCGCTGTTGGCCCGACGACACCACATGCTGTTGGCCGCCCTTGGCCTGTCGGGGTTCTTCTGGGCCCTGCCCATGCGTCATAACGTCGCGCCTCTCATCCACGACCACGAGGCGGTGTACTACGTGGGCGTGCCGCTGGTGTTGTACTCACTGCTGCTGTTGTACGTCCACAAGCGCTGGGGGCATGGTCCGGTGGTCGGCTTCGCAGTTGCGGCGCTGCTCGCCTTCGTGGTCTCCGCCTTCCAGATGTACCAGCGATGGATACCTGACGCCCGGGCGGCGGAGATCCAGCGAACCGCCATGTCCGAACTCGGGGCCATCCGCGAAACCACCCGGGGGAAGGTGGTCCTGGTGATCGAGTCCGTCGAGCCGGGATGGTCCGCGCAGGTCACACGGCCGCGCCACGCATGGAGATACTACCTCGCCGGAAGCATCCTGATATACGCCCGCGACGTGGAGGCGGGCGCCCGCGCCGCGGACTTCATCGTTACCCGCGACCGGGTGGAGAGCGGCGCCCTGCTCACCCCCGGGAACGAACGGGTGTTCCTGTACGGTCCCGCAGGTATCGACGACCTGGTGGAGTCGTACCGGGCGGCTTACCGGCAGGTGGTGTCCTCCGGGGATCCTGCGGCGCGTTCCCACTTCGACGTCTATCTCGGCGACGAAGCGCTGACCTTCGTCAGGGAGCCTTGCGTCCGGGAGGATGTGAGATACGGGATGGTCATGAGCGCGGTTCCGGAAGACCTGAAGGACCTGCCCGGATGGCACCGCCTGCGATACGCCTCCGACCACCTCATCTTCAAGTCCACCGCGTTGCCCATGCTGTTCGATGGGAAGTGCATCGCCGTCCTTCCACTCCCCGATTACCCCGTCTCCCGCATCAGGGTAAAACAGGCGCTACACCGATCCCGTGACAGTTCCTATCGACGCGGCTGGAACGGCTGGAACGTGGAGATACGGGCGAGCCGGTGGCCGGGGCCATCCCATGGAGGGTAAAGGAAAGCTGTCCATGAAACGTCCATCCTCGAAAGGGGAGGACGGACCACCCGTGTACCCCTCCCGGAATCTCCGGTCCGGACGCTTCCCCCTGCTGTTGCTGCTGCTTGCGCTGTCCACGTTGTTCCTGTGCAACGTGGACAAGGGATACCTCTACCGTCCCAACCTCCATGACTTCAACACCATAAGGAACCTGGCGATGGCCGAGAACCTGTCGCCAGACCACCATTTCCGGTTGTTTCTCCAGCGGTTCACGAGACCGGGCGGCGCCCCCACATACGAGATGTACAGCCGCTTTCCCGTGGGCGGATACGCACTCATCAAGCTCGCCATCCTCCCCTTCGGAAACGACCTGTCCGCCAGGATCCTCGCCGCCCGAATGCTCATGTTGCTGTTGTTCAGCGCCGCTGCGCTCCTGGCCTTCCACTCCCTCGTCCGCATCACCTCCCGGGGCTGGGTCGCCCTGGCCGCCACCCTTGCGGCGTTCTCCTCCTACTACATGCTGTTCTACGGCGACGTGGTTTCCGTGGAGGGCAGCGTGGACCTGTTCGCGGTCCTGCTGGCCTTCCACGGCATGGTGGTGTTCGTGCAGGAGGGACGGTTCCGGCAGTTGCTGGCCAGGACCTTCGTTGCGCTGCTGCTGGGATGGCACGTGTACGCCTTCCTGCTGCCGTTCCTCCTCCTGGGCCTGGGGAGCGAGGCAGTCCGGGCGTGGAAGGACGGAACCGCGGCGTGGTCCCGTGTGCGCTTCACCGGGGCGGCGGTGCTGCGCAGCCGCTACACGGCCCTTGGCTTGGCCGCACTGCTGTTCGGCGCTGCGGTCCTGGGCTTCAACTTCGCCAACGAGTACACCGCGTTCGAGGGGCAGAAGCCGGTGACCGAACTGCCGTTGTTCGACTCCATCCTCATGCACACCGGACTGGACCGGGACTCCGTCTCCGCCGGATGGTGGCTGCAGTTCCTGCGAAAGCAGTTCTCTCGTGTCCGCATGGCGTCGGTTCCCCTGGTGCTGGCCGACTGGGGCGCCGGTTTGCGGGGATGGTTCCCCTCGGTTCCCTATTCGGGGTCCGGGTTTTCGGGGCCGGAGTTGTCGCTTTACCTCCTGTTGTTGCTGCTGGCGGTGGCCGCAGCCGCGGTGGTGGTCCGGCTTGCGAGGCGGTTGTTGCCCCGACGGCGCCAAATGCCGTTGGCCGTCCTTGGCCTGTCAGGGTTCTTCTGGGCCCTGCCCATGCGCCATACCGTCGTACACCTATCCCACGACCATGAGGCGGTGTACTACGTGGGTGTTCCGCTGGTGTTGTACTCACTGCTCCTGTTGTACGTCCACAAGCGCTGGGGGCATGGTCCGGTGGTCGGCTTCGCAGTTGCGGCGCTGCTCGCCTTCGTGGTCTCCGCCTTCCAGATGTACCAGCGATGGATCCCTGACGCCCGGGTGGCCGAGGTCCAGCGCACCGTCATGTCCGAACTCGGGGCCATCCGCGAAACCACCCGGGGGAAGGTGGTCCTGGTCCTCGATTCCGTCGAGCCGGGATGGCTCACGCAGGTCAGACCGCCGCCCGCATGGAATTACTACTTCGCGGGAAGCATCCTGACATACGCCCGCGACGTGGAAGCGGGCGCCCGCGCCGCGGACTTCATCGTCACCCCTGACCGGGTGGAGAGCGGCGCCCTGCTCACCCCCGGGAACGAATGGATGTTCCTGTATGGTCCCGCAAGTATCGACGACTTGGTGGAGTCGTACCGGGCCGTTTACCGGCGGGTGGTGTCCTCCGGGGACCCTGTGGCGCGCTCCCACTTCGACGTCTATCTCGGTGACGACGCGCTGACCTTCGTCAGGGAGCCTTGCGTCCGGGAGGATGTGAACCGCGGGGTCACCCTGAGGGTGGTCCCGGAAGACCTGAAGGACATGCCCATATGGCGCCGCCTGCTGCAATACATCTCCGACCACGTCGTCTTCCAGTCCACCCAGTTGCCCATGCTGTTCGAGGAGAAGTGTATCGCTGTGTTTCTATTCCCCGATTTCCCCGTCTCCCGCATCATGGCGATACAGAATCCGCGCCTATCCCGTGACAGTTCGCATCGACACGGCTGGAAAGTAGAGATACCGGCGAGCCGGTGGCCGGAGCCATCCCATGGGGGGTAAAGGAGAGAAGCTGTCCGTGAAACGTCCATCTTCGAAAGGGGGAGACCGACCACCCGAGTACCCCTCCCGGAATTTCCGCTCCGGACGCTTCCCCCTGCTGTTGCTGCTGCTCGCGCTGTCCACGTTGTTCCTGTGCAACGTGGACAAGGGATACCTCTACCGTCGCGGCTTCCATGACTTCAACACCCTGATGAACTTGGCGATGGCCGAGAACCTGTCGGCCGACCACAATTTCCGGTTGTTCCGCTGGCTGCGCCCGGGACCGGACGGCGTCCCCACATACGAGATGTACAGCCGCTTTCCCGTGGGCGGATACGCACTCATCAAGCTCGCCATCCTCCCCTTCGGAAACGACCTGTCCGCCAGGATCCTCGCCGCCCGAATGCTCATGTTGCTGTTGTTCAGCGCCGCTGCGCTCCTGGCCTTCCACTCCCTCGCCCGCATCACCTCCCGCCACTGGGTCGCGCTGGCCGCCACCCTCATGGCGTTCTCCTCCTACTACATGCTGTTCCACGGCGACGCGGTTTGCGTGGAGTACAGTGTGGACCTGTTCGCGGTCCTGCTGGCCTTCCACGGCATGGTGGTGTTCGTGCAGGAGGGACGGTTCCGGCAGTTGCTGGCCAAGACCTTGGTTGCGCTGCTGCTGGGATGGCACGTGTACGCCTTCCTGCTGCCGTTCATCCTCCTGGGTCTGGGGAGCGAGGCAGTCCGTGCCTGGAAGGACGGAACCGCGGTGTGGCTGCGCTCCACCGGGGCGGCGGTGCTGCGCAGCCGCTACACGGCCCTTGGCTTGGCCGCGCTGCTGTTCGGCGCGACCGTCCTGGGCTTCAACTTCGCCAACGAGTACACCGCGTTCGAGGGACAGAAGCCGGTGACCGAACTGCCGTTGTTCGACTCCATCCTCAGGCGCACCGGACTGAACCGGGACTCCGCCTCCACCGGATGGTGGCTGCACTTCCTGCGAGGACAGTTCACTCGTGTCCGCGTGGCGTCGGTTCCCCTGGCGCTGACACACTGGGGCGCCGGTTTGCGGGGGTGGTTCCCCTCGGTTCCCCTTTCGGGGTCCGGCCTTTCGGGGCCGGAGTTGTCGCTTTACCTCCTGTCGTTGCTGCTGGCGGTGGCCGCAGCCGCGGTCGTGGTCCGGCTTGCGAGGCGGTTGTTACCCCGACGGCGCCGAATGCCGTTCGCCGTCCTTGGCCTGTCGGGGTTTTTCTGGGCCCTGCCCATGCGCCATAACGTCGTAGACCTCGGCCACGACCATGAGGCCCTGTACTACGTGGGCGTCCCGCTGGTGTTGTACTCACTGCTGCTGCTGTACGTCCACCAGCGCTGGGGGCAGGCTCCGGTGGTCGGCCTCGCAGTTGCGGCGCTGCTCGCCTTCGTGGTCTCTGCCTTCCAGATGTACCAACGCTGGATCCCTGACGCCCGGGCGGCGGAGGTCCAGCGCACCGCCATGTCCGAACTCGGGGCCATCCGCGAAACCACCCGGGGAAAGGTGGTCCTGGTCCTCGATTCCGTCGAGCCGGGATGGCTCACGCAGGTCACGCGGCCGCGCCACGCATGGAGTTACTACCTCGCTGGAAGCATCCCGATATATCCCCGCGACGTGGAAGCGGGCGCCCGCGCCGCGGACTTCATCGTCACCCCTGACCGTGTGGAGAGCGGCGCCCTGCTCACCCCCGGGAACGAACGGGTGTTCCTGTATGGTCCCGCAGGTATCGACGACCTGGTGGAGTCGTACCGGGCCGCTTACCGGCAGGTGGTGTCCTCCGGGGACCCTGTGGCGCGCTCCCACTTCGACGTCTATCTCGGTGACGAAGCGCTGACCTTCGTCAGGGAGCCTTGCGTCCGGGAGGATGTGAGAAACGAGATCCTCTTGAGGGCGGTCCCGGAAGACCTGAAAGACCTGCCCGGATGGCGCCGCCTGCAATTCGGCTCCGACCACCTCGTCTTCGAATCCATCAGGTTTCCCAAGCTGTTCGAGGAGAAGTGCATGGCTGTCCTTCCACTCCCCGATTACCCCGTCTCCCGCATCAGGGCGGCACAGAAGCGACACCCATCCCGCATCGAGGTGGGACAGGCGCTACACCGGTCCCGTGACAAGTTATATCGACAGGGCTGGAACGTGGAGATACCGGCGGGCGGGTAGTCCCTGCCGGCCGGGGCCATCCCATGGAGGGTAAAGGAAAGCTGTCCATGAAACGTCCATCTTCGAAAGGGGGAGACGGACCACCCGAGTACCCCTCCCGGAATCTCCGGTCCGGACGCTTCCCTCTGCTGTTGCTGCTGCTCGCACTGTCCACGTTGTTCCTGTGCAACGTGGACAAGGGATACCTCTACCGTCCCGGCCTCCATGACCTCAACACCATAAGGAACCTGGCGATGGCCGAGAACCTGTCGCCCGACCACCGTTTCCGGTTGCTCCGGGGGTGGTACATGGGACCGGACAGCGCCCCTGCTTACGACATGTACAGCCGCTTTCCCATGGGCGGATACGTACTCATCAAGCTCGCCATCCTCCCCTTCGGAAACGACCTGTCCGCCAGTATCCTCGCCGCCCGAATCCTCATGTTGCTCCTGTTCAGCGCCGCAGCGGTCCTGGCCTTCCACTCCCTCGTCCGCATCACCTCCCGCGGCTGGGTGGCGCTGGCCGCCACCCTCGCGGCGTTCTCCTCCTACTACATGCTGTTCTACGGCGACGCGGTTTGCGAGGAGGGCAGCGTGGACCTGTTCGCGGTCATGCTGGTCTTCCACGGCATGGTGGTGTTCGTGCAGGAGGGACGGTTCCGGCAGTTGCTGGCCAAGACCTTGGTTGCGCTGCTGCTGGGATGGCACGTGTACGCCTTCCTGCTGCCGTTCATCCTCCTGGGCCTGGGGAGCAAGGCTGTCCGTGCCTGGAAGGACGGAACCGCTGCGTGGCTGCGCTCTGCCGGGGCGGCGGTGCTGCGCAGCCGCTACACGGCCCTTGGCTTGGCCGCGCTGCTGTTCGGCGCTGCGGTCCTGGGCTTCAACTTCGCCAACGAGTACACCGCGTTCGGAGGCGAGACCGCGGTGACCGAATTGCCGTCGTTCCGGTCCATGCTCAGGCAGACCGGACTGGACCGGGACTCCGCCTCCGTCGGATGGTGGCTGCACTTCCTGCGAGGGCAGTTCTATCGTGTCCGCGTGGCCTCGGTTCCCTTGGCGTTGACCGACTGGGGCGCCGGTTTGCGGGGGTGGTTCCCCTCGGTTCCCTATTCGGGGTCCGGCCTTTCGGGGCCGGAGTTGTCGCTTCACCTCCTGTTGTTGCTGCTGTCGGTGGCCGCCTCTGCGGTCGTGGTCCGGCTTGCGAGGCGGCTGTTGCCCCGGAGGCGCCGAATGCCGTTGGCCGTCCTTGGCCTGTCGGGGTTCTTCTGGGCCCTGCCCATGCGCTATAACGTCGCACCCCTCGGCCACGACCACGAGGCCCTGTACTACGTGGGCGTCCCGCTGGTGTTGTACTCACTGCTGCTGCTGTACGTCCACCAGCGCTGGGGGCATGGTCCGGTGGTCGGTCTCGCAGTTGCGGCGCTGCTCGCCTTCGTGGTCTCCGCGTTCCAGATGTACCAGCGGTGGATCCCTGACGCCCGGGCGGCCGAGGTCCAGCGCACCGCCATGTCCGAACTCGGGGCCATCCGCGAAACCACCCGGGGAAAGGTGGTCCTGGTCCTCGATTCCGTCGAGCCGGGACGGTCCACGCATGTCACACGGCCGCGCTACGCATGGAATTACTACCTCGCCGGAAGCATCCTGACATACGCCCGCGCCGTGGAAGCGGGCGCCCGCGCCGCGGACTTCATCGTCACCCCTGACCGGGTGGAGAGCGGCGCCCTGCTCACACCCGGGAACGAACGGGTGTTCCTGTATGGTTCCGCAGGTATCGACGACCTGGTGGAGTCGTACCGGGCCGTTTACCGGCAGGTGGTGTCCTCCGGGGCCCCCGTGGCGCGTTCCCACTTCGACGTCTATCTCGGTGACGACGCGCTGACCTTCGTCAGGGAGCCTTGCGTCCGGGAGGATGTGAGATACTGGATCGTCATGAGCGCGGTCCCGGAAGACCTGAAGGACCTGCCCGGATGGCGCCGCCTGCAAGTCGGCTCCGACCACCTCGTCTTCAAGTCCAGCAGGTTTCCCATGCTGTTCGAGGAGAAGTGCATGGCTGTCCTTCCACTCCCCGATTACCCCGTCTCCCGCATCAGGGCGGCACAGAAGCGACGCCCATCCCGCATCGAGGTGGGACAGGCCCTACACCGATCGCGTGACAAGTTATATCGACGGGGCTGGAACGTGGAGATACCGGCGGGCGGGTAGTCCCTGCCGGCCGGGGCCATCCCATGGAGGGTAAAGGAAAGCTGTCCATGAAACGTCCATCCTCGAAAGGGGAGGACGGACCACCCGTGTACCCCTCCCGGAATTTCCGGTCCGGACGCTTCCCTCTGCTGTTGCTGCTGCTCGCGCTGTCCACGGTGTTCCTGTGCAACGTGGACAAGGGATACCTCCACCGTCGCAACCTCCATGACTTCAACACCATAAGGAACCTGGCGATGGCCGAGAACCTGTCGCCCGACCACCATTTCCGGTTGTTCCTCCAGCGGGTCGCGAGACCGGGTGGCGCCCCCACATACGACATGTATGGCCGCTTTCCCGTGGGCGGATACGTACTCATCAAGCTCGCCATCCTCCCTTTCGGAAACGACCTGTCCGCCAGGATCCTCTCTGCCCGAATGCTCATGTTACTCCTGTTCAGCGCCGCAGCGGTCCTGGCCTTCCACTCCCTCGCCCGCATCACCTCCCGGGGTTGGGTGGCGCTGGCCGCTACCCTCATGGCGTTCTCTTCCTACTACATGCTGTTCTACGGCGACGCGGTTTCCGTGGAGGGCAGCGTGGACCTGTTCGCGGTCCTGCTGGCCTTCCACGGCATGGTGGTGTTCGTGCAGGAGGGACGGTTCCGGCAGTTGCTGGCCAAGACCTTGGTTGCGCTGCTGCTGGGGTGGCACGTGTACGCCTTCCTGCTGCCGTTCCTCCTCCTGGGCCTGGGGAGCGAGGCGGTCCGTGCCTGGAAGGACGGAACCGCGGTGTGGCTGCGTGTGTGCTCTACCGGGGCGGCGGTGCTGCGCAGCCGCTACACGGCCCTTGGCTTGGCTGCGCTGCTGTTCGGCTCGGCGGTCCTGGGCTTCAACTTCGCCAACGAGTACACCGCGTTCGGAGGCGAGACCGCGGTGACCGAACTGCCGTCGTTCCGGTCCATGCTCAGGCGCACCGGACTGGACCGGGACTCCGCCTCCGCGGGATGGTGGCTGCACTTCCTGCGAGGGCAGTTCTCTCGTGTCCGCATGGCGTCGGTTCCCCTGGCGCTGACCGACTGGGGCGCCGGTTTGCGGGGGTGGTTCCCCTCGGTTCCCTATTCGGGGTCCGGCCTTTCGGGGCCGGAGTTGTCGCTTTACCTCCTGTTGTTGCTGCTGTCGGTGGCCGCAGCCGCGGTCGTGGTCCGGCTTGCGAGGCGGCTGTTGCCCCGGAGGCGCCGAATGCCGTTGGCCGTCCTTGGTCTGTCAGGGTTCTTCTGGGCCCTGCCCATGCGCCATAACGTTGCGGACTTCGCCCACGACCATGAGGCGGTGTACTACGTGGGGGTCCCGCTGGTGTTGTACTCACTGCTCCTGTTGTACGTCCACAAGCGCTGGGGGCATGGTCCGGTGGTCGGCTTCGCAGTTGCGGCGCTGCTCGCCTTCGTGGTCTCCGCCTTCCAGATGTACCAGCGATGGATCCCTGACGCCCGGGCGGCGGAGGTCCAGCGCACCGTCATGTCCGAACTCGGGGCCATCCGCGAAACCACCCGGGGGAAGGTGGTCCTGGTCCTCGAGTCCGTCGAACCGGGATGGTCCCGGCAACTCACGCACCCGCGCCACGCATGGAGACATCTCGCCGGAAGCGTCCTGACATACTCCCGTGACGTGGAAGCGGGCGCCCGAGCCGCGGACTTCATCGTCACCCCTGACCGCGTGGAGAGCGGCGCCCTGCTCACCCCCGGGAACGAACGGGTGTTCCTGTATGGTCCCGCAGGTATCGACGACCTGGTGGAGTCGTACCGGGCCGCTTACCGGCAGGTGGTGTCCTCCGGGGACCCTGTGGCGCGCTCCCACTTCGACGTCTATCTCGGTGACGAAGCGCTGGCCTTCGTCAGGGAGCCTTGCGTCCGGGAAGATGTGAGATACTGGATCGTCATGAGCGCGGTTCCGGAAGACCTGAAGGACCTGCCCGGATGGCGCCGCCTGCAATACGGCTCCGACCACCTCGTCTTCCACTCCACCAGGGCGCCCATGCTGTTCGAAGAGAAGTGTATGGCTGTGTTTCCGCTCCCCGATTACCCCGTCTCCCGCATCGAGGCGAGACAGAAGCTGCCCCCATCCCGTGACAGTTCCCGTCGACGCGGCTGGAACGTGGAGATACGGGCGCCCCGGTGGCCGGGGCCATCCCATGGAGGGTAAAGGAAAGTTGTCCATGAAACGTCAATCTTCGGAAGGGGGAGACGGACCACCCGAGTACCCCTCCCGGAATTTCCGGTCCGGACGCTTCCCCCTGTTGTTGCTGCTGCTCGCGCTGTCCACGTTGTTCCTGTGCAACGTGGACAAGGGATACCTCTACCGTCCCAACCTCACTGACTTCGACACCAACCTCCATGACTTCAACACCCTGGTGAACGTGGCGGTAGCCGAGAACCTGTCGGCCGACCACAATTTCCGGTTGTTCCGCTGGCTGCGCCCGGGACCGGGCGGCGCCCCCACATACTTTATGTACAGCCGCTTTCCCGTGGGCGGATACGTACTCATCAAGCTCGCCATCCTCCCTTTCGGAAACGACCTGTCCGCCAGGATCCTCGCCGCCCGAATGCTCATGTTGCTGTTGTTCAGCGCCGCCGCGGTCCTGGCCTTCCACTCCCTCGCCCGCATCACTTCCCGGGGCTGGGTGGCGCTGGCCGCCACCCTCGCGGCGTTCTCCTCCTACTACATGCTGTTCTACGGCGACGCGGTTTGCGTGGAGTACAGCGTGGACCTGTTCGCGGTCCTGCTGGCCTTCCACGGCATGGTGGTGTTCGCGCAGGAGGGACGTTTCCGGCAGTTGCTGGCCAAGACCTTCGTTGCGCTGCTGCTGGGATGGCACGTGTACGCCTTCCTGCTGCCGTTCATCCTCCTGGGCCTGGGGAGCAAGGCTGTCCGTGCCTGGAAGGACGGAACCGCGGTGTGGCTGCGTGTGCGCTCGGCCGGGGCCGCGGTGCTGCGCAGCCGCTACACGGCCCTTGGCCTGGCTGCGCTGCTGTTCGGCGCGGCGGTCCTGGGCTTCAACTTCGCCAACGAGTACGCTGCGTTCGGGGGAGAGACCGCGGTGACGGAACTGCCGTCGTTCCAGACCATGCTCATGCGCACCGGACTGGGCCAGGACGCGGCCTCCGTCGGATGGTGGCTGCACTTCCTGCGAGGACAGTTCACTCGTGTCCGCGTGGCGTCGGTTCCCCTGGCGCTTGCCGACCGGGGCGCCGGTTTGCGGGGATGGTTCCCCTCGGTTCCCTATTCGGGGTCCGGCTTTTCGGGGCCGGAGTTGTCGCTCTACCTCCTGTTGTTGCTGCTGGCGGTGGCCGCCTCCGCGGTCGTGGTCCGGCTTGCGAGGTCGCTGTTGCCTCGGCGACACCAAATGCCGTTCGTCGCCCTTGGCCTGTCGGGGTTCTTCTGGGCCCTGCCCATGCGCCATAACGTTGGCCCCACCATCCACGACCATGAGGCGGTGTACTACGTGGGCGTGCCGCTGGTGTTGTACTCACTGCTCCTGCTGTACGTCCACAAGCGCTGGGGGCATGGTCCGGTGGTCGGCTTCGCAGTTGCGGCGCTGCTCGTCTTCGTGGTCTCCGCCTTCCAGATGTACCAGCGCTGGCGCCCTGACCCCCGGGTGGCGGAGGTCCAGCGAACCGTCATGTCCGAACTCGGAGCCATCCGCGAAACCACCCGGGGAAAGGTGGTCATGGTCCTCGATTCCGTCGATCCCGGACGGTCCGCGCAGGTCTCACGGCCGCGCTACTCATGGAATTACTACCTCGCCGGAAGCATCCCGACATACGCCCGCGACGTGGAAGCGGGCGCCCGCGCCGCGGACTTCATCGTCACCCCTGACCGGGTGGAGAGCGGCGCCCTGCTCACTCCCGGGAACGAACGGATGTTCCTGTATGGTCCCGCAGGTATCGACGACCTGGTGGAGTGGTACCGGGCCGTTTACCGGCAGGTGGTGTCCTCCGGGGACCCTGTGGCGCGTTCCCACTTCGACGTCTATCTCGGTGACGAAGCGCTGACCTTCGTCAGGGAGCCTTGCGTCCGGGAGGATGTGAACCCCGAGATCCTCTTGAGGGCGGTCCCGGAAGACCTGGAGGACCTGCCCGGATGGCTCCGCATGCAATACGGCTCCGGCCACCTCGTCTTCCAGTCCCGCAGGTTTCCCATGCTGTTCGAGGAGAAGTGTATGGCTGTCCTTCCACTCCCCGATTACCCCGTCTCCCGCATCGAGGCGAGACAGAAGCTACCCCCATCCCGTGACAGTTCCCATCGACGCGGCTGGAACGTGGAGATACCGGCCAGCCGGTAGTCCCCGCCGGCCAGAGCCATCCCATGGAGGGTAAAGGAAAGTTGTCCATGAAACGTCGATCTTCGGAAGGAGGGGACAGACCACCCGAGTACCCCTCGCGGAATTTCCGGTCCGGAGGCTTCCCCCTGCTGTTGCTGCTGCTCGCGCTGTCCACGTTGTTCCTGTGCAACCTGGACAAGGGATACCTCTACCGTCCCAACCTCCATGACTTCAACACCGTAAGGAACCTGACGCTGGCCGAGAACCTGTCGCCCGACCACAATTTCCGGTTGTTCCTCCACGGATTCAGAGGATCGGGCGACGCCTCTACGTACTATATGTACAGCCGCTTTCCCGTGGGTGGATACGTATTCATCAAGCTCGCCATCCTCCCCTTCGGAAACGACTTGTCCGCCAGTATCCTCGCGGCCCGAATGCTCATGTTGCTCCTGTTCAGCGCCGCAGCAGTCCTGGCGTTCCACTCCCTCGCCCGCCTCACTTCCCGGGGCTGGGTCGCCCTGGCCGCCACCCTCGCGGCGTTCTCCTCCTACTACATGCTGTTCCACGGCGACTCGGTCTCCGTGGAGGTCAGCGTGGACCTGTTCGCGGTCCTGCTGGCCTTCCACGGCATGGTGGTGTTCGTGCAGGAGGGACGGTTCCGGCAGTTGCTGGTCAAGACCTTGGTTGCGCTGCTGCTGGGGTGGCACGTGTACGCCTTCCTGTCGCCGTTCATCCTCCTGGGCCTGGGGAGCGAGGCAGTCCGTGCCTGGAAGGACGGGACCGCGCTGTGGCCTCGTGTGCGCTCGGTGGGGGCGGCGGTGCTGCGCAGCCGCTACACGGCCCTTGGCCTGGCTGCGCTGCTGTTCGGCGCGGCGGTCCTGGGCTTCAACTTCGCCAACGAGTACGCCGCGTTCGGAGGAGAGACCGCGGTGACGGAACTGCCGTTGTTCGACTCCATGCTCAGGCGCACCGGACTGGGCCAGGACTCCGCCTCCGCCGGATGGTGGCTGCACTTCCTGCGAGGGCAGTTCTCTCGTGTCCGCATGGCGTCGGTTCCCCTGGTGCTGGCCCACTGGGGCGCCGGTTTGCGGGAGTGGTTCCCTTCGGTTCCCTATTCGGAGTCCGGCTTTTCGGGGCCGGAGTTGTCGCTTTACCTCCTGCTGCTGCTGGCGGTGGCCGCAGCCGCGGTCGTGGTCCGTCTCGCGGGGCGGCTGTTACCCCGGCGGCGCCAAGTGCTGTTCACCGTTCTTGGCCTGTCGGGGTTCTTCTGGGCCCTGCCCATGCGCCATAACGTCGTAGACTTCGCCCACGACCATGAGGCGGTGTACTACGTGGGCGTGCCACTGGTGTTGTATTCACTGTTCCTGTTGTACGTCCACAAGCGCTGGGGGCATGGTCCGGTGGTCGGCTTCGCAGTTGCGGCGCTGCTCGCCTTCGTGGTCTCCGCCTTCCAGATGTACCAGCGCTGGGTCCCTGACGCCCGGGCGGCCGAGGTCCAGCGCACCGCCATGTCCGAACTTGGGGCCATCCGCGAAACCACCCGGGGAAAGGTGGTCCTGGTGATCGAGTCCGTCGAGCCGGGACGGTCCGCGCAGGTCTCACAGCCGCGCTACGCATGGAGTTACTACCTCGCCGGAAGCATCCCGACATACGCCCGCGACGTGGAAGCGGACGCCCGCGCGGCGGACTTCATCGTCGCCCATGACCGGGTGGAGAGCGGCGCCCTGCTCACCCCCGGGAACGAATGGGTGTTCCTGTATGGTTCCGCAGGTATCGACGACCTGGTGGAGTCGTACCGGGCGGCTTACCGGCGGGTGGTGTCCTCCGGGGACCCTGTGGCGCGCTCCCACTTCGACGTCTATCTCGGTGACGAAGCGCTGACCTTCGTCAGGGGGCCTTGCGTCCGGGAGGATGTGAACCGCAAGATCTTCCTGAGGGCGGTCCCGGAAGACCTGAAGGACCTGCCCGGATGGAGCCGCCTGCAATACGGCTCCGACCACCACATCTTCCAGTCCATCAGGGTGCCCATGCTGTTCGAGGAGAAGTGTATGGCTGTCCTTCCACTCCCCGATTACCCCGTCTCCCGCATCAGGGCGGCACAGAAGCGACACCCTTCCCATGACGGCTGGAACGTGGAGATACGGGCGAGCCGGTAGTCCCTGCCGGCCGGGGCCATCCCATGGAGGGTAAAGGAGAGAATCTGTCCATGAAACGTCCATCCTCGAAAGGTGGAGACGGACCACCCGTGTACCCATCCGGGAATTTCCGGTCCGGACGCTTCCCCCTGTTGTTGCTGCTGCTCGCGCTGTCCACGTTGTTCCTGTGCAACGTGGACAAGGGATACCTCTACCGTCCCGGCCTGCATAACTGGAGTACCATAAAGAACTTGGCGCTGGCCGAGAACCTGTCGCCCGACCACCATTTCCGGTTGTTCCTCCAGCGGACCACGGGGCCGGACGGCGCCCCTGCATACGAGATGTACAGCCGCTTTCCCATGGGCGTATATGCACTCATCAAGCTCGCCATCCTTCCTTTCGGAAACGACCTCTCCGCCAGGATACTCTCTGCCCGAATGCTCATGTTGCTCCTGTTCAGCGGTGCTGCGCTCCTGGCCTTCCACTCCCTCGTCCGCATCACTTCCCGGGGCTGGGTCGCCCTGGCCGCCACCCTCATGGCGTTCTCCTCCTACTACATGCTGCTCTACGGCGACGCGGTTTCCGTGGAGGTCAGCGTGGATCTGTTCGCGGTCCTGCTGGCCTTCCACGGCATGGTGGTGTTCGTGCAGGAGGGACGGTTCCGGCAGTTGCTGGCCAAGACCTTGGTTGCGCTGCTGCTGGGATGGCACGTGTACGCCTTCCTGTCGCCGTTCATCCTCCTGGGCCTGGGGAGCGAGGCAGTCCGTGCCTGGAAGGACGGGACCGCGCTGTGGCCTCGTGTGCGCTCGGTGGGGGTGGCGGTGCTGCGCAGCCGCTACACGGCCCTTGGCCTGGCTGCGCTGCTGTTCGGCGCGGCGGTCCTGGGCTTCAACTTCGCCAACGAGTACGCCGCGTTCGGAGGCGAGACCGCGGTGACCGAACTGCCGTCGTTCCAGTCCATGCTCAGGCGCACCGGACTGGACCGGGACTCCGCCTCCGCCGGATGGTGGATGGGTTTCCTGCGAGGGCAGTTCTATCGTGTCCGCATGGCGTCGGTTCCCCTGGCGCTGGCCGACTGGGGCGCCGGTTTGCGGGGGTGGTTCCCCTCGGTTCCCTATTCGGGGTCCGGCTTGTCGGGGCCGGAGTTGTCGCTTTACTTCCTGTTGTTGCTGGCGGCGGTGGCCGCAGCCGCGGTCGTGGTCCGGCTTGCGAGGCGGCTGTTGCCCCGGAGTCGCCGCATGCCGTTCGCCGCCCTTGGCCTGTCAGGTTTCTTCTGGGCCCTGCTCATGCGCAATAACGTCGTACACTTTAGCCACGACCATGAAGCGGTGTACTACGTGGGGGTCCCGCTGGTGTTGTACTCACTGCTCCTGCTGTACGTCCACCAGCGCTGGGGGCATCGTCCGGTGGTGGGGCTCGCATTTGCGGCGCTGCTCGCCTTCGTGGTCTCCGCCTTCCAGATGTACCAACGCTGGGTCCCTGACGCCCGGGCGGCCGAGGTCCAGCGAACCGCCATGGCAGAAATCGGGGCCATTCGCGAAACCACCCGGGGAAAGGTGATCCTGGTCATCGAGTCCGTCGAGCCGGGACGGTCCGCACAGGTCACGCAGCCGCGCCACGCATGGAATTACTACCTCGCCGGAAGCATCCTGACATACTCCCGCGACGTGGAATCGGGCGCCCGCGCCGCGGACTTCATCGTCACCCGCGACCGGGTGGAGAGCGGCGCCCTGCTCACCCCGGGGAACGAACGGGTGTTCCTGTATGGTCCCGCAGGTATCGACGACCTGGTGGAGTCGTACCGAGCAGCTTACCGGCAGGCGGCGTCCTCCGGGGCCCCTGCGGCGCGTTCCCACTTCGACGTCTATCTCGGCGACGACGCGCTGACCTTCGTCAGGGAGCCCTGCATCCGGGAGGACGTGAGAAACGAGATCTTCCTGATGGCGGTTCCGGAAGACCTGAATGACCTGCCCGGATGGCGCCGCCTGCGATACGGCTCCGACCACCTCGTCTTCCATTCCACCAAGGCGCCCATGCTGTTCGATGAGAAGTGTATCGCTGTCCTTCCACTCCCCGACTACCCCGTCTCCCGCATCAGGGTGAGACAGAAGCGAGGCCCATCCCGTGACAGTTCGCATCGACACGGCTGGAAGGTAGAGATACCGGCGAGCCGGTAGTCCTTGTCGGCCAGGGCCGTCCCATGCAGGGTGAAGGAGGGAAGCTGTCCATGGAATATCAATCTTCGAAAGGGGAAGACGACCACCCGTGCACCCCCTCCTCGCGGAATTTCCGGTCCGGACGCTTCCCCCTGCTGTTGCTGCTGCTCGCGCTGTCCACGTTGTTCCTGTGCAACGTGGACAAGGGATACCTCTACCGTCCCAACCTCCATGACTTCAACACCATAATGAATCTGGCGGCAGCCGAGAACCTGTCACCCGACCACAATTTCCGGTTGTTCGTCCCGCAAATCATGGAACCGGGCGGCGCCCACGCATATATGTACAGCCGCTTTCCCGTGGGTGGATACGTATTCATCAAGCTCGCCATCCTCCCCTTCGGAAACGACTTGTCCGCCAGTATCCTCGCGGCCCGAATGCTCATGTTGCTCCTGTTCAGCGGTGCTGCGCTCCTGGCCTTCCACTCCCTCGCCCGCATCACTTCCCGGGGCTGGGTCGCCCTGGCCGCCACCCTCGCGGCGTTCTCCTCCTACTACATGCTGTTCCACGGCGACTCGGTCTCCGTGGAGGTCAGCGTGGACCTGTTCGCGGTCCTGCTGGCCTTCCACGGCATGGTGGTGTTCGTGCAGGAGGGACGGTTCCGGCAGTTGCTGGTCAAGACCTTGGTTGCGCTGCTGCTGGGGTGGCACGTGTACGCCTTCCTGTCGCCGTTCATCCTCCTGGGCCTGGGGAGCGAGGCAGTCCGTGCCTGGAAGGACGGGACCGCGCTGTGGCCTCGTGTGCGCTCGGTGGGGGCGGCGGTGCTGCGCAGCCGCTACACGGCCCTTGGCCTGGCTGCGCTGCTGTTCGGCGCGACGGTCCTGGGCTTCAACTTCGCCAACGAGTACGCCGCGTTCGGAGGCGAGACCGCGGTGACCGAACTGCCGTCGTTCCAGTCCATGCTCAGGCGCACCGGACTGGACCGGGACTCCGCCTCCGCCGGATGGTGGATGGGTTTCCTGCGAGGGCAGTTCTATCGTGTCCGCATGGCGTCGGTTCCCCTGGCGTTGACCGACTGGGGCGCCGGTTTGCGGGGGTGGTTCCCCTCGGTTCCCTATTCGGGGTCCGGCCTTTCGGGGCCGGAGTTGTCGCTTTACCTCCTGTTGTTGCTGCTGGCGGTGGCCGCAGCCGCGGTCGTGGTCCGGCTTGCGAGGCGGCTGTTGCCCCGGCGGCGTCGAATGCCGTTGGCCGTCCTTGGCCTGTCGGGGTTCTTCTGGGCCCTGCCCATGCGCCATAACGTTGCGGACTTCGCCCACGACCATGAGGCGGTGTACTACGTGGGCGTGCCGCTGGTGTTGTACTCACTGCTCCTGTTGTACGTCCACAAGCGCTGGGGGCATGGTCCGGTGGTCGGCTTCGCAGTTGCGGCGCTGCTCGCCTTCGTGGTCTCCGCCTTCCAGATGTACCAACGCTGGATACCTGACGCCCGGGCGGCGGAGGTCCAGCGCACCGCCATGGCCGAACTCGGGGCCATCCGCGAAACCACCCGGGGAAAGGTGGTCCTGATCCTCAAGGCCGTCGAGCCGGGATGGCTCATGCAGGTCTCACAGCCGCGCCACGAATGGAATTACTACTTCGCCGGAAGCATCCTGACATACGCCCGCGACGTGGAAGCGGGCGCCCGGGCCGCGGACTTCATCGTCACCCGCGACCGTGTGGAGAGCGGCGCCCTGCTCACCCCCGGGAACGAACGGGTGTTCCTGTACGGTTCCGCAGGTATCGGCGACCTGGTGGAGTCGTACCGGGCCGCTTACCGGCAGGTGGTGTCCTCCGGGGCCCCTGTGGCGCGCTCCCACTTCGACGTCTATCTCGGCGACGAAGCGCTGACCTTCGTCAGGGAGCCTTGCGTCGGGGAGGATGTGAGATACTGGATCGTCATGAGCGCGGTCCCGGAAGACCTGAAGGACCTGCCCGGATGGCTCCGCCTGCGATACCACCCCGGCCACCCCATCTTGAAGTCCGGCACGTTTCCCATACTGTTCGAGGAGAAGTGCATCGCTGTCCTTCCGCTCCCCGATTACCCCGTTTCCCGCATCAAGGTGAGACAGTCGCTACGCCGGTCCCGTGATAGCTCCCATCCACACGGCTGGAAGGTAGAGATACCGGCGAGCCGGTGGCCGGTGCCATCCCATGGAGGGTAAAGGAGAGAAGCTGTCCATGAAACGTCCATCTTCGAAAGGGGAAGACGGACCACCCGTGTACCCCTCCCGGAATTTCCGGTCCGGACGCCTCCCCTTGTTGTTGCTGCTGCTCGCGCTGTCCACGTTGTTCCTGTGCAACCTGGACAAGGGATACCTCTACCGTCCCGGCTTCCATGACTTCAACACCATGAAGATCCTGACGCTGGCCGAGAACCTGTCGCCCGACCACAATTTCCGGTTGCTCCAGGGGTGGTACATGGAACCGGACGGCGCCCCCACGTACCATATGTACAGCCGCTTTCCCGTGGGCGGATTCGCACTCATCAAGCTCGCCATCCTCCCCTTCGGAAACGACCTGTCCGCCAAGATCCTGGCCGCCCGAATGCTCATGTTGCTCCTGTTCAGCGCCGCAGCGGTCCTGGCCTTCCACTCCCTCGTCCGCATCACCTCCCGGGGCTGGGTCGCCCTGGCCGCCACCCTTGCGGCGTTCTCCTCCTACTACATGCTGTTCTATGGCGACGCGGTTTACAACGAGGTCAGCGTGGACCTGTTCGCGGTCCTGCTGGCCTTCCACGGCATGGTGGTGTTCGTGCAGGAGGGACGGTTCCGGCAGTTGCTGGCCAAGACCTTGGTTGCGCTGCTGCTGGGGTGGCACGTGTACGCCTTCCTGTCGCCGTTCATCCTCCTGGGCCTGGGGAGCGAGGCAGTCCGGGCGTGGAAGGAAGGAACCGCGGTGTGGCCGCGTGTGCGCTTCACCGGGGCGGCGGTGCTGCGCAGCCGCTACATGGCCCTTGGCTTGGCCGCGCTGCTGTTCGGCGCTGCGGTCCTGGGCTTCAACTTCGCCAACGAGTACGCCGCGTTCGGAGGCGAGACCGCGGTGACCGAACTGCCGTTGTTCCGGTCCATCCTCAGGCGCACCGGACTGGACCAGGACTCCGCCTCCGTCGGATGGTGGATGGGTTTCCTGCGAGGGCAGTTCTATCGTGTCCGCATGGCGTCGGTTCCCCTGGCGCTGACCGACTGGAGCGTCGGTTTGCGTGGGTGGTTCCCCTCGGTTCCCTATTCGGGGTCCGGCCTTTCGGGGCCGGAGTTGTCGCTTTACCTCCTGTTGTTGCTGCTGGCGGTGGCCGCCTCTGCGGTCGTGGTCCGGCTTGCGAGGCGGCTGTTGCCCCGGCGGCGCCAAATGCCGTTGGCCGTCCTTGGCCTGTCAGGGTTCTTCTGGGCCCTGCCCATGCGCCATAACGTCGCACCCCTCGCCCACGACCAAGAGGCAGTGTACTACGTGGGGGTCCCGCTGGTGTTGTACTCACTGCTCCTGCTGTACATCCACAAGCGCTGGGGGCATGGTCCGGTGGTCGGTCTCGCAGTTGCGGCGCTGCTCGCCTTCGTGGTCTCCGCGTTCCAGATGTACCAGCGGTGGATCCCTGACGCCCGGGCGGCGGAGATCCAGCGGACCGCCATGTCCGAACTCGGGGCCATCCGCGAAACCACCCGGGGAAAGGTGGTCCTGGTCCTCGAATCCGTCGAGCCGGGATGGCCCGCGCAGGTCACACAGCCGCGCCACGCATGGAGTTACTACCTCGCCGGAAGCATCCTGATATACTCCCGCGACGTGGAGGCGGGTGCCCGCGCCGCGGATTTCATCGTCACTCGCGACCGGGTGGAGAGCGGCGCCCTGCTCACCCCCGGGAACGAACGGATGTTCCTGTATGGTCCCGCAGGTATCGACGACTTGGTGGAGTCGTACCGGGCGGCTTACCGGCAGGTGGTGTCCTCCGGGGCCCCAGCGGCGCGTTCCCACTTCGACGTCTATCTCGGCGACGAAGCGCTGACCTTCGTCAGGGAGCCTTGCGTCCGGAGGGATGTAAGACGCGAGATCCGCCTGAGGGCGGTTCCGGAAGACCTGAAGGACCTGCCCGGATGGCTCCGCATGCGATACGGCTCCGACCACATCCTCTTCGACTCCACCGCGTTGCCCATGCTGTTCGAGGAGAAGTGTATGGCTGTCCTTCCACTCCCCGATTACGCCGTATCCCGCATCAGGGTGAGACAGGCGCTACACCCATCCCGCATCAAGGTGGGACATGCGCTACACCCATCCCGTGACAAGTTGTATCGATATGGCTGGAAAGCGGAGGTACCGGCGAACCGGTAATCCTCCTCTCCCCGGCCGCGGTGGTCCCACGGACGGCAAAGGGGAAGCCGTCCATTGGACGATCCCGGAAATTGACAACCGCGGACGGATGCGGTAGAAAGATCTCCGGGATGCGGGTGTAGCTCAGTTGGCTAGAGCGTATGCTTGCCAAGCATAAGGTCGCCGGTTCGACCCCGGTCACCCGCTCCAACCTCCCACGATCGGGCTTCCTTCCAGCCCCACCGTCAACCATCCGGTTCTCGACGCCGTGCACGGACCCCTGAAATTCGCCACATCCAACCGTCACAAGTTCAGCGAGGCCAGCGCCATCCTTGCGGACTACGGAATCGCCGTGGAGATGGCCGCCATGGAACTTCGGGAGATCCAGGCCGAGACGCTGGAGGAGATCGCCGCGGAGAAGGCCAGGGAGGCGTCCCGACGGCTGGACGGTCCGGCCATGGTGGAGGATACCGGCCTGTTCATCCACCGCTTGCGCGGATTTCCCGGACCCTACTCGGCCTACGTGTTCCGCACCCTTGGCAACGAAGGCGTCTTGCGGCTGTTGGAGGCCGCCGAAGACCGGGGGGCCACGTTCCGTTCCGTGTTCGCGTACTGCCGACCGGGCGCCTCTCCCGAGTGCTTCACCTCCGCAGTGCCCGGGGCCATCGCTCCGGCGTGCCGGGGAAGAGGGTGGGGCTACGACCCCATCTTCGTGGCCGAGGGAGCGTCGGGAAGGACCTACGGCGAGCTCGGCAGCGACAAGAACCGGTTGTCCCACCGCCGCCTGGCCCTGGAGAACCTTGCCCGCTGGATGCAGAGAGCCGGAAGCTTCCCCTGAAAAGCCTTTTGCCTCGTCTGCGCCCGTGAGCGGGAGTTGCGCCTATTCCGGCAACGGGTCGAACATCCCTTCTCCGGAACGCGACCGGACCACACCGTCGAAATAGACGACGGTGGTTTCCCTGCCCGCCGCTGCGGCGTTCCGGGAGACGAAGGACCGGTACATGCCGTACTTGAAATAGACCTCGTCACAGGTCATGGTGGGTCCCTCGTAGGCGACCTTCCGGTCTCCGTTCACCCAGACCTCGAACCGACCGCGGTCCCCTTTCGTCCAGTGGGCATGGACGACGATGTCGTTCCACTTGCCCACGAACCCGGACGCTGGCAGGAGCGGGTAACGGCGGTCGAAGCCGGCGATCACCGGCTGGACGTTCAGGTGATACCCCCCTGCGTGCTCCTGGAACTGGAACGCGACCTTGCAGCCCTTCTGGTGGAACTGGCCGTAGGTCGATTTCACCGGGTAGAGGTTCACGTGACCCTCGGGAAGGAGGATCGACCAGCGATACCAGTACTCGTCCCCTTCGTACTGCCTCGGAGGAACCTGGATCAATTCCGACCGCTCCCTGTCGTTGTCGCAGTCGCTCCACCCCCGGTTGGACGACGAACAATCCCCGGGCTTCACCTCGAACCGCTCCGAGTGCTTCCCGTAGCGCACCGGATGGTCGGGCGCCGAAACGGTCCGATGCCCGTGGCTCGTCGCTCCGATGGGAAGGGAGCGTGTGAAGCGCCAACCGGGACCGTCCGAAACGCAGCCCGCGGCCAGTTGGCCCAGCAGGACCGCGAGGCACAAGCAACGCCAAGTCATGTGGGTCTTCGCGCCGGTCCCGTGCCGACTCGGGTCGAAGGTCAGGCCCCGTTGACCGCCCGGTAGTGGTCCTGCAGCACCCGGGCCACGCAGCCGGTGAGGTTCATGGCGGCCTCCAGGTGCAGGAACTCGTTGGGGCCGTGGGCGTTGGACCTGGGACCCAATACGCCGGTGATCATGAACTGGGCTTCCGGGAACTTCTCCGCCAGCATGCCCATGAAGGGGATGGCGCCGCCTTCGCCCGCGGCGCAGGCGTCCCGGCCGAAGAACTCCCGGGAGGCCCGGGCCAGCGAGTCTTCGAGCCACGGCTGGAAGGCCGGCGCGTTCCAGCCGCCGGCGCCCTGTCCCGCACGGAAGGTCACCTTGGCGCGGTACGGCGGTTCCCGGGTCAGGATGTCTTCGAGGCAAGCCACCGCGGCCTTGGGGTCCGCGGTGGGAGGCAGGCGCAGGGAGAGCTTGACCCGGGTCTCCGGGCGCAGCACGTTGCCGGCCTGTTCCAGGGTCGGCAGCCCCGCGGCGCCGATGACCTCCAACTGCGGTCGCCAAGTGCGGTTCAACAAGAGCTCCGCGGCGTCGCCGCGCACGGGCTCCGCCTGCGGCTGAAAGGGGTAGTCCCGGTGCACCCGGGCGCCGAGCACTTGCGCCGCGGCCTTGGCCTGGGCCATCCGGTCGGGGGGTATGTCCACATGCAGGTCCCGGGGCCGGATCTCTCCGGTGTCCTCGTCCTCGATGCGGCTCAACAGGCTCCGGAGGATCCGGAAGCTCGACGGCACGATGCCGCTGGCGGCGCCGGAATGCACCCCCTCGGTCAGGGTCGATACCGAGAGCGTGGCGTTGACCACGCCCCGCAACGAGGTGGTGACCCACAGGCGTTCGTAGTCGCCGCACCCGGAGTCCAGGCACACCACCAGGTCCGGGGCGCCGATGCGGTCCGCCAGCGCGGTGACGTAGTGGGGCAGGTCGAAGCTGCCGCTCTCCTCGCAGGCCTCGATGAGGATCACGCAGCGTGCGCAGGGAACGGACTGGAGCTTCAGAGCCCGGACTGCGGTCAACGCCGCGAACAGGGCATAACCGTCGTCCGCGGCGCCGCGGCCGTAGAGCTTGCCGTCCTCCAGCACCGGCTTCCAGGGTCCCAGGCCCGAACGCCATCCTTCCATGGGCGGCTGCTTGTCCAGGTGGCCGTAGAGCAGCACCGTGCCGCGGCCGGACCCGGGGGCCTCCATGAACAGTAGCGGCGTCCGCCCCTCCGCCCGCTGCACCTCGATCTTCAGCCCCGGCACGTCCTGGGCCTTTGCCCAGCGGGTGAACAGTTCCACAGCCCGGTCCATGTGGCCGTGCTCCCGCCACCGCGCATCGAAGGCCGGAGACTCGTTGGGGATGGCGATGTACTCTTGCAGGGCAGGG
This sequence comes from uncultured Binatia bacterium (SeqCode), assembly GCA_965242525.1. Lineage (GTDB taxonomy): Bacteria > Desulfobacterota > Binatia > UBA9968 > JAJDTQ01 > JAJDTQ01. The sequence continues at coordinate 965,185 of OZ251459.1, forward strand.
ATGACGCTGGTTCGCCAAGTCTCGCGTATGAACGATTGTATCCGGGTCATGCCCGCGGTCTCCGGTCACGCCACCCGGCGGCGGCCCTCGTCCGGCTCCGGGAAATGGAAGCGTTGGACCTCGGCATGGTCCGCGCCCAGCCGGACCAGCTCCGGAAGGTCCAACGGCGCTTCCGCCTCCTGCACCCGCGGCAAGGTGGCGTTGACCGCGGGATGCCGCGGGACGAAGAGTTGGCAACAGTCCTGGTCGGGTTGCACCGACGTCTCGAACGTTCCCATGCGCATGGCCTGGTCGATGATCTCCTGCTTGTCCATGCCGATGAGCGGCCGCAGCACCGGGAGTTGCGCGGCCTCCTCGATGACCGCGAGGTTGGGCAGGGTCTGGGACGCCACCTGGGCCAGGCTCTCCCCGGTGACCAGGGCCCGGGCGCGCTCCCGGGCGGCGATGACCGAGGCGATGCGGAGCATCATCCTGCGGTAGATCACGACCCGGAGCGGGCGCAGCACCGCGGCGACGATGCGGCGCTGGACCTCGCCGAAGGGCGCCAGGTAGAGGCGCGAGACGAACTGGTAGCGGGTGAGCATGGCCACCAGCGCCTTGGCCTTCTCCTGCGACGACCGGTCGAGGAACGGGCTGCTGTGGAAATGGACGAAGATGAGGCGGCAGCCGCGCTGCATCATGCGGTAGGAGGCCACCGGGGAGTCGATGCCGCCGGAGATGAGCGACACCGCCCGTCCGCTCGCCCCCACCGGAAGGCCGCCGGGTCCCGGCAGCCGTTGCAGGCTTACGAAGGCGTTGGCGGGATGTATCTCCACCGACACGGTGAGGTCGGGCCGGGTGAGGTCCACGCGCGCGCCCGAATGCGCCTGGACCAGGGCGCCCAGCTCCCGGTTCACGTCGTTGGAGGTCAGCGGGAACCGCTTGTCCACCCGCCGGGTCTCGATGCGGAACGATCCGAAGGACTGTCCCCGCAGGGCTTCCAGCACCCGCGCCCCGAGCGCCGGCATGTGGTTGTCCGCGGGTTCCACCGGCGAGAAGTTGGCCACGCCGAAGACCCGGGCCAGCCGTTGGGTCAACTGGTCCGGGGGCACGTCCTGGTTGAAGTGCAGCAGCAGCCTGGAGGAGGCGTTGCGGATCTCCTTGAGCCCCAGTCCTCGCAACGCCGCGCCCAGGTTCTTCTTGAGGTGCTCCACGAAATAGCCGCGGTTGCCGCGCTTGAGGGCGATCTCGTGGTATCGTACCAAGGCCGAGCGCATGGGAGAGCAATAGCAGATCCGGGGAAATTTTGCATGGAAAGCCGCCTGTGGTACCATGCCCCGGTGTCCTGGAACGGAAGGGACCCCCTCACGGCGGCGGAACATTCCGTGAACGACGTCGAGCGGCGGTTCCGCCAAGCGTTCTTCCGGGCGAGCGAGCGATGAATCCCCGATGAAGCCTGCCCTCCTCTCCCCGAACGGCCGGTTCCGCCGTGCGTTGCGCCTCATCGGCTGGAACGCGCTTCTGGTCTTCGTGGGCGTCGCGCTGGCGGCGTTGGCCGGAGAAGCCTGGTTTCGCCTGACCGTGCCGTTCATGACGCCGAGCCCCGCTCCCCTGGAATTCGTCCCGAACGTAGGCTATCTCAGGCCCCCGAACACGGAGATACGCCATACCAACAGACTCGACTTCTGGAACGTCTCCCGCACCAACAGCCTGGGCTTCGTGGACCGTGAACCACCGAGCCCCGAACGCGCCAAGGCGACCTGCCATATATCCATCATCGGCGACTCCTTCGTGGAGGCGCTGGAGGTCCCCATCGACCGCAAGCTCCAGGTTCGCCTCGAAGAACTCGCCGCCGACCGGTTGCCCCGCCTGGACGTCACGACTTCGGCCTTCGGGTTGAGAAGCACCAGCCAGGTCCACCAACTGCCGTTCTACGACCAATATGCCCGTCGGCTCCATCCCAAACTGCTCGTGCTGGTCTTCGTTGGCAATGATTTCATGGATAACACGCCGCTTCTGAGAGAGGCGCCGCTGGTAATGTGGGGCGAGAAACATCGGTTGGAGCCCTTGGTGAGAAAGCGCTCGGACGGGGAGTTGGAATTGGCGTGGCGCCTCTCCCAAGATCCGCTTCCGTCCTTTTCTCCGACCCGGGAATCGTGGGCCGCCCGCGTCTGGGAGCAAGCGGTGCAGCTTTCCTGGCTTGCCATCTGGTTGCGCGCCAAGAAGGATGCCTTGTCGTATTTCCTGGGGTACGGGCACAGCAGGGACGTGGAGCCTTTGAGGCGGCAGCCCGGCTATGCTGCGATGTTCGAAGGATGGCGGCCCACCACCTGGAACGACGTGCGTCGAGCCTTCGATCGGAGGGGCCTGCCTCCCTTTTTCGAGGACGCCCTGCAATACACCCGCTTCGCGCTGGAGCAGTTCAAGCAGCGCGCCGACCGCGACGGCGCCGCGCTGGTCATCCTGGCGTCATACAAGTTGAAGCTCGACGGAAGAACCCACTCGTTCGAGAGAATGAGCGAAATGGCTGCAACCCTCGGCATTCCCGTCATCGACCAGGCCGACTACATCCTCCGCCAAGGCGCCGAGCTCAGGGACGCCCGATGGTTCCACGACTTCCACTGGAACCCCGCCGGCCACCAATGGGCCGCAGAGGCCCTGCTCGAATACATCGAGCAACGCCCGGAAATCTGCGACCGGTGACCACCGACGTCCCCGTTCGTCCCGAGCGTAGCGCAGTGAAGTCGAAGGACGCGCCTTCCCCTCCATCTCGAGGGAAGGGGAGACCGGATGGGGAACCCGTCAGGCGGCGCCCTGCAGGTTGCAGAACTCCTCGTAGTCGATGAGCTCGTGGATGGTGGGCTTTTCGCCGCACATGGGGCACTCGGGGTCCTGCCGCAGCCGAAGCGTGTTGACCTCCATGGTCAACGTGTTGAAATGGAGCAGCCGCCCGGCCAGCGAGTCGCCCTTGCCCAGGATGAGCTTGATGGTCTCCACCGCCTGGATGGTGCCGATGAGTCCGGGCAGGACCCCCAGCACTCCGGCCTCGGCGCAACTCGGGGCCATGCCCGGGGGAGGGGGCTCGGGGTAGAGGCAGCGGTAGCACGGGCCGTTGCCGGGGTGGAACACCGACACCTGCCCCTCGAACTGGAAGATGCTGCCGTGGACGTTGGGCTTGCCGGTCATCACGCACGCGTCGTTCACCAAGTAGCGCGTGGGGAAATTGTCGCAGCCGTCCACCACCATGTCGTAGTCCGCGATGACCTCCATGACGTTGTCCGAGCTCAGCCGCTCGGCATAGGGGACCACACGGACGTCGGGGTTGAGTCCCTGGAGGGTCTGCCGCGCCGACTCGGTCTTGGGCTCGCCAATGCGGTCGTTGGAGTGGAGGATCTGTCGCTGGAGGTTGGACAGGTCCACCACGTCGTGATCCACGATCCCCAGGGTGCCGACCCCGGCCGCGGCCAGGTAGTAGGCGGACGGGGACCCCAGGCCGCCGGCCCCCACCATCAGCACCTTGGCGTCCAGGAGCCTGGCCTGGCCCGCTTCGCCTACTTCGGGAAGCAGGAAGTGGCGGCTGTACCGAGTGAGTTGCTCCTGCGTGAACTGGCGGTCCTGCACGAAGGAATAGCCTTCGTTCTTCCAGGCGGTATAGCCGCCGGACATGGAGGTCACGTCCTCGTAGCCCATCTCCTTCATCACCTTGCCGGCCAGGAGCGACCTCACGCCACCGGCGCAATAGGCGATGATGGGGGTGGACTTGTCGGGCACCTCGGCGTCCATCTTCATCTCCAGGAAGCCCCGCGGGACCGAGACTGCGCCATCCAGGTGGCCTTCGCGGTATTCTTCCTTCTCCCGCACGTCCAGGACCACGTGCTTGCCGTCGTTCCGAAGCAACTCGCGCACCTGCTGCGGGGAGAGTTCCCCGACCGCGCCGCGCGCCTCGTCCATCAACTGCTGGAATGTCTTGGCCATTGCCTCTCTCCGGCGGAAGACCCGCGGCCGGCCGTCACCGCATGTTCGGGCTCGGGGGTGTCCGCCCAATGACTGAGTATTCAGCTTACCAATGTAGGTTATTGTCGGGACCGAGTCAAGGTCACGGCCCGGCCCGGCTTCGATCTCCTCAGTTCAGCCGGTAGAAACGGTTGGCGTTCTCCGCCAGGATCTTCCGCTTGGACGTGTCCGAGACGTCTTCCCGCGCCGAGAACTCAGGGATATCCTTGAGGTATTCCTCTCGCGGGCGCTCATGGGGGTAGTCCGAGGCAAAGAAGATGTGGTCCTCGCCGAACAGCTCGATCACGAAGGGCAGGGTGCGTTCCTCGGACTCGATGGAGACATAGACGCTGCCGCTCCTGATGTAGTGGCTGGGGTGGCGCTTCAGGCGGGGCGCCCACTTCTTGCCGCGGCGTTCGTAGCCCTCGTCCAGCCGGTCCATCATGAACGGCACCCAGCCGCAACCCGCCTCCAGGTAGGCCACGCGGAGGTCCGGGAAGAGCTCGAACACCCCCTGGAAGACCATGTTGGTCAAATGGATCAGCAGGGGGATGGGATGCTCCAGGGCGTGGACCTCGGCGAAGGTGTCCAGGTAGTCGAACCCCAGGCCGCGGCTCGGGGCGCCGTGGATGGCCAGCGCCATGTCCAGGCGGCACGCTTCCTCGTAGAGCGGGAAGAAGCTCTCGTGGCCGTATCCCTTGCCCAGGGAGTTGACCGAGGGCAGCACCGCCGCGGGCATGCCCAGGTCCTGCCTGGCCCGGCGCATCTCCTTCACCGCGTCTTCGACGCTGTGCACCGGGACCAGCGCGGCGCCGATGATCCTCGGGGTCTGCTTCATGTAGTAGCCGTGGAGCCAGGTGTTGTAGGCGTGGGCGATGTTGACAGCATAGGCAGGGTCCTGGATCAGCCCGAACCCCAGCCCCGCGGTGGGATAGACGACGGTGCGGTCGATGCCGCAGTCGTCCAGGAAGGAGACCCACATGTCGCAGTCCGGGTAGTCCCTGAGCCCGGAGGAGCTCATGTTCGACAAACGGGTCCATCCGTCCAGGGACGGGAACAACGAGTACATGCGCGCCCACGCGGGCTGCCCGTCGCTGCCCACGTACTTCTCGCCCATGAACGGCATGATCTCGCTGGCGTTCTCCATGATGTGTCCGTCGCCGTCGATCACCGGAAAGCTGTTGGTGCGCATGGGGGTTCTCCTTTCGTTCCAATGCAGGCGCGGTTGACGGCAACGGCCGCCGGCCTTGCGGCCCCCGGTCAGAAGGCGTAGAGGCGCTGCGGGTTCTCGCACAGTATCTTGTCGGCGATCCGGGGCGACAGGTCCTCCCGGGACCGGATGGTATGGGCCAGCTCCGGCTCGAACGACGGGTCCGTGTGGCCGTAGTCGGAGCCGATCACGAGGTTGTCCTCCCCCATGTAGCGGATCAGGTACGGGATGTCCTCGTCGGCCTCGCAGGCCACGAACAGGCGGTACTTGCGGAACAGCTCGACGCTGGAATCGAACCGGAACTGCTGCTTCAGCAGGCGCCGGAGGATGTGCAGCATGAACGGCACCCAACCGGCCGAAGCCTCGATGAACCCGAACCGCAGCTTCGGGAACAGCTCCGGGATGCGGTTGTGGATGATGTCCCGGAAGGCGAAGATGGGCAGCACCCTGCCGTGGGCGAAGGTGTGGTTGCGCTCCAGGTTGAACAGGTCGATGAGGGCGGGGCAGCCCGAGCCCGTGTGGATGCAGATGGGCAACTCCAGGGAGTTGGCCTCCTCATAGACCGGGAAGAACCAGGGGTCGTCCAGGGTCCTTTCGCCTTCCATGCCGCGGAAGAAGACCCCCACCGCGCCGTGCTCCCTGGCCAGCCGCATCTCCTTCACGGACTCGTCCACGGACCTCAGGGGCAGGACCGCGTTCCAGCGGAGCCTCTTCCGGCCCTTCTCCTCGACCTCCCACATGTAGCGGTTGTAGGCCTTGCACAAGGCTACGTCCAGGTCCACGTCGTCGGTGAGGTAGATGAGGAAGAGGGTGGGGTAGATCACCTGGGTGTCGATGCCGAGCCGGTCCATGTCCTTGAGCCGCACCTCCACGTCGGTGATCTCCCGGCTGGCCACCAGGCTGTCGTCCCGTTCCGATTCCGAGCTCGCGGCCGCGGGCGTCACCAGCCGGAAGCCGCCCTTGCCCGAAGGCTTGGGGAAGATGTTGCCGTCGATGAGCCAGAACCGGTTGCGGGCGCCGTACAGGGTGTCGTCGGCAATGGACGTCAGCACCGGCCTGCGAGGGTACATGTCCCCGTCGAAGAACTTCCACATGGCCTCGGGCTCGGCAATGTGGGTATCCGCATCGATCACTCCTGCCATGGTTGTCTCCTTGAAGGATCGGGGCCGCGCTCGACGCGAGCGCAGAGACGCGCGGCCCCCTCCATTGCTTGTACTTCCGCGGTCACCGGTTGTCAACGGGAAGGCGGACCCTTCCCCGGATTCCCTCGCCGCGGGTGCAGACGGCGTGATATGAAAGGCACACGGGAACGGAATCCAAACGGCCCCCTTGACGCCGGGAGCCTGCTGTAACCAGCGTCCCCGCGTCGAGGGAGTCGGCCATTTCCACAAGCCTCGCGTCGTTCTGAACGGAGATTTCGACTCGTGTCGCTCGGGACGAGCGGGGACCGTTGTTCCAGGTTTCCTTTCGTGTCCTGCCCGGCGGTTCCATTCCTCAGCCTGGGGCGCACAGGCGGCCGAGGCCCGGGATCAAAACCAGCCACGACCGAGAACGGCATCCTCATTCTCATCGCCATGGCTCAGCATGAGGTTGACGTGGAACAGGAAACGCTTGAAGGCGTCCGGGGAAAAGGGGTTCTCCATCAAGTGACGTTCGAAGGCGTCCCGTGCAGCAACTCGACCGGGCGCCGTTGCAAAACGACTGCGTATGTTTGCCGGCAGGCGTTTGGCCTTTCTCAGGACGATGACTTCCTCGATGGACGTTGCCGCCGTGCTGATGGGCGTCATGTCCAGCCATTCGCAAAGCAGGAAATAACGTGAATTCGGCAAGGCCAGCTTCAGGTCGTAAGCGGTTGCATTGGCCTCCTGGAACATCGTCTTGTCGAGGTTGGTCTTGATTTCGGCGGCCATATACGCAATGGAGGTTCGCGCTTCATGGAAATCTCCGAAGTCCGGGCGATGGGAAGCCCTGAGAAACAGCGGGCGGGTGATGGCGAAATCCTGATCCTTGGAACGGATCATCATGCCGCGGTTGGCTTCCGCATCTCTCAAGTCCAAGTCGAAGTGCAGTTGAGCAAAACAGTTCGCGGGACCCAGGGTCACACCACGGTCATCGATGCGCTCGGAAAAAACCCGGCCCACCAACCACGGCATGAACTCCTCGATGATCGTGTTGTCGAGTTTGAGTTGCCCCTTCTGCCGATACAGGAAATCCTTCTTGCTATCGAAGACCAGATCGAGATCGACGTATGCCTTGTAACGACTGAGAGAAGCGACCATGGGTTCGACCAAGTCATTACCCGTTTCTGCGAACCCGGCAATCTCGGCGATCCACGAGTGGTACATCTTCTGCGTGCGGCGAACCGCGGACAGATCCCCCGCAGGCAACTTCCTGTTCCCAAGTAGCGCTCGCAGCTTGTCTCCGTGAGGAGTCGGGCAAGACATCGTCAATGGCGCACGGCCCCGGGGTCGAGAATCGGGGAAGGCGAGACCTTGTGGAGACTCGCTATCGCGTCTGTGATTCCACTTCGAGAAACGTCGCGACCCGCAGCAGAGAGCACCTGTTCCGCAATAACCCTGGCCATCCGCAGACTGGCGTCTTCATCGGGTAGAAGGGCGTTCTTGCGGAAATGGAGGATGTCCTCGTAGATGTCGTCGCCGTAGCGGTTCCTGAACACACGCTCCTGGCGTTTCTCGAACTCCAGTGCCGCTCCCTGTACCGCGAGCTCGGTGACCAGCTCCCCGTTGAAGAAGGCAACGCCCAGCACCCGGGACACCCGCCCCAGAACGAGGATCAGGCGTCCTCCCGGTTTCGTGACGCGCGCCATCTCACGAAGAGCCAATACCATGTCGAGTGAATACTGGATCACCGTCAGGAAACGGTTGCCCCGGTTCTGGCGATTCGAACCGAGCTCGGACCGGGCCACAGCCAGGACGTCCCAGGACAGGGCCTCCACGGAACGGCGGAATAGCTGATGGTAGTTCTGGACGTTGATGTAAGGGGGCGAGGTAAGGACCAGGTCCACCGACCCGGAAGCCAGAGGCAGGGATCGCGCGTCCGCCAGGCGGGCCTCGACGGGCTGGTCCGATTCGGGAAGAGTTCGGACGACCTGACTGATACGCCGCCACACGCCGTGGACCTTGTCGGCGTTGAGATCCTTGCGATAGAAGTCGCAAAGGACCACGAGAGCCGCGGCCAGTATCTTCTCGATGCCCGAGGACGACTCGCGCCACAGATCCACGAGCAGGGCCTCCATGGCGTCCTGATCCGCCGCTCGGAAGGGTTCAGAGAGAAACAGGGGTCCTTCGGGCAACCCGATCTTTTCGAAGAGTCGGGATCCCAACTCTTCGAGAACGGCTTTCTTCTCCGACGCGTCGAGGTTGGCCAGTCGATAGACTTGGGAGAGGGTCACGGCGGCAGGATTGACGTCATAACCGCATGCCGCCAGATGAATCCGTGCCGTCTCCGCCAGCAGGGTGCCGCTCCCGACGAAAGGATCCAGGACCACACCGGAATCCGGACCATAGACTTCCAGGAGCGCTTCGACGAGTTGCGGTGAAAACTGCCCGGTCCACGAAAATGGATTGGTCCGCACCCGCTTGTCGATGTTCAGATGGCCTTGGGGCAGTGATTCCCTGTCCACCGGGGCGGCGGCGAATGTTTCGTGCAGGAGCATGAATGGTGTTCTCCTCCGCGGTTCGGCTCGGTCACCGGTCCCGGGGTGGATTCCGGCAGGTTGACCGCGCTGTAGAAGGATATACCAGCAAACCAGGAATGTCATGCCAAGGTACTTCCCTGAGTCCACCCCCCTGATCGTTTGCCGGGGACGGTTGGCGGGGTCCGGCGCAGGAATTCCTGACCGTCACCGGCTCGAGTTCCCTCTCCCTGTGGGAAAGCGCATCCTTCGACTCCGCTTCGCTACGCTCAGGATGAACGGAGGTCTTCGTTGCGTTACGCAGGACGAACGGAGGTCTTCGCTTCGCTACGCTCGGGACGAACGGGGATCGTTGTTCCGGGTTTCCTTTCGTGTCCTGTCGGGCGGTTCCGTTCCTCAGCCTGGGGCGCACAGGCGGCCGAGGCCCGGGATGGACGGCGACCGGCCCATCCGGCGCAGGCAGGCCCACAGGACGGCCTGGTTGCTGGACACCACCGGGCGGGCGAGGCGGCGCTCCGCGGCTTCGATGACCTCGATCATGCGGGTGTTGGTGCAGCTCAGGAAGTAGCCGTCGGCCTCCGGCCGGCGGTTGGCCCAGGCGATTTCCATCCAGCGGTCCGGGGTGACCTCGATGTAGGCGTCGCTGCCCGGAAGCCCCAGCCCCAACTCATGCACCACCTCGAAGCCGGCTTCCTGCATGTAGCGCAACTCCAGCCGGTTGGTGGCCTCCACGTAGGGGCTGACGAGCACCAGCTTCCTGACGGCCAGGGCGGTCAACGCTTCGGTGACCGCCTGTCCGGTGGTCAGGGCCGGGCATCCGCCGGCCCCGCGGATCCATTCGACCACGCGCTCCTCGCCGGCGAGGCCCTCTTCCATGGAGCTCGCGGTGCAATGGAACACGATGACGTCCGGCCTGGTGTCGGACAGCGCGCCCGCGGCCTCCTCGACCGCGCCCCGGAGCTCGGCCAGCGGCCTGTGCCACTCCCCGGTCATGCGCAGCCGGGTCACGTGGACGCCCACGTCCCGCGGCGCGTACGCGTGGAACTGCGGCTCGGTGAGCCGGTTGCTGGAGGGGATGATGAGGCCCATGCGCGCCTGGCTGTCCATGACGTCCCTCACGATCGCTTTCCGCTCGTCCGAACGGATGCCTGGGCCGGCGCGTCTCCGCGGCGACCGTTGCCTACGCCGGCGCGCCCCGGTCGGGGCCGTCTTCCCACGTGCCCATGGCCTTTGCCAGGGCCCCGGGTTCCGGCAGGTCCTTCAGTTCGAAGAACGCCGCGGCGTTCCCGGAGAGCACCTGCTCCTTCCGGGCGAAGCTCAGGTCGCCGCCCGAGACCACGTCCCGGACGGAGTAGGGGAAGTGGCAGTCCCAGTGGCAGTAGTCCGAGGCGTAGAGCACGGTGGCTGGTCCCGACGCCTCCAGCACCCGGTCCAGTCCGGTCTCCTCGGACTCGCAGGACAGCACGACCTGGTCGCTCCGGATGATCTCGCTCGGCTTGCGCCCGAGTTCGGGCATCTGGGGCGCCAGCTTCTCCACGTGCTCGTCCAGACGCTCCATCCAGAAGGGCAGCCAACCGGCGCCGCCTTCCATGTATGCGACCTTGAGGCGGGGATGGCGGTCGAAAACGCCTTCCCCGATCATGTGCATCATGGCGATCATGAGCTCGAAGGGGAACGCGGTCATGTGCACATAGACGTACTTGTAGAAGCGCCGGCTTCCGGCGCCCATCACCCCCGACACTCCGGGGACCCCGTCGTGGCCGGTCTGGGGGTGGACGGACAGCGGCATGCCCAGGTCCTGGGCCGCGGCGTAGATGGGGTCGAACACGGGGTCGCCCATGTTCCGGCCATAGACGTTGGTGGGCAGCATGGCGGTGGTTGCGCCGTGCTCGGCCAGGTAGCGGAGCTCCCGCACCGCCTCGGGCGGGTCCTGGCACGGGATGAGTCCCACCGCGCGGAGGCGCCGCGGGTCCGCGGAGCAGTATTCCAGCATCCATTCGTTGACCGCGTGGCAGATGGCCCCGGCGAGGCCCTTGTCCATGAGCCCGTTGACCGTCAGCGCGATCTGGGTGCCGAAGATGACGGCCACGTCGATGCCTTCCAGGTCCATGTCCTCGAGGCGTTCCCCGGGGTCGGTCATGCCGGGGCGGCCCTTCCGCGCCTCCGCGGTCATGGGGCCCGACACCCCCGGACCCGGCCCCTCGTTGGCCGGCCAGATCCGGCCTTCCAGCAGCAGCCGGTTGCCGCCCCGGTTGTCCTTGAGCCGCACCGGCGCCAGCGCCTTGTACTTTTCGGGCAGCCAGGGCCTGAAGTCGATGTCGCCCTCGTTGACGTGGCCGTCGGCGTCTATCACGAGCGTGCGGGTGAAGTCGTCCATGAACCGTGCTCCTTGTCGAGCGCCCCGGTCGTTACCGTTACTACTGCCGTCGTTTTTGTGTCAAGATGCCCGGCGGCCCGCGCCGCAAGCGGGAGGCGCGGGCCATCGGTTTGCGCAGGACCCTCCGTTCCCATGGACATGGACACGAACCCTCCGGCCGTGCTCGAGGTCAAGGACCTGAGGACTTGGTTCTTCACCCGGTGGGGAACGGGCAAGGCGGTGGACGGGGTCTCGTTCACGTTGCGCGAGAGGGAATCGCTGGGGCTCCTGGGGGAGTCGGGCTGCGGCAAGAGCGTCACCAGCCTCTCCATCCTGCGGCTGGCGCCGAGACCCGCGGCGCGCATCGTCTCGGGCCAGGTGCTGTTCCAGGGCCGGGACCTGCTCCGGATCCCGGAGGAGGAGATGCGCCGGGTCCGGGGCCGACAGATCGCCATGATCCTGCAGGACCCCCTGAGCACCCTGAACCCGGTCTTCTCCATCGGCAACCAAGTAGCGGAGCCCCTGCGCGTCCACCGGGCGGCGCCGCGTTCCGGCATCCGGGATCGGGTGGCGCAACTTCTGAGGCTCGTGCGCATACCCGCGCCGGAAACCCGCATGAAAGACTATCCGCACCAGTTCAGCGGCGGCATGCGCCAGCGGGTGGTGGGCGCCGCGGCCATCTCGGCCGGGCCCAAGGTGCTGATCGCGGATGAGCCCACCACCTCCCTGGACGTCACCATCCAGTCCCAGTACCTGCGGTTGCTGAAGGAGCTGCAAAGGGAGTCGGGCCTGTCCATACTCTACATCACCCACGACCTGGGCGCCTTGGCCCGCATGTGCGACCGGGTGGCGGTGATGTACGCCGGCAAGATCGTGGAAGAGCTGACCGTGGAGGCGCTCTTCCACAGCCCCATGCACCCCTACACCGAAGCGCTGTTGCAGTCCGTCCCGCGCATGGACCAGAAGGTCCATCGCTTCCCGTCCATCGAGGGAAGCCCGCCGGTGGTGTACGACCTGCCTCCCGGTTGCGCGTTTGCGCCGCGCTGTCCCAGGGCAAGGGACATCTGCCGGCAGGAGTTCCCGCCGGTGACCCGGCTGGACCCGGAGCACCGCGTGGCCTGTTGGCTGCACGTGGAGGACCGCCATGAGTCCGCCCCTGCTGGAAGTCCGGCGCGTCCGTAAGTACTTCCCCGTGACCAGGGGGCTGGTCCTGGCCGGGAACGTGGGCCGGGTCCACGCGGTGGATGACGTGAGCTTCCACATCGACCGCGGCGAGACCTTGGGCCTGGTGGGCGAGTCGGGCTGCGGCAAGAGCACCACCGCTAGGCTCGTGCTGTTGCTGGAGCGGCCCACCGACGGCGAGATCCTCTACCAGGGGGTCAGCCTGCAACGGATGTCGCGCAGCGGCCTGCGGCATTACCGGAACACGGTGCAGGCGGTGTTCCAGGACCCCCAGAGCTCGCTCAACCCCAGGATGCGGGTGGGCGACATCGTGGGCGAGCCGCTGGAAGTGAGCCGGAGACTGCCCCGGGACTCGGTGCGCGAGAGGGTTGCGGAGGTGCTGGAAGAGGTGAACCTGGACGCGGCCTTCGCCCGGCTCTACCCCCACGAGTTCAGCGGCGGACAGCGGCAGCGCATCGCCCTGGCCCGGGCCCTGGCCACCCATTCCCGCTTGATCGTGCTGGACGAGCCGGTAGCGTCGCTCGACGCCTCCATCCGAAGCCAGATCATCAACCTGCTGAAGGATCTTCAGGAGCAGCACGGCCTCAGCTACCTGCTCATCACCCACGACTTGGCGGTGTCCCGTCACCTGAGCCACCGGGTGGCGGTCATGTACCTGGGCCGGATCGTCGAGGAGGGGGAGGCGGACGCGCTCTACGCCGAGCCCTTGCACCCGTACACCAGGGCGCTCCTGTCCGCGGCCCTGCCGGTCCGCGGCGCCGGGCCCCCGGACGAGGCGGAGGTGGCCGGCGAGGTCCCCGACCCCATGAACCCTCCCTCGGGCTGCCGTTTCCATCCACGCTGTCCCTGGGCCGTGCAGCGGTGCGCCGAAGCAGAGCCGGAGCTCCGGGAGTTGGCGCCGGGTCGGAAGGCGGCGTGCCACTTCGTGTAAGGACGAGGAATCGGGAACCCCGAATCGGGAAACGTCCCTCGGACGGGGGACCAGCGGGTCCTCATCCCCGTTCGTCCCGAGCGTAGCGAAGCGAAGTCGAAGGACGCGCCCATGCCCCCTGTCCGATGGACGGGAGGTTCCCTCAGTGGTCCCGCAGCAGGCGGCCGTAGCCGTTGATGCGGTCGTTCACGCCGGAGCGGCGCAGGGTCTCCCACACGATGGCCTGTATGGCTGTGACCACGTTGACGCCGAGCTCCTGCTCCAGCGGCTCGATGATCTCGATGACGCCCCAGTGGGGGGCGGGGACGTAGAGGGTGTCGGCGTCGGGATGCTCCCGGTAGAGGGCCTCCGCGATCCCCTTCACCGTGTCCTGCGAGACGGTCGCCAAGTCCGCCACGGCCTTGCCGGCGCCCTTGAACCCCAGCAGCTCGAAGCCGTAGTGGGTCACGTATTCCGCGTGGAACCCCTCGGGGTCGGAGAAGGGGTGGACGAGTATGAGCTTTCCGGCTCCCAGGGCCCTCAGCGCGTTCACCTGCGCGGTGATGCTGGAGGTGACCGGAACGCCGATCTCGTCCTCGGTCTTGCGCATGGTTTCCTCGAGTCCGTCGTAGCCCAGCGACAGGTTCAGCGGAACGCCTCCGAACACCACGATATCGACCTTGGCTCGCCCCATCTCGCGGGCGGCCTCCAGCGTCATTTCGACGCTCCGGGCCACCTCCTTCTCGGTGAGCTGCCTGATCGCAAGGGTGGTGAGGACCAGCGTCACTCCTTCCGGGACCATCTTGTAGAACTCGTAGGGAAAGGTCTCCGTCAGGTAGGGCGGGGACGTATAGCCGATCCGGGCGCGGTAACCGTACATGTCGCAGCCTCCTCATGCGTGGCCGGCCGGCCACGGTTGTCGGACAAGCGAATCGAGCGCCTCCCTCACGTGAGGTTCCTGGTCCTGGGGTCCAGGTAGTCCCGCAGCCAGTCACCCAGCAGGTTGATGGAGAGCACCACCAGGACCAGGGCCAAGCCGGGGAAGAACGACAGCCACCAAGCGGTGGTGACGTGGGAGCGTCCGTCCGCGATCATGGCGCCCCAGGAAGGGGTGGGCGGGGGGATCCCGGCCCCGAGGAAGCTCAACGAAGCCTCCACGATGATGACCCAACCCACCTGCAACGTGGCCAGCACCACCAGGGGGTTGACGATGTTGGGAAGAATGTGCCGCCGGAGTATGCGGAACGAGGAGCACCCGGCCACCCGGGCCAGGGCCACGAACTCGCGCTCCTTCCAGGCAAGCGCCTCGCCACGCACCAGACGGGCGAACCTCGCCCACAGGACCAGGCCCAGGACCAGGACGAGGTTCCCGAAGCTCGGGCCGAAGACCACCGCGAAGAGCAGCGCGATCAGTATGATGGGCAGCGACAGCATGGCGTCGGTGGCGCGCATGATGAGGGTATCGGTCCAGCGACCGTAATAGCCGGAGACGAGACCCAGGAGGGTGCCGATGACGCCTCCCACGGCCACGGCCGCAAGGCCCGCGGCAATGGAGACACGGGCGCCGTGGATGATCCGGCTGGCGATGTCCCGGCCCAGCCGGTCCGTGCCCAGGGGGTGGGCCAGGGAGCCGCCGTCCTGCCAGAACGGCGGCAACAGCCGGGACCGGAGGGAGATGGCGTTGGGCGGGTAAGGCGCCGCCAAGTCGGCCAGCGCTCCCAGGCCGCCGAAGGTCACGAGGACCAGCAGGGGGAACATCGGGAGCTTGCCGCGGGTACGGGCGCGCGAGGCTTCCGCAGGCGCGCCGGCAACGGGTCCCGGAAACACGATGCTACGCATGGCGAATGCGGGGGTCGATGTAGGCGTAGAGGACGTCCACCAGCAGGTTGGCCGCCAGTATGACGGTGGACACCAGCAGCACCACCCCCTGGATCACCGGATAGTCGCGCCACTGGACCGCCTCGAAGGCCAGCCGTCCGATGCCCGGCCAAGCGAACACGGTCTCCACCACCACGCTTCCCGCCATCAGTATGCCGAAGTAGAAGCCCACGAAGGTCACCACCGGGATCAGCGCGTTCCGGAAGGCATGCTTCCAGGTCACCACGGGCTCGGCCAGCCCCTTGAGGCGCGCGAACTTGACGTACTCGCTGTCCAGCACGTCCAGCATGGATCCCCGCAGGAGCCGCACCACCCCCGCCAGCATGAAGCCGAAGAGGCCCAGGGTCACCGCGGGCAGGACGTAGGACGCAAGACCTTCCTTGCGGCCTGCGGGCAGGAGGTCCAGGTTCACGGCGAACACGGAGATCAGCACGATGCCGGCCCAGAACGTGGGCACGGACTGGCCCAAGAGGGCCGCGGTGCGCGCCCCCACGTCCCAGATCCCGCCCTTTCGGGTCGCTGCGACCACCCCCAGGGGCAGGGCCAGCAGCAGGGCCATGCCGGTGGAGAGGCACACCAGCTTGAGGGTGTTGGGGAGCCGCTGGCCGATGAGCCGGGCCACCGGCTTCCGGGTCCGTATGGACGTGCCCAGGTCCGCGGCCAACAGGCTCCGGACGAACCGGGCGTACTGGACGTACACGGGCCGGTCGAGTCCGAGCTCCCGGCTCATCTCGTTGCGGAGGTCGGCCGAAGCGTCGATGGGCAACATCACGTCCAGGGGGTTTCCCGTGAGCCGCGCCAGCGCGAACACCAGAAGGCTGATCACCAGGAGTGTGACGAGGCACTGGACCAGCCTGCCGGCAATGTAACACCGCATGGAACGCCCGCGGGTGGGTGCGCGCGGCTACCTGGCTGGAACCGCGGTGACCAGGCTCGGCTCGATGTATCCCCTGTGCGGCCGCAACCGGATGTCGGCCACCCGGTTCCCATAAGCCCAGAGGATCCCCTTCACGTCGGCGATGGGCACGCCCCGGTAGTCTCGGTGGAGCACCTCGTAGGCCTTTGCCACCTGGGCGGCGATGCCGTCGATGGAGGCTTCCCCCGCAGCCGCTTTGGCGATTTCGTCCACGTTGTCCGCCAGCTTGATGATCTTGCCGCTCAAGCTCCACCATATGCGCAGGTCGTCGGAGCCGTTGAGGCGCCCGGTGGTGGCGAAGGTCCCGGCTTGGCCGATGATCCGGGGAGACTGGGGCGTAGCGATGTAGAGCGGACGGAACGCGCCGATGTCGGTGGGCACGATGCTCGTCTTCACGCCCACGGCCTCCCAGAACCCGGCCACCACCTCGGCCAGTTGCCGGTACTGGGTGAAGCCTCCGGTGGGCAGCGCGAACAGCTCGATGGAGAAGCCGTTGGGGTAACCGGCCTCGGCCAGCAGCTTCCGGGCTTGCGCCGGGTCGTACGGGTACGGCTCCAGGTCCGCGGGGAACCCGATGGAGATCGGAGACACGGGGAACACGGCCGCGGGCCTGGCCTTGCCGTGGAACAGGGTCTGCACGATCTCCTCCCTGTCGATGGCCAAGTTCAACGCCCGGCGCACCCGGAGGTCCCCGGTGGGACCCGCTTCCTTGCGATAGGTGCCGTAGAGGTGGATGCGCACGGATGTGGGTTGGGGGTCCTCGGCGATCTCGAACCCCGCCTCGGTCATCTCCGGCACCTCGTCCAGGGAGACCCGCGTCACGTCCACTTGGCCGGTCTTCAACATGGCCACGCGGGTGGAGACCTCGGGCACCAGCAGGACCCTCAGGCGGTCGAACCGGGGCGACCCGCGCCAGTGGTCTTCGACGGCCTCGAACTCGATGAAGTTGCCCACCTCGTGCTCCACGAACTTCCAGGCCCCGGAGCCCACGGGCTTCTGCGCGAACCCGTCCCAACCCGCCTTCTCGATGTAGGCTTTGGGCAGCACGATGCCCTCGATGCCGGGCTGGTTGGACACGTCGTAGGGGAAGGTCGGCCACGGGCGCGCGGTGACGACCTCGATCGTATGGCGGTCCATGACCCGGACCTCCCGGATGCCCTTGCGGAACTGCCGCACCCGCGAGCTCTTGGCCTCGGGCCGGCGGAAGCCCTCCATGAGCGTGAACTGCGCGTCCTCCGCGGTCATCTCGCTGCCGTCGTGGAACTTGACCCCCGGCCTCAGCCGGAAGGTCCACGAAAGCCCGTCCGCAGCCGGCTCCCAGCTCAGGGCCAGACCCGGAGTGAGCTTGCCGTTGGCGTCCACCTCGGTGAGCCAGTCCCACAGGGGGCCCACGAGCCCCAGGGACGCGCTGATGGACGTGCGCGTGGGGTCCATGGACTCCTCGCCGAAGTTGCCGGCGGCGTACCGCAGGGTGCTTTCGGCCGCATGGGCCCGCGGCCCCGCCAGCCAGGAGCCGGACGACGATTGCCATGACGCCGCCAGCAAGGCCAGCGGAAGAGCCGGAACCAGGAGTCGAAAGAGCCTCCTCGAAGCGTGCAACATGGGTAGTCCCTCCCTGTACGGAGAGTTCGGACGAACGGCCGCGTACAGCCGCGTCTTCTCGCCCAAGCTCGATACGCCGGCACTCTACTCCCGATGAAGTCGCCGGTGCAACCTCCACGACGTCAACGCACGCGACACCCTGGCGCTGGAGGCCGGCGCCTTCTATGTCATGGACCGGGCCTACCTGGATTTCCATCGCCTGCATGAGTTCACCGAAGCCCTGTCGTTCTCCATCGTCCGTGCCAAGTCCAAGCTCCAGTTCCGCCGCCTTTATGGGCGGCCTGTTCCGACTGGTCGGAGTTCGTGCCGGCCATGCGCGACAAGGTGGTGGGCTTCGAGGTCGTGGACGAGGAGGAGTGGCAGCAGCGCCTGAACGCGATGCTGGCGGCGTAGCCTGGCGTCAGGAGGTCGGCCTGCCTCTAAGCGTCTTCGAGGCGCCAACGGACGGAGTTCGGTCTGCCTGTGGCTTCAGCCCCCCTCCCGTTCCGGACCCTGCAGGTTGGCCAGGATCTTCCGGGTGGAGAGGGAGCGGTTGAGGGTATAGAAGTGGATGCCCGGGGCGCCGCCCCGGAGCAGGGCCTGGCACTGCCGCGTGGCGTGTTCGATGCCGACCTCCACCACCGCCTCGGGGTCGTCGGCCGCGGCTTCGAGCTTCGCCAGCAGCGCCCCGGGGATGGCGGCGCCGCACATCCGGGTGAAGCGCTTGACCTGGGCGATGTTCGTCACCGGCATCACCCCGGGGATGATGGGCGCGCGGATCCGCTCCTTGCGCGCGCGCGCCACGAAATCGAAGTAGTCGCGCTCGTCGAAGAAGAGCTGGGTGACCACGAAGTCGCAGCCCGCCTCGACCTTTCGCCTGAGGTTGCGCAGGTCTTCCTCCCGGCTGGGGGCCTCCGGGTGCACTTCGGGATAACCCGCTCCGCCGATGCAGAAGTCCTTCCTCCGTCGGATGAACGCGACTAGTTGGTCGGCGTGGGAGAAACCTTCGGCATGGGGGACGAAGGCTTCGTCTCCCCGGGGCGGGTCGCCTCGCAGGGCCATGACGTTCTCGATGCCGGCGTCCTCGTATTCGTCCAGGAGTTCGCGGAGCTCGTCCCGGCCGTGTCCCACGCAGGTGATGTGGGCCATGGCTTCGATGCCGGTCTCCCGCTTGATCCTCCGGGTGATGGCGACGGTGTTCTTCCTGGTGCTGCCGCCCGCCCCGTAGGTCACCGACACGAAGGCCGGGTCCAGCTCCTTCAGGCGGGACACGGTGTCGAACAGGGCCTCGACGCCGGGGGCGTCCCTGGGCGGGAAGAACTCGAAGGAGAACAGCGGACGGGCGTCGCCGAACCGTTCCCGGATCTTCATGCGCCGCGCTCTCCTTCGGCGTCCCGCAGCGAGCGCCACACTCGCTCGGGGGTGAGGGGAAGGTCGCAGACCCGGACCCCGGTGGCCCGGGCCAGCGCGCCGGTAATGGCCGGCGCCACCGAGAAGATGCCGCCTTCCCCCATGCCCCGGCTGCCGTAGGGGCCCAGCCCGTCGCCGTTCTCCACCAGCACCGTATGGAAGCCCCGAGGCATGTCCGAGAACGAGGGGATGCGGTAGTCCACCAGCGTCGAGTTGACGAGCTGCCCGCCTTCGTGGACCATCTGCTCGAACAGGGAGTGGCCGATGCCCATCATGGCGGCGCCTTCCTCCTGCCCCTCGCACTGGATGGGGTTGATGGCCTTGCCCACGTCGGCCACCGACAGGTAGTCGGCCACGGAGACGGCCCCGGTGTCGCGGTCGATGTCCAGCTCCACCGCGCCCATGCCCACCTCCCACACCACCGGCAGCACGTCCCCGATGATCTCCGGTCCCACCGTGCCCACGCCGATGAGCTCGCCCGCGGGGGCGCCGAAGCGTTTCTCCAGCGCCTCGGCGAACGACATCCTCGCTTCGCCGCAGACCAGCGCCCCGTCCATCAGCCGGACCTGGCCGGGACGCGCGCCGAAGACCCCGGCGCCGATCTTCCGTAGCTGGCGTTTCACGTCCCGGGCCGCGGCCTGCACCGCCCGGCCCATGAGCGTGGTGGAGCGGCTGGAGCCGGTGGAGCGGTCGTAGGGAGTGACCGCGGTGTCCGCCCCGGACGTGCGGATGCGCTCCGGCGGCAGTTGCAGCTCCTCCCCCACGAGCTGGGAGAGCACGGTGCGGACCCCCTGTCCCATCTCGGTGCTGCCGGCCATGACCGCGGCGGCCCCGTCCGCCTGGAGCCGCACCATGGCCACGGTGATGGGCTGGCCGCCGGCGTTGGTCATGCCGCAGGCCAGCCCCACCGGCGCGCCGGCCTCTCCCGAACGCTTCTTCCACCGGCTGGCTGTGACCAGGCGCCGCAACGTCCCGGCCAAGTCCACGTCCAGGGGCCGCAGCCCCGGACGAAGCACCTCGCCCCGCCCGAGCAGGTTCCCGAGACGGAGCTCCGCGGGGTCCATGCCGAGGCTCTCCGCGATCATGTTCATCTGGCTCTCGCCGGCGAATATGGACTGGGGCCCGCCGATGGAGCGGAAGGAGCCGGCTCCCCCGGTGTGGGTATGGACCGCATAGGCGTCCGTGCGGATGTGGGGGATGCGGTAGGGCCCGATGACCCGCGTGGCGGCCCGGGCCGCCACCTGGGGGCCGTTGTCCATGTAGGCGCCCGTGTCCAGATGGATCTCCGCCTCCCGCGCCATGATCGTCCCGTCCTGCCGGACGCCGGTCTTCAGGCGGATGCGGGCGCTGTGCCGCCGCACCGTGACCATGGCCTCCGGCACCGACAGGCACACGCGCACGGGGCGGCCCGCCTTGCGCGAGGCCGCCACTACCAGGGGCTCGATCTTGGCGTAGGACTTGCCGCCGAAGCCGCCGCCGAGGTAGGGGACTTCGAGGCTCACCTTGCTGGCGGGGAACCCGAAGATGCGCGCCAGGTCCGCCTGCACCAGGAACGGATGCTGCGCGGACGACCACAGCCGGATGCCGTCGTTGCGGTAGTCGGCGATGACCCCGTGGGGCTCCATGGAGTAGTGGTAGATCATGGGGAAGGTGAAGCGGTGCTCGAACACGCGGTCCGATTGGGCGAAGCCCACCGCCACGTCGCCGCGCTCCACGCGCTCGTGGCCGCAGACGTTGCCGCTCCGGTCCGCGTGCACCCGCGGCGCGTCCGGGGCCAGCGCCTGCTCCAGGGTCACCGCCGCGGGCAACTCGCGATAGACCACGCTGACCGCGGACGCGGCCTGCTCCGCGGTGAGCGGGTCCTCGGCCGCTACCACCGCCACCGGTTCGCCCGCGTAACGGACCCGTTCCAGCGCGATGAGCGGACGACCGTTGAAATGGGGGTCCAGGTCGGCCACGTCCCGGCCGGTGAGCACGCCGGCGACTCCGGGCAGTTTCTCCGCGACCCCAGTATCCACCTCCTCGATGAGCGCGTGGGGGTGGTGGCTGCGCAGGACGTGGCCGTACAGCATGCCCGGGACCTCCAGGTCCCCGACGTATCGGGCCCTGCCCGTCACCTTGTCGAAGCCATCCACCCTGCGGGCGTTGGCGCCCACGAACTTGAGATCACGGTCTGCCATGATGATGCCTTTTCCACCGGGCCGCGGGGTCGGACCCAAGGCCGGCGGGCGGTTTGCGCGAGGCTGCCCGGGAGCGCAGCGGAGGGGAGGGGCCGGGACCCTCCGGCCTCGCGCCCTCAGAAGCCGTACAGGGCCCGGGGGTTGTCGTCCAGGATACGGGCCACCGAAGCGGGGCTCACCTTGCCGTCGTCCCTGAGCTTCTGCAGCGCCTCGATCTCGCTGGACGTGTCGTGGTGTCCGTAGTCCGTGCCGATGACGATGTTGTGGTCCCCCGTGTACTCCAGGACGTAGTCCAGGTCGTCGTCGGTCTGGCAGGCCACGAAGATGCGGCTGTCCTCGAGGAAGCTGCGGGACAGCTCGACGCCGCGCTTCTGCCGGAAGCGTTTGGCCAGGTCGTGGAACACGTAGGGGACCCACTGGGCGCTGACTTCGATGAAGCCGATGCGCAGCCTGGGGAACCGCTCCGGAACCCGCTCCCAGACCACCGAGTGGAAGGCGCCCACCACCGCGAGCTTGAACTTGTTGAAACCGGGCTCGCCGAAGAAGAGGTCGTGCTGCGTGAAGCTGCCGGTGGCCGAGTGCACGCACAGGGGCACGTCGGCGTCGCTCAGGGCTTCGTACAGCGGGGCGAAGTAGGGGTCGCTGAGACGCCGGTCGCCCACGAGCCCGGGGACGAACACGCCGCAGGCGCCGTACCCGAGCATCTCGTCCAGCTCCTTCAGCGCTTCGTCCATGCTCCGCAGCGGCAGCACCGCGGTCCACCGGAGGCGCTCCCGGCCCGCCTTCCAGATGTCGCACAACCAACGGTTGTAGCTCTTGAACAGGGCCATCTCCACCTCGGGCTTGTCCGTGACCGGGCGCAGGAAGATGGTGGGGTAGAGCACCTGCATGGACACGCCCATCTCGTCCATGTGGCGCAGGCGGGAGGCCACGTCGGACATCTCCCGGGACTCTTCCGGGGTGTCCCGGCCCACGTTGTCCGATTTGGCGTGGAGCCGGCCGTCCACCAGCCAGTACTCGCCCGTGCCCCCCGAGTCGGTATGGGAGGTCACGACCTGCGGACGGAGCGCCTTTTCCGCCCCCTCCATGTATTCCCAGGTCCGGTGGGTCTCCAGTACGTGTGCGTCTGCGTCGATGACCGCCATGATGAACCTCCAGCGTAACGTCAGGTCGTTTCCGGTACTTCCGACGGCCCCAGCAGCGCGGGGAGCTCGCCGAGTCGGTGGATGTGGATGACGCCGCCCCGGCGCTCGCCCCCGCGGCGCAACAGCACGGGTCGGACCCCCGCCCGCAAGGCCCCTTCGACGTCGGTCTCCGGGCTGTCGCCCACGTGCATGGCCTCGTCCGGCGCGACGCCGTGCCGTTCCAGGGCCAGGCGGAAGATCCCCGGGGCCGGCTTGGCGAAACCCGCGCTGGCCGAGAGGAACACCGAGTCGAAACAGTCCGCGACGCCCAGCCCCCGGATGATCCCCAGCACGCGCGAGTCGAAGTTGGAGATCATGGAGAGGATCAGCCCGCGGCGCTTGAGCGCGTCCAGGGTCGCCCGGGCGTCGTCGTAGAGCGCCCAGGAGTCGGTCCGGGCGAAGTAGGCGAAGATCTCGTCGAAGTAGTCGTCGAAGCGGGGGAAGGGTCCCGCGGGCTCGAACATGCGCCGCACCACCTCGCGCCACCAGCCCCGTTCCAGGGTCTCCAGCCGTTCGCCGCCGGGTCGGGGAAACGCCAGGGGCGGGGCGGTGGCGAAGCAGTGGCGGAAACGCCGGGAGACTTCCTCGAAGGACACGTCCTTGCCGTATCGTCGGGCCGTCTCCGCATAGGTGGCCGCAACGGGTCGGACGGACTCGAACAGGGTTCCCGCGGCGTCGAAGAACACCGCCCTGGGCATGGCGACCGGACCGGGAGGCATGGGTTTTCGCGTCTTTCCCGAGTATTCGCTATAATCCCCGGGATGGTTCGAGCTCATTATGGACCCATGGAGCGGATTTTGTCCAGCGGCCCGCGGTTCCGGGGACGGGGGCGTTGCGCGTCCCGGAGTTGACGGAGGAGTTGCGCGCGGCCGAGGGAGCGGCCCGGGAAGCGGGCGGCATCATCGCGCGGCTCTACCGGGGGCGCTACCAGGTGGAGCGGAAGTCCGACGGCGACCCGGTGACCACCGCGGACACGAGGGCCAACCGAGCCATCCGCGAGACCCTCGCGGCGCGCTTCCCGGAAGACGCGTGGCTTTCGGAGGAAGACGCGGACGACGCCGGGAGGCTGGAGCGGGAGCGCGTCTGGATCGTGGACCCGCTGGACGGCACCCGGGAGTTCATCGAGGGGGTCCCGGAGTTCTGCGTCTCCATCGGGCTCGCGCAGCGCGGCTCTCCCGTGTTGGGGGTGATCTACCATCCCCTCCTGGCGGAGCTCTTCAGCGCCGTCCGGGGCGGCGGCGCCCGGCTGAACGGCGAGCCGTTGCAGCCGCTCCCCGGCGGGGAGCGCGAGCGGCCGCGCCTGCTGGTCAGCCGCTCCGAACCGCGCCGACGGCTTGCGGACCTGGCCGGGGAGTTCGTCCTCCGGCCCATGGGCAGCATCGCGTACCGCATGGCCTCGGTGGCCGGAGGACGGGCGGACGCCACCGTGACGTTCCGCCGGGTCAGGGAATGGGACGTGTGCGCCGGCGTCGCCGTGGTCGAGGCCGCGGGCGGATGGGCCGCGGACGGGCGCGGGGAGCGGCCGGCCTTCAACCGGTCGAAGCCGGTGCTGGACCGGCTCGTGGCCGCAGGCAAGGGGCCGCGCGCGAAGGTCCGGGCGCTGCTGGACCGGTCGCCGGCGCCGTAGGGTTTTTTTGGGGAACATGGCGCGCTGCATCTATTGCGGGGAAGGGGCCGGCCTGTGGGCCCGGAGTTGCCGGGACTGCCGGCGGCTGGAGGAGACGGCCCGGACCCATGCGGGCCAGGTGGGTTTCAGCGAGCTGCTGGACCGGCTGGAGGAGACCGGGGTCCCGCCCGAGAAGATCATGCGCTTCCTCAAGGCCGACCCGGACGGCCGCGGCAGCGTGCGGGACCGTTTGACCGCGGACATGACCAACGAGCTGTTGAAGGTCATGGGAATCAACGAACGGCAGACCCCGGGAGACGTGGAACGCATCCGCAAGGGCGGCGAGAAAGCCTCGGGTCCCAAGTGACGCCCCCGACCCGGGAGGCTTCCGGCGTTCCGCCGCGGCGCCCGCGGCCCCATTCCGCCCCATGGAACTGACCCTCTACCTGTCCGTCCTGTTCCTGGGCGCGTACCTCGCGGCCCTGGCCGTGCGCAGGCTGCGTTTCCGGCGCGACCGCAGGCGCATGGAGCGGGATGCGCGTTCCGGCGGCAAGGTGGTCGCCGGAGTGGACGAGCTGCCTTCGGGCCAGGTGAAGAAGTTCTGGCTCATCTGCGGGAAGCACCGCATCGACTGTTTCGTGGTCAACCACCGCGGCCGGTTCCGGGCCTACGTCAACAGTTGCCGCCATATGGTGACGCCGCTGGACTTCGTCCGCTACAGCTTCTTCAGCGAGGACGGCCGGCACTTGGCGTGCGCCACCCACGGCGCCCTCTACGAGCCGGACACGGGCTTGTGCGTGGACGGTCCGTGCAAGGGCCTTTCGCTGCACCGGCTGCCCGTGGTTGTGGACCGGGGCGCGGTCGTTGTACGTTGCCCGGAAGGGGACCTGTCGTTCCTGAGGGAGATGGCGGACTGACCACGCGCTCCGGGACCGGATACGGAAACAGGGCCACTGGCGAAAGGAAACCGGACGAACCCATGCCGCGGCGTCCCACAGGCAGGAAGATCGGGCGCAGGGAGGACTTCCCCGACGGCAGCAGCCGGAAGTTCACGCTCCGTTGCCGCGGCGAAAGCCTGGAGGGGTTCGCCTTCGGCTTCCGGGGGCGGCTGTTCGCCTACGTGAACCGCTGCCGCCACGTGCCGCTGCCCATGGATTGGGTCGATAACCGGTTCTTCACCGAGGACCAACGCCACCTCGTGTGCGCCAACCACGGCGCCCTCTACGAGCCCGCCACCGGCGAGTGCCTCTGGGGGCCTTGCGCCGGGGCGTGGCTGCGGAAGATCCCCCTGCGGGTGGAGGCGGGCGCGGTGCGGGCGTTCTGTCCCGAAGACGACCGAGGGGAGGCAAGGGAAAGTGGCTGACTGCCTGTTCTGCGGCATCGCAAGCGGGGAGGTCCCCGCGGACGTCGTCCATGACGACGAATGGGTGCTCGCCTTCCGGGACATCGACCCCAAGGCGCCGGTGCACCTGCTGATCATCCCGCGAAAGCACATCGCCAGCGTCATGGAGCTGGAGCCGGAAGACGGCGAGGCCATGGGCCGCGCCATGCTGGCGGCCCGGCGGCTCGCCCGCGAGAACGGCCTGTCCGAACGGGGGTTCCGTATCGCGGTGAACTGCGGACCCGACGCCGGCCAGAGCGTCTCCCACGTCCATCTCCATCTCCTGGGGGGCAGGGCGCTGGGTTGGCCGCCCGGGTGACGGGAGACCCAGTCCGCCGCCTGAGGCAAAGGGTTCGGACCGGAGCGCCCGGCCCGGCGCGGGCAAGGCCCCGGCCGGACGCTCCTCGAAAAAGGACGAGCGAAGACATGATCAACGCGACGCAGCTTCGGACCGGGATGGTCATCCTCTACGAGGGCGAGCCCTACCGGGTGACGGCCGTCAGGCACCTCACCCCCGGAAAGGGCCACGGCTTCATGCAGACCAAGCTCAAGAGCCTGCGCACCGGGGCGGGCGCCGAGCACAAGTTCCGCTCCGACGACAGGGTCGATCGGGCAACGCTGGAAAGCCGCGAGATGCAGTACCTCTATGCGGAGGGCGACCTCCACACCTTCATGGACACCGAGAGCTACGAGCAGACCGAGCTCTCGTCCGAAGACGTGGGCGGCGTGCTGCCGTACCTGCTGCCCACCCACGTGGTGAACGTCGAGACGTTCGAGGGCAGTCCGGTGGGGGTGAGCTTCGCCTCGGCCGTGGAGCTGGAGGTGGTGGAGACGGAACCCTCCCTGAAAGGCGCCACCGCCTCGGCCTCCTACAAGCCCGCCAAGCTGGAGACCGGGGTGACCGTGCAGGTGCCGCCGTTCATCCAGGTGGGCGACCGGATTCGGGTGGATCCGTCGGAAGGAAAATATATCGAGCGGGCGAAATAGCCGCGACCGCTTCCCAGACTTTGGCCACGGCCTCCCGCAGGTCCGGGAGGGAGCCGTCGTTCTCGATGACGAAGTCGGCCAACCGCCGCTTCTCCGCCAGGGGCATCTGCGCTTCCAGGTGCCTTTGGATGTCGGCGTCCCCGAGACCGTCCCGCCGGCGCAGGCGCTGCTCCTGGGTCTTCCGGGCGCAGGCCACCAGTATGACCGGACGGAGCCAGTGATGGATCTTCGCCTCGAACAGGAGCGGCGCGTCATAGACCACGAACTCGGAGTCCCGGGAGCGCTCGAGGATGCGCTCCCGGGCCAGAGCGCGGATCCTGGGATGGGTGACGGCTTCCAGGCGCTTGCGGCTGGCCGGGTCCCGGAAGACCATCCGGCGCAGGTGCGCCCGGTCCAGGGTCTCGTCCGGCCGGAGGACGCCGCGGCCGAACAGGGCGACGATCTCGCGCCAGGCGTCCCGGCCCGGCTCCACCACCTCCCGGGCCAGGCTGTCGGCATCGACCACCGCGGCCCGGTCGCCGAGCAGGGAGGAGACCGTGCTCTTGCCGGTGGCGATTCCCCCGGTCAGGCCGATTACCTTCGCCATGTGGCTGCTCGCGGAGACGACGGGTCCGGGAAGCCGCTCGCGTCAACCCGGCCGGCAGGCTTGCAGTCCGAACACGGAGGGAATGGGATGAGACGCGCGAGCCGCGTGCCGGCGCGCCCGGAGGCCATGCATGGGTCTCCTCGTAGCAACTTTCCGTTTGGCCATCAACCGGGCCGGGGAGGCGGATGAACCCCATGGAAGTGCCGTTGCTGGACCTGAAGCTCCAGTACGAAACCATCCGGGACGAGGTCCGGGAGGCGGTCCTGAGGGTGTGCGCGTCCCAGCGCTTCATCCTGGGTCCCGAGGTCGAGGAGCTGGAAGGGGCCGTCGCCGCCCATGCCGGGACGCGGTTCGCCGTCGGCGTCTCATCGGGCACCGACGCGCTACTGGCGACGCTGATGGCGCTGGAAGTGGGACCCGGCCACGAGGTGGTGGCGCCGGCGTATTCGTTCGTGGCCACCGCGGGCGTGGTGGCGCGGGTGGGGGCGCGCCCGGTCTTCGTCGATATCGAACCGGCGACGTTCCACATGGACCCCGAAGCCGCGGCCGCCCGCATGGGCCCCCGCACCCGCGCCGTCATCCCGGTCCATCTCTTCGGGCGCAGCATGGACCTGGACCCGGTGCTGGAGGCGGCCGGCCCGCGGGGGGCCGCGGTGGTGGAGGACGCCGCCCAGTCCTTCGGCGCCGCGGACTCCGGGGGCCGGAGCGCGGGCTCGGTGGGGGCCGCAGGCTGCTTTTCCTTCTATCCCAGCAAGAACCTGGGCGCCTTCGGCGACGGCGGGATGGTGGTCACCGACCATGAGGAGACGGCGCGGCGCCTCCGCATGGTGCGGGTGCACGGGGAAGCGCCCAAGTACCACCACCGGCTCATGGGGGGGAACTTCCGCCTGGACAGCCTCCAGGCCGCGGTCCTCCGGGTGAAGCTCAAGTACGTGCGGGAGTGGACCGAGGCCCGGCGCGAGAAGGCCCGGCGATACCGGGAGCTCCTCGCGCCGGCTGCGTCGGAGGACCGGCTCGTGCTGCCGGGGGACTGCCCG
This sequence comes from uncultured Binatia bacterium (SeqCode), assembly GCA_965242525.1. Taxonomy (GTDB): domain Bacteria; phylum Desulfobacterota; class Binatia; order UBA9968; family JAJDTQ01; genus JAJDTQ01. The sequence continues at coordinate 993,216 of OZ251459.1, forward strand.
GGCCACGTGTACAACCAGTTCGTCATCCGCTCGCCCGAGCGGGACCGCCTGCGTTCCTTTCTGAAAGAGCACGGAGTGGCCACCGAGGTCTATTATCCGGCGCCCCTGCACCTGCAGGACTGCTTCCGGTATCTGGGCCACGGCCCGGGGGACTTCCCGCACGCGGAAGAGGCGGCCCGGAGCTCCCTGGCCCTGCCCATCTATCCCGAGCTGGCGCCCGCGCAACAGGAATACGTGTGCGACCGCATCCACCGGTTCCTCCGGCGCTGAGTCCCCCCGGACCGTCGCCATCGCCCTGCCCACGCCGCAAGACCCTTACCCGCACGGAAACCGCAAGACCTCGTTTCCGCCATGGAAACCCTGAATTCGACTCCGCTTGCGCTACGCTCAGGACGAACGGAGACAGGGGTCAGGGTGAGGGGATCATCACACCGGCAACCGGACCGGTGCAAGCTGTCGGGACGACCGCGCAAGGCCTACCCCGCGCAAGGCCTACCACCGGACGCGCAGGTTCAGGTTGACGCCGTGTTCGGGGCGGGCGGTGCGGCGCTCTCTGCGTTCGGCCTCCAGGTCCAGCGCCAGTGATCCCTTCCCCTTCAGGCGGCTTCCCACCCGGTACTTCCGGCCTCCGTCGCCCCAAAGCCCCGCGCCTGCATACGGCGTCCACACCCCGCGGCCCGACAGCCCGATCCCGTAACCCATCTCCGTCTCCACGCGACCTCCGGGAACCCTGCTCCTGTCCGACCCGGCGTCCGCCAACCTTTCCTCCCACAGACGCCCCACGCCGCTCCCCGTCTCTCCCCACGAAGGCGCCACCTTCAGCAGCCAACCCAGCCCCTCGGTCCCGGACACCCACGACACCGATCCCCCGGCTCCCCACTCATGGACCTTGCCGCCGTGCCACGCCAACCCGCGCCAGTTGCCCTCCAACCTGAGGCCCGACCCCGGGAACGCATACGCCAAGGCGCCCCCCGACTCGATCCCCGCTCCCGTCTGTCCGTCCCCTCCGTCCCACCTGGCCCCGAACTCGCTCCGCAACTCCAGCGCCCCCCACCGCGTGGTCCCTTCCACCGCGGTCCGCAACCGGTACGTCTCCACCGTCACCCCGGCGATCAACTCCCCGTTGTCGTCCACCTTCAGTTGCGCGACCCGTCCTTCCCCCTTCATCTCCACTCGCGTGCGCCCGACCTCCAGCAACCCCATCCTCCCGCCCAGCGCCCCGCCCGCCAGACGACTGCCGCTCTTCTGCTCCCCGTACCGCCCCGCCAGTTCCTCGTCCACGATCCGCACCTCCCCCTCCCCATAGCCCACCGCCGTCCACACCGACCAACCCCCGTCCCCCGACAACCAACCCATGTACGGCTGCACGCTCACCATCCACCCCTCGTGCCGACCGGGAGCCGCGCCGGCCCCGTACTCCGCCCGGCTCTCGTACCAGGACCCCGACAACCCTCCCAGCAACCGGCCTCCCCACAACTCCTGCCCCCAGACCCCGTCCATCCCCACGTTCCCGCCGTACACCTCCCCTTCCCAATCCCCCACGTCCGTCCCCTTCACCAGCAGGCTCCGGTAGTCACCGCTCCCCCACAACCCCAGGTCCGAGACTCCGCCCGTTCCTCCGCCGCCTTCCGACAGCCCCAGCGAAAGCCACCGGCCCGACACCATCCTGTTCCAGTTCAGTTCGCCCTTCCTCGACGCTTCCTCATGCCCCTCCAGCATCTCCGCCACCCGGTCCAACCCTTCCCCTACGGTCCCGCCGCCAACCCCTTGCGCCATCTCCTCCACGCGCCTCGCCACCGCTTCCATGGCCCCGCCCCACATGGCGCGCGACAACTCCGGCAGGATCGCTTCGTTGACCCTCTTCAACCGCGCCCGCGACAGCGTCTTCGCCGACAACACCTCGATGGTGAACTCCAACTCCGCAGTCTGTCCGTCCCGGTCCGTCGCCGTCCACCGGTAGGCCCTCCGGGGGAACTCCTCCGTGGGCGTCCCCGACAGGGTCCGCGACGCCGGGTCGAACCGCAGCCCCGGAGGCAACACCTGCGGCTGCGGCAGCAACGCGTGCTCCGTCCCGTCCCCGCCCGAGGCCGCCGGCAACACCACCCGCACGTCCCGCCCCAACGCGAACACCATCCGCGTCATGGTGAAGTCGGACGGGAACACCGGCCGCGTGTCCTCGTAACCCACCGCAAAGAACGAGAAGGACGCGATGCCCGAAGCGCACACCCTCCCTCCGGACTCGCTCGAACCCTCCACTTCCGACCAGGTCTCCCCGTCGTAATGCAGCAGCAACAGGCGCCGCCCGCCCGCAGCGTCCCGCAGACCCTGCGGCACAGGCAGGCACAGCCGCACGCCCGCGGACGGGACCGTCCCCACCTGCACCGACACGTCCACCACCGTCCGGGCCGCGGCCGGCCCCAGGTTGACCCCCTGGCCCGCCGGCGGGTCGGCCACCGGCGAGAAGGTCAGAGTCAGACGCTCGTTCTCGGTAGCCGGCTCCGGCAGGCTCGCCAGGTCCAGCTCGATCCCTGCCGGAACCCCCTCTTCCACCACCACCGTCACCGTGCGCCCCCTCACCGTATGCTCCGTCTCGCCCGCATCGCTGCCTACATCGATCAGGGTCTCGGGCCGCGGGGGAACCGGGGAAGGCGGAGGGGGCGGGTCCTCTGGCGTCCCGGTGGCCTCCGATGAGGGCTGGCTGTCCGGTTCGGTACTGTGGGTGGAGATGACCCGCACCGTGTAGGTCGTGCCCGTGTCCAGGCCGGTGATGACGTGGCTCGTGCCGGTGGTCACCTCCGCCTCCCGCTCCGCGGGGTCGTATTCCTCGCTCCCGGACTTCCATTGCACCTTGTAGCCGCTCGCGTCCGCCACCGCGCTCCAGGAAACCGCGAGGCTGTCGGTGGGGCTGTCCGCCGCCGGCGCCACCGTCACTTGCGCCGGCGGCGGCAGCGTCGGCGTCCCGGTCGCTTCCGCAGAGGCCGCGCTGTCCGGGGCGTTCGTGTTGGTGGTGATGACCCGCACCGTATATTCCGTGCCCTGGGTCAGGCCGGTGATGACGTGGCTCGTGCCGGTAGCCGTCTCCTGCCGCGCGGAAGTGTCGTACACCTGGGCCCCGGACTTCCACTGCACCTTGTAGCCGCTCGCGCCGGTCACCGCGTCCCAGGAAACGGTGAGGCTGGTCAGCCCGGCCGGCGCCGCCCGCACGTTGCTCGGCACGCCCGGAGGCGGCTGCTGGGGTATCCCGGTCTCTTCCGAGGAGGCCGCGCTGTCCGGGGCGTTCGTGCGGGTGGAGATGACCCGTATCGTGTATTCCGTGCCCCCGGTCAGGCTGGTGATGGTGTAGCTCGTGCCGCTGCTCACCGTCGCCTGCCGGGTGGCGGCGTCGTACCCCTGGCTCCCGGACTTCCACTGCACCTTGTAGCCGTTCGCGTTGGTCCCGGCAGTCCAGGAGACCGCGAGGCTCTCCACCGCCGGCGTCGCCGTCACCCCGCTCGGCGCCCCCGCGGCCGGCTGCTGGGGCGTCCCGCTCACTTCCCCGGAGGCCGCGCTGTCCGGGGCATTCATGTGGGTGGCGATGACCTGCACGTCGTATTCCGTGCCCGCGGTCAGGCCGGTGATGGTGTGGCTCGTGCCGCTGGCCGTCGCCTGCCGGTCGGTGGTGTTGTACACTTGGCTCCCGGACTTCCACTGCACCTTGTACCCGCTCGCGCCGGTCACCGCGTTCCAGGAAACGATGAGGCTGGCCACCGCCGGCGTCACCGTCACCCCGCCCGGGGCGCCCGGCGGCGGCGACTGGGCCGTCCCGCTCGTGTCCGATGAGGCCGCGCTGTCCGGGGCGTTCGTGCGGGTGGAGATGACCCGCACGTCGTAGGACGTGCCCCCGGTCAGGCCGGTGATGGTGTGGCTCGTGCCGGTGGCCGTCGCCTGCCGGGTGGCGGCGTCGTACGACTGGCCCGGGCCCTTCCACTGCACCTTGTAGCCGCTCGCGTTGGTCGCAGCAGTCCAGGTAACCGTGAGGCTCTCCACCGCCGGCGTCACCGTCACTCCGCTCGGCACGCCCGGCGCCGCGTACTGGGCCGTCCCGGTCCTTTCCGAGGAGGCCGCGCTGTCCGGGGCGTTCGTGCGGGTGGCGATGACCCGCACCGTGTATTCCGTGCCCGCGGTCAGGCTGCTGATGGTGTGGCTCGTGCTGCTGGACGTCGCCTGCCGGTCGCCGGTGTTGTACACCTGCATCCCGGACTTCCACTGCACCTTGTAGCCGTTCGCGTTGGCCGCAGCGGTCCAGGAGACCACGAGGCTGCCCACCGCCGGCGTCACCGTCACCCCGCTCGGCACGCCCGCGGCCGGGTACCGGGCCGTCCCGGTCGCTTCCGAGGAGGCCGTGCCGTCCGGGGCGTTCGTGCGGGTGGCGATGACCCGCACGTCGTAGGACGTGCCCGCGGTCAGGCCGGTGATGGTGTAGCTCGTGCCGGTGGTGGTCGCCTGCCGGGTGGCGGCGTCGTACGCCTGGGCCCCGGACTTCCACTGCACCTTGTAGCCGTCCGCGTTGGCCGCGGCGGTCCAGGAGACCGTGAGGCTCTGCACCGCCGGCGCCACCGTCACGCTGCCCGGCACGCCCGCGGCCGGATACCGGGCTGTCCCGGTCGCTTCCGAGGAGGCCGCGCTGTCCGCGGCGTTCGTGCGAGTGGCGATGACCTGCACGTCGTAGGACGCGCCCCCGGTCAGGCCGGTGATGGTGTAACTCGTGCCGGTGGTCGTCGCCTGCCGCGTGGCGGCGTCGTACGCCTGGCCCCCGGTCTTCCACTGCACCTTGTAGCCGTCCGCGTTGGCCGCGGCGGTCCAGGAGACCGTGAGGCTCTGCACCGCCGGCGTCGCCGTCACGCTGCCCGGCACGCCCGCGGCCGGGTACTGGGCTATCCCGCTCGTTTCCGTGGAGGCCGCGCTGTCCGGGGCGTTCGCGCGGGTGGCGATGACCTGCACGTCGTAGGACGTGCCCGCGGTCAGGCCGGTGATGGTATGGCTCGTGCCGGTCACCGTCGCCTGCCGCGCGGAAGCGTCGTACGCCTGGCTCCCGGACTTCCACTGCACCTTGTAGCCGCTCGCGTTGGCCGAGGCGGTCCAGGAGACCACCAGGCTGCTCAACGCCGGCGTCACCGTCACCCCGCTCGGCACGCCCGCGGCCGGGTACTGCGGCGTCCCGGTCTCTTCCGAGGAGGCCGCGCTGTCCGAGGCGCCCGTGCGGGTGGAGATGACCCGCACCGTGTATTCCGTGCCCCCGGTCAGGCCGGTGATGGTGTGGCTCGTGCCGGTCACCGTCGCCTGCCGCGCGGAAGCGTCGTAGGCCTGGCTCCCGGACTTCCACTGCACCTTGTAGCCGTTCGCGTTGGTCCCGGCGGTCCAGGACACCACGAGGCTCTGCACCCCCGGCGTCACCGTTACCCCGCTCGGCGCGCCCGGCGGCGGCGCGTTGGTCGTGGTGGTCACGGTCGCCCAACCGGTACGGTCGGCCCCGCTATTCTCCAGCCTTACGCGCGTCTCGTAACTCGTGCCGGGACTCAGCCCGGTCCTCGTATATGTGATAGTCGCTGCCGAGGTAGCGTTGAGACGAGTAATAAAAAGAGTGTCATTCGGGGCGCCGGGTTTGGGCCTGCCAACTCTGTATCGAACCGCACCGCTGGCGCACGACGGCCGACCCCAAGAGTATGAGATCGAGGTCTGGGTCTTCGACGTGACCTGGAAGTTCGATACCATTTCCGACTCCAAGCACACCGCCTCGGCGGTGCGTGGGACGGCGGCGAACGCCGCGGCGGCGAAGACGGTCAGAGCCAGCAGGCTGACGATGCGACGGGACCTCATTGCCTTGCCCTCCCGCGGGGCGCCATTGCCGCCTCTCCCGGACCTGGGGGGGGGGGGGGGGGGGGGCAAGTTGCGGGAAGGCGCTCCGCGAACGCCTCGTCCCCGGTCGAGACAACCGGCTGTGAGCAACGGGTCGGAAGTGGCAAGCATCATTGGTTCCTCCTGGTCGTCCGCACGCGCCCCCACGCGAGCACGTCGGAATTTGGCGCTTCAGGATTCGTGGAAACTCTGAACGATTACCCCGTTCGTCCCGAACGTAGCGAAGCGAAGTCGAAGGACGCGCTTTCCCACAGGGAGAGGGGGTTCAAACCGGAATTGTTCAGGGTTTCCTTTCTATTGTACCTGCCTACACCCGAAATTTCCACTTCAAGAATTGTCCAATGGCAAGTGGCGCTTCAGGAATTCGTGTGGGTTGCGACACTCCCTATCCCGTCATTCCCGCGAAAGCGGGAATCCAGACCTTGCGAGCAAACCCCATGGAGCCCTGTATGAGAGGTTTGTACAACGAGAGCGAGGAAAGTGGATGGATTCCCGCTTTCGCGGGAATGACGGGGGTGGGCGTTTGCGGAGCAATGACGGCCTGACCTCTGTCCTTCCCCTTTCCCTCCTGCCTTTCCCACACGAATTCCTGAAGAGCCTGGTAAGTGAGCATGGAGGGGAGGGAAGAATCCAACGGTAAGCGAGCACGAGCAGGCCCGGGATGGCGCAGACTGGGGGAATGGGACGGCGCCGAGATGAGGAAGGCTGAACGGAGCCGGCTCCCCCTCGGGAAGGCGCTCCTTCTGTCGGGTCATTTCTCCTTCTGAAAAGGAGAAATTTCTGCTATATTCTCCTTCTCGCAAGGAGAATACAGGATATTGGAAGCAGTCCCGACAACCTTCCGGCAAGTGCTGGCCGAACAGATCGCCGGATCCATGCAAGCGCCGCCTCCCTCCCATACCCCCCGCCGCGTGCACGGGCTTACGCGGTTCCCGGGCAAGGCCACTGCGGTGGTGGGCATGCGCCGGGCCGGCAAGACTACCTTCCTGCACCAGTTGCGGCAGGAGTTCCTGGCGTCGGGCGCGGACCCGTCCCGGGCGCCCTGCGTTTCGTTCGAGGACGAGCGGCTCACCGGACTGGAGGGCCGCCATCTGGACTTGCTCCTCGACGAGCACCAGCGCCTTTCGACCGCGGAACCGGGCGCTTCGCCGGTCATGTGGTGCTTCGACGAGATCCAGTTGGCGCCCGGCTGGGAGCGTTTCGTGCGGCGGTTGCTGGACACCGAGGCCGTGCAGGTGTTCGTCACCGGTTCCTCCGCGGCGCTGCTGTCCCGCGAGATCGCCACCTCGTTGCGCGGCCGGGCGTGGCAGGTGCTCATGCACCCGTTCGGGTTCGACGAGGCGCTGCGCCATCGCGGCGTGGAGGTCCCGGAACGGACGGACGTCCTGCCCCGCAAGGAGCGCGTGCGCCTTGAACGGGAGTTCGCGGCGTGGCTGGTTGCCGGCGGGTTTCCGGAAGCCCAGGGGCTGGACGACGCGGCCCGGCATCGATTGCTGCGCGATTACGTGGACGTGGCCGTGCTCCGCGACGTGGTGGAACGCCACGGGGTCGGCAACGTTACCGGCCTCCGGTGGCTCGTGCGCCAGTTGCTCGGGAACGCGGGCGGGTCGTTCAGCGTCGAGAAGTTCCACGCGGCGCTCAGGTCCCAGGGCATCGCCATCGCCAGGGATACGGTGCACCAACTCCTCGGCTACCTCGAAGACTGCTTCCTCGTGCGCGTGGTCTGGATGGAGTCGCACTCCGAGCGCCAACGCATGGTCAACCCGCGCAAGGCGTATCCGGTGGATGCGGGCCTGACCCCCGTGTTCGACCGCACGGGCCGCGCCAACGTCGGGCACGCGCTGGAGACCGCGGTGTTCATCGAGCTGGAGCGGCGGCGGCTCGACGTGAGCTACGTGCGCACTAGGCAGGGATACGAGGTGGACTTCCTGGCCCGCCGGGCGGACGGGCGCCGGGAGTTGATCCAGGTCTGCGCCGACGCGTCGGACCGGGACGCCGCGGAACGCGAGCTCCGCGCCCTGACCGCGGCCGGGGAGCAGTTCCCCGACGCCGGAATGCGCCTGCTGACCCTCACCCGCGACGGTATTCCCGACCCGCTGCCGGACGGCGTCGCGGCGCAGCCGGCCTGGGCCTGGATGCTCGATACCGGCGACCGCGGTTGACCTGCGTCTTTCAGGAGACCCTGAACCATCGGGACAGGGGAGGGCATGAGCGCGTCCTTCGACTTCGCTTCGCTACGCTCAGGACGAACGGAGGAATTCGCTTCGCTCGGGACGAACGGGGATAATCGTCCAGAGTTTGCTATAATGCTTCCATGACTTACCGAAGCCTCGCCGACCTGTTCCTGTCCCAGGCGGACGCAAGGAAGGACCGCATCCTGTACCGTTTCTGGCGGGACGGGGCGTGGCGCAGCCAGACCTGGGCGGAAGCGGCCGCGGAGGTCGAGAGCATGGCCCTGGGACTGGTCGCCGCGGGAGTAGGGAAGGGCGACCGCGTGGCCCTGTACGCCGCCAACCGGGTGGAGTGGTGCCTGCTGGACTGGGCGAACGTCTGCATCGGCGCCCTGACCGTCCCCCTCTATGCTTCCAGCACCCCGGCCCAGGTCTCCTACGTGGTGGAGCATTCGGGGGCGTCGGTCCTGGTGGTGGACTCCCGGGCGAACCTGGAGAAGCTCCATGCGTCCGCGGCGGTCCCGGCCTCGGTGAAGACCACGGTGCTGCTGGACCCGGAGGCCGAGCCCCCGGGCTCCGACCGGGAGCGGCGCGTGTTCTCCCTGGAACGGTTGCAGGAGATGGGGCGGGACTACGGCCGGGAGCGCCCCGGCGTCTTCCGCGAGTTGGCCGGGGCGTTGACGCCGGAGGACGACCTCACCATCATCTACACCTCGGGCACCACCGGGGAGCCCAAGGGCGTCCTCACCACCCACGGACACTACCTGTTCACCATCGCGTCGTCCCTGGCCGCCATGCCCGTCAGCGAGGACGACGTGGCCTTGCAGTTCCTGCCCCTGGCCCACTCCTTCGGGCGGCTGGAGCATTTCGTCGTGGTGGCGAGGGGCTACGTCTGCGCCTTCGCGCGGTCGGTGGAGACCCTGTCCGCGGACCTGCAGGCGGTGCGGCCCACGCTGCTGTTCTCGGTGCCGCGGGTGTACGAGAACGCCCACCGGCGCATCCTCGGGCGGGTCGAGGGCAGCAGTCCCCTCAAGCAACGGCTCTTCCGATGGGCCCTCTCCGTGGGCAAACGGTACAACGACGCCGCCCGGAAGGGCTCGAGGCTCGGCCGATGGTTGCGGCTCCGCCACGGACTGGCGGACGCCCTGGTCCTCTCCAAAGTCAGGGCGGGCCTGGGCGGGCGGCTGCGGCTGGCCATATCGGGGGGCGCGCCGCTTTCGGCCCCCATCGCGGACTTCTTCCAGGCCCTGGGGGTCTGGATCGTGGAGGGCTACGGGCTTACCGAGACCTCGACAGTGACCCACGTGAACCGGCTGGACCGCTACCGCATCGGCACGGTGGGGCTGCCCCTGGACGGGGTGGAGTGCCGCATCGCCGACGACGGGGAGATCCTCATCCGGGGCGCCAACGTGATGAAAGGCTACTTCAGGGAACCGGACGCCACGCGCGAGCAGGTCGGGGAGGACGGCTGGCTCCACACCGGGGACGTGGGCTCCGTCGAGGACGGGGGGTTCCTGCGCATCACCGACCGGAAGAAGGACCTCATCGTCACCTCCGGCGGCAAGAACGTCGCGCCGCAGATGGTCGAGAACCACCTGCGCCAGGAGCCGCTCATCAGCCAAGCCATGGTGTGGGGCGACCGGAGCAGCCATCTGGTGGCCCTGCTCACCCTGGACCCCGACGAGGCGCGTCGTTGGGCCGAGAAGGAAGGGGTCCGGTGGGAGCGGCCCGAGGAAGCGTCGTCCGACCCCCGCCTGGCCGCGCACCTCAGGCAACGGGTCCGCGAACGGAACCGGGAGCTGGCGGCTTTCGAGGCCGTCCGCGACTTCCGCATACTGCCGGAGGACTTCTCCACCCGCACCGGAGAGTTGACCCCCAGCCTGAAGCTGAAACGCCGGATCGTGAGGGAGCGCTACGGGGAGCTGCTCGACGAGATGCTGAAGCAGCGCTGAACGCGGAAAGTCCGATGGAGGCGGCGGGCGGATTCGAACCGCCGCATGGAGGTTTTGCAGACCTCTCCCTTAACCACTTGGGTACGCCGCCGGACAGGGGAACGTGTAACACGGGCAGGGGAGGCTTTCAAGCGCCGGGAGGTTGAACAAACCCGGAAAATTGCCTATTTTACCTTTCGGAAACCCTGAACGATTCAGGTGGCGTGAGCGCGTCCTTCGACTCCGCTTCGCTACGCTCAGGACGAACGGAGGTCTCCGCTTCGCTGGACCGGGACGTGCTTTCCCACAGGGAGACGGAGTTCAAGCCGGGATTGTTCAGGGTTTCCCTTTCAGGGCAGAAACCTTTGAACAATCGAGACATCCGGGATGGATTCCCAATTCCTTCACCCTGACCTCTATCCCCGTTCGTCCTGAGCGTAGCGAAGCGGAGTCGAAGGACGCGCTCATGCCGCCTGTCCCGATTGTTCAGAGGTTCCGGTAGTCGATTCCGGCCGCAAGGGCGCTCCTTGCGCGGTTGCGGCCGGTGGAACGGGTTGAGGAGCTTTCTTCCATGGCGACGATGATAACCAGCGAGTGCATCAATTGCGGCGCTTGCGAACCGGAGTGTCCCAACGAAGCCATCACCCAGAACGATGATATCTACGTCATCGATCCGGTGCTGTGCACGGAATGCGTCGGTTTCCACGACTATGAAGCGTGCGCCGCGGTCTGTCCGGTGGACTGCTGCGTGACCGACCCCAACAACGTCGAGCCGGAGGAAGCGCTCATCGACCGGGCGCGGGTGCTGCACGAGGACGTGGACTTCGGCGACGACTTCGAGTCCCGCTTCCGTACCGGGGAGACCGCTGCCGCGGCGCCCGCCGAGGCCCCCGCGGCAGCGCCTCCGGACGCGGGCAACGGAGCCGCGGCCCAGGCGCCAATCCCGGCCGCGGCGCCTGCACCCGCAGCCGCGCCGGTCCCGGCCGCGGCGCCTCCTCCCGCGGCCGCGGTCCCCGCTCCCGCGGAAGAGCCGGAGGAAGAGCCCGAGCCCGCGCCCCGGGCGCCCAAGGTCTTTCCCGACCAGTTGCCCATGGGGTTCGAGGAGTTGGCGCAGAAGGTCCAGGCCAGCGAATCGCGCTTGGCGCGGCTGTCGCTGTTCCTGCTGCAACCCCTGCTGGGCGCCTTGCCTGCGGCTTCCCGGGACGCCCTGGCGGAGTTGGCCGGCCGCCCCTACTTCGTGGCGGGGGCCGCGGTCTCCCTCAACATGATCCTCGACATGATCCTCTATCCGGTGGCGTTCGTGGCCGCGGGGCTTGCGCTCGAAGGCATGAGCCTCGCCTTCGACAAGGGCGTGAACCTGTACATACTCGCGGGCTTCGTGGCCGCCCTGGCGGAAGTGCTGTACCGCCTGCGCGAGAGCGTGTTCCGGGCCGTGCCCGCGGAGACCGTCACCCTGGGACCGGCCTTCTACGGCGTCCCGTTGGCGCTCCTGCTGCAACCCTTCCTGTCCGGCCGGGCAGAGTTGCTGCGCCGGGTCCCGGTGCCGGTGGAGGGTTTCTACGACTCCCGGTTCGTGGAGAAACTGGAGCGCGAGAGGCGCTACGGCCATGCCTACACGGTGGAGGACCTGGGCAAGGCCTACCACCTGAGGCTGGAGTTCCCCACGCAAGTGCCGCGGCTGGGCATCGCCATGGCGCCGAGACTGCCCGAGAGGATGCCGGACTACGATTACGACCTGCTGTTGAAGGAAGGCCAACTCATCGTCAAGGGCAAGCTGCCGGACTCCCGCATCCGGAAGATATCCTCGAGCATCGGCGCCTTCCCGCCCGAGTTCACCACGGTCATCCCGCTCCAGGAGCGGGTCTATGGTTTCTCGCACCACCTGGGCAGCAAGGTCCTGGACGTGCTCCTGCTCAAGGAGAGCGCGGCGAGGCTGGGGTGGATCACCTAGCGGTCCCCAGGCCGCCGGAGCCGCCCATGTCCACACCGGCCGGCGAGGGTTGGCGCTTTCGGGGCATGACCGTGGCCGACATCGACGAGGTCATGGCCATCGAAAGGGCTTCGTTCGCCAGTCCCTGGAGCCGCCAGTTCTTCCTGGACGAGTTGTGCGCGGACCGCGCCAACTCCGTGTTGTGCCAGGTCGAAGGCAAGCCCGTGGGCTACGTCATCTACTGGGAGCTGCCCGAGGAGATGGACATCCACAACGTCGCGGTCCACCCGCAACACCGGCGGCGGGGAGTCGGCCGCGCCATGCTCGGCCACGTCATGGACCAGGGCGCGAGGAAGGGCCTCCGTCGGATGACCCTCGAGGTCCGAAGGTCCAACGACGCCGCCCAGTCCCTCTACCGTTCCCTGGGATTCCAGGTCTGCGGCCTGCGCAAGGGATACTATTCCGACAACGCAGAGGACGCCTGGGTCATGGAGCGACGGCTTCGGGAGCCGCGTCCCGAACTTTTCCGAAGCTGACCCAATACATTGAATCAAAGGACTCAATCCTATTGAATCGTTAGGGTTTATTTCCCTTGACGGCTTCCCCCTGCTACTGTATCATAATGGGGAGCCGCTGATGGTGAAAGAGAACCCTCGTTGACATACCCACTTCCAATCCCGGCCTCTCCCGCCCTGACCGCCTTCCTCCGGATCCACCGGTTGGCCGCTTCCCATGGCGTTTCGATACACGGGGTCTGATTTTCAAGGAGAACGGAATGTTCAAGGTCGGAGAGAAGGTTGTCTATCCTGCGCATGGAGTCGGCGAGATCGAAGCGGTGCGAATCCAGGTGATATCCGGGACCGAGAGAAAGTTCTACATGCTGCGCATCCTCGACACCGACATGAAGATCATGGTGCCGGTGGACAACGCCATGGCCGTGGGCCTGAGGAAGATCATCGACAAGACCACGGTGACGCGCGTGTACCGGATCCTGCGCGAGAAGAAGAAGCCTCCCATGGACCAGCAGACCTGGAACCGCCGGTACCGCGAATACACCGAGAAGATCAAGACCGGCTCGGTCATCGAGATCGCCGCCGTGCTCAGGGACCTGTTCCTGTTGCGGAACGACAAGGAGCTTTCCTTCGGCGAACGGAAGGTGCTGGACACGGCAAGGAACCTGCTCGTGAAGGAGCTGTCCATCGCGCGGTCCCACACCGAGGAAAAGATCATGGAGGACCTGAGCCACATCTTTACCCAGTAGCGTGTGGTCTCCCGGTCCGTTGGAAGAGCCGAGGGAACCCCCTTCGGCTCTTTTTTTGCCGCAAGGAGGGCCCCTGGTGAGAGTCAACGCCGTCATCGTGGCCGCGGGGAGAGGGACCAGGGTCGGAGGCGGTGAGTCCAAGGTGCTCCTGCCGGTGGCCGGACAGCCGCTGCTCCTCCACGCTCTCCACCGATTTCGGCGCTCCCGGGAGGTCCGCAAGGCCGTGGTGGTGGCGCCCCGCGCAGACCTGGGGCGGTACGAAGACCTGGTACGGACGGCGCCGCTGGAGCCCCTGGAGACGGTGGTGCGGCCGGGCGGGTCCCGCCGCCAGGACTCCGTCCGGGCAGGCCTCGACGCCCTCGACCCGGACTGCGAGTTCGTCCTGGTCCACGACGGAGCCAGGCCCTTTCCCGCCCCCGACCTCATCGACCGCTGCGCTAGGGAGTCCTGCCGCAACCGTTCGGTCACCGCCGCGGTGCCGGTGCGGTACACCATCAAGACCGTGGTTCGCGGACGAGTGGAGCAGACCCTGCCCCGGAGCGAGCTGTGGGAGATCCAGACCCCGCAGGCGTTTCCCGTGGGTCTGCTGCGGGACGCGTATGCGCGGGCGGCCGCGGAAGGCGTGACCGCCACCGATGACGCCATGCTGGTGGAGCGGCTGGGGGCGCCGGTCCGGGTGGTGGAGGGGAGCGCCACGAACCTGAAGGTCACCTACCCCGAGGACCTGCTCTTCGCGGAGGTCCTCGCGGCCCGGGGGCTGGCGTGAAGACCCCGCGCGGGTCCTAGACCCGGGTGCTGAGGTAACGCTCGCCGCTGTCGCACAGCATCGTGACCACCCGGCGGCCCTTCCCCAGGTCCCTGGCCACCTGCATGGCCGCGAAGCAGTTGGCGCCGGACGAGACGCCCACGAAGATCCCTTCCTCCACCGCGAGCCGCCGGGTGGCGGCCGCAGCGTCATGGTCGCTCACGGTGATGACCTCGTCGTAGATGCGGGTGTTGAGGACCGGCGGGACGAAGCCCGCGCCGATGCCCTGGATCTTGTGGTAGCCGGGCTCGCCGTGGGACAGCACCGGCGAAGCCGCAGGCTCCACCGCATATATCCGCACGGAAGGGACCTCCTCGCGCAGGACCTCGCCCACCCCGGTGATGGTGCCGCCGGTGCCCACTCCGCTGACGAACGCGTCCATGTGTCCGAGTTGGCCCAGCAACTCCACCGCGGTGGTTTCCCTGTGGGCCGCGGGGTTGGCGGGGTTGGTGAACTGCTGCGGCATGAAGAAGTCGGGATGCTCCGCGGCCAGCTCCTCGGCCCGGCGAATGGCTCCCCCCATCCCCTTGGTGTCGGGGGTGAGGATCAGCCGCGCGCCGTAGGCCGCCAGCAGGCTGCGCCGCTCCTCACTCATGGTGTCGGGCATGGTGAGGATCAACCGATAGCCCTTCACCGCGGCCACCAGCGCGAGGCCGATGCCGGTGTTGCCGCTGGTGGGCTCGACGATGGTCCCCCCCGGCTTCAGCAGGCCCTTGCGCTCGGCGTCCTCCACCATGTTGCGGCAGATGCGGTCCTTGACCGAACCGCCCGGATTGAGCGACTCCAGCTTGCCCCAGACCTCGGCGTCGTCCTTGCCGGACAGCCGGGGCAGGCGCACCACCGGCGTGGAGCCGATGAGGTCGAGGACGGACCTTGCAGGGGTCGTGGTCATGGGGTTGCGGGGCGCGCCGGAGCAGGGCGGGAAGCCCCTCAGACTCCGGCGCCGCCCGGGGCCCGTTCCAGCCGGTACGGCAGTACGGACATGCCGGCATACGCCTTGGCCGCGGTTCGAGCGCCCCGTTGGACCACCACCTTGAAGTAGCTGATGCCCTGGCGGACCACGTAGATCGCTCCTTCTCCGAGCAGCCGTTCGACGCCCGGCCAGCGCCGCAGCCCGTCGGCTTTCCCGGGAACGCACCAGCCCTGCTCCGTGACCCGGTCTATGAAGGGGTTCCACCCCATGGGGTCGGCGTCGAACCATCTCACGGGGCGGTACAGCTCCAGGCCGAGCCGCGGCCCGATCCCCTGCGCGGTGACTTCCAGGCCGACGGCGACGTAGGCGGTCAGGTCCTCCATGGCGGAGAGCACGGCCGCCGCCGCGTCCGTCGACCCGGGCCACTCCAAGCGTTCCAGCAGGGGGGGGACTTCCTCCTGCGCGGCGCCCCAGACGAGGATGCGGAACGCCTTGGGGGAGCGCCCCGGGAGGGCTCCCGCCTGGAACACGAAAGCCCTTTCCGGCAGGGCCGCGACGATGCGGTCCACCGTTGGCAGCATCTCCCGGTGGCCGCTCCAGCCTGCGGTCAGGGCCAGCGCCTCGAGCAGGGCGGCAGGGTCCCGATGCTCGGTAAAGCCCTCCCGGGACCCGGGGGCGGAGGCCCGGGGCGGGAAGAAGATGCCCGGGGGCGGCGCCGGCCGGTGCGGCGCGAGCCCCGCCAAGTCGTACTCCAGCATCATCGCGCGCACTCCTCGGGCCAGGTACGAGTCCGTATCCGCGGCCTGTTGCTCGAGTCCGGCCGCGAGAGCGGCCGCCGGCGACCCGGGTTCGGCGCGCTTTCCCTCGCTGACGTAGTGCCGCGCCAAGTCCGATCCCGGTACCGCCATCACCACGAGGTCGGCGTCCGCGCTCGGCTCCGCGAGATGGAACTCGAAGCCGAAGTGGGTGTCGGCAACGGAACGGGGCAGCGGCTCCGCCCCCCGCATGACTCGCTCCCAGCCCCCGGCGTCGAGCAGCGCGGGCGGAAAAAGGGAACGGCATCCCCGGAGGACCGTGGCAAAGGAGCCGCGCGCGGCTCCTGCCGATGGGTCGTCTCCCGTGCCCACTTCCATGCCTCGCGCCCCGACCGGCGGTCTTGCCGCAGGACGGCAGACCCTGCCCCGCGTCAGCGGAACCCTACCGCCACCCCACCTCGCCCCAATCGATGCCTCCGGCCACATGCACCAGGTCGGCTTCCCCGAGATTGGCGGAGGGCGGAAGGACCAGGTGGCTGGTGTCCGCGGTTTCCTCGTGGACCTCGATGTTGAACCCGGAGGGCACGGTCACGCCGGTTTCCGCCTTGATCGCGGCCTTGGGGTCCGCCATCAATTGGCTGCGGAACTCGCTGTCCACGGTCGACTTTTCGATCAGGTGCTCGCGCAGCTCACTGATGGTCATCGTTTTCTCGTCCATGTCCCTCTCCTTCGGCAGCCTGCACGCGGCCGCGCAAGCGAAATTCGGACGCGCTGCGCTTCGGGTGCGCAGCACGCCGTTCATGGAGAGTACGATACGGCCGACCCGATGTCAAGGTTTCGCACTCACGGAAATGCCTTATCCGGTATTTCCGTGGTCAGTGCGGCGGCGGGTTCCGGCGGCGCCTCGCAACCCTCCGCCTTGACACCGGTGGTGGGCAAATCAATAATGGGGGCAGTACAGGGTGAAGGAGAGCGCATGGCGGAGGAAACAGACACGCAGAAGGGGTTCAAGGTCCACGACAAACGCCGGTTCACCGACGAAGGCGAGGCCCGGGAGCAGCAGCCCGCGGGGGAGCCGGCCCCCTCGGAAGAGCAGCAGCCCGCGGAGCCCGGCGCGGAGACGCGCGCCGTTCCCGTCGGCGATCCCGGGGACCGCCGGGACGAGCTGCCGTCCATCGACTTCTCCACGTTCATCATCAGCTTGAGCACCCAGGCCCTCATGCACCTGGGGGAGATGAACGACCCGGTCACGGGCAAGGTGGAGAAGGACGTGGCGGTGGCCAAGCAGACCATCGACATCATCGGCATGTTGAGCGAGAAGAGCAGGGGCAACCTGGACGAGGCCGAGGAACAGCTCGTGAAGGAAGTGCTGTACAACCTCAGGATGAGGTACGTGGAGGCCGTTCGCACCCCATGACGCGCGTGCCGCCGCCACGGACGCCCGGGCGCCGGCGGACGCTCCTGTCCGCCGGCGCGGCCGCGGTCCTGCTGCTCCTGGGGACGCCCCCTGCGGCCGCGGGCCGGGGCATGGACCTACCCGACTTCGTGGCCCTGTCGAAGCAGGTGCGTCCGCTGGTGGTGCACATCTCTTCCACCCCTTCCACGGAAACGGCGCCAGGTCCGGACCCCTTTCGGGAAGGGGATCCTTTCGGCGATTTCTGGCGGCGCTTCTTCGGCGAGGGGTTTCCGCGCCATCCGGGAAGCGGGCAGTCCCGCAGCGTCGGTTCGGGGTTCATCGTGGACGCCAACGGCTACATCCTCACCAACGACCACGTGGTGGAGGAGGGGCGCGAGCTCACGGTCAAGCTCTCGGACGGGGCCGAGCATCGGGCCAGGGTGGCCGGCAGGGATCCCCAGACCGACATCGCCCTGGTCAAGATCGACGTGGACCGCAAGCTGCCGGTGGCCACCCTGGGCGACTCCGCGGCCCTGGAAGTGGGGGAGTGGGTGCTGGCCGTCGGCAACCCCTTCGGCCTGGAGCACACGGTGACCGCGGGCATCGTCAGCGCCAAGGGCCGCCGCATCGGCGCAGGCCCCTACGACAACTTCATCCAGACCGACGCCTCCATCAACCCCGGAAACTCGGGCGGTCCGCTGGTCAACCTCGAGGGTCAGGTGGTGGGGGTCAACACCGCGATCTTCAGCCGGGGCGGGGGCAACGTCGGCATCGGCTTCGCCATCCCCATCAACCTGGTGAAGGGACTCGTGTCGCAACTCAAGGACGAGGGCAGGGTGACCCGGGGATGGCTGGGGGTGGTGATCCAGGACGTGGACGACGAGACGGCCAAAGCCCTGGACCTGGGCGCGTCCGGGGGAGTCCTGGTGGCCAACGTGACCCGGGGAAGCCCCGCGGAAGCCGCGGGGGTCCGGGTGGGGGACGTCATCGTGGCGTTCGACGGCGCCGCGGTCCGGAAGTCCGGCGAGCTCCCGATGGTGGTGGCCCGGACCCCGGTGGGGAAGGCCGTCCGCGTGGAGATGGTGCGGGACGGGCAGCCGCTTTCCGTCACGGTGCGGGTCGGGGAGCTGCGCGGGGACGGGGCCCCGGCGGGGGACGAGCACGGTCTCGGCCTGACCCTCCGGGAGACCCCCCGACGGCCCGGCGGACGTCCGGGAGCGCAGGAAGGCGTGGTGGTCACGGGGGTGACTCCGGACGGCCCCGCGGACCGTGCGGGCATCCGCGCCGGAGACGTGATCCTGGAAATCGACCGTGAACGGGTCCGCGGGCTGCAGGACTTCCGGCAGGCGGCCCGGAAACTGGAGAAAGGCAGCGGCGTGCTCTTCCTGGTGCGGCGCGAGGACACGACCATCTTCCTCGCGCTGCGCCTTCCGCGTTAGCCGGGGTCTGCCGGGACCGAGCCATGGGAGCCACGTTCAAGCGCCTCTTCATGCGACTGCTCAAGGTCTGCGCAACCCTGTGCCTGCTGGCGGTCCTGGCGGCCGCGGGATGGACGGGCTGGTACGTGTGGCAAGCCAGCGGCGTGGTGAAGGCCAAGTTCGAGGGGCGCAAGTGGGAGTTCCCCTCGAAGATCTACGCCGACAGCATGATCGTCTATCCGGGGCTGAAGGTTCCGGCGGACCGACTGCGGGAGAAGCTGCGCCGTCTGGGCTATCGACCGTCCCGGAACCGGCCCGCGGCGAAAGGGGAGTACCGCATCCGCGCCAAGGCATCGGTGGTGGAGGTCTTCCTGCACGACTTCCGTTATCCCCTGCGGGACTTCCGGGGCTTCCCCGTGCGCATCTCCCTCCGGTCGGGGACCATCCGGCGCATACAGCGGCTCGACGACGGCGAGGTCCTTCCGTCCCTGGAGTTGGAGCCCGAGGTGGTCACGGGTTTCTACGACCGGGTGCGGGAACAGCGGCGGGTCGTGCGGCTGGAAGAGGTGCCGCCCATGGTGAAGAAGACGGTGCTGGCGGTGGAGGACGAGCGGTTCTACTACCATCGCGGCGTCGACCCGGTGGCGGTGATGCGGGCCTTCGTGGCCAACCTGTTGCGGGGAGGAGTGGTGCAGGGGGGCAGCACCCTGACCCAGCAGCTCATGAAGAACTTCTTCCTGGAGAGCGAGCGCACCCTCGAGCGCAAGGTCAAGGAAGCGCTCATGGCCATGGTCACCGAATGGATGTACTCCAAGGAAGAGATCTTCGAGAACTACCTCAACGAGATCTACCTGGGCCAGAACGGCTCCCAGGGGATCTTCGGCATCTGGGAAGGCGCGCGCTTCTACTTCGTGAAGGAGCCCGAGCAACTGACGGTGGGCGAGGTCGCCATGCTGGCCGGGCTGATCCGCGCGCCGAACCGCTACTCCCCCTACCGGAACCTGGAGCGGGCCGTCCGGCGGCGCAACGTGGTGCTGGCCAAGCTGGTGAGGGACGGCCTAGTCACGCGGCCCGCGTACGAACGCGCGAGGCGGGAAGTCTTCGAGAAGCGGG
This sequence comes from uncultured Binatia bacterium (SeqCode), assembly GCA_965242525.1. Lineage (GTDB taxonomy): Bacteria > Desulfobacterota > Binatia > UBA9968 > JAJDTQ01 > JAJDTQ01. Next base: position 1,012,804 of record OZ251459.1, read on the forward strand.
AGCCGGTACGGGCCAGGAACCATGCCCCTTACTTCACCGACTACGTGAAGAAGGAGCTGGCCGAGCATTACAGCCACGACGCGTTGACCGCGGAAGGGCTGCGCATCTTCACGAGCCTCGACCTGGAGTTGCAACGGTCCGCGGCGCGGACCCTGTCCCGGGGCCTCGCCAAGCTGGAGAAGGACCACCGGCACCTGCGGCGCAGGTCCAGGACCGACGACCTGGAGGGCGCGCTGGTGGTCATCCAGCCGCAGACGGGCGAGATCAAGGCCATGGTCGGCGGACGGGACTACGGCAAGTCCCAGTTCAACCGCGTGGTCCAGGCCAGGAGGCAACCCGGCTCCGTGTTCAAGCCCTTCGTCTATCTGGCCGCCCTGACCCACGGCTCGTCCGAGAGCCGCGAGCCCTACCACAGCACCACCTACGTGGAGGACTCGCCGTTCACCTGGAGCTTCGGCCGCCAGGTGTGGGCGCCGGAGAACTACAACGACCGCTATTTCGGCCAGGTCACCCTGCGCGAGGCCATGGAAAGGTCCCTGAACGCCGCCACCGCGCGCATCGCCCAGGACGTGGGCATCGGGAAGGTGCGCGAGATGGCTTATCGAATGGGCATCCAGAGCCGCCTTCCGCTGCTGCCTTCCCTGTCCCTGGGCGCGGTGGAAGTGACGCCCCTCGAAATGGCGGGGGCCTTCTCCGCCCTGGCCAACAACGGCGTCCGCACCCATCTCCTGTCCATCAAGAACGTGGTGGACCGCAACGGGACCGTGCTGGAGAAGGGGAACATCCGGGTGCAGCGCGTCATCTCCCCCGAAGTCGCCTTCGACATGAACAACATGTTGCGGGGCGTCATCGACCGGGGCACCGCGCGGAGCGTGCGCGAGGGGGGGTTCACCCGCCCCGCGGCAGGCAAGACGGGCACCACCAACGACACCCGGGACGCATGGTTCGCGGGTTATACCCCGGACCTCCTGGCCCTGGTATGGGTGGGCTTCGACCGTCAGTCGGAGTTGGGACTCCCCGGGTCCCGGGCGGCCCTGCCCATCTGGACGGACTTCATGAAACAGGCCACCGGCAGGCTGCCGGTCACCGACTTCGTCCCGCCGCCGGGGGTGTCGCCCCCCGAACGCGAAGCGCGCCGGCGCGCCGGGAGTCAACGGAGGGGACCTCTGAACCATTCCCCCCGTTCGTCCTGAGCGTAGCGAAGTCGAAGGACGCGCTTTCCCATGGGAGAGCGCGCCTCGAGCCAGAATCGTTCCGAGGTTCCGGAGGTGGGTCATGATCGTGTTGGGGATCGAGACGTCGTGCGACGATACCGCGGCCGCGGTGGTGGAGGACGGCAGGTCCGTGCGGGCCAACCTGGTGTCGTCCCAGGACGCGGTGCACGCGCCCTACGGCGGCATCGTGCCCGAGATGGCTTCGCGCCAGCACGTCCGCGCCATCCAGCCCATGGTGGACCGGGCGCTGGACCGGGCCGGCGTCGCCGCCGGGGACCTGGACGGGTTGGCGGTCACCTACGGCCCCGGGTTGACCGGGTCGCTGCTGGTGGGCCTCTCGTTCGTGAAGGCGTGGTCCTTCCGTTCGGGCATCCCCTACGCAGGGGTCAACCACCTGGAAGCCCACGTGCTGTCCATCTTCCTGGAGCAGGAGGTGGAGTTCCCCTACGTGGCCCTGGTGGCCTCGGGAGGACACACTCTGCTCTACGTGGTCCGGTCCTTCGGCGAGTACCAGCACCTGGGCGGCACCCTCGACGACGCCGCGGGGGAAGCCTACGACAAGGTGGCCAAGATGATGGGGCTGGGTTTCCCGGGCGGGCGCGTCATCGACGAACTGGCCAGGAAAGGGGACCCGGGCGCGGTGGCCTTTCCCCGGGCCCGTCTGCGCAACCCCTACGACTTCAGCTTCAGCGGGGTGAAGACCTCAGTCTGGCGCTACCTCGGCCGGGACGACCGGTGGCGGGACCGGATGGCCGACGTTGCGGCGAGCTTCCAGGAGGCGGTGGTGGACATGTTGATGGCGCCCACGCTGCGGGCCGCGGCCGACCTGGGCATCGAACGCATCGTCCTGGGGGGAGGGGTCTCCGCCAACAGCCGTCTGCGCGGGAAGCTGGGCGAGAAGGCCGCGGAGGCGGGCGCGGAGCTCTACTACCCGTCTCTGGCCTTCTGCACCGACAACGGCGCCATGGTGGCGCTGGTGGGAAGCCACCGGCTGGAGCAGGGCCGCGGCAGCGGTCCGCGGCTGAACGCCGACCCCGGCCTGATCCTCTGACCGGCGCACCCGCGGGCGGGCGCGGCCGCTTGCCAATGGCGACCCTTCATCAGGAGGCGAGGACGGCCTGGCGGGTATTGGGCCTCAGGCCGAGCAGGGCCCGGGGCCAGAACTTCCTCGTCCACCAGCGCGTCATCGACTCCATCCTCCGGCTCCTGGAGCTCGGCGAGGACGACCGTATCCTGGAAGTGGGACCGGGACTGGGCTTCGTCACCCGTTGCCTGGTGGGGGAGGACCGGGAGGTCTGGGGAATCGAGGTGGACCCCCTGCTGGCCAAGTGGCTGCGCGACGATCCCCTCGGGTCGCACAGGGGGTTCCACCTGGTGCACGAGGACGTGCTGGACACGGACTTCGACCGCCTCCTGCCCGGAGGCAGGGTCAAGGTGGTGGGGAACCTTCCCTACAGCGTCGCCGGCCCGGTGCTGCTGCGCCTCTTCGAGGAGGGGCGGCACTTCTCCCGGCTCGTGGTGATGCTCCAGAAGGAGGTGGCCCAAAGGCTCGCGGCCGAGCCCGGCGCCCGCTCCTACGGCGCCCTGTCCGTGTGGACCCGGCTGTACGGTCGGGTGACCCGAAAGGCGCCGGTGGCGCCGGAAGCCTTCACCCCGCGTCCCAAGGTCCACTCGACGCTGTTGCGGATGGATCTGTACGAGCAGCCGCTGGTCCCCGCAGAAGAGATCCCGCGGCTGCGCGCGGTGGTGCGGGCGGGGTTCGCCCAAAGGCGCAAGATGCTGGGCAACGCTCTGGCGCCGCTCTTCGACCGTGAGGCCGAGGCCATATTCGGGAACGCCGGCATCGATCCCCGACGGCGGGCCGAGACCCTGGACCTGCACGAGTTCGGCCGGCTGGCCAGAGCCTTCGGGGACGCCGCCCGCGAGCCCGGCCGCTAAGACCCGAAACCGGCGCCCGAAAGGACCCTCCCCATGCCCGAACTGCCCGAGGTCGAGACCGTATGCCGCACGCTCCATCGGCGGCTCCGCGGTGTGAAGATCCTCCGGGTCCGCGTGGTGGAAAGCCGCTTGCGGCAACCGGTGGCCGCGGACTTCGCCGCCCGGCTCCGGGGCAGGACCGTGGCATCGGTGACCCGGCGCGGGAAGTACGTCCTGGCCGCGCTGGACCGCGGCTGGACCTGGGTCTCGCACCTGGGCATGTCCGGCAAGCTCACCCTCCGGGCGCCCGGGGCGCCCCTGGACAGGCACGACCACATCGTGTTCCGGCTGGCGGACGGCGGGGAGCTGCGCTACCACGACCCGCGCCGGTTCGGGTTGTGCGTGGTCCTGCCGGACTCGGAGGTGGAGGCTTGGCCGCCCCTGGCCCGGCTCGGGCCGGACCCGCTGGACCCGCGGTTCACCGGGGACTACCTCTATCCGTTCCTGCACCGCTCCCGCCGGAACGTCCGGGACCTGCTGCTGGACCAGCAGGTGGTCGCGGGCCTCGGCAACATCTACGTGAACGAGGCGCTGTTCCGCATCGGGGTCCGTCCCACCCGCCGGGGCTTGCGGATCTCCAGGGCGCTCACCGGGGAGCTGGTGGGCGAGGTCACCGCGCTGCTGCGCGAGGCCATCCGATGGCGCGGCTCTTCGGTGTCGGACTACCGCGACGGCAACGACCACCGGGGGGGCTTCCAACTGCGCCTGCGGGTGTATGGCCGGGAGGGGGAGCCCTGCCGTAGCTGCGGCGCGCTCGTCAAGCGCATGGGGCTGGGGAACCGCGGGGCCTTCTACTGTCCCCGGTGCCAGGCGTAGCGCCGCCGGCGCCTCATCCCACCACCTCGTAGTCGCCGCCCAGGTAGCTCCTGCACAGCCCGCGGTAGGTGGAGGATCCCATCTGGATCCAGTTGAGGGCTTCGCCGCCGATCTCCTTCTTGACCTTCGCCGGGCTGCCCGCGGCCAGGCATCGGGGGGGGATTCGGGTGTGGGGCACCACCACGCTGCCCGCGGCGATGAGCGACTCCTCGCCGACCTCGGTGTCCTCCAGCAGGGTGGCGTTCATGCCGATGATGGCGGAACGCCGGATGGTGCAGCCTTCCATGACCGCGGCGTGGCCGACGGTCACGTCTTCCTCGATGACCACCGCCCCTTCGCCGGAATGGAGCACGCAGTTGTCCTGGATGCTGGTCCTCGCCCCGATGACGATGGGGTTCCGGTTCTCGTCGGAGCGGAGCACCGCGCCGAACCAGATGCTCGCTTCGGGGCCGACCGTGACGTCGCCGATGAGCACCGCGGTGGGGGCCACGAAGGCCTGGGGGGAGACGTTGGGGCGGCGCCCCTTGTACCGGATGAGCATTCACGGCCTCCTTCGGCCCGACGGCCGACGGTCTCGGGGAGCCTCCGAGCGATCGGAGGCGCATGGGCGCGTCCTTCGACCTGGCTCCGCTGCGCTCAGGACCAACGGGGACGGGGACGTCAGGGTGGGGGAATCCATCCCGGACGTCTCGATGGTCCAGAGGCTCCTCATGTGGTTTCGAGGGCGCGCGCCGCGCTCCGGCAGACCTCGTCGGCGATCCCCAGGGACGAGGTGGCGCCCGGAGACGGGGCGTTGAGGACGTGGACCGCGCCTTCGGACTCGGCGATGACGAAGTCGTCCACGAGCTTGCCGCTGGCCGACACCGCCTGGGCGCGCACGCCGGCGCCGCGGTACACCAGGTCTTCCGACCGGACCTCCGGGACCAGACGCTGGAGCTCCCGGACGAAGGCGCGCTTGTCGAAGGAGCGGCGGAGCTCCGGCAGCGAGGTCTTCCAGTGCTTTCGCGCCATGGCCCAGAACCCGCGGTAGGAGAAGATCTCGTACAGGTCCCGGAGGTTCAAGTCGGTTTGGCGGTAGCCTTGCCGCGCGAACGCCAGGACGGCGTTGGGACCCACCTCCACGCGGCCGTGGACCGTCGGGGTGAAGTGCACTCCCAGGAACGGGAACCGGGGGTCGGGCACGGGATAGACGAGTCCCTTGACCAGGGACTTCCGGTCCTCCGTGAGGCGGTGGTACTCGCCCCGGAACGGGACGATCCGGACAGGTTCGTCCACGCCGTTCCGGACGCCGGAGGCGAACCCCGGGGTCATGTCCGCCACCCGGTCCACGAACAGTCCGGCGCAGTTGACGAGCGTGCGGGTCTCCACTGGGTCCAGGGAGGTCTCCAGCACGAACCCCCGGGACGACCGGGCGACGCCGGTCAGCTCGCAGGACGTCCGGATGACGCCTCCGCGGGCGCGGAACTGCCGCGCGTACGCACGGGCCACCTCCCCGAAGTCGATGATCCCGGTGAACGGGGCGTGGAGGGCGCGCAGTCCGGCGCAGTGGGGCTCGATCTCCCGCAGCTCCCCGGGTCCGATCATGCGGACGCCTTCGACGCCGTTGGCCCCGGCCCGGCGGTGCAACTCCTCCAGGCGCGGGACCTCCTCCGGGCGGGTGGCGACGATGACCTTGCCGCAGAGGTCGTAGCGGATGCCGTGCTCGTCGCAGAACTCCAGCAGCGCCTTCTTCCCGGCCACGCACGTCTGCGCCTTCACCGACCCCGGCCGGTAGTAGATGCCGGAGTGGAGCACGCCGCTGTTATGGCCGGTCTGGTGCGCGCCGAGCTCCGGCTCCTTCTCCAGCAGGGCGCACCGCAGCCCGGGATGCTCCTGGCCCAGGCGCATGGCCGTGGCCAACCCGACGATGCCGCCGCCGATGACCGTCAGATCGAACGTTTCCATGGAAAGGAACCCCTGAACGATCAGGCAGAGGGCATGAGCGCGTCCTTCGACTTCGCTTCGCTACGCTCAGGACGAACGGAAACGGGGGCGTCAGGGTGAGGGAATCGGGAATCCATCCTGGATTTCTTGATCGTTCAGAGGTTCCGAAAGACCGGGGAGGGGCCGCGGGCGTCCCTGGTCCCGCGGGGACACTAGCAGCTTCTTCCTGTCCGTGTCCAGCGAGAGGATTTCCCCTGTGCCGGGGCTGCCGGGCCGGACAGGATGACATCCGAACGAAATCCCCCGTTCGTCCCGAGTCCGTCGGTGCGGGCGCCCACGCCGTCATTCCCGCGAAAGCCCACGCCGTCATTCCCGCGAAAGCGGGAATCCAGAGATCCCACTCGAAAGCCTGAAGCGCCCTAAAGTTCGACGCCGACCCGTCGATCTACTCTCCTATGGAACCTGAAACGACCACTCCTTCCTTCCTGCCGCCGGGGCGCTCCGCCTTTGCTTCGGCATCGGGTGGTTTTGCACATCCGCGTCTCCCGATGGTATCTCTTGGACATGCTCAAGGAGAGGAAGGAGGGGCGGTTTCGCCTGGTGGCGGACTTCGAGCCGCGGGGGGACCAGCCCGGAGCCATCGAGCGGCTGGCGGAGGGACTGGAGCAGGGGCTGCCCCACCAAGTGCTGCTGGGAGTGACCGGCTCGGGCAAGACCTTTACCATGGCCAACGTCATCAGCCGGATCAACCGTCCGACCCTGGTGATCGCCCCCAACAAGACCTTGGCGGCCCAGCTCTACAACGAGTTCCGGCTGCTCCTGCCCGACAACGCGGTCCGTTACTTCATCAGCTACTACGACTACTACCAACCCGAGGCCTACGTTCCCGCCACCGACACCTACATCGCCAAGGACGCTTCCATCAACGACGAGATCGACAAGCTGCGCCACGCCGCCACCATGGCCCTGCTGGAGCGCCGGGACGTGGTGATCGTCGCCAGCGTCTCCTGCATCTACGGCCTGGGCTCGCCCGAAGCCTACTTCGACCTGATGGTCTATCTCGAAGAAGGCATGCGCATCGACCGCGACCGGATGCTGCGGAAGCTGGTGGACATCCAGTACGAGCGCGTGGACTACGACTTCCATCGCGGGACGTTCCGGGTGAGGGGGGACACGGTGGAGGTGTTCCCGGCCTACGAGGACAAGTCGGCCTTGCGCATCGAGTTCTTCGACGACGTGGTGGAGTCGTTGCTGGAGGTGGACCCCCTGCGCGGCCGGGTGCGCCGCCGCGTGGACAAGGCCACGGTCTATCCCGCAAGCCACTACGTCACCACCTCGGAGCGCATGAAGGCGGCGGTGGCCGCCATCCGCGAAGAGCTCGCCGAGCGGCTCGCAGAGCTCAAGCGGGAGGACAAGCTGCTGGAAGCCCAGCGCCTCCGGCAGAGGACCCTCTACGACTTGGAGCTGCTGGAGGAGATGGGCTCCTGCCCGGGCCTGGAGAACTATTCCCGGCACCTGACCGGAAGGCGTCCCGGAGAGCCTCCGCCCACGCTGTTGAGCTATTTCCCGGAGGACTACGTGCTGTTCGTGGACGAGAGCCACGTGACCGTGTCGCAGATCGGAGGCATGTACCGCGGGGACCGCTCCCGCAAGGAGACCCTGGTGGAGTTCGGGTTCCGGCTGCCGTCGGCCCTGGACAACCGCCCGCTCAACTTCGAGGAGTTCGAGTCCAACGTGAAACAGACCGTCTATGTCTCCGCGACCCCTGCCGAATACGAGATACGGAAGAGCCGCAACGTCCGGGTGGAGCAGTTGATCCGGCCCACCGGGCTCACCGACCCGGAGATCCGGGTGCGCCCCGCGGCCGCCCAAGTGGACGACCTGCTGGAGGAGATCCGCAAGCGCACCGCGGTCAACGCCCGGGTGCTGGTGACGACCCTTACCAAGCGCATGGCCGAGGACCTCACCGACTACTACCAGGACCTCGACGTCAAGGTCCGCTACCTGCACTCGGACATCGACGCCATCGAACGGGTGGAGATCATCCGCGACCTGCGCAAGGGGGTCTTCGACGTACTGGTGGGCATCAACCTGCTGCGGGAAGGGCTGGACCTGCCGGAGGTCTCCCTGGTGGCCATACTCGACGCGGACAAGGAGGGCTTCCTGCGTTCGGAGCGGTCCCTGATCCAGACCATCGGCCGGGCCGCGCGCAACGTGGACGGCACGGTGATCCTGTATGCCGACGTCATGACCGATTCCATGAAGCAGGCCATCGGCGAGACCGAACGGCGGCGGCGGGTGCAGCAGGCGTTCAACCGGGAGCATGGCATCGTTCCCCGGAGCGTGGTCAAGCAGATCGACGAGCCGCTGATACAGGTTTACGACGCCGACTACGTGGACGTCCCGCTGGTGGCCGACCATGCGCCGCCCCCGGGCGAGATCCCCCGCATGGTGCAGAAGCTCAGGAAGGAGATGAAGCAGGCGTCGGACCGACTGGAGTTCGAGAAGGCGGCCGAGCTCCGGGACCGCATCCGGGCGCTGCAAGAACAGGAGTTGTCCGGTCCGTACCTGTCCAGGGGCCTGTCCGGGTAGGCGGGCGCGGCCGTCCCACGTGCGCCCGGACGGCTTCCCGGATTCCAGCCATGAAGATCGCGGAGCTCAGGGACAAACTCGACACGCTTCCGGCCGGGCCGGGGGTCTATCTGATGCGCGACGCGGCCGGCAAGGTGGTCTATGTGGGCAAGGCCAAGGACCTGCGGTCCCGGGTCAGGGCGTACCTGAGGGGCGGCGACGGCCGCCCCCACGTGGTGTTCCTCATGCGCCAGGCGGACGACATCGAGACCCTGGTGACCGGCAACGAGAAGGAAGCCCTGATCCTGGAGAACAACCTGATCAAGCAGTACAAGCCCCGCTACAACATCCGCCTGAAGGACGACAAGAGCTACCTGAGCATCAAGGTCACGGCCGGGGCCTGGCCCCGGGTGCTGGCCACCCGGAGCATCGTCAGGGACGGCAGCCGCTACTTCGGCCCCTACGCTTCCGCGGTGGCCGTGCGCGACACCCTGGAAGTCATCGAGAAACACTTCCTCCTGCGGAACTGCACCGACTACAATTTCCGCAACCGGGATCGGCCGTGCCTCCAGTTCCAGATCAAGCGCTGTCCGGCCCCGTGCGTCCTGCCGGTGGATCCGGAGGAATACGCGGGCAACCTGCGGCAGGCGGTCCTCTTCATCGAAGGCAGGAGCGCGGACCTGCTGCGGCAGTTGCAGAGCCGCATGCGGGCCCGGGCGGACGCCCTGGAGTTCGAGCAGGCCGCCCGGCTCCGGGACCGCATCCGGGCGGTGGAGAAGACCCTGGAGAAGCAGCGCATGGTGTCCCACTGGGGCGCCGACCAGGACGTCTTCGGACTGTACCGGGAAGGGGGGTTCATCGAGGTCCAGGTCCTGTTCGTGCGGCAGGGAAAGCTCACCGGCAACCAGGCCTATTCCTTCGAGGACCACCGTTTCGACGACCACGAGGTGGTGGCCGCGCTGCTGGCCCAGTTCTACCAGGGCAGCCGCTTCGTCCCCGACGAGGTCCTGGCGCCGGTGGAGTTGGAGGACCGGGCCGTGCGCGAGGAATACCTGGCCGAGCGGAAGGGCCGGAAGGTGGCCCTGCACCGGCCCCGCCGCGGGGTGAAGCACAAGCTGCTGGAAATGGCCATGGACAACGCCCGCCAGGGCTTCAGCGAGCGCCACGACCAGGAGCGGGAGCGCGAGAGGATGCTGCGGGAGCTGCAACGGAAGCTCCGGTTGCGCCGCTATCCCCAGCGCATCGAGTGCTACGACATCTCCATGATCCAGGGGACCCATGCGGTGGGATCCCGGGTCTCGTTCTTCGACGGCCAACCCGACAAGCGGAACTACCGGCGCTACCGTGTCCGCACCGTGGGGCCGGAGACCCGCGGAGACGACTTCGCCATGATGTACGAGGTGGTCAAGCGGCGTTTCCGGCGCGGCCTGCAGGAAATGGACGTGCCGGACCTCATGGTGGTGGACGGCGGCAAGGGGCAGTTGCAGGTGGCCCTCGCCGCGTTGGCGGACCTCGGGGTGAAGGACGTGGATGTGGTGGCCCTGGCCAAGACGAGGGTCACGGCCTCGCCGCGTCAAGCCGAGGTGGAACGGTCGGAAGAACGGGTCTTCCTGCCCGCGCGCAGCAACCCGGTGGTGCTCCGGCGCAACTCCAACGCCCTCTTCCTGCTGCAACGCCTGCGGGACGAAGCCCACCGGTTCGCCGTCGCCTACCACCGGACGCTCCGCACCCGGGGGACCTTGCGCTCCGGGCTGGACCACGTTCCCGGAGTGGGACCCGCCCGCAGACGCGCCTTGCTGCGGCGCTTCGGCAGCCTGAAACGGCTGCGGGAAGCGTCCCTGGACGAGCTGCTGGAGGTGCCGTCCATCACCCGGCCCCTGGCCCGTCGCATCGTCGATGGCCTCCGGCCAGCGGGCCGGGCGTGAGCCGTTGCCGTGGGCCTGGTCGTCCTTCCGCTCCTCTCCCTGCTCACCGGGCAGGCCGCGGCGGGCCTCGTGGACCGGGTCGACCCGTTCTGGTTGGCTGCGGCGCTGCTGGCGGCGGGGGCGTTGCCCGGCCTCGTGAAACTCCGCTGGGGGCTGCTGGGGACCGCGTGCGGGCTGGCCTTCCTCTGGGGGTTCACCGCCCATCAGCGGCTGCTCCAGCCGCACTTCCCCCCTGACCACGTCCATCATCTGGCGGAGCGGCAGGGGCCGGTGCTGGTCGAGGGGCGGCTCTACCGCGAGCCGGAAGGGCAGGGCGCGCGGAGCCGGTGGCATCTCGCCGCGGAGAGGTCCTGGACGCCCAACGGGGCCGTCCCCGCGGAGGGAAACGTGCGGGTGACCCTGCGGAACGCCTACCGGCCCTGGCGTTACGGCGACTTGGTGCGGATGCCCCTGCGCCTCCGGGCGCCGCGCAACCGGGGCGAGGGCTTCGACTACGCGGCGTTCCTCGCTCGCCGGGGGATCTACCACGTAGCCTACCTGCACGACGACCGGGAGGTGGAGCTGGTGGGCCGCGGGCGCGGCTGGCGCGGCCGGATCGAGACCCTGAGGCGGCGCATACGCCGCTTTACCGAACGCCACTTCCAACCGGAGACGGGCGGGCTCCTCAAGGCGCTGACCCTGGGCGACCGGGGCGGCCTCTCCGCGGAAACGCGGAGCGACTTCGCCGCGGTGGGCATGTCCCACGTCCTGTCCATATCGGGGCTGCACGTGGGCATGCTGAGCTATGCGGTCTTCCTGCTGCTCCGGGGCGCGGCGTCGCGCAGCACGTGGCTGCTCCTGTCCTGTCCCGTATTCAAATGGACGGCCGCGTGCTCGCTGGCGCCGGTGATGCTGTACGCCGCCCTGGCCGGCGCCCGGGTCCCCACGGTGCGCGCGGCCATCATGATCGCCCTGTACCAGTTGGCGGTGCTCACGGGACGCCGCGCGAGCGTGCTCGGGGCCGTGGCCGTCGCCGCGGCCATGGCCGCCCTCTACTGGCCCGGAGCGGTCATGGAAGTCTCGTTCCAGCTTTCCTTCCTGGCCGTGCTCTCCATCGTCGGCGCCCTGAGGCTGTTCCGGCACACTCCCCTGCTGCAACCCCCCGGCCCGGGGGAGAAGGGAAGGTTCCCGCGGCTGAAGCGCGGCGTCCTGCTGTCCATACTGGTGCCGTTCTTCGCCACCCTGGGAACCGGACCCCTCATCGCCCACTACTTCGGATACCTGTCGCTGGCGGGACTCGTCGCCAACCCCGCGCTCGTTCCCCTGGTGGGCTTCGTCATCGTGCCCGGCGGCTTGCTGACGGGTTTCCTGTCCCTGTTCTTCCCCGCGGGGTCGTTGCTGGTTGCCCGGCTGGTCGAGCCGTTCGCGTCGCTGCTCCTCGGCGCAGTCAGGCTCCTTGCGGACGCGCCCATGGCCGCAGTGCCGCTGCCGAAACCCGGCTGGGCCGCGGTCGCACTGGCCTACCTCGTGATCCTCTTCGCCCTCTGGCAGGCAAGCCGCATACGGCCGAGAGCAGCGTAGCCGAACCGGGAGGTTTTGACCCCTCCCCGGCAAGGGGTTATGGTATCCCCATGAGCCTTCCCGAAGACAGCGCCGCCAAGCGCAAGCTGCCCATCGGCGTCCAGACCTTCCGCGAAGTCCGCGAAGAAGGCTACTACTACGTGGACAAGACCGCCTGGGTCCGGCGGTTGGTGGACGGGGGCAAGCACTACTTCCTCTCCCGCCCCCGGCGCTTCGGCAAGAGCCTGCTGCTGGACACCATCAAGGAACTGTTCCAGGGCAGCGAGGAACTCTTCCGGGGACTCGCCATCCACGACCAATGGGATTGGGACGCGCGCTTCCCGGTGGTGCGGCTGGACTTCAGCGTGGGACCCTTCGACGAGCCGGGGCTGGCGGACAGGGAGGCCATGATCCAGTTGGACCTCATCGAAAGGGAGGCCGGGGTCGAAGCCCGCTACGATACGGCGCCGGACCGTTTCCGGCATTTGCTGGAGACCCTGCACAAGCGCAGCGGGCAACGGGTGGCGGTATTGGTGGACGAGTACGACAAGCCGATCCTCGACGTGCTGGACGCGCCCGAGATGGCCAAGGCCAACCGCAGTTTCCTGCGCAACCTGTACTCCGTCATCAAGTTCAGCGACGCCCACGTCAAGTTCACCTTGCTCACTGGCGTGAGCAAGTTCTCCAAGGTGAGCCTCTTCTCCGGCCTCAACAACCTGAAGGACATCACCCTGGACCCGCGCTATTCCGCGGTCTGCGGCTACACCGACCGGGACCTGGACGCCGTGTTCGCGCCCGAACTCCCCGGCCTGGACCGGGACGAGGTACGCCGCTGGTACAACGGCTACTCCTGGCAGGGCGACGAGAAGGTTTACAACCCCTTCGACGTCCTGCTGCTGTTCGACACCCGCAAGTTCGAGGCCCACTGGTTCGAGACCGGCTCCCCCAAGTTCCTCATCGACCTCCTGATGGAGCGCCGCGTCTCCACCCTGGACCTGGAACGCATGGCCGGCAACGAGACCCTGCTGTCGGCCTTCGACGTGGGTGAAATGGCCACCGAGGCCCTCCTGTTCCAGACCGGCTACCTCACCATCCTGGACGCGGATGACCGGAACGGACGCACCCGCTACCGCCTGGGCTATCCCAACCAGGAAGTGCGCGAGAGCCTCAACGAGCGTTTGCTCATGGCCCTGCTGCCCGACGCCTCGAGGAAACTGGCGGACCAAGGCTCCCTGCGGGAACTGCTGGCCGCCAACGACTTCGCCGGCCTGGAAGCCCTGTTCCGGTCCATCTTCGCCGGCATCCCCTACGAGTGGCACGTCAAGAACGCCATCCAGAAGTACGAGGGCTACTACGCCAGCGTGGTCTATTCCTGTTTCGCCGCCCAGGGCCTGGATCTGATCGCCGAGGAGAGTTCGAGCGCGGGCCGCGCGGACATGACCGTGCGCTTCGACGGCAGGATCTACCTGTTCGAGTTCAAGACCGTGGACAAGGAACCCACCGGGGAGGCCATGCGGCAACTCAGGGAGAAGGGCTACGCGGACAAGTACCGCAGCATGGGCCAACCCGTCCGCCTCATCGGCGTGGAGTTCAGCAAGCACGACCGAAACCTCGCCGCCTTCGAGGTGGAGCAGGTCGCGTAGGGTTCAAGTGATCAGCGACATCAACATGCTCTCATTCCGGGGCAAGGCACATCCCCTTGACCCTGCCGCGGCCAGGGGACGGAAAGACGCGGGAAGGGAGGGAGACACGCAATGACGGAGTTCGAAGCCGCAACACTGGCGCTACAGCAGCAACAGCTTTGGGCCGCTATCGCCATCCCGCTTGTCACCGGACTGGTGGGCCTTGGTCAGATCCTCATCGTCCACCACGGGATCGGGGTCATGGACAGGGCCAACAGGGACCGCGCCCGCCAAGTCGAAACGCAACGCGTCGAAGCTGACCAGCGCCACGCCGAAGCAATGGCCGCCCTCCAAGCGCTCATCAAGGGCATGGAGCAGCAAGGCGAATCCTTGCGCGCCGCGGTCAAGGGCATGGAGCAGCAGGGCGAATCCCTGCGCGCCGTGATCAAGGGCATGGAGACCGTCATCGAACGGACCGTGCCGAAGGGTTGACCGCGCCACCCGGTCCCGTCTTCGATGGCGGGGCCGGGCCCACTTCCTCCGCCCGCCCGGTCCATCCTGTCCGTGTTCCCTGCAAATGCGGAGCCGGCACAGGGCGGCTTTCGTTGACTTTCCCGTGAGCCTCTGTTAGCTCGGATGGACCCCGTTTCCATGCCGTGCGGCGGGTTCTCGCTGCCCGGACAAGCTCCCAGGCGCCCGTGTGCGTATGAAACTGACTCGAATCAAGGGATTCTCGGACGTTCTGCCCGGCGAGGTCGAGACTTGGCAAAGGATCGAAAGCGCGGCGCAACGGGTATTTGCCTGCTACAACTTCAAGGAGATCCGAATCCCCGTGCTGGAGAAGTCGGAGCTCTTCTCGCGCTCCCTGGGGGAGTCCACGGACGTCATCGAGAAGGAGATGTACACTTTCGCGGACCGGGACGCCAAGGCGACGCTCCTGAGCCTGAGGCCCGAAGGCACCGCGGGAGTCGTTCGAGCCTATGGAGAAGGAAAACTCCACCAGGTCGAGCCGGTTCGCAAGCTCTACTACCTGGGTCCGATGTTCCGGCGGGAGCGGCCGCAGAAGGGGAGGCTGCGGCAGTTCCACCAGATCGGCGCCGAGGTCTTCGGGCGCACCGACCCCTTCATCGACGCGGAGCTCCTGCTGCTGCTGCGGGACCTGTTCGAGGAACTGGGGTTGGAGGACGCGGCGCTGGAGCTCAACTCCATCGGCTGCGGCGAGTGCCGTCCCGGGTACCGCGCCGCCCTGGTGGACTTCCTGGAATCGTGGCGAGGGGAGCTGTGCGTCGATTGCGACCGCCGGCTGGCCGCCAACCCGTTGCGGGTGCTGGACTGCAAACGGGACTCTTGCGCCGAGACCGTGAAGGCCGCGCCATCCATCCTCGCGCACCTGTGCGCGGACTGCCGGCGCCACTTCGACACGGTGCGGGACCTGACGCGGGACGTCCGTCCGGAGCCGGTGGTCAACGGCCGCCTGGTGCGCGGCCTGGACTACTATTGCCGCACCACGTTCGAGTGGAAGAGCGCGGGTCTCGGCAGCCAGAACACCGTGGCCGCGGGCGGCCGATACGACGGGCTGGTGGAGACTCTGGGCGGGCCGCGGGTGGCCGGAGTCGGCTTTGCCCTGGGGGTAGAACGGCTGTCGCTGCTGCTTTCGGGCGGTGAGGCCGCCGCGGCCCCGCTGCTGTACGTGGCCTGGATGGGGGACGAGGCGCAACGCTGGGCGTTCTCCCTGGCCCAGCGGATTCGCCGGCGGGGGGTGCGGGTGGACATGGAAGGGGAGGGGAGGAGCCTCAAGAGCCAGATGAGGCGCGCGGACAAGCTGGGGGCCGCCGCGGTGCTCATGGTGGGCCCCGACGAGACCGCCAGGGGGAAGGCCGCGGTGCGCCGCATGGCCACCGGGGAACAGTTCGAGGTGGATTTCGCCGACGCCGACGAAAGCCTGGTCGAGCGCTTCGGCCCGCCTCGCCAACCGCAGGCTTCCGGGCGGGACACGTGAACTTAAAGTAATTATTGGAACATAGGAGCAACTACTTGAAATCCGACAGAATGACATTGGATTCCATCGGTGATTGGCGGCGAAGCTGCCGCTGCGGCGAGCCGCGGGAGCCCGACGTGGGCCGCGAGCTCACCTTGATGGGCTGGACCCAGTCCCTCCGGGACCACGGCGGCTTGCTGTTCATCGACCTTCGGGACCGCGCCGGCGTGGTGCAGGTGGTGGTGAACCCCGAGGTGACGCCGGAGGCCCACGAAAAGGCCAGGAAGGCGCGTTCCGAGGACGTGCTCGCGGTGCGGGGGCCGCTGGTGAGCCGTTCGGCCGAGACCGTGAACCCCAACATCCCCACCGGCGCGGTGGAGCTCATGGCCCGGGAGCTGCGCGTGCTCAACGTCTCGCGGGTGCCGCCGTTCCCCATCGACGACGATGTGGATCCCACCGAGACCAGCCGTTTCCGGTATCGCTACCTGGACCTGAGGCGTCCTCGCAGCCTGCGGCCGCTGGAGGTCCGCCATCGCATGCTGGCCGCGGTCCGCCGCCACCTGGACGACCTGTCGTTCCTGGAGGTGGAGACCCCCATACTCACCAAGAGCACGCCGGAGGGGGCCCGCGACTACTTGGTGCCCAGCAGGATGCACCCGGGCAAGTTCTACGCCCTGCCGCAATCGCCGCAACTCTTCAAGCAGACCCTCATGGTGGGCGGGGTGGACCGCTATTTCCAGGTGGTGCGCTGCTTCCGGGACGAAGACCTGCGCATGGACAGGCAGCCCGAGTTCACCCAGCTCGATATCGAGATGTCCTTCGTGCAGCCGGAGGACGTCTTCGCAATGGTCGAAGGCATGATGGCCAGGGTGTTCCGGGAGGTCCGGGGGGTCGAGCTGGAGACGCCCTTCCCCCGCCTCGGTTGGGACTCGGCCATGTCGCGCTACGGGACGGACAGGCCGGACCTCCGCTTCCGCCTGGAGCTGGTAGAGTTGTCGGACCGGTTCCGGGACTCCAAGGTGGGCATTTTCACCCGGGCCCTGGCCGCGGGGGGCATCGTCAAGGGATTCAAGGCGCCGGGGGCCGGTGACCTGTCGCGCAAGGAGCTCGACGACCTCACCGGCCTGGTGGGCCGCTACGGCGCCAAGGGGCTGGCGTGGATCAAGGTGTCGGAGGGCGAATGGCAGTCGCCCCTGGCGAAGTTCCTGGGCGACGGCGAGAAGGACGCCCTCCGGGAGTTGACCCAGGCCCGGCCGGGGGACGTGATCTTCCTGCTGGCCGACGCCCCGCACGTGGTCAACGAAGGGCTGGCCAACCTGCGCCTGGAGATGGGCAGACGGCTGGGGCTGGTCGGGGAGGGCCTCCTTGCCTTCTCGTGGATCGTCGATTTCCCGCTGGTGGAATGGAAGGCGTCGGAAGGCCGTTATACCGCGGTCCACCATCCCTTCACCGCGCCCAGGGACGAAGACCTGCCGCTCCTCAGGGAAGACCCCGCGCGGGTGAGGTCCCGCGCCTACGACCTGGTGCTCAACGGCATGGAGCTGGGCGGCGGCAGTATCCGTATCCATTCGCCGGAACTCCAGCGGGAGGTGCTTTCCCTGCTGGACGTGGGGCCGGAGACCATGGACGAGCAGTTCGGCTTCCTGCTGGAAGCCCTGGAACTGGGCGCTCCGCCCCACGGCGGCATCGCCTTCGGCGTCGATCGCCTGGCCATGCTCCTGAGCGACTCCCCGGCCATCCGGGACGTCATCGCGTTCCCCAAGAGCCAGCGGGCCGTGTGCATGTTGACGGACGCCCCCACCCGGGTGGACTCTCGCCAACTCTCGGAGTTGCAGATACGGAGCCTGGCGGACCCCTGACCCCCTGCAAGGGAACGTCCGGTTGCTAGTCCCTGCCGGCCGGGGCGGCCCGGAAGCGTGAAAGCTCGGTCAGGTAGGTCAGGGTCGAGAGGTCGGGCATGCGGTCTAGGAAGATCCGGCCCCGCAGGTGGTCCACCTCGTGCTGGATGACCCGGGCATGGAACCCCGAGGCGGTGAAGTCGAGATCGTTCCCGTCACGGTCCAGCGCGGTCACCCGCAGGCGCCGGTAACGGGGCACCCTGCCGCGCAACTCCGGGATGCTCAGGCATCCTTCCCAGTCGTCCTCGGTCTCGTCGCCCAGCGGGAAGATCCTGGGGTTGATCAGGACCGAGAGCGGCACCGGCGCCTTTCCCGGATAACGGGCGTTGTCCGCCACCTCCAGGACCGCTACCTGCCTGGGTTCGTGGACCTGCACCGCGGCGAGGCCCACCCCCTGGTACTCGCGCATGGTCGCCACCATGTCGTCGATGAACCGCTGGAAGCGCTCCTCGCCCGCCTCCGCGGCCGGAACTTCCGCCGCGGGCGCACGCAACACCGGATGGCCGAGCCGCGCCACCTTGAGGATGGCCATTACGGACGGGTAGCATACCGGACTTGCGGTCTTCAAGGTGGAGTCGCGGGAACATGTTCCCGGGCAGCATGTTCCCGGATCCATCGTGGAGTCGCAGCAACATGTTCCCGGATCCATCGCCGGGCAGCGCCAACACGGGGGACTCCCGATGGGTAATCCTCCCTCACCCTGCCCATCCCCGTTCGTCCTGAGCGTAGCGAAGCGAAGTCGAAGGACCCCGCTCTCCCTCTGGAAAAGGATCGGGAGAGGGCGCGGGCATGATGTGTAGTGCTTGTATGTGGGGCCGAGCTCGACGACAAAGGAGACGATGGTAGCAGCCAACGACACGAACCTGACGGCCGCGGCCGAAACGTACTTTGCCGACTTGGGGCGGGTGCGGGCCTCGGGCGGGGCCACCGGGGAGCGGTCGAGCTACGGACCGCTGGCGAACCTGCTCAACGCCGCGGGCGCGTCCCTCAAGCCCAAGGTGTTCTGCGTCGGCGAACTGGCTGACCAAGGCGCGGGCCATCCCGACTTCGGCATCTACGCGGCGAAACAGGTTCAGCGGGGCCAACCACGCGAGGGCCAGACGCCGGAGCGTGGCGTGGTGGAAGTGAAAGCCGCGGACGATGACGCATGGCTCACAGCGGCGGGCGACCAGGTAAGCCGCTATTGGGGCCGCTATCGCTTGGTGCTGGTCACCAACACCCGCGACTTCGTGCTGGTGGGCGAAGACACCGCGGGCCGTGCTGCGAAGCTCGAAACCTTCCGTCTGGCGGATGGCGCAGACGACTTCCGCCGCAAGTTGGAGCATCCCCGCTCCTTTGCCCGGGAGGTGGGCGCGGGCTTGGGCGAGTACCTGTGCCGGGCGCTGTCGCACCGGGCAGCGTTGGCCGAACCCAAAGATTTGGCATGGCTGCTGGCCTCCTATGCACGGGACGGCTTGGCCCGTGTGGAGGCCGCAGGCGACGCGCCCTCGTTGGAGTTGGTGCGCAAGGCGCTGGAAGAGGCGTTGGGCGTGCGCTTCGAGGGAGAGAAAGGCGCGCGCTTCTTCCGTTCGACCCTGGTGCAGACGCTCTTCTACGGCGTCTTCTCCGCCTGGGTACTGTGGGCAAGGGCCGGCAGTCCGAACGTCTCTGCCAACCCAGATTCACCACCAAAAAGGGAGCACCTCGTTGGCGCCCGCAGTGGGGCGGGCTAAGATGGAGTTGAAAGAGAGAAGAACCATCACCAACGAGGTGCAAGTATTATGCGGCAAGGACTGTTGGGAATCCAGTACCGGGAAGAGAAAAAGGGGTCGGGGACGACAGGGTTGGCGGGATTGGGGATGTACGTGGAGATGGCAGAGGGGATGGGTTTGGGGAGGATGGTGGACGAGTATGTGGGAATGCGAGCGGGGGGACAGGGTTGGCGAGACAGCGACATGGTGTTGTGGTTGATGCTGCTGAACCTGGTGGGGGGAGAGTCGGTGAGCGATGTGGAGAGGTTGGAGGGAGACGAGGGGTTGAGGCGAGTGATGGAGGAGGCGGCGGTGTACGGGATGGGGAGGCGGGAGCGGCAGGAGGTGGGGAAGCGGTGGCGGGTGAAGCGAGAACGAGTGGGGCCTTCGGTGTCGGCGTTGTTCCGTTATCCGGGAGGGTTCCACGAGGAGGAGGAAGAAGGGAAGCGGGAGGAGCACAAGGCATTCCTGCCGAGGGAGAACAAGTGGTTGCGGGGGTTGTGGAAGGTGAACGCGGGGATGATCGAGTTTGCGAACCGGCATGGGGGTGAGCAGGTAGCGACGCTGGACATGGATGCGAGCGTGGTGGAGACGCAGAAGCGAGAGGCGCAGTACAGCTACCGGAAGCGGAAGGCGTACCAGCCATTGACGACGTGGTGGCACGAGGCGGACATGGTGTTGCATTCGGAGTTTCGGGACGGGAACGTGCCGGCGGGGTATCAGCAGTTGCGGGTGATGCGGGAGGCCATGGGGTATTTGCCGGAGGGTGTGGAGGAGGTACGGCTACGGTCGGACACTGCGGGGTATCAGCAGGAGTTGCTGAAGTACTGCGCGGAGGGGAGAGACGAGCGGTTCGGGGTGATCGAGTTTGCGGTGGGAGTGGACGTGACGGTGGAGTTCCGGCGTGCAGTGGTTCGGGTTCCGGAGGAACAGTGGCAACCGGTGGTTCGAGGGAACGGAGAGGAAGGGAGACAGGAGTGGGCGTAGGTGAACTTCGTGCCGAACTGGGTAGCGCAGGGGAAGAAGGAAGCAGTGTACCGGTTCCTGGCCATCCGGGAGAGGATGGTGCAGGCGCCGTTGCCGGGCATGGGAGATCAATGGGAGCTCCCGTTTCCGGCCATGGAGATGGGCAGTCGGGGATGGTACAAGGTGTTCGGGTTGGTGACCAACCGGGAACTTCCCGGAGAAGAGGTCATCGCATGGTCTCGGCAGCGGTGCGGCAAGGGGGAGGAAGTTCACAGCGTTCTGAAGCGAGACTTGGCCGGGGGACGGCTTCCGTCGGGGAAGTTCGGAGGGAACGCGGCCTGGTGGGCGATTGCAGTGCTGGCCTTCAACCTGAACTCGATCATGAAGTGGCTGGTGTGGGGTGGGACGTGGCGCCACAAGCGGCTGAAGGCCATCCGGTTCGGCCTCGTGGCGCTGGAGGGTCGGGTGGTGCGGCACGCTCGCCGGTGGATATTCTGCCTGGCCCGAGGACATCCCTCGTACCCGGTGCTGCTGCGGGCCCGGGAGAGGATACGGGAACTGGCCGCCACACCCTCTCTCGCATAGCCCTCACCGAGCCTGTTCTCGCTGGTGGAAGGCGACTCCGCAGAGTCGCAAGGGCCAGGGCTTGCCCCGCACAGCACCCGTTCGCCTGAAAATCGGGCCAAACGCCAGTAACCAGCCCGTCTGTCCTCACCCGACAACCCACTCCTGCCCTGTCACACCCTGCAACACCACCTTCCTGTCCCGTTTGCCCCTGCCTACCAACCCCCACTTGGATTAGGTGGTGGATTTGGGCCAACGTCCCCCCTGGGAACGCGGGCATCCCGCCCGCTTCCTTCCACTGGCGCGAAGCGGTTTGGCACCTGCGCGCGCCGGTGCTCCGAGCGTTGTTCCAGCAACTATCCGACCCCGGCCGCCTGCAACCGCTGGGTCTCGTCGAAGTCCTGGACTGGACCGCGGCGGCGCTGGATCGGGTGGACCACGCGACCTTCTTCGCCCGCTTCCACGAGGGCGAAGCCGTGCCCTACTTCTACGAACCCTTCCTCGAAGCCTTCGACCCCGAACTGCGCAAGCAACTGGGGGTCTGGTACACCCCTTCCGAAGTGGTGCGCTACATGGTGGCGCGGGTGGACCGGGCCCTGAAGGACGACCTAGGCATCCCGGAGGGGCTGGCTGCGGAGAACGTCTATGTGCTGGACCCGTGCTGCGGCACCGGGGCTTACTTGGCGGAAGTGCTGCGCCGCATCGCAGCCAACCTGGAAGGGAGCGGCCTGGGGGCGCTGTCCGGGGCGCGGGTGAAGCAGGCGGCCACCGAGCGGGTGTTCGGCTTCAAGATCATGCCCGCTCCCTTCGTGGTGGCTCACCTGCAAGTGGGACTGACCATGCAGGACCTGGACGCGCCGCTGAAGGACGACGGAGCGGAACGGCCCGGCGTCTTCCTCACCAACGCCTTGACCGGCTGGGAGCCGCACACCACCAAGCCCTTGCCCTTCCCAGAATTGGAGGAGGAGCGGGACCGGGCCGAGCGGGTGAAGCAGGAGACGCCCATCCTGGTGATCCTGGGCAACCCGCCCTACAACGGCTTTGCCGGCATGGCGGTGGACGAGGAGCGGGAACTCTCGGAGTCCTACCGAAGGACGAAGCGGGTGCGGAGACCGGAAGGGCAGGGACTGAACGACCTGTACGTGCGCTTCTTCCGCATGGCGGAACGGCGCATTGCGGAGAAGACCGGTCGGGGCGTGGTCTGCTTCATCTCCAACTACTCGTGGCTGGACGGTCTGTCGTTCACGGGGATGCGGGAACGGTACCTGGAAGCCTTCGACGCGGTGCGCATCGACAACCTGCATGGCGACCGCATCGTCTCGGAGTACGCTCCCGACGGACGGACCAGCGAAACGGTGTTTGCCCTGCAAGGACAATCACCGGGGATCAAGGTCGGAGCCAGCATCGCATTGTTGTCGAGGTCGGGAACCGGCGCGTCAGCGAGGGGACGCATCCTGTACCGGGATTTCCATCAGGCGCGTGCTGCGGAAAGACGGCAAGCGATGTTGGAGAGCCTTGACGCTCCCGACATGGATTCCGGTTATTCGACGCTGGAACCCGCGCTTCGCCTCGGTTTGCCGTTCAAGCCGATGGCGGTCAGCGAGGATTGGTTCGACTGGCCATCCCTCCCCGACCTGTTCCCGGTGTCGTTCCCGGGGGTCAAGACCAGCCGGGACCCATTCCTCGTCGATGTGGAACTCGACCTGTTGAAAGCGCGGGTCGGGGACTATTTCGATCCGGCTCTCCGCCATGAAGAGATCACGCGGCGGTATCCATCTGTCATGAAGGATACCGCACGGTTCGATGCACGAGCAGTGCGAGACGCTTTGCTCTCACGGGGCGGCCCGAATGAAGACGGCTTCGTTCGTCATGCCTACCGCCCGTTCGACAACCGGTGGCTGTATTGGGAGGCGGATACCAAACTGCTCGACGAGAAGCGCGCTGACTATAGACCGCACGTGTTCGAAGGGAACCTGTGGCTCTCCACCGCTCAGCATCTACGAAAGGATGCGTCGGAACCTCAGGCCTGCTTCACGGAACATCTCGCATCCCTGCATTTATCGAGCGGGGCGCCATGATGTTTCCTGCTTGGCTCCGCGACGAGAACATCGGGATTGAGGAAGACGGCCCCCGAAACCCCGAAACGTGGCCGCTCGCTCCCGCTGCGCGCAGTATCGGAAGCGACACCGGCGACCCCCGCAATCGCCCCAACCTCTCGGCCGCCGCCCGGCGCTACCTGGACCGCTTCGGCTTGAGCGTCGAGGACCTGTTCCACCACGTCCTGGCTACCTTGCACGATCCCGCCTACCGGGAAGCCAACGCCGGGGCGCTGCGCATGGAGTGGCCGCGCATCCCGCTTCCCGGCTGGCCTGCCCCCGGGACCGCAAGGGTCTCCTCGGCTTCCACTCGCTCTGCCTTACCCCCCCACCCCTGCGGGCGGGACGCCCGCGCTCCCAGGGGGGTCCCTCGCTTATGAGGGCCATGAGCCAGCCGTGGATAGCGCCTTTCCCGGGAATGCGGGCGTCCCGCCCGCATTCGAACGAGGTCTCGCATCCCCCAACAACCACGCGGCGGACGCCCTCGCCCGATCGGCCGCCCGGGGCCGCCAACTCGCGGCCCTGCTCGACCCCGATGAGCCGGTTCCCGGCGTCACCACGGGCGCGTTGCGCCCAGAGATCGCCGCCATCGCCGTGCCTGCCACCACGGACGGGCGCAACATGACTGGCGACGACTTCGCGCTGACCGCAGGCTGGGGCCACTTCGGAGCGGGCGGCGCAATCATGCCCGGCCAAGGCCGCACCGTCGAACGCGCCCTTGCACCGGACGAACGCGCCGCCATGGGCGATACCCGCCCCGCCCTCGGCAACACGACGTTCGACGTATGCCTGAACGACCGCGCCTTCTGGCGCAACGTCCCCGCCCATGTCTGGCTCTACAAGCTCGGAGGCTACCAGATCCTCAAGAAATGGCTTTCCTACCGCGAACGCGGCATCCTCGACCGCCCGCTGCGCCCAGAGGAAGTCCGGCGCTTCACCGATGCCGCCCGTCGCATCGCCGCGATCCTTGCAGCCACGGCCTGAACTTCCCGTCACCTATCGGGAAAGGCGGGAAATCCCGGAAGCCAAGCATCGGAAACTCTGGCCAGTGGCGGCATCGAGGGATATGCCTGCACTCAGTCAAAGCGATGGAGTCAATGGCCGGGTTGGGGGGACCTGTGGACCCTTTGACCACCACTGGATAATGGGTTATCCAGTACTTGTTTGGAGAGACCGATGAACGGGCCGTGTCGGTCAAAATCGCCACCTGGACAGGGTGGTGACGTTCCGATCGGTAAAGGAAACCCTGAACAATTCCGGCTCGAACTCCCTCTCCCTGCGGGAAAGAGCGTCCTTCGACTTCGCTTTGCTACGCTCAGGACGAACGGGGATAATCGTTCAGGGTCTCCTGAACTGATTTCGTGCCGTAGATGAGGTCGTCATGGTTGCAGTCGATTCCTTGCATGTTGGCAAAATGGACGTAGATCAAGAAGGGCAAAACAGCGGCGTCGAACCTGAACCGGAGGATACCGACGGCGAGATCAAAGGGACCTTCGATCCGGAAAAGATCAAGGTCCGCACGGTCAACGTCGTGGTGGACCAGCTCATGTCGCGCGTCGATCATGGCGAAGTCGATCTGGCGCCGGATTTTCAGTGTATGGCGGGTATTTGGGACGAGAAAGACCAGAGTCGGCTCATCGAATCGCTCTTGCTGCGCATTCCAATACCTGTTTTCTACGTAGCCGCGGACGGAAACGACAAATGGTCCGTCGTCGATGGAATCCGGAGAACCTCAACCATCCACGCCTATGTGAAAGGCTGCTTTCCTCTGACGCGACTCGAATACCTGACAAGGCTTGACGGCTTGCGCTACGAAGATCTTCCGCGGCCCTTGCAAAGGCGGATCAGCGAGACCCAGCTCGTCGTGAACATCATCGAACCTGGAACACCGAAGGAAATAATGTTCAACATCTTTCGGCGTATCAATACCGGTGGGAAGATGCTCAACGGGCAGGAAATCCGCCATGCACTGCATCCTGGACCGGTCAGGGATTACCTCAAGGAGATGGCTGGCGCCACGGAGTTCCTGGAAGCCACCGATGGATCGATCAGGACAGACCGCATGGCTGACAGGGAGTGCGTCCTTCGATTCCTGGCCTTTCACATCAATCCCTGGGATGAGTACGCCGCCAATGACCTAGACGGCTATCTTGGCCGTACCATGGAGAAGGTCAACGCAATGGGTTCGCCTGAACGAACCCGTGTTTCGGAAGACTTCAGGAAGGCCATGGAAGCGGCATTCCGTATTTTCGGAAACGATGCCTTCAGGAAGCGTTACGACCGCACCGGCCACCGCCATCAGATCAGTAAGGCGTTGTTCGAAGCATGGAGCGTCGGATTGGCGCGCCGCTCGGGTAACGAGATCGACGTCCTTGCGGATAAGCGGACACAGGTCAAGGAGCGGTTCATTTCGTTGATGAACGAGGATCAGGATTTCGATACAGCGATCTCCTATTCCACGGGCAATCCCGTCCGGGTCAAAAAGCGCTTTCAGGCCATCGACACACTGATAGAGGAATGCCTCCAATGTTCAGGCGACTCAAACTGACGAACTTCAAGTGCTTCAAGAACGCGGAGTTGCGTTTTGCCCCGCTGACCCTGCTATGCGGTCTGAACGGGGATGGATTCCCGCTTTCGCGGGAATGACGGAGGTGGGCGTGCACGGGAATGACGGGGCAGGCGTCTGCGGAGCAATGCCGGCGTGACCCCTTTCGATCCCCTTTTCCTCCTGCCTTACCCAGGCGAAAGCCGGACGAGTCCCCCTGTGAACGCCCGTTGGGATGGCGGGTCTGTGGCACCATCCTGTTCCCAGACATGGACCGAGCCGAAGCCCCGGCTGTGAACGCCCCTTGGGATGGCGGGTCCGTGGCGCGGTGGGGGCGTGTTGACAATTCGGATGCTTTAAGTCTATATTCAAGCTCCGGTCGATCCGAAGACTTGGGTACGCGGGGGACGCGCCGTCCGCGGCCCCGGCAGAGGCGAGGCCAACGGGGGATACGGCATGCAGGAATCCGCGCTGGGCGCCGTCCGGGCCACGGCGGACCGAAGCTCGCTGATGAACGTGGGCAGGAGGGTGGATTACGCGGTGCGCGCCTTGTCCTACTTGGCGGCCCGGCCTCGGCAGTGGGTCGTGGGGAGCAAGGAGATCGCCGGGCGGCAGGACATCCCGACCCACTTCATGTCGAAGATCATGAAGGACCTTGCCGCGGCGGGTCTGGTGCGGTCCCACGTGGGCCGCAAGGGCGGCTTCAGCCTGGCGAGGCATCCCGACGCCATCAACCTGAAGGAAGTTTACGAAGCGGTGGAGAAACCCCTGAGCCTGATGGAGTGCCTGGACAGGGAGCACAGTTGCTGCCCCTACGACACCGTGTGCAACCAGATCTCGGTGTGGGAACGGGCCCAGGGGCTGTTGGCGGAATACCTGTCGGGGATCTCCATCGGCAGCATTGCCGACCGGGAAGGCCTCAAGGGGCGGCTGACCGGCCTCGACAGTTGACCTTCCCGTCGGCGCACGCGCGGAGGAACCGGGAACCATGGAACTCGACAGCGGCCTGATCGGCAGCGACTACAAGTACGGCTTCGTCACCGACATCGAGGCCGACCACGCGCCTCCCGGCCTGAGCGAAGACGTGGTCCGGCTCATCTCCGGGAAGAAGGGCGAACCCCGGTGGCTGCTGGACTGGCGTCTCAAGGCCTACCGCCACTGGGCGCGGCTGGAGAAGTCCGAGGCCGAGCCCAAGTGGGCGAACGTACGTTACCCGGCCATCGACTACCAGGGCATCATCTACTACTCGGCGCCCAAGGGGAAGAAGGATGCGCCCAAGAGCCTGGACGAAGTGGACCCGGAGCTCCTCGCCACCTACGAGAAGCTGGGGATCCCCCTGAACGAACGCGAACAGCTCGCGGGCGTGGCGGTGGACGCGGTGTTCGACAGCGTGTCGGTGGCCACCACCTTCAAGGACAAGCTCGCCGAGCTCGGCATCATCTTCTGCTCGTTCTCGGAAGCGGTGCGGGAGCACCCGGACTTGGTGCGGCGGTACCTGGGCTCGGTGGTGCCCTACAGCGACAACTTCTTCGCGTCGTTGAACTCCGCGGTCTTCAGCGACGGGTCGTTCTGCTACGTCCCCAAGGGGGTCCGGTGCCCCATGGAGCTGTCCACCTACTTCCGCATCAACGCGGCCCAGACGGGCCAGTTCGAGCGCACGCTGATCGTGGCCGACGCGGGCAGCCAGGTGAGCTACCTCGAAGGCTGCACCGCGCCCATGCGCGACGAGAACCAGCTCCACGCCGCGGTGGTGGAGCTGGTGGCCCTGGACGACGCCCGCATCAAGTACTCCACGGTCCAGAACTGGTACCCCGGCGACAAGGACGGCAAGGGCGGCATCTACAACTTCGTCACCAAGCGGGGCAAGTGCGCGGGCCGGAACTCCAGGATCTCCTGGACCCAGGTGGAGACCGGGTCGGCCATCACCTGGAAGTACCCGAGCTGCATCCTGCAGGGGGACGACTCGGTGGGGGAGTTCTATTCCGTTGCCGTGACCAACAACCGCCAGCAGGCCGACACCGGCACCAAGATGATCCACGTGGGCCGGAACACCCGCAGCACCATCGTCTCCAAGGGGATCTCCGCAGGCCGCGGCCAGAACAGCTACCGGGGCTTGGTGAAGGTGCTCAAGGGCGCCGCCAACGCGCGCAACTACTCCCAGTGCGACTCCCTCCTGATGGGCAGTAGCTGCGGGGCGCACACCTTCCCCTACCTGGAGGTGAAGAACGACTCGGCCCACATCGAGCACGAGGCGTCCACCTCCAAGATCGGCGAGGACCAGATCTTCTATTGCCGCCAGCGCGGCATCAGCGCGGAGGACGCGGTGGCCCTGATCGTCAACGGCTTCTGCCGGGAGGTCTTCCGCGAGCTGCCCATGGAGTTTGCGGTGGAGGCCCAGAAGCTTCTGGGCGTCAGCCTGGAAGGCAGCGTGGGCTGAGGGGCGGGCGCGGACCATGCTCGAAATCCGAAACCTGCAGGCGCGCGTGGACGGCAAGGAGATCCTGCGCGGCATCGACCTGACGGTGGGGGCCGGCGAAGTGCACGCAGTCATGGGCCCCAACGGCGCGGGCAAGAGCACCCTGGCCCAGGTCCTGGCCGGTCGCGACACCTACCAGGTGACCGGCGGCCAGGTCCGGTACAAGGGCCGGGACCTGCTCGACATGGCCCCCGAGACCCGGGCGGTCGAAGGCGTGTTCCTGGGCTTCCAGTACCCGGTGGAGATCCCCGGCCTGAACAGCCTCTACTTCCTGCGGGCCGCGGTCAACGCGGCGAGGAGCCACCGCGGCGAAGAGGAGTTGGACGCCATGGACTTCATGGCCCTGGCCAGGGAGAAGATGAAGGCGATGGAGATGGACGAGGACCTGCTTCGACGCCCGGTCAACGCGGGGTTCTCGGGCGGGGAGAAGAAGCGCGCCGAGATATTCCAGATGACCATGCTGGAGCCGAGCCTCGCGATCCTGGACGAGACGGATTCCGGCCTGGACATCGACGCCCTCAAGGTGGTGGCCCACGGCATCAACCTCTTCCGCAGCCCGGAAAGGGCCATCGTCCTCGTCACCCATTACCAACGGCTGCTCGACTACGTGGTCCCGGACGTGGTCCACGTGATCCACAACGGGCGGCTGGTGAAGTCCGGCGGCAAGGAGCTGGCCCGGGAGCTGGAGGACAGCGGTTATTCGTGGGCGGAGCAGGACGCGGACAGGGGGCCCGCGGCATGACGGACACGGAGCGGCAGGGCTACGTGGAGGACTTCGAGAAGCTGGCCGCGCGGGCCGCGGCAACCGACGGCGCATGGGTCGCGGACTTGCGCAGCCGCGCCATGGAACGCTTCCGGTCCCTGGGCTTCCCTTCGACCCGGGAAGAGGAGTGGAAGTACACGAACCTGGACCCGCTTCGGGAGGCCCGCCTGCGGACCGCGGACCCTTCGGCGCCGGACGGGGCGCCGGACCCGGACCTTCCCGGTCTCCGTAGCTGGGAACGCTACGAGTTGACGTTCCCCCGGGCCAAGGGCGGCGCCGGAACCCCGGTGGCGTGCGGCGATGACGTCTTCGTGGGGCGTCTGGCGGACGCCATCCACCGCCGGCCGGACTGGCTGGCGTCGCATCTGGGACGCCACGCCGACTACGCGGGCCACGCCTTCCGGGCTCTCAACACGGCCTTCCTGGAAGACGGCGGCGCCATCCGGCTGGGTCCCGGCAAGACCCTGGACAAGCCCGTGGAGTTGACCTTCGCGGCCGTTCCGGGGCGCTCCCGAAACCGGATCCTCCACCCGCGGACCCTGGTGGTGGTGGGTCCCCGTAGCCGGCTCACCCTGGTGGAAACCTACGCCGGGGCCGGCGACGAAGTGTATTGCACCAACGCCGTCACCGAGGTCGTGCTGGAGGAGGACGCGGCCCTGGACCACTACCGGGTGCAGCGGGAGGGCAGGGCGGCGTTCCACCTGGCCACGGTCCAGGTGCGCCAGGCGCGGAACAGCCGCTACCGGTCGTGCTCCGTCTCTTCGGGCGGCGCCCTGGCGCGGATCGAGATCAACGCGCTGCTCGACGGCGAGGGCGCGGACTGCGAGCTCCACGGCCTCTACGTGGCGGGGGGCCGGCAGCACGTGGACAACCGCACGGCCATCGAGCACGCAAAGCCCCGCGGGACCAGCCGCGAGCTCTACAAGGGCCTGTTGCACGACCGGGCAAGGGCGGTGTTCAACGGCAAGATCGTGGTGCGCAAGGAGGCGCAGAAGACCGACGCCCGGCAGTCCAACCGGAACCTCATGTTGTCCCGGGACGCGGAGATCGACAGCAAGCCCCAGTTGGAGATACTCGCCGACGACGTGCGCTGCTCCCACGGCGCCACCATCGCGCAACTCGAGGAGGACGAGCTGTTCTACCTGCGCTCGCGGGGCCTGGACCGGACCCGGGCGAGGGAGCTGCTGGTCCGGGGCTTTGCCGGCGAGGTGCTGGACGGCATCGCCATCGATCCCTTGCGGGAAGGGTTGGCCGCGGAGGTATTCTCCGACCTGCGCCTCTGAAGACACCGGAACCCGGGCATCCCATGCGACCACTCCAGATCCCCGAGCGCGACCGCTCGGACGACCCGTTCGACGTGGCGCGGGTGCGCGAGGACTTCCCCGTCCTCGCGGAGGAGGTCCACGGGAAACCCCTGGCCTACCTGGACAACGCGGCCACGGCCCAGAAGCCCCAGGCCGTCATCCGGCGTCTCGCCCGGTACTACGAGACCGAGAACTCCAACATCCACCGCGGGGTGCACCGGTTGAGCGAGCAGGCGACCCGGGCGTACGAAGACGCCCGGGGGACCGTGCGGCGGTTCGTCAACGCCGCGGAGGACAGGGAGGTCGTCTTCGTCCGGGGCGCCACCGAGGCCATCAACCTCGTGGCCCGCTGCTACGGCGGGGCGCGCCTGCAAGCCGGGGACGAGGTGGTCATCTCGGCCATGGAGCACCACTCCAACATCGTTCCCTGGCAACTCGTCTGCCGGGAGAAGGGCGCCCGGCTGCGGGTGGTCCCCATCGACGACCGCGGCGACGTGGTGATGGAGGAATACCATCGACTGCTCGGCCCCAGGACCCGCATGGTGGCCTTGCCCCACGTCTCCAACGCCCTGGGCACGGTGAACCCCGTCCGGGAGATGATCCGGGCCGCGCACGGAGTCGGCGCGCCGGTGCTCATCGACGGCGCCCAGGGGGCGCCCCACGCGGTCGTGGACGTCCGGGACCTGGACTGCGACTTCTACGCGTTCTCCGGCCACAAGCTCTACGGCCCCACCGGCGTCGGCGTGCTGTACGGGAAAGCCGACTTGCTGGAGGCCATGCCCCCCTACCAGGGGGGCGGGGACATGATCCTCTCGGTCAGCTTCGAGAAGACGGAATACAACGTGCTGCCCTACAAGTTCGAAGCCGGCACCCCCCACATCGCAGGGGTCATCGGGCTGGGGGCCGCGGTGGAATACCTGGAGGCCCTGGGACTGGACGCGGTGGCGGCCCATGAGGACCGGCTGCTGGCCCATGCGTTGGAACGGCTGGCCCGGACCCCGGGCGTGCGGTTCGTCGGCACGCCGGAACGGAGGGCGTCCCTGGTCTCGTTCGTGCTCGACGGCGTCCACGCCCACGACGTGGGCACCATACTCGACCAGGAAGGGGTGGCGGTGAGGGCGGGACACCACTGCGCCATGCCGGTCATGGAACGGTACGGCGTGCCCGCCACCGTACGCGCCTCCTTCGCGTGCTACAACACCGAGACGGAGGTGGACGCATTGGCCGACGGCCTGGAGAAGGCGGGGAGGATATTCCGCGGTGTCTGACCTGAGGGACCTCTACCAGGAACTGATCCTGGACCGTAACCGCAAGCCCCGGAACTTCGGCCCCCTGTCCGACGCCAACCGGAGCGCCCATGGCGTCAACCCCCTCTGCGGCGACAGGATCACGGTCCACTTGCAGTTGGACGACGAACGGGTGGAGGACATCCGTTTCGAGGGGTCGGGCTGCGCCATCTCCATCGCGTCCGCCTCGGTCATGACGGAGAGCCTCAAGGGGCAGACCGCGAGCGCCGCCATGACCCTGTTCGAGCGTTTCCACTGGATGGTGGCGGCCAACGGTGACGCCCCGGGCGGCGTCTCGGACATGGGCAAGCTGGCCGCGTTCGCCGGTGTCCGGGACTACCCCGCGCGCGTGAAGTGCGCTACCCTGGCGTGGCACGCGCTGCGCGCGGCCCTGGAGGGCGGCGCGCGAGCCGTCAGCACCGAGTAGCCGTCAGGGGCGCCAGGAGGAAGCATCCCGTGGAGACCGTTTCGGACCGGAAGGAAATGGAGGGCCGGGTGATCGAGGCGTTGCAGACCTGCTACGACCCGGAGGTCCCGGTAAACATCCACGAGATGGGGTTGATCTACGGGGTGGAGGTGGACCCCCTCGGCAACGTATCGGTCGCCATGACCCTTACCGCGCCCAACTGCCCCGCGGCCCAGTCGCTTCCCGCGGAGGTGGAAGAGAAGGTGAGGGCCGTGTCCGGCGTGAACGAAGTCAACGTCGAGATCGTGTGGGAGCCTCCCTGGGACCCCGGCCGCATGTCGGACGCCGCCAAGCTGCAGCTTGGCATGTTGTGACCGACGGGGGCCTCGGCGCCCCGAATGCAAGGGGCTGCTCGCCCCTGCCGGCCGCCCCCGCGCCGGCCGCCCCTTGGCCCGGCCATCCGGAACCGAACGTGGACGAGACCAACGAGCAGGACCAGATCAGGGCGCGCCGCCACAAGATGGCGAAGCTCAAGGCAGGGGGCCGCCCCGCCTACCCCAACGACTTCCGCCCCACCCACACGGTCCGGGCCATACGCGACCGCTGCGAAGCCCTGACGCAACCGGAACTGGAGGCGTTGCCCGAAGGTTTCTCGCTGGCGGGGCGCATCCGCGCCCTCCGGCCCCACGGCAAGGCCGCGTTCCTGGAGCTGCACGACGGCGCCGGGAGGTTGCAGGTGTACGCGCGCAAGGACCGGCTGGGGGAGGACGCCTACGAACTGGTCCGCTCCCTGGACGTGGGGGACATCGCGGGCGTGCGCGGACGGCTGTTCCGCACCCGCACCAACGAGCTCACCGTCGAGGCCGGGGAGGTCCGCCTCCTCAGCAAGTGCATCCGGCCGTTGCCGGAGAAGTGGCACGGCCTGAAGGACGTGGAGACGCGCTACCGGCAGCGGTACGTGGACCTGATGGTCAACCCCGAGGTCCGGGAGGTGTTCCGGAACCGGTCGCGGATCATTGCGCTGGTCCGCGGCTTCCTGGACCGGCGGGGTTTCCTCGAAGTCGAGACCCCGATGATGCAGCCCATGGCGGGGGGCGCCGCGGCCAGGCCCTTCGTGACCCACCACAACGCCCTGGACCTGGACCTCTACCTCCGGGTGGCGCCGGAGTTGTTCCTCAAGCGGCTGCTGGTGGGAGGCTTCGAGCGGGTGTTCGAGCTGAACCGCAGCTTCCGCAACGAGGGCCTCTCCACGCGCCACAACCCCGAGTTCACCATGCTCGAATTCTACCAGGCCTACGCCGACTACCGGGACATGATGGATCTCACCGAGGAGTTGTTCGTGATGCTCGCGCAAGAGGTCCGCGGGAGCCTGCGCATCCCTTGGGGCGACCACGAAGTGGACCTGGAAAGGCCCTGGCAGCGGCTTTCCCTGACCCAGGGCGTGGCCCGGTACGCCGAGGTGGAGGAAGCGGACCTGGACACGACGAAGGGGTTGCGAGAGGTTGCGGAGAAGCACGACCTGAAGCTCGATCCCAAGCTCGACTACGGCAAGCTGCTGGTGGAGTTGTTCGAGCGCCTGGTGGAGCCGCGGCTGGTCCAGCCGACCTTCGTGACGGACTACCCCCAGGAGGTCTCGCCCCTGGCGCGCCGGAACGACTCGCGCCCTCGTTTCGTCGATCGCTTCGAGCTCTTCATCGGCGGAAGGGAACTGGCCAACGCGTTCTCCGAGCTGAACGATCCGGACGACCAGCGGCAGCGGTTCGAGCAGCAGGCCGCGGCCCGGCGCGCCGGGGACCATACGGCCTGCGAGGTGGACGAGGATTACCTGCGCGCGCTGGAGTACGCCATGCCCCCGGCCGCGGGAGAAGGCGTCGGCATCGACCGGCTGGCCATGCTGCTCACCAACTCCTCCTCCATCCGGGACGTGATCCTGTTCCCGCTCCTGCGCTCCTGACCATGCGGTACGAGTTCTTCGTGGGGTTGCGCTACCTCCGGGCCCGGCGCAGCGAACGCTTCATCTCCCTGCTCACCGTCATCGCCGTCCTCGGGGTGATGATCTCGGTGGTGACCCTCAACGTGGTGATCGCGGTGATGACCGGGTTCGAGGAAGTGTTGCGGGACCGGCTCCTGGGCCTCAACTCGCATATCCTGCTGGTCAAGCCGGCGAGTTACCTCACCGGATACGAGGGGCTCGCCCGGCGGCTGGAAAGGAGGGAAGACGTCACCGCGGCGGCTCCGTCCCTCAACGGGCAGATCATCCTCACCTCCGGGAACCGGGTGTCCGGCGCGGTGGTGCGCGGCATCGACCCGAACCGCTCCCACGTGGAGATCGACGAATACCTGAAGCAGGGGACGCTGCGGGACCTCACGCTGCGGACGCAGGTGCAGGTGGACGGCCGGGACCTGAACCTGCCCGGCGTCATCATCGGCGACCGGCTCGCGGAGCAACTCCGGGTGGACCGGGGCGACCCGGTGCAGGCGGTGTCCCCGGTGGGCAGCCCCACCGCGGTGGGGATCATCCCGCGCATCCGGCGGTTCGCGGTGGCCGGCATCTTCGATTCGGGCATGCGCGAATACGACAGCGGCCTGGTCTTCATGGGCCTCGGCGACGCCCAGGGGTTCTTCGGCGTTGCCGACGTGGCCACCAGCATCGAGATCACGGTGGCCGACGCGGCCCGTGCGCGGAGCATCGCCGACCGCATCCAGGAGGCGGTGGGGTCCGGGTACCGGGTGGAGGACTGGACGCGCCTTTGGCCCAACCTGTTCGCGGCCTTGCGCCTGGAGAAGACCGTCTATTTCCTGGTGCTGCTGCTGATGGTGCTGATCGCCGCGTTCAACATCGTATCGACCCTCATCATGGTGGTGATGGAGAAGCGCAAGGACATCGCGGTGCTGCGCTCCCTGGGCGCGTCCCGCGGCGGCGTCCGATGGATATTCCTCCTGAACGGATGGATCATCGGCGCGGTGGGCACCCTGTTGGGGGTGGTCCTGGGCTACCTCCTGGCCCGCTTGATCCAGACCTACCAGTTCATCGAGCTCCCGGACGACGTGTTCCTGGTCTCCACCGTTCCGGTGAGCATCTCGCCCCTGTACTTCGCGCTGGTGGGGCTGGCGTCGTTGGCCATCTGCTGCCTCGCCAGCATCTATCCCGCGCGGCAGGCGGCGAAGCTGCATCCCGTGGACGTGATCCGTTACGAGTAGCCGCGCGTGTCGTTCCTGGTGGAAATACGGGGACTCGGGAAGTCCTACGTGGGCGGCGACAAGAGGGTGGACGTGTTGACGGACCTGGACCTGGCCTTGCGTCAGGGAGAGCGGCTGGCCATCATCGGCGAGTC
Source organism: uncultured Binatia bacterium (SeqCode) (assembly GCA_965242525.1). GTDB lineage: Bacteria > Desulfobacterota > Binatia > UBA9968 > JAJDTQ01 > JAJDTQ01. Next base: position 1,047,738 of record OZ251459.1, read on the forward strand.
CGGCGTCGGCAAGAGCACCCTGCTGTACATCATCGGCACCCTCGACCGGCCGGACCGGGGCGCCGTGTGCTACGAGGGGGTCGATGTGGCCACCTGGAGCGACGACGAAGTCTCCCGGTTCCGCAACCGGGCCATCGGCTTCGTGTTCCAGTTCCACCACTTGCTGCCGGACTTCACCGCCCTGGAGAACGTCATGATGCCCGCCCTCATCGCGCGATGGGACCGCGCCAGGGCCCGGGAGTCCGCCCGGGAGCTGCTGGAGACCGTGGGACTCGCGCCGCGGTTGACGCACCGTCCCGGGGAGTTGTCCGGGGGAGAGCAGCAGCGGGTGGCCATCGCCCGTTCCCTCGTCCTCGGGCCGCGGCTCATGCTGGCCGACGAGCCCACCGGCAACCTCGACCCCGCGGCCGCAGGCGAGGTGGAGGACCTGCTCTGCCGCCTCAACGAGACCCGCGGCCTGGGTCTCATCACCACCACCCACAACCGGCAGTTGGCCGGGCGCATGAGCCGGCAGTTGGAGCTGCGCGACGGCCGGCTCTTCCCCGCGGCGGACCGGGCGGGGAGGGACGCAGGCCGCCGGGGACCGCCCCCGTGAGCGGCGCCGCTCCCGGCTGCGCGCTCTACCCGGATTCCCCGCCGGATGAGAGGGGGACCCTCTGGCAGTGGCCAACCCCGCGGATGGATGCTATGCACATGGCTGGAACAGCCAAAGGAAAAGCGCGTCCTTCGACTTCGCTACGCTACGCTCAGGACGAACGGGGCAATTGTTCAGGGTTTCCCTTACCCACACGAAAGCCGGAAGAGCCGGAAAAGCGAATGGAAAAGCCCCCCCCCCCCCCCAGTGAAACAGGCAGTCTGCTCATCGGCACGCCAGCACTCGATGTTCCTGTTCCGGCCCTTCCGTTGATGGATTCCCGCTTTCGCGGGAATGACGAGGCGGGCGCCTCGAACATCCCCTCATTTTTGAGGATTCGAATTCGGGGAGGGTTCGACCCCGTTCGACCTCGGGCGCTTCGGATCAACCAGCAAGGAGACTTCACATGATCTCAACCAAAGACCATTTCCATCCGGAAACCTCCCGAACTCCCGCCTTGAACCGAAGCAAGGAGGATTCGACCCCATTTGGCCCCAAGAACTTCGGATTAAATCCCGCCTTCTGCAGAGGTCTTCGGACAATGATCCCCGTTCGTCTTGAGCGTAGCAACCCTCCCGTTCGTCCTGAGCGTAGCGTAGCGAAGTCGAAGGACGCCCTTTTCGTCCTCGCAACCGTCCTGATGATCGTGGCCCTGGCCGGCTGCGGCGGCGGCGGCAAGACCGCGGCGCTGCCCACGCCTGTTGCCATAGAGGAATTGCCTCGGGGTAGTATGCTGGAACCGGGCACGATCCTTCCGGGTATGAGCCGGACGCTCCAGAATGCCGACGGCACGAGGACCGTCGTTACGTGCCCGGATGAAGGCGATGCCTGCGTCGTCACCCTTGGCCCGGACGGCGCCCCCCAATCCACCGGCGGCACGCTCACGGTAACCACGTACACCACCCTGTACCTGCCGAGTGGTCATACCCTGACCGAAGGCACGATCCTTGCCGGTGAGAGGCGGCCGATAGGCTATTCCAGGGGCAGGAGCTACGACCTCGCGTGCCCGTTGGACGGCGAGGACTGTGAGATCATCCTTGGGGAGTACGACTTCGAATCCACGGGCGGCATGCCTTACCTCGATGTGGCCGCGAGCAACGAGATGGTCTGGCAGGCCAACAACGGCCCTGACGGGACTTCGAACGGAGCCCATGCCAGAGGCCTCGAAGCGAGGCTGCTGTTGGGCAACTCCCTCAACCCCCTGTACGGAGCAGGGGACGCAGGGGACGCCAGAAGGCACGGGGCAATCGTGACGAACACCAAGAGCCTCGCATCGGATACCCGTCGGACGGTGAACGCCTCCGCAAGCTGGGCCAGCAGCGACGCCGAGCCGACGTTGGGGTTGACCGTGTCGGACACGGGGGCCAACACCTTCTCGGTTGACGGGGACAGTGACGTCCCCAGCCTCGGAACGGGTTGGAACGGCGCGGCGCTGAGCAAAACCATCCCTGTTGGCGGAAGCACCGCGCATGCCGTCCTCTACTCGAACATCGAGAAGCAGCCTGACGGGGGAAACGCGGACGCATACTACCTGGTCTTCGGAGCATGGCTGTCGTTGCCCGACGACCCCGCGTCCGCAGCACCCAGTGACTTGGGGGTCTTCGCGAACGGCTATTCATCGAATCCGGTCACCATAGGCCAAGTCATGAACCAGGCCGGCACGGCCACGTACAGAGGTCCGGCAACCGGTCTCTATTCGACGGCTACCTACACGGGCTCGGGCGGCTCACGCACGCTGCAAAGCGCAAAGGTCGGCTCCTTCACCGCAAGAGCCACCATCCGGGTGAACTTCGGCGCCGGCATAGGGTCCTTCAACTCGGTGAGTGGAAACGTCGCCAATTTCATGGAGAACGGCGAACCCCTCGGTAATTGGACGCTGAACTTCAACAGTACGTCCTCCCGCGACAGCTCCAGTCCAGCCATCTTCGTCGGCGCCGCTCGCGGTCAAGCGGACGGCCGCAGTTTTTCGGAGGGACGGTGGGGGGTCCAGTTCTACCGGGAATCGACCAGCGGCCATCCGGACTCGGCCGTGGGGACCTTCACTGCGTCCACCGCCGCTTCGAACAACGACGCCATGCGCTTGGCCGGCGTGTTCGGCGCCGACCGCCAATGAAGCGGGTCGCCCTTCCTTCCCTCGAAGGCCCCGCCTCGTCATTCCCGCGCGACGAAACCGGATTCCCGCTTTCGCGGGAATGACGGAGGCGAGGCGTCTGCGGGAATGACGAGGCGGGGGCGTCTGCGACGCCAAACCGAGGACGGCATGTTCGGCCTGCACGGAGTTCCCCGCAAGGCCGAAATTCGAACTCGCCCAACCTGCCTGCCGCGGACCGGGCGGCGGGTCCGGGTTTACAACGGTGCGGGAACTTGTTAGCAGAACGGGGGAGACCCGTGTCTTTCCCGTGTACCGACCGTGTGGACCACTGACATGAGAATCGTGGCGGCCGTGGCGACCTGCCTGTGCTGGTTGGCGGGATGGCAGGGGCTCGCCCTGTCGGCCTCCCTCGTCAGCGAAGTCCGTGTGGAAGGCAGCCTGAGGGTCGAAGAAGACGCCATCCGGTTGAACATCGAGTCCCGGCAGGGCCGACCCTTCGACCGGGAGACCGTGGACCGGGACGTCAAGGCCATCTACCGGATGGGTTTCTTCGACGACGTGACGGTGGACTTCTCGGACGACGGGATACTCACCTATACGGTCCGGGAACGTCCGTACGTCAAGCAGGTGGAGATCTTCGGCAACGACAACGTGGCCACCGAGGACATCGAGGCGGCCCTCGGCGTCCGGCCCCGGACGGCTCTGGACGGGGCGCGGCTCCAGGAAGGGCTGCAACGGGTCCTGAGGCTCTACGGCGAAGCCGGGCACGTCAACACCCGGGTGGACTATGCGCTGTCTCCCCTGGAGAACAACCAGACCATCGTCACCCTGACCGTGGTCGAGGGCGAGACCCTGCGCATCAGGACCGTCTCCTTCGAGGGGAACGGCGCGTTCTCGGACGACGAGCTCAAGGACGTCATGGCCACCACGGAGCAGTGGACCTTTCCGTTCTTCGGCCGGGGCTGGCTCGACCCGGACGTCCTGGCCAACGACGTCACCAAGCTGTCGTTCTTCTACAGCGACAACGGTTTCGTGGACGTCAAGGTCGACGAACCCATCGTCCTGACGCGGCGCGACGGGCTGGAAATCGTCGTCCGCATCCAGGAAGGCGAGCGTTACCGGATCGGCGAGGTGCAGCTCGGCGGCGACCTCGGGCGCAAGCCGGAGCGGCTGCTGGAGCACGTGTCGGTGACCTCGGGCCAGATCTTTCGCAGCAGTCGGCTGCTGAACGACCAGGCCGCCCTCGAACGGCGGTACGCCGACCGCGGGTTCGCTTTCGTGGAGGTCGAGCCGCTGACCCGGACGGACCGCGAGGAACGCCTCGTGGACGTGACCTTCATGGTCAACCGCGGACCGGTGGTGTACGTGGACCAGGTGAAGATCGCCGGGAACGTCAAGACCGTGGACAAGGTGATCCGCCGGGAGTTGGAGGTGGCCGAGAAGGAACGGTTCTCTTCCGACGAGATCCGCGAGAGCCGGAACGCCCTGCTGCGCACCGGATTCTTCAAGGACGTGACCGTGACCACGGAGAAGGACGAGGATCGGGAGGACCGGATCGACGTCCTGGTCGACGTGGAAGAAGCTCCCACCGGGGTGTTCAGCATTGGGGTCGGGTACAGCACCGCAAGCTCCTTCTCCTTCCAGACGTCCCTGGAGGAGAGGAACCTGTTCGGGACCGGCCGGCAGGTATCTGCGGACTTCAAGATCAGCAACGTCGATCAGGACATCGTCCTCGGCCTGGTGGAGCCCCGGGTCTTCGGCAGCCGCGCCGACCTGGGCTTCGACCTCTTCCACACCACCTCCGAGTTCAGGACCTGGACCAACCGGAGGAGCGGGATGGCCAGCCGCGTCAGCATACCGCTGCGGTACGTCCACCTGCCTTTCGTCGGCCGCCACGTGGACCGCAGGCGTCGGGAGGACCCGGACTTCGACGACGAACCGCGCTTCTCCATACTGGACCACCTCCACGGGGGCCTCGGCTACACGTTGTTCCGCAGCAAGATCACGGACGTGGACGAGGACGCTCCGTCGGGCATCCGGCCCGGCAAGTCCATTACCAGCGCGGTCACGCCGAGACTGTGGTATGATACCCGCAACCACTTCTTCACGCCCACCGAGGGGACCCACTCGGTCCTGTCCGTCAAGTTGGCCGGGTTGGGAGGGGACACCCGGTTCATGCGCACCGACGCGTCCGTGACGCGGTACTTCCCGGTGTTCCGGAACGCCACCGACTTCGAGTGGGCGCAGAAGATCGCGTTGATGGTGGGCGGGCGAATCGGCTATGGGGCGAGCTGGACCCGCGACGAGCTGCCGCTGTTCGAGCGCTACTTCGTGGGCGGCATCGGTTCGGTGCGCGGGTTCGAGTACCGCACCCTGGGTCCGCGCAGGTGCCCGGACGCCCAGCCGGATTGCACCGACCCGGAAGTGGTGGGGGGCAACAAGCAACTCATCCTGAGAACGGAGCTCCACTTCCCGATCCTGGACCAGTGGGGACTCAGGGGCGCCCTCTTCCTCGACCAGGGGCAGGCCTTCGGGCCGTCGGAGAACATCGCCATCGAGGATCTGAAACGGTCGGCGGGGGTGGCGGCCCAGTGGCTGTCGCCCATCGGCCCGGTCAAGTTGAGTTGGGGGTTCCCCCTCAACGCCGACGCCTCCGACCACAAGGAGTTGCTGGGGTTCACCATTGGCAGGGTCGGCGAATTCTGACCGGCCCGCAGGTCTCAGGGAGGTTACGGTGGTTCGAGCATTCATGGCCGTGTTGTCGTTGGCGTTGCTGACGGTCCCCGCCTGGGGCCAGGAGCTCAAGGTCGGCTTCGTCAGCCTCCAGAAGGCCATCAGCGAGTCGAAGAGCGGACAGAGCGCCCGGGAGAGCTTCCAGACCGCCATCAAGGAAAGGCAGGAGGCGCTGTTGAAGGAGAAACAGGCCATCGAGAGCAGGCGGAAGGACCTGGAGAAGCAGGCCGTCCTGATGAAGGAGAGCGAGCGCGCCAAAGCCCAGCGGGAGTTCCAGCTCCGCGTGCGCGATTACGAACGCAAGACGAGGGACATGCGCGAGGAACTGGCCCTCCGGGAACAGGAAGTGACCAACTCGATCCTCAAGGACCTCCAGAAGGTCATCGCGGAGGTGGGGAAGACCGGAAGGTTCACCATGATCCTCGAACAGGGCCAGTTGCTCTACACCGACAAGGGCATCGACATCACCGACGAAGTGATCCGGCTCTACAACGAGCGCTTCCAGAACGACAAGGAGAGGTGACGGCCTCGGGCAGACCACTTGCCGACCTGGCCGAGATGGTCGGCGGACGGGTTGTCGGCGATCCCCGCGTGATCATCGAAGGGGTGTCCTCCATCGACGAGGCCGGCCCCGGAGACATCACCTTCCTCGGCCACCCGCGGTACCGGAAGCACCTGGCGTCGTGCGCGGCGAGCGCGGTGATCGTGGGCCCGGGGGCGTGGAGCGGGACCCCCTCGAACCTCCTCCAGGTGGACGACCCCTACCGCGCGTTCGCCCGTGTCCACGGGTGGTTCCATCCCCCCGCCGCACACGAACCCGGCATCAGCCCCCTGGCCTTCGTGGACCCCGCCGCGTCGGTGGGACCGGACGCCGCCGTCTATCCGCACTGCTACGTGGGGAGGGGGGCCCGGGTCGGGGAAGCCACCGTGCTCATGCCGGGGGTGGTCATCGGCGCGGACGCGCGGCTCGGCAAGCGCTGCGTGCTGCATCCCAACGTGACGGTAGGGGAGCGCTGCCGCATCGGCGACGGCGTCGTGCTCCACGCGGGCGTGGTCATCGGAAGCGACGGGTTCGGCTATGCCGGCCAGGGTCCCGGACGGGTCAAGGTGCCCCAGGCCGGCATCGTGGAAGTGGCGGACCACGTGGAGGTGGGCGCCAACACCACCGTGGACCGGGCCACCATCGGGAGCACCCGCATCGGCGCCGGCACGAAGATCGACAACCTCGTGCAGGTGGGGCACAACGTCGTCATCGGCGAACGCTGCCTGATCGTCGCCCAGACGGGCATCGCGGGCAGCGCGGTGGTGGGGGACGACGTGGTCCTGGCCGGGCAGGCGGGCGTCAAGGACCACGTGGAGGTGGGGAGCCGCTCGGTCATCGGGCCCAGGTGCGGGGTGACCCAGCCGGTCCCGCCGGGGTCGGTGCTGTCCGGGTTGATCCCGGTGGCCCCCCACAAGCAGTGGCTCCGGGTCATGGGGTTGCTGCCGAAGCTGCCGGCCCTGTGGCAGCGGGTCCGGCGGCTCGAGCGAACGGTCCACGGGCCCGCATCCCGGGGAGACGAGGGAGGCTCGTAGCGAGATGATGGACACGACCGAGATATGCAAGCGGATCCCGCACCGGTATCCGATGCTCCTGGTGGACCGGATCCTGGAGGTCGAGCCGGGCCGGCGCATCGTGGGCCTCAAGAACGTCACCGTCAACGAAGGCTTCTTCCAGGGCCACTTCCCCGGGAAACCGGTCATGCCGGGGGTGCTGATCTGCGAGGCCATGGCCCAGGCGGGCGCCATCCTCGCGGGGTGCAGCGACGCGGAGACCGACAAGGTATTCTTCCTCACCGGCCTCGACGGGGTGAAGTTCAAGCACCCGGTGGAGCCCGGCGACCAACTGCGGATCGAGATGGAAGTATCGAGACGGCGCAAGAACTACTGGCGCATGAAGGGTTTCGTGGAAGTCGAAGGGAAGCGGGTGGCGGAGGCGGAGATCTCGGCCATGGAGATGCCCGCCTAGCCGCGGGGCGCGAAGCGGATGGCGCGCAGGCATCCCGCCGCGGCGGTGGACCGGGCCGCGGAGCTCGACGACGACGTGGAGGTGGGCGCCTACTCCGTCATCGGCCCCGGGGCCAGGATCGGCAAGGGCACCCGGATCCACTCCCACGTGGTGGTGGAAGGCAACACCTCCATCGGCAGGGACAACGTCATCCACCCGTTCGCCACCGTCGGCTCCAGGCCCCAGGACCGGAAGTACCGGGGCGAGGACAGCCGGCTGGTCATCGGCGACGGGAACACCATCCGCGAGTTCGCCTCCCTCAACCCCGGCACCGCGGGGGGAGGCATGGTCACGCGGATAGGACGACGGAACCTGCTGATGATGCAGAGCCACATCGCCCACGACTGCACCCTGGGGGACGACAACATCGTGGCCAACGGGGCCATGCTCGGCGGCCACGTGGTGGTGGGGGACCGCGTCATCATCGGCGCCCTGGTGGGGGTGCACCAGTTCGTGGCCATCGGCAGCGGCGCCATCGTCGGGGCGGGGTCCATGGTCTCCAAGGACGTGCCTCCCTACTGCAACGCCACCGGCGACCGCGTGAGGCTGCGCGGACTCAACGTCGAAGGGCTCCGGAGGCTCGGCCTCGACAAGGGCCGGGTCGAAGCCATCCGGCGCGCGTACCGCATACTCTTCCGGTCGAGGCTGCGGCTCGACCAGGCCCTGGAGCGGGTCCGCGGGGAAGTCCCCCGGACGTGCGAGGTGGACCGCATCATCGCCTTCGTGGAGAACTCCCGCCGGGGGGTCTGCCGCTGATGGGAACGGACCGCATGACCGTGGACAAGGTGGGCCTCATCGCCGGCAGCGGCCGTTTCCCGTTGCTGTTCGCCCAGAACGCACGGGAGTCCGGGGTGCGCGTGGTCGCGGTGGCGCACCGGGGCGAGACCGCGGAGGAGATCGAACGGTTCGCGGAAGAGGTGACCTGGGTCCACGTGGGACAGCTCGGAAAGATCATCCGCACCTTCCGGAACGCGGACGTCCGCAACGCCGTGATGGCGGGGGGCATCCGCAAGGGGCGTCTCCTGTCCCGCTTCAGGCCCGACCCCAGGGGCCTGGCCCTCCTGGCGCGGATGAAGCGCCGGGACGACGACTACCTGCTGCGGGGCGTGGCCGCGGAGCTCGAGCGCGAAGGGATCCGGGTGCTGGAGTCCACGCTGTTCTTGGATCGGATCGTCCCCGCGGAGCCGGGAGTGCTGACCCGGACCGAGCCCGACCCGGAGCAGTGGGAGGACGTGCGCCTGGGCGTCCCCGCGGCCAAGACCCTGGGGGGCCTGGGGATCGGCCAGACCCTCGTGCTCAAGGCCGGGGTCATCCTCGCGGTGGAGGCCATCGAGGGCACGGACGCGGCCATCCGGCGCGGTGGCGGGATGGTGGAGGGCGCCGTGGTGGTGGTGAAGATGAGCAAGCCGCAGCAGGACCTGCGCTTCGACGTGCCGGCCGTCGGTCCGGGGACCATCGAGGTCCTGAAGGAGGCGGGCGGGGGCGTGCTGGCGGTGGAGCCGCGGCGCTCGATCCTGCTGGACAGGGAGAAGCTGCTCGCGGCCGCGGACCACGCAGGGATCGCCGTGGTGGCGGCGGCGCCGGACCCGGCATGAGCGGCCCCGGGACCAACGGCCGCGTCGCCGCGGGAGTCGTGGGCGTGGGCCATCTGGGGAGCCTGCATGCGTCCAAGTACGCGGCTTCGTCCTCGGCCGAACTGGTGGGCCTGGCCGACATCGACCCGCGGCGGGCCCGGGAGATGGGCCGCCGCTACCGGGCGCCGGCCGTGACCGACTACCGTGACCTCCTGGACAAGGTCCGCTGCGTCAGCATTGCGGTCCCCACCCGGGAGCACTACCGGGTGGCCCGGGACTTCCTGGCCGCGGGGATCGACGTGCTGGTGGAGAAGCCCATTGCCTCCGCGGTGCCCGACGGTCGCGAGCTGGTGGACTTGGCCCGACGGAACGGCTGCATCCTCCAGGTGGGGCACCTGGAACGGTTCAACCCGGTGGTGCGCGAGGTGGAGGGGTTCGTGTCCGCGCCCCGGTTCGTCGAATGCCACCGGCTGGCGCCGTTCGTGGCCAGAGGCACCGACGTGGACGTGGTGCTGGACCTGATGATCCACGACATCGACGTGATCTCGAGCCTCGTCCACGCGCCCGTGGCCGGCATCGACGCCACCGGCGTGGCCGTGCTCACGGACAAGCCGGACATCGCCAACGCGCGCATCCGCTTCGAGGACGGCTGCGTGGCCAACGTCACCGCCAGCCGGGTGTCCGTGAAACGGGAGCGCAAGATCCGGTTCTTCCAGCACGACGCCTATATCTCCCTGGACTACGACGCCAGGGAGGCGCAGGTCTATCGGATGGAAGACCGGAGCCGGGGATGGGAGGGGATCCGGAGCGAGACCATCTCCCCGGAGGACGGCGACCCCCTCCGGGACCAGATCGAGTCCTTCCTGGAGTCGGTGGCCACCCGCAAGAGTCCCCTGGTGGGCGGCGAGGACGGGCTGCACGCCCTGGAGATCGCATCGGCCGTCAGCGAGCGGTTGTAGATGGCCCGCCGCGCTTCCGCAGATCCGCCCCGCAGGGTCATGCTGGTGGCGGGGGAAGCCTCGGGAGACGCCCGGGGGGCCGAGTTGGTGCGCATCCTGCGGCAGCGCAGTCCGTCGGTGGAGCTGTTCGGCATGGGCGGAGCCAACCTCCGGGACGCCGGCATGAAGGTGGCGTACGACATCGCCAAGGTGGCGGGGGTCGGGATCTGGGAGGTCATCGGGAACCTCCGGCGCCTCTGGCTGGCGTACCGGCTGCTGCGGCGGCTGCTGCGGGAGCGCACGCCGGACCTGCTGGTCCTCATCGACTTCCCGGAGTTCAACATGCGGCTCGCGCGAGTCGCCCGGCGGCGCGGCGTCGCCGTCCTCTACTACGTCAGTCCGCAGGTATGGGCGTGGCGGCGCTACCGCATCCGCAAGATCGCGTCGAGGGTGGACGCCATGGCCGTGGTGTTCCCCTTCGAGGCGGACCTCTACCGCTCCTTCGGCATGAAGGACGTGGCTTTCGTCGGGCACCCGCTGGTGGACGCCGTAAGCCCCGCAAAGGATCGGGCCGAGAGCCTGCGGGACATGGGACTGGACCACGGCAAGCTGACCGTGGCCCTGATGCCCGGCAGTCGGACCAAGGAGGTCGCATCCCTGACCGGTCCCATGATCGAAGCGGCCGGACGCCTGGCCCGGGAACGGGACGTCCAGTTCGTCCTGATCCGGGCCAGCACCATCGAGCGCGGCGACCTGGAGCGGGCGCTGGCCGGGGCGCCGGTCACGGTCCGCATCGCCGACGGGGACGGCTACGACGCCCTGGCCGCGGCCGACCTAGTGTGGGTGGCCTCGGGGACGGCGACGCTGGAGGCGGGCCTGCTGCGGAAGCCCATGGTCATCGCCTACCGGTTGTCGCCGTTGAGCTACTGGCTGGGACGCCTGCTCGTGCGGGTGGACCACATCGGCATGGTCAACATCATCGCCGGGGAGCGCGTGGTGCCGGAGCTGGTCCAGGACGAGGTCACCGCGGACCGGATCGTCGCCGAGACCCGGCGCATGCTCCGGCCGGAAGTCCGCCGGTCCGTGGTCCGGAAACTCGCCGCGCTGCGGCATCGACTGGGCCCGTCCGGGGCGCCCGGACGGGTGGCGGACATGGCCCTGGCGCTGCTGGCGCGGACCGGACCGGGGAGTTCCCCGTGAACGTCTATCGGCGCCTGCTCCGGTACCTGCGGCCCTACGTGTGGCCCTGGTTCTGCGGCGCGGTCCTGTGCATGCTGTCGTTCAGCGCCACCACCGCGGCGGGGCCTTTCGTGGTCCGGGACATCATGGACCAGGTGTTCGTCAACCGGAACCACCAGATGCTGACGTTCATCCCCTTGGCGGTGGTGGCCTTCTTCACCCTTCGCGGGGTCTTCAGCTTCGGCCAGGTGTATCTCATGGACTACGCGGCCGAACGGATCATCTGCGACCTCCGGTCCGCCCTGTGCGGGAAGCTCCAGCGGCTCTCCCTGGCCTACCTCCACCGGCACCCCACCGGCACGCTGCTGTCCCGGGTCACCAGCGACGTGGAGCTGGTGCGGAGCGCGCTTACCAGCTCGGTGGCCTCGGTGGCCCGGGACAGCGCCTCGGTGGCGGCGTTGACCCTGGTGGCGTTCTACATGGACTGGTTCCTGGCGGCCATCGCCTTCGTGGCGTTCCCCGCGGCCGTGCTTCCGGTCAGGCGGCTCACCAACCGGGTCCGGAAGGCGACCGGGAGGAGCCAGGCCAGCACGGGGATGCTCACCGCCATCCTCCAGGAGAGCCTCCAGGGCAGCTCTATAGTCAAGGCCTTCGGCATGGAGCGCTACGAGCTGGCCCGGTTCGACCGGGAGAACCGGGAGATCCTGCGCCACGCGCTCAAGGCGAGCTGGGCCAAGGCCGTCATGCCCTCGGCCACCGAGTTCCTGGCGTCCCTGGGCATCGCGGGGGTGCTGTGGTACGGCGGCAACGCGGTCATGGAAGGCGGCCGCACCGCGGGAGAGTTCTTCGCTTTCATCACCGCGGTCTATCTCATGTACGAGCCTTTCAAGCGCCTGGCCCGGACCTTCCCCGCCATCTACCAGGGGATCGCCGGCGGCGAGCGCATCTTCGAGGTGCTGGACGCGCCGCTGGACGTGACCGACGCCCCCGACGCCGTGCCCGCGGCAGGTTTCGCCGACCGCATCGTCTTCCGGGACGTGGGCTTCGGTTACGGGAAGGAGCCGGTGTTGCACCGCGTCAACCTGGAGGTCCGGCGCGGCGAGATGGTGGCGGTGGTGGGGGTGAGCGGGGCCGGCAAGACGACCCTCTCCACGCTGGTCCCGCGGTTCTACGACGTGTCCTCGGGCAGCATCACCCTGGACGGCGTGGACCTGCGCAAACTGACCATCGAGTCCCTCCGACGCCAGATCGGCATCGTGACCCAGCACACCTTCCTCTTCAACGACACCGTGAAGAACAACATCTCCTACGGGGACCCGTCCCGGGGCATGGACGACATCGTCGTCGCAGCCAAGGCGGCCAACGCCCACGACTTCGTCATGGAGTTGCCCGCGGGGTACGACACGGTGGTCGGCGAGCTGGGGCTGCGGCTCTCCGGCGGCCAACGGCAGCGCATCGCCATCGCCCGCGCGGTGCTGAAGAACGCCCCCATCCTGATACTCGACGAGGCCACGTCCTCCCTCGACTCGGAGTCCGAGCGGCTGGTGCAGGACGCTCTGGACGGCCTCATGAAGGACCGGACCAGCCTGGTCATCGCCCATCGGCTATCGACCATATGCAACGCCACCCGCATCGTGGTCCTGGCCGGGGGCGCCATCCTGGAAGAAGGGACGCACCGGGACCTGCTCGCGCGGGAAGGGGAGTACCGCCGCCTCCATGCCCTGCAGGCCGTGGATGACGGCGCGGGAAGCAGGTGAACGGGAAGCCCATGGACGGAGCGGCCGGCCGGTGACCAGCCTCTACAACGCGCTCCTGCACGCAGGGTTGATCCTGGGACTGTTGTTGTGGCCCCTGGGCCTGCTGGCGCCGCGGCGCCTCTGCCGCGGCCTGGGGGAGCGTTTCACTTGGTACGCCCCGGAGCTCACGGCCGCCCTCGCGGGCTCCCGCCCCATCTGGCTCCACGCCGCCTCCGTGGGCGAGGTGCGGTCCGCGGCGCCGCTGGTGCGGCGCATGAGGAGCCGATGGCCGGACCGCAAGCTGCTGGTATCCACAGTGACCGCCACCGGGAACCGGACCGCGCGGGAGGCGCTCCCGGAAGTCGATGGCGTGACCTACCTGCCCCTGGACCTGCCGTGGCTGGTCTCCCGGAGTTTGCGGCGCCTCCGTCCCGAACTGGTCGTCCTGCTGGAAACGGAGATCTGGCCCAACTTCATCCGTGCAGCGCACCGGCTGCGCATCCCCGTGGTGGTGCTCAGCGGACGCCTGTCGCCGGGCTGCGCCCGGACCTACCGGCGTTTCCGCGGCCTGTTCGGGCCGGTCCTGGAGCGGGTCTCCGGGTTCGGCATGCAGGACCGGGAGAACGCCGGCCGGGTCCTGGGGCTCGGGGTGGACCCGGACAGGGTCGCCGTGACCGGGAGCCTGAAGCAGGCGGAAGCCGTGACCGGCGCGCTCCCGGACCTCTTCGGCCCCGGGGGCCCGGGGCGCCCGGTGGTGGTGGCGGGGAGCCTCCACCGGGGCGAGGAAGAGGCGCTGCTGGACGTCCTGCCCGAGTTGCGCCGCGGTTTTCCGGCGCTCCTGATGGTCCTCGCCCCGCGGCACCCCCAACGGTTCGGCGAGGTCGAGCGCCTGCTGCGGCGGCGGAGCCTCCGCTACTCGAAGCGCAGCCGGACCCGCGGCGCGCCGCCCGATGACTGCTGCGTGCTGCTGCTGGACACCCTGGGGGAATTGCCGCAGCTCTACGGCTGGGCCGACGTGGCGTTCGTGGGCGGCAGCCTGGTCCCGGTGGGAGGGCACAACCTCATGGAGCCCGCCCGCTGGGGCAAGCCGGTGCTCTTCGGACCGCACCGGTCCAACGTCTCCGAGACCGCGCGGGAGCTGCTCGAGCAGGGCGGCGGCGCCGAGGTCCGGGACCGCAATGACCTGCGGAGGGAGATCGCGGACCTGCTATCGGACCGGACCCGTGCAGCGGCCATGGGGCGCCGGGCCCGGCAAGCGGCCCATGCGGACCGGGACGTGGTGTCCCGGAGCATGCAACTGGTGTGCGGACAACTGGGGCGCGCCTCCGGTCTCGAGGAAACCCCGGACGATCGAGACCGGGAGGCATGAACGCGTCCTTCGACTCCGCTTTCCGCTACGCTCGGGACGAACGGGGACGGGAAACGGTGACAGGAGGGTCAGGGTGAGGGAATCCATCCCCGATGTCCGGTGGTCCGGACGTTCCCCGACCGGTACGTGGATACGGCTGGCGCTTCGCGCCTGGAGCCGTCGGGGCATGGCCGGAGGGGTCCTGTGGGGGCTGCTGTGGCCGTGGAGCGTGGGGTTTCGCCTGGCCGCCGCGGTGCGGAACCTGCTGTACGACATGAAGTGGCTGAGGACCCGGAGGCTGGCGCACCCGGTGGTGAGCGTCGGCAACCTGACCGTCGGAGGTACCGGAAAGACTCCCGCCAGCCTGTGGCTCGCCCGGAGCCTGGAGCGCGAGGGCGTGCGGACGGCGATCCTGACCCGGGGCTACGGCAGCCGCGGCACGGCCCGCGGGCCGGTCAGGATCGACCCGGAAGAGGCCCGCGGGTGGCTGGAACGGCCCGGGCGGGAGGCCCTGGACTACGGTGACGAGGCGGTCATGTTGAGCGCCCTGCACGGACGGACCGTGGGAGTCGGCGCGGACCGTTACCGGGCGGGGGTCGAGTTGGGACGGGAGGATCACGGCGTCCGGGCGTTCGTGCTGGACGACGGCTTCCAGCACCGCCGGGTGGCAAGGGACCTGGACCTGGTGCTGCTGGGTTCCGACTGCCGCGGCTCCATGCTGCCCGCGGGACCGTTCCGGGAGCCGCTGCGCGCACTGGGGCGGGCGGACGTCCTCATCGTCACCGGGGCCCACGACCGATGGCGGGAGCTGCTGCGCGGACGCTGCGACGCCTCCAGGGTGTTCTTCGCCTCCCTCCGGCCCGCGGGGGTGCTCGCGCGCACGGACCGAGGCCTGGAGGAACTCTCCCTCGGCGTGCTGGCGGGCGCCGGGGTCATGGCGGTGTCGGCCGTGGCCAAACCGGAGCCGTTCCATGCAATGCTCCAGGAATGCGGGGCCCACATCGTGGATACGCTGGTGTTCCCCGACCACCATCCGTACGGGGAAGGGGACTGGCGCAGGATCAACCGCCACCGGAACGACATCGAGAAGATCGTGACCACGGAAAAGGATTTCGTGAAGCTGGTCCGGTTTCCGTTCTTCACCGGCAGACTGCTGGCCCTGAGGGTGGAAATGGACATCGACAGGCCCGAAGCGCTGCTGGACCGCGTCCGGGAGGCGGTGCGGCAGCCCGCCCGGGGTGTTGCGGCAGACCGGCGCGCTCCGACGGAGACCCCGTGACGACCGCGCCAAAGCCGGGCCGGGAGATCCCCGAGGGGTTCGAGAAAGTGGTCCCGGGACCCGGACTGACCATGCTGGCGGCCCGGGGCTTCGCCCACGCAGGTCTCGCGCCGCGGATCCTGGCGCCGGGCGATGGCGCCCCGGCCCGGCACGCGGGGCGCGCCGAGCTCCGTTCGATGACCCTTCCCGACGGAGGCAGCGCCCTGGTCCGTCCCTACCGCCACGGCGGCGTGCTGCGCCGGCTGACGGGCGACCGGTTCGTCAGCCGTCCGCCCAGACCCTTCGTGGAGCTGGCCGTCACCGCGGCGGCCCGGGACCGGGGAGTGGCCACCGTGGAAGTCTTGGCCGCCCTCGTGGCCCGGGGCCCGGGTCCGTGGTATCGGGGTTGGCTGGTCACCCGGGAGCTGGAGGGGGCGCGCAACCTCTGGGACGCGCTGCAAGGGGTACTCTCCGACGAGGAGAAACGGTCCATGCTCCGGAGCGTGGGGCGTTCGCTGCGCCTCATGCACGAGTCCGGCATCGACCACCGCGACCTGAACCTCCGCAATCTCCTGGTCCTCCGCGGCGCCCCGGACCCGGAGGTTTACGTCATCGACTTCGACAAGGCCCGCCTGTTTCCCGGCCCGGCGCCGGCCTCCCGGGCGCGGCGGAACCTGCGCCGCCTGCTGCGCTCGGCCCGCAAGCTCGACCCCGACGGCGCGCTGCTGCGGCGCGCCGACCGGGATTGCCTGCTGGACGCGTACGGCGCCGAGCCGTGAACCGGACGCCCGCCCCGGTCTGCATCGACTTGGGATGCCTCGAAACACGATCCCCGTTCGTCCTGAGCATAGCGAAGCCGACGGACGCGCTGCATCCATCCTGCCTTACCATCATCCGTCACCGCTATAGCGGATGCCCTGGAACCACCTCCGTGCCGCCCGGGTGGCTCGTTCCTCCGGAAACTCCTCCGATTGCGACACGTCGTGGATCGAATCGAACACTACCAGCACCGCGCCATCGGCGATACGGACCTCCACTGCCTTGCCCGCAGCGCTAATCGTGACGATGGCCCTGCTGCGGTCCGGGGAAATGTCAAGTCCGCCTGCTTCGTCGGTGTACAGTTTTCGCAAGTGGGCGGGAGTTCTGTGGTTCGGGAAGATCGTGGTCTCCTCGCCGCTTATCGTGTCCACCATCAGCAGCCGTGATATGAACGAGCCGCCGGCCGCGTTTCGGGCGCCCTGGTTGTCCAGCATGAGGAACCGGGAGCCTTTGAAATGCAGGACGTCGTGTTGCTTGAAGAAACTGCCGTGCATCAGTCGCTTCAACCGATGGTCCCGGTGGTCCAGTATGGCGAACGCGTGAAAGTTCCTTATGGATAGCACGAGGTCTCCGGGTTCGAGCCACCCCTCCGTGTCTTTTCCCAGCCGCTGGATGGAATTGAGATGCGTCGGGTTGCAAGGATTCTGAAAGCGCAAGAGCGGGGCATAGGTAGAATTCCGTATGGCGTCGAAGAGGGAATGATCTTCCATCCTCCTCCCTCCCGGATCGATTACGTTCACGGTGTCGTGAAGCCATTGCGGACAAGGTGTGCTCGCGGTCTCCCTGGGCTTGCCGAGTCGCAGGCCGGGAACCAGAAGGACTTCGCCATCGGTCAGGTGCGGTCGATGGTGGCTGTAGTCCGGACGGTACCACACCGGCTTGCCGCTACGGTCGATGCGCGCCACCCCGCCAGCGGAAGGGTGGCTATGAGCGAATTGGAAGACTGCCAGCAGGTCTCCATTGGCGTATTTCGATATTCCCTTTACGTACGCATGCTTGACGAAGGAGAACCCGATTGCGTGCTCGTACGGGAAATCCCCGGTGAACTCCTCCTTCTCCAGCCATTCCGCCAACTCCCCGGGGCGGTACGGCCAAGCATGCCGGACTTCGCCCCGGCCGGCGTACTCCACCGCAATACAGCCCACGTGGCCCGGACAGTGCTCCCGGAAGTACCCCCGCCCTCCCGGAACCAGTATCGGATCGGTCAAGCGGTCGCTGCCGATGAACTCGAAGCGCCGGTCCGCCACTTGGTCGGGAGGGATATCCACCCACCGTAGTCTCTGGAAGGGTTCAGTAACCCTGGCCTCGTTCATCGCCAGGAAAGTTTTCCTGGCGGAAGACAGGATACCGTAGGGAAAGACCTTGTACCGAGCGACATACAGCCCACTGGCGAAGGCCGCCAGCAGGAGCGCCGCCACGAACAGGAAGAGCGGCGCCCTTTTCAGCAATGCCGAAACCATACCGGCATGTACCCCATGTGAGCGTCGATGTCCAATCCACCACCTGATCATTTCTCCAACTTGGCCTGCTGCCTGTGGTAGCCCGTGGAGTGAGGCATGTTGTACGGATGGGACAGTTTGTCCAAACAGGCGTCGGTCTGTATGATTTGGAGGATGCCTCCCTCCCCGGATGTTCGGCCCCGACGCCTGCCCCTGCTGTTGCTGCTGATCGCGCTGTCCACGTCGTTCCTGTACGTGGTGGACAAGGGACACTTCTACCGTCCCGGCCACCATGCCCAGGTTTCCGCGAAGAACCTGGCCATCGCCGAGAACTTGTCCCCCGACCACGGTTTCCGGTTGTTCCGGGCGCGGCACCCGGGATCGGACGGCGCCCCCGCGTACCAGACGTACAGCCGCTTTCCCGTCGGCGGGTACGCACTCATCAAACTCGCCATCCTCCCCTTCGGAAACGACCTCTCCGCAAAGATCCTCTCCGCACGAATCCTCATGCTCCTCCTGTTCAGCGCCGCCGCCCTCCTGGCTTTCCACTCCCTCGCACGTATCACCTCCCGCCCCTGGATCGCACTGGCCGCCACCCTCATGGCCTTCTCCTCCTACTACATGCTGTTCTACGGCGACGCGGTCACCACCGAGGGCAGCGTGGACCTGTTCGCGGTCATGCTGGCCTTCCACGGCATGACCGTATTCGTCCAGGAGGGACGCTTCCCCCAGTTGCTTGCCAAGACCGGCGTCGCGCTGCTGCTGGGCTGGCACGTGTACGCTTTCCTGCTTCCCTTCATCCTCCTGGGCTTGGCTTGGCAAGCCCTTCGGGCATGGAAGCACGGAACTGCGCCTTGGCCCCGGCTGCGCTTCACCGCAGTGACGGTGCTGCGCAGCCGCTACACCGCCCTGGGCTTGGCCGCGCTGCTCTTCGGCGCGGCCCTCCTCACCTTCAACTTCGCCAACGAGTACGCGGCTTTCGGAGGCGAGACCCCGGTGACCGAACTGCCATCGTTCCAGTCCATGCTCGGGCACACCGGACTGGATCGGGACTTCGTTCCGGTGGGTTGGTCCCCCGTGGGTTGGTGGCTGCGCTTCCTGCGCCAGCAGTTCTTTCGCGTCTGCGTGGCCTCCGTTCCCTTCCTGCTCACCGACCGGGCAGCCGACATGGCGGGGTGGTTTCTCCACCTTTCCCCTTTGGCCCCGGGTTTCCTGGGCCCCGGGATGTCGGGGCTGACGTTGTCGATTTACCTCCTGGCGTTGCTGACGGTCGTGGGAGCGGCCGCAGCCCTCGCTCGGTTTGCGGGGCCGATGCTGCAAGGGCGGCAACGCCTCCTGCTGGCCGCCCTTGCCCTGTCCGGGTTCTGCTGGGCCCTGCCCATGCGCAACGCTTCCGTAGACCACAACCACGAGGCATTGTTCTACGTGGGCGTCCCGCTGGTGCTCTACTCGCTGCTCCTGCTGTACGTCCGCGAACGATGGGGGGCTCGTCCGGTAGCCGCCTTTGCCGCCGCGGCCCTGCTCGCCTTCGTGGCCTCCGCCTTCCGGATGGATCAACGATGGGGCCTCGACGCCCATGCGGCCGAGACCCAACGGACCGCCATGGCCGAACTCGGGGCCATCCGCGAAACCACCCGGGGCAAGGCGGTCCTGGTCCTCGACCCCATGAATCCGGAATGGCCCACGCAGGTCACATGGGCGCACTACTATCTGGCGGGAAGCGTCCTGGTACGCATCTTCGACATGGAAGCCGCCGCCCGCGCCGCGGACTTCATCGTCACCCCCGACCGCGTGGAGAGCGACGCCCTGCTCACACCCCGGAACCAACAGGTGTTCCTGCATGATTCGTCGGGTATCGAGGACTTCGTCGAGTGGTACCGGGCCGCCTACCAAAGGGCAGTGTCCGCCGGAGACCCTGCGGCGCGCTCCCGCTTCGATGTCTATCTCGATGACGACACCCTGACCTTCGTCAGGGAGCCCTGCGTCCGGGAGGAGCTGGTAGCGGGACGGATACCGGGATGGAGACCGAGGGGGATCTTCGTGGACGTGACCCTGGAAGACCCGAAGGACCTGCCCCGACGATACAAACGGTACGGCTCGGACGATCCCGTCTTCCCGCTCATCACTTACCCCGTGCTGTTCGAAGGGAAGTGCGTCGCCATCGTTCCACTCCCCGGTTATCCTGTCTCCCGCATCAGGATGAGACAGAACCGAAGCCGATACCGACGCCCATGGTCAGTAGAGATGGACCTCCGGACGAACCGGTTCCGCTGACCCTTTCGGACCGCATCGGCATACCTGCATTGGACAATCCCCTTCCTTGCATTGGAGGATGCATGGGGATAAGATGCTTCGCATTCGCGGCATTGCGCCGCACCGGACCTCGACCTCGGCCCTCAACCTCGGACGGAGTTTCCCATGGGTGACAGACTCTATGTAAGCGGACTGCCCTACGCCGTAACGGAAGAGCAGTTGAACGACCTCTTTGCCGAGCACGGGACCGTGGCGTCGGCCAGGATCGTCACCGATCGGTTCACGGGCCGTTCCCGCGGCTTCGGGTTCGTCGAGATGGGCTCCGACGCGGAAGCCCAGGCGGCCATGGAAGCCTTGAACGGAAGCGAGCTCCAGGGGCGCGTGCTCAAGGTCAACGAGGCCCACGAACGGCGGACCCGGGACACCTGACGCGCCGCCGCGTCCGCGGGTCCGGCAGTCTCGCGCGGCCGACCGCGCCGTTCCCCCGCATCGCTCCCGCTTCCCGCGCCGCCTTCCGTCCCGACCCGGAGTCGGCAATGAACGCACCGGCCATCACCTTCGCCGACTGCGCCATCCTTCCCATGACGAGCCCCGGCGCCGTCATCGAGTCCGGCTACGTGACCGCGGTGGACGGCGCCATCACCGCGGTGCAGGCGGGCGAGGCGCCGGCCGGGGAAGGGGACACGGTCATCGACGGGCGGGGGAAGGTCCTGCTGCCCGGCTTGGTCAACGCCCATACCCATCTCTACCAGGTGCTGTTGCGGGCGGTGTGGGAGGACCTGCCGCTGCTGGCGTGGTTGCGGCGCATCTACGGGGTGGCGGAGGCGTTGAACCCGGAGCACGTGCGCGCCGGCACGCTGCTGGGGTGCCTGGAGTCGCTGAAAGGCGGCGTCACCACCGTGTGCGAGCACAACTTCCTCAACCCGGGTCCCGAATGCGCCGAGGCCGCGGTGGACGCCCTCTCGGAATCGGGCCTGCGAGGCGTGTTCGCCCGCACCGTCATGGACACCGGGGAGATGGTGCCGGACTGCACCCGGGAGACCCCGGACACGGCGTTCGCGCGCATCGAGGAGTTGATGGCGCGCCACCGGAAGAACGGCGCGCCGGACGCCAGCCGCCGGCTCACGTTCCGCACCGGACCCAACACCCCGCCCATCACCACATCCCCGGACCTCCTCCGGGAGATACGGCGGTTCGCGGACCACCATTCCATGGGCATCAGCGCCCACGTGGCGGAGTCCGCGTCGGTGGTGGAGGCCACCCGGAGGGAGTTCGGACGGGCGGGGGTGGTGGCCCACCTGAAGGACTTCGACATACCCGGAGAGGACTCGATATTCGCCCACTGCGTGCACCTGTCGCCCGAAGAGATCCGGCACTTGGCGGACACCGGGACGGCGGTGTCGCACAACCCGGTGAGCAACATGATGCTGGGCGACGGCATCGCCGCGGTGGTGGAGATGCTGGCCGCGGGAGTCCGGGTCGCGCTGGGCTCGGACGGGGCCGCGAGCAACCACGGCCAGGACCTGTTCGAGACCATGAAGACCGCGTCGCTGCTGCAGAAGGTGAAGCACCTGGACGCGGGCGTCATCGACCCCTGGACCGTGCTCCGCATGGCCACAGTGGACGGCGCCCACGCCCTGGGACTGGCCTCGGTCTGCGGCACCGTGGAGGTGGGCAAGCGCGCGGACCTGATCCTGGTGGACGTACGGAAGCCCCACTTCCAGCCCGTCAACGACCTGGTGAGCCAACTGGTCCACTGCGCCAAGGCCGCGGACGTGGACACGGTGGTGGCGGACGGGCGGGTGCTCATGCGCGGCCGCGAGTGCGCCTTCATGGACGAGGACGAAGTCCTGCGGCGCGCCGAGGCGGCCCGACGGGACCTCATGCAGCGCCTGTCCGCGGCGTGACCGACGCGGGCAGCCCGACGGCGGTCCGGGACGAGGGTCAGTTCCGGTGCCGGTAGGTAATCCGGCCCCGGTTCAGGTCGTAGGGAGACAACTCGAGGGTAACCCGGTCTCCGGGCAGGATCTTGATGTAGAACTTTCGCATCTTCCCCGCGGTGTAGGCGAGGATGTTGTGCTTGTTGTCCAACTCCACCTTGAACATGGCGTTGGGAAGACTCTCCCTTACCGTGCCGGTGACTTCTATGTTGTCCTGTTTGCTCATGGGGCGTGCTGCTGGCGCATGACCTCCTGTCTGGATCCCTGATGGCTCCGTTCCATGACGCCATAGATAGCCCAAGCGAGGCCGTTTGTCCATCCCCGTCCGACCCCGCTGCGGGACCGCGGCTCCGGCGTCCCCCGACCGCCGGGACCCGGACCGTTGCAATCCGGGCGGCCGCATGGAAGACTACGCCGTGCCGTATGGGTCTCCAAGACGGACTCCGACGCGGGTGAGGTTCGATTGAGCGCAGATCGGTTGTTCCTGCTGCTGGGCTCCCTGTCCGGGTTCACCGGGGTGGCGTTGGGGGCGTTTGCCGCCCACGGTCTTCGGGGAAGACTGGCCGAGGACATGCTGGAGGTCTTCCAGGTGGGCGTCCGCTACCAGTCGTACCACGCGCTGGCGCTGCTCTTCCTGGGCCTCGCCCTGGCCCGGTGGCCTCGCGCGGAGTTCTCCGCGGCAGGGTGGTTGTTCGTGTTCGGGACGGTGGTGTTCTCGGGCAGCCTCTACGCGTTGAGCCTTTCGGGGGCGCGGTGGCTGGGGGCCGTCACGCCCATCGGCGGGCTGGCGTTCCTCCTCGGTTGGCTCGCCGTCGCCTGGGGCGCCTGGAAGGGTTAGCCGCGCCCGCGCCGCGGCGTTTCCCGTGCGTCGGAACGGACCCCCGCCGACCCGGACAGGATCCCGGGCGGCCGGACGGGAGGGAACATGGCCAGGAACGGGTTTCGGATCCTCGACAGCGACATGCACATCATGGAGCCGCCGGACCTCTGGGAACGGTACCTGGAGCCGGAGTTCCGGTCCCTGGCGCCCCGGGGGGCCACCAGCGAGAATGTGCGCGACCTGCGCATGAAGCATCCCGACGGAAGGCTCTGGGGGTTGCCCCCGGTCCATGCCGGCAACGTCACCCAGGGCCGCAACTTCCACAGGAACCAGGGAATCTACGGCAGCCACGCGGCCCGCGGCTGGGCCCCGGAAGTGCAGCTCGAAGCCATGGACACGGAGGGCATCGACGTGGCCGTGCTCTATCCCACCCGGGGGCTCCAGGCCCTGAGCGAGGGAGACATGGAGCCGCGTTTCGCCGGGGCGTTGGCGCGGGCCTACAACAACTGGCTCCACGACTTCTGCCGGGCCGACCCGGACCGCTTGCTGGGGGCCGGCATGGTTTCGCCCTTCGACGTGGACGAGGCCGTGGCCGAGGTCGAAAGGTGCGCCCGGGAGCTCGGCTTCCGCGGCGTCTTCCTGAGGTCGAACCCGGTCAACGGCCGCAACTTCCACGACGACTACTACGACCCCCTGTGGAGCGCGCTGGAAGAGCTCGGGATGCCCCTGGGGCTCCACGAGTCCTCGTCTTCCGGCGTGCCCCAGGTGGGCGACCGGTTCGAGCCCAACTTCATGCTGCGGCGAGTCTTCGCGCAGCCCGTGGAGCAGATGCTGGCCCTGGGCAGCATCTGCGCAGGGGGCGTGCTGGCCCGTCATCCCCGCCTGCGGGTGGCGTTCCTGGAGGCCAACTGCGGGTGGCTGCCGTGGCTCCTGTGGCGCATGGACGAAGCGTACGAAAGGGAAGCCGACGTCTGGTCTCCGGACCTGGCCATGCCGCCCAGCGAATACTTCAAGCGGCAGTGCTTCGTCTCGGTGGAGCCGGACGAGGGTCCGGTCAAGTACGTCATCGACTACCTGGGGAACGAACGCATGGTCTTCTCCACCGACTACCCGCACGGCGACTCCAAGTTCCCCCACGCGGTGGAGAGCTTCCTGGAGCTCGACGCCATCAGCGAGGAAGACAAGCACAGGATCCTGTGGGACAACTGCGCCGCCTACTATTCGCTCCACCGGGACCCATGACCCGCCCGCCCCGGGGGGCGCTGTTCGCCAGCTCCCTGCTGTGGAACCTGTGCAACGGCATGTTGTTCGTGCTGACGCCGCTCATCGGCGTCACGCTGGGGCTGTCCGTGCTGGACATCGGCTCCCTGGTGGGCCTGCCCTACCTGGTGACCATCGTCATGCGGTTCGTGGGCGGCGCCCTGGCCGACCGCTACGGCGAGCACCGGATGCTCCAGGCGTGTTATTCCCTCAACCTCCTGGCCGCGGCGGCCCTCTCCCTGGCCGGCGGTTTCTACTCCCTCATGCTGTCCAGCTTCCTGGCCAACCTCTCCCGCAGCATGTTTTGGGTCCCCGCCCAGTCCATGGCCAGCCAGCTCTTCGCCCGGAACCCCGGAAAGATGCTCGGGCAGCTCTCCGCGGCCAACTACACGGGCCAGGTGCTGGGACTCTCCATGGGCGGGGTGCTGGCGGGTTGGCTGGGGTACGGACACACTTTCGCGGTGGTCGTGCTGGGCGCCGTGGTCGGCGTGCTGCTCGGGTTCGCGCTTCCGCCCGGCCGGCGGAAGCCAGGCGACCGCACCGTGTGGCAGATCACCGCGGGCATGGGCCGGCGGCTGCTGCAGAGACGGACTTGGCTGCTCATCTCCACCTCCTGCGCCGCGGCCGTGCCCTTCGGCATCACCCAGTCCGTCTATCCCGTGTACCTGAGCGGCCTGGACTTCTCCGAGGGATGGATCAGCGTCGTCGTCTCGCTGCGTTCCGTCGGTCCGGTGGTCATCGGGCTCGCCCTGGGATCCATGATCGCCATCGAGCGGGAGAAGCTCTTCTACGCCCTCGGCATGGGGGGGCTCGGCGTGTGCATCCTCGGCAGCGCGTGGACCGGGGGATGGCCGGTGGGCCTGTGCATCGCCGGCCTGGGGATGGCCGGAGCGGTGGCGGACCTGCTCAACCAGGTCCAGGCGGTGGACCTCAGTCGAGCCAGCGACCGGTCCGCGGTGATGGCCAGCACCGGACTGGGCTGGAACATGTCGCCCATGGCCCTTCCCCTGGCCCTGGGCTGGGCCGCGGAGACATGGGGCTTCGGGACCATGTTCGCGGCCACCGGCGGTTTCTTCCTGCTCGTGGCCCTGGGGACTCCGCTGGTCTATCGGACCCTGGACGCGAGGGCCTATTGACAGGCGCACCGTGGGCCAATATAAACGCTCCTTTCGCCGGACCCGTCCCAGGGTCGAGCGGAAGGATGGAGGAAAGCATGAACGAGAAGCTGTACGTGGGCGGTTTGCCGTATTCGACAACGGAAGATCAGCTCCAGGATATCTTCGCCGCCCACGGAACGGTGGTTTCCGCCAGGGTGATCACCGACAAGTTCACCGGCCGCTCCAGAGGGTTCGGTTTCGTCGAAATGGGTTCCGGGGAAGAGGCGCAACGGGCCATCGACGCCCTGCACGACTCGGACCTCGGAGGCCGCAAGCTCACCGTCAGCGAGGCGCGTCCCCAGGAACGCCGCGGGGGGTTTGGGGAAAGCCGCGGCGGGGGCAGGAACCGCTGGTAGCCGGCCTCCCGGTCAGCGCGGCGCGGTCCGCTCCTCCAGGGTCCCGTCGGACTTCCCGATGATGATCCGGGTGGCG
This sequence comes from uncultured Binatia bacterium (SeqCode), assembly GCA_965242525.1. Lineage (GTDB taxonomy): Bacteria > Desulfobacterota > Binatia > UBA9968 > JAJDTQ01 > JAJDTQ01. Next base: position 1,073,397 of record OZ251459.1, read on the forward strand.
AGCCGGGTGAAGAGGCCGCACTCCACCACGCCGCAGGCGCCGACGATCTCGCGCTCCAGCCCGGGGGGGTCGGCGATCTCTCCGAACGAGCAGTCCACGATGTAGTTGCCGTTGTCGGTCACGAACGGCCCCTGGTCGGTGGAACGGAACCGGGCGTCGCACCCGAGCGCCTGCAGGCGCCGCTGCGTGAGCTGCCAGCCGAAGGGAACCACCTCCACCGGGAGGGGAAACGCCCCCAGGCGCTCCTTGAGCTTGCCTTCATCGACGACGATCACCTCGGCTTCGCTGGCCGACGCAACGAGCTTCTCGCGCAACAGCGCGCCGCCGCCGCCCTTGACGAGGTTGAAGGCGGGATCCACTTCGTCGGCCCCGTCGATGGTCACGTCCACGCGCAGCACTTCGGCGAAGCCGGTCAACGGGATGCCCAGTTCCCGCGCCAGGGCGGCCGAGCGCTCCGAGGTGGGGATGCAGCGAACGCGGAGGCCTTCCTCGCGGATCCTCTCCGCCAGCCTGGCGATGGCGAAACAGGCGGTGGACCCCGTGCCGAGTCCCACGATCATGTCATGGGCCACACGGTCCGCGGCGCACTCACCCGCGATCTTCTTCGGGTTCGGAGCCATGTTTTCCTCCCGGTCCCGGGTACGGGTCCGCGGCAATTGTAGCGCACCCGCCCGTCTCGATAAACCGGCGTGGGTTCGTGACCGCCCGTCCCGTGCGCATGGCCGGTAAGCGGCCGCCACCGCCGCGGCGGGACCCCGGCGCTTGCAAGGGCGCCCGGCTGCGGTTAACCTTACGCATGTCCTTGGCCCGTGCGATCCGGACGACGGCCGGCGCGCTCCTGGCCGCGGCGCTGGCCGCCTGCGGACCCTTGAGCGTGCAGGAGGAACGGGAGCTTGGCGCGGACTTCTCGCGCAACTTCGAGCGCCGGGCCGACCTGGTCCGGGACCCCGCGGTCACCCGGTACGTAGCGGCCATCGGCAAGAGGCTGCTGATACCCCTGGGGCCGCAACCGTTCGCCTACGCCTTCCACGTGGTGGCGAAACCGGAGGTAAACGCCTTCGCCGCTCCCGCGGGCCGCATCTACCTGTACACAGGCACGATACTCGCGGCCCGGAACGTCAGCGAGCTGGCCGGGGTCATCGCCCACGAGATCGGACACGTGGCCCAACGCCACATCGCCGAGAACTTCAACCGCGCCATCGCCACCAACATCCTGCACGGCGTCGGCGTAGCGGCCGCCCAGGCCGCGGGCGGACCCGACGCGGCCAGGGCCGCGCGCGACCTGGGCGGGCTGGCCGCCATGGGCTACCTCAACACCTTCAGCCGGGAAGCCGAGCACGAAGCCGACGCGTTCGCCGTACGCCTGCTGTTCCGGGCCGGTTACGACCCCCGGGGACTGGCGACTTTCTTCGAGACCCTGAAGAGGAAGAAAGGGGACCGGCCCGGGCCGGACTTCCTCTCGAGCCATCCGGCCACCTCCGACCGCATCGCCAACGCCCGGGAGATGATCCGGCGCCTGCCCGGACAGACGCGCCTGCAAGTCCGGGACCACGGAGAGTTGGAGCGGGTCCAGGGCATACTCGGTCGGGTCGGCAGCCGGCGCCGACGGTAGCCGCGGACGCGGGACCTTGGGAAACATGCCGATGACGGAGTTCCTCTACCTTGCGCTGGGGCTTGCCGCGGGCGCGGTCCTCACCTGGATGGCCGCCCGGTCGCGGCAGGCCGCAACGGCCCGCGAACTGGTGGCGCGGCAGGACGAGGTCCGACGGGAACGGGAGCGGGCCGAAGCCGCCCGGGCCGAGGCGCGTGAGCTCTCGGAGGCCAGGGCCCGGGCCGAGCAGCGGGCGGACCGGGTCCCGGGTCTGGAGGACGAGCTTCGGAACGCCCGGGAGACGTGTCAACGCCTGGAGGTCCGGGCCGCGGAGAGCGCCAAGGAGCGGGAGGCGGACGCGGAGAAGCTCCGCTGGGTGGAGACGGCCGAGGAGAAGCTGAGGGAGGTGTTCCAGGCGCTGGCCTCCCGGTCGCTCCGGGACAACACCGACGGGTTCCTGAAGCAGACCCGGGAACAGATGGGACGGCTGCTCACCGAGGTGCGGGGCGACTGGGGCGCGCACAAGGAAGAGCTGCGCAACCTGGTGGACCCCCTCGGCAAGAGCGTGCGCCAACTGGACGTCCAGGTGCAGCAGATGGAGCAGAAGCGCGAGGGCGCCTACCAGGGACTCCAGGAAGGGTTGCGCCAACTGGCGCCGCTGGCCCAGGCGTTGCGGGCGGCGCCCGCGGCGCGAGGCCGCTGGGGCGAGTTGCAGCTCCGCCGGGTGGTGGAGATGGCCGACATGGTCTCCCACGTGGATTTCGAGGAACAGGCGGCCACGGATGGCGGCCGCCCCGACATGATCGTCCGCCTGCCCAACCGGGGGATCCTGCCTGTGGACTCCAAGACCCCCATGCAGCACTACATGGACGCCATGGAGGGGGCCGAGGGGGAAGGGCGCGAGCGCAAGCTCAGGGAGCACGCCAGGGCCGTCCGCAACCGCATACGCGAGCTGCGCGACAAACGGTACTGGGAGCAGTTCGAGCGCGCCCCGGAAGTGGTGGTGATGTTCGTCCCCAACGACGCCTGCCTGGGCGCGGCCTTCGAAAGGGACTCGGACCTGTTGGAGTACGCCATGCAGCAGCGCGTGCTGCCCACCACCCCGGTGACCCTGCTGGCCCTCCTGAAGACCGTGGCCTACGGCTGGCAGCAGCACACGGTGGCGGAGAACGCCCGGGCCATCGCGGAGCAGGGGAAGGCCCTGCACGACCGCCTGGCCAAGTTCGTGGAGCACTTCCAGCGCGCCGGAAACGGACTGGAAGGCGCGGTCAGGGCCTACAACGACGCGGTGGGCTCGCTGGAGAGCCGCCTGTTCCCCGCGGCCCGGCGACTCAAGGAGATGGGCGCGGCCAGCGACGACCTATCCCTGCCGCCCACCGTCGACCGCGCCGTGCGCGCCCCCGGACAACTCACCCTGACGGGCACGGACGACGAAGAACCATAAGGAACCCAAGCCGGAAGGGAGCCGAAAATGAAGTCACGCGCAGCCATTGCTTTCGAGGCGGGCAGGCCACTGGAGATCGAAGAGGTGGAGGTGGCGGGGCCCAGGGAGGGCGAAGTCTTGCTGCGGGTGGCGGCCACCGGCGTCTGCCACACCGACGAGTTCACGCTTTCGGGGAGCGATCCCGAGGGCCTGTTCCCCGCCATACTCGGGCACGAGGGCGGGGCGGTGGTGGAGGACGCGGGTCCGGGGGTCGCCAGCGTGCGGGCCGGCGACCACGTGATCCCCCTCTACGTCCCGGAATGCGGCGCCTGCAAGTTCTGCCGGTCGGGCAAGACCAACCTGTGCCAGGCCATCCGCGCGACCCAGGGCCGGGGGGTGATGCCGGACGGCACCGGACGGTTCACCTGGAAAGGGAAGTCCATCCACCATTACATGGGGACCTCCACCTTCAGCGAATACACGGTGCTGCCGGAGATCTCGGTGGCGAAGATCGACCCCCGGGCCCCCCTGGACAAGGTGTGCCTCCTGGCCTGCGGGGTCACCACCGGGATCGGCGCCGTCCTCAACACGGCCAGGGTGGAGCCGGGTTCCACTGTGGCCGTGTTCGGCCTCGGCGGCATCGGCCTCAGCGTGGTCCAGGGGGCGGTCATGGCCGAGGCCGGGCGGATCATCGGCATCGACGCCAACCCCGCCAAGTTCCCCATGGCCAGGCGCCTGGGCGCCACCGACTTGGTGGACCCGGGGGACTCGGACCGGCCCGTACAGGAAGTGGTGGCGGACATGACCGACGGCGGCACGGACTACTCCTTCGAGTGCATCGGCAACGTGGAGACCATGCGCGCCGCCCTGGAGTGCTGCCACAAGGGCTGGGGCCAGTCCGTCATCATCGGTGTGGCCGGCGCGGGGCAGGAGATCCGCACGCGCCCGTTCCAACTGGTCACGGGCCGGGTGTGGCGCGGCACCGCCTTCGGCGGGGTGAAGGGGCGGTCGCAGCTCCCGGGCTACGTGGACCGCTACAGCGCGGGCGAGATCAACCTGGACGACATGATCACCCACACCATGCCGCTGGAGGAGATCAACCAGGCCTTCGACCTCATGCGCGAGGGCAAGAGCATCCGCTCGGTGGTCCTCTACGGCTGAGGGGGTTGGCGCCATGAAGATCGTCGGCACGCCGCGGAACCGCATCGAGGGGGTCGAGAAAGTCACCGGCGCGGCCAGGTTCTCCGGCGACCTGGACATCCCCGGCGTCCTGGACGCCCGGGTCCTGCGCAGCCCCTTTCCCCACGCCCGCATCGCCTCCATGGACGCGGCCCCGGCCCTGGAGGCCCCGGGGGTGGTCGCCGTGCTCTGCCGGGACGACCTGGAGGGCATGGACCCCTACTACGGCCACTGCCTCCGGGACCGGCCCATCGTGGCCATGGACCGGGTGCGCTACGTGGGCGAGCCGGTGGCCGCGGTGGCGGCCCGGGACAAGCTCGCCGCGGAGGAAGCCCTCTCCCTCATCCGGGTGGACTACGAAGAACTCCCGTGCGTGGCCTCCATGGACGACGCCCTGGCCCCCGGGGCGCCGGTACTGCACGAGGACCCCGCGGGATCCGGGGACTTCCACGACGTCCAGCTCTCGGACACCCGGGAGCACGCCAACGTCTGCCACCACGAGCACATGGAGGTGGGCGACGTGGACCGGGGCTTCGCGGAGGCCCACGAGGTCTTCGAGGACGTGTTCCGTTTCCCCATGGTGTGCCACTACTCCATGGAGCCCCACACCACCGCGGCGCAGGTCCGGGGGAGGCAGGTGACGTTGTGGTCCGCCTCCGCGCACCCGTTCCTCATCCGCTCGGAGCTCGCCCGGCTGTTCGGCCTTTCCATGACCGACGTGCAGGTGGTGGTGCCCTACGTGGGCGGGGCCTTCGGCGGCAAGTCGTACCTCAAGATCGAACCCCTGGTGGTGGCGTTGGCGCGCAAGACCCGGGGACTTCCGGTGCGCCTGGAACATTCGGCCGCGGAGTCCATGTTGACCGCCCGGCGCCACTCGGCCCGGTGCCGGATCAAGACCGGGGTCAAGCGCGACGGCGCCATCGTGGCCCGGGAAGTGGAAATCCACCTGGACACGGGCGCGTACGCGGACAACGGCCCGCGGGTGGTGGCCCGGGCGGTGCTGCGGGTGCACGGGGCCTACCGGTGCGCGAACTTCCGTTCCGACAGCTACGGCGTCTATACCAACTCGGTGCCCGCGGGGTCCATGCGCTCCATCGGCGGCCCGCAATCGGTGTGGCCGGTGGAAGCCCAGATGGACCGCATTGCCGAGAGCCTGGGGCTCGACCCACTGGAGTACCGCATGGCCCAGTTGCTCGGCCGCGGCGAGCGCATCCGGCCGGGTTCCCGGGGCATGGACTGCGACCTGCGCCAGGGCCTCGCCGCCGCGGCCGCAATGGTCCGGCGGTCCGGCGCGCCGAACCCCGGCGCCGGCGTGGGTCTCGCCGTGGGAATCACCGACAGCGAGGCCAACCCCGTGTCCACCGCCATCGTCCGGCTGTTGAGCGACGGCAGCGCGGTGGTCATGGCCGGCAGCACCGAGGTAGGGCAGGGGGCCCGCACGGTGCTGAGCCAGATCGCCGCGGAAGAGCTGTGCGTCCCGTTCGAGCGCGTGAGCCTGCGGGGCACGGACACCCATACCACCCCGTTCGACCGCTCCACCGGGGCCAGCCGCTCCACCACGGTCATGGGCACCGCTGTCAGGTTCGCCGCGGCCGACGTCCGCGGCCAGCTCAGGGCCATTGCCGCGGAGCAGTTCGGGACCGACCTCGACAACGTGGCGCTGGAGGACGGCGCGGCCCGGTGCGGCGAGGCGCGGAGGAGTTTCGCCGAGGTGGTGGCCGCGTACTTCGGAATGCCCGGCGGCGAGCTCATCGGACGCGGCTACGTGCGGGCCGGGGGAGGGATCTCGCCGGTGCTGCCTATCTTCTGGGAGGTGGGCATCGGCGGCGCGGTCGCGTCCGTGGACGCGGACACCGGCCAAGTGACGGTGCAGCGCTACGCCAGCGTGGCCGACGTGGGCAAGGCCATCAACCCCCGACAGGCCGAGGGACAGGACGAAGGGGCCGCGGTCATGGCCCTGGGGCACACCCTGTTCGAGTCCCTGCTCTATTCGGGCGGGCAGCCCCTCAACCCCAACCTGGTGGACTACCGGGTGCCGGGGTTCGAGGACGTGCCGCGCGCCTTCGAGTCGCGCCTCATCGAGAACGGCGACGGGCCCGGCCCCTACGGGGCCAAGGGCATGGGCGAAGGCGGGATCATCCCGGTGGCGCCCGCGGTCTGCAACGCGGTGGCCCGGGCCAGCGGGGTGGTCGTCCGGGAGTTGCCCCTGACCCCGGAACGGGTGTGGCGGGCGTTGCGCGCAGCGTCCGCGGAAGGCGGGTGACCGCGGGCCTCCGGAACCTCCGCTCGACGTCCCTGTCCCATGCGGTCGGCCATCGCTCTCGTCTGGTTCAGCCTCTTCTGGACCCTGCTCTGCTTCCTGTTCTACCGGGACAGGGCGTTGATCGTGCAAGCCAGCCTGCCCGTGTGGATCGCCTCGGCCGCGGCTTGGCTCCTGTACCGCCTGGCGGCTTCCCTGCCCATGCCGTGGCGCCGGGCGCCGAAGCCGCGGGCCAGGAGGACCGCCAAGTCCAAACCCGCCCCCCGGACCCGCAGCCCGCGCCCGACCGCACGCGCCTCCACCGCCAAGCCGAGGAAGCGCAGGTCGTAAAAAGGAGCCTCTGAACAATCGGAGGAGCATGAGCGCGTCCTTCGACTCCGCTTCGCTACGCTCAGGACGAACGGGGACAGGAGGGTCAGGGTGAGGGAACCCATCCCGGATGTCTCGATTGTTCAGGCTCTTCCGGCTTTCGTGTGGGCAAGGCAGGAGGGAAAGGGGAGCGACAGAGGCCACTCCGTCATTCCCGCGAAATTTCACTCCGTCATTCCCGCGAAAGCGGGAATCCATTTTCATCGCTCTCGTTGTACAAACTTCTCCGGGTCGGATTACTCCTGGAACATCTGAACAATCCGGACAGGGGGCATGAGCGCGTCCTTCGACTTCGCTTCGCTACGCTCAGGACGAACGGGGATAGGGGCGTCAGGATGGAGGGAATCGGGAATCCACTCTGGATATCTCGATTGTTCAGAGGTTCCTCTTCTCGATCCACTCGATTTTCACGCCCGATTCCATTGGCGTGACACCGACATACATGCGCCATGAAGTTCGATGATGAGGGATGGATTCCCGCTTTCGCGGGAATGACGGGGTGAGCGTCTACGGGAATGACGAAGTGGGCTTTTCGCGGGAATGACAAGGTAAGCGTCCGCGGGAATGACGAGGGTGGGCTTTTCGCGGGAATGATGGGGTAAGCGTCCGCGGGAATGACGCGGTGGGATTTGCGGGAATGACGGGAGTGGGCGCCTGCGGGGATGACGGGGCGGCCGATGGCGCGGAGCCTCCGGGCGGCCGGCGTACGGTTACCGGTGGTTGGCCAGGAACTTGCGGATGGCGGCGTGGGCCGCGTCGGGGTTCGCGAAGAAGTAGCTGTGCTTCTCCCCTTCGAGAGCGACGAAGACCGCTCCGGGTATCTCCGCGGCGAGTACGTCCGCGGCCTGCCGCAACGAGGTGTCGCTGGTCACATGGTGCTCTTCCTCGCCCACGAGGATGAGGGTCGGCATACGGATGTCCTCCAGCCGGTCCCTGACGTCGTGCTGCTGCCGCGCGATGACGTGGCGGAAGTAGTGCTCCACCGGGTTGAGACGGGCCATGCGCGCCTCCAGGTACCGCTCCACCCGTCCGGGATGCCGCCGGGCGAACTCGTCGGTGAAGCCCACGACCCTGCCGTGCTCCCTCACGTACCGCTCGTAGCCCCATTCCACCATCTCCGCGGCGATGCGCAGCGGAATGCCCCGGGTGTGGGGATAGAAGGCGCGGCCCGACGCGCAGACGAGGGCGGACACCCGGTGGGCGTGGTCCAGGGCCATCACCTGGGCCACCGAGCCGCCCATGGAGTGGCCGCAGACCACCGCGCCGCGGACATCCAGATGCTCCAGGACCGCGGCCGCATCATCGGCGAAGTCCTTGACGCCATAGGGTTCCGACGGCCAGTCCGAGCGCCCGACGCCCCGGTAGTCGCACAGTATGACCTGGTGGTCCCGGGAGAACTCCGCCACCTGGTGGAGCTTCCACACGTCGCAATGGCAGGCGGTCTCGCTCAGGAACAGCAGCGGGCGACCGGCGCCGTGGGTCTCGTAGTAGATCCTCGCGCCTTCCCTGTGGATGAAGGGCATGAGGGCGCCTAAGGTTCCCGCACCGGGTAGCTCATGGGCGCCACGTCGTCGATGGTCTCCCCCAGGGCGCGCCATTGGGGGACCGAGTCCCACAGGGGCCCGGCCCCCTCCCGGATCCGGTCCAGCAGTTCGGCCTCGTCGAACCGGGTGGGACGGCCCTCCTCCAGCAGGGTCTGACCGTCGATGACGACGGTCTCCACGTCGCTGCCGCTGCCTCCCTCCACCAGCGACTTGATGGGATCGCGCACCGCGCCGAAGTGGGTCTGACGGAGGTCCACCACGATCAGGTCGGCCTTGGCGCCGGGGGCGAGCCGTCCCAGGTCGTCGCGCCCCAGGGCCCGGGCCCCTCCCAGCGTAGCCGCATCGTACACGTCCCGGGGCTTGCCCGCGCGGAAGCTCCCTTCCACGAGACGGCTGGCGAGCCCGGCCAGGCGCATCTCGTGCACCATGTCCTGTGGGAAGGTGTCCGTGCCCAGGGCCAGGTTGACGCCCCGTTCCCGGTACCGGTCGAAGGACTCCATGGCGATGCCCATCTTGGCGTACTTGTAGGGGGCGTGAGCCACGGAAGCGCCGCTGTCCGCCAGGATCGACAGGTCCTCCGAGTAGGGGTAGTGGCACCAGGAGTGCCGGGAGTGGAACACGCAGTGCCCCAGGATCACCTCCTCGCCCAGGAAGCCCAGGTCGTGGAGGTAACGGATGGGCGTGACGCCGCGCTCCCGCAGCGTGGACTGGAACTCCACCACGTTCATGGCCGCGTGGAGCTGGATGCCGACGCCGAGTTCCCGGGCGGTCCGCCTGGTGGCCTGGAGGAGCTCGGGAGTGCAGGTGTCCAACTGTCCGGGGTAGAGCATGGCGCGCACCCGACCGCCGTGCGCGCCGTCGTGCTCCCGGGCGTAGGTCTCGGCCCGGGCCAGCCCCTGCCTGCCGGCCTCCTCGTCCCAGTCCCACCGGATGCGTCCCCGGTCGTCGAGCACGTAGGCGGCGCTCCGGTAGCCCACCCCGAGGTAGGCGCGCACGCCCAGGGCGCCGACCATCTCGGTGAAACCCTCGATCATGGGGCCCCGGGTGCCCACGTCCAGGACGGTGGTGGCGCCCCCTCGCACCGCGGCCCACACGCCGAACTTGCCCTCCACGTCCGCCCGGGGGGGGCGGCCCCATGCCCTTGGCGTCCCGGCGCATGGCGCCGTAGGAGAGGAAGTTCATGCCCAGGTAGTCCGCCTTGCTGGCGTCGTTCAGCATCACGTGGCGGGCGTTGGCGCCGGCGTGGATGTGGCAGTTGACGAGGCCCGGACTCACCAGCCGGCCGCGGGCGTCGATGGTGCGGTCCACCGGCCCGTCGAAACCGTGGCCCACGTGGACGATGCGGTCGTCCTCGTAAACCACCACGCCTTCGGGCAACAGTTCATGGCCGGCGCCGTCGTAGCCCACGACCCAGCCGCCTCGAACGAGAGTCTTCATGGCGTTCCACCTCGACCCGCGGGATGTTGCGCGGCGTCCTCCGGGAACCTTCGCTCAGTCGGGACAGGGAGAGACGAGCGCGTCCTTCGACTTCGCTTCGCTACGCTCAGGACGAACGGGGTGGGGGAACCCATCCTCCCTGTCCTGATTATTCGGGCTCTTCAGGAATTCGTGTGGGTTGTGACACTCCCCTCCCGTCCTCCCCGCGAAAGCCTCGCTCCGTCATTCCCGCGAAAGCGGGAATCCATGCTCTCGTTGTACGAATTCTGGATTCCCGCCCCCGTTTCCGCGAGGACATGCTTTCGCGGGAATGACGAGAGTGGGCGGCTGCGGGAATGACGGGGTGATCCCTTTCGCTCCCCTTTCCCTGCTACCTTACCCATACGAAAGCCTGAAGCGCCATTATTCGGAGTTTCCTCCCAATCGTTTCGACATTCGGAATCCCTGAACAATTGAGACATCCGGGATGGATTCCCGATTCCATCATCCTGACGCCCCCATCCCCGTTCGTCCTGAGCGTAGCGAAGCGAAGTCGAAGGACGCGCTCATGCCTCCCTGTCCCGATTATCGGAGTTTCTTCCCGATCTTTCCGACGTTCCTGTAGTCCAGGGGGACGCATGCTGTCAAACCGGAGGCTCCGCGGCCAGCCGCTCCCGGAGGCCGGTCAGGCGGCTGGTGGAGCGGAGGTTCTTCACCGCCATCCCCAGGGCCCGGGGTTGTCCGATTACGACCACCAGCCGCTTCCCGCGGGTCACCGCGGTGTACAGCAGGTTGCGTTGCAGCAGCAGGTAGTGCTGCATGGCCAGCGGGATGACCACCGCGGGGTACTCGGAGCCCTGGCTCTTGTGCACCGAGGTGGCGTAGGCCAGCGCCACTTCGTCCAGCTCCCCGAAGTCGTAGGGGACCGTGCGGTCGTCGAAGGCCACCTGGACGCTGCCCTCGTCCGGGTCCACCTGCGACACCTGCCCGATGTCCCCGTTGAAGACGTCCTTGTCGTAGTCGTTGACCGTCTGGATGACCTTGTCCCCGGGCGCGTAGGTCCAGCCGAAACGCTGGACCTGCGGTTCGGCGCCGGCGTTGAGCCGTTTCTGGAGCTCCAGGTTCAGGGAGCGGGTCCCCAGGCTGCCGCGGTTCATGGGGGTCAGCACCTGGATGTCCCGGATGGGGTTCATGCCGAAGCGCCGGGGGATGCGCTCGGTCACCACCTGGAACAGCTTGTCGCAGATATCCTCCGGGGACTCCGCGGGGATGAAGTAGAAGTCCTGCAACTCGGCGCCCTCCCGGGTCTCGATGGGCTCGCCGGCGTTGATGCGGTGGGCGTTGACCACGATGCTGGAGGAAGCCGCCTGCCGGAAGATCTCCGTCAGCCGCACCGTGGGCACGCGCCCGGACTCGATGACGTCGTGCAGCACCGCGCCCGGGCCCACCGAGGGGAGCTGGTCCACGTCCCCCACCAGCAGCACCGCGGCATGGGACGGCGCCGCCTTGAGGAGGTGGTTCATCAGCAGCACGTCCACCATGGAGACTTCGTCCACGATCAACAGGTCCGCGTCCAGGGGGTCGGCGTCGTTCTTGCGGAAGCCCATCTGCCTGGGGTCGAACTCCAGCAGGCGGTGGATGGTCCTGGCCTCGGCGCGGGCGGACTCCGACAGCCGCTTGGCCGCGCGCCCGGTGGGCGCGCACAGCAGCACCTTCCCGATACGGCCTTCCAGCAGCGTGAGCAGGCTGTTGACGATGGTGGTCTTGCCCACCCCGGGTCCCCCGGTCAATACCGTGACCTTGCCCTCGAGCACCGTTTCGAGGGCCTGGCGCTGGGAAGGGGAGAGGGTGACGCCGGTCAGGGCCTCTACCCGCGGCAGGGCGCCGGCGGCCTCCACGCGGCCCCAGGGCGGAAGGCCGGCGAGCAGGCGCCGGAGGTGGCCGGCCACCCCCGCTTCGGCGTGGTGGAGGGGCGCCAGGAAGACCGCTGGCTCGCCGCGCAGGGGTTCCTCCACCAGGTTGGCGGCCGCGGTCTCCAGCTCGACGGCCCGTTCCACCAGCTCGGGCGCCACCTCCAGGAGTTGCGAGGTGCGCTCCGCCAGCCCGCGCCGTTCCGCGGCGCAGTGTCCTTCCGACGACGACTCCCACAGCACGTGGTGCAGGGCGGCCCGCACCCGGATCATGGAATCGGGCGCGATGCCCAGCTTCCGGGCGATGACGTCCGCGGTGACGAAGCCGATGCCGCCGATGTCCAGGGCCAGGCGGTAGGGGTTGTCCCGGATGCGCCGGACCGCGTCTTCGCCATAGACCCGGTAGATGCGCGCGGCCCGGGCGCTGCCGATGCCGTGGGAGTGCAGGAAGACCATGATGTCCCGGACCGCCTTCTGCTCGCGCCACGCCTCGGTGACCCGGGCCTGGCGCTTGGCGCCGATGCCCTCCAGCGACCGGAGCCGTTCCGGCGTCCGTTCGATGACGTCGAACACCTCCGCGCCGAAGGCCTCCACCAACTGGTGCGCGAAGTGCGGGCCGATGCCCTTGATGAGACCCGACCCCAGGTACTTTTTCACTCCGTCGAGGGTGGTGGGAGGGACGATCTCCAAGGTCTCGGCGCGGAACTGGAGGCCGTAGGTGGAGTCGTTCACCCAGGCGCCGCGGCAGTCGATCTCTTCGCCCGGACCCACCGACGCGGCGCTGCCCACCACGGTGGCCAGTTCCCGGCGCCCCCGCACCTTGACCTGCAGGACGCAGAAGCCGGTGTCCTCGCCGTGGAAGGTGATGCGCTCCACCAGCCCCTGCAGGCGTTCTTCCTCGTGTTCGACCGGGTTGGCCGTCATGGGCGGGATCCGTTGGGGAACGAGCGCGTCCTTCGACTTCGCTTCGCTACGCTCAGGACGAACGGGAACCTTCACTTCGCTACGCTCGGGATGAACCGGAACCTTCGCTACGCTCGGGATGAACGAGGGGCGTTGTCCGGAGTTTCCTGACGCCTCGGGAATTCGTGTGGGTTGTGGGACCCTCCACCCACATGATGAGGTCGCTTCCCTTCCATTCCGTCCATGCCGTCCTCGGTTTGGCGCCGCAGACACCTCACCTCGTCATTCCCGCGAAAGCGGGAATCCATCCCGCTCGAAAGCCGGAAGAGCCGGTTTCCCGATGTATCACGGATCGAGGGTCACGGGTCGGGAGGATGTCCTGCCGGCGCGGACCTCATCCGAGATGGGGGGCCACGTCTTCGGCCAGGAGCTCCAGGTGTTCCATCTCGTCGAAGGCGGGGTTGAGCAACAGGTGGCGGGCGCCGCTGCGCACCAGTTCGTTCAGCCGGTCGATGACCTCCTGGCGGCCTCCCCAGATGCACACGCGCGCGCCCAGGTCGGCGTTCTGGTAGCGCACCGCGAAGAACTCGCGCAGGCGTCGTTCCGCCCGGTCCCTGTGAGGATCCACCGCAAGGTAAACCCGCTTGGAGACCGCGAAGGTCGCCGGATCCCTGCCCGCCTCGTCCAGGAGACGGGCGATCCGGTCGTACTCCTTGACGAAACGTTGGGTGTCGGACGACCCGGCCCCCATCCAGCCGTCGCCCAGGGCCACGGCCCGCCGCAACGCCGGCTCGGCATGACCGCCGAACCACAGCGGCAAGGGCTGCTGCGCGGGCTTGGGTTCCATGGCCACGTCGGTGAAGTCCCAGAACCGTCCCCGGAAGCTGGCCCTTTCGTCCCGCCACAACGCCTTCATGACCTCGATGCCTTCCACGAAGCGGGTGACCCGGCCCTCCGGGGAATAGCCGAAGACGGTCTCGTCCTCGGGCCACTGCCGTCCCCGGACCCCGCCCAGGCCCACGCCGACGATGACCCGGCCGCGGCTCAACTGGTCCAGGCTGGCCAGGCTCTTGGCCAGTTGCAGGGGGTTGCGCAGCACCGTGAGCAGCACGGAGCTGCCGATCTTCAACCGGGAAGTGACCGCGGCCGCGTAGGTCATGAGGGTCACCGGCTCCAGCATCGAGAAGGGGCTGAGGATCCTCTCCTGGGTCCAGAGGCTGTCGTAACCGAGCTCTTCGGCCCTGGCCACGAACCTCTTGACGTGATCGGGGTCCACGGGCGCGTCGATGAACACCTGGGGGATCTCGATGCCGCAGGGTATGCGGTTCTCCGTCATGTCCTCACCTGAAAGACGCCCGAAGGGAGCGCGTTTCCGTTCCGGCATCTGTATAGGCCATAACCGCGGGGATGCCAAGGGAGAGGGTTGTCCGATGCAGGATGCCGCTGAAGGGGTGCGTGATTCCAATGGGGAATCGGAATACGCTGCGAAACCGGTTCGTTCATAGGTCCATATCTACTACCCAGTGGCGTTGGCCTCGGGTTCCTCCGGGTCGTTGTCCCGTCCAGATGCGGGAGACAGGATAACCGGGGAGTGAAAGGACGGCGACGCACTTCCCCTCGAACAGCACGGGGTACAGGAGGAACTGGATGAGGGGATCGTCCGAGCCGTACCATTTGTATTGTGGGGGCAGGTCCTTCGGGTCTTCCAGGGTCACGTCCACGAAGATCCTTCTCGGGTTCCATCCCGGTATCCATCCCGTTACCAGATCCCCCCAGACGCAGGGCTCCCTGACGAAGGTCAGGGTGTCGTCATCGAGATAGACATCGAAGCGGGAGCGCGCCGCAGGGTCTCCGGCGGACACTGCCTGTTGGTAGGCGGCCCGGTACCACTCGACGAAATCGGCGATACCCGACGAATCATGCAGGAACACCTGTTGGTTCCGGGGTGTGAGCAGGGCGTCGCTCTCCACGCGGTCGGGGGTGACGATGAAGTCCGCGGCGCGGGCGGCGGCTTCCATGTCGGGGAAGCGTACCAGGACGCTTCCGGCCAGATAGTAGTGCGCCCATGTGATCTCCGGGGACCATTCCGGATTCATGGACTCGAGGACCAGGACCGCCTTTCCCCGGGTGGTTTCGCGGATGGCCCCGAGTTCGGCCATGGCGGTCCGTTGGGTCTCGGCCGCATGGGCGTCGAGGCCCCATCGTTGATCCATCCGGAAGGTGGAGGCCGCGAAGGCGAGCAGGGCCGCGGCGGCAAGGCCGATTACCGGACGAGCCCCCCATCGTTCGCGAACGTACAGCAGGAGCAGCGAGTAGAACACCAGCGGGACGCCCACGTAGAACAATGCCTCGTGGTTGTGGTGTACGGAATTGTTGCGCATGGGCAGGGCCCAGCAGAACCCGGACAGGGCGAGGGCGGCCATCAGGAGGCATTGCCGCCCTGGCAACAGCGGCCCCGCAAGGCGAACGAGGGCTGCGGCCGCTCCCACGACCGTCAGCAACGCCAGGAGGTAAATCGACAACGTCAGCCCCGACATCCCGGGGCCCAGGAAACCCGGGGCCAAAGGGGAAAGGTGGAGAAACCACCCCGCCATGTCGGCTGCCCGATCGGTGAGCAGGAAGGGAACGGAGGCCACGCAGACGCGAAAGAACTGCTGGCGCAGGAAGCGCACCCACCACTCCACGGCGAAGCTCCGGTCCAGTCCCATGTGCCTGAGCACGGACTGGAACGACGGCAGTTCGGTCACCGGGGTCTCGCCTCCGAAGGCGGCGTACTCGTTGGCGAAGTTGAAGGTGAGGAGGGCCGCGCCGAAGAGCAGCGAGGCCAGGCCCAGGGCGGTGTAGCGGCTGCGCAGCACTGCGGCTGCGGCGGAGCGCGCACGGGACCGGAAAGCCGTTCCCTGCTTCCAGGCCCGGAGGGCTTCCCGGGCCAGCCCCAGGAGGATGAAGGGAAGCAGGAAAGCGTACACGTGCCAACCCAGGAGCAGGGCGACGCCGGTCTTGGCGAGCAACTGGGGGAAGCGTCCTTCCTGTACGAATACGGCCATGCCGTGGAAGGCCAGCATGACCGCGAACAGGTCCACGCTGCCCTCGGTGGTGACCGCGTCGCCGTAGAACAGCATGTAGTAGGAAGAGAAGGCCATGAGGGTGGCGGCCAGTGCGATCCAGGGGCGGGAGGTGATGCGCGCGAGGGAGTGGAAAGCGAGGACCGCGGCGGCGCTGAACAGGAGGAGCATGAGGATTCGTGCGGTGAGGATCTTTGCGGAGAGGTCGTTTCCGAAGGGGAGGATGGCGAGTTTGAGGAGTGCGTAACCGCCGACGGGAAAGCGGCTGTACATGTCGTAGGTCGGGGAGCCGCTTGATCCCTGGTGCCGCGCCCGGAACAACCGGAAACCGTGGTCGGGGGACAGGTTCTCGGCGATGGCCAGGTTCTTCGCGGAAACGTGGGCATGGTGGCCGGGGCGGTAGATGTGTCCCTCGTCCACCACGTACAGGAACGACGTGGACAGCGCGATCAGCAGCAACAGCAGGGGCAGGCGTCGGGGCCGGAAATCCGGGGGCGTCATGGCATGTATCAGATTCGAAGGCCTCCGCCGGATCATACAACCTGACGGCCTGTTTGGACAAACTCCCAACGGGAGTCCGAAAGGGCGTGACCCCTCTCTCCTCCAGCGGCATTGCCGAATTGGAATATGCGGGGAGACGGCGCGCGCGTTCCATCGGAAGCCCGCGGGAACGGTTTGACAACGTCTCCCGGGCGGGCTAATCACGGTGCCAGCAACGAAGGGAAAACCGACCATGACGCTCGAGGGAAACGTCGCTGTCGTCACCGGGGCAGGGCAGGGGTTGGGCCGGGCCATTACCTTGGTGCTGGCGCGGGCCGGAGCGGCGGTGGCGGCGGCGGACGTGAACCCGGAGGCGGCCGAAGGCGTCGCCGGGGAAGTCGCGCGGGCCGGGGGAGAGGCACTGGCGGTCCGGGTGGACGTGGCGGACGAGGGTTCGGTCAACGCCCTGCGGGACC
The DNA here is from genome assembly GCA_965242525.1 of uncultured Binatia bacterium (SeqCode). GTDB lineage: Bacteria > Desulfobacterota > Binatia > UBA9968 > JAJDTQ01 > JAJDTQ01. Next base: position 1,090,013 of record OZ251459.1, read on the forward strand.
GGGTCCTGGGCCGTTGGGACCGGGTGGACATACTGGTCAACAACGCCGGCCTGTATCCCCACTCCCTGGTGGTGGACATGTCCGAGGAGGCCTGGGACCGGGTCCTCGACGTGAATGTCGGCGGCCAGTTCCTGTGCGCCCGGGCGTTCGCGCCGGTGATGAAGCGCCAGGGCCGCGGACGCATCATCTGCACGGCGTCGGCCATCGGCTACAAGGGCGCAGCCGGCTTCGCCCACTACGCCAGCTCCAAGGCCGCGGTGCTGGGGTTCGTGCGCGGGTTGGCGCAGGAACTGGCGCCCCACGGGATCACCGTGAACTCCCTGGCTCCGGGCACCGCCAACACCGCCATGCCTCGACAGCACCGCTCGGAGGAGTCGCTGCAGGAGCGGGGCGCCAAGGTCCCCCTCGGGCGCATCGCCGAGCCCGGCGACATCGCCAACGCGGTGGTCTTCCTCGCCGGCGACGCGGCCTCCTACGTCACCGGCCAGTCGGTCCTGCTCACCGGCGGGGACCTGATGGTGTGAGTCAACCCCGGGAAGGAACGCCCCCATGCTGCGAAAGAAGGTCTGCCTCGTGGGCTACGGCTCCACGGAATACTCGCGGAAGTCCGACCGGCCGCTGCTGTCCTATTATGCCGAGGCCATGCAGAACGCCATGGCCCAGACCGGCCTCACCAAGAAGGAGATCCACGGCTTCTCCATGGTGACCCAGGCGAGCCCCGACTATTCCCCCTACGTGGCGGAGCAGTTGGGCCTGGAGCTGGACTGGGTGCTCAATGGCGACTGCGGCGGCGCGGGCGCGGTGTGCGCCGTGCGGCGGGCCGCGGACGCCATCGAGGCGGGGTACCTGGACGTGGCGTTCATCGTGGCGGGCAACGCCTTCGACAAGAACGTGTCCCACCAGCGGGTGCTGGAGTACCAGCGGGCCAACTTCATCGACGTCTATGGCTACGGCGGTCCCAACACGCTGTTCGCCCTGGTGCAGCGCCGCCACATGGAACAGTACGGCACCACGCTGGAGCAGGTCGGCAAGATCGCCGCGAGCCAGCGGCAGAACGCCGTGCCCAACCCCCAGGCGCTGCTGCGGACGCCCATGAGCATCGAGGACTACCTGAACTCGCGGCTCATCTCCGACCCCATCCGGCTCTTCGACTGCGTGATGCCGTGCTCCGGCGGCGAGTGCGTGGTGGTGGCATCGGAGGAGCGCGCAAGGCAGATCACCGACAAGCCCGTCTATCTGGTGACGGACGCCGAGAAGATCGGCTTCCAGGCGTCCAACATGCTGCCGGACAAGACCACCACGGGCATGAGCGTGGTGGGAGAGCATCTGTTCTCGGAGATGAGCCGGGACAACATCGACGTGCTGGCCATCTACGACGACTATCCCATCGCCGTCATGATGCAGCTCGAGGACCTGGGCTACTGCGCCAAGGGCCACGGGGGCCGGTTCGTGGACGACCACGACCTCACCTACGGCGGCGACTTCCCGGTGAACACCGGCGGCGGCGAGCTGTCGGTGGGGCAGGCGGGGCTGGCCGGGGGCATGCTGCACGTGGTGGAGGCCCTGCGGCAGTTGCGCGGCGAGGCCGGGGAACGGCAGGTCAAGGCGGCCGAGACCGCCCTGGTCACCGGCATCGGCTGGTTGTCCTACGCGAGGAACCTCAATACCACGGCCGCGATGATCCTGGAGAGGAGGTCCTGATGGCCGGCAAGAGTCTTCCCGTCGTCAACCCCATCGACCGCGGGTTCTGGGAGGGGGCCGCCGCGGGAGAACTGCGGCTCCAGAAGTGCCGGGCCTGCGGCAGGGTCCAGTTCTTCCCCCGGGCCGTCTGCACCGGTTGCCTCGGCAGCGACCTGGAGTGGGTGGCCGCCAGCGGCAGGGGAAAGGTCCATACCTTCTCGCTGGTGAGGGTGCCCCGGAACCGGGCGTTCATGGACGAGGTGCCCATCTACTTCGCCGAGGTGGAGCTGGAGGAAGGCGTGCGCATGGCCACGCGCATCGTGGGGGACAACCGCGACCAGGTGGCCCTGGGCGCTCCGGTGACCCTCACGTTCCTGGACACCGAGGACCCCCAGGTGAAACTGCCGGTGTTCGAGTTGGCCTGACCGGTCCTCCGGGCCGGCGCGCGTCCCATGGCTACCGTCGAGATCTACCTCAAGGCGTGGTGTCCGTACTGCCGGATGGCCAAGCGGCTGCTGGAAGGGAAGGGGCAGACGTTCACCGAGTTCGACGTGGAGGCGGACCCCGAGCGCTACCGGGAGATGCTGGACCGGTCGGACGGGCGATGGACCGTGCCGGAGATTTTCATCGACGGCGACCTCATCGGAGGCTACGACGAGTTGCGGGCCATGGACTCGGACGGCCGACTCGACCAACGCCTCGAGTCCTGAGGAACCGCCGAACGACCCCCCCTCCTTGTTCGTCCTGAGCGTAGCAATTCCCCCGTTCGTCCTGAGCGTAGCGAAGCGAAGTCGAAGGACGCGCTTTCCCATAGGGGAGAGGCGCATCGAGCCGCAATTGTCCAGAGGTTCCCTGAGACTACTCCCCGCGGTGGATGAAGTCCGCCACCCGCTCCCCGATCATCATGCAGGTCACGTTGGTGTTGGCGTGGGTCACGGTGGGCATGATGGAGGCGTCCGCCACCCGCAGGTTGTCGATGCCGTGGACCCGCAGGCGTTCGTCCACCACGGTCATGGGGTCGGAGGCGGGTCCCATGAGGCAGGTCCCCGCGGCGTGGTGGTAGCTGTCGAACGCGGTGCGCGCGAACCTGGCCCAGTCGTCGCCCCGGCGGGGCTGGATGGGCGGTCCGTAGTATTCGGGCATGTCCCCCGTCCGGGTCAGCAGGTCCAGGAACTCCATGGTGGCCGCCATGGCCGCGATGTCCCCCGGGTGCTCCAGCATGCGGGCGTCCACCCCCGGAAGCTCGTGGGGGTCCGCGCTCTGGAGGAACACCCGGCCGCGGTTGCGCTGCTCCAGCAGCGCCGCGGAGACGTTCAGGATCCGCCCGACGCCGTCCAGCACCGTCGGGGGCCGCATGAAGACATGGAAATCGCCGGTCTCCCGTGACGGGTCGCTCCGGGTCACCAGCCGGAAGGGCGGCACCACCCAGTCCACCTCGAAGGCGCCGCGGCCCTCGAAGCCCATGTGCAGCATGGCGTGGTCCTGGTAGTTCTCGCCCACGCCGGGGCGGTCGTGGAGCACCTCGATGCCGTGCCGCCGCAACTCCGGGGCCGGGCCGATGCCCGACAGCATCATGACGTGGGGGCTGTGGAAGGCCCCCGCGGTGAGCACCACCTCGGCCCCCTGCGCGGTCTCGCGCCGGCCGTTCCGCTCGTAGTTCACACCGGTGACGCGGTTCCCCGACAAAGACAGGGACGTCACCGGGGCGTCGGCCGCCACCGTGAGGTTGGGCCGGCCCCGGGCGGCGTCGAGGTAGGCCACGGTGGTGGACTGCCGCATGCCGTCCCTGACGTTGAAGGGCGAGGTGCAGACCCCCCACGGGTTCGGGTCGTTCAGGTCGCCTTCCGGCAGTCCGAGGCTCCGGGCCGCGTCCATGAAAGCCTGCACCGGCCGCACCGCCTCCTGGCCGAAACGGTAGGGGCGCCGGAAGTACAGGGGGCCGCCGTGGCCGTGGTCGGGGCTGTCGGGATGGTCCCGGTCGTCCTCCAGTCGCTTCAGGAAAGGCAGCACATGCTCCCACGCCCACCCGGGGTTCCCGGCCGCGGCCCACGCGTCCATGTCGGCCCTGATGGGCCGGATGACCGACATCACGTTGACCGAGGAGCCGCCCCCCATGATCTTGCCGGCCAGGGAATAGAAGACGCTCCCGTCCAACCCGCGCCTGGTGGGGTACATGTTGACGTAGGGGGTCTCCAGCAGCAGCCGCTCCCGTTTGGACGCCTCCGCCACCACGTCGGGGATGGGCCGCGGGTCCGGCCCCGCTTCCAGCAGCAGCACTTTGCGCTTCGGGTCCTCGGAAAGCCGCGCCGCGGCCGCGCAGCCCGCGGAGCCGCCTCCCACCAGGATCACGTCGTAACCGTTCGCCATGGAATCCCCTTGCGTGGTTTCGATGCTGCGTACCCATACCAAGCCCGGCGGCGCCGTTCAAGAACGCCCGCATGCAGACCGGAAGACGAGGGCAGGGCGAGGGCGGGATGTGGGGACTGCATACGATGGGGGCCGGGCAGAAGCGGTTCGACGACGTTGATGAACGTCGGGAGCGGGCTCTCCTTCCGAAAGGGAGCCCGCTTTTCTTTGACCGATCCGACCGAGGCAAGCCCATGTCGAAACAACCTTCAGGGATCATCTCCGGCTACCACGCCCACGTCTATTCTCCCCTTGACACGCGCCGGGATTTGTGTGTAGATGCTTCCGGCAAGCTCAGGTCGGTTGACGTAACCCGACCGGAACCCATGGCAGGTTCGAAGATCACTCCCGCACAAGACCGTACGGCTCTCCACGAGAGGCAACCTGCCCCCCCCCCCCCCCCCCCCCCCCGATTTTCCGGAAACCTCCTAACCGTTCGATTTGCAAGGGGTTTTTTTACCCTTTCCCCTCTTATCCATCTGCCGGGCCGCTCCTTTCCGGCCCTTGTCCTGCTCCGTTCCGAACCCGGACTCCGTCCGACCTCGGGTTCCGCGCCCCGGTCCCGGCCCCAAACCCGGGCCGGACCTCTGTATTCCATTCTCAAGGGCGCCTTTCGCAACAACATACGATGGCGGTGACGCCATGAACGAAATCGGGAGGCGTCACCGTTCACCGGAACCGGAAAATCGTCGTTGGCAGTAACGGAAAGAGACCCGCTTCATGCAGAGGTCTCGAACAAACCCAGGTATTCCGAAAAGGAGGAAACCATGCATTCTGAACCCATGACGAATGATTCCGACCGCGTAGCCCCTGACCGCCGCATCCACCTCCCAAGTCCAACCCCCGTGCGGCCTCGCCGGCGCATTGCCGCGGGTGTCCTGTCCGTCCTGCTCGGCCTCTCCTGCTTCGCCGCCTCTCCGGCCTGGGCGGTCAAGCTCGGAGAAGGCGCCAATGACACGCCCTTCGTCCAGGAATACGACAACGTCGCCGCCTACATTAGCAGTCCTCCGGATGAGGCCGATCGCCTCACTTTTGTCAAGATCAGACATTTACGCACAGGCACGCTATACACCCTCAAGCACGTGGACCTGAAAGCGTTCGATAAGGACAACACCCTGGACGAAAACACCCTGATCGAGAAGTATCCTACTTATCAGGCCTATGTTAGGGACGCCAAGAACACCACCCGACTCTATGCCTACATTCGGCACGCGGTGGACGGGGTGTACCGTGTGTACCGTGTCGCCGAGATCGAACAAGCGCGTAGGGATGCCCTCCCGGGCCAGTCCATACTAGCCCTTGTAGCCCCTGTAGAGGAGACCCCCGGGCGCAATACGGCCATCGGCGATGGCGCCAGCGCAACAGAGTACAGGGCCATCGCCATCGGCAATGATGCCAGCGCAACGAGCCGCGGCGCCGTCGCCATCGGTCTGCTGTCCCGGGCATCCGGTCGGAAGTCCATTGCCATAGGCGCAGACGCCAACGCCGATGCCGGGATTGCAATGGGAAGGAACGCCCGAGCCCATGGTGGCATCGCCTTGGGCCGGTTCGCTAAAGCTGTTGGCGGTGTGTCGTTGGGCAACGGTGCTAACGCAGTCGGTGGCACGGCAGTGGGAGGCGGTTCCTGGGCAACCGGTCTCCACGGTAGTACAGCCATCGGCGGCGGCAGCAACGCCGCCGGCGAACGGAGCACCGCCCTCGGTTCGATCGCCAAGGCCGGCGGCTCGCACAGCACCGCCGTGGGCGAGGCCTCCGAGGCTCAAGGTAGCCACGCTGTCGCTGTCGGGAAAAACGCGATAGCCGGCATGAGGGTAGGAAAGAGGTACAACAACGCGGCTGATTATCTGAAAGACAGGACGACCTGGACCAGCACCACCCATACCCATGTTCGGATCGGGAACAAGGTCTATAAGGTCACCACGCTGGATGCGTTCTCAGGTCTCACCGACGACAAGCGCCCTCGCGCGACGACAGTCAACCCAGGCGGCGTCGCCGTGGGCGTAAACGCTCGGGCTACGGGCATGAACAGTATCGCCCTGGGCCGGGGCGCGTCCGCTACCGGGAACAAGGGCATCGCCATCGGTTCGGGAGTCTCGGCCGGACAGAACAAGGTGGTCATCGGCACCGATGACCATACCTACGAGTTGCCGGGCTTGGCCAAGCACACTTCAGGGACCCGGGTGGTGATCGTGGACAAGGAGGGGAGGCTTTCCACACAGGCCGCAACCTCTTCCCCTGCTTCCCCTTCCCGGAGCGCCTCCCTGCGGGGCGCCGCAGTGCTTTCCTCCGAAGTGACCTCCCTGAACCGGGACCTCGGGACCCGGACGGACGCTTCCGACTACGAGAAGGCCCCGGCCATCGGTTCGGGTCCCGAGGCGCCGGAAACCGCAGAACAGCGGCGGGTGGTGGTGCAGGACACCAACCGGGACGGCTCGGTGCGCCTGCGCACCCTGGACTTCGGTGACCTGACGGGAATGGACCGGCGGTTGGCGGGAGTGGAGCAGCGAATGACGTCGCTCAGCGACCGGCTGAACAAGGCCACTGCCATGTCAGCGGCGTTGAGCGCGTTGCCCAACGTGGTGCCGGGGGACAACCGGTTCTTCCTCGGGGTGGGCGCGGGCCACTACAGCAGCGAGCAGGCTCTGGCCATCGGCATGAGCGCCCGGGTCGGGCGCCACGTGTTCGTGAACGCGGGAGCAGCCCTTGCCAGCGGCGACGATGCGAGCGTTCGCGGCGGCGTGGGCGTAGTCTGGTAACTCCCCGACCGGATGCTTGCGCGACAGACGGTTCGGCAACCCGCGATGCCGCCCGCGGGCGCGGGAGTACTGCCCGGGAACCTCCGGCGCTTCAGGGGGATGGTCGAGGACGACAACCTGGCGCGGGTGCCGGCGGATTTGCTGCCTCGGCTGCGACTCGTCCTTTCGGCGCTGGCTATTCGGCTGGAGCAACGCCGACTACTGGATGCGCTTTCAGGCGGCCTACGACCTCGCCCAAGCGCGGCTCAGGCAGGCAGCGGCCTGACGCCCGCAATCGGGAAGGCCGGGATGGTTTTGCTTGACACGGGCTGACCGCGAGATTAGACTATCTTTGCTCGTTGCCGAACGGGCAGGAGCTCGGAACCGCAGGCGGGCTCGTTCCGGGCTCGGTCATCAAAGCATCAGGAGGTGTCCGATGACGCAATCCGGTCCACCCTTCGCAAAGCGCCCGTGAACACCACGGGCAGGCTGGCTCCACGGGGTCCTGCCCAACGCGGTTTCCCGGCTGACCGTCCCAACTCGCGTGTTGGATAACACGGCGCAGCTCGCGAAAGTCCGGGGACAGGCGGCAGAGGACCACGGTTCCGGAATACCGCTCACGGCAGGGCCGATACCCGGAAGCCACAACAAGCATGAAAAGCGGTTCGACGACGTTGATGAACGTCGGGAGCGGGCTCTCCTTCCGAAAGGGAGCCCGCTTTTCTTTGACGGATCCGACCGAGGCAAGCTCATGTCGAAACAACCTTCGGAGACCATCTCCGGCTACCACGCCCATGTCTATTACGACCCGGACACGAAGCCCGTAGCGGAGCGCGTGCGCGAGGGGCTGGGCGCGCGCTTCGACGTGGTGCTGGGGCGCTGGCACGACGAACCCGTGGGACCGCACCCCCAGGCCATGTACCAAGTCACCTTCGCGCCCGAGGAGTTCGCCCGGGTGGTCCCGTGGTTGATGCTCAACCGCGAAGGTCTCGACGTGCTGGTCCACCCCAACACGGGGGAGCACGTGGGCGACCACCGGGACCGGTCCCTGTGGCTGGGCGCCAAGTTGCCGCTCAAGCTGAGCTCGTTTCGCTAACTTGCTCCCTCGTCATGGCAAAGTTTGGCAAAGGGCGGCTTTGCGTCTAAAATCGTGCTTGACAACAAACAGGAAGTCCCTATGGAGCCGGTTTTCCCAAGTTTGGAAAGGAGGTGTGTCATGGGTGATCCGCTTGGTAGCGAGAAGGAATATCTCAAGGCCAACAGGGACCGGTTCATGCAGGAATACCCGGGTAAGTACCTTCTCATCAAGGGTGACCAAGTTTTTGGAGCGTTCGAGACCTATGAGGAAGGCGTGAGGGAAGGAGCGCGAGCGTTTGGGGTCGGTCCTTTTCTGGTCAGGTCCGTCTTGCAGCCTGAAGACGCCAAGGCGCCGAGCATCCCCGCGCTATCCATAGGAGTTCCCTTTAGTGCGAACACTTAACATCCGAATCCAAGGGGATGGAAAGGATAACAAGGGGAACCTTGTTCCTCTTTCCCCGGCAGTAGCCCTACGGAGTGCTGGCCCGATAGTTTCGGTGGTGCTATCCCCGCTGCCCGAGCATGTAAAATCCTCGGCTGAAAAGGGGCAACAGCTACCCGAGCCGTTACACCTAGCGCCGCCCTCCCTGCTGCCCCTGTGCCGGCTTACCCGGAATCACCCCCCTCGGACCCGGCGCCGTCCCGGGCCCGCAGCTTCGCCGCGATGAAGTCCTTGTGGGGGACGCCGATGAGGCCGGCGATCTTTCGGACCAGGTATTCCTCGTGCTCGTCCACGCCGTGGTCGGCGAAGGCCACCGCCCACAGGTATTCCACCACCTTCTCCTTCTGCTCGGGGGAGAAGCCGGTCTTGATGAGCGACGTGAACTGGTAGTGGTCGATGGAGTCGTCGGCCTCCGCTTCGGCCAACTCCATCAACTCGCGGGTCTCGTCTTCGGTCAGGTCGAACTTGCTCCGCAGGGCGGCCAGCACCACCGCGCGCTCGTTCTCGGTGGACTCCACGTCGGACCGCATCATCTCGATGAGCAGCGCGCCCGTGGCCACTTGCAGCCGGTGGCCGTCCGACTGCCGGACGTCGCGGTGGCCCGGGTCGATGCGGCGGTCGAAGAACCGTTGGATGGCCCGGAGCATCATCGGCCCGACCCGTTGAGGAACCGCACCCGGTAGTCCTTCCACTTGTCCGCCGGACGGGTGATGTCGCCGGCGTAGGTGCCGAAGCGGCCCCGGCGCCGGTCCCGGAAGTAGAGCTTCAGGGTCTGCTCCACCACGGGGAAGGCGATGCGGTCCCAGGGGACGTCTTCCTCGCGGCACAGCCGGACGTCCAGGCTTTCCGGTCCGGGGCCGAACTCGCCATCCCGCATGGCGCCCCGGAACATGACATAGACCTGGTTGATCTGCGGCAGGTTGATGAGGGTGTAGAGCTCCGAGATCTCCACCGCGGCCAGGGCTTCCTCCCGGGTCTCGCGGGCGGCCCCCTCGATAGTGGTCTCGAAGTCCTCCAGGAACCCTGCGGGCAGGGTCCAGAACCCGTAGCGCGGCTCGATGGCGCGGCGGCACAGGAGGACCGCGTCGCCCCACTCCGGGATGCAGCCTACCACCACCTTGGGGTTGGTGTAGTGGACGGTGTGGCACGACCCGCACACGTGCCGGGGCATGTTGTCCCCCTCCGGGATGCGGAGCTCCACCGGGGCGGCGCAGGCGCTACAGTAGTTCATACCCAACCTTCCAGTCGGTTCCCTCGGGGGCCGATGCGGCAGGCGTCGGCTCTCGCCACTATAGGGGGATCACCCTGCAGGGTCAATCCGTCCCGCCCGCCGCAAGCGTGCGCCGCGGGATACTGGCTTGATTCGATTCCGCCCGCCGGATATGACTTCGGGTGCGCCGCAACTGCGGGCTGCATCCCGCGATACGGAGACACGCGCCTTGTTGCCCGAACGCCTCGAAGCATGGTTCCGCGAAGCCGCGCCCGGCGTCCGCTTCTGCTCGCTCCGGTACGTCAGGGAGCGGTCCGAGCGCGTTTCCGTCCGCCGCGGCGTGGTGGAGCCCCCGGCGTCGGGAGACGATGCCGGGGCCATGGTCACCGTGCTCGACAGCGACGGCCTGGGCTACGCCGGGACTTGCGACCTGACCCCCGGGGGTCTCGCCCGGGCCTTGGGCCAGGCCCGGGAATGGGCGAGGCGCACCGGGGCATGCGGCGTCGCGGCCTTCTCCGCGCTCCCGCTCCAGGAGCCCGTCCAGGGCGACTACGCAACGCCGGTGGCGGTCCCGTGGGACTCCGTGCCCTTGGGCGAAAAGATCGACATCCTGCGCGCCCGGAGCGAACGGCTGCGCGCGGACCCTCGCATCGTCGATTGGGACGCCTCGCTGTGGCGCACGGAGACCGAGACCCTCTACCTGACCGGCGACGGCGCCCGCGTGCGCCAGACCCTGGACCAGCTCGTGCCCACCATGGGCTGCACCGCCAACCACGGCCCGGTGACGGTGACGCGGACCTTCGGCGGAAGGGGCGTCTGCCGCCAGGGCGGACTGGAACTGCTGGAGCGGACCGGGTTCTCGGACGCGGCCCCGGGTCTGGCGCAGGAAGCGCTGGAGTTGCTGGCGGCGCCCAACTGCCCCACCGGGACCATGGACCTGTTGCTGGCCCCGGACCAGCTCATCCTCCAGGTCCACGAGTCCATCGGCCACCCGCTGGAGCTGGACCGCATCCTGGGCGACGAACGCAACTACGCGGGCACGAGTTTCGTGACCCCCGACATGTTCGGCTGCTACCGCTACGGCTCGGACCTGTTGAACGTCACCTTCGACCCCACCGACCCCGGGCAGTTCGCCAGCTACGGCTTCGACGACGAGGGGCTCCCCGCCCGCCGGCAGCACCTCATCCGGGACGGGCTGCTGCTGCGCGGCCTGGGCGGGCATCTCTCCCAGCACCGGACGGGGCTCCCCGGGGTGGCCAACTCGCGCGCGTCGAGCTGGAACCGTCCGCCCATCGACCGCATGGCCAACCTGAACCTGGAGCCGGGGAGTTCCGGGTTCGACCACATGGTCCGGGCCATCGAGCGCGGCGTCTTCATGCAGACCAACTGTTCGTGGTCCATCGACGACTCGCGCAACAAGTTCCAGTTCGGCTGCGAACGCGGGACCGTGATACGGGACGGGGAGTTGCGGGAGGTGGTCAGGAAGCCCAACTACCGGGGACTGTCGGCCACTTTCTGGCGCAGCCTGACCCACGTGGGCGGCCCCGACACCCGGGAACTCCTGGGCACGCCCACCTGCGGCAAGGGCGAGCCCAACCAAGCCGTCCGCGTGGGGCACGCCGCGCCCGCGTGCGCGTTCTCCGGCGTACAGGTCTTCGGCGGGGAGTCCTGAAGAACCCCTGGACGATCGAGACATCCGGGATGGATTCCCTCACCCTGACGTTCCCGTCCCCGTTCGTCCCGGACGTAGCGAAGCGGAGTCTTCCGTTCATCCTGAGCGTAGCGAAGCGGAGTCGAAGGACGCGCTCATGCTCCCTCGATCGTCCAGAGGTTCCCTGAGACCGCGCCATGCAGACGTACTTCCACGAGCTGGCGGACTTCGCCCAATCCCTGTTGCAGGCCCATGAGGTCCTGCTGTCGGCGTTCTCCGGCGAGGAGTCGAGCTTCGTGCGTTTCAACCGCAGCGCGGTGCGCCAGGCGGGCTCGGTGGAGCAGCGCCGTCTCGGCCTCCAACTCATCCACGGCAAGCGCCGGGTCGCCGCCCACCTCACCGTGTCCGGCGACATGTCCCTGGACCGGGGCCGGGTCCGGGAGGCGGTCCGGGACGTGCGCGAGAGGCTCGGGGCCGTGCCCGAAGACCCCTACCTGCTGTACGCCGCGGAGGTCCGCTCCACCGAGTCCGGGCGCGCCAACCGGCTGCCCGAGGACGAGGGCCAGGTGGTGGAGTCCATCGTGGCGGCAGGGGAGGGGCGCGACCTCGTGGGCCTGTACATGGCCGGGGGGGTCCATCGAGGGTTCGCCAACTCGCTGGGACAACGGAACTGGTTCTCCACGTTCACCCACCACTTCGACTGGAGCTTCCACCTGGAGGGCGACAAGGCGGTGAAGTGCGCGTACGCGGGCTTCGTGTGGGACCCGTCCGAGTTCCGGGAGAGGGTCGAGCGGGCGGCCGCGGAACTGGACGTCCTGCGGCGGCCGCCCCGGACCCTCCGGCCCGGACGCTACCGCGTCTATCTGGCGCCCCAGGCCCTGGCCGAGGTGGTGGACCTGCTCCGCTGGGGCGGGTTCGGGGTCACCGCCCGTCGGACGCGCCGGACGCCGCTGCTGCGGATGGTCGCGGACCGCGCCGCTCTGGACCCCTCGGTGAGCATGGTCGAGGACACCGGGGCGGGCCTGACCGCCGACTTCGACGATGCCGGTTTCCTCAAGCCGGACCGCATCACCCTCATGGACCGGGGGAGGTTGGGAGAGCCGCTGGTGTCGCCGCGGGCGGCGCGGGAGTACGGCCTCCCCGCCAACGGCGCGGGCGCGCGCGAGTCCCCCGAGTCCCTGGCCATGGCCCCGGGCTCGGTGCCGCAACGGGAGGTCCTCGCCGCCCTGGGCACGGGCATCTTCATCAACAACCTCTGGTACCTCAACTACTCGGACCGGGACGCCTGCCGCATGACCGGCATGACCCGCTTCGCCGCCCTGTGGGTGGAGAACGGGGAGGTGCAGGCGCCGGTGGACGTCATGCGGTTCGACGAGACCCTGTACCGGATGCTGGGCGACAACCTCGTGGGCCTGACCCGGGAACGGGAGCTGCTGCCGGACGCCAACACCTACGGCGGCCGCTCCACCCGGAGCATGCGCCTGCCGGGCGCCATCGTGGAGGACTTCGCCCTGACCCTGTGAGGAAGCGGGGGAGCCGGAACCGGGGCCGTTGCCCGCGTGGGGAGGCTCCGGCGTTGCACACAGCCTGCTCAAGTGGTTTATTGGAACTTCCGGACGATCCCGGAAGAAGAGCGCGTCCTTCGACTTCGCTTCGCTACGCTCAGGACGAACGGGGATGGCAAGGCCACGGGGAGGCAGAGATGAAGACCAACGGTTACGATCGCAAGGCCGACGACCTCGGCAACGTGGTGGCCCTGGAGCACGTCAACATCACCATCCCGGACCAGGCCAAGGCCGTGACGTTCTACGTCCTGGGGCTCGGACTGACCCGCGACCCCTACATGAACGTGGGGCTGAACAACATGTGGATCAACGTCGGCGACCAGCAGTTCCACTTGCCCACCCGGGGCGTCCAGACCGTCCCCGGACACATCGGCCTGGTGCTCTCGGACCTGGAAGCCCTGAAGGAACGGCTGGCCGCGGTGAAACCCGAACTCAAGCGCACCCGGTTCGAGTGGAGCGACGCCGGCGGCCACGTGGCGGTCACCTGTCCCTGGGGCAACCGCTTCCGGTGCCATGCGCCCGGGCCGGAGTTCGGCGACATGACCATCGGCATACCCTACGTGGAGTTCTGGACCAGGCCCGGCACGGCCCGGACCATCGGCAAGTTCTACAAGTCGGTCCTGCAGGCGCCCGTGTCCTACCGGGATGGCGGCGTCCGGGTGAGCGTAGGGCGCAACCAGAGCCTGGTCTTCACCGAGACCGACCGGCCCCTCCCGGAATACGACGGACACCACATCGCGGTGTACATCGCCAACTTCTCGCGCGCCCACCGGTTCCTGCTGCGACGCGGCCTCGTCATGGAAGAGAGCAACGCGCACCAGTACCGCTTCAAGGACATCGTGGACCCGGCCTCGGGGGAGACCGCCTTCGAGCTGGAGCACGAGGTCCGCAGCCTGTACCATCCCATGCTCGGACGCACCATGGTCAACCGGAACGCCGGCCAGACCCAGCGCAACTACACACCCGGACACGACGCCTACCATCCGTAGCGCCCCCGTAGCGGCCCGCGAAGGTCGGAAGGGGAGGACGTAGGACAGGAGAGGCCGGGAAGGGGAACCGTGCAGGCATGGAGAGGCAGGAGAGACGCATACGGTCCAGGAAACGGGAGGACACCCATTGAGCACTGACGCCATGCCGGTCATCGACGTGGATTCGCACGTGGAGGAGCCGCAGGAAGCCTGGGAGCATCTCGACCCCGCATACGCCGACCGAAGGCCCTTCCCGGTGGTGGCCAGGGACGTGCCGGCCCTGGGCGGGATCAACGCCTTCTGGTACATCGACGGGACCGTCTATCCCAAGCCCGTGGGCCGGGGCAACCTGGTCTATGGCACCCCCACGGAGATGCGCTTCGCCAGGCAGAAGACCTTCAGCATCGGCTCCCAGACCATGACCGACATCGACGCCCGCCTGAAGGACATGGACGCGGTGGGCATCGACGTCCAGGTGGTCTTCTCCACGGTCTTCCTCCAGCCGGTTTCGGACGACGTGCTGTTCGAGGCCGCGCTCATGCGCAGCTACAACACCTGGATGGCGTCGGCTTGCGCCCAACGGCCGGACCGCCTGAAATGGGGCGCCATCCTGCCCATGCGGGACCCGCGGCTGGCCGTCGAGGAGCTCCACCGGTGCCTGGAACTCGGCGCCTCGGTGGCCGGGATCTACGGCACCGTGGGCGAGACCATGCTGCACGACCGCTACTACGACCCGTTCTTCGCCGAAGTGGAACGCCTCGGCGCGCCCCTGGCCATCCACGCGGGCTGGAGCCATCCGGGCATCACCCGCAGCATGGACGACGTCTCGGGCGCCCGCGCCCTGAGCTTCACGCTGCCGGTGATGATGGGGTTCTACAGCTTCCTGGCCGGGGGCATCCTGGAGCGGCACCCGCGCCTCCGGGTGGCGTTCATGGAGATCGGCGCCCAGTGGGTGCCCTACTTGGTGCAGCGGTTCGACCACTACCACCACGCGGACGGCGCCCTGGGCATGCCCTTGCCCATCCAGCAACCGGTGTCCGAGACCCTGAAGCAGAGCGACGTCTATTTCACCCCGGAAGCCGACGAGATCTTCCTGCCCCAGGTGGCCGAGTACCTGGGGGAGGACCGGCTCCTGTTCGAAGGCGACATGCCCCACGCGGAGGCCCGGGAGGGCGCGAAACAGGAGTTGCTGGAGCGGGACGACCTTTCCGAAGACCTCAAGTGGAAGATCCTGAGCGTCAACGGGCGGCGGTTCCTCGACCTGTGACGGAAGCGGCATGAGCCCGGAAGCGCTGGCGGACAGGATCTTCGACCTCCTGAGACAGGGGCCGCTCCACTTCGAGGACGTGTTGCGGCAGTTCGAGGAAGAGCCCTACCGGGTGGTGCTCCAGGCATGGGGCCGGTTGCGGGAAGCCGGCCGCCTGGGCCGGGAGCTGGAGACCGGCAAGTACGTGGCCAACGAGGACTGATCCATGACGACAGGTTTCGACGGCAAGGCAATCATCGTCACGGGCGGCGCCCGGGGCATCGGCCGGGTCTATTCCAACGCGCTGGCCAAGGCCGGCGCCAGGGTCGTGGTGTCGGACGTCCTCGACGGGGAGCCGTGCGCTTCGGAGATACGGGAACGGGGGCAGGAGGCAGTGTTCGTCAAGGCCGACGTGACCAGTGAGGACAGCGTGACTGCGCTGGCCGCGGCCGCACACGACCGCTTCGGGCGCATCGACGGCCTGGTGAACAACGCCGCGATCTTCGCCAACCTCCGCTACGCGCCCTTCGACGACATCACCGTGGCCGAGTGGGACGCGGTGATGGACGTGAACGTCAAGGGCGTATGGCTGGCCTCCCGCGCGGTCTATCCCTACATGAAGGAGCAGGGCGCCGGCAAGATCGTGAACATCGCCTCCGGCGTGCCCTTCAAGGGCGTCCCGATCTATGTCCACTACACCGTGTCCAAGGGCGCGGTGGTGGCGCTCACCCGGGCCCTTGCCCGGGCCGCGGGCAAGGACGGCGTCTGCGTCAACGCGGTGGCGCCGGGCCTCACCCGCAGCGAAAGCCTGCTGGAAGTCCGCGGCGCCCTGGTGGACGAGGACGACATGCCCCAGATCCAGAGCCGCGCCATCCCCCGAAGCCAGTACCCCGAGGACATCGTCGGCGCGGTCCTGTTCTTCCTGTCGGACGCATCGAGCTTCATCACCGGCCAGACCCTGCTGGTGGACGGCGGTTCGTACATGCACTGAGGTTCTCGGAGCAGGACTGCGGCGGTTTTTTTTCGATCCCGATGCCCTTGAACCCGAAAGTTGTTGGCGTTCCTGCCGATGGTTCCTTTCATGGAAACATGACGGGAGGACCATCATGACCGATTTCGAGATGGCGTCGCTGGCCGTCCGAATCCTGGTCGGGGCGGGTCAGATCGCAGTGGTGTGGTGCGGGATCAGGGCCATGCTGCGGGTTACGGCCGACCGGGAAACCCAGGGCAAGGAGCAGGCCGAGGCGTCCAGACAGCAGCACGTGGAAGTGATGGCGGCTGCGGACCGGCGGCACGCCGAAGCCATGCAAGCCGCCGACCGGCAACACACCGAGAACATGAAGGAATCCGAGCGGCGACATGCCGAGACCATGCAGGCTGCCGACCGGCAACACGTCGAGAACATGAAAGCATCCGAACGGCAGCACGCCGAGACCATGGCCCTCCTGGATGCGCAACGCCGGGCCCTGGAGGCCCTCATCGAGCGCACCGCGCCGCCAAGGGAAAACCGTGTGTAACGAAAGCCGCACAACCACCGGAAGCGCCGTTCCTTTCATGGAAGCATGACGGGAGGACCATCATGACCGATTTCGAGATGGCGTCGCTGGCCGCCCGAATCCTGGTCGGGGCGGGTCAGATCGCAGTGGTATGGTATGGGATCAGGACCATGCTGCGGGTCACGGCCGACCGGGAAGCCCAGGGCAAGGAGCAGGCCGAGGCGTCCAGACGGCAGCACGTGGAAGTGATGGCGGCTGCGGACCGGCGGCACGCCGAAGCCATGCAAGCTGCCGATCGGCAACACGTCGAGAACATGAAAGCATCCGATCGGCGACATGCAGAGACCATGGCTGTCCTGGATGCGCAACGCCGGACCTTGGATGCATCTGAGCAGCAGCACACCGAGACCGTGAAATCATCCGAGCGGCAACACAGCGAGACCGTGAAGTCATCCGAGCAGCAACACACCGAGACCGTGAAGGCATCCGAACGGCAACACACCGAGAGAATGAAGGCATCCGAGCGGCAACACGCTGAGACCATGGCTGTCCTGGATGCGCAACGCCGGGCCCTGGAGGCTCTCATCGAGCGCACCGCGCCGCCAAGGGAAAACCGTACGTAACGAAAGCTACGCAACCACCGGAAGCGCCGACAACTGCTTGACGAAGCATTGCGAGTATCAAAGTGGTTGGCTATATTGACTAGTTGAATAAACTGGTTGATTTCGGTAGGAGATTCCCATGATCGAAGTCGGCGCGTTCGACGCGAAGACGCATTTGTCTTCGCTCCTCGAGAAAGTCTCGCAGGGCGAGGAAGTACTCATCCGCAGACGAGGCGTGCCCGTTGCCCGGCTCGTGCCCGTCCACCGCACCGAAGAGGCGCAGGTAGAGGAAGCCATTGCCGCATTGCGCGCCCACCGCACGGGTATGAAGCTGGGCGGCCTCGACTGGAAGGAACTGCGCGACGGCGGACGGCGGTGAGCGTCTTCGTTCCGGCAGTTTGCCAATGTTTGCTCCGTCTGGTCAGCTAATACCGGCGCCATTGAGGAAACTGGGCTTGGGCTTGGGAAGTTCGAGACGGTGTAGCCCGAAGACCTTGCATGATCCCGGACACCAACATCGAGGGTCTCGGAGCAGGGCTCCCGCGGTTTTTTCGATCTCGATGCTCTCGAACCCGAAAGTTATTGTCGTTCCTGCCGATGGTTCCTTTCATGGAAACATGACGGGAGGACCATCATGACCGATTTCGAGATGGCGTCGCTGGCCGCCCGAATCGTGGTCGGGGCGGGTCAGATCGCAGTGGTATGGTGCGGGATCAGGGCCATGCTGCGGGTTACGGCCGACAGGGAAACCCAAGGCAAAGAGCAGGCCGAGGCGGCCAGACGGCAGCACGTGGAAGTGATGGCGGCTGCGGACCGGCGGCACGCCGAAGCCATGCAGGCTGCCGAACGGCAGCACGCCGAGACCATGGCCGTCCTGGATGCGCAACGCCGGGCCCTGGAGGCTCTCATCGAGCGCACCGCGCCGCCAAGGGAAAACCGTACGTAAGCTCCGTTCTTGGTCCACGCCGAAACGGCGCTCCACACGCTCAAGGCTGCCGATGGTTCCTTCCATGGAAAATTCGGCTCTTCAGGAATTCGTGTGGGTAAGGCAGGAAGGAAAGGGAAGCGACGTCTCCGCGGACACTCACCCGTCATTCCCGCAAACGCCCCACCTTCCGTCATTCCCGCGAAAGCGGGAATCCAGACCTTGCGAGCAAACCCCGTGGACGCCCTGACGAGAGGGTTTGTACAACGAGAGCGAGGAAACTGGATGGATTCCCGCTTTCGCGGGGATGACGAGGCGAGGCTTTCGCGGGGATGACAGGATGGGGAGTGTCGCAACCCACACGAATTCCGGAAGCGCCCCGAAGCCTTGCCACTCGAAAGCCCGGCAACCGGCCTTGCACAGGCAGGGCCTGCCGTGTATTTCTTGGACGCTGTGAGGAAGGTATTCCGCCAAGTCAGGAGTTGACGTGCCGTCGCTGCAATTCAAGGGGAAGGTGTTCGTGGAGAACTTCCATCTGGGGGTTCCGTTCCACGAGTTGATCCCGGTGCGCGGCAAGGGGCTGGGCAGGAAGGCGAGCCTGCACGACAACCTGGTGATCGAGGGGGACAACCTTGCCGCGCTGAAGGCGCTGCTGCCCACCTACCACGGCAAGGTGAAGTGCATCTACATCGACCCGCCCTACAACACCGGCAACGAAGGCTGGGCCTACAACGACCGGGTGAACTCCCCCATGATGCAGGACTGGTTCGGCAAGGTGGTGGACCGGGACGACCTGACCCGCCACGACAAGTGGTGCTGCATGATGCTGCCCCGGTTGAAGCTGCTGCGCGAACTGCTGCGGGACGACGGGGCCATCTTCGTGTCCATCGACGACAACGAGGTGCATCGGCTGCGGTCCTTGATGGATGAGGTGTTCGGGGAAGACAACTTCGTCGGCATGATCGCTTGGAGAAACGTCACAGACAACAACCCAACCAACATCAGTGTCGAGCACGAGTACATGGCATGTTATGCAGCATCCAAGGATCGACTCGAGACGGTATGGCAGTCCACGCTTCCGATTCAACAAAAACTGATCGACGTGGGCAACGAGTTCGTTGCCAACTATCTCGATCAGGAGGAACGCCAAGCAGAGTACACCAAGTGGTTCAGCCAAAATCGGAGCCAACTTCGTCCACTCGACCGTTACAAATACATAGATGCTCAGGGCGTCTATACTGGTAGCCAGAGTGTCCACAACCCTGGAAAGGAAGGTTACCGGTACGACGTTATTCATCCCAAGACGGGGAAGCCGTGCAAACAACCTTTGATGGGGTATCGTTTTCCACTGGAGACGATGCAAGAGATGCTAAGGCAAGAACGAATCCTGTTTGGAGAAGACGACAGCAAGATCATCGAGATCAAACTCTATGCCACTGAATACCGATCCAAGTTGCCCAGTGTCATTGATCTCGATACGAGACTGGGATCGTATGAACTCAAGGACATCTTTCCCGAACACAAGCGAGCTTTTGACTTTCCAAAACCTTCCCAATTGATTCATGACCTCGTTTCATTCGCCACCGACAAGGACTCCATCATCCTCGACTCCTTCGCCGGCTCCGGCACTACCGCCCAGGCGGTCCTGGCGCTGAACCGGGAGGACGGCGGCAACCGCCGTTTCGTGCTGGTCGAGTGCGAGGACTACGTGGATTCGATCACCGCGGAGCGGGTCCGGCGGGTCATCGCGGGCGTGCCCTCCGCAAAGGATGCGTCCCTCAAGGCCGGTCTTGGCGGCACCTTCAGCTACTTCAAGCTGGGGCGCCCCATGCGGCGGGAGTCCATGCTGGGCGGGGCGAAGCTGCCGAGCTACGAGAAGCTGGCCGGGTACGTCTTCTTTACCGCCACGGGCGAGGAGTTCGAGCCCGAAAAGCTGAATCGGAACAGGTGGTTCATCGGCAAGAGCCGGCTGTACGACGTGTTCCTCATCTATTCGGAAGACGTGGACGAGCTCAAGGACATGGCCTTGACCCTGGACGCCGCTCGAAAACTGTCCCGGGGCCAGCGCAACAAGCTGGTCTTCGCGCCCACCAAGTACGTGGAGCGGGAGTTCCTGCACCAGTACCGCATCACGTTCCAGCAACTGCCCTTCGAGATATACGAGGCGGTGGAAAAGCTCGAACGATGATCCTCAAGGAATACCAGAAGCAGGCGCTGGAGACGGTGCAGAAGTTCCTGGAGCAGCTATCCGAGTGGCGCGGGAAGGCCGAGGCGGTCATGGAGGTGGCGCCGGACCTGCCGGTGGACTGGGTGGGGAAGGCGTGGAGCAACACGGCGCCGGGCCGGGCCTACCTGCCGCGCAGGAACGGCCTGGGCGAGCCGCTGCCGGCGTTCTGCCTGAAGATCCCCACCGGAGGCGGCAAGACCCTCCTGGCCACGAAGGTCATCGACCTGGTGAACACCCGCTTCCGGCGGCGGCAGACCGGGCTGGTGCTGTGGATCGTGCCCAGCGCCCAGATCTACGACCAGACGCTGAAGGCATTGAAGGACCGGGACCACCCCTACCGGCAGCAACTCGACGTGGCCTCCGCGGGCCGCACCCTGGTGCTGGAGAAGACCACCGGCTTCGGACCGCAGGACGTGCGGGAGAACCTGTGCGTGTTGTTGCTGATGCTGCCATCGGCCAACCGGGAGACCCGGGAGCAGCTCCGGATGTTCCGGGACAGCGGCGGCTTCGACCGCTTCTTTCCGTCGGACGACGACCCTTCGGCCCACGAGGCGCTGCTGCGGGAGGCGCCGAACCTGGACACGTTCGAGCGGGCGGGCGGGGTGTGGGGGAAACCGGCCAAGACCTCCCTGGGCAACGCGTTGCGCCTGCTGCGACCGCTGGTCATCCTGGACGAAGGCCACCGGGCCTACAGCCGCAACGCCAAGGCGACCCTCGAAGGGTTCAACCCGTGCATGGTCGTGGAGTTGTCCGCCACGCCGCCGCGGGAAGCCAACGTGCTGGTGGAGATCTCCGGCCGGGCGCTCGACGCCGAAGAGATGATCAAGCTGGACCTGCACATCGCCAACAAGGCCAGGGCGAGTTGGCAGGACACGCTGCTGGCCGCGGTGGAGCACCGAAACTCGCTGGAAGCCCGGGCGCGGGAGCACGAGGCCGAGACCGGCGAATACATCCGCCCCATCTGCCTCGTCCAGGTGGAGCGCACGGGCCGGGAACAGCGCCGGGCCGGGGTCATCCACGCGGACGACGCCCGGGACTACCTGTTGACCTGTCCCGGAATCCGTCCCGAGCACGTGGCGGTGAAGACAAGCCAACGGGACGAGTTGAAGGAAGTGGACGAGGTGGGCGGCCTGCTGTCGCGGGACTGTCCCATCCGTTTCATCATCACCAGGCAGGCGCTGCAGGAGGGCTGGGACTGCTCGTTCGCCTACGTCCTCGCCATACTCGCCAACCCCGCTTCCGCGAGCGCATTGACGCAACTGGTGGGCCGCATCCTCCGCCAGCCCCACGCCAGGAAGACCCGGGTCCCGGCGCTGGACGAAAGCTACGTCTTCTGCTTCCAGCGCCGGGGCGCGGACCTGTTGCAGGAGGTGCGCAAGGGGTTCGGCCTGGAAGGGTTGCAGGGACTGGAAGGCAAGGTGGTGGAGGACCCCGAAGGACCGGTGGCGCCCAGCAAGCCGGTGGTGACGCGACAGCGGCCTCCGTACCGGAACGCCGCCCGGGACCTGGTGCTGCCGGCGTTCATGGTGCGGGACGGCCGGGAGTGGCGGTTGGTGCATTACGAGGCCGACATCCTCTCCCGCGTGCGCTGGGACGAGGTGGACGTAAGCCCGCTGTTCGACTTGGCGCTCAGCCGGGAGGGAAGCGGGGACTTCACCCTCAGCACCGGGCTGGACGCGGGCCGGCTGCTGGCCGATGGCGAGACCGCGGCGACCGTGGCCGAAGAAGGCGTCATCGACTACTACTTCGCCGCCAGCCACCTGCGCGACGTCATGCCCAACCCGTGGCGCGGCGCGGAAGCGGCCCGGCGGGTGTTCGACGAATTGCTCGGGAAACGCCCGCGGGAGCAGGTGGCCGCCAACTACCTGTTCGTGCTGGAAGAGTTGCGCAAGCAACTGGAGCGCGAACGGGACAGGCTTTCGCGGCGGGTGTTCGAGGAGATGCTGCGGTCGGGGACCCTGCGCTTCATCGTAGTGACCGACGACCTGCAATGGAACCGGCTGCCGCGCACCATCGAGACGCCGGACGCGAAGCAGGCCAACCGGGAGGACGGCGGCGCCTACCAGTTCAACCTGTTCGACCGGACCAACGAAGACGACTTGAACGGCCTGGAGAACAAGGTGGCCACCTACCTGGACCGGCAGGAGCGGCTGTTCTTCTGGTACCGGAACCGCGCCCGCAGGGACTACTACGTGCAGGGCTGGAAACCCCGGCGCATCTACGCGGACTTCATCGTGACCCTCAGGCCCGACGAGCCCGACGCAGAGGACGAATACCACCGGGTCTTCGTGCTGGAGACCAAGGGCGTCCACCTGAAGGGCTCCGAGGACACCGCCTACAAGCGCTCGGTGTTCGACCTCTGCTCCAGGCACGCCCGGAAGACGGACTGGTCGGAGTTCGTGCCGGCCATGCGCAACAAGGTGGTGCGCTTCGAGGTCGTGGACGAAGAGGAATGGCAGCAGCGCCTGAACGCGATGCTGGCGGCGTAGCTTGGCGGCCGTCGCACGAGGGCAGGGGAGAGGCCATGAGCGAGAGACACACACTGCCGTACCATGACATGCGGGGCCTCATGGCGTTGCTGGAATCCGAGGGGCAGCTTCGGCGGATCCGCAAGCCGGTGGATGCGCGCCATCTCCATACGCTGCTGGCCCAGGCCGACACCGCGCTGTTGATGGAGGACGTCGAGGGCTATGACATACCGGTGGCGGGGGGACTGGTGGGGTCGCGCCAGCGGGTGGCCCTGGGGCTCGGCTGCGACCAGCGGACCCTGGGGCGCAGGTTCATGGAAGCTCTGGACGACCCGGTGGAGGCGGAGGCGGCGACGGACGGTCCGTGCCAGGAAGTGGTGAAGGTGGGCGATGAGGTGGACCTCACGGAGTTGCCCATCCCCTTGCAACACAGGAAGGACGGCGGACCGTACCTCTCGGCCGGCGTCTCGGTGTCCAGGGACCCGGAAGGGCGGCGCAACGCCGGGTGCTACCGGCTCATGTACCGGACCCCGCGGGAGACCGGCATCGACCTGGTGTCGCCGTCGGACATGCGCTTCAGCTACGAGGCAGCGCTCGGGCGGGGCGAGCCGCTGCCCATCGCCGTGGCCTTCGGCGTGGGCACGCCCGAGCTCATCGCCGCGGCCTACAAGGCGCCGCCGGGGTACGACGAGTTCGCGGTGGCCGGGGCGTTGTACGGCAGGCCGGTCCCCCTGGTGAAATGCAAGACCGTGGACCTGGAGGTCCCCGCCCATGCGGAGGTCGTCCTGGAAGGGGAGATCTCCACCGATGGCTGGACCATCGACGAGGGCCGTTACGGGGACTTCACCGGGCACCAGTGCTCCATCCGCTGGAACCCGGTGTTCCGGGTCAAGGCGGTGACGCACCGCAAGCGCCCGATCCTCCAAACCATCCTGATGCCGTGGGAGAACGACTGGCTGGAGGCCCCGCCGCTGGAGGCCGCGGGATGGCGCGCCCTGCGCGAGGCGAGCGTCAGGACCGCGGCGGTGTACGCCACCCCGGGAAGCGCGTGCTACTGGCACCTCTACGCCGCCGTCCACAAGCGGCCCGGCGAAGGCAAGAACGCGCTCCTGGCGCTCATGTCCCTGCACGCGGTGAAACTGGTGCTGGTCACCGACGCCGATGTGGACTTGACCGACCCCATGGCGGTGGAGCGGGCCATGGCCTTCCGGGTCCGGCCCGACGAGGACGTGGTCATCGTCTCCGGCGCCCGGGGCAAGCACCTGGACCCGACCCTCAACGCCTCCCGGCTCGCCAGGGGTTCGCTCCCCACCACTTCCAAGATGGGCATCGATGCCACCATCCCCGAGGACGTGGACCCCGCGGAGTACGAACGGTTGGAGTACCCGTTCATGGACCGGGCCAAGCTCGAAGACTTCCTGTAGAGGACCCCGACTAAACTTCCCGCGTTCCCTGCCGATTCCCTGCCTCATGGACGAGGCGAGCGGTGGAGCCGTCCGCGCCTCGGGGCGCGCGGCTCGACGGATACTGACCGCGGTACTGGACGTCGTCTTCCCGCCCTGTTGCGAGGCTTGCGAGAGCTTCCTTCCGTCCGGGTCCCGGGACTGCTTCTGCGCACCCTGCCGCGACCGGCTCCGGCTCGTCCGGCCGCCGTTCTGTCCCCGGTGCGGGCGGCCCTACCTGCACGACTGGCAGGGCGGGCACCTGTGCGGCGGCTGCCTGCTCCAGCCCCCGTGCTTCTCCCTTGCGCGCAGTTGGGCCTGTTACCCGCGGGACGGGGATCCGGCGCATCCGTTGCGGCAGGTGGTCCACAGGTTCAAGTACGGGAGGGCCGCGTCCCTCGGACAGCCCCTCGGACGGATCATGGCCCGGTCCTGCCAGCCGTGGTTCCGGACCGCGTCCCTGGACCTCGTGGTCCCCGTGCCCCTGCATCCCCGGCGGCTCCGGTGGCGCGGCTTCAACCAGTCCGTGTTGCTGGGCCGGGAAGTCGGCCGCGCCTGGGGCATACCCCTGGACCCCTTCGTCCTGACCCGGAAGGTGGAGACCACGCCGCAGACCACCCTCGCCATGAGGGAACGGCGTTCCAACGTGCGCGGCGCTTTCGCGGTGCGCAGGTCCGTGGAGGGGAAACGGTTGCTGCTGGTGGACGACGTCTATACCTCCGGGGCAACCGTCAACGAATGCGCCCGGGCGCTGCTGCGCTCCGGGGCCCGTGACGTGCAGGCGCTCACGCTGGCCCGGACCATGTCCTGACTCCGCGGGGCCGCGGCCGCCGGAGCGCACCCCCGGAATCGGCCTGTACGGGGCCGCGGGCGAAGCCCCCGTGCCGCGCGGGACCACGGCCGCCGGAAGCCAAACCGGGGCAGGCTGGATTTGGGGCGTTTCAGGCTTTCGTGTGGGTAAGTCAGGAAGGAAAGGGGAGGGAAAGGGACCACCTGTGATTGCTCCGCAGACGCCTGCCTCGTCATTCCCGCGAAAGCGGGAATCCATCCAGTTTCGTCGCTCTCGTTGTACAAACCTCTCCGGCTCGGATTACGATGGATTCCCGCTTTCGCGGGAATGACGGGGGTGAGGCTTTCGCGGGAACGACGGGGTGGGCGTCCGGGAGCCCGCCCTTGGTTTACTTCCTGTCGTGGCAGGCTCCGCAGAAGCGGAGCAATGACAGCCGGACCCCTGCCGCACCCCTTCCTCTCCTGCCTTGCCCATTCGAAAGCCGGAAGCGCCGATTTTGCCAAGCTGGATTTTCCACCTCGATCCGACTATGATCCGCGGACGGATTTTGCCGTGGTGGAACCGTCCTTGCCGCGGCAGGTTCCTTCGGGAGGAGTACATGGCCGAATACGTGGTCGAGCCCGTGTCCCACGCCGAGCCGGCGACGAGCCGGAAGACCTACATCAGCGCCCAGTCGCTGCTGGAGGACTCCTTCCGGCTCGGCATGCAGATCCTGGAGAGCGGCTTCCGCCCGAGCTTCATCGTCGGCATATGGCGGGGGGGCACCCCGGTGGGCATCGCGGTGCAGGAACTGCTGGCCTACTTCGGCGTCGAGACCGACCACATCGCCATCCGTACCTCCTTCTACAAGGGCATCGGACAGACCGGCTCGCGCATCCGCATCCACGGCATGCAGTACATCATCGACAACGTCAACGCCGACCAGGGACTGCTGATCGTCGATGACGTGTTCGACACCGGCCTCAGCATCGACGCGGTGCTGTCGCACCTGAAGCGCATGGCCCGCCGCAACACCCCCGCGGACGCCCGCATCGCCACCGTTTACTACAAGCCCGACAACAACCGCACCGATCGGGAACCCGACTACTACGTGCACGAGACCGGCAACTGGCTGGTCTTCCCGCACGAGCTGCACGGGTTGACGCGGGAAGAGATCCTCGAGCACAAGCTGGGGGTCCTGCCGTTCGCGGCGTCCCTGTAACCCTCCGCCCGGGCCGTTGCATCCGGGAACCGCGCATACTATATGTAGTGCCTTCCCGTCCCTGGCGGCCTTCATGTTGCGCTTTCCCGAAAACGGTCCGGCTCTTCCGGCTTGCGTGTGGGCAGGGTCCCACGGCATGGCGTTCCCTCCTCCCTTGAGAGGGAGGGGATCGGAGTTTTCGGTAGTACCCACACGAAACCCTGAAGAGCCAACGCTCTCCGCGCCTTTCGCCGCGGTTCCCCTGCCCGGAGGAAGTCCCCGGAAGGGCGGACGGAGCCCCCGGACCCCGGAGGCCCCGGCGTGAGCGCGACCCGCGGCGCCGACGGCGGCTACCTGCTCGAAGCGGTGGAGATCACCAAGCGTTTCGGCGACTTCACGGCCAACGACCGGGTGACCCTGAGGCTCCGGCCCGGGGAGATCCACGCCCTGCTGGGCGAGAACGGGGCCGGCAAATCGACTCTGGTCAAGGTCATCTACGGCTCGTTGCAGCCCACCGCGGGACGGCTTCGCTGGCGCGGCGAGACCGTCTCCGTGCCGGACCCGGGGGCCGCCCGGCGGCTCGGCATCGGCATGGTCTTCCAGCACTTCTCGCTGTTCGACGCCCTCACCGTGGTGGAGAACGTCGCCCTGGCCGCGCCCGGCCGGTTCGACCCGGACGCGCTGGCCCGACGGGTCTCGGAAGTGTCCGCGGAGTACGGGCTGCCGCTGGACCCGGCCGCGCTGGTGGCGGACCTGCCCGTGGGGGTGCGCCAGCGCATCGAGGTGGTGCGCTGCCTGCTCCAGGAGCCGCGGCTCCTCATCATGGACGAGCCCACCGCGGTGCTCACGCCCCAGGAAGCGCGTCGGCTCTTCGTGACGCTGCGGCGGCTGGCCGGCGAAGGCTGCGCCGTCCTCTACATCTCGCATCGACTCGAAGAGGTGCGGGAGCTCTGCCACCGCGCCACCATACTGCGCCAAGGCAGGGCGGCGGCGAACGTGGACCCCCGGACCGAGACCGCGGCGTCCCTCGCCCGCCTCATGATGGGCGCCGACGCGCACTCGGTGAAGGCCGAAGCGGGTGGGCCGTCCGGCCCGCCGGGCCTCGTGGTGACCGACCTTTCCCTTCCGGCCGAGGGACCCTTCGGCGTCTCCTTGCGCCGGGTCTCCCTCCGGGTCCGGAGCGGCGAGGTGACCGCGGTGGCGGGGGTGGAGGGCAACGGCCAGAGCGAGTTGTTCGAGGCCCTGTCGGGGGAACGGCTGGCGCCCGCGCCCGAGGCCGTCGCCATCGCCGGCCGGCCTTGCGGCCGCCGGGGCATCACCGGGCGGCGGCGTCTCGGCGCCGCCTTCGTGCCGGAGGAGCGGTTCGGGCACAGCGCGGTTCCCGGCTTCCGGTTGTGGGAGAACCTGCTCCTCACCCGCCACGCCACCGGCGAGTCCCTGGTCCGGGCCGGGTTCATCGCCGGAGGACGCGCCCGGGCCTTGACCGACAGGGTGGTCCGGCGCTTCGACGTGCGCGCCAGCCGCAAGGACCCCTACGCGCAGACCCTCTCCGGCGGCAACCTCCAGAAGTTCGTGCTGGGCCGGGAGCTCGACCGGGAGCCGCGGGTGCTGGTGGTCCACCAGCCCACCTGGGGAGTGGACGCGGGAGCCGCGGCGCTCGTTCGCCAGGCCCTGGTGGACCGGGCCCGGGCCGGAGCCGCGGTGCTCGTCATGAGCCAGGACCTGGACGAGGTCTTCGAGATCGCGGACCGCATCGCGGTCATCTCCCGGGGGACCCTGTCCCATGCGTACCGGGCCGACGCCATGGACCGGGAGCGCATCGGCCTGCTCATGGCCGGCGCCCATGAGGCCGGCCCAACCCCGGACGAGGACCTGCGCGCGTGAGGCTGGTGCTGGAAAAACGCCCGGAGCGCAGCCGGGCCATGCAGGCGGCCTCTCCGCTCCTGGCCATGGCCCTCACCGTCTCCTTCGGCAGCCTGCTCTTCGCGGCCCGGGGCTTCGACCCCGCCCACGCCCTCCACGTCTATTTCGTCGGACCGTTGACCACCCTGTGGTCGGTGGAGGAGCTCATCGTGAAGGCCGCGCCGCTGGTGCTGGTGGGCGCGGGCCTCGCGGTCTGCTTCCGCGCGGACCTGTGGAACATCGGCGCCGAGGGCCAGCTCATCGCCGGGGCCTTGGCGGGGGCGTCCATCCCCATCCTGGCCCCCGGTTGGGATTCGGCGCTGGCGGTCCCCCTGATGCTGCTGCTGGGGGTGCTGGGGGGCATGGCTTGGGCCGCGGCGCCGGCCCTGCTCAAGAACCGTTTCGGCGTCAACGAGATCCTCACCAGCCTGATGCTGGTCTATGTGGCCCAGTACCTGCTGGACTGGCTCGTGCGCGGCCCCTGGCGCGACCCACAGGGGTTCAACTTCCCCAAGTCCATCAGCTTCCACGACTGGCACCTCCTGCCCACGTTCGGCGACGGGCGCGTGCACCTGGGCGCGGTGTTCGCGGTGCTGGCGGCCGCGCTGCTGGCGCTGTTCATGGCGCGCACCCTCAAGGGGTTCGAGATCCGGGTGAGGGGAGAGGCGCCCCGGGCCGGCAGCTTCGGGGGCTTCTCGCCCCCGGGCGCCGTGTGGCTCTGTTTCGGGATCTCCGGCGCCCTTGCCGGTCTCGCCGGCATCTGCGAGGTGGCGGGACCCATCGGGCAACTCCAGCCGTCGATCTCGCCGGGGTACGGCTTCACCGCCATCATCGTGGCCTTCCTCGGACGGCTGAACCCCCTGGGAGCGCTGTTGGGCGGATTGGTCCTGGGGGTCTGCTACCTGGGCGGCGAGGCCGCGCAGGTGGAGCTCTCCATCTCCGGGAAGACGGTGCAGGTGTTCCTGGGCATGCTGCTCCTGTTCATCCTGGCCTGCGACACCCTGATCCTCTACCGGGTGCGGCTGGAGCGGGCGCTGCGGCAACGGGCCGCCCCATGGCCCCGGGGAACGATTGCCCGGACCGGGGACGCCGGGGGGAGCGCGGAATGAGCGGGCTGGAGGCGGTGCTGCTGACCATCGTCACCGCGGCGACGCCGTTGCTGCTGGCCGCGGTGGGGGAGCTGGTGGTGGAGCGCTCCGGCGTGCTCAACCTCGGGGTCGAGGGCATGATGATCATGGGCGCGGTCACCGGTTTCGCGGCCGGGTACGCCACCGGATCGGCCGCGGCGGGCGCGGCCGCGGCCGTCTGCACGGGCGTCGCCATGTCGCTTCCCTTCGCCTTCCTGACCCAGACCCTTGCGGCCAACCAGGTGGCCACGGGCCTGGCCCTCACCCTGTTCGGGATCGGGCTGTCGGGACTCGTGGGCGAGCCGTTCACCGGCCTCCCGGGCGTGAAGCTGGCGCCGGTCCGCGTCCCGGTCATGGGAGACCTGCCGCTGGCGGGGCCGGTGCTGTTCGGCCAGGACCTGCTGGTCTATGCCTCCGCGGCCCTCACCGCGGCCGCGGCCTGGACCCTCGCGCGCACCCGCATGGGCCTCGTGATCCGGGCCGTGGGCAACAACCACCACTCGGCCAACGCCCTGGGCTACGACGTGCGCGCGGTGCGTTACGGCTGCATCGCCTTCGGCGGCGGGTGCGCGGGGCTCGCGGGCGGGTACCTGTCCCTCGCCTACACGCCCCAGTGGATCGAGAACATGACCGCGGGACGCGGCTGGATCGCCCTGGCCCTGGTGGTGTTCGCCACCTGGAGGCCGGGCCGGGTCATGGCCGGCGCCTACCTGTTCGGCGCCGTGTGGATCATGGGCCTCTACGCCCAGGGCGTCGGCGTCGGCGTCCCGCCCCAGTTGCTGGCGGCCCTGCCTTACCTGGCCACCATTGCCGCGTTGCTGGCCATTTCCGGCAACCGCGTCTTGATGATAGTGAATACCCCTGCTTGCATCGGTCAAACGTTCGTGCCGGACCGCTGAACCCGCGGCACACGCCACCCCCAGGAGGAAGAACATGCGCAAGTCGATACTGTTGGCCACCGCCCTCGCCCTGTCCCTCGCCGCCGCCACGGTGGGCGCGGAGACCCTGAACGTCGGCTTCATCTACGTGGGCCCCATCGGCGACCACGGCTGGACCTTCCAGCACGACCGGGGCCGGCTCGGCATCGAGAAGGCCCTGGGCGACCGGGTCGAGACCGTTTACGTGGAGAACGTCGCCGAGGGCGCGGACAGCGAGCGCGCCATCACGCGCCTGGCCCGACAGGGCGCCGGCCTCATATTCACCACCTCGTTCGGGTACATGGACCCCACCATCAAGGTGGCCAAGCGCTTTCCCGAGGTCCGTTTCGAGCACGCCACCGGCTACAAGCGGGCCGAGAACGTGGCCACCTATTCCGCGCGTTTCTACGAGGGACGCTACGTCATCGGCCAGATCGCCGCGAAGATGTCCAGGAGCGGGGTGGCGGGCTACGTGGCCTCGTTCCCGGTGCCGGAGGTGGTGCGGGGAATCAACTCCTTCATGCTCGGCGCCCAGTCGGTGAACCCCGACTTCAAGGTGAGGATCGTGTGGGTGAGCTCCTGGTTCGACCCCGGCAAGGAAGCCGACGCCACCAAGGTGCTCATGGGGCAGGGGGCGGACGTCATCTCCCAGCACACCGACTCCACCGCGCCGCTCCAGACCGCAGGGCAGAAGGGCGCCCTGGCCTTCGGACAGGCGTCGGACATGCTGACGTTCGGGCCCAGGACCCAGCTCACCGCCATCATCAACAACTGGAGGCCCTACTACCTCCAGCGCGCCAGGGCGGCCCTCGACGGGTCCTGGAAGTCCACGGACACCTGGGGAGGGTTGTCCAGCGGCATGATCCGCATGGCCTCTTACACCAACATGCCCGCGGAGGTCGCGGCCATGGCCAAGGCCACGCAGGAGCGGATCCGTTCCGGCAAGCTGCATCCCTTCACCGGCCCCATCCACAGGCAGGACGGCTCCCTGGCCGTGGCCCCGGGCGAGCGCCTGGACGACGGCGTCCTGCTGGGCATGAACTGGTACGTGCGCGGCATCGACGACAAGCTGCCGCAGTGACCCCGGCGGGGCCTACCGCAGGTCCCGCCGCTCGGAGGTCAGGTCCCCGAAGGGGTCGGGTTTCCCGAGCCGCTCGCGGGCGTCCCGGTCCCCCTTGAGGCGCCAGTCGAACCACGCCCGCGCGTACCAGTCGCGGATGAGGTGGGGCAGATAGACCTCGCCGGCGCCGCCCACCACCGCCCAGCCCAACTGGGTGTAGCGCTCCCCCGGGGCTCCCGGCGGGCCGAAGGCGGCCTTGCCGGTGGGCTTGCGGTTGCGTTCCGGGGTCTGGCCGAAGGCCAGCTCGCCGCGGCGGAACTTGGGCCACGGGAAGAGCCGCGCGAAGTCCTCGGCCATGGTGAAGTGGTCGGTATCGCGGACGATCACCAGCATCCGGTCGGAGACCGCGCGCCGGTACGCGCTCAGGGCCACCGGTTGCGGGTTCTCCATGCGGTCCGGCGCGGCGCGCTCGGGGGCGAGGGGGAAGGCCTGGGCCGGGTCGCCGCCGGCCGCGGCCACCGCGGACTGGAACAGGCCGACGAACACCCGCTGGACGAAGTCGTCCTCGTCGCCGATCATGACGAGCAGGGGCTTGCGGCTGGCCACCGGCAGGCCGTCCCGGGCTTCGCCCGCGCCGAACACCTCCTCCGGCGTCCAGGTGAAGGGCGGGGCGTTGTTGAGGCCCAGGGCGGCGCTCACCCCGGGCAGGTGGTTGGCGGCCATCTGCGCGGTCATGGAGCCCAGCGAGTGGCCAGCGACGCCCACGCGCCCACCGTCGATGCGCCCTTCCAGCAGGCCGCACAGGTCCCGCGCCGCGCTGGTGGCGCCCATGCCGGCCAGGGAGGTCCGACAGGCCTCCTCCTCCGCGCCCAGCAGCCGCACCGTGTGCAGCAACAGCCCCACGTCGGACACCCGCTGGCGGAACAGGTTGCGCATCATGGTGGTGGCGCGCTCCACGCCACCGGGCGGGACCGTCGCCTTGGCGGGGTCGAAACCCTCCGGCGGCGCGAAGCCCCGGCCCTCCTGCCCGAACAGCAGGCGGTAGAAATAGGGGACCACCTTGATCCCGCCCAGGAGCAGCTCGTAGGCCTGCCGCAACTCCTCGGCCGACGCCTGTTTGGCGAAGGGGGAGTCCGGGTCGTGGAACACCAGCGGCAGGCCGCCGTCGGAGACGAAGGTGAGGGAGGCCACTACGTAGCCGTGGGAGGCCAGGAACTCGCCCAGAGTGCTCCACATGCCGTGGTTGCCGGCAAGTCCGTGGGCCAGGAGGACCAGCGGGAACTTCCCCTCCGCGGGCCGGGCGTCCCGCCACCCGCCCCGTGGCAGGTCGAGGATCCGGCCGCGGATGTCGGCCAGGGCCGCTTGCCGGGCGGCTCCGTCCGCCTCGGCGAGGCTGCCGCCGCCCCTCAGGCGGATGAACTGCGGCATCACCACCTGGGCCGCGGCGCCGATGCGCTGCGCCAGAGGGCCGTCTTCCCGGAAGAAGAAGTCCCGGTAGTCGGCGCGCCGCCCGCTGTTGGCCGGGAACGTGGAGCGCGGTCCGGCGAGGCGCCCCCGGGCCGGGTCTGGCGTGGCCGGATACCACAGGTGGAACACCACCGTGCGGGTCTGGCCTGCGGCCTCCACCCGGCGCAGCAGGTCCCGGTACTCGGGGCCGGCGTAAGCGCCGTTCCAGGGGTCGAAGCGTTGGCGGTTGTCCACCGCGAAGCCGGTGGCCACGCCTACGGCGTAGTCGCCATAGACGGCGCTTGCCGGCAACTTCTCCAACCCGGCCGCGCCCGACTCTCCGGCCGCCGCCCACACGAGGGCCGCGGCGAACGCGGCCAGAGTCCTTCCTCTCTTGCGCATGGTGCATGCCCCCCTAGAATGGTTTGACCGCCCTGCGGTTTCCTCCCTTATGAAGGGAGTCCGGGTCCGAGTCAAACCCCCGGGACTCGTGCGGGACATGGAGGATGGATTCCCTCACCCCGGACTCCTGTTTCCGTTCATCCTCATCTCCGTTCGTCCTGAGCGTAGCGAAGCGGAGTCGAAGGACACGCCCATGCTTCCCTTGTCCCGATTCTTCAGGGTTTCCGTAGAGGGGACACGATAGGGAGGGGAGGAACGACGGTGGAGTTCGGAGGATGGAGGTTGGCGCGCCCGCCAGGAATCGAACCTGGACTTAGGGTTCCGGAGACCCTCGTGATGTCCTTTTCACTACGGGCGCCCGTGTTATTCTTACCAGACCGGGGACCCCTTGCTCAAGCGGCGCCGTGCCCCGGGCGCGCTATGATTCGGGAAACAGCCTTTTCCCCGCATCGTCCTCCACCGTGATGGCCTTGGTGGGACAGATCCGGGCAGCCAGCACGACCTTCTCCCGGGTGTCGCCGTCGGGGTCCGCGACCTCCGCGATGAACCGCTCGTTCATCCTGAAGACCGCGGGCGCGGCCTGTACGCACTTTTCGTGGCCGTCGCACTTGGCGGCATCGACCTGGACCTTCATGTTCCCTCCCGAATGCAGACGTAGATACCCGTTCTATACCCCACCGGACCGCGTCGTTCCAGCCCACGGCCGGCAACCGGGTCCCCCGGAAACCCGTTGCTTTGGTGTTCCTTCGGGAAACCCCTGGAGAATCGGGACGAGGGGAGCATGAGCCCGTCCTTCGACTCCGCTTCGCTACGCTCAGGACGAACGGGGATGGGGACGAACGGGGACAGGAGGTCGGGGTGGGGATTCCATCCTCCCTGTCCGCCCGTTGCTTCGGTATTGCGGCGCCGGAAACGCATGGGATATAGTGGACTCCCCATGCGGGTCCACCGATATACGCAATGGGACGGGTCCCAGGTGGTCCGGTTCCCTACGGCAAACGACCTGCTGCGGCAGTTGTCGGACGCGTTCCTCGAGGAAGAGGGGGTGCGCCGTGCGCTCCAGAGCCTCATGCGGCGGGGCTTCGAGTCCGAGGACGGGCGTCGTTCGGTGCAGGGGATGCGGGACCTCCTGCGGCAGGCGGAGGAGAAGAAGCAGGAGCTGCTGAACAGGTACTCGCCCGACTCCTTCAAGCTCTCCCCCGAGGAGAGCGAAGCCCTCGCCGACAAGTTGAACCGGTTGGCCGAGAAGCTGGAAGCATACCACGAGAAGATGCGCAACTTCATGGAGCGCCTGTCCGGCCGGTACGCCCGGAACATGGACGAGCTGGCCGAGAGGATGCGCCAGGCCCGGGAACGCTACCGGAAGCTTAGGGAGCGTCTGGGCGAGCAGGTGGAGCAACGCTCCATGGACCGGCCCCAGGACCTCACGGGACCGGGCGCCCCGGACCTCTCCCAACTGCTGGAGAGGCTGAACCGGCTGCTCGACGACGACGATTTCCTGCAGAACCTCCCCGACATGCTGGACGCCGCGGTGGAGGACCTGGACAACCTCCTGGACGGCCTCGATTCGATGAGCGGGCAGGACCTCCAGCGCCTGAGCGAGGCCATGTCCCGGATGGAGCAACTCGAACAACTCCTCAACCAGTACCCCTTCCAGGGAAGCCAGCGCATGGGCATGGGGGAAGCGGGGCAGGTGCTGGGGCAGCTACGGGACCTGGAGCAGTTCCTGCGTTGGGGGCGGCGAGGGCTCGGCGACGTCTCCGACCTCGACCTGGAGGCCATGCGCGAGCTACTCGGGGAGGAAGCCTACGATCAACTCAAGTACCTCCAGGGCGTCGAGCAGATGATGGTGGACGCGGGCTACTTGGTGCGCACCGGGAGCGGCGTGAGGATCAGCCCCAGGGGCATGCGCCAGCTCGGCGACAAGGCCCTGAAGGAGATATTCCAGCTCATGAACAAGAACCGCTGGGGCCAGCACGCCAGCGCCAGGACCGGCAACCAGGGTATGCGGCTGGAGGAGACCAAGCGCTACGAGTACGGCAACCCCCTCCACATCGACATCCGCAAGACCCTCATGCAGGCGCTGGAAGAGGGGAGGGGCGGGGTTCCGGTGCGGGTCGAGCCCGGCGACTTCCAGGTCCATGAGCACGAGTTCTCCACCGACACCGAGACCGTGTTGCTCATCGACGTGAGCTACTCCATGCTGATGAACGAGGCCCTGCAGGCCGGCAAGAAGGTGGCCCTGGCCCTGAACCGGCTCATCGAGACCAAGTTCCCCCAGGACGTGCTCCACCTGGTGGCCTTCCGCTCCAACGCCAAGGTCATCCGCACCGAGGACCTGCCCTCCATCGTGGCCATCACCTACTTCATGGAGCACGGCACCGACATCAAGGAAGCCTTGAGGTTTTCCCGGCAACTTCTCGGGAACAACCGCTCCACGAACCGCCAGATCATCCTCATCACCGACGGGGAGCCCACCGCCTGCAACGTCGACCGGGGAGGGCGCCTCCACAGCGGCTGGGGTTCGGCGCTGCTCCACGAACGCATCGTCCGGGAGACCCTGAAGGAGGTGCAGCGCTGCACCCGGAGCGGCATCCGCATCAACACCTTCATGCTGGGGATGGACTACTACCGCACGGGCTTCGTCGATCGGCTCACCCGGATGAACACGGGCCGCGTCTTCTACGCCTCTCCCGACCAGATCGGGAACTACATCGTGGTGGACTACCTGGCCAACAAGCGCAAACGGCTGCGTCGGTGACCCGCGCCCCGGGGGCCGTTCCTTCGGACCCGGTGGCCGGTGGCCTGCGAGCGCCCGGTCTGCTATAAGGGGAACCATGAAGATCATCCCGATTCCGTTGCTCAAGGACAACTACGGCTACCTCCTGGTCTGCGAGAAGACCAATCGGGCGGGCATCGTCGATCCTTCCGAGGGAGAGCCGGTCTGGCGCCGGGTACGGGAGGAAGGGGTCGAGCTCACGGCCATCCTCAACACCCACCACCACCGGGACCACACGGGCGGGAACGAATACCTGCTCCGGCAGGCCCCGGGTCTGGAGGTGTTCGGGGCCAGGGTGGACGAAGACCGCATCCCGGGCATCACCCGGCTCCTCGAAGAAGGGGACGAAGTCCGGGTGGGGGAGGAGCGCGGGACGGTGCTGTTCATCCCCGGCCATACCCGCGGGCACATCGCCTTCGTCTTTCCCGGCAGGCTCTTCAGCGGCGACGCGCTGTTCGCGGGCGGGTGCGGACGGGTGTTCGAGGGAACCCCGGAGCAGATGACCGCCTCCCTCGGGAAGCTCCGGGGCCTGTCCGGCGACACCCTGGTCTATTTCGGCCACGAATACACGGAGAAGAACCTCCAGTTCGCCCTGACGGTGGAGCCCAACAACGAGAAGGTCCGCAGCCGGCTGGAGCAGGTCCGGGAGCTCAGGGCCAGGGACCGGTTCACGGCGCCCTCCATGCTTGCCGACGAGCTCGACACCAACCCGTTCCTCCGCTGGGAGAGCGGCGAGATCCAATCCGGCCTGTCGGAGCGCTTTCCGGGCATGGGAACCGACCCGGTGTCGGTCTTCGCCAAGGTCCGGGAGCTCAAGGACGCCTATTGAGGTGCGGTTCGCCACCTTGAAGAACGGCAGCGTCGCCGCGGTGACGGGCGACGGAATGGTCATCCTGGACCACGCCTCCATGGCCGACTTGGCCGCCTCCTGCGCAACCGACCGGGAGGCCGTCGAGCGGGCCGTCTCGGAGAAGGCGCCGGTGAGCCTCGACCCCGGCCAACTCGCCGCTCCGGTGCCCAAGCCTTCCAAGATCTGGGGCGCGGCCGGCAACTACCGGCGCGGCGGCAAGGCTCTCGACAGCGCCGGCGGGCGAGGGGAGGCCAGGGAAGCCACGCCGGACGAGCTGCTGGAGTCCATCTTCCTCAAGCCGCCGTCCGCGGTCATCGGTCCCGGCGAGAGCATCGTCATCCCCCCCAACGCCGACACCGTCTTCCCGGAGCTGGAGTTGTGCGTGGTCGTCGGCCGGGAATGCCGGGGGTTGTCGGAGGAAGAGGCCCTGGACGCGGTGTTCGGCTACAGCGTCATCCTCGACGTCACCGCCCGGGGCTACGGCTCGGGAAAGAACCTCATGGGCACCCGCTGCGTGCGCAAGGGCTTCGACACGTTCGCGCCGGTGGGTCCGTGGATCGTCACCCGGGACGAGATACCCGACCCGCAAGCGCTGGACATGCGGCTGTGGGTTAACGACGACCTGCGGCAGTCCGCCAGCACCCGCGGCATGATCAACGGGGTGGCGCGGCTGGTCAGCTACCTTTCCCATGTGGGCACCTTGTTCCCCGGCGACCTCATCGCCAGCGGCAACCCGGACGCCCCGGCCTTCCAGAAGCAACTGGCCCCGGGGGACGAGCTCACCGCGGAGATCGAAGGCGTGGGACAGCTTCGGGTGGGGGTGGCGCGGGCCGCGGGTTGACCGGAGCGCCCGGGCCGGTCCCCGCATCGGAGGCGACCCCCATGAGCGAGGCCCCCGCCTTCCAGGACCAAGGCTCCACCACCGTGTGCTACGGCTGCGGGCCGGCCAACCAACAGGGTCTCCAACTCAAGAGCCGTTGGGACGGGGAGGAAGCCGTCTGCACCTGGACGGCGCAGCCCCACCACTGCGGCGGCGCGCGCAACGTGGTGAACGGCGGCGTCATCGCAACCCTGCTGGACTGCCACAGCCTCAACCTCGCCATCGCCCGGGCCTACCGGGACGAGCAGCGGCCCATCGGCAGCGCCCCCCGGGTCTTCTTCGTCACCGCCAGCATGAACGTGAACTACCGGCGCCCGACGCCCCTGGGGAAGCCCCTGGAGTTGCGCGCCTCCATCCGCAAGGTGGAAGGACGCAAGACCTTCCTGCGGTGCACCCTCGGTTGCGAACAGGAACTGTGCGCGGACGCCGAAGTCCTGGCGGTCCGCATCCACCGGGACGAATCGGTGGAGCCCACCCGGTAGCGCCGCGCCTCCCAGCGCAGCCTTTTTGGCGACGACGCAGTCCGGGCCGCCATCAGGGCGTCGCGTCTCTCTCTGCGCGGCCTTTTCGATGGCGTGAGGAAATGGCGCCTCCCGTGCGTTTGTGGTAACTGTTTCAGGATGGGATTCAAGTGCGCTTCGAGTGCGGCAGGGGAGAAACGGAAGGGGATCGTCATGGGGACCATCGTCGTCAACGTGGGCTTGGAGAACGTGGAAGACCGGGCCGCCTTCAAGCGAGGTCTGTGCGACGAGGCGAGCATCCGCCGCACGGAAGTGGAGGGCGTCGTGGACACGGGCGCCGTCTCGCTGGCGCTGCCCGAGGACGTCGTGGAACGCCTCGGGTTGGACACGCAGGGAACGGCCGGGGTCACCTATGCGGACGGTCGGAAAGACGAACGCCCGGTGGTCGGCCCCCTCACCGTATCCGTCGTGGGCCGGAGCATGCACGTGGACGCCATCGTACTGCCCCCTTTCAGCGAAGTCCTTGTGGGCCAGATCGTGCTCGAGTTCCTGGACCTCGTTGCGGACAGCCGCAACCGCACCCTCCAACCGCGAATACCGGACTATCCGCTGCTGGACATGAGATAGGGACCTGTCCCGCGCCCGGCTACGCGAGGATCTCGTCTGCGGTGTGAAGGACACGGTAGCGCGCCGGCGACTCGCCGACTTGCAGCGCCTCGAAGTGCGCCTTGCCGCATTCCACCTTGGCCCGTTCGGCGTTCCGCAAGTCGTCCAGGAAGGCGCTGCCCTTGGTCTCGACCACCAGGTACAGCCGCTCGCCCTTGTCGTCCTCGATGAGCACGGCCCAATCGGGGTTGTAGGGGCCAAGCGGCGTCGGGACCTGGAACCAGCGGGGCAGCTTCGCATAGACCTTGACCGCGGTGAATTGCTCCAGCCTGGCCGCGAAGGCAGCCTCGTTGTCCGAGTCGTACACCACATGGTCGTAAACCGACTTCCTTGCCGCCATCGTGTTCTTGAGATAGCCGACCAGCTCTTCGTTTCGGAACAGTTCCTGGGCGAAGTAGTGTTCGTTGCCGAGCCGCTGGTACTTGATGCCTTCCACCAGGGCCAGGCGCTTGCGGCGGTTGACGGTTTCCGCGGCGACCTCGATGAACCTGGTGGGATTGACGGCGAAGTCGTCCAGGCGTCCGCTTTCGATCAGGATGCGGGAGATGCTGCGCCGGGTCAGCCCCGTCCGGTCCTGCAAGTCCGATAGCAGGTCCGGCAAATCCGTGCCGGAATCGTCAACATACACGGCACCGGCTTCGCGCACTTCTCCCGCCACACCCCCGCGTCCCAGACTCAGGCCGCCCTGCCGCCATATCAAGCGAGGCCGCGGTATCGGCGGCGCGTCGGCGAGCGCTCGCGAGCAGGATTCGAGCATCCCCTCGTTGTCGAAGCGGACTCGAAAGGTCGTCCTGTGCTTGATGCGGTCCCAAAGGGCCTGGAACTCGGCGCCGTCCAGCACCGCCTCGCGGGGCTTCACTTGGCGGCGTTCGTCCGCCTGCCTTACCTTGATGCGGGTCGTGAACCTGCGCAACGTCCGGGTCACGGCTTCGCGCAACGGCTCGAATTCATCCGGCAGGACCACGCCATCGCCGTCCAGTGCTTCCTGCAACGCATCCAGGGCTTGCCCCTTGCCGTCCAGGTAGCCTTGCGAGACCAGATGATCCCAGAGCCGCTGCGATCGTTCGACGCCCAGAGGTCCGGCCTGGCCGTCCTCGTCCTCGACCACGATGGACGCGAACGAATGCCGTTCCACCAAACCGAACGGGACACCCGTCTCCTCCTCGATTTCCCGTTGCAGGTTCTCGGCGAACTCCTCGTAGCTCTCGCGGGCGACGACGGTCAGGGTGTTGACCTCGAACCCGCGCTGCCGTTCGCCCTCCTGGTTGACGCAAAGGCGCAAGCCCCGGCCGATGGTCTGACGGCGCTCCCGTTCCGTCGAAATGTCCCGCAGGGCGCAGATCTGGAACACGTTGGGATTGTCCCAGCCTTCGCGCAACGCCGAATGCGAGAAAATGAACTGCAAGGGCTCCTCGAAGCCGAGCAGCCTCTCCTTGTCCCGCATGATGAGACGGTACGCGCGTTCGGCGTTGTCGCGGTTGGCTTGGTTGTTCTCCTCGGTATCGGTCCAGCCGCCTCGGCGATCGACGGAAAAGTAGCCTTCGTGGGCGTGTTCCGCGGCCTCCTGCACGTCCACGCCCTCGAACAGCGCCCGGTACTCTGGCCGATTCGCGGCCCGCCGGTACTCGTCCTCGAAGATGCGCGCGTACTCGCCCTTGACGGGGTTGCCGTTGGCGTCGTAGCGCCGGTAATGCCCCACCTTGTCGATGAAGAAGAGCGTGAGCACCTTGATGCGCTGCGCCCGGAGCCGCATCTCCTTGTCCAGGTGCTCGCGGATCGTCTTGCGCATCATCTCCCGGTGAACGGCCACCGGGTCCACGCCGCCGTGGATGTCCCCGGGCCGCATCCAGTGCTCGTCGTCCGGCAGCCGCAGTTCCAGGTACTCGTTGCCGCGCTGGACGCGGATCTCGCCGATTCGATGACCGCGGTACACCTCGCGGCGCGTCTTCTGCTCCAATTCGTCGCCATCGGTGACCTTCCGCGTGACGCGCCGCACGCCGCCTCCCGGGGTCGCCGCGTCCACCTCGACTTCGGCCCAGATGACTCCCCGCTGCCGGCGCGTGGCCACCAGGCGGACATAGGGCCGGTTGTGGTCGTCCGCGACCACTCCCGCGGCTACCTCGATCTGCTTCACCAGCTTGCGCTCGTAAGCGTCCACCGCGTTGAGCCGATAGACCATGTGGTGTTCGTCCGCGTGGGTGGCCGAGTAGCGCAGGGTGCAGAGCGGGTTCATCATCGCAAGCGCCTGCCGCCCTTGTCCCTTCAAGCCGCCGTCCACGCTTTGCGGCTCGTCCACGATCAGCACCGGGTTGGTGGCCCGCACCAGGTCGATGGGCTTCTCGCCGCCGGTCTTCTCGTTGGGCTGGTAGATGTTGTTGACGTCGCGCTTGTTGATGGCGCCGACCGTCACCACCATGACCTGCACTTGCGGGCTGGCGGCGAAGTTCCGAACCTGCCCCAGCTTGGTGGAGTCATATACGAAGTGCTCGAACGGCGTGCCCGAATACAGGGCGCGGAGGTGCGGCCCCATGATGTCCAGCGACTTGTTGACGCCTTCCTTGATGGCCACAGACGGCGCCACGATGACGAACTTCGTGAACCCGTACCGATGGTTGAGCTCGAAAATCGTCCGCAGATAGACGTAGGTCTTGCCGGTGCCGGTCTCCATCTCCACCGTGAAGTCGCGGGATTCGAGCGACTCCGCCGGCAACAGGCCGTTGCGCAATTGCACTTGCCGAAGGTTGGCCAGCAGCGACTCGTCCGATAGCTGAAGCAGGTTCCCGACGCCGAGACCGCCTTCCTGGAGTCCCAGTAGCCGGGCCGTGAGGCTGCGGGATACCGTGAACTCCGTGCGGCAGGTCTCCTGGCCCTGGAACAAATCGCGGACGGCCGCGATGGCGTCCTGTTGATAGTCCAGGTCCGGCTCGAATCGCAGTTTCATCACAGGCTCCGCACGTCCTTGACGCCGTATTGCCGCAGGACCTCCGTCATGTTCGCCTTGGCCACGTCGTCCTCGAAGGCGCCGTCCCGGAAGACCACGGAGATGTCTTCCGCCTCCTTCATCTCGTCCCGCCACGCGACGATGCCCAAGGCCAACTCATCCACTTCGGGGCCTTCGATGGAGTCCGCGAGGCAGGCCACCAAGGCGCCGTCGGCGACGGCGTTGACGCGCTTGCCGGCGATCTCGCGTTGCTCCACCGGAGCGCAAAGGTCGAAACCGAGCTTGAGCAGCAGCTCGTGGAACAGGTCGTCCTCGCTGCGGTCCGGCTTGATGTGGTCAACGTAGTCGAGAAGGGATTGGGGCATGTTGGTCCGATCCGGCTCCCATGCCCGGATGTTGGAACTGTCGAGCTTGAACACGCGG
The DNA here is from genome assembly GCA_965242525.1 of uncultured Binatia bacterium (SeqCode). Lineage (GTDB taxonomy): Bacteria > Desulfobacterota > Binatia > UBA9968 > JAJDTQ01 > JAJDTQ01. Next base: position 1,131,977 of record OZ251459.1, read on the forward strand.
AAGCCGAGATCCATCTCTACGGCCGGCTCCGAACCCAGGAGTGCCGACGTGCGGCGCAGTCTCTCCTTGGTCAGTTCCGACAGATTGTGACGCTTGCCGGCGTTCTCCAGAAACTCGGCGGCCATTTGATGTCCGTTGTTGTCTTCGTCAACGGGTTCCGGAAACTGCACCAGGAAATAGCGGCGTTTGCCGCCGTCCTCCACGTTTTGCGCCATGACGGCATGGCCCGTCGTGCCGGACCCCGCGAAAAAGTCCAGCACGATGGCATCTCTATCGTTGGCGAGTTGCAGCAGATACCGAACGAGGCGGGTCGGCTTGGGTTGCGGAAACACCTTGTCAGCGCCCAACACCTCCCGAAGCTCCCTGGTGCCTTCCGCATTGAATCCGACGTCCTTGGGGTCGAGAACGGTGTCGGGAGGCACGCCTTCCTGCACCTCGGCCAGGTAGCGCTTCGCCTTGGGCTCGCCGCGCTCGAACGCTATCCTGTTTTCCCGATCCATTCTTGTGAGCGTGTCGGGCGCGTATGCAGGATAGCGTCCCTTGGGCGGCTCCCACACCACGCCGTTCGCGAACTCGTGCCGGTACGGTGTGTAGTAGTTGCGCGCGTGAAGCGGATCGAGTTTGTAGGGGCCGCGCCCGTCGCCGTCGTCGTGAGGATAGTTCCCGGACTTGTCCTGCGGTTGGCGAATGTACCGCTCTGGCGATTCTTCGAACCACGCCTTGTTGCGCCCGTACACGAGCAGATAGTCGGCGTGCAGGTTGAAATCCTTGCTCGAATTGCGAACCGTGTGCATGGCGCGCCGCGTCAGGACGGCAAAGCGGTTCTCCTCGCCCAAAAGCTCGTCCATCATCTTCTGCAGGTTGGAAAGTTCCCCTTGGTCGATGGACACCGCGATGATGCCGTCTTCCCGCAGAAGGGTGTGCGCGATCTTCAACCGCGGGTACATCATGTTCAACCAGTTCGTATGAAACCGGCCGGAGGTCTCGGTGTTCGAGCATAGCTTGTCGCCGTTGCCGTCGAGCTGTCCGGTGATCTTGAGGTAGTTCGTTACCCCGTCCCTGTGGTTGTCACGATATACGAAATCCTTGCCGGTGTTGTAGGGCGGGTCAATGTAGATGAGCTTCACCTGGTTGGTGTAGCTCTTTTGCAACAGCTTGAGCACCTCCAGGTTGTCGCCTTCGATCATCATGTTCTGCGTCGAGTCCCACTCGACGCTCTCCTCGGGGCATGGGCGCAACGTGCCGGTGCTCGACGTCAGCGCCAATCGGCGGGCGCGGCGCTTGCCGTGCCAGCCAAGGCCGTACTTCTCATCGCTCTCGTCAACGGCGTCGCCGAGCAATTCGCGCAGGACGGCGAAATCCACCTTGCCTTCGGTGAACGCTTCCGGGAAGAGGCGAGCCAACTGCGCGATGTTGTCCGCCACCAGGTCAGCGGAACGGCTCTCGGGGTCTTCTTCGGTGATTCGCTTCATCGGATACCTCGCTACGCTCGCGGGAACACGGGCTGGCAGGGGCTCCCCAGGTCAAGGCGACCGACGGCTTGCCTTCGGGCGTCACTGGAACGGGTCCCGAGACTTCAGCCTAACGGCATCGGGCCGCAGGTGCAACCAGAAGGACAGCAGCAGGTAATAGGCAGGGAAGAAGAGCGACGCCTCCGCCAACCCGTAAGGGGGGTCCGGCAGGGAGTACACGACCGTGATGCAGAGCGCGCCCCAGATGGTCCCCAAGGTGAGGGTGAGTCGCTGCAGGACGGCGTTCCGGCTCGGATACAGGTATCGGACCGGCACGAAGACCATCACCGACAACAGGACGAGCACGAAGGCGTTGAGCCGGGGGCCGGTGTCCAGCACGAAACAGTAGAAGGCCGCCACGTTCCAGTAGGAGGGGAAACCCAGGAAGAAGTGGTCGGAGGTCTTGGCGTTGGTTTGCGAGAAGCCGTAGGCGCTCGCCATCAAGGGCAGGCACGCAATCCACGACCCGTAGCCCGCAGGCAGCAGTTCCGCCCGGAGCAGCAGGAAGCAGGGGACGAAGACGTAGTTGAGGTAGTCCACCACGTCGTCCAGCCGGGCGCCGTCCACCCCCGGCAGCGCTTCCTTCACTCGCGCAGCACGAGCGAGAGTACCGTCGGTGGCGTCCAGGAGCAGCGCCAAGCCCATGAGCGCCAGGGCCTCGCGGTAACGGCCCTGGGCCACCATCGCCGCGGTGAACAGGGCCACGGCCGCGCCCAGGGCCGTGTAGAGGTGCACCAGCCAGGCAAGCAACCGCCGCATGTCGTGTACTCGGGCTTCCGCTTACGGGGTGCGGGAGACTGTCTTCTCCCAGGGTTTCGGCGCCGACGAGGCCAGACATCCCTCGCCGCGGTTCCGGGCTCGACCCGGAAACCGGGGTTCCCTGCCCGGACCGGTTCCTAGTTCCGGGTGGCTGCGTAGCTGGCCCTGGCGCGCAGCCGTTCGATCCAGGCGGCCACGTTCTTGTAGTCCGGGTCCAGGGGCACCTCGAACCGTTCCAGCAGGGCGACGTTGGGCATGAAGGAGATGTCGGCGAGGCTGAACGAGCCGGCCAGGTACTCCCTGCCTTGCAGTTGCCTCTCGACCGCGGTGAAGGCGGACCCGATGTTGCTCTGGGCCTCCCGGACCAGCGCCGGGTCGCGTTCCGGTTCCGGCTTCCGGTATTCGTGGATCAGCGTGACGAAGTGGGGGTTGACCCGGTTGTCGCGGTAGTCCTCCATCAGACGCGCCCGGGCGCGGTTCTCGGAATCCGCGGGCAGCAGGGCCGGATGCGGGTACTCGTCCTCCAGGTACTCGTTGATGACCGTGGAGTCATAGACGATGAAACCGTCGTCGTCGAGGGCGGGCACTTGGCCCAGGGGATGGATCTTCAGGTACGCCGGGTCCTTCTGCTCCTTCCGGGTCAGGTCGATGACCACGCTCTCGAACTCCAGCCCCTTTTCCATCAGGGCGATGCGCACCTTCAACGAGTTCGTCGACGGCGGAAAGTGGTAGAGTTTCATGTACCCGGACCTCCTGCTGTCCCCGCGTCTATGCTGTCCCCGCGTCCGGCCGGGACGATAGCACAAACGGGTTGGCAGGACTACCGGACCGGCGGGGGAGGCCGCGGCGGCCCGTGGTCCGCGGCCGCGGGGAAGGGGGGCAACCGGGGGAACCGGCGCCGCGTCAGACCGGCAGGCCCAGCCGCCGGACGCTTTCCACGTAGTCCCTGATTCCGGCGTCCAGGTCGTACTGCGGGGCGTAGCCCAGTTGCTCCCGGGCCTTGCCGATGTCGAAGACGCAGTAGCTCTGCTTGTAGCCGTCGCGGAAGTCCAGGCCCGGGCCGATGTCGATCCTGGCCTCCGGGAACAGGCGTTGCAGCACCTCGCCGAAATCCTTGAGGGTGACGCCCCGGCCGGCGCCCACGTTGAAGGTCCATTGGGTGAGGCCCTCGGCCTCCAGGGCCAGCGCAACGGAACGGGCCACGTCCCCCACGTACACCACGTCGTTGCGCTGGTCGCCGCCCCGGGGGACCGCCACGTCCCGCCCGGCCATGGCGTCCTCGATGATCTTCCCGTACAGGGCCAGCACCCCGTGCCGGGCGAGCTTTCCCGGACCGTAGATGGAGGGGTAGCGCAGGGCCACGAACTCCACGCCGTAGCGTCTGCGGTAGTAGGCGCCCAGGGCCTCCGAGCACACCTTGGTGACGCCGTACAGGTCCGATGGGTCCGGCGCATGGGACTCGTCCAGGGGCGCGAACTCCGGGTGCCCGTGGCGGCCGCGGATGTCGCCGGTGACCGCGTTGGAGCTGGTATAGACCACGCGCCGGACGTTGCACGCCCGGGCCGCTTCCAGCACGTTCAGGGTCCCGTCCACTCCCACGGCTACGGCGAGGCGGGGATTGGCCTCGGCCGGCCCGGGCATGAGCGCGGCCATGTGCGCCACGTGGGTGACCGCATGGGCCGCCACCACTTCCCGCAACGCCGCGCCGTCCCGCACGTCGCCGGTGACCAGGTCCACGCGGTCCTCGATGTCCGCGACCAGGGAAAGGTCCACGCGGTTATCCAGCAGCACCGGGCGCTGTCCCCGGGCCACCAGGAGGCGCGCCGCGGCCGCTCCGTTCACGCCGGTGCCGCCGGTGATGAGAACCTTCATGCCAACCCCACCTTCAGGCACCTCCGAACGATCGAGACATCCGGGATGGATTCCCTCGCCCCGACACTCCTGTCTCCATTCACCCTGATCCTCCCGTCCCCGTTCGTCCTGACCCTCTCATCCCCGTTCGCCCTGATCCTCCCGTCTCCATTCGCCCTGACACTCCCGTCCCCGTTCGTCCTGAGCGTAGCGTAGCGAAGTCGAAGGACGCGCTCACGCCCTCCGATCGTCCGGATGTTCCTTTAGCCGCTTACGGTGCATCATGCAATCCGTTATATTGGCTCCATGATGTACCGGACCCAGCCGGCCTACGGCTCGTTCAGCTTCGGGGGGCCGGTGACCCCCGCGGTCAAGTGGCTGCTGGCGGTCAACGTCGCGGTGTTCGTGCTGCAGCTTCCCTGGCTGGCGGGCCGCCCGCTGCTGTGGATCTTCGGCCTGGTCCCCCGGCTGGTGTGGCAGGACTTCCACGTGTGGCAGCTCTTCACCTACCAGTTCCTCCATTTCGGGTTGTTCCACATCCTGTTCAACATGCTCGCCCTGTGGATGTTCGGCTGCGACCTGGAGCGGGCGTGGGGAACGCGCCCCTTCCTCAAGTACTACTGGGTGTCGGTCGTGGGGGGCGGCCTGTGCGTGCTGCTCCTGGAGCCCAACCAGGCCATACCCACCATCGGCGCCTCGGCCGGCATCTACGGGGTCCTGCTCGCCTACGGGCGGCTCTACCCCGACAACGTGATCTACCTCTACCTGCTGTTCCCCATCCGGATGAAGTACTTCGTGCTCATCATCGGCGCCATCGCCTTCTTCTCGTCCCTCAGCCCGGGGAACTCCGGCATCTCCCACCTGGGCCACCTCGGGGGCATGCTGTTCGGCTACGTCTATCTCCGGTGGGGGTACGCGCTGCGCTGGCGGCGCACCTGGGCCACGGTCAAGCAACAGTACTACCTCTTCCGGCTGGCCCGCCTGAAGCGGCGGTTCCGCGTCATCGACGGGAACAGGAAAGACGACGAGCCTCCCACCCTGCACTGATCCGCCGCCCCGGGGCAGGTCACTCGGCCGGGTCGGGCCGCCGCGCCTTCTTGAGCTCGCCCCGCATGCGCTTGTCATCGAGCCGCCGCTGCCTGGACGCCGGGGACGGCGTGGTCCTGCGGCGGGGCGCCGGCGGTTCCGCGGCTTTGCGGACCAGCTTGACCAGGCGCTCCAGGGCGTCGTCCCGGTTGCGGGACTGGTCCCGGTAACGCCGCGCCTCGATGGTCAGGACCCCGCGCTTGTCCACCCGCGCGCCGCCCAGGCGCAGGAGCCGTTGCCGCACCGCCTCGGGCAGCGAGGGGGAGCCCGCGGCGTCGAACCGGAGTTGCACCGCGGTGGACGTCTTGTTCACGTTCTGCCCGCCGGGGCCGGAGGCGCGGATGAAGCGCTCTTCGATCTCGCGCTCGTCCAGTTGGATACGGCTGGTGATTCGCAGCATGTCTCGGAGGGTCCGGGGCCACAGGCGTAGCAGAGGGTCACACGTGTAGCAGATGGAGCCGCGCCGTGCGAGCACGGCTCCGCCGGGGGCAACCAACCGGTCGAGGAGGGTCCATGCGTATCGTCCGAATCTTTCTCATGGTGGTGGGCGCCGGGGCCGTGCTGGCCGCGGCCGGCCTTGCCGCAGCCGTGTGGTTCTTCTCCGCACGGGACCTGCCGGTGCCGGAACGGACGGTCCTCGTCCTGGAACTCCACGGCCAGATCGTCGAATACGCGCCCCCCGACTTCACCCGGCTGCTCCGGCGCAGGACCCCCGGCGCGAGGCTCTGGAGGGTGGTGGAGACCCTCCACCGGGCCAAGGCGGACCCTCGGGTCCTGGGCCTCATGGTGCGCATCGGCGCTTCTGGCATGGGATGGGCGCAGGTCCAGGAGCTGCGCGACGCCGTCCTCGCGTTCCGGCAGTCGGGCAAGCCGGCCGTGGCCTTCGCCGAGTCCTTCGGGGAGTTCGGCCCGGGGAACGACGCGTTCTACCTCGCCGCGGCCTTCGACGAGATCTACCTGCAACCCTCCGGCAACGTGGGACTCACGGGCCTGTTGGCCCAGCGCTACTTCGTGAAGGGCGCGCTGGAGAAGCTGGGCGTCGAGCCCCGGCTGGACGAACGGGAGGAGTACAAGGGCATCAAGGGGGTCTTGAGCGAGCGCGGCTTCACCCCCCCTCAGCGGGAGGCCCTGGTCCGGGTCCTCCGGTCCCTGTCGGAGCAGGTGACCGCGGGGGTGGCGGAAGGCCGGGGCCTCTCCCGGGCGGACGTCCGCGGGTTGATGGAACGGGCGCCCCTGTCCGCAGGGGAAGCCCTGGAAGCCGGGCTGGTGGACGGGCTGCGCTACGGCGACGAAGTGCGCCGCATGATGGAGCAGCGGCTGGGAGCGGACGCGGAGTTCCTGCCCCTGTTCCGTTACGGGAGGAGGCTGGAGCCCGAGGGGGAGCCGGCCGCCACCGTGGCCCTGATCTACGGCGTGGGCCAGGTCCGGGGAGGGCGGAACCGCTACGATCCCCTCGGGGGCGGCGTGTCCATGGGATCGGAGAGCGTCGTCCGGGCGTTCCGCCGCGCGGTGGAGGACCACGAGGTCCGGGCCATCGTCTTCCGCATCGACAGTCCCGGAGGCTCCTACGTGGCCTCGGACGCCATCCGGCGCGAGGTGGCGCGGGCGGGACGGCGCCGCAAGCCGGTGATCGTCTCCATGGGGAACGTGGCGGGCTCCGGGGGCTATTTCGTGGCCGCCCCCGCGGACCGGATCGTGGCCCAGCCCGGCACGCTCACGGGCTCCATCGGCGTGGCCGCGGGCAAGGTGGTGGTCCGGGGCCTGTGGGAGAAGCTGGGGGTGTCCTGGGACCAGGTGGCGGTCAACCCCAACGCGACCTTCTGGAGCGCGCTCCACGACTACGACCCGGACCAGTGGAAGCGCCTGGAGCGACTGCTCGACGTCGTCTACGACGACTTCGTGGCCAAGGTGGCCGAAGGGCGGAAGCTCCCGGAGGAGGACGTGAGACGGGCGGCCAAGGGCCGGGTCTGGACCGGCGCGGACGCCAGGGAGCGCGGACTCGTGGACGAGCTCGGGGGGTACGCCGCGGCGCTGCGGGCGGCGCGGGAAGCCTTGGGCCTGCCGCCGGACAGCGTGCTCCGGCTGCAGGTGCTCCCGCCCCGGAAGTCCGCGGTGCGGCTCCTGCTCGAGGAACTGGCGGGGGACTGGGACGCCGACGCCCCGGTTCCGGCGGCCCCCGTCTGGAGCGAAACGCTGGCGCGGTTGGCGGGCTGGGCCCGTCAGGCCGGCCTGACGGGCCGCCCCGGCGTGCTGGAGATGGAGCTTCCGAGCCGGCTCCGGTAGCCCCCCGGGAGGTCCGCTCCATGCCGGCGCTCCCCCGGGAAAGCGCGTCCTTCGACTTCGCTTCGCTACGCTCAGGACGAACGGGAATGATCTCGGGAGGAACGGGGATGATGGTTTGGCGTTTCCCTCCGCGGACCCGCCCCGGGAGGAACGGATCCCCGCGGCCGAGCGCGTCCGCTGCGGCTTGACACGGCGAACGGCGCTTTGCTAGGAGCCTGTCCGAACCTCCCTCGGTAAGAAATGCTCGACGGAATCAGAGTCCTGGAGCTCGGCCACATCGTGGCCGGTCCCACCGCGGGTCTCGTCCTGGCTGCGCTGGGCGCGGACGTCATCAAGGTGGAGCGCCCGGGCAGCGGCGACCAGGCCCGGTTCAGCCGCGGCAACCAGGGGTATTTCCTGGCCTTCAACGGCAACAAGCGCAGCATCGCCTTGGACTTGAAGGACCCGCGCGGCCGGGACGCGTTCGCGCGCCTCCTGCGCACGGCCCACGTGGTCATCGACAACTACGGCCCCGAGGTGCTGGAGCGCATGGGCCTCGGCTTCGAGGCCATGCAACGGATGCGGCCGGGACTGCTCCACTGCGGCATCAAGGGGTTCCTGGCCGGACCCTACGAAGGGCGCAACCTGCTGGACGAGCCGGCCCAGATGATGGGCGGGCTCGCCTACATGACCGGCCCTCCGGGCACGCCCCTGCGGGCGGGCGCTTCGGTGGTGGACCTGACCGGCGCCCTGTTCGGGGTCATCGGCATACTCGCCGCGCTGCTCCGGCGCCGGCACGACGACGGCGGAGGCGGCGGCGCGCAGGCAGGGCAGGGGAGGGACCGGGTTGACCCCGACCGCGCCGGCGGGGGCAACGACATCCGGGTGGGGCTGTTCGAGACCGCGGTGTTCCTGGTGTCCCAGCACATCGCCAAGGCCGGGATATCCGGGGAGGCGCCGGCCCCCATGACCGAGCGCGGCGTCGGGCAGGACCTGGGATGGGGCATCTACCGGGTGTTCGAGACCCGGGACCGGCGCCACGTGTTCATCGGCGTCACCAGCGACGTCCAGTGGGAGTCCTATTGCCGCGAGTTCGGGCTGGACGACCTCTGGGCCGAAGCGGCGCTGCGGAGCAACGCGGGCCGGCGCAGGGAGTTCGCCCGCTTGACCCGGCGCACCGAAGAGCTGGCGCGGGCTTGGGATTTCCACGAAATAGTCGCCCGGCTCGAGGCGGCCAACATCCCCCACGCGCCGGTCAACACCCCCATGGACCTGTTCGAGCATCCCCACCTGGCGGCGCGGGGGCACATGACGGAGCTCACCGCGCCGGACGGGACGTCGTCGCCGTTGCCCGGGCTGCCCCTGGACTTCCGGCATGCGGACCTGCCGCGCCGCGCGGACCCGCCCGCCCTGGGCGCCCACACGGTTCCCTTGCTGCGGGAATTGGGCTATTCGGATGAGGAGATACGGGCCATCACCGGCCCCGACCCGGTGGGGCAGGAGGGTGCATGAAGGCGGACGAGGGAGTCGATATGGCGGAGGTGGACGCGGCCATCGACGCCTGGAAGGCGTTGACCGAACGGATGACCGGCTCGGTGGTGGAGGAGCGCAAGCCCTGGGTGACTTCGGTGACCGAGGACGCCATCCGGCACTTCGCCTACGGCACGGACGACGACAACCCCCTCTGGACCGACCCCGAATACGCCGCGGGCGCGTCCCACCCCAGGGTCCCGGCGCCTCCCGCGTTCGTGTTCGCCAACCGCTACCCCATACTCCACGGGGCGCCGGTGAAGGCCCCGCTGGCGTCCCTCATCGGCGGCGTGGAAGTAGAGTGGTTCGAGCGCGTTCACGCGGGCGACGCCCTGCGCTCCGAGCCGCGCCAGAAAGAGTCCTTCGAGAAGCGCAACCGGGAGGGGCGGCGCCTCAACTTCGTCATCTCGGAGATCGACTACTACAACCAGCGGGACGAGCCGGTGGCCCGGGCCACGGGCACCATGATCATGGCCACGCAGGTCGGCCTCCAGACCATGATGGAGCACCGGACGCCCCGCTACGGCCGGGAGGACCTGGAGCGGCTGGAGGCCGTATGGCGCAGCGAGCGCCGCCGGGGCGCGGACCCGCTGTTCTTCGAGGACGTGGAAGTGGGCCACGAGGTCCCGTCCATCGTCCGGGGTCCCCTGACCATCGGCGACATGGTGGCGTGGAACGCGGCCATCGGGCCGTCCTACAAGGCCGGACGCCGGGGTTACCTGGACCTCACCCAGGCCATGCACACCGCCATGGTGAACCCGGTGACGGGTTTTCCCGTCAAGTACTCCCAGCAGCACGAGGACGCCCACATGGCCGCGGGGCGCGGAATGCCGGCGCCCTTCGACAACGGCGTGATGCGGTTCGCCTGGGTGGCGCCCCTGGTGACCAACTGGATGGGGGACCGGGGGTTCCTGAAGCGCCTGAAGGTGCAGGTGGCCCGGCCGGGACTCTACGGCGACCTCACCACCTACACGGCACGGGTCACCGCCAGGGACCCCGAGGCCGGGACCGTGACCCTGGAGATCACCGGGACCCGGCAGGGCGAGGTGGTGAACACCCGCGGCGCCGCGGAGGTGGCGCTGCCCGGCCGGTCCTGAAAACGGGGGACCGGGGAGACACCGGAAAGGAGAACGACCTTGAGCAAAGACGGCAACGGGCTGCCGGCCCGATGGGACCTGGAGACCGACGTGGTGGTGGTGGGCTTCGGTTTCGCCGGGGGCGTGGCCGCGGTGGCGGCCGCGGACGCCGGGGCGGAAGTGACCCTGGTGGAGAAGATGCCCAACCCCGGCGGCATCTCGATCCTGGCCGGCGGCGGCATCGCCACCGCGGTGGACGAGGACAAGGCGTTCGAGTACCTCCGGCACACCAACGCCGGAAGGACCCCGGACGACGTGCTGCGCGCCCTGGCCAGGGGCATGACCGAGATGAAGGAGTTCGTGAAGGAGCTGGTGAAGGAGACGCCGTTCGATCTGGAGGAGCAGCGCAACGGCGGCACCTACCCCTTTCCCGGGGGGGAAGGGCTGGACGGCTTCAAGATCGCGCCCATGGAGGGCTACCAGGGGTTCGAGTGGGCCAAGGGGCTGCGCGGCGGCGCCCGCCTCTTCAAGGTGCTGCTGGACAACGTGGAGGCGCGCCCGAAGATCTCGGTGCGGCAATCGACGCCCGCCCGGCGCCTGGTGCGGCACCCGGACCACGGCATCGTCGGGCTGGCGGCGGAGCACCGGGGCCGGGAGCTCGCCATCAGGGCCCGGCAGGGGGTCATCTTGGCCTGCGGCGGCTTCGAGAACAACGACGAGATGAAGCGCAACTACTTCGAGGCCATGCCCGTCTATACGCTCTTCACCGGCAACACCGGCGACGGCATCACCATGGCCCAGGAGGTGGGGGCGTCCCTGTGGCACATGTGGCACTTCCACGGCAGCTACGGGTTCAAGTACCCGGAGTTCCCCCTGGCGTTCCGCCACTGCTTCCGGGGGCCGCGCAAGGAGGACTGGGTGATGCCCTGGATCGCGGTGGACAAGTACGGACGCCGGTTCATGAACGAGTACCCGCCCGCGGTCCAGGACACCGGCCACCGGGCGCTGGAGTTCTACGACGCCGACCGGCAGGAGTTCCCCCGCATACCCGCCTACCTGGTGTTCGACGAGAAGGGCCGCAAGCTGGGTCCGGTGGGGCAGCCCACGGTCCACGACGAGAAGGTCTCCTACGAGTGGAGCGAAGACAACCTGGCGGAGGTGGAGAGGGGCTGGATCCGCAAGGCGGACGACCTCGAAGGCATCGCCGCGCTGATCCCCGGGGCGGACCCCGGGACGCTGGCCGGGACCGTGGAAGAGTGGAACCGGCTGTGCGCCGGCCAAGGGGTGGACCGTTACCACCGGCTGCCCGGCACCCGGCTGTCCATCGACACCCCTCCGTTCTACCTGATGGAGGTCTGGCCCATCGTCTCCAACACCCAGGGAGGCCCGGTGCACGACGCCGGGCAGCACGTCCTGGACGTGCGCCGCGAGCCCATCCCGCGGCTCTTTTCGGCCGGGGAGTGCGGCTCGTCCTTCGGCCACCTCTACCTGGAAGCCGGCAACATCACCGAGTGCTTCGTGACCGGACGCATCGCCGGCCGCAACGCGGCCGCGCTGGAGCCGTGGCCCTGAAGCCCGGGCCGGCACGCGTCCCCCCCGGGTGAGCCATGTTCGACTACTTCGGCTCGCTGTTCGACGGACTCGCCGCGGTCCTGCCGTTCTCGGCCGCGGGGCAGGACCCCTTCGTGTTCATGCTGGTGGGCATCGCCATCGGCTTCGCGGTGGGCATCCTGCCGGGGCTCGGCGGCGCCACCACCCTGGCGCTGATGCTGCCGTTCATCTACAAGATGGACCCCACCACCGCGTTCGCCTTCCTCCTGGGCAGCCACGCGGTCACCGCCACCACCGGGGACATCACCTCGGTGCTGTTCGGGGTCCCCGGGGAAGGCATCACCGCGGCCACCATCGTGGACGGCCACGCCATGGCCAAGAACGGCGAAGCGGGCCGGGCCCTGGGAGCGGCGCTCATGAGCTCCCTGGTGGGAGCGGTCTTCGGCGCCTTCGCGCTGGCCCTGGCCATCCCCGTGGTCCAGCCCCTGGTGCTCTCCATCGGCGCGCCGGAGTTCCTGATGCTCAGCCTCCTGGGCATCACCTTCCTGGCGTCCCTGAGCGGCGGCAACCTGTGCAAGGGACTGACGGCCGGCGGCTTCGGCCTGGTGCTGGCCATGGTGGGGCTCGACGAGATCACCAGCGTGTCCCGCTACACCCTGGAGCCCCTGCTCGGCAGCCGGAACGTCCTGTTCCTGTGGGACGGCCTGTCCCTGGTGGCGGTGACCGTGGGCCTGTTCGCCATCCCGGAGATCATCGAGCTGGGGACCCAGGGAAGCAGCATCGCCCGGGACGCTCCGGGCCGGCTGGGCGGGGTCATGGAAGGGATCCGGGACACCTTCCGGCACTGGAAACTGGTGCTCCGGTGCAGCGCCATCGGCGCCTACATCGGCCTCATCCCGGGGCTGGGCGGCGGTCCGGCCCAGTGGGTCGCGTACGCCCACGCGGTCCAGAGCGGCGGGGACCCGGGGCGCTTCGGTCGAGGCGCGGTGGAAGGGGTCCTGGGGCCCGGCGCAGCCAACAACTCCAAGGAGGGCGGCTCCCTGGTCCCCACCGTCGCCTTCGGCGTGCCCGGAAGCGTGGGCATGGCCATCCTGCTGGGGGCCTTCGTCATCCAGGGCATCGTCCCGGGGCCGGACCTGCTGAACCCCCACAAGCACCTGACCCTGACCTTCTCCTTCGTGTGGATCATCGTCCTGTCCAACGTGGTCACCGTGGCCGTCTGCCTGCTGTTCCTCAAGCAGTTGGCCCGGGTCACCTTCGTCAAGGGGACTTATCTCATCCCCTTCCTGCTGTTGCTCATCTACCTGGGCGGATTCGCGGTCAAGAACAGCTTCGGCGACATGATCGTGGTGCTGCTGTTCGGCGCCGTCGGCTGGCTGATGGTGCGCTACGACTGGCAGCGCCCGCCCCTGCTGCTGGGGCTCGTGCTGGGGGGCATCGCCGACAACAACCTGTTCCTCACCAACCGCATCTACGGCATGAGCTGGGTGGCCCGGCCCGGAGTCCTCGTCATCGCGCTCATGATCGTCCTGGCCCTGCTGTATCCCCTGTGGCAGGGCCGCCGCCGGCGCAGGGAAGGCGCCGGGAGCGCCGAACTTGGGGGAGCGTACGCGGACGCCGGGCCGCAGGAGGCCGGAGGGAACTCTTTCGGTTGGGGCCGTCTCCTCTTCGCGCTCTTCATGGCCGCGGTCTTCTTCTACGTGGTGGAAGAGGCCCTCTACGGCTTCGGCGCGGTGGAGAAGTCCGCGGCCCTGTTCCCCCTGGCGGTGGGCGTCCCGAGCCTGGTCCTCGCCCTGTGGGCACTGGTCCAGGAGTGGCGCCGTCCGGCTTCCGCCCCCGCGGCGGAGAGCGCCGCCGCGGCCGCGGAGCGCGCGGCCCTGCGCCGCCGCACCGGGGCCATCGTCGGCTGGACCGGGGGCTTCTTCCTCATGATCTGGCTGCTGGGGTTCGTCGGCGCGTCCGCGGCGGCGACCCTGCTCTACCTCAAGCTGGGCGCGGGCGAGGGATGGGGCGTCAGTGCGGCCCTGGCCGCGGTGGCGTGGGCCTTCTTCTACGGGCTCTTCGACTATGCGCTGCGCCTGCCGTTCCCGCCGGGGGAACTGTTCGTCTGGCTCGGCATGGCCTGACCGGGTCCGCGGCGGCAAGGCGGGGGAACCGACGAGGGGTCGAGGGATGGACGAAACCTGGGACCGGGAGACCGACGTGGTGGTGGCGGGTTACGGGTATTCCGGCGGCGTGGCCGGGATCGTGGCCCACGACCACGGCGCCGAGGTGCAGATCCTGGAGAAGATGGAGCGCCCCGGGGGCAACTCCATCCTCTCCGGCGGTTTCTTCCGCATCACCGACGACGTGGACAAGGCGTTCGCCTACCTGAAGCGCCTGTGCCTGAACACCGTCCCGGACCCGGTGATCCACGCTTTCGCCAGGGAGCTGCACACCCTCCCGGGGTTCGTGAAGGAGCTCGCCGACGCCTCCGACGTGACCGTGCAGGAGCGGCGCGGCACCGGCGGCACCTACCGTTTCGAACACGGCCCTCCCGGAGACGCCCTGGGCCTGCTGGCGGTGAAGACGGACCGGGCCCAGTGCTATCCGTGGCTGCAAGTCCACGGCACCGGCTGGATCGCGTTCAAGGCGGTGGACGACAACGTGCGCAAGCGGGACATCCGCGTGTCGCTCTCCACGCCCGTGCGGGAACTGGTGTCGGACGGCAGCGGCCGGGTGGCGGGGGTGGTGGCCGAGGAGAAGGGGAGGCGCCTGCGCATCAGGGCCCGGAAGGGGGTGGTGCTCGCCGCGGGCGGGTTCGAGCACAACGAGCAGCTCCGGCTCCAGTACCTCCAGGCCCAGCCCTTCTACCCCATCTGCGCCCCGGGCAACACCGGCGACGGCCTGCTCATGGGGCAGAAGGCGGGCGCGGGCCTGTGGCACATGTGGCACGTGCACGGCGGCTACGGCTTCAAGGCGCCGGAGTTCCCCATCGCCTTCCGGCACCGCATCCAGGGACGGCACGGGGCCAACCACATGCCCCGGCCCGGGGAGGAGTTCTCCCTCAAGAGCGGCGACGAAGGGCCGAAGATGATGCCCTGGATCGTGGTGGACCGGTTCGGCAAGCGCTACATGGACGAGTACCCGCCCGCGCCCCAGGACAGCCCTTGGCGCGACATGAGCCTCTACGACGTGCACATCAAGGACTTCCCCCGCATACCGTCGTGGATGGTGTTCGACGAGAACGGCCGCATCACCGGCCCCATGTTCACGCCCATCAGCGACGACCCGGCCTACCGTTACGAGTGGAGCGAGGACAACACCGCGGAGCTGGCCAGGGGCTGGATCAGGCAGGCTCCCACCGTCGAGGAGCTCGCCCGCGCCATCGGCGTGCCGGAGCAGGCCCTGGCGGCTACGGTGGCGCGCTGGAACCAGCTCTGCGAGCGGGGCGAGGACGTGGACTTCCAGCGGTTCGCCGGAAGCCATTTCCCCCTGTTCAAGCCGCCGTTCTACGCGGTGGAGGTCTGGCCCGTCATCACCAACACCCAGGGGGCGTTGGCCCACGACCGGCGCCAGCGGGTGCTGGACAGCCGGGGCGAGCCCATCCCCGGCCTCTACTGCGCCGGCGAGATGGGCGGGGTGTTCGGACACCTGTACCTGAACTCGGGCAACAACTCGGAAGCGTTCATCACCGGCAGGATCGCCGGACGGAGCGCGGCCGGCGAGCGGGACCGCGCGTGAGCGTGCTGGTCACCGGCGGGACCGGCTTCGTGGGCGTCCACGTGGCGGCCCAACTGGCCGAGTCGGGCGAGTCAGTGGTCTCTTTCTCCGCCGCGGACGGGCCGGACGACGCCTCGCTGGACCTCCTGGGGCCGGCCGGGAAGCGCGTGGCCTGGGTGCAGGGCGACGTCCTGGACCTGGACCTCCTGTGCGGGGAAATGGAGCGCCGCGGGGTGGACGGGGTGGTCCACGGGGCCGCGGTCACCGCCATCGGCGAGTTGGAGGCGGAGGCCGCGCGGCAGGCCGCCACCGTGAACGTGGGCGGGGCCGCCACCGTGCTGGAAGCCGCGCGGCTCGCGGGAGTCCGGCGCTTCGTGCACCTGAGCTCGGCGAGCGTTTACGGCCCCGGGGACCCCGGGACCCCCTTGGACGAGGAGCGGCCCCCGGAACCCCGGGGCATCTACGGCGTCACCAAGCGCGCCGCGGAAGATGTGGTCCTCCGCTGCTTCGAACTCTTCGGCATGAGCGGCGCGGTGGTGCGCATCTCGGCGCCCTACGGCCCGCTGGAGCGCCCCACCCCCATGCGCACGGTCATGTCGCCGGTGTACCACTGGTGCCGCGCGGCCCTGGCGGGCCGGGAGGTGGAGCTCGCGGAAGACCTGGAGCGGGACCTCACCTACGTGTCGGACACGGCCCGGTGCGTGGCGCTGGCCTTCCGCAAGCCGGACCTGCGCCGCCGGGTCTATAACGCGAGCTGCGGCGAGAACCTCCGTTTCTCCGACGTCCTTGCGGCTCTGGCGCGGGTCCGACCGGGCTTCCGCTTCCGCCTCGCGGAAGGCCGGGCCCTGTCGCCGTTCTTCCGCGACAGCCTGCGGGGACCCTTGTCCATGGAGCGGACCGGGGAAGAGCTCGGCTTCGCCCCGCGGTACGACATCGAAAGCGGGCTGGGCCGCTACCTGGAATGGCTGGAGCGCCATCCCGCCTGAGCGCCCGTCCGGGAAGGAGTCCCCATGCCGAAGCTCATCGACCTGAGCCTGCCGTTGACCACCCGGGTGACCGTGGTGCCGGGCCATCCGGGCCTGTCGTTCCACCCCATCCATACCCACGAGACCCACGGGCGCTCCAACACCGAGATGCGCGCCAGCATCCACACGGGCACCCACTGCGACCCGCCGTTCCATTTCGTCCCCGAGGGCAAGACCATCGACCAAGTGCCGCTGGAGCGCTTCATGGGCCCCGCGGTCAAGATCGACCTGCGCCGCAAGGCCAGGCCCCGGACCGGCGTCACCATCGACCACGTGCGCTCCTCCCCGGGCTTCCGCGAGGAGGACCTGGAGGGAAGGATCGTGGTGCTCCATACCGGCTGGAACCGCAAGATGTTCGGCGACCCCAACTACTATTTCGACAACCCCTTCCTCACCGTGGAGCTGGCCCGCTGGCTGGCGTCGAAGCGCATCAGGGCGTTGGCCCTGGACTCGCCCCAGGACCGGGTGGAAGGGCCGCCGCACCCCGGCGACTTCCCGGTGCACCGCGCCTTCCTGGGCAGGGGCATCCCGTTCATCGAGCACCTGGCCAACCTGCACAAGGTCCGCACGCGGACCTTCACGCTGGTCGCGTTTCCCATCCGGATCGAGGGGGGAGACGGCGCGCCGTGCCGCGCCGTTGCGGTGGTGGAGACGGGGTAGGGGGCTGCGGCCCCTCCCGGAAGGAGACGCCGCAGCCGTTTCCGGTCAGGTCCCGGACGTCACCTGGGCAGCATCCACTCGAGTCGCTTCCTGGTCTCCGGGGACATGGACAGGATCGTGTCCACGTGCCGGTCGGCCTCCTCCCCGGAAACGTACACCACGTTCAGTTTGGACTTCCCGGCGTCCGCCAGGAAAGCGGGGTCCTTCAGGGTGGCCGCATACGCCTTGCGCCAGACCGCCACCCGTTCCTTGGGCGTGCCCGGCGAGAGCGTCAACGGGCGCTGGAAGTTGTACTGGACGCCCCAGGCCCGGAGCATGGCCACGTTGTCCTCGCCCTTCACCAGGTCCCGCACCCGGGGCACGTCCCGGACCTCCGCGTCGGGAGGGTTGCCGTACACCAGGATCGGGATGAGCTTGTCGCCGCCCGCGGCGTCGAGCATGGAGCGGGCGGTGACCCGCATGGACTCGAACGCCATGCACACTCCGCCCAGCTCCCGGGCCTGCATGGCCAGGCGCACCTTGGAGGTGCCCTTGTACCCGGGAACGATGTCGAAGAGCTTCTTGCCGGAAGCGATGTTGAGGATGGTGGGCAGGGTGGTGCCGGTGCCCCCGGCCGAGCCCACCTTGAGGGGCTTGCCGGACTTCACCAAGTCGTCCCAGGTCCTGATTCCGGTGAACCCCATCACCGCGCAACTGGGCCACCCGGTGACGGGCGCGCCCACCCAGCCGAAGTTCCGTCCCTGGAAATGGACGCGCCGGGAGCCCAGCGCCTCGTGCAGGAGGAACACGTTGTTCCACACCCCCACAGTCAGGCCGTCGGGCTTGACCTTGTTGTAGAGGTAGTTGGCGACGATGAGGCCCCCCGCGCCGGTCATGTTCTGCACCACCGGGGTGGGGTTTCCGGGGAAATGCTTGCCGATGTGGCGCGCCGCGGTGCGGGTGTAGGTGTCGTAGCCTCCGCCCGGCGACGCCCCGACGATGAACCGAAGGGTCTTGCCCCTGTAGAAGTCCGCGTCGCTCCACGCGGCGCTCGAAAGGCCCAGCACGAGCGCCAGCGCGGCGCTGGTCCCCATCCACTTGGCAGGCGCTTTCTTCATCCGTCCGCTCCCTTCCCGGTGGCGTTTCGGCCGGCGCCGAACCCGCGAAGGATGCAAGAGACCGCAAGGGTTTGTCAAGCGGCAAAAAGGAGGGGTTGGCGAGGTCAATCGGGAGCAGGGTTCGCCGGTATCTCTACTCTCCAGCCTTCCGCGTCATATACGGGTGACCCCCTGCGGTGTCCGTGGTGTCCCGTCCTGATGCGGGAGACGGGATCATCGGGGAGGGGAAAGACAGCGATGCACTTCCCTTCGAATGGCACGACGGAGCTCCATATCCGCGAGTTGAAACCGCTGAGGAGGCGCCATTCGTGGGAATTTTTCGGGTCTTCCGGGACCACCTCCACGAAGACTTGCCTCCATCTCAAATCCTCCCGGACGCAGGGAGCCTTGACGTGGGTCAGTGCGTCGTCACCGAGATAGACGTCGAACCGGGAACGCGCTACGAGGTCTCCGGACACCGCATGCCGGTACGTAGCCCGGTACAACTCGTCCAGGTCGTCGATACCTGCCGAATCATACAGGAACACCAGTTCGTTTTCAGGGGTAAGCAGGGAGTCGCTCTCTACTCGGTCGTGGGTGAGGATGAAGTCGGCGGCGGCAACTCCCATGTCGAAGGGTTGCGCCAGCAAGCTTCCGGCGAGGTAGTAGTCCCATGTGCGATACTGGTGCATGAGATGCCCGGACCATTCCGGCCCGACGGACCCGAGGAGCATGACCACCTTTCCCCGGGTGGTCTCGCGGATGGCCCCGAGTTCGGCCATGGCCGCCTTCTGGACCTCCACCGCACGGGGGTCAGCCCGCCGTCGTTGATCCATCTGGAAGGCAGAGGCCACGAAGGCGAGCAGCGCCGCAACCGCAAGGCCGACCACCGGCCCACGCCCCCAGCGCCGGCGCACGTACAGCAGCAGCAGCGAATACGACACCAGCGGCACGCCCACGTAGTACAGGGCCTCGTGCGCGTGTACGGGTTGCGCCACGTTATGGCGCATGGGCAGCGCCCAGCAGAACCCCGACAGGGCAAGGGTGGCCAGCAGCAGGCGGTGGCGCCGGACCAACAGCGACCTCGCAAGCCGGACCACCACCAAAGAGGCCACCGCCGCCAGCAGCAACGACACGACGTAAACCGACAACTCCGGCCACGAAAGGCCGGTCTCCGAAAAGGGGACCGACGGAAACAACCCCCGCAAACCCGCCCCCCAGTCGCTCACCACCAGGGGGACCGATGCCACCCGGACACGATGGAACTGCTGTCGCAGGAAGCGCAGCCACCACCCGGGGTCGAAGGAGGCCTCCACCTCCGGGTCCAGTCCGGTGCGCCTGAGCATGGACCGGAACGAAGGCAGTTCGCTCACCGGGGTCTCGCCTCGGAACGCGGTGTACTCGTTGGCGAAGTTGAAGCTCAGGACGGCCATGCCGAACAGCAGTGCGGCCAAGCCAAGGGCCGCGTAGCGGCTGCGCAGCACCGCCGCCCCGGAAGAGCACACACGCGGCCACACCGCGGTCCCGTCCCTCCACGCCCGGATCGCCTCGCCCGCCAGGCCCAGGAGGATGAAGGGCAGCAGGAAGGCGTACACGTGCCACCCCAGCAGCAGCGCAACGCCGGTCTTGGCCAGCAACTGGGGGAACCGTCCCTCCTGCACGAACACCACCATGCCGTGGAAGGCCAGCATGACCGCGAACAGGTCCACGCTGGCCTCGGTCTGGACCGCCACGTCGTTGTAGAAGAGCATGTAGTAGGAAGAGAAGGCCGCGAGGGTGGCGGCTACTGCGACCCAGGGGCGGGAGGTGATGCGTGCGAGGGCATGGAAGGCCAGGACCGCGGCGGCACTGAACAGGAGCAGCATGAGCATGCGGGCGGCGAGGATCTTTGCGGAGAGGTCGTTTCCGAAAGGGAAGATGGCGAGTTTGATGAGTGCGTATCCGCCGACGGGAAAACGGCTGTACATGTCGTATGCGGGGGCGCCGTCCGATCCTTGGCGCCGCCTCGGGAACAACCGGAAACGGTGTTCGAGGGACAGGTTCTCGGCTATGGCCAAGGTTATCCCCATATTCCCGTTGTGCTCGTCCGGACCGTAGAAATATCCCTTGTCCACGCTGCACAGGAACAACGTGGACAGCGCCAGCAGCAACAACGGCAGGGTGAAGCGTTCGGGCCGGAATCCGGGGGAGGGACAGGCGCTGGACGGTGGGGTCGATTCGTCTCCGTCTCTCGAAGGCGCATCCGATGGAGCCATTCCCGCGACTATAGCAGACAGGCAGGCCGGGGCAACTTTGCCCCGCTCCCTCGCGGTATCCGCAAGGTCGTCCCTTGCCGGGCGACGGATCCGGGGCCCGCGGTCCGGTGTTCGACGAGACCGCTCTATGGTATAAGTAAGTGTGCCGTCGCGAGTGGGAAGACTCCGAAAGGCGAAAGGTCTCGAACCATGGGACTCGAACCATGCTGAGACAGGAAGCAATCGCGCGTACGGTTGCCGCGTTATGGAAGACCAACCAGTATGATCTGCCCGCGGACTTCAAGTCATCCTTGAAGGAACGGTACGAGCGGGAGACCAGCGAGTTGGGCAAGGCCCACCTCAAGGCGAACCTGGACGCGGTGGCCGGGGCCTCGGCCCGGAACATGCCTTTCTGCGCCGACACCGGACTGCTGACCTATTACGTGGTCCTGGGCGCCGGGATCATCCACCGGATGGAAGGCGGCTACCGCGCCCTGGAGGAGACCCTGCGCAAGGTGAGCGCCGAGGTCACGTCGGAGATCCCGCTGCGCCCGAACGCGGTCCATCCCCTGACGCGCCACAACCCCAACACCAACCGGGGTCCGGGATGCCCGGACATCAAGGTCCGGGTGGCGCCGGACGCGGATTTCCTGGAGGTCACCAACGTGGCCGTGGGGGGCGGACCGGAGCTGGTGGGCAGCAGGTTCACGGTGCTGCCGCCCACGGCCGGCGAGAAGGGCGTGCGGAAGTTCGTCGTGGAGTCCACCATCCACCTGGTGCGTCTCGGCGCCACCTGCTCTCCCAACCTCGTGGGCGTAGGGCTGGGCGGCGCCTTCGAGAACTGCGCCCGCATGGCCAAGGAGGCCGCCATCCTGCGGCCCGTGGGCGACCGCAACCCGGACCCGGAGCTGGCCCGACTGGAGGACCGGCTCATGGACGACGTCTCCCGGCTCCGGTTGGGACCTATGGGCATGGGCGGGGCCACCTCGGCTTTCGACGTGCACGTGGAGATGGCGTTCTGCCACATGGCGACCCTGCCCGTGGCGGTCTATCTCCAGTGCGCCGCCATGCGCCGGACCACGGTGCGGATGTACGCCGACGGCCGGGTGGAGAGCCGGCCCTTGTCGAGCTGGATGGACCGGGAGGCCTGACGTGAGGACGGTCCACCTGGAGAGCCCGGTGAGCGAGGAAACCCTGCGGGACCTGGACGCCGGGGACTCGGTCACCCTCAGCGGACGCCTGTTCACCTGCCGCTCCCTGACCTACGACCGCCTGCTGGACCCCGAGGGAGGGGAGGAGGTCCGGAAACGGCTGAAGGAGCTCGGGGCGGAGACCGTGTTCCACAGCGGGCCGCTGGTCAGGGAAGGGCCTGACCGTGCGGAGATGATCGCCATGGTGCCCATGCCGAGCTGGCTCGCGGGGCGCGAGAAGATCGAGAAAGCGGTGGAGGTCCTGGGTCTCAAGGTGGTCATCGGCAAGGGAATGCTCGAAGGGCTGGAAGGTTTCTGCCAGCGCTCCGGCTGCGTCCACGTTGTGTGCGCCGGCAACTACAACGAGTACGCTTCGCGCGTGGTCCGGGTGGTCGAACGCCGCTGGCCCGAGCTCGGCCGGCCCGAGGCCATGTGGATCGTGGAAGTGGAACGGCTGGGGCCCTTCATCGTGGACGCGGACACCAAGGGGAAGAGCCTCTACCGGGCCATCGACGACGACTTCAAGTCGGAGGCCGCGGCCCTCCTGGAGGAACTCGGCATCGAGCTGGACTGACTCGCCGGACGGCCGCCTTGTCCCGCCCGCGCCCCACGAACCCACCCCCATGAACCCCATGCTCCGAACCGCGCTCCACGCCGCGGGGGTCGTGCTCGGCGTCCTCGGCCTGGTGCTGGCCCTGCTCCTGTGGCGGCTGTCGAGCGGTCCCATCTCCCTGGGCTTCCTCTCGCCCTACATCGAGGAAGCGCTCCACCCGGACGGCTCGCCCTACCGCATCGACTTCGACGACACCATCCTGACCTGGGGCGGCTGGCGCCAGGCGCCGGACGTCCGCATGACCGGGGTGCGCATCGCGGAGGCCGACGGCCGCACCCTGGTGGAGGCGCCGCAGGTGTCCCTGGGGCTGGACCGGGCCGCGTTGCTGCGCCGGGCCGTCGCGCTGTCGTCCATCGAACTGATCGGGCCGCAGGCGAACCTGGTCCGCCGCAGGGAAGGGGGGATGGGCTTGGCCGCGGCGGAGGGCGCGGGGGACGACTCCCTGGGCGCCCTGGCGGCCTACCTGCTCGCCCCGTCCCGGGAGGACTCCCTGCTGGCCGGGCTCGAGCACGTGGGGGTTTCGGAGGCCCGCATCACCGTCGAGGACGAGTCCACCGGCCGGACCCTGGCCCTGCGCGAGGTGGGTCTCGTCATCGACGCGGACAGCAGGGACGTCAAGGTCAACGGTACGTTGTCGCTGGACGCCGACGCCCGGGTCCGGTTCCTGGTCCTCCACCACCGGGACGGCGGACGCACCGACGTACTGGTCACCTTCTCCCGACTGGACCCGGCAAGCCTCGCCGCGTTCTTCCACCGGCACGCAGAGGCCCTGTCCGCGGTCCGGGCGCCGCTCTCGGGCAAGGCGTCGCTGAGCCTGACGCCGGCCGGTGCGGTGGAAGAGGTCGATTTCGAAGTCCGGGGCGAGGCCGGCGGCATCGTGCTGCCCAAGGTCTTCCGGGCGCCGGTGCCGGTGCGGCGGCTCGCGGCCGTGGGGACCGTGGACGCGGGTCTCTCCCGGCTCAGGTTGGAGTCCTTCAGCCTCGACACCCCCGGACCCAGGTTCCTGTTCAACGGCGTGTTCCGGCGGAGCGCGGCCGGCGTCGGCGTCGAGGGGCGCTTCCAGGCCCTCGGGCTCCGGTTCGACGAGCTTTCCTACTACTGGCCCGAGGACGCCGTCGGCAACGGCGGTCGGCGCTGGATACTGGACAACGTCGACGCCGGCGTCATCACCCGCCTGGACGCGAAGCTCGCCATGGAACCGGGAGCCCCGGAGGACCGCGGGGGCGGGGCCGCGGCGGTCTCCGGCACGCTCGCGTTCGAGGACGCCCGCATCCACTACCTCCGTCCCATGCCTCCGGTGGAAGGGGTGGACGGGGCGGGGAGTTTCACCGGCGATTCCCTGGAACTGGAGTTGAGCGGCGGCCGTCTGTCCGGGGTCGCGGCGCCGCGCGCGACCGCACGGTTGAGCGGAATCCACGGCGAGGGTCCCCGCCTGCGGGTGGAGGCGGAGGCGGAGGGACCGGCCGCGGACGTGCTCGCCCTGCTGGACCATCCGCGCCTGGGGCTGGCGGGCGAGGCGGGGTTCCGGCCGGAGGGGGTCGGGGGCAGGGTGCGCGGCGGCTTCACCGTCGATCTGCCCCTGCTCGCGCCCGAGGACGTGGAGGTGACCGCCGCGGCCCGGGTGGAGGACGGCCGCATGTCCCTGTTCGACGGGCGGTTCGACGTGACCCGGGCCGCGCTGCGCCTCGACGTGGACCCCGCGGGCATGGACCTCCGGGGAACGGTGCGGGTCCAGGACACGCCTGCGACCGTCATCGGGCGGGAGAACTTCGGCGGCGGCGCGCCGTTCGCGCGGCGTTACGACCTGTCCATGGCCCTCACGCCCGAGGGGCAGGCCGCCTTGGGGATCGATCCGGCGCCCTACGTGCAGGGGAAGGCCGCGCTTCGCGCGGTCTTCACGGACCCGGGGCGGGGACCGCCCCGGGCAGACATCGAGATCGACGCGAAAGAGGCGAGGCTGGAGATCCCGGAGATCCTGTGGGACAAGCCCGAAGGCGAGGCCGGGAAGGTGAGCGTCCGGGCCGAGTTCCCCGCGGGCGGCGGCGTCGAGCTGGAGTCCATCGACGTCCGGACCGAAAGTTTCAGCGCTCTGGGACGAGGGGCCCTGGGCCCCGGTTGGGACTCCCTCCGGGACCTCACGGTCGCCCACGTCCGATACGGCCGGAACGACGTCGCCGGGCGCATGGAGCGGGACGGCGACGCGGGTTGGCGCGTCTCGGTCAGCGGCGCGAGCCTCGACGCGAGGCCGTACCTGGAGGGCCTCATGGACGAGGATGAGGCCCCGGCATCGACTCCGTTGACCCTGGACCTGGAGGTGGGGCGCTTGGTCACCGCGGAAGGCCGGCAACTGGCCGATACCCGCGGGCGTTTCGTCACCGGTCCCGGGGGCCGGCGCACCGGGTTCCTCGAAGGGAAGCTCCCCACCGGAGGTGCGCTGCGCCTGACCCTGAAGCCCCTGGGCGCCAAGCGCCGGTTGATCGTGCAGTCCAACGACGCAGGGGCGGTGGCGCGCGCCTTCGACCTCTACCGGGACGCCGTCGGCGGCCGCCTGCTGATGGACGCGGTGGTGCACGACGACCTGCCGGACCGGCCCGTCACCGGCACGGTGACGGTTCGCGACTACCGGGTGGTCAACGCTTCGACGTTGGCCGAGATCCTCTCCGCCGCGTCCTTGACCGGCTTCCTGGACCTGCTGCGCAGCGACGGCATCGCCTTCTCCACCTTCACCTTGCCCTTCTCCGTCGAGGGCGGCGTCCTCGAGGTGGAGGACGCCAAGGCCGCGGGCACGGCCCTGGGCCTCAACGCCGAGGGAACGGTGGACCTCCGGACCGACGCGGTGCGCATCCGGGGCACCATCGTACCGGCCTATACGCTCAACAGCTTCGTGGGCAACATTCCGCTGATTGGAGACCTGCTGAAGGTGGGGCAGGGCGAGGGGCTGTTCGCGGCCACCTACCGGGTCACCGGCTCCCGGGAGCGGCCCGAGGTGGCCGTCAACCCGCTGTCGGCCCTGGCGCCGGCGTTCCTGCGCAAGCTGTTCTCGTTCCCCGGGAAGGACCCCGGAGAAGGGAAGGCCGCTAGAACCCCGGCGGCGCCTTCTTCCTCCGCTCCAGCCCCCGCCAAGTCTCCATGACCTCCTCGGAGGAGGCCACCACGCCGAAGTGGCGGCGGGTGTTCTCCAGGGTGGCTTCGTGGAGCGCGGGGTCGGAAGTGGCCATGCAGTCGTCCACCATGGTCACGTAGTAGTCCATCATGAAGGCGTCCCGGGCGGTGCTTTCCACGCATACGTTGGTGGCCACGCCGGTCATGAGCACGCTCTCGACCCCTTTGGCCTTGAGTATGGTGTCGAGGTCGGTGTTGATGAAGGCGCTGTAGCGGTGCTTGACCACCACTCGTTCGTCCGCCCGGGGCTCGATGCCCTCGAAGAAATCCGCGCCCCAGGACCCCTCACGGCAGGTGTCGAGGTCGATGCCGCTGGGTTTGCGGTAGAGCCAGGACGGGGTGTCGGTCCACTCGCTGTGGATGGTCTGGATGTAGATGACCGGCAGGCCCACTTCCCGCGCTTCGCCGATGAGCTCGAGCAGCCGGGGCACCATACGGAGCCCCGACGCGACGTCCGCGCCGCGTTTGGCCAGGGCCCCTTCCGGACTACAGAAGTCGTTCTGCACGTCCACCACGATGAGGGCCGCCAGGGAAGGGGCGCAACGTTCTTCGAGACTCCTCAAGACGCTCATCCTTGCCTCCTTCGTCCGCTTCGGAACGCGGACGCTTCGTCAGCCGGGCAGTCTCTTACACGGTGGGCCGATTGTCAATACGCGCAGACCTCCGGGCGTTGCTCGATGTATTCGAGCAGGGCCTCTGCGGCCCATTGGTGGCCGGCGGGGTTCCAGTGGCCGTCGTGGGGCCATTGGGCGTCCGTGAGCGCGGCGCCCCGGCGAAGGATGTAGTCGGCCTGGTCGATGACGGGAATGTCCAGGGTTGCGGCCATTTGGCTCGTTCGCTCGAACACGCGGGTTCCGTGGGTCTTCAATTCGTGCGTCGCCAGGATGACCAGCGCGGCGCCGTCCCGGTCGGCGCGCTGCTTGAACTGCTCCAGCGCGAAGCGGGTGTATTCCAGCGCCTCCTCGAAAAGGGGAGGCAGGTCCCGGCGAGCGAAGACTCGCACCATGTCGCGCCGGGTGGTGGGCCGCCATCCTTCGAGCAGCGCGGCATGGCCGGGCTGCCGCATCAGGGTTTCCCCGTCCCGGATGAGTCGGTGGTCCCGTTCGGGAGGAAACAGGGCTTTCTTCTTGGCCTGCAACCAGAGGGCGAGCCACGAACGTTCCACCGATTGCCCCTCTGTGCGGACGGCCCACGAAGCCCGGGTCGGAGAAACGGATGGAAGCAGGTCCCGGGGGAGGAGCCATGCCACTTCCAATTCCCCGTCCGAGCGCCTTCTCACCGTGGGCTCCAAACGATGTCTCTGGCCCCATTTGCCCAATTGCACCACCCTCAGAAGCGGCGCGTTGTTGATGAAATCATTGGTAACGAAGACCAGCACGAGCAGTTCGGGACGGAGCCGCCGGGCATATTCGTCGTAGAACGGCAGTTGCTGGACTTGGCCGGTGTTTCCCATCCCGAAGGCCGAAGTCGTGACGTCCGGGCGGGGCAACCGGCCGGCGGCGAGTTCTTCGAGACGGACATGGAGCTTGCGGTGGATGGGGACTTGCAGGGCCTCCACGAAGGAGTCGCCGATGATGGATATATGGCAGGTTGCCGCGGCGCGTTCGGGGCTCGGGGGCTCACGGTCGAGGAAGCCCAGGCTGTTGGCGCGGGAGACGTTCCAGTAGTCGAGTCCGTTGGTATGGCGTATCTCCGTGTTCGGCCGCCTGAGATGGCCGACGTCGGGGACGAACTCCAGGGGCAGGAACGACCGCATGAACGGCGCGGTCAGCCGGAAGTACGCCTCGCCGGCCAACGCCGCCAGCGCGACGCCCGCGGCCAACAGAAGCGCGTTCCAGCCGAGCAAGCGCATGGCGCCGCGGCGCCGGCGTCCGCTCATCGTTTCCCCCATCTCGCAGTAGAGTTATCCGATGGGAGACCGGATTCCAACCCGTCTTCATCCTCGTTCGGTGTTGGACGCACCTTCGTCAGTGTCGTCCAATGCATGGCCGTCGGCAAAGGACTCGCGTCGAGTAGTCACGAACCGCGTCAGCATGGGGCGCCTCCGGCAGCCGAATGAGTGGGACCGTTGGGAAGACGCCCAGCTTGACCGCTCCGCTGTCATCATTCTATTCTACGATCCTTGGCCATGCCGCGAACGTCGATCTTTGGAAGAAGGAGATCCTTTCCCCCCGGCCGGGAGCGGCCTGAACGCTTCACCCTGCTGTTGCTGCTGATCGCGCTATCCGCGTTGTTCCTGTGCAGCGTGGACAAGGGATACTTCTACCGTCCCTTCAAGCATAGGTGGACTTCCGTGCAGGATTTGACGATAGCCGATAACCTGTCGCCGGATCACAATTTCCGGCTGTTCCGGTGGCTGGAAACGGGACCGGGACCGGGCCGCGCCCCCACCTACCAGATCCACAGCCGCTTTCCCGTGGGCGGTTACGCGCTCATCAAACTCGCCATCCTCCCCTTCGGAAACGACCTGTCCGCCAAGATCCTCGCCGCCCGGATGCTGATGTTGCTGTTGTTCAGCGGTGCTGCGCTCCTGGCCTTCCACTCCCTCGCCCGGATCGCCTCCCACCGATGGGCGGCGCTGGCCGCCACCCTCGCGGCCTTCTCCTCCTACTACATGCTGTTCTACGGCAACGCGGTTTCCGTGGAGCACAGCGTGGGCCTGTTCGCGGTCATGCTGGCCTTCCACGGCATGGTGGTGTTCGTGCAGGAGGGACGGTTCCGGCAGTTGCTGGCCAAGACCTTCGTTGCGCTGCTGCTGGACTGGCACGTGTATGCGTTCCTGCTGCCGTTCATCCTCCTGGGCCTATGGAGTGGGGCTGTCCGGGCGTGGAAGGACGGGACTGCTGTGCGGCTGCGCTCTGCCGGGGCGGCGGTGCTGCACAGCCGCTACATGGCGCTTGGCTTGGCCTCGCTGCTCTTCGGCGCGGCCGTCCTGGGCTTCAACTTCGCCAACGAGTACGCTGCCTTGGGAGGCCGGACGGCAGTGACCGAACTGCCGTCGTTCGAGTCCATGCTCAGGCGGACCGGACTGAAGAACCGAATCCTCGAAGACCATGATTGGTGGCTGCCCTTCCTGCAACAGCAGTTCTACCGTGTCTGCGGGGCATCCGTTCCATCGGTGCTGACCGACTGGGGAGCCGGTTTGCAGGGGTGGTTCCCCTCGGTTCCCTCTTCGGCGTCAGGCTTTTCGCCGCCCGACCTTTCGGCGCCGAAGTTATCGGTTTACCTCCTGTTGTTGCTGATGGCGGTGCTCGCCCCCACGGTCATGGTTCGGCTTGCGAGGTCGCTGTTGCCAGGGCGGTCCCGTATGCTGCTGGCCACCCTTGCCCTGTCCGGGTTCTTCTGGGCCCTTCCCATGCGCCACCACGTTGCCTCCCACCTTCAGGAGGCCCTGTACTACGTGGGCGTCCCGCTGGTGTTCTACTCACTGCTCCTGCTGTACGTCCGCAGGCGCTGGGGGCGTGGACCGGTAGTCGGCCTTGCGGTTGCGGCCCTGCTCGCCTTCGTGGTCTCCCTCTTCCAGATGGAGCGGCGATGGCGCCCTGACGCCCGGGGGGCCGAGATCCAACGAACCGTCATGGCCGAACTCGGGGCCATCCGCGAAACCACCCGGGGAAAGGCAGTCCTGGTCCTCGGGTCCGTCGAGCCGGAATGGTCCTGGCAGGTCATGGAGGAGTCCCGTCCATGGCGGTACTATCTCGCCGGAAGCGTCCTGGCGCAGTCCCCTGCCATGGAAGTGGCCGCCCGCGCCGCGGACTTCATCGTCGCCCTCGACCGCGTGGAGAGCGACGCCCTGCTCACACCCGGTAACCAACGGGTGTTCCTGTATGGTTCCGCGGGTATCGACGACTTGGCGGGATTGTACCGGGCCACGTACCAACGGGTGGTGTCCGGAGAACCTGCGGCGCGCTCCCACTTCGACGTCTATCTCGGCGACCGCGCGCTGTTCCATGTCAAGGAGCCCTGCGTCTCGAAGGATATGGGAGTATGGAGCATAGCGAAGTTCGTCCCGGAAGATCCCAGGGACCTGCCCAAAAGGCGCAGGCAGCGCCGCGCGACTCTTCGCATCCCCTCCCAGCAAAGCAACACGCTGTTCGAGGGGAAGTGCATCGCCATCTTTTCACTCCCCGATTACCCCGTCTCCAGCATCCTGACGGGACGATTGCACGCAAGCGAAGGCGCCCGTAGCTGGAGGGTAAAGATACCGGCGAGCCGGTAGTCGCCGCCGGACGAAGCCATCGACGCTCTCGGCGTCGGACGGTCCTTCCGCTTGACGGCCGCGGCCATCCGGGCGTAACTTCCCGCTGGTCCCGGGGACTCCCCCGGTCGGGACGGAAACGGAAGGAGGCGCCATGATCGATCTGTACACCTGGAGGACTCCCAACGGCCGGAAGGTCTCCGTCATGCTGGAGGAGGTGGAGCTGCCCTACGCCGCCCATCCCGTCAACATCGGCAAGGACGAGCAGTTCGCTCCCGACTTCCTCGCCATCAGCCCCAACAACAAGATACCGGCCATCGTGGACCGGGACGGACCCGGCGGCGGCCCCTACAGCGTGTTCGAGTCCGGGGCCATCCTGCTGTACCTGTCGGAGAAGGCCGGCGGCCGGTTCCTGCCCCGGGACGCCCGGCCGCGCCACGACGTCATGCAGTGGCTGATGTTCCAGATGGGCGGCGTGGGACCCATGTTCGGCCAAGCCCACCACTTCCTCCGCGCCGGGGAGGTGGTCCCCTACGCCATCGAGCGGTACAAGAACGAAGCCCGGCGCCTCTACGGGGTGATGGAGAAGCGCCTGTCCGCGCATGAGTACCTTGCCGGCGAATACTCGGTGGCGGACATCGCCACCTACCCCTGGGTGGGGCGGCACGAGATGCACCAAGTTGACTTGGCCAACTTCCCCCAGGTGAAGCGGTGGTTCGACGCCATCAGCGCCCGGCCTGCGGTCCAACGCGGCATGAAGGTGCCGGCCGACGCGTGACCCCTGCGGACGCGGGGCGGTTCCGGCCGCGTTTGACAAGCCGCTTCCGGTCGTGCCAGAAAGCTCCCCAGGCGGCTTCCGCGCGGGTCCGCGGACGGACTGCGGAACGCCGCGGGACTTTCCCATACGCCCCCGTAGCTCAGCAGGATAGAGCACAGGATTCCTAATCCTGGTGTCGTGAGTTCGAGTCTCGCCGGGGGCATTTCCCTTCGAGCGCCGACCGCGCAGGTTCAGGGCGTCCCGCCGGGGACGGCGTCCAGGAACGCGCGCCGGCAGTCCGCCGCCAGCGCGTCCGCGTCCTCGGCGAGCACGAAGCCGGCCTCCACCAAGGCCCCGGTCTCCCGGCGCACCCTTTCCAGGTAGTCCTCCAGGCTCCGGTACCGCTCGGCAAGGGACGGGCGCGGGTCGCCGCGGGCCTCGCGCTCGGCCCGGTTTCGGGAGAAGGGGAGGGAGGCGCCCAACAGGCCGGCCAGCTCGCCTTCCGCGAGCTCTTCGGACTGGAGGTTCCATCCCGTAAGGGTGGCCAGGGGCACGGTGGTCCACGGAAGCCGGATGCCGGCCGCTTCGTTGCCGTCCGCGTCCACCGCGGGCGCCAGGACGACGTAGCCGCTGCCGTCCGGAGGCTCCTTCGGGCGGGCCGCAACCCTTCCCTCCGCGACTCCGTCGCCGTAGTCCAGGAAGAGCTGCCGGTTGTGGAGTCCGGTGAAGGCCACCCCCGGGATGGCCGGAAAACCCGTGAGCTCCGGCGCCGCCAGCGTCCCGTCCGCGACCCGGGGGACGGCGCTCGCCGGCGGGGCCGCGCCCTCGGTGGCCCAGCGGTCCATGGCCGCCAGGAGCGCGCGCAGCACCGGACCGATGCCGACGGGGTTGGTGGGGTGCTTCGTCTTCCGCATCCCGGCCCGGCTCCCGTACGGCGCGTTGTGCTGGGCGCCGGCGATGAGGTACATGCGCACCCCGTCGGGCAGGCGGACGTCGTTCCCTCGACCGTCCGTGTGGGCCAGCGCTCCCCGTTTCTGCCAGTACTCGGTGGAGGTCTGGGTGTGGACCACCAGCGGGTCGGTGGCGGGCCGCCTGAGTATGCCGTCGCGCCGCCCGGTCTGGGGGTCCTCCAGCATGTCGTAGGCGAAAGGGAACAGCTCCGGCTCCCACTGGTTCGTATGCTGCTGGCACGAGGTGGCGGGGCGGGCGAACTCGTAGTTGAGGAAGGTCCGCCCGCCTCCCGCGGCGTGGGGGGACACCGCGTCGAACACGCGCCGGCCGCCCTCGTCCTCGTTGAATCCGTGATACACCAGGTCCCGCAGGAACCGGCCGCTCTGGGAACGGCCCCAGGCGTAGGCTTTCTCGATAACCGCGTCCGAGACGGACAGCGGATTCGCAGCGCCGACGCCGTCTTCCGTTTCATATCGCAGGAAGGACACGAGGCCCCGGACCGCGGCGAACCCCAACCCCAGGACCAGCGGGTCCCGGGCCGTGTAAACCAGTTCGTAGAGGGCGCCCGGGACGAACCCTCCGGCAACGTGGAGGTGGGACGAGCTCGGAACCGGGACGCGGCGCCCGGTGGTCTCGTCCACCGCGTCCTCGGCGAACTCCCATTGCGCGGGCGGGACCGCCCGGCGAGGACCGTAGGAGCGCATGCGCACCGTCAGTTCCGCGTCCGAGGCGTCCGGATCCGCCGCGGGGTAGCTGCGGACCCGCGGGTCCCCGCTCAACGGCCAGGAGCGGACCCCCGGACGGGTGACGCAGATCTCGGTGCGCACCCGCCGTCGTATGGGCCGACCCCCGTCCGCGGCCGCCGGCGCCGTCAACGTCATCCGGCGGCCGCCCGGAACCAGGTCCCCCTGCCAACCCGAAGTGACCCAGGTGTAGCCCTGCCGCATCAGGAAACCGTTGCCGGCGTGCTCCAGGGCCACCGGGTCATTGCACTCGGGCGCGTCGTTGAGGAACATCAGGGCGCGCTTGCTGCCCCGGTTGGGGGCCTCGTAGAGCAGCCGCCGGTTGCCCTGGGAGAGGTCCCGCGGCTTCAGCAGGTGGACGTCGCAGCGGTATTCCACCGCGCCGCGGCGGTTCCGGGGCGCGCGGCCGAGGTTGACGAGACCCGCGTGCAGCGGGTGGTCCGGCGACGCCTCGCCGTGGACCGTCCCGGCCAGGACCTCGTAAGGTCCGACGGAACCGAACGCATGGCCATCGGCAAAGGACTCGCGTCGGGTGGTCACGAACCGCGTCAGCATGGGGCGCCTCCGGCAGCCGAATGAGCGGGACTGTCGGGAAAGTGGACCCGGACTTGCCGATCCACTATTATCATTCCATGCATGATCCTGGCCATGCCGCAAACGTCGATCGTTGGAAGAGGGAGCCCCCCGGCCGGGAGCGGCCTGAACGCCTCACCCTGTTGTTGCTGCTGGTCGCGTTGTCCACGTTGTTCCTGTGCAGCGTGGACAAGGGATACTTCTACCGTCCCTTCCAGCATAACTGGGATACGGCGAAGAACCTGGCCATAGCCGAGAACCTGTCGCCCGACCACTCTTTCCGCTTGTTCCTGGCGCGGCGCCAAGGATCGGACGGCGCCCCCGCCTACCAGATGTACAGCCGCTTTCCCGTGGGCGGTTACGCACTCATCAAACTCGCCATCCTCCCCTTCGGAAACGACCTGTCCGCAAAGATCCTTGCGGCCCGAATGCTCATGTTGCTGTTGTTCAGCGCCGCTGCGCTCCTGGCCTTCCACTCCCTCGCCCGCATCATCTCCCGCCGCTGGGTCGCGCTGGCCGCCACCTTCATGGCGTTCTCCTCCTATTACATGCTGTTCTACGGCGACGCGGTTTCCAACGAGGTCAGCGTGGACCTGTTCGCGGTCATGCTGGTCTTCCACGGCATGGTGGTGTTCGTGCAGGAGGGACGGTTCCGGCAGTTGCTGGCCAAGACCTTCGTTGCGCTGCTGCTTGGGTGGCATGTGTACGCCTTCCTGCTGCCCTTCGTCATCCTGGGCCTGGCGCACGAGGCGGTCCGTGCGTGGAAGGACGGAACCGCGCCGCGGCTGCGCTCCACCGGGGCCGCGGTGCTGCGCAGCCGCTACACGGCCCTTGGCCTGGCCGCGCTGCTGTTCGGCGCGGCCGTCCTGAGCTTCAACATCGCCAACGAGTACGCCGCGTTCCGAGGCGAGAGGCCGGTAACCGAACTGCCGTCGTTCCAGTCCATGCTCGAGCGCACCGTAATAGCCAAAGACTGGTCGCCCATGGAGTGGCTGGGCTTCTTGCGGCAGCAGTTCTTTCGTGTCCATACGGCGTCCGTTCCGTTCATGCTCACCGACTGGGGATCCGATTTGCCCGGGTTGTCTCCTCCCCCTTACCCTTCGACGCCAAGCCTTTCGGGGCCGGAGTTGTCGGTTTACCTCCTGTTGTTGCTGATGGCGGTGGTTGCCGCCACGACCGTGGTTCGGCTTGCGAGGCCGCTGTTGACCCGGCGACACCGCCTGCTGCTGGCCACCCTTGCCCTGTCCGGGTTCTTCTGGGCGCTGCCCATGCGCTACAATACCGTAGAACTGCGCCACAACCACGAAGCCATGTTCTACGTGGGCGTCCCGCTGGTGTTCTACTCACTGCTCCTGCTGTACGTCCACAGGCGCTGGGGGCGTGGCCCGGTAGTCGGCGTTGCCGTTGCAGCCCTGCTCGCCTTCGTGGTCTCCGCCTTCGAGATGGAACGACGGTGGCGCCCTGAGGCCCGGGGGGCCGAGGTCCAGCGAACCGCCATGGCCGAACTCGGGGCCATCCGCGAGACCACCCGGGGAAAGGCGGTCCTGGTCCTCGGGTCCGTCGAGCCGGAATGGTCCTGGCAGGTCCTGGAGCAGGCCCACCCATGGAGATACTATCTCGCCGGCAGAGTCCTGGCGGGGTCCCCTGACGTGGAAGCGGCCGCCCGCGCCGCGGACTTCATCGTCGCCCTCGACCGCGTGGAGAGCGACGCCCTGCTCACACCCGGGAACGAACGGGTGTTCCTGTACGATTCGGCAGGTATCGACGACCTGTTGGAGTTGTACCGGGCCACGTACCAACGGGTGGTGTCCGGAGAACCTGCGGTGCGCTCCCACTTCGACGTCTATCTCGGTGACCGTGCGCTGTTCCACGTCAAGGAGCCCTGCGTCTCGAAGGACGTGGGATTGAGGAGCATAGCGAAGTTCGTCCCGGAAGACCCGAAGGACTTGCCCGAAAGGCGCAGGCGGCGCCGCGAGACCCTTCGCATCCCCTCCCAGCAAAGCACCATGCTGTTCGAGGGGAAGTGCATCGCCATCGTTTCACTCCCCGATTATCCCGTCTCCAGCATCCTGACGGGACGGTCGCACGCAAGCAAAGGCGCCCGCAACTGGAGGGTAAAGATACCGTCGAGCCGGTAGTCGCCGCCGGACGAGGCCATCGACGCTCTACGGATTGGCTCCCGGGTGGAAGGGAAGCCCCCGGGGGCCGGTGGCGGAGACCGGAAGCGGCGTGCTATTCCTGCACGTCGGCAAGTCGAGAGCGAAGGAAGGAAACGGAGGGAGGCGAGCCATGATCCGTCCCATCGCCCTGAAGCGCGGCCACTACGAATGCAAGTCCCTGGACGAGACGCTGCCGGTGCTCACCGACCTGCTGGCCCTGGAGGTGGTCCGGCGGGGACCGGGAGAGGCGGTAGTGAGGCACCCCAACACCGCCTGGGAGCTGGTGGTGCACGAGGGGGAGCCCGAGGCCGTGGACAAGCCGCACCTGCACCACTACGGCGTGCGCGTCGAGAACCGGGAGGAGATCGACGCCGCCTACGAGTACATCCGGGAGCGCAAGGAACGGTACGGGCTCCTGCGCGTGAGCCGCCCCCACGAGAACCACTACGCCTACTCGGTCTATTTCCGGGAGCCCGGCGGCAACGACTGGGAGATCGAGTACTACGACCGGGAAGCGGTGGAGCAGGGCCGGAAGAACGCCGTCAACCCCTGGACCGAGAAGCTCCCGGAGGAACGGTTCCCCGGACGCGGCTACGTGCCCCAGGCCCTGAGCCACGGCACCCGGGAGTGTGACGACAAGGCGGCGAGCTCCCGTTTCTACAGCGAGGTCCTGGGGCTGGAGATCGCCGGCGGCGGCAGGCAGTCGGTCTATGTCAAGCATTGCGACACGCCCTGGTACGTGGTGGTGCTGCCGGGCCGGACCCGCCACTACGTCTCGTCCCTGAACCGTTTCACGCTGCAAGTGGGGGGCCGGGAGGAAGTCGCGGACGCGCACCGGACGTTCCGGACGTCGGGCAGGGAGATGGGCGTGGGCGAAGTGCAGGACCTCCGGTCCGACAACGGCGAGACCTCGTTCGTGTTCAGCGACCTAGACCGGAACTGGTGGGAGATCTGGGCGGCGCAGCCGTCCTGAAGGGGGGCGGCCGCACGCCGGCCTCTCGCCCGGGAGAAACGATCATGTGGTTCCTTGCACTCAGGCGCGCGGCCAAGCCCAGGGAAGAATGGACCGTCCCGCTGGACGACCACCTGTCCTGGATGAAGCGCCAGCACGAAACGGGAAAGATCATCCTGTCGGGTCCGACCCCGGACCGGAAGCTCGGCATCTACCTCATCCGGGCGGACTCGCGGAAGGAAGCGGAAGGCGTCGCCGGCAGCGACCCCTACACCGCCGCGGGTTTCTGCGAGTTCGAACTCATCGAATGGGAGCTCCACCAGGTGATGGGGGCCGGCCCGTTCTCCGCAGCCGAGATCAAGGCCCGTTCCTCGTAGGGCGTCGGCGACCCTCCACTCGACGAACCCGAACGTCGCAAGCGGCGGCCCCGGACCGGGGCGGTCCCGCGAGGCTACAGGGCCGCGGAGAAGGAGCGGCGCCAAGCAAAGGCGCGCTGCTCGAAGCGGGCGATGACGCCGTACTCGATGACCAGCATGAGGACCACGAACAGCAGGATCCACGCCAGCACCTGCTCCATGTCGAAGTTCTCGAACCAGAAGAAGAACATGTAGCCGATGCCGAACTTGATGCCGAAGGTCTCGGCCAGGGCCACGATCTTCCAGGTCATGCCGAAGGAGTACCGGAAAGCGGACATGAGGTAGGGCATGAGTTGGGGGATATAGACCTTGCGGATCAGCATCCTCCGGTTGGCCTTGAAGGACTTGGCCATGTCCATGAGGCTCTTGTCCATGGCCTTGGTGCCCTCCGCCATGTTCACGGTCACGAAAGGCGCGACCACCGCCATGACCGCCACCAGGCTCCCCACCTCGCTGAACCCGAACCAGAGCACGGCCAGGAACACCATCAGTATGGTCGGGATGGTCAGGAACAGCGGTATCAGGCTCATGAGCGAGTGCTCCACCGTCTTGCGGAGCCCCATGGCCAGCCCGACGGCGATGCCCGCGAGCATCGCGGCCACGAACGCGATGACGATGCGAAGGAAGGTGATGCCGATGTGGAAGAACGCCGAGTTGCCTTCCGGACCCGCTTCCGTGAGGATGCGCAGCATGGTCCGGGCGATCAGGAACGGACCGGGCAGGACCTCCGGCGGCGTGAACCGGGAGGCGATCCACCAGCACGCCACCAGCGTCACCATGGACGCCAGGCGCATGTAGAGACGCATGCTCATCGGGACTGCTCCTCCAGCACCGCGAAGAACTCCTGGACCAGCTCCTTCTCCAGGTCGAACAGGCGCGGGTCCTCGGGTTGCCGGGGCCGCGGCATGTCCACGTGGACGTGCCGGAAGATCCGCGCCGGCTTCGTGCTCATCATATAGACGTTGTCGGACAGATAGACGGCCTCCCGCAGGTCGTGGGTGACGAAGAGGATGGTGGTCCTCGCCCGTTCGAGGATGTCCATCAGGTCCATGCGCATCTTCCGCGCGGTGATCTCGTCCAGGTGGCTGAAGGGCTCGTCCATGAGCAGGATGTCGGGCTCGATGGCCAGAGCGCGGGCGATGGCCACCCGCTGCTGCATGCCCCCCGACAGGTTGAGCGGGTAGTTGGGTTCCTGGCCCGCCAGCCCCACCATGTCGAGGTACCGGGCCACACGGTCCCGCCACTGCTCCCGGGGCACCGCCTGGGCTTCCAGCGCGAACCGGATGTTGTCCTCCACCGTGAGCCAGTTGAGGAGACGGGCGCTTTGGAACACGTAGCCCACGTGCGCCGAGCCGTCCGGGGACTGGGCCGCGGGGTGGACCGTGACGCTTCCGCCGTTCTCCTGCTCGATGCCCGCGATGACGTTCAGCAGCGTCGATTTGCCGCAGCCCGAAGGCCCTACGAGGCTGGCGAACTCCCCCTCCTTCACGTCCAGGCTCACCGCGTCGAGCACCACGAAATCCGCGCCGCCGCCCGGAACCGGAAACTTCTTCGTCAACCCCTGTACCTGAACCACCGTCGAAGCCATGGACAACACCTGTGTTGGAATGATGCGCAACCCGCGCGGTTCCGGCCGCTAGGTGGCCACCTGGTGGCGCCACTGGAAGGCGCGCCTCTCCCAGAACCGGAACAACAGCACGTCCACCAGGACCATGAAGACCATGAAGCTCACGCCCCATGCGAGCATCATGTCCACCCTGGTGTCCTCGAAATGGAAGATCAGCTTCTGGCCGACCCCGCTGCTCACGGCGAACGCCTCGCCCACCAGGGCGATCTTCCACGACAGCGAGAGCGCGATCCGCATGGACGAGAAGAGGTAGGGCAGGAGCTGCGGGACGATGACCTTGCGGACGATCAGGTGTCGGCTGGCCTTGTAAACCTTGGCCATGTCGATGACTTCCCTGTCGATGGCCTTGGTCCCTTCCCACACGTTGAGGGCCACGAAGGGGAACACGATGAGCACGGTGGTGAACACCGGCCCGACGTCGGAAAGACCGAACCACAAGACCGCCAGGAAGGCCCAGCAGACCGCGGGGAAGGTCAGCAGGACCATGATCCAGCCGTCCAGGAACGCCTCCACGTGCCGATGGAGCCCCATGATCAGGCCGGCGGCGCCGCCGATGATCATGGAGCAGGTGAGCCCCAGTATGATCCGGCGCAGCGTGTCCCAGACCACCAGGTAGCTGGCGGGTTCCGAATAGACCACGAGGAGCCGGTCGAAGAGCTCCTCCGGTCCCGGCAGGAACGCCGGCAGGAACAGCAGCGACACCGCCTTCCAGACGAGGAGGAAAGCCAGGAACGTGAGGATACCGGCTGCAAGGCCGGGCTTGCCCTTGATCATGAGGCGAGCCTGTCGAAGATGGGGTGGACGCGGGTCCCGGCGCCCGGGCGCGGCCAAGGCCGTTCCCGGAGCCCGGACGCCGCGCCGGCCGCTAGTCGAGGATCAGCCCGTGCTTCTTCTTGTCCGGGACCGTGTCGAGAACGCCTCTCTGCTTGGCCATCTCGAGGAAGTCCCATTGCGCGTCCACCGTCTCCTTGTCCCACTTGGCCAGGAAGATCTTGTCCTTCTGCAGCCAGTCCCGGTAAACGCCCGCTTCGGCCTCGTTCTGGATGCCCGTCACCTTGGCGAACTTGGCCTCGGCCTGGTCGAAGTTCCTGGGGTCCCTGAGCCAACGCATGGACGCCATGACCGCGGTGGTGAAGTTCTTCGCCCGTTCCCGGTCCTCGTCCACCCACTCCCGCCAGCACACCAGCGGCGCGGACCATACGATGGGCTGGCCCGCCTTCTGCTTCCAGTACTCGTTGGGCACGAACACCGACCGGTACTTGTCGGGCTGGGACGCGGCCCGGACCGTGAGCGAACTGATGTTGAACATGGAGTCCACGTCGCCCCGGCCCAGCAGCGCCAGCAGCGCAGGGGCCGCGGCCTGGACCAGCTCCATGTCCTTCTTGTCGATGACGTCGATGCCGTGGCCGTCCATGATGACCGCCCGGGTGGCCTTGAAGGCGCCGGCGCCGGTGGACCAGGTGCCGAACTTCTTGCCCCGCAGGTCGCCGATGGACTGCACCGGGCTGTCCTTCTTGACGAAGACCTCCTGCATCACGGTCAACCCGCCTCCAATGATCACGAAGTCGAGCCCCTTGGTGATCCTGGCGATGGCCGCGGTGCCGGCGTAGGACGAGCAGGGCACCTCCTTGGCGGGCAGGGCGGCCATGTGTCCCTTGAAGGGGCGCACATCCACGTCCGCGTCGATGCCGTGCTTCTCGAAGATGCCGGCCATCTCTCCGGCCAAGTACAGCATGGAGATGATGCTGTTCCGGCCCGCGGTGACCTTGATCTTGTGAAGGTGTCCCGCGGCTGCCGCCTCGCAGGCCATGAAGCCCACCAGGGCCGCGGCCAACAGCCCCGTCCGTTTGAAGCGTCTCATGTTCTACCTCCTTTGCTTGGGCGCGTTGGTGAGGGGAGCGTTCGTCCTGCCTCTTCACGTGAGACAGGACACTAGTTGCTGGCGTGCGCTTTGTCAATGGTTCGACGCCCGTCGAACCTCCCGCCGGATCTCATGGCGGGCGGGGCAGGGGAGGGTCCATCGGGTGGAATCCCCACGGCCCTTGCCGTATAATCCTCGTACCCCGTTGAATCCTTGCCCCTGGTGGGCGATGGTCCTTTTCGCTGGCGCCACGGTCCTGACGGATGACGACCCCCTCGACGCAGTTATGGCGCGTCCCGTTCCCGGTGTGGGCGCTGGCGGTCTGCCTGCTGTTCGCAGCCGTCGGCTTCGCCGTCCTCGACGACTACGGCGTAGTGAGGGACGAAGTGACCCAGCGCAAAGTCGGACACGCCGCGGTCAACTACGTCCTGGGGGAGAGCGACGCGCTACGGCCAGGCTACTACAGATTCTATGCAAACGCATTCGAGACTTTCCTCGCGCTGGCCGAGCGCCTCCCGGGGCTGGACGACAGCCGCAGCGCCTACCTCGCCCGGCACCTCCTGACCCACCTCTTCTTCCTGCTCGGAGGGTTCTTCTGCTCCCTGCTCGCCTACCGCATGTCCGACAGCCGACTCCTGGCCCTCTTCGCACTCCTCCTCTTCCTCCTCCATCCCAGGCTCTACGGCCACTCCTTCGTCAACTCCAAGGACATCCCCTTCCTCGTGATGTTCATGGTTTCCCTCTACCTGGTCCACCGGGCCTTCCGGCGGGACACCCTCCGCGCATTCGTCCTCTGCGGCGCGGGCGTGGGCATGCTCGCCAACTTCCGCAGCATGGGGGTCCTGCTCTTCGCCGCAGTCCTGGCCTTGCGGGCCTGCGACCTCTTCCAGGTGTCGGAAGACCAGGAGCGCAAGCGCGTCCGCAACACCGGGTTCGCCTTCGCGGCCGCGGGCGCCCTGACCCTCTACGCCACATCCCCCTGGCTCTGGCGCAACCCTTTCGAGTTCGTCATGGCCTTGGCCATCCTGTCCCGATACCCCGACCCACTCGCTTCGTTCTTCCAGGGTCAGGTGGTTAGCTGGCCGGACATTCCGCCCCACTACATCCCCGTCTGGATCGCCGTCACCACGCCCCCGGTGGTCCTCCTGCTCGGCCTCGCCGGAGCCGCTTCCCTGGTCCGCTCCCTGTGGGTCCGTCCCCGGGACGCCCTCCGCAACACGGACCTGCGCTTCGTCTGCCTGCTCGCCGCTTGCCTCGTGTTGACCGTCCTTGCCGTCGTCCTCATCGGCTCCAACCTCTATGACGCGTGGCGCCACGTCTATTTCCTCTACGCCCCGCTCTGCCTGCTGGCCGTGTTCGGCCTTCGATGGCTGGCTTCGCTTTGCGCACGGCCCGCGCTGCGGAAGGGCGTCTATGCCGCTGCCGCGGCGGGCGTGGCCGTTGCAGCCGTCGAAACGGTCTCCATCCATCCCTACCAGGCGCTCTATTTCAACTCCCTGGTGGACCGCCACGCCCCCGAGCGCCTGCGCAGCCGGTACGGCATGATCTACTCGGGCCTGGCGTACCGGGAGGGGCTGGAACACCTGCTCCGGCGCCATCCCTCTTCACCCGTTTACGTGGGCCGCTCGATGCTCCATGTGCGTTATATCGGGTTCTCGAACCTGGAGATCCTTCCGCCGGAGGACCGGCGAAGGATCGTCAGGAGGGCGGGGATGCAATGGTGGGGTGACTATTACGTTTCCGGCCCCGGCTCCTTCTTCCGCAAACGGGTGAGGGCCAGACCCTACGGACCGCCCTTCGCGCCCGTCGTCCACTCCCGCAAGCTCTACAACAACACCATCCTCACGGTGACCGCGGCCGACCCCTCCCTGGTGAGCGAAGCCGCCGCGGACGACTACCGGGAAATATACAGATCCCTCAAGTCCACCACCCCGGTCGCCGAGTCCGACTTCGACCTATACATCGACGGAAAGACCCTGACCTACCTGAGGGAGTCCTGCCGTCCGCGGGACGTCCGCATGCCCTTCTCCCTGCGGGTCTTCCCCGTCCGGGTCCGGGACCTCGCCCCACAGCACCGCCGGCAAGGCTTCGAACCGCTGCCTTTCGAGTTCGCCCGCTACGGCGTCCATATCGACGGCAAGTGCATGCTGCGCCTCCGGCTGCCCGACTACCCCGTCCGCGCCATCGAGACCGGCCAGAGGAAACCCCGTTCGGGCAGACGCTGGCGAGTCGCCGTCAGCCTGCCGCCCAACGGACCGGTCTCTGCCCGGGTGCGGGAAGAGACGTTCCCCGGGGCGTCCGCCAAGCCCGTCGCCCAGTCCCGCTTCGACGTCTACCTCCGCGGGGACACCCTGGCCTACCTCAGGGACCCGTGCGTCCGGGAGGACACCGCCACGCGCTTCTTCCTGCACCTGGTTCCGTCGGACCCGGCCGATCTTCCTTCCCATCGAAGGCGGTGGGGCTACGACAACCTCGACTTCCCTTTCGGAAGGGCCGGCGCGGTCCGGGACGGGAAATGCCTGGCCCTGGTCGAACTCCCCGGCTATGGAATCGCCCGTATCCGCACGGGCCAGTTCGTCAAACTCCCCAGCCTCCCCAGCCGGAAGACATGGGAGGCGGACATCGACCTCCGCCGCCCCTGAAACGCCCGTCACGACTCGCGGTCCTGTTTCAGGTAC
Source organism: uncultured Binatia bacterium (SeqCode) (assembly GCA_965242525.1). GTDB lineage: Bacteria > Desulfobacterota > Binatia > UBA9968 > JAJDTQ01 > JAJDTQ01. The sequence continues at coordinate 1,174,180 of OZ251459.1, forward strand.
TCGTTCAGGTCGATCTTCCGCCACAGTTCCGGGTCCGGCTCGATCCTGGTCTCGAACTCCGTCTCCACCGGCCGGGTGGCGTCGATGACCAGGTGGGTGGTCATGGGACCCCGGCCGGTCCGGGCCTCGTTGTAGGAGACCGGGTCGAGGTGGGCGCCCTTGACCCCCGGCAGGATGAGCAGGTCCCGGTCGGCCACCATCCGGGTGTTGACCGCCCAGGCCACTTCCCGTTCGTCGTAGACGTCCACGTCGTCGTCCACCACCACCGCGGTCTTGGCGTAGTTGTCGGTGGCCACCGCCACCAGTCCCGCCTGCTTGGCCTCTCCCGGAACCCTCTGCCGCAACGATACGTAGGCGCCCAGCCAGCCCATGACGTTGACCGACTCGAGGGTAGGGAACTGCGCGCGCAGCCGGTCGTAGAGGGCCATCTCCGCGCTCATGCTGGGGGCCAGGTTGTGCTCCCGGTGGGCCGAGTCCAGGTGGTGGTAGATGGCGTCCCGGCGCATGGTGACCGCGCTCACGTCGATGACGTAGCAAGGCTTGTCGCCCACGCCGTAGTACCCCAGGTACTCGGCGTAGGGGCCGTCCGCGGCCATGACCGCGGGGTCGATGGTCCCTTCGACGACGATCTCCGCCTGGGCCGGCACCGGCAGGTCCACGGTCTCGCCCCTGACCACCTCCAGGGGTTCCCCCAGGTAGCCGCCCATGAGGTCGAACTCCACCACCCCCTTGCCCAGGGACGCCTGGAGCACCGCGGAATGGTGGCCGATGACCAGGGCCACCTCCATGGGTCGGCCCAACTCGGCGTAGCGCCGCGCGATGTAGGCGCCGTCGTTGCCGGGGTTGATCATGCAGCCGAGCCGGTTTCGGCCCATCACCATGTGGCGGTAGATGCCCGCGTTGGGAACCCCCGTGTCCGGCCACTTGGCGATCATGAACCCCGCGCTGACGTACTTGCCCGCGTCCAGCCTGGAGTTGTGGATGATGGGCAGCACCCCCAGGTCCGCGGCCTCGCCTACGAACCTCTCGTCCTTGACGGGCGCGTCCGCTTCGGCCACCCATCGAGGGTCCTCCCGCCGGGCGAGCTTCCTGCGCAGCACGTCGTAGATCTCCACCCGGGTCATGCGCCGAGGGTCGCAGCCGAGGCCCAGGGCCAGGAGCTCGAAGGAGCCGAACAGGTTGGTCACCAGCGGCAGCCGGCTGCCGCGGATCTCGGGACAATAGATCACCGGGTTGCGTCCCTGGCTCGCCAGCTTGTGCTGGACGACGCTGACTTCGAGGTAGGGGTCCAGCGGCTTCGCGACCTCCACGTAGTTGCCGGGTCCCGTGTCCCGCACCAAACGCAGGAAATCTCTCAGGTTCGGGTTCATAAGTGGCCGTCCCTTCTAAGGAAACTCTGAACAATTCCGGCTTGAACTCCATCTCCCTGCGGGAAAGCGCGTCCTTCGACTTCGCTTCGCTACGCTCAGGACGAACGGAGTTGATTGTTCAGAGTTTCCCTAAGCTCGGATCAGCCTCGGACCCTGTTCGACAACTCGTCTTTCAACGACGTTTCCCGGCCGTTGTCCCGCCGGTCAGGGATGAGGGTCCGAAGCGGAAGAACCCTTTGGCGCTTCCGGTTTTCGAGTGGGGGGGAGGATAGTAGGAGAAGGGGGTTGGGGGCAAGGGGAGGAAGGCAGGGAGATTGACGCCCGGACCGGGCCGCGGCTAAGCTGTTCCGCGGAAGCCGGGAGGCTGTGCCGAATGCTTGACAAGCTGTCCGTCAGAACCTTCAAGTCCCTGGAGGACGTTACGGTTGACCTTGGATGGGTCAACGTCTTCGTCGGCGCCAACGGAAGCGGAAAGAGCAACTTGCTGGAAGCCCTGGGGATCCTCTCCGCGGCCGCGGACGGCAAGGTTGACGACCAGGCATTGCTCGCTCGCGGCGTCCGTCCCGGTCTTCCCACACTCTACAAGTCCGCCTTTCCGGTCAAGTCCGGGAGGAGGATTCCTCCCCATCTGTATTTCGGCGTATGCAGCGCGCGATCTCAATACGAAGTCTCGCTACACAATCCCTTGAAGGATCCTAAACCCGCCTGGAGATTCAAGACGGAGTTATGGAAAGAGGACGACAACACGCTGGTCGGACGCTCACCTGCCCAAAAACCCAAGAACGATCAACCCAAGACCAATCCTGAACGAGGACTGGCTGCGCTGAAGGCAGTGGAAGTCTCTGCAGGACCCGCGCTCGATCTTCTCAGAACGCTGCAAGGCTACGTCATATTTTCACCGACCACTGCGGTCTTGCGCGGTGTTGCGCCGGAAACACAGCCAAGACAGCCGGTGGGCCTGTCCGGAGGAAATCTTCCACGAGCCATTCTGGAACTGCTCAGGCAGCGCAAACGGGACGACCGCAGTCGGCGGATTTGCCGGGAGGTGCTGGGACTCGTCGATTGGGCCGAGAGTTTCGGTTGGGCCTCTTCCGACCGACTACCGCTCTCTCCGAGTGCGGTGGCTTCGAGAGACGCAATCCGGTTTCGTGACCGGTTCATGCGCAAGGACCGAAACGTCCTGTCCGGTTATGACGCTTCCGAAGGCGCCTTGTATGCCCTGTTCCTCGCGGTGGTTTCCGGACACGAAGCAAGTCCCGCGCTTTGCGCCGTGGACAACGCGGACCATGGACTGAACCCCAGGCTAGCCCGGTCTCTGATGGAGCGCCTGTGTCAATGGTATCTGGACTCGAGCCAGCCACGCCAGATCCTGCTGACCACGCACAACCCGTTGGTCCTGGACGGTCTGCCGTTGCAGGACGACCGCGTGCGGCTGTTTACCGTTTCCAGGACCGCTTCGGGCCGTACCTCGGTCCGTCGTGTGGTCGTCGATGACCGTCTGCTGGAGAGAGCGGATCAAGGTTGGCCCTTGTCTCGACTGTGGGTGAGGGGAGACCTTGGAGGCGTTCCCAATGTCTGAGCCGTTGCGTATCGCGATTGTCGTCGAAGGACCCACCGACGAAATCGTGCTCAAGGCGGTCCTGGAAGCCCTGCTGCCGGATACGGATTTCGAGTTTCAGACGTTGCAGCCGGAGGGATCCGTTGCTTTCGGCTCTGCACCGTCCAGCGGAACGGGCGGGGGATGGGCCGGAGTCTATCGTTGGAGCCGTCAAGCGGTCTCCGAGGGCGGCGGTTCGGTGTCCGGTTCTTTGGCGCTGTTGAATCATGACGTGTTGATCGTGCACGTAGATGCGGACGTGGCGGGCAAGACGTACGCCGACGGCAAGATTCGAGACGCACCGTGCGAGGACTTGCCTTGCGAACAACCCTGCCCGCCGCCGCATGAAACCACCAACGCCCTGCGAACGGTAGTCCTCAACTGGCTTGGCGAGCATGAACGTCCGCCGCGGATCGTCTTGTGCACGCCTTCGAAGAGCATCGAAGCCTGGGTGCTTGCCGCAATCTGTCCGAAGAACAACGTGGTCCGGCGAAACGATTGGGAGTGCCGCCCCAACCCGGAAGGCCAACTCGCAGCCTTGCCCATACACCAGCGGTTCAGGAAACGCCCGGAGGACTATCGAGGCAAGCAAGCCGAAATCACGGAGGCGTGGCCGAAAGTCTCCGCAAGGCTGACGGAGGCAGCGCGCTTCGAAGTGGAATTCCTTGCCGCGGTTCCTGCTTGAGTTTCGGCATGTAACATCCTGCAACCAATTGGATTCCCGCTTTCGCGGGAATGACGGGGTGGGCGTCCGCGATAAGGACGGGAGGTGGGCGTCGGAGGAAACGACGGGGTGGGGCGTCCGCGACGCCAAACCGAGGGCGGCATGGTCGGAATGGGAGGGAAGCGGACCTCATCGCGTGGGAGGGTGGGGTCACAACCCACACCAAACCCTGAAGCCCCGAGACGAACGAATACGCCGGGCGTGGACCCGCGGCGCGGGTCAGTCCCGCACCAGCGGCAGGACCTCGGTGACGAAACGGCGGATCTGGGCCGATTGGTCGTGGGCGGTGAAGCGCAGGACCGGGGTGGTGACGCCCATGTCCAGCCACTCCCTGACCAGGGCCGCGCATTCCTCGGGGGGGCCGTGGGCGAGCCAGAGCCGGATGACGTCGTCGGTGGGCCAGGAGTCAGTGTAGTATTGGCGGAAGTAGTGCTTCGATTCCTCCCAGGCCGCGGCCTTGTCGTCGTTGACGTTGACCATGGCGTGGAGGCAGGTCTCGAACCGGCCCAGGTCCCGGCCCCGCCGGGCGGCCTCTTCCTGCAGGAAGTCCCAACGGCGGCGGAACTCGTCCGGGGCCACCGCGTCGGTCATGTAGCCGTCGCCCAGGCGCACGACCCGCTCCAGGGCGCGCTTCACCAGGGGGCCGTCGGCCAGGGGCCGCCGGGGGTTGACCGCGATCCAGATGGGGCAGGGGCGTTGCACCGGCTTGGGCAGGACGTCGTAGTCCTCCAGTGTGTAGAAGCGCCCCCGGTGGCGCACCTTTCCCTCGCTCCACAACGCGCGCAGCAAGGCCACCCCTTCCTCCAGCCGCGGGACCCGCTCGCCGGAGGTCTGCCCGAAGGCCCGGAGCTCGGGCTCGTGGCCGCCGCCGATGCACGCCCCGAGCACCGTGCGGCCGCCGGACACGTGGTCCAGGCTGGCCCACTGGATGGCCAGCTCCACGGGATGGCGCAACGGAAAGGTGGCCATGCAGATGGTGCCCAGCCGCACCCGGCGGGTGCGCGCGGCGAGGTTCGACAGCATGACGATGGAGTCCATGCGGGGCTTGTGGATGAAGCTGTCGCCGACCCACACGGACTCGAAGGCGCCGGACTCCTCGGCTAGGGCCGCGGCCTCGAACAGGTCGTCCACCGTGGCGAGACCGAACAGGACCCCGCGGTTCGGAAGGCTGAGGCCCCATCTCGTCGGCAGGTCGCGCATGGTTCCGGTCACCCGGAGCCTGTCTAACATCAAACGGCGCCCAAGCGGAAGCCGCTTCGAGGAATACCCGACGGCCGGTATCCGTTTCGCTCCGCTCCGGTCCGCGGCGCATGGCCCGGGAGCCTCGGAAACTCGGTTTGCATTCCAGACCGGAGGCGGGTAGGGTGCAGGCTTTCTTGGTCTGTCGGACGAGGAAGGGGAGACGGTCCTCCCCCGCGCGGCCGTTCCAGGACCGCGCCGGACGGCTCCGACAGTCGCTTCAACCGGAGGTTGCATCCATGAATGACAAGAAGGTTCTGAACCGGGACCCGCGGCGTTACACGTTGCCGTCGGAGCGCGCCCGCGGGGCGGACACGCACGGTTATCTGCCGGAGCTTTGCGACCAACTCGAGACCGGCAAGATCACCCGGCGCGACTTCCTGCGCCAGGCCGCGCTCCTGGGCGTGGCCGCGGGCGCGGCCTATGCCGCGGCGAACCAGCTCGTGGGCGGCGCCCTGGTCGAGTCCGCTTCCGCGGCGACCCCGAAGCCCGGCGGGACCCTGAGGGTCTCCATGCGCATGCAGCAGATGACCGACCCGGCGACTTTCGACTGGGTCGAGAAGTCCAACGTCGCTCGGTTCGTGGTCGAGCACCTGACCCGGACCCGGTCGGACAACGTGACGGTCCCCTACCTGGCTCGGAAGTGGGAAGCGTCGGACGACCTCAAGACCTGGGTGTTCCATCTGCGGGACGACGTCACCTGGTCCAACGGCGACAGGTTCACCAGCGCGGACGTGGCCCACACGGTCAACCGCTGGCTGGACCCGGCCACCGGCTCCTCGAACCTGGGCCTCTTCGGCGCCATGGTGGAGGTGGGCGCCGACGGCAAGAAGCGCGGCATCGCCAACGCGGTGGAGGTCATCGACGACCACACCGTCAAGTTCAACCTGAAGCAGGCCACCCTGGCCATGCCGGAGAACTTCTACAACTACCCCACCGCCATCGTGCACCGGGGCTTCGGCAAGGACTACGAGGCGGACCTGTCCAGGAACCCCGTCGGCACCGGCCCCATGACCCTGGCCGACTTCGCCATCGGCGAGCGGGCGATCCTGAAGAAGGCGCGGCCCTGGTGGGCCGGACCCTTCTACCTGGACGAGATCCACTACTTCGACCACGGCGAGGACACCAACGCCTGGGTGGCGGCGCTGGCGTCCCAGCAGGTGGACATGGTCTATAGCGTGCCCAACACCGCCATCGACACCCTGAAGCGCCTGCCGTTCGTGAACATCCACGAGGCGAGCACCGCGCAGACCGCGGTCATGCGCTTCCGCATCACCCACAAGCCCTTCGACGACCTCAGGGTGCGCCAGGCCGTCGCCGCGTGCATGGACCACAAGGATATCCTGGACAAGGCGTACAAGGGCCTGGGGCAGGTGGCCGAGAACCACCACGTCTGTCCCATCCACCCGGACTACGCGCCGCTGCCGCCGCTCAAGCGGGACGTGGACCTGGCGAAGAAGCTGCTGGCGGAAGCCGGTTTCGGCAAGGGCCTGACCCTGGAGATCGCCAACGGGGACTCCGAAGGACCGTGGATGACCGACGCCCTGGCGGTCTTCAAGAACCAGTTGGCCCCCGCAGGGATCACCCTGAACATCAACAAGATGCCCACCAACCAGTACTGGGAGGTGTGGGACAAGGCGCCCTGGGGCTACACCGCGTGGACCCATCGTCCGCTCGGCACCATGGTGCTCGGCCTGGGCTACCGCTCCGGCGTGCCCTGGAACGAGACCGCCTACAACAACCCGAAGTTCGACGCCGCCCTCGACGACGCCGAGGGCACCCTGGACGTGAACGAACGCAAGAAGAAGATGGCGGTCTGCGAGAAGATCCTCCAGGACGACGCCATCATCCCGCAGCCCTTCTGGCGCTCGATCTTCAAGGCGTCCAACAAGCGGGTCAAGGGTTTCCGACCCCATCCCACGCGATACCACCAGTTCGACACCGTGTGGCTGGAAGGCTAGGACCCCGTCCGGGCGCGCGCCGGCGCGGGGGTCCCGTGACCCCCGCGCCGCGGGCGCTCCGCCTGCGCCGGACATGGACTGAACACGGGAGACGGACATGCTGCAACTGATCCTGCGCCGCGTCGGCATGATGATCCTCATCATGCTGGTGGTGGCGCTGCTCCTGTTCCTTATGAACGAGGGCGACCCACGGCTCATCGCGCGTAGCGTCCTCGGCCCCTACGCCCTGGACCAGCAACTGGACGCCTGGATCGTCCAGCACGGCTACGACCGTCCGCTCCTGGTCCGTTACGTGGACTGGATCGCCCGCGTGCTGTCCGGGGACCTGGGCGACTCCATCATCTACAAACGCCCGGTGAACGAGATCTTCTGGGGGCGGCTGGCCAACACCGGCATCCTCGCCGGCGTCACCTTCGTGGTCATGGTGGTGGTGGCCCTGACCCTGGGGGTGCTGGCCGGCATGAAGGAGGGCTCGGTCCAGGACCGGGTGATCTCGGTGTTCTCCATCACCACCACCTCCATCCCGGAGTACGCCAGCGCGGTGCTGCTGGCCTGGGTCTTCGTCTTCGGGCTCGGCTGGCTGCCCGGCACTTCGTCCATGACCGCGGGGTTCAACGTGGTGGAGCTGATCCTTCCGGTGATGGTGCTCACCCTCTACGGTTTCGGCTACGTGGCGCGCATGACCCGGGCCTCCATGGCCGAGGTGATGACCAACCACTACATCCGCACCGCCATGCTCAAGGGCCTGCCCTACCGCCACATCATCATGAAGCACGCCCTGCGGAACGCGCTGATCGCCCCGTTCACGGTGATCATGCTCCAGATCAACTGGCTCCTGTCCGGGGTGGTGGTGACGGAGTTCGCCTTCGGCTACAAGGGGTTCGGCGCGCTGTTGCTGGAAGCGGCGCTGCGCCGGGACATCTTCGTGATCGAGGCGTGCGGCATCGCCGCGGTGTTCGTGGCGGTCTTCACCCAGACCATCGGCGACGTGGGATACACCTACCTGAACCCGAGGATCCGCTTCAAGTGAGGAGGCGCAATGGCTGAAAAAACCGACGATTTGCCTCTCGTCAGGCCGGATTCGACCATACTGAGCGCGGTCAAGTCCGTGGCCCTCCTGCGGGAGAGCCCGGTGGGCATGATCGGCGCCGGCATCGTGATCTTCTTCGTGCTGCTGTCGGTCTTCGCGCCGCTGGCGGCGCCCTACGACCCCAACGCCACCATCCTGCCCTTCGCCTTGCCGGGGACCGCGGCGCCGGACGGAGGCCTGTTCCTGCTCGGCACCGACCACCTGGGCCGCGACATCCTCTCGCGGGTCATCTGGGGCGGCCAGCGGGTGTTGTTCTACGCCACCGCGGCCACCGTCTCCGCCTATATCGTCGGCGTCGCCATGGGGCTGGCCGCGGGTTACTTCCGCGGCTACCTGGACGAGGTGATCTCGTTCTTCGCCAACGTCATACTCTCGTTCCCCATCATGGTCCTGTACGTGCTGATCATCGCCAAGGTGGGCGCGTCGGGCCTGAACATCATCTTCGCCGTGGTCTTCGCTTCCTCGCCGGGCATCATGCGCATCGTGCGCGGCGTCACCATGGACATCGCCACCCGGGACTACATCGCCGCGTCCCAGACCCGGGGCGAGGGGCCGTGGTACATCATGCTGGTGGAGATCCTGCCCAACGCCCGCAGCCCGTTGATCGTCGATTTCTGCCTGCGCATGGGCTACACCACCATCACCATCGGGGCGCTGGGCTTCCTGGGCCTCGGGCTGCCGCCGCCGGACCCCGACTGGGGCGGCATGATTACCGAGACCCGCGTCTTCGTCACCGGCGGGTTCCCCCACATGGCGATCCTGCCCGCGTGCGCGGTCTCCCTGCTGGTGCTGGGGTTCAACCTGCTGGCGGACGGACTGCGCGAAGTGTCCCTGAAGGACTAGGAGAACCGAGATGGCCGATCACGAAAACGAGGCGCCGGTGCTGGAGATCTCCGGCCTGCGGCTCAGCTACTACACCCGGGCCGGGGAGGTCCCCGCGGTCATGGACTTCGACCTCACCATCCGGAAAGGCGAGTCCGTGGGCCTGGTGGGCGAGTCCGGCTGCGGCAAATCCACGGTGGCCAACGGCATCATGCGCTACATGGGCAAGAACGGCGGCATCGTCGGCGGCGCCATCCGGTTCAAGGGCCGGGACATGTCCGAGCTGACCGAAGAGGAGATGCGGCGCATCCGCGGCAAGGACATCGCCATGATCTACCAGGAGCCCATGGCCGCGCTCAACCCGAGCCTGACCATCGCCGCCCAGCTCATGGAAGTGCCCATGATCCACGAGGGAGTGGGGGAGGAGGAGGCGTTCCAGCGCTCCTTCGACATGCTGTCCTCGGTGAACATCCCGGACCCGAAACGGTTGATGGACTCCTATCCGCACCAGGTGTCGGGGGGCCAGCAGCAGCGGGTGGTCATCGCCATGGCGCTCTTGTCGAGGCCCTCCCTGCTGTTGCTGGACGAGCCCACCACCGCGCTGGACGTGACCGTGGAGGCGGGCATCGTCGAGCTCATCGCCGAGCTCAGCAAGGAGTCCGGCGCCTCCCTGCTCTACATCTCCCACAACCTCGGCCTGATGCTCGAGGTCTGCGACCGCATCTGCGTCATGTACTCGGGCGAGGTGGTGGAGGAGGGCCATATCGACTCCATATTCTCCTGGCCCAAGCACCCCTACACCCACGGCCTGTTCGGCTGCATCCCGCTGCCCCACGCCGACAAGAACGCGCGCCCGCTCACCGCCATCCGGGGCCAGTTGCCGCTGCCGCACCAGCGGCCCGGCGGCTGCTACTTCGGCCCCCGCTGCAACTTCTTCGAGGCCGGGCGCTGCGACGACAACCACATCGCCATGGACGCGGTGCACACCGACGACGACCCGGCGCACCGGGTGCGCTGCGTACGCTGGGACGAGATCGACCACGACGACGCGGGGAGCAACGGCAGCAGCCGCGAACCCGTGGAGGTGGGCGACACCGTCCTCGAAGTCGACAACATGCGCAAGTACTACGACGTGAAGGACGGGTCGCTGGCGGCCATCGTCTCCGGCAAGTCCGTGCGCCAGGTCAAGGCCAACGAGAGCCTCAGCTTCCGGGCCGGGGAAGGGGAGACCGTGGCCATCGTGGGCGAGTCGGGGTGCGGCAAGTCCACCTTCGCCAAGGTCCTCATGGGCCTGGAGACCGCCACCGACGGCGAGGTGCGGCTGGACGGCGCCGACCTGGGCAGCATCGCGGTCCACAAGCGCACCCCGGAGCAGTTGGCCTCGCTCCAGATGGTGTTCCAGAACCCCAACGACACCCTCAACCCGTCCCACTCCGTCGGCTACCAGATCGGCCGGGTCATCAAGCGGTTCGGCATCGAGTCCGACCCGGCGAAGATCCGGGAACGGGTCTATCGGTTGCTCGACACGGTGAAGCTGCCGCGGGCCTTCGCCAACCGCAAGCCGCGCCAACTGTCCGGCGGCCAGAAGCAGCGCGTGGGCATCGCCCGGGCCTTCGCCGGCAACCCCAGGACGGTCATCGCGGACGAGCCCATCTCGGCGCTGGACGTGTCGGTGGCCGCGGCGGTGACGGAGCTGCTCATGGACATCCAGCGGGAGCACCGCACCACGCTGCTGTTCATCAGCCACGACCTGTCCGCTGTGCGTTACCTCTCGGACCGGGTGGTGGTCATGTACCTGGGGCAGATCATGGAGCGGGGCTCCACCGAAGAAGTCTTCGCGCCGCCGTACCATCCCTACACCGAGGCGCTGCTCTCCGCGGTGCCCATCGCCGACCCCGAGGTGGAGAAGCGCCGGATCGTGCTGGAGGGCAACCTCCCGAGCCCCCTGGACCCTCCCCGGGGCTGCCCCTTCTCCACCCGGTGCCAGCGGAAGCTGGGCAGCGTCTGCGAAGAGGAGACGCCGCCCATGCAGTTCGAGTCCGAGCACCACGGCATCGCCTGCCACATCCCGCTGGAGGAACTGCGCAAGGTCGAGCCCGTGATCACCATCCCGGACCGGGACTTGGGCGCGGCGAGCCGGGCGGAGCATCCGCCGCCGGCATGACGACGGCCGGGGACGCCCGGCGCGGCCTCGGCCGCGTCCGTGGGGGTTCCGTGGGAGGAGTGCGCGGCGCGGCCCGGGCCCCGCGGGAAACGCAGGCGTTGCATTGGAATCCGGCGCCGAAGGTGGTAATTTTGCAAGGCGTCGAGGCAGCGAAATCCATTGAGGGGGAAGCACCATGGGAAAAATCGACTCGGCCGTGACCGTGATCGACGCGGACGCCCACGCCCGGGACAACGACGACTTCATCCGGCCTTTCCTGGGCGAATCGTTCCGCAACCGGCGCCCGCCCTTCCTTCCACGGGAGACCTACGACCGCAACCTGGGAGGGACCCTGGGACACGCGGGGATCGAGCACGAGGAGCGGTTGGCGGCCATGGACACCCAGGAGATCCACACCGCGGTCATGTACCCCACCAGCGGGCTGGGCATCGGGCGCATCCGGGAGCCGGCCTACCAAGTCACCCTGTGCCGGGCCTACAACGAGTTCATCGCCGACTACTGCCAGGCGTCGCCCCGCCTCAAGGCGGTGGCGAACCTGCCGGTGAACGATCCCGCGGCCGCGGCCCGGGAACTGCGCCGCGCGGTGGTGGACCTGGGCTTGGCTGGGGGCATGCTGGCGGCCCAGGGCCATGGCAAGAACTTCGGCGCCCCCGAGTACTACCCGCTGTACGAAGAGGCCCAGAAGCTCGGGGCTCCGCTGGCGGTCCACGCCTTCGGCGGCGACGAGCCGGGCAGCGAGATCTTCGACCAGTTCATCTCCATCCACACCACCGGCCATCCGTTCCCGGTGCTGCGCCAGCTTACGGGCATGGTCTATGGCGGCATCCCCGAGCTCTTTCCCGACCTGAAGCTCGGGTTCCTGGAGATCGGCTGCGGCTGGATCCCCTACTGGACCGACCGCATGGACGAGGAATGGGAGAAGCGCGGAGCGGTGGAGGCCCCGGAGTGCAAGCAGGAGCCCAGCCGCTACATCACCGGCAAGAACTTCTACTACGGCTGCGAGCCCGACGAGAAGACCATCGGGTACGTGGTGGGGGAGATCGGCTCCGAGACCATCATGTACGCTTCGGACTACCCCCACTGGGACATGAGCTGGCCCGATTCCGGCTCCCTGATCTGGGGACGGACCGACCTGTCCGCGGAAGCGAAGCGGAACATCCTGGGCGACAACGCCCGGCGTTTCTACGGACTCGAATGACGGGCCGGGCAGGGGGCCGCGCCCGGAAGTTGCGTTCCGTGCGGCTTTGGAGTAACTAATGCCCTGCGTCCCCGTGGAGGTATCCCGGGACGCAACGCCAACGGCCGCAACGGACCATTTCAACTACTTCAACGAATACCGACGGATCCAGGGAGTACCTTCGATGCCACTTTCCGGCGACGCCTTTGTTCGGGAAATCCAGGAGACGGTCCGCGCCAAGCACTCCAAGGACAACCCGTTGATCGGGATGATCGAGCGGGGGGAGATCGACCGGGCGGCGCTCAAGGGCTTCGTGGGCCAGTTCTACCTGTTCTTCCCCAAACCCTTTCCCAAGCCCATCGCGGCCATGCTGGGGCGCTGTCCGGAAGACCCGGAACTGGAGAAGATGTGGATCGAGAACGTGGTGGAGGAGGGCACCGGAGAGATCTCCGGCACCGACAGCCACCGCGGCCTGTTCATCCGCTTCGCCATGGCCTGCGGCTACGAGTCCAGGGAAGAACTGGACTCGGTGCCGCCGCTGCCGGAGACATCCGCGTTCCTGGACTGGCGGGAGCTGCTCATGTACCAGCGCTCGTGGCTGGAGCTCTACGCATGCCAGGGTTTCTGCCTGGAAGGGACCGCCAGCGAGCGCATGAGCCGGATCGTGACCGGCCTCACGACCCACTACGGCTTCGACCGAGACAGCGAGGAGATCCGCTACTGGACCCTCCACATGGGAGTGGACGAGGAACACATGAAGGTGGGCCCCGAAGCGGTCCGCAAGTACGCGGTGACCGATCCGCAGCAAGAGCAGGTGCGCCAGGCCGTGCGCAAGACCCTGGACCAGTTCTGGCTGGCGTTCGACGGGGTCAAGCGGGCCTTCGTGGACCGGGACCCGGTTTACGCGAATTGGCGCAACGGCGCGGGCGCCTGACGACGAGGAGCGCCAAGCCCGCCGGGAACCACACCATGTCCATCATCGACCTCTCGCGCGTCATCTACGACGGCATGCCCAAGATCCCGGTGCTCCCGGACGTGCACGTGCGGCGTTTCTTCGACCTGGAGAAGGGCCACCCCCTCAACGTCACCGAGATCAACCTGCCGTGCCACGCGGGCACCCACGTGGACGCGCCCGTCCACGTGGTCCCCAACGGCAAGTCCATCGAGGAGCTGCCCCCGGACGCGTTCGTCGGACCGGGAGCGGTCGTTTCGGTGGAGAAGGGCGGCGGCGAGGAAGTCACCGCGGCGGACCTGGAAGGTTCCGGGGTCCCGGTGGACCGGGGCGACATCCTCATGCTGCACACCGGCTGGGACGAGAAGTTCGAAAGCGACGAATACAATATGCACCCCTATCTCTCCGTGGATGCGGCGGAATGGATCGTCGAGCGCGGGGTGAAGCTGTTCGGCATCGACTGCATCACCGTGGACCTGCCCACCCCCTTGCGCCCCAAGGGGTTCGACTTCCCGGTGCATCGGACCCTCTTGGGCAACGGCGTGCTCATCGCCGAGAACGTCGCCAACCTGGGGGCCATCGCAGGCCGGAAGAACCGCATCATGGCGCTGCCCCTCAAGGTGCAGGGGAGCGACGCGGCCCACGCCCGGATCGTGGCCGAGCTCCGGTAGGCGAGGGCCGGTCCACGTGTCCGCAACCTGCCGCGGTCGCTGCTGAACCCGAACCGAGGTCGTTGGATGTTGGCGAGCCCCATCAAGGGAATCATCGGAGCGGCGCTGACCCCGTTCACGGACGACGGGAAGGTGGACTACGACGCCCTGGGACGGGAGATCGAGTTCCTGGTGGCGGACTGCGACGCAATATCCGTGGCCGCGGTGGAAGCGTCGGAATACACGGTCCTCTCCCTCCAGGAGCGCAAGGATGTCATGCGGCGCGCCACCGAGGTGGTCAACAAGCGCGTCCCCGTCATCCTCGGGGCCTCCAGCCACTCCATCGACACCGTACTGGACCTGGCGGACCACGCGGCCGCGGTGGGGGGGGACCTCATCCAGGTGCTCATGCCCATCCGTCCGTGGGGCGGACAGCCGACCATCGCCGACCTGGTGCAGTTCTTCACCGAAGTGGCGTCGGTCAGCCCGCTGCCCATCGTGGCCTACCACAACCCCGGCCCGGGCGCGGACCCGCCGCTGGATGCGTTCGTGCGCCTGAGCGAGCTCCACAAGGTGGACTACTTCAAGGAGAGCTCCCGCGACATCACCAAGATCACGCGCCTCATCGAGCAGATCCAGCTCGCCGGAAAGGCCAACTACTTCACCACCATGCAGCCGTTGCTGACGACCCTGACCATGGGCGGGGCAGGCGCCACCATGCCCCCTCCGGGCACGCGCATCGGCGCGCGGGTGGTGCGCGCGTTCCGGGAAGGGGACATGGACAAGGCGCGCTACTGGCAACGCTGCTTCACCCTCTTTCCGGGAAAGTGGGGCGCCTACGGGTTGCCGCCGATCATGAAGTCCGCGTTGAAGCACTTCGGGGTCGATATCGGCGACCCGTCCCGCCCCTATGCCCCGGTGAGTCCCCGGGACCACGCCCAGATCGGGCAGTTCTTGGGCCAGATCGGCATCCTGGGCGACGGGGAACCGGACGAGACCGCTTTCGACCGGGCCTCGGTCCAGCTCTCGCAGGACGACACCTTCCTGCGCTAGGTCCCATGTCCGGCGGGCTGTTCACCTGGGTCGCGGAGCAGGTCAAGGCAGGCACCGACTTCCTGGTGCTGCTGCTGGTCCGCGGCACCTCCCGTTTCGAGTCCGAGTTGACCGAGGAAGGGAGGCAGGAGCAGCGCATGTGGCGGGACCGGCGCATGCGCAGCCTGAAAGGTCTCGCCCTTCGCGCCGGACGGCGGCGCCGGGGAGGTTGACGCCGACACGGCCGCAGGGCGCCCGCGGACACGGGATTCACGGATGCATTACCACAACGGACGGAAGCAGATCGTCGTGCTCGGCGGCGGCAGCGGGGGAGTGGTGGCCGCCACCAAGCTCGGCCGCGCCCTGGGCGCGGACCACGACGTGACGCTCATCGACCGCCGGGCCGACCACGTGTTCATGCCCGCCTTCCTCTTCCTGATGGTGGGGCAGCGCCGGCCCGAGGACATCACCCGGAAGCTGAAGCGCCTGGAGAAACGCAACATCCGGGTGCTGCAGGCGGAGATCCTCGGGATCGACCCGGGCTCCCGGCAGGTCGTACTCGAAAGCACCGCCATCCCCTACGACTACCTCGTGGTCTCCCTGGGCCTGGAGGTGAGGCCCGACCTCCTTCCCGGCTTCGCCGAAGGCGCCCAGCACGCCTGGGAAATGGACGCCGCCCTGCGTCTCAAGGGGAACCTCGACGTGTTCCGGGAAGGGCGCGTGGCGGTGGGGATACCGCAGGGCCCGTACCGCTGTCCGCCGGCGCCTTACGAAGCGCAATGGATGCTGGACAGCTACTTCAAGGAACGCAACGTCCGGGACCTGGTGGACCTCCACTACTTCACCCGGGAACCCGAGCCGGCCGGCGAGGAGCACATGCCCTCCGTGTGGATGGACGCCCAGAGCAGGAAGCGCCGGGTCACCATCCATTACGACTTCGTGGCCCAGTCCATCGACCCCGACCGGCAGCGCGTGCTGGGCCTCTACGGCTACGAGATCTCCTACGACCTGCTGCTCATGGTGCCCCCGCACCGGCCGGCCAGGGTGCTCTACGACTGCGGGCTCGCCGAGACCGAGACCGGCGTGCAGGTGGACTTCGACACACTGGAGACCAAGTGGGAGAACGTCTATGCCATCGGCGACTGCGCCAACATGCCCGCCTCCAAGGCGGGCGGCGTGGCGCACCAGGAGGCGGACGTGGTGGCGGACAACCTGGTGGCGGAGATCACCGGGGAAGGGGAGTTATCGACCCTCCACCTCCACACCATATGACTGCTGTCCTGCGGCGCGGGACGCGCCGCCGCCAACCGGACCACCTATCCCCAGGGTTGGCCGCCCTTCGGCGCCGCGGATTCGCGCTCGTGGGGTCCCTCCCGGGCCATCTACTGGAGCAAGGTCCTGTTCGAGAAATGGTGGCTATGGCGTTATTTCTGACAGGGGACGGGCGGCGCCTCCCCGCGGGGCGCGCCCGCGGTCCATCCTGAGACGGTCATGATCCTGCGCGAGCTCAACGGCGGAAGCTGCAAGACCTACCTGGTGGCGGACGAGGGCAGGGGACGCGCGGTGCTCGTGGACCCGCTGTACGCCAACGTGGACCGGTACCTGGCGCTGCTGGGCTACCACCGGCTCACCCTGGACCTGGTCATCGACACCCATACCCACGCCGACCACCTGAGCGGATGCGCCCAGTTGCGGTTCCTGGTGGGCGCGCCCTTCGCCATGCAGAAATGGGCCCCCAGCCCCGCGGTGGACCGGCACCTGGAGGACGGCGAGGGTCTCGCCGTGGGGGAGCTGGAGGTGCGCGTGCTCCACACCCCCGGCCATACCCCCGACGGCATGAGCCTGGTGGTGGCGGGCAACGTGCTCACCGGCGACACCCTCTTCATCGGCGGCTCCGGGCGCACCGACTTCCCCGGAGGGGACGCCGGCGCCCAGTTCGACTCCATCACCCAAAAGCTGTTCACGCTGCCGGACGAGACCGCGGTCCACCCGGGCCATGACTACCGGGGCGCCGCCGGCTCCACCATCGGCCGGGAAAAGCGCGCCAACCCCCGCCTGGCCAACCGCACCCGGGAGGACTACGTGGAGCTCATGGACAACCTCCGGCTCGCGCCGCCCCAGAACATCCAGGAGGTCCTCCAGCCCAACCAGTCGGCCCTGGGAAGCGACCAGGTCAACTTCCCGGACTGGAGCGAGCTCAAGAAGGTGAGGGAAGTGGACGTGGAGGGCCTCGACCTCATGCGGAGGTCGGACTCGCCGCCGCTGGTGGTGGACGTGCGCGAGCCCGCGGAGTACACGGGGGAGCTCGGCCACCTTCCGGGCAGCGTCCTGATCCCCCTCCGGGAGCTGATGAACCGCCTCGACGAGATCGAGGGGCACAGGAGCGGCCCGGTGGTGACCGTCTGCCGCGCCGGGATGCGCAGCGCCACGGCCGCGGCCATCCTCGGCAGGCTCGGCTTCACCGACGTCTCCAACCTGGCGGGGGGGATGCTCGGGTGGCGCCGCGCCGGCCTGCCCGTGGAGCCTCAGCTCGACCCGTGACTTGACGGCTGCCCTGGGACGACCCTCGCGAAATTCCGTCATGCACAAGAAACAACATCGTCCCGACTGGGAGAACACCTGCAACTACTGCCTCTACCTCCAGTACGCGCCGCGCAGCGCGCGCTCCGGCAACTGCACGCTCCACCGCCAGTGGATCCAGCGGTCCTCCTTCACCACCTGCAGCGACATGAGCGTGCAGCCCCTGGACGAAGGCATCTACACGCTCACCGCGGCCGCCTACGGCGGCTGGGTCCACCAGCGCCGCCACAAGCGCGTCCGCACCCGTCTGTTCCTGCTGGAGGGCGGGGCGGCGGACCGCCGCCCCGAAGACCGGAAGAAGGACGACGTCGCCAGGCGCGCCTCGTTCCGAGACAAATACAAAAGTTGACATAATATACATTATCAGACATTGGGTTGATACGGCGATTTGCGGCTCCAGCGGCCCCGGACCGGGACCTCGGAGCATGAACCGCGGACGAAGCGGCTCCTTCCGCCAGGATACGCGGCGCCGCCCCATGCTGCGCGGGGCTGCTCCGAGGCCGGAGATGCGGCCTGCGAGCCGGTTGCGCGCGTCCTTCGACTCCGCTTCGCTACGCTCAGGACGAACGGGATAGTTCAGGTTTTCGGGAGATAGTTCAGAGCTGCGGGGGGGTTGTTCAGGGTTTTGGAGTGTGACGCCGCCGACGTGCTACGGGGCGGCGTCCTTGCCGGACAGGCCTTCCAGCTTCTGCATCCGCAGGGCGATCTCGACGGTTTCGCCTTCCGGAAATTCCTTGAGGTATGCGCCATAGGCGGCCAACGCCTCCTGCGGCTTGCCCAGGCGCATGGCGCAACGGGCCTTGCCGAGCATGGCTTCCTGCCGCAACGGTCCCTGGTGGTCGAGAGCCAGGCTCAGGGACCGGACCGCGTCTTCGCAGGAGCCGTTCATCTCCTGGGCCAGACCGAGGGCCACGAGCCTGACTTGGCCCAGGAACCCGCTGCCGGTGTTTCCAGGGCCGGATTGCAGGGCCGCCACCGCTTCCGCGGGCCGATCCAGGGCCATGTGGCTGTTGGCGAGGTAGAGGTCGGCGAGGGCGTCGTACGGCGGCTCGCCCCGGGCCCGGAGGCCCTCGAAGGATTCCAGGGCGGCTTCGTACCGCCCTTCCCGATATTCCCGAAGCGCTTTGTCGTAGTCCCGAGCCGCCAAGTCCCGCCGGTAGCCGCGGTAGTACTGCCAACCCGAGAACGCAGCCGCTGCCACCACTGCCGCGACCGCGACCGCGGTCAATTGCGTTCGGTAAGCCAGGAGCCGGTCCAGGCACTGCCGGACCAGCAACATGAAACGGTCCGGCTGCCGGAACTCCTTGCGCAGGATGCGTCTTCTCCCCGCGGCCATGGATGCGGTTTCTCCGTTCCTTCCCTGCACTTACATCTTGTACTTGAAGTCGTCGGGCGACATCTTGTCCAGGATCTCGCCCCACTTCTCCTTGGACACGTTGGCGAAGTCCGGATCCTTCCCCTCTTCCGTCTGTTGCAGGACGCTCGACTGCTCCAGCACCTCCTTGGCCACGTAGATGGGCGTCTTGCTGCGCAGCGCCATGGCGATGGCGTCGCTCGGACGCGAGTCCATGGCCACCTCCCGGTCGCCCACCTCCAGGGTGATGACCGCGTAGTAGGTGTTCTCCTTCAACTCGGTGATGGCCACCCTCTTCACCGTGCCGCCGAGTTCCGACAGCACGTTCTTGAAGAGGTCATGGGTCATGGGGCGCGCCATCCGGATGCCTTCCAGCTCCGTGGCCATGGCCGTGGCCTCCAGCAGCCCGATCCAGATGGGTAGCTGGAGCTTGTTCTCGGAGTCCTTCAGGACCACGATGGGGGTCCGGGTCACCTGGTCGAGAGTCAGTCCCGCCACGGTCATCTCAATAGCGTCAGGACCCTTCATCACATGATCTCCCTTGCTTCCGTCGCCTCCCCCACCAGCGAGTTGGGCGTAGCGTCCACCACGCGCACCCGGGCCATGTCCCCGGGCGCGGTGGAACCGCGGGGGGCGAAATTGACGATCCGGTTGGTCCTCGTGCGGCCCATGAGCTGGCGCCTGCCCAGCCGGGACGGCCCTTCCACCAGGACCTCCTGCTCCGTGCCGACCAGGCGCCGGTTCTTCTCCAGGGCTATCCCCTGCTGCAACTCCTGCAACCTCCGATGGCGGCGCTCCTTGACCTCGTCCGGGACGTCGTCGTCATGGATCCTGGCCGCCACGGTGCGGGGGCGCGGCGAGTAGGTGAACAGGAACATGTCGTCGTACTCGACCTCCCGGACCGCGGCCAGCGTCTCCTCGAACTCCGCCTCGGTCTCGCCCGGGAACCCCACGATCATGTCCGTGGAGACGGCAACCTCCGGCCTGCGCTTGCGCAACCCTTCGATCCGGTCCCGGTATTCGCTCAGCCGGTAGCCCCGGCGCATGCGCGCCAACACCGAGTCGGAGCCGGATTGCAGCGGCAGATGGAGATGCTCGCACAGGTTCTCCAACCGGACGAAGGCTTCCACCAGCTCCTGCGACAGGTCCTGGGGATGCGAGGTGGTGAAGCGGATCCGCCGGATTCCGGGAACCCGGTTGACGCGCTCCAGCAACTCCGGGAACGACACCTCCCCTTCCACGGTCCGGCCGTAGGAGTTGACGTTCTGGCCCAGGAGCATCACCTCCTTGACGCCCCGGGCCGCGAGCTCCTCCACGTCTCGAACGACGTTGGCGCTCGGCCGGCTCACCTCGCGACCGCGCACCCGGGGGACGATGCAGAAGCTGCACACCTTGTCGCACCCCTGCATGATGGTGACCCGGGCCCTGGCGCCGTCGGTCTCGGGCATCCCCGAGGGGTCCTCCAGGTAGAAGGGGTCGCGGTAGAAGGCGGTTTCCACCGAACGGCGAGCGGCCTCCCGGGCGTCTGCGACCATCTGCGGCAGCTTGTGCATGTTGTGGGTGCCCAGGACCAGGTCCAGGTGCGGCGCGCGCCGCAGCAACGCCTCCCCTTCCTGCTGCGCGACGCAGCCGCTCACCCCCAGGACGACGCCCTTCTCTTCCTTCAGCCTGCGCCACCGGCCCAGAGCGCTATAGACCTTCTGCTCGGCCTTGTCCCGCACGCTGCACGTGTTCAGGATGATGAGGTCGGCGTCCTCGGCGCGGTGGGTGGGCTCGTAGTCCTCGGACTTCATGAGCTGCACGATCCTGGCCGAGTCGAGCTGGTTCATCTGGCAGCCATAGGTCTGGACGTAGAGCTTCATCGGGCGAGCCGTTCCGCGAAGCGACGCCGCACGTTGCGGCGCGACGCTTTCCATGCAACCACAGTATCCCACATATCCGGGTGTTTCGCTATCGCCTGTTGCCCCCTCCTTCGGGAAGCGTGACTTTTCGTTACCCAACTGACGAAAAGTCTTGACTTTTCATCAGTTGCCTGAAAAATAGTCGGCCGTATCCCCGTTCGCCAAACACGAACTTCAGGAATCTCTGAACAATCGGGACAGGAAGCATGAACACGTCCTTCGACTCCGCTTCGCTACGCTCAGTATGAACGGGGATAGGGGTCAGGGTGAGGGAATCCATGCTCCATGTCTCGATTGTTCAGATGTTCCTTCAAGCGGTTCCTCGCCGCGGAAACTGGAGGACCGCGTTGGCGCCCGGGTCAACGGGAAGCGTATTCGGAAAGGAGGCTGTCGCAGGACGAGAAGTCGGTGAGGGTGCGCAGGCAGGCGAAGGTCTCGAAGTCCAGGGGCAGCCTCCGGTCACGCCAGAGCAGCAGCGCGTCCTCGGGGACCTGCCAGGCGAACCCCGGGGCGCGGACGCGCTCGGGGACCCGGACGAGGAAGAAAACCGTGGTAACGCCGGAAACCGGGTCCAGCCACCTGCAGAACAGGAGCAGGCGGCTCAGGTCCCGTTGCAGGTCCCGCCGGGCGACGAACCCCGCAAGACCGGCAGCGTCGCCGATGGCCCGCCGCTCCCGGACGGGCACCGTCCTCGAGACGGGAACGCGCTCGGCGCCCTCCACCGCAAGGAGGACCCCGGTGGCGGCGAGCAGAACCCTGGCTCCCGCGGCCCAGAAACCCAGGGCGCGAGCCGGCGCCATGCCGCGGCCCAGGCGCCGTTGCGCTTCGCCGCCCGTCAGTCCGCGGCAGCGCTCCAGCACCGAAGCGGAGCGGTCCTCCTCCTCCACACGGCCCTCGGGAAGGAACCCGCCGCCCTCTTCCGCGTCGGCTGCGACCGCGTCCGACCGCAGCAGCGCCTGGATGCCGAAGCGGCGGCTGTCCCGCACGCACACCAGCGCCGCCCGGTCGCCGGTCACCCCTCCCATATGGGCAGCCACAGGGGTTCGGTCAGCACGAACTCCTTTTGCACGATCCGTTCCAGGGCCTGCCGCAACTGGCCCATGCGCGCCTCTTCCAGCGTGATCACGAAGGGAAGGATCTCGTGGGGGCCGGCGTCGTTCCCCGGCGCCGCCGGGCAAAGGCCTTGCAGCTCTTCCCCGGTGTGCGGGAGTTGCCAGATCTCGGAGACGTTGATTCCCTCCTCGCCGAAGATCCGGCACAACTCGCCGACGATGCCGCTCTCGTCCCGCACCACGAAGCGCACGTAGAAGCGGGCCCTCAGGTCGTCTTCCGCCCGGACCGAGCGCACGTCGGAGACGATGCTTTCCACCGGCAGGAAGGGCTCGGCCCCGGAGCGGGTCACGAGCTCGTGGACGTCCCCCAGGACGGCCACCGCGGTGGCCCCTCCCCCGGCCCCCGGGCCCGCGAAGACGTAGTCCCAGTCGCCTCCCTCGGGGGAGCCCCCGTCGCTGACCTCGCCCTTGAAGAAGACCGCGTTGGTGACCCCGCGGATGTGCGCGAGGAAATGGCTCCCGGGCACCACCATCGGGGTCACCATGGCCTCCAGGACGCCGCCGACGCTCCGGGCCAGGGCTACCGACTTGATGGTGCTGTGGCCCTTCCGCGCCGCGTAGAGGAAGTCGATGGCGTGGATGCCCTCGATGCCCTTGCGGTGGACCGCGCCGACCTCCAGCCGCGCGCCGAAGGTGATGGACGACAGCAGCAGCAGTTTGGCTTCGGCGTCGCGGCCGCTCACGTCCGCGTCGGGGTCGGCCTCGGCGTAACCCAGGGCCTGGGCCGACGCCAGGGCGTCGCCGTAGGACCTGCCCCGTTGCGCCATCTCCGTCAGTATGTAGTTGCAGGTGCCGTTGACCAAGCCATAGACGGCCGCGGGCCGCTCGGCGCTGAGCCTCTGGGTCAGCGGGCCGATGACGGGGATGCCGCCGCCCACGCAGGCCTCGAAGCGGACGGCTTGGCCGCATTCCCGGGCCGCGGTCCAGATATCCTCCCCGTGGGCCACCAGCAGCGCCTTGTTGGCGGTGACCACCGGCTTGCCGTGGCGCAGGGCTTCCACCACCCAGTCCTTCTGGGCGCGCAGGTCCTCGGGACCGCCGGCCCCCAGCACCTCCACCACGATGTCCGCGTCCGGGCGGCGGACCACTTCCATGGGGTCCGCGGTGAAGAGATCCGGCGAGGCCCGATGCCTCTCCTTTCCCTCGGGGGTCCGGGTGAACACCTTGACCACCCGGGCCTCGATGCCGAAACGCGCCAAGTGGCCGTCCACGATCAGGTCGTGGACCGCGGCGCCGACTGTACCGGCGCCGAGTATGCCGATGCGGACCGGGGACGCCATGGCCACGCTATTCCGGGAGCGCGCCCATGACCTTGCGGATGGTCCGCACCGCCTGCCGGGTACGGTGCTCGTTCTCGATCAGGGCGAAGCGGACGTGCTGGTCGCCGTACTGGCCGAAGCCGATGCCGGGGGACACCGCCACCTTGGCCTCGTTGAGCAGGAACTTGGAGAACTCCACCGAGCCCATGGAGCGGTAGGGCGCCGGGATCTCGGCCCAGACGAACATGGTGGCGCGGGGCTTGCGGATCATCCAGTTGACCCGGGAGAGGCCCTCCACCAGCACGTCCCGCCGGCTGCGGTAGGTCTCGCAGATGTCCCGCACCGGGTCGTCCGGGCCGTTCAGGGCGTGGATGGCCGCGATCTGCACCGGCTGGAAGATGCCGTAGTCCAGGTAGCTCTTCATGCGCGCCAGGGCGTGGATCATGGTGGCGTTGCCCACCGCGAACCCTACCCGCCAACCCGGCATGCTGTAGCTCTTGGACATGGTGAAGAACTCCACCCCCACGTCCTTGGCCCCCGGCGCCTGGAGGAAGCTGGGAGGCCGGTAGCCGTCGAACGTCAGGTCGGCGTAGGCCAGGTCGTGGATCACCAGGATATCATGGGCCTTGGCGAAGCTCACGATGCGCTCGAAGAAATCCAGGTCCACCACCTCGGTGGTGGGGTTGTGGGGGAAGTTCAGGATCAGGAGCTTGGGCCGGGGCCACGTCTGCTTGATGGCCTCCTCCAGGTGCGTCAGGAACCCCTCGCTGGAGACCAGCGGGATGCTGCGCAGGTCGCCCCCGGCGATGACCACCGAATACTGGTGGATGGGATAGGTGGGGCTCGGACACAGGACCACGTCCCCGGCATCGATCATGGCCAGCACCAGGTGCGCCAGCCCTTCCTTGGAGCCGATGGTGACGATGGCCTCGTCGTCCGGGTCGATGGCCACCCCGTACCGCCGCCGGTACCAGTCGGCGATGGCCACCCGCAGCTTGTAGATGCCCCGGGAGACCGAGTACCGATGGTTCTGGGGCTTCTGCACCGCCTCCAGCAGCTTGTCCACCACGGGCGCCGGCGTCGGCATGTCGGGGTTGCCCATGCCGAAATCGACGATGTCCTCTCCCCTTCTCCGGGCTTCCTGCTTCAAGTCGTTGATGATGTTGAAGACGTAGGGCGGAAGTCTCTTGATCCGGTTGAACTCCACTGTCGATACCTCTCGTCCCTTCCGGCCCGGCGTGTCCGCGGGGGGCGTGGGTCGCAGGCTTGCGGGCCGCGGCGTTCCCCTCTCGCCATCGGCGACAGACAGGATGGTTGACTATAAGCCATCGGCCCCGCCGGTGCAAATCCCGGGCAATTTTTCTCTTGACATCAAACTGAACTGCGGGCTACAAGATCGACGCCTGGGACGAGCCATCGACCATTACCCTCATAAAGCACATCACCGACGAGTTCGGCGCAATCGTGCCCGCCGACGAAACCCTTTCGGTTCGCCATGTCGCCATGATTGCAGCCTGCCTGCTCAGCGACCCCACCGGCCGTATATGCGGCAAAACCATCGACCTCGGTCGAAACGCGTAAAGTAACCCCGGTCAAGCCGGAGTGTGAGGCTATAACCATGAAACACGTTGCTGCTTTCTTGCTCTTGATCTTGTGTGCCACAGCCTTTCAGAAGAGCGCTGAGGCGGAAACTGCTGCTACCCATCCGTCTCTTCGCGAGGCGGATCTGCCGCCATTGATCCAAGCAAAGGAATTCTACACGGGTCATCACAACAGTTACGGACACCAGCTTTCTCCCGACGGGGAGAGGCTTGCCTGGTTTGAAAGGGTCAAGGGCAAGCACAAACTCCGTGTTCGGGTGCTCAAAAACGGTCATGCGGTCACAATGAATCATCCCACAGCGGTGTTGCAGTTCCACTGGGCTCTCGATAGCAGGCACCTGCTATTGTTTGCGATCCGACGACTAGCCCTCCACTTGTTCCTCTCCGATACGGATTCGCCTCAAAGGCAACCCCGCGACCTCATGCCATTCGAAAAAGTAAATGTCAAATCCATTATCACTCTTCCAGCCAAACCTGATTTGATTTTAGTCCAATCGGATCTGCGCACACGCAACACCTTCGACCTGTATGAGATCGATCTGAAGACCGGCGTCTACAAGTTGCGGGCGACTGATCCCGGAAGTGTCTGGCGTTGGATCGTCAACGATAAGGGTCACATCCTGGGTCGGCTCCAACGTGAGGTCGATGGCGGATGGAGGGTCCGAGCGCCCGCTGGGGCGGCTAGCTGGGCGACAGTGTTAACCGGCGAATTTGCGGACGCCATAAACATCTTCCAGAGCGCCCCCAATGGAACATCCAAGGTTTATATGCTAACCAGCGGGGAACAAGACAAACGTATTCTTATGACTCTGGACCTCAGCACAAGTGAACAGGAGGTGATCGCAGAGCGACCAGATGTAGATATTTCCAGTGTTTTTATGGACCCCATAACCTATAAACCTTTGGTGGTTCTGTATGACGACGGTCTTCCCCGCTATCATTACTTCGACAGGAAGCTGCAAGAGGATATGGAGCAGATTCTGGGGCCGGAACCGATGCTCTATCATATTTCGAGCGGCAATCGAGACCATATGCGCCTTACGATCCAGACGGAAACGGATCGATCAGGAAAAACGATCTATATCATCGATCGACGATCCGGAACGAAGGAACTGCTGGAGGCCCATCCGCTTGAAGGATACGAGGAGATTCTGTCACCCACGCGTCCTATACGTTTCAAGGCGCGAGACGGCCTTTCAATCAGCGGTTACCTGACGATACCGGAAGGCACCGACGGCAAGCGCTTGCCCATGGTCCTCAAGGTCCACAGCGGTCCTTGGCTGCGAGATTATTGGAGGTTCGATACCGACACACAGTTTCTCGCCAACCGAGGCTATGCCGTGCTTGAAGTAAACTTCAGAGGCTCCGGCGGCTTCGGCAAATCCTTCATGGAGAAAGGGTACAGGGAGCTGGGGGGCAAGATGCAGGATGACTTGATTGATGCGATGGATTGGGCGGTTGCGGAGGGGTATGTGGACCCCGAGAAGGTCGCCATCTACGGCCACAGCTATGGTGGTTATGCGGCGCTCGTCGGACTGACTAAGACACCCGGGAAGTTCGCCGCAGGCATCAGCGTAGCGGGTTTTTCCGATCTGGTCTCTCTGATGAGCGCCCTCCGTAGGAAATCGGCACGGTGGACCCACTTCGCTGCCGACCCTGACGATTCCGA
Organism: uncultured Binatia bacterium (SeqCode); assembly: GCA_965242525.1. Classification (GTDB taxonomy): domain Bacteria; phylum Desulfobacterota; class Binatia; order UBA9968; family JAJDTQ01; genus JAJDTQ01. The sequence goes on from OZ251459.1 coordinate 1,200,434, forward strand.
TGGACGCAGAGAGCTCATGGATCGATCTCCCATCACCCACGTCCACCGGGTCGAACGCCCCTTGTTGATCGTCCACGGCACCAAGGACATAAGGGTTTCGAAGGAGCACTCGGACCGGTTCGTCGAGAAGCTCCGCGACAAGGACATCCCGGTTGAGTACTTGGTTTTCCGTGACGAGGGACACCGCATACGCAAGAGCAAGAACCGCATCGAGTTCGCAAGGTGGCTGGAGACCTTCCTCGCCGAACACCTGGGCGGGCGCGTGGGACGGTAGTGTGGAATGGGTGGTCTCTCGACCGAACGGAACGCTAGGGAAAGAACACCAGCTTGACCAGCAACGCCAGAATGGCCGGCACGGCGCTGAATACCGCCATCTTCAGGGTAGTCAGGTCGTGCCTGAGCACGGTGAGGTCTCCCCGGAGCACGGTGAAGTCTCCCCGGAGCGCGGCGATGTCGTCCTTGAGCAAGGCAACATCGTCCTTGGTGGCGAGCCACTCGACCACCGGAATCGCTCCGGCCGCGGCCCTGGCCTTCTCCTCGGAGGTCCCGGCTTCGATCAGCGCGTCATAGACTTCCGAAACGATCATGCCATTACGTCCCCGGAACGCTAGGGAAAGAAGACCAGCTTGACCAGCAGCCCCAGAAGGGCCGGCACCGAGCTGAATACCACCATCTTCAGGGAAGCCAAATCGTGCCGGAGCACGGTGAAGTCTCCCCGGAGCGCGGCGATGTCGTCTTTGAGCAGGGCAACATCGTCCTTGGTGGCGAGCCACTCGACCACCGGAATCGCGCCGGCCGCGGCCCTGGCCTTCTCCTCGGAGGTCCCGGCTTCGATCAGCGCATCATAGACTTCCGAAACGATCATGCCCATTACGTCCTCTCCAAAGCTCTTCCAGCCGAAGGCCGTATCCTGGATACATGGCACCAGAAACGATGGTTGTCAAACTCGACCCGCCGGGTCCGAGTCTCGCAGGAACCGGCGAGTCTCATGGATCCCCTTTATGGATACCTGTCGGACGCAGGAACGAAATCCTTAGCCCCGAGGCCGCGGGATGGTCTGGATATCCGGCCCGTGTACCGTGCCGCGCCCGGGACGACCCGCTCGGTCTGCCCATGCCCCCGACTCCACGCGGTCTCCCCAGCGGCGCCGCAGCACCTCTCGAACGCGCCGGGAAGCTCCGCTGCGCAGGTCCGGGTCCTGCGCGAGCCAGTCGCGGGCTTCCCGGCGCGCCTCGGCGAGGACCTCGTGGTCCCGCATCAGGTGGGCCACCCGGAACCCCTGGGCGCCGGCTTGGCGGGCGCCCAGGAGCTCGCCGGCGCCGCGGAACCGGAGGTCGGCCTCGGCCACCTCGAAGCCGTCCGCGGTCCGCTCCATGACCTCCAACCGCCGTCGGGACTCGTCGTCCCGGGCGCCGTAGTGGATCAGCACGCAGTGGGATTCGCCGCGCCCTCGCCCTACCCTGCCCCGTAGCTGGTGCAACTGGGCCAAGCCGAACCGCTCGGCGTGCTCGACGACCATCAGGGTGGCGCCGGGCACGTCGATGCCCACCTCGATGACCGAGGTGGCCACCAACACCCGGACCTCCCCCTGACGGAAACTCCGCATCACCCGGTCCCGCTCGTCCGCGGGCATCCGGCCGTGGAGCAGGCCCAGGCGGATCCCCTTCAGGACGGTCCGGGACAGCTCCCGCGCCATGCTCTCGGCCGCGGCCAGCGGCAGCTTGTCCGAGTCTTCCACCCGCGGGCAGACCAGGTAGGCCTGGCGTCCGCCGCTCACCGCGGCGCGCACCCGCTCATAGACCTTCGACCGGCGGGCGGACGACACCACCACCGTGCGCACCGGCGTCCTGCCCGGCGGCGTTTCGTCCAGCAGCGACGCTTCCAGGTCGCCGGAAAGGGCCATGGCGAGGCTGCGCGGTATGGGGGTGGCGCTCATCAGCAACAGGTCGGGCTCGGCCCCCGGGGCCCCCGCGTTCCCGAGGGGAAGCCGCGCCAGCGCACTCCGCTGGCTGACCCCGAAGCGGTGCTGCTCGTCCACGATGCCCAACCCCATGCGCGGGGCCGAGACGCCTTCCTGGACGAGGGCGTGGGTGCCCACCACGAAATCCACCTGGCCGTCCCGGATGCGCTCCGCGGTCTCGGTCCTGACGCCCGCGGGAAGCGAACCCGAAAGCAGCGCCGCGCGCACGCCCAAAGCCTCGGCCCAGGGCCGGAGCCGTTGGTGGTGCTGTTCCGCCAGGAGCTCGGTGGGGGCCAGCAACAGCGCCTGGCGGCCGTTCTCCACCGCCCGGAGGGCGCTGAGCCACGCGACGACGGTCTTGCCCGATCCCACGTCGCCTTGCAGCAGGCGGCGCATGGGGCGGCTCGATTCCATGTCTTGGTGGATCTCCGCCAGCACCCGCTCCTGCCCCGGGGTGAGGCGGTACGGCAGCAGGCGCCGCATGCGGTCGGAGAGCGAGCCGGCCCGGGCCGGCGAGGGCAGGCCGGGGGTATGCAGCCGCTTCCGTTGCCGCAGGGCCAGGGCCAATTGGAAATAGAAGAACTCGTCGAATACGAGGGACCGATGCGCCGCGTTCCGGGTCTCTTCGAGGACCCGGGGAGGGAGTCCCGGGTCCGGCCGGTGCACCGCTTCCAGGGCCTGCTCCAGGTCCATGAGCCGCTGCCGGTCGGCCACCTCCGGGGGCAGGAAGCTGGGCAGGAACGCGCCGAACCGGTCCAGGGCCTGGGCCACCCAGGCCCGGAGGCTCGATTGGGACACGTCGCCGGGCTTGCCGTAGATGGCGCGCACCTCCGGCCGCGGCGCCGCGCCGGCGTCGAGGGTCTCGAAGTCGGGGTGGTGGATGCCGAGCCGGCCGCCCCGGCCCGGCGCCGCCCTGCCATAGACCCAAAGGCGCTGCCCCGTGCGCAGGGCGTCGAGGACGTATTGGCCGGGGTTGAACCAGACCAGATCCAGGCTGCCGGTGTCGTCGGTCAACGCGCCGGTGAGCATGCGCCGGCCGCCGCGGACCCGGCCGGCCCGGAGGCCGGTCAGGCGGCCGGCGAAGGCGCCGCTCTCCCCTGCCGCGGCGTCGCCAATGGCCCCGGCGCCGCGGCGGTCCTCGTAGCGCAGGGGCAGGTGGTAGAGCAGGTCCTCCACCGTGGCGAGACCCCGGCCCGCGAGCTTGGCGGCGCGCACCGCGCCGACGCCCTTGAGCGCGTCCGGACCAAGCTGCAAGGCTTCGAAGCAGTCGGCCGGGTCCATGGGGGTGGCGTGGTAGGAACGATTCACGACGGGAGAACCGGGCCCGGCGCGCCGGCGGCCGCGGGCGGCGTCAGCCATCGGCTTCGTGGCCGCGGCGCCGGCGGCCGGGACTTTCCTCGGGACACCGCGGGACCGCCCGGCGGTCAGGTCCGCGGGACGCGGCGCTGGTACTCCTGGAGCGGCTGCACGGTGAGTTCGCCGCCCTTGAGGAACCGGATGGCCTCCAGCGCGGCTTCGGCTCCGGCGAGCGTGGTGCAGTACGGGATCCGGTGGTCCAGGGCGCCGCGGCGAAGCAGGTAGCGGTCGTTGCGGTAGCTCTCGTTGGCATGGGTGTTGACCACCATGGCCACGGCCCTGCTCCGCAGCGTCTCTTCCACGTCCCGCACCACCTCCACCGGAACGCCCGCGCGTCGGAACGAAGCCGCGGTGTCATCCGTGGCCGCGATCCGGAAGCCCAGGGACGCCATGGCGCCGGCGATGTCCGCAGCGCCCTGCCGGTGCCCGTCGGGCAGGCTGAAGAACACCGTGCCGTCCTCCGGCAGCCGCATGCCGCCGGCCATCTGCGCCTTGGCGAAGGCCTTGCCGAAGGACCGGTCGATGCCCATGACCTCCCCCGTGGACTTCATCTCGGGACCCAGGAGCGTGTCCACCCCGGTGAACTTGTCGAACGGCAGCACCGACTCCTTCACCGACACGTGCGGCGGCAGGATCTCCTCGGTGAAACCCATCTCCTCCAGCTTGCGCCCCATCATCACCCGGGCCGCCAGCTTGGCCAGGGACACGCCGATGTGCTTGCTGACGAAGGGCACGGTGCGCGACGCCCGGGGGTTCACCTCCAGGACGTACACCCGGCTCCCCTTCACCGCGAACTGGAGGTTGATGAGGCCGCGCACTTCCAGGGCGTGGGCCAGGGCCGCGGCCTGCCGCCGTATCTCGGCCTGCACCTCCGCGGACAGGCTCCGGGGGGGTATGGAGCAGGCGCTGTCGCCGGAGTGCACCCCCGCCCTCTCGATATGCTCCATGACGCCGCCGATGAGCACCCGCTCGCCGTCGGCCACGGCGTCCACGTCCACCTCGGTGGCGTCGTCCAGGAACTTGTCGATGAGCACCGGGTGCTCCGCGGAGTTGCGGAAGGCGGCCTCCAGGTAGTCCTTCAGCCGCCCTTCCTCATACACGACCTCCATGGCCCTGCCGCCCAGCACGTAGGAAGGCCGCACCAGCACCGGATAACCGATGCCCGCGGCCACCCGCAGGGCTTCGTCCGCGGACCGGGCCGTTCCGTTCCGGGGCTGCCTCAGGCCCAGCCGCTCCAGCAGCGCCTTGAAGCGCTCCCGGTCCTCGGCCAGGTCGATGCTGTCCGGGGGCGTGCCGATGACGGGGACGCCGGCCCGCTCCAGGTCCAGGGCGAGCTTCAGCGGGGTCTGTCCGCCGAACTGGACGATGACCCCGTGGGGCCGTTCCCGGGCCGCGACGTTGAGCACGTCCTCCAGGGTCAGGGGCTCGAAGTAGAGCTTGTCGGAGGTGTCGTAGTCGGTGCTCACGGTCTCCGGGTTGCAGTTGACCATCAGGGTCTCGAAACCGTCCTCCCTGAGAGCGAAGGCGGCGTGGACGCAGCAGTAGTCGAACTCGATGCCTTGGCCGATGCGGTTGGGGCCCCCGCCGAGGATCATGACCTTGTTCCGCCGGCTGGGCCGGGACTCCTGGGTCCCTTCGTAGGTGGAATAATAGTAGGGGGTGAACGCCTCGAACTCGGCGCCGCAGGTATCCACGGTGCGGAAACCCGCCAATACCCCCAACCGGGTCCGCAACCCCCGCACCTCTTCCTCCGACCGGCCCGAAAGCTCCGCCAGCCGCCGGTCGGAGAAGCCCATGCCCTTGACCTCCCGCCAGAACTCCGGGTCTTCGGCGCCGTCCCCGCCCAGACGCCGCCGAACCTCGTCCTCTTTCTCGACGATGGCCTCTATCTGGCGAAGGAACCAGGGGTCGATGCGGGTCAGCTCGTACAGCCGGGACACGCCGAAGCCCATGCGGAAGGCCTCGCCGAGGGTCCACAACCGGTCCGACCGGGGCCACCGGAGCCGCTCCTCCAGCCGCTCCTCGGCGCCGGCGTCCGCATCCGGGGGGAAGGGCCGGTCGAAGCCGTAGCTGTTGGTCTCCAGCGAGCGCATGGCCTTCTGCAGCGCCTCCTTGAAGGTGCGGCCCATGGCCATGGCCTCCCCCACCGACTTCATCTGCGTGGTGAGGACGTCCGGGGTCTGGGGGAACTTCTCGAAGGTGAACCGGGGCGCCTTCACCACCACGTAGTCGATGGTAGGCTCGAAGCACGCCGGGGTCTCCCGGGTCACGTCGTTGGGGATCTCGTCCAGGGTGTAACCCACCGCGAGCTTGGCGGCGATCTTGGCGATGGGGAACCCGGTGGCCTTGCTGGCCAGGGCCGAGCTCCGGGACACCCGCGGGTTCATCTCGATGACCACCAGGCGGCCGTCTTCCGGGTTGACCGCGAACTGGATGTTGGACCCCCCGGTGTCCACGCCGACCTCGCGGATGATGCGCAGGGCCGCGTCGCGCATCACCTGGTACTCCTTGTCCGTCAGGGTCTGGGCCGGGGCCACGGTAATGGAGTCGCCGGTGTGCACGCCCATGGGGTCGAAGTTCTCGATGGGGCACACGATCACCACGTTGTCCTTGTGGTCGCGCATGACCTCCAGCTCGAACTCCTTCCAGCCCAGCACGGACTCCTCCACCAGCACCTCGTGCACCGGGGACGACTGCAACCCCCGGCGCGCCACCTCCAGGAACTCCTCGTCGCCGTAGGCCACGTTGGCGCCGCTGCCGCCCAGGGTCCGCGACGGCCGGACGATGAGCGGCAGGCTGTCCAGCTCCCGCCGGACCGCCACCGCCTCCTCCAGCGTGTGCGCGTACCCGCTCCGGGGCAGGTCGAGGCCCACGCGGCCCATGGCCTCCTTGAACCGATCCCGGTCCTCGGCCTTCTTGATGGCGTCGAGCCGAGCGCCGATCATCTCCACCCCGAAGCGCTCCAGCACCCCGGTCTCGGCCAGCTCGATGGCGATGTTGAGCGCGGTCTGGCCTCCCAGGGTGGGCAGGAGCGCGTCCGGACGCTCCGCCTCGACGACCTTCGCCACCATGCCCGGGTCCAGCGGCTCGACGTAGGTCCGGTGGGCGAAGTCGGGGTCGGTCATGATGGTGGCCGGGTTGGAGTTGACCAGGACCACCCGGAACCCCTCCTCCTTGAGGGCCTTCAGGGCCTGGGTCCCCGAGTAGTCGAACTCGCACGCCTGGCCGATGACGATGGGGCCGGAACCGATGAGCAGTATGGACTCGATGTCGGTGCGTCTGGGCATGTTCAGGACCCGGCCATCAGGTCGCGGAAGCGGGCGAACAGGTACGCCGCGTCGTGGGGGCCCGGGGACGCCTCGGGATGGTACTGGACCGAGAAGACCGGGTGCTCCCGGTGCCGCAGCCCTTCCACGGTGCGGTCGTTGAGGTTCACGTGGGTCACCTCCGCCGCCCCCCGCAACGAGTCCGCGTCCACCGCGAAGCCGTGGTTCTGGGTGGTGATCTCCACCTTTCCGGTGGTGAGGTCCATCACCGGCTGGTTGCCGCCGTGATGGCCGAACTTGAGCTTGAAGGTCCGCCCCCCCATGGCCAGGCCCAGTATCTGGTGCCCCAGGCAGATGCCGAAGATGGGCCGCCGGCCCACCAGTTGCCGCACCGTGTCCACCGCGTAGGGCACGGCCGCGGGGTCTCCGGGGCCGTTGGACAGGAAGACGCCGTCGGGGTCGAGCGCCAGTACGTCCTCGGCCGGCGTGTGGGCGGGCAGCACGGTCACCGCGCAACCCGCCTCCACCAGACCTCGAAGGATGTTGAACTTGATGCCGTAATCGTAGGCCGCCACGTGGAAACGCGGCTCCGGCGCCGGACGGAATCCGCTCCCCATGCGCCAGCCCCCCTGGTCCCAGGCATAGGGCTCCCGGCAACTCACGTTCCGCACCAGGTCCCTGCCCACGAGACCCGGCGCCCGCTGCGCTTTCTCCGCCAGCGCTACGGCTTCGCCGCCCGCCGTGGAGATGATTCCCTGCTGGGCGCCTTCCCGGCGGATGTGGGTCACCAGGGACCGGGTATCGACTCCCTGGATGCCTACGATGCCGTGCTCCTGCATGTAGTCGTGCAGCGCCCGGGTGGCGCGCCAGTTGCTGGGCACGGAGCAGTATTCCTTGACGATGAACCCCTTGACGTAGGGCCGGCGCGATTCGTCGTCCTCCGGGTTCACCCCCACGTTGCCGATCTCCGGATAGGTCATGGCCACGAGCTGGCCTTCGTAGGACGGATCGGTGAGGATCTCCTGGTATCCCGTCATGCTGGTGTTGAACACCACCTCCCCCGCGGCCTCCCCCTGGCTGCCGAAGGAGCGGCCCGCGAACGAGGTCCCGTCCGCCAGTGTCAGTGTCGCTTTCATGGGGTCCGATTCCCTCCCCCTCGAAGGGGAGGGTTATCCGGCGGCGCCGGCCGCTACGGGCGCGGCGCGGTTCTCTCGATCAGGACCTTGAGCGCTTCCCCTTGCTCCTTGAGCGCTGCCCCCTGCTGCTTGAGCGCTTCTCCCTGCTGGTCCATGCCCTTGATGAGGGCTTCGAGGGCGCGCATTGCTTCCCGGTGGCGTTGGTCCTCGCGCTTCTCACGTTGGTCCTCGCGTTTCTCACGTTGGTCCTCGCGCTTCTCACGTTGGTCCTCGCGCTTCTCTTCTCGCGCGGCGCGGTCCTCGTTGACCCTGACCATCCGGTTGATTCCGTAGATGACGGCGACGATCTGCCCGGCCCCGACGACGAGGGCGACGAGCGGGATGGCGATAGCGGCCCAAAGCTGCCAGTGCTGCAAGGAAAGCGCGGCGTTCTGGTAGGCAAGCGTGCCCTGCTGGTAGGCAAGCGTGGCTTGCTGGTAGGCGACCGTTGCGGCTTCGAACTCCGTCATGCCGGTTCTCCTTTCCGTGGTGGGAGCGCGTCCTCCGATTTCGCTCCGCTACGCTCGGGACGAACGGGGTTTGCGGTCCCGGTTCTCCTTCCACGTGGTTCCGGGTTTCCTTCCATGGTATCGCCGCGGGAGGTCAATGGATCAGGCGGCCGATGCGCCACCAGCGCAGCCGGCGGTTCTCCGAATCCCATGACCAGTACTTGACGAAGGCGCGGCCGCGGATGTCCTCGATGGGCACGAAGCCCCAGAACCGGCTGTCCAGGCTCCGGTCCCGGTTGTCGCCCATGACGAACACGCGCCCCTCGGGGACCTTCGCCGGACCGAAGTTGTCGCGGACGTGGCCCGCGCCCAGGACCGCGCCCCGGTCCTCGAAGTGGGCGTGGGCGTCCTCCACCGGCTCGCCGTTGATATAGACCTTCTTGTCCCGGATCACGACCTCGTCCCCGGGCACTGCCACCACCCGCTTGATGAAGTCCTTGCAGCGATCCCGGGGATAGACGAACACCACCACGTCGCCGCGCTCCGGGATGTCCCATTCCATGACCTGGGAGCCCCGGGCCAGGTCCACGCACCCGGCGAAGGGCAGCCAGTTGACGTCCGGGAGCCGCACCCCGTAGGATAGCTTGTTGACCAGGATGTGGTCGCCGATGGCCAGGGTGGGGATCATGGACCCCGACGGGATCTTGAACGCCTGCACCACGAAGGCGCGCAGGAACAGCGCCGCCAGCAGCGCGATGACGATGGCTTCGGCGTACTCCCGGACGACGGTCTTTCTGGTTTTCGGCGGTCTGGCCACGGAAGGGGTCCCTGTGGAGGAACTTAACAGTTCATGGGTCAACTTTGAACACGCAGGGCCGCCAGGAAGGCCTCCTGGGGCACCTGCACCCTTCCTACGGACTTCATCCGCTTCTTGCCTTCCTTCTGCCGTTCCAGGAGCTTGCGCTTGCGCGTGATGTCGCCGCCGTAGCATTTGGCGGTGACGTTCTTGCGCAGCGCCTTCACCGACTCCCGGGCGATGACGCGGCTGCCGATGGCGGCCTGGATCACCACCTCGAAGAGCTGCCGGGGGATCATCTCCCGCATGCGCTGCGCCATGTCCCGGCCCCGGGCGTAAGCCTTGTCCCGGTGCACGATCAGCGACATGGCGTCCACCATGTCGCCGTTGATGCGCACGTCCAGCCTCACCAAGTTCGACGGCCGCATGCCCGCCGTCTCGTAGTCCATGGAGGCGTAGCCCCGGCTCAGGGACTTCAACCGGTCGTAGAAGTCGAAGACCACCTCGTTGAGCGGCAGCTCGTAGGTGACCATGGCCCGGTTGAGGCCCGAGTAGCGCAGTTCCCGCTGGACGCCGCGCTTTTCCTCGCACAGCTTCAGGACGCTGCCGAGGTAGTCCCGGGGCAGGTGGATGGTGGCCAGGATGAAGGGCTCCTCGATGCGCTCGATCTCGGCCTCGTTGGGGAACGCCACCGGGTTGTCGATGGCCAGCGCCTCCCCCTTCCGGGTGGTGACCCGATAGACCACGGTGGGGGCGGTGGTGATGAGCTCCAGGTCGAACTCCCGCTCCACCCGCTCGCGCACGATGTCCAGGTGCAGCAGTCCCAGGAACCCGCAGCGGAACCCGAAACCCAGGGCCTGCGAGGTCTCGGCCTCGAAGGTGAACGACGAATCGTTCAGGCTCAGCTTCTCCAGCGCCGTCCGCAACGCCTGGTACTGCCCCGAGTCCGTGGGGTAGAGGCCGCTGAACACCATGGGCTTGAGGGGCCGGAAACCCGCCAGCGGCTCCCTCGCAGGCCGCTCGCGGCCGGTGACCGTGTCGCCGATGCGGGCCTCGTGGATGTTCTTGATGGAGGCCATGAGGAACCCCACCTCGCCCGGTCCCAGGCTCTCCACCTCCACCGGACCCGGGGCGAAGACCCCGAGCCGGCTGACCTCGAACACTCCGCCGGTGGACATCAGGCGGATGGACTGTCCCCGGCTCACGCTGCCCTCGAAGACCCGCAGCAGGATGACCGCGCCATGGTACGGATCGAACCAGCTATCGAAGACGAGACCGCGCAGGGGCGCCTGCCGCTCGCCCCGGGGCGGCGGGAAGTTGGCGACGATGCCTTCCAGCACCGCGTCCGTCCCCACCCCGTTCTTGGCGCTGGCCAGGATCGCCTGGGAGCCGTCGAGGCCGATGACGTCCTCGATCTCCCGCCTGACCCGCTCGGGGTCCGCGCTGGGCAGGTCGATCTTGTTGATGACCGGAAGCACCTGGAGGTCGTGGTCCAGTGCCAGATAGACGTTGGCCACGGTCTGGGCCTCGACCCCCTGGGCCGCGTCCACCACCAGGACGGCCCCTTCGCACGCGGCCAGGCTGCGGGACACTTCGTATGTGAAATCCACGTGTCCCGGCGTATCGATCAAGTTGAGGATGAACTCTTCCCCGGTCTTCGACGCGTACCGCAACCGTACCGGGCTGGCCTTGATGGTGATGCCGCGTTCCCGCTCCAGGTCCATCTTGTCCAGGAACTGGTCGGTCTTCTCCCGCTCGCCGAGGGCCCCGGTGTACTCCAGCAGTCGATCCGCCAGCGTCGATTTGCCGTGGTCGATGTGGGCGATGATGCAGAAGTTCCGGATGCGGCTACCGTCCACGACCCCGTCCGATGCAATAATAGGTGAAACCGTGCCGCTGCATCACCGCGGGGTCATAGAGGTTGCGGCCGTCGAAGACCACCGGTCGATGCAGCAGCCCCTTCAGGCGCGCGAAGTCCGGGCTGCGGAACTCGTTCCATTCCGTCAGCACCAGCACGCCATCGGCGCCGTCGGCCGCTTCGTAATTGCTGCGACCGTACTCGATGCGCTCGCCGTAGCGCTTGCGCGCCTCGGCCATGCCCCCGGGATCGAAGGCCCGCACCCGCGCCCCCCCTTGCAGCAGGCCGTCGATGACCCGGAGCGCCGGCGACTCCCGCACGTCGTCGGTCCGGGCCTTGAAGGCGAGGCCCCATACCGCCAGCGCGAGCCCGGCCAGCCGGCCGCGGAAATGCGCCCGGACCTTCTCCAGCAACAGCCCCTTCTGGGTCTCGTTCACCCGGTCCACGGCCCGGAGCAGCGGCATCTCCAGCTCGCGGCCGCCCATGGCGATCATGGCCCGGACGTCCTTGGGCAGGCAGGAGCCGCCGTAGCCGATGCCGGGAAAGATGAACTGGGGGCCGATGCGCGGGTCCAGGGCCATGATGCGCCGGACCTGCTCCACGTCCGCCCCCTCCTTCTCGCACAGGCGCGCGGTCTCGTTCATGAAGGAGATCTTCGCGGCCAGTATCCCGTTGGCGGCGTACTTGCTCAACTCGGCGCTCCGGGAGTCGGTCACGATGATGCGCTCCCCCTTCCTCATGAAAGGCTCGTACAGGCCCTTGAGGCGCTCCAGCGAAACCGCGTCCTCGCCCCCCAGCACCACCCGGTCGGGCTTCATGAAGTCCTCCACCGCGTTCCCCTCCTTCAGGAACTCGGGGTTCGACACTACCGCCGCCGCGTGTCCCGTGCGCGATTGGATGATCTCCCTCACCCGGTCCGCGGTGCCCACCGGGACAGTGCTCTTGGTCACCACGATCCGGGGGCCGTCCATGGCCCGGGCGATGTGCTCGGCCGCGGCGAGCACATGGCTCAGGTCGGCCTCGCCCGAAGCCGCCTGGGGCGTGCCCACCGCGATGAACACGGTCTCCGCCCCTCGCACCGCCTCGGCCAAGTCGGTGGAGAACGACAGCCTGCCCTCCCGGGCGTTGCGCCGGATCAGCTCCTCGAGCCCGCGCTCGTAGAACGGCGCCCGTCCCTGCCGGAGCTGCCCGATCTTCTCCCCGTCCACGTCCACGCACACCACGTCGTTGCCCATCTCGGCGAAGCAACTCCCGGTCACCAGCCCCACGTAACCCGTACCGACCATTGCGATGTTCATGCGGCGCCTGCACGGACCGGGTTCAGAGACGGAAGCGGGTCAACTCCACGAAACGCCGGTAACGTTCGTCGATCTCCCCCCGGTCCAGGGCCAGCAGCCGCCGGGGACCGAAGTCCTCCACCGTGAACGACGCGGTGACGTTGCCATAGACGATGGCGCGCCGGAGGGCGTCCTCGCCGGGGTCCCCGGCCGCGGCCAAGCAACCCATGAAGGCGCCGGCGAACGAGTCCCCCGCGCCGGTGGGGTCGAGCACTTCCTCCAGCGGGTAGGCCGGCGCCACGAAGGCCGAAGAGTCGGAGAACTGGAAGACTCCGTACTCGCCGCGCTTGACGAGCACCGTCCGGGGACCCATCTCCAGTATGGCGCGGGCGGCCCGGACGATGTTGTGACGGCCGCTCAACATGCGCGCTTCCGAGTCGTTGATGACCACGGTCTCCACCCGTTCCAGGACTTTCGCGAGGTCTCCGGGGCTCTCGCGGATCCAGTGGTCCATGGTGTCGCAGGCCACCAGCCGCGGCCGCCGCAACCGGGACAGGACCTCCAACTGGACGGCCGGGGCGATGTTGCCGAGGAAGGCGTACTCGGTGTCCCCGTATCCGCCCGGCACCAGAGGGACGAAGTCCTCGAGCACGTTGAGCCGGACCTCCAGGGTGTCCCGGACGTTCAGGTCCTCGTGGTACCGTCCGCGCCAGACGAAGGTGTCGCCCCGGGCCCGTTGCAATCCTTCCAGGTCCACCCCGCGGCGCGCCAGCGCGTCCAGGTGGTGGTCCGGGAAGTCCTCGCCCACCACCCCCACCAGCCGCACCGGGGCGAAGAACGCCGCGGCCGCGGCGAAATACGCGGCCGACCCCCCCAGGACCCGGTCCACACTGCCGTGAGGGGTCTCGATGGAGTCGAAGGCCACCGAACCCACCACGAGAACGCTCATGGTCACCCTCCTCCCGAACGCGACGGCCGCGGTCCCGCGCCCTTCGGAGAATCGGGGAACACCCGAAGAATCGAGACATCGAGGACAGATTCCCTCACCCTGACCCTCCTGTTTCCGTTCGCCACTATCTCCGTTCGTCCTGAGCGTAGCGAAGCGAAGTCGAAGGACGTACCCATCTCCCCTGTCCCGATCGTCCAGAGGTTCCTCAGAGATACTTGTCGATCAGCGGCGCCAGCTTCTTCCGGGCGGCCTCGGGGATCACCGACCGGTCCGTGACGATGGCGACGCTCAGGGCGGTGGCGCAGGGGCAGGCGCGCTCGGGCGCCAGGCGCTCCACCGCGCCCCGGATGATCCTCTTGGCCACGTCCGCGTTCCGCTGCAGCACCGCGATGATCTCCTCGATCTCCACGTCCCCCGCCTCCTCGTTCCAGCAGTCGTAGTCGGTGGCCAGGGCGATGGTGGCGAAGCAGATCTCCGCCTCGCGGGCCAGCTTCGCTTCCTGCAGGTTGGTCATGCCGATGACGTCCGCCCCCCAACTCCGGTAGAGGTGCGATTCGGCGCGGGTGGAGAACTGCGGCCCCTCCATGCAGACGTAGGTGCCCCGGCCGTGCGCCCGTATGTCCTCGGCCCCGGCCGCCTCGGTCACCGCGGCGCGCAGGAGAGCGCAGAAAGGGTCCGCGAACTGGACGTGGGCCACCACGCCGTCGCCGAAGAACGTGCTCGGGCGCTTGCTCGTGCGGTCGATGAACTGGTCCGGCACCACCACGTGGCCCGGAGCGATCTCCTGCCGGAGGCTGCCCACCGCGCTCACCGACAGCACCCGCTCCACCCCCAGCTTCTTCATGCCGAAGATGTTGGCGCGGTTGTTGACCTCGGTGGGCAGCAGCCGGTGCCCCTTGCCGTGGCGCGGCAGGAAGACCATCTCCGCCCCGCCGAGGGAACCGGTCACGAAAGGCCCCGAGGGCTCCCCGAAAGGGGTGTCCACCTCCAGCTCCCGCACGTTGCCCAGCTCCTCCATCTCGTAGAGGCCGGTGCCGCCGATGACGCCCAAAGTCGCTTTCCCTTCCATCGTTCGGTCTCCTGTCCCGTCAGGGTTCCCCGGCAAGCCGGCCGCCCGCAGGCGCTCCGGGCTCCACCGGGGGGAAGGCCCGCCCGCCCACCGCGGCCGCGGGTTCCGCGGCGTGGTGCAACTGCCCGCAGGCCGCCTGGATGTCGTCGCCCCGGGGCCGCCGCACGTGGGCCTGGATCCGGCGGCGGCGCAGCTTTTCCGCGAACCTCTCGACGACGCGGTCCGGCGGCCGGCGAAAACCGCTCCCCTCGTGGGGGTTGAAGGGTATGAGGTTCACCTTGCAACGGATGCCGCGCAGCCTGGCCGCCAGCTCCGCGGCGTCCTCCAGGCTGTCGTTCCGGCCCCGGATCAGCAGGTACTCGAAGGTGATCCGCTTGCGCCGCGGCAGCGGCAGGGACCGGCAGCAGTCGAGTAGCTGCGACACGGGGTACTTCCGGTTCACGGGCATGAGCTCGGAACGCACCGAGTCGCGCACGGAATGGAGCGAGACTGCGAGGTTGACGGCTGTTTCCTCCATGAGCCGGCGCATCTGCGGCAACAGCCCCACGGTGGAGACGGTGATCTTCCGGGGCGAGACGCCCATGCCGCTGTGCGCGTCGGTGAGGACGTCCAGGGCGCCGCGGACGGCGTCGTAGTTGGCCAACGGCTCGCCCATGCCCATGAACACCAGGTTCGAGATGTGCTCGTCCCCGGGGCGCCGGCGCTGCGCCTCCAGGACCTGTCCCACGATCTCCGCCTGGGTCAGGTTGCGCCGGAGCCCCATGCGCGCGGTGGCGCAGAAGACGCAGCCCAGTCCGCACCCGGCCTGGGTCGAGACGCACAGCGTCACCCGGTCCTGCTCCGGGATGTGGACCGTCTCCACCGCGGCGCCATCGGACAGGCGGAACAGGTACTTGACCGAACCGTCCCGGGACGAGAGGCGCCGCTGCATCACGAGGCTGCCCACCACGAAGTCCCGGGCCAGGGCCTGGCGCAACTCCCCGGATAGGTCGGTCATGCACTCGAAGGACGTGGCCCGCTTGCGGAAGACCCACCGCCGGATCTGGTGGGCGCGGTAACTCGGGAGTCCCCGGGCGTGCAGCCATGCCTCCAGCTCCGCCCGGGCCAGCCCCTCGATGGGCCGCCGGGCCCCTGGCGAATCGCTTGCGAGAGGCGTCATGGGCAAACGCGCGGCGCGGCCTTGGAGGACGGGCGCAAGGTCCGTTTGACGTCCCGGCCCGGGATCCCCGTCCGAGTCCGCGGCGTGGACGCCGGGGCCCGTCACTCCTCCGGGGCCTGGAGCTCGTCCGCGGCGAAGAAGAAGGCGATCTCCGCGGCCGCGGTCTCGGGGGCGTCGGAACCGTGCACGGCGTTGGCCTCCACGTTCGTGCCCCAGTCCTTGCGGATGGTCCCCGGCGCGGCCCGGGCCGGGTCGGTGGCGCCCATGATCTCCCGGTTCCTGGCGATGGCGCCGTCGCCCTGGAGGACCGACACGAATATGGGACCCGTGGACATGTAGTCCGTCAGGCTGTCGAAGAACGGCCGCTCCCGGTGCACCCGGTAGAAGGACTCCGCCCGTTGCTTGTCCAGCCGGGTCAGCTTCGCGGCCGCCACCTTGAGCCCGGCGTGCTCGAAGCGGCTCAGGATGTCCCCGATGAGGCCCCGGGCCACCGCTTCCGGCTTGATGATCGAAAGTGTTCGCTCCATACGGCTATCCCAGCGTCTCCTCCACGGTCCGGCCGATGTCCGCGGGGGACGGCGCCATCCGCACGCCCGCCCGGCGCAGGGCTTCGACCTTCTCCGCGGCCGTGCCCTTGCCTCCGGCGATGATGGCCCCGGCGTGGCCCATGCGCCGGCCCGGGGGGGCGGTCTGCCCCACGATGAAACCCGCCACCGGCTTCTTCATGTGCGCCCGGATCCATTCCGCGGCGTCCTGCTCGGCGCTGCCGCCGATCTCTCCGATGAGCACCGCAGCCTCGGTCTCGGGGTCGTCCTCGAACGCGCGCAGCACGTCGATGAAGTCCAGCCCGCGGATGGGGTCGCCGCCGATGCCCACGCAGGTGGACTGGCCCAGGCCGAGGCGCGTGAGCTGGTCCACCGCCTCATAGGTGAGGGTGCCGCTGCGGGAGACCACCCCGATGCGGCCCCGGCGGTGGATGTGGCCCGGCATGATCCCGATCTTGCACTCGCCCGGGGTGATGACTCCGGGACAGTTGGGCCCCACCAGCACCGTGCCCCGGTCCTCCAGGAAGCGCTTCACCCGCATCATGTCCTGGACCGGCACGCCCTCGGTGATGCACACCACCAGCGGCACGCCCGCGTCCGCGGCTTCCATGACCGCGTCCGCGGCAAAGGCGGGAGGCACGTAGATGACGCTGGCGTTGGCCCCGGTCTCCCGGACCGCCTCCTCCACGCTGTCGAATATGGGGATGTCCTCGAAGGAGGCGCCGCCCTTCCCCGGGGTGACCCCCGCCACCATCCGGGCGCCGTACTCTTTGCACGCGCGGGTGTGGAACCGGCCGGTGGCGCCGGTGATGCCCTGGGTCAGCACCCGGGTGGCGGAATCCACGAGTATGCTCATGCCCCGGGCCCTTCCGACCCTACCGCGTCCACGATCTTCCGGGCCGCGTCCGCGATGGTGTCCGCGGGGATGATCCGCAGGTCGGACCGGGAAAGCAGCTCCCGGCCCCGCTCCACGTTGGTGCCCTGCAGCCGCACCACCAGGGGCACGGCCACGCCGGTCTCCCGGGCCGCGTCGATGATGCCCTCGGCGATGACGTCGCAGTGCATGATGCCGCCGAATATGTTCACCAGCACCCCGCGCACCTTGTGGTCCGAGAGCAGCAGGCGGAAGGCCTGCCCCACCATCTCTTTGCTCGCCCCGCCGCCCACGTCGAGGAAGTTGGCCGGCGCGCCCCCGTACCGCTGGATGATGTCCATGGTGCCCATGGCCAAGCCCGCGCCGTTGACCATGCAGCCGATGTTGCCGTCCAGCGCCACGTAGGAGATGCCCAGTTCGGACGCCTCGACTTCCCTGGGGTCCTCCTCGGCCACGTCCCGCAAACCCGCGGCCTCAGGCTGGCGGAACAGCGCGTTGTCGTCGAAGCTCATCTTGGCGTCCAGGGCCATGAACCGTCCGTCGTCGAGTTGCGCCAGCGGGTTGACCTCCAGCATCAGGCAGTCCGAGTCCAGGAAGGCGCGGTAGAGGTTCCCGAGCACCGCTCCGAAGGCGCCCGCGTCCTTGCCGGACAACCCCAGGCTCCCGGCCAGGCGGCGGACCTGGAACGGCGCCACCCCCACCACCGGGTCCACCTGCACGGTGACGATCTCCTCCGGGCTGGCGCTGGCCACCTCCTCGATCTCCATGCCCCCCTGCCGGCTGGCGATGACCCCCGGCCGGCCCGCGGCGGCGTCCAGCACCAGGCCGCAATAGAACTCCTTCTCGATGCGCGACGCCTCTTCCACCCACACGCGCCTCACCACCCGCCCTTCCGGGCCGGTCTGGTGGGTCACCAGGGGTTTGCCCAACAGACCTCCGGCGAAACCCGCGGCCTCGTCCTCGGTGTGGACCACCTTGACGCCGCCGGCCTTGCCCCTGCCCCCGGCGTGTATCTGGGCCTTCACCACGCACGGGAAACCGACCTCCCGGGCCGCGGCCCGGGCCTCGTCCGCGGTGGACGCGACACGGCCGTCGGGGGTCGGCACGCCGAACCGGGCGAGCCACCGTTTCGCCTGGTATTCGTGGACGTTCATGGAGTCGAGCTTCCGGGGAGCCGGTGGGAAACGGCAGGGGTTCTATGCCTGGGCCAGCACCCTGTCCATGGCGCCCACGAGCTCCTGCACGCGGGACAGGGAGCGGTCGAACGCGCCCTTCTCGTCGGGGGTCAGGTCGATCTCGATGACCTGCTCCACGCCGCCGGCCCCGATCAGCACCGGCACGCAGAAATAGCAGCCCTGAACGCCGTACTCGCCTTCGAGCCAAGCCGCGCAGGGCAGGACTTCCTTCTTGTCCAGCAGGTACGCCTCGGCCATGCGCACCGCCGCGGACGCCGGCGCGTAGAAGGCGGAGCCGGTCTTCAGCAACCCGACGATCTCCCCGCCGGCCATGCGCACGCGTTGCTCGATCTCGTCCAGCCGCTCCGACGGGATGAGACGGTCCACCGGCGCCCCTCCCACCCGGCAGGTGCTCCTGACCGGCACCATGTCGTCGCCGTGGCCGCCCAGCACCATGGCGGTGACGCTCTCCACCGACCGGTCCAGCTCCCGGGCGATGAACGTCCGGTAGCGCGACGAGTCCAGGATGCCCGACTGCCCCACCACCCGGTTCCTGGGGAAACCGGTCACCCGGCGGCACAGGGTCACCATGGCGTCCAGCGGGTTGGTGATGACGATGACGAAGGCGTCCGGAGCGTACTGCCGGATGCCCTCGGACACCTGGGTCATGATCCTGGCGTTGGTGCCCAGGAGGTCGTCCCGGCTCATGCCCGGCTTGCGGGCGATGCCCGCGGTCACGATGCAGACGTCGGCGCCCACGATGTCCTCGTACCGGGTGGTGCCGGTGATGTCCGCGTCGAAGCCCTCGATGGGCGCGGACTGGAGCAGGTCCAGCGCCTTGCCCTGGGGCAGGCCGTCCACCACGTCGAACAGCACCACGTCTCCCAGCTTCTTGAGGGCGCACAGGTGGGCCATGGTGCCGCCGATGTTGCCGCCCCCGATCAATGCGATCTTGCGTCTGGAAATGGCCATGATAACAAGGAGTTACATGTTCGCCACGATGGCGTCGCCGAACTCCGAGCACTTCAGCAGCCTGGCGCCGGTCATCAGCCGCTCGAAATCGTAGGTGACGGTCTTCTGCGCGATGGTCTCCTCCAGGCCCTGGATCACCAGGTCCGCGGCCTCGTCCCAACCCAGGTGGCGCAGCATCATCTCGCCCGAGAGGATGACCGAGCCGGGGTTCACCTTGTCCTGGCCGGCGTACTTGGGCGCGGTGCCGTGGGTGGCCTCGAACAGGGCGTGGCCGGTGTCGTAGTTGATGTTGCCGCCCGGAGCGATGCCGATGCCGCCCACCTGCGCGGCTAGCGCGTCGGAGATGAGGTCGCCGGTGAGGTTCATGGTGGGGATCACGTCGAACTCGTCGGGCCGGGTGAGGATCTGCTGCAGGAAGGCGTCGGTGATGGCGTCCTTGATGAGGATCTGGCCCTCCGCGGGCTTGCCGCCGCACTCCTCCCAGGAGACCACCTTGTCGCCGAACTCCCGCTTGGCCAGCGCATAGCCCCAGCGCATGAACGCTCCCTCGGTGTACTTCTGGATGTTGCCCTTGTGCACCAGCGTGACGTTGCGCCGGTCGTGGTCCACCGCGTAGCGGATGGCCGCCCGGACCAGCCGTTCGGAGCCCTCCACGGAGATGGGCTTGATGCCGATGCTCGCGGTGTCGGGAAAGCGGATGCTCTTGACCCCCATCTCGTTCCGCAGGAACGCCACCACCTTCTCCGCCTCGGGCGTGCCGGTCTCCCATTCGATGCCCGCGTAGATGTCCTCGGTGTTCTCGCGGAAGATCACCATATCCACCAGGTGGGGCCGGGTCACGGGCGACGGCACCCCCTTGAAGTAGCGCACGGGCCGGAGGCAGACGTAGAGGTCCAGCACCTGCCGCAGGGTCACGTTGAGGCTGCGGAACCCCTCCCCCACCGGGGTGGTCAGGGGTCCCTTGATGGCCACCAGGTACTCCCGGATCACGTCCACGGTTTCCTGCGGCAGCAGGCTGGGGGGACAGTCGGGGCCGTACACCGCCTGGGCCTTCTCCCCGGCATAGACCTCCATCCACGAGATCTTCTTGCGGCCGCCGTAGGCCTTGGCCACGGCCCCGTCCAGCACCCGCACCGCGGCCGCCCAGATGTCCACCCCGATGCCGTCCCCTTCGATGAACGGGATGACGGGGTTGTCCGGGACCTGCAGCCTGCCGTCGGACAGCGAAACCTTGGCGCCCTCGGCCGGCGCCTCGACGTGTTGGTAGCTTGCCATGTTTCTCCCCTGGTCTTCGAGATTGGGCCCGAGGGCCGGTGTCCGGTACCGGAGACCCTGAGTCCGGGCGCGGCTTCGACGCGGCTCCACCCGCCCCGGTCAGGCTGTGAGTGCAGACGCTTGGCCCCCAGTCATTAACGAATCTCCGATGGCGAGTCAAGCAACGGAATGGGGAATGACGCTGGACAGAGGCCGACTTCCGTTCAACCTGCGGTTTCCCTGCGTCGTTTCCAAGATGCACATCCGGACGAAAGCGAACCTCGATCAAAATCATGATCGGGCGCCAGCTTGAGAGTCGGACGCATCGACAGCGCGGTCGCGATATCCGCGACCGTACGGAGCGTCAGATTCCTGCCGCCACCGAATACCTGGGATACGTAGCCCGGCGTACGACCCAAACGCCGGGCCAATTCCTTTCGGGTCACCCCGGCATCGTCAAGAGCCTGCGTCAACGTCTCCGTCACCTCCAGGAGCAGGTCTTCCTGTCGAACCAGACGATCGAAGTCCGCGTCGTACTCGACCGGCGAATCGTTTACGTACATTGCCATGACTGCTACTCCTTGAAATGGTTGTCGAGGTTCCTCGCCGCGACTTCCAGGTCACGAATCCTGTGTTTGTCCCGTTTCTTTCGGAGCCCGTGAGCGACTACAAACTCTTTTCTCGGCGAGAACGTACCGATAAACCGAAGTTGAAAGCTCTTGACCTCCCACAACGCCTGTCCGCCGCACTCGCCGAGCTTTTCGAATCGCTCCCGAGACTTCACTTGGCCACGGTCCGCCAATCGCTTGAAGACCGCCTGAATCCTGGCGCGATCGCGTTCATCCAATTGCAAAAAGAAATCGCGGGCCGGACTCCTGCCGGACTCGTCGACTGCCCATACGACTCTACCCCACTCACCCGATGCTGCAATCCGAATCGCCACACTGAAGCAGGAACTTTACATATATCTAAACCGAAAGTCAATCCCCCTACCCAAATCCACTCAAGCTCGCAACGGAAGGAGGCGGCAAGAGGCCCGCGTTCCCGGGACCCGCGGGCCGGAACCTGCCATTTTCGCGTGAAACCGCTATATTGGCAGCCCATGGTTCGGGATGGGATCTTGACCGTGCGGATGGACCGGGTGTCCAAGGCCTATGGCGTCCTCTGGGCGCTCCGGGAGGTGCGCCTGGAGGTGGCGGCCGGGGAACGGGTGGCGCTCCTGGGTCCCAACGGGGCCGGCAAGACCACACTCCTGAAGCTGCTGGCCGCGTTGACCTACCCCACCGCCGGCGCCGTCGAGGTCTTCGGGCGGAAGCTCCCCTGCGGCAACTCGCCGCTCCGGGGCGCCATCGGGTTCCTGGCGGGGTCCGGCAACCACCTGTACGACCACCTGACGGTGAGCGAGAACCTGCGGTTCTTCGTCTCCCTCTACCGGAAGGACGTGGCCCCGGAGGAACGGGAGGAGGCGTTGGACCGGGTGGGGTTGTCCGAGCGGGCCCACGAGTACGCGTCGGCCCTGTCCCTGGGCATGCGCTGCCGCCTGGCCATGGCCAAATGGAGTCTGGTGAACCCCCGGCTGCTGCTGGCCGACGAGCCTTACGGCGCCCTGGACGCCGAGGGCGCGGACCTGCTGGACCGATTCCTCGAATCCCTCTGCGCCGCGGGCGGCGTGGTGGTGCTGGCCACCCACGACGTCCCGCGGGCCCTCGAACGATGCTCCCGGGCCGTCATCCTCGACCGGGGCCGGGTGGTCTTCGACGAGCATCGGCAAGACCCCTGGGACGGCTTCCATGCGGCCTTCGCCGCCCTTTCCCGCCGCGGCGGTGCGCGTTGACCGGCGCCTGGGGACAGCTCTACCGGCTCCTGTGGAAGGACCTCCTGCTGGAGGCGCGCCGCCGCGACAACCTGACGTCGCTGGTGTTCTTCGCCCTCTCCCTGGTCTTCCTCTTCTCGTTCGCCTTCGAGGTCTCCGACCACAACGCCCCCCGCATGGCCCCCGGACTGTTGTGGCTCGCCTTCATGTTCAGCGGCACCCTGGCCCTGGGCCAACTTTTCCAGGGGGACCGCGAGAACGACTGCCTGGACGCTCTCCTGCTGGCGCCCATGGACCGGGGCGCCTACTACCTCGCCAAGGTCTTCTTCAATTTTTCCTTGATGTTCCTGGTGGAACTCCTTGTTCTATCGTTATTCGGGGTCGTGTTCCGCCTGGACTTCTGGGACTTGCTGCCGAGCCTCTTGCTCTACACCCTGCTGGGGACCCTCGGCTTCTGCGTGGTGGGGGTGCTCTTCGCCGCGGCGACGCTGCGCGCCCGGGCCCGGGCGCTGCTGCTTCCCGTGCTGCTCTTCCCCCTGATGATCCCGGTGATCCTCGCCACCGTCCGCACCCTGGAGATCGTCCTGGGGGCAGGCCCCCCCGAGGACCTCACCCCCTGGTTCCGGCTGCTGGTAGGCTTCGACCTGATCTTCCTCACCGCAGGCTTCCTGCTGCTGGAATGGGTCCTCGACGGATAGGAGACGGGGAGCAAAGGCAAACGAGGCGCCCGCGGTGGGAACTGCCGCCCGCCGATGCTATCATTGACGGGTGACCACCGTGACGACCGGCGAGAATCCGCCCGGGGCCGCCACCGGCGCCGACCCGAGGCCTGCGAACGGAGGCTCCACCGCCCGACGAGTCCTCGGCGCCCTGGCCCTGGTCTTCATCGTCACCGGCCTCTACTGGGGGCTGGTGGAGGCGCCGCCGGACGCCCGGCAGGGCGAGACCCAGCGCATCATGTACCTCCACATCCCCAGCATACTGGTGGCGTACCTGTCGTTCTTCATCGTGTTCGTGGCGAGTTGCCTCTACCTGTGGAAAGGCGAGCGCCGGGACGACCTACTCGCCCACTCGGCCGCGGAGATCGGCGTGCTCTTCACCGCCCTGACCATCGTCGAGGGCTCCATCTGGGGCAAGCCCACCTGGGGCGTCTGGTGGACCGGGGACGCGCGCCTCACCCTCACCGCGGTGCTGTTGCTGATCTTCGTGGCCTACCTGCTGCTCCGGTCGCTCATCGAGGACCGGCGGCGCGCGGCCGTGTCCAGCGCCGTCCTCGGCATCATCGGCTTCCTGGACATCCCGTTGATCCACATGTCGGTGTACTGGTGGCGCACCCTGCACCAGCCCCCGTCCATACTGCGCCCGGACAAGGCGCCCTGGGACAACGTCCACGCGTCCATGCTGTGGCCCCTGGGCATCAACTTCCTGGCGTTCCTCCTGCTGTTCTTCTACCTGCTGTCGCTGCGCATACGGCTCGGCGAACTGGAGGACCGGGCGGTCCAGGGGAGGCTGTCCGACGCCCGCTGACGGGCCGGGAGCGCGAGATATGGGACACTGGGGCTTCGTCTTGCTGGCCTACGGCATCGTCTGGTGCAGCATCGTCATCTACCTGGCGCTCCTGAAGCGGCGCATCCGCAGGGCGGCCATGAGGTCCCGGCAGACCCGGACGGACGACCATGGACCGGCGTAAACGTTTCCTCGTGGGCGGCCTCGTCATCGCCGGGGCCCTGGCCTACCTCATCTACGGGGCCATGCAGGAAGCCGTGGTCTATTTCGTCACCCCCACCGAGCTCCGCTCCGAGACCGCGCCGCCGGACCGGTTCCTCCGGGTCGGAGGCATGGTCCTGCCCGGGTCGCTGCGGAAGGACCTGGACCAACGCACGTTCCGTTTCCGCATCACCGACGGCCAGGAGTCCATGGCTGTGTTCTTCCAGGGCGTGCCCCCGGACCTCCTGGCCGAGGGCAAGGGCGCGGTGGTGGAGGGAAGGCTCGGGCGGGACGGGGTCTTCCGGGCCTCCACGGTCATGGCCAAGCACGCCGAGGAGTACGGCCCGCACCAGGAGGGCGAGGACCCGGCCGGCCAACGAAGCTTCGTGCCCGCGGGCGCTCCGTGACCGCAACCCTGGGACATAGCTGCATCCTGCTGGCGCTGGTCCTCGCGCTGTGGGGCATCGCCGCCCCGGTCCTCCACGCGCGCACCGGCATCGCCGGATTCCACGCTTCCGCCCGCTACGCGGTAGCGGGCCAGTTCCTCCTCGTCACCGCGGCTGCGGGGGCGCTGATCTACGCGCTGGTGGCCACGGACTTCTCCATCCGGTACGTGGCCTTCAACACCACCCGGAACACCCCGGTGTACTACCGGGTCACCGGGCTATGGGGCGCCCTCGAAGGCTCCCTGCTGCTGTGGGAATGGGTCCTGGTCATCTTCTCGGCCCTGGTGGCGTGGCGCTACCGCAAACGCCTGCAGGAGTTCATGCCCTGGGTCCTGATGGTATTCTCCATCGTCTCGGCCTTCTTCCTCGCGGTCATCGGCTTCGTCTCCAACCCCTTCGAGACCCTCTTCCCCGCACCCGCGGACGGGCGCGGGCTGAACCCGCTCCTGGAAGACGCCAACATGCTGAGCCACCCTCCCCTGCTCTACGCGGGCTTCGTGGGGCTCACCGTGCCGTTCGCCTTCGCCATGGCCGCGCTCATCCGGGGCAAGCTGGACCACCTGTGGATCGTGGCAACCCGGCGCTGGACCATCGCCGCCTGGCTCTTCCTGACCCTGGGCAACCTGGTGGGCGCCTGGTGGTCGTACCACGTCCTCGGCTGGGGCGGGTACTGGGCCTGGGACCCGGTGGAGAACGCCGCCTTCATGCCGTGGCTGCCGGCCACCGCGTTCCTGCACTCGGTGCAGGTCCAGGAACGGCGCGACATGCTCAGGACCTGGAACCTGCTGCTGATCATCCTGGCCTTCAGCCTCACCATCTTCGGCACCTTCCTCACGCGCTCGGGCATACTCTCCTCCATCCACGCCTTCTCGTCCGGGCCCGTGGGGTTCGTCTTCCTCGGCTTCCTGGCCTTCGTCCTGGTCTCGTCCCTGGGGCTGCTGGCCTGGCGCAGCGACCGGCTCCGGGGGCAGCCCGAGCTCGACTCGGTGGTGAGCCGGGAATCCGCCTTCGTCCTCAACAACGTGGTGTTCGTGTCCGCGCTGTTCACCATATTCCTGGGCACGGTCTTTCCGCTGCTGTCCCAGGCCGTGGCCGGGGTCCAGGTGAGCGTCGGCGCCCCCTACTTCAACGCGGTGACCGTGCCCCTGTTCCTGCTGCTGGTGTTCCTCATGGGGGTCGGCCCGCTCATTGCCTGGCGCCGGGCTTCGTGGGACAACCTCAAGCGGAACTTCACCTGGCCCGCGGCCGCGTCCCTGGCCGTGGCCCTGGGCCTGTTCGCGGGCGGCGTCCGCTCGTTCCTGTCCCTCCTGGGGTTCACCCTCTGCGCCTTCGCGGTCTGGACCATGGTCTTCGACACCGCCCTCTCCCTGCGGGCCCGGCGGCGGCATGCGGGAGAGGGGCTGCTGCGGGGCCTCGGCTCCCTGGTCCGGCGCAACCAGCGCCGCTACGGCGGGTTCGTGGTGCACCTGGGCGTGGTCCTGGTGGTCCTGGGGGTGGCCGGCTCCATGACCTACAGCATCGAGCGGGAGGCGACCCTGGGCGTGGGCGAGTCCCTGGCCGCGGGTCCCTACCGGGTGGTCTTCGAGGGCTTGCAGGGCTCGCAGCAGCCCACCCACTACCGGGTGGAGGGACGGTTCCGGGTCTCCCGGGACGGGCGCGCCCTCGGACGCCTGTCCCCCGCCCTCAAGTTCTTCCCGAACCAGGAGTCGCCCATCGGGCGAGCGGTCTTCCGCAGCACCCTGAAGGAGGACCTCTACCTGATCCTTTCGGGGTTCAGCGACGTGGACAGGAACCGGGCCACCCTGAAGGCGCTGGTCCGGCCCCTGGTGCTGTGGATCTGGCTCGGCGGCGCGGTCATGGCCATCGGCACGCTCATGGCCATCCTGCCCCTGGGCCGGCCCGGGGAGAGGGCAAGTTGAACCCGGCCGCTCGAAGGTTGGTCCTGGCCCTCACCTGCGTGGGTCTCCTCGTGGTCCTCCTCTATTCCGGCGTCGGCCGCGACCCGCGCTACATCCCCTCGCCCCTGCTCGGCCGCGAAGCGCCCGATTTCTCCCTCGAACTGTTCAGCGGCGAGACCGTGCGCCTGTCGGAGTTTCGGGGCAAGACCGTGCTGGTGGACTTCTGGGCGTCCTGGTGCCTGCCCTGCCGGGAGGAGGCCCGGGACCTGGAGGCGGCATGGAAGCGGCAAGGGGACCACGTGGCGTTCATCGGCGTCAACGTACAGGACCGGGAGGAAGACGCCCTCGGATTCATCGAGGAGTTCGGGGTCTCCTTTCCCAACGGCCCGGACCCCGGCGGCAGGATCGCGTTGGACTACGGCGTCTGGGGCGTTCCCGAGGCGTTCTTCATCAGCCCCCGGGGCCGGATCACCTACAAGCACGTGGGCCCCATCCCGCCCTCGGTGCTGGCCGCCAAGCTGCGCGAAGCCCGGCGGGACCGGGTCAGCGCCGAAGGCCGCGGGGGCGGACACGAGGCCATCCGATGAGCACGAAAGCGCAAGCAGGCGCCGCGGCCTGGGCGCTGGTCCTCGCACTCTGCTGCAACGTCCACGCGGACCAGGCGCTGGAAGACCGGGTGCGCGCCATCGCTTCGGAACTGCGCTGCGTGGTGTGCCAGAACCTCTCGGTGGCCGACTCCCCGTCCGAGACCGCGGTGCAGATGCGCGGGGTCGTGCGCGAGCAACTCCGGGCCGGCAAGACCCCCGACGAGGTCCGGAGCTATTTCGTCTCCCGGTACGGCGAGTGGGTCCTGCTCGCGCCGCCGGCCCGCGGCTTCAATTGGGCCGTGTGGGTCCTGCCCTTCGCGGCGCTGCTCGGGGGCCTCTACTTCGCCGTCCGGGTGCTGCGCCGATGGAGCGGACGCGCCCGGGACGAGCCCCGGGATCCCCCGGACCCGGAGCTGCTGCGGCAGGTCCGCGCCGCGGCGGCCGCGGCCGGCGATTTCCGGGAAGGCGAGTCCGAGGATCCATCGGACCACCGGCGGACGCGCATCTACCGGGACCTCCGGGAGCTCGACCTCGACCATCGGGAAGGCAGGCTCTCCGCCGGGGACTACCAGGTCCTCAAGCGCCGCTACGAAGGCCAGGCCGTGCGCCTGCTGGAGGAGGCCGGGGAAGGCGCGCCGCGGCTGCCCGAGTCCGGGACGGGGCCGGGGACCCGCGCCGCGGGGAGCGGACGGACCTGGGCCCTGGCCGCGGGCGCAGCCCTGCTGCTGGCGGGGGGCGTCACCCTCGGACTGTTGCTGGGCCAGTCGCTGCGGCCCCGCTCCTCCACCGAGGACAGCATCACCGGCGACTTCCTGACCGGCACGGGACCCGGGGGCATCGGCCGCCCGGGGGCGTCCGACGCGCCCGAGGCGCTGCTGCGCCAAGGGCGGGACGCCTTGCAGCGGAAAGACTTCCGGGCCGCCATCGAGGCATTCCGGGAGGTGCTGCGCGGCGACCCCGGCCACCCCGAGGCCAACGCCTACATGGGCGTCGTGCTGGCCCGGGCCGGGCACACGGAAGCCGCGCTGGCCGCGCTGGACCGGGCGTTGTCCCGGACGCCGGACCTGCCTCTGGCCCTGTGGGGCAAGGGCATGGTCCTCTACCGGGAAGGGCGCGACTTGGCCGGGGCCAGGGAGCACCTCCGGCGCCTGGAAGGGTTGTTGCCGCCCGGGGAGCAGCGGGAGGCGGTCCGGGGCATGATCGCGGACATGGACCCCGCGGCCGCGGCGGGCCGGAGCATCGCGGGAACCGTCCGACTGGCGCCCGGACGGACCGCGGAGGCGGGCGAACGCTCTACGCTCTTCATCGTGGCCCGGAGTCCCGGGGCGGGCCCCGGGGCGCCGCTCGCGGTCAAGCGCATCGTCCGGCCCTCCTTCCCCGTCTCGTTCACCCTGGGACCCGGCGACGTCATGATACCGGGAACGGCTTTCGACGGACCCGTGGACCTGAGCGCCCGCCTGGACCGGGACGGGGACCCGCTCACGCGCGAGCCCGGAGATCCCGCGGGGGTTTACCCGGGGAACCCCGCTGCCCCCGGCGCCCGGAACGTGGCCATCGTCCTGGAGTAACCCGCGGGCGCCTCATGGGCGGACCGCGGCAAACGCGGAAACTTCCGGGAAGTCGGGCCTTCGCTCTCTCGGGTCGGTTTCGGGAGAAGGAAAGGCAACTAAGGTTCTTCGTACTCCGTGCCGAACGCACCGATGATGCGCAGGGCATCGTTCGCGTCCGCAGCGGTGGACCCGGTGAACGTCCCCGCAGCCCAATATACCGTAGAGCCGCCCCCGAGGATCCGGACGCTCCAGTTGCCGGCCAGGCTGCGATCTCCCGCCGTGCCGCCGGTACTTCCTCGGAAGATCACGTCGCTGCCGGGTATGGTCGCGCCATTGTTGTTGTTCAAGTTCAACGTCCAATCGCCGAGGGATTCCCCGTTCTCCATGAAATCGGTGACGCTTCCGCTCATGGAGACGTTGCCGCCGCCGGCGTTCCTGAGCTGAATGACGGTACTTGCGGTGAAGGAACCGACCTCTGCGCTTTCCAGCATACGATCGCCGCCCGAGCCGCTGTAGCGGGCCGTCGTATAGAGACCGGTCGCCGGACCTTCGTACCGGGCCGTCAGCGCGAACGTATTGACCCCGAGCCTGGCCCACCGGGTCCATGAGCTGCCGGTCGCGAAGACTCCCAGGTTGTACTCGGTACTGGCGGCGTCGGGGTCCTCGGGCAACGCCAGCCATGACCCGATGAGCAGGTAGTGGTTTCGGAAGGCAAGAGTCGGGTCAGGCTCCTTGATGTTCGAATGGACCACCGCGCGCACGGTCTTTCCGCCAGGGACGTCCTTGCCCAGTGCCGCGCCGTTCCAACCGGTTCCAAGGTTGGGGACCCCACGGCGACCGTCAACCGGGAGCCGGCCGGGGTCCGCGCCCAATTCACTGGGGTCGAGGCTGCTGAACGCCGTGGTTCCCAACTCCAGCCCCAACGTCGGCGCGGGGCCGGCGGTCCAGCTTGCGGACGGCGTCACCGACGGCTCGGTGGCCAGAGTGCTGTGCACCTGGACGCCGGCCCTTCCCGCGGAACCCGTGGTGGTGAGCATGGAGTTGAGGACGCCGCCCGTCAGCAGCCTCCCTTCGAGACCTCTGGCGTGGGCTCCGTCCGAAGTCCCATCGGGACCGTTGTTGGCCTGCCACACCAACTCGTTGCTCGTGGTCAGGACATAGAGCATGCCGCCCGTCGCTTCGGCCGTGTCGTACTCCCCAACGGTGACCACGACGCAGTCTTCGCCGTCGAACGGGCACACGAGGGCAGAGCTCCTGCCCCTGGAATAGCCCGTTATCTCCAGGCTCTCGCCCGCAGGGATGGTCGTGCCCGCAGTCAGCGTATGGCCGATCGGCAGGTACAGGGTGGTGTACGTCGCGACCGTGGGCGCGCCGCCCGTGGATTCGGCGCCGTCCGCGGTAAGGGTGACCACGCAGTCTTCGCCGTCGGGCGGACACGCGACCTCCGTCCTCGTGTCGAAGGTTCGGTGAACCGTCCGTCTCTCGCCCGCCGGGATCGTGCCCGCCATCAGCGTATGACTACTGGGCAGCCCCTCTATGGGGGTGTAGGTCACGACCGTGGGCGTGCCGCCGGTCGATTGGGCGGCCCCGTCCGGCCCAACGGTGACCACGCAGTCCGGGCCATCGGCCGGGCACGTGACCTCCGTCCTCGTGCCGTCGGCGTTCCGAACCGTCCTCGTCCTACCCGCAGGGATGGCGCCCGGCTCCAGCATAATGCCCCCGGGCAGTCCCTCTATGGTCATCGGCGTGGGCGGTGCAACCGTCTTGCCGCCGCCGCAGCCGACGAGGGCCGCGATCACCAGGGCGCTTGCAAGGATCGACACGGAGTGGGCCATGACTCGTCTCATGTGAAGCCTCCTCTCAGGTCAACCCGAAGTTCCCTGGGTCGAACGGGAGCATACCTTCCCCAACCCGTCGAGACTTCTACACCAGGTTCCGGCACGCTGACAAGGTCTGACTTTGGAGCGTTCGCGAGTGTGTGGTTGTCGGCGATTGCATGGCAGCGGGAGGATGAGGAGGGTATCCGCTTCTCCTTTGGCGGTGGATACGGGGCGCCCGGCAGCGCGTCAGTCCTGCCGGGGAAGCCGCTGGTACCGGCCCTTGAAGAAGAGCAGCGGACGGTCCCCCGCGGCCTGCGCGTGGAGGACCCGACCGAGGTAGATGGTGTGATCGCCGCCGTCGTAGGCATGGCTGACGGCGCACTCGATGTGTCCGATGGTCTCGTCCAGCAGCGGGATCCCGTTGCCGCTCATGCGCCACGGCGTGTCCTGGAACTTCTCGATGCCCTTGGTGGCGAAGCGGTTGGCCAGGTGCTCCTGGTGCTCGCCGAGCAGGTTGACGGCGAACACCCGCGAGTCCTCGAAGCAGTCGTAGCAGTTGGCCTTCTTGTCGATGCAGACCAGCACCAGCGGCGGGTCCAGGGACAGGGAGGAGAACGCGTTGGCGGTGATGCCCGTGGGGACTCCGGCCTTGTCCTTGGTGGTCACGATGGTCACGCCGGTGGCGAAGTGGCCCATCACGTGCCGGATCTCGCGGGCGTCCATGCTGCACGGGGTAACAGACGAGGCGACGCCGTGTCAATCGCCGCGGAGCGCGGCCGCCCCCAGCCCGGGCGCCGCGGGAAGCACCGTCCTCAACCGTCGAGTTCCGGCTTCGGCAGCATCATGTAGGGGACGTCGTCGTCGTCGAGGGCTTCCCGCTCTTCCGCGGTGGCGGTGCCGTAGATGGGCCGCTGGCGGGCCTCGCCGTCGTGGATCCGGCGCGCCTCGTCCGCGAAACCCACGCCCACGTCGTCGAAGTTCTTGCGGATGTAGTGGTGGGCGCGGATGAGGGTTTCCTTCAACTGCTCCGGCGTGGGCGCAGCCTGCTTCCGGTCCTGCCGGGCCGGGGGCGCAGGCGCGGCCTCCTTCTTCTTGTGGACCGCGCAGGTGTGGGGCAGCTTGGTAATCTCGGTGGAGGCGCACACCGGGCAGGCGATCCGGCTCTGGGCCAGTTGCTCCCGATAGTTCTCGGGCCCCGAGAACCACCCCTCGAAACCGTGGTCGTTGTCACATATGAGATCGTAAATGACCATGCGATCACCTGTTTCGAAGGTAACCCCGAGCGACCCCGAAGTCAAGCCAGCAGGAAGCGGGTGACCACCTCCACGAACTCGTCCAGCTCTTCGATCTGCGGTTCATGGGCCGAATGACGGAACCGGTGCACCCGGGATCCCGGCACGATGCGCCGGAGCCGCTGGTCCCAGTCCGGCTGGTTGAGGGGGTCGTGGTCGCAGGACAGGATGAGCAACGGCGTTTCCACCGAAGACAGCCGCCGCACGAACTCGTCCGTAGCGTTTACCCTCCGGTATCCGGGCGGTCTCAGCCTGGCCGCGGACAAGGCTTCCCAGTGGCCCGGCATGACCGAGTCGGCGTAGCGCTTCTCCACGGTTTCCGGGGTGAGCCACTTGGGGTCGTGGAACAGCAGGCCCAGCAGCTTGCGCATGTTCTCCGGGCTCGGCGTGTAGTCTTCCACGTCCGCCTGGGAAGCGCTCTTGAAGATCCCCGCGTTGCCGCAGACCGTGACCATCTTCTTCATCCGCAGGGGCGGCGGCTCCCGCACCGCGCTCCTCAGCAGGACCCCGCCGCCGGCCGAATTGCCCACGAAAAAGGCGTCCCCCACGTCCAGCGCCTTCAACAGCGCGGCGATGTGGGCCATGCGGAACCCGGCAGGGTCGGAGAAGCTGTAGATCTTGGCAGTGCGGCCGTAACCCAACATGTCCGGCGCGACCACGCGGAACCGTTCCGCCAGCCGCGCCATGGCCGGACCCCAGGTCGCTTCCGCGGAGGCGCCGTACTCGCCCCCGTGGAGCAACACCAGGTCCGGCCCCTCCCCCACTTCCAGGAAGCGGGTCTCGATGCCTTCCACCCGAAGAGTCCTGTGCTGCATGGTTCCGCTCCCGTCTCCCCTGTCCCTTCAGTCCTCCGTGCGCCCGGGGCGCCGCGGCAGAGCCACCCGGGAAGCAGGCGTCACGGACGCCCCCTCCGTCGTTCCCGCGAAAGCATGTCCCCGCGGAAGCGGGGCGGGAACCCGGTCACCACCCCAGGGCGTACCCGTCCCTGCGGGGGTCCGCGGCGGCGAGCAACACGCCGGTGCGGGGGTCCCGGGCGATGAGGGCCGCGCCGCCGAAGGACCAGGGGGCCGCCACCGAGACCGGGTGCCCCCTGTCCCTGAGCCCCTGCACCACCTCCTCCGGGAAACCGCGTTCCAGGCGCAGCTCTTCCGGGCCGCCGACGTTGGGATGCGTGCCGGGCCGATGGCTCCACCGGGGCGCTTCCAGGGCGCATTGCGGGTCCATGCCGCGGTCCAGCAGCCGGTGCAGCACCTGTGCGTTGGTCTGGGGCTGGTCGTCGGCCCCGGGGGTGCCGCCCACCGCGAGGAACTCGCCCCGGTGGAACACCATGTAGGAGTTGAGTGTGTGCGCCGGCCTCTTGCCGGGGACCAGGGCGTTGGCGGCATCGGGGTCCAGCACGCACCCGCACAGGCGGTTGTTCATCACCACCCCGGTGTCGCCGGCCACCACCCGGGACCCGAACGCGGCGAAGACGCTCTGGATGAGGGACACCACGTTGCCGTCGCCGTCGGCCACGCACAGGTAGGTGGTGTCCCCGCCCCGGGACGGCGGCGACGACGCCACCGGCGCGGCGGTGGGCCCGATGAGTCGCCGGCGCCGCTCCGCGTGCTCCTTGCCGATGAGCCGCTCCACTTCCGGGTCGTGGAAACGGGGGTCGCCCAGGCGCAGGTTGCGGTCCTCGAAGGCGAGCTTCTTGGCCTCCACCATGACGTGGACCAGCTCCGGGGGACTCAACTCGGCCCACTCGTACCCTTCCAGCAGGTTCATGATCTCCAGGACCATGAACCCCTGGGACACGGGCGGCTGCTCCAGCAGCTCGTAGCCCCGGTAGTCGGCGCCCAGGGGCTCCAGCCACTCGAAGAACTCCCCTTGCAGGTCCGCCTCTTCGAGCAGGCCGCCCCGGGCCTGCACGCCCGCGCACAGCCGCGCCGCCACCTCCCCGCGGTAGAAGGCGTCGCGTCCGCCCGAGGCAACAGCCTCCAGCGTGCGCGCCAACTCCGGCTGCCGCAGCGTCCGCCCGGGCCTCAGGTCCTCCAGCGGCCGGCGGAAGCAGTCATGGATGTCGGACCCCGGCGGCCCGTGCTCCTCGATGGAGCCGGCCAGGGCCGGGTAGAGGGGAAAGCCGTCCCGCGCCAGCGCGACGGCGTCGGCGCAGACTTCCGCCAACTCCAGCACGCCGTAGCGCCGGTGGAGCTCCAGCCAGCCGTCCACCGCCCCGGGGACCGCGACGCTCAAGGGGCCCGCGGTAGGGATGGCCTCCAGGCCGCGGCCCCGGAAGTAGTCGATGGTGGCCTTGCCCGGGGCCGGTCCGCTGGCGTTGAGGGCGGCGACCTTCCCTTCCTCCTTCATGTACACCAGCGAGAACAGGTCGCCCCCCAGGCCGCATGCCTCGTGCTTGACCACCGCCAGCACGAACCCCGCGGCCACCGCGGCGTCCACCGCGTTTCCCCCCCGCCGCAGCATCTCCAGCCCGGAGGCGGAAGCCAGCGCGTGGCCCGAGGCGATGACTCCCCTGCGGCCCATGACCAGGGGCCGCGCGGCCTTGCCGTAGCGGATCTCGTGTGCGCCGTCTGCCATGACCCATCCTTTCCGACGAAGCTTTCCCGCCAGGGGAAACCCGGAACGATTCCGGGGCGCTACCGGTCGCCGATCCCCAGTATCCGGGCGGCGGTGCCTCCGAGTATCCGCTCCCGGTCCTCCGCGGGCAGCCCCAGTTCGTCGATGGCCCGGAGGCTGTTCCTGACGAACGCGCACCCGCCCTCGGGGCCGTAGGGGTAGTTGGTGCCGAACACCATTTGTCCGGGGCCGAAGAAGTCCATGACGCACCGGAGCGTGCTCGCGGGGTGGTCCGCGGTGTCCACGAAGAAGCGCCGGAAGGAGTCCAGGGGGTTCTCCCTGAGGCCGTAGCGCTCCCGCATCTCGCGGGTCCTGCCCGTATAGATGTTGACGGCCCGTTGCCCGAAGAAGGCCAGCACCCCGCCCACGTCCGCCACCACGAAGGGCAACGTGGGGAACCGCTCCAGCACCCGGCCATACACCAGCCGGGTCATGGCCACGGTGCTGTCGAAGGCCCAGCCGTAGATCAGCACGGGCATGATGTCCAGCCCCACCGCCTCGGTGGCCAGCGGCGCGGTGGGATGGATGTACACGGGCATGCCGTACTCCGCGAGCTTCTCGTAGATGGGGAAGAACCCCTCGTGGTCCAGCGGGCGGCCGTCGAGGTTGGAGAAACAGCCGAAACCCCGGAGCCCCAGGTCGTTGCGGGCGCGGTCGAGCTCCTCCAGGGACGCCGGAACGGAGGAGGTGGGCAGCGTGGCCAGCCCCACGAAGCGGTGGGGATGCCGGTTGCACATGCGCGCCAGGGCGTCGTTGGCCACCCGCGCCAAGTGCACGGCGTCGTCCTGGTCGTAGCGGTCGGCGCCGGGCGCGGGGATGCTCACCACCTGCACGTCCACGCCCTGCCGGTCCATGTGCTCCAGCCGCCGGTCCACGTCCCGGCCCTCGAAGATGGCCGTGTTGATGCGGCACGCGAGCTTCCGGTCGTAGAGGTACGACATGCCGCTGTAGGGGTCCGGCGGCTCCAGCACCACGTTCCCGTCCCGCTGGCGCATGGCGTCCATGTAGGTCTCGGGAAAGACGTGGCTCTGGAAATCGACGATCATGGGACGAGGCGCGGAAGGGTTGGGGGGAGCTGCTCCCTGACGGTCTTCGACCCCACCGAGGCGCCGCAGCGCTGGCAACTGTAGTCGTAGAGGTCGCCGTCGGGGAGGACCAGCAGCAGCCGCTCGCGCACCGGCATGGCCCGACCGCACTTGTCGCAGTAGAGCAGCGACGCCGAAAGGTGCTCGAAGTTCTTCTCCATGACGTCACCGGCCGGGCGGCGCAACCGCTCCCCCGCTCCGTCAACCCTCCCCGTCGGCCGCCCCGGACTTGGCCTCGGCCTGCACCTTCTCCATCAGGTGGGGAGGAAGCTCGTCGTAGTGCGAGAACTCCGACTGGAACTCTCCCCTGCCGCTGGTCATGGACCGGAGGTCCGACGCGTACCGGAGCACTTCCGCCATGGGCGCCTGCGCCTTGATGACCTGGACGTTGCCTTTGGCGTCCACGCCCAGGACCTTGCCGCGCCGGCTGTTCAGGTCTCCGATCACGTCCCCCATGCAGTCGTCGGGCACCGCCACCTCCAGGGACATGACCGGCTCCAGGATCACCGGCTTGGCTTTCTCCATGGCGTTCTTGAAACCCATGGAGGCGGCGATCTTGAACGCCATGTCGGAGGAGTCCACCGCATGGAACGAGCCGTCGTAGAGGGTGGCGCGCACGTCCATTATCGGGTATCCGGCCAGGTAACCCCCGGCCATGGTCTCGACGATGCCCTTCTCCACCGCGGGGATGTAGTTGCGCGGGATGGCCCCGCCCACGATCTTGTCCACGAACTCGAAGCCCTTGCCCCGCTCCAGGGGCTCGAGCTTGAGCCAGGTGTCGCCGTACTGGCCCCTGCCGCCGGACTGCTTCTTGTATTTCCCCTGGGCGTTGGAGGAAGCCCGGATGGTCTCCCGGTAGGGCACCTTGGGCGCCTTCAGCTCCACTTCCGCGCCGTACTTGCGCTTGAGTTTGTCCACCACCACCTCGATGTGGAGCTGGCCCGTGCCCGACAGTATGAACTCGCGCGTCTGCTCGTCCCGGTGCATCCGGATGGAGGGGTCCTCCTCCATCATCCGCTGGAGGCCTTGGGGGACCTTGTCCTCGTCCGCCCGGGTCCTGGGGGAAAGCGCAAAGGAGATGGACGGGCTGAACTCCACCGGCCTGGGGTACTCGATGGGGGCGGCCTCGTCGCACAGGGTGTCCCCCGAGGCCACGTCCTTGAGCTTGGCCGCGGCGACGATCTCGCCCACTCCCGCCTCCGACACTTCCTCGTTCCTGGGACCCTCCGGTCGAAACAGGTGCGTGACCCTCTCCCTGGCCTCCTTGCCGGGGTTATAGACCGTGCTGTCGGCCCGCATGGAGCCGGACAGGACCCGCATGATCGACAGCCGGCCGGCGAACGGATCCACGATGGTCTTGAAGACGAACGCCGAGAAAGGACCGTCCGGGGCCTTGGCGCGGGACTCGGCCTCGCCGGTCACCGGGTTCTTCCCCCGGGCCTCCGCCTCCTCCAGGGGAGACGGCAGCCATTCCACCACGCCGTCGAGGAGCGCCGGGACCCCCGCGCCCCGGGCGGCCGAGCCGTAGAGGACCGGGAACAGCGCGCCCTCGCGCACGCCGTCGCGCAGCGCCTGCGACAGCTCCTCCGAGGTCAACTCCTGGCCTTCCAGGTATTTCTCCAGCAGCTCGTCCCGGGTCTCGGCCACGTTCTCCATGAGCTCGACCCTCATTTCCTCGGCCCGTTCCCGCAACTCCCCGGGGACCTCCTCTTCTTTCTCCCCGCCGTCGCCGTCCGCGCACACCGCCTTCATGCGGATCAGGTCCACCACCCCCCGGAAGGTCTCCCCGTGGCCGATGGGGAGCTGCACGTGGAGGCCCTTGACCCCCAGGCTCCCGGCGATGGCGTCCACCGCCTCCACCGCCTCGGTCTCCTCCCGGTCCATGCGGTTGACGAAGAGCAGGCGGGGCATCCGGCGCTCCGCGGCGTAGCCCCACAGCCGCTCGGTCTCCACCCTCAGCCCGGCCCCGGCGTGGAGCACGAAGACCGCGCCGCCGAACCCCTCCAGCGAATGCACCGTCTCCGGCAGAAAGGTAGCGAAACCGGGCGTGTCCACGAGCATGCACAAGCTCTTCCTCCATTCGAGGGAATGGAAGGCCGCGGAGATGGAGACCTGCCGCTGGATCTCTTCGGGCTCGTGGTCGAACGCCGAGGCGCCGTCCTCCACCCGGCCCAGGCGGTTGGTGCGGCCCGCGGCGAACAACATGGCCTCGCCCAGGGACGTCTTGCCCACCCCCCGGTGCCCCAGCAACCCCACGTTCCGTAACCGGCCGGCTTCGACTGCTGCCATGGATCTACCTCCCTCGAACCGGCCCGTCGGGGGTCCCGTCCCGCGCCCACCGCGGGCGCCCCGGCGCAGGGCCGGGCCGTCAGGCCCTCCGCTTGCGCGACGACGGAGCCGAGTTCTTCTCGTAAATAAGCCGTAAACCTTCCAACGTCAAGAATTCGTCCACGTCCTCGATGACGTCCGATTCGTGGGCGATGAGGGACGCCACCCCGCCGGTGGCCACCACCCGCGCCTGCACCCGGGTCTCCCGCCGGATTCGCTGCACGATGCCGTCCACCAGGCCCACGTAGCCGTAGTAGATGCCCGACTGGATCGACTGGACGGTGGACCTGCCGATGACGCCGGCGGGGCACAG
Organism: uncultured Binatia bacterium (SeqCode); assembly: GCA_965242525.1. GTDB lineage: Bacteria > Desulfobacterota > Binatia > UBA9968 > JAJDTQ01 > JAJDTQ01. The sequence goes on from OZ251459.1 coordinate 1,238,023, forward strand.
GACCTCCACCCGGGGGAGCTTGGAGGCGCGCTGGAACAGGGCCTCCACCGCGATGACCAGGCCCGGGGCGATGAGGCCGCCCAGGTACTCCCCGTTGTCGGACACGCAGTCGAACGTGGTGGCGGTGCCGAAGTCGATGACGATGCAGGCCGCATGGAACCGGTCGTAGGCGGCGACGCCGTTGGCGATGCGGTCCGCGCCCACGTCCTGGGGGCTGTCGTAGAGGATGGGCATGCCGGTCCTGAGGCCCGGCCCCACCAGCAAGGGCTTCACCCCGAACAGCTTGCGCCCGAGATCGTCGATCATGCCCACCATGGGCGGCACCACGCAGGAGACGATGATGGCGTCGATGGCGTCGCCGCCGATGCCCTGGGTGGCGGCGAGCTGGCCGATGAGGGCGCCGTATTCGTCCACCGTGCGTTCCGGCTGGGTCACCAGGCGCCAGTGGGTCAGGAGCTCCCGGCCCCGATAGACTCCCAGCACCATGTTGCTGTTCCCGATGTCGATGGCCAGCAGCACCTACGACCCTCCGTCCGTCAGGAACACGTCCCCGCTCGTCACCCGCCGGGGCCGGCCGCCGCCGTCCTCCAGCACCAGGAAGCCATCCCCGTCCAGCCCCCGCACCCGTCCCGCGAGCTCGCCGTCCCCAGTCCGCACGCGCGCCTGCGCCCCTTCCATGCGCGCGTAAGCGTTCCAGCTTCGGGCGATGGAGGCGAACCCGCGCTCTTCGAACTCGATATAGCGCTTCTCCATGCAGCGCACCAGGGACCGGGCCGCCTCCACCCGGACCACCGCGGCCCCGGACTCCTCCATCACAGAGGTGGCGCCCTCGCGGATGTCCGGGGGCATGAGCGCCCGCGGGAAGTTCAGGTTGACGCCGACGCCCACCACCACGAAGAGCGTGCGGCCGGGTTCGCACGCGAGCTCGCTCAGGATGCCGGCCGCCTTCCGGCCGCGCAGCAGCACGTCGTTGGGCCACTTGATCCGGGGCCGGCACGGGACCATCTCACCCAAGGCGTCGGCCACCGCCACCGCCGCCAGCAGAGTGGTCTTGGCCGAGTCCGCAGGCTCCAGGCGCGGGCGGAGTATGAAGGAGGCGTAGAGGTTGCGGCCCGCGGGAGAGACCCAGCGCCGTCCCATCCTGCCCTGCCCCCGGGTCTGCGCTTCGGCGATGACGACGGTCCCCTCCGGCGCCCCGGCCTGGGCCAGCGCATGGGCGGTGCGGTTGGTGGAGGGCAGTTCCGGGTGCACCTCGATGCGGCCGCCGAGCCGCGTGGTCCCCAGGCCCCGAAGGATGCTTTCCGCGGTGAGCCGGTCGCCGGGAGCCGGAACGGGATGCTGCTTCACGGAAGACATGCTCGGATGAGAGGTCTTGGGACAGGGAATTCGGGAAAGGGTTTCCGGGGATGCCCGGACCGGGGGCTTCGCCGGCCCGCGCGGTCATTGGCCCCGGAGCTCGCGGATCCTCCCCAGGCTCCGTTCGAGGGCGTCGATCTGTTCTTCCAGTTCCCGGGCCCGTTCCCGCTCGCGCTCCACCACCTCCGCCCGCGCCTTGGCCACGAAGTCCCGGTTGTCGAGCTTCTTCCGCACCCGGTCCCGCTCGGCTTCGAGCTTGCCCAGGGAGCGGTGCAGCCGGTCGCTTTCCTCCTGCAGGTCCACCGCGCCGTCCAGCGGGACATAGACCTCGGTGGTATCGACCATGGCCGTGGCCACCTTCTCCGGCCGGACCCCCTCGGAACGGTACTCCAGGGACTCGGCCCGGGCCAGGGCGCGCACCGTCTCCTCGTGGGCGCGGACCAGGGAAAGCCGCTCGTCCGTATCGAAGAGCACCACCCGGACCTTCCGGGAAAGCGGCACGTTCATCTCGGTGCGGAGGTTCCTCACCGCGCGGATGAGGCCGCTCAGGAAGCCCACCTCCGCTTCCGCCTCCGGGTCCGCGGGGAAGTCCGCGGCCGCGGGATAGGGCTGGACCATGACGTCGTCCCCGGGCGGGGATCCGGCGTCCCGGGCGGTGACCGCCTGCCAGAGCTCTTCTGTGACGAACGGCATCAACGGATGCAGCAGCAGCAGGATGTTCCGCAGCACCGTGTGCAGCACCCGCTGGGCCGAGGCCGCGCCGTCGCCGTCGAGACGCAGCTTGCTCATCTCGATGTACCAGTCGCAGAACTCGTGCCAAGTGAACTGGTACAGGTGGTGCGCGAAATCGTTGAAACGGTACGCTTCGATGGCCTCCCGGGAGCGTTCCACCGCGGCCCTCAGGCGCGACAGGATCCAGCGGTCCGCCAGGTCCGGGGACTCCCCGAGCAACTCCTCCGCGGAGCGGGGCCGCTCCCGCAGCACCGCGTCGTCCAGGTTCAGGAGCACGAAACGCGCGGCGTTCCAGAGCTTGTTGACGAAGTGCTGGTAGCCGGCGATGCGCTCCTCCGCCAGCTTCACGTCCCGCCCCATGGCGGTCATGGCCACCAGCGTGAACCGGAACGGGTCGGCCCCGTAGCGGTTGACCATGATGAGGGGGTCGATGACGTTCCCTTTGGACTTGGACATCTTCTGGCCGTCCTGGTCGCGCACCAGGGCGTGGATGTACACGTCCCGGAACGGAACCTGCTCCATGAACCGGAGGCCCATCATCATCATCCGCGCCACCCAGAAGAACAGGATGTCGAAGCCCGTCACCAGCACGGAGGTGGGATAGAAGGCCCGGAGGTCCTCGGTGCGGTCGGGCCAGCCCAGGGTGGAAAACGGCCACAGGGCGGACGAGAACCACGTGTCCAGCACGTCCGGGTCCTGCACGAACCGGGCGCCGCCGCAGGTCCCGCACGAGTCCGGCGCGCTCCTCGCCACCACCGGCGCGCAGCCGGAGGGGATCCTTTCTACGTCGCCGAACCGCAACGACCCGTTGCAGTCCGCGCAGTACCAGGCCGGGATCTGGTGGCCCCACCAGATCTGCCGGGACACGCACCAGTCCCGGATGTTGTCCAGCCACGCGAAGTAGGAGTTCTTCCAGGCCTCCGGGACGATGCGGGTGCGGCCCTGCCGCACCGCCTCCGCGGCCGGCTCCGCCAGGGGCCCGGCCTTCACGAACCACTGGGGCGTGAGGTAGGGCTCGATGACCGTCTGGCAGCGGTAGCACTTGCCCACCGCGTGGCGGTAGGGCCGGACCTCGGCCAGGAGCCCCAGGTCCTCCAGCTCCCGGACGATGCGCTGGCGCGCTGCGTAGCGGTCCCGGCCCCGGTAGCGCTCGACCCAGGCCGGCGGCTCCGCTCCCTCCCGGACGAAGGCCTCCGCCCGCACCGCGGCGTCGTCGTCGAAGACGTTGATCACTTCCAGGCGGTTCCGGACGCCGATCTCGAAGTCGTTGAAATCGTGTCCCGGGGTGATCTTGACCGCGCCCGTGCCGAACTCGGGATCCACGAAGGAATCGGCCACCACCGGGATCTCGCGCCCCACCACGGGGAGGCGCGCGCGCCGGCCCACACAGCCGGCGTGGCGCTGGTCGTCGGGATGCACCGCCACGCCGGTGTCCCCGAGCATGGTCTCGGGCCGGGTGGTGGCCACGGTCAGCTCGCCCCCCTCCACCAGCGGGTAGCGCACGCGCCACAGGTGGCCGTCCACCTCCTCGTGGGCCACCTCGATGTCGGCGAGGGCGGTCTTGCAGCGCGGGCACCAGTTGATGAGCCGTTCCGCGCGATAGAGCAGCCCCTCTTCCCACAGGCGGACGAAGGCCTCCCGCACCGCCCGGGAGAGCCCTTCGTCCATGGTGAACCGCTCACGGCTCCAGTCGCACGACACCCCCAGGGCCCGCAACTGCCGCAGGATGGTGTGGCCGGTCTCCTCGCGCCAGCCCCATACCTTCTCGACGAAGGCCCGCCGGCCCAGGGCGGTCCGGTGGATCCCCTGCTCGGAGAGCTGGCGCTCCACCACGTTCTGGGTGGCGATGCCCGCGTGGTCCGTCCCCGGCACCCACAGGACGTTGTGTCCGTCCATGCGCCGGAAGCGGCACAGGACGTCCTGGAGGGTGTTGTTGAGCGCGTGGCCCATGTGGAGCGAGCCGGTGACGTTGGGGGGCGGAATGACCATGGAGAACGACGGCGCCCCCGGGGCCGACGGAGTGAAGTGCGAGGCTTCGGCCCAGCGCTCGTACCACTTCTTCTCCACGTCCTGGTGGCTGTACGACTTTGCGATTTCTCGAGGCATGGCTCTCTACCCTCGACCTGCGCTCCCGGACCCCGGCGTCCCGGGGCCGGTCTCGTCCGCGGCGTCCTCCTCCACCACCTCCGTCAACTCGATGATCCCGGGTTCGCCGGGGTCGGGCGCGCCGCGCTCCTCCGACGAGCGGGCCGGAGCCGCGGGGTCCGGCCCGCGGTCCTCGGGTCTGGCGTCCGACGGTTCCTCCCCTGCCGGCCCCCGGGCCGCGGACGGCGGCGGCAACAACGACCGCAGGGCGGCCTCCAGCGCGGCGCGCTCCAGCGGCTTGGACACGGTCGCGGTGCGACCGCCGGAGCCGAGGTCCGGCGCCGGCCCCAGGTGGAGCCAGACCCCGGGGATCCCCAGGGACCGAAGCGCCCGGTGGACCTCCGGGACCTCCGCGCCGCCGTCACCGAGGGACTCCCGATCGACGATGACCAGGTCGCTGCCCCGGACGTCTTCCTCCCCGAGCCAGCGGTCCCGGACCGTGGCTCGGTGCTCCGGAAACAGGAACTGCCGCAGCGCCTCGCGCAGGATGGGACGTCTCTCGATGACGAATATGCTGCCCATTTCGATACAACGCTCCCGGGCGTTCGCATCATGTTAGCAGACAATGGCCTATCCTACGAACCCGTGTCCGGCCACGCGGACGGACTTCCGGTCCCGCCAACTTGACAACCCCGCGTCCGCTGGTGCATATAGAGGATCATCCCATGCAGGACCTTTCATGTTCGTGCGAAAGTGGCGGAATTTGGTAGACGCGCAGGATTCAGGATCCTGTGGGAGCAATCCCGTGGGGGTTCAATTCCCCCCTTTCGCACCACCTTCCAGGGGCGGCCGAGTCCGTCCTCCCTCGGACTCGCCGGGGTTCCGCGCCGCCTGACGTGGAACGCGCGCCCTCTGCATGCGGAGCAGCACCTCAACCGGAGTCACTTCTGCAACGACAGGACCATGAGAGAGGCGCCCAGGCGTTGAAGGACGTTGCGGAGGACTTCCTGTCCCCGTTCGAGTCGGTGGAGCAGTACGGACCGGTGGCCCGCCAGTTGCGTCTGGTGGAGCAACGGCTCATGGACTGCACGCGCTCGAAGGAGCCCGAGCTCACCGAGATCGCGTCCGACCTCATCAGGGGCGGGGGCAAGCGCCTCCGGCCCATGCTCACGCTGCTGGTGTTCAACGCCTTCCGGGGCGAGCGGGAAGACGACGCGGTGGACATCGCCGCGGCCCTGGAGCTGGTGCACGCGGCGACCCTGCTGCACGACGACATCATCGACGGCGCCGGGTTCCGGCGCGGGAAGGAGTCCGCCTACCAACGCTACGGACTCACGCGCACCCTGGTCACCGGCGACTTCCTCTTCATCAAGGCGTTCGAGTTCGCGGGCAAGTTCGACGACACCGTGGTCCAGTGGACCGCGGACGCCTGCACGAGCCTCACCGAGGGGGAGATCCTGCAAGGCGCCTTCCGGCGCAACCGGACGGTGACCGCGGCGGACTACCTCCAGATCGTCGAGCGCAAGACCGCCTCGCTCTTCGAGACCGGCGCCAAGCTCGGCGCCTACATCGCCGGCGCGCCGGCCGCACAGGTGGAGACCGCGGCGAGCTTCGGTCTCAACCTCGGCATCGCCTTCCAGATCATGGACGACGTGCTCGACGTGGTGGGGACCCGGGACCTGCTCGGGAAGTCCACGGGAATGGACCTGCGCGACGGCAACCCTTCCCTTCCCATCGTCCTCTCGCTGCTCGACGGACACCGGGCGGTCTCGCGCGTCTTCCAGACCTCGTCTCCCACCGAGAGCGACATCCGCCAGGCCCTGGACGCCATGGAGAACGGCACGGTGATCGAGCGGGCGAGGAACTTCGCCCGCAAATATACGATCAAGGCCTGCCGGGAGATCGACAATCTGCCCGGGTCCGCGGACCGGGACGGCCTCAAGGCGTTGGGCCGCGTGCTCACGGACCGGGACCGCTGACCACCGGACCGGCCCCGCCCGAGACGCTTCCGGGCCTCCCGGCCATCGCCATGTCCACCCTCCGCGACACCCGGGTCAGGAACATCTTCGACCGGATCGCGCGGCGCTACGACCTGCTCAACCGGATCATCAGCTTGCGGCTGGACTCCCTGTGGCGGCGCAAGGCCGTCCGGGCCCTGGGCGTCGCCGGCGAACCCGCCCTGGTCCTGGACCTGGGCACGGGCACCGGCGCGCTGGCCCTGGAGGCGTGCAAGGCGCTAGGGCCGGGGGCCCGGGTGGTGGGCGTGGACTTCTCCCGCGCCATGATCGAGCTCGCCAGGGAACGGACGGCCCGGGCGGGATACGGCCGCCGGGCCGCCTACGTCCTGGGCCACGCCCTGGCCGCGCCGGTGCGGGACGAGTCCTTCGACGCGGTGATGAGCGCCTTCGTGCTGCGGAACGTCGGGGACCTGGATGCGTTCTTCCGGGAGTCGTACCGGGTGTTGAAGCCCGGCGGGCGCATGGCGTCCCTGGACATGTTCCCCCCGTCCCGGGGCCTGTTCTCGCGCTTCTACTGGCTCTACTTCGGAAAGCTCATGCCCTGGGTGGGCCGGGCGGTGAGCGGCGACCCCACCGCGTACCGGTACCTGTCGGACTCGGTCCGGTCCTTCGTCTCGCCGGAGTCGGTGGCCTCGACCGTCGCGTCGGCCGGCTTCGGCGAGGCCCGCACCGTGCGTTACCTCCGGGGCGCCATCTGCCTCCAGGTGGCCACCAAGCCCCGTCGGACCGCCCGAGGCCCCGGGGAGCCGGTGACCCGGTGAACCCTTACGCCACCGCGTTCGTGATGTTCCTCTACCAGTTGTCGGTGGGGGGGCTGGTGGGCCTGTCGGTGACGCCTTTCACCGAGCTGGAGCGCGGCTTCTACAAGTCCACCGCAGGCGTGCTGGTTGCGGCCGCGGTGCTGGCCCTCTGGGGGCGTCTCGACCTACTGCCGGATACCCCGGGCATCGGAGACATCATAAGCATCGTTCTATTGGGTAGTTTCACCGTTTTCCTGATCCTGTACTTCATATCCCTCTGGGGCGAGCGCGCGTTCCTGCGGGCGCGCTTCTTCTCCACCGCGGTACTCACCGGCCTCGCCGGGGTCATGGCCGCCTCCTACGGGTTCTCCCATTCCCCGGTGGGGCCGGTGGAAGCCGTGTTCCTTCCGGTCAGCTTCGTGGTCTCGTCGCTGCTCCTGGGGGCGGTCACCGTGGGCATGCTCATCGGCCACTGGTACCTGATCGAGACCGGCCAGAGCCTGGAGCCGTTCCTCCGGGTGTTCCGGTTCTTCGTCACCATGCTGGTGGTCCAGACCGGCCTGGAGGCCCTCGGCGCCGCCCTGCTCTACCTGTTCGGCACCGCGCATACCGCGGCCACGGTCCGCGGCCTCTTCGAGGACCACCTGTTGCTGCTGTCCTCGCGGTTCCTGGTGGCCCAGGCCGCTCCGCTGGCGCTTTCCTGGATGATCTGGAAGACCCTCGCCGACTTCCGCAACACCATGGCGGCCACGGGCCTCTTCTACATCGCGCTGCTGGGCGTGTTCGTGGGAGAGCTGCTGTCCAGCCAGATCCTGGCCCTGGCCGGCATGGTCGGACGAGGAGCGCCGTAACCGCCCGCCGGCGGTCGGCCCGGAAGCCCCTCGACCCCGCCCGTCAACCCGCTGTCGGAAACTCCGAACGATCGTCTCCGTTCGTCCCGAGCGCAGGGAAGGGAGGGAGACACGCGGGGGTGGACGTTGTCCTGGGGGCCGTTCGTCCTGAGCGTAGCGAAAGGAGACCGGCATGAAGACGATGGCAAAACGAGCGTCCCCGTTCTCCTGAGCGCAGGAAAGCCTCTCCGTTCGTCCTGAGCGTAGCGAAGCGAAGTCGAAGGACGCGCTTTTCCACAGGGAGAGGGAGTCCGAGCCGGAATTGACCAGACGTCCCTATTCCGCGGGCTCTTCGCCGGCCGCCGCCGCCATCGGCGCTTCCCGGGGAGCCGGTTCCGGCCGCCGCCGGTCCTGCTGGGGATAGGTCTTGATCTTCGTGACCCGGAGCCCGTGCCCGACCCAGCCCAGGTCGTATCCCACCACCATGCCCTCCCTCAGGCCCTTGGGCGAGGCCACCGGGCCGGACATCAGCACCATCTGGTACGAGAACTTCACCTCCCTGCCGCTCGCGGTGCGGACCACGCCCGTGTTCTTCCGGGGCGAGAGCCGGGTGACGATCCCGTGGTAGTACAGGTCCGGCTGCTGCGCGGCGGCCGGGCCTCCGGCGCCCGCGTCAGGAGCCGCAGCCTTGGCGTCGTCTTCAACCATCCGCGGTACCCTCGTCGTCGGACCATGCCATGCCCTTCCATCCTACCGCATAAGGGAACGTCTGAACAATCGAGACAAAGGGGGATGGTTCCCGAGAAAGCCCAGCTACTCGTCCCAGCTACTCGTCATTCCCGCGAAAGCCCCGCCCCGTCATTCCCGCGAAAGTCCCGCCACGTCATTCCCGCGAAAGCGGGAATCCAGACCTTGCGAGCAAGCCCCATGGGTCTGTATGAGAGGTTTGTACAACGAGCTCAATGAAACTGGATGGATTCCCGCTTTCGCGGGAATGACGGAAGGTGGGGCGTCTGAGGGAATGACGGAAGGTGAGGCGTCTGCGGGAACGATGGACAGGCGTCTGCCGGAAGATATCTCGTTGGCCGGCGACGGAAACGTCGAACGCCGTAACCCGTTGATATACCTTGCGTTCCTCTAACCGCGGCCCGCCGTCAACGACGCGCGGCCCGCGGCCAACGACGAAATGGTCGAACGCGGCGCGGTCGAATTCATCGGGATTTCGGTCACTTGGGGAGTTGGCACGGAATATGCTTTAAGTTTCCTGTGTTGTGCTACTGTATCGTGCTATAATCGGTATCATGGGTCCGTACAACGGCTCGGAGGGATTCCGGCGCAGAACTTCCACCAATTCGGAACGGAATGTGCTACGTTGCGTTCCCCGACGGAGTATGACGAGGTAGCATGTGTCCACGCAACTGAAATCCACCGCCAGCGCCGCCAAGGCGCCCTCGCAGGCCGTCCAGCTCGCCGGCATCGCCGACGAGTTCTCCATGGGCGAGTTCTTCTCCGCCACCGGGATCCACCGGGAACCCGCAGGTTCCTTCTTCATCGTGGACACCAAACGCGGCAAGTTCATCGTCTCCATCGAGGGGTTCAAGAGCGAGAACGAGGTAAAGCACGACATCGACCTGCTCCTGTTCCTGAGACGCCACGGGTTCCAGTGCCAGCACCCCCTGAAGAGCCGCGGCGGGCAGCACTACCTGAACGCCGAAGGCAGGTTCATCTCCGCCAGCCGCAACATCGACGGCGTGGAGGTGCCGGTGGGGAACCTTACCCCGACGCAACTCGGAGCCGCGGGGCGCGCGCTCGCCGACCTCCACCTCATCGGAAGGGGCTACAAGAAGGGAGGCGAGAACCGCTTCTCCTTTCCCCGGGTGGCCGCCATGTACCACGAGGTCCGAAAGAGCCTGCCCGCGCACCTCAAGTCCATCGTCCGGGTGCTGGACGACGAGGTCTGCTTTCTCGAAGGTTATCTGGACAACAACCTGCCCAAGGGCATCATCCACGGGAACCTGTCCTGGGAAAGCATGAAGTTCAAGGGGTCGCGCTTGGTGGGGATCATGAACTTCGACCGGGCCTGCCGCGGCAAGTTCATCTGCGACCTCGCCACCACGGTCAACGCCGTCTGCTACCACGGAGGACGTTACCGGCTGGAGCGGTTCGAGGATCTGATCCTGGGCTACGAGGGTCTTCGACCCCTTTCCCTGCCCGAGTGGGACTCCTTCCCCAACGAGCTCCGGTTCTCCGCCCTGAGGACCGCCATCACCAGCCTGTACGACTTCTACCTGCGGCAGAACGGCGAGCGGCAGCGCATCCAGAAGGCGTTCATCGAGTTCTTCGAACGGCTGCTGATCCTGAGACGGGAGAAGGACGGCGGCATGGAAGACCTGCTCCTGTCCATGGCCACCGGATACGACTACCGGAAATACCAGAAGTCCAAGCCTTCCCGGTGACCGCGGCCCCAAGCGCACGGGAGTCCGAGCCGGAATGGACCGGACGTTCCGGAAGTCAACCATGACGCGATGCTACGTGATCGGCGACGTCCACGGGTGTCCGGGCGAGTTGGCCGCGCTGGTGGAGGCGCTGCCGCTGGAGCGCGAAGACACGCTGGTCTTCCTCGGCGACTACATCGACCGGGGACCCGACTCCAGGGGAGTGGTGGACTTCCTCGCGGGCCTGGGCAGGGAACGGAAGACGGTCTTCCTCCGGGGCAACCACGAGGACATGATGCTGTCGTTCATGGGCCTTTCCGGGCGGCACGGCGACGCGTTCCTGATGAACGGAGGCCTGGAGACGCTGGCGAGCTACGGCGTCGCCGCTCCCGCAGGGTCCCCTACCCCCGCGGACGGCGAACGCCTGCTGTCGGCGTTGCCGACCCACCACGCCGCGTTCTTCATGGGACTGGAGCCCTGGCGCTTCATGGACGGGTTCCTGTGCGTGCACGCGGGCGTCAACCCGGAACGGTCCTGGGAGCAGCAGGCGGGCGAGGAACTCCTCTGGATCCGCGACCACTTCATATTCAGTCCGCACTCCCTGGCCGAGACGGTGCTGTTCGGCCATACCCCCATGAAAGAGGTGTTCTTCGACCTTCCCTACAAGGTCGGCCTCGATACCGGCCTCGTTTACGGCAACGCCCTGAGCTGCCTGGAGGTCGCGGACCGGACCCTGTACCAGATACGCCGGGGGAGCCGCCGGGTCTCGGTGACGGAGGTGGGACACCACTGGAGCAAAACCCGTTCGTCCCGAGCGTAGCGAAGCGGAGTCCTCCGTTCATCCTGAGCGTAGCGTAGCGGAGTCGAAGGACGCGCTCCTACGGGTGCACGGTCTCCAGGAACCAGTCCGTGGGGATCTCCCGGCCGAGGCCCCCGGCCTTGGCGTCCTCGTAAACCGCGGCGCCGACGGCCGCGAACTGGACCCCCAGCCCGATGTTGTTCACGAAGCAGGTGGACTCGTCGGCTCGCGTGCGCCCGGCCGCCTTCCCCGCCACCACGTCCTTCAACTCCGGCGCATCGATCCAGGGCGGCGCCTCGGGCCGCGGCGCCGCGGCCCTGTCCGCGGCGGTGAGGAACTCGATGGGGTCATGGGCCTCCACCTTCTCGTCCCCCATGCCGGCGATGTAGTTCTCGGGAGCGACCTTGCGCGTGTGGATGACCACCCGGTCGGCTCGCCCGATGGTCTCGTCGCCCAGTTCGGAGGTCTTGACGCAGGTGAAGTGCACCCCGGGCCTGACCCACTCCGGCGGAACCACCCGCGTGATGGCGTTGGTGGCGGCCACCAGCACGTCCGCGCGGGACGCCGCTTGGGCCGCGTCCTCGCAGGGCTCCACCGGGACCCCGACCCGCGCCGCCATCTCCCGGGCGAATGCCTCGCGGTTGGCCCGGGTGGGGCTGAACGCCAGCACCTTCTCGAACGGGCGCACCTTGCAGAACGCCTCCACGTGGGCCCGGGCCTGCCAACCGGAGCCCAAGACCCCCAGGCATGCCGCGTCGTCCCGGGCCAGGAAGCGGGCCGCCAGGGCGCTGGAGGCGGCCACGCGAAACGCCTGGATCACGCCGTCCGGGAAGATGGCCAGGGGCTCTCCGGTCTCGGCCGAGAACAGCAGCACGAGACCCACCCATTTGCCGCCGGGCGCCTTGGGGACCTTCTCCTTGACCACCCGGTCGGCGCGCTTCTCCCAGCGGATGACGTCCGAGTTCAACCGCAGGGCCACGACCTTTGGGTCGAACAGGCCCGCCTCCATGGACTTGAACGCATAGACCCCCGAGGTCTCGGGAAACGGCAGGTAGAGGTCGGTGCGCGGACGGTTCACGGCCTCGCCGTCGGAAAGTTGACGGTAGGCCCTGTCCAGCACCGCAATGCACGATTCCATGGAGAGCAGGGTCTCGATCTCGTCGTTGTTCAGGATCAGCATGTGGGTATCCTCGAGGGACGCGGGTCCCGGCTGGCTAGTCCCGGATGTCCTGCAGCAGCCACTCGGTGGGGATCTCCTTCCCCAGCCCCCGCTCCCTGGCCAACTCGTACACCTTTCCGGCCACCGAATAGAACTGGACCCCCTGCACGTTCCCCCGTTCCGAGTAGGTGACCTGCGCCGGGGACGTCCGGCCCTTGCGCCGTCCGGCGAGCAGGTCCGCCAGCATCACGTTCTTGTCGCCGCCCTGCACGCCGTGGGCCCGGCGGCGCTTGCGCTTCATCCGGAAGCCGGCGTCCTCGTCGGGCTGCGCCGCGTAGGTGACGTACTCGTCGGGCAGCCCGAACTCCTCCAGCCCCCAGGGAGCCGGCGCCGTGCCCAGCCGGAGCGAGACGTCGATGCGCTCGAACGTGGCCGCGTCCGGCCGCCCGCCGATGCAGGTGATGTGGGTTCCCGGCTCCACCGCCGCCCCCTTGACGATGTCCACGGCCGAGTCGGTGCACCCCGCGATGATGTCCGCCCCCTCGTACACCGAGTCCGGGTCGCCCAGGGGCGCCGCCTCCACGCCGAACCGCTCGGCCATCTCCCGGGCGTACTGCTCCCGGTGCTCCCGGGTGGGGCTGTAAACCTGCACCCGTCGTATGTCGCGGACCTGCATGAACGCTTCCATGTGGGACCGGGCCATGCCCCCCGAGCCGATCATGCCCACCACCGCGGCGTCCTCCCGGGCCATGTACTTGGCGCCGATGCCCGAGTCCGCGCCCACGCGCATGTGCTGGAGGTAGCCGTCGTTCAGCAACGCCAGCGGCTCGCCGTTGTGGATGTTCGTGAGCAGGATCAGGCCGCAGAAGCGCCCCGGACGGACACAGTACTTCTCCTGGGTGACCGCGCCCTCGTACTCCTGCTCGTAGATCACGTCCGACTTCATGCGGATGGCGAAGTACCCCGAGGTGGAGCCGCCCTCCATGGTGCCCCACTGGTACATCTTGCCCGGGTCGGACGTGGGCACCTGCAGGTCGATGCGCGGACGGCACACGGCCTCCTTCTCCACCAGCTCGACGTAGGCCTTCTCCAGGGCGGCCATGGTGACTTCCATGGTGAGGACCTGCTTCACGTCGTCGTTGTCGAGGATCAGAGTCATGGTCGCGTCCTTTCGAGGAACGTCCCGGAAACGCAGGTTTCCTTCACAGGGGCTCCCGCCATTCGGCGCCGTCGATGGGCAGCTCCATGCCCAGCCCCCGTTCCCGGGCCAACTGGTACAGGCGGCCGCCGATGGCCACGTCGGAGATTCCGACTCCGCCGGTGTTCTTGAACAGGGTGACTTGGACCGGGTCGGTGCGTCCCGGCCGCGCGCCGTTCAGCACCTCCCCCACCTCCACGATCTTGTCCCAGGAGATGACCCCGTTCTCCAGCCGCTCCATGAAGTCCCCGGGCTGGTCCACCCGCAGGGTTTCCCGGGAGTTCACCCCGATCACGTCCGCGCGCCGCATGCTCTCGTCGTCCAGCTCCTGGCGCATCCTGGAGACGAAACCGCCGCGCATGAGGCCGATGTTGCTCAACACGATGGAGGTCAGATGGACCCCGGGCTCCAGCCATTGGCCGTCCAGCACCGGCACGTTGGAGCTGGTGGCGGCCACCACCATGTCCACGTCCCGCACCGCCTCCCGGGCGCTGTCCACCGGCGCGATGTCCAGCCCGGTGAGGTCGCCCATCTCGTCGGCGAACTCCTTGCGGTGGGCGGGGTTCGGGCTGAACACCTTCACCCGGGTGAGGGTGCGGATCTCCCGCAGCGCGAGCAGGTGGTACTTGGCCTGGTTCTGGGACCCCAACATGCCCACGGTAGCCGCGTCCGACCGGGCCAGGAGGTCCGTGCCCACTGCGCTGTTGGCCGCGGTGCGCAACGCGGACACGCCGCTCAGGGAGAGCTCCCGCGGCCTCGGCTCGCCGATGATGATGCAGCGCAGCTCGCCGGTTTCGGAGTCGAAGAGCACCTGCGTGGGCCGTCCGCGGACCGGGAACGCCTCGATGGAATGCGCGCCCCGGGTCGGGTTTTTGGTCCACTCGCAGTGGGTCATGAGGCCGGTGACCCCCACCGAGGGAAGCCCGCCCTGGTGCACGCTGACGCGCACGTTGGAGGGCATGTGGGTACGGCGCCGCACCATGCTGACGTCGGGGTTCCTGGCCCACTCGGCGAACCCCTCCCGCACCAGACCCACCGCTTCCTTCATGGTGATCAACCCGTCGATGTCTTCCGGACGCAGCACCAGTATCATGGCAGAGCCCCCTTCCCTTTCGACAACCGTTCCCACCCGCCGTCCCGCAGCATCCGGATCAACGGCAGGTCCCCTTCGAGGAAATCCAGCTCCTCCAGTTCATGGACATGCGCCCAGGCCATGCGCTGGAACACCCGGTTCCGCGGCGCTCCGCGGTAGGCTTGCACTTGGTAGAACGCCAGATCCACGCGGACGCCGTCGGCATAGACGTGGGAGTGACGGAAGACCTCGCAGGCCCTCTCCACCGCGATGTCCAGCTCCTCCCGGAGCTCCCTTCCCAGGGCCGCTCTCGCCTCCTCGTCCGCTTCGACCTTGCCGCCGGGAAACTCCCACTTGTCCGGGAAGGCGCCGTCTCCCCGGCGTTGGCACACCAGGATGCGGTCGCCCCTGGACACGATGCCGGCCACCACCCGGAGCGCCATGGTCAACCGGACGGCTTCCGGGCGAGCTTTCCGGTCACGTTGTCCGCGATCCACTTGGCGTCCCACCACTCCAGCGGCAGCACCGCGACTCCCTGGATATAGACCCCGTAGTGGAGGTGGTCGCCCAGGGCCAGGCCGGTCTCCCCCGTGCGTCCGATGGCGGTCCCGGTCTTCACCGCGTCACCCTGTTTCACCGCCACCGAGCTCAGGTGCGAGTACAGGGTGCACAGCCCGAAGCCGTGGTCGATGATCACCGTGTTGCCGTAGATGCCCAGGGGACCGGCGAAGGTCACGGCGCCGCCATTGGAGGCTCCCACCGGGTACTGCCGGGTGACCGCGAGGTCGTAACCGAGATGCCGCGCCTCGTCGATCTTCTCGTTCCGGTAGAAGTAGGAGCGGTGGTCGGCGAAGTAGGCCTGCACCGCGGAATTGGCAAGCTGCCGGAACCGGCCGCTCCAGAGCTTCTTCGGCGCCGAGTTCCGGCACACCTTTGTGATGGTCTCGGCGTTGGCCCGCCTCATGTCGCGGTTGACCTTGAGGAAGCGTTCCCGGGGGCTGCCGGGGTCCCCGCCGGCGTCGGCCAGCAGCGGGCCGATCTTGTACCGGATGAAGTCGTCGGATATGGGGACGTCGGACTTCCGGTACTGGAGCGGCCTCGCGACGTAGTCCAGCGGGGACTCCCTCGTGTTGCCCGCCCGGTCTTCCGCCACGATCACCGCCCGTTGGCTGACCGGGACGTCGTAGGGGTGGGAGAAGAACGCCAGGAACTCGTGGGGGTCGGCCAGACGTCCCCGATAGCCGGGAAACGAGTATTGGCCGATGCGGACCCCGCTCTTCTCCGTGTCCGGCGAAGCCCGGTAGGTCACCAGGCCCGTGCCCCCCTGGGTGATGTAGCGGTCGCCTTCGATGATCTCCACCGAAGGAGGCGTGAGGTCCAGGGTCACGTCCTTCGTCCACTCGGTCCGGTTGCCCCTGAAGAAACCCCAGTAGGAGCGATCCCTTGCGGTGACGGTCAAGACCGCGGGGCCGTCCTCCAGCCCGTGCTGCGCCGGGTCGATGCGCACGGGTATCTCGAAAGACTCCACCGGGGCCTCGAACTCCCGGTAGTGGATGGGGAACGACTGCCCGGCCGCTGCCAAGCTGACCGACACCTGCGCGAGGCCCTTGCCTCGGTCGTGGACCGCCACCACGAAAGGACGCCGTCCCAGGGCCTCCCCTTCCAGATCGACCCGGACCCGGGGCGGATGCCACTCGAACTGCCAGAGGACCAGGAAACCGCCCAGAGCCAGCGCCAAGGCCAGGACGATCAGCCCTTGCAGTCCGGTGAATCGTCTCGGCGCGTTCATCGAAACAGTTCCGATTCCCCTTGCCCGCGCCCGGTCCATGGGTCGAGGGAGGGGTGGCGCGCCCGGAGGGACTCGAACCCCCGACCTTCAGGTTCGAAGCCTGCGGCTCTATCCACCTGAGCTACGGGCGCGCACGCCGCGGGCGTCATTCGGCGAGCTCCCACGTGGTGCCGGAGGGGCCGTCCTTCAGGACGACGCCCTTCTCCTTCAACGCGTCGCGGATGCCGTCGGCTTGGCCCCAGTCCTTGACCCGCCGGGCATGGTTCCGGTCCTCGACGAGCCGGCGCACCTCGTCCTCGGACAAGGCCCGGCGCGCAAGGCCCGCCAGCCTCCGGTCCTCCAGCACGCGCTCCGGAGGCGCCTGCATGAGTCCCAGCGTCTCGGCCATGACCCGCAGGGCCTTCAGCCGGGCGTCGAGACCCGGGCCTTCCCCCCGGTCCAGCAGCCGGTTGACGGCCCGGACCTCCTCGAAGACCACCGCCAGGGCTCGCGGGGTGTTGAAGTCGTCGTCCATCTCCCCCCGGAAATCGTCCAGCGCCCCCGGGTCCGGGGCGCCGTCGGGCGACCCGCCCGACGCCCGGTTCCCCCGGCTCGCGGTCTGGTAGATGCGGTCCACCGTGCGCTGGGCCTCCACGAGGGCCTCCTCCGAGAACTCGATGGGGTTCCGGTAATGGGTCGTCAGCATGTAGAGCCGCAAGGCCGTAGGGTCGAAGCGCCCCAGCGCCTCCCGGATGGTGAGGACGTTCCCGGTGGACTTGGACATCTTCTCCCTGGCCAGCCGGACGAAACCGTTGTGGATCCAGTAGCGGGCGAACGGCGTCCCGGCAGCGCATTCGGACTGGGCGATCTCGTTCTCGTTGTGGGGAAAGACCAGGTCCTGCCCGCCTCCGTGGATATCGAAGGGTTGCCCCAGGTACCTGGTGCTCATGGCCGAGCATTCGATGTGCCAGCCCGGCCGGCCCCTGCCCCAAGGACTTTCCCAGGAAGGCTCTCCCTCCTTGCTCTTCTTCCACAGGGCGAAGTCCATGGGATGCCGCTTGCGGTCGTCCACCTCGACCCTGGCCCCGGCGGTCATCTCGTCCAGGCTTCGGCCCGACAGCTTGCCGTAACCCGGGAAACTCTCCACCGCGAAGAAGACGTCGCCGCCGGACTCGTAAGCGTTGCCGCGCTCCATGAGTCGGGAGATGATCTCCACCATCTCGGGTATGTGGCCGGTGGCGCAAGGCTCCGACGTGGGCTCCAGCAGGCCCAGGGCCCCGGCGTCCCGGTGGAACTCGTCGATGTAACGCCGGGCCAGATCTTCGGGCGAGACCCCATCTTCCCGGGCCCGCTGGATGATCTTGTCGTCCACGTCGGTGAAGTTCCTGACGAAACGGCAGTCGAAGCCCAGGAACCGCAGGTAGCGGTAGATCACGTCGAAGGTCAGCAACGCCCGGGCGTGGCCGATGTGGCACCGGTCATAGACGGTGACGCCGCACACGTACAAGGTCACCGCGCCCGGTTCCAGGGGCACGAACGGCTCCTTGCCGCCGCTCATGGTGTTGGTGATGCACAGGGGCATGGAGCTTCCATTCTACGGGACGGACCGGGATTTGCAAACATACGTCCCGAAGCTCAGGGTCGAGCGGAAACCGGGGGGCGCTCGCGCCAACTCGAACCGTCGGCGAGTTCCTGCGCATGGCGTTTCTGTTCCTCCCGGTCATCCGCTGCGAGGTCCGGCAGGACGATATCTTGCTCGACAACACACCCCGGCCCAGGTTTTCCTGCGCTTCGACTTGATCGGAGACCGTCACGCAGTCCGGTTATCCCGCTTGTTCGAGCTCGGACAGGGCTTCGTTTACGAATCCGTCCGGCAGCCTGTGGGTATCCGAATAGCGCGCTCTCCGGTGAGCACCGTTCATGTGGACCAGACACAACGCGCCGCCGTCCGAACCGCACAGGAGCAGGACCGATCGTCCGGCTCCGCCCGGCGCATCGATGGCGATCTCGCCATCCGGCGTGGGGTAGATCTCGAAACGCCGGGGCGAGGTTCGGTACATGGCGTACAGCAGCCGGCGCGCGTTTCCCAACGCCTTACCGGACGGCGCCGGAAACCCCTCTTCGCGTGCTTCGTCCTCCGCCTGGGCCAGATCGAACAGGGCATCGCGCAGGTCAGGATGAACGACAGAAGGATCCATGAGGGCTACATCCGACCGATTTTCGCCTGCCGCCCTTGCATCCTGTTCCATGACGTCCTCTTCCAACGTGGACAACGTAGTTCGTCCGGGAGACTCATCCGGCAACGAAGGTGTCGAACTCGCCCCTCTGACGGTGGACGAGTCGTAGAGCCTACGGGCTTGACAGTTTCTCTTGAGAGGGGCAACTCTCCCATCCGGCAAGGGCCTTCCCCCTGTTGGACCCCCTTGCCCGTTGCACCGGGAAATGTACGTTGGCGACACGTCTCCGTCAAGGAATTCGATTGCAAGCGTTCCATGCAAGGGAAACCCTGAACGACGACCCCCGTTCATCCTGAGCGCAGCGAAGTGAAGCCGAAGGAAGAACGGGGAATGCTTGCCAAAGTCCGCGAAACCGCATACACCGTGAACCCCATGACCAACCAACGACCCTATGAGGACCTGCGCGAGTTCCTGGCGGTGCTCGAAGACGCGGGGAAGCTCGTCCGCGTTACGCGGGAAATCAACAAGGACACGGAGTTGCAGCCGCTGGTGCGGTTGCAG
Source organism: uncultured Binatia bacterium (SeqCode) (assembly GCA_965242525.1). GTDB lineage: Bacteria > Desulfobacterota > Binatia > UBA9968 > JAJDTQ01 > JAJDTQ01. The sequence continues at coordinate 1,256,953 of OZ251459.1, forward strand.
TTCCGGGGCCTGGAAGACGAGGAGCGCAAGGCGTTCCTGTTCGAGAACGTCACCGACTCCAAGGGTCGGCGCTACGACGGCTCGGTGCTGGTGGGGGGGCTGTCCGGGTCCACCGCCATCTATTGCATGGGCCTCCGGTGCCGCCCGGATGAGGTCCCGGACCGGTGGTTCGAGGCCATGGAGAACCCCGTCCCGCCGGAGACCGTGGCCCGGGGCCCGGTCATGGAGGTGGTCCACAAGGGCGGCGACCTGCCCGCTAGCCGCGGCTTCGCCCGGTTCCCCATCCCCATCTCCACCCCGGGGTTCGACAACGGCCCCTACATCACCGCAGGCCACTGGATCACCAGGGACCCGGAGACGGGCGCGCGCAACGTGGGCAACTACCGGGGGCTGGTCAAGTCCCCGCTGGTCTGCGGGGCCAACTCGGGCACGCCCCAGGACCTCTCGGCCCACTGGGAGAAGTGCCGGCAGCGGGGCATCCCCCTGGAGGTGGCCATCGCCGTGGGCACGGTGCCCGCGGTCTCCTACACCGCTACCCAGAAGGTGCCGCCGGACATGGACGAGATCGCCCTGGCCGGCGGCCTGGCGCGCAGCCCCGTCCAACTCGTCAAGTGCCAGACCGTGGACCTGGAAGTGCCGGCCACCTCGGAGGTGGTGTTCGAGGGGATCATCCCCACCCATTACCTGGAGGAGGAAGGCCCGTTCGGCGAGTCCATGGGTTACGTGGACCCGCGCACCATCGGCCCGGTCATGGAGCTTACCTGCGTCATGCACCGAAAGGACCCCGTGTGGGTCTCCATCATCAGCCAGGTCACCCCCAGCGAGAGCTCGAAGATCAAGGCCATGGGGATGAGCACCCTGGTGCGCCGCTACCTCAACGGGCAGGGCTTCGAGTCCGTGCGCGAGGTCTATATGATGGAGGAGCTCGTGAACCTGCGGCCCTACGTCGCCGTGCGCATGAAGAAGGAGGACGACGACGAGCCCCGGCGAGTCATGGAGAGCGTGCTCCGGTACGGCGACCGGGTGGGCAAGTTCATCGTGACGGTGGACGAGGACATCAACGTGAGCGACCCCGTGGCCGTGACCTGGGCCATCACGCACCGGTGCCAGCCCCACCGGGACGTCACCATCGTGCCCGACCGCCCCTTCGGGGCCACTCCCATCGGCATGGTGGTGAGCCACCCTTCCAGCCGGTACGACGGCGCCGACTCGGCGCTGCTCATCGACGCCACCCGCAAGGCCGACCTGCCCCCCCTGTCGCTGCCCAGGAAGCCCTACATGGACCGGGCGGTGGAGTTGTGGAAGGACCTCGGGCTGCCCGAGCTCCGGCTCAAGGAGCCGTGGCACGGCTACCTCATGGGGCTGTGGCCCGAGGAGCTGGACGAAGAGGCGCGCCTCGCGGCCGCGGGCGATTACGAGAAGGTGGGAGAGAAACTCAAGGGAACGCGCGTGAACGTGGGCGAGGGACAGACGCTCAAATCCATCCGTCAGGAGTGGGGCAAGACCCACGCCGGACGCTCGGTATGACCGGAGAGGGGACCCGGGTCGGGCCGCGGACGGGACGCGGCGGACGCCCCGGAACCCGCTGCGGCGGTCGGGAACGCCCCGCGGGTGAACCCGCGAACGTCGAGCGCTGCGAGTCGAGGCCAACCATGAATTCAGCCATGAAGAGAGACTTGGTGCTGAACGTCAACGGCGAGGAGCACGACGTGGAGGTGCGGCCCAACCGCCTGCTGCTGGAGGCCCTGCGCGAGGACATCGGACTCACCGGCACCAAGGAGGGTTGCAGCATCGGCGTGTGCGGCGCGTGCAGCGTCATCGTGGACGGCCGGCTGGTGAGCTCGTGCCTGACCCTGGCGGTGTCCTGCCGGGGCAAGAAGATCGAGACCATCGAGGGGCTTGCCCAGGACGGCGCGCTCCACCCGCTCCAGCAGGCGTTCGTGCAGTACGGCGGGCTCCAGTGCGGCATCTGCACCCCGGGACAGATCATGGCCGCCAAGGCGCTGCTGGACCAGGAACCCAACCCCGACACGGAGCAGGTGAAGGAGTGGATGTCCGCCAACCTGTGCCGCTGTACCGGTTATTACAAGATACTGGAGTCGGTCATGGCGGTGGTGGAAGGCAAGGTGACGGTGGAGAAGCGCGGCGACACCGCCCACAAGGCCCGGATCCAGAGCCTCTACCAGTCCGACACCTACAAGAGCGGCTCCTCCGACTGAGGACGGAGCCGGCCGGAGAGGAGACATGGGCAAGGCAGGGAATTTCGCGGTGCTGGGCCGGAAGGTCGATCGGTTCGAGGGCCACGACAAGGTCACAGGCGGCGCGGCCTACGTGGCCGACGTCTTCCTCCCCGGAATGCTCACGGGCCGGATCCTGAGGAGCCCCCTGCCCCACGCCCGCATCCGCAGCATCGACGCCAGCCGGGCGGAGAAGGTCCGGGGGGTCAAGGCGGTGGTGACCGCGGACGACACCATCAAGCAGGGATGGGGGGCCTTCTTTCCCGACCAGTACCCCCTGTCCGTGGGCAAGGTCCGGTACGTGGGCGAGGAGGTGGCCGCGGTGGCCGCCATCGACCGGGACACCGCGGAGGAGGCGCTGGAGCGCATCGAGGTGGAATGGGAGGAGTTGCCCGCGGTCTTCGACGCGGAAGAGGCCATGCAGGACGGCGCGCCGCTCCTCCATGAGGACAAGGACAACAACGTGGCCCTCACCATCGACGTGGAGCGCGGCGACGTGGACGCGGCCTTCCGGGACTCGGACCTGGTGGTGGAGGACACCTTCGAGAGCGTGCCCCAGTGGCACTCGGCCATCGAGACCATCGGCAGCGTGGCCGACTACTCGGCCAACGGCAAGTACACGGTCTATATGAACACGCAGACGCTGTTCATGGCCCGGCACCGAATCGCGGTGGCCCTGGGCGTGCGCGAGGCCGACGTGCGCATCATCCAGACCGCGGTGGGCGGGGGGTTCGGCGGCAAGTCCTGCGACGACAACAACGCGGTGGTGAGCGCCATCCTGGCCCGCAAGGCCCGCCGCCCGGTGAAGATCATCAACACCCGAGAGGAGGAGTTCCTGGCCGGCAGCCGGCCCCGGGTCAACATGAAGGTGTGGGTGCGCATGGGCTTCGAGCGCGACGGCCGGATCCGCGCCAAGCACATGAAGATCATCGCGGACAACGGCGCCTACAGCGGCAAGGCCCCGGCCATCACCGGGGTCGCGGCCCTGCGCCACGACACCTGCTACAAGTACTCGGACGTCCGCTCCCAGGCGTACCTGGTCTATACCAACAAGATCCCCACCGGAGCGTTCCGGGGCTTCGGCAACCCCTCCGCGGAGTTCTCGGTGGAGCAGATGATGGACATGGCCGCGGACGAGCTGGGCATGGACCCGTTCGAGCTCGCGCGCCTCAACGCCGCGGAGCCGGACTACGTCTCGCCCCACGGCAACCGCGTCATCAGTTGCGAGCTCAAGCAGTGCATCGACCGCACCGAACGGATGATCGGCTGGAAGGAGAAACGCGCCAACCGGCAGCCCAACCGGGGGCTCGGCATGGGCTGCACCGTGCACGTGAGCGGCAAGCGCCACTTCGGCGACTACGACGGCAGCTCGGCCACCATCAAGATGAACGAGGACGGCAAGGCGTTCATCCTGAGCGGCGAGGGAGAGACCGGCCAGGGGCACTGGACCGCCATGTGCCAGATCGCCGCGGAGGAACTGGGCGTCCCCTTCTCCGACGTGGCCATCTCCGAAGCCGACACCGACCTCACCACGTTCTGCCTCGGCAACTACGCCAGCCGCCTGACCTACGTGGGCGGCAACGCGGTGAAGAACGCGGCCGCCAAGGTCAGGGAGATCCTGTTCGAGACCGCCTCGGAGATGCTGGAAGCGGACCCGTCGGACCTGGTGTCCCGGGACGGCTTCGTCTTCGTGCAGGGGGCCGAGCAGCGCTCCGTCAGCGTGGCGGACGTGGTGCGGACGCGGCAGTTCCGCCGCGGCGGCGCTCCGGTGGTGGCCTCCGGCAGCTTCGACGCCGACTCCGTGAGCCAGGACAGCCTGCGCTACGGCAACGAGTCCGGGGCCTACAACTTCGGCTGCCAGGCCGCGGAGGTGGAGGTGGACCCGGAGACCGGCCGGGTGACCGTGCTCCGGTACGCGGTGGCGTCGGACTGCGGCACGGTCATCTTCCCGGTGGGAGCCGAGGGCCAAGTGGAAGGCTCCATCGCCCAGGGGCTCGGCTACGCGCTCATCGAAGGCATACGCATGGAGGAAGGCCGTCCGGTCAACCCCAACTTCAGCGACTACCGGCTGGCCTCCATGCGCGACATGCCCGACCTAGTGCACGAGTTCGCGGACTCCTACGAGCCCACCGGCCCCTTCGGCGCCAAGGGCCTGGGGGAGCTCGGCATGGACCCGGTGGCGGCCATCATCAGCAACGCCATCTACGACGCGGTGGGGGTGCGCATCAAGACCCTGCCCATCACCGCGGAGAAGGTGCTGCGGGCCATCCGGGAAAAGAAAGGGAGCTGACCATGCGGGCCGATTTCGACTACCGGGAGCCCGCGAGCCTGGACGAGGCCTGCGGCCTGCTCCAGGAGCACGGCGGCGACGCCAAGCTACTGGCCGGCGGCACCGCCCTGGTCATGTGGCTACGCATGGGGCTGCTGAGCCCCGGGGTCGTGGTCAGCCTCGACCAAGTGCCCGGCCTGGACGACATCTCCTTCGACCCCTCGGACGGCCTCCGCATCGGCGCCGGGGTCAGGCACCGGGACCTGGAGTTGTGCCCGGAGGTCCGGGAGCGCTATCCCCTGCTCCGGGAGACCTTCCACAAGGTGGCGCAACCGAGGATCCGCCTGATGGCCACCGTGGGCGGCAACCTGAGCCACGGCGACCCCATGACGGACCCGGGGGCGAGCTTCATGGCGCTGGACGCGGAGGTCACGCTCAGGAGCAGCCGGGGCGAGCGCGTCGTGCCGGTGGAGGAGTTCTTCGTGGACTACTACGAGACCGCGCTGGAGCCCGACGAGGTCCTCACGCGCGTGCGCGTGCCCCCGCCCGCGGCCCGGGGATGGTCCCACGTCAAGTTCACGCCCCGGAGCGAGGAAGACTTCGCCACCGTGGGAGTGGCCGTGACCATGAGCGGCGAGGGCGGCCGCTGTGACGACGTGCACATCGCCCTCAACTCCGCAGGCCCCGCCATCTTCCGCGCCCGGGCCGCGGAAGAGGTGCTGCGGGGCCGGGAAGCGACCCCCGCCCGGCTGGACGAGGCCGGGGCTGCGGCCGCGGCCGCGGCCGACCCCATCGAGGACGTGCGCGGCTCCTCCGAGTACAAGCGCGAGCTCGCCGCGGTCCTGGTGCGCCGGGCCGCGGCCGAGGCCCTCTCCCGGCTGGGGTGACCCTCCGCGAGAGCCGCCCGATAAACGGAAGGACCCCCATGCGCCTCGGCCTGCCCGACTTCGTCTCCAACTCGTACTTTCCCGCCATCGCCGCGGTGGAGCTCGGATTCTTCCGGGCCGAAGGGCTGGACATGGAGCTGGATCTCATCTTCCCGGTGCCCAGAACCTTCGAGGCGTTGCGGGACCGCGAGATCGACTTCGTGGCGGCGTCGGCCCACGCCACCCTGACCGCGTTCCCGGAATGGAAAGGCGCCAAGCTGCTGGCGGCGCTGGCCTCCCACATGTACTGGTTCCTGGTGCTGCGCTCGGACCTGGGCGCCAAGCGCGGCGAGGTGGAGGCGGTCAAGGGCCTCCGCATCGGCGCCGCCCCGGGCGTGGACCTGGGGCTCAGGCGCCTGCTGGCGGCCGCGGGCATCGACCCGCAAGCGGACGACGTGCGCATCGGGCCGGTGCCCGGGGCCGCGGAAGCCGGCGTCTCCTTCGGCGTGACCGCGGCCAGGGCCCTGGCCGACGGCCTCATCGACGGCTTCTGGGCCAACGGCATGGGAGCGGAAGTGGCGGTGCGCAGCGGGGCCGGCGCCGTGGTGCTCGACATACGGCGCGGCGAGGGACCCCCGGAGGCCCGGGGCTACACCTTTCCCGCCCTGGTCACGTCGGACCGGCTGATCGCCGAGGGCCCGGATGCGGCCGCGGCTGCGGTCCGCGCACTGGTGCGGACGCAGCGGGCCCTGGTGGAGGACCCCGGACGGGCCGCGGCCGTGGGCAAGGCCCTCTACCCCGCGGAAGAGGCGCAACTCATCGCCGGGCTCGTCGAACGCGACGCTCCCTACTACGACCCCCGGATTTCCGAGGAAGCGGTGGCCGGCATGAACCGTTTCGCCCGGGACGTGGGCCTGCTCTCCGGCCCCGTTCCCTACGAAGAGGTGGTGGCGGTCCGGTTCAGCCGCCTGTGGGACGGTTAGCGCCCGACCGTGGGACCCGGAACCGCGCAGTGACGACGCCGGCCGACCGGGCCGGCGTCACGGGCTTTCTCGACTGCGGAAGGAAGACTCATGGACCTGTCACGCTTTTCCCTCGAAGGACGCACTACGATCATCACCGGCGGCAGCGGCGGAATCGGTCGGGCCTGCGCGCTGGCCTTCGCCCAGGCCGGCTCCGACGTGGTGGTGGCCTCCCTCCCCCCGGAGTCCATACAGCCGGTGGTGGACGAGGTCGAAGCCCTGGGCGTGAGCGCCCTGGGCATAGCCGCGGACGTCTCCCGGGAGGAGCAGGTGGAGGAGATGGCGGCGGCCGTGCTGGACCGGTTCGGGCGCATCGACGCCCTCCTGAACGTGGCCGGCGGCTCCTACAGCCGGAACCCGGCCATGCCGGCGTTCCAGCGGGCGCCGCTGCTGGAGCTCTCGCCGGAGGACTTCATGGGCGTTTACGACGTCAACGTGAAGACGGCCTTCCTCTGCGCCAAGGCGGTGGCGCCGCACATGAAGCAACGCGGCAAGGGCGCCATCGTCAACGTGGGATCCATCTCCGGCCGCTCCACCAAGCACGAGCGCCCGAACATGGCCGCCTACGGCACGGCCAAGGCCGCGGTCATGAACCTCACCTTCCACATGGCGAACCAGTGGGGGCCGGAGATACGGGTGAACGCGGTGGCCCCGGGGATCATCGACACACCCCGGCCCGGCGGCGCGAGCCTCGGAGGCATGGAGCCCGGCGGCCTGGAGAACATCGCGCTGGGACGCCACGGAAGGGCCGACGAGGTGGCCGGCGTCGCCCTGTTCCTGGCTTCCGACGCGGCGTCGTTCGTGAACGGGTCGGTGGTGGACGTGAACGGCGGCGAGTAGCCCTACCGGGTCACGGGCTGCCCTTGCGAATCCACCGCCAGGGTGGACGCGGGAGCCGCGGGAACCCTCGTGAGGGCCATGAAGTCCGCGAGGATGTGGACGGCCTCGTGGAGGATGGGGTCTTCGTCCAGGGGCTCGTCAGCGGGACTTGCCGGGGCTTCCGCCTGCTTCTCGTGATGGGCCGTCAACTCGGCGAAGTCCGCGAAGGGCTTCTCGCCCTTGGCCCGGCGCCGGGCGTTCTCGCTCCGGAGCTCCAGGATCTCCCGGCGTTCCTTCCCGGCTCGCCGGGTCTCCTCCCTCAGCGACACCGCGGTCTCCGCACGCTCCTCCACCAGGCGTTCGATGCGCGCCGCCAGATGGGCGAAGTCCGGGTCCGCGCCCACCCGCTCCCGGTGCCGCCGCGCCAGGGCCTCGAAGTAGGGCTCGGTCTCCCCCACCCGCGCATACCGGGCCTGCTTGATGGAGTCCCAGGGCAAGGCGTGGTCCAGCGAGCTCTCCCCCACCTCGGTCTTGTCGATCGCGTCCGGGAGCTCCATGTCGGGTATGACCCCGCGGTGTTGGACGCTTCCCCCGGAGATGCGGTAGAACTTGGCCTGGGTGAGCTTCAGCCGTCCCCGACTGATGCGGATGAGGGTCTGGACGGTGCCCTTTCCGAAGGTCTGCCCGCCCGCCACCAGCCCCCTGCGGTAGTCCTGGACGGCGCCGGCGAAGATCTCCGAAGCCGACGCGCTGAGCCGGTTCACCAGCACCACCAGCGGCCCCTCGTGGACGGCGCCCGCATCCTCGTCCGAATGGATCCGGATCAGCCCCTGGCCGTCCCGGACCTGCACCACCGGACCCCGGTCGATGAACAGGCCCACGAGGTCGATGGCTTCCCGAAGGGACCCTCCGCCGTTGTCCCGCAAGTCGATGACCAGCCCCGACACATGGGCCTCGCGCAGCTCCTCCAGCAACCGCTTCACGTCCCGGACCGTGCTCTTGTAGTTGGGGTCCCCGGCTTCGAGCGCGCGAAAGTCCGCGTAGAACGTGGGTATGCGGATGACGCCCACCTTCTCGGCGCGCCCTCCGACCTCCACTTCCGTCACCCTGCTGCTGGCCTGCTGGTCTTCGAGATCGACCTTGTTGCGGACGATGCGGATGACCCTCCGCTGCTTCGCGGCGCTGGCCTGGGGAACGATCTCCAGCCGCACGGTGGTGTCCTTGGGGCCGCGGATCAGGGAGACCACCTCGTCCAGGCGCATGCCGAGGACGTCCACCATCTCCCCCTGCTCGCCCTGGGCCACGCCGACGATGCGGTCCCCGGGCTTCAGGTCGCCGGCCTTGTCGGCCGGTCCGCCGGCGACCAGCCGCAAGACCTTGACGCTCTCGCCGTCGGCTTGCAGCACGGCGCCGATCCCCTCCAGGGACAAGCTCATGTGGATGTTGAAGTTCTCGCTCTGATGAGGCGGAAAATAAGCGGAATGTGGGTCGATGGCCCTGAGGAAGGCGTTGGTGTAAACGCGGAACGCGTCGGCGCCGTTGGCTTGACGCACCCGCACCCGCTGGTTGGCGTAACGCCGCCGGAGCGACTCGCGGACCTCTCCGGGTTCCGTTCCGGCCAGCAGTCCGTTCAACACGTCGCCCTTGAGTTGCCTGCGCCACAGGGTCTCGAGACCGGCCATGGAGCCGGCCCACTCCGCGTTCTTCCGGGGGAGGCTCTCGTCCTTCTCGAAGTCCAGGGCGTCGAACTCCTCGTCGATGACCCGGATGACGAAGCCGAGGCGCTGCATCAACCGCCGTCGATAGCGGTTGAATATCCCGAAGGCAGGCTCCAGGTCCCCGGCCTGGAGCAGGTCGTCGAACCGGGTCCTCAGCCGCTCGAACTCCAGGACGTCTCCGGCATGGAAGTAGCTCCGGGAGGGATCCAGGGCCTTGAGGTAGGAGTCGAAGATCCGGCTCGACGCCCGGTCGTCCAGGGTGACGTCCTTGTAGTGTCCCTTGGTGAGGTTTGCGAGGATCTCGGCGCTGACGGCCGACTGCTGGGACTCCGGCGCAAGCTCCCGGACAGGGGCAAGGTCCTCCTGGACCACCGGCTCCTGGCCCCACGCCGGTCCCGCCAGCAACCAGACCGCGGCTGCGGCGACCATGAGACGGCGTCTCGATCGTGGGCGTGCGTGATCCATTCGCGTTCCTTCCCCGTGCGGCGCAAGGACCGGGAACCCCGGGACATGATCCCGGCGCCGGTCCCGGATGCGTGCAAGTCCCGTCCAATCTAATCCAACGTTCCCGCTCCTTCAAGCACCGGCCGCGGGTTCCGCCCGCCCCTGCCGCCTTGCTTCCGAGGCCCGTTCGCGTTAGCCTTGGGACAAGTCCGTAGCGCCCGCCGGGGATCGGAACCCGTGAAACTGCCGCGCAACCCCACTCGCGCCGTACGCATCGGCTCTACCGTGATCGGAGGGAACCATCCCATCGCGGTCCAGAGCATGTGCGCCACCCATACCCAGGACGTCCGGGCCACCGCGGCCCAGGTCAACGATCTGGCCCGGGCCGGGGCCCAAGTGGTCCGCATCGCGGTGGACAGCCGGAAGGACGCCGAGGCGCTGGCCCGGGTTCGGGACGCCACCGAGGCCAACCTGTCCGTGGACCTGCAGGAGAACTACCGGCTCGCGTCCCTGGTGGCGCCCCACGTGGACAAGGTCCGCTACAACCCCGGCCATCTCTACCACCACGAGCGGCGGAAGTCCTGGCGGGACAAGGTCCGGTTCCTGGCGGAGGTGGCCGCGGCCCACGACTGCGCCATGCGCGTGGGGGTCAACTGCGGCTCGGTGGACCCGGCCCAGCAGGACAAGTTCCCCCATGACGACTCCGTCTCGCCCATGCTCGCCAGCGCCTGGGAACACTGCGAGCTGCTGGACGGCCTGGGCTTCACGCGCTACTGCGTCTCGCTCAAGGACTCGGACCCGGCCAAGGTCGTCGAGGTCAACCGGCGTTTCGCGGCCCAGCGGCCCGACGTGCCGCTCCACCTGGGGGTCACCGAAGCGGGGCTGCCGCCGGACGGCATCGTCAAGACCCGCATCGCCCTGGAGCAGCTCATCAGCCGGGGCATCGGCGACACCATCCGGGTCTCCCTGACCGTGCCCAACCCGCGCAAGCCCGAGGAGGTGGCCGCGGGGCGCGAGATCCTGGAAGACATCGCCCAGGGCCGGGTGCGCAGCGTGGTGGACTACGGGCGGGACGCCCTGAACATCATCAGTTGCCCGAGCTGTTCCCGGGTGGAGAACGAGAACTTCGTGGAGCTGGCGCAGCAGGTCAAGGAGATGACCTCCTACGCGGCCGAGCACGCGGTCACCATCGCGGTCATGGGCTGCCGCGTCAACGGACCCGGCGAGACCGACGACGCCGACCTGGGCCTGTGGTGCGGCCCGCGGTTCGTGAACCTGAAGCGCGGCAGCGAGCCGCTGGGCGCGTTCGGCTACCACGAGATCCTGCCGCGGCTCAAGGACGAGCTCGACGCCATGATCGCCCGGCGGGGCGCAGAGGGCCCGGCCGCCTGACGTCCCGGTACGCCCGCCCCCCTTCCCTCCCATGGATTTCTGGAACCGCATCCGCAAGCCCATCATCGGCCTTTCGCCCATGGACGGGGTCACAGACGCCTCCTTCCGGCTGGTGGCCGCCCGGTACGGCCCGCCGGATCTGTGCATGACCGAGTTCACCAGCGTGGAAGCCATCTGCTGTGGCGCCGAAGGGTTCGTGCGAGACCTCTCCTACGGCGAGTGCGAACGCCCGGTGCTCGCCCAGATCTACGGCCGCACGCCCCAGGCATTCTACCAGGTGGCGCACGTGGTCGGGGATCTCGGGTTCGACGGACTGGACATCAACATGGGATGCCCGGCCAAGAACGTGGCCGCCAGGGGATGCGGCGCGGGCCTCATACGCAACCCGGACCTGGCCGTCGCCCTCATCCGTGCGGCGCGCCAAGGGCTCGCGGACTGGGCCGCGGGGCAACGCCTGGAAGACGTGGGCTTGGCCCCGGAGGTGGTGGAGCGGGTGCGCCACATGCAGCGCGGGCGCGCGACGCCCGGGAGCCGCCCATCCATCCCGCTGTCGGTGAAGACCCGAGTGGGGTACGACGAGGTGGAAGTGGAACGGTGGATCCCCGTGCTCCTGGGCGAGGGGCCCGCGGCCATCTCCCTCCACGGCCGCACCCTCAAGCAGATGTACCGGGGAGCCGCGGACTGGGACGCCATCGGCCGGGCGGTGGAGCTCGCCCGGGAGTCGCCGACCCTGGTCCTCGGCAACGGCGACCTCAAGTCCATGCCGGAAGTGGTGGAGCGGGTGCGGCAGACCGGCGTGGACGGCGTCCTCCTGGGACGGGGCGCCCTGGGGAACCCCTGGGTCTTTCGCCACAAGCAGTGGGCCAAGGACACGCTGGCCGGGGTCTCGCCCGCCGCGGCGCCGCCGGACGAGACCTGGGTCTCGCGGGACGAGCGGACGCGGGTGCTGCTGGAGCACAGCCGGCACTTCGAGAGCCTCTGGGGCGAGCGCCGGTTCCCCGCCATGCGCAAGCACTTGGCTTGGTACTGCAAGGGCTTTCGCGGCGCTTCCCGGTGGCGCGCGCGGATGGTCCGGGCCGGCAACGCCGAAGAGGTCGCGCGCATCGTCCAGGCGACGCCCGAAGCGCCCGAACCGCGTCCGGCTCAGGCGCCGCGCCCGGACGTCCCGCCGCCGCGGCCCGAAGGTCCCGCGGTGGGGTTCGACGCACGCGGGTTGGGCTGACCCCGCCATGCGTCTCGTGCTGGCGTCCACCTCGCCCCGGCGGCGCGACATCCTGGCCCTGCTCGGCCTCCCATTCGAGGTGCGCCCGCCGGACTTCGACGAAACCCCCCGCGAAGACCTTACGCCGGAGGCCGAAGCGCTGGCCCTGGCCGCGGGCAAGGCCCGCTCCGTGGCCCGCCGCGAACCCGGCGCCCTGGTGGCCGGGGGCGACACGCTCATCGCCCTGGGCGCCGAGAAGATCGGCAAGCCCGAAAACCCGGGCCACGCCGCGGCCATACTCCGCAAGCTCTCCGGAAGGAGCCACCGTATCCTCACCGGGGTGGCCCTGGTGGACCCCGTGACCGGGCGCGAGACCACCCACCTCGAACGAGTGGAGGTGCGCATGCGCCGCTCCACCGACGCCGACATCGCCGGCTACCTGGCCCTGGGCGAATCCATGGACAAGGCCGGCGCGTACTCCATCCAGGGCCAGGGCCACCGGCTGGTGGAGAGCCTCCGGGGCGACTACCTGGCCGCGGTGGGGCTGCCCCTGCGCCCGGTGGCTGACTATCTCCGGAGCCTGGGCGTGGAAGTCCCCGCGGACGTGGAAAGGCTGTACCGGGAGAGGTCCCTGTGGACCTGGAACGCGGTCTCCGTCTCCACCGCGGAACGCTCCCGAGAGTTTGCGCCGCGGGAATGACTGGAAGGCTGTCGGAAGACCCTCGTGGCTGGATCGAGGAAGTCCCCGGATTCCGGCGGTTCAGTGTCCGAGATGGCTACTACACATCCTTCAGGCTCTCATCGGCCTGCTCGCGAAAGCGTTTATACGCCTCGGGAAAGAAAAGACGAGCGGACACAATTTCAGATATGGGGATCACAACGCGAAAATCCTCATCGAATACAGGACCCGGCTCTTCCAGAGACTGCTCGATCACCGCAGCGTAATGAGTCGTTATTTCCAGTTCCTGGTCGTCTTTACGTCGATACCCGCTCGCTACCGGAATGAGCGAGACGTCCGGCTCGCCCTGCTGCCTTTTTATACCGCTCTCCAAGGCAAAGCCTATGTAGGACTTTCCGCTTCTCAGAGAAAGCTCGACGAACTCCCCTCGGCTCAAGGATTCCGCCATCAACAATTCAACGAAGTCATTGTTTTCCTTGGCGGCCCGACGCGCCGCCCGATCCGAGCCATAGAGACAGTTTGCCACCAAAGGCACTGCGATACCGAAAACTACACTCAGCACGGCGGTGTCGGAGTGAGGGGTCGAGAAATAGTGCGACCACCAAACATCAAGCTGTGGGAAGCAATGATCCAGAAACAGGCCGGCCACTCGAGCGGCGCCGAACAAAATGACGCCGGCGAAAGCGGAGTTGAAAAGGAGATGATAACCCGACTCGCGAAAGGTGCGATATCGGGTGTAGTTCAGATGCGTTAAAAGCCAGTAACCGCCAATGGTGGGAAGCAGAAACAAACCCAATCCCATGGAGGCTACCTCCTGACAGAATGATTGTGGCGGCTCCTCTCAGGAACCCTTCCGAGCCTTCGCAGGAGATTGCAACGTGCTTGCCAACTTCGTCATCGCCGCAAGTCTTTCCCGCCCTTTGCCGCTCCGGAGCAACTCGTGCGCCTTGACGTACAATCCCCCTGTACGGGTGACGTACACTTTATGGTCGGCTTTTACCCCGTTTCGGTCAGCCCTATCTTCTTTCGGCATAAACACCTTCCCAAGTACAGCCTTCGCCAGTTGCTGGATGTCTTTTGACTTGAGGAACCTCTGAACAATCGAGATATCCGGGACGGATTCCCTCGCCCTGACAATCCTGTCCCGTTCATCCTGAGCGTAGCGAAGCGGAGTTGAAGGACACGCTCATGCCTCCTGTCCCAATTGTTCAGAGGTTCCTTACAGCCTTTGCCAACACGCCTTCGGCTTCGCGCAGGTTCTCCACCGTCCTCTTGGGGTCAATCTTGCCGTTCCTGCCAAAAGAAATCCACTCGTTTGCCCAAACGGCTACGGTCATGGTCCTGCCGCCTCCTTTGAGCTTCGGCGGTTTCTTGACACGCCCGCCGCCGACAGCAAGGATTGCCTCACGCAGCCCCTGTGTCGAATCGCCAGGCACTTTCTTGCCCTTCTCAACTCTTATCTTGAAGCAGAGGTTCCGTTTTCCACCAGGAACGACCTCAAGCTGCAGGTAAGCCTCAGCGCCCCCAGGCAACTTACTACTCCCACCCCACCAGAATCCGAGAAATCCACCCGGTGGAGGGACATAACCCCATTCCCCATCACCGCCGAGGGCGTCTTCAAGACATCCGTAGAACCCTTCCCAAGAACCCCATGACCACTGTTCACTGCCGCCAGCCTGCCAATTGCGGTAGCTCTCCGTGTCATCCTCCCAACATTGGAGATAGCCCCGATAGTCCACGAGGATCACGTTCATGCCGCGGTAGTCCTTGAGCACGCCCAGAAAATCGCGCCGGTCGAAGACTTTGTAACCGCGAGGCCTCGGATCGACCGCCTTCTCGACCTTCTGGCGTTCCGCTCGTGGATAGTTGCCGGTCTTCACGTAGATCGGATAGATGTCGTCTCGGGCGACTTGGCCGAAGCCCGTTTTGCCGTCGCATACACAGTCGTAGTACCGCCGCAGTTTGTCTTTGGCGTCACCGTCGCTAGTGACCGTCTTGTCCTCGATCAAGAGGACATGCCGGCCGTTAATGCGGGCGAGCACGTCGATCCTACAGTCTTGCTGCCGCACTTCTACGGCCTTGACGCCTATAGCTGATTTACCGTGTTTCCGACGCAGCGCGTTGACGAAACGTACTGCGCAGGCGTGCAAATCGGGATCCTCCGCCTTATGCTCAGGATTGGCCCACGACAACAGCCAACCCTTTCCCTTTCTACCATACCCATCCTGCGGCGCAAACTCCTAGCCCAACCGCAAGAGCACCATGCCGGCCATGATGGTCAGGCTGCCGGGCAGGATCGCGCGCACCCGGGCGCGCTCGTCGAACAACAGGTAGCCTGCGGCCAAGGCGAAGAGGATCTCGGTCTGCTTGACCGCCTCCACGTAGGAGGTGAGGGTCAACTCGTAGGCCAGGCTGTGGCAGATGCTCGCCAGCGAGGCGCACAGCCCCATGGCCATGAACGCGGAGCCGTGGCGCGGGATGGCCCGGAAGTGGCCCGCGGACCGGTACAGCGCCAGCGGGAGCACCATGAGGGAGGCCGCCAGATAGCCCGCAAGGTTGGCGAAATAGACGTCCGAACGGAGGATCAGCAGCTTGATCAGCACCACGGACGGGGCATAGAAGAAGGCCGCGGCCAGGGTGTAGCGCAGACCCCGGTCCACCAGCAGCTCGCGCAGCGGCGCCCATACCGAGATGCGGCTCTTGTGCACGTTGACGAGATAGACCCCGACGCCGCTCAGCAGCACGCCGGCCAAGCCCGCGGCCGACGGGGTCTCGTCCAGGGCCACGTAGGCGAAGAGCACCAGGAACAGCAGGCTGAGTTTCCACAGGGACGTGACCACGGCGATGCCGGACAGCTTGAGGGCCTTGGAGAGGCTCAGGGTGGCAACGGACTGGATGACGCCGAAGCCCGCCGCGCAGAGCCAGAAGCCGTCCTCCACCTGGGGCGGACCGCGCCAAGCCGCGGCCATGGCCACGAACGGCAGCAGGAAGGTGAACCGCCCCCACACGTTGATCACGTCGTCGAGCTCGTGCCCCAGGTGCTTCATGGAGATGTTCCTGAGCACCTGGAACAGCGCCGACAGGAGCGCGAGCAGGAACCACATGGGCAGGACAGGCTACCGTCCGAAGGACGAGAAAGCGAACGCGGCCCCGGGCCGTATCCCGATGAACTCCCCGGGACGCCCCGGAAAGGAGGGGGCGCGGTTGACACGCCTCGGCGTGAAGCGCTATCACGGGTTCAACTCCAACTCGAAAGGGAAACCGATGGTTGACGAATTCGAAGACCACTGCTGGCAGGACCTCATCAGCCAGGAGATCATGGACATCTACAAACCCTACCGGAGGGAGCTCTACGTGGGCGAGCGGCCCGCCCTGTTGGCCATCGACCTCTACAACCTGGTCTATCGGGGCGGTCCGAAGCCGGTCCACGAGGTGGTCCGGGAACACCGGAGCGCCTGCGGCGTGCACGCCTACGACGCCATCGAGCCCACCCGGGAGCTTTTCGAGCTGGCCCGTTCCCAGGGGATCCAGGTCATCTACACCACCACGGAGACGCGCAAGGAGGTCCAGCCCGCGGCGGTTCACGCCACCAACCGGCAGGTCTCGGAACTGGACGCGGACGACTACGAGATCTACGAGGCGTTCGCGCCCGAGCCCGGAGACATCATCATCTACAAGGAGCGGGCCAGCGGCTTCTACGGCACCCCGCTGCTCGCCCACCTGACGAGGCTCGGTGTCAACTCGCTCATCGTTTGCGGCGAAAGCACCAGCGGCTGCGTCCGGGCGAGCGTGGTGGACGCCTACTCCAACGGCTACCACGTCTCGGTGGTGGAGGAATGCGTCTTCGACCGGAGCGTGGTTTCCCACAAGGTCAACCTCTTCGACCTGCACCACAAGTACGCGGACGTGATGAAGCTGGCCGAAGTCCGGGAGCACTTCGGACGGAAACCCCTCAAGGCCGCGGTCTGAGGCCCCGGGCCGTGACCCGGGCACAGCGCCGCGCCCGGGGTCACGCCGATCCGGTCACGGTTTCCGCCTTTCGTATGTGGAGACCGATACATATTGGCTCTTCAGGGATTCGTGTGGGTAAGGCGAGAGGGAAAAGGATCGACAGGGGTCAGGCCGTCATTCCCGCGAAAGCGGGAATCCATCCAGTTTCCTTGCTCTCTTTGTAGAAACGTCTCATACAGGGAACCCATGGGTTTGCTCGCAGGGTTTGGATTCCCGCCCCCGCTTCCGCGAGGACATGCTTTCGCGGGAATGACGGATGGGGAGCATCACAACCCGCACGAATTCCGGAAGCGCCCAAATTACTATGCAGGACCACGGACGGGTTCGATATTCTTCAGTACCAGAGAACCTCGTTCACGAAACGCTGTCACCAGGACTTCATCGAGCCAATGGGGCTTCACGATGTCGTCCATCCCAAGCGGCACGCGCACTTGGTGGGCGTGTCCCTCGGAGTCCACGATGCGAACCAGTTCCATCTTCTTGGTGGCGTCCGCCCATCGAAGACTCCCCTGTATCCGAACCAGGTCTTCCGAATCGTGCACGGGCTTTTCGCCACCTGCCTCGGGCGCCTTCGATACCGACTTGACCTCAATGTGCCGGGGGGTTCTTCCGAAGAAAGATGAGAGTCCGACCCAACGCACGGAGTCGCCGTCGGGCGCGATCTTTCGAGCCAGAGCGATGAAGTTGGCGGTATAGGCAGGAGTGCCAATGTGTTCAGAGAGTCCACTCTCACCGGCCGACGCCAACAGATCGAAACACTCGAATACTTCCCTCACCACGGATTCGGACTTGACCATGCCTGGCAGACTCATCTGTTTCGGTTCCCCTATGCAGATGGAAATTGCGAAGCTGCCGGCCCTGGGTTCACCCACGAACATCTCGTAATCCTGTTCGATCTTCTGCTGTCGCCTGCCACGGGTACGGTACTCTACCCCGGCCTGACGCTCCGCGGTACGGAATGCCAGAATCTGCAACCCTTCCAGGCGTGGGATTATCACACTGCTTGGCGCAATCCCCGCAGCTATCGCGGGTCCGGCCAGGGACATCTGAACCTCATGAGGCTGGAGTGCAATGCCTCGCGTGGCGAGGTGCCTCCGAAATTGCTCCTCTTCCACTATGTCGTGCAGTTCGTCGGCGATTTCCTTCGGAGGAGATCCTGCCAAACCCTGAAAAGCCAATCGCCTTGCCTCTTCCGTTTCACCACACTCGAGGGCCAGGGCGGCGGCGCTTCGGAACAGGACGGAACGCGTCGGTTCCGCTTGAAATTCCTGAAGGAGGCCGTACGCCGCTTCACGCTCCAATTCCAGGGCGCGGCGCATCAACTCCGCCATCTCGGCTTCCTTACCCTCCGAACGGGCGATCCTTGCCCGTTCGGCATGGTGCATGGCCTCGCGATGAGTGAGTACGGACGTCTCCATCCTGTCAGTCTGCGGGCAGGTTGTACAGCCGCGCGCTGTTGTCCCAGAAGATCTTGCGGCGGGAGGAGTCGCCGAGCTCGTCGATCCGGAGGAAACTGTCCACCGCTTCCGGCCACCGGGAGTCCGCGTGGGGATAGTCCGTGGAGATGACGATGTTGTCGTCCCCGAGCCTGCGCACCACGTCCACCACCAGGTCCTCCTCCACGTCCGCGGCGATGTAGCATTGGCGCAGGAAATACTCGCTGGGGTTCAGCGAGAGCGGGGTATCGCAAAGGTCCTTGCGCATCTCCCAGCGCTCGTCCAGGCGGTACAGCGCCCAGGGCAGCCAACTGCAATTGCCCTCCAGGAAGGCCACCCTCAAGCCCGGGAACCGCTCCAGCACCCCTCCGGCGCAGAAACTCCCCACCGCGAGCATGAGCTCCACCGGGTTGCGGTAGGCGTTGAGCAGCACGCCTTCGTTGGGGCGGCCCCTGAACCGTTGCGCCACCTGGTCCATGCGGGGGTTGGCCGCGGGATGGAAGCAGACGGGCACGTCCAGACGCTCGGCCTCGCGCCACAGGGGGTCGAAACAGGGTTCGTGGATGTGGCGGCCGTTGGCCGGCTCGGGCACCAGGCACAGTCCGACGGCGCCGAGCCCGGTGACCGCGCGGCGGGCCTCGTCCACGGCCAGGTCCACGTCGTGGAGCGTGATGAGCGCCGAAGGCTTCAGCCGCTCGGGGCTCTCCTTGCAGAAGTCCGCCACCCAGTCGTTCCAGGCGCGGCAGAGGGCGTTGGCGTACTCCGGCTCCAGCCGGTCGTCGCAGTGCAGCGGAAAGGTGCGGAACAACACCGCCACGTCCAGGCCTTCGGCGTCCATGGCCTCCACCTGGGACACCGCGTCGTAGTCTCGCGCCAGGGGCCGGGCGTAACGATGGGCCACCTTGTCTTCGCCCGGGGTCACGTTGGGGCGGGTCGATAGCCCCGATTCCCGCACCGGGGCGCCATCGCCGAACCGGAACTTGACCTGTCCGTGGCGCGTCCTCGGCTCCCCTCTGGGGATGCGGTCGCCCCACTTGGGGTCCATGCGCATCAGGTAGAGGTCATGGGGCTCGAACACGTGCATGTCGCTGTCGAAGATCCTGAAGCCGTTCCGCGCCATGTGTCGGACTCCTCTCTCGTTGGTTGCAACCGGTTCCTGACGGCAGGTTCGCGGGCCGCCGCAAGGTCAGACCGCTCCTCCTGTCAGACCGCCCCGCCTTCTTCGAGCGCCTGGACCTGCTGCCGGCTGAAGCCCAGCTCCCGGAGGATCTCCGCGGTGTGTTCTCCCAACTCCGGGGGAAGCGCCGACACCCGGAACGGGGTGTCGCTCAGGTTGACGCCGCTCCTGACCGTGTGGACCGGGCCGTGCCGCGGATGCTCCAGCTCCATGACCGGGTCCAGGTGTTTCACCTGGGGGTCGTCGAACACCTCGTCCAGGCGGTTGATGGGCGCGGCGGCCACGTCGTGGCGGCCCAGCGTCTCCAGCCAGTGCTCCCTGGGCCGGGTCCGGACGATCTCCTGCAGCGCGGCCTTGAGCGCGTCGTAATGCTCCAGGCGGTCCTCGCGGCCGCGGAACCGTGGGTCTTCCGCCATCTCCGGGCGCTCGACGGCCTCGGTCAGGCTCACGAAGAACTTGTCCAGGTGGGAGAGGTGGATGACGAACGGGAGTCCGTCCCCCGCCAGGAGCGCGAAGACCCCGGCCTGGCGCGGCCGGCTCTCCACGTCCGGCACGACCCCGGTGGCGCGGTACTGGACGATGCTCCGACCGATGAACGCCATGGACGCCTCCAACAGGGACGTCTCCACCTTCTGGCCCTTGCCGGTCCGTTCCCGGGCCATCAACGCCGTCAGCACGCCGTAGCAGGCGAACATGCCCCCCAGGTGGTCCGAGAAGGCCAGTCCCGGCCCCGCGGGCGCCCTGGGGTCGATGAGCTGGCTCCACAGGCCGCTCAGGCACTGTCCGATGGTGTCGAAGCCCGGCTTCTCGCGGTACGGCCCGGTCTGCCCGAAGGCCGATATGGCGCAATACACCAGCCGCGGGTTCCTCTCCGCGAGCCGCTCGTAACCGATGCCCAGCCGCTCCATCACCCCGGGACGGAAGTTCTCCAGCACCACGTCGGCGTCCCCGGCCATGCGGAGGAACACCTCCCTGCCCCCGGGCTCGCGCAGGTTCAGGGTCATGCTGCGCTTGTTGCGGTTGTAGCTGCGGAACAGCGGGCTGTACATGCGCGGCTCCCTGCCCCATTTGCGGAAGGGGTCGCCGCCGCGGGGGTTCTCGACCTTGACCACCCCCGCTCCCATGTCGCCCAACAGCATGGCCGCGAACGGCCCCGCGATGTAGCTGCTGAGGTCGAGCACCCTGATGCCGTCCAGCGCCTGCGCCATGCGTTCCGTCCTCCCCGGGGATTGCGCCCGTTCCCCCTGTCCCGATCGTCCGGAGTTTCCTTTATAGGGGTCCCCCGGCAGGCGAGTCAAAGCGCCCGCAACCCGGACCGCCGCGGCCCGGTTTGACACCCGACCCCGGCAACGGTATTCGACTTGGGGGAAACGCTGGACAATCGAGCCGCGGACGGAGGGTATTCCCTCACGTGACCTTCCTGTCCCCGTTCGTCCTGAGCGTAGCGGAGCGAAGTCGAAGGGCGCTGCTCTTCCTCCGGGATCGTTCGGAGTTCCCTTGGACAGCCAACCGCGACGGGGAGGGATTCCCATGAAGAACGGACTCAGGATCATCGACTCCGACATGCACATCATGGAGCCGCCGGACCTTTGGGACGTCTACGTGGAGGCGCCCTACAAGCAGCACGCCCCGAGGGTCGTCAACGTGCCGAGCCGGGGCGACTTCAACCTGCTGCTGCTGGACGGCAAGGAGCCCCGGGCCAAGAGCCCTGCCCTAGCCGCGGACGCGCGCATGATCGGCAAGCGGCGCCAGTCCACGCGACAGGACGAAATCGCCTTCGCCCGCGCCCGGGGCTTCGACTCCAGGTCCCAGATCGAAGCCATGGAGATCGAGGGGCTGGACGTGGCGGTGCTGTTCCCCACCGCGTGCCTGCACGTCATGACCGTGCCGGACATGGACCCGCTGCTGGCCGAGGCCATCTGCCGGGCCTACAACAACTGGCTCTACGACTTCTGCCAGGAAGACCCGGCGCGCCTCAAGGGGGCCGCGCTGCTGCCGCCCCACGACGTCTCGCTGGCGGTGCGCGAGGCCCGGCGCGCGGTGAAGGAGCTGGGCTTCGTCACCGCGTTCCTGCGGGCCACTCCCCTGCCCGGCCACACCTGGTTCAGCCTCTACTGGGAGCCCCTGTGGGCCGAGCTCGAAGAGCTGGGCATCCCCGTGGGCTTCCACGAATGCACCAACTCGGGCGACTACCCCCACATCGAGCGCTTCGGCCAGAACAACCGCCTCATGCGCCACATATGCAGCCACGTCACCGGACAGATGGTGACCATGGTCGATATCATCGTCGGCGGCGTGCTCGAGCGCTTTCCCCGGCTCAAGGCGGCGTTCCTGGAATGCAACTGCGGCTGGGCGCCGTCGTGGCTGAGCCGCATGGACACCCACTGGAGCCAGTTGGGCGCCGCGGACGCGCCCATGCTCACCCAAAAGCCCAGCGAGTACTTCCGGCGCCAGTGCGTCATCGGGTGCGAGGGCGAAGAGCGGGAGGTGGGCGCCGTCATCCAGCTCATGGGCGACGACAACATCGTCTTCTCCACCGACTACCCCCACAGCGATTCCGAGTTTCCCCACGCGGTGGACGCCTTCCTGCAGCAGGAACTCCCGGTGGAGAACGCCCGCAAGATACTGTGGGACAACTGCGCCAGGTTCTACGGCATCGAAACGTGAGGACCGGAGCCGCCCCTCAGAGGTCGTACAAGCGCGCGCAGTTGTCCCACAGTATCTTCTTCTTGGTCTCCCGGGAGACGCCTTCGACTTCCAGGAACTCTTCCACCGCCTGGGGGAAGTCCGAGTCGCCGTGGGGGTAGTCGGTGGAGAAGACGATGTTGTCGTCGCCGATGAGCTCGGCCACCATGGCCAACTCCTTCTCGGACTCGGTGGAGATCCAGCACTGCCGCTGGAAGAACTCGCTCGGCTTCAGCTCCGAGACCTTCGCGTGCCGGGCCTTCTCCACCGCGCCGTCCATGCGGTGCAGCAGGAACGAGACCCAGCCGCAGTAGCATTCGAGGAACGCCACCTTGAGCCGGGGGTGGCGCTCCAGCACCCCGCCGCCGATGACGTCGATCATGGCCATCATGTTGGACAGGGGATGCTCGCAGATGTGGCGCAGCAGCAGGTCGTCGCCGAACAGGTCGCCCATCTGCCTCACCTCGCCAGCGGAAGCCGCGGAATGGAAGCCCATGGGGACGCCCAACTCCTCCAGGGTGGACCACAGGGTGTCGTAGTAGCGCGAATGCCAGGGCATGGAGCGCAGCGGCTCGGGACGGGCGAACACGGCCACGAAGCCCAGGTCCTCCACTGCGCGCCGGGCCTCCCGGGCCGCCTCGGTGACGTCATGGAGCGAGATCATGGCGGCGCCCTTCATGCGCCCGGGGTCGGTCCGGCAGAAGTCGTGGAGCCAGTTGTTGTAGGCCCGGGCCACCGCGGCCCCGAGGGCAGGATCCAGGTCGTCGCGCATCAGGACGCCCAGGCCGATGGACGGGTACATGACGGCCAAGTCCAACCCTTCCTTCTCCATGGCGTCGAGCTGCGAGACGCCGTCGAAGCCACGGGCGCGGGCTCCGGCGATCTCCGCGTCGATGCGCGCGGCGTCGAATATGCCGCCGCGGTAGGACGGCGGGTAGCCCTTGAGGATCTTCCCGTCCAGCATGACCATGGCCGAGCTGCGGGTGGCCGCGCTCAGTATCCTGGGCGCCCGGCCGCGCCACTCGGGCTCCATGTACTTCTCCCACAGGTCCGCGGGCTCGCGCACGTGCATGTCCGAGTCCATGATCCTCAGTCCGTCCTTCATGAGTTTTCCTCTCTCTGCCCTTTCTCGTCAGGATCCCGGTCCCGCGGCCATGACCCGGGCGGCCGCGTCACCGTCCCGTCTCCAGCGCCTCCAGGTCGGCGGCGTAGTCGCGCAGCGCCGAGCCCAGTGTGAACCGGGGCTCCCAGCCCAGGTACCGCCTGGCCCGGGTGATGTCGAGGGGTTGCTTCGCCCCTTCGCGCGGAGACCCGTCCGGCGCCACCTCGACCTCCAGCCCCGGGTAGATGGCCCTTGCCTCGGCCAGCAACTCGTCGAAGGTGGTCACCACACCGACGCCCACGTTGAACACGTTCACCGGGGGCACGGGCGCGGTGGCCGCCAGGTCCACCGCCCGACCCGCGTCCTTGGCGTAGATGCGCTCCAGCGGCCTCGTCTGGCGCCGGGCGATGCGGGCCACTTTTCCCTGCCGGCCGCAGGTGAGCAACTCATGGGTGACGGCGCCGCTCTCGGCCCCTCCCTGGAAATGGCCCAGGCCGAACACGTGGGCCAGCCGCACCACCATGAGCTCGAAGCCGTGGATCCCCTGGTAGGCCTCCAGCACCAGTTCCTGGACCGCCTTGGAGTTGCCGTAGGCGGTGCTGTCGCCCCGCTGGAGGGTCTCGGCCACCGGCCCCGGCCCTTCCCGCGCACGGTCATAGACGCTCAGGGTGCTCACGTGCACCACCCGCCGGACCCCGGTCAACCGCGCGGCCTCGGCCACGTTGACGGTCCCCTGGACGTTGACGTGGAAGGCCCAGTAGCCCTCCCGGGCCACGCGCCCGGCAATGATGGCCGCGGTGTGGAGCACCGTATCCACGCCGTAGGCCCGGATGGCGCCGACGAGCGCCGGCAGGTCCAGCACGTCTCCCCGGAGCGACACGTGGCCCGCGGACCCGAGCTTGCGCTCCAGGAAGTCGTCCCTGGGGGCGTAGTCGAAGAACACCAGGCGCTCGCCCCGCGCCGCGGCGAAGGCCCCGAACGAAGCGCCGATGAGTCCGCTGCCGGTGATGAGGGTCGTCATGGCGGCAATCTAGCACGGACGCCGCGGGGTTGGGAACATGCGGAGGCCGCCCGGAATCACCGACGAGGCGCAAGCAGTTTGTTCATGGAGGTTGCCATGCTACGTTTGGCCACATGCACGGAGCGGTTTCCGGAAGAACGAGCCGCCCGGGCGTTATGGGGTCCGCTCCCCCCGGACCCGGGACCGGGCGCAGGCCTGAACGCCTCACCCTGTCGTTGCTGCTTCTCGCACTGTCCATGTTGTTCCTGTGCGGCATGGACAAGGGATATTTCTACCATCTCCGCGAGCATAACTCGAATACGGGGGGGAACCTTGCCATAGCCGAGAACCTGTCGCCGGACCACCATTTCCGGTTGTTCCGGGCGCGGCACCAGGGATCGGGCGACGCTCCGGTCTACCAGATGTACAGCCGCTTTCCCGTCGGCGGTTACGCGCTCATCAAGCTCGCTATCCTCCCCTTCGGAAACGACCTGTCCGCCAGGATGCTCGCCGCCCGCATGCTCATGTTGCTGTTGTTCAGCGGCGCTGCGGTCCTGGCCTTCCACTCCCTCGCACGGATCACCTCCCACCGATGGGTGGCGCTGGCCGCCACCCTCACGGCCTTCTCCTCCTGTTACATGCTGTTCTACAGCGACGGGGTTTCCGTGGAGTACAGCGTGGACCTGTTCGCGGTCCTGCTGGTGTTCCACGGCATGGTGGTGTTCGTGCAGGAGGGACGGTTCCGGCAGTTGCTGGCCAGGACCTGCGTTGCGCTGCTGCTGGGGTGGCATGCGTATGCCTTCCTGCTGCCGTTCTTCATCCTGGGCCTGGGGAGCGAGGCGGTCCGGGCGTGGAAGGACGGGACCGTGCCGTGGCCGCGTGTGCGCTCGGTGGGGGCGGCGGTGCTGCGCAGTCGCTACGCGGCCCTTGGCTTGGCCGCGCTGCTGTTCGGCATGGCCGTCCTGGGCTTCAACTTCGCCAACGAGTATGCCGCGTTCGGAGGCGAGATCGCGGTGGCCGAACTGCCGTCAGTCCAGGCCATGCTCAGGCGGACCGGACTGAACCGGGCCTTCGAAGCCCATGAGTGGTGGCTGCGCTTCCTGCGACAGCAGTTCTTCCGTGTCTGCCTGGCGTCCGTTCCATTGGCGCTGACCGACTGGGGAGCCGGTTTGCTGGAGCCGTTTCTCTCGGTCCACCTTTCGGCGTCAGGCATTTCGGGGCCGAAATCGTCGGTTTACCTCCTGTTCCTCCTGTTGTTGCTGATGGCGGTGCTCGCCTCCACGGTCGTGGTTCGGCTTGCGAGGTCGCTGTTGTCGGGGCGGTCCCGTATGCTGCTGGCCACCCTTGCCCTGTCGGGGTTCTTCTGGACCCTTCCCATGCGCCATAACGCATACCACGCCCACGAGGCCCTGTACTACGTGGGCGTCCCGCTGGTGTTCTACTCAATGCTCCTGCTGTACGTGCACAAGCGATGGGGTCGTGGACCCGTAGTCGGCCTTGCCGTTGCGGCGGTGCTCGCCTTCGCGGTCTCCGCCTTCCAGATGGATCAACGATGGCGCCCTCGCCCCCGAGCGGTCGAATTCCTGCAGGCCGCCATGTCCGAACTCGGGGCCATTCGCGAAACCACCCGGGGAAAGGTGGTCCTGCTCCTTGGCTCCGTCAAGCCGGAATGGTCCTGGCAGCTCACACACGAGAGACACGAATGGAAATACCTTCTCGCCGGAAGCGTCTTGGCCTACCCCTTCCACACGGAAGTCCCCATGAGATACTATCCCCCCGGATATCTCCCCAGAAGCCTGTTGACGCACTTCCCGGACATGGAAGACGCCGCCCGCGCCGCGGACTTCCTCCTCACCTTCGACCGCGTCGAGAGCGACGCCCTGCTCACGCCCGGGAACGAACGGGTGTTCCTGTATGATTCGGCCGGTATGGACGATTTGACAGGGTTCTACCGGGCCGCGTACCAACGGGTGGTGTCGGGAGACCCTGCGGCCCGCTCCGACTTCGACGTTTATCTCGATGACGGCGCGCTGTTCCACGTCAAGGCTCCCTGCGTCCAGGAGGATGCGGGATATGTGACCTCCGTGCATGTGGTCCCGGAAGACCGGAAGGACCTGCCCGGATGGCGCAGGCGGTACGGCTTCGAGAAACTTCTCACCCTCTTCCAACACAGTAGCGTGCTGTTCGAGGGGAAGTGCATGGTTGTTCTCTCGCTTCCCGATTATCCCATCTCCGGCATCAGGACGGGACAGGAGCCATCCCGAAACCCCGGCTGGAAAGGACACCGAGGCTGGAAAGTCGAGATCGGCAGTCTCCGCCGGCCGGGGGCGCCGCCTCCCTGACGGATTGGATTGCTTCCCTCCCGCGGGGGCCGGCGTGCGGGAGTCGGAACAGGGGCGGCGCAAGCCCGGTTCAACCGACGCCGTAGAGCCTCGCGCAGTTGTCCCACAGGATCTTCCTGAGGGAGCCCTCGGCCAGCCCCGGAGTCGCCATGAACTCCTCCACCGCATGGGGGTAGTGGGCGTCGATGTGCGGATAGTCGGTGGAGATGACGATGTTGTCGTCTCCCAGCCGCGAGATGACGTCGGTGACCAAGTACTCGTCCACGTCCACGGATATGTAGCACTGGTCCAGGAAGTACTGGCTGGGTTTCCGGGACAGGGGTACGTCCGTGAGGGCGCCGTGGAGCTCCGCCCTTTCGTCCAGGCGGTACAGCAGCCAGGGGAGCCATGCGCAGTTCCCCTCGAGGAAGGCCACTTTCAGGGTGGGGAACTTCTCCAGCACGCCGCCCCCGCAGAACGCGGACACCGCCAGTTGCAACTCGATGGGGTTGCGCAGCGCCATGGCGATGACGCCGGAGTTGGGATGGCCGTGGAACTCCCGCGCCACCTGCCGCTGCCTGGGGTTTGCCGGGGGGTGGAAGCACAACGGCACCTTCAGCCGGTCGATCTCCGCCCATAGAGGGTCGAAGCAGCGGTCGTGGACGCGCTGTCCGTTGACCGGTTCCGGGCATACGGAGAGGCCCACCACCCCCAACTCCGTCACCGCCCGCCGGGCCTCGTCCACGGCCAAGTCCACGTCGTGCAGCGTCAGCAACCCCGACGCCTTCATGCGCTCGGGCCGCTCCTTGCAGAAGTCCGCGATCCAGTCGTTCCACGCCCGGCACAGGTCGTTGGCGTACTCGGGCTCGAAGCCGTCGTCGCAATGGAGCGGGGAGGTGCGGAACATGACGGCCACGTCCAGCCCCTCGTCGTCCATGGCCACCACCTGCGACGGCGCGTCGTAGCCGTGCTCCAGGGCATAGGCATAGCGGTCCGCCACCTGGTCCTCGCCGTGCTCCAGCAGCTTCTCCCGCGGCCGCAGCACTTGGCCGTTGCCCAGGTTGAACTCGATGCGCCCATGCTTGGTGCGAGCCCTGCCCACGGGGATGCGCTCCCCCCACCTGGGGTTCATGTATTTCTGGTAGAGGTCCTGGGCGTCATACACGTGCATGTCGCTGTCGAACACCCGATACCCGTTCCTGGCCATGCTGCCCTCCCCTTTCCGACGGCGCTCGCGGCCCTCAACCGGCCTGCGCCAGACCTGCAAGTTTCTCGAGTCGCCGGAGCCACTCCCTGAAGTGCGGACACCTGGACCGGATACGCTCCAGGCCGATGGCCTCCGCCATCTGCGAGCCGACCGTCACCTTTGCGTATTTGTATTCGGGAAGTTGCTCGATGATCCTCTTCGACGGAGCCGTATGTGGCCCGTCATTGATCTCTTCCGGAGACTGTACGCCATCGACTATCTTCTGCAAGGCAGTAATTCCGGAGTTTGCGTTGTCGAAAAACAAAGCGAACTGGGATACGTCCGTCAACAGGTATGCCTCGAATTCATGTAGCTGAATGAACGGGATGAAGCGTCGATCCCCTGTCTTGTCGAACCACGATTTCTCCAGTGCATCCGCCCGTTTGTACGGATCGTTTCGCAATTTTTCAGCCTCTTCGTATCCCGGAAACTTCCTGGGCAGGGCATAAAGATCGATCATCGTGGTGAAAAACACATCTGTCCCCTTCTCCTATTCGAGAAGGCGGTTGATGTCGTTCTGCATCGCCACGGGGTTTCTTCCGCCCCCTCGGTGAATTCTTCCTTTCTTCCGGGTATGTGCAATCAATGTCGGCTTCTGCATGTAGACGCCCAAATGAGCCAAGTGTCGCTTCAGGACGACATCGGCGAAAGTCCGTTCTGTCAGACCTTCGACGAAGAGATACAGACGAGCCATCAGTGAGGTCCAGCCCCGATGATGTTCTTCTCCCAGATCTCCCCGAGCGAATAGTCCGCCAGCCATTCGTTGAGCTTTCCGGCATCCGGTCTGCCGAACTCCGTAGCTTCATCGTCATTTCGTTCTACGACGACGATGTCCTCCGGCTCGCAGCTATCGACGAAAGCAGTGGATTGGGTGCCGAGCAGAACCTGCGTGTGTTGACTCGCGACGCGAAACAGCGAGGCGACGACTTCGAGGGCATAGGGATGCAGTCCGAGTTCCGGTTCGTCCACAACGATCAGGCTGGGCAACCGGTGGCTGGGCAGCAACAGCAGCGAGATCAGGCAGATGGCCCGTAGCGTGCCGTCCGAAAGCTGATGCGGACCGAGTACGAGGTCCGACCCGCGATGCCGCCAATTGAGGATGATGTCTCTGGAGTCCGGCTCCAGGACGAAGTCCTCGAAGAACGGCGCCACCTGCCTTACCGTGGCGACGATGCGCCGATAGGCTGGTTGTCCGGAGGATTTCAGATCGTACAGGATGGGCGCCAAGTTCGCCGCGTCGGGCATGAGCCAAGAGTTGTGATCGACGTAGCAATATTGAAGGAGCCGCGCGGACGGCGACGTGTCGTGAAAATGGTAAACGCGGCAGTTGTTCAGCAGGTACGTCAGGTTCTTGGCCGTGACGTCGCCTTCTTCGACCTTGTCCTTGATCCGTGTTTCCTCATGACCGGCCCCCAACTGTACGACTTTCGGCGTCGTGTAGCCTGTCTGGTGGAAGGAGATTTTTTCTTCAGCGAAAACCAGCGAATCCCCAGCGGCGTGGAAGAGTCTCATCCGATAGGTGTTGGTCCCGTTGTCGACGTCGAATTCCAGTTTCGCTTCCAACTGAGGGGTCTTCTTGGGACCGAAGTGCAGGTTCGCGGCGGCCCGACCGGTAGCGGCGACGTATTGCTGAAGGCGTCCGCCCATCAGCTCGTTCATCAGCTTGAAGAACGCGATGAGATTACTCTTGCCGGCCCCGTTGGCGCCGATCAGGACGTTCAACGGTCGGATCTCCAAGGCCGTCTCCCTGATGGAGCGGAAGCCCCTGATCGTAACCTTCCTCAGCCTCGACATACCGACCCCGTATCCCGTTTCGTCAGCGCCATGCCGGGTCCCTTGCCGTCATGCGCCTGTGCGGCTCCTCCTCAGCCGTTCTCCGTCAAAAAATAGCCGCCCGTGACCGCGTCATGCCAGGTCTTGGCCGCGACCGGGGCGACGCCCAGGGGCAGGTCGGCCTCCGGTTTCCAGTAGGAGTGGACGCCGGCCTGGAAGTGGACCAGGGCGGTCCTGGGCGGCGGGTCCATGCGGGCGTACATGGGCATCACCAGGCTCCGGTAGGTGGCGGCGTCGTGGTCCCGGCTGTCCTTGGTGACGCAGAAGAGGACCGGCGGCACCGGCTTGACGCCGGGGCCTCGAAGCTCGCGTCCGTAACCGAGGTAACGCTGCACCAGCGCCCGGGTCTCCTCCGGGTCCAGGCCCATGCGCCGGGCCGAGACCCGGGCGGCTTCTTCCAGGGACGGCTCGATGTTGGTGCTGACCACGTACTCGCACTTGAACTGGGGCCGGGCCCGGGCCGCCTCCCACGCCTCCATCACCTCCTCGATGACCAGCGGCAGCCGCATCAGCGCCACCGGCCCCTCCTGGCCCAGCTTCTCCGGTCCGATGTAGCGCGCCTTGTCGCGCCAAGTGCGGATGTAGAGCTCGTGGAACGGGTCCACCCGCCGGGTCTCGGTCACCTTCCGGGCGTAGTCGCCGATGGCCCCCAGGGAGCCGATCTCCGCCAGCTTGGCCTCGTTGACGTAGCCGAAGGCCGAGTTCTCGATGGCCACCACGCCCGCGACGTTGGGCACGCGCTGGGACAGCATGAAGACGAAGGGGCCGCCGGTGGAGTGGCCGTGGACGTAGATGGAATACTCCCCTTCCGGCAGGTTGCGCGCCATCACCTGCTTGCCGCCCTCCTCGAAGGCCGCGGGCCAGCCCGCCATGCGATGCCAGAACGTGGTGTCCGGTTTGGCGTGGAGCACCGTGCGGGTGCCGTAGCGTTCGCGGATGGAGTGGTCCTCCACCGCCTCGTACTGGTCCGGGGTGATGTGCTCGCCGCTGAGCCAGATGGGGGTGCGGACGGCGCCGTCCGGGCCGATGGTGTCCCCGGGCCAGTCCCGCGACGGATGGTCCAGGTAGAGCCGGCCCGGATAGGTCATGGTGGCCACCTTGAAGCCGAACTTGCCGGCCAGGAGCCGCGCCATGGGCGCCATGGTCTTGAAGTCGCCGTCGCCGCCGGAAAGGAGATAGACGCCCGCCTTGCGCCCGTCCGCGCCCACGGCCGCCCTTCCGGGGTCCTCGGGCTCGTAGATCTGCGCGCCGATGTCCCAGTCCAGGTCCACCGCGCGGATGCGGAACAGGTCCTCGTGCTCCCTGAGGGGAACGTCCGGCATGGCCAGCACCGCGCCGGACTCCGCCAGGCACTGCTCGCGCGACACTTCCTCCGGGGGGCTCCATCCTGCAGTGCGTGTGGTCATCGTCGCCTCCTCCGTTCGATCCGTGCGTCAGCCGCCGTAGAAGGTCTTCTCCCCCAGGTCCTTGAGCAGGAGCGTGGCGTCGTCGGGACGGCCGGAGATCTCGGCTCGGACCCCGGCCTCCACCACCTCGCCGACGAAGACGGAATGGTCGCCCTTCTCCACGGTGTCCACGAGCTTGCACTCGACGAACGCAGGCGCGTCCGTCAGCACCGGAGCTCCCGTGACCCCGGCCGAGAACGACTGTCCGCCGATGGTGTCCCCTTCCCGCTCCAGCGACTTGAAGAAGGTGAAGGCCAAACCCTGCTGGTCCTTGCCCAGGACGTTCAGGGCGAAGTTCCCCGATCCCTTGATGATGTCGTGGGCGCCGGAGTCGGCCTTGACTCCCACCGCCACCAGCGGGGGCGCAAAGGACGCCTGGGTGGCCCAGTTGACGGTGGCCGCGGCCACGCGGCCATCCTTTGCTTCACCGGTCAAGACGTACAAACCGTAGGGGATCATGCGAAGCGCGGTCTTCTTGGCGTCTGCGTCCATTCCGTTCCTCCTCCAGTGGCTGTAGTGGCCGCGCTGCGCCATGCGAACGCGGCCGTGAGCGGGTGATGAAATGTGAGGGCCAAACTAGCAATTCCGGCATGAACCGTAAAGCCGTACGCCAATCGTATGCCAATATCGAAAGGAATCTGTTAGGTTCGAGGGAGGCGCGGAACCACCGCCGCCGGACTGCCATGACGCCCCCCAAAGTCCATATCGACGGCCACGCGGGCACCACGGGACTGCGCATACGCGAATGGCTCGCGGGGCGCCGCGACATCGAGACGTCCCTGCTGGACGAGGGCCGGCGCAAGGACCACGCGGCCCGGCGCGGGGCCATGGAGGACTCGGACCTGACCATCCTGTGCCTGCCGGACGACGCGGCCCGGGAAGCCGCCGAGTGGGCCCGGGCCTGCGGGACCCGCCTCATCGACGCCAGCACCGCCCACCGGGTCGCCCGCGGGTGGACCTATGGTCTCCCGGAGCTGGACGCGGCCCGGCGCGATGCCATCCGCGAGGCGCGCTTCGTGGCCAACCCGGGATGTTACCCGTCGGCGTTCCTCCTCCTGGTCCGGCCGCTGGTGGACGCGGGGCTGCTGCCCCGGGACGCCCCGGTCTCCATCCACGCCCTCTCGGGCTACTCGGGCGGCGGGCGGGGGCTGATCGAGAAGTGGGAGGGCGCGGACGCGGGCCTGAGCTCCCTGCCCTACGAGGCGCCCTACGCCCTGGGCGCGCGGCACAAGCACATGTCCGAGATGACCGCCTACAGCGGCCTCGCCAGCGAACCGCTGTTCGTGCCCGCGGTGGGGCCGTTCCGCTGCGGCATGCGGGTGGAGGTGCCGCTCCATCTCGGCATGACGTCCGCGGGGTGCAACGGCGCGGCGGTCCTGGACTGCCTCCGGGAGCGCTACCACGGCGAGCCCTTCGTGCGCGTGCTCCACCACCCGGACCCGCGCGAGGCCCACGAGCGCAGTTTCGACCCCCGGGCCTGCAACGACACCAACGCCATGGACCTCCACGTGGCGCCCCACCCTTCCGGGCACACGCTGCTGGTGGCCATCCTCGACAACCTGGGCAAGGGCGCCTGCGGGGCAGCCATACAGAACATGAACCTGATGCTCGGATTCCCCGAGACCGCGCACCTGCCCGGCTGACCCGCGGGAGCCCGCGCGGCGCGGACCCGCGGCGTCAGGGCTTCCAGTAGGCCGCGGCCCCCTGCCACAGGAGCTTGACCTCCATCACCACGATCAGGCCCACGATGACGCGGTTGAACCACTCCTTGCCGATGTAGCGGGTCACCCGCATGCCCAGGGGGAGGAACAGCGCGATGGGAACGAGCGCGAGCACGCCCTGGCCGAGACGCTGCGCGTCGAACAGCCCCGCGGCCGCCACGAAGAGGAAGTGCATGACGGTCAGGCCCAGGAACATGGCCGATACCGCGAAGATGTAGCCTTCCTTCTCCAGCCGGAACGCGTGCACCCACGCCGCCACCACCGCGCTGGACATGCCCGCGGCGCCCTGGGAGACCCCCGCCGCCGCGGCGATGAGGGGCGAGAGCACCCGGCCCAGCCTGCCGGTGAAGCGGATCTCGATGCGGAAGGCCAGGAGCGCCAAGTAGGAACCCACGCACGCCGCCAGCACGAGGTTCAGCACGCGCTCGTCCGAGGTGGCCAGGAACCACGTGCCCGCGGCGACCCCCACCGCCCCGGACAGGATCGCCCACATGAGGCCGGGAACGCCGTGGACCCCGGAGCGGTAGGACCACGCCACCCAGAAGTTGCTCACCATGTTGGGGATGGTGATGACGATGACCGCCTGCTGGGCGCCCAGGAAACCCGCCATGATGGGAACCGCGATGAGCGGCAGGCCCATGCCCGTGGCTCCCTTGGAGAAGGCGCCCGCGGCCAGCGCGACGAATATGATGGACAGGGTCTCCAGGTGCATGTGGGAAGCCTTGGTCGAAGCCCACGATTCTTGGTCGGAGTGGATGCGTTCCTCGGACCGGTTCCGCTTGGCCCCTACGTAGCCGACATTGCCACCCCGAGTCAAAACCCGCGGGGCCCGTCAAGGTCGATATCGTGGTGTTCGGAGGCGTTCCGCTGAACCTGTCGCTGGGCTACGACGGACTCGAGGAGACCATGCGCAAGACCGAGGACGAGATCGGCGTTCCGGTCACCTCCAGCATCACCGCGCAGGTGAACGCGCTGAGGGCCCTGGGAGCCGGAAAGCTCATACTCGTCCACCCCTTCTCCGACCCCGAGGGGTTCCACGCGGAATACGTGATTCCATGCCCCGTTCGTTCAGAGGTCTATTTCTACTGTCCAGGGGCGCAAGGGTCGGCGGTTCTGTCCCGTCCTGATGCGGGAGATGGGATAATCGGGGAGTGGAAGGACAGCGATACACTTGCCTTCGAACAGCATGGAGTACGCATAGGTATAGACGCTGGGATCGTCCGAGGATGCGTACCGTTTGTGCTGTGCGAGCGAGCCCTCCGGGTCTTCCGGGGTCACGTACGCGAAGATCCCGCGCGGTCTCATGTCTTCCCGGCCGCAGGGATCCTTGACGAAGACCAGCGCGTCGTCACCGAGATAGACGTCGAAGTAGGAGCGTGCTACGGGGTCTCCGGCGGACACCACCCGTCGGTACACGGTCCGATACAACTCCATCAGGTCGTCGATGCCTGCGGAATCATACAGGAACACCTGCCGGTTCCCGGGCGTGAGCAGGGCGTCGCTCTCCACGCGGTCGTAGGTGACGATGAAATCCGCGGCGCGGGCGATGGCTTCCATGTCGGGGTCGCGCATCAGGATGCTCCCGGTCAGGTAGTATGTCCATCCGTGGGACACGTGGGGCACCCATGTGGCCTGCGCGAACGGTTCCGGGTTCACGGACTCGAGGATCATGACCGCCTTTCCCCGAGTGGTTTCGCGGATGGCCCCGAGTTCGGCCATGGCGCTCTGTTGGAGCTCGGCCGCATGGGCATCGGGACCCCATTGTCGATCCATCCGGAAGGCGGAGACGGCGAAGGCAAGCAGGGCCGCAGCGGCAAAGGCGGCTACCGGACCATGTCCCCATCGCTCGTGGACGTACAGCAGGAGCAGTGAGTAGAACACCAGCGGGACGCCCAGGTAGAACAGGGCCTCGTGGTTGAACCCGGCGTTGTGGCGCATGGGCAGGGCCCAGCAGAACCCGGACAGGGCAAGGGCGGCCAGCAGGAGGCGTTGCCGCCCTTCCAGCAACGGCCCCGCAAGCCGAACGAGGGCCGCGGCTGCTCCCACGGCCGTCAGCAAGGCCAGGATGTATGCCAACGCTCGCGGCCCGGAGACCTCCGGGGCCGCGAAGTAGAGAGAGGGAAACCACTCCAGCAGACCGGCTCCCCAGTCGCTCAGCACGAAGGGAACGGAGGCCACGCAGACGCGAAAGAACTGCTGTTGCAGGAAGCGCAGCCACCACCCGAAAGAGGCGGAGTCCTGGTCCAGTCCGGTGCGCCTGAGCATGGACTGGAACGACTGCAGTTCGGTCACCGGGGTCTCGCCCCGGGAGGCGGCGTACTCGTTGGCGAAGTTGAAGCTCAGGAGGGCCGCGCCGAACAGCAGCGCGGCCAAGCCAAGGACCGTGTAGCGGCTGCGCAGCACTGCGGCTGCGGCGGAGCGCAGCCGCGGCGCAGTTCCCTGCTTCCATGTCCGGACCGTCTCGCGGGCCAGCCCGAGGATGAGGAAGGGCAGCAGGAAGGCGTACACGTGCCAACCCAGGAGCAGCGCCACGCCGGTCTTGGCGAGCAACTGGGGGAAGCGTCCCTCCTGTACGAATACGGTCATGCCGTGGAAGGCCAGCATGACCGCGAACAGGTCCACGCTGCCCTCGGTGGTGACTGCGTCGCCGTAGAACAGCATGTAGTAGGAGGAGAAGGCCATGAGGGTGGCGGCCAGTGCGACCCAGGGGCGGGAGGTGATGCGCGCGAGGGAGCGGAAGGCGAGGACCGCGGCGGCGCTGAACAGGAGGAGCATGAGGATGCGGGCGGCGAGGATCTTTGCGGAGAGGTCGTTTCCGAAGGGGAGGATGGCGAGTTTGACGAGAGCGTAACCGCCGACGGGAAAGCGGCTGTACGTCTGGTACGTGGGAGCGCCGTCCAATCCCTGGTACCGCGCCCGGAACAATCGGAAATGGTGGTCGGGCGACAGGTTCTCGGCCATCCCCATGTTCTTCAGGGTATCCAGGTCATGGGCGCCGGGACGATAGAAGGATCCCTTGTCCGCGCTGTACAGGAACAACGTGGACAGTGCGAGCAACAGCAACAGCAGGGGGAGGCGTTGGGGCTGGAAATCCGGGGGAGGGGGGGGCATGTTTCTTCGGACAGGGATGCAGGAAGGGCCGGAGCGCCAAGCCCCGGCCCTTCCTCTGCTGCTACCGGCGTCGAAGCGCTATGCTTCGATCACGTGCCGCCACTTGGAGAAGACCTTCTCCTTCAACTCGGGCGTGGACTCGGCCACCGGCGGAAAGTCCTTCATCCACTCGAAGGGCCGGGTGGCGTCGATGATGGCGCGGGAGTTGAAGCCCTTCTTGCCCGGGGGGATGCGCGGGTCCAGGGGTCCGCTCCAGCAGCGCCGCAGGATGTCGATGGAGTCCACGGGGTCGGAGCGCGTGGCCAGGGCCCAGAGCACGTCGAAGGTCTTGGTGGGGTCGATGTCGTCGTCCACCACGATGACGTAGCGTCCCAGGTACGCCCCGGCGTGCACCTGCGAGGCAACCATGCCGGCCTGGCGCGCGTGGCCGGGGTAGCGCTGCTTGATGGAGATGATGTTCAGCAGCCGTCCGCCCCCGGCCTCGTGGCACCAGACCCCCTTCACGTCCGGCACCCCGGCCTTCTCCACCTGGTCCCAGATGAGGGACGCCTTCACCATGCACTTGGCGATGGAGTAGTCCGAAGGAGGCCGTCCGGGCCGGGCCGCGGTGAGGATCGGGGCGTTGCGGTGGTAGATCCGCTGCACCCGGATCAGCGGCTCCGGGCGGGTGTTGCTGGCGTAGTACCCGGTCCATTCGCCGAACGGCCCTTCCGTGGCCCGTTCGTCCGGGTCCATGTAACCCTCGATGACGATCTCCGCATGGGCGGGGAACGGCAGCCCGGTCACCTGCCCCTGGATGACGTCGATGGGGCAGCCCTTGAGCCCGCCCGCGTAGTCGTATTCCGACACGCCGTAGTCCACCTCGTTGCCGGACACCATGAAGAGCACCGGGTCCTGGCCCACGCAGACGATGACCGGACACTTCTCGCCCCGGTCGAACCACTTGTCGCGCTGGATGCGGCCGTGCTTGCCGGGCGAGATATAGACGTTCATGCTCTTCTCGTCCTGGACCATGCCGCGGTACGTGCCGAAGTTGACCCATCCCTCGTCCGGGTCCCGGGTCACCACGAGACAGCCGGTGCCGATGTAGCGCCCGCCGTCCATCTCGTGGACGAAGGGCACCGGGAACTTCAGCAGGTTGATGTCGTCGCCGGTCAGCACGTTCTCCATCACCGGCCCGGTCTCCACCACCCGGTGCGGGATCGGCTTGTGGACCGAGATCTTTTCGCGGGTGGCCCGCACCAGGTCCAGGTCGGTGAGGTCGAGGGGCAGGCCCAGGGCCAGCGCCATGCGCTTGAACGACGCGTTCTGCGCGAACAACACCCGGTACCCCTCGGGGTAGTCCTTGATGTTGTCGTAGAGCACCGCGGGCACGGGACCCTTGCTGCCCTGGGCGATGAGCTCGGACAGGGTCCCCATCTCCAGGTTCCAGTCCACCCCATCGACTTTCTTCAGTTGCCCGAAGCTCTCCACGATCTCCAGCCATTCCCGCAGGTCGGTGTAGCTCGGGGTCCCGGCGGCCCCGGCCTCCTTCTCGACAATCCTGGTTGCTTCTAGTGCGGCCATACGATACCGGCTCCTTCCTTGGATGTTGGTTCTCGTTCCGGGGCGCTCTCCCCTGCCCTGCCTATA
Source organism: uncultured Binatia bacterium (SeqCode) (assembly GCA_965242525.1). Lineage (GTDB taxonomy): Bacteria > Desulfobacterota > Binatia > UBA9968 > JAJDTQ01 > JAJDTQ01. Next base: position 1,294,320 of record OZ251459.1, read on the forward strand.
ATATCTTTCCACACGGCCCTTTTCCAGTGCATGGCCCCTCTGCCTCGGGAAGGGCGCGTCCGGGCCGCAGCCCCGGACCGGGTGGAGGGACCGCGGGGCCGGTCCGCTAGTCCCCCAGCATGGTGTCGTCCATGCCTTCGGTGTCGTCCGCGGGCAGGCCGTTGCAGCTTTCCGGGTCGAGCCTCAGGTAGACGTTGGCGCCCACGGGCACGGCGTTCGCGGGATGGGTGTGCACGCGGATCAGTTGCTCCCGGACACGCACCTGGCAATGGTAGGCGTCGCCCATGAACACCGCGTCGTGGAGCGTCCCCTTGAGCACGTTCTCCGTTTCCGCGGGCGCCTCGGACGCCACCGAGATGTTCTCGGGGCGCACAGAGATCACCGCCTGGGCGCCCTTCTCCATGGGCACCGCGGGCGCGAACGCGAGCATGCCGAACTCGGTGTCGAGCCGGCTGGGATGGGAGTTGGCGCCGGCCTCCGCCACCCGTCCGTTGATGAGGTTGGTGAGGCCCAGGAACGTGGCGGTGAACTTGCGCTTGGGTTTGGCGTAGAGCTGGTGGGGGTCGCCCACCTCGATCAGCCTGCCGCCGTGCATGACCGCGATCTGGTCCGAGATGGCCAGGGCCTCGGCCTGGTCGTGGGTGACGTAGATGGTGGTGATGTTGACCCGCCGTTGCAGCGCCTTGATCTCGAAGCGCATCTGTTCCCGCAGCTTGGCGTCCAGGTTGCTGAGGGGCTCGTCCAGCAGCATGACCTTGGGTTCGTTGATGAGGGCCCTGGCGAACGCCACCCGCTGTTGCTGTCCGCCGGACAGCTTGGGGGCCGGCCGCTCTTCGAGCCCGGCTAGGCCCACGATCTTGAGGACGTCTTCCACCCGGCTGCGGATCTCCGACTTGGGGCGCCGCCGGATGGTCAGCGGATAGCCCACGTTCTCGGCCACCGTCATGTGCGGCCAGATGGCGTAGGACTGGAACACCATGCCGATGGGCCGATGGTTGGGCGGCACGTAGGCCCCGCCGCCGGAGTGGAACACGGCCTTCTCGTCGATCTCGATGACGCCGCTCTCCGGCCGCTCCAGTCCGGCCACGCAGCGGAGCGTGGTGGTCTTGCCGCAGCCGCTGGGACCCAGGAAGGTATAGAGGGAGCCCTCGGGGATGCTGAGGGACACGCCCTTGAGCACGTGGACCCGTTCGGCGCCCTCCCCGAAGTACTTCTCCAGGCTGCTGATATCGACCATGACCCTGTCTTCGCTCACCGGTAACCTCCCTCGCAGACCGCGCCTGCGGGCGGGACCCTGCGGATCACGCTCGCCCGGAACCGCCGCGTCGCGCCGACATGGGAACGAGCTACCTATTGCATACAAACCGCGGCATTTCAACTTGGAACCCACGGACCCCCAGGGTTGATTTCGAGGCGGTTTTTTCATAACAACGGCAGTGGCGCCGGCGTTCGGGACACGGCGCCCGGACCTCGGTCCACGAACCCGGAAGGGAGGATCCATGAAGGCAGACCTGGTGATCAGGAACGGCACGGTCGTCACCCCCGAGTCCACCTTCGATGGCGGCGTGGCCATCCACGACGAGAAGTTCGTGGCCATCGGCGCCAACCATGCGCTCCCGGAGGGAGTCGAGGAGATGGACGCAAGCGGCAAGCACATCCTGCCCGGACTGATCGACGGCCACGTCCATTTCCGCGAGCCCGGCATGACTCACAAGGAAGACTTCGGCACGGGTTCCCGCGCGGCCATTGCCGGCGGCGTCACCTTCGTGGTGGATATGCCCAACACCATCCCGCCGGTGACCCATCCGGAACAGGTGGAGGAGAAGAAGCGGCTGGCCGAGGAGAAATCGCTGGTGGACTTCGCGCTCCTGGGGGTGGTGGTGCAGACCAACGCGGACCAGATCCTGCCCATGGCCCGGGCCGGCGCGGTGGGCTACAAGATCTTCTTCGGCGAGACCATCGGCAACCTGCCCTTCCCCGACGACGGGGTGTGCCAGGACGTGTTCCGGAACATCACCGAGTCCCGCCTGCCCCTGTGCATCCACGCCGAGAACCGGCAGATCATGTACCACCACCTGAACCGCATCAAGGAGGAAGGCAAGACCGCTCCGGTGAACTGGGAAGCCACCCGCCCCTACCTGTGCGAGGCGGAATCGGTGCACCACGCCCTCTTCTTCGCCGAGGTCTTCGGCACCAAGCTCCACGTGCTGCACATGAGCTCCAAGCAGGCCGCGGCCCTGGTCCGGGACGCCAAGGCCCGGGGCATGAGGGTCACCGCGGAGACCGGCCCCCACTACCTGCTGCGCGAGCCCGGGGACATGGACACGGTGGGGCCGCTGCTCAAGATGAACCCGCCGGTGCGCACCCGGGACCACGGCGAAGCCCTGTGGGACGGCCTGCGCAACGGATACGTGGACATGATCGCCACCGACCACTCGCCCCACACCCTGGAGGAGAAAGGCGCCGACATCCACGGCAACATGCTGAAGCCCGCCATCTGGGACTGCATCTCCGGGTTCTGCGGCGTGGAGACCGGGGTTCCCCTGATGCTCACGGAGGTCAACAAGGGGCGCATGAGCCTCAACCACTACGTCAGGGTGGCCTCGGAGAACCCCGCCAGGGTCTGGCAACTCTACCCCCGGAAAGGCGCCCTCCGGGTCGGCGCCGACGGCGACGTGACCGTCGTGGACATGGACAAGGAGGGGGCCATCGACATCACGAAGCTGCACAGCAAGAACAACCCCTCGCCGTGGCACGGCTGGAAGGTCAAGGGGATGCCCGTGGCGGCCGTGGTGCGGGGCCGCGTACAGATGCGGGACGGGGAGCCCGTGGGCCAACCCATCGGCCGCATGGTGACGCCCACGCCGGACTGACGCATGAAACGCACCGAGCCGCTGGAATTCCATCGACCCGCGAGCCTCGCGGAAGCCACCCGGATCATGCTGGAGCGCGGACCCGGGGGCCATTTCCTCGCCGGGGGCACCGATCTGGTCATCGCCATGAAGGAAAAGGGGCTGACGCCCCGGTACGTGGTGGACCTCAAGGGGATACCGTCGCTGTCGGGGATCCGCGAAGAGGCCGACGGCAGCGTCGCCATCGGCGCCCTGACCACGCTGCGGGAAGTGGAGACCTCGTCCCTGGTGGCGGGACGTTACCCGTTCCTGGCCCGGAGCGCCGCGGAAGTGGGCTCCATCCAGATCCGCAACCGCGCCACCATCGGCGGCAACATGGCCAACGCCACCCCTTCCGCGGACGTGGCGCCGGCCCTGCTGGTGCTGGACGCAAGGGCCCGGTTGGCGGGCGCGGACGGGGAGCGGGTGGTGGACCTCGGGGACTTCTTCCGCGGTCCGGGACAGACCGTGGCCGGGCCCGGCGAGGTCCTGACCGAGCTTTCGATCCCGCCCCAAGCCCCGCGCCTTGCAGGAGAGTACATCAAGTTCTCGCCCCGGGAGATGATGGACCTAGCCTACGTGGGCGTGGCGGTGGCCCTGACCCTGACGGAAACGGAGCGCAGGTGCGAGTCCGCGGCCATCGCCCTGGGGGCGGTTGCGCCCACGCCCATGCGCGCCCCCGGGGCCGAAGCGCTGCTCCGGGGCCAAGTGCTGACCGAGGATCTCGCGGAGCAGGCCGGCCGGAAAGCGGCCGAGGAATGCAGCCCCATCAGCGATGTGCGGTCGTCCGCGGAGTACCGCAGGGCCATGGTGCGGGTGAACACCCGGCGGGCGCTCCTGAACGCCGCCCTGGCCGACGGTCCGGTGGATTGGACCAGCCGGAGGGACCGGCGCTACGGACGGCCGGAGCGGGCGTGAGGGTCCCTTTCCCCCGCGCCGCCGCCCTGCCCGCCCATCCCATGGAAGGAGCCTTTGGAGCATGACGCAGACCATCGAGTTCACCCTGAACGGAAAGGCCACCTCCGTGGCCGCTCCCGCGCACCGGCTGTTGCTCGACCTCTTGCGGGACGAGATCGGCCTCACCGGGACCAAGGAGGGCTGCGGCACCGGAGACTGCGGCGCCTGCACCGTCTATCTCGACGGGAAGCCGGTGAACTCGTGCCTGGTGCTGGCCGGGGAGCTCCCGGAGGCGGAGGTGGTCACGGTGGAGGGGATCGGGGAAGGCGGCGCCTACCACCCGGTCCAGGCCGCCTTCATGGCCGCGGGCGGCGCCCAGTGCGGCTACTGCACCCCCGGCATGCTGATGATGGCCAAGGCGTTCCTGGAGGAGAACCCCGACCCCACGGACGACGAGATCCGCTTCGCCCTGTCGGGGAACCTGTGCCGCTGCACCGGGTACGTGAAGATCGTCGAAGCGGTGCGGGACGCGGCCGCGGAGCTTCGCCGCCAGGCCGGCAAGGGACGGGGCCATGAGTGACCTCAAGGTGGTGGGCCATCCGGTGACGCGGGTGGACGTGGACGACAAGGTCACCGGCGCGGCCATCTACGGGTACGACCTGGCGCTGCCGGACATGCTCCACGGCAAGGTCCTGTTCAGCACCCGGCCCCATGCGCGCATCGTCAGGCTGGACCTGGAGAAGGCGCGCCGGCACCCGGGGGTGGCGGCCGCCATCTCCGGCGCCGACGCCCCGTGGACCCACGGCGAGTCCGTCAAGGACAAACCCTTCCTGGCCCAGGGCAAGGTCCGCTACGTGGGCGAGCCGGTGGCCGCGGTGGCCGCGGTGGACGAGGACACGGCCCAGGCGGCCCTGAAACTCATCGAGGTGGAGTACGAGGACTTGCCCGCCTATTTCACCCCCGAGGAGGCGTGCCGACCCGGCGCCGCGGCCATCCACGAGGAGTTCGAGAGCTACCGCAAGGCCGATTTCATCGTGGGCGCGCCCATGCCCAACGTGTGCGAGCACTTCAAGCTGCGCACCGGGGACACGGACGAGGGGTTCCGCAAGTCCGACTTGGTGCTGGAGGAGACCTACTACGTGCCGGTGATCCAGCACGCGGCCATGGAGCCCCATTCGGCCCACGCCCGGGTGGATCCCGAGACCGGACGGGTGACCGTGTGGGTGGCCAACGACGCGCCGTTCCGGGCCCTGACCGAGGTGGCCGAGGCCCTGGGGCTGCCGCAGGAGAAGATCCGGCTCATCAACCCGTTGCAAGGGGGCGGCTTCGGCTCCAAGGGCGGTCTCAAGCTGGAGCCCATCGCCATGGGGCTGGCGTTCCACACCCGAGGCCGCCCGGTGCGGGTGAAGTTCAACCGGGAGGAGACCTTCGTCTCGACCCTGGTGCGCCACGAGGCCACGGTGCGGGTCAAGAGCGGGGTGCGGAAGGACGGCGCGCTGGTGGCCCGCCGCATGACCCTCTACTGGGGCGGCGGCGCCTACGCCGAGAAGAGCCCCACCGTGTGCATACGCGGCAGCCTGCCGGCCCCGGGCCCCTACCGCATCCCCCACGTCCGGGTGGACGGCTACGCGGTCTATACCAACAAGCCCGTGGCCGGGGCCTTCCGCGGCTACGGCATCCCCCAGGGGGCCTGGGCCACGGAGCAGCACATGGACGAGATCGCCCGGAGGCTCGGCATGGACCCCCTGGAGCTCCGGCTGAAGAACGTCTTCGTGGACGGCGACACCGCCTACTGGGGCGAGCAGCTCCACAGCGTGGGGCTCACCGAGACCCTCACCCGGGCCGCGGCCGCCATCGACTGGGGCAAGCCCCGGGCCGCCGGAGTGGGACGGGGGCTGGCCTGCATCTCCAAGCCCACCCGCTCCCCCACCACTTCCCGGGCCGGGGTGCTGCTGGACGCCAACAGCCGGGTGACGGTGCTGGCGGGCACGGTGGAGATCGGCCAGGGGAGCAGCACGATCCTTTCGCAGGTGGCCGCGGAAGAGTTGCGCATACCCATCGAGCAGGTGCGGGTGGCGCCGCTGGACACCGACGTCATCCCCTTCGACGCCTCCACCACTTCCAGCCGCAGCACCTACCACATGGGCAACGCCGTGCGCAGGGCCGCGGTCCACGCCCGGGACCGGCTCCTGGAGATGGCGGGGCCGGTGCTCGAAGGACGCAAGGAAGAGCTGGTGCTGGCCGACGGCAAGGTGCACCTACGGGACCACGAGGAGATGGCCCTGACCTTCGGCGAGGTCGTCCGGCGCACCCTCGGGGGCGGCGAGGTCCTGCGCGGAGACGGCTCCTACACCTACGAGATCGGCAAGGACCTGGACCTGGAGACCGGCCACAGCGACCACGCGTCGGCCTTCTACATGTACGCCACCCAGGCCGCGGAGGCGTCGGTGGACCAGGAGACCGGCAGGGTCCGGCTGCACCGGGTGTCAGCGGCCCACGACGTGGGCAAGGCCATCAACCCCCTCAACTGCGCCGCCCAGATCGAAGGAGGAGTGGCCATGGGCATCGGGGCGGCGCTCCACGAGAACCTGGTCATCGACCAGGACGGCAAGGTGCGGAACCCCTCGTTCCTGGACTACCACCTGGTGACGTCCCTGGACATGCCCGAGGTCATCCCCATCGTGGTGGAGTGCGCCGAGCCCGAAGGCCCCTACGGCGCCAAGGGGCTGGGCGAGCCCGGGCTCGCCCCCACCCCCGCGGCCATCGGCAACGCGGTGGCGGACGCCATCGGGTCGCGCATCCGCGACCTGCCGCTGACCCCGGAACGGGTGTTCCGGGCGTTGGAGGACCGGGGCGGGAAGTAGGCCCGGGGCGTCGGACACGGAGGACCCGCACGAGACCGGGCCGGCCGTAGCGCGTCTCGACGGGGCAACGCCGAGTCCGGCCCGCCCATGGAGACGATGGCGGCCCTCCCCGGCCCCAAGGGGGACCCGCTCGGAAGCAGCGCATGGAAAAGGTCCCCGTCTTCATCCTCACGGGCTTCCTCGGCGCCGGCAAGACCACCCTGCTGAACCGCATGCTCACCGCGCCCCACGGGCGCCGCATCGCCGTCGTCATCAACGAGTTCGGCGAGGTGGGCATCGACCACCATCTCGTGATCGCCTCGGAGGAAGAGATCCTCCAGATGAACAACGGCTGCATCTGCTGCACGGTCCAGGGGGACCTGCTGCGGGTGCTGCTCCGGCTCCTGGAACGCCGCGGCGCCTTCGACTACCTGGTGGTGGAGACCTCCGGCCTCGCGGACCCCACGGTCCTGGTGCAGACCCTGCTGCTGGACGAACGGGTCCGCAGGGACTTCGAGCTCCAGGCGGTGGTGACGGTGGTGGACGGAATGCACGTCGAGCAACAGCTCGCGGCCCACCACGAGGCCCGGGAGCAGGTCGCCTGCGCGGACGCGCTCCTGCTGAACAAGACGGACCTGATCACGCCGGAGGAAGCGGACTCCCTGGCGGCCAGGCTCGCGGACCTGAACCCCGCGGCCCGGGTGACCCCCACGCGGAACGCGGAAGTGGATATGGGCGAGCTGCTGGAGATGCGCGCCTTCGACCTGGAGGCCAAGCGCCGCGCGGTGGAAGGCTGCGACCACCGGGACCACACCTCGGTCCAGACCGTCTCCTTCGTGCAGCCCGGGGACCTGGACAAGGCCCGCCTGAGCCGCTGGTTCCGATCCGTGTTGGCCGAGAGGGGAGCCGACCTCCTGCGCATGAAGGGCATACTCAACATGTACGGCGACTCCCACCAGTTCGTGTTCCACGGGGTCCACAGCATGTTCGAGGGTCGTCTGGGACGGGAATGGGAGGACGGCGAGGATCGGTTGAACCGCTTGGTCTTCATCGGCCGGGACCTGGACGGCGACGAGCTGCGCCGCGGCCTCGGGGGCTGCCTCCGGTCCGGGGACGAGGACGCAACGGACGGCGAGCCGGACATCTACCGGGAGGTCTCGCCCTTCACCCTGGACCAGATCCGCGTCTGGGTCCGGCAGGCGCTGGAGTTCCCTTCCCGCACCCCGGTCACCATCAAGGAGGTGCCTTGCGTCAAGCCCGGCTGCCCTCCCATCGAGACCGCCATCATGGTGTTCCTGGAAGCGGAACCCCCGCGTTTCTACAAGATCCAGAAGACCATCAACGAGGTCAACTTCGACAGCGTCTACAACCTGATCGAGAACCCCATGCCGTGTTGCTGACCCCGTATGGGTTCCCGCTTCCCTCACCCTGACACTTGTACGATCGTCCTCGTCGTTGTCCCTGTCGTTGCCGGACCCGCACGGATTCCTGCTTCCCCCACCCTGACACCCCTGTCCCCGTTCGTCTCCTGAGCGTGGAGGAGCTACTCCCCGTTCGTCCTGAGCGTAGCGAAGCGAAGTCGAAGGACGCGCTTCACGCCCTCTGTCCCGTTCGTTCGGAGGTTCCTTGGCAAGCACCGACGTTTGCACGGATGGCAGGGGGCTTCCGGCTTGCGGACGCAGGGCTACAGCGCTCGCCGCCCTTCGATGGCTTCGCCCAGGGTGCCGGCGTCTGTGTACTCGATCTCCCCTCCCAGGGGCAGGCCCCGGGCGATGCGGGTGATGCGGATGCCCAGGGGCTTGAGCATCTTGGCGAGGTAGAGGGCGGTGGCGTCTCCTGCCCGGGTGGCGTTGGTGGCGACGATGACCTCCGCGGGAGGGACGTCGCGGACCCGCGCCATGAGCTCCTCGATCTTCAGGGCGTCGGGTCCCACGCCGTTGAGCGGGAAGATGGCGCCGTGGAGCACGTGGTAGAGGCCCTTGTACTCCCCGGAACGTTCGAGCGCCATGAGGTCCGAGGGCTCTTCGACCACGCAGATGGTGGCGTCGTCCCGTTCGGGGTCGCGGCAGACCCTGCACGGCGCGACTTCCTCGGACCCCGCGGGTATCTCGCTCAGGCCGAAGCACCGGGGACAGAGTCCCATCTCCCGCTTCAGCTTCTCCATGCTTCCGGCCAGCGCCAACACCGACTCCTTCCGGTCCTTGAGCAGGTGGAAGGCCAAGCGGCCCGCGGTCTTCTCGCCGATGCCGGGAAGCCTGGACAGTTGCTCGATGACCCGGGCCAGGGGCGCCGGATATCCGGTCATGGCATCAACCCGGGGATCTTGACCCCTCCCGTCAGCTTGCTCATCTCCTCGGTGGCCATTTCCCTGGCCCGCCTCAACCCCTCGTTGACCGCGGCCCGGACCAGGTCTTCGAGCATCTCCACCTCTTCCGGGTCGATGACGCTCGGGTCCACCTTGATCGAAGCGAGGGTGAACTGCCCGTTGACCGTCACCCGGACCATGCCGCCGCCGGCAGTGGCTTCCACGGTCTTCTTCGCCAACTCTTCCTGGACCTTCGCAAGCTTCGACTGCATCTCCCGAGCCTGCTTCAAGAGGCCGCCCATGCCGCCCAGACCCTCGCTCATGTGACCGCTCCCTTCCCCGGAGGCGCTACTTGACCGTACCCCCGAAAATCCGCAACGCTTCGTCCACGATGTCCTCCGGACCCTCCCGGTCCGGGGTCGGCGGAGCCTCGGGGCCGTCGGGGTTCGGCGGCGCTTCGGCCCCTCGCTCTTGGCCAGCCGCGGGCACGACGGTGACGGCCATCTCCCGCTCGAAGAAGTCGTCGAGAAGCCCCTTGAGGACTTCCGTGTTGCCGTTTCCCCGGAGGTAGTCCAGGTGCATCCGGTCCTCCATGCCCAGCTTCAGTCCCGCGGCCGACAGCTCCAGGACCCTGCCCTGCTTCAGGATGGCGGCAAGGGTGGGTTTCTCCCCGGAGACCGCGTCCACGAAACGGTCCCAGTCGTCGGCCCCGGGCTCCGGGCGCACGGGCCGCTTTTCGGTTCCGTGCGCGGCCGGTGCAAGTTTCGCGTGGCCCGGGTCCATCCCCTCCCCGTGGAGCGGTCCGGCTTCCTCCAGCTTCCGCTCCAGACGCCGCAACTGCTCGATGGCGTCCACCACGTTCACGGTCCGGGGCAGGGTCGCCGCCCGGACCAGCGACGCTTCCATGTCGAAGCGCGGGTACGGCGAGCGGGACACGGCCTCGTCGCCCTGGACGATGAACCGATAGTACCCCATGAGGGTCTCGGGGTCCACGGACGCAACCTGTTCCCGGAGCCGGGCCATCTCCTCGTCGGTCAGGTCCATCAGCCGCCGGGAGCCGTCGCCGGCGTCGGAGGCCGCCCCCGCCTTTCCTTCCGTCAACCGTGTCACCAGCAGGTTGCGGAAGTGCTCCACCAACTCCCGGGACAGGGCGGCGAGGTCCACCCCGGAAGCGGCCGCCTCCGCCACCCGTTGCAGGCACCCGGCAGGGTCCCCAGCGATGACCGCGGCGGAGATCTCGTGGAGCACCCGCCGCTCGGCCACCCCGAGGACGTCCCGCAGCAGCGGCTCGTCCACCGCCCCGCCCTCCCCCGCAGGCTCCACGAACGAGAGCACCTGCTCCAGCAGCGACTGGGCGTCGCGCATGCTGCCCTGGGCCGCCCGGCTCAGGAGCGTCAAGGCCCCGTCGGTGATGTCCAAGTCTTCCGCGTCCGCGATCCGCCGCAGCCGCTCGTGGATGTCCCGGACCTCGATACGCCGGAAGTCGAAGCGCTGGCAGCGCGAAAGGATGGTTTCCGGCAGCCGGTGGACCTCGGTGGTGGCGAGTATGAACTTGGCGAACGCCGGCGGCTCTTCCAGGGTCTTGAGCAGCGCGTTGAAGGCGTCCTTGGTGACCTGGTGGACTTCGTCGATGATATAGACCTTGAAGCGCGCCGCGGCCGGCTGGTAACGCACGTTCTCGATGATCTGCCGCACCTCGTCGATGCCGCGGTTGGAGGCCCCGTCGATCTCGTACACGTCGATGGAGCGGGCCTCGTTGATCTCCCGGCAGCGGACGCACTCGTTGCAGGGAGTGGGCGTGGGACCCTCGGTGCAGTTCAGGGACTTGGCCAGGATGCGCGCGGCGCTGGTCTTGCCCACCCCCCGGACCCCGGTGAACAGGTAGCAATGGGCGATGCGGCCTCGGTGGATGGCGTTGGCGAGGACCTGGGCGATGTGGGGCTGCCCCACCATGTCCGCAAAGCTCTGCGGACGCCACTTGCGGGCCAACACGAGATAGGACATGACGTATGGGGGCCGCTTCGAGGGCCGTTGCGCCCGGCCGCGCGCGGCGGGATGCTCATTGCCGACAGCCAGGCTCCCCCGTGGCACAGGGGCGATCCGCTACCGCTGCTTCCTTCCGGACCTGACGGAGTTTGCGGGACCCGCTTGCACGGGACCCGACTGCCAGCAATCAACATCCCGGCCGCACGCGCTGGCGGAGAGGGAGGGATTCGAACCCCCGTTACCCGTGGGTAAACCTGATTTCGAGTCAGGCGCCTTCAACCGGACTCGGCCACCTCTCCGCAATCCTACAGCCTAGCACGACCGGGGCCGCTTGGAAATGGCGAGGGTTGTCCAGGGTTCATGCAAGGAGGAGGCGCTTTTTCCATCCTTCCGAGCAAACCCCATGGCGCCGTGCATGATGGATTCCCGCTTTCGCGGGAATGACGGCTCACCTTCCATCGCGGCCGCTACCGCACGTGGCGCGTGCATGATGGATTCCCGCCCCCGCTTCCGCGAGGGCATGCTTTGCGGGAATGACGGAGGTGAGACTTTCGGGGGAATGACGTCCTCGCCCCTGTCGCTCCCCTTCCCCTCCTGCCTTGCCCACACGAATTCCCGAAGAGCCACCCTGGACAACCCTCCCGTTCGTCCTGAGCGTACCGAAGCGGAGTCGAAGGGAGGATTTTGATGAACGTCAAACTTCACATGAACACCCGTTCGTCCTGAGCGTAGCGAAGCGAAGTCGAAGGACGCGCTTTCCCATAGGGAGATGCGCCTCAAGCCAGGATTGATCAGAGGTTCCCATCCCGTCATTCCCTCTCATCCCGTCATTCCCGCGAAAGCCCACACCGTCATTCCCGCGAAAGCGGGAATCCACTTTTCAGTAGAATCGCCGCGACACGTCTTGCGGTATCGGTGAAGCGCTGGACTTCCTCCGGCCGCAGCGGGCGGTCGAGGATGCCGCGTTCACGGTAGGAAAGCCATTTCTTGAGGACCTGGTAGCCGCCGAGCTTGTAGTTCCAGACCGCGGCGGGGAGGTTGCGCCAGAAGGCGCGGTCGTTGAGGTGAACGTCGAAGGTGGTCTTGCCGAAGGTGGGGAGCGCAGCGCTCAGGGCGGTGCGTTCGTCCGGGGCGAAGGCGCGTTCGAGGCTCCGGCCTTGGCCCGGCATGACCGCCCCGCCCGCTCCGACGTGGCCCCAGCCCGCGGTGAGGGCGAAGTCGTCGCCGGTCATGTTGCGCCCGTCCGTGGTGGCGGGAACGGCAATGGCGGCGAACTCCGGGCGCAACGCGCCCGTGGTGACGCCGGGGACTGGCGTGTCAGGGTCGAGCAGGGCCGCGAGTTCACGGCCCCGGGCGGCCGACCGGGCGAGGGCGTCCGCCGCTTCATTGGTCTCCCTGTCCGAGGATGCGGAGCCTTGTTCGGATGCGGGCGGGACGCCCGCGTTCCCAGGAAAGGCGCTTTCCACGGCTGGCTCATGGCCCTCATAAGCGGGGGACCCCCCTGGGAGCGCGGGCGTCCCGCCCGCAGGGGTGGGGGGCAAGGCAGAGCGAGTGGAATCCGGGGAGACCTCTGCGGTCCCGGTAGCAGGCCAGCCGGGAAGCGGGATGCGCGGCCACTCCATGCGGAGCGCCCCGGCGTTGGCCTCCCGGTAGGCGGGATCGTGAAGCACGGCGAGTACGTGGTGGAACAGGTCCTCGACGCTCAAGCCGAGGCGGTCCAGGTAGCGCCGGGCCGCGGCCGAGAGGTTGGGGCGATTGCGGGGGCCGCCGGTGTCGCTTCCGATACCGTGCGCCGCGGGAGCGGGCGGCCACGCTCGGAGGTTGCCGTGGGCGCCGTCGTCCTCGCTCCCGATGTTCTCGTCGTGGAGCCAAGTAGGAAACATCATGGCGCCCCGCTCGATCAAATGCAGGGATGCGAGATGTTCCGTGGAGCAGGCCTGAGGTTCCGACGCATCCTTTCGTAGATGCTGAGCGGTGGAGAGCCACAGGTTCCCTTCGAACACGTGCGGTTTATAGTCGGCGCGCTTCTCGTCGAGCAGCTTCGTCTCGGCTTCCCAATACAGCCATCGGTTGTCGAACGGACGATAGGCGAAACGAACGAAACCGGCTTCGTCCGGCCCGCCGCGGGCAAGCAGCGCCTCGCGCACCTTGCGGGCGTCGAAGCGCGCCGTCGTCTTCATCGCCGCCGGGTATCGCCGTGCGATCTCCTCATGGCTCAAGCCCGGATCGAAATAGTCCCCGACCCGCGCTTTCAACAGGTCGAGATCCACATCGACGAGGAATGGGTCCCGGCTGGTCTTGACCCCAGGGAACGACACCGGGAACAGGTCCGGCAATGCTGGCCAGTCGAACCAATCCTTGCTCACCGCCATCGGCTTGAACGGCAAACCCAGCCGAAGCGCGGGTTCCAGCGTCGCATAATCGGAATCCATGTCGGGAGCGTCAAGGCTCTCCAACATTGCCTGCCGTCTTTCCGCAGCACGCGCCTGATGGAAATCCCGGTACAGGATGCGTCCCCGAGCGGACGCGCCGCTTCCCGATCGTGACAACAATGCGATGCTGGCCCCGACCTTGATCCCCGGCGATTGTCCTTGCAGGGCAAACACCGTTTCGCTGGTCCGTCCGTCGGGAGCGTATTCCGAGACGATGCGGTCGCCATGCAGGTTGTCGATGCGCACCGCGTCGAAGGCTTCCAGGTACCGTTCCCGCATCCCCGTAAACGACAGCCCGTCCAGCCACGAGTAGTTGGAAATGAAGCACACCACGCCCCGGCCCGTCTTCTCCGCAATGCGCCGTTCCGCCATGCGGAAGAAGCGCACGTACAGGTCGTTCAACCCCTGTCCTTCCGGTCGCCGCACCCTCCTGGTCCTTCGGTAGGACTCCGACAACTCCCGCTCCTCGTCCACCGCCATGCCGGCAAAGCCGTTGTAGGGCGGATTGCCCAGGATCACCAGGATGGGCGTGTCCTGCTTCACCCGCTCCGCACGGTCCCGCTCCTCCTCCAGTTCCGGGAAGGGCAAGGGCTTGATCGTGTGGGGTTCCCACCCGGTCAGGGCGTTGGTGAGGAAGACGCCGGGCCGTTCATCCCCGTCGTCCTTCAGCGGCGCGTCCAGGTCCTGCATGGTCAGCCCCACCTGAAGGTGAGCCACCACGAAAGGCGCGGGCATGATCTCGAAGCCGAACACCCGCTCGGTGGCGGCCTGCTTCACCCGCACCCCGGCCAGCGCCCCCAGGCCGCTCCCTTCCAGGTTGACGGCGATGCGACGCAAGACCTCCGCCAGATAGGCCCCGGTGCCGCAGCACGGGTCCAGCACATAGACGTTCTCCGCAGCCAGCCCCTCCGGGATGCCCAGGTCGTCCTTCAGGGCCCGGTCCACCCGCGCCACCATGTAGCGCACCACTTCGGAAGGGGTGTACCAGACCCCCAGTTGCTTGCGCAGTTCGGGGTCGAAGGCTTCGAGGAAGGGTTCGTAGAAGTAGGGCACGGCCTCGCCTTCGTGGAAGCGGGCGAAGAAGGCCGCGTGGTCCACCCGGTCCAGAGCGGCCGCGGTCCAGTCCAGGACTTCGACGAGACCCAGCGGTTGCAGGCGGCCGGGGTCGGATAGTTGCTGGAACAACGCTCGGAGCACCGGCGCGCGCAGGTGCCAAACCGCTTCGCGCCAGTGGAAGGAAGCGGGCGGGACGCCCGCGTTCCCAGGGGGGACGTTGGCGGGGACGTTCGGACTGCCGGCCCGCGCCCACAGCACCCAGGCGGAGAAGACGCCGTAGAACAGCGTCTGCACCAGGGTCGAACGGAAGAAGCGCGCGCCTTTCTCTCCCTCGAAACGGACGCCCAACGCCTCTTCCAGCGCCTTGCGCACCGCCTCCAACGAGGGCGCGTCGCCCGCGGCCTCGACACGGGCCAAGCCGTCCCGGGCATAGGAGGCCAGCAGCCACGCCAAGTCCCTGGGTTCGGCCAACGCCGCCCGGTGCGACAGCGCCCGGCACAGGTACTCGCCCAAGCCCGCGCCGACTTCGCGGGCGAAAGTGCGCGGCTTCTCCAGCTTGCGCCGGAAGTCGTCCGCGCCATCCGCCAGCCGGAAGGTTTCGAGCTTCGCCGCACGGCCCGCGGCGTCCTCTCCCACCAACACGAAATCGCGGGTGTTGGTCACAAGCACCAGACGGTAGCGGTCCCAATAGCGGCTTACCTGGTCCCCCGCCGCGGTAAGCCATGCGTCATCGTCCGCGGTCTTCACTTCCACCACGCCACGCTCCGGCGTCTGGCCCTCACGCGGTTGGCCCCGCTGGACCTGCTTCGCTACGTAGAAGCCGAAGTCGGGATGGCCCGCGCCCTGGTCAGCCAACTCCTGGACGCAGAAGACCTTGGGCTTGAGGGCTGTGCCCACGGCGTTGAGCAGTTGCGCCAGAGGTCCGTAACTCGACCGCTCCCCGGTGGCGCCGCCCGAAGCCCGCACCCGACCCAAGTCGGCAAAATAGGTCTCTACCGCCGCGGTCAGGTTCACGTTCGCTGCCGTCATGGTCTCCTTTGTTGCCGAGCGCGGCCTGACATGCAAGCACTGCACACGACTGCACCCTCTCCCCAACCCTGTTCCAGAAGGAGAGCGCGCCCTTCGACTTCGCTTCGCTACGCTCAGGACGAACGGAGGGTCATTCCCGCGAAAGCCTGTCCTCGCGGAAGCGGGGCGGGAATCCATTTTCAGAACCCCTGAAGAATCGAGGGAGGGGGCATGAGTGCGTCCTTCGACTTCGCTTCGCTCAGGATGAACGGGGATGGGATCAGGGCTGCGGGTCACACCACCCGGCGCCGCAGGTAGGCGCTCAGGTAGTCCACCCCGGTGACCAGGACGTAGAGGACCATGAGCAGCGTCAGGAGCTGCTGCTCCAGGAACAGGCTGATGGCGATGTGGATCCGCTGGCCCAGGCCGCCGGCCCCCACGAACCCCAGCACCGCGGCCACGCGGATGTTCACCTCCCAGCGGTAGAGGGTGTAGGAGACGAACTGCGGGAGCGCCTGCGGGAGTATGCCGTAGAACAGGATCTGGAGCTTGCCGGCGCCGGTGGACTGCAAGGACTCCACGGGTTGGAGGTCCACGTCCTCCAGCACCTCGGCAAACAGCTTGCCCAGGACGCCGCCGGTGTGCACCCCCAGGGCCAACACGCCGGGGAAGGGGCCCAGGCCCACCAGGAAGACGAAGACCAGCGCCCACAGCATCTCCGGGACGGTCCGCAGGAGGTTCAGCACGGCCCGGGCCGCGAGGTACGGGACGCGCCGCAGCAGGACGAGGCCGCGCCGGGTCTCCATCTCGTACAGCAGGCCGGCATAGGCCAAGTTGCGCGAACCGAAGAACACCAGGGACAGGGCGATGACCGAGGCCAGCAGGGTCCCCATCAACGAGATGGCGAAGGTCTCCCATGCACCGGATGCGGCGTCGGCCAGCGTCTTGCGGGACAGGTCCGGGGGAAAGAGCCGCGCCGCGTACTCGAAGAGGGCGCCGCCCCCTTCGGCGCTGAAGAGCAGCCCCATATCGACTTCGGAGCCCCGGTAGCTCCAGAGCCACAGGGCGGCCAGGGACCCCAACAGGACCAGGGCGGACGCGCGCGAGGTCTCGCGGGCCTTCTCCCGGAGCGCGGCCGGATCATGCGGAGCCGCGGGCCGGTTCATAACAGGGAACGCACCTTCGCGCTGAGGTAGTCGGCCGCCGCCACCAGCGAGAAGAGGATGAGCAGCAGCGTGGTCACTTCGTGGAAGTGGAACATCCGGATGGAGATCTCGATCTGCTGGCCGATGCCGCCGGCGCCCACCAGCCCCAGGATGGCCGAGGTCCGCACCGCGCATTCCCAACGGTAGAGTGTATAGGACGCCACGTTGGGAAGCACCTGGGGCAGCCAGCCGTAGAAGAATATCTGGAGCCGCCCGGCGCCGGTGGACTGGATGGCCTCCAGCGGCCGGTCGTCCACCGACTCGAATATCTCGGAATAGACCTTGCCCAGCATCCCGCCGTAGGCCACCCCGATGGCCAGCACTCCCGGAAACGGTCCCAGGCCCACCGCGCGCACGAACATGAAGGCCCAGACGAACTCCGGGATGCAGCGGAACAGGCTCAGCAACCCCCGGGAAAGGCAGTAGAGGCAGACCTTGGAGCCACGTCTCCAGCCGGCGCCCTGGCCCTCGACCTCGTGGAGGACGCCCCTGAAGCTGAAGGTGCTGGTGGCCAGCAACCCGAGGGGGAAGCCGATGAGCACCGCGATGGTCGTTCCCATCACGGAGATCTGGACGGTCTCCATGGTGGGGCCCACCATGAGCTCCAGGAACTCCCAGGACAGCTCCGGGGGGTACATCCCGGTGACGAACTTCCACAGGTGTTCCCTGCCCCGGGGCTCGAAGAAGAGTCCCGGGTCCACCTCGGCCCGGCGCCAACTGTCCGCCAGCAGGAAGAGGAACAGGCCGCTGAAGACGTAGGGGAAGACGGAACGCGGAAGAGCGCTAGAGGGCGGCCCGTTGCTCCGGTTCATGGACAGGCTCTCGGCCGGGGCCTTCGGGGGCGGCGCCGGAATAGAGGCGCCCCAGGAGCTGCGGCGTCACCCGGTCCGCGGCGGTATCGAACAGCTTGACCCCCTCCTTCATGCCGATGACCCTGGGGAAGTGCGCCAGCGCCAGGTCGACGCTGTGGAGGTTCACCATCAGGGTCTTGCGGGTCTCGGCGCTGATGGCCACCAGCAGCCGGATGATGGCTTCGGCCAGTGAGGGGTCCACGGACGAGACCGGCTCGTCCGCCAGTATCACGTCGGGGTCCTGGACCAGCACCCGGGCGATGGCCACGCGCTGTTGCTGGCCCCCCGAGAGCTGGTCCGTGCGGCTGAAGAGCTTCTCGCCGATGCCCACGTCGGCCAGGGCCCGGTAGGCCACGTCCAGCCGGGACGGCCGCGCCAGCGAGACCAGGGACCCCGGCAGGGACCACCTCCCCAGCATGCCCGACAGCACGTTGTGGACCACCCGCAGGCGCGGCACCAGGTTGTGCTGCTGGTAGATGGTGCCGATGCGCCGCCGGACCTCGCGCAACCGCCGTCCGTACAGCCCCCCCACCTCCCGGCCGCGGATGGAGAGCCGTCCCGAGGTGGGGCGAACCGTGCAGTTGAGCATGCGGAAGAGCGTGGTCTTGCCCGCGCCGCTGGGTCCGATGAGGGCCACGCGCTCCCCCCTGGCCACCTCCAGGTCGAATCCTTCCAGCGCCGCCTGCCCCTGCCCGAACACCTTGCGGACGTCCTCCAGGCGGTATTGCGGCGAGGCGGTCAATTGACCTTGAGCATCCCCGCGGCCACGGCCGCGTCCCTGATGCCGTCCCAGTCCGAGTCCCTGGCGGGGACGAACTTCCGGGTGCGCTGCAGGTCCATGATTTCCTTGTGCCGCGGGTCGGCGTAGTCGAGTTTCAGGAGCGCCTGCTTGAACTTTTCCCGGACCTCCTCGGGCACGCCGCCCCGGGCCACCCACACGTAATCCACGTAGGGCGGCGTGGTCCAGAACACGTGGACCTTCCCGACATCGACCCTGCCCTTCTCCACCAGCTTGGCCCACACCAGGAAATTGAGCACGCCGGCATCCACCCGCCCGGCCGCCACCCACGCCGCGGTGGCGTCATGGGCGCCGCTGAAGCCGAACTTGCGGAAGTCCCGCTCGGGATCCAGTCCCGCGGCCACGAGGAAATGGCGCGGCATCAGGTGTCCGGAGGTGGAGCTCACGCTGCCGAAGGCAAAGGTCTTGCCCTTGAGGTCCGCCAGCGTCCGGATGCCGGAATCCGTGCGCGTCACGAAGACGCTCTTGAAGGCCCGGTCCTCCACGCGCATGACCAGCCTTGTGGCGCCCTTGGCTCGATGGACCGCCTGGACCGAGGTGAAGCCGCCGTACCAGGCGATATCCAGCCGCCCCGCGGCCAGCCCTTCCACCGTCGCGGCATAGTCCACCACCGGGACGAACTTGACCTTCATCCCCACTTCCTCGGCCAGGTAGTCGGTGAAAGGCTCGTACTTGCGCAACAGTTCCTGGGGGTCCTCGTCGGGTATGGCGGAGATCCGCAAGGTGTCGGCCCCGGCGCTTCCCAGGGCCGCGAAAGTGAACAGCATCCAGAGGCACAGCCACCGGCCCGGTCGTCGTTTCATCCAAACCTCCCTCGATCGCATGGCCCAATTGGACAGGAAAGCCGCCCATATGTCAAATATACGGGCGGTGACGGTGGGTTGCCGGAAGGAGTTGTGGTAGATTCCGCGCATCCTCGGCCATGAAAGAATCGCCCCTCCAGGACCTCCACGAGCGCAACGGCGCGGTCTTCCTCCAACGGGAAGGGTGGCGCCTGCCCGCCCATTTCCGGGACCCCGCGGCG
Source organism: uncultured Binatia bacterium (SeqCode) (assembly GCA_965242525.1). Taxonomy (GTDB): domain Bacteria; phylum Desulfobacterota; class Binatia; order UBA9968; family JAJDTQ01; genus JAJDTQ01. The sequence goes on from OZ251459.1 coordinate 1,313,617, forward strand.
GAATACGACGCGGTGCGTTCCGGCGCGGGCTGGCTCGACTTGGCGGACCGGGCCCTGGTCTCGGTCACAGGCCCGGACGGCGCCGAGTGGCTCCAGGGCATGCTTTCCAACGACGTCAAGGCCTTGGGCACGGGCGAAGGAGCGCCGGCCGCGGTCCTGAACGTACAGGGGAAGATCCTGGCGGACGTGCGGGTGTTCCGTACCGACGATTCCTTCCTCCTGGAACTGGACGAGCCCCTGCTGCCGGGCGTGCTCGCCCACCTGCACGGCTACCTGATCGCCGACGAAGTGGATCTCGACGACCTCTCCCGGCGGCTCGCCCTGGTCTCGGTCCAGGGGCCCGAGGCGGAAGCCGTCCTCGCCCGCTTCCTGCCCGCGGACTCGCTGCCCGGGTCCGACCTGTCCCACCGGGAGTCGGAGTGGGCGGGCGGGCGAATCCGGGTCATCCGGGCCACGCATACGGGGGAGCCCGGCTTCGACCTCGCGGCGCCGGCGGAAGCCCTCGCGGCCCTGGCGGCGCTCCCCGCGGTCCGGGGCGTCCCGTGGATCGGGGGCCACGCCCGGGAGGTCCTGCGCATCGAGGCGGGCATCCCCCGGTACGGGGTCGATATGGACGCCGAGACGCTGCTGCTGGAGACCTGCCTCGACAACGCCGTCAGCTTCACCAAGGGATGCTATCTCGGACAGGAAACGGTGGAGCGCATCCACTCCCGCGGCCACGTGAACCGCAAGCTGGTGGGCCTCAAGGCCGAAGGCCACTTGGCGCCCGGCCGGGACGACCCGGTGCTGCGCGACGGCCGCCCCGTGGGCCGGGTCACCAGCGCCACCGTGTCGCCCCGGCTCCAATGCCCCATCGCCCTGGGCTACGTCCACCGGGACTGCGCCGAGCCCGGAAGCGCCGTCACCATCGCGCACGGACCCCGGAAGATCGCCGCCGCGGTCCATGCGCTGCCCTTCCGACCCCCTCCCGGCCCGTAGTCCGGCAGGCCCGGAGGCGGGACCCTACAGCTTGTCGAGCTCGGCCAGCAGGTCCTGGTTCTCCGGAATGCCGCTCTCGTAGAGCTTGGCGAACCGCACGGTCCCCTGCTTGTCGATGATGAAGACGGCCCTCTTGGGAAAGCCCTGGGGACGCAGGCAGTCGTACTGCTCGCACACCGCCCCGTGGGGATAGAAATCGGACAACATGGGAAAGGTGATCCCGCCCATCTTTTCCGCAAACGCCTTGTGGGCGAAAACCGAGTCCACACTCACGCTCAGGACCTGAGCGTCTCTGGCCTCGAAGCCGGACTTGTCGGCCTCGAAGTTGCTCAGTTCCTGCTGTCAACCGCCGGTGAAGTCCAGTGGATAGAACGCCAGCACCACGTTCTTTTTGCCGGCGTAGTCACCCAGGGAAACCTTCTCGTCCCGGGAAACCGGCAGGCTGAATTGGGGAGCCTTCTCCCCTACGTTGGGCATTGCCATTGCGCGTCTCCTTTCCGCTTGCTTTCCTCGGTTCCTTTCGAACGTCCGCTCCCACGCTGTCTATCACACTCCGCCGCGGCGATAAAGGCGGCGGAAGTCCTTCAGGGCCTCCACCGTGCTGGGAAAGGCGAGGTCGTCCCAGGGGATCCGGGACGGGGCGAAGGTGCCGGCCTCGGTGCTCTCGTCTCCGGCCGCAAGGGTCCCTCCCACCACGTCCGCCACATAGACGATGATGACGTTGGGGGATCCGGGGTAGGAGTAAACGCCCAGGAGCGACCGGGTGGCCACCTCCAGGTTGCTTTCCTCCCGGGTCTCCCGGACCGCGGCTTCGGCCGTGCTTTCGCCCCTGTCCACGTAACCGCCGGGGAAGACCCACTTGCCCAGGGCCGGCTCGATGCCCCGGCGCAGCAGCACCACGCCCCGGTGGAGCATGCAAACGGCGCCGGCCACCACCTTGGGGTCCTGGTAGAATATGAACGAGCACTCCCCGCAGACCAGGCGCTCGGGCTCGTGGTCCTTGAGCACGCGCCGCGCCAGCGGCCCGGCGCAACGGGGGCAGAAGCGGTAACCGCCGGCCCCGTGGTGGTGCGCGTGATGGTCGTGGTTCGCCATGGACGGCTCTTTCGTCGTCGGGTCCGTGCGAGGGACCCCCGGCCTCCCTACCGCGCCGCGGGCGCCCGCGGGAGGGCCGCGGCGCGCCGGAGGGCCGCCACCTCCTCCCCGGACAGGGGGCGCAAGGCCCCCGGGGCCAGGGCCCCCAGCGCGATGGGGCCGAAGCGGCTCCTCACGAGCCTCTCCACCGTGTGGCCCACCGCTTCCACCATCCTCCGCACCTGCCGGTTGCGCCCCTCCCGGAGTTCGATGCACAGCCACGCCTTCCGCTTCAGGCGCTTCCGCACCCGCACCCGGGCCGGCGCGGTCATGCCGTCGTCGAGCCTGACGCCGCGGCGCAGCCGCTCCAGTTGCGCTTCCGTCGGGGTCCCGCTCAACTTGACCTCATAGGCCTTGCGGACGCCGTGGCTCGGATGGGTCAGGCGGTGGACCAGGTCTCCGTCGTTGCTGAGCAGCAACAGGCCCGAAGTGCCGTAGTCCAGCCGCCCCGCGGGAACGACTCCGGGCGGATGGCCCCCGCCGCGCAAGTAGTCGGCCACGGTGGGCCGCCCTTCGGTGTCCCGCATGGTAGTGAGGACCCCGCCGGGCTTGTGGAACGCCAGATAGACAATGGACGCCGCGGGGCGCAGCAGCCGGCCGTCCACGCGGATGCTGTCCCGGGCCGCGTCGGCCTGCGTCCCCAGCTCCCGGACCCGATGCCCGTTGACCGAGACGCGGCCCTGGACGATCCACTGTTCCGACTGGCGCCTGGAGGCGAGTCCCGCCCGGGCCATGATCCTCTGGAGCCGTTCCATGGGTCCGTGTCAACCGGGGACTTTCCCGTTCCCGAAAGGGTCCGCTCCGGGGTCTTCCGGGGCAGTCCGGTCCGCGGGACCCTCCTCCTCGCTTTCGGTCTCCGGGTCGGGGCGCTCCATGACCGTATCCCCGGCGCCTGCCGGAGGCAACGGATCGCCCGAAGGGGGCGCCGGCTCGCGCGGTTCGCCCTCCGCGCGGGTCATGTCCTCCATCTCCTGCAGGGTCGGCAGGCTCGCCAGGTCCTTGAGGTTGAAGGCCTCCAGGAACTCGCGGGTGGTGCCGTAGAGGAAAGGCTTGCCGGCCACGTCCTTCCGCCCCACGATCCGCACCAGGCGGCGCTCCAGCAGCGTCGATACCACGCCGTCCACGTTGACCCCGCGGATCTCCTCCATCTCCGCCCGGGTCACGGGTTGCCGGTAGGCGATGATGGCCAGGGTCTCCAGGTTCGCCCGGCTCATGCGCGCGGGCTTCACCGCGGTGAGCTTCCGCACGAAGTCCGCGTGCTCCCTGGGAGTCCGCAACTGGAAGCTGTTGGCCACCTCCACCAGACGCAGCCCCCGGCCGGCGTCCTCGTACTCGCGCTGCAACCCCCGGAGGGCATCGAGGACCTCCCCCCGCGGGACCTCCCCCACCACGCCCTTCAGGCGATCGACGGACAGGGGCTCGTCCGCGGCCAGCAACAGGCTTTCGAGTATGGACTTGAGCCGGTCAGTCTCCATAGCCGTCCTCCGGCGCCTCCGCGTCCAGGGCCGCGCCGGCCTCGGACAGCGCGAGGGTCAGGACGATGGGACCCAGGCGCTCTTCCTGCACCGCGTCCACCGCGCGGATGCGGATGAGCTCCAGCAGCGCGAGGAACGTCACCACCACCTCCATGCGCGAACCCGCGGCGTCGAACAGCTCGTGGAAGAGCAGCGGCGCGCGGCCCCGGAGCTCGTCGAGGATGCCGGTCATGCGCTCGCGCACGGACACGGTCTCCTGCACCACCGTGTGGACGGACGGTTCCGGGAACCTTTCCAGCACCCGCTGGAGCGCGGACATGAGGTCGAACACGGAAAGCTGCTCGAAACGGACCTCCCTGACCGGCGCGGACCGGCCCTGCCGCGCGAACACGTCCCGGTTGAGGATCTCCCGCCCCTCCAGGTCCCGGGCCGCGTTCTTGAAGCGTTCGTACTCCAGCAGCCGGCGCACCAGCTCCTCCCGGCCGTCGCCGGCCTCGTCGTCGTCATCCTCCTCGCCCTCTTCCTCCGGCGGGAGCAGGGTCTTCGACTTGATGTGCAGGAGGGTGGCCGCCATGACCAGGTACTCCCCGGACACGTCGAGGTTGAGGCCCTGCATCAACTCCAGCGCGGCCAGGTACTGCTCGGTGATGGACGCGATGGGGACGTCCACGATGCTGAGGTCGTTCTTCCGGATCAGATGGAGCAGCAGGTCCAGCGGACCTTCGTAGATGGGCAGTTGCACGCGGAGGGACATGGCCTACAGGGTCAGCGCGGACCGCACCTCGCCCATGGTGGCCGCGGCCTCCCGGCCGGCCACGCGGTTGCCCTGGGCGATGACGTCGCGGATGTCGTCCGGCCGTTTTTCGTAGCGGACCAGGTTTTCCCGGAACGGCGCAAGGTCGTCGATGACGTGGCGGATCATCACTTTCTTGCAGTCCAGGCAGCCGATGCCCGCGCTCCGGCACCCTTCGGAGACCTCCCGGATCTCCTCGGGGGTGCTGTAGATCCTGTGCAGTTGGAAGGCCGGGCACTTTTCCGGCTCGCCCGGGTCCGTGCGTCGGACCCGGGCGGTGTCGGTCACCATCCGGCTCAGCTTCCGGTCGATGGCCTCGGGGGGGTCCGACAGCAGCACCGAGTTGCCGTAGCTCTTGCTCATCTTGCGCCCGTCCAGTCCCGGCACCCGCCGGGCTTCCGCGAGCAGCACCTCCGGCTCGGGGAAGACCGGGCCGTAGAGGCCGTTGAAGCGCCGGACGATCTCCCGCGTCAGCTCCACGTGGGGGGCCTGGTCCGCCCCCACCGGCACCCGGTGGGCCTTGTACATGATGATGTCGGCCGCCTGCAGCACCGGGTAGCCCAGGAACCCGTAGGTGGACAGGTCGCGCCCGCTGAGCTCCTGCACCTGCTCCTTGTAGGTGGGGTTCCGTTCCAGCCAGGGGACCGGAGTCAACATGGAGAGGAGCAGGTGGAGCTCCGCGTGCTCCTTCACGTCGGACTGCCGGAAGATCGTGCACTTGGCCGGGTCCAGGCCCACGCTGAGCCATTCCGCCACCATGGCATGGGAGCTTTCCCGGATCCGGTCGGGGGACTGGTAGTCTGTGGTCAGCGCGTGCCAGTCGGCCACGAAGAAGAAACAGCGGTAGTCCTCCTGCAAGCCCACCCAGTTGCGCAGGGCTCCGTGCAGGTGGCCCAGGTGGAGGAGTCCGGTGGGGCGCGCCCCGCTTACGATGGTCTGCATGGCTCCAGCTTACACGACTCCGACGATGACGGCCAGAAACCAGATCACCGAGTCCCCCAGGGGCGCCAGCGTGTAGCTCAAGACCCCGGTCATCAGCAGGGCCACGACGATGAGTATCCCGAAAGGCTCCACGCGGGCCACCTGCATGGCCTGGGGTTCGGGCAGGAGTCCCACCAGTACCCGGCCGCCGTCCAGGGGCGGCACCGGAAGGACGTTGAACAGGGCCAGCATGACGTTGATGCGGACGCCGGCCACGCCCATGTACCACAGGTACGACGCCAGGGAGCCGGTGGCGGCGCTTTCGGTCACTAGGATGAGTTTCAGCAGCACCAGGCTCAGCAGGGCGAGGACCAGGTTGGCGCCGGGACCCGCCAGGGCCACCCGGACCATGTCGCGCCGGGGGTCCTTCAGGTTGTGGTAGTCCACCGGCACCGGCTTGGCGTAACCGAACACCGGGGCCCCGGCCCAGAGCAGCACCGCGGGCAGCAGCACGGTCCCCACCAAGTCGATGTGGGACAGAGGGTTCAGGGTCAGCCGGCCCATGGCCGCGGCCGTGGGGTCCCCCAGCCGGTAGGCCACCCAACCGTGCGCCACTTCGTGGAACACGATGGCCGCGAGGACCGGGAACGCCCAGATGGACAACTGCCAGAGGAACTCCTGGGGCATGGGAACTTCCTTGAGCGGCGCGCCGGGCGGGCGCGTCAGCGCTTGCCCTCCTGCTTCTCGCGAGGATGGTAGCGCCGGTGGACCTGTTTGATGCGGGTGCGGCTCACGTGCGTATAGATCTGGGTGGTGGCGATGTCCGAGTGCCCCAGCATCGACTGGACCGCGCGCAGGTCCGCGCCCCCCTCCAGCAGGTGGGTGGCGAAAGAGTGGCGCAGGGTATGGGGCGTGACCCGGTGCTGCAACCCGGCCCGCCGGGCGTACCCCCGGATCAGCTTCCAGAACCCCTGGCGCGTGAGCGGCCGGCCCGAACGGTTGAGGAACAGGTAGTCGCTGTGCCCCCGGGCAAGGAAGCGCGGGCGGACGTCCCTCAGGTAACGCAGCATGCAGTCCCGGGCCCAGCGGCCGAAGGGGACCAGCCGCACCTTGGCCCCTTTCCCCTTGACGGTCAAGTAGTTGCCCTCCAGGTTGACCTGCTGCAGGGTGAGGGAGACCAGCTCCGAGACCCTGAGCCCGCTGCCGTAGAGCAGCTCCAGCATGGCGCGGTCCCGGGCCCCCAGGGGCTTGGCCTCGTCGGGTTGCTCCAGCAGCGTGCGCATGTCCTCGCTGCCCAGGGTCTCCGGCAGGCGGCCCGAGGCCCCCCGGGACGAGAACTCGGGTACGGGGTCGGCGGCCACCGCCTCCTCCTCGATCAGGAAACGGTAGAACCGCTGCATGGTGCCCAGGAGCCGCGTGACCGACCGGTCGCCCAGGCCGCACGCCCTGAGGTCGGCTGCGTAGGCGCGCAGGTCCGACCGGGTGGCGTCGCCCCAGGAGCGGACCCCCCGTTCCGAGAGGAACTCCGCCAGCCGGTTCAGGTCCCGGCTGTAGGCCTCCAGGGTATTGGCCGCCAGTCCCCGCTCCACCGCCGCCGCCTCCAGGAACCTGTCAACCTGTTGCGTGAGCTCGTCGTGCATGCTCCGGCTCCAGCTCCCTGTAGAGCGTCTCGCGCAGGGCTTCCAGCCGCGCCCGGTCGCGGACCTTCCCCCCTTCCCCGTCCGTGACGTAGAACACGTCGGCCACCCGGTCCACGTCGGTGGAGATCTTGGCCAGGTGGATGGAGAAGTCCAACCGCGACAGCCAGTAGGTGATGGTGAACAGGACCCCCGCCCGGTCCTGGGTATAGACCTCGACGATGGTGAAGTCGTCGGAGGCGCGGTTGTCCCACTGCACCAGGGTCGGACGTTTCCCCCGGGGCCTCTGCGGCAGCGAGGGCAGCGACCTGCCCACCAGCTCCGCCACATCGACACGGCCCTTCAGCACCCGTTCCAGGGTCCGCTCCATGCGCGGCCACTTGTCGGGATCCATCACGACTTCGGCCTTGCCCTGATGCGAGATGCGGAAGACGTCGAGTATGCGCCCGTCCCGGCGCGTGTGGATGCGGGCGCTCAGGACGTTCAGCCCCATGGCGGCGAAGACCCCCGCAATGGAGGCGAACAGGCCCGGCTGGTCGTGGGCGCAGACCGCCACCTCGCTATGGCCGCGGGCGGGGTGGTGGAGCACCGCGGCCAGGAACGGCTCGTCCCCGAGACGCCGCAGCAGCCGGTAGTGGAGCGGCATGGCTTCCTCGGGGGTGTTGAGGAAGTAGCGCACGGGCATGGCGTCGATGAACTCCCGCCGCACTTCCTCCGGGGGATGGTCCGTCCCCAGGCGCTCCATGAGCCGCTCCTGTATCCGCCGCGCCTTCCGTTCCCGGTCCGGCTGCGCGGACTCGCCCTTCTCGCGCTCCTCCAGCACCTCCAGGGTGCGGTGGAAGAGTTCCTCCAGCAGCGCCCCCTTCCAGTCGTTCCACACCTCCGGCCCCACCGCCTTCATGTCCGAATAGGTGAGCAGGTACAGGGCCTCGAGGTTCTCCGCGGAGCCCACCACGTCGGCCAGGTCCCGCACGGTCTTCTCGTCCCGGATGTCCCGGCGAAAGGCCGTGCCGGTGAGGGTCAGGTGGTGGAGCACCAGGAAGGCCAGGGTCTCCTGCTCGTCCACGTCGAGCCCCATGCGCGCGGCCGCTTCCAGGGCCATGTCGCGGCCCAACTCCGAGTGGCCGCCGCCCTGCCCCTTGCCGATGTCGTGGAACAGGATGCCCAGGATCAGGATCTCCGGCTTCCGGACCTCCCGGGCGAGTTGCGACAACCGCGGCAGCGAGTCCTCGAACTCCCCCGACCGCAGGCGCTCGAACTCCTTGACCGCGCGCATGAGGTGCTGGTCCACCGTATAGATGTGGTACAGGTCGTGGAGCGCCATGCAGCGGACCCGTGCGAACTCCGGGACCAGGGCGTCCAGCACGCCTGTTCGGTGCAGCTCCAGCAGGGTTTCGTAGATCCGGTCGTTGCCGCGCAGGATGTCCAGGAACCTGCGGTTGGGCGCCTCCAGGCCCCACAGGGTCCCTCCCAGGGCTTCCACCCGGGCCCGGACCACCTCCCGCGAATCCTGTCCCAGGCTCAGCCCGTGCCTTTGCAGGTCGGCGAAGACGTCCAGCAACTCCTCGGGGCCGACGTTCCCGGGCGTCACCGCCAGGGTCCCCCCTGCGATCCGCACTCCGGGACGCAACTCCCGCCCCGGCCGGGGCCTCCTGCGTTGGGAGGGGTCGTGGTCCACCGCCCGGTGGATGACCAGGGACGACAGGCGGCTGACCTCCTCGGCGTGCAGGTAGTAGGAGCGCATGAAGGTCTCCACCTCGCTCGACTTCCCGGCCTCGTGGAACCCCAGCCCCCGGGCGGCCTGCTCCTGGGACTCGAAGGTCAGCCGGTCCTGTCGCCGTCCCGCCAGGAAATGCAGTTCGTTCCGGGTGCGCCAGAGGAAGTCCCGGGACCGGGCCAGGGTCTCCGCGTCCCTGGGGTCCAGCAGGCCCGCCCCCGGCAGGTCATGGATCTCCGCCGCGCCGCATTTGACCCGGGCGATCCACATGGCGGCGTGGATGTCGCGCAAGCCCCCCTGCCCCTCCTTCACGTCGGGCTCCAGCAGGAACACGGACTCGCCGTGCCGCCGGCGCCGCCGGCCGTGTTCGCAGACCTTGGTCTCCACGAACCTGTCGCCGGCGCCTCCGCCGAGCTGCCGCCGCACCGTCCGCTCCAGGTCCCGGTACAACCCCGGGTCGCCGCAGACGTAACGCGCGTCCACCAGGGCCGTCCGGACCACGTGGTCGCGCCGGGCGTGGCGCGCGCACTCGGCCACCGTCCGGGTGGCGTGGCCCACGGTCAAACCCGCGTCCCACAGGGGGTAGAGGATCCTTTCGGCGACGGGTTCCACGGAGGCCGCGGCGCGCCAGCCGTACAGGAAGAGGATGTCGATGTCCGAGTACGGGTTCAACTCGCCCCTGCCGTAGCCGCCCTGGGCCGCCACCCCGAAACGCCCTCTGGACGCCGCGCCGCGGTCCGCCTCCGCCGTCTCCAGGAGACGCCGCAGCAGGCAGTCGATCATGGCTCCGTGCGCCCGCACCACGTCCGCGCCCGAGGCCCCGGCGCGATGGGACTCCAGCAGCAGCCGCCGCCCCCGGTCCACGTAGGCCCGGACCCCGGCGCCGGACACGGGGTCCGTGACCGACTCGTCCAGGAGCCGACGCCAGGCCTCCACGGGCGCTTCCGAATTCTCCATTGCGCGGCTTCACTCCTCTCCGGGGCAGCGGATGTTCCGCAGCTTGTCGGCGTACTGCCGGACGCCGTGGGACAGCCCTTCGACGATGGCGGACTTGACCGCTTTCTTGCGCAACGCGCCGGCGTCGCGGGGATTGCTCACGAAGAGCAACTCCACCAGCGCCGCCGGCATCTCGCCCACGGTCAGGACGTAGAAAGGGCCTTTCTTGACCCCGAGGTTGCGGGCCTTGCCATAATGGGGCCGGACCTTGCGGACCAGCGATGACTGCAACTTGTCGGCGAGGACCGGCGTGTAGCAGGCGAAGCTGCTCAGCTTCAGGTCGCTGAGGATGTACTGGAGGTCCTCCACCTTCCTGAGTGAAGTGCCGTTTTCCCGGGCCGCCAGCTTGAGGATGGCCCTGTCCTTGATCCGGTGGTCCAGGTAGTAGGTTTCGAGGCCCGCGGCCTTGCGGTTCGCGCTGGCGTTGGAGTGGATGGAGACGAACAGGTCGGCAGCCGCCCTGGTGGCGATGTTGGTCCGTTCCTTCAGCGAAACGGAGACGTCCCGGTCCCTGGTGAGGACCACGTCGACCCCCATTTCCCGTCGAAGCCTTCCCGCCAGCCCCTTGGCAACGGCCAGCGTGACGTCCTTTTCCCTGAGGCCGTTCAGGCCCACCGCGCCCGGGTCCTTTCCTCCGTGTCCCGGGTCCAGCACGACCTTCCGGAGCGACCTTCGGACCGCCTCGTCCTCGGGCTTCCTGCCCGCCGGAACTCGCCCCTTCCGCTCCACGTCCACCAGGATCCGGTGCGGGTCGGCGAGCAGCGCCGCGTCGTGGACGCCGGGATGTTTCAGGTCGAGCACCACCCGCGCCACGTCCTTCCTGTACTGGTTCATCCGGACCCGCCGCACCAGCCGGTCGTTTACGTCCACGCGGCGCCGCGGGACCGCCAGACGGGTCCCGGACAGGTCCAGGTAGATCCTCGGCGGAAGCCCTTTCCCGGGAGCCGCATCGAGTCTGTGGACGGCGTATTCCACCGGAGCGGCCAGGTCGAGGATGACCCGCGTGTAGTTGGCCGACGACAGGTGGCGCACTCCGGTCAGCCGCCCGGCGGCCGCGTCGCCCGCGGCCGCCAGGACTGCGGCGCACAGGGCGAGCCACAGTGGAAGGAAACGCGCCAATCAGCCGTCCCCCCTCGCCTCGGTCACCAGTTCCGTCAACACGTTCAACGCCTCCAGGGGCGTGAGGACGTTGGTGTCCATGACCCGGAGCCTCTCCCGCAGCCTGTCGCCGCGGGGTTCGTACAACATCAACTGGACCCCTTTCGACGGCGTCTCGTCCCCGGCCAGCCGGGGTTGCCCCCAGGAGTTCAACTCCCCGCCTTCGAGGTTCTTCAGGATCTCCCTGGCCCGGTCGATGAGGGCGCGGGGCAATCCGGCGAGACCGGCCACCTGTATGCCGTAGCTGCGGCTGGCGGGACCTTCCTTCAGGGTGCGCAGGAAGATCACCTCCCCCTGCCATTCCTTGACCGCGAAGTTGAAGTTCTTCACCCGCTCCCGGGTGCGGGCCAGGGCGGTGAGCTCGTGGTAGTGGGTGGCGAACAGCGTCCGCGGCCGGTACGGCGACTCGTGCAGGAACTCGGCCAAGGCCCAGGCGATGGAGATGCCGTCGAAGGTGCTGGTGCCGCGCCCCACCTCGTCCAGCAGGATCAGGCTGCGGGGGGTGGCCAAGCGCAGGATGCGGGCGGTCTCCTTCATCTCCACCATGAAGGTGGATTCCCCCAACGCCAGCGCGTCGGTGGCGCCGAAACGGGTGAACAGGCGGTCCACGAGTCCCACGTGGGCCGTGTCCGCGGGCACGAAGCTGCCCATCTGGGCGAGCACCACCACCAGCGCCACCTGCCTCATGTAGGTGGATTTGCCCGCCATGTTGGGGCCGGTCAGGAGCTTGATCTGGGTGGTCTCGGAATCCAGCCGGCAATCGTTGGGCACGAACCCGCCGCGGCCCAGCGCCGCCTCCACCGCGGGGTGGCGCGCGCCGGTCATGGCCAGGGTCAGGCCGGAATCCACCCGCGGGCGGACGAAACGGCGGGACTCCGCGGTCTCCGCAAGGGCGAGCAGCGCGTCCAGCCTGGCCAGGGCGAGGCTCGATTCCCTGAGGATCCGGTAGTGCGCGGCGATCCGGTCGAGCAGGTCGGCGAAGAGCCGGGTCTCGAGCTTCAGTATCTCCTCGCCCGAGCCCAGCACCCTGGCTTCGTACTCCTTGAGCTCCGGGGTGATGAAACGTTCGCCGTTGACCAGGGTCTGCTTGCGCAGGTAGTCGTCGGGGACGCTGGCGAGGTTGGCCCTGGTGACCTCGATGTAGTAGCCGAACACCTTGTTGTAGCGCACCTTCAGGGATTGGATGCCGGTGCGCTGCCGTTCCCTGTGCTGGAGCTCGGCGATCCAGCCCGTGGCGTTGCTGCGGACGGCCGACAGTTCGTCGAGCTCGTTGTCGAAACCGGGCCGCATGACCCCCCCGCCCCGGAGCGACGCCGGGGGCTCGTCCACGAGGGCCCGCTCCACGAGATCCACCACCTCCGGAGCGGCGTGCAGCCCCGAACGGATCTCCACGAGCATCTCGCTGTCGCACCGCCCCATCTCCTCCCGCACCCCGTCCAACGCGCGCAGGGTGTCCTTGATGGCCGCCGCGTCCCTGGGCGTGGCGCTCCGGGAGGCGATGCGCCCCGACAGGCGCTCCAGGTCCTGCACGCGGTGGAGCGCGTCCCGCAGCCTGCCCCGGGTCTCGGAATCGTTCAGGAGCTGCTCCACCGCGTCCTGCCGATGCCGGATCCGACGCTCGTCCAGCAACGGATAGAGTATCCATTTCCGAAGCTCCCGCGCTCCCATGGCGGTGCGGGGGGGTTCCAGGACCCCGAGCAGGGAACCGCGCCTGCCGCCGTCGAAGCTCTGCAGCAGTTCGAGGTTGGCCTGGGTGGTCTCGTCGAGCATGAGGAACTGGGAGGCGCGGTAGGGTTCCAGCGCGGTCAGCACGGGCACGGCCCCGGGGGAGCGGTCCTCCAGGTAGGCGAGGATGGCGCCCGCGGCCCGGACCCCCAAGGGCCACTCGTCCCGGGGGCCGTCGTAGGCGCCGGCGCTGCGCAGCCGCTGGACCGCGGCGTCGGAGAACCACGTTTCGGGGCCCTGCGTGCAATGCACGTGGGCGTAGTCCCGGCGCAGGTTCGAGAGCGCCTCCGAACCGGCCTCGGGAAGCAGCAGCTCCCGGGGCTGGATGCGCCCGAGCTCGCTGGTGAAGGCGGCGTAGCCCTTCACCTGGGTGAAGCGGAACTCCCCGGTGGTGACGTCCACGAACGAGAGGCCGTAGGAGTCGTGGGCCCCGGTGACGGCCACCAGGAAGTTGTTCACGTCGGCGTCCAGCCCCTCGCCTTCTGTGAGGGTGCCCGGGCTGACGACCTTGACCACCTGGCGCTGGACCACGCCCTTGGCCGCGGCGGGGTCCTCCACCTGTTCGCACACCGCCACCTTGAACCCCGCGGACAGCAGCTTGCCGATGTAGGGGGCGGCCGCATGGTGGGGCACGCCGCACAGGGGCACCGGGGCCCCGTCGCTGCGGTTGCGGCTGGTGAGGGCGATGTCGAGCACCTTCGCGGCCTTTTCCGCATCCTCGAAGAACATCTCGTAGAAGTCCCCGAGCCGGAAGAACAGGATGGCGTCCCGGTGCCGATCCTTGATCTCCAGGTACTGATGCATCATGGGCGTGAGCCGCGTGCGCTCCATCACATCACCCCGCGTCCTCCACCGCCGGGGTCCGGGAGGTTCCCGCGCATCCCCGCGTCCCGGTCGCCAGCCGCCGAACCTCGCCGTTCCACTCGTCCACCACGTTGCCGGTCCCCAGCGAGAAGACGAACCTAGACCTTGCGCCGCTGGCCCAGCAGGTAGTCCACCAGGAGGTACTGTCCGAGACGGTCGGGACGGGTGTAGAAGGCGCGCCCCTTGTTGAGGCGGGTCATCTCGTCCACGAACCCCTTCAACACCGGGCTGTCGTCGAGCATGAACGTGTTGATGGTGATGCCCCGCCGGGTGACCCGTCTCGCCTCCTTCAGGGTCTCTTCCGCGGCGCGCTGGCTGATGCCGCCGAAGCTGAGGGGCCATTCGCAGTAGAGCCGTCCCTGGCGGCAGTACGCGGTGGGCTGGCCGTCGGTGATCACGATGATCTGCTGGTTCTGGGTCGAGCTCCGCTTCTTCAACAGGTCGATGGCGAGCCGGAGTCCGTCCTGGAGGTTGGTGAAGGGGTCCCCCATGTTCCAGGTGGCTTCGGGCAGGTCCCTGGCCTTCAACTCCACCGCCCGGGTGAAGAAGCCGACGATGCCGAAATAGTCCTGGGGGTAGCGGGAGCGGCACAGGGACTCCATGGCCAGGGCCACCTTCTTGGCCGCGGCGAACCTCCCGTCCCAGCTCATGGACCAGCTCATGTCCAGCAACAGCACCGTCGCCGCCCGGGTCGAGTACCGGGAATCGAGGACCATGAAGTCCCGGGGGTCCAGGTCCAGGGGCGTCCGCGGGTTGCGCCGCAGGGCGCTCCGGAGGGTCTCGTTGAGGTTCAGGTTCAGCGCGTCGCCGGACACGTAGGGCTTGCTCGATTCGGGCACCGGCTCCTGGCTCCCGCGCCGGGCGATGGCGTGCCGGCCCGCGGCGTCCCGGTCCAGTTGCTTGTGGATGTCCCTCAGGGCCATCTGGCCGATGCGCCGGACGCCGCGGGGGGTCAACTCGAAGCGGTCGCCCTTGTCCACCAAGTAGCCGCCGTCCTCCAGGGACGACTCCAGCCGCATGACCCCCTCGTAGTCCTCCCGGGCCTGGTTCCCGAGCAGGCTGTTGAGCAGGTCCGTCTCCACGTCCCTGGGGTGGCTGCCGGAGAGCTGGCCCTCCAGTTTCTGCAAGCCCTCCATGCGCTCCTGGATCTCCTCGGCTTCTTCGAAGTTCAACGATTCCCTGCCCCTGAAGAGGTTTCCCTCGCGTCGGATGTAGTTTTCCAGGCGGCGGATCCTGTCCAGTTGGGAAAGGATCTCCCGGAACTCTTCCCCGGCCCGGGCGTTCTCGAAGTCGTAGCCGGCCAGGCGCTCGATGGCGTCGCTCAGCTTCGGCGGCAGGTGCTGGAGGAACTGGTCCTTCTTCTCCGCCTCGGCCCGGTCGTCCTGCTGCTCGAGGGTCTTGCGCTCGTTGGCGACGATGTCCTGCAGCCGCTCCTGGATCTCGTCCAGGGCCGAGCGGATCTGGTACTGCTCGTACATGCGGCGCTTTTCCCGGGCCACACGCGAAAGCAGGTCGTCGAGACCGGACACCCGCTCCTCTTCCTCGCCCATGCCGCGCTGCATCAGGCGGCGCATGGACTGCTGCAGGTCGCCGGTGTCGTCCAGGTGCTCGTTGAGCTGGTCGAACACCTCGTCCGGCCGGAAGGAGCTGTCCCGGCCCCGGTCCCAGCGGCTGTAGCGAGCGTGGATCATGAGGCGTCGAACGCGGCCCGAGGCGGCCGCCGGCCCGGGGCCCGGCCGTCAGGGAGGCGCGCGGCCGGGCGGTCACTTGCCATACTTGACGCGGCCGCCCGCGGCCTCCTTGTTGAGCTTCTGGTGCAGGTGCAGGCCTTCCAGCACCAGTTCGGTGGCCGAAGCGACGAACGCCGGCGAGTCGGCCTCCCCCAGGGCGCCGATGGTCTCCTTCAGCCCCGGTATCTCCTCGATGCCCTCCAGGTAGTCCTCCGAGCGCATCTCGTCGGAGACCTCCGCCCCCCCGCCGGAGTTGAAGTACTCGATGACGCTCTGCAGCGAGTCCACATCGAGCCGGGTGTCGAAGGTCTTGAGGATCGCCCGGTTCAGGAGCCGCTCGATGAGCTCCTCCTCGTTCTTTTCCTCGCCCACGTACTCCACCTCGATCTTCCCGCAGGTGGAGGGAAGCACCGCGTGGAGGTCGCTCACCCGCGGCACGATGGCGGTCTCGCCGAGCCGCAGGGCGCGCTTCTCTGCGTTGCTGACCATGCTCTCGTAGTTGTTGATGCTGACCCGGACGCTGACCCCGGAGGACTGGTTGATCTCGCTCGAATTGCGCGCCTCGAAGGTCAGGTGGCCCAGGACCTCCTTCATGAAGTCCGGGATGAGCACCGCATGGCTGCGGTCGTGGAGCGGCGCGGACTCCTGCTCCATGATGTCGATCTCGTGCTCCACCCGGCGAGGGTAGTGGGTCCGTATCTGGACGTCGAAGCGGTCCTTCAGCGGGGTGATGATGCGGCCCCGGCTGGTGTAGTCCTCCGGGTTGGCGCTGGCCACGATGACCACGTCTAGGGGAAGGCGGATCTTGTAGCCCTTGATCTGGACGTCCTTCTCCTCCATCAGGTTGAACAGCCCCACCTGCACCTTCTCGGTCAAGTCCGGGAGCTCGTTGACCGCGAACACGCCCCGGTTCGTGCGCGGGATCAGGCCGTAGTGGATGGTCTCCTCGTCCGCGAGGTAGCGCCCTTCCGCCACCTTGATGGGGTCGATCTCGCCGATGAGGTCGGCGATGGACACGTCCGGGGTCGCCAGCTTCTCCCCGTAGCGGTGGGTCCGGTCGATCCATTCCACCTCCAGGTCGTCGCCTTTCTCGGCCCACCGGCGCCGACAGGGGGCGCAGATGACGTGGAAGGGGTCGCAGTTGATCTCGCAGTCCCTGACCCTGGGGATCTCCTCGTCCAGCAACTGCGTGAGGCCGCGAATGATCCGCGACTTGGCCTGTCCCCTCTCCCCCAGGAAGACCATGTGGTGGCCCGACAGGATGGCGTTCTCGATCTCCGGGATCACGGTCTCTTCGTAGCCCACGATCCCCGGCAGGAGGCGCTTCCCGGACTTGAGAAGGCCCATCAGGTTGCGGCGCATCTCGTCGCGCACCGGCCGGACCGCGGCTCCGCTGCGTTTCAGGTCGCCCAGGGTCTTGATGGATTCCACGCCCCTACCTCCTGCCAGGCTCTCCCGCCAGGCTAACCGTCATCCTCCGCGGCAGGCGTCCGGTTGACCCGCAGGCGAAGCTCCTTGCCGACCTTGAAGAACGGCACCCTCTTGGAGGACACGGACACGACCTCCCCGGTCTTGGGGTTCCGCCCGTCCCTGGCCCTCCGATGCTTGACCACGAAACTGCCGAAACCGCGTATCTCGATTCGTTCCTCGCGCCGCAATGCGACGATCAGGGAGTCGAAGACGGTGTTGACGATCACCTCCGCATCGAACCGCGACAGGTGGGGAAACCTGTCGTTGATTTCCTGGATCAGGTCTCGCTTCGTCATGCAGTTCTCCGAAAACCGCCCCCTGCGCAGCTCAACCCTTTTCCTTGTCGTCCTCTTCCGTTTCGGGCTGGCCCACCCGGTCCAGCTTCAACTCCTCGTTCAATATGGTCTCGAACGAGAACCGCCCGGCCTCCTTCTCCCGCTGCAAGTAGGTCTCCAGCTCCTCCCTCTCCGCGGACTTCTCCAGCGCACGGATGCTGAGGCCGATCTTCCGTTCCTGCAGGTCCACGTTGACCACCTCCGCCTCCACCGTATCGCCCACGTGGTAGAGGCTGGAGGGTTTCTCCACGTGCTCCGTGCTGAGCTGCGAGACGTGGATCAACCCCTCCACGCCTTCGGCCAGGCGCACGAACACGCCGAAGTCGAGCACCCGGACCACCTCGCCGGTGACCCGGGAACCCGTCGGATGCTCCTTGACCACCTGTTCCCATGGGTCCATGGTCAACTGCTTCACACCGAGGGAGAACCGCTCCACCTGGGGGTCCACCCCGAGCACCTTGGCTTCCACCATGTCACCCTTCTTGTAGAGCTCGGAGGGGTGCTTGACCTTCCGGGTCCACTCCAGGTCGGAGATGTGGATCAGGCCGTCGATGCCCTCCTCGACCCCCACGAACACGCCGAAGTCCGTGATGTTCCGCACCGGCCCCTTGACGACGCTGCCCTCGGGGTACTTCTCCTTGGCCTGGAACCACGGGTTCGGCAAAACCTGGCGCAGCCCCAGCGAGATGCGCCGGCGCCCGGGGTCCGCCTTCAGCACCATGGCCTCCACGGTCTCCCCCACCTGGACCACCTTGGAGGGATGCGAGAGCTTCTTCGCCCAGGACATCTCCGAGACGTGGATCAACCCCTCCACCCCCTTCTCCAACTCCACGAAAGCGCCGTAGTCCGTCAACCCCACCACCTTGCCGTGGATCTTCGAGTCCACGGGGTACCGCTCCGCCACCGACTCCCACGGGTCCGGCGTGATCTGCTTCATGCCCAGGGAGATGCGCTCCTTCTCCTTGTCGAACTTGAGCACCACCACCTTGACGGTCTCGCCCAGGCCCAGCAGGTCGCTGGGATGGTTGACGCGGCCCCAGGACATGTCGGTGATGTGCAGGATGCCGTCGATCCCCCCCACGTCCACGAAAGCGCCGTAGTCCGTGATGTTCTTGACCACGCCTTCCAGGATCACGCCCTCGTCGAGAACGGCGAGGGTCTCTTTCTTGAGCACCTCCCGCTCCTTCTCGAGCAGGACCTTGCGCGACACCACCACGTTGTCGCGCATCCGGTTGTACTTGAGGATGGTGAACCGCTCCCGTTTCCCCACGAACTGCTCGAGGTGCCGGGTGGGTCGAATGTCCACGTGGGAGCCCGGCAGGAAACCGTCCACGCCCACATCGACCTTGAACCCGCCCTTCACCCGGGAGACGATGACGCCTTCGACCGGGGAGTTCTCCTCGTAGGCCTTCTCGATCCTGTCCCAGACCTTGATGCTCTCGGCCTTCTGGCGGGAGAGCACGATCTCGCCCCGGTCCCCTTCGGGGGACTCGAAGAAGACGTCCACGTCGTCGTCCACCTCCACCAGCAGCTTGCCCTCGCGGTCCTGGAACTCCTGGACCGGGATGCGCCCTTCGGTCTTGTAGCCTACGTCCACCACCACGTGGGTCGGGTTGATATCCACCACCTTGCCGGTCACCACCCCGCCCGGCTTCACCGCCTGCAGGCTCTCCTGGAACAAAGACTCGAAGTCGTCTTCCGCAACCGGGGTTTCCTGGCCCTGCGGGACCTGGCCCTGCGGTATTTCCCGGTTCTTGTTTGCCTCGCCGTCCATCATGAAACGATTCTCCCACTTTCTTTTGATTTCGCGCCCTTCTTGCTTACTTGCTCAAGCACCTTCTCGATTACGGCCGCCACCGACAGGCCGGTGGAGTCGATCAGCACCGCGTCGTCCGCCCGGCGCAGCGGCGCCACGGTCCGCTCCCTGTCCCGCCGGTCCCTGCGCATGACGTCCGCCAAGGTCTGCTCCAGGGTCAGCCCCGAACCCCGGCCGGCCAACTCCCGGAACCGCCGGCGGGCCCGGGTCTCCGGCGAGGCGTCCAGGTAGATCTTCACCTCGGCGTCGGGAAACACCACCGTGCCCATGTCGCGGCCCTCGGCCACCACGCCGCCGCTCCGGCCCATGGAGCGCTGCAGGTCCGCCATCCGTTTCCTTACCACGCCCAGGCCGGAGACCCGGGAGGCCATCTGCCCCACCTCGGGGGTGCGGATGGCTCCGCTCACGTCCGCGCCGTCCAGCATCACCGCGGGGGAGTCCTCGTCCGCGCCCAGGTCCACCGACGTGCCTTCCAGTATCCGGCCCAAGGCGCTCTCGTCGTCCGGGTCCGTCCCGTGGCGCATGACCTTCCACGCCACCGCGCGGTACATGGCCCCCGTATCCATATAACGGTATCCCAGACGCTTCGCCACGGCCCGGGCCACGGTGCTCTTGCCCGCCCCCGCGGGGCCGTCGATGGCCACGATCAACTATCCTATCCCCACTCGGCCACATGCACAACTCACGGGAACCACCCGTCAACCGCCGATTTTCCCGAGACTTTCGAAGAAGCCCGGAAACGACACCCCGACGCACTCCTCGCCGGACAGCAGGACGCCGCCCTCCGCGGACAGGCCCGCCACCGCCAGGGCCATGGCCACCCGATGGTCCCCGTGGCTCTCCACCGACGCGCTCCGGAGCCGGTCCGCGCCCTCGACCGCCACGTCGTCGCCGCGCTCTTCCACCTTCACCCCCAGCTTGGCGAGCTCCCGGCCCATGACGGCGATGCGGTCGGACTCCTTGAAACGCAGCTCGCCCACGTATCGGAACAGGGTGGAACCCCGGGCCAGGGCCGCGGCCACGAAGAGCACCGGGTACTCGTCGATGGTCCGGGGCGCGAGGTCGGCCGGGACCTCCGTGCCCTCCAGGCGCCCGCCCCGGATGCGCAGGTCCGCCACCGGCTCGCCGTTCTCCTCCCGGACCCGGGTCATCTCGATGTCCGCGCCCATGGACCGCAGCACTTCCACCGCCCCGCTGCGCGTGGGGTTGCAGCCCACCCCCCTGACGCACAGGTCCGAGCCGGGCACGGCGGCCGCGGCCACGGCCAGGAACGCCGCCGAAGACATGTCTCCCGGCACCTTGAGCCGCGTCCCCGACAGTTCCTGCCCGCCCCGGACGACCACCTCCGGGCCGGCGCTCTCCACCGCGGCGCCGAACTCCCGGGCCATGATCTCCGTGTGGTCCCGGGAGCGGCAGGGCTCCTCGAACCGGGTCTCCCCCCGGGCCTGCAACCCGGCCAGGAGGACCGCGGACTTGACCTGCGCGCTGGCCACCGGCGAGGCGTAGGCGATGCCGTGGAGACCGCCGCCCTCGATCTCCAGGGGCGCGCGGCCGCCGCGGCCGGCCACCCGGGCGCCCATGCGCGTGAGCGGGTCGATGACGCGCTCCATGGGACGGCTGCGCAACGAGCCGTCGCCGTCGAGGGTGGCGGTGAAGGGGCGGCCCGCCAGCAACCCCGTCAACAGCCGCATGGTGGTGCCGGAGTTGCCGCAGTCGATGGTCTCCTGCGGCGGGCGCAACCCGTCCCAACCCCTGCCCTCGATGCACAGGGCGCCGTCCTCGCGCCGGAACTCCACTCCCATGCGCCGGAACGCCGCCACCGTGCTGGAGTTGTCGGCCCCCCGGGAGAGGTTCTCGATGCGGGTCTCGCCCCGGGCCACCGCCCCCAGCATCACCGCCCGGTGTCCGATGGACTTGTCGCCCGGCACTTCCAGTTCGCCCCGCAGCGGGCGCGACGCCTGTGGGACCCTGACGGCCATCGGCTACTTCATCCTCTTCCGGGTGGTCAAGGCCCGCTCGAACTCCCGTTCCAACCCCTCCCCGTCGTTCCGGCGGATGCAGTCGGCCATCCTCTCGATCCCCCGCGCGTGTTCCCCCAGCCCCTTCAGCACCGCCTCGCGGTTGAGGAGGCAGATGTCGCGCCACAACTCGGGACGGCTGGCGGCGATGCGGGTGGTGTCCTTGAACCCTGCGCCGCAGTACGCGGCCAAGTCCAGCGACCCCACCTTGGAGCGTTCCAGGGCGTTGACCAGCGCATACGCCACCACGTGGGGAAGGTGGCTGACCACCCCCATGATCCGGTCGTGGACGGCCGCGTCCATCAACTCCACCCTGGCCCCCAACCGGCGCCAGAACGCCCGCAGCTTCTTCACCGCGGCCGGGTCGCTCTTCTTCGTGGGCGTGAGTATGCAGCGGCGGCGGACGAACAGGTCCGGCCGGGCCGGGTCGGGTCCCCACTGCTCCCCGCCGGAGATCGGATGCCCCCCCACGAAGGGCGGTCCGCCCTTCAACAGCCGCTCCATGTCCGCCACCACCCGGCGTTTCACGCTGCCCGCGTCGCTGACCAGGCACGCAGGGTCGAGCCTCGGCAGGAACGACCGCGCCACCGGAACGATGGCGCTCACGGGCGTGGCCAGAAGCAGGAAGTCGGCGTCCTCGGGAAAATCCCCGGCCTCCAGGAACCAGGAGTCCAGGATCCCCATCCTCTTCGCCCGGCCCAGGGTCTTCCGGTTGCGTCCGTACCCCACCACGCGCCGGACCAGTCCGTGCTTCCTGGCGGCCAACGCAATGGACCCGCCGATGAGGCCCACGCCGGCCACCACCATGGTGCGGAACATCAGCGGCCCCCTCCCCCCTCGCCCGGCCCACCGTCTCCCGGCAGCTCGGCAAGGGCGGCCAGGAGCTTCCGGTTCTCGTCCCCGGTCCCCACGGTCACGCGCACGTGCTCGGGAAAATCGGGACCCACGGGCCTCACGATGACCCCCTTCCGCAACAACTCCTCGTAGCAGCGCCCCACTTGGCCGGTCCGCACCAGCAGGAAGTTGGCCTGGCTCGGGACCCATTCGAGCCCCAGGGCGGTGAGGCCCTCGGCGAGACGCGCCCGACCCTGCCGGTTGGCCTCGACGCTCCGGCGCAGGTGCTCCCGGTCGTCCAGGGCCGCGGCCGCGGCCCACTGGGCCGCGGCGTTGACGTTGAAGGGTTGCCGCACTTGGTTCATGGGCGCGATGATCTCGGGACGGGCGACGCCGTACCCGATGCGCAGGCCCGCCAGTCCATAGACCTTGGAGAAGGTGCGCAGGGTCAGCACCGAGCGGTCTTCCCGGTGGTGCTCCAGGGAGTCCGGAAAGTCCGGGTCGTCCGCGTACTCGAAGTACGCCTCGTCCGCCACCACCAGGACGTCGGGACCCACCCGTTCGAGGAACCCCTCCCACTCCCGCCGACGGTAGATGGCGCCGGTGGGGTTGTTGGGGTTGGCCAGGAAGACGCAGCGGGTGTCCCGGGTCAGGGCCCGGGCCATGCCCTCCAGGTCGTAGGCGTAGTCCTTCAACGGCGCGGTCCGCACCGCGGCGCCCACCGCGTCCAGCGAGAGGCGATAGGCCACGAAAGTGCCCTGGGCCAGCAGGGCTTCGTCTCCCGGACGCAGGAACGTCCGCACCGCGAGGTCGATGAGCTCGTTGGAGCCGTTGCCGAAGATCAGCCCTTCCGGCTGGACCCCGAGCCTCCCGGCCAGCGCGCGCCTGAGATGGAAGCAGTCCCCGTCCGGATAGAGGTGGAGGTCCTCCAACCGCTCCCGCAGCGCCTTCACCGCCCTGGGGGACGGACCCAGGGGGTTCTCGTTGGACGCCAGCTTGGCCGACCCCCGGATGCCGTACTCCCGCTCCACCTCGTCGATGGGCTTGCCCGGCACGTACGGCACGATGCGGCGGATATGCTCCGGAACCTTGTCGGCGATGCTCATAGGCTGCACGGGTAGGAGCCGAGGACCTTGAGGAAGACGCAGCTCCCGGCGAGCTGCTTCAGCGCCTTCCCCACCCGGGCCTCCTGCTCATGTCCTTCGAAGTCGATGAAGAAATAGTACTCCCACGCCTTCTGGCGCGAGGGGCGCGACTCGATCTTGGTGAGGCTGATGCCGTGCTTCGAGAACGGCGCCAGCATCTCGTGCAGCACCCCCACCCGGTCCTGGACCGCAAAGACGATGCTGGTCTTGTCCTCGCTCGTGGCCGCGGGCGGGTCGTTGCCGATGACGAAGAACCGGGTGATGTTGTCGCGGACGTCGGCGATGTTGTCCCGGACCACCTTGAGGCCGTACACCTCCCCGGCCAACCGGCTGGAGACCGCGGCCGCCTCCCGGTCCGAGCGGGCCTCCTTGGCGGCTTGCGCCGTGCTGGCCGCCTCCCCGACCGCGGCGTCGGGGTAATGCGCGGCGATCCATCGGCGGCACTGGGCCAGGGCGTGGGGATGGGAAAGGATTCGGCGGACGTCCCGGTCCCGGCCCGACCGGGACAGCAGGCAGAGCTCGATCTCGA
This sequence comes from uncultured Binatia bacterium (SeqCode), assembly GCA_965242525.1. Classification (GTDB taxonomy): domain Bacteria; phylum Desulfobacterota; class Binatia; order UBA9968; family JAJDTQ01; genus JAJDTQ01. The sequence goes on from OZ251459.1 coordinate 1,336,892, forward strand.
CGCTCACCTCCCCGCAGATGCGGACGTCCGACTCCTGCAGCAGGTCCAGGGTGTGGGTCACCACTCCTTCGGTGGAGTTCTCGATGGGCACGACGCCGTAGTCCACGTTGCCCGCGGCCACCTCTCGAAACACGTCGTCGGTGGTGGGCTCGGGGGAGTACCGCACGGCGCTGCCGAACTGCCGCTGGGCGGCCACGTGGGTGAAGGTGGCCTGCGGCCCGAGGAACGCCACCCTCATGCGGGCCTCGATCCCGCGGCAGGCCGACAACACCTCCCGATAGACGGCGCGGACGGAGGCCGCGGGCAACGGCCCCGCGTTGGCCGCGGAAACCTGCCGGAACACGGCCCGTTCGCGGCTGGCCACATAGACCGGCCTTCCCGTGCGGCTCTTGTGATGCCCGATCTTCAGGGCGAGGGAAGCTCTCTCGTTGAGAAGCGCTACAATCCTGGAATCAACTCGGTCGATCTTCTTGCGGAGGGCATCTACCGGTTCTCTACGGCTCAATGAAAAACCTCGAGGGGATGGATTGCGACCAGACGGCTACGTTAGCCGAACTCCTGCGGAATTGCAAATACGATCCCCGTCGTTCCCAACCTTCTCCCACATTGCGCTTGGCCCCTGCCTCCCCTTTGGGGCGCTTCCGAAATTCGTGTGGATTGCGACACTCCCCATCCCGTCATTCCCGCGAAAGCGGGAATCCATCCGGTTTGCTCGCAGGGTCTGGATTCCCGTCCCCGCTTCCGCGAGGACATGCTTTCGCGGGACTGACGACGGGTGGGCGTCTGCGGAGCAATGACTGCGTGACTCCTATCGCTCCCCTTTCCCCCTACCTTGACCACACGAAAGCCGGAAGAGCCCCAGCCCCCTTCGGTAACGTTCCCGGATGGGAATATGCTATACGCTCGATGAATCGAGTCCACCGCTTGGCAGGGTCGAATCCCGTTCCCCCGGGAGGGTCCGGGAACGCTTTTCGGGCGTGAAGAAGCTCCATGAACAACCACGTGTCCATCCACGGGGCGCTGCAAGACTTGGCCGCTGCGGTGACGGAGAAGACGACGCAACCCACCGCGGGGGAGCCCGAAGACCAGCTCCGCGCCCCGTTCGAAACCTTCATGGCGGACGTCGCCGCGGCCTTGGGCCGGCGCGTCACCTGCACCGGCGAGACGCCGCTGCCGGACCGGCTCGGCCGGCCCGACTACGCGGTTCACGGCAACGGCCTGCTCGTCGGCTACGTGGAGATCAAGGCCCCGGGCACGGGCGCTGACGCAGCCCGTTTCAAGGGCCGCAACCGCCAACAGTTCCAGCGCTTTTCGGCGATCCCCAACCTCCTCTACACCGACGGCAACCAATGGGCGCTGTACCGGGGCGGCGAACGGGCGGGAGGCGTGGTCCGGCTTTCGGGGGATGTGGCCCGTGACGGCCGGCACGCCGCGGCGGTGGAGGACGCTCCCGGCGTCGAGCGCCTGGTGCGGGACTTCCTGTCGTGGGAGCCGCTCCTGCCCCTGGACGGCAAGGGCCGCATGGACCTCCGGCGCTTCGCCGACCTGCTGGCCCCCCTGTGCCGGATGCTGCGGGACGACGTGGCCGACGCCCTCGCCGACCCGGCCTCCCCTCTCGTTCACTTGGCCGGGGACTGGCGGCAACTGCTGTTCCCTCACGCCTCGGACGTCCAGTTCGCCGACGCCTACGCCCAGACCGTCGCCTTCGCCCTGCTGCTGGGGCGCAGCGAGGGGGCGGACCCGTTGACGCTGGAAGGGGCCCAGGCCGCCCTCGCCGCACAGCACGGCCTGCTCTCCCGCGCCCTGCAAGTCCTGACCGACCCGGGCGTGCGGGCGGAGATGAGCGCGTCCCTGGACCTGCTGCTGCGGGTCCTCGCAGTCGTGCCGCCCGCGGCGCTGGCCGGACCGCAGGACCCGTGGCTCTACTTCTACGAAGACTTCCTGGCGGCCTACGACCCCAAGCTGCGCAAGGACGCCGGGGCCTACTACACTCCGGTGGAAGTGGTCCGCGCTCAGGTGCGTCTGGTGGACGACCTGCTGGTCCATCGCCTGAACAGACGGCTGGGCTTTACGGAACCCGGCGTGGTCACGCTGGATCCGGCTGCAGGCACGGGCACGTACCTGCTGGGGGTGGTCGAACACGCCCTGGGGCGGGTGGAAGCGGAACAGGGGACGGGCGCGGTGGCGGGACAAGCCGCGGAGTTGGCCAACAACCTCTACGGCTTCGAATTGATGGCGGGGCCGTATGCGGTGAGCGAGTTGCGCGTCAGCCGCGCCTTGCGCGACCGGGGGGCATCGTCGGCCGACGCGGCGCGGGTCTATCTGACCGACACCCTGGAGAGCCCCCACGCGGAGCCGCCGCAACTGCCGCTGTTCCTCCGGCCCATCTCGGAGCAGCGCCGCAAGGCGCTTGCAGTGAAGCGTGAGACGCCGGTGCTGGTGTGTATCGGCAACCCGCCCTACGACCGGCACGAGGCCGCCACCCCGCACAACGGGGACCACACCGGCTCCTGGGTGCGATGGGGCGAGAACGGGGCGCTGCCGGCAAAGGCTTCTTCCTCGCGCGCCGCGGGCGCGGACGCCATCTTCCGGGACTTCCTCGATCCGGTGGTGGCAGCGGGCCGCGGCGTCCACCTCAAGAACCTGTACAACCTCTACGTCTATTTCTGGCGCTGGGCGCTGTGGAAGGTGTTCGAGCACGACACCGCCCGCGGGCCGGGCGTGGTGAGCTTCATCACCGCGTCGAGCTACCTCGACGGCGACGCCTTCCGGGGCATGCGCGAACACATGCGGCGGGTGTGCGATGAAGTGTGGATCCTGGACTTGGGCGGCGAGGGCCGTGGCACGCGCAAGAGCGACAACGTCTTCGCCATCCAGACGCCGGTGGCCATTGCGGTTGCGGCGCGCACGGGCAAGGCGAAGGAGGACGAGCCCGCGAAGGTCCGCTACGCGCGCATCGACGGCACGCGCAGACAGAAGCTGGCTGCCCTCGACGCCATCGACGGTTTCCGGAAGGTGGCTTGGCAGGACTGCCCCAACGAGTGGCAGGCGGCGTTCCGTCCCGCGGGCAAAGGGGATTACTTCGCTTGGCCGCTGCTCACCGACCTGATGCCGTGGCAGCATTCGGGCGTCCAGTTGAAACGCACTTGGCCCATCGCGCCGGATGCGGACACGCTGGAACGCCGTTGGCGAGCGCTGCTCGCAGCTTCGGGCGCGAACCGGACCGCGGCGTTCAGGGAAACACGCGACCGCAAGGTCTCGTCGGAATGCCCCCCGCTGTTATCGGGAGACGAGACGACGCCTATCGCCAGCCTGGGCCGTGACGCACCGACCCCGCGCATGGAACGCTATGCCTACCGGTCGTTCGACCGGCAGCGCCTCTTTCTGGATACGCGGCTGGCAGATTACCTGCGCCCCGCGCTGTGGCGCGCCCATGGCGAACGGCAAGTTTACGTGACCAGCCTCCTCAGCCAAGTCCTCGGCAACGGCCCGGCGCTCACCGCCTGTGCGCTGCTTCCCGACCTTCATCATTTCCCCGGCGGAAGCGGAAAGAGCATCGTTCCTCTCTACCGGACCGCAGACGCTTCGGAGGCCAACCTCCTGCCCGGCCTACAGGACCTCCTCGGCAAGACCCTTGGGCGCAAGGTCACTCCCGAACACTTCCTGGCCTACGTCTATGGCGTGCTGGCCCACCCGGCCTTTACGGCGCGGTTTTCCGAGGAACTGGAAACGCGCGATCTGCGGGTCCCGCTCACCAGGGACGCCGGGTTGTTCGAGCGGGTCCGCAGGACGGGCGCCCGCCTGTTGCGGTTGCACACCTACGGCGAACGCTTCGCCGGCGGGAGGCAACGCGGCCGGGTTCCCCGCGGCGCGGCCCGATGCGTCAGGGCCGTGCCCGGCGACCCTGCCAGCTATCCCGAAGCGTTCCGCTACGACGACGCGACACAGACGCTTCACGTGGGCGCGGGCGAGTTCGCGCCAGTCACGCCCGAGGTCCATGGGTTCGAGGTCTCCGGCCTCAAGGTGGTCCAATCCTGGCTCAAGTACCGCATGAAGGACCGGGGCGGCAAGAAGTCCTCGCCCCTGGACGCCATCCGCCCGGAGCGATGGACGCCGGGGTTCACCACCGAATTGCTGGAGTTGCTCTGGGTGCTGGAGGCCACCCTCGATAGCTACCCGGAACAGGCGCGCCTGCTCGACGCGGTGGTCGAAGGCCCCTGCTTCCGGGCCGACGAGTCGCCGCCCGTCCACGAGGCCATGAGGAAGCCGCCGGGCTCGGCCGAGGTTCCGGAGAGGCTGCTCTGAGCGGGCTTTCCCGGTCTGTGGGACCCCGCACCCGCCTGGTTGGCGACATGTCATCCACGTCCCATGCCGGCCTCCTTCCACCGGGAAGTCTGCCGGCGTCCTGATTTGCCGCATGTTGCGGGCCGCTCGACAGACCCGGGCCTATCTCTACGCGGGCCTCACGGTGCTCTTCTGGTCCACGTGCGCCACCGCGTTCAAGCTCTCGTTGCGCCACGTGGGCGCGGACGTGCTGGTGTTCTACTCCTCCGCGGCGTCCACGGCCGTGCTGCTCGGGGTCACCGCGGCCACCGGTCGCCTGGGACGGCTCCGGGAGTGGCGCCTCGCCGACTACCGCGCCTCCCTCTGCCTGGGTTTCCTGAACCCTTTCCTCTACTACCTCATGGTCTTCCGGGCCTACGACCTCCTGCCGGCCCAGGAAGCCCAGGCGCTGAACTTCATCTGGCCCATGGTGCTGACCCTGGCTTCCATCATCCTCCTGCGGCAGCCCGTCAGCCTGCGCTCGATGGCGGCCATGGCCGTCGGCTTCTCCGGCGCGGCGACCGTGGCCACCCGGGGACGGTTCCTGCGTCCGGCAAACCCCCAGGGAGCCGTACTTGCCCTGGGAAGTACCGTCGTATGGGCCCTCTACTGGATCTACGGGATCAAGGACGTCCGGGACCCGGTGACTCGCCTGCTGGTGAACTTCGGGTTCGGATGCGCGTTCACCGGCGGTTACCTGTGGCTCACCGGCGCGCTGGTCCTGCCCGGGACCCCGGGACTGGCCGGCGCCGCCTACATCGGCGCGTTCGAGATGGGCGTCACCTTCGTCACGTGGCTCCAGGCCCTCAGGCTCTCCCGCACCACAGCCCAGGTGAGCCAACTGATCTACCTCACGCCCTTCCTCTCGCTCTTCGTGATCCGGTGGTTCGTGGGAGAGGCCATTTCCGCGAGCACGGTGGCGGGACTCGCCCTGATCGCGGGCGGCATCGCGCTACAGCGGCGCGGGGCCTGAAGCGCACGGCCTCTCAGTCCGCTTTCTCGCCGAAGGGAAGCTCCGTCCCCAGGCCCTTCTCCCGCGCCAACCCGTAGATCCAGCTCGCGATCCCCACGTCCAGTATGCCCATGCCCGGGGACTCGTAGAGGATGACCTCGCGGTCGCTCCGGCGTCCGGGCTCCTTCCCCGCCACCACGTCGCAGAGCTCCGCGGCCACGTCCTCCCGGCTGAACCGGCCGCTTGCCATGAGCGAGGGGAAAGGTTTCCGGGGCGGGGTGTCGCCCAGCACCTGGTCCGTGCCGGAGAGGAACACCCGCGACCGTTCCACGGTGGATTCGTCGAACTCCCCGGGGGCCAGGGACATGAGCAGCGCCCCGGGCTCCAGCCAGTCGCCCTCGAACACCACGGTGTTCCCGGAGGTGGCCAGCAGCATGATGTCGGCGCCGGCAACGGCTTCCCGGCCGGACTCCGCCGCCGCGACCTCCACTTCCAGCACCGCGGCCATCTCTTCGCAGAAACGCCTGCGGTTCTCGGCGCTTCGGCTGTACGCCTTGACGCGCCGGATGGGGCGAACCGAGCAGCACGCCCGGACGAAACCCCGGGCGTAGCGTCCCGTCCCGATGACCCCCAGGGTCTGCGCGTCCGCCCGGGCCAGGTGCTTCGCGGCCACGCCGTAAGGGGACGCGGTGCGGATGGCGTGCAGGTGGTAGTCGGAGATGATGGCGGTCATCTCCATGTCCTTCCAGTCGAAGAGGCAGATGACCTCCGAGCGGTTGGTTCCCCGGTACCCGGAATAGACCCGCACGGCCGCGGCCCCCAGCTCCGGCGCCATGCCCGGCAGGATGCGGATGTTGTGCCAGAGGTGCCCCGGGTGGTCCGGATGCTCCATGGTCAGGCGCTTGAGGTGGTGGGTGCTGCCCGCGGACTGCTGGCGCAGCACCTCCTCGATGACCGCCACCGCTTCGCCGTAGGCGTCCCGGCCCTCCATGGCCCGGAGGACGTCCCGTTCCGTGAGGAAGAGCATGGCGCCTCCCCCTACCGCGCCGACCCGCGGGCTCCCGGCCGCGGGCCTCCGGCCCCCGGCTTCGCCAAGTTTCGGACCAGGCGCCGGGCCCGTTCCACCGCCCCGGGCTCGATGGACAGGGACGAGGCGAACCCGTCCAGGGGCCGGGTGGCGTCGATGCCCATCTTGGCGGTGACGGCGTCGGTGGCCGAGGGGTCGAGCAGCGTGCCCATGGCGGCATCCACGATGAACACGTCCCGGTTGGCCTGCATCCGCGTGGCCACGGCCCAGAGCACCGCTTCCTCGTCGAACACGTCGATGTCGTCGTCCACCACCACCACCAGCTTCACGTAGTGGTCGGCGCCCATCACGCTGAAGATGGCCTGTTTCCCCTGTCCCTCCGCGGTCTTGCGCAGCGACACGTAGCAGTGGAAGCTGCCGATGCCGGAGCGCACCGGCACGTGCACGGCCTTGAGGTTCGGGATGGTCTTCTCCAGCACGTTGGTGAACTCCACCTCCCGCGGCATGGACAGGCAGCGGCAATGCTCCATGCTGTCGCCGCCGTTGATGTCCTGGTAGAGGGCGTCCTTCCGGTAGTGCAGCGCGGTGGCCTCGAAGACGTTCTCGGTGCTCCGATTCGAGGCGTACCCCGTGAACTCGCCGAAGGGCCCCTCCTTCTCCCGCACCCCGTTCAGGATCCGCCCCTCGACGACGATCTCCGACCACCGGGGCACGTTGACTTCCACCGTGGCGCAGGGCGCGAGCTCCAGCGGTTCGCCCAGGAGACCCCCCTGCAAGGCGAACTTCTCCACCCCCGCGGGCGGCAGCGTCAAGGCCCCCAGGGAAACGAGGGGGTGCACGCCGATGCAGACCGCGGCTTCCAGGGGCTCGCCCTTCTCCTCGGCGCGGCGGAAATACTCGAACATGCGCCGCCGGGAGTGGAGGCTGACCCCCAGCCTGCGCGGTCCCTTGAGCTGCATCCGGTGGAACCCCGCGGTGCTCATGCCCGACAGGGGGTCCCGCGCCACCAGCAACCCCGCGGTCACGTAGGGGCCGCCGTCCTGCTCGAAATGGGTCAGGACCGGAAGCCGCCGGAGGTCCACCTCCCGGTGGAGCACGCTGTTCTCCCGGTACGGGGCGTCCTTGCACAACTTGGGGGGAACGGGCCGCTGGATGCGCTCCTTGAACTCGTGGACCAGCCGTTCTTCCGACGTATCGAAGGCCCAGGCCAGACGGGGGCGGTGCGCCAGCACGTTGGCCGCCACCGGGAACCCGCTTCCCACGTCCCGGAACAGGACCGCGGGGCAGTCAGGCAGCCGCTCCGCCTCCATGACCACCGCGGTGGCCTCGAACTCCGCAGCCACGGCCTGCTCCACCTCGAACAGTTGCTCGGGGCGTTGGTCCTTCAACCGCTTCAGGAAACCCTGTAGATCCTGCGACACTCGAACCCCCTCATGGAACATCCGAAGGATCGGGACATGGAGGATGGCCCCGTCACCCTGACCCTCCCGTCCCCGTTCGCCCCCGTCCCTGTTCGCCCCCCGTCTCCGTTCCTTTCCGCCTCCGTTCGTCCTGGGCGTAACGGAGCGGAGTCGAAGGACGCGCTCTCACCCGCCGCCGCGGAACCGTTCCCGGACCGCGTCCAGGGAGCAGTCCAGGGGGGCCGGCGGCCGGACGGAGCGCAACGCGGCGTCCACGTCCTTGAGGCCGTGGCCGGTGGACAGCACCACCACCCGTTCCGTGCGCGAGACGTCGCCTCGGTCCACCAGCTTCACCAGCGCCGCCACGGCTACGGCCGCCGCGGGCTCGGCGAAGAGTCCCGTGGTCTTTCCCAGCAACGGCATGGCTTCGAGGATCTCGCCGTCGGACACGCTCACCGCGCTCCCGCCGGAGGCCCTCAGGTCCTGCACCGCCATGACGCCGTTGCGCGGCAGCGCCACGCTGATGCTGTCGGCCAGGGTGTCCGGCGTCACCGGACGGACCACCCCGTCCCCTTCCAGCGCCAGCTTGACGGCCTGGGAGCCTTCGGCCTGGGCCGCCACCAGCCGGGGCAGCCGGGAGATCCATCCCAGTCCGTGGAGGTCCACCAGCCCCTTCCACACCCCGCTCAGGATGCACCCGTCCCCCACCGGGACGATGACGGTGTCCGGGGGCTCCCAGCCGAGCTGCTCGACGGTCTCCAGCGCCACGGTCTTCTTCCCCTCCACGGTGTAGGGGTTGTAACCGGTGTTGCGGTTGTACCAGTCGAATTCGTCGCTGGCCCGGACGCAGAGGCTGAAGGCCTCGGAATAGCCGCCCCGGACCGGGAGCACGTCCGCGCCGAACACCAGGAGCTGGGCCACCTTGGCCCTGGGTGCCGACTCGGGCACGAAGATATGGCACCGCGCCCCCAGGGCCGCGGACAGGCACGCCAGCGACGCGCCGGCGTTGCCGGTGGAGGCGGCAGCGAACTCGCGCCGGCCGAGCTCCCGCCCCTTGAGCAGCACCACGGAGCTGGCCCGGTCCTTCAGGGAGGCCGAGGGGTTGACGGTGTCGTCCTTGATCCAGAGCCGTTCCAGGCCCAGGGACTTGCGCAGACCCGGGACCGGATAGAGGGGCGTCCCCCCCACCGCCAGCGGGAACTCGACGCGTTCGGCCGCCAGGGGAAGCAGCGGCAGGTACCGCCAGTGGTCCCGGAACGGCGCCGCGCCCACTTGGTCCCGGCTCACGGTCTCCCGGATGCGGTCGTAGTCGTAGGCGGCCCGCAGGGTCCCCAACTCGCCGCACCCGGGGCAACCGTACCGCCGCGGGTCTTCCCCGTACGCGGCGCCGCACAGGACGCACGTGAGGCTCACGGGAAGGGGCATGGTCAGCGGACGAAGTGGAGGTTGCGGCGGGCCAGGTTGGCCCGGTCTTCGTCCCGCACCGGATGCTCCCGGTCGGGGATCTCGACGGTCTGCTCCTTTCCGAACAACGGCGTGGAGAAGTAGCGCATGCCGGTGTCGTTGATCATGGTCACGATCATCCCGGTGGAAGGCAGCGCCGCGGACAGCTTGTTGGCCGCGGCCACGTTGCAGCCGGACGAGATGCCGCACAGTACGCCTTCCTCCCGCGCCAGGCGCCGGGCCATGTGGATGGCGTCCGCGGAGGAGACCGTGACCACCCCGTCCACGTAGTCCAGGTCCAGGTTCCCGGGGATGAAGCCGTCGCCGATGCCCTCGATGGCGTGGGGTCCCCAGGACCCGCCCGACAGGATCGGGCATTCCTCGGGCTCCACCGCGTAGATCCGCACGTCCGGGTTCTGCTCCTTCAGCCGCTTGCCCACGCCGGACACGGTGCCGCCGCTGCCCTGGGAGGCCACGAACACGTCCACCTGGCCGTCGGTCTGGCGCCATATCTCCGGGCCCGTGGTCTCGTAGTGGGCCGCGATGTTGTCCCGGTTGGAGAACTGTCCGGGTTCCCAGTAGCGCCCCGGATGGGCGCGCTTGAGCTCCTCCACCTTCTCCAGGCACAGGTCCACGTCGCTCTCGGCCCCGGGGGTCAGCACCAGCTCCGCGCCGTACGCGCGCATGGTGGCCTTGCGTTCCTCGCTCATACCCTCGGGCATCACCACCACCACCGGATATCCGCACACCGCCCCGATCATGGAGGTGGCGATGCCGGTGCTGCCGGTGGAGGCTTCCAGGATCGTCATGCCGGGCCGGAGCTCGCCGCGCTCCTCCGCGCTCCGCACCATGCGGCGCAGGATGCGGTCCTTGAGGCTCGCCGAAGGGTTCATGAACTCCAGCTTGCCGCACAGGGACTGGGGTCCCGCGGCCACCTTGCGCAGCCGGAGCAGCGGCGTCAGGCCCGCGGCCTCGGTGATGTCCTCCGCGATCCGTCCCCGGGATGCCCAGTCCGTCATGTTCGTTCCCTCCTGCCGGCGCCCCGTCAGAGCCCCAGCATGGCCCTGGGGTTGTCCACGATCAGCTTCTCCACGTTCCGGGGCGAGACCCCCTTCTCGTAGAGCCCCTGGGCGTAGAGCCACAGGGCCTCGGGGGGCAGCGGGTTGTGGGACTGGCCGGTGTCGCTCATGACCACGCAGTTGTCGAACCCCATGGAGTCCATGATCCCCTTGGTGAACTCCAGGTTGACGTAGGCCCACATGGGCGAGATGGTGCAGTAGCCGAACTCGCCGATGGCGCCGTAGCGCATCATCTGCTTCAGGAAGTCCAGGTTCATGCCCGCGGGCACGCGGAAATAGGGATGGGTGATGAGGATCTTCTTCACCCCCCGCTCGTGGGCCGCCTTCACCAGCAGCTCGATCTCCCCCAGGGAGAGGTGGGCGGTCCCCAGGATGGCGTCGTACTTGGCGACGAGCTCCAGCACCACCATGGCCTCCTCCACCACCTTGCCGTCCCTGACCGCGGAGATGGGCTCGCCCCAGACGAAGTCCGCCCCGCTACTCTGGGTGTCGTAGCTGCCCCTGGCCCCGTGGACCTCCACGTGGTGGGCGGCGTCGATGGTCGGCATCCAGATCTCCTTGGCGCCCAGCCGGAGGCCCACCTCGGCCGCGGCCGGGTTGATGCCGCCCACGAACTGGTTCATCACCACGCCGCCGAACACCTTGATGTCGGGGAAGTCCTTCTGGATGAGGTAGGCCCGGCTCACCGTGCTTTCGTGGTGGCACTTCAGCACGATGGCGGCCATGCCCGCGTCCGACGCGGCCTGCACCGCCTGGCGGTCGTCCACCCGCCGCTGGAAGACGCAGGGATACGAATGCACGTGCAGGTCCACGGCCCCGTCGAGTTTCATGAATTCCATAACGTCCCGTCCAGGCGCCCGCCCGGGGCGCGGTTGCGATCCTCGATTTCGTCCATCCCCGGAGACTCCGACCCTGCTCCGCCATCCGAACGCCGAGGACCTGAGAAGCGTCGAGCCATTGCAGCATGGAACATAACACTTGACGGGCAGGACCGGAAGGCGGCGACGCAGGCCCCGGGCGGCTCGATCCTTCCGGCTGCCCACCGGCAAGGAGGCTCGGGCCACGACGACTCTTTCGACCGGAGTCGAAAGTGGCTGCGACTTTTTTTGACCGTAGTCAAAAGTAGCCGCGACTTTTTTTGACTACGGTAGAAATTAGCTGTATCCTTGAGACATGGCAGAGACGCCCCGCTACCTCTCCGGACAGGTCCTGTCCGACCTCCGCCGCAAGATGGTGTTCGTGGCGGGCCCCCGACAGGTGGGCAAGACCACCTTCGCGCGGAGCCTGCCCGGCGCCCCGGAGGGTTACCTCAACTGGGACGTGGCCGCGCACCGGCATCGCATCCTGCGGCGCGAACTGCCCCCGTCCGGCCTCTGGGTCTTCGACGAGATCCACAAATACCGCCAGTGGCGCGGCTACCTCAAGGGCTTGTACGACGACCGCGGGGAGGGCCAACGGATCCTCGTGACCGGCAGCGGCCGGCTCGACCTCTACAGGTTCGGCGGCGACGCCCTGCAGGGGCGCTACCACCTGCTGCGGCTGCATCCCTTCTCCGTGGCCGAAGCGGGCGTGGGCACGCCCGCGGAGCTGCGCGACCTGCTGGAGCTCGGCGGCTTTCCCGAGCCCTGGCTGTCGGGCAGCCGCCGGGAAGCAAGGCGCTGGTCCCGGGAGTACCGGGCCCGGCTCGTGCGCGAGGAAGCGGCCACCCTCGAGCAGGTCCGGGACCTCGGCCAGTTGGAGCTGATGATGCTGGCCCTGCCCGAGAGGGTGGGCGCGCCGCTTTCCGTCAACGCCCTGCGCGAGGACTTGCAGGTGAGCCACAAGACCGCGGACGCCTGGCTCGGCGCCCTGGAGCGGCTGTACGCCATCTTCCGGCTGCCGCCGTTCGGCTCGCCCCGCCTGCGCGCGGTCAAGAAGCAGTGCAAGCACTACCACTTCGACTGGACCCTGGCGCCCGAAGACGGGGCGCGTTTCGAGAACCTCACCGCCTGCCACCTGCTCAAGTGGGTCCACCACCAACAGGACACCGAGGGGTTGGACCTGGAGTTGCGCTACTTCCGCGACAAGGACGGCCGGGAAGTCGATTTCGTCGTCGAGCAGCGGAGAACCCCGTCGCTGCTGGTCGAATGCAAGTGGTCCGACGCCCCTCCGGACCGAGGCCTCAAGTACCTGAAGGCAAGGTTCCCCAAGGCCGAGGCATGGCAGGTCTCCGCCATCGGCGTGAAGGACTACGTAACCCCGGAAGGAATCCGCGTAGCCCCCGCACTGGCGCTGTTGTCCGGGCTGGCGTAGGGACCGTCCCCGCGTAAGCGGAGAAGCCAGGCTCACCTGGTTCGCCTGCTATTGCTGGTGCGGATCGTCCCCGCGTAAGCGGAGAAGCCCCGGGCGGCGCCGCGGACATGGACCCTGGTTGCGGATTGGCCCTGCGTAAGCGGAGAAGCCGGTAGCGGGCAACGGCGCTTGCCGTCGTTCCCGCAAAAAACCCCGCACCGTCATTCCCGCGAAAGCGGGAATCCACTTTGGTCTCGTTGTATGAACCTCTCCGGGTTGGATACTCTTCTCGATCCATTTTCCCTCACCCTGACCCCCATACCCGTTCGTCCTGAGCGTAGCGAAGCGGAGTCGAAGGACGCGCTCTAGCGCCTATGGGGTTGGGGCAGGGCTTCCGTGCAAGCCGATCCACTCAAAAGCCGGAAGAGCCGAGGATAGCAGGCATGGGCAGGCGTCAGGAGGTTTGCAGGTCGTCAAGCACTTTGGCGAGCCTTGCCGCCAATGTCTCTACATGCGTCGCCACGTCATGGTGCGCGATTAACCGAGCCCTCACTGTGTCAGGGCGACGGTGCTGCTCGCCGAAAGGATCATTTTCGAACTGGCTGACCCAATCATCCAGGATCTTCAGGCGCTTGGGATGAAGCAGCGAGGCGTAGGCAGGGGAGTCCTTGGATGCGCTTTCTCCGAATGCGTAATCGCGCAACCCCATCCAGAAAGGGCTGTCGGAAGGCGGGTAGAACCAGGCCACTGTGATGAGCCAAGGATAGCTCTCTTCAGGAGGTTTCACCCTGATAGAGAAGCCTTTATCACCTGGTACGACTTTGGCTCCATGCTCCTCGGCGATCCCAAAGAGCCGTTGGGTTGCACGACGCACCTCATCACCGGGCAAGTTGTCCAAGAAGGAGTTGCGGTCGATCTTCGTGCGCTTGTGGGACCCGTCACGCTTGCTCGGCGAGGCCGCCGTGTGTCCAATGACGCGAGGCACGAGCGTGCTGCGCGCCTCGGACTCGCCTTTGAACTGCTTGACCTCGACGGCCAGCACCTCGATGTTGTCACGCAGTTGCGCGTTCAGGAACTCGACGATGCGGGCGAGTTCAGTGGGTATGGCGTCTGCCACGAACAGCAAGCGCAGGCGTTTGGCGTCGAGGTTCCTGGCGACTTTGCGCCAAAACGCCTCTGCGTCCAGTTCTTCGTCCTCGGGCTGGAGCAGGTCTTGCAGCGCCTTGTCTGTGGCTGCGGAATCTCCCCAAGTCTTCTCGAAGGACTGGCGCAAGGTTTCCGGTGTCCAGAACTGCGAGGCGTTTGCGGCATAGTCCAGCATCTGGCCGACGACCTCACGCCGTATCTGTGTGTTCGAACCCCGCTTCACCTCGACGAGCGTCGGCACGGCGTCCTGGTCAACGAACAGGTGGTCCAGCGACCAGCGGTCGGACTCGCCGGACGCGGCCGGTACGCCCATCTCGCGCTTGACGAGCAGCCATCGCCGGGGGTTGCCCGGACTCATTTGTTCTCCGTCCAGCAAATGGGGGTACTCGGCAAGGAGTTTCTGCATGTGGTCTTCCGACTCGAACCGCTGTTCTTCCATCGACTCCAGGTTGTCCCCATCCAGGATGTAGATGCGTTCGGCCATGTTCTTGCGCCCTTCGACTCCGCTGCGCTACGCTCAGGACGAACGGGGATGGGGGTCAGGGTGAGGGAATCCACCCTCCATGTCTCGATTGTCCGGATGTTCCTGCCGTTTCATACCCGCTCCCTCCTTCGTGCCCACTTTCTTGTTGGACAATACCCCCTTGTCCTCCTGGAACAGGGAATAAACCAGATGTTCCCCAAGTGGATTCCCGCTTTCGCGGGAATGACGAGGTGGGCTTTCGCAGGAACGACGGCAAGCACAGTGGATTCCCGTTGCCCGCTACCGGCTTCCCTGCTTACGCGGGGATAAGCTCGCGGGCACGAGCTGCGCGGCGCCTGCCTCCCGGCTTACTGCCTGCCGGGGCAGGCTCCGCAGGCGCGGTGGAACGACGGCTTGACCCCTGCCGCTCCCCTTTCCCCCCTGCCTCACCCACACGAAACCCGGAAGCGCCCTATCCTCCGGGATGGGCCGCGGCTTCGGCCGGTTCCAGGTCGAGGGCGCGGCTCACGGCTTCCAGGGCGGCCTGGTTGCTGGTGACCACGGGCAGGTCGTAGGCCTGGCGCAGTTGCGGCAGGGTCGCCACCGCCTGGTAGTTGGTGCAGGAGATGAACAGGGCGTCCACCTGCGGGCGGGGGCCCAGCTTCTCCCGGGCGAAGGCCAGGATCTCCCGCGGCTCCACCAGCGCCAAGTTGAAGTTGACGCTGATGCCCATGCCGTGGATGGACGCCACCTCGATGCCGTCGTCCTCCACGCTGGCCTTGATGCGGACGTTGAGTTCCTCGATGTAGGGGGTCAGCACCGCGATGCGCCGCGCCTCCAGGACCGCCAGCATGCTCCGCACCGACTCGATGACGCTGACGGTGGGCTTGCCGGTGACTTCGGATATCCGGCGGCACAGTTCCGCGTCGTAGGCGTTGCCGCGCAGCGCCCCGGCGCTGGTGCAGCCGAACACCACCACGTCCGGCCGGGCGGTGGCCACGTCCCTGGCCGCGGGGAGCGTGTGCCGGTCCAGCATGGCCTCCTCGCCCTCGACGGTGGTGGCTTCCATGTACATGCGCCCGGTGTGGACCGTGGCCGCCGGCGGCAGGCAGCGGTAGAAGTCCACCTCCATGACCGTGTTGGAGGAAGGGATGAGCAGTCCGACCCGATGACCCAAGCGGTTGCCTCCTCGCTTCGCCCGTCAGTCTTCGCGGAACTCGCCCCGGGCCCTGGCCTCCCGGATGGCGGTGAAGACCCGTTCCGGCGTCACCGGCGTCTCGGTGATGCGGATGCCGATGGCGTCGTAGATGGCGTTCAGGATGGCCGGGGTGGTGGGGATGGTGGCCGGCTCCGCCACCCCCTTGGCCCCGAACGGCCCCCTGGGGTCGGCCACCTCCACGATCTCGCACTCGATGTCCGGCACGTCCATGGCGGTGGGCACCAGGTAGAAGGCCAGCGAACCCGTGCGCGGCACGCCGTCCTCCAGGATGTGCTGCTCGTAGAGTCCGTAACCCAGGCCCATGGCGGCGCCGCCCTCGATCTGCCCTTCCACCGCCGCGGGGTTGATGGCCTTGCCCGCGTCCGTGGCCGAGACGAGCTTGGTGAGGCGCACGCGCCCGGTCTCCGTATCCACCTCCACTTCCGCCAACTGGGTGGCCCAGCCATAGGTGGCGTAGGCGTCGCCCTGGGAAGTCTCCGGGTCCACGTCGTCGGTGGTGTTGTCGTGCCAGCCCCAGGCGGCCGCCCGCCGGCCGTGGAAATGGAGCTGGTGGGCGACCTTGCCCACCGACACCAGCGGCCGGTCCGTCCGCGTCTCGCACACCTGCCCCTCACGCAGTTGCAGGTTCTCCCTGGGACACTCCAGCATGCGCGAGGCCATGTCCAGGAGCTGGTCCCGGAGGTCCGCGGCCGCCCGCTGCACCGCCACGCCCTGGACGAAAGTGGCGCGGCTGCCGGAGGTGGGCCCCGCGTCCGGGGTGCTGCCGGTGTCCGCGGCCACCACCCGTATCTGCCCGGGCTCGATGCCCAGCTCCTCCGCGGCCACCTGGGTCACCACGGTCATGACCCCCTGGCCCATGTCGCAGGCTCCCGAGTACACGGTGGTGGTGCCGTCCTCGGCCATCTCGATCTCGGCCGAGCCGATGTCGGCCCGGCTGAAACCGTAGCCGATGCCGTAGTACATGGAGCCGATGCCGAATCCTCTTCTTATTGCCATGATCGCTCGAACCGCAGGCCGTGGGCGTCCATGTAGTCCCGGATGCGCCGGAGCGTGGCCTCGATGCCGCACCCCTCGTTCATGGCCTGCCCGGTGGCGGAGGCGAGCCCCGGCTTGAGGCAGTTCCTGAGCCGGAACTCCAGCGGCGACATTTCCAGACGGTGCGCCAACCTGTCCATCTGGGACTCGTGGGCCACCGCGGCCTGCATCACCCCGAAGCCGCGCATGGCGCCGGAAACCAGGTTGTTGGTGTAGAGGGTGTAGGTGTCCACCCGGATGTGGGGAACGTCGTAGGGGCCGGTGGCGTGGATGCCCGCCTTCTTGATGACGTAGGCCCCCAGGGAGACCCCCGCCCCCGTATCGCCGTAGATGTCGCCGTCCAGGAAGGTCAACCGTCCGTCGGAGCGGGCGCCGGTGCGGAACTTCATGGACATGGGGTGGCGCTTGGTGTTGGCGATGAGGGACTCCTCCCGGGTATAGACCAGGCGCACGGGCCGGCGCGTCTTCAACGCCAGCATCCCCACGTGGATCTCGGCCGTGATGTCGTCCTTGCGCCCGAAGCCGCCGCCGATGGGCGCCTGTATCACCCGCACCCGGTTCATGGGCAGGTCCAGGGCCGGCGCGATCTGCCGACGGTCCCGGTAGGGGTACTGGGTCCCCACCAGGATGTTCAGCACTCCCGAGGGATCGAGCCAGGCCAAGCCCGCTTCCGGCTCCATGGGCACGTGGTCCATCCGATGGGTGCGGTACGACCCCTCCACCACCACGTCCGACTCCCGGAGGCCCTGCTCCACGTCACCCTTGCGCACGGTGGTGTGCTGGAAGACGTTGCCGCCTTCGTGCACCGCGGGCGCTTCCGGGTCCAGCGCGTCCTCGAACGTGAGCACGGGCCGCAGGGGCTCCAGCTCCACCCGGATCTTCGATACCGCCTCTTCGGCCGCCTCCTCGTCTTCCGCGGCCACCACCGCCAGGGCGTCGCCCGCGGACCGCACCTTGTCGTCCGCCAGCACCCGCTGGTCCGGCACCGCGAGTCCGTAGCGGTTGGTTCCGGGCACGTCCGCGGCGGTGAGGACGGCTTCCACCCCCGGCGTCTTCGCCGCCTCCCGGGTGTCCATGCGGCGGATGGCCGCGTGCGGGGTTCCCGCCCACAGGATCTTGGCGTGCAGCATGCCCGGGACGATCATGTCGCCCACGTACTCGGTGGCCCCCAGCGCCTTCTCCATGGCGTCGGGCTTGGTGACGTTCCTGCCGATCCAGTGGTAGGAGCGGCCGGTTTCCCTGGACGCAGGGTCGTTCATGTTACGGAACCTCCGAACGATCGGGGGAGCATGGGCGCATCCTTCGACTCCGCTCCGCTACGCTCAGGATGAACGGAGACGGGACCAGGACGAACGGAGACAGGATCAGGACGAACGACGACAGGAATGTCAGGGTGGGGGAATCCATCCCGGATGTCTCGATGGTCCATGGATTCCCTACTCCGCTCCCGCGCGTTCCCTGAGTTCGGCCGCCGCGGCGCGGACGGCCTTGACGATCTTGCCGTACCCGGTGCAGCGGCAGATGTTCCCCGCTATGGCGAAGCGGATCTCCTCGTCCGTGGGGTCCGAGACGTCCCGCAGCAGCGCCCAGGCGCTCACGATCATGCCCGGGGTGCAGTAGCCGCACTGGACGCCCCCCTGCTCCACCATCTGCCGTTGCAGCGGATGCGGCCCGCCGTCTTCGGCCAGCGCTTCGATGGTCACGATTTCCCGGTCCACCGCGTCGGCCACCAGCACCAGGCACGACACCACCGGCCGCCCGTCGAGCAGCACCGTGCACGACCCGCACTCGGCCTCGTTGCACCCCTTCTTGCTGCCGGTGAGCCGCAGCCGGTCGCGCAGCACGTCCAGCAGGGACTCGTGCGGCTCCGCTTCCGCGGCCCGGGTGCGGCCGTTCACCCGTAGGTCGTAACGTTGTCTCATGCGGTTTCCGTCCGCTCCCGGGAGCGTGCGCGCGCCACCGCCCGGGCGAGCACCCGCTGCACCAGGACCCGTATCAACTCCCTGCGGTAGCCCGCGGAGCCGCGGATGTCGTCAATGGGCCGGCATTCGTCCATGGCCGCCCTTCCCGCCTGCTCCAGCGCCTCCGGGGTGGGCTCCTTCTCCCGCACCCGCTCTTCGGCCCTGGGAGCCATGAGGGGCGTGGGCGCCACCGCGCCCAGGGCGATGCGCACGGCCTGCACCCGGCCCCGGACGGGGTCCAGGGTCACAGAGGCCGCGGCGCTGGCGATGGCGATGTCCATGGCCGACCGGGGGGTGAAGCGCTCGAACGCGTCGCCGGTCAGGGGCGGCGGCTCCGGCGCCTCCACCGCCAGCAGCAGCCCGCCCGCGTCCAGCACCGACTGCCCGGGTCCGGTGAAGAAAGCCTCCACCGGCGTCGTCTCCCGCCGGGACTCGCGGGTCCACACCCGCGTCACCGCGCCCAGGGCCATCAGCGGCGGGGCCGTGTCCGCGGACGGCGAGGCGTTGCACAGGTTGCCGCCGACGCTGGCCATGTTCCGCAACTGCAACGAACCCACCACCCGGAGGGCCTCGTGGAGCGAGGGGAAACGGCTGCCCACGGACGCGGCCGTCTCCAGGTCCCGCATGGGAGCGCAGGCCCCGAGCCGGAGCCCCGCCCCGGGCTCGCAGTTCCATCCGCAGAGTTCCGGGATCCGCTTCAGGTTCACCAGCCCTTGGCAGCGGACCGCCCGACGGCGCAACTGTATGACGATGTCGGTGCCTCCGGCAAGGGGTCTGCGGTCCCCCTTCCCTTCCCGCAGCAGGCCGCTCGCTTCCTCCAGCGACCTCGGCTCGAAATAGTCGAACCTCATGGGTCAGGCTCCCAGCCTGGGGACCACGTCCGCGGCGATGGCCTCCAACTGCTCCATCTCGTAGCGGTAGGGGATCAGGATGATGCGGTGGATGCCGGCGTCCACGTGGGCCCTGAGCTGCTCCACGCAGTCGTCCGCGGTTCCCCGGATGGCGTGATCGATGGTGGATTCGCTCCGCTTGGCGATGTCCCATTCGGTGGAGAGCCAGTGGCGCATGGGCTCCTCCACCGCCTCCCGGGACGGCCCCACGTAGATGGCGAGCTGGTTGGTGGCGGTGAGCCCGGAGGGGTCGCGCCCGGCCGCCTGCGCTGCGTCCAGGATCTTGCCCCAGCTCCGGGTGAAGCTCTCTGGCGTGTAGAAGTAGGTGAGCCAGCCGTCTCCCATGCGGCCCACGCGCCGCAGCACCCGGTCGATGTAGCCCCCGATCAGTATCGGCGGGTGGGGCTTCTGGACCGGTTTCGGCAGGAGCACCGCGGACCGGAGGTTCAACTCGTCCACCTGTTCGGTCACCGCGTCCTCGGTCCACAACCGCACCAGCAACTCCAGGTTACGCTCGAAGATGCGGCCCCTCTCCCGGTAGGAGACGCCGATGGCGTCGAACTCCCGGGCGTACCAGCCCGCGGCCGCGCCCAGCAGCAGGCGGCCGTTGGATATCTGGTCCAGGCTGGCGAGGACCTTGGCCGCCACCACCGGGTTGCGCAACGGCAGCACCATGACCCCGGTCCCCAGGCGGATGCGCTCGGTCCGGGCGGCGATGGCGGTGAGTATGGTGAGGGAGTCCAGCACCGGAAAACTCGGGTTCACCCCCAGCAGGATGTGGTCCCATGCCCAGAGGGACTCGAAGCCCAACTCCTCGGCCCTCCGGGCGTAACGGATCAACCCCTCCACGTCCGGGGTCTCGCCGGGACCCACGAAGTTGCGGATGGCGACTCCAACCTGCACGGCCATGGTTCCACCTCCTTCGAGCGCCAACGGGCAGGACTTCTTCGACCCCTACCCGAGAAAGTTCCTCTCCGGGTCGATGCTGCGCAGGGTCTCCAACTCGTCCGCGCCGGGGGCCTCGGTGACCGGTGCCCGGTCGGGAACCGGCAAGTCGAACCCGGTGTTGTCCCGGACCTGCTCCACGGAGACCCCGGGGTGGAGGCTCTCCAGCCGCAGGGCTTTGGTCCCTGGGTCGAAGGCCAGGGTGCCCAGATGGGTCACGATGCGGCTGACCCTGCCGAACAGGAGTCCCGCCCGGCGGCGCGAGTCCCCGCCCCGGAGGAAGCCCGGACTGGTCACGAAATCCACCTGGGGCACGAACCGCCGCCGCTCGTGCATGGTGACCACCATGACGTTGCGGCACAACGAGATGATGTCGTTGGCGCCCCCGCTGCCGGGCAACCGGACCCTGGGACGCTCGTAGCTGCCGATGACGCTGGAGTTGAGGTTGCCGTGGCGGTCGATCTGCGCGCCGCCCACGAACCCCACGTCGAGGAACCCCCGCTGGGCGAACAGGAACGTGTCGGTGATTCCCGGCAGCATCTGGGCCCGGGGCGCGGTGCGCATCTCGTTGGTGGAGTACGGCAACCGCCCGGGCACGATGTGCGGCCCCATGCTGCCGCCCTCCACCACGATGACGAGCCGGGGCGCACAGGTCTTCTGGGCGAGCACCGCGGACACCAGCGGCACCCCCACGCCGGCGAACACCGAGGCGGCCCCCGCGAGCTGGCGGGCGGCCACCACGGCCAGGAGCTCGGTGGCGGAATAGTTCATCGCGGACCCAGGATCTCCTCGGCGCAACGCTTCTGCCGCGCCAGCGCCTCTTCGCCGAACAGCGCCAGGTACTCCCGGTGGTTCGACACGCCGTAAACGAAACGTTCCAGGTAGTCGTCGATGACGCCGGCGCCGCGGGCCTTGATGGCGCCGGTATAGGCCTCGAAGTGGCCGAAGTCGGCTTCGTAGAGGCCGTAGCACTCGTGGGGAAAGGAGCCGTAGGGGGCCTCCACCACCGCGTCCACCACGAGCCCGGGGATCACCGTCCGGTCCGGCCGTCCGCGGACCTCTTCCTCTTCGATGATCTCCTCGGCCGTGACGATGACCGTGGCCGCGGCCCGGGAGATGTCCGCGTCCATGTGGGGATAGCCGTCGATCTGGCAGTTGCCGAAACGGTCGGCCCGATGCACGTGGACCAGCGCCACGTCGGGGAAGAGGGCCGGCACGAGGCAGAGGGTCTCGCCGGTGAAGGGACACTCCATGGTCCGGGTCTCGGTGACGTCCATGAGGTCCGACCCCAGCATGGTCAGGGTGGGCAGGAACGGGACTCCCATGGCCCCGGCGCGGTAGCGCAGGCCGAGTCCCAGGTGGCTCCACTCCTCGAACCGCACCCGCCCCCCTTCCACCTCTTCGCGCAGCTTGAGGGAGAGGCCCCAGGGCAGGGCGATGTCGAACCAGCTCGTCACCAGGGCGTCCACCGCCCCGGCCGCCATGAACCACTCGCCCTCGTAGCACATGAGGTTGCGCGAAAGGGTCAGGCCCCGGCGCCGCTGGCGCAGCACCTCCCACAACGCCGCCAGCGGGCTGCGCGAGAACAGGCAGCCGCCGATGGCCACGTGGTCCCCGTCCCGGACCTTGCGCACCGCCTCGTCCAGGGTCGTGAGCTTCTCCGCGGTGGATTGGGGCTTGGCTTCCAGCCGCCGCCGGGCCTCGACGAAATCGGCCGACTTCATGGGGAGGGGACACCTCCTGCAGGGACCCGCGGCATCGGGCCGCCCCGGTCCCGGTCACGGGACATGCGCGCTGTGGCTCCGGTCATGCCCAAAGGCTGCTAACATCAAAGCCCGGTTCCGTCAACTACGGACCGTCGAGGAAGGCGCTGCAAAGCTCGCCGATGTCGTCCACCCGGTCCGGGTGGAGCCAGTGGAGGCTTCGGTCCGCGCGGAACCAGGTGAGCTGGCGCTTGGCCAGGCGGCGGGTGGCCCGCTGCATGGACGACAGGGCGTCCGCGGCGTCGAGGCGGTCCGTGACGCACAGCGCCGCCTGCCGGTAGCCCACGCTCTGCATGCTGCGGAGGCCCGGGGCATAGCCCATGTCCAGGAGCCCGCGGACCTCGTCCAGCAGCCCTTCGGCCATCATCCGCCGGCAGCGGCGGTCGATGCGCTCGTACAGATCCGCCCGGGGGCGGTCCAGGCCCACTCCGAGCACGTCGAAGGAGCGGTCGCCGAACCCGTGCTCGCGCTGCCATCGGCTCAGCGGCCGGCCGGTGCCGAGGACCACCTCCAGGGCGCGCACCACGCGGGTCCGGTCCCGGCAATGGATCCGCGCCGCGGCCTCCGGGTCCAGCCGCATCAGGCGCTCGAAGAGGCGCTCCGGGCCGCGTTCCGCAAACTCCCGCTCCAGCTCGCCCCGCAGCTCCGGGTCCGCTCCCGGTCCCGGGAACAGCCCCCGGCACAGGGCCTTCACGTAGAGACCGGCGCCCCCCGCCACCAGCACGTTCCGGCCCCGGGCCCGTATGCCTTCCATGGCCCGGAGGGCGTGTTCCCGGAACAGCGCGGCGTGGAAGTCCTGGTCCGGGTCCACCACGTCCAGCAGGTGGTGCGGCCGCTGCCGTCGTTGGGCGGGGGTGGGCTTGGCCGTGCCGATGTCCATGTAGCGATAGACCTGCATGGAGTCGGCGCTGACGATCTCCGCATGGAGCCGGTCCGCGAGGGCCAGAGCCGCGTCGGTCTTGCCGACGCCCGTGGGTCCCACGAGGAGCAGTATCCTGGGTTTGGGGTTCACGGGCCGCACCGCTCCCGGTCGTGCGCGCCGCGCCGTCCCGCGGTCAGGCGCGCCGGAACATCCGCTCCAACTGGCCGCGGCTGAACCGGACCGTCACGGGCCGTCCGTGGGGGCATTGGGTGGCGAAGTCGGTCTCGTCCAACTCCCGCAGGAGCGCCTCCATCTCGTCCTTTTCCAGCAGCCGGTTGGCCCGGATCACGCTGTGGCATGCGATGCTCATGAGCCGCTCCTCCAAGCCTCGGTGCAACTCTCCGGACCGGCCGGTCTCGGCGAACTCGCCCACCATGGCGCGCAGCGCATGGCGGTAGTCGCCCTCGGCCAGAAGGGCCGGCACCGCCCTCAGGGAGAAGGTGTTCCTGCCGAAGGGCTCCACCGTGAACCCGGCCCGTTCCAGGGCGCCGAGCCGCCCTTCGAGGACCAGGGCCTCGGCCGCGGGCAACTCCAGGACCTGGGGCATCAGCAACTCCTGCCGCTCGATGCGGCCCTGCTCCAGGTCGTCGTGCATGCGCTGGAAGGCGATGCGTTCATGGGCCGCGTGCTGGTCGATGAGCACCATCCCCGGATCGCCGTGGCAGAGGATGTAGCAGCCCAGCACCTGTCCCACCACGGTCAGCGAGGAGAAGCCGCGGCCCTCGGCGCGGGCGGGGGATTCGGCCGCGTGGAGACCCGCGCCCGCCGGCGGCGGGAAAGGGCCCCGGAATTTGAGACCCGGGGCCTGGGAGACCCCGGCGCCGCGGTACTCCGGGACCGGCTCACGGGTACCCGCCAAGTCCGGCGCCGCCCCCGGGTCCGGAGCGTTGCCCGACAACGGCAACGATCCCCCTTCGGCCGCGGACTTGAGGGCTCCGCGCACCGCGGACAGCACCGTCTCGTAGAGCTCGGACTGGCGGCGGAAGCGCACCTCGGTCTTGGCCGGGTGGACGTTCACGTCCACGTAGCCGTAGGGCAGCTCCAGGTAGAGGATCGCCGCGGGGAAGCGCCCTTTCATGAGCAGCGTGTCGTAGGCCTTCAGCACGGCGTGGGCCAGCAGCTTGTCGCGCACGAACCGGCGGTTGACGAACGTGACCACGTACCGGGAGTTGCCGAAGGACTTGGGGGCCTGGCTGGCGAAACCCGCGCACTGCACGTGCCCGCGGCTCAGGGAAAACGGCGCCAAGTCGCTGCCGGCTTCGCCCAGGACCTGCCGCACGCGGTCATGGAGCTTGGCCGCGGCGGGGTAGTCCGCGAGCCTCTTGCCCCCGTGATGGAGGCGGAAATGCACCGACGGATGCGCCAACGCCACCCGGTCCACCACGTCGGCCACGTGCTTGACCTCGGTGCGGGGGGACTTCATGAACTTGAGCCGGGCGGGAACGTGGTAGAACAGGTCCCGCACCTCCACGCTGGTGCCCGGAGGGCAGCCCGCGGCCGCGGGAGTCCCCTTGCGTCCGTTCTCCACACGGACCTTGCCCCCGACTTCCTGCGACGCCGGCCGCGACGCCATCTCCACCGCGGCCACCGAAGCGATGCTGGGCAGGGCCTCCCCGCGAAACCCCATGGTGGCGATCTCCGCAAGGTCCGCCTCGCTGCGGATCTTGCTGGTGGAATGGCGCTCGAAGGCCAGGGCCAGGTCCTCGAAGGCGATCCCCTGGCCGTCGTCGCTCACCCTGATGCGGGAGGTTCCGTTGCCCTCCACCAGCACGGACACCTCGCCGGCCCCGGCGTCCAGCGCGTTGTCCAGCAACTCCTTCACCACCGACGCCGGCCTCTCCACCACTTCCCCGGCCGCGATGCGGTCGATCAGGACGTCGGGCAGCATTGCGATCCTCATGGCTTGCCCTTCCACGTCCCGCGTTCGTTCACGGCGCGGGACGCCGGTCCGGGGAGAAGCCCGGAGACCGCTCCGCGGCCCTCCCGCGGGTCCACGCGCACGCGGCCCGGTTCCTGCCGAGGAAACCCTGAACGATCGTCTCCGTTCGTCCCAAGCGTAAAGAAGCGAAGTCCTCCGTTCATCCCGAGCGTAGCGAAACCAAGGCCCCCATTCGTCCCGAGCGTAGCGAAGCGAAGTCCTCCGTTCATCCTGAGCGTAGCGAAGCGAAGTCGAAGGACGCGCTTTCCCACGGGGAGAGGGAGTTCGAGCCGAAATGGATCGGAGGTTCCTTGACACCCGGAAGCCGCGGTGGATAAGCTCGCCCCATGCGACGCGGGGACGCATTGGATCTGCTTCGAGCGCGGCGGCTCGGCTTCCCGGCCGCGCCGGGACCGGCCTTCCGGGGAGCCCTGCTGGGGGCGTGCCTGCTGCTGCCGTTCCAGGGCGTTGCCGCTTCCCCCGTCCGCATGGAGGTCCGGCAGGTGGTCATGGACCCCGCCAACCGCACGCCCGTGGTGGTCCTGGCGGGAGCGGGCCGGCTGCTGCCCATCTGGATCGGCGCCGCGGAGGCGGCGTCCATCGCCCTGGCCCTGGAGGGGAAACCGCTTCCGCGGCCCAATACGCACGACATGGTGCGGAACCTGTTGCAGGGCCTGGACGCGGCCCTGGAACGAGTCACCATCACGGAACTGCGGGACGACACCTATTTCGCGGTCATCACCCTCAAGGCCGGGCAACGCCGCATCCCGGTGGATTCGCGTCCCAGCGACGCCATCGCGGTGGCGCTGCGGACCGGCGCGCCCATCTACGCCACCGCGGAAGTCCTGTCCGGGAGCATCCCGTTCGACGACGCCGAGCGCCCGCAGGGCTTCATCCGCAGGATGGGGATGCACATGCAGGACCTCACCGCGGAGTTGGGGAAGCTGTTCGCAACCGCGTTGCGGGAAGGCGTGCTGGTTTCCCACGTGGAGTCCGGCAGTCCCGCCTCGGACCTGGGGTTCCGACGCGGGGACGTGATCGTCGGAGTCGGCGGCAAGACCGTGCGCAACACCCGGGAACTGGAAGCGGTCCTCCTCTCCCCCGCACGGCATGACTTCCGCATACGAAGAGACGGCGAGCCCGTCACCATCGTGATGAGCCCGCCGTCCCAAGCCGAACCCTGATCTTTCGGGCCGCCGGCTACGAACCGGCGCCGTTGCTGCTGAACAGCACCTTGCCCCACTTCTTCTCGGTGGCGTCCAGCACTTCCCGGCTCGATTCCGCCACCGGCGGGAACTCGCTCATCCACTCGTACGGGCGGCACGCGTCGATGATGGCGCGGGAGTTGAAGCCCTTCTTGGTGGGGTGCACGATGGGGTCCAGGGGGCCGCTCCAGGCGCGCCGGATGATGTCGATGTCCGCGTCCGGGTCCGAGCGCGTGGCCATGGCCCAGATCACGTCGTCGGTGTGGGAAGGGTCGATGTCGTCGTCCACCACGATGACGTAGCGGCCCAGGTACGCGCCCGCGTGGCACTGGGAGGCCACCACCGCGGCCTGCCGCGCATGTCCCGGATAGCGCTGCTTGATGGAGACCACCATGACCAGGCGGCTGCCTCCGGCCACCATCAGCCACACGCCCTTCACGTCCGGCACTCCGGCCTTCTCCATCTCGTCCCAGATCAGCGCGGAACGCAGGTAGGAACGGTACCAGCCGAGCTCGGCCGGGG
Organism: uncultured Binatia bacterium (SeqCode); assembly: GCA_965242525.1. GTDB lineage: Bacteria > Desulfobacterota > Binatia > UBA9968 > JAJDTQ01 > JAJDTQ01. Next base: position 1,363,376 of record OZ251459.1, read on the forward strand.
GCCTTCCCGGCGGGGAGCCCAGGATGATGGGGTCGTTCCGGTGGTACAGCCTCTTGATCTTCACGATGGGCTCGTTCCGCTCCGCGCTGGCGTAGTAGCCCGTCCACTCCCCGAACGGACCCTCCACCCGGTCGGCTCCGAAGATCACGTCGCCCTCCACCACGATCTCCGCGTTGGCCGGGACCATCAACCCGGAGTACGGCGCCTTGACCACCTCCAGCGGCTCCCCGCGGATGCCGCCCAGGAAGTCGTACTCGGGCACCCCGTAGGGCACTTCGATGCTGCCGCCCAGGAAGACCAGCGGGTCATGGCCGAAGGACATGGCCATCTTGAACGACTCCCCGGTCTGCTGGTACTTGTCCCGGTGGATGCGTCCGTGCTTGCCCGGGGAGATGTAGAAACCCACCGTGTCGGAGTCGTGGATCATGACCCGGTAGGTGCCCCAGTTGGTCCAGCCCTCGTCCCGGTCCGCGGTGATGTCGATGCTGCCGGTGCCGATGTAGCGCCCGCCGTCCCGTTCGTGCCACCGCGGCGTGGGGAACTTGAGCAGATCGACCTTGCCCTCCTCGAAGACGTTCTCGAACAGCGGGCTGTCCTTCAGCACCTTCGCGGGGATGGGCCGGATCTTCCTGTAATGTTCGCGCCACGTGTTGACGAAGTCCATCTTGCCGTCCCCCGGGGGCAGGTTCAGCGTCAAGCCGATCCTCTTGCGCGAGCTCAGGGAGTTGGACAGGACCCGGTAGCCCTTGGGGTAGTCCTTGATCTCGTCGAAGAGCACCGCGGGACCGTCCTCCTTGCGCATGACCATCTCGGTAATGGCGCCGATCTCCAGGTCCCAGTCGCAACCCTTCAGGGTCTTGAGCTCTCCCATGGCCTCCGCCTTGTCCATCCACTCGCGGCAGTCGTTGAATTCCATCGCTACCTCCACTCGGTGATCCGTCTCCGGCCGGCCCCCGTCCCCGCGGCCGGCTCTCCCGGCGTCCCGTGGACGTTCGTCCACGCGTCCGTCCGCGGACGCCCGGCGCCGCGAACCGCGGGGCGCCGGTCATTCTTTCCGGTTACGCCCTCTGGTACTTGCCCCTTGCCGTGCGCTTGATCTTGCCCTCCTTGGACCACCGCACCACCACCTGCCTGAGGTACGCCCGGGGCTTCTCGCTGGCGATCTTGTGGGACTCCAGGTTGTCGATGGAGAACTCCGCGGGCAGGCTCCGCAAGATCGCGTTCCAATCGATCATGGAGCCCCGGCGCCCGGTTTTCCCTTTCGGTTTCTGGACCGCGGGCTGTTTCTGGACGGCGCGCGGACCCGGGGGCCTGCCGACCCTCCTGGGCTTCTCCGGCGCGGCCTGCCCGTCCGTCCCCGCGTTCCCGTCCAGCGTGCGGTAGAACTGTTCGCATTTCTCGATCTCGCCGCGCAAGGCGGCGACTCGACGGTTGACCGCAGCCAACTCCGCGTTCAATCCGTCGATGTGCTTCTTCACACTGGCCTTCAGATCCATAGCCATAGAAACTTCCTCCCTGTTCCACTGTCAAAGTTCGGTCAGCATTATCACCATATGCGAAAAAAGACAATGCGCACGACAGACGTTTTTACGGCGACTTGGCGGACGGCGTCCCGCGAGGGGTGGAAGGGTCCGCGGCCCGGAGTCCGCGGGCTGCCCCGCACGGCTTCGCAAACGCCGAACCGTATGGTATCATCCGCGGTTTGGCGCTTGGCGCGCGGCGCCGTCGAGGGCATCCGCCGGCGCCGCGAAGAGGCCGCCGGAAGGGAAGCGCGTCCCGCAACGGGCGCCCGTCCATCGAAGGGATCGAAAGGATTCGAGAGACATGGCAAGGAAATGCTCCATCTGCGGCAAGGGACCCTCGGTCGGAAACAACGTCAGCCACGCCAACAACAAGACCCGGCGCCGCTGGCTTCCCAACCTCCAACAGGTCCGGGCCAGGGTGAACGGCGCGGTGCAGCGCCTCCGGGTCTGTACCCGGTGCCTCCGGTCGGGCAAGGTCGAGAAGGTCGCCTGAACCCCGACCGGGGCCCCTCGAGGCCAACCCGGCTAGCCCTGGACCCGGCTCGCCTTGAAGACTCCCTTCACCCGGGAGATGTCCTGTAGCACTTGCCGCAACTGGTCGGAGTTTCCGATCATGATCTCGAAGGCGCTGACGGCCTTGCCGTCGAACGTTCGTATGTGGGCGCGCGCGATGTTCACGCCGGCTTCGGAGATGGCCGAGCTGATGGCGGCCAGGAGGCCGGGCCGGTCCGCGCAGCTCACTTCGATCTTCACCGCCCGGGGCATCTGCGCGTCGTCCGACCAGCCTACGTCCACCCTCCTTTCGGGATCTCCTTCGAGCCCCGTCGGACAACTCGCCACGTGCACCGTCACCCCCCGCCCCCGGGTGATGATTCCGGCGATGCCCTCGCCGGGCAAGGGGTTGCAGCAGCGGGCGAACCGCACCAGCACGTCCTCGATGCCCTTGACGCGCACCCCCCGGTCGCGCGCCCTCACCAGCCGGAAGAGCCGCTCCAGCCCCCCTTCCATCTGCTTCGCGTCGCCGGCGATCTGCTCCGGGGGCAGGAGCTTGGCGAGCACCTGGCGCGGCATGACCTTGCCGTAGCCGACCCCGGCCAGCAGCCCCTCCTCGTCCTTGACACCGAGCTCGCGTCCCAGGGTCTCCAGGGTCCCTTGCGCCCGGAGCTCCCGGTAGTCCAGCCCGTGACGGCTGAAGTCCCCTTCCAGGATCTCGTGTCCCAGGGCCATGCTCCGTTCCCGTTGCTGCGAGGTGATCCACGCGTGGATGCGGGACCGGGCCCGGGGGGTCTTGACCACCTTCAACCAGTCGCGGCTCGGGGTCTGCTCCTGGGTCGTGATGATCTCCACGGTGTCGCCGCTCCTGAGTATGTACTTCAGGGGGACGAGCCGGCCGTTCACCCGGGCGCCCGAGCAGTGCTGCCCGATGTCGGAATGGATGCGGTAGGCGAAGTCGATGATGGTCGCCCCCTTGGGGAAGCCGCGCAGCTCCCCGTTGGGCGTGAACACATAGACTTCGTCCGGGAACAGGTCCTCCTTGATGCTGTGCAGGAACTCCTGGGGGTCCGAGAGGTTGCGCTGCCATTCCAGGAGTTGCCGGAGCCATGCGAACCGCTGCATGTCCGTCACCTGCAGGTCCTTCCCCTTCTTGTACCGCCAGTGGGAAGCGATGCCCTCCTCGGCCACCCGGTGCATTTCGTGGGTGCGGATCTGGATCTCGATGCGCCGGGCGTTGGGGCCGATGACGGTGGTGTGCAGGGACTGGTACATGTTGGCCTTGGCCAACGCGATGTAGTCCTTGAACCGGCCCGGCACCGGCCGCCACTTGGCGTGGACCACGCCCATGGACTCGTAGCACTCGCGCACCGTGTCCACCACGATGCGGAACGCCACCAGGTCATGGACCTCGCTGAAGTCCAGACTCTGGTTCTCCATCTTCCGGAATATGCTGTAGAAGTGCTTGGGCCTTCCGCTCACCTCCGCGTCGATGCCCTCTTCCGCCAGGGCCTTGCTCAGCCGCGAGATGACGTCGTTGGTGTATTTCTCCCGGTGCTTCCGCTTCTGGGCCACGTCCTGTTTCAACTGCGCGTAGATCTCCGGACGGAGGTGCTTGAGGGCCAGGTCCTCCAGCTCGCTCTTGATCCAGTAGATGCCCAGCCTGTGGGCGATGGGGGCGTAGATGTCCAGGGTCTCCTGGGCGATGCGGCGCTGCTTCTCGGACGCCAGGTACTGGAGCGTCCTCATGTTGTGGATGCGGTCGGCCAGCTTGATGAGGACCACGCGGATGTCCTTGGCCATGGCCATGATCATCTTGCGGAAGTTCTCGGCCTGCTTCTCCTCGCGGCTGGTGAAGTTGACCCGGCTCAACTTGGTCACCCCGTCCACCAGGACCGCGATCTCCTCGCCGAAGGCGGACTCGATCTCCGGCAGGGTGGCGAGGGTGTCTTCCACCGTGTCGTGGAGCAGTCCGCAGATGATGCTGGGCAGGTCGAGCTTCAGGTCCGCCAACAGGCCGGCCACCGCCACAGGATGGGTCAGGTAGGGCTCTCCGGACATGCGCTTCTGGCCTTCGTGCACCTCCGACGAAAACTCGTACGCCCGGCGCAACTGCTCCATGTCCGCGGTGGGCTGGTATTGCAGCACCTTGTCCACCAGCCCTGCGATGGGGCTGTTGGCGCCCGCGCCCCTGGAGCGGCGCCGAGGCCTTACCCCGGCTTCGGAATGAACCTGCAAACCTTGAGCCTTTCCGCCGCGATGATGGCGGCGAGCCGCTCCACCGCGTCGTCCACGTGGTGGTTGACTATGGAATAATCATATCCCCGGATTTCCCCGATTTCACGCCGCGCGTTGCGCCAGCGCTGCTCGATGGTCTTGCGCGCGTCAGTGCCGCGGGCCGCCAGGCGGCGGCGCAGCTCGCCGAGGTTGGGCGGCAGCACGAATATGGCCACCGCGTTCGGGAAATGCTCCTTGATCTGGCGCGCCCCCTGCACGTCGATGTCCAGCAGCACGTCCCGGCGGCGGCGGACCTGCCCTTCCAGGAGCCGCCGCGGGGTGCCGTACAGGCTGCCGTGGACTTCCGCCCACTCGGCGAACTCTCCCGCATCGAGCATCCGGCGGAAGGCCTTCTCGGTGACGAAGCGGTAGTCCCTGCCGGGGACCTCTCCGTCCCGCGGCGGGCGCGTGGTGCAGGACACGGACAGGGTCATTTCCGGGTAGATGCCCAGCACCTCGCGGGTCAACGTGGTCTTGCCCGCTCCGGACGGCGCCGAAACGATGAAGACGATGCCCTGGCGGGGTTTGGCGAAGCTGCGGATGGAGACCGTCATTCGATGTTCTGCACCTGTTCCCGGACCTTCTCTACGCTTTCCTTGCCCCCGAGCACCAGCCGCACCACGTCCAACTGCGGCGCCTTGGCGCCGATGGTGGTGAGCTCCCGCTGGATCTCCTGCAGCAGGAAGTCGATCTTCTTGCCCACCGGTTGCCGCTCGCGCATCAGGCCCGAGAGCATCTCCACGTGGCTGCGCAACCGCACCGCCTCTTCGTTGATGCTGCCCTTGAAGGTCCCGCTGCCCGCCTCGCCCCCGGGATTGGCGGCAACTCCCTGCTCCTGCAGGCGCTTGTCGATGGCCGCGGCGCACCTCCCCAGGTCCCGGGCCGCGCGGCTCAACCGGCGCGCCTCGGCCGCCATGTCGCGCTTGAGGTTGCGCCCTTCCCGGTCCCGGGAGCGCGTCAGGCCCTTCAAGGCCGCGTCCAGGGCCCGCAGCACCAGCCGCTTCTCGCTGCCCTCCACGTGGTCCGGCTCCTTGAACTGGAACAGGTCGGGCAGGCGCGGCGCCAACTGGATGTCGATGTCTCCCTGGAGCCGGAACCGCTCCTTGATGCGCCGCAACTCCTTGCAGTATTGCTCCATGAGGGCGTCGTCCACCTCCAGCCGGTAGCCGCGCCCCTTCAACGGGGTCCGGTCGATATAGACGTCGGTGCGCCCCCGGTGGATCTGCGCCCGGGCCTGCTCGCGCAACTTGTCCTCAAGGCTCAGGTAGAGCTTCGGCACGCGCAGGTGGATGTCCGCGTGACGGTGGTTGACGCTGCGCACCTGCACGGAAACCTTGACCTGCCTGTCCTGGAGGATCGCCTGGCCAAAGCCGGTCATGCTTCTCATAAACCCATCGCTCCTTCCACCGGGCCCGACGTGCGTACGGGAACCCCTGAACGATTGCCCCCGTTCGTCCTGAGTGTAGCGAAGCGCAGTCGAAGGACGCGCTTTCCCGTCTCGGGCGCTACGGCGCCTGCATGGCCTGGAGCGACTGCTCGAGCTGGCGGAGGGCTTCGCCGAAGCCGGCCCAGTCCCCTGCCCGCAGGCGCTCCATGGAGCGCCGGTACTGTTCCAGCGCCCGGGTCGCGGGACCGTCGCCGTCCTCCTGCGCTGCGGCCACCCGGACGGCCGGAGGCGCGGCCGGCCCTTCCAGGCCCTCGCCGAACAGGTCACGCAGGGCGTCCTCCAGGTTCTCCTTCATGGCGATGCGGTTGCCGAACACCGCCACCACCCGCTTGAGCTCGGGAAGCGACCCCTGCTCCGCGGCCAGGTAGAGCGACTGGACGTAGAGGAGCGAGTCCTGGATGGGGATGGCGAGCAGGCTGCCGCGGATCACCTGCGAGCCGCGCTGCCCCCACAGGCTCAACTGCTGCGAGATGTAGGCGTCCTGGTCGATTCGGGCATCCACCTGCTTGGGGCCGTAGATGAGCTTGGCCTTGGGGAAGTTGAGGGCCAGCAGCTTGCCGTAATGGGCGCCGTCGCTTCGGGCGGCCAACCAGGCCCGCATGTTGTCGCGGTTGTTGGGGGTGAAGGGCAGCAGCAGCACGAACTCTTCCCGGTCCTCTCCCGGCAGGCGCATGATGGTGTAGTAGGGCTCCATCTCCCGCTCCTGCTCGTCCACCGTCCGGATGGGAATGCTCAGGAGGTCCTCCTTGTTGTAGAAGACCTGCGGGTCCTGCATGTGGTAGGTGGCGTACATCCGGGCCTGCACCTTGAACAGGTCCTGGGGGTAGCGAACGTGGGAGCGCAGGGCGTCGGGCATGGCCGTCAACGGCTGGAACAGCCCGGGAAACCCCTTGGCGTAGGCGTTCACCACCGGGTCGTCCGCATCGCTGACGTAGAAATCGACGGTGCCGTTGTAGGCGTCCACCACGGTCTTCACCGAGTTGCGGATGTAGTTGCCGACCCCGTCCGTGGGCTCCGAGTAGGGGTACCGTTCCGACTTGGTGTAGCCGTCGATGATCCAGAAGAGCCGGCCCTCCGGGGTGACCACCAGGTACGGGTCCTCGTCGAAGACCAGGAACGGCGCCAGTTTCTGGACCCGGTCCTGTATCCTGCGGTAGTAGAGGATCCGGCTCTCCGGGGTGATGTCGTTGGAGAGGGAGATCCGCAGGGTGGCGAAGCGGGCGGAGTACAGCAGCTTGCGCCAGAACGACCGGAGCGGCACGCCCCCCTCGCCCTGGTAGGTGGTGTAGATGTTCCGGTCGCCGGCCGGGTAGTCGAGTTCCTGCGCGAGGGTCTTGACGAACACGTAGTCGTTGTCCACCTCGCCGAAGTAGATCTCCGGCCGGGTGACGTCGATGAAGCCGTCGGACACCGGCGGGATGTCCTTGACGAAGAACTCCGGCAGGCCCTCCTTGCTGATCTGGTTCACGGGACTGAACACCACGCCGTAGCCGTGGGTGTAAACCAGGTGCTCGTTGATCCAGATGCGGCTGGGAAGCTGCTCGTGGGACAGCTCCCGGGCCGACAGCATCACCTGGCGGTAGGTCCCGTCGATCTCGTAACGGTCGTTGTCCACGTCCACGAACTCGTAATAGGTTCGTATCTGCTGCAACTGGGCGTAGGTGGACAGCAGCGGTTGGTAGTTCCACAGGCGGATGTTCTTGACCGTCGCGTCGTTCTCCTGGAGGTCATCGACGGTGAGCACCTCGTTCACCGGGAACTCCTGGGCGTCCACCCGGTCGAGGCCGTAGGCGTGCCGCGTGGAGCGGATGTTGCGCTGGATGTAGGGGGTCTCGGCCACGAGCTCGTTGGGGACCACGTGGAACTGCTGCAGGAACGACGGATAGGCGTACATCCCGATGCCGTGGGCCCCGGCCAGCACCCCGAGCCCGATGAACAGGGTCTTCAGGCTGGGCCGCCGCATCTGGACCAGGCAGAGGACCGCGGCCAGCACCGCCAGCACCGCCAGCACCCGGAGCGCCGGCAGTCTCGCGTGTATGTCCGTATAACCGGCGCCGAACACCACGCCGCTGTGGGAGTAGAGCAGCTTGTAGGCGTCCAGCAGGTAGCCGCCGCCCTGCACCGCCAGCAGCAGGGCGAGCAGGACCGACAGGTGGACCTTGGCCGCGCGTTCGACGGACAGCCCCTCCTCCGAGTACCGGACCCCGCCGTACAGGAGATAGACGAAGGCGGTGGCCGCCAGCACCAGCCCCAGGGCCACCAGGAACCAGCGGTAGAGGGCCTCCAGGGCCGGCAGGCGGAAGATGTAGAACCCGACGTCCTCTCCCATCAGCGGGTCCTGGATGCCGAAGGGTACCCCGTTGAAGAACAGCAGCACGGACTGCCAGTGCGAGGCCGCCTGGGGCGCGGCCAGGAACCCCAGGACCAGGGCCACCGGCAGCAACAACCGCCGGATCAACGGGTCCAGTTCCTCGGGACCCGGCACCTCCGGGTTCTGGCTCCGGAGCGGGACCACGCCGTCCCGCAGCCGGGCCGCGAGCTTGATGTTGACGTAGAAGAGCCCGAAGAACAGCAGCCCCGAGACCAACCCCAGCAGCACCTTGATCCAGAGGGTCTTGGTGAAGACCCCGGAATAGCCGATCTCGCGGAACCAGAGGTAGTCGGTGTAGAGGTAGATGGCCTCGCCGAAGAGCGAGAACAGGAGAAACGCGCCGAGCGCGATCAGACCGATGGATTTTCGCATTGGGTCCTCTTGTCTCCCGGAGAGCCGCGGTTTCACCCGCGGCCCGCCGGGTTTCGATGCAGGCCGTTAGAACGCGCCCTTGTGGGAGTATTCGATCTCCGCTCCGGTGATGAACTCCAGCAAGGCCGCCCTGCCCTCCTCGGTGGCCCGCCGGGCCCGGACGATGGCCGGGGCCACCGCGGCCGGCTCCTCCACCCGCTCCGCCCAACCGCCCATGGCCCTGGCCATGTCCGCGTAGTTGCCGCCCAGGTCCCGGGTCCCGTAACGTTCGTGGGACAGGGCCATGTGGCGCGTCTCCACCGCCATGGTGGAGTTGTTCAGCACGATGGTCAGTATGGGGATGTTCGACCGCACCGCGGTCTCGAAGTCCAGGCCGGTCATGCCGAAGGCGGCGTCTCCCATGAAGTTGACCACGAACTTTTCGGGCGCCGCGAGCTTGGCCCCCAGGTTCAGGCCCAACCCGGTGCCCAGGCCGTGGGACTTGCCCCACCCCAGGTAGGACCGCGGCCCCGCGGACCGATAGAACGGCATGAGCTGGTCCCGGGGGCTGCCGGAATCGTGGGTGACGATGGCCTCCGCGGGGTCCACCGCTTCCATGAACTCCCGGATGACCCGGTAGGGATTGATGGGCGCCTCGTCCGACGTGAGCTTGGGCTTCCATTCCTCCAGCCACTGGGCCCGCAGCGCGGCGATCTCCGCCGCGGGCGAGCGCTCGGCCCTGGAGCCGCCGTTCAACAGATCCCCGACGGCCTCGACGAACTGCCGCAGCACCAGCTTGGCGTCGCCGATGACCGGGAAGTCCACGTGGTAGTTCTTGCCCATGTCGATGGGGTCGTCGATGGCCTGTATGAAGGTCTTGCCCCCGGGGACGGTGGTGGTCATGGGATGGCGGGTCAGGCTCGTGCCCACACCGAAGACCAGGTCCGCCTTCTCGAGGAAGCGGCGCACCGGCCGGTTCATCACCCCGGAAGCGCTTCCCAGCGACAGGGGATGGGTCTCGGGAAAGGCGCTCTTGCCCCCCATGGTGGTCATCACCGGGATGTTCGTGAGCTCGGCCAACTCCAGCAACTCGGGTCCCGCCTCGGCGTAGAGCGCCCCCTGGCCGGCATGGATGACGGGGTCCCGGGCCTCCAGCAGCGCTTTGGCCGCGGCCATGACGTCCCGCGGGTCGGCCTCCGAGCAAGCCCCCTTGACCGGCCGATACGATTCCAGGACGGCCGGGTCGAGCTGCTCCGCGGCCACGTCCGCGGGTATCTCCACCATGACCGGACCCGGGCGCCCCATCTTGAGCCTGGCGAAGGCTCGCCTCATGGTGTCGATGACCCGGTCCGCGGTGGTGACCTGCTCCACGAACTTGGTCACCGGAGCGTAGTTCCGCAACGAACTGAACTGGGGGAACACGCCGTCCCGTTCCCGGGTGTGGCCCAGGGGCAGCAACAGCACGGGCACCGCGTCGGAGAACGCGGTGGCGACCCCGGCGTAGGCGTTCTCCGCCCCGGGACCGAACTGCATGGCGAACACGCCCGGTGGGCGGCCGTTGTTGACCCTGCTGTAGCCGTCCGCGATGCCCACGCCCACCCGTTCCTGTCGGCAGATGACGGGGCGGATGCCGCGCTCCGCCGCGGCTTCGATCAGGGTCGAGGTCGGGAACGCGCTCAGGTAGCGAATGCCCTCCCGCTCCAGGATATGCGCGATGACGTCCACCGTTCTCATGGGTTCGATCTTCCCCTATTGGCGCGCGAGCAAGGCCACGCCGGTCCACAAGGCGTCTAACGTCCGGGCCCGGGCAGGGCGAACGCGCTGCAAAGGGCTTCCCAGGTCCCGAGGTCGGCCAGCGTGCGCAAGGTGCTCAGCGTCGGCGGTATGACCGCCATGCGCCCGCGGTCCGCGCGTTCGAGTCCTTCCCCGGGGGTGATCCAGAGGCTTTCCGTCACCTCTTCCGATACGCTGAGGGGCGTCTGGCCCTCGGGCAGGGGGGCCAGGAAGAAGCGCGTATCGAACCGCATGGCGTACCGTTCGGGCGTGGTCCGGTGGTAGAAATAGACCGGGCTGCCGACGTCGCAACGAAGCCCTTCGGAGGCCAACAGGTCCGGGAAGCTGACGGACCCGCTCGACACGGACTCCCGCTTGGCCGCCACGCGTTCGCGCGTCTCCGCCCCCATGGCCGGGGCGCCGTCCGGTCCCACGCACAGGAGCACGCCCACTTCTTCGTACAGCTCCCGGACGGCGGCGACCCAATGGCCCATGGCGTCTTCGGCGCTGAGCTCGCCGCCCAGCCGGGCGCGGGCCTCCCCGGGCGAAAGGCCCCGGCACAACTCCAGCATGGCCGGAGAGCCGTCGGAACCCTTGACGCTGCCTCCGGGAAAGACGAAGAAACCTCCCAGGAAGCGCATTTCCAGAGGGCGGCGCGTCATGAAGACTTCGAATATCCCGTCCTTCGCCGGGCGCACCAGGACGATGGTGGAGGCTCTCTTTGGAGGTCGGTTTTCCGGCATGGACCCTCAGCACGCTCGTATCGAGGTTGGGGCGAGCGCCGGTGGCCTGCTTCAGCCTGCCTGGCTCCGCAGCTTTTCCACCAGACCCTCGTAGGATTCCCGGTCGATCACGCGGTTGAACTGTGCGCGGTAGTTGTTGACCAGGCTGATGTCCTCGACCACCACGTCGTAGATGCGCCATTCACCCGGACTTCCCGATCGGTGCAGGCGGTAGTCCACGTCGAACTTGCGTCCCTCCCGGTCCACGATCAGGGTGTCCACATGGGCGAAACGGCCGTCGAGCCTTTCCCCGACCACCTGCGCTCGATGGGCATCGTAGGAAGTGATCCGGCCTGCATAGGTCCGTTCCAGCAAGCGGGAAAAGAGCCTGGTGAACTCCGCGCGCTGCTCGGGGGTCCGGCGGCGCCAGTGGCGGCCCAGCGACCGCCGGGCCATCTCGGAGAAGTCGAAGAGCGGCGCCACCACCGCCCGCAGGCGCTCGACCTTCTCGTCCTGCTCCAGGTCCGAATCGAGGACCGCAGTGGCCTTTTGCAGCACCCGTTCGACCTCCTGCCGGGGACCTGCCCCCTGCGCCCAGGACATGGACGCGAGCCCGCACAGGAGCAGCACGACCGCGCACGAGCCTCCGGGACCCACGAGACGCCTTCCTTCCCACCATGTCCGCTTCATGACACCCCGCCCACAATCTACGCAATAATCCCCCGGAAGCCAAACAGGACGCCGCTTCACGTGACGTCAGGCGAGCCGCACGGTCCTGGAGAAGTCGTAGCCCACCGGCACGTCGCTCTCGAACCTCCAGTCCACCCGGTCGCCGCTCCGCTCCGGCCCCATGTGCCGTTCGAGGAACCGGAACAACAGCGCCCATGCCTGCTCGGCCGCTTCGGGCCGGTAGCGACCGGGCATGGTGTCGTTGAGCCAACCGTGGGGCGCGTCCCGGAATATGCGGATGGAGTAACTCTTCCACGCCTCTTCCAGCGCGCGCCGGAAGCGCAGCACGTCGTCCACCGAGATGATATGGTCGCTGTCCCCGAACACCCCCAGCACCGGGCAGGACAACTGCCGGATGAACTCCCCCACGGAGGCGGGGCGTTCGTCGTGGGGCTGCCAGTCGCGTTGGTAGATCCCGCCGTAGAACACCAGCGCGCACCGGAGGTCGTCCCGGTGGGCCGCGGCGAGCAGCGGCTGCCGTCCGGTCTGGCATACCCCCATCACCGCGATTCGCCGGCCGTCCACGTAGTCCAGCGCCCGCAGGTAACCCAGGCACTGGTCCAGGTCCACCAGCGCCTCCTCGTCCCGGATGCCGACGCCCACCTCCCCCCTGGCCAGCGCCTCCCGGTCTCCGTCGAACCGGGAAAAGAGGTCCGGCGCCAACGTCACGTAGCCGCTGCGCGCCAGCCGCTCGGCGATGTCCGTCGTGTGCTCCACGATCCCGTAGCGCTCGTGGAGCTGGACCACCGCGGGGGCGCGGCCGCTTTCCGAGGCCCTCGCCAGATAGCCCTTCTTGCCCGGAGCGAACTCGACTTCGGAAATCATGTGGGGCGCCTCCTTTCAGACCTTCACGCCGCACAGCCTACCGGACCGCGCCGGACCGAGCTCCGTCTTCCACCAGTTCCACCTTCAGGCGTTTGCCGAGCACCGAGGCTGCCTTGTCCATGGTCAGCAGCGTCACCGACGGGTTGTCCGGGTCGAGAAGCCGCGCCAGCGCCCCGCGGCTCGTCCGCATGCGGCGCGCCATCTCGGACTTGCTGATACCTTCATCGCTCATACTCTGTTCGATCTGCCAAGCGAGCACTCTTTTGACGGCGATGGCGTGCACGTCCGCAAGGGTCCCGTCCTCTTCCAGCAACTCATCCAACGCAGAGCCAAGGTAGGGGTTCGACTTCTTCGTCATGTATCGGACTCCAGTTTGCGCTTCCGGTCGAGGGCCAGATCGATGTCGGCTTTCGGAGTTCTGTCCGTCTTCTTGATGAATCCATGCAGCAGGACCATTTTGCCGTCATCGACACAGAAAAGGACACGAGAGACCCGATTGTCGAGACGGGTCCTGACTTCATGAAGACCGCGCCCAAGGGGTCTGCAGGTCGGCATTCCGATGGGCCAACCGAACTCGACCGTCTTGATGTCCGTCCCGATACGGAACCGGTCCTCCTTGCCCAGGGACTTCAGCCACTCTCGAACCGGCTCCGTGCCGGTTTCGGAGCGGAAGAAAACCGCCTCGATGCGTTTCAGGCCACGGTCCACAGCGGACGGTATCAAAATTGGTCCAGTCCATCAACAGGAAGCACTTCGAGGAACTTCCTGCCTCCGTACGCCAAGCGCGTGGGAACCCGATATGGACGTTCCGAAGACGGACCCCGGTACGACCTCGACACGTCACCGCGGGCCACGGCGGTGAACTGGCATGGCAGGGACGGGGTAGAGTGCGTCCAGGGCCGCGGTGCGCAGGTCATAGGGGGGCCGGAACGCGGCCGTGGCCTCCATGAACGACCGGACCACCGGGGGAAGAGCGTCCTCGCAAGGCGACCCGTCTTCGACGGCGCGCCGGACTCCGCTCGATGACTGGTCCCGCAGGCGGGAGGGAAGCGCGAGGGGATGGACCCGGTCCCGGTAAGGGGCGTTGTCGGGCCGTTCCAGAAGCGTTCGCAGTTCCTCGCCGCCCCAGGACTCCCGATTGGCGGCGATGAGCCGGGCGCAGGCGAACAGCGCGCCCAAGGCCTGGTCCCGGTGGTCGTAGTACCGGGGGTCGAAGATCTGGAGCACCTTGTCCATGCCCACGATGAACCAGAGGTCCGCGCCGAAGCAGGCGCCGAACGCGGGCGCCTGCTCGTAGTAGAGGCCCCGGTTCACCACCGCGACGCCGGCCCAGGCGCGCTCCTCCGCCATCAGTGACAGGAGCAGCAGCCGGTCCTCCCGGCACAGCCCCTGCACCCGCTCCTTGTCGACGATGACGCTGCTCAGGGAGAATACGACGCGGTCCAGGCGGAAACGGCGTCGGGCCGCGGCGGCCAACTCCATGTGGGCGACGGTGGGCGGATTGAACGAGCCCGGCAGGATGCCCACCCGGCCGCGGCCCGCACGGTCCGGGCCAGCCACCGGGACGGCCTTGGGAGAGGGGCTGTCCTCGACGCTTTCCAGCGCCTCCCGGAAACGGAGGAGGCGCCGGACGTCCGAGAAGTCGTGCTGCGGCAAGCTCCCCTATTTCCAGATCCTGGGGCTTTCCTGCTCGGGGAAATAGAGGTCGCAGAAGGGGCAGTGGAACTCCATGCCCGACCCCAGCATGTGCGGGTTCACCACGAACTTCTCTTTCCTCTCGCAGGGACACGTCACTTCAACGGCCTGACCCATGAGACGCTCTCCTTTCGTTCCGTTCCGTCTGCAACCGTCGCCGCACCGGCCGCTAGGACCAGTAAGTGGTGCGGTCGATGGGGATGTGGGAGAGGATCTCCCCCGGTATGAAGTCCTCGACCTTGATCCGTTCCATGGCTTCTTCCGGCACCTTCGACACCGGGGAGAACGGACGGTCCAGCGGTCGGGTGGCGTCCACGATCATGCCGGAGGTCTTGATCTCGTCCACCAGCGACGGGTCCAGGAAGTTGCCGCGGAACAGCGGCTGGAGGATCGAAACCTGGCGGTGCGGCTGCACCCGCGTGGCCAGCGCCCACAGGATGTCCGTGGGGTTATAGACGTTGATGTCGTCGTCGAAGACGAAGACGTTCTTGGTGTGGTCGAAGGTCAGGGCCGCGGCCGCAGCCCGGCCCGGGTCCCCTTCGGACAGCTTCTTCATGGAGATGAACACGTTGTAGTGGGCGTGCCGGCCCATCTTGCAGACCGCGGTGACTCCCGGCACCGCCTCCCGGCACCGCCTGAGGTAGGCGCCTTCCCGGGGCAGGTCCATCCAGGGCTTGTCGCCTTCCGGCGTGATGATGGACTGGAACATGGCGCCCTTGCGCCAGTTCATGGCGGTGACCTTGTACTCCACGCAGGTGGTGTAGCGCTGCGGACCCAGGTAGCCGGGGGCCTCCCCGAAGGGACCTTCCACCACCCGTTTGTTGGGTTGGAGCAGACCCTCGATGACCACTTCCGCGTCCGCGGGAATGAGGAAGTTGTCGCCCCAGGTGGACGACGGCGTGAGCCGCAGGGGCTCCTGCATGTAGCCGCCGATGATCTCGAACTCGCTGACCTCGAACGGGCCGCTGTAGCACGCGCCCATGTGGTAGGCCGGGTGGTGCCCCAGGACCGTGGCCACCGGACACTCCAGGTCGTTGTCCTCGTAGTCCTTGAAGATCTTCCACAGGTGGCGCGGGGAGGCGTACAGGGCGGTGCTCTGCGGCGACTTCACCTCCATCCGGTGGTACGAGCAGTTGTAGATGCCCGAGGTCCGTTCCCTGGTGACCGTGGACATGACGATGTACGGGCCCCCGTCCATGTAGTGGTGCCGCATGATGGGGATCTGGTAGATGTCCACGTCCTTGCCGGTCTGGACGTTCTCCATCACCGGCGCCTGGTCCCGCTCGACCACCACCGGCGCGATGCGGTGCTCCTCCCGCTCGAGACAGACGTCGGTCATGGCCTCGCGGCTCATGTTCCTGTCCACCCCCAGCGCCACCTGGGTCTTGCCCTGGGAGATCTCGCAGTTCATGGTCAACTTGATGTCGGACGGTTTTCCGTGGAGGTTCAAGGGGTTGTCGAACACCAGGATGGGGAACTTCCGCAACTCGTCGAGATGCTTGATGAGCGCGCTCACGTCGTAGTGGGCCGGGTCCAGCGGCTTGGTCACGTGGACCACTTCGTTGGGGATCTCGCGCCGGCAGTCTTCCAGAAACGACCCCAGGCTCTTGGGCATGTGTCACCTCTTTCGGGGGATGATCTCGGATTCTCCGAAAAATCCGGTTCTTAGCCAAAGCGCCGGAGTTTGTCAAACCGCCCGCGGCCGGGATTTCTGGTTGACACGGGGAGCCAACCCGCAATACAAGGCCAACTGTCCGGCCGCGCGCCGGGCGCCCCGGATCACGGCCGACGCCGGCCGCGCCCGCGGGCAACCAACGGAGATCGAAGAGACAGGAAGGAGCATTCCATGAATGGACGTCCAGCCGCCGTTGCAGCCATCGCCCTGTGCCTCGCTTTCGGCGCCGCCCCCAAGGCCGCGGCCCAGGTCTCCTTCGAGGGCAAGACCGTCGCCATCCTGATCCCCTACTCGGTGGGCGGAGCCGCGGACATCATGGCGCGCCAGATGCTGCCCTTCATCGGGAAGCAGATACCGGGGAACCCCACCACCATCATCAAGAACATGCCCGGGGGCGGAGGCATCGTGGGCGAGAACTGGGTGTACAACTCCGCGCCCGCGGACGGCACCGTCATCGGGCAGTTCTCCACCTCGGTGACCGACAGCATCTTCAAGCCCGACAAGGTCAAGTTCGACCTGGACAAGCTGCAGTGGCTGGGGGGCGTGCGGGAGACCACCGTCACCTTCGTCAGCAAGGATCTGGGCATCACCCGGGGGAGCGAGCTGGCCGGACTCGACGAGAAACTCTTCTTCGGCACCACGTCGATACAGAGCCCGCGCTCCATGCTGCCGCGGCTGCTCCTGAGGATCCTGGGAAAGGACCACAAGCTGGTGACGGGGTACGGCAGCAGCGGCGACATGCGCGCGGCCATCCGCCGGGGCGAACTGAACATGACCAACGACAGCCAGAGCGGCTACTTCGCCGCGGTCCTGCCCATGGTCCGGGAAGGCGCCGTAGTACCCATCGCCCAAGAGGGAACGGTCCAGGACGGGAAGATCGTGAGGGACCCCCGTCTGCCCGACCTCCCCACCTATTACGAGATCGTCCTGGAGGCCAAGGGGGAGTCCATCCGGAAGCACCCGGATTACCGGGCCATGGAACTCCTGGCGTACCTGTCGGGGGTCCGCCGCGGCTGGGTCTATGCGGCGCGGGTGCCGAAGGACGTCTTCGCCTCCATGGCCGCGAGCTTCGACCGGTTCCTGAAGGACCCGGAGATGGCCGCCCACTTCGAGAAGGCCATCGGCTTCGAGCTGGTGTCGCTCAACGCGCCGCAGGCCCAGGCCATCATCGACAGGGTGGTGGAGATCCGGCAGCGCGACCCGGAAGCCATCGAAGTCCTGAAGGCCATGGCGCAGAAGCCCTGAGCGCTCCTGCCGCCCCCGCGTCCCCGTCGTGACCCTCAAGCGAAGCCTGGGCTGGCTCGCCCTCCTCGCGTTCCTCGCCGCGTGGATCTTCCTGGCCGAGGGCATGGCCGGGAAGATCGGCGCGGCCTCGCTGGAAGGCCTGTCCCGGGTGTTCTCCTGGCCGGCCTTCGGCTACCTGCTGCTGGGCAACGCCATCGGCTTTGCCGTGGGCATGCTGCCGGGTCTCGGGGGACCCGTGACCATGGCCCTCATGCTCGGGTTCGCGTTCCAACTGGAGATGGACGCGGTGGAGGCCTTCTCCTTCCTGCTCGGCATGATGGCCGTGACCGCCACCACCGGCGACATCACCTCCATACTCTTCGGAATCCCCGGCGAGGGCTCCACCGCCTCCACCATCGTGGAAGGCCATCCCATGGCCAAGAAGGGGGAGGCCGGACGGGCCCTGGGCGCGTCGCTCATGAGCTCGCTCATGGGCGCGCTCATCGGCGCGGGCGCCATCGCCGCGGCCATCCCCGTGGTCACCCCGCTGGTGCTCGCCCTGGGCACGCCGGAGTTCTTCATGCTCACGGTGGCGGGGGTCACCTTCGTGGGCGCCCTGAGCGGCGGCAGCGTGGTCAAGGGACTGGCCGCGGGCGGCCTGGGCTTCCTCTTCTCGCTGGTGGGCCTGGACCCGCAGACCGCCACCGAGCGCTACACCTTCGGCTTCCTCTACCTGTGGGGGGGCGGCGAGACCGGGGGCGCGGGCATCGGGCTGGTGCCGGCCACGGTGGGGCTGTTCGCCATTCCCGAGATCATCGACCTCGCCGCCAAGGGGGGCAGCATCGCCCAGGTCCACGCGGGCAGGCTCGGGGGCGTGCTCCGGGGGGTCGGGGACGCGCTGCGCCACTGGCGGCTGGTGGTCCGGTGCAGCGCGGTGGGCGCCTACATCGGCGTCATCCCCGGCATGGGCGGACCCGTGTCCCAATGGGTGGCCTACGCCCTGGCCATGCAGTCGTCGGGCAAGCAGGACCGGGTGGGGACCGGGGTCATCGAGGGGGTGGTGGGGCCCGGCGCGGCCAACAACTCGACCCTGGGCGGCGCGCTCATACCCACCATCGCCTTCGGCATCCCGGGCAACGTCACCACCGCCATCCTGCTGGGGGCGTTCCTCGTCCTGGGCCTGCGCCCCGGCACCTCCATGCTGACCCGGGACCTGGACGTGACCTTCTCGCTGATCTGGGTCCTGGTGGTGTCCAACGTCATCACGGTCTCGGTCTGCTTCCTCTTCCTGAACCAGTTGGCGCGCCTCACCCGCATCAAGGGCACGCTGCTGATACCGCCGCTGCTGCTGTTCATCTACCTGGGCTCCTACACCCACACCAACAGCTTCGGCGACATCCTCGTCACCTTGGCCTTCGGCGCCCTGGGCTGGCTCATGGTGGTGTTCGACTGGTCCCGGCCCGCCCTCCTGCTGGGACTGGTGCTGGGCCGGCTGGCCGACAACTACCTCTGGATCAGCTACTCGCGCTACGACTTCGGCTTCCTCGCGCGGCCCGGAGTCCTGGTCATCCTGTGCCTCATCCTGGCCAGCGTCTTCTACCCCGCGGCGCGCAGCCGCTTCCGCCGCCGGACCCCCGAGCCTGCGCCATGAGTTCCCGCGGCCCCTCCATGGTCTTCACCGGCGCGTTGCTCGCGCTCACCGCCTGGGCCCTGTGGGAAGCCCGCGGGTGGCCCGTCCAGGCAAGCCTCATGGCCTGGCTCATCGGCCTGCCCACGGCCGCGCTGCTGGCGCTCCAACTCGCCCGCGAGATCCTGGGAAGGGCGGACCGGGCCGACCCCGCTTCGGGCGGCGAGGAAGGCTTCCTCCCCGCGGGGGCCGCGGGTCCCGGCGCCGCGGCGGCCGCGGACCCGGCCGAGGAACGCCGCCGGACCGCGGCCATCATCGGCTGGGTCCTGGGCTTCGCCGCGGCCATCTGGCTGGCGGGTTTCCAGTTCGGGGTCGCGTTGGCGACGCTGCTCTACCTCAGGAGCGCCGGCGAGGGCTGGCTCACCGCGGGGGGCGTCACCGCGGGCGTGCTGGCCGCGGTGGTGCTGGTGTTCGACTGCGGCATGCACGTCTTCTTTGCCGAGGGAAAGCTCCTGATCTGGACCGGGCTGGGCGCGGGCCCGGTCTTCACGAGCTTCTGCCGCGAGGTCTCGACCATCTTCGGAGGGTGACCGCGGCTACAGTGCGTAGAGTTCCCTGGCGTTGTCGCTCAGGATCTTCCGCTTCTGCTCCGCGCTGATGTCGTCGTTGCGGTTGAAGACCGTGAACGCGTCCACCTCGCTGGAGGCGTCCGTGTGGCCGTAGTCCGTGCCGATGACGATGTTGTCCTCTCCCGCGTACTTCAGCACGTAGGGGAAGTCGTCGTCGGTCTGGGCCGACACGTAGATGCGGAACTCCTTCATGGGGTTTTCGGGGTAGTCCCTGCCCGCGGACCTGCGCAGCGTCTCGTTGACCACCCAGGGCACCCACTGGGCGGACGATTCGATGAACCCCCAGCGCAGCTTCGGAAAGACCCTGGGGACCTCGCTCATCATCAGCGTGAAGCAGGTGGACACCGTGGGGATGCGGAAGACCGGAAGACCGCCGCCCGAGTCGTAGCGGGGCCGGAACTGGGTGGCGAGCCTGGGACTGCCGTTGGCGATGTGGATGCCCATCATCATGTCCAGGCGCATGGCCTCGTCGAACACCGGATAGAAGTAGGGGTCCACCAGGTGCCGGTCGCCTTCGAAGGGCCGCAGGCACACGCCCACCGCGCCGTTCTCCCTGGCGAAGCGGATCTGCTCCAAGGCTTCGCCCAGGGTCATGGCGGGCACCACGCACACCCAGCGGAGCCGCCCGCCGCCCTGCTTCCACACGTCCGCCATCCAGCGGTTCCAACTGGCGCACAGGGCCACCTCGGCGTCTGCGTGGTCGGTGACCTGCTCGATCCACAGGGTGTTGTACATGACCTGGACGTCGATGCCGAGCTTGTCGAGGTGGTCCACGCGCAACTGGACGTCCTGGAGCTCCCGGGCCTCCTGGGGCGTCTGCATCTGCCTTCCGGCCTTGGCCGAGACTTCGTCGAGCTGCTGCTCGCTCAGGGTCTGGAAGCGGAACCCCAGCACCTTTCCGTCCATGACCCAGTACTGGGTCGTGGGGTCTTCGGGAGAACCGAAGAGCTGCGGCCGGAACTTCTTCTCCGACGCCTCCAGGTAGTCCCACGTCCTCTCGGTCTCCACTACGTGGGCGTCCGCGTCCACCACCAGGGTCTTGCCGTTGCCGGACATGGTCGTTCTCCTTTCGCGGGTCGGTTTGTCTCCTCCGCGGATTTCCCCTAGACTCGGAAGCGGTATCGCGCAACGCTCCGCACGGGAACGGGCGGCCCCGCCTCGGCCTTCATCGGAGCCGCGGGCGCGGACGGACGGCCGCAGCACGTCGCCGGCCCGTCCCGGTCATCCATCGTTCCAGTAGTAGCGAACCGCGGGATCGAGTGTCAAGGAAAGTCTGATCAATTCCGGCTCGAACTCCCTTTCCCTGCGAGAAAGCGCGTCCTTCGACTCCGCTTCGCTACGCTCAGGACGAACGGGGGTAATCGTTCAGGGTTTCCTCGAGACGTTCCGGCGCATCCGCTATCCGGGCGGGTCCGCCCGAGCACCGGAAGCGGGCGGCGGCCTACCGCGGTCCTGCCGGCTCGACACAGCGTTCCTCCGGCAGGAAGGATGCCCGCCTTCGGCGCACGGCGCAAGGCGGAGCCGGCGCGACACGAGCGCAAGGGCGCGGCCCGCCCTTGCGCAGCGGCGTTGCACGCGAGCACGTATCGAACCATGCGATATGCCGTTGTCATCCTGGCCCTCGCGCTGGTTTCGGCGCTGGTCATCGGAAGCTCCGGCGCCTGGAACAGGGACTGGCGCACGGCCAGCCGCGCGAGCTCGGGCATCGCCCCGGACCCGCAACGGACCGGGGAGGCGGTGGTGCAGGTGTACGCCGCCCGCGCCTTCAACTGGCGCGGACTCTTCGGCGTGCATACCTGGATCGCGGCCAAGGACGCGGGCGCGGACGCCTACGTGGTCTATCAGGTGGTGGGCTGGCGCGCGTTGCGCAACCTGCCGGTGGTAGTGGTGCGAAGGGACGTCCCCGACCGGCTCTGGTTCGACAGCCGCCCCAAGGTCATGGCGGACCTGCGGGGCGCCGCGGCCGAACGCGCCATCCCGGAAATCCGCAAGGCCGCGGCGAGCTATCCCTACGCGGAGACCTACCGGCTGTGGCCCGGTCCCAACAGCAACACCTTCACGGGCTACGTGGCCCGCAGGGTGCCGGAGCTCGGAGCCGCGCTGCCCTCCAACGCCCTGGGCAAGGATTACCTCGACGGGGGGCGGTTCCTGGCCCCCGCCCCCAGCCGGACCGGCTGGCAGCTATCCATCTACGGCGTGCTGGGCCTGACCCTGGCGGTCCAGGAAGGGCTGGAGCTCAACGTCCTCGGACTGGTCTTCGGCATCGACTTGGCCCGGCCCGCCCTCAAGCTCCCGCTGGTGGGCCGCCTGGGACTCAGCCGGGACTTGGCGGAAGGATGAACCACGGTCGCCCGCACGCCGCGGCCGGGACCGTCACGCGCCCATGACGTCCCAGTTCCTGGCCCTGGTGACGTCGGTGTTCTACGCCGGCTGCTTTCTGGCCACCCGCCGCGGCATGATCTACTCCACGCCCACCACCGCGGCCTACGTGGCCTTGAGCGTCAACACCGTGATCCTGTGGACGGTGGTCTTCCTCACCCGCGGCGTGCCCGCGGTCCCCCTCCTGGCCACCGCCTGCTTCGTGGCCGGCGGCCTGATCCAGCTCGGCACCCGCCTGTTCGCCTACAACGGGGTGGCGCGCCTCGGGGCCAGCGTCACCAGCACCGTCCAGGCCACCAACCCCCTTTTCGGCACGGCCCTCGCGGTCGTCTTCCTGCACGAGACGCTGACCCCGTTCCTGCTCTTCGGCACGGGTTCGGTGGTGTTCGGCATCGTCCTGCTCTCTTGGAGGTCCCAGCCGCAACAGGCCTACCGGACCTGGGAGCTGGTCTTCCCCCTGGGCGCCGCGGTCACCGCCGGGCTGAACCACCCCATCCGCCGCTACGGCCTCACCCTCGCCAACGAACCCCTGTTCCTCAGCGCCGTCATGGGCGCCGCAGCGCTCGCCCCCATGCTGCTCAACCTCCTGAACCCGCGAGCCCGAAGGGATCTGGCGCTGGACCGCCGCGCCCTTCCCTGGTTCCTCGCCACCGGGGTCTTCGAGGCGGTGGGGATCTGGTCACTGGTGGCCGCGCTGGGCATCGGCCAAGTGGTGGTGGTGGGACCCATCGTGTGCATCGCCCCCCTGTGGGTGCTCCTGGGCACACTGCTCTTCTCCCGGGACATCGAGCAGGTGAACCTCCGCACCGGCGTCGCCACCCTGTTCGTGATCACCGGCGTGGCGTGCATCTACGTGGCGTGAAGTCGCGCCGCGCCGCCTTTTCCGGCAGACCCGAGACAGACCGACGCATCGGTCCTTCGCCGAAAACCTGTCTCACGCTGGATGGTACGATCAGGGGCGCTTCAGGAATTCGTATGGGTTGTGACACTCCCCACCCACGCGATGAGGTCGCTTCCCTCCCATTCCGACCATGCGTCCTCGGTTTGGCGTCGCAGACACCCCACCCCCGTCATTTCCCGCAGACGTCCCACCTCGTCATTCCCGCGAAAGCGGGAATCCATCCATTCCCATGAAAACTCCCCGTGTTTCCATCCTTCCGACCAAACCCCAGGGCACTCTGCATCACTGTCTACCAGTTGGTTGGATACGAGGCCCCTGAATCCATGGGAAGCCCTATCCAGAGAGAAAAGGCAGTCAGAAAATGGCATCGGACAAGGAAGATCGAGTGGATCGAGAAGGGTTGTCCGAGTTGGAGATGTTTGTACAACGAGAGCGGTGAAACTGGGTGGATTCCCGCTTTCGCGGGAATGACGGGGGGTGGGCGGCTGCGGGAATGACTGGGCAAGCGTCTGCGGAGCAACGACGGCGTAGTCCCTTTCGCTCCCCTGTCCCTCCTAACTTACCCACACGAATTCCTGAAGAGCCCCTTAAAGCAGGATGGGCGACACGAGCACCTTTTCCCGGAGCCACGTGGACAGGTCTGCGAGGCTGCGGGAGCTGATCTCGTGTCCCATGTCGTACTCGCGGTAGTCCACCGGCACGTGCAGGTTTTTCAGCAGGGTCACGGAGTGCCTGGCCCGCTCCGGCTCGATCAACTCGTCGCGCGCGCCGTGGTGGACCAGGGTCTGGAGGGAGTCCACTCCGTCGGCCACGCCGAAGCGTTGCAGCATGTTCTCCCGGAGCCAGGAGCTCAGGATGCACATGCCGGCGAAACGGCCAGGCTCCGACAAGCCCAGGCTGTAGGCCATGCCGCCGCCCTGGCTGAAGCCCAGCAGCGCCAGGCGGCGGGGGTCGATGGGATAGCGGCGCAGGCACTCGTCGAGCAACCGCCGGAGGCTGTCCCGCGACGAAAGGACGGCCGCGGCATCGACTTCCCCGCCCGTGGACATGGGGAACCAGGCGTAACCGGTCATGCCCGGACCCACGGGCATCTCCAGGGGACCCTGGGGACAGATGACCCGGAAGGCCCCGTCGGCCAGGTGGGGGGCGAGCCCCAGGAGGTCGAGGGCGTTGGCGCCCCGGCCGTGGAGCGCGAGGACCGTGGGATGGGGTTCCTCGCCCGGAGGCTCGTACACGCAGTGAAGCAGTTCCATGCTCAGTCCAGCACCGCCCGGAGGTCCCGGACGTAGTCCTCGAACCCGGCGTCCATGGTGTACTCGGGCTCCCAACCCAGGTGCTCCCTGGCCCTGGATATGTCCAGCGGCACGCTGACCGCGGTCTCCGGGGGTTTCCCGGGAAGGACTTCCACTTCCAGGTGGGGGAACTGCCGCTCGGCCGCGGCCACCAGTCCGTCGAAGGTCGTGACCTGGCCGACCCCGATGTTGAATATGCCCTTGTCGGGCATGGGCACGGTGGCCGCCAAGTCCACGGCGCGGCCCACGTCCTTGGCATAGACGTACTCGAAGTCCATGGTCTGGGCCTGGGGAATCCTCGCCATCTCGCCCCGGATCCCGGCTTCCAGCAGCGTCTGCACCTTCTCGCCGCCGCCGGAGCCGCCCCAGAAGTGCCCGAGCCCGTAGGCGTTGGCCAACCGCAGCACCAGGAGCTCGAAGCCGTAGAGCCGCTGGTACGCCTCCGCCATCAACTCCTTGGTGGCCTTGGAGTTGCCGTAACCCGACCCCGGTCCCCGGGGCGTGTCTTCGTGGATGGGCTGGTCGGTGAAGCGCCGCCGGTCGTAGGCGCCGAAGGTGCTGATCAGGACGAACCGCTTTACCCCGGTGAGGCGCGCGGCCTCCAGGACGTTGATGGTGCCCATGACGTTGATCTGGAGACCGTTGTGGAGCGACTCCACCACCCGCGGCCCGATCAGCCCCGCGGTGTGCACCACGGTTTCCGGCCGGTAGCGCTGCATGGCCTCGGTCAGCGCCGGCAGGTCCCGGATGTCCTTCTGCACCACCTCCACGTCCACCGTCCCCAGCTTCCGGTGCAGGTACTCGGTGCGCGGCATGAAGTCGTAGAAGACCAGCTTCTCGTTGCGTTTCAGGGCAACCTGGGCAAACGATGTGCCCACGAGCCCTACTCCGGTGACAAGTGTCGTCGCCATGATCGACTGACTCCTCTGCAGGAACCTCTGATCGATTCCGGCTCGAACTCCCTCTTCCTGTGGAAAGCGCGTCCTTCGACTTCGCTTCGCTCAGGACGAACGGGGACGATTGTCCAGGGTTTCGTATGGATTACCCGTGCGCAGCGCGCCCGTTCCCGCATTTATACCGTGGACCGGCGCCTCATCCCCAAGCCCCACCTGCGCACAGGACCCATCGCCCGGAGACAGCCGCGGCGTAGGCGTCGACGTCAGGCGCCATGAACCGTTACCGCTTCCAGGGTTGCCAGCAGCATTTCGAATTGTCCCATCACGAACAGGAACAGGAGGAGTAGCAGGATAAGCGTCAGGTTGGCCAGTATCTCCGCTGGCAACTCGGCGGCGTCCCATTGCTCCCGAATCGTCTCCAACAACGTCATGGCTTGCCTCCCTGGATCAACCGCTGGCGCCGGCGCCACTCGGTCCGGCCCTTGACCTTCTCGTTCTCGGCGCCCGTCTTCTTGAAGTGACAGGCGCGGCAGAGGGTTTGCAGGTTCGCCCCAGGCCCCACCCCGCACAAACTCCATCCATAACGAACTTGGGTTCCATGGGCAACCGGACTGCCTGCCCCTTCCCCCGTTCGGCCACGGACCTTCGGTCCTCCCCTTGCACGCGGACGCCTGCGCTCCCGGGCCGGGAAACGGGACGGAAGCGGGGACCGACGTCCGTTGGCGAGACCCGGAAGCCCCGGCGCCCTACCCCTTCAACCGCGGCATCACGCTGTCCGCGATCATGTTGATGGCCTCCTCGTAGTCCGGACCGAGTTTGGCGAAGGCGATCTCGTCATAACCCATGGCGCCGGCCTGTTCCGCCAACTCCACGATCTGGTCGGCCACCTCCGCGGGACGCCCGGCCACGTAATAGGCCAGGACCATCTCCTCGGTCACCATCTCGGCGGCCTCCTCGATGGTGGCGCCCCGGGCGAAAGCCTCCTTCAAGTCGAACACCTTCTGCCGGTCCACCCCCAGCCGGGCGTACTCCTCCGGAGTGAACCCCAACGCCTCCCACTGGAGGATCGAATGGGACACTTGGCGCTTGGGGAACTCGATGGCCGCGGCCCGGTCCCGTGACACGGACACGTTGAGCTCGACCATCTTTCGCAGGGTCTTGTTGGGGTCCACGCTCCGGGCGCCCGCCTCGGCCGCCTCGTGCATCTCCTGCAACCGGCCCGCCCGAAGCATGGGGATGAACGTCCCGGAACTGATGAGTCCGTCCATCACCGCGCCGCCCATGCGCAGGGACTGGGGACCGTTGCCCCCGGAATAGATCACCACCGGAGACCTCGGCCGGAACGCCAACTCGAAACCGCCATCGGGGTTCAGGTGGAAGTAGCCGCACAGGACCGGGAAGTCCCGGTAGGCCACGCGCTCCCCCGCAAGCGCCCGGGACGCGAACACGGCCATCTCCCGCACCAGTCCGATGGGCTTGCGCACCTCCACGTGCTGCGGCGTCTGGGCCAGGTCGCCGCGCGCCAGTCCGAAACCCACTTCCCTTCCCTGGGACAGCTCGGACAAGGTGGCGAGGGAGTCCACCACCTCGATGGGATGGTGCAGGTACGGCACCAGGATGGCTGTGCCGATACCGATGGGCACGCGCGCCGCGATGGCGGAGAGCACCACCACCTGGCTCCGGTACCGGGCGTTGTCGTTGACCCAGATCCTCTCGAACCCCCGCCTGTGGGCCAACTCGGCCAACTCCACGAGCCGGTTCGCCGTATAATGGTTCGCCAAGTGGGCCACGAACTGGAGCCCGAGCATACCCTTGAATGCAGTCATAACCGTCCCTTCCTTGCAGAGGCGTTACATGGCCCGATTGCATGGATCCCATTGTGGTGCCTGTCCACCGCCGACGTCAACCGTCACCCGGGATCCCGCAACGGCCCCCGGGGGACGAAGCTTGGACCCACCGCCCGTTTCGTAGTAGGGAA
The DNA here is from genome assembly GCA_965242525.1 of uncultured Binatia bacterium (SeqCode). Lineage (GTDB taxonomy): Bacteria > Desulfobacterota > Binatia > UBA9968 > JAJDTQ01 > JAJDTQ01. Next base: position 1,390,182 of record OZ251459.1, read on the forward strand.
ACCTCAAGGCAACCCTGTTCAAGGCCAAGCAGTCAGAGCGCGTCCTTCGACTTCGCTTCGCTACGCTCAGGACGAACGGGGATAGGAGGGATAGGGTGAGGAAGTCTCCCATCCATGACTCGATTGTTCAAGGTTTCCCCTGACCCGTTCCGTAGCAGGGAAACCCTGAACTATTACCCTGTAACAGTGACCAAGTCACTGACGTGGAACATCTTATCATGCACGGGAAACATGTCTCGCGCTGTATCCCTGCTGACAGAGTGACTGTTACAGGGTACTATTTATCCCGTTCGTCCTGAGCGTAGCGAAGCGAAGTCGAAGGACGCGCTTTCCCATAGTCCCATCGGGAGAGGAATCTCAAGCCGGAATGGACCAGAAGCACCGTGGATTAGCACCGCGCTCCACCGACCGCCGGAAGGGGGGCGCCGTGCGGACCCCCGCGGACGAGGAACCGTGACCCCTACCCTGACCCTCGCAGTGCTCGGCATATTGCAGGGACTCACCGAGTTCCTGCCCGTGAGCAGCTCGGGCCACTTGGTGCTGCTCCAGTCCGTGCTTCCGGGTTTCCGGGAGCCGGGCGTGCTGTTCCACGTCACCGTGCACCTAGCGACCCTGGGCGCCGTGCTCCTCTACTTCCGTCGGGACGTGGCGGCGCTGGCCGTCGCCGCGGTCATGCCCGGCCGGGCGGACCCATCGACCATCCGCCTGCTCCGGCTCGTGGTCATCGGCACCGTGCCCACCGCCCTCATGGGCCTCGTCTTCGCGGAAGCGCTCGAAAGCCTGTTCTCCAGCGTCTCCACCGCGGCGGGCATGCTGCTGGTGACCGGAGTCCTGCTCTTCGCCACCGACCGCGCCCCGGAGCGGACCCGCGGGGTCGAGGGCATGGGCGTGGGCCACGCCCTCGTCATCGGCATGGTCCAGGGCATGGCCATCGTCCCGGGCATCTCCCGCTCGGGGGCCACGGTGGCCGCGGGGGTCTTCTCGGGGCTCGGGCGCGACTTGGCGCTGCGCTATTCGTTCCTGCTCTCGGTCCCCGCCATACTCGGGGCGTTCGCTCTCCAGCTCCTGACCCACGGCCTCGACGGAGCACGGGAAGTCAACCTCCCGGGCTACGGGTTGGCCTTCCTGGCCGCGTTCGCGGCCGGCTACGCCAGCATCAACGTGCTGTGGAAGGTGTTGCTGGCGCGCAGGCTCACCTGGTTCGCCTGCTATTGCTGGTGCGTGGGCCTGGCCGTGTTGCTCGCCCGGTTCCTGCCCCTCGAATAGCGTTCCGCCCTTCGGTCACTCCTCGTCGAAAGGAGACCCTGAACAACCGGGCAGGGGGCATGAGCGCGTCCTTCGACTCCGCTTCGCTACGCTCAGGATGAACGGAGGTCTCCGCTTCGCTACGCTCAGGACGAACGGAGATGAGGACGAACCGGAGGCAGGAGGGTCAGCGTGAGGGGATCCATCCGCCATGTCTCGATTGTCCAGACGTTCCGAAAGAGTGTCATCGAGACAAGCGCGTCAGCCACGGTCGCGTCGCCGGAGGGTGTCTGACGCTTCGCACCCCCGTTCCATGCGTCTCCGTTGGAGAGGCGTGACGCCGGGCGCGCCCGGGTAGAACACTGCGCCGCGCCTCCTCATGGGTCCAGGCGGCCGGCCTGCTCCAGGAAGGGCGCGAGCCGGCGGACCGCGGCCACGCCGCTGCCGGTGGCCGCCTCCATCACCCGCAACACGATGCGCCGCATGCCCGCGGCGCGGTAGCGGCTCATATCATCCAGCGCGGGAAAGCCGTCATCGGGGGTCAGGACCACCGAGAACTCGATGGCGTCGGGGTCGCGGCCGCGCTCCCTGGCGGCGCGCCGCACGCTGGCCACCGCGTCCGCGGCCTGTTCCACCGGCAGGTCTCCCGGACACCAGCCGTCCGCGTACCGGGCCACCCGCGCGGGGGCGTAGCGGGGGTCGTGGACCCCCAGGTAGATGGGAGGATGGGGTTTCTGCAGGGGCTTGGGAAACACGCGCACGGGCGGGAAGCGGACGAACTCCCCGTCGTGGGAGGCTTCGTCCCGGGTCCACAGGGCCTTCAGGGCCTCGACCCCCTCGCGCAGCGCCTGCCACCGACGCTGGAACCGGACCCCCATGATCTCCGCTTCTTCCGGGAACCAGCCCGCGCCCACCCCCATGATGAAACGCCCGCGGCTCTGGAGGTCGAGGGTCGCGGCCGCCTTGGCCGTGGCGATGACGTCGCGCTGGGGCAGGATGCAGATTCCGGTGGCCACCCGCAGCCGCTCCGTGGCCTGGGCCGCCATGGCCGCGGCGATGAAGGGGTCCGGCAGGTGCGCGAAGGACTCGGGGACGCTGCCGTCCGCGGTGCGCTTGTAGCGAGTCCGGTAATGCACCGGTATCAGCATGTGCTCCGGAAACCAGAGGGACTCGAAACCCAGGGTCTCGGCTTCCCTGGCGATGTCGCCCACGGCGCCCGACTGCTCCGTCGAAAACAGCGATAGACCCAGCTCCATGACACCCTCCCCACGCAAATCCACCACCCAATAAGGGAAAATCTCGTTGGCACCCGAGGTGGAGCGAGCCAGGATGGAGTTGCAAGGGGAAAGAACCATCCCCAACGAGGTGCAAGTATTATGAGGCAAGGGTTGTCGGGAATCCAGTACCGGGAAGAGCGAAGGCGGACGGGGACGAGGGGATTGGCGGGATTGGGGATGTATATGGAGATAGCAGAGGGGATGGGGTTGCGGGGGATGGTGGATTTGGGGATTGATGCAGGCGGGACGCCGTGGTATCTTCGTCGCTTTCTCGACCAGGTGCGTCCTTCGACTTCGCTCGGGACGGACGGAGATGGTCGTTCAGCCCTGACTCTGCCCGGAACCCACCGGGTGTCCCGGAAGACCCCGCGCGATGGATTACATTGATTCCCCCCCTCCCGGTAGCCGGTTCCGCCGTGCACTCTGCCTCATTAGATGGAATGCGCTCATCATCGTCGCGGGGGTCGCGCTGGTGGGGTTGGCCGGAGAAGTCTGGTTCCGCCTGACCGTGCCGCCCATGAAATCGAGCCGCCCCCTGGAGTTCGTCCCGAACGTGGGCTATCTCAGACCGCCGAACACGGAGATACTCCATACCAACAACCTCGACTACTGGAACGCCTCCCGCACCAACAGCCTGGGCTTCCTCGACCGGGAACCCCCGAGCCCCGAACGCGCCGCAGCAACCTGCCATATATCCATCATCGGCGACTCCTTCGTGGAGGCGACGGAGGTCCCCATCGACCGCAAGCTCCAGGTTCGCCTCGAAGAACTCGCCGCCAGCCGGTTGCCCCGCCTGGACGTCACGACCTCGGCCTTCGGGTTGAGAAATACCGGCCAGATCCAGCAACTGCCGTTCTACGACGAATATGCCCGACGCCTCCACCCCAAACTGCTCGTGCTGGTCTTCGTCGACAATGATTTCATGGACAACACACCGGCTCTGAAGGCACTGAGAGGACGTCCCTTGGAGCCCATCGTGAGAAAACGCTCAGACGGGGAGTTCCAAGTGGCATACCCCCCCCCCCCCCCCCCCCAAGACCGGCTTCCAGTGGGTTCCTTGCCCCGGACCTCGTGGACCGCCCGCGCCGGAAAGGATGCCATTGCCCATTCAAGGTTTGCCGTCTGGTTGTACCGCAAGATCAACACCTCCATCCACGTTGTCGAGAAGCCGAGGCAGCAGCCCGGCCGCCGTGCCGCGCTGCGCCAAGCCGCCATGTCCAAAGGATGGTTCGAGGACGCCCTGCCATATACCCGCTTCGCGCTGGAGCAGTTCAAGCAGCGCGCCGACCGCGACGGCGTCAAACTGGTCATCCTGGCGATACACAGACTGAAGCTCCCCGGACTGAAACTCCCCGGAAAACACCGGATGTTCGAGCGATTGAGCCAAATGGCCGCTACCCTCCATATTCCCGTCATCGACCAGGCCGACTACATCCTGCGCCAAGGCGCCAAACTCACGGACGCTCACTGGCCCCACGACGGCCACTGGAACCCCACCGGCCACCAATGGGCCGCAGAGGCCCTGCTCGAATACATCGAGCAACGCCCGGAAGTCTGCGACGGGAGTTGAGGAAGCGGTGTACCGGTTGATGGCGTCCGCGCCCACGCCGGCCGTTGTCTTCCCGCGGCGTTCCCGCTATACGCTAATGGCCTGCAAGGAACGCAACATCGCACTCGACCTCGTTACGGAACCCTGAACGATCGAGACATCCAGGATGGATTCCCTCGCCTTGACACTCCTGTTCCCGTTCGTACCGAGCGTAGCGAAGCGGAGTCGAAGGACGCCTCGCGCCTCCCTGTCCCGATTGTCCAGGGGTTCCTTCCGCCGCGGAGAATAACATGCCCGAGCCATCGGCAGGAACCCGGACGTTCACCCGAACTCTCGAAAGGGACGAGACCCTGGTCCGCATAGGGTGGGAGGACTGGCTCGCCATGCCCCCGCCCGACGAGGACGGCGAGTTCACCGTCGCCGAGGTGGTGGAGCGCTACCGCCGCAACGGCTACGAGTGGGACATGCACGGCTCCCTGTACACTCCAGCCAGGGAGCGGGGCGATCGCCCGGCCTTCGTGGTGTTCCACGGCGGCGGGGCCAACGAGAAAGTGATGGACGCGACCCCCGACGGACGCCCGGGCCTGGCCCGAAGACTGGCGGCCCAGGGGTACACGGTGCTGGCGCTGAGCTATCCGGGCCTGTGGCCGCCGGGAGGGGAATGGACCCGACCCATCGCGGAGCGGACGCCCATCTACATCCTGGACGCCGACACCGACGAGGAGGAACTCCACGACCGCCTGCTCAAGTGCACGTTCAACGTGATCCTCCAGGGCGCCGGACTCCTCACCGACCGGCACCTGCGCGGCCGGCGGCTCATCGCCTTCGGCCATTCCACCGGCGGACCCATGGCCGCCCATCTGACGCGGTTCGCCCGGGAAGCGAAAGTGGTCGGCATCGTCGGCTGGGGCAGCGGCGGGCCGGACGGCTGGCGCCGGGAATGGCGGGAGGCCACGGGCATGGAGTCTCCCAAGCCCTACGACTTGGCGCAGATCTCCCGGCGCACGGTGGCCGCGTACCGGAAGTCCCATTACGAAGACCTGCCGGAGTTGACGCCCTGGGGGCGGATGGAGGACTTCTTCCGGCTCACCGAGAAGACCCGCCCCCAGATCAAGATCGGCCTGAGGGACAACCAGCACAACGTGTTCCCCGAGCGGCTGGAAGAATACGTCCGGGCCACCGGGCTGCCGCGGGACGAGTATTTCGACCACCTGCAGGACCCCCCGTCCCAATGGCTCGCCGACCTCAAGGTCCTGCTCATGGTGGGAGAGAACGACCACGGCCACTGGATCGGCGGCAAGGGCCTCGGCGACAAGCGGGAGATGTTCATGGCCGGGAAGTACGCCGGGGCCGGCGCCAGAGTGCGCGTGGGGCTGGTTCCCAAGTACACCCACATGGGCCATTGGGCGCTGTACAACGAGAAGATCGCCTACGCTTGGCTGTGGGCGCTCGAGACCGGCTACTTCGACTAAGGGAACGTCGGATCAAATCCGGCTCGAGTTTCCTTTCACTATGGAAAAGCGCGTCCTTCGACTTCGCTTCGCTACGCTCAGGACGAACGGGGATCGTTGCTCAGGGTTTCCCAAGAGCCTGTCCGAGCCGCGGAGCGTTTGACGCGATACGCGCCAACGTTTTCCCGGAGGTTCCCCATGCCCTTGCTCAGCGTCAGCGACACCCAACTGTATTACGAGGTCCACGGCCAGGGAGAGCCGTTCCTCTTCCTCAGCGAGACCCATTGCGACGGAGAGGTGTGGAAGATCCACCAGACCCAGGAGTTCTCGCGAGACCACCGGGTCATCACCATGGACTACCGGGGCACGGGCCGGTCCGGGAAGCCCTCCGTCCCCTACACCACGCAGACCTTCGCCGACGACGCCATGGCGCTGCTGGACCACCTGGAGGCCCGGAAGGCCGTCGTCTGCGGCCACTCCATGGGGGGCCGGGTCGCCCAGGTCATGGCCCTCGACCATCCCGACAGGGTCAAGGCCCTGGTACTGGCCTCCACCGGCGCCGCCTATCCCGAAACCAAGGGCATTCCCCTCCAGATCGCCACCGAAATGGTGGAATGGGGTTACGAGAAATACGTCCGGGACCATTCCATCCTGGTAGGCTTCACCGAAGAGTTCGCCCGTCGCCACCCGGACAAGGTGGAACGCTACCTGCGCGTCCGCATGGCCAACATGGGCCCGGTGGAGTTCTACTTCCGTCACGTGCTGGCCCGGCAGGGACACGACACCGGCGGCCGGCTCCACGAGATCAAGGCCCCTACCCTGATCCTGGTGGGCGAGGACGACCGCAACGTCACCAGCGACGTGTCCCATCGGACTTCCGCGGAGATCCTGGAGAAAGGCATACCGGGCGCCCGGCTCGTGGTGCTGCCGGGAGAACGGCACAGCTACTTCTTCGCCAACCCGGACGCCGCCCACGCCGCCATGCGGGAGTTCCTGGCGCAGGTCTGACGAAGCCTCGCACCGGACGGAAGGAACCTCCGGACAATCGAGACGCCGGGATGGATTCCCTCATCCTGACCCCTGCCTCCGTTCGTCCTGAGCGTAGCGAAGCGGAGTCGAAGGACGCGCTCACGCCTCCTGTCCCGGTTTTCCAGGGGTTCCGGAAAGGCTTCAAGCCCCGAGGATCTCGTTGACCTCTGCCAACTCCGCGGGCGTGAGCGCCCAATCCGCAGCCTTGGCGTTGTCCCGGACCTGATCCAGGCGGGTGGCGCCGGAAATGACCGAGCAGACCTGCGGCTGGGCGAGCAGCCAGCACTGGGCCAACTCGTTCAATCCCCGTCCCCGGGCTTCGGCCCACGATTGCAGGCGTTCCACCACGTCGTAGCGGTGGTCGGTCATGTATTGCTGCACGTAGCCGTGGCTCTCGCCCCGGGAGCCGGGCGGCGGCTTCCGGCCCCGGAGGTACTTGCCGGTCAGGAAACCTCCGGCCAGCGGGAAATAGGGCACGAAGCCCACGCCGTGGGCCCGGCAGTAGGGCAACACCTCGCGCTCGACCCCTCTCTCCAGCATGTGGTAGTGGGACTGGAGCACGGCGAACGCGGTCCAGCCGCGGACCTCGGCCAGCAGGTTGGCGTGGGCCAGTTGCCACGACGCGAAGTCCGACGCGCCGACGTAGCGAACCTTCCCCTGGCGGACGAGGTCGTCCAGCGCCCGCAGGGTCTCCCCGATGGGCGTGCGGTCGTCCCAACGGTGGACGTAATACACGTCGATACGGTCGCTCCGGAGGCGCCGGAGGCTTCCTTCCACCGCGTTCATCAGGTGGTAGCGCGACGCGCCCCGGTCGTTGGGTCCTTCACCCGTGGGAAAGAAGAACTTGGTGGCCACCACGAAGCGGTCCCGGCGGCCTTGCAGCGCGCTCCCCAGGGTTTCCTCGGAACGCCCCTCCTGGTAGCTGTTGGAGGTGTCGATGAAGTTGATGCCGAGGTCCACCGCGGCATCGAGGACGTCCGCCACCCGCCCTGCCGGCAAGACCGGCGAGCCGAACCGGTTCGTCCCGAGACCGATGGCCGAGACGCGGACGCCCGACGACCCGAGATGGCGATACTCCATGCTCGATACCTTTCCAGTCGATGAAGAAGTTGGTTCGTCCCGGCCCTGGCCTCTTCCCACTCGAATTCGTAGCTTACAGACGCATCCTACGCCAACTCGCCCCGGAAGCCAACGGTCGGCGCTGCCGGCGGCTACGTCCCGCCGCTCAGGTTTGACCGTCTCCGGGCCGCGGTGATAGATTCGCCGCACCAACGCAGGGGAGCCTCGGAGGTGGTCATGCAGTGGGACATGGAGCGGGACAGCGCGTTCGTGACCGGCGGCGGCAGCGGCATCGGCCAAGCCGTCGCGCTCAGGCTGGGCGAGCAGAAGGTGCGGGTGGCGGTGAGCGACGTGGACTCGGCCAAGGCCGAGGAAACCGCGTCCCGGATCACCGCGGCCGGCGGCGCCGCGCTGCCGCTTGCCCTGGACGTCACCCGCCCGGACCAGGTGGAAGCCGCGGTGGCCAGGGCCCACGCCGAGTTCGGCGGCCTCGCCTACCTGGTGAACGTCGCCGGCATCTCCCAGCAGAAACCGGTGCACGAGATCAGCGACGCGGACTGGGCGCGCATGATCGACGTCCACCTGAACGGAACCTTCTACTGCATACGCGCGGTCCTGCCGCGGATGATGGAAGCCGGGTTCGGCGCCATCGCGAGCCTTTCCTCCATGCACGGTCTCAGAGGCCAGGAATTCGCGTCCCACTACTCCGCGGCCAAGGCCGGCATCGCCGCCCTCACCAAGTCCGCGGCCCGCGAGGTCGCGGGACACGGCATCCGCATCAACGCCCTTGCCCCGGGCCCCATCGACACCCCCATGTGGCGCCGCGGACTCACCGGAGACGCCCTGGAACAGCGGCGGTCGGAACGTTCCAGGGTCGTGCCCATGGGACGGCTCGGCCAACCGGACGAGGTGGCCGACTTGGCCCTGTTCCTGCTGAGCCCCGCGAGCAGCTACATGACCGGGCAGGTGGTGGGGGTCAACGGCGGCGAGCTGATGCCGTAAACGGCCCCCGGCGGCTGCCGAGCGCTACGCCGGGGACCCTTGGACAATCGAGACAGGGGGCATGAGCACGTCCTTCGACTTCGCTACGCTCAGGACGAACGGGGATAGAGGGTCAGGGTGAGGGGATCCATCCCGGCGCCCCGTAACATTCGCTCTGTCAGCATGGATAGGTCGCGAGACATGTTTGCCCTGCATGATGGGATGTTCCACGCCAGTGACTTGGTCGCTGTTGCAGGATACTGGATACCTCGATCGTTCAGAGGTTCCGTCAGTCGTTGCCGAACAGCGGGAGTTGCGGGGTATCGGTCCGGAACGACGCGGTGGACAGGCTCCAGGTCCTGTGCGGCAGGCCGGCTTTGCGGCAGGCGGCCCGGAACAGCCCCTTCAGTTGCTCCGCGAAGATCCCCTGCCCTTTCATCCGGGCGCCGAAGCCGGTTTCGTTGAGGCGGCCGCCGCGGACATCGCGGATGCGGTGCAACACCTTCTCCTTGCGTTCGGGGAAGTGCTCTTCCAGCCAGCCTTCGAACAGGTCCTTGACCCCGAAAGGCAGCCGCAGCATCGTATAGCCGGCGCACCCGGCGCCGGCTTCCGCGGCAGCCTCCAGGATGGCCGGCACCTCGTGGTCGTTGAGGGCCGGGATCACCGGCGCCACCAGCACGCCCACCGGGATACCGGCGCGGCTCAGGGCGCGGATGGCGTCCAGGCGCAGCCCGGGTTGCGAAGCACGGGGCTCCATCCTGCCGCAAAGGTCCCGGTCCAGGGTCGTGACCGAGACGAACACCAAGGCCGCGTCGTGGGCCGCCAACTCCCCGAGCAGGTCCAGGTCCCGGGTCACCAGGTGGTTCTTGGTCACGATGGCCACCGGGTTGCGGAACGCGGCAAGCACCTCGAGGCAACCCCGCGTGAGCTCCAGCCGACGCTCCACCGGCTGGTAAGGGTCGGTCACGCCGCACAGGGCGATCACCTGCGGCTTCCACCGGGGCGACGCCAGTTCCGCCCGCAGCAACTCCGGCGCCTTCTCCTTGACCAGGATCTTGGATTCGAAATCCAGGCCCGCGGAGAACCCCAGGTATTCATGCGTGGGACGGGCGTAGCAGTAGATGCAACCGTGCTCGCAACCCCGGTACGGGTTGACGCTGGCCTCGAAGCCCACGTCGGGACTGTCGTTGTAGGAGATGATCGACCGGGAGAGGTCCCTCAGGAGCGTGGTGCGAGGCCCGTCCGACGGTTCGTCCGGGACCAGGGAGATGGCCTCGAAACGGTTCCGGGGGTTGTCAAGGCTCCCTCGTCCGCCGGCGACTCTCGGTCTGCTGGTCATCCGTTCCCGACGCCCCCTTCACGCCGCTGTCCTGTTGGACCATACCAGGAAACCCTGAACAAACGAGTCATGGATGGGGGGCTTCTTCCACCCTGCTCATCCTTTCCCCGTTCGTCCTGAGCGTAGCGAAGCGAAGTCGAAGGACGCGCTTCGGACCGCCTCAGCCCTTGCCGGGCTCGATGCGCCACTGCCTGAACTTGGCGTCGGTAGCGCCGCACGGCGCAAGCTCCAGGCTGCGGGACATGAACGGCCCGGCCGTCCTGCTGGCGGACCCCACCGCAAGACAGAGGGCCCCGTCGCCCGCAGGCCGGAACTCCAGGGTCTCGCGGTCGTAGTCGAACCGCTGCTCGGGGGAGTCGTCGGAGCAGTCCACCAACCCCAGGGAGACCCCCGCGGCCGCGGGCGCCGTCAGGGTCGCGCACTTGCCGGAGTAGGTGGCGGAAGCGATCCGCCGCGCCGCCTCGTCGTAAGAGAACTGCACGTCCCCGCCGCGGGGCTTGCACGAATGCGCGTGCAGCCTCTCGCCGAAACCCCGTCCCACCGTGTCGATGCAGAACCCCAGGTCGTCCTGCTCGTCCAGGTTGTCCGCCAGGTAGATCACCGGCGCCGGCGTCTGCAAGGCCGGGGGCGCCGCGGACACCCACAGCGGCGCGCACACCAGCAGGAACGCCGCCAACCCCGCAACCAGCCGTCCGTGAGCGGCCAAGGGTCCATGCGGCCGAGTCGCCTCGACAAGGGTTTCCGGTTCACCGTTCGTCTTCATGGGGTCACCTCGCTTCCCTGAATTACTCGATCTCCCGGTTGCGCACGAGGGTCGTCCGGTAAGCAGACTCCAAACCTGCCCACACGTGGGCGCCAATGTCGAGGACGCGCTCCAGTTCCAGCGCCGTCTCCTGAGTAATGGCCTTCTTGCCCCGGATGATCTCGTTCACAGCCTGCACCGGGCGCCCGAGGGCGATGGCCAACTGAGCCTGACTCATTCCCAACGCTTCGATTTCCTCCTGGAGAACCTCCCCCGGAGGAATGGGCAGGTCGGACCAAGCCCTCGTTACGGCAGTCCTACTCATGGAACCTCTGAACAATCGGGACAGGGGACATAAGCGCGTCCTTCGACTTCGCTACGCTACGCTCAGGACGAACGGGGATAGGGGCGTCAGGGTGAGGGAATCGGGAATCCATCCCGGATGTCTCGATTGTTCAGAGGTTCCTCATAGTGGTTGTCCACCTCCTTCACCGTGCCCTCCGTGTTTGAGAAGGGGACGGCAGGAAGAACGACGAGGCGCTCGCGCCGCGGGCCGGTCGCCCGGGAGCCTGTCCGGGCAGGGGACCGACCCGCGCCGCGGCGGCTATGCCCTCACGAGTCCAGGAGGGAGTCGATGCGCTCCGGCTGGAAGCCCACCACCGCCTCGCCGTCGATGATGACCACCGGAGTGCTCTGGAAGCCCCGGGCCAGCAGGTCCTTCATGGCCTCCTGGTCCTCGCGGATGTTCTTCTCCACGAAATCAACGCCCTTTTGAGAAAGATACTCCTTCTCTCGATGGCAAGGCGGTCAACCGGGCTGGGTGAACAGTATGACGGATTCTGCCATGGGTTCCTCCTTCTGGCTGGTCGATGCTGCTTCACGACAACCTAACACCCGCCGGACCATTTCTCAATGTTTGCTTTCTCCCGCGTCCCGTCCTAGCCTGCTCACCGAGGTCCGCGCCGAGGTCGGGTCCGGACCTGTCGGGAGGTCTTCGACATGTCGATGCAGTTCTATCTCCACAGTATCAACGGCGGCGTGAAGGACGTGGCCCGGATCCGGGAGCGCGCGGTCAGGGCCGAGGAACTGGGGTTCGAGGGCGTCTTCGTGGGCGCCAACCAGCTCAGCACGCCGGAACCCTTCTCGGTGCTGACCATGTGCGCCCTGTCAACGCAACGCCTGAAGCTGGGCGTCGCGGTCGCCAACATGGTCTTCCAGGAACCCACGGTGCTGGCGGGGGCCGCGGCGACCCTCGACGGGATTTCCCAGGGGCGGGCCATACTGGGCCTGGGCACCGGGGACAGTCCGGTCCACGCCATGGGGCGCAAGCCCACGCGCCTGGCCGCCTTCGAGGACGGGGTTCGGACCATCCGGGAGCTGCTCCGGGGCGGGGAGATGGCCACCCCCACCGGCCGCGTGGGCATCGCCTTCCGGCACGGTCCGGCGCCGGTCTTCCTGGCGGTGGAGGGTCCGCGCGGGCTGCGGCTGGCGGGCCGGGCCGCGGACGGCGTGTTCCTCGCCAGCGGCGTGGAGCCGAAGGCCCTGGGCTGGGCGCTGGCGCGCGTTGCCGAAGGCGCCCGTGAAGCGGACCGTCCGCGGGAAGACGTCACCATACTGGCGGCCGCCATGGTCTGCATCCAGAGCGACGGCGCCGAAGCGCGCCGCACGGTAAGGCCGCGGCTGGCCAACAGGGCCCATCACAACTTCCAGGCGACACTGGAGACCGTTCCCCAAGAGCACATGGACGACGTCAAACGGTTCATGGAGGCCTTCGACCCGTCCAGGCCCATGGAGGAACGCTCGGACCCGGCCCTGGTGACCGACTACCTGGTGCACCGGTTCGCCATTGCGGGCAGCCCAAAGGAATGCGTCGCGCGGCTGGAGGAGTTGCAGGAAGCGGGGGTCAGCCGCGTCATGCTGACGCCCTCCCGGAGCGTCTATGAAGAGACGGTGGAAGCCCTGGGCAAGGAAGTGATGCCGGCGTTCCGGTAGCCGGGGTCCCGCGGCAGGCGCGGGGCGTACCCACTCACACGGCGCACAGCCGGGCGGAAAGCCTTGACATCCCCGCGGCGCTTCTGTAGCCAAGGGGGGCTTGGCGTCGAAGACGCCGGAAACGAAAGCGCCGGAACACGAGGGAAAGGGAGGAGCATCCATGAGACGCATATCCTGTCTGGCCGCGGCCGCGGTCCTTGGGGTCGCGGTCTTCGCGGCTTCCGCGGCCCACGCAGAGGACTTCTACAAGGGCAAGACGTTCCGTTTCATCGTGGGCTTCTCGCCCGGGGGCGGCTACGACACCTACACGCGGCTGATCGCCCGCTACTTCGGCAAGTACGTTCCCGGCAACCCCACGACCCTGGTGCAGAACATGACCGGGGCCGGAAGCCTCATCTCGGCCAACTACATCGCCCGGCGGGCCAAGCCCGACGGCCTCACCGGCGCGGTGTTCAACAACTCGCTGATCGTGCAGAAGAGCCTGGGCGACAAGAAGGTCACGGTACCCTTCGAGAAGCTGGAGTGGGCGGGGGCGCCCAGCCAGGGCGAGATCGTCTGCATGATGATGGCCTTCACCGGCAAGACTACACTCAAGGACGTGCTCGCCTCCAAGGAACCCATCAAGATGGGCGCCACCCGGGCGGGGTCCACCGGCTTCGACATCCCGACCATCATGAACAAGACCATGGGGGCCAACTTCAAGCTCATCACCGGGTACCGGGGAACCGCCACCATACGGCTGGCGCTGGAAGGGCGCGAGGTGGACGGTTTCTGCTCCCAGTGGGAGTCCATGAGGGTCACGGCCCGGAGCATGCTGGACGCCGAGGGCGGGCAGAAGCTGGTGCCCTTCATCATCGACAGCCATAGCTACCAGGACCCGGAGACCAAAGACCTGCCCCTGTTCGAGGACGAGATCAAGACGAAGGAAGGCCTCCAGATCTACAAATCCTGGGCCTCCCAGATGGCGTTCCAGCGGATGCTCGCCCTCCCGCCCGGAACCCCCAAGGACCGTCTGGCCATCCTGAGGCAGGCTTACGAGAAGACCCTGAAGGACCCGGACCTGCTGGCGGAGGCCGAGAAAGCCAAGCTCGTGGTCACCTACGTTTCCGGCCCGGAGGTGGAGAAGCTCGTGAGCGAGATCATCAACATGCCCCCGCACGTGAAGGAGAGCCTGTCCTTCCTGGTGCGGAAGTAACCGGAAAAGGGTCATCCGCGGGGATGGGGCGGCGGTTTCTCCGGCGCTCCATCCCTCGCCTGGTCCTCCCCCTTTCCGGCAAGCCAACCCCGGACCAGTTCCGCCTTCAGCACCTTTCCGGTGGCGCCCTTGGGCAGTTCCGGGACCAGGCGCACCCAGCGCGGGTACTTGAAGCGGGCGAGCCGGGCCGCACAGTAGCCCGTGAGGTCGTCCGCCCCGGGCCGGGTCCCCGGCCTCGCCACCACGAAAGCCGCCACCTCCTCTCCCAGGTCGGGATGGGGCACCCCCACCACCGCGGCCTCCGCCACCTCCGGGTGCGCCGTCAGCACAGCCTCCACCTCCTGGGGAAAGACCGAGTAGCCGCCCCGGAGGATGCGCTCCCTCAAGCGCCCGGTGATCTCCACGAACCCGTCGCCTGAGATCCGGGCCAGGTCGCCGGTGCGGAACCACCCGTCCGTGAGCACCGGCGCAGGGTCGTTCCAGTAGCCTTCGAGCGCCGCGGGCGTCCGGATCCACAACTCCCCCGTCTCCCCTTCACCGGATCCGGCGCCCCCCTCCCCAGCCACACCTTCCCCCACCACCCGCGCCTCCACCCCCGGGACCGCTCGACCCACGGACTCCGGGCGGTCGTCGTCTTCCTCTGCCAAGTAGGATATGGGACGGAAGAGCTCGGTCATGCCGTAACCCCGGAGGATGCGGACGCCGCTGCGCCGGCGCCACTCCTCGGCCAGGTCCCAAGGGCACGGCGCGGCCCCGGACACCGCGAGGCGCAGCGACGACAGGTCCGCGGCGTCGAACTCCGGCGCGCCCAACAGGCGGCGGAACATGGTGGCCACCCCCAGGAACAGGGTGACCCGGTGCTCCTCCACCGCGGCGAGGACGGCCTCCGGGGAGAACCTGTCGAGGACCACCACACGGGCGCCCATGAGCAGCGGCGCCAGCAGCGAGCCGTGCATGCCGAAGGAATGGGGCAGCGGCAGCGCCGACAGCACCACGTCGTCCGCGCCCACCGCCATCATGCTCGCCCACGAACGGTCCGCGAAGGTCAGTGCGGCATGGGTGAAGACCGCGCCCCTGGGCCGTCCGGTGCTGCCGGAACTGTAGCCGATGAGGGCCGGCGCCCGGCACTCCGCCGCGGTGTCCCACGCCCCCGCGCGAGGGTCCGGGCGTCGGACCACCCGGGCCGGGGCCACGTCCGCGAGTATGGCCCTCTCTTCCTCCGGCTTGAGCAGCGGGCTCAGCGGCGCCGCGGTGGCGCCCAGCTTCCACACGCCCAGGAGCGCCGCGGCGAAGGTCCAGTGGTTGGGGAGCACCAGCGCCACCCGGTCCCCCGGGACCACCCCGCCCTCCGCCAGCTCCCGCGCGAAGCCCGCGGCCCGGGCATGGAGTTCGCCGCAGGTCAGCGCCGCGCCGTCGCACAGCAGCGCGGGTCTTTCCGGATGACGCCGGGCGGTGCGCTCCAGCAGGCAGACGAAGTTGCGTCCGGCAGGCGCCAATGCCGTCCCTTCCGCGGACCTCAGAGTCCCAGGGCGTCCAGGTCGATGCGCTCCATGACCTCTTGCTGGATGCGGTTGCGGGGAGTGTACTGCGCCAGAGAGGGCTTGGCGGTGGCGTCCACTCCCCACTTGGCGGTGTAGCCGTCCGAGTCCGTGGAAGGGTCCAGGTCCGAGCCCCGGGTGTTCGAGACCACGGTGATGTCCCGGTCGGCCTGGCACCGGGTGCCCAGGGCCCAGGCCACCTCCCGGTCGTCGAAGACGTCCACGTCGTGGTCCACCACCACCACCCGCTTGATGTACATGTCCGCTCCCAGCACCGCGAGTATGGCGTTCTTGGCCTGGCCCGGGGTCCGCTGGCGGATGGACACGTAGCAGCTATAGGGAGCGGGCACCCGCACCGCGGCCACCGAAGGGACCATGGTGCGCACCGCCCGGTAGAGGTTCGCCTCCATGGGGATGGTAGAGAGCAACAGGTGATCGACCTGGGCCACCGCGATGTCGTGGAACAGGGCGTCCTCCCTCATGGTCATGGCGGTGTAGCGGACCACCTCGCGCCGGCGCTCCCCGAGGCTGTACCCGGTGAACTCGCTGAACGGCCCCTCCGGGGTCCTTTCCCCGGGCAGGATCTCGCCCTCCAGCACCAGCTCGGCGTGGGCCGGGGCCAGCAGGTCCGAGGTCTCGCACCGGACCAGCTCCAGCGGTTCCCCCAGGAGCCCGCCCATGATGGCGCGTTCGTCCTCGTCGATGGAGCCGATGGCCAACGCCCCCAGGCCGATGGCCGGGTGGACGCCGATGGCGAAGGCCACGGGCAGGGATTGACCCAGGGCCTCGGCCTTCTGGAAGAACTCCCACAGGTGCTTGGAGGCTGTGATGTGGATGGAGGTCCGGTCCCGGCCCAGGATCATCAGGCGGTTGTAGGCGCAGTTCCAGGCGCCGTCCTCCGGGTCCCGGGCGAACGAGACGGCCCCGGTGACGTAGGGGCCGGCATCCGCGGCGTGGTGGACGATCTGCGGCAACTCCAGGAGGTCCACCTCGCCGCCCGTGCGCACCACCTCCTTGACCGGCCCGGAGTCCACCGCCACCGGCGCCACAGGATGCTCCATGGCGTCTAGGAACGCGCGCTGGAGTTGCCGGGGCTCGGCGTTCATGGCCAGGGCCATGCGGCGGCGGCTGGCGTGGAGGTTGGTCAGCACCGGGAACGCGCTGCCCTTCACGTTCTCCAGCAACAGCGCCGGCCTTCGACGCCGTTCCCGGGCGAGCTTGGCCACCAGCGCGGTGACCTCGTAGCGCGGGTTCACCGGCTCCGAGATCCGGACGAGTTCGTCCTTCGATTCCACCAGTTCCAGATAGCTTCTCAAGTCCTGCGGCATGGTCCACCCGTCTTCGCGAAAGCGCGTCCTTCGACTTCGCTTCGCTACGCTCAGGACGAACGGGGATCAATCGTTCGGACGTCCAGAGTTTCCCCGAGACCTTCCGATCCGCGCGCGGGGCCGGCTACCCGTGCTCCAGCACCCACCGCGCCACCTCGTCGTGCCGGGCGAACCAGACCCTGGAAAAGCCCTTCATGTACCTGAGTATCTCGGTCAGCATGGCCGCCATCATGGGCCGTCCGCCGAAATGGGCGTGCACCGTCAGGTTGATCATCTCCGGGGCGTCCGAGCGGTAGAGGAAGTCGAAGGTGTCCTTATAGACGTTGAGGAAGTCCCGGGGACTGCCCCGCAGCACCCGGTTGTCGGCGAAGTCGCTGTGGGGGATGGCCACCACCGGGCCGTGTTGGGTGGCCACCCGGTAGGGCATGTCCGTGTCGTTGTAGTCCCCGTGCCAGACGCACCCGGCCTCCGCCAGGAACCCCGCGGTGTGCTCGGTGGGGGTGGCCCTGGGACTCAGCCAACCCACCGGCCTCGCGCCCGCGGCGCCTTCGATGAGGTCGAAGCAGCGGCCGATCACCTCCCTTTCCTCGTCCGCGGAAAGGGAGGTGAGGAAGGTGTCCTGGGTGTAGGAATGGCCGGCCAGCTCGTGGCCGTCCCGGTGCAGGGCCTTCACCGCGTCCGGGAAGAGCTCCACCGAACGGCCGCTGACGCACACCGTGGCCGGGACCTCGAACTCCCGGAAGATCTTCATGAAGCGCCAGACGCCCGTGCGTCCGCCGTACTCGGACCACGACACCCCCAGCCGGTCCACCACCCCCGGCTCGAGGGGCGACGACATGGGCGAGTAGGCGGGCGCCTTCCCCGGCGACCAGGTCTCGAACATGGGGGTCACGAGCACCGCGACCCTGGCCCCCTCGGGCCATTCATCCACCGTCGTCAACGGTTCCCCCTTTCCGGCTATCGAAGACGCCGTGGAGGCAGGGTCTCCACGGCCGCAGTCCCGTCGCCGCAGGCTGTCACGGCTCGGGGCTCCACACCCGGCCGGGCACGAAGAGCTGGCCCTGGAACAGCTTCCGGGCGGTGCGGACCACTCCCGCCTTCCGCAGCGCGAATTCGTCCCCTGCCCCGTCGAGCTCGAACGCCACGGTGATGGAGCCGCTGGGGTGCTCGACCTCCACCCGCTGCGAGAGAGCGTCCGTGACCTCCGCGACGCCCTCGGCCACGGTCCCGGACGCCAGCGCGGCGCTGCCGACGCAGATGGCGCCGGAAACCGCATGGGCGGCGTGGCAGTCCGCGGGCGTGAAGTAGCGGGAGGTCACCGCCCCGCCCCGCCGGGGCCGGGAGAGGATGCCGAACTTGGGGATGACCTGCCCTCGCACGTCGCCCAGGCCCATGCGCTCGCCGGCCACGAGCCGGACGGCTTCCAGCTTGTCCAGCAGCGCCCGGTTGGCGTCCAGTTCCCCCTTGCCCTCGTCGCCGCGCACGCCCATGCCCTCCGCCGCGGCCAGGACCATGGGCATGGCCGCGTCCACGCAACTCACCTCGACCCCCAGGATGCGCTCCCGGCGGCTGCCGGTGGGGAACAGCGCCCCGGTCTTGGAGCCCACCACTTCCATGAAGTTGAGCAGGATCGGCGCGGCGCTGCCGGGGACCCCGTCGATGACCGCGTCGCCGTCGTACTCCACGCGCCCGCCGGGGGTCTCCACCACCGCCTCGATGAGCGAGTCGGTGTTGACGTTGCGGATGTGCACCACGGTCCTGGGGTCGTCCGCGGCCACCAACCCCCGGTCGATGGCGAAGGGACCCACGCCGGCGAGCATGTTGCCGCAGGTGGGGCCGTAGTCCACGAACGCCCGGTCCACCGAGACCTGGCCGAAGAGATAGTCCACCTGCGCCCAGTCATGGGCGGAGGGCGACACGATGGCGACCTTGCTGGTGAGGGTGGTGGCGCCGCCGATGCCGTCGATCTGCCGGTGGTCGGGGGACCCCATGGCCGCCAACAGCACCCGGTCGCGTCCGAGTTCGTCCGCAGGCAACTCCCGGGCGAGGAAATACGGCCCCCGGGAAGTGCCGCCGCGCATCATGGTGCAGGGGATCGCGGTCTGTCCGGCCATGTCCGTCTCCTGTGGTCCTCGTCCCCTCTACGGGAACGTCCTGACCATCGAGATATACACCATCGCCTCGGGATTGTCAGGGTTCCCGGTTCCGGCGGCGCAGGGTGGACACCTTCAAGGAAAAGCTGGTAGTGGGAAGGAGGGGGGATTCCAGGCAACCGGAGGGAACGCATGCCGCTACTCATCGACAACCGGATCGCGGAGCAGGCGCTCCGCATGGACGACGCCATCGAGGCCATGGAGAGCGCGCTGAGGCAGCTTTCCGAGGGCGACGCGGTCTATCAACCCCGGACCGACCTCTGGTCCCCCACCGCCACCGTGGGCGACTACTTCCGCTGGGGCTCGCTGCTGGGCGCCATCAAGGACCCGCCCGTGCTCGCGTTCCGCTTCAAGCTGGACATCATGACCTGGCAGGAATACGACGGCGCGGTCACCGAGCACTGGTTCAACGTGGAGCCCGGCAAGTACTGCGGCATCATCCTGCTGGTGGATACGCGCACCGGCGAGCTGCTGTGCATCATGAACGACGGTTACCTCCAGAGCTACCGGGTGGGCGCCACCGCGGGGGTCGGGGTCAAGCACCTGTCCCGGCCGGACTCCCGCGTCCTCGGCGTGCTCGGCTCCGGCGCCATGGCGCGCACCTACGCCATGGCCGCGTGCGCGGTTCGCCCCATCGAGCGCATCAAGGTCTTCAGCCCCACGCAGGCGAACCGGGAGGCCTACGCCAAACGCATGGCGGAGGCCCTGGGCCTGGAGGTGACCCCGGTGAACTCGGCCCGGGAGGCCATGAGCGGCGTGGACGTGGGGGCCACCTGCACGGACTCGCGCGTTCCGCTGTTCCGGTCCGACTGGCTCCAGACCGGCATGCACGTGGTGGACGTGCGCCCCGAAGAGCTGGAAGGGGACACCTACGACAAGGCCGACGTGGTCATCGGAACCTCCAACAACGCCGTCCTGAACTATGCCCTGGGGACCCCGGAAGAACGCGACCGGCGGCCCATCGACGACAACTACCGACGCCGCTACACGGACCGGAACCATACCACCCTGGCCCAGGTGCTCGCCGGGGAAAAGCCCGGCCGGGAGGACGACTCCCAGACCACGCTGCACCACAACTTCTCCGCCGGCATCCAGTTCGCCGCGGTGGGCCACCTGGTCTATCGCTACGCCAGGGAGCACGGCCTCGGGCGCCACCTGCCGCTGGAGTGGTTCCAGCAGGACATCCGAAACTAGCGGCCCGGGTT
Source organism: uncultured Binatia bacterium (SeqCode) (assembly GCA_965242525.1). Taxonomy (GTDB): domain Bacteria; phylum Desulfobacterota; class Binatia; order UBA9968; family JAJDTQ01; genus JAJDTQ01. The sequence goes on from OZ251459.1 coordinate 1,410,265, forward strand.
CCGAACCGGATCCGTCAGGCGCTCCAGGCTTTCGTGTGTGCAGGGTCCCACGGCGTAGAGCCCCCTCCTCCAGCGGGACGGACGGGTTGGGAGGCGGCGGCACGGCTGAGGGGACGGGCCCCCTGCACGGCACGGCCCGACCCGATTCGCCCCTCCCTCCCGCGCCATGATCGAGCTGCTGCCCCAGGCCGTGGGCCTGTTCACCGCGTTGACCTACGCCGCCAGCATCATCTCTGCGCGCCGGGGCCTCCAGTACTCCAACGCCACCACGGTGACCTACCTTTCCCTCCTGTGCCAGACCGTGACCCTGTGGACCCTGGTGTTCCTCGTCACCGGCGTCCCGGTCGTGGACAGGACCTTTCTGCTGGCGGCCGTGCTCGTGGGTTTCCTCATGCCCATGGTCCGCCTGTTGACCTACACCGGCATCGCCAAGGTGGGAGCCGCCCGGGGCGCCGCGCTCCGGTCCACCCACCCGCTGTTCAGCGCCATGCTCGCCCTGACCTTCCTCGGGGAGACGGCCACCGCGCCGGGGCTCACCGGGGTCTTCCTGGTGGTGGCGGGGATCGTCCTGATCTCCTGGCGGGAAGAAGGAAAGCGCGCCCCCGTCCCCTGGTGGCACAACCTGTACTCGGTCCTGGCCGCGGTCCTGGCCGCCCTGGTGCACAACCTCGTGCGTTTCTCGCTCCATTCGGCCGCCTACCCGGTGCTGTTCGCGGCCATCGTGGGCCTGGTTTCGCTGGCGACCTTCACCGGCTACCTGCTGGCGCGCCCGGGGTCCGACCGACCCCAGTGGAACCGCCGGGCCATGGCCCCTTTCCTGGCCACCGCGGCGCTGGAGAACCTGGGGTTCCTCCTGTTCAACGTGGCCCTCAGCATCGGGCCGGTGGTGCTGGTCACTCCCATGGTGGCCACCCAGCCCATGTGGGTGCTGCTCTTCACCGTGGTGTTCCTCCGCTCCATCGAGCTGGTGACGCCGCGGACGGTGGCGGGCAGCGTGGTGGTGGTGGCCGGCACCGTGGCCATCACTCTGGGCGGGTCCTGACTCCGGCTCGCAACGCTCCGCCCTCCAACCCGGAAAGAAAGGCGTTCCCACCGTGTCCCTGCCCAACTGGCTCAACCCGCGCAACCCCGCGGTCCGCGATTTCCTCCTGCTGTACGGCAGCGCCCTCTTCTCCGGCGTCGGCTGGGGCATGGTGCTGCCCACCATCCCGGTGTTGACCGAGGCATTCGGGATCTCAGGAGGCATGGCCGCCCAGACGGTGACGGCGTGGGCCGCCGGCCGCCTGGCGGGCACCCCGGCCAGCGGTGTCATGCTCGACCGCACGGGGCCCCGGGCGATGATGGTGGGGGGCGCCGCGGTGACCGCGGCCGCGGCCCTGGCGGCCTCCGTGAGCCCGGCCTTCGCGGGCCTGCTGGCGGCGCTCTTCGTGGTCGGCGCCGCGGAATCCATCTGGGCCATGGGACGGGAGGTGGCCGGCATCGACTTGGCGCGCCAGAACCAGCGGGGGCGGGTCATGAGCGGGTTCCACGGGGTGCACAACGCCGGGCTGACGCTGGGGCCGGTGCTCGGCGGCTTCCTGACCGTGGGCCTGGGCTTTCGCGCGGTGTTCGTGGCCCATGCCCTGTCCGGGGCGCTCGCGGCCCTGTGCGGACTCGGGGTGCGCGCGTCCGGCCGGCCCCGGCGTCCGGCGCCGCGGCCGGCTTCCGGGGGCATGGGTCCCCGTCACTGGGTGGGAAGGATGGTGGCGCTGTTCCGGGAGGTGGCGCCGCCGCTGCGAAGGACCTACGCGGTGCTGGTGTGCGCCACGTGCGTCAGCCTGATGTTCCGGCTGACCCTCCAGAGCATGCTGCCCCTCTACGCCGGGGTGCACCTGGGCTTCACGCCCGTGGAGGTGGGCCTGCTCTTCTCCATCTCCGGGACGCTGGTCTTCGCCATGATCCTGCCCGCGGGGTTCGTGCTCGACAAGGTGGGCAGGAAATGGGCCACGGTGCCCAGCAACCTCATTCCCGCGGTGGTCTTCCTGATCATCCCGTTCGCCGACACCTTCGCCGGGCTTGCGGTGCTGGTGTCCCTCACCGGGGTCTCCAACGGCCTCTCCCTGGGCTGCCTGGCCACCTCCACTTACGACGTGGCGCCGCAACACGCCCGCGGCCGCCTGCAGGCCATGCGCCGGACCATCGCCGACCTGGTGGGTCTCGGCGCGCCCCTGGCCGGAGGATTCCTCGCCAACGCCTTCCACCCGGGAGTCCCCTTCCTGGCCCTCGCGCCGCTGCTGTGGCTCTCCACCCTGCTGCTGGCCTTCGGCACCAAGGAGACGCTGGAACGCTAGATTGGTTCGAGTCCGTGGAGGCGATAGTCAGGGGCGTCGGGTCTCAACCGTATTGATGGCGAAGCAATTGGCTCCGTTTCACGAGAGAACAACTCGTTCTCGAATCGCCTCTGGGGAAGCACTACGCAATCCTTCCTCTCGACGATCCTCCAGGATGAGCGCGATGGCCTCCGCCAAACTCTCGCGGGCTTCCTCCCGGGTTCTGCCCTGACCATTCGAACCGGGAACCTCCGGGCAAAAGGCAATATACCAATCCCCGTCCCGCTCGATAATCGCCGTGAACTCGTTTCTCATCGCTTCCGTCCTTTTGATGGCGACCGGCCGTCGCCGTCGCACGGCATCGAGGGGAACCTCGACGAATCGAGCTTCCCAAGCCCTCTACTCCGCGGGGTCCTTGGACCCCGGGGCCTGGGCCTCTTGCGGGTCGGACGATTCCAGGCGGTCGCGGAACCGTTCCGTGGCGGCCCAGGCCGCCTCGTAGCGGCGCCGGTCCATGCGGCCCCGCATCAGCTCCACCCGCAGGAACAGGAAATAGGTCTGGATGACGTCCTGGCGGCAGTACTCGTGGATCTCCGCCAGCCGCCCTTCTTCCCACACTCCCTGGACCATGGAACCGTCCATGGTCCCCTTGCCGCGCAGGCCGATGAGTTTGCACAGGAGGTCGAAGCCGCCGCGGACCCGGTTGACCCCGTAGTTGCCGACGAACTCGTACAGGTCGTAATGGCCGTCCTCCGAGTACCGGTGACGGTGCCCGAACCGCTCGTTGAAATAGCGCGGCGCCTGGCAGCCGTACTTCAGCGCTTGCAGTTCCAGGACCGGGAGGTCGAAGTTGCGGCCGTTGAACGAGACCAGGGCGCCGGGGAACCGCTCCACCCGGTCCCAGAAGTCGCGCACGATGGCCTCTTCGCCGTAGTCGTCCTCGCACAGGGTCTCCACCTTGGCGAGGATGCCCTCGCCGTTCACCGAGCCCACCGCAATGGAGACCGGCACGTGGAAGGAGAGGGGAAGGAAGTCGCTGCCGGTCTGGGTCAGCCGCTCGGCCCGCAGCCGTTCGTACGCGTCCTGGTCCGAGACGTCTTCCCGGGAAAAGAGGACCGACTTGATCAGTTCCTTGTCGATACGGGTCTCGATGTCGAAGATGGCGTAGTTCATCGCGTCCCTCGAAACGTCGAAGGCCTCCACCCCGACGGCTCAGTCCGGGACCACCCGGAGCACCCGGTCCGCGGGGAGCTCCAGCGGCAGCCGCCGCCAGGACCCTCCTTCGTCATCGGAGACCAGGATGTCGCCCCTGCCCTTCTGGCCCGGATCGCTGGAGCGGCCGCGGGACACCGCCCCCAGCCCGGCATAGACCCGTCCCGGACGGTCTGGATGCAGGGTCAACGCCCACACCATCTGCCGCATCCGGTCGGGCAGCCCGCGGCCGACCCCCACCCGCTCCCAACTCGCGGCCAGGTCGCGGCTGCGGAAGACCGCCCCCTGGGCCCGCTCGGGCCGGTCCCAGAAGCCCGGGGACTTGTCCGCGGTGGCGACCAGCATCACCGGCGGCGCCCCGGGCAGGAAGACGAAGTCGTGGAAATAGTCGCGGGTCATGCCGTTCTCGGCGCGCTGCCATCCGGCGCCGGGTTCGTCGCTGCGGAAGAAACCCCGGGCCGTGGCCGTGAACATGGGGCCGGCGCATTCCGGCACCGCGTCGATGTGGTGGATGTCCAGGTAGTCGATGCCCCGGCTCACGTCCTCGAAGTTCGCCCCCCGGTCGAAGGTGCGCACGATGCCGCCGTGCTCCAGGCACAGGTAGATCTCCCGCGGGTCATCGGGCGAGACGAATATGTGCCGGACGTGCTCCCGGTGGGGCGGGCGCGGATAGGTCCACTGGGCGCGCACCTCCGACGGCAGTTCCAGCAGGGCCGACAACTCCTCCCAGCTCTCGCCCCGGTCCTCGCTCCGGTAGAGCCGGATGGGCTCCGTGCCCGCATAGACCACCTCCGGGTCGGAAGGGTCCACCGTCACCGCGCGCACGTTCTGCCGCAGCACCACGCGCCAACGGCGTCCGCCGTCGTCGCTGCGGCAGAGCCCCTGGCCGGCCACGCCGGCATAGACGGTCTCCGGCCTTTGCCGCGGCCCGTCCAGGGCGTCCACCGTGCCCGGAGGCAGGGAGACGTCGAGTTCCTCCCAAGCGTCTCCGCGGCCGCGCCACGCCTGCAAGCCTTCCTGGGTTCCCGCCAGTATCCGTTCAGCCATTGCCGCCCGCCAGTTCCTCCACCGCGGCCATGACCTCTTCATAGGTCCCGCAGCGGCAGATGTTGCCCGAGAGGTAGTCGCGCACCCGGGCTTCGTCCGGCCCGGGATGCTCGTTCAGGAGTCCCTTGACGGCCATGATCATGCCGGGGGTGCAGAACCCGCACTGGAACGCCTGGTGGTCCAGGAACGCCTGCTGCACCGGGTCGAGCCGGCCGTCCCGGCCCAGCCCCTCGATGGTCAGCACCTCCCGGCCCTCCGCGTTGCTGGCCAGCATCAGGCACGAGCTCACCGGCTTGCCGTCCACCAGCACCGTGCACGAGCCGCACACGCCCACGCTGCAACCCTCACGGGTCCCCTTGAGCCGCAGGTCGTCTCGCAGCACCTCCAGCAGGGTCTGGTGGGACTTGACCGAAAGCTCCCGCTGGCGTCCGTTGACGGTGGCGGTGATGAGGTGTCTCACGGGACCTCCTCCCCGGACGAGCCCCCTTCCCCGCGGGCCAGGGCCTCCACGATCCGTTCCGGGCGGAGCGGCAGCTCGTTCAGGCGGACGCCGCCCAGGGCGTTGGCCACCGCGTTGCCGATGGCCGGCGCCACCGCGGGGATCACCGCCTCGCCCACCCCCTTGGCGCCGAACGGGCCGTCCGGGTGGGGCGTCTCCACCAGCAGCGACCGGAACCCGTCAGGGTGGTCTTCCATGGAAGGGAGCATGTATTCCAGCAGGCTGCCGTTCACCGGCTGGCCCTGCTCGAACACCATCTCCTCGAAGAACGCCGCGCCCAGGGCCTCCAGCATGGAGCCCTGGTTCTGAAGCCCGCACTGCACCGGGTTGATGGCCTTGCCCACGTCCACCGACGTGGCCACGTTGACCACCCGCACCTTGCCCGTGTCCACGTCCACCTCCACCTCCGCGCCGCACGCAGCGAAGAACCAGAAGGCCGCGGCCTTGCCCTTGCCCGTGCGGGGGTCGAGGCCGCCCCGGACCTGGAAGTTGCAGCTCCCGAAGACGCTGCCCACCGAGTCGCCGTACTTGACCTTCAGCAGTTGCGGCACGGTCAGGCCCCGGTCCGGCACGCCCTTGACCCGCACGCCCCCGGCGTCGAGCTCCAGGTCCGCCTTGTCCACTTCCAACCCTTGGGCGCCCGCCTCCAGTAGTTGTTCCCGCACTTCTTCCGCGGCCCGGAGCGCGGCGTTGCCCATGTGGAAGGTGGTGCGGCTGGAGCTGGTGGACTTGTCGTAGGGCGTCACGTCGGTGTCCGGCGCGGACACGGTGACCCGCTCCACCGGCAGGCCCAACCGCTCCGCCACGATTTGCGCCAGGCAGGTGCGCACTCCCTGCCCCATCTCCGTGCTGCTGGTCATGAGCATGACCGAGCCGTCGCCGTTGAGGCGCACGCTGGCCGCGGACGCGGTGGGCGTGGTGGTGCTCTTCATGATGACCGCAAGGCCCTTGCCCCGGCGCAGCGGCCCGGACGCGGGCGCCGCCTCCAACTCCTCCGGCCCGCGCCAGCCGACGGCCGAAGCCGCCTGGCGGAGACAGTCCGAGACGCCCACCGACACCAGGGACTCCCCGGTCACGAACAGGTCGCCTTCCTGCACCAGGTTCCTGAGCCGAAGCTCCAGGGGATCCATGCGCAGATGCCGGGCGATCCGGTCCATCTCGGACTCGTACGCCCAGGCCACGTGCGGCACCCCCACCCCCCGGTAGGGACCCGCGGGCGGAAGGTTGGTATAGACCGCGTAGGTGGTCAACCTGCGGTTGGGAACCCGGTACGGCCCGCTGGCCACGTAGGACCCGGTCTTGGCGTTGGCTGGTCCGGAGAGCGCGTACGCCCCCAGGTCGTAGAACGCCTCCACTTCCCGGGCCACCAGGCGGCCGTCCCGCTTGAACCCGGTCCTGATCCTGACGAACCCGCCGTACCGGCGCCCGGTGAGGAACACTTCCTCACGGGTGAGCAGCCACCGGACCGGCCGTCCGGCCTTGCGCGCCAGCAGCGCGGCCACCGGCTCCAGGCGGGCATGGGTCTTGCCGCCGTAACCGCCGCCCACGAACGGGACCACCACCCGCACGCCGCTTTCGGGCAGGTCGAAGATGCGCGCCAACTGCTCCTGGAGCCCCACCGCGTTCTGGCACGGCGTATGCACCACCAGCCGGTTGGGAGACTCCCACACCGCGGTGGCCACGTGGGGCTCGATGTGGCCGTGCTGCACCGGCGGCATGCGGTAGGCGCCTTCGAAGACCTCGTCGGACTCGCCGAAACCCGCGTCCACGTCCCCGTCCGCGGCCCGGAACACGCTGCACACGTTGCCGCCGGCGTTGAGGTTGAGCTGTTCCCGGAAGACCGCGGCCTTGGTCTCGAAGCGCTCCTCGTGGATCACCGGCGCGCCGGGCCTGGCCGCCTCCACCACGTCGAAGACCGCGGGCAGGGGCTCGTACTCCGCCTCGATCAACTCCACCGCCTCCTCCGCGATCTCCAACTCCTCAGCGGCCACCGCGGCCACCAAGTCGCCCACGCAGCGCACCCGGTCCATGGCCAGCACCGGCTGGTCCTCCACCACCGCGCCGTAGTACGGGTTCAGGCCTTCCAGGTCGTCCCGGGTCACCACCGCGACCACCCCCGGCAAGGCCGCGGCCCGGCTCGCGTCCACCTTCAGCAACCGGGCGTGGGGATGGGGACTGCGCAGGACCTTGGCGTGGAGCAGGCCCGGCAACTCCAGGTCCGCGGTGTACTGGGCAACGCCCGAGACCTTGGCGACGCCGTCCACCCGCGGCGTGTTGCCGCCCACCGCGCTCATGGGCATGCCTCCTTCCACACCGAAGCGAGCACCCGCCGTCCGAGGACCCTCACCAGGCGCCTCTTGTAGGCCGCGGACCCCCGCAGGTCCGGGATGGGGTCGATCTCCTCCGCGGCCCGGTCGGCCATCTCCGCCAGCGCCGCCTCGGACGGGTCCGCCCGGCGCACCAGCAGCGGCCGGGCCGCCGCGGCTCCCACCGAAAGCCGCGCCTCCACCGGACGGTGGCCCGCCAGCCGCACCAGCGCGGTCACCCCCACGCAAGGCCGCTCCTCCGACGAGCCGGTGGTGAACTTGAGGTAGTCTCCCACCAGCCGGCCTTCCACCGGCGGCGCGGTGACCGCGGTGACCATCTCGCCGTCCCCCAACGCAGTCTCGTAGCTGTCCACCAGGAAGTCCACGAGCTTCATGGTCCGCACGCCCCGGGCGCCCGTCAACTCCACCACGGCGTCCAGGGCCGCCAGCACCCCCGGCGGGTCCGACTGGTGGTCGCCGTGGGCCAGGTTGCCGCCCATGGTGGCTAGGTGGCGGATACGGACGTTGGCCACCTGGTGGCAGGCCTTGGCCAGCACCGGCATATGCTCGCGCACCACCGGCGAGGTCTCCACGTCGTGGATGGTGGCCATGGCCTCGATCCTGACCCCCGCGGCCGGGTCCCAGGTGATGGAGTCCGCGCCCTCCAGCTTCTTCAGGTTCACCAGGGTCCGGGGCCTCAGGAGACCCTGCTTGACGAGGATGAGCAGCGCGGTGCCGCCGCTCACGGGCCGCACGTCCGCGCCCGCGCCCAGCATCCGGCACGCTTCGGCAACCGTTCGAGGCTCCAGTAGGTCGAAACTGCGCATGAGGCGTGGAAGAAAAGCAACCGTCCGAACTCGTCAGGGACGTCCGCCGAGGATGGAGGCGCCCACCGGCGCTACCCTCCGGCCCGCGGTCACCTGTCGTCCCAGCGTGCATAACACCGGGTCAGGGGCATTGCAACGCATCCACAGTCACAGGAAGGGTCACTGGGAGGCTTTCCCGGGAACGCGGGCGTCCCGCCCGCCTCCGAACACATCCGCGGCCACGGGAAAGCCCGAGACCCGAAGCGCCGACGGGCAGGACCCCGCGGGTCACTTGGAGCGTCGGTCCGCGGGCTCCGGGGGTTGGCCTCCCTGCCGTCGGAGCAACGCGCGGGCCGCCTCGACGTCGGCCGAGGCCCGGCGAGTGGCGAAGAACTCCGCGGTCTTCAAGGCGGAGACCTTTTCGGCCACCGCAGTGGCCACGAACTGGTTGATGCTCGTACCCTCTTCCCGGCTGATCTCGGCCACAGCAGCCTTCAATGAAGCGGGCAGACGCAAGGGGTAGGTTCCATTCTGCTTCTTCATGTCGATATCCTTTCCAATGCCCGTCGGGGCGTCAGCACCGCGAGATCGAAACGCCCGGACGCAGCGCCGAAGTCCCGTCGGTTGAAAGTCACCAACGCATCGGCACTGCCGTTGACTGCGGTCTCGAACACCATCTCGTCCCCGGGGTCTCGAAGCTGTGGACGCCACAGAAAGCGGGGCTCCACCGGCTCGGCAACTGCGCAGAGCGCAGACACGACCGTTTCCGCCTCCGCCTCGCTGAGGCCGGAGGCGCGTCGTTGCTGCGGAGCACAGCATACCGCTTCGTATTCCAAAGCCAACGCCACGGACAGCAACAGCGTGAAAGTCCCGCTCAAGGCTCCGTCGAGCAGAGTGGCGGAGACTCCCGTCGGGCTACGCAAACCGGCCACGACAACGTTGGTGTCCAGGACGAAGCGCAGAAACATGAAGAAATCATATCATATAAGACGACCCTTAGCTACCGCAACCGTCCCTTCGACCACACCCCTTGCTTCCCGCTGTTCCTCTCGGTCCAGGATGTCCTTCAGCCTCTTGTCACCGGGCGGGGCGGGGGCGAGGAGGTTCGGGGGGTTGAACAGCGGGTTGCCCGGGGACCACAGTTCCACGCTCTCTGCGTTCTCCTCGTAATAGGCGGGGTCGGTGGTCACCCGGAGTCGTTGGGCCATGCCGGGGGCCAGCAGGCCGTATTCACGGCGGCCCAGGGGCTGCACGTCCGTGCCCGGGGGCATCAGGTCGGGGGAGGCGATGATCCGGTCCAGGTCGTCCAGGGTCACCGGCGACTGCGGCTGCGGGGGCACGGCCAGGGCGTCTTCCGTGACCGCGTCCATGTCGAACCCCCCTTCCCCGGCTTCACGGACCTGGCGGTGGATGGCCTCCACCAGGTCGGCCCGGCCCCGCTCGTCCCGGTCCGCGCCCGACAGCACCGCCTGCGAGATGGTCCGGGGCAGGCGGGCCAGGATCGGCTGCAGGCGGCCTACCACCGATTCGAACAGGCCAATGCGGTTTCGGAGCGCCCGGTGCACGTCGGTCTCCACCGTGCCTTCGTATTGCAGGTTGACGATGCGGATGGTCGGGTGCGCCTGCCCGAGACGATCGATGCGGCCGATGCGCTGCTCCACGCGCATGGGGTTCCAGGGCATGTCGTAGTTGACCAGGGCGCCGCAGAACTGGAAGTTCAGCCCCTCGGCCGCGGCGTCGGTGCACAGCAGCAGATCGACCTCGCCCTCGCGGAAACGCCGTTTGGCGTCGTCGCGGCCGATGCGCCGCCACCCGCCGTCCGCCCCGGGCAGCTCTCCGCCCCGCCCCGAAAAGCACAGCAACCGCCAGTCCCCGCGCTCCCGCAGCGCCTCGCGCAGGAACTCCAGGGTGTCCACGTACTGGGTGAACACCATGGCCTGCCGGTAGTCCTGCTGACGCAGGCCGGCCAGGACCTCGGTCAGGTGCGCCAGCTTGCCGTCCCGGGGCAGCGCCCGGACGCGTTCGAGCAGGCGTTCGATCTCCGTCCCTTCCTCCGCGGCCAGGGCCCGGCGCTCCAGGTCCGCCATCTCGTCCGCGTCGAGGATCTCGTCCACCGCCTCGTCGTCCGGCGCGTCCTCTTCGGTCCCGGCCGGCCGCCCTTCGCCGCCGTTCCGGATGGCGTCGAGGCGCCGTTCCAGCGTGACCCGGAGCGCCCGGAAGCTGCTCGCCAGCCGACGCCGGTAGATGGTCATCACGAACCCCACCGCGGACCGCTCGGCCGCGGCGGCCCGGTCGTAGGTGCCGGAGATGTAGTCTTCCACCGCCCGGTAGAGATCCCTTTCCGCGGGGGTCATGGGGATGAACCGGTCCTCCACCTGCCGCCGGGCGATGGGGGTGGAGAGCAGGCCGGCCTCGAAGTAGCGGCGCAGCAGCTCCCGTGTGTGCCGGGACACCAGGCGCCGGATCGGGGTGTACGCGCGCATGACGCCCAGGGCCGCTTGGCGCTCCGCAGTCTCCAGTTGCCGGCGCGGGATGGTGGCCGCGCCCCGAAGCGCCCGGAGCACCTTGTCGGCCTTGAGCCGCGACAGTCCGGTGAGGCGCCGGACGTCCTCCCGGGCCGCCTTGCCGTAGTCGCGCTCCGCGGCCCGGAACAGCCGCGCCATGCGCTCGAACGCTTCCGGCGACGGGCTCGGGGCGTTGAGGTCGTCGAAGAACTCCAGGAAGGCCTCCGCGCTCCACTCCCGGGGCAGGCCCAGGAGGTGCAGCAGGTCCCAGACCTCCACCGGATGGACCTGCATGGGCGTGGCGGTGAGCAACAGCAGGCCCGGGGCGCGTTCCCCGAGCCGTTGCATCAGCCGGAGCAGCGCGTTGGGGCCGCCTTCGTTGGCGGCGCCGGGAGCGCGCCGGCGCGCGTGGTGGGCTTCGTCCAGCACCACCAGATCCCAGGGGCACCCGTCTTCCAGTAGCGCCTCGGCCCGTTCCCGCCGGCGCAGCAGATGGCTCGAAGCGATCACCGCGGGCTCTTCATGCCAACGCCGGGGCGCCGCCTCGCGCTCGTGGCCGCCCCGCAACGCCGGCGACGGATACCACGACAGCTTGTGGCCGTCGTAGATGGGCCAGTTCAGGTTGAACTTCTCCCGCAGCTCCGTCTGCCACTGCCCCAGCACCGCCTTGGGCGCCAGGACCAGTATGCGTTTCGCCTGCCCGGCCAGCCACGCCTGACGGAGCAGCAGCCCCGCCTGGATGGTCTTGCCGAGCCCCACCTCGTCCGCGATCAACAGCCTCGGAGGCCAGTGGTCGTAGAGGCGATGGAAGGCCCGCATCTGGTGCGGCCAGGGCGTCACCGCTGCGGTGGCCTCGCCCACTTGCGCGCCGCCGTCCGGCAGGGTGGGCGCGCGCCGGATGAAGCCCCATACCCTGCTTCGCAGGTCCGCGGGAGAGGCCGCGGGCGTCTCCGCGGACCGCTGAGACGAGGACCCCGGATCGGCCCACGGCGTCTCCCCGGTCTCCGGCGTCCCGGGCGTCTCATCCAGCACTCCCTTCAACCGCGCCGGCAAAGCGTCGTCCGCGGGCAGGAAACGCAGCAGGTCCCGCCGGGCCGCGTCCGGCACGTCGAGCACCATGAGCCGGGGGCTCCGCCCGGCCCAGATGCGCGCGAAGTTCTCGTCCTCCGCGGCCACCCGCTCCGGCTGCGGCCCCCAACTGGTGAACACGTTGATGCTCTCCCAGTTGGTGCGCCAGCCGGCCGGGGTCTCGTTCAGGCTGCCGTTCCAGGCGATGCGCTCGCCGGTGCGGTCTTCGACGACGCCGGCCTTCTCGTGGAATATGCCGTCGTCGCTCACCGGCGTTCCCTTGGCGTCGCAGGGCACCGCCACCTTCACGTCCAGGCAGCCACGGGCCACCATCCAGGCGAGCAACTCCAGGGCGCCGGAAGCCTCCGGGTCCGGCGGGGCCAGGGGAAGGCCGGCCAAGTGCGCCTCCACTTGCCGGCGCAACTCCTCTCCGCGCTCGATGGCCTCGACCTCGGGCCGGGCCAGGGTGCAGCCCACCAGCAGGCGCATGCGGCCGCGGTTGCGCACCAGCCCTTCGATGCCGCGCGCGGCCAGGGCAAGGGCGCCGGCGTGGAAATAGCCGGTCAGGCGGTCGTAGCGCTCGGCGTCTTCCAGCGCGGGGACGTAGAAGAGCCGCACCAGGTCGCCGTCGTCAGGCGTGTACTTGAGCTTCCATTCCCGGTCCCGAAGCATGGTTCAGCCGTCCTGGTCCTGCCACAGCCGCAACTGCTCGGGCTCGTCGATGCGGTCGCCGTAAGCGAGTCGGGATAGGTGGTAGAGGGTCTCGAAGTCGCTGCCCGAGGCCGCGGCCTCGCCCGGGAGGTCGATCCCGGTGAAGGCCCGTGAAACGGGAAGCACCTCCAACACCGCCTCCAGGGAAGCGAAGAAACGCGGGTCCCGGTCCACTTGGGCCGCGGCCAGCATCCCGCGCGCCGCGTCCAGGGACCGGAGCCGGGCCAGGTTGGCGGCGTGGTGGATGGCGTCGATCATGCCGCGGGAGCCGTCCGCGGGACCCAGGGCGCCCTTGGCGGCCCGCCGGGCGCTGTCCCAGAGGCGGACCATGCTGCCCTTCTTCTCGGCGAGCCGGCCCACGACCTCCCCGTCCAGATCGACGCCCACCGCGCGGGCGAGCTTGAGCGCTTCGTCGTAGGAGAACGCGGGCGCACGGAAGGCGTGCCAGGACAGGACGAAGAAAGAGGTCGCGGGGTCGAGGTCGGCGTTGGCCTTGAGACGGGTCAGTCGTTCCAGGAGCCAGCGCTTGACCTCGCGCCGGGCTGCGTCCAGCGCGTCCTCCGGCGTTGCCGCGTAGGGGTCCCATTCCTCCTCGAACAACACCTGCTGGCGCCGACCCCGGCGCTCCGCGGGAAGCTCCCGCGGCGTGCCCCGCTTGAGGGGCCAGTGGCGCGAGAACTCCTCCAGCGCCGGCCCGAAGGAGGCCAGGTAGAGATCGACCCCGGTAATGCCCGCGTCCTGGAACTCGCCCACCCGCCGGCGCACCGCCTGCGCCACACGGGGCTCCACGTCCTCCCAGTACAGGTTCGGCTCGTCCCGCACCAGGAAGCTCTGGGTTCGTTCCACCGCCCGCGGACGGCAAACCAGGAAGATGGTGCTGTTGGCCGCGGCCTTGTCCTTGATGTGGAGGCTCCCCTCGGCCTCGGTGTTGACGGGCCACGAGGCGGTGATAGTGAAGCCCGACTCGATCAGCCCCTTGGTGAGCGCGTCCCAGGCCCCGGTGGCCTTGTGGGTGAACATGAGGGTCATGATCCCGTCCGGCTTCAGCACCCGGCGGCACTCCGCGAAAATAGCCGCCATCCGCTCCCGGTATTCCTGCCCGGCAAGCGCCCGCGCCCCCTTCTCTCCCCGGAACTTGGCCGGGTTGGCCACCGCCTCGTTCTCCTTGTCCGTGAGCTGCCGGCGGAACAGTTCGGGAAAGACGTGCCCCGCGGTGCGCTTGAGCCACACGTAGAAGAAGTCCGACAACTCCGCGTACATCACGTTGTCGTAGTAGGGCGGGTCCATGACCACCACGTCGATGGAGGCATCCATGAGATGGTCCAGGCTGTCGCCCGGCTTGCAGGTGATGGTGATCGGGGGTGGGTCGGAGGAGGGGGATCTGCTGTCGTCGTGGTCGATGAGGGCGGAGGGGCTGGTGTGGTGGCCGTGGCTGATGGGGGCGGAGGGGCTGGTACGGTGGCCGTGGCTGATGGGGGCGGGATGGCTGGTGCGGGCGGCGTGACTGGTGGAATCATTTTCTCTGGTGGGGTCAGGGCCGTCAATAGGGTTGGCGCGGCTGCTGCGAACGTCGCGGCCGGTAGAGTCGGGACGGCTGGCGCGGGCGGCGTAGCTAGTGGGGTTGCTGTGTTCGATGTGGTCGGCGTGATCGATGGGATCCGTGTGTTCGGTGCGCTTGGCGCTGGCTGCGCGGCCGGTGCTGTCGATGCCGTCGGTCTGGCCATTGTGCCCGGTCCGGCCGGTGTGGTTGATCCCGGCGAACAGATCGCCATCGCGGGCCGGGGCGTCGGGGCGGACGAGGGCGACGAGTTCGGCGATGCACTTGGCGGTCTGCCCGATGGCCCAGTCATAGCCGAGACCGGTGACCAAAGGGGCCATCTCGGCGTAGGACCACTTGAAGGAGAAGTCATGCCGGTCGAAGGTGTTGACCATGACCTCCCGATTCACGTGCCACCGGGTCATACGGGAGTTGTAATCGCGTAGCTTGTCGAAGGACAGCGCGAGATACCCGTAAGCCGCCTTCTGGATCTCGCCCAACCGGCCCGCGGCCCGGTCGGCGTCGAGCATCTCCCGGAAGACCTCTACGCTCGTGCCGTGGCAGAGAAGCTGGCGAGGCGAGAACAGGTCGCGCCATTTCTTTACACCGTAGATTTTTGATCGGTCGCTATACATGTCGTCATAGTTTTCACTCGGCACGAAATCGAAGGCTTCCCACTCCGGCAGCCTCTCTTCGAGTCGCACTCGGACCTCGGCGCCGTTGTCGTCCTCGGGCCGCGGCGCCCGGTAGCCGCGGACCCACTTCTCGCGGATCCGCCCCGTCTTGGTCCTGACTTCGACCAGCTTCTTATAGACGACAGCGTAAAGCTGCTCTCCCATCCTCCCGGCTTGCGCCTGTTCCTTGATCACGTCCCCGTCGATGATCCGCCCGCAATCCGGGTAGGGACAGTCGCCCGTCCCGTCCGAGACCGTGCCCGGCGATTGCTCCGCCACGGAATCCACCATGTCGAACGCGCACGTGCGGCTCTCCGATCCGGGACCGCCGCGGAGATGCGGCACGAGCCTGACCCCCGCGCCGCCCGGCGCCAGCCGCCAATTGGGAGAGAGCGGAACGAGCCCGTCGCAGTACGGGCAGGTGATGGTGCGCGCCCAGAGATAACCGTCCGGGCGGGTATGGTCCCCGGGCTCCTCCGGGAACACGCCGGCAAGACGTTCCCGGACCGTGCTCGTCAACCGGTTACCGAGTTCTTCCACGACGCTCTTCAGGGAAACGCCGAATCCTGCAGGCCATTCGACCGTTGCGCGTTCGATCAAGGCAGCGACGGGATTCAGGTCGTTCGCCACGGTCTGCAACCCTGCCCGAACGGACTCGAACGGCACGCTCCCGCCGCCCGCCGTCGGATCGAGAACGACGGCATTGCTCACCGTGTTCTCGCGTAACCAATCCCTGTGATCATCGTCGGGTATGTAGCCGAAAGCCCGCGGGTAACCATACGCATCCGCACCCAGGCGTTCCCCCGTGCGGTTGGCCGCGGATATCCTCCTCTTCGCGGCCACAGGGTCGCCGTGAATCCCGATCACGTGCAGGAACCGCTCCCGGTCCGCGTCCGCCGGCAGCAGGGACCCCAGCACCGCGGCCCGCGACGCCACCAGCGGACGCCGCGCCCACCAGACGTGCAGCCGGTTCGGCGCCGGGAACGGCGTCATCGGCGTCCGCTCGCGAATGCTCTCGATGCCAAGCGCCGCAATCGGCAACCACCGCTCGATCAGGCGGACGTCAGACACCGGCTCAAATCCATTCGCGGGGTTGTTGCGCCAGGACACCCTCGCCCAATACCCCGAAGTACGAGCGGGTGGCGGTGAAGAACCTGCGTAGAACGCCGTCATGGTCCGGCAACAGGTTCCGGCGCGCCCACTGTTCCATCGCCGCGCCATGCGCGAAATCCCGCCAGCCTTCATCGAGCCGGCGTCTGTGTCTTTGCCGCGCCCTCTGCAATCGTTCGACGTTCAAGCCCAGGATCTCGATGGTTCGGCTTACCCGGCCCACCGCCACGCCGACTTGCCCGCAAGCCCTGTCGTCCGCCTCCATCCGGCCGTTGACGCGCACACGTATGAGCGACGGAAGCGCGGGAAGCGATCTGGGGTCGATGAAATCCGGATCCGTGTTGCCGCCCTTTGCCTGGCCGCAACTCCTGCCCGGGAATCGTTCGTCGTCGGCGCGGATCGACGCATCGTCCGACGATCCGCCCCGGCAGCAGGCGATCATGTTGGCGGCATCGAAAGTGTGTTCGCGTCCGTATCGGGGATGGTTCCGGGGCACGACGTGTTCGACCTGCCGGTCAGCGCCCCGGATGTCGTTTTCGCAGTAGCCGCATAGCCCGTGTTGAAGGTTCACCAGGGTTTCGGCGAGCTGCCTGTAACGCTCCCCGCCGTGACGGTATCCCTGCCAGCTCGCATGGCCTTTGGCGCGGTCCAGGTATTCATCGAGACCGGGGACGGAGCCGGCGAATTCGCGGATGCGCTTCACCGGGACCCTGCCATTTCCTTCAGCAGCTTGCGGCGCTCGATCTCGATATCCGCCTCGTGAATCTCGGGCGCGTCCGGCGACAGCTCCACCAGGCGGGATCTGAGGGATGCGGCTTCCTCGCATTCGCCCCGTCCATCCTCCACCAGACGCATATAGTCATCCAGCGTGGCCTTGAACTCGTTGTCCGGCCGTTCGTCCACCCGCATCACGGTAAAGAGCACGTCGCCGGCTTCCGCCCCGAACGTCGGTGCGGGCGGTCTTCCGGCAACGATGCGGCCGTCCTCGCGGCGCAATTCGACGATATGCCTAGGCTGAACCGTCGTCAGCACCTGTGGGCTGTGGGTGGAGACGATGAATTGCGTGTTCGGGAAAGTCCGCCTCAGATCGACCAGGATCCGCTGCTGCCACGCAGGGTGCAGGTGCAGATCCACCTCGTCGATCAACACCACCGCTTCGGATTCGAGCGGGTCCTTGAGATGCGGGTTCCCTTGCGCCATGCGCCGAGCAAGGTCGGCCGCCAGCGCCAGGACGATCCGGTAACCGCCGCTCAACTGGTCGAGCGCCAACTCTTCGAGCTTGCCTGTTTCCGATTCCAGGGACACAACAAACCGCAAAGGTCTGAGTTTGATCCGAGGCTCGGAGACGCCGGGTACCATGCCCTCGATCGCCTTGCGGACGGCGTTCAGGTCTTTCAACCGATGCTTGAAGTTCTGCCGTTCGTTCTTTTCCCGCAATTCTTCATTCTCCCGGTCATAGAACCACTTGAAGAACTCCCTGAAGTTAGTGCGCGGGGCGAGCGCTCCTTCCAATGCCGCGTAGCGCGGGAAATCTGTTTTGAAATTCCGGCGTCGATGCGGCGTATCGAAGACCGCACGGTCCGTGTCATAGAAGGCGATGATGGGAAGGTCGAGGGGTTCCGCTTCCTCCCGGTCCGCGGCGATGATCCCGTCCATCCTCTCCTTCAACATCCGGCGGCTGGATTTCCCCCGCGGCCCGAGCTTGCGCCGATCCCATTGGATCTCGTCGCAGGTCCGCAGCATCACCCGCAAAGGCCGCTGTCCGCGCAGGTCGGTGTTGCGGAACCCGACGCCGGAGACCTCCGGCAACAATATCGGAACGCTGCCGAGTCCCGCGGCGATGGCGCTCAGGACACTCGTCTTGCCGTGCCCGTTGGCGCCGTAGAACACGGTCAGGTCACGGTCGAGCGGCAGGTCGAGCTTCTCGATGGCGCGGTAGTTCTCGATCTCCACCCGTTCAAGCTTCATGGTCGGTCCCCCTTCTCCTCCGTGGCATGGTCCGCGGGCTTCGCAGGGCCGTCAGCGCCCGGCGCGGGTGTTTGCGGCGCATCGCCATGCCGAGCCGGCAGGCCGCCGCCTCGCGGCCCATGGCCTCAGCGCCTTCGGCCACTGCATGGATCTTGCCGTTGCTCCGATTGGCAACCACCACTCCATAAGTTGAGTATCATGGCTGCCTCCCCGCGGCTCTGGTCATCGCTGCACCGTTCACCGTTTGGTGAGCTTCGGGCCGGCGTACACGACGTAAACCGGCTTGCCGTGCTGGATGGGCATGGAAAAGTGCACGCGCAACGCGGGGTGGCGCACCTTTCCATGCCAAGTGCAAGATAGAGACTTCCCGGGTTCGTCTGGATGTGGAAACGTCAGCGCACGACGGAAGTGTCCTTTCTCGGACTCCGAGGAGTCGGAGAACAAGCCTTGATCGTCGATTCCGGTGAAGTAATCCTGATAGATCCGGTGGCCCTCGGAAGTCCGGGCACCGTTGGCGTCGAACGCGCACGCGAACCGGTCCAGGATGTCGAGCAGCACGAGGAGACGATCCGCTGCGCTCTTGACGAACGGGGTCCCTTCGAGAGGATCGAAGCAATCGCCGGCAAACGTCAAATTTTTGAAGCGGCTCGTCGAGATCTTTCGCATGTCACTCCAGGATCGGATCGGAGGCGAGGCGTCCCGCAACCTCCTTTCCAGTTCCGTCGCGTCCCGCCAGTTTTCGAGAGCCACCGTCGGGTCGTCCGAGTCCATGTCGTCACGTCGCCACGTCACTTCAACGGGCGAGAAGTCCCAACCCGACGGCGTAAAGCTGACCAAGGAGCATGCCATGTCGTGCAGCGTTCGATACGCCGCTTCGCCGACCGCGTGCTCCGTCACCACCTCACCGCGGCATTCCAGGTAGTCGTCGGCCTCGTGTCGGCGAAGGGCGTCGTCGTCCCAAAAGGGGCCGCTGTGCGTCAACCAACGCATCACGGAGCGCCTCTCGTTCACGGAAAGCTGCTGAAGCGCCTGCTGCATGGGCATGCCCGGCATGGGTTCGGCCATCAGCAACTTGCGATTGCAGTACACTTCCAGATCGAAACGCCGGGCCGCAGTACGCATGGAACTCATCCGTGCAAAGGCGTCACGAAACGCCCCCGTATCGCGGAACTGTCCGTGGATCGACAGGTCGTTGGCGAGGAGATCCAATTCAACACCAGCCGGCGAAGTAGTCCATGTCCTTGTCGAACTGGTCGAAGAAGCCTTCCGGCCACGTATCTACGTTGCCGTCCCGATCCATGACGAGGGTTTGGACCTGCGCGGCGCCATCTGATTCCTCGTCATGCTGCAAGCGGAAGAAGTGGAGAGCGACGTCTTCGGGAAGAAGAACGGCATCCTTTACCGCCCGCCGAATGCCGTTCAACACGTGGTCGCTGTGCGTCTCGAGGACGACCTGTACCCCGGCAGCCGCGACTTTGGCCAGGAACGCGCCCATCGCGGCTTGCCCGGCCGGGTGGAGATGCACTTCCGGGTTTTCGATCAACAGCAGGTCGCCTTTGCTTGCCGACAAGGCCGCTACCACTATCGGCAGTACCTGCGTCAATCCGAAGCCGCTATGGATCGGACGGTGGAAGTCCATGCCTTTGGACGTCCTTAGCCCCAAGGTCAGTGCGTTCGCTTGCGGGACCTTCCCGACGGTCAACTCGCAGCCCGGGAAGAACCGGTTCATGCAGGCTTCGACCTGACGCAACCGCGTCGGCGGGGCATCCTCGATAATCAATCCGTCGAGAACCATCTCGTCACCGCCCGAATAGAGGACGCTGGCCG
This sequence comes from uncultured Binatia bacterium (SeqCode), assembly GCA_965242525.1. Lineage (GTDB taxonomy): Bacteria > Desulfobacterota > Binatia > UBA9968 > JAJDTQ01 > JAJDTQ01. The sequence continues at coordinate 1,429,843 of OZ251459.1, forward strand.
CATGTTCTCCTTCCGGGCCGACCACGGGTGCGTACCGGATATCCTCCAATGGATAGGTCTCGCGCGGTCCTACCCGTTCGGCAGTGAGGTAGGTGAGTCCGCATAGACGATCCACCAACGAACCGGCCCAGGTCTCTTCGCCTTGCGACAATGGCAACAAGTGGTACAGTGACCCGGATTCGTCTTGCGCAACGTCATCGATGCGAATCTGTGCTACTTCCATGGACATCTCGGTGCGTCCGCCCACGAATTCCCATTGAAACTCGTGTTCGTCATCCAGCAGCGCAATCCCAATGGAGCGGCGCCCATGGGTCTGGTCGATGACGTCGGACACGGCGCCAAGGCGAACGGCGGCGCCATTGAGCATCAGACGCCCCGCCCATTCATCCTCCCGCATGGACTGATGCAGGAGAGCCAGCGCCTGCATCACCGACGATTTCCCGGACGCATTGGCGCCGGAAAGCAGGGTCAGCGGGCAGAGCGGCAACTTCAACAACGTGAAACACTTGAAGTGCCGAAGATCAATTCGCCTGAGCACCCAGTATCTCCTCGAATTTCTGCCGGGTCATCTGGAACCGGCAGCGTACCTTCTTGGGGTCGTTCGGTCCGTAGGTAATCGAGATGTTGAAATCTTCGTCACCGAGAAGCCGGTACACGGATTCGCGAAGAGGATGGGCGCACGCCCTGATCCGTTCCTCGCCGTAGCGGGACAAGCCGGTGCACATGACGTCCCAGAACGACGCATTGAGGACGCCGCGCCGGTCTTGCCCGGGGGCATGTTTCCTGAATGCATGCTGATCGAACAGCATGAAATTGTTGGCGAGGCCTCTCCGAAATTCTCCTGACAACGACGCCAACTCGCCATCCGCCATTCCATTCATCTTGCGCAGACATTCCGCGAGAAAAACGTCCATGTCGCCGCGATATTCTGTGAGATCGAGGATTTGGAAGGCACAGAAGCGGTTGACGAACTCCCGGTCCCTCATCTTCTTCGCGTCCAGGCTGCCGCCAGTGGCGTTCAGGAAAACCTCCGACTTCGATTCGTCCTTGAGAAAACGAGTAGCCTTTCCCATGAACAGGCTGTTGCGCATCTGTTGCCGAGTCAGAGGCTCACCACTGTTCACCCTCTCGAAGATGTCGAGCCGGGCGCGCTCCGGCGCCTTCGAGTCGATGATGTAGAAGATGAGGTTGCAATCTTCGACGCGATTTTGAAGCTTGGACAAGAGATCCGTAAACCCTTTGCCGTGAAGTTCCTTTCGATCGGGAAGATCAAGGCGCAATTCGTTTTTCACGAACCGCTGAAAGGTGGACAGGCGCTGCAAGCCGTCCACCACGACCATCCTGCCTTTGTCGTCCTCCGCCAGGTAGAATACCGGCAGGGGGATGCGCATGATCACGGATTCGATAAGCTTGCTCTGCTTGTCCTCCGGCCAGATGAAATCGCGCTGGAAGTCAGGATCCATGACGTAATTGTTCTGGTCGATTCGTCGAATGACGTCGTGGATGGTTCGGTTCTCGTGTCGAATCAGCAGGTCGTCGATAGGGTACTCGCCCCACGACCCACTGTCGTAATCCAGACCTTCGGGTTCTTCGACTTGAAACTCATTGCCCATGGTTTCAGTTACCTCCGGACGCAGCCTTCCTGTTGCCACGCACGCCCTCGATGCCAAAGGCTCGATCTTCTCTCAGCTTCGCCAGATTCTGCCGGACGTCCCGGGCGACTTCTTCGACCTCCCGCGCAACCCTGGTCTCAACTCCGAGCTCCCGTTCCAGCGCCGTCGTAAGGGGCAACAGAAAGCCCGCCGCGGGTGAAGCCTGGATCAGTTCCCGCATCCGCGCCGGCCCCAGGTCAATGCTGAACTCCATCAAGGCGACCAGGCATTCCCTTGAGGGCGAACTGATCTTGGGCAGGACTTCAAGCATTGCCTCGACGTCCTGCTCACAAGCAAGCGAAGTCCCGCTTGCGCCGACGTTCCTCATCTCAGGCGGCGAGTAGTACGACGCCATGAAGCGGATCAGGGTTTCGATCAGGCGATCCGGCCTACGTTTGTACCGCAACAGGTAGTAGATATTGTACAGGCGCTCGGTCAGGTAGTACTGCTTGCGCCGGGCGGTACCGCCCGCCACCTGAACGACGCCCCGCTCGATGAGGCGGGCGAGGTGAGCGCTGCACTTGCTCGTCTCCACCCGGGACCTGTCCGCGATTTCCTTTGTGGTTGCCGGCCTCCATAGCTCTGCGAGCGCGAGATAGACCCGCCGTTCCTGGGCTGGGAGCGAGTCGATGTGGCTCTTGAAGTACTCCGTGTGGTCGTCCACCAAGTCGAGCAGGGCGTCCATGAGCTTGCGAAAAGACAACTCCCCACCGAAGCGGGCCACGATGGCGAGCAGGCGCGGGCTGCCGCCGGTGAGGATTTCCAGCGAACGAATCGTGTCGTGCGGACGGGGCTGGCCGGACACTTTTTCCCACAGGACGGCGCATTCGTCCGTATCGAGAGGGCGCAGGGTGAGGATCCGAAAGAGGTCGTACAGGGCGCGGTCCGGACGGTCTATCTCGTCGAAGCGGCTGGTGGCGCTGGCCAGCAGGATGATCCGGGGCTCGGTCTGGAGGGTCTTGCGCAGCCGCCATCCCGCTTCGGAGTCCGCCATATCCCCGAACATCATGTTCAGGTTCTCCACGATCAGCACAAGCCGCTTGCCCTCTCGATCCGAGAAGTCCAGCAAGGAACCGAGGCAGCGCTCGGCAAGGATCTGGTCGTCATGAATGGTGCGGAAATCTTCGAAGGTGCGGTGCAGGTCGGGACCATCCTCTTGGCGAGGCGCCTCGTCTGCCAGATGGGACAGGCATTCCAACCAGAACTCCCCCGCGGTGGCTACCTCGTAGCTTTCCTCTGCAAAGACGATGGGGAAGAAGCCAGACGACAGCGCAGCGTCCCGGCGCACCTCCGCGGCCACCCGCAGGAGCAGGCTGGTCTTGCCGCTCCCGCGCGGGCCGATCACGATCTGATGCGGGTTCGAGCTTCCGGTGCACTCGCGCAGCGTCTCGACCATGGAGTCGAACTCGGCCGTCCGCACGCAGAAGGAAGCTACCAACTCGTCATCGCTGAAGAACCCCGGGTTGTACTTCCGTACCTTCGGGGGGGCGGTCACAGTCATCGTTTGGCGCTCCGGGCAGATCCAGCCCCGGGCGAGGCGGAAGAAGCGCCGGATCGGCCGTACCGGACGCGCCACCAGTCTTCGAGTAGCCCCGACACGAAGCGGTAGCCGTCACCTTGCTTGGCCAGATACCCGTCGTGCTCCAGCACGTGGAGCACGTCTTCGATCAAGGGCGGGTCGGCCATGGTCTCGCCTGCAAGAGACTCGCTCTGCCTGACTTCACGGTCCAGGCCGCGGCGAACCTCACGTCGAACCCTGGCCTCGTCCGCAAGAGATTCGCCATACCGTCGGATGGCGTCGCTTGGCAGCCGACCGCGGTTGTTTGCAGCCTCGGTCAACATCTCCAGGGCGACCCGATACCCATCAACCCCGAGGACCATCCTCAATCGATCCTCGTAGTGCGGCAGGTCCGTCTGTCCCCGGATACCGAGCATCTCCCGGTCATAGACGCGCCCTACGTCTTCAAGGGAGGCGGCGCGCCGACCGGCCCGGCGCAGGTCCTCGTGAAGGACATCGAAGAACCTCTGCACGTGGTGGGGAACCTGACACCGAAGTCGCCGGCACATCTCCTGGCGGACGTCGAGGGGGAGGTCGATACGGTAGGTCTCCCCCAGAGCGCCGAGGCAGGCCATGGCGGTCTCCCTGTCCCAGGGCTTCAGGTCGAAAGGGGTGAAGATGTTCGCGTGGGCGCTGAGTCCGGCCTGTTGCAGGATGGGTTCGAGGCTCACGCTGCCGGAGAGGATCATGCAGACCCGGCCCTGATGCGCCTGGCCGTTCTTGCGAAGCCAACTCAGGAACTCATCCGCGGCCCGCCGACGCTCCGGCGTGATGCGGTAGTCGTCCCCCTTGAGCAACCGGTTGACGAGGATCGGCAGTTCGTCGATGGCGAGCGTCACCGGCCTTTCGTTCCCCGCCAGAGCCGCGAAGACCTCGTCGCCCTTCTGCCGCCAGTTGCCGGCATCGACCCCGGCGCGCAGCTTCATCCGCAAGTCTGCGCCAGCCAGTACAGGAACTTGGCCGCCGACTTCGACCTCTGCCGGAAGGACATTGGCGAACAGGTCCCTGATCCGCTTCCAGGCGCCTTGCATCGTCCTCGACTGGAACCCGATCTCGGTGATGGCGTCTGCGGGGGTGGAGGCCCCCTCCAGATCAACGAAGACTGACTCGAAACTCCCCTCTTCCTTCAGCCGGCGCAACAGTTCCCGAACGAGGCTCGTCTTGCCCATGCGCCGTTGCGCAGTCAGCAGGGTATGGGCTCCGTCCCGAACCCGCTCCACAAGAGCCTCGATCTCGGCCTCTCGGTCGAAGAAGCGATCCCCTTCGACCCAGTTGCCGCCCGCCTTCCTGAGCGCCGCCATGGTATTCCCATCAACCTCGTTGGCAATCGCACTGTTGGCAACGATATTGTTGGCAAACAATCCGGGCGATGTCAACCACCCCGGAAGACCAACTCGGTCAACGACTGTCCGACGCCACTCAGATCCATGCCTGGGGACGTTCCTCGAGGACGCGCTCGCTTGCGGAGCCGAAGTAGCTTCGGTTCGTGGTAAAGAACCTGGGCAAACGTCCGTTCTTCGGCAGAAGCTCCCCACGAGCCGCCTCTTCCATCACGGTAAGGTCCTCGGCGAAATCCTCCCACCCATCGCTGAGCGCTCTCCAGTGTCTTTCCCGGGCGTCTCGCAAACGTCTGACGTTCAACCCCAGGAATTCGATGGTGCGTTGCACACGATAGGCGGACACGCCGACAGCTTCACACGCCGGTACATCGGCTTCCATCCTCCCATTGACAATGACTCGGGTAAGTGAAGGGAGCGCGGGCAGGGTTCGGGGGTCGATGAGGTCATCGTTCACCTGACCGCCCTTCTTCTGGCCGCAACTCTGATGGCGTCGCACCGGTTCACGATACCGAGTTTCATCGGCCAACCGGTTGCTGCCATATGCGCCTTCCGTCCCGCCCTTGCAGCAGGCGATCATGTTGGTGACGTCCAGCGCCCTCAGTGCCCCCACCGGGTCGCTTCGGGGAACCCAATGCTCGACCTGACGATCCAACTCGGTGAGGTCGATCTCACAGTACCCGCAAAGACCGTGCTGAAGGTCGGTCAGTCCGTCCAGCAGCTCTTTATGGGAACCCCCTGCATCGTGGGAACGGAATTCCCCCCATTCCGGGTCGCGCACATGATCGAGGTAATCCCTGAGCCCCGGAGCAGGCTCATGCAAGGCTCGGATGCGTTTCATCTCGATTTTCCCATGCGGGCCAGCAATGAACGCCGTCTTATTTCGACGTCCGCCCGGTCGAGGGCATGGTCGCGGGGCGAAAGGTTCTCCAACTCCCTCCTGAGCGTCAGGGCTTCTTCCGATTCGCCTTCGTCGTCGCTGACGAGCCGCATGTACCGTTCCAGGGTTTTCGTGAATTCGTTGCCGGACGGACGCTGGTCCGTCCCCATCACCGAGGAGAGGACCACGCCCGCTTCTGCGCCATAGGTTGCCGAGGCAGGGGAACCGGCGACGACACGGCCATCCTCTTCACGGACCAGCTCCACGATACGTTCCGGCTTGACCGTGGTCAGTACCTGCGGGCTGTGGGTGGAGACGATGAACTGTGCGTTCGGGAACGTCCGGGTGAGGTCGTCCAGTATCCGCTGCTGCCAGGAAGGATGCAGGTGCAGATCGACTTCGTCGATGAGAACCACCGCCTCGGATTCGAGAGGGTTGTCGAGATGTGGATTCCCTTGCGCCATCCGCCAAGCCAGGTCGGCCGCGAGGGCAAGCACCGCGCGATAGCCTCCGCTCAACTGGTCGAGAGCCAGTTTCTCGCTCTTCCGTCCCGTTCTCACGGACACCACGAACCGAGGCGGGTCCATCTCTATATGGGGTTCAGATACGTCGTCGAGCATGGAGGAGATCGCACGACGGAGGTTGGACAACTCGTCGAGCTGGTAACCGAAGTCACGCCGCTCCCTCTGTTCTCTCAACTCCTCGTTTTCCTTGAAATAGAACCACTCGAACAACCCCTGGAAGTTCGTGCGTGACGAAAGCGCCCCCTTGAAGGCGTCGTATCGGTTCAGGTCCTTCCTGAAATCGGACCACCGCTCCGTCTGATCGAAGATGACACGGTCGGTGTCGTAGAAGGCAACGATGGGAAACTCGACCCGCCGCCCAGCCTCGTGATCGCTGACGATTTCATCCGTTCTGTCTTTCAAGGCGCTGGTGTATTCTCGTTGCGCCGGTTGTCCTTTGGCTACGGTTCCGGACCAGGAAATACCTTCGACCGTGGTGAGGGCGACGTGTAAATCCGACGCGCCCACACGCAAATCGGTATCGAGAAGACCTCTCTCGGAGACGTTGGCAAACAGGTGGGGAATGGCGCCGAGCCCGGCTGCGACCGCGCCCAGAACGCTCGTCTTCCCGTGTGCGTTGGCGCCATGCAGAACCGTGAGCCGCGGGTCGAGCGTCAAGGCGAGCTTATCGACCGCACGGAAGTTCTCGATCTCCACCGATGCCAGCTTCATGGTCCCGACCCTTTCCCCTGGCCGAGTTCACTTTCCGAGACGACCGAGTTTGTTCAGGAGATGGTAGGACATGTCCTGGACCGTCACGTGGCAGGGATTGAACGACCTGTCGCCGCAGCCCTCGGACTTGGCGGATACCGATGCCACGTTCTGGAAGGCGATGACGCAAAGCGCCAGCGCGATGACCGTCAACACGACCTTGCTGTAGAGATCCAGTTTCATGGTTGCCTCCTCCATATGGGGTTTCTCCTGTTCATAAGGAGAAATTCACGGGAATGACGGGAGTGGGTCGGAACGACAGAAGAAGAGGACCATCGGTGGAACCACCGGGATCGACGCACCTTCATGCGAAGCCCCCCCTCCTCCGCGGCTCCGTCAGCAGGAAGCGCAGCGCGGTGAGCACCCGGCGGGGGTTCTTGCGGTGCATGGCCATGCCGAGCCAGTAGGCGGCCTCTTCGCGTCCCATGGCTTCGATGCCTTCGGCCACCGACCGCATGTTGTCGCGGCTTCGCATGGGAGCAAGCGTGCGGAACAGCAACCCCAGCGTCAACGCCAGATCCTCGTCCAGGGCGTAGCCCCGTTTCCGGGCGTCCGCATCCAGGCCGAGCCTGACGCCGGACTGCGCCAGCCGTTTCAGCAACCGGTGCTCCACCAGTTCGAGGTTGCGGCCCCGAAGCCCGGCCACGCGCGCCGCGGAGGTCACCTGCGGCGTGGCGGCCGCGGGCATCCGCCAGACCTCGTATTCCGCGTCCGCGGGACCGTGGCGGCGCACCCGCAACTCGTACCGGGGGGCCGATTCCGGCGTGTCGATCTGGGCGATCCTCTCCAACCGCGCCATCTATGCCTTCGCTTCCGCGGTGGCCGACACGTAGGCGGCGCCGCTGGCGAACCGCGCCAACCGCTGGGTCATCTTCTCCGGGGCGTCGCCCTGCATGGGCAGTCCCTCGGCGAAGGTCAACTCGAAACCCACTTCCATGGTCTGGGAGGCGGCGTCGCGAAGCTGGGCTTCGAGGAACTCCCGCACCGGCTGGGCGTCCGACACCGGCCCCCGGAACTCCAACTGGAACGAGCCGCGGTCACGGGTTTCGTACCCGCCGACGAGGGTCACCAGCTTGTCCGCGCCGGAAACGGCGCCCACCGCTCCCATCAGCCGAAAGGCGTCCCCGGCCTCGAACAGACGGATGGCGAGGACCGCGACCTTCTCGATCTTCCGGGCGCGGGCCTGTTCCCAGAGCTTGGCCAAGGCTTCCTCGAGCAGGCCTTCGGCCGACAGGACGCCGGGAGGCGGTTCTTCCACCCTGCCAGCGCCGTCCCCCGGAAGAGTCACATACGTTGTTTCCCTTTCCCGGTCCGTGTCCTTTCCGGCAGGGTCGGCGGCAGGCCGGCGGGGCGTCTCCGGTTCCGGCCGCGGCCAGATCCCCTTCTCCACCGCATAAGCCATGGTGAAGACCATGGACTGCTCATCCACGGCGATGGTGGGCAACGGGTCGCCGGGACCGCACAGCAGGTCGCCGCGCTGATAGACGTATTCCCCCCGCTCGATGCCGCGCAGGATGCCGCGGATGAAGATATCGTCGCCCACCAGGATGGGCAGCGCCGGGTCCCGGCGGAACTCGTCGCGCAACGCGAGGGTCGTGATCTGCCCCTTGCGGAGCGGCGTGCGGTCGCGCACGTACGCGGGAGAGTCCGGCTCGTCCTCGGCAAGGCGGAGTTTCGACAGGTCCCGGAGGGCGCGCACGACTTGCCGTTGTCCCGAGCCGGGGCGGTCCGAGGTCGATTGCACGTCGATGGCCGAGTGCGCCAGATCGACGTTGCTCGCGCCGATGCGGTTCCGCGACGGGTAGAAGACGTGGCGGTAGCACTGCTGGACGGCCAGGGCCAACTCCTGCTCGGAACGGGCTTCCAGTTCGCGGATCTTGTCCTGCTGGTACTCCGCGAGGTCCACCAGCCGCTCGGGCTTCTTCAGGTCCTGCAACGCCAGCCGCCGCTGGGACTTGCGCCGCATCTCCTCCTTGCGGGCGTCGTCCGCGGCCAGGAACACCAGGTTGTTGCGCAGCGTCCGCAGCGCAGAGCCTTCCGAACCCTTGCGGGAGTGGATGCGTTCGATCAACTCGGGAACGCTCTCCACCGCGCTGCCGATGGCCACGCCGTCGTAGGCGAGCACCACCAGCCTGGGGCGGCCGTCGCCCACCTCGTCGGGGGCGTCGAAGGGGCCGCCCGGGAACGTTACGGCCTCGAAGGCGCCGCCCGCGCCGCCGCCGAAGATGCCGCGGATGCAGTCGTCCAGGTGGGCGCGGGTCTCGCCGGCGTCCACGTGCTGTTCCTGGCGCCGGATGATCTGGCTCAGGTTGGCTTCGGCGAGGAAGCGCATGGGCGCGCCGGGCCGGTCGTCGAGGTAGGCGGATTCCGCGACGAACTTCCGGCGCGCCTCCTCCACGAAGCTCAGGTCCAGGCCCGGGGCCAGCATGGAGTAGCGCAACTGGTGGGGAGACAGGCCCTTGAGGGGGTCGTTGAACGCGAGGGTGTGCATGAAGATCGTGCGCGCCACGTATGCGGCGTAGGGCGGCAGGCCCCGGTGGTGCTCGACGTCCATCTCCTCGGCCAGCGCCCTCTTGTCCGCGCCCGCCACGTCGTTGGCCATGGCCGGCAGGTATGCGGTCTGGCCGAGACGGGTGACGATCTCTTGCCGGATGGGCTCGTGGCCCGGGTCCATGTGGTGGAGATGGATCGCCGCGGCGTCCGCGGGCCGCTGCCGCCACAGGTGGGCGATGGTGCGGGCCAGCAGCCGCAGCATCCCGCGCACGCGCTGGAAGTTGCCCAGGGTTGCGGTCTTGGCCGTCAGGGTTCCCAGCACCTCGGGATGCAGCGGGTAGCTCCAGCGGAACGCCTCGGTGGTCTCGGGGCGCCCGGCGTCGCCGGACAGCGCCTCGCCGCCGGCGCTCCAAATCTCGCGGTACGCTGCGACGACCGAAGCGGCCCGGGAATCGTCGATGGCTTCGAACAGGCGCCGGCGCAGCACCTGCGCGGTCTCGTCCTCTTCCGTGGGGTTGAGCAGCGTGGCCTTGCGCGCGGAGACGCTCTCGGCTTCGGCCAGGCGGTCGGCGATGAACTGGTTCTCCGCACCGTAGGCATCCCCGGCGCGTCCGTCCTTGCCGATGGCCAGGGTATAGACGAGAGTCGCGTTGGGCGCTCCCTCCACCGCCTTGAACAGCGAGGTCAGGAACGCGGTCAACTGGTCGTGGGCGCCGTCGAACCGGCGCACCTTGCGCAGATACACCGAGAGCTCGTCGAGCAGGACCAGGGTGGGTTCGCCCCCGAAGAGCTCCCGCAGGGTTTCGGCGCCCGGCGCCGCCCGATGCTCGTCGCTGGCGCGGACCCGTTCGTACCCTTCCCGCCCGGCGAGGGCGTAAGCGATCTCTCCCCAGGGCGTGCACGCCAGCACGCCATCGCCCATGGCCCGCCCGTTGGCGGGGTCCGCGTTCTCGCCGTCGAAGGCGGCGACCCGGACCGGGGCTTGCGGCAGCAGCGCAGGATCCACGAACTCGCCCGCGTCGGCCACGCCGGCCATGCCCCGGGCGGCATGGGTCAAGGCGATGAGGCCGTGGGTCTTGCCGCCGCCGTACGATGTGTCGAGCCGGAAGATCGCGGCGGCCTCGCCGCCCTTGCCGGTCAACCGCCGGCACACGTTGGCGAGCAGGTTCCTGATCCCCCTGGTGGGGTAGGTGTTGGCGAAGAAGCGGACCGGGTCCCGGTATTCGGCACTACCCTTCCCCACCACCACCTGGGCCAAGTCCGCGGCGAAGTCGGCTTCGGCAACGGTGCCGGTGAGGACGTCCTCCCGCGGGCGGCAGGTATCGAATATGGTCGGGACCGTCATGGGGCGCTCTGCGCTTTTCTCCGGGAACGTCTGGATAATGCCAGATTTCCCTTGGGAAAGCGCGTCCTTCGACTTCGCTTCGCTACGCTCAGGACAAGCGGTTGGGGGCTCCGTCCTTCCATCCCTGTCCCTCTTCTCCCCGCAAAGGAGGCGAGGTCCCTGCGCCGCGGCCGAAAACCCGCTAAGACCCTGCGCCGAGTTGGACGCTTCAGCGGGTCAAGGCCGCCATCACGTCGTCGGCGCCGATGAGGTGGTCGATGCGTCCGGTGGTTCGGGCGGTCCCGCCCAGCCAGCAACTCGTGACGATGCGCCGGCCCCGGGCCAGGGGCATCCGTTCCGCCTTCCGGCGCAACCCTCGGTCGATGGCGTCGAGGTCGAGCCGCCGCTTCCGGTCGGACCACTTGCACTCGCCCAGCAGCAGCGACTTCCGATCGAGGGAAAGCGCCGCCACGTCCACCTCGGCCTGCCGGCCGTTCTCCCACCAGGACGACGCTGCGCCCCAGGGCTCGGTGAGACCGTGCATCCACGGCGCCGCGGCGCGGCACAAATCCTCCCAACAGCCGGCGAAGAAACCCTGCCGACCCTGCCGCCAACCGTGGACGGCTTCACGCACGACCCCCTGGGCCAAGGACGATTCATGCGGCAGCACGAACCTGAAGTAGAAACGCAGGAAGGGGTCGTCCAGGCGATAGAGCGCACGGCGCGTCTTCCTGCGGTCCTCGCCGAAAGGCACGTGGCGGCGAACGTACCCCAGTTCGCAGAGTTGGGACAGGGGCCGCGCCAGACTGGAAGTCGGCTTGGCCAGTCGTGACGCGATCTCCGACGGGCGGTGGCAGCCGGCGCCGATGAGGGAGAGGATCGAGTACGGTTGCGCCGCGCTGCGCAGGTCGTCGAGGAGCAACCGGCTCGGCTCGCCGTGCAGGACGCCGTGGGGATTCCACACCAGGTCTTCCAGCGCTTCTTCCTGGTTGGGGTACTCCGACGCCAGCTCCCAGTAACGAGGCACGCCGCCCCAGGTCGCGAAGGCTTCCACCGCGTCGGCGGAACCGAGCGCCAGCGCGGGCATCAACCAGCCGGCGGCCAGCGGCTCGACCCTGATGATCTCCCGCGCCCGCCCATAGAGGGGCGCAGTCCGGTCCACGGCCATGCCCTGCATCATGCGCTGCGACGACCCGCACAGGACCCACGCGACCCTTCCGCCGGGACGGTCGAGGTAACGCTGCAAGACGCTCGACAGGGCGGGGTCGGCATGCGCAAGGTACGGGAACTCGTCCAGGCAGACGTGGACGAGCCGGTCGGCGCGGGCGTACAGCGACGCCAGCAACTCATCCCACGTGCGGTACGCCGCCTTGTCGAAATCGGGCAGCCGGCGGGCCAGGACCGCAGCCAGCGACGCCAGTTGCAGCGGTGTTTCGCGCTGGTCCGCCTGGAAGTAAACGTGCTCCGGGCCGAGCACCCGTTGGAGCAACGTGGACTTCCCGCACCGACGGCGCCCATAGACCACCGCCAATCCGCCGTTTCGGTTCGCCAGGAACCGGCCGAGCCTGCGGGTCTCGTCGTCCCGGTCGTAAAAGGTCTTCGTCATCAATGATGTCTCTCATACAGTATGTATGAGAAGCATATCTATGGACCCGACCGCGGTCAACCCGCGAGCCAACATGGACCCTGCCCATGGCGCTCTCCGGGCGACCGTCCGCAACCGAAACGTTGGCAACGGACTCGTTGTCGGAACCTCTGAACGATCGGGACAGGGGGCATGAGCGCGTCCTTCGACTCCGCTTCGCTACGCTCAGGACGAACGGGGATAGGGGTCAGGGTGAAGGAATCGGGAATCCATCCCGGATTTCTCGATTGTTCAGAGGTTCCCGTCGTCACTGCGCCGCGGTGCGCCGGCCTCGGAACAGGGCCGAGACGCTGCCGCCGATGGCGAGGGAGACCAGGGCCAGGGCCACGAAACCCCAGTGGAAACCCAGGTCGGCCACCAGCACCCCGGCGAGCAGGGGACCGAACATGCGCCCGAAGGAGGTTGCGGCGCGGATCAGTCCGAGGGCCACGCCCTTGCTGTCGTCGTCCGCGAGTTGCAGGGCCAGGGTGGTGGAGCCCACGTTGGAGAGTCCGAACCCCGCGGTCATCAGGCAGAGGGGCAGCAGCAACGCGGCGTAGCTCCGGCCCAGGACCTGCAGGACGAAGGCCGGGACCGTCAGGAACACCCCCGTGAGGATCACCCGGCGGCTCCCCATGCGGTCGCAGAGCCGCCCCCCCACCAGCCTTCCCGCGGTGTCGGTGAGGCGGGAAACGCTCACCATGGCGCCGATGACGTCCAGGGTCAGGCCCCGGCGCACCGCCAGGAACGGAAACGCGATCCGGGTCACCCCGATCAGGCACAGGAACGACTGGAAGATGGCCAGGGCCGCGCCCAGGAAGGCGGCTTGGGCCAGGAGTCCCTTCCCCACCTTCCACAGGGGCGTGGAGCCGCGCTCCACCGGCTTCTCCGTGCGGTGGCCCCTGGCCATCAGGACGAAGGCCAACCCGACGGTCTGGGGCACGGCCACCACCAGGAACAGCTTGTCCACGCCCCACCACTCGCCCACCAACCCGCCCATGGTCGGGCCCAGGGCAAAGCCCAGCCCCAGGGCCGCGGCCACCTGTCCCTGGGCCTTGCCCTGCTGCTCCGGCGTCGATTGCACGAACACGATCCGCCGGATGGCGAGACTGAACATGGCCTCGGTGAGACCGAGTACGGCGAACGCGGCCAGGAACACCGCCAGGCTCTCCTGGAAGGCGAACCCCAGGAGGCTGGCGGCCACCGCGACCAGCATGGACGCGAGCAGGAGGAAGCTCGAGCGGAAGTAGGAGGCCAGGGCGCCGGACACCACGTCCGAGCAGAGCGCGCCCACGCCGTTGAGCACCAGGGGGACGCCCACCACGGACACGGGGAACCCCTTGGCGTCCATGTAGAACGGCGCCAGCAAGGCGCTGCCGATGGCGCCGGAGGCCATGCAGACCGCGGCCAGCGAATAGAGCAGGTTGGAGGACATGGGGACCCGTGCTCCGCAACGTGCGATTCCGCGAAGCGGCTCGCGCCAACCGCGTATCCGGCGCGCGGCGAGGGGAGGGAGTCTGCACGGACGGTTCCGTCAGTCTTCCTGGACCACCCCCTTGATCACGTAGTCGCCCGACTTCTCGTCCGCCTCCAGGTCGAGCAGCCGCAAGGCCTGGGCTTCCTCCAGCAGCTTGCCGAAGGAGCGGAAGCCGTGGTAGCGCTCGTTGAAACCGGGCTTGCGCCGTTTCAACGCCTGCTTCACCATGGACCCCCACAGGGTGTCCTTCTCGCCGCGCTCGTCGAACAGGTGGGTCACGGTCTCCACCACCAGGTCGAAGGCCTCCTTTTTCTCCTCCTTCTTCTCCTTCTCATCTACGGGAGCCGCGGCCGTCTTGCGCGGCGTCCGCGCCGCGGACTTCTCCCGCTTGGCGCCGCCGCCTCGGCGCTTGGAGTCGCGCACCAGGTCGTCGTAGTAGATGAACTCGTCGCAGTTGGCGATGAGCAGGTCCGAGGTGGAGTTCTTCACGCCGACGCCGATGACCACCTTGTTGTTCTCCCGGAGCTTGCTGACCAGCGCGGAGAAGTCGGAATCGCCGCTGATGATGACGAAGGTGTCCACGTGGGACTTGGTGTAACAGAGGTCCAGTGCGTCCACGACCATGCGGATGTCCGCGGAGTTCTTGCCCGACTGGCGCACGTGGGGGATCTCGATCAACTCGAAGGAGGCCTCGTGCATGGCGGGCTTGAACTCCCGGTAGCGCTCCCAGTCGGAGTATGCCTTCTTGACCACGATCTTGCCCTTCACCAGCAGCCGGTCGAGGACTTTGCGCATGTCGAAGTCGGCGTAGCGGGCGTCGCGGACGCCGATGGCGATGTTCTCGAAGTCGCAGTAGAGGGCCAGGTTCTCGGTCTGCGCCATGTTCTCGGTCTGTGCTCTGTCGTTCACTGTTTGGCTTCCGTTCCTGCCCGACCGTTGACGACGTTCACAGGGGAGCCGTCCAGGTAGCCCCGGACGGCCGCCAGGTAGCCGTCGAAGTAGGCGCCGTAGTTGGCCTCTTCCACGTAGCCCAGGTGCGGCGTGACGACGGTGTTGTCACAGCGCCGAAGCGGGTGGTCCGGAGGAAGCGGCTCGGTGTCGAAGACGTCCAGGCCCGCGCCGGCGATGACCCCGCGCTGCAGCGCGTCCACCAGCGCGGCCTCTTCGACGATGGGCCCCCGGGACGTGTTGATGAGCACCGCGGTGGGTTTCATCATGGCGAGATCCGGGGCGCCCAGGAGTCCCCGGGTGCGGTCGCTCAGCACCAGGTGGATGGTGAGCACGTCCGAGCGGGACAACAACTCTTCCCTGGCGACCAGGGTGACCCCGACCTCGCGGCAGCGTTCCTCGGTCAGGTTCCGGCTCCACGCGACCACTTCCATGTCGAACGCAAGCCCCACCCGGGCCACCCGGGCGCCCAGTTTCCCCAACCCGGCCACGCCCAAGGTCTTGCCCTGGAGACCCACCCCCATCGTCTCCTGCCAACCGCGGTCCCGGGTGGCCCGGTCTTCCCGCGGGATGCGCCGGAGCAGCCCGATGATGAGGCCCCAGGTCAACTCCGCGGTGGGCGCGCCCACGCTGGGCGTGCCGCAGACCGTCACCCCCCGCTGCCGGGCCGCGGCCATGTCGATGGAGGCGTTCCTCATGCCGCTGGTCACCAGCAGCCGGAGGTCGGGCAGGCGCTCCAGGAGGCTGCGGCGAAACGGCGTGCGCTCCCGCATGACGCAGACGACCTCGAACCCGCGCAACCGCTCGGCCATCGCGTCCTCGTGGTCCAGGTGGTCGTGGAAGACCGTGAATTCCAGGTTGTCCGGGACTTCCCTCGACGCCAGCAGGGAGCGGGCGACGTTCTGGTAGTCGTCCAGGATGGCGGCCTGCACCTTGCTCATGACGTGGTGGGTACGGGAGGGGCGCGCTACAGGTCCCGGCAGAGTTCGGACTGGGGCACCTCGGCGCAGAACTCCGCCAGCCTTTCCCGCTGCTCCGTTCCGTCTCCCGTCCTTCCTCTCCGGTCCCTGCCGCCCGCCGGTCCCTGCCTTGCCGCGTTGTTCACGGGCCGCGGCGCGCCGTCCCGCCATTGGTCCAGGCGCGCGGCCACCTCGGCGTAGCGCTGCCGGGTGGCCTCCTTGTTCTCCCGCAAGGCCAGGAACAGTTCCTCCCAGCGTTTGTCGTCCCGCTGGCGGCGCCGGGTCCATTCCTGCTCGCGTCGGTCGCCGGCTTCGACCACCTCAGCCAAGCGTTCCTCCAGGCCGGTCAGGGCCGCCTGCTGCGCCTCCGTCCCGCCGGACGGCCCGGAGAGGCCGCGTTCCAGCTTCCGCAGTTGCGCCGCCAGGCTCTTCCGGTTCTCTTGCACGAGCTCGGTCAACGTCTCCCAGCGCTTTTCATCGGCCCCGGTGTCGCGGCGGTCCAGCTCCTGTTTCCACGCCTTCTGCACCGCGGCCCAGCCCTTCTCCCTCCGGTCCGTCAACTCCCGGACCCATTTCTCCAGTTCCTGCTGCAGGACTTCCCGCTGGGCCCCGGTCAGCGCCGCGGTGAGTTTCCCTGCCAGCGCGCCGGCGTCCGTACCCTGTCCGGCTTCCTGCGCGCCCGCGCCCCGGAGCAGGTCCACCGTCTCCCGGACCCTGGCGAGCTGTCCTTCGGTGCGGGCCAGGGAGATCATCATCTCCGTCAGGTCCGCCTCGTTGCCCTCGTTCATCCGTTCGAGGGCCGCCCTGAGGTTGCGGGTCTCCCACGCGGAGTACCCCGCCGCCGCCAGGACCGCCACGAGAGCCAGCGCTGCGAATGCCCTACCCATCCCCGACCCCGTCGAAATGCGTGCCGTCCCTGCCTCCGGTCCTTCCGCCGCCGGTCACGCGCTCGCAGCTTCGAGTCCGCGCACGCTCTCCGGCCCGAGACCGGGGCGGACGAACGCCTGGTAGATGGACTCGTTCTGCAACCACATGACGTCCACGCGCGTCCTCACCGCGGCCCGCATCTCCTCCTGGAGGCCGCCATCCATGACGTGCTCCTTGATCACGTCCACGATGAAGTTGCCGTGCCCCTCGTCATGATACTCGTGGGCGCGAAAGAAGGCCAGTGAATCGGAGGGTATCCACGGGTAGCGGGTCTCCAGCGCCTCCCTCTCCTCCCCCATGCGCCGAGGCCCCTCTCCCTCGAAGACCAGCCCGGTGCCGATGGCCACGGCCCAGTGGCTCTGCCGGACCAGTTGCACGTACATCTCCAGGGCGGCCCGGATCCCCGGCAGCGGCTCGTAGCCGTGCATCTCTTCACGCGGGATCCCCAGGCCCTCCCCGAAGCGGGTCC
The DNA here is from genome assembly GCA_965242525.1 of uncultured Binatia bacterium (SeqCode). Lineage (GTDB taxonomy): Bacteria > Desulfobacterota > Binatia > UBA9968 > JAJDTQ01 > JAJDTQ01. The sequence goes on from OZ251459.1 coordinate 1,446,765, forward strand.
ACAACTCGGCGTGGCTGGGGTACTTCCCGCCGAACAGGTCCTCGCCCTCCTCCTCCACCATGTTCTCCAGCAGCATCCGCCGCAGCGCCTGGACCGGGCACTTCTGGTAGCGGATGCCGAAGAAGCGATGGATGTTGCGGAACTCGTGGAACTGGTTCTTGGCCCAGCCCTGCAACTGCTCTTGGCTGAGCCGGCCCTCCAGCAGCAGCCTCCGCAGCGGGTGCACCGGGTAGCGGCCCCGCAGCACCCGGCGCAGGTCGTCGATCAGGGCTTCCGGCCCGAGGACCTCCATGCGCGCCTCCCCCATCCCGCTACTGGCCGGGCATGAAGAGCTCCTGCCGCCGCACCTGGCCCGGGAACACGTCCCTGCACTCGCCGTCTTGCAGCACGACCTTGCCGTTCACCACCACCGCGCCGATGCCCGGCGGATGGCGGTGTATCTCCTCATCGTCGAGCTTGGCCGGCATGCGCTTGCTGGCCAGGTCGTCGATCTTGTCCGGGTCGAACACGGTGACGTCGGCCGGCAGGCCGGTCTTGAGCAGCCCCCGGTTCATCCGGAGCTTGGCCGCGGGATGGCCGGTCATCTTGTGCACCGCTTCCTCCAGGTTGAACAGCTTCCTGTCCCGGCGCCAGTAACCCAGCACGCGGGTGGGAGCGCCGTGCCAGAAGAACCTGTCCAGGTGCGCGCCCGCGTCCGTGCCGATGAGCCCCTCGGTGGTCTTGATCATCTCGGCCAGGAGGTCCATGTGTCCGTTGGCGAAACCCTGGTAGTAGAGCTTCGACGCCAAGCCGTCATCGAGCCAAGTGTCGAAGAAGGCGTCCGCCTCGGACTTGCCCGTGTCCCCGGCGATCTCCGAGACGTTCCGGCCTTCACGGGACTTGAGGTCTTCCCGCTGCATCACGTCGAAATAGACGCCGCCCCACCCCAGCCATTCGGGATACGCCGGCGCGCCCGCGTTCTCGCGCCTCTGCTCGTCCAGCTTCCGTCGGACCTCGGGGTCCCGGAGCTTGCGCGGCAGCTCGTCCCGGTCCTGCTTGATATCCTCCCACAGGGGCAGGCCGTCCAGGATGAAACAGTCGTCCAGGTGGAAGCGCCGGATGTGCGAATAGGGAATGACCACGCCGTAGATGTCCTTGCCCCGTTCCCGGGCCTCCTTCATGAGCTCGATGGCCCGCAGGCCGTCTTCCTTCTCGCCCGGCCGCACGCGGAACTCGTTGCCGATCATCGGCACGTGGATCTTCTCCACCAGCTCGGGAAAGCCGCTCTCCGGCTTCAGCAGGTTGCCGAAGCCGTTGAACTGGAAGCAGCCGCCGTACTCGCCGGCCACGTTGGCCAGCGTCGCCATCTCTTCCTGGCTCGCCAGCGTGCTGGGGGTGCCGGCGTGGATCGCCGGACCGCCCCGGGGACTGGAGGAGAAGCCGATGCCGCCGGCTTCCATCCCTTCCCGGACCATCCGCTTCATGCTCTCCAGCTCGTCGGGGGTGGCTTCCCGCCGGCAGGCCGCCTCCCCCATGACCGTGAGCCGCACCGGCGAGTGGGGCACCAGCGCGGCCACGTTCACCCCGACCCTGCCTTCGAGATAGTCCAGGTATTCGGGGAAGGTGGTCCAGTTCCAGTCCTCGTCCTCCACGTAGTCGTCGAGCACCCGGCGCAAGTAGGTGATGAGCACGTCCCGGGGCTCGCCCTTGGGCGGCACCGGGGCGATGGACGCGCCGCAGTCGCCGATGACGATGGAGGTGACCCCGTAGTTGACCACGGGGTTGCCGTGGGGGTACTGCACGATGAAGAGGTCCATGTGGGTGTGGGAGTCGATGAAGCCCGGGGCCACCACCTGCCCCCGGGCGTCGATCTCGGTGCGGCCCGAGCCCAGGTCCTTCCCGATGGCGGCGATGGTCCCCCCGTCGATGCCCACGTCCGCCTCGAAGCCGGGGCTGCCGGTGCCGTCCACCACAAGGCCGTTCCTCACAACCAAGTCATGCGCCATGTTCCTTCTCCCTTCCGCCGTTTCCGGAAAGCTCGACCGCGGTTCGATGCCCCTATCCTGAAAACTCGAAGCCCCGAAACGCGAAGCCTCGCCATTCTTCGAAATACTCCGGGAAACTCCGAACGATTACCCCGTTCCCTGAACGATTACCCGTTCGTCCCGAGCCTCTGAACCATGGCCCCGTTCATCGAACGATGGCCCATTCATCCTGAACGTCTGAGCGACCACCCCATTCATCCCGAGCGTCTGGACAATTACCCCGTTCGTCCTGAGCGTAGCGAAGCGAAGTCGAAGGACGCGCTTTCCCACAGGAGGCGGGAATCCGAGCCGGAATCGACCAGCCATTGCCCTAGTTAATAAACCCAAAGGTTCAACCCCGTCAAGGATGGGACCGGCCCCGCGTTGGACGCCCCACACGCTTTGGGCTAGACTTCCGCGGTGACCCATCTGTCGGCAGACGTCCTGGTGGTGGGAGCCGGCGGCGCCGGCATGTACGCGGCCATTGCCGCGGCCCGGCGGGGCGCGTCGGTGCTGTTGCTGGACAAATCCCTGGTGGGACGCGGCGGCGCCACCATCATGGCGCAGATGACCGTGGCCGCGGCCATCGGCCACGAGGAGCCCGACCACTGGACCCACCACCTCCGGGACACGCTGACGGCCGGCCGGGGTCTCTGCGACCCGGGCCTGGCCCGGCTGCTCTGCGAGAACGGCCCCGAGAGGATCTTCGAGATGGACGGCTGGGGAGCCCACTGGGCGCGCAGCGCCGAGGGGCGCATCCGCCAAGTCAAGGCGCCGGGACACGACCGGGCCCGCTGCTGCTACGTGGACTTCCTCAACACCGGCCCCGGAGTGGCCGGCGCCTTGCGGCGCCAGGTAAGCGCCATGGCTCCGGTGCGCCGCGTGAGCAACGTCGCGGTCACCGACGTCGTGGTGCGCGACGGCCGGGCGGTGGGCGCGGTGGGGCTGGAGGTGGCCGCGGGCGAAATCGCCACGTTCGCCGCCAAGGCCGTGGTCCTGGCCGCGGGCGGCCTCACCAAGCTCTACCGCCGCAACAGCGCGTCCACTAACATGGGGGGAGAAGCCTACGCCCTGGCCCTGTGGGCCGGGGCGGAGTTGATCGACATGGAGTTCGTGCAGTTCTTCCCCATCGCCCACCTGGCGCCGCGGCTGGTGGGCATGGACCCCATCATGTGGGACCCCTTCCGCTACAAGCTCGGCGGGCGGCTGCGCAACGGCGACTTCGAGGAGTTCATGCACCGGTACGGGAACCGGGACGACGGCGCCTACACCGCCGTGCGCGACCAGGCCTCCTACGCCATACTCAAGGAGGTGGAAGCGGGCCGGGGCTCGCCGCACGGGGGCGTCTATCTGGACTTCCGACACGTTCCCGACGACGACCTGCGGGCCGCCTTCGGGCCGGTCATCGACCGGTTGGCGCACAACGGCATCGACCTCACCCGGACGCCGGTGGAGGTGGCGCCCACCGCGCACTACCACATGGGAGGCATCCGCGTGGACGAGCGCATGCGGACGCGGGTGCCCGGGCTCTATGCCGCGGGCGAGGCGGTGGGCGGCGCCAACGGCGCCAACCGACTGTCCGGCAACGCCATCACCGAGGCCCTCGTGTTCGGGGAACGGGCCGGGAGCGAGGCCGGCCGAGACGCCCTCGCCGGGGCCGGCGGCTGGAGCGCGCGAGCCGCGGCCGGCGCGGTGGAGCGCATCCGGAGCGCCCTGGACGCCTCCCCGGAGCACGGCGCGCCGGCCAACGCGCTCCAACGGGAGCTGCAGGACCTCATGTGGGAGCGCGCCGGGCCCTTCCGCACCGGAGAGGGTCTCCGCATGGCCCTGGACGGCATCCGCGAACTCCGGAAGGCGCCGGTGGCGGTCCGTTCCCCCCAGGGCTTCGACCTGGACGTCCAGGACCGGCTGGAGTGGCGCGCCATGCTGGCCACCGCGGAGGCCGTCACGCGCGCCGCCCTGGGCCGCACCGAGAGCCGCGGCGCGCACCAGCGCCTGGACTTCCCCGACGGGAACCCGCGATGGGCCGGCAACCAGGTGCTGGCCATGGAAGGGGAACGGATGGAGACGAGCTGGTCCGACGGGGCCGGGGTCTCGTAGAGGTTTCGCATGTCCGATGCCACTGGCAGGAGCCGCGGGCCAACCATAACCACGGAGATCCGGGTACGGCGGGGCGGTCCTTCGGACCAACGCCGCTACGAAACCTATCCGGTGCCTTACGAGGAGGGCATGTCCGTGCTCGACGCGCTGGTGTGGGTCCGCGCCCACGCGGACTCCAGCCTGGCCTTTCGCTACGGCTGCGTGAACGCCAACGCCTGCAAGACCTGCATGGCCCTGGTGGACGGCCGGGTGGCCTACCTGTGCACCGCCCGCCTGACGCCGGCCGGAAGCCGGGTGGAGCCGCTGCCCAAACGGCCCCTGGTCCGCGACCTCGTGACCGACACCGTGCCGGACGACGAGAAACTGGCGCCGCCTCCGCAGCGGGACTGAACCCATGGAGCCGCAGACCTTCGACTTGGTGGTCATCGGCAGCGGACCCGCGGGCCAGAAAGGCGCCATCGCGGCCGCCAAGATGGGCAAGCGCGTGGCCGTCATCGACAAGTCCCACATGATCGGCGGCGTGTGCCTGCACTCCGGCACCATCCCCAGCAAGACCCTGCGGCTGGCGGTGCTCTATCTCACGGGCTTCCGGCAGAAGTCGTTCTACGGGGCAGCCTATGCGCCCAAGGAGGACCCCAGGGTGGAGGACCTGATGTTCCGGGTGCGCACCGTGGTCGAACGGGAACAGGCCCAGGTGACGGACCAGCTCCGGCGCAACCGCGTGACCCTGGTGGACGGCTGGGCCCGTTTCGCGGACGCCCACACCCTCGTGACCGACGACGGCCGGCAGGTCCGGGGCGAGCGCATACTCATCGCCTGCGGCACGCGCTCGGCGCGCAACCCGGAGATCCCCTACGACGGACGCAGGGTCATGGTGGCCGAAGACCTCGGACGCGGGGACGGCGGGGAGATCCCCCGGAGCATGATCGTGGTGGGCGCGGGGGTCATTGGCCTCGAATACGCCTCGATGCTGTCGGCGCTGGGGGTGCGCGTCACCGTGGTCGAACGGCGCCCCGTCATGCTGGACTTCGTGGACCGGGAGGTCATCGAGGCGCTCCGCTACCACATGCGCCGGCGCGGCGCCATCTTCCGCCTGGGAGAAACCGTCACCGGAGTGCGGGTGCAGGAGAACGGCAGGGTCCGGGCCGATCTGGAGAGCGGCAAGAGGGTCACCGGCGACGCCCTGCTCTACACCGTGGGACGGCAGTCCAACGCCGACCGGCTCGGCCTGGACGCGGTCGGCATCGACACCGACGCCCGGGGCCGCATCGCGGTCAACGGGAGTTTCCAGACCGCCCGGCCGCACATCTACGCGGTGGGCGACTGCATCGGCTTCCCGGCCCTGGCCTCCACCTCCATGGAGCAGGGACGCCTGGCCAGCACCCACATGTTCGACGGTCCGGCCCTCCAGCCCGCGGCCTTCTTCCCCTACGGCATCTACACGGTCCCGGAGATCTCCATGGCCGGTCCCACCGAGCAGCAGCTCACCGCGGAGCGCGTGCCCTACGAAGTGGGCAAGGCGCTCTACGACGACGTCGCCAAGGCGCAGATGGTGGGCGACCCCGCGGGCATGCTGAAGATCCTCTTCGACCCGAACACCCTGAAGCTGCTCGGGGTCCACGCCATGGGCGAGGACGCCACAGAGATCATCCACATCGGCCACGCGGTCATCGCCCTCGGCGGCGCCATCGACTACTTCCGCGACAACGTCTTCAACTACCCGACCTTCGCCGAAGCCTACAAGGTCGCCGCGTACGACGGCTTCAACAAGGTCGCCGAGTTGCGGTAGGGATTGTATCCGGCGAGGTCATCCGTTACAATTTTCCTCGTGAGCGAAGCCATTGCATTCGACACCCATCAGTTCGTCAAGCATCTGACCGCCAGCGGCTTCACGGAGCAACAAGCCGAGGCACTGGCCCGTGAGCAGGTCAACCTCCTCAACAGCAACTTGGCGACAAAGGCCGACATCGAAGCTCTGCGCCTGGCGACAAAGAGCGACATCGAAGCTCTACGACAGGAAACCCAGGCCGGCATCGAAACGCTACGCTTGGCCACCAAGGCCGACATCGAAACCCTGCGACAGGAAACCAAGGCCGGTCTCGAAACTCTGCGACAGGAAACCAAGGCCGGTCTCGAAGCTCTGCGTCAGGAAACCAAGGCTGACATCGAAACTCTGCGCTTGGCCACCAAGGCCGACATCGAATCCGTCAAGGCGGATCTGTTGAAGTGGATGTTCGGCGCCATGATTGCCCAGGGCAGCCTGGTAGTCGCGTTGGTGAAGCTGTTGTAGGATAGCCCTCCCGCCCGCTCATCACGAAAGGCATCGCGGAACCACCTCCGTGCCCAACCTCTCGATCTGCTCGTGGAGGGCCTCGGGCGGACAAGCCGGGCGGGCGACGAACTTCGACGCGCCCGCATCCATGTAGCGCCGGACCATGGCGGTGATGTCGTCGGCGCTTCCGAGCGCCGACGTTTCGACGAAGTCCACCTCCGGACGGTTCCGAAGCGCATGGGGCCGGGCGAGCCTGGCCCCTGCCGCGGGATCCCTCGCGAAACAGAAGTTGAACAGCACGCCGAAGTGGTCTTGGTCGATGGCGCGGCCGTATTCCGCGGCATGGCCGCGGATGCGGGTGATGGCGGACCCCACTTCGTCGGGGGTCATCTGCGAGCCCAGCCAGCCGTCCGCAAGGCGCGCAGCCCGTCGAAACGCGGCTCCGCTGCGTCCGCCGACCCAGATGGGAGGAGCGGTCCGTGCCGGCCTGGGTTGGATCGATACCTTGTCGAGTTGGTAGAACCGCCCCTGGAAGCTCACCTCGTTGCCGGACCACAGGGCGCGCAACAGGTGGACGGCTTCCTCCGTGCGTCCCGCCCGCTCCGAACGGGCAATGCCGCAGGCCCGCGGCTCGGACTCCTCGTCGCGTCCCAGACCCACCGCAAGCAGCAGGCGCCCGCCCGAGAGGAAGTCCAGGGTGGCCAACTCCTTGGCCAGCACGGTGGGGTTTCGGAGCGGGAGCGCCAGCACGCTGGTGCCGAACTTCATCTTCCGGGTGCGCGCGGCCACCCAGGACAGGGCCACCACCGGCTCCAGGCTCAAGGCCTCGGACACCACCCGGTCGCTCAGCCACAGGGAGTCGATGTCCAGGGACTCCGCCAAGTCGATGGCGCGCCGGAACGCTTCGGGGTTGGCGTCGCCGAAGGGCCAGCCGCTGAATCCGATGCCGATGCCGATGGCCATGTGGTCCGTTCTACCAGATCGGGCCGGGGATCCTCCAACGGTTCGCGCGCCCGGGGCGGCCCGCGCCCGAACGCCCTTCCGGGACTCGCCTCCCCCGAGGCGATTGACGGACGGCGCGGATGGTACTATGGAAAGAGCCTCCGGGCGGCTCCCGATCCACCAGACCACAGCCGGAAAGACGCACCCCTTATGGCGCCCATCACGCGGCCGACATCCACCATCGTCCCCGGGGTCCTTCGAGGACCCTGCGGCCGGGAAGAACCCCGGCCGGCGATTCCCGGAACACGCAGGCGCACCGGGGCCCGACCGGGACGAGGCTTGCGCCCGGGACTCCCATGATCCATCTGCAACTGGCGGTCGGCACCGTGCTGCTCCTGGCCGGAGCCGAGTTCGTGTTGCGCGGCGCGGTGCAGCTTGCCTCGCGCCTCGGGGTCTCGCCCTTGATCATCGGGCTCACCGTGGTGGCCTGGTGCACCACCATGCCCGAGCTGGTGGTCAGCCTGGAGGCGGCCGTCCGCGGCGCGCCCGGCATCGCCATCGGGAACATCATCGGCAGCAACCTCTGCAACCTGCTCCTGATCCTCGGGGCGGCCGCATGCGTCTGTCCGATGGCGGTGGAGCCGCGCGTGGTCCGGTTCGAGGGCGGCACGGCCATCGGCGTCACCGCGCTGTTCTTCGTCCTGGCGATGGTCGGCAGCCTGAGCCGCTTCGACGGCGTGCTGCTGCTGGCCTGCCTCGTCTCGTTCACTGCGGCCTCCTACCTGCGAGCCCGCTACGGCGACCCCCAGGCTCCAGCGGAAGAGCAGGCGCCGGGCCAGCGCCTCTGGATGGTGGTGGGCAAGCTCGCCCTGGGCCTCGGCGGCGTCATCGCAGGCTCCCACCTGCTGGTGGAGGGCGCCATCGGCCTTGCGCGCCTGCTCGGGGTGTCGGAGGCGGTCATCGGCGTGACGGTGGTGGCCATCGGCACCTCGTTGCCGGAGCTTGCCACCGCGGTCGTCTCCGCCTACCGCCGCCATCCCGAGGTGGCGGTGGGCAACGTGCTCGGCGCCAACATCTTCAACCTGCTGGGCATCGGCGGCTTGGTGGCGACCGTCCATCCCCTGGACGTCCCGGCGCACCTCCGCGACCTCGCCCTCGGGACCATGGGGGCGGTGACGGTCCTGCTGGTCTCGTGGCTGATGTTCCGGGGGCGGCTCGGACGCCCCACGGGCGTCCTCTGCCTGACCGCCTACGCCGTCTATATCTACGTCGAGTACGGACCGCTCACCGGATAGGCGCAAGAGGGGCGGCTCGCCCCTTCATCGCGCCCCTTCACGGGTCCATGGACGAGCCCCGGTACTTGTCCTTCAACTCGTCGATGACCGTGCCCCGCCAGAACTTCACCCCCACCTGGTACCCGGCCCGGCCGATCATGTGCGCGGACACCGGCGCGGTGAGGAAGACGAACAGGGTGATGGCCAGCACCCGGACGGTGACGCCCAAGTCCGGGAAGTAGAGCGCCACCGACGCCATCAGGAAGAAGACCCCCAGGGTGGGGGGCTTGGTGGCGGTCTGCATTCGGGTCAGCAGGTCCGGCATCCGCAGGATTCCCAGGCACCCCAGGAACATGAAGGCGGTGCCGACGACCATGAAAACGCCGCAAACGATGTCAGTCACCATGATGCGCCCATTTCTCGATGTAGCGGGCGAAGGTCACCGTGCCCAGGAACGCCACCAGGGCGAGCACGATGGCCACGTCCAGATAGACCCGCTGGTCGAACGCCACCGCGTAGAGGGCGGCGATGCCCACGCCCACGGTGGTCAACAGGTCCAGGGCCACCAGCCTGTCGGGTATGTTGGGGCCGCGGACCAGGCGGATGAAGGCCAGCACGATGCCGAGGCTGAGGACGGCCAGCAGAACGAAAGCCAGTTGGGTCATCGCAGCAACTCCATGACGCGCTTCTCGAACCCGTCCTTGATGGACCGGCGCAACTCGTCCGCGTCGTCCACGTACATGGCGTGTATGTAGAGCACCCGACGGTCGTCCGACACGTCGAGGCTCAGGGTGCCGGGGGTCAGGGTGATGAGGTTGGCCAGCAGCGTGATCTCGGCGTCCGTCTCCACGTCCAGCGGGATCGCCACCACCCCGGGCTTCATGTTGTGCGACGGCGTCGCCACCTCGTAGGCGATGCGCAGGTTCGCCAGCAGCAGTTCCCAGGCGAACAGAGAGCCCAGCCGGAGACCCTGCCACAGCTTCTCGTAGTACCGCGACGGCCGCAGCAGCCGCCGCACCGAGTACAGGATCACGAAGCCCAGCACGAAGCCCGCGGCGAGGTTCAGGGCGGTCACCTCCCCGGTCAACGCGGCCCAGCTCAGGGCGAGCATGATGTTCCACAACAGGGCGGTCACGGTCCTCCCCTCACCCGGAGCACCGCGCGGATGTACGGCTCCGGGTCCATCAACTCATGGCCCGCCTGGAGGGCCAAGTCGAAGAACGGCCCCGCGACCACCCCCAGCGCCACCGCCAGCACCGCCAGGGTCACGATGGGGCCGAACAGGAGGGCCGCGCCGCGGCCCGTCGGGTTCACCGGGGTGTCCGCGGGCAGCGGTTTCCAGAACGCCTCGGCCCAGATCTTGGTCATGGAGAAGAGCGTCAGCAGGCTCACCCCCAGGGCCGCGGCCACCAGCGCGAACTGCCCGATGTCGAGCCCCGCCTTGACCAGCACCAGCTTGCCGAAGAAGCCGGAGAGCGGCGGTGCCCCCGCGAGGGAGAAGGCGGACACCGCGAACAGCAGGGAGAGCCAGGGATGGCTCCGGTACAGGCCCCCCAGCTTCTTCAAGTCGTAGGTGCCGTGCAGGCGGTACGAGACCCCGCTCACCAGGAAGAGGTTGGTCTTGACGAAGATGTTGTGCACGATGAAGAACACGGCGCCGGCCAGGGCCAGGGGGGTGAAGAACCCGAGCCCCATGACCATGTAGCCGATCTGGCTCACGATGTGGAAGGAGAGCAGCCGGCGGAACTCGTACTGGGCCACCGCGCCCAGCACCCCGGTCACCATGGTGACGCCGCCGGCGGCCAGGATCAGGGTGTGGGTATAGTCCACGTTGTCCAGGAACAGCAGGGTGAAGACCCGGATCAGGGCGTACACCCCCACCTTGGTCAACAGCCCGCCGAACAGGGCCGAGACCGCCACCGGCGGCGTGTGGTAGGACGCGGGGAGCCAGAAGAACAACGGGAAGATGGCTCCCTTGATGCCGAAGGCCACCAGGAACAGGATGGCCAGCGTGGTGACCACGCCCGGATGGCCTGCGCCCGCGAGGCGCTGGGACAGGTCCGCCATGTTGAGGGACCCGGCCATGGCGTAGAGGACCCCCACCGCGGCCAGGAAGAACGCCGACGCCACCAGGTTGAGGGTGACGTACTTGATGGCGCCCTCCAGTTGCGCGCGTTCGCCGCCCAGGGCGAGCAGGACGAACGACGAGATCAACAGCACTTCGAACCACACGAAGAGGTTGAAGATGTCGCCCGTCAGGAAGGCGCCGGAAACCCCCATGACCAGGATGTTGAGCAGCGGATAGTAGCCGTAGGCCTCGCGCCCCCGGTCCACGGTCGCCAGGGAATAGACCACGATCACCAGCACCACCACGCCGGTGGCGGCGATCATGATGGCGCTGAAGGTGTCGGCCACCAGGGTGATGCCGAAGGGCGCGGCCCAGTCGCCCTTCTGCACCGCCTGTATCCCCTCCCCGGCCACCCGGCCCAGGAGCACCATGGAGACCGCGAAATAGGCGATGCTGCCGGCCAGGGTGAGGATCCGCTGGGCCGTGGGGCGGCGCCAGACCACCACGCAGCTCGCCCCCACCAGCAGGGGGAGCAGGATGGGCAGTGCGATGAGCGAGTTCACGTGTCCGTGGCCTTCATGTCGTCGAGGTCGTCGGTGCCCACGGTCTGGTACGCCCGGTAGGCCAGCACCATGGCGAAGGCCTGCACGCCGAAGCTGATGACGATGGCGGTGAGGATCAACGCCTGGGGCAGCGGGTCCGCCGCCTCGGTGATGGCCTTGGCCCCCTGGGGGATCACCGGGGGGACCGCGCGGGTGAGGCCCGCGGCGGTGAACACCAGCAGGCTCGCGCCGTGGGCCAGCAACCCGAGCCCGATGATCAGCTTCACGATGCTCCGGCGCATGAGCATGTAGATGCCGGAGGCGTAGAGTCCGCCGATGACCACCGCGAGCAGGGCTTCCACTAGTCTTCCTCCGCTTCCTCCGCCAGGCTGATGATGACGAGGATCACCACCCCCACCACCACCAGATAGACGCCCATGTCGAAGAGCAGCGGCGTGCCCAGGTGGAGGTCGAGGCCCAGGACGTACAGGTGCGCCCACTGGCCGGTCATGAACGGCTGTCCCTCGAACAGGGGCCACACGCCGCTCAGGGCCGCGGTCAGCAGCCCCCAGGCGATGATGGTCTGGGCGCGGCAGGGCAGGAACCGGCGCATGGAGCGCACGTCGTAGGCGATGGCGTAGAGGGTCAGGGCCGCGGCCAGCACCAGGCCGCCCACGAACCCGCCCCCGGGGTCGTTGTGCCCGCGGAGCAGCAGGAAGACCGAGAACTGGAACAGCAGGATCAGGAGGAACCGGCTTGCGGTCCTGAGGATCAGCGAGTTCAAGCGTCCCCTCCCTTCCCCGACCGGAGCCGGACCAGGGAATACACGCCGATGCCCGCAACCGCCAGCACGGTGATCTCGCCCAGGGTGTCGAAGCCCCGGAAGTCCACCAGGATCACGTTCACGATGTTGCGGCCGTGGCCCAGCAGGAGCGAGTTCTCGGAGAAGTAGGTGGAGATGGTGGGATGCCACTGGACCGAGGTGGCCACCAGCACCAGCAACGTGAAGAGCGCGCCCACCGAGGTCCCGATGACCGCATGGCGCAGCATGGCCCCGCGGGTCGAGAACCGCTTGAACGGGGGCATGTAGTAGAACACGAACACGAACAGGATGAGCGACAGGGTCTCGATGAGGAACTGGGTCATGGCCAGGTCGGGAGCGCCGAACAGGACGAAGAGCAGCGCCACGCTGTAGCCCACCACACCCAGGGCCATGACCGCGCGCAGGAAGGTCTGGGCCCGCACCGTGGCCACCGCGCCCACCAGCGCCACCAGGGCCACCACCCCTTCGTGCACGCCCACGTCGCCCCAGTCCACCTCCACCACGCCCAGGTCGGCCTGGGCGAGGAAGGTCGTCCAGGCCAGCACCGCGGTGACGGTCATGACCGTGGCCAGGTACAACCGCAGGTACCCGTTCTGGAGCCAACGGGTCTGGGTCACCGCGGACCAGTTCAGGGAGCGGAGCCACAGGGCGTACCAGTGGGACGGGCCGCGGCGGGCCGCGGGAAGCGCGAACTCCGCGGCCCGCAGCAGCTCGGCGCGCTTCCGGTAGAGCAGCGCGCCCGCGGCGAAAGTGGCCAGGCTCAGCAGCAGCACCGGACTGAACCCATGCCACAGGGCCAGGTGGAAGTCCACGGGTCGGGCCAGCACCGAGCCCGCGGCCGCGGACAGCAGTCCCTCGGCAAGCGCGGGCATCGAGCCGAAGACCACGCTCAGGCATCCCAGGAAGACGGGGCCCATCCACATGCTCCAGGGCGGGTCGTGGGGATGCTTCGGGGTATGGGTCTCGGCGCCGGTGAAGGGCCGGACGCCGGCCAGCCAAGCCACCGCCAGGAGCAGCATGCTGGCGAGCGCTCCCACCGCGGTCACCAGCATGTTCTCATGGGTCAAGGCTTCGTAGAGCTGCTCCTTGCCCACGAAGCCGAAGAACGGGGGCAGGCCGGCCATGGACAGGGCCCCCACCGCGGCGCCGGCGCAGACCAGGGGCATGGTCTTGCGGAGTCCCCCCAGGAGCCGCACGTCCCGGGTGCCGGTCTCGTGGTCGATGGCCCCGGCCACCAGGAACAGGGCCGCCTTGTAGAGGACGTGGGCCAGGAGGAAGACCATGGCCGCCTGGACGGCCAGGGCGCTGCCCAGGCCCATGAGCATGGTCAGGGCGCCCAGGACGCTCACCGTGGAATAGGCCAGGAGCTTCTTCAGGTCGGTCTGGTGGAGGGCCTGCCAGGCGCTGGCCAGCATGGTCGCCGCGCCGAAGCCGGTGACCGCGTAGAACCAGAGGTCGCTGCCCCCCAACGCCGGGCTGAGCCGGGCCAGCAGATAGACGCCCGCCTTCACCATGGTGGCGGAGTGGAGGTAGGCGCTCACCGGCGTGGGCGCCTCCATGGCCGAGGGCAGCCAGAAGTGGAACGGGACCTGGGCCGACTTGGTGAACGCGCCGGCGAGGACCAGGGCCAGGGCCAGGGGATAGAGGCGGTGGCCCTGCAGGGCGTCCGGGTCCAGGGACGAGATCTCGAAGCTGCCGCCCATCTGGGCCATGAGCAGGACCCCGGCCATGAGCGCCAACCCGCCCGCGCCCGTGACCAGGAGCGCCTGCAGCGCGGCCGCCCGCGCGGTGTCCCGGTCGTGCTCGAACCCGATGAGGAAATAGGAAGTGAGGCTGGTGAGCTCCCAGAACACGAACATCGCGATGAGGTTGTCGGACAGGACCAACCCCAGCATGGACGCCATGAACATGAGGAGGAAGAGGTAGAAACGGGGCAGCGAGGGATGGCCTTCGAGGTAGCTGCCGGCGTAGGCCATGACGATGGTCCCCACCACCGTGATGGCCAGCGCGAACAGGAGGCCGAGACCGTCTAGGTGGAACGACAGCTCCAGCCCCATGGCCGGGACCCAGGGATAGGCCTCGCGCACCCCTTCGCCCGCCACCACGCCGGCCGCGTGGCTCAGGAAGTAGAGGGCGAGGGCCGCGGGGAACGCGGCGAAGAGGCGTCCCGCCCACCGGACGCTCACGCGGCAGAGGGACGGGGCCAGCAGGGCTGCGGCGAAACCGGAAAGGACGGCGACGATCATCGGGACTGTCCGCGGCGAAAGGGGCTACGACGTCCACACCCCGTGGGGGTCATACTTCCTCACGGCCCGGAGCTCGTCCCGGGACGGCGCCGCGGTCTCGGCGAGGTCCGGGGACGCCTCGAGCGGCCAGTCCGTCTCTCCCCGGACGTCTTCCAGGGTCACCCCGGGATGGCAGGACTCCACCTGCATCTCCCGGGTACCGGGGTCGAAGGAGAAGATGCCGAGACTGGTGATGGTGCGGCTCGGCCCGCCTCCGGCCAAGCCCCGGCGCTCGCGCCAGCCGGGGCCGTCGCCGTAGCCTGGTGAGGTGACGTAACGGACCCGGGGCACGAAACGCCGCCGTTCGTGCTGCATGATGATGACGCACCGACCGGCCAGTGTGGCGATGTCCGCGGCCCCGCCGCTGCCCGGAAGCCGCACCCGCCGCCCCTCGTCCCCCACCCAGTGGGTGTTGAGGTTGCCGTAACGATCGACCTCGGCGCCGCCGATGAACCCCATCTCCACCCGGCCGCTCTGGAGCAGGCTCATGACCTCGATCAGGCCGCAGCAGAAGAGCGCCCCCGCCACGTTGGGAGGGTCGCTCATGGTGAAGATCGGCTCCAGGGCCGGCCAGTCCCGCACCACTCCGCTCTCGAATATGCCGACCGCGTTGGGCGCGTGGAGCTCCTTGGCCACCGCGAACCCCAGCAGCGGCAACCGCATGCCCACGAACACGCGCTCGCCGTCGCGGATCTCGCGCGCCGCGGCAATGACCATGAGCTCTCGCCGTGTGTACTCCATGAGGTCGGCAACGGAAGGACCGGGACTCCTCGCCGCGGTCTCCCCTCCTGACGGTCCCATTCCCGGTAGCATCCCCGGCCAATGGATTCAAGGAGACCCCGGACAACCGGACAGGGAGGGGGGCATGGGCGCGTCCTTCGACTCCGCTTCGCTACGCTCAGGACGAACGGGGAGAAGATGGTCGGGACGGGGGAATCCATCCTCCGTGTTCAGCCGTTCCTCGATGGCCGGGACCTCCGGGCTTCCGGCGGCGCCGCGGCAGCCAGAGCCAACATCCATAGGAAACTCTGAACGATCACCCCCGTTCGTCCTGAGCGTAGCGTAGCGAAGTCGAAGGACGCGCTTTCCCACAGGGAAGTGGGGTTCGAACCGGAATCGTCCAGGGTTTTCCATAGCTCATCCGCGGCGTCGCGAGCAGCCCCGCTAATACCCATAACTCACCGGCGCCGCCATGCGGTCGCGGTCCGGCCGGAGCCGCTGGACCCTCTCGCTGCCGAGCCGCTCCAGGTAACCGTCGTGCCCTTCGACTCCCAGCACCCAATGGTCCAGCCAAGCGCGGAACCCGTCCCGGTCCCGGGACTCGGCGTGGTAGTCGAAATAGAAGGCGTCGTCCCTGCGCGCGTACCCCTGGGTGGGCGACGGGTGGGAGCCCAACGGCACGCAGGCCACGGCCGCCACCAGGAAGCCGGGCGCCAGGGTGCGGTTGGGGTCGCTCAGGATCACGTCGTGGGAGACGATCTCCTCGCAGGTGAGCACCACCTTGCCCGCGGCCATGGCGGCGTCCTGGGTGACTCCCAGGTTGCCCCAGACGTGGGCGTTGCCGTCGGCGTCCGCCCGCTGCACGTGCAGGATGGCCACGTCGGGCTTCACCGCGCGCACCGCCAGCAGGTCCGCGCCGGTGAAGGGACAGGCCACCTCCGCGAACGACCCCTCGGCGCGGAAGTCGCTGCCCATGAGGGTGCGCGTGGGCAGGTACGGCACGCCCATGGCCGCGGCCTTGAGGGCCAGGGCCATGGAGAAGTTGGAATGGTTCTCCACCTCCAGGGGCGCGGGTTCCCGCCGCTCCACCGCGCGCCGGTAGTTGTGCCCGAGGCCCGCGGCCACGTTGCCCACCCAGGCGCCGCTGACCTTGCGGACGCAGCCCGCGCCGATGAGCTGGTCGAACTGCATGTCCGAGATGGTGGTCAGCAGGTCCAGGTCCCGTTTCCGCTGGCGCATGATCTCGTAACCCGCGGCGAACGGGACGAGGGACTCCAGGGCGGCCCCCATGAAGACGGACATGCCGTCCTCGACCTCCTCGGCCACCGCGTCTCGAAGGCTGCGGAGCTTCGGCATGGCGGAACGTTCTAACCGCTCGCCCCGCTCGAAGCAAGCGGCCTCGGAGCCCCGGGGGGCGCCGGCTCCCCCCGGCCGGAAGGCCCCCGCCGTGCCAGGGACCTCCCGGTAGCAGGCGTTGATCCCGGGGGACGCCGGTCCCCCGCGCCCGGAAGGCCCGGGACGAACCGCGGCCGGCGCGGTCCGCGCTCCCCGGACGGTTTGACGGCCGGGAGTCCCGCCCGATATAGATAGCCGCCAGAAGGAAACTCCGAACGACGAACCCCGTTCGTCCCGAGCGCGGCGAAGCGTAGCCGAGGGAAGCGCAGCGCAGCGGAGTCGAACGACGCGCTTCCCCATGGGGAGGGGCAGCTCGAACCGGGATGGGCCGGGGGTTCCGCAAACGGACAGCCGCCGGGGGATTCATGCGTTACGGATTCGTCATCGACCAGAACCGCTGCATCGGTTGCCACGCCTGCACCGTGGCCTGCAAGGACGAGCACGACGTGCCCGTGGGAG
Organism: uncultured Binatia bacterium (SeqCode); assembly: GCA_965242525.1. Classification (GTDB taxonomy): domain Bacteria; phylum Desulfobacterota; class Binatia; order UBA9968; family JAJDTQ01; genus JAJDTQ01. The sequence goes on from OZ251459.1 coordinate 1,463,648, forward strand.
TCAACCGGACCTGGGTCAAGTACATCGAGAAAGGCGCCTTCCCGGCCACCAGCCGCCATTTCGCGGTGCTCCGGTGCAACCATTGCGACGACGCGCCGTGCATCGAGATCTGCCCCACGGTGGCGCTCTACCGGAGCTCCAACGGCATCGTCGATTTCGACGGCGACCGCTGCATCGGTTGCAAGTCGTGCATGCAGGCGTGCCCCTACGACGCCCTCTACATCGACCCCGACCACAACACCGCGGCCAAGTGCAACTTCTGCGCGCACCGGGTGGAGCTCGGGCTGCAACCCGCCTGCGAGGTGGTGTGCCCGACCCAGGCCATACTGTCCGGCGACCTGGACGACCCCGACAGCCCCGTCAGCCGCACGGTGGCCACCCGGAAGGTCTCCCTCCGAAAACCCCACAAGGGCACCCACCCCAAGCTCTTCTACGTGGGCGTGGAGGAAGACGCGCTCCAGCCGGGCATGACCGAGACCGGGGCCACCCACTTCTGGGCCGACAAGCACCCGGGGGAGGACCTGCTGGCGCTCTCCCCGTCCCGGCGCGGGAACCCGCCTCCCGGGAGCGCCCGGGAGGTCTATGACGCGCCCCACCCGCGGCCCTGGGGGTCGAAGATCGCCGCCTACCTCTGGACCAAGTCCATCGGCTCCGGGGTGCTGCTGGTGGCGGCGTTGCTCATGCTCTTGGGACGGAGCCCGGAGGGGCCGCTGCTGAACACCGTGAGCCCGCTCCTCGCGCTGGCGTTCACCGGTCTCACCACCGGCCTGCTGGTCTTCGACCTCAAGCGGCCCGACCGCTTCTACTACCTGCTGACCAAGCCCAACCTCCGCTCGTGGCTGGTGCTGGGAGGGTACATCCTCATGGCCTACTCCCTGGCGAGCGTCCTCTGGCTGGCGTACGGGGCCGGCGCCGGCAGCGTGCCGGCGTGGGTGGCGGCCGTCTGCGGCGTCCTCGGGGTCGGCTCCGCGGGCTATTCCGCGTTCCTGTTCGCCCAGGCCAAGGGCCGCGACCTGTGGCAGAGTCCCCTCTTCCTCTGGCACCTGCTGGCCCAGGCCGTCACCGCGGGGGCCGCGGCCCTCATCCTGGCGGGCCTCGCCACCGGCCTGCAAGGCCAGGCCATGGCCGCGGTGGGGACCGTCCTGCTGGCGTCGCTGGTGCTCACCGCGGCCCTGCTGCTGGGGGAGATGACGCTCACGCCCGTCACCGAAGACGTGCGCCGGGCCATCGACCTGCTCATCCGGGGCGCCCTCCGGGAGCGGTTCTGGGGGCTGGCGGTGGCGGTGGGCATCGTCCTGCCGGTGGCCTTCCTCATCTGGGCCGGCGCCCAGGAGCCGGCGTCCTGGTTCCTGCACTCCCTTGCCGCGGTGCTGGCCCTGGCGGGACTCTGGGCGTTCGAGAGGCTGTGGGTGGAGGCCGGGCAAGCCGTGCCGCTCAGTTGACGAGAGGAACCCCTGATGAAGGACGAGATGCAACCCCTGAGCCCCGACGCCGCCAACCTGGAGCCGCCTGCGGGAGGACTCCGCAGCTTCCCGCCCCGGGAACGCTGGTCGGACTGGACCGAGTACGACGCGGCCGCGTGGCCCAAACGGGTGGAACGGCGCTACGACCTGGTCCCCACCATCTGCTTCAACTGCGAGGCCGCGTGCGGCCTGCTGGCCTACGTGGACAAGGAAACCCTGAAGGTGCGCAAGTTCGAGGGCAACCCGGAGCACCCCGGCAGCCGGGGCCGGAACTGCGCCAAGGGCCCGGCCACCATCAACCAGGTCCACGACCCCGAGCGCATACTCTACCCCATGAAGCGCGTGGGGCCCCGGGGCGGCGGCCGGTGGGAGCGGGTGAGCTGGGACGAAGCGCTGGACGACATGGCCGGAAGGATCCGCAAGGCATTGGAGGAAGGCCGGCGCAACGAGGTCATGTACCACGTGGGGCGGCCCGGCCACGAGTTGCTCTACCACCAGCGCATCATGCACGCCTGGGGCATCGACGCCCACAACAGCCACACCAACGTCTGCTCCGCGGGGGCCCGCACCGGCTACGCGTTCTGGTGCGGCATCGACCGCCCCTCCCCCGACCACGCCAACGCCCGCTTCATGCTGCTGCTGAGCTCCCACCTGGAGACCGGCCACTACTTCAACCCCCACGCCCAGCGCATCATCGAGGCCAAGGAACGGGGCGCCAAGGTCTGCGTCATCGACACGCGCCTGTCCAACACCGCGTCCAAGGCCGACTACTGGATGGCCACCTGGCCCGGCACCGAGGCCGCGGTGCTGCTGGCCATGTGCAACGTGCTGCTCCAGGAGGGCCTCCACGACCGCGAGTTCGTGAGGAAGTGGGTCAACTGGGAGCAGTTCCTGCGGCAGGAGCACCCGGACGAGCCGCAGACCTTCGAGCGGTTCGAGGAGATCCTCAAGACCCTCTACGGGCAGTACACGCCGGAGTTCGCCGCGGCCGAGTCCGGGGTGGACCCGGCCATGATCGTGGAGGTGGCCCATGAGGCGGCCCGGGCCGGCTCCGCCCTGGCCACCCACGTGTGGCGCAACGCCGCGGCCGGCAACCTGGGAGGCTGGGAGGTGGCCCGGGCGCTGGAGTTCCTGGTGGTGCTGTTGGGCGCGGTGGGAACCCCCGGCGGCACCGCGCCCAACGCCTGGAACAAGTTCGTGCCCGCCCCGCCCATGATGCCGCCGCCGGCCAAGGCGTGGAACGAGCTCATGTATCCTCCGGAATACCCGCTGGCGTTCTTCGAGATGAGCTTCCTGCTGCCGCACCTGGTCAAGGAAGGACGGGGCAAGCTGGCCATGTACTTCACCCGGGTCTACAACCCCGTGTGGACCAACCCCGACGGCATGAGCTGGATCGAGATGCTGGGCGACGAGGCCAAGGTGGAGCGCCACGCGTGCCTCACGCCCACCTGGAGCGAGACCGCCTGGTTCGCGGACTACGTGCTGCCCATGGGCCTAGCGTCCGAGCGCCACGACCTCATGAGCCAGGAGACCCATTCGGCGCGCTGGATCGGCTTTCGCCAGCCGGTGCTGCGGGTGGCCCTGGAACGGCGGGGCAAGACCTTCGCCAGCACCTGGGATGCGCACCGGGAGGCCGGCCTCGGGGAGGTGTGGGAAGAGGACGAGTTCTGGATCGAGTTGTCCTGGCGCATCGACCCGGACGGCGCCCTGGGCATCCGCAAGTACTTCGAGTCCCCCTACCGGCCGGGCGAGAAGCTCACCGTAGCCGATTACTACCGCTGGATCTTCGAGAACAGCGTGCCGGGACTGCCGGAGGCGGCCGCGAAGGAGGATATCTCGCCGCTGGAATACATGCGCCGGTACGGAGCCTTCCTGGTGGCCGAGGACATCTACGAGAGCCACGCCGCGGAGCTCAAGCCCGAGGACATGGAGGACGCCGCGGTGGACCCGGTGACGAAGGTCATCGCCCGGAACGGGGCCGCGGTCGGCGTGGAGGTGGACGGCAAGGCCCGCGTGGGCTTTCCCACGCCCTCGCGCAAGCTCGAATTCTATTCCGAGACCCTCAAGGACTGGAAGTGGCCCGAGCACCGGTTCCCGGGATACATCAAGAGCCACGTGCACCCGTCCCACATCGACGGGGCCAAGGGAGAGATGCTGCTCCTGCCGACGTTCCGGCTGCCCACCCTCATCCACAGCCGTTCGGCCAACGCCAAGTGGCTCTACGAGATCTCGCACAAGAACCCCCTGTGGCTGCATCCGCAGGACGCCCGGCGGCTGGAGGCGTCCACCGGGGACCTGCTCAAGGTCCACACCGAGATCGGGTACTTCGTGGACCGGGTGTGGGTCACCGAGGGGATCCGGCCCGGGGTGGTGGCGTGCTCGCACCACCTGGGGCGCTGGCGCCTGGAGGAGGAGACCGGCGGCGGCCGCTTCGCCACCGCCCTGGTGAAACTGGAGCAGGTGGAGCCCGGGCAATGGATGATGCGCCAAGTCCACGGCGTCCGGCCGTTCGAGAGCGCGGACAAGGACTCCGGGCGGGTGTGGTGGCAGGAAGCCGGCGTCCACCAGAACCTCACCTTTCCGGTGCAGCCCGACAACATCAGCGGACAGCACTGCTGGCACCAGAAGGTCCGGGTGGTGAGGCCCGGCCCGGACGACCGCTACGGCGACGTCTTCGTGGACACGAACAAGTCCCACGAGGTCTATAAAAGGTGGCTCAAGCTGACGCGGCCCGCGCCGGGGCCGGGCAACCTGCGCCGCCCGCTGTGGCTCCTGCGCGCCTACAAGCCGGCGCCGGAAGCCTACCGGTTCGAGCCCAAGGAGTGACGCGCCGGCGGACGGCGCGGACGCCCTCTCCCTTGATACGGCCATGCCGCATATAGTAGAGAGACGGTTCCCGCGCGCGGGGAAGGATCGGGCAGGGGTCCGACACCCGGAAAGGATGGATGCAATGGGAGATGTCTTCCGCGCCTGCGTCTTCGGTCTCGCGGCGATGGCGCTCCTTGCGTCGCAAGCCCCCGCCCAGGACCTGGAACAGGGGCCGTACGCCATCGTCGGCGGTTCCCTCGTCATACCGAAGGACGTGAGCGGCCACGGCGACGAGCTGCGGTTCGACAACGGCTTCGGCATCAACGTCTCGGGCGGCTACGTGTTCGAGAACTTCGTGTTGGACCTGGAAGTGGGGTACCGGAGCGCCGAAGCGGATGAATTGGTGGTGGACGGAGCCAAGACGCCTCTCTCGGACCTCTCCATCGACCTCACCTCATGGTCGTTCATGACCAACACCTACTTCGCCCTGCCCGTGGGCGGGGGCCTGATCGCGTACGTGGGGGGAGGCCTGGGCCTCGGCCTCGTCGAGATCCAAGCGTCGAGGGCCGTGCCGGGCCTCCAGCTTGCCGGCTCCAAGGCCGACGCCTCGTTCGCCTACCAGTTCATGGCGGGCGCCGCTTACGCCTTCACCCAAGGAATGGAGTTGTTCGCCGGATACCGCTTCACGGGTTCCACCTACGAGTCCGCAGACGTCCACACGCACGACGTCGAAGGAGGACTGCGGTTCGTGTTCTGAGCGGCACCGGACTTTCCGCAAGGCGGGCGGGGCCGGGGCGCTGCCGCGGACCGGGGCACGGCCCCCGGCAGCGTGACCATGCATCGGTGACAGGAGTTACGACGTGTTCGAAGCAATGGCCGACGGGCTTACCGCGCTCCTGAGCGTGGAACGGTTTCTGTTCATGACCTTCGGGGTGCTGGTGGGCATGGCGCTGGGGGCCATCCCCGGTCTCGGCGGCGTGGTGGGCCTCGCCCTGCTGCTGCCGTTCACCTTCGACATGGACCCCACCGCGGCCATCGCCATGCTGGTGGCCCTGTCCTCGGTCCCGGTCACCACCGACACCATCCCCTCGGTGCTCTTCGCGGTGCCGGGCACCGTGGGCTCCCAGGCCACCATCCTGGACGGCCACCCCATGGCCCGCAAGGGCGAGGCGGGACGCGCCTTCGGCGCCGCCTATTTCTCGTCCCTGTTGGGGGGCATCGTCGGCGCCGTGATCCTCGGCATGCTCATCCCCGTGCTCAAACCGCTGGTGCTGCTGTTCGCCGCACCGGAGCTCTTCTCGCTGGGCATCATGGGCATCTCCATGGTGGCCATCCTGAGCGGCCGGGTGCCCCTCAAGGGCATCGTGGCCGGCGGCATGGGGCTGCTGCTCTCGATGATCGGCATCGACAAGCAGGAAGGGCTGCTGCGCTGGACCTTCGATTCCCTCTACCTGTTCGACGGCCTGAACATCATCGTGGTGAGCCTGGGGCTGTTCGCGCTGCCCGAGCTGGCCGACATGGTGATCGAGGGCAAGCAGATCAGCAGCGTGCCCAAGCAGGCCATGAAAGGGGTGGGGCACGGCATACGCGACGTGTTCGTGAACTGGTGGCTGATGCTGCGCTGCGCCTTCCTGGGGACCTGGATCGGCATCATCCCCGGCCTGGGGTCCGCGGTGGTGGACTGGCTGGCCTACGGACACGCCAAGTCCACCTGCCGGGACGCGGCCGGCAGCTTCGGCAGCGGGGACGTGCGCGGGGTCATCGCCCCCGAGAGCGCCAACAACGCCAAGCAGGGAGGCGCGCTGGTGCCCACCCTGGCCTTCGGCATCCCCGGCAGCGCCTCCATGGCGCTGCTCATCGGCGCCTTCATGATCCACGGCCTCCAGCCCGGTCCGGCCATGCTGAACCAGCACCTGGACATCACCTACTCCATCGTGTGGAGCACCGCCATCGCCAACGTCATGGCCACGGCCATCGCCCTGGGGTTCACCAACCAGTTGGCCAAGCTCTCCTCGGTGCGCATCAACATCCTGGCGCCGCTGGTGACGGTGGTGGTGTTCCTCGCCGCCTACCAGGCCACCGCCAGCATCTTCGACCTGGTGACGGTGCTGGTCTTCGGACTGCTGGGATGGGTCATGAAACGGTGCGGCTGGCCCCGGCCGCCGCTGCTGCTGGGTTTCCTGCTGGGCGGGCTCATCGAGCGGTACCTCTTCATTTCCGTCCGCGCCTACGGCGCCGCGTTCCTGGTGAGGCCCCTGGTGCTGGTGGTCCTGGCGGTCACCATCGCGACCATCTATTACAGCGTGGTGCAGGAACGCAAGGTGCGGAAACTCGCGGGAGAATGACCATGCGCGTCACCCCTTCGCTGCTGTTCACGCTGTTCGTGGCCGTGGTGGCCGCGGGCTGCGTCTATACCGCCAGGGACTGGCCCCTGGGCACCGGCCTGTTCCCCCGGTTCGTGGGCATCCCCGTGCTGGTGATGTCGTTGCTGCAGCTCGTCATGGACGGCTACCGCTCCGTGCGGTCGTCCGGCGCGGGCGTCCGGGACACTGGCGACCTGCAGGTGGACTGGACCATGTCCGCGGCCGAAGTGGCGGCCCGGGGCCTCGTCTTCGCCGCCTGGCTCCTGGGCATGTTCTTCGGCATCCTGCTGTTCGGCTTCTTCATCACCGTGCCGGTCTTCACGCTGCTGTACCTGAAGTACCAGGCCAAGGAGAGGTGGCCGTTGACCCTGTGGCTCACCGCGGGGATGCTGGTGTTCTTCGTGGGCGTGTTCGACCAGATCCTGCACATCCACTGGCTGGCGCCGGTCATCGCCGGTCCCGAGCTCTTCCTCAAGGGGATCATGCCCTGGCTGGGCTGACCCCGGCCTTTCCGATTTTCGCCCGCGCCCGGCCCGGAAAAAAACCGGGGGCGCCGGAGAACGGAAGTCTCCGGCGCCCCCTTTTCGAGCGCCCGACGGTGTCGGCCCGCGCTATTTCTTGGGCGCGAAGATCTGCTTCACGATGGCCTTGTCCTCGGGCGCGGCCCCGAGGGAATCCTTCCACATCTTCTGGAGGTTCGCGCCGGTGGTGGGGTTGACGGGCCGCTTGAGCTTCTTCGCTTCCGCCAGGAACTTCGGGTCCTTCACGGTGTCGTCGAAGGCCTTGCGCATGAGCGCCACCCGGTCCGCGGGGACTCCCGGCGGCATGGCGTAGGGACGCCCGTAGCGCGAGAGCAGGAACGTGGCCCGCACCAGGTTCTTCTGCTTCGGGGTCGTGGCGAGGGACTCCAGCAGCGGGGCGTCGGGGAACTCCGGACTCTTCTTCCCCTCCACCGTGCCGGTCTGGGCCAGCATGACGATGTCGCCCGCCTTCCACATGTCCCCGAGCTGGTCCAGGAACGAGGAGGTCACGTTGCCCGACACGTCCACCTCGCCCTGCCGGAAGGCCAGGCTGTACTGGCGCGCGCCCGGATAGCCGAACACGTACTCGAACAGCTTCTCGCCCCGCAGCTTCTCCAGGATGTTCCCCAGCACGAACCCGCTGGACTGGTTTCCGCTGATGCCGACCCGGGCCAGCTTGCCCGACTGCTTGATGTCGTCCAGCGACTGGAACCGATCCTTGCGGCTGTAGATCAGGCCGTTCTCGATGACGATGACGCCGATGGCGTTCATCTTGTCGAAGTCGAAGCCGGCCCGGGGATCCCCCACCACCTGCCAGTTCCACACCCCCCAGTTGATCTGCTCCATCACCGTGCCGTCGCGCCGCGCCTTGTTGTAGAGGTAGCTGGCCGCCCGGAGGCCCCCCGCCCCCGGCATGTTCTGCACGATGATCGAGGGGTTGCCCGGGATGTGCCTCCCGATATGGCGCGCGAGCAGCCGCGAGTAGGTGTCGTTGCCGCCGCCGGGTGACGACGACACGATCAGCCGGACCTTCTTGCCCTCGTAGAAATCGTCGGCCGCCCCTGCCGCACCTGCTCCGAGCAGGAAGAGCGCGAGCGCCGCAAGACCCAATACAGACTGCATCGTGTTACCTCCCAGGTTGTTGCCCATGTCCCGGACCACGGGACCGCGGTCCGACTTCACGACCTGCTCCTACTTCTTGCCGAAGATCTCCTTGATGATGGCCTTGTTCTCGGGGGGCGCGTTGAGCACGTCCTTCCAGAGCTGCTGGAGTTGCGCGCCGGTGGACGGGATGATGACCCGCTTGAGCTTCCTGGCCTCGTCCAGGAACTTCGGATCGCTCATGGTGGCGGTGAACGCCTTGCGCAGGATCTCCACGCGCTCCTTGGGCACTCCCGGAGGGAGCGAGTACGGGCGGCCGTAGTGGGTGAGCAGGAACGTGGCCTTGATCAGCTCCCGGTCCTTGTCGCTTTTGGCGTACTCCAGCAGCGTGGGCGTATCGGGGAACTCCTTGGTCCGCTTCCCCTCGGGGGTGGGGGCCTGGGCGAGCATGGCGACCTTGCCGTCGTCCCACATGTCACCCAGTTGGTCCCGGAACGAGCCGGGCGTGTTGCCGGACGACTGGACCTCGCCCTGGCGGAACGCGAGGCTGTACTGCCGGGCGCCCGGATAACCGAAGACGTAGTCGAAGATCTTCTTCCCCGTCATCTTTTCCATCACCTTGCCCATGGTGTGGCCCAGGGACTGGGGGCCGCTGTTGCCGCTGGTGATGAGCTTGTCCGCGGCCATCACCGAATCCCAGTCGGGGAACTCCTTCTTGTGGGTGAAGAGGATGGCGCTCTCGATGGCCGCGACGCCCACCGCGTTCATCTTCGCGAAGTCGAACCGCGCGCGCTTGTCGCCGATGACCTGCCAGAACCACACGCCCCAGTTGATCTGCTCGAACAGCGTGCCGTCCCGCGGCGCCTTGCGGTAGAGGTAGTCCGCGGCCATCAGGCCGCCGGCCCCGGGCATGTTCTGCACGATGATCGTGGGGTTGCCCGGGATGTGCCGGGAGATATGGCGCGCAATGAGCCGCGAGTAGGTGTCGTTGCCGCCGCCCGGGGTCGAAGACACCACCAAGCGCACCTTCTTGCCCTTGTAGAAGTCATCGGCGGCGTGGACCGAACCGGATGCCACGACCGCCAACGCCAAAGCCGCGATCCCTGCCAAACGTTTCATCTGCACCTCCTGAAGGGTTTTTCCGAGGGTCGTCCGGGAGGCTCGTCCGCGGCTTCTCCCGGGAGCCGTGTGAAAGCGCGGGATTATAGGTTGGCGACTCCTTGCCTGTCAAGGCGCGCGAGGTTGACAGGCGCGGCCTTTTCCCATAAGCGCTTCGGTTGCAGATTCGTACCGGAAACCCACCATGGCAGAGATCGTCCTGGCCCTGGCCACTTCCCATACACCGCAACTGAGCATTGAGGACTGGCGCATGCTCCAGGCCAAGGACGAGAACGACCCGAGGATCGACTACCCGGCGCTGCTGGCCGCGGCCGGGCCGGAGGTCCGGCGCGAGGCCACCGAGGACAAGTTCCGCCGGCGGTTCCGGGCGTGCCAGCGCGCACTGGAGGCGCTGGGGGACCAACTGCGGCAGGCCCGGGCGGACGTGGTGGTGGCCCTCGGCGACGACCAGCACGAACAGTTCCTGGACGACAACCTTCCCACCTTCGCCATCTACCACGGCGCCGAGCTCGCGGTGCCCGAACGCAAGGGCGCCCTGCCCGAATGGAAGAGGGCCGAGCAACGGCGCTGGGCCGAGACCGCGCCGGCCTATCCCAACCACAGGGAACTGGCCGAGTACCTCATCGCCTGGCTCTCGGACCACGAGTTCGACGTGGCCCGCTCCAACCGGCTGCGCCAGGAGGGCATCGGCCACGCGTTCAGCTTCTTCTACCGGCGCCTCCTGCCCGGCGGCGCCCTGCCCCTGGTGCCGGTGATGGTCAACACCTACTACCCGCCCAACCAGCCCACGCCCGGACGCTGCTACGCCCTGGGGCGCAGCATCCGCGAAGCCGTCAGGTCCTGGGAATCGGAGGCGCGCGTGGCCGTCCTGGCCTCCGGCGGCCTGAGCCACTTCGTGGTGGACGAGGAGATGGACCGCCGCACCCTGGACGCACTGGCATCCGGGGACGCGGACGCGCTCTGCGCGCTGCCCCGGGAGAAGCTCCGCAGCGGCACCTCCGAGATCCTCAACTGGGTCGCCCTGGGCGGGGCCGCAGAGTCCATGGAGATGACCCTGGTGGACTACGTGCCGGGCTACCGCTCCCCCGCGGGCACCGGGTGCGGCATGGGGTTCGCATACTGGAGACCGGACTCCCGTGGCGGCTGAACCCGACCTCGTGCAACGGCTTGCGCGGCTCGACACCTGCGCGGTCTCCGACGCCCTGGACCGGCTCCGCCTGCCCGGGGCCGCGGTCGGGGTGCACCCGGTGTGGCCCTGCCCGCGGATCTGCGGCCGCTCGGTCACCATGAAGCTCAAGCCCGCGGGGCTGGACAAGTCGAAGCTGCACCTGGGCGCCCGGGCCATCGAAGCGGCCCGCCCCGGGGACGTCATCGTCATCGACAACGGCGGCCGACCGGTTTCCGGCTGGGGCGGGCTGCTCTCCCTTGCGGCCGGCCAGAAAGGGGTCTCGGGCGTGGTGGTGGACGGGGCCTGCCGCGACGTGGACGAGAGCCGCGAGCTCGGGTTCCCCGTGTACGCCCGGAGCGTGGCGCCCATGACCGCCCGGGGACGCATCCTGGAGCAGTCCTGCAACGAGGAAATACAGTTCTGCGGGGTCCAGGTGCATCCGGGAGACTTGGTGATCGCCGACGGCAGCGGCGTGGTCTTCATCCCGCGCCCCCGGGAGTCGGAGGTGGTGGCCCAAGCGGAACGCATCGCCCATCGGGAGAGCCTCATGGCCGCGGAGGTGCGCAAGGGGCGCTCCGTCGGCTCGGTCCTGGGCCGGGACTACGAGTCCATGATCGACGAGGGGAACGAGCCGTAGCTTTCGGACGCTGCGCACGCGGCCGCCCCCCGGCGCCGCGGCCCTGATCCCTCGACCCACCGCGCCCCCTTCCCGCAGGCCCGCCACATGCCCAGCCCCGCCGCTCCCGAGCACCCTCCCTTCTGGCAACAGGCTCCGGCGATCCTGCTGCTGACCGTCGTCTTCCTCATGAACTTCACCGGACGGGTGGTGCTCGGGCCGTTGCTGCCGTCGGTCGAAAAGGACCTGGCGTTGACCCATGCGCAGGCGGGCATGTCCTTCCTGTTCCTCTCCGCGGGATACCTCATCGCCATGACCCTCTCGGGCTACTTCTCGGCCCGCCTGAAGCACCGCGGCGCCATCGTGCTGTCGCTGACGCTGCTGGGCGTATCGACCCTGGGAGTGGCGTGGGCGCCGACCCTGGCGGCCATGCGCGTGGGGCTGTTCAGCATGGGGTTCGGGTCGGGACTCTACCTGCCGTCGGCCATCGCCACCATCACCTCCCTGGTGGCTACCCGGGACTGGGGAAAGGCCATCGCCATCCACGAGCTGGCGCCCAACCTGAGCTTCTTCGGCGTGCCGCTGCTGGCGGAGTGGTTGCTCCGGGTCTCGTCCTGGCGCGCCTGCCTGCTCTACCTGGGCGTGGCCACCGTGGTGACCGGCGGCGTCTATGCGGTGTTCGGCCGAGGCGGCCGCTCCGCGGGCCGGCCCCCGGAACTCGCGGTGGTGGGCCAACTCGTGCGCAACCCGCTCCTGTGGGTGGTGCTGCTGCTCTTCGTCACCGGGGTCGGCGCCACCCTGGGGGTGTTCGCCATGCTGCCCCTCTACCTCGTGTCCACCCGCGGGCTGGAAGAGGGCTGGGCCAACACCCTCACCGGGCTTTCCCGTCTGGCGTGTCCGCTGGTGGCGCTGGCCGCGGGCTGGGTCTCGGACCGGTTCGGCGTCCGCCGCACCCTGGTGGTGACCCTGATCCTCACCGGCCTCACCACCATGCTCCTGGGGACTGTGGCCGACTCCTGGCTGACGCTGGTGGTCTTCCTGCAACCCTCGGTCTCCGCGGGCTTCTTTCCCGCGGGCTTCACCGCCCTCTCCACCATCGGCGACGCCGGCAGCCGAAGCACCGCGGTGTCGCTGGTGGTGCCCCTGGCCTTCGTGTTGGGCGGCGGGCTCATCCCCTGGTTCCTGGGCCTCAGCGGCGACCTGGGGGCGTTCCACATGGGCTTCGTGTGGGTGGGGCTGTTCTTCCTGTGGACCGCCTGGCTGGCGCGAGCCACCCGGAACTGACCGGACGCCGGGGCGCTTGCGGGGAACCCTCCATGCGTTGTAGGGAAGATCGGGGGAGCATGGGCGCGTCCTTCGACTTCGCTTCGCTACGCTCAGGACGAACGGGGATGGGAGTGTCGAGGTGGGGGAATCCATCCCGGATGTTCCGGATGTCCCGACTGTCCGGATGTTCCTCAGGTCGGTTCCCCAGGTCGAAAGGCCGCACGCAAACGCCGCACGGGAGGATGGCGATGCAGCGAATCATCGGGTACGGACGGGACGACGACTCAGGACAACCCCCCTACCTCCACGCGGACTACCGTTCCACCGAGTCGAGGGCGCCCCGGCGCCCGCTGGTTCCCCTGGCTCACACCCTGTCGGAGGTCACCGGACCCGTGTACGGCCACGAGAAGGTGGGGGCCATGGACCACGACCTGACCCGCCAACACGACGGGGAACCCTTGGGGGAGCGGATCATCGTGTTCGGCCGGGTGATGGACGCCGACGGCAGGCCGGCGCCGGACGCGCTCGTGGAGCTCTGGCAGGCCAACGCCGCGGGACGCTACCGCCACGACGCCGACAGCCACCCTGCGCCGCTGGACCCCAACTTCAGCGGCGGCGGCCGCTGCGCCACCGACGCCGCTGGGCGCTACCGCTTCGTCACCATCAAGCCCGCGGCCTATCCCTGGGGCAACGGCCCGAACGCGTGGCGTCCGGCCCACATCCATTTCTCGCTCTTCGGCGCCGCCTTCGCCACGCGGCTCATCACCCAGATGTATTTCCCCGGCGACCCCCTGATGGCGTGCGACCCGATCCTCAACTCCATCCCCGACCCCCGGGCGCGGGAGAGGCTGGTGGCGCGCCTGGACCTGGACGCCGCCGAACCGGAGTGGGCCCTGGCCTACGAGTTCGACATCGTGCTGCGGGGCCGTGACGCAACCCCCATGGAGTCCTGAGGCCATGGCCCGGAAACTCGCCACCACACCGTCCCAGACCATTGGCCCGTTCCACCGGATCATGGTCCCCTGGGAAGGGGGCGCCGACCTGGCGGCCCCGGACGACCCCCACGCCATCCGGGTGCAGGGACGGGTCCTCGACGGCGCCGGGCAGCCGGTGGACGACTGCTTCATCGAGGTCTGGCAGGCCAACGTCCACGGCCGCTACGCCCATCCCGAGGACGGCCGTGAAGTCCCGCTGGTCCGGGGTTTCGACGGCTTCGGACGCACCCTCACCGACCGGGACGGCCGCTTCCGTATGGTCACGGTCAAGCCCGGCCGCGTCCCCGGACCCGGAGAGACCCTGCAGGCCCCCCATATCTCCCTCTCCCTCTTCGCCCGGGGCCTGCTCAAGCGGCTGGTGACCCGCCTCTACTTCCCGGACGAGGCCGCGGCCAACGCCGAGGACCCGGTCCTCCGGTCCATCCCCGACCCCGCCCGCCGCAACACCCTGCTGGCGGCAAGACGGCCAACCCCCAAAACCCCGCCCGTGTACGAGTTCGACATCCACCTGCAAGGCCCCCGGGAAACGGTGTTCTTCGACGTGTAGGCTTCCGGCGAGGCCCGTAGCGGCCTGCCTGCCGAAGGCCAAGCGCCATGCCGCTACGCAGGATTCCGTCACCGGCGGTACCCGTGGCGGTGGGAATATAGGGAACATCTGAACAATCGAGACATCCAGAATGGATTCCCGATTCCCTCACCCTGACGCCCTTACTCCCGTTCGTCCTGAGCGTAGCGAAGCGAAGTCGAAGGACGCGCTCATGCCCCCTGATATGAAAGTTAGCGAAGTTAGGGTTTTTTTGTAAACCGGGATAACTTTGCTATAAACCGACGCCGCGGACCCCATCCGCAATCCACAGGAAGGTCTGATCCATTCCGGCTTGGACTCCCTGTCCCTGTGGGAAAGCGCGTCCTTCGACTTCGCTTCGCTACGCTCAGGACGAACGGGGGTAATCGTTCAGGATTTCCCGTGAGCTCCCGGAGGCGGCACGCCGCCACCGGAACCGGGCGAGGGGGCTTCGTCCGTGGAACCCTACGACGAAGTCTTCAGGTCTTTCGAGACCTCGTCGGCAAGGAGTTGGTCCAGGGCGGCGCGGACCTGTTCCGGGGCGTCCTCATGGAGGGTGACGCGGACGTGGAAACGCAACTCGCTCCCTGCGCCGGCCTCCAGGAGTCGGGGGACCAGGTCCGCGAGCTCCTGTATCTGGTGGCCTTCGAGCACCGCGGCCGGCTCGGGCCGGGGCGGAGGCTTGGGCTGGGTGGGCCGCGTCAACCGCAGGTTCCCGGCGCCGTCGTAGCCGCAGTCCATGGGGCCGCTGTCCTCGGCCACCATGAACCAGCGGCTCTCCACGCCGGCCCGGACGCTGTCGCGCACGAGACCCCAGGGAAGCGCCGCGCCCCGGGCCTGGGAAGCCGCCTGGGCGAGGGTGGCCCCGTTGGCCCTCCCGTCGCGCCATGCGCCGGGCAGGGCGTGTTCCCCGAGTTCCTGGGGCGGGATCATCCCGGGCGGCGGATGGAGCACCGCGCCCCGGTCGAGCACGCCGTAGGGCAATGTCTCCTTCCATACCGAGGCGGGTCCGTTGGTGAGCCACACCGTTCCCCGTTCCACGCCTCGCTGCACCGCCTCCCGGAGGACCGTCTCCGGGCAACGCGGGACGGGGAAGGCGTCGTCGTATCCTTCCCGCGGGACCCGCGCCTCATGGCCGCCGCGGAAGTACTCCATCAGCGCCGGCCACGTGAGCGCCGCCTCCGGACCCGCGTGCTTCGCCCCGTGCGCGTCGCCGCTTGCACCGGTCCAGAGCTCCGGCAGCGATCCCGGGGCCAACAGCCCTTCGGACAGACGGTTCAACTCGGCCTTTTCCGGCAGCACCACCTCGAGCAACGGGTCCGCGCACGACTCCGGGTCCACCGCTTCGCGCCACCAGGTGCGGGCGCTGCCGTCGGGCCGGACGAGGCGCGCCGCCAGCAGGCCGCGTTCCACCCCGCGCAGCACCGTGTCCGCCACCACCTTGGGGTTCAGGACCTTGGGAAGACGGGGATACCGGGCGAAAGCCCCGGCCAGGTCCTTCACGAAGTGGGCCTCTTCGCCCTTGCGCCATAGGTCGTAGGGACCCTCCGGCAGCAACGCCTCTGCGTTCACCGCATCGCCCTTGATGCGCGCGCGTTCGTCGCTCCTGACCTCGGTGAACAGCGGTCTCGCGCCCGCGGGGAGCTGGAAGGCGTGGACTTGGTTGCGCTCGTCCACGGAGACCACCACGGAATATGCCTGCCGGACGGTGTCGGGCACTCGCCCGCGGGCCTCCTGGAGCCGGCGCCGCAGGCGCTCCGACCGGATCGGGTCCACATGGTGGCTGGAGAGCTGGCCCTGGACGTCCTCCCAGCCGAGCAGCGCGCGCACCGCGAAGCGCGCCGCTTCCAGCCCGTTGTGCGACGGGACCGCCAGCACCACCGCGTTCCGGTGCACCCGCGGCCGGTCCGGTCCACCGGCCTCGTCCAGGAAGCGGCGCGCCCGCACGCTCGGCTTGCCGGAGTCGGAGACCGCGTCGGCCCCCAGCAGCACGTACCGGAAGCTGCCGTCGTCGCCCACGTCCCCGGGCGACTGCGGCAGCGTGTGCACGTTGGCCCCGGCCGCGCCGGCGCCCTCCGTCAGCGCTCTGGTCTTGCGTATGGCGTCCTCCAGCCGCGCGTCCACCGCCTCGGCGCTCACCCGCTGCTTGCAAGCCTCGTCGTGCATCTGGCGCAGGTTCGGCCGGTTGCCCAGCCGCCAGGACTTGGGCAGTTCCGGCGCCGCGGCCCGCCCTTCCGCCTCGCCCGCGTCGTCGTCGTCCAGGAACCAGGAGAGTTCCCGCCAGCGGCCCAACCCTTTCTCCATCTCAATGGCGTCCGGCGCGCGGGTCCCCGCCATCCGCATCAACTCCGGGGTATATGCCTTGTGCCCCACCGGCTGGGAATGGAGGAACACCGCAACCACGGACTGCTCGGCCTCCCGCCCTTCCCGAAGCGACGGAATCTCCTGCTGGATCTGCCGCGCCTTGGCCAACTCCGCCTCCAAGAGCGGGGTCCAGTCCGTCCGATTGCCCTCCGCGCCTTCGGTGGTGGCCACTCCCGCCAGCTCGCGCACCGCCTCCGACACCCTCGGCTCGCCGGGCGCGGCCAGCAGCGCCGAAGGGCCGATGAGGGGACAGTTGTCCCAGGGCTCGGCCTCCCGGAGCGCGGTGGCGAGGGTGCGCAGGAGGCCGCGGGTGCGCTGGAACCCTTCGAGCTGGGTCCAGCGGCTGTAGAAGACGTCGGTCAAGTCCGGGTGGAAGGGGAAGCTCTTGACGTAACGCTCTTCCGCGGCCGATTTCTCCCGGGCGGTGGCGTCGTCGAGCCTGGCAACCCCCCGCACCACGCCGATGACGTGGGAGCGGAAACGGTCCGGGTCCCGCACGTCCTCCGGCTCGAAGAAACGCCGGCGCAGCACCTCCGCCACGTCTTCCTTCTGCACCGGCTGCACCCCTTCCTCGCGCTGCCGCCGGAACACGTCGAACAGCCCGGCGATCAACTCCCGGCCCACGTCTCCCCGCTGCTTGGCCGGGTCGGTGGCCAACAGGGACGCCACCATCGCAGCCCGCTCCACCTTGGCCACCGCCTGGGTCAGGTACTGGAAGAAGTCCTCGATGCGGTCGCGCCACACCGGGTCCATGCCCGCCTTCTCCCGGGCGTACATCAACACTTCGTCCACCAGCACCAGGGTCGCCAACCCCTGCTCCTGCGGCTTCTCCAGGAGTTTCACCAGCAGCGGCTCCGCGGGCGGGGTCTCGCGCTCCTGGTCCCGGCCTTCGGCGTGGATGGCGCAGAGCCCCTCCGCCCCCGCGAGCTGGAAGGCGAGGACGCTCCAGGGGTGGCGCAAGGTGCGGGTCTCGCCGTCCGGCGCCCGCACCTCGTCCATGCCCCGCTCCACGTCGATCTTGTCGAAGCAGAGCGTCGCGGTGAACGCCCGCGGCAGCGGCGCGCCCACGTGCTCCCGGAACTCCTGCACCGCGGGCAGGTCGGGCAGCGCCTCCGGGTCCCGGAACAGGTGGTAGAGGGTGATGAGCGTATGGGTCTTGCCGCCGCCGTAGGTCAGCTCGAGCTGCCGCACCGCCTTGTCGCTCCGGCCCGCCAGCCGCCCGGCCACGTCCTTCACCAGTTCCCGCAGCGTGTGGGTCGGGTACGTCAGCGCAAAGAACTTCCCCGGCTCCTCGTACACCGCGCGCCGGCCCCGCCCCAGCGCCACTTCGTGGAGGTCCGCGGCGAACTCCGCAAGCGCAAGCTCGCCGGAACGCAACTCGTCCTTGAGGCGGACCACCGAGCGCCAGGGTTTGAGTTGGTTGTTGCGGGTCATACAGCCGCCTCCCTCGGAAACCAGGCCTGGAGGGTCTTCCTGAGATCGTTGAAAGCGGGGTCCCGGCAGCCGTCGAGTCGGACGGAGGCGGCCAATTCCCGGAACAGGGCCGATGAAAGCACCTTTCCCTTGCGGCGGAGCGCCTGCTCCACGGCCCGTTTCGGGTCGGAAGGCTTGGGTTGCGGCGCGGGCCAGAAGCCTTCCGCCTGAAGCCATTCCCGTAACGGCTCGAAACTGCGGCCCCATCCCAGCACATGGGCGACTCGCCCGGACCGGCTCCAGACCCAGGACTCCAGTTCCGGATCGATGACGATGGCTCTGGAACGCTCCCTCCAACCGTTGCGTCCCAATTCGTCTTCGACTTCCTTCCGGACCTCCGCGGGCGCCTTTTCTTCGTTGCCGCACCCCCGGTGATCGAAGACCACCAGCGCGTGTTGATAGCTGTTGATCAACGGACGCAGGAATTCCGCGGACCGGGTTCGACACCCCGGGTCCGATTCCGGGTGTCGGCGGACGTCGAACGACATGGCGTGGATTCCCAGGTCCGAGGGGCGGCTGAGCAACGTCTCCAACACGGACGCGATGTGTTTGTCCGCCGCCAGAACGATGAGGTGACGCGGCGCTGTACCGGACATCATCCGAGCACTCCTGCCGCAAAGAAGACGCTCAGGTTCGGGGAACCCTGCCAGTCCTTCAGGCCGGGATGCGACCGAGCCGGAACCACGTCCGTCGCTCCGTCAGCGTCCTTTCCGAAGCACAGGACGTGCTCCAGGTCCACGCGGCTCAGGAAGACCGGGGAGTGGGTCGCCAGAAGCACCTGGGATTCGTACACGGAGCACAAGGCGTCGTAAACGTCCTCCATGACCCCCGGATGCAGTCCGTTTTCCGGCTCTTCCATGAGATAGACTTTCCCGGGGTCCCGGAGATAGGCCGGCAAGGTCAACGCCAGCAGCCGCAGCGTTCCGTCCGAGAGCATCCACGAAGGGACCTCCACCCCCGACTCGTAGCGGAGCATCAGGTAGCAGTGGCGGTCGTCTTCGCGTTCCACCACTCGGATGTCCCCGATTTCGGGCAGCGCGGCGCGGACGTGGCGCAACCAGTCGTCGAACGCGGCGCCGTGTTCTTTTCGGAGTCGTCGGATCACCCGTGGAAGGTTGGAGCCGTCCGGAGAAAAGACCTCCCGCCGCCTCTCCGGAGGGTTGGACTGGCGCATTCGGGAGCTGTCCAGGAAGAGTCTCTGCATCCCCGTATCCAGTAGCCGTTTCAGGTAAGTGGAGACCGGGAAATTATCGGGGGACTCGGGCAGGTTGCCCAGGGTCGATCTTCCGGGGCCGAACGAGACATTGATCGTCCATCCTTTCCCCGCTCGTTCGGATACCTCGCTGTGGAAGCTGTCCCCTCCTCCGCGGGATTTGCTCAGTATCGTTCTCGAACCCGGGGGTCCGCCGCCGATCAAGATGGTTTCCGGCGCCGCGGGAGGACCCGGGAAAAGTACGCCTTGCCGCATGGGAGACTGCTTCTTGCGAGGCATCAGGAGGCCCCTTTCGGAGTCGATGCGTATTCCGTCCTTCCCCTCCCGGATCGCTATCTCGTAACGGAACGACTCGAACGGCTTGTCCCGAGCCAGTTTCTCCTTCACCTCCACGGGGATGTCGAACTCCAGCGCCAACTCGAAGCCGAGGCCTTGCCCGGGTCGGTCCCATACCAGGTCCTGGAAATTCCGCGTGCGCTTTTCCACCGCTGCTTCCAGACCCGCGGACACCACGTCCCCCATGAACTGCACGACGTCCAGCAGCGTGCTCTTGCCGCTGGCGTTGGGGCCTACCAACACGTGGAAGCGGTCGAGGCGCACGTCCACGTAGCGAAGACAACGGTAATGGAGCGCCTGGATGCGGCGGATCATGGGACGAACTTACAACAAAGCACTCTGGCGCGGAACCTGCGCGCCGCCGCGGGTGCGGACGTGGTTCTGGATGGACTCCAGGAGCGAGCGCTCTTCCGTGCCGGTCTCGGCCAGTTCGATGAGGGCCTGCACCACCCGGGCGAACAGGTCGTGGCGCCACAGGCCCTGGGACTCCAGGTAGCCGTCCACGCGGCTCTGCTCGCCGGTCTTCCAGAGCTGCATCAGCTTGTGCACACGGTCGATGAGCGGAGCCGGGCCGCCCCCCGCGGACGGTTCGCCCAGGTCCCGGGCGCCCCGGCGGCGCCACTCTTTGAGCCGGGCCTCGCTCCCGGAGACCTCCCGCCCCTCCTCCCCTTCCCCGTCTTCCGCGGACCCATCGCGCCCGCCGCGCGCCAGCAGGTCCAGCCGCCCGGTCAAGTCCGCATCCGACAGGTTGCACGACAGGGCGTAGAGGATGCACGCCCCGGCCGGGGCCGCGCCGAGGCCGAAGTCGTTGCGGTGCAGCAGGTAGTAGGTGGTGAGGTCGTCCAGGTCGTCGTTCGCGCCGCCCTCGCCTTGCAGCAGCCGGCTCACCACGAACCCCACCACCATGCGCCGCACCTGTCGCAGGAACTCGGCCACCGACAACCGCTCCCCCTCCCGGTCCGCCTTCCGCACCACCGGATGCCGGCTGAACGCCTCCAGCGCCGGCCCGGTGGCCGCCCACACGAAGTCCGGCCCCCGTATCCCCGCGTCCCAGAAGTCCCGCAGCCGCTCGACGATGTTCTCCTGCATCTCCGACAGCACCCTGCCGTCCCAACCCGGACGCGCCGCGGCCGGACGCTTCTTGCACACGAGCCAGATGGAGGAAGAAAGCGCCGCGGAAGACAGCGAACGCTGGCGGGTCTGCATCTCGGTCTGGATGGGCCAGGAGCCGTCCACCACGAAGCCCGCCCGGATGAGCGCCGACACCAGGGTCTCCCAGGCGTCCGGCTGCTTGTTGGCGAAGACCAGCACCAGCCGCCCGTCCTCCCGCAAGGCGTGGTGGAAGCGCGCGAAGGCCCGGGCCATCCCGTCCTCGTAGTTCCGCTTGGACGCCTGCCGGTCGCCGCCGAAGCGGCTGGCGTCGTCGATCAACTCGC
This sequence comes from uncultured Binatia bacterium (SeqCode), assembly GCA_965242525.1. Lineage (GTDB taxonomy): Bacteria > Desulfobacterota > Binatia > UBA9968 > JAJDTQ01 > JAJDTQ01. Next base: position 1,484,455 of record OZ251459.1, read on the forward strand.
CGTCGCCCGCGTCCGCGTCCCATTTCGGGCCGAGCGGCTCGGCGAACGCGGCGTCGGTTTCCGGCGACAGCCCGTGCAACGCCCGGCGCAGCCAGACATGGAAGAAGTCCATCAGGTCGGAATACGGGATCGCGTCGTAATAGGGCGGGTCGGTGCAGATCAGGTCGAAGCCGCCGGGCTCCAACTCCATGAACCCCTGAACGATCCGGACAGGGGGCATGAGCGCGTCCTTCGACTTCGCTTCGCTACACTCAGGACGAACGGGGGACTCCGCTTCGCTACGCTCAGGACGAACGGAGACAGGGGCGTCAGGATGAGGGAATCGGGAATCCATCCCGGAGGTCTCGATTGTCATCTGCCGGCGGAGCGCCGGGTCCTTGTCGCCCTCGCGGAATCGGGAATCCGTCCCGGATGTCTCGATTGCCATGGCCGATTGCCGCAGCACGGTCGGTGCGGGCGCCTCCGCCGTAGCAGTCTGGAGGTGCTCGACTACGCGAGCGATCCACTCCACGGCCTGGATGAAGCCGCCGCTGGTGTCCTCCAGCGGACACGACTCGGCGAAGTCCCACACCATGGGCAAGGCGAAACGGGCGAAGGTGCTGCGAGTGTTCTCACGATCGTTGGTCCACGTAGCGAGCGCGCTGCCGCGGTCGGCCAGTCGGCTGATGGTCGGCGCCAAGTACGCAACCAGCGCCTCGCGCCATTCCTCCGGGTAGCCACCGACAGGCTCCGCGCCGGGAAACCCTGAACCATCAGCCGTGGATGGAGATATTCCCTCACCTGACCCTCCCATCCCCGTTCGTCCTGAGCGTAGCGAAGCGAAGTCGAAGGACGCGCCCATCAGTTCCGCGTTGCGGCGGATCTCCCGGACGAACGTTCCCAACGCAAGGAGTTGCCGGTTGGTGAAGAGCTTGCGCCAGGAGTCGAGACCGTAGCGCGGTATTCGCATGCCCAAGCTCTGCTCGCCGGGCGTAGGTTCGTCAGGCAGACCAAAGGGAATCTCCCTGTAGAGCGCATCGAGTTCCTGCTCCGTTACGCGCGCTGCTTCGACCTCAGCCTCGGTGGGCAATCGGTATTCCTTCCCCTCCTGCCCGTCCACCACCACCGCGGTCATGCGCTCTCCGAGGCGGCCCATGCGACCCTCGGTGCGGATGTCCCGCATGGGGACGATGGCCCCGCAGCACGGACACTTGGCGCCGCTCCCGCTCATGGTGCCGGCCCCGAGACCCCGGTCGTGCTCGCGCTTCTGCGCAGAGCTGCCGCTGCCCGCCGCGGCGTTGCCCTCAATGCCGAACACGACGCCGGCCCCGTCCTCCCGCGGCTCCATGGTGAGCCGCACCCGCTTCTTCGCGGTCTTGCACAGCCATCGCGTCTTCAGCAGAGGCACCTCCGCCCGACAGCCGCCGCACCGCACCGTGCGCGCCCAGAGATACGCCACCGCAGGCTTCGCCACCCACCGCGGGTTGGCCTCGTTTTCGAGATAGAGCGAGTCGAACTCCGCGTTGAGCGAAGCCGCGGACGCCCGCCCGTCTTCGTCCGGTTCCAGCAGCCTCGGCTGCCGGGGCCGGTAGCGCGCCGCCCGCGACAACCGGGTCCGCCCGCCCCCCTTGCGCCGGACCGGCTCGAACTCCGCATACGTGGGATAACGCCGCGCCAACTCCCGCCGCGCCCCGGACAGCACCCGCCTTCCCCACGCCCGCAGATGCCACGCGAAACCCGCGCGCGCCTCCGGCGCCGCCGCGTCCAGCCAGGGCGCCGGCGCCTGCACCCCCTCCCCGTCCTCGTGCCCGTACCGCGCCATGGCCTCGCGCACCATGGCCGCGGTCGTCACCCCCTGCGCCTTGAGGAACGCCGCCGCGAACTCCCGGTCCTCCAACGCCCACTCGGGCAACTCCCGTGTCTTCCCCGCCAGCAGCCGCGGATAATGCAGCGTGCAGCGCAGGAGGAACCACGCCACCGGGTTGATGTCCGCAGCCACGGCCTCGCACCCGAGCCGCATGGCCTCCAGCGGAATCGCCCCGCCTCCGGCAAACGGGTCCAGCACCCGCGGCGCCCGCCCGCCGAACGCCTCCCGGACCTCCTCCCGGAACCGCGCCACCTCCGGGCCTCCCTCCCGCCCCCACCGAAAGATCCCGCCCCGGGTCTCCGCCCGCTCCCCCGTAGCGCCCCGCGTCTCCACCACCTGCCCGGCCATCCGCTCCAACACCTTGCGGCGGGCCTCCCGTCCGTCCGGCGCCGGCAACAACGTCGCCAGCAACGCCGCCCGACTCGCCGCCAACGGCCGCCGCGCCGGCCAGATGTGCAGCGTGGAAACGTGCCCGTGCCGCACGTTCTTCTCGTGCACGGAGTCCAGGGACACCTGCCTGAGAGGGAAGGCGGATTCGATGAGACGGCGGTGCGTCAATTTCCTGCTCGGATGAGATCAAAAAAGAAAGGAATGCGACCTGATTTCGAGTGTCCACACCTTTCAATGCAACATGATCTAGTCACTGTCAATAGTGTCCGGTTAAGGATGGAATAAAATCAGAAACTGCTCGGCGCAACTCAGTGTGCGGACGCGGTGGTCGCCACGGTAACGCGAGACCAGTCGGGCAAAGGTGGTCCAGGGCAGAAAGTCCATCAGTTGAGCGAACAGCGTCTTGCCATGATACATGGGATCCTCCAGGGCTTGGACTCCCCAAAGCATGCCCGAAACGGCAATCCGCGTTCAAATCCACACCACCCTTTTCCGCCTGTAACTCCCTGTCATATATGAAGATTTTCGACCCTACGCGCTCGTTAACCGGACAGCAGTGAGTCACTGTCTTCTTTTATTCGCCGCGGCTTCCGCCAAGAAGAGAATAGCAGCCGCCGTCATATGCAACACATAACCAACGATATACCCTGGAACGGTCCGTGGAGCCGAGCCCTGTCCGTGGCCGCCAAGCTTGTTTCTTCCGGTAGGTACGCTGCTCTCAAGGAGGCTTTTCAGTGATTGAAAATTCTGCTGCCAGAAAGACGGAATTAGCCCGTTGTCGAGACAAATACCGATCAGCTTGCTTGCGCCGGCTCCATCATCGTAAAGCCAGCCCTTTTTGTCGCAGATCGACTTCATCACGCTCTCGAATGCCTTCAAACATTCATTAAGAGCCTCTTCTGCATTTCCCTGCCGGTAATGCTTATGGGCACGAAGGAACTCCTGTTGTGCTCCGGCATATTTTTTTCGACAAAGCAGAGTTAGTGCAGGTTTGACGACTTCTGCATGGATTAACTGGGAGTCCATACGGATGATTTCACCGTTGACAAAAGAGTAACCGATGCCGTGTTCCCTGAATCTGTGGTTGAGTTCTTCTATCGCTTGATCTGTGACATCTGATAACTTATTAAGGTTCTCAGAATAGAAACCATTACAAGTTCGTATAACAAGTAGTGGGAGCATGGAAGAAGCTCCGTATCAAAGCAGGCAGTTGTTGCATCCGACGCAGGTGAGACATGGTCATGGCTCGCAAGGTTTCCCGGGATGTGATCCGCTTGCGCCCCAACGCCTGGTTCTTCAAGTTGTTCCACACCAGTTCGTCCGGGTTGAGTTCCGGCGAGTACGGCGGCAGGTAATGCAACTCGAGCATCCCTTCCTGTTCCTCCACGAAACGCCGCACCGACTTGGCCCGATGGACCGGGTGGCCGTCCACAATCAGGAAAATGGGAGAGGTCGCATTCACCATCAGGCGTCTGAGAAACCCGATGAACACCGGCGCCGTCACTCGCCCCGGAGTCACCATGAAGCGAAGATGCCCACGGGCGCTGATGGCAGAGATGAGGTTCGCCCCGAACCGCGCCCCCGTGCCCGACACCACCGGAGTATGCCCCCGAAGCCCCCAGGTCGTGCCCCAATGACTGTCCGAACGAACCCCCGCCTCGTCTCCGAAGAAGATCTGCGCCCCCACACGCTTCGCCCGGTCATGCAGCTTCGGGTATTCCTCCTCCCGCCAATGACGGGCCGCCTCCGGATCCTGTTGATAGGCACGCCAAACAGGACGCTGCACGCTCAATCCCATCTGCCCCAGCAACCGGCACACCGTACTGTGACTCAGCCGCACACCCCATCGCCTGTCGATCAGCTCCTGCACCATCTTCGCCGTCCACAGCGCAAACGGAAACCGCAACTGCAACGGGTTCTTCTCCACCACCGTGTCATAAACCCATTTCAGCGCCCTCGCATCCAGCTTCGGAGGCCGCCCTCCTCGCTTGCGGGCGTCCAGCTTCCCCCATCCCCCGCTGCGGTACAACGCCAACCAACGGAACACCGTGCGCAGGTTCACTCCCATGGCCGCCGCCACTTCTGTCGGCTTCGACCCCGCTTGCAGGCTCGCAATCCCGCGCCGGCGCAATTCCGTCAAGGTCCGATGATCCAGTTTTCGTCCGTCCGTGTTCATACCCGTTATCATACTATACTTCTGGTTCTATGGCAACTAAAATCGGACCCTTAATAAAAGATAGTTCAACTGCATCAAGGACTTTTTCCGTATCTGATTCTTGTATCAGATAGTTGAAAAGGTCTGTGACTTTATTTTTATCGTAGTCCATTCCTGGATAATTAACCGGAAGACGAAGAATGCCGTACTCTCGACACAATGTATCAACAACGAACTCATATGTTTGCGTAGCATGGTTTGCGTAAGGATATTTATCAAGTGGATCCCTCAAAATATGTACTATCTGAACTCTAAGCGGTTCCGGAATAGAATCATAGGAATAAACATCAGGCACTTCACCTCGAAGTTTCTTCTGTCGTTTGGAAAAAAGGTCAAATATCGGCATCGCCCCTGACTCCCTTCCGTCCCTTTGGTTGCCCTGGTCTTTGCGAAAGCCACTCCGGACCCGGCTTCTCCCAGACCATCTTTCCGTTCTCGAACACGACCACCCTTCCACCGACCGCCGCGGCCTCACGGCGCGCACGTTCTCCTGCTCTCCGCAGCGCTGCCTCAACGCTCGTGAAGTCCGGGTCACCGAGCCGCTCAGGCGGTATCTCTTCATGGGTACTCATCGTCTTCGACTCCCTTCAGCCAACAGTATCGGGACGCGCCCTGAATTGTCATAGACCTTCCAGTCATCTACCAAGTCACGATACACGTTCTCGAAATTGAGCCACCCTTTGGAAAAACGCCGTACAACCACGGATTCCGGTATGTCGTGCCCACCATGCAAAACCCGCTCTGCAACCCGGGAGATTGCCATGTCAGGCGTCGGCAACCGCAAGAAAACGACCCGTACCCGATACCCCTGATCCCGCCATCGGGGAATCAGCCTGGCGTAACCGCGTCCGCTCAACGTCGTTTCAAAGGCGAAGCTGTCTCCCCTTCTCGCGTGTTCGCGGATCTCCGCCAGCATCAGCCTGCCAGCCCGAACCATGACCGACTCCGGACGAAACGGGCTCAACCCCGCGGCGATGAGGTCCGCGTTGACGAAGATCGGGCAGTCCGCCTCGTTCGGGAGATACTCCATGGCAAAGGTCGTCTTCCCCGCCCCGTTCGGGCCAGCGATGATCAGGATCTTCCTGGAGTCCGTTCCCGCCATCAAGCCCCCCCTCAATATACCCCATCAGACCCGCCGCTTCGACCAGGAAGCACACGGGGACCTACCCATCCTCGTACCGCGCCGCGTAGATCGTGAGCTTGGTCGCTTCCCCGACCTGCTCCAGGTCCGGCCGGCGGCCCGACAATTTCAGGCTGTCCCGCACCAGGTTCAGGAATCCCTCGCCCCGCGCTTCCATGAAGCTGCCGCCGGTGACCGTGCTCTTGTAGTCTCGCATGAAACCGGCCAGGAGTTGGTTGCGGCGGACGGGTTGGCAGCCGGCGTAAAGGTTCTCCACGGTCAACGTGTTGTAGAGCGCGCCGGGGTTCTGGAACTCGATGCGGCCCGGAAACACGCGGATGAGGACCTGCGAGCCTCGAACCTCGTAGTCCCGGTGGACCACAGCGTTGACCACGGCCTCCTGGAGCGCCCGGTTGGCGTAGCTCGGATAGTCGTGGCGGCCGTCGTCCTCCTTCCTGGACACCGTCGGCGTCAGAGGCGACAGCATCAGGTACTTGGTCGCCTGCCTGATCTGTTCCGGCACAGGCCCGGTGATGCGTTCGCTGTCCGCGGAGTTGCCGTCCGGCGCGTCATGTCTGTAGGAAGCCATGTCGATGAAGGTGCCCGGGACGTACTGCTCGGGCTGATCGGCGAAGAGGAGGATTCCCAAGTGCGTCGGCGTCGGGCCGGAGTCGGTGACCGCGGCGAGCTTGTGAGCCGTCAGGACCGGGAGCCAATCGTCAGGCGGCGACCACTCCGGGAAACGGGCGCGGAAGTAGTGCTCCAGCCGGTCCCTTTTCAGGTCATCCAAGCCGCTGCCTATCACAGGCCGCTCCTCCAGCGGACCGAGCGGAGAACCCGGGATCATTGCAAAAGCTCTTCCATCTTCCGAGCGAACTTCCTGGCGTTGTCGAAATACTCCGTAATTCGCCCAACGCTGATGTTTGCGAAGCGTCCATGGGCAATCCGGTTCCGAAGTCCTACGATACTGTTCACGCTCTCGCTGATGTTCTCGTCAACGAAATCGCGGAGATCATCAGCGATGTCGCTGTCGAGTCTTTGCACCAGATTCAGTATGTTGTCCATACTCGGGTTCGGAAACCGATCCAGGCTTCGGCTCACAAAGTTGACAACCTTCGGATTCGCCCGCTTTCTCGTATATTCCAGCACTGCGCCTCGACACATGGCTTCCAGGTAGCCCGAAGCCCATATCGTCATGAGCTGGGCAAGCCACACTTTATTTTCCTCCGACAGTTGCGGGGAAGCAGCATCATTGCGCGCGGAATCGATAGCCGTTTCCAAGCGCCTGCTGTCCTGAAAACTCATTCGACCGCCTCATATTCGGCGCGGGCAAGCTCGATCCGTCTGTTGACTCGTTCCTTGCTGGTAGTCCCGGTGGTGTACAATTCTTCCTTCCTCAGACCTTCCAACAACCGCTCATGCGCAACCCGTAAACCTTCCCGATCTTGGATCGGGCCGGATTCCAGACGGTGAGCGAGCCCTACCAGCACTGCCTCGGCGACGGAAACATTGAGGTTTCTCTCGGGGCGAAAGGCTTTCGGTCCGAGAATCCTGGCCGCCGTTGTGATGGTGTTCTCGAATCCTTGACGAAACCGACCTATCAGCTCATCATCCATGTTCTTGTGATCTTCCATGAATTCATTCAGAAATTGCTTCATCGGGCGCTTATACTTCTCTTGTGCATGATAGAGTGCAAAGAAGCGCAAAAGGATCTCTTCGTCCTTCTTTCTCTCACTACTCAGGCCATATATCTTCTTCCAATTGGGGTTATCCGCAAGTTCCGATAGGAGGTCGTTGAAGTTTCCCAGGTACACACAAGCACGGATTTCTTGAGGTTGCAGCGGAGTTCCGCCGGTATTCAAGCGCTCGAAGATGGAGTAAACGGAACCTCGGTTGTCGTCTGGTTTATCTTGTCGGAAGATGGTTGCATGCAGCAAGAATTCGTTGAATTCGCGCTGATCGTCATAGGTCAGGTCCTTGTAGGTTTTCCCCTGGAATTCTCCCGATACGCCGACCAGACGGAACTCGCGTCCACGAAGGATGCCTTCGCGAAAACATTGCAAGGTTCGCAGGCGTTGTTGGCCGTCCACGACCATGAGTCTCCCCGAATCGGGTTCCCGGAAGAGGAAGATTTCCGGCACCGGAAGTCCGATCAGCAAAGATTCGATGAACCGGGACGCCTGCGCCTGCGTCCATACGAATTGCCGTTGAAACGGAGGAATGAAGATGTCTTCCCGGTCGAGACGCTCCACCAACTTCTCGACCGGCATGTCGGCCCCGTAGCTCGTTATGGAGTAGCGGACGATCCCTTCAAGCTCTTCATCGCCATCCTGTGGATCTTCGATCCCGCCTTCCGGGAGTCCGTCTTCCAGAACCGCTGTCCCATCTTTCTGCTCGTACTGTTTCATGTCGTCCCTCGTCTTCCAGAACCGTTCCGGCGCCTTGCCACGGTCGTCGGGGAACGGCCGCTCCTGGCAACTCCACCGCGTCAGTCGAATCGCCATGCTCTCCGGTCGGAAGTTTAACGAAGGGGTCCCGCACATGCAACGAACGGTCTCCCCTTTCACCCGCGCTCCGCGGCCTCCGCGAGGGCCTTGGCGGAGATGGCGTAGGTTGCGGAGTCGCGGCGGGAGGCCAGGAGTTTGGCGAAGGGGTCCTGCACCCGCAGCAGCCTGGGCGCGGGGGTGGCGCAGTCGAGGACCACGTAGAGCCAGTAGCGGGCGTTCAGGTGGCACGCCTGCTTCCACTCGTTGACCTCCATCCGGATGTTGCCCTGCCCCGCCCGGCCCTTGACTTCGACGTTCCGCACCTCGCCGTCGGGACGGGTGGAGAGCAGGTCGAAGCCGGGCCAGTCGGGCAGGCCGGCTCCGCGGGCGAGCTCGGGGCGGGAGACGTCGCGCACTTCCGCGCCGTGTTCGCGCTCCCAGGCCAGGGCGATGCCCACCGCGACCTCCTCCACCCGGGCGTCGTGGCGTTCGGTCTCCCCGGCGTCGTCCGCGGGCACCACCAGGGCGTGAGCAAGGAAGCGCACGCCGCCGGGGACGATGCGGCCGGGGTCGGCGTCGAGCCCGGCGAGGGCGCGCTCTTTCTCCGCGGCGAGGGTCCGCTGCTCTTGTCGGACCTCGTCCATGGCGTCGCCCGATTCCCCCGCGGCGCCCAGTTTCGTGCGGTGCTGGGCCAACGCCGCGGCGCGCAGGTCGAACCCGACCCCGGTCCGGCGGCGCTGGTCCGGCAGGCGGGCGCGCGCCGCGTCCCTGTGCCCGGCCACCAGCCGTTGCAGCACCTGCCCCTCTGCGAAGTCCGCGGCTTCGGTCCTCATGTGGATGGCGCGAGCCGCCAGCGGCACCGCGCCGGGAAAGACCTGCGGCGCCCCGCCCAGCAACAGCAGTCGCTCCACCGGGCACTCGGCCACGCCGTCCGGGTCCTGGCGCAACCCCAGCAGCCGCCGTTCGACGATTTGGCGTTCACGGGGCTCGGCCGGTCCCTCGGGCCGGCCAGGGGCTTCCGTCCGCCCGTCGGTTCCGTCCGAGGCGCCGAGGCGTAGTCCGACCCCCGGTCCGCCCGCGGCTTTCGTCCGTCCGTCGGCCTGGTCCAGAGGCTCGGCCCCAACGTCGGTTCGGCCCGCGTCCTCCGCCTCGAACAACTCCGGCTGTTGCGGCGCGTCCGGCGCAGGCTCCGGCTCCCGTTCGACCGAGGTTTCGGCCAAGTGGAAGAAGTAGGGGGCGTCGGCCCTGGGGTCCGTGAAGATGGCGCCGCGCAAGGCGTCGCGGCCGAACCTCGTCAGCACCAAGTCGGAAAGCGCATCGAACACGGGCTCCCCCGGGTGCAGCCAGATGCAGGGGGCGTCGGACTCGATGGCCGACCCCCGCATGGTCTCGGGGCGGCGCGCGCACAGGCGCTCCCGGGCCGGCGCCGGGTAGCTTTCGAGTGCGGCAAGGAGCGGGTCCGGAGCGCCTGCATGGCCGGGGACCAGGGAGAAGAAGCCGTCCAGGTCGCCGCGCACCTCCAGGCCGAACATGTCCGCGGCCTTTTCCACGAAGCGCCGCACGTAGCCGGGCAGGAGTCGCAGGTAGCTTTCGTGCTCCATCTCGTCCCGGAGCTCGTCGAGGCGCTCGGCCACCTCTCCCCGAGCGCCGTACACCTGCCGTTCCCGCTCGTCCAGGCCGCGCACCCGCTCCGGGGTGAGGGCGCTCTCGATGCGCTCCACCACGCGCCGCTCGCCCTCGTCCGTAAGCGCTTCGATCATGTACTCCCGCAACGAGACGTTCTCGAACAGGCGTCCCACCACGTCGAACACCTTGTCGGACCGGAGTTCCGCGCGGATGGCGTCGAGCTTTTCGAGCAGCACTTGCAGCACCCGCCCCTCGTGGGCGCCGCCCGCCACCAGGTTGACGATGCGCACGTCGTGCTTCTGGCCGTAGCGATGGATGCGGCCCATGCGCTGCTCGAGCCGCGCCGGGTTCCAGGGGGCGTCGTAGTTCACCATCAGGCGGCAGAACTGGAGGTTGATGCCCTCCCCCGCGGCGTCGGTGGCCACCAGGTAGCGGGCGCCGTCCGGGCGTCGGAAGCGCTCCACCTGGGCCTCGCGCTCGGGCCAAGCCATGCCGCCGTGGATCTGCGCGAGCTTCCCGGAGAAGCCGATCCCCTCCAGGCGGCGGACCAGGTAGTCCAGGGTGTCCCGGTGCTCGGTGAAGACCAGCCACTTCTCGCCTGCCTGGCGCGGGTCTTCGAGCACCTCGCGCAGCTTCTCGAACTTGGATTCGCGGCCCGATTCGTGGAGCCGGCGCGCCCGCGCGCCCAAGGCCCGGAGCTGGTGGATCTCCTGCCGCAACTCCTCGACCGTGACCGCGACCAGCGCCCCGAGCACCGCGTCTTCGTATTCCTCGTTCCTCTCGCCGCGGTCGTCCAGGGCGTCCTCGTCGGCGCCGTAGGTGTCGAAGAAATCGCTCCGGTGCCGGCCGTCGAGCCCGCTCTGCCGGCGCTGCAACTCCGCCGCGTCCACGCGCCCGGACTGCAAGTCCTCGATGGCGCGCTGGAGCTTCTCGACCCGGCGTTCGAACGAGCGCCACAGGGCCCAGGTGGAGCTGGCCAGCCGCCGCTGGAACACGCTCATGGCCAGCCGCACCGCGGGGCGGTCGTCCAGGGCGCGTCCGTAGGCCCGGCGGAGGTAGGCGGTGGTCTCGTCGTAGAGGGCCTGTTCGCCGTCCGGGCCGGGGCTCAGGTCGTAGCTGAATGTGTCGCACGCGCGCCGCGGGTAGAGGGGCCTTCCGTCCAGGCCCACCATCTCTTCCTTGGTGCGGCGGATGAAGTGCCGCCGGCGCTCCTCCCGCGGGAAGCGGCGGAGGGCCTCGTCGGTGGAGAAGACCCGGGCGTCCAGCAGCCGCCAGAGATGGCGCCACGGCGAGTCCTTGCCCATGTGCGGAGTGGCGGTGAGCAGCAGCAGGTGCCGCGCCGCCCAGCCCAGGCCGGCGAACCGGCTCGAGGGAGAGGCGCAGCCGGCCAGCGCTTCCGCCAACTCGTAGCGCCGGGTCTTGCGCACCCGGTGTTCGTCGGCCTCGGCCGCCAGCTTGTGGGCCTCGTCGAAGACCGCGAGGTCGTAGGGCGGCGTGCCGGCCTCGCGCAGCGCCTCGAACGTCCGCTCGCCGGTGAGGGTGTCCAGGGACACGATCACCCGGTCGCTCCCCGGCCCCCGGAACGGGACGCCGGTCCGCGCGTCGGCGCCGGTGACGATGCGGAACGACAGGCGGAACAGGGTGCGGAGCTCCCGCTCCCAGTTCCCCACCAGGCCCGCGGGCGGGACCACCAGCACCCGGCGGATGCGTCCCCGCGACAGCATCTCGCGCACGTACAGGCCGGTCATGACGGTCTTCCCGGCCCCGGCGTCGTCGGCCAGCAGGAAGCGCAGCGGGTCCTGGTCGAGCATCCGTTCGTAAACCGCGATGCGCTGGTGCGGCAGCAGGTCGATGCGCGAGGTCTCGCTGGCGAACGCGGGGTTGAACTGGTGCCCGTGGGCCAGCCGCAATGCCTCCGCCACCGCGGAGAACGCAGCCGGGGCGCTGGCGAAATCCAGGGCCGGCGGGGCCGAAGGGACGGTGGACGCAGGGCGGGGGGTCACCTGCCCATGCTCCGGGTCAGCGCGTGATGGGCCTGGGCGGACACCGCCATCAGGAAGAGGTCCAGGGGCAGGGTTCCCGGGGTGGACTCGTCGGGGTGGAGGGTGGACGCCTGGGGGGCCACTAGGTAGCAGGCGCCGCGGAATTGCGGGTGGCGTTCCATGAGGGCGTGCAAGCCCGAGCGGGCGTGTCCCGGGGACGAAGCGACCTCGAAGGCCAGGGGACGCCCCGGGTGGTTGAAGACCAAATCCACCTCGTCCCTGCCTTCACGCCAGTAATGCAGACGGACCCCCGACCGGACGGCCAGGGAATACAGGGACGAAGCCGCCAAGTTCTCCAACAGGGACCCCATCTCCACGAGGTCCTCCAGGAGCGCCGGACCCCGCTGCAAGGCAGCGTTGCGAACCGCGCCGTCCAGGAAGAAGAGCTTGCGGCCCCGCTTCTGGACCGTGGCTTCACGACCGGAGAAGTTCGGCAGGGTGAACACCAGGAAAGCGCTCTCCAGGTAGGAGAGGTAGCTGTCGAACGTGGGTTGGGACATCCCGAGTTCCTTGCAGACGTTGGTGGGGGAAAGGACCCCGGTCATCTGCCCGGCAAGGACGTAGAGCAACCGTTCCAGCATCAGCGGGTTGCCTACCCCGAAGGACTGGGGGATGTCCTTGTAAACGGCCCGTTCCACCGCGTCGCTGCGCAGCACCTGTTGGGACCGGAGCAACCGGTCCCGTTCATCGTCCCCGGGGCCGCGCCGGGCGGGGTCGAGGAGCTCGGGGAAACCGCCGGTGAGCATCAGGCTCTTGCGCCCGTCCGCGGCCTCCCGGGGAGCGCGCTCGCCTCGCCGCAGGGCCCGCAACGTCTCGGCAAGGGTATCGCCCGTGTGGGTCTCGTGGGGCTGTCCGATGAGGTCCAGGTACTCGGTCAACAGGTAGGGGGTGAGGTACTGGACTTCCCAGCGTCCCACGCCGCTCTCGTGACGGCGCTTCCGCAGGGCGGCTGTGGCGCTGGAGGTCGCGGCCACCTTCACCGGCCACCGGTCGTCGCAGAAGGTCTTGAGCCAGACGTCCCAGTCCGCGGCATAGACCAGTTCGTCCAGCATCAGGAAGACGGGCCGGTCGGCCGCGGCGCCGGAGCGGTGCAGCACTTCCCGGGCGAGGTCGCCCAGGCTCTGCTGCATCAGTAGCGGGTGGTCCATCCGCAGCCACCACACCCGGCGGGGGCTGACGCCTTCGCCCAGCAGGCGGCGGACCGTCTGGTAGAGGACGGTGGTCTTGCCCACTCGCCTCGGACCCACGATCAACTGGTAGCGCGGCAGCCGCCGGTCCATCAACCGCCGCCACAACAGGGCCGCCAAGGGGCGCTCCGTGGGCGGGGCGGAGACGGCATCGACACGGCCGGTCTCGTGCCACGGGTTCTGCTCGTCGAACACCCGCTCCAGGTCCCGTGAGCGGGAGGCGGGAATAACCAAGGTCTCCTCCCCGGGATTTATGCTAACCGCCGAATAACATAAAGGCAAACTACCTTATTCGACAGATAGCATAAACGACCGGGAGAAAACAGGGTTAACCCTTCTTTTTCGCCATGCCGGCCCGCTGGTCCACGCCGGTCTCGGCGTATCCGGGCTCCACCAGGGCGTCGATGACGTAGCGGCCTCCCTTGGCCACGGCGCGGGCGCCGCGCTCCAGGGCGGCGGCCAGCTCCTCGGACGTGGAAACCGGCGCCTCCCCGTCGAAGCCCTGGGCCCGGCCCATGGCGATGAGGTCCACCGGCGGGTCGTCCAGCCGCTGTCCGATCCAGCGGTTCCGCACCGGCCGCTTGCGCATCAGCGCCACCCGCTCCTGGTGCATCTCGTCGTTGTAGTAGGAACGGTTGTCCGCGATGACCACCAGCAGCGGCAGGTCCATGTGGGTGGCGGTCCAGAGGGCGTTGCAGCCCATGAGGTAGTCCCCGTCGCCCAGGACTCCCACCACCAACCGGCCCTTGCCCTTGAGGGCCAGGGCGGTCCCCACCGAGTGGCCGGGTCCGCTGCCCACGCCGCCGCCGCCGTCGTTGCCCATGAACGACAGCGGGCCGGAGAACTCGGCGCCCTCGCCGGGCCAGCCGATGGGCAGGCGGGCGAAGGTGACGGGCTTGCCGCGGGCGAACTCCCGCACCGTCAGCGCCATGTCCGTGAGGGTCATGGGAGCGCCCTTCCTCGGCTGCGCCCGGCCCGTGGGCGTGCGGGTCCAATGGGTGAGTTTCGCCAGGCCCGCGGCCGCGGGGCGCTTGCGCCCGAAACCGTCCAGCAGTTGCGCCACCAGCGTGTCCGGGCACGCCGCCACCGGCACGTCCACCGCGGGCAGGGCCTGGTGGTCCATGCTCCAGCCGTTGGTGCGGTAGGTGTCCATGGAACAGTGGACGATGGCCTTGCCGGCCGGCGACTGGGTCTGGGACGCACCGAGGCAGCCCCGGAGGAAGCCCGCCAAGTCCAGCCAGTCGAGGCTGAGCAGGACGTCGGCCTTCTTCACCAACGCCGCCGCCTGTTTGGAAGGGCGCAGTCCCGGCGGGGCCACGTGCAGCGGATGCGTGGTCGGGAAGGAGGACGGGTCGTTGGAGCTCGTCAGCACCGGCGCCCCCAAGGCCTCGGCCAACCGCACCCGGCGGTCCCAGTCGGCCTTGCTGCGGGACATGCGCCCCATGAGGACCACCGGGAACCTGGCCTTCTTGAGCAGGGTCCGCGCCCGGTTGACGACGGCCGGGGGCGCGCAGGGCGGCGCCGGCGGAGCGAACCGCGACGCGTCCGGGATGAGCACTTCCTCCTTGAGCGGCTCCTCCTGGAGACCCACGTCCAGGCAGACGTAAACCGGGCCGAAGGGAGCGGTCCGCGCCATCTGGTTGGCCCGCAGGACCGACTCCACCGCGGCCTGCGGCGAGGCCGGCTGGTCGTCCCATTTGGTGTAGTTGCGGATGATGGCGCCCTGGTCCCTGGCGGTATGGATCCAGTCGATCCACGGACGCCTCTTGTGCGCGTCCACCGGCCCGGTGGCGCCGAACACCACCATGGGGGTGCGGTCGCACCAAGCGTTGAACAGGGTCATGGTGGCGTGCATCAGCCCCACGTTGGAGTGCAGCGCCACCGCCATGGGCTCGTCCGTGGCCTTGGCGTACCCGTCCGCGATGGAGACCGCGTGCTCCTCGTGCAGGCACGTGACCATCTGCGGGTTCTCGTTGCCCAGGTAGTTCACCAGGCTGTCGTGGAAACCCCGGTAGCTGGCGCCCGGCACCAGCGCGATGTACTTGAGGTCCAGCTCCCGGGCGACCGCGGCCACCACGTCGCTGCCCCAACGCATCTTCGGGCTGCCCAGGTCCTGCGGCCGATGTTTCGATGCGGTGCTGTCGTTGCGTCTTGCCACTGTGCGTCCCCCTTGCGTCGCTGAAGTTTTCGCCCCGGCACGGACCCTTCGAACCCCTTTTGGACGTTGCGCGCCTTGCAGCCCGGTCACCCTGCGCCGCGCAGGGTCTGCCGGTCCACTACCCCCGGACCCACGCCCTCTTCCCGAAGGAGGTTCTTCTGCACCTTCGAGCTCGGGGTCTTGGGAAGCTCCGGCCGGTAGTCGAGGTAGCGAGGGACCTTGAACGGCGCCAAGTGCTCGGCGCAGAACTCCCACAGTTCCTTCGGCGGCAAGTCCTCCCGGGAACCGCCGGAGTCGAGCACGATGCACGCCTTGACTTCCTCCTGCCGAATGGCGTCGGGCACCGCCACCGCCGCGGACTCGGCGATGAGCGGGTGCGAGTTCAGCACCCGCTCCACCTCCGCGGACGCGATGTTCTCGCCGCTCCGCTTGATCACGTCCTTCTTGCGGTCCACGAAATAGAGGAAGCTGTCCTCGTCCACGTAGCCGAGGTCGCCGGTGTAGAGCCAGCCGTCCCGGAGGGCGGCCGCGGTGGCGTCGGGGTTCTTGTAATAGCCCATCATCACCGCGGGGCTTCGCTTGACGATCTCACCGGTCTGTCCGGGCGGACAGACCTCCCCTTCGTCGTTGCAGATACGCACCTGGTGCACTTCGGGGGCGATGGCCACGCCGCAACTGCCGAGCTTCCGTGCCGACGGCTCCAGCGGACCGAGGACGCTCAGCAGGTCCTCGGTGAGGCTGTAGGACGGGACCGCGGTGACGCCGAAACGCCGCTCGAACTCCAGGTGCACGTCCGGCGGCAACAGCGCCACCGCCTGCCGCAACGGCGTGTCCGCGTCCGCGGGGTCCGCAGGCAGGTTCAACAGGATGCGGGGGATCGTCTGCATGATGCTCGAGGTCGTGATTCCGTGCTTCCTTACGTCGTCCCGGAAACGGGAAGCGCTGAACCGTTCCCCGAGCACCGCCGCGCCGCCCACCGACATCATCGCAATGGTCATGTGGCAAAGCGCGTTCACGTGGAACAGGGGCATCACCACCAGCACCCGGTCTTCCTCGGTCCATCCCAGGGCGCGCGCCCGGCAGCTCGGGGCGAAAGCGAAGGCGTAGTGCCTGAGCATCACGCCCTTGGGCCGGTCGGTGGTGCCGGAGGTGTAGATGATGGACGCCAGGTCGTCGGGGGACGAGTCCGCGAGATCCTCCCCGCCGCCCGCCTGCCCGACGAAGTCCTCCCACCCCAGAGCGCCGTTGCCGGAACCCAGGGTGACCACGTGCTCCAGCTCGGGGCAGTCGCCGCGGACGCCGTCCACGAGCGGCAGGAAGGCGTCGGTGGTCACCAGGCAGCGGGCCTCGGAGTGGGCCAGGAGGTATTGCAGCTCCCCGGCCGTCTGCGCGGTGTTGAGAGGGACGAACACCCCTCCGACGCGCCCCAGGGCGAAGACCGTCCAGAGGTACTCCGGGCAGTTGGGCAGCAGCAACGCCGCCTTCTCGCCCCTCCGCAGGGGGAGGGCCCCGAAGGCCCGGGCCGCCCGATCCACTTCCCGGGCGAACTCGGCGTAGCTCCAGCGCCGGCCGTCATGGACCAGGCAGGGAGCGTCGGGCCGCTTCTCCACCCGGTCCCGCAACAGTTCTTGCAGGGTCGCGTACGCGGTCATGGACGAGCCTGACCATAGACCAGGGCCGCTGCCGTTGCAACGTTGCAATCGTCCCGGGGAATCCGGGGACGAAGGCCGTTCTCGGTCAGGACTCCGCAGGGACCACCGTGACCTCGTCCGCGATCTCGAAGCGCATCAGGTCCTCGCCCATGACCAGCTCGCCCGAGTAGCCTGCCCTGGCGCGTTCGAGGACCTCCCGGCGCTCGACGCCGTACGTCACCACGTGGGTGAAGGCGGCGACCTTGGGGTTGACCTGGGAGAAGACCGAGGCGGCTTCCTCCGGAGAGGTGTGGTGGCCGATGACGTGGGCCAGCCGCTCGGAGCGTTGCAGGTCCTCGGCCGGGGCCGCGGCGACCTCGTGCACCAGCAGGTCCACGCCGCGGGAGAACTCGATGAGGTTCTCGCTGTAGCGCGTGTCGCCGGAGAGGACCGCGGACCGGCCCTTGTAGTCGATGCGGTAGCCGAAGGCGGGCTTGACCGGAGCGTGGTCCACGTCGAAGACGGTGACCCTCAACCCGTCCTCTTCGTAAACGAAACCCTGCTCCACGTCCTCGGCGACCACCTCGACGCCGCCGGGGTCGAGCCGCTCGTCCACGTCCCGGCGCAGATGGATGTCGTACTCGAAGGCTTCCGCCAGCCTGGACATCATCCGGGAGGCGCCTTCCGGCCCCCACACGCGCAGGGGCCGGTGGCCCCGGCCGAAGATCCACGGGGTCAGCCAGAAGTCGGGGATGCCGACGATATGGTCGGAGTGGAGGTGGGTGAGGAACAGGTAGCGGAGCTCGCCCATGGGAACCCCGGCCTCCTCCAGGCGTTGCAGCGTGCAGCGGCCGCAGTCGAAGACGAGGTACTTCCCCGCGGCCTCCACCAGAGCCGCCGGTCCCGTGCGCCCCGGCTGGGGCTTGGGCCGTCCCGTTCCCAGGAGCGTCACCCGGAGCGCGTCCGTTCCTTCCTGCGCGCGCTCTCCGTTCACGGCTCCGCGGCGTCCTCCAGCAGCAACAGCCCCATGCCCGTCAGCATGGGCGCGTAGTAGTTCCGGTGCACGAGCTTCACCCGGGGCGACAGGGCGCCGCGCATGCCCAGCCACATGATCATCTCCACCGCCTCGGCGCCTCCCTGCCGCATGTACTCGTGGTGCGACAGGGCCGCCAACTCCTCGGGCCGGGCCACGATGCGCTCCATGAACGACCGGTCCCACTCCTCGTTGCGGAACCCGAAACGCTCCCCGTGGAGCTGGTGCGACAACCCGCCGGTGCCGAGGACGGCCACGCGCACGTCCTCGGGATAGCTCTCCACCGCCTGGCGCAGGGCCTTGCCCAGCTTCCACAGGCGGCGCGCGGTGGGGAGCGGGTGCTGCACCACGTTGACCACCACCGGAACCACCTTGATGTCCCATTGGGGCAGGTGGTCCCAGAGCAGCGGCAGCGGCGTCAGCAGCCCGTGGTCCACCGCCAGCTCCTGGCACACGGTCATGTCGAACTCGCTCTCCCGGATCAGCGACTCGGCCACGTGCCAAGAGAACTCCGGGTCGCCGGGAACCGGCGCCAGCGGACGCGGGCCCCAGCCCTCGTCCCCCGGCGGATAGCTGTCGGCCACGCCCAGGGCGAAGGTCGGGTACTTGTCGAAGAAGAAGTCCGTGCCGTGGTCGTTGTAGATGAAGACGGCCACGTCGATGCGCGCCTCCCGGAGCCATTCCATGGCCGGCCGGTAGCCGTCGAACAGCGGCTTCCACTCCGGGGCGTCCTGCTTGCCCTGGTCGAAGGCCGCGCCCACGGAGGGCACGTGCGAGGACCCGATGCCGGCGATGATCCGTCCCATGCTACCGCGCCCCCCGGACCTTGCGGGTGCTCAGGAACTCGTCCAGGGTCTGTCCGCGGAACGCCGCGCCGATGTGCTGCAGGCTGTCCCCCGTCACCGAGCCCATCTTGTACATGACGAAGATGTTGGCCCCGCCGTCCCGGGCCAGGGCGAGCCAGTCCCTGTCCCGTATCCTCCCCTTCTCCCAGTCGGACAGGCCGAAGCGGTCCATCAACCCCTCCGGGTCCTCCCCGAAGGCGGCGCGGTTCTCCGCCCTGTTCAGGGAAAAGAAGAACTTGTTGAGACGGTAGCCCTTGCGCGACAGGGCTCCGTCGAACACGTAGGTGCCCTCGATCTCCTGCGGGGCCTGTCCTGACCGTTCCATCCTCGCGTCCCTCCGGCAACCGGCTTTCGGAACCACTGAACGACTTCCGGAACCACTGAACAGAACTACTGAACGACTATCCCCGTTCATCCTGAACGTAGCAAGTTCGTCCTGAACGTAGCAATTATCCCCGTTCGTCCTGAGCGTAGCGAAGCGAAGTCGAAGGACGCGCCCTTGCCTCCGTCCCGATGGTCCAGAGGTTCCTTTCGGCTTTCGCCCACCATAAGACGATTCGGAGGCGGCGTCAAACCTCGAACGGGCGAGGACCGGCTTGACACCCGACGGACGCCATTGGTATATTTTCCCTCGCCGCACAGTAGGCAAGCAACCCAGCAGGCAACCCACTCACACGGGAGACCTCCCCATGCCGGAACCCTCTTTCCAGGACGTGGCCGTAACCAACGGGGCGGAAGCCTTCCTGGCCCAGATCAACGCCAACCCGGACGTGGACTACATCTTCGCCAACACCGGCACCGACCACGGTCCGATCCTGGAAGCCCTGGCCAAGATGCGCCGCAGCGAGTCCAGGGGCGCCGAGATCGTGGTGGCGCCCCACGAGCAGGCCGCGGTTTCCATGGCCCACGGCTACTATTGCGTTTCGGGCAAGCCCCAGGTGGTGCTGGTGCACACCCTGCCCGGCACCGCCAACGGGCTGGGAGGGCTCATCAACGCCAAGTCGTGCCAGGCGCCCATGCTGTTCGTGGCGGGGCGCACCCCGGTCACCGAGGGGGAAGTGGCGGGGGGCAAGAGCCAGCACATCCACTGGCGCCAGGAATCCCGGGACCAGGGCGGCATCGTGCGCGAGTTCGTCAAGTGGGACTACGAGAACCGCGCCAACGAGCAACTCGGCGCCATCATCCCCCGGGCCTTCAAGATCGCCATGGCCGAGCCCCGGGGTCCCGTATATCTGTCGCTGCCGCGGGAGTGGCTCTACGAGTCCATGGAATCCACCCGCGTGTCCGCGGAAGCGTTCAAGCCCCCCGGCAAGCACCAGGCTCCCGAGGACGACCTGGAGCGGGCCGCGGAGCTGCTCATGGACGCCGCGGAGCCGGTCATCCTCACGCGCTACCTGGGGCGGAACCCCGAGGCGGTGTCGGCGCTGGTGGAGTTGGCCGAACTGCTGGCCATACCGGTGGTCCAGCACTTCATGTCCCAGTACGTGAACTTTCCCGCGAGCCACCCGTGCCACGGCGGCCACGACGTGGACCCCCACCTGTCCCGGGCGGACTTGGTGTTCCTCGTGGACACCGACGTCCCGTGGACGCCGGCCACCCGGGAGCGGCTCCGGCCCGGGGCCTCGGTGCTGCAACTGGAGGCGGACCCGCTGTTCTCCTCCATCCCGGTGTGGAACTTCCCTGTGGACCACGCCATGACCGGGGTCTCCGACGTCACCCTCCCGGTGCTCAACCGCATCGTCCGGCGGAAGCTCGAAGGCGCCGGCGCGGGAACCCGGAAGGCGGTGGAGGAGCGGCGCGCCCGGGTCGAGGCCGCCCACCGGCAGCGGCGCGCGGAACTCGCGGCCCGCATCGATCGAGTGAAGGACGAGCGGCCCATCCATCCATTGTGGGTCTCCCGCTGCATCGCCGAGGCCATGGACGAGAAGACCATCGTCATGGGGGAGGCGGTGACCTCGCCGGTGGAGGCCGTGCTCGGGCTGGAACGTCCCGGCTCCCACTTCGGCCAGGCGCCGGCCGGGCACCTGGGGTGGGGTCTGGGCGCGGCCATCGGGGCCAAGCTCGCAGCCCCGGACCACACGGTCATCGCCGCGGAGGGCGACGGCTGCTACATGTTCAGCGTCCCCACCGCATGCCACTTCACCGCGCAGAAGTACCGGGCCCCGTTCCTCACCGTGGTCTATAACAACGGGGCGTGGAACGCCTCCCTCAGCACGGTGCGGGAACTCTACCCGGACGGCGCGGCCCAGCAGACCGGGGTCTTTCCGGGCACGGACCTGACGCCCTCGCCCCGGTTCGAGCTGGTGGCCCAGTCCTGCGGCGCTTACGCGGAGCGCGTCGAAGACCCCGCGGAGCTGCCCGGCGCGCTCGGACGCGGCCTCAAGGCCGTCAGGGAGGAGGGACGGCAGGCCCTGTTGAACGTCATCTGCCGAAACCCCGCGGGCTGACACGGGTCCACGCTTCCGGCCGACCACGGCCGCTACCCTAGGGAAACACTACCGCAAGGAGGGAACATGCGTTTGACGAGGATTCTGACCATTGCCCTGGCGTCGGGCGTCCTGGCGCTGGCCAACGCCCCCGAAACGCCCGCCGCCTACCCGGACGGACCCATCACCATCATCGTGCCCTTCGGGGCCGGCGGAGCCTATGGCCGTCTGGGACGGAAGATGGGCGCGGACCTGGAGAAGAAGCTCGGCGTGCCCGTGGTGGTCAAGAACAACCCGGGCGCCGGTGGACGCAAGGGCGCCGTGGTCCTGTTCAAGTCCAAGCCCGACGGCTACACCATCGGCTTCGTCCACTTCGTCTCCTTCCAGTCCAACGAGATCCTGCGCGGCAAGAAGGCGTCCATCGACTACAACCGCTTCAAGGTCATCCTGAAGATCTCGGACGCCAAGCAGTTCGTGTTCGTGAACAAGGAGTCGCCCATCCGGAGCTTGGCGGACTTCGAGAAGGCCGGCCGCGCCATCAAGTTCGCCACCACCGGAGTCGGCGCGGTCACCTGGATCGAGGCCAACGCCCTGGGCGCCACCCTGGGGTTCCCGGTGAAGTTCGTCACCGGCTACAAGAACCTGCCCAAGGCCGCCCTCGCCGTTGCCCGGGGTGACGCCGAAGCGGGCGCCGGCGGGTACGTGCACGTCCGCAACGTGCTGGACGACTTGCGCATGCTGGCCTTCATCTCCGACAAGAAGGACCCCAACCTGCCGGACGTCCCCACCACGACCGAACTGGGGTATCCGCAACTGTCGGTCCTGGGGGTCCCGCGCATCATGGCCGCGCCGCCGGGCACGCCCGACGACAGGCTGCAAGTCCTGCGCAAGGCCATGCAGGAGATCATGGCGGACGCCGCTTTCAGGGAGTGGGCCTCGAAGGGAGGGTTCTTCCTCGACCCGGATGGCCCCGACGCCACCTGGAAGGTGCTGGAGGCCAACGCCGGGATCATGCGCGACATCAAGCCTCTGCTGACCGGCAAGAAATAGCCCGCGCACGGGCAAGCGTCCCGACCATGCGATGCAGACGGCGCTCGCAGAAGCCGCCCTGAGGGTGACCGACCCGGCCGCCCTGTTCATGCTGCTCACGGGGACGGCGCTGGGCGTCGTCTTCGGGGCGCTTCCCGGGCTCGGCACCATCACCGCCCTGGCGGTGGTGCTCCCGTTCACCTTCGGCATGGACCCCATGCTGGCCATGTTCCTGTACTCGGGCATCATCAGCAGCGGCACGTTCGGCGGGTCCGTGCCCGCCATCCTCCTCAACACCCCCGGCACCCCGCCCAACGCCGCCACCTGCCTCGACGGCTACCCCATGACCCGCAGGGGCGAGGGCGCCCGGGCCCTGGCCGTGTCCGCAACGGCCTGTTTCGTGGGCTCCCTGGGCGGCGCCGCGGTCCTCCTGGCCCTGCTCCCCGCGGTCAAGCCGGTGGTGTACGCGTTCGGTCCGCCGGAGTTCTTCTGGCTCGTGGTGTTCGGGCTCGTGACCATCGCGTTCGCGGCCAAGGGCAACATGGTCAAGGGGCTCGTGGGAGGCGGCCTCGGGATCCTCCTGTCCCTCATCGGGTACACCGAGATGTACGGCGTTTACCGCTACACCATGGACAGCGAATACCTTTGGGACGGCCTTCCCATGGTCCCCTTCGTCGTGGGGATGCTGGCCGTGAGCGAACTCGTCAGTTACTCGGCGAGCGGCGGGATGACGGCGAGCGCGGCGGCCGGCGCCACCGGCGCCGACTGGCGGCGCCAGACGCTCCAGGGGATCCGCGACACCCTCTCCAGGCCCCTGGCCGCGGCCCGGGCCACGGCCATCGGCGCAGGCATCGGCGTGATCCCGGGAGTGGGAGCCGGGGTCGCCTCGTTCCTCTCCTACGTGGTGGCCATCCAGGGCTCGGACGAGCCCGAGACCTTCGGGTCGGGGAACCTCGAAGGGATCATCGCCAGCGAGACCGCCAACGACGCCAAGGACGGGGGTTCGCTCCTGCCCACGGTGGCCTTCGGCATCCCGGGCAGCGCGGACATGGCCCTGCTCCTCGGAGCCTTCGTCCTCCACGGGTTGCAGCCGGGGCCGCTCCTGCTCCGGGACCACATGGACCTGGTCTATGCGCTGCTCCTGGGGATCGTCATCAGCCAGGTGCTCACCAGCGGCCTGGGACTGCTGGCGGTCCCCTGGCTGGCGCGGCTCAGCACGCTGCCTTCGCGGACCATCGCGCCGTTCGTCCTCGTGCTGGTGTTCGTCGGGATGTACATGCTGCGGAGCAGCATATTCGACGTGGGCCTGGCCGTGGCGGCCGGCGTCTTCGGCTACTGCATGCGCCGGTTCGGTTTCCCGCTCATCACCGTGGTCATCGGTTTCATCCTCGGACCCCTGGCCGAACAGGCGTTCCTGCAATCGCTGATGATCTCCGACGGGAGCTACGACATCTTCTACGGCCAGCCCATCGTGGTGGTGCTCATGGTCCTGACCCTCGTCACCGTGACCTTGCCCGTCGTCAAGTCGCTGCGCCGAAAGGCCGCGGAGAAGGGGGCCGGAGGCCCATGAGGGGCTCCCTGCCCACCGGACGCTCGCGCCGCCCGCGGCCACCTGGAGGAGCCGGAGGCCCATGAAGGGTTCCCTGGCCTTCACCGCGTCGGTGGGCGGGTTCATCGCCCTCCTGCTGTGGGTCGGACTCGGCTATCCTCCGGAAGTCCAGGTGCTGCCGCTGGTGGTGGGCCTCCCCACCCTCGCGTTGACCCTCGTGCTGCTGGCGGGGGAGTTCCATCCCCCCGTCATGCAACGGCTCGACTCCGCACTCGACGACCTCTGGGGCGGCCGCCGGGAGACGCCCGACCAAGCCGCGGATCCGTCCCCGGTCGCGTGGCTCCCGGTCGTGCGCATGATGGGCTGGGCCGTGGGCTTCTTCGCGGCCGTCTTCCTGCTGGGCATGTTCGTGGTCCCGCCCCTGTTCATCCTGGCGTACCTCGTCACCGAAGCCCGCATGCGTCCTGCCGGCGCGCTCCTCGCAAGCCTCGCGGCCTCCACCTGCCTCTACGCCGGCATGGCGCTCCTGGGCGTGGACCTTTGGCCCGGCAGCGTCACAGAGGTGGCGCCCGGGATCCTCGGGGGCGGCATCGTCCCGCCTCTTTGAGCCGGCCGATTGCGGAACCTCCGGGTTCGCGTTTACAATGGTCTTGCGGCGGTGGGGGACCGAGGCTTCCGGCCCTTCGCCGACCCGCGCGGCCGTCCGATACCAGTCCGTCAGGAGGGAACCATGGTCTGCAGGATCTTCTGGGGCAAGCTTCGACTCGGGAAATGGGCGGAGTACGAGCAGTATTACAACGATGTGGTGGTTCCGGCCACCGCGAACATGCCGGGGTTCCGCGGCCGCCAACTGCTCCAGAGCTCGGAAAACCCGGACGAAGGGGTCTCCCTCACCTTCTGGGAGACCAAACAGGACATGGAGCAGTACGTGGCCAGCCAGGCCCGGGCCAACATGGTCAAGGGCGCGGAGAACCTGTACACGGGCGAGTACTGGGTCAAGGACTTCGAGGTGAAGTCCCTGTCCCTGTTGTCCCTGGGGAGCGTGTGACCCGCGCCGGCGCCCTCCCGGGGTCCGGTCCCTAGGCCGCGTGCTCCCTGAGCCAGCCGTCGATGGCGTCGATCACCACCTGTTCCCGACCGGCGTAGAAGTGGTTGGCGCCAGGGACCATGACGCACGTGCAGACGTCGGGTCCCGCGGCCTCGGCCAGTTCCCGGGCGTATTCGCGGAAGTAGGCGGCCTCCACCTCTCCCGCGGTCACCAGCAGGGGACAGCCCAGGGCCGCGGCGTGGGGGCGCACGTCGGTGGTGTGGTGGCGGCCGTACTTGTTGACGTAGGTCCTGCAGGTGAACAGTCCGGTGGCGCCGCTGGCCGGCGCCCACAGGAACTCCTCTCCCTCGCCCCTGGCCACCCGTTCCTCCGCCGTCGCCATGCGCGCCTCGAACTCCGGGTCCTCCGCGGCCCGGGCGGCGTAGAACTGCTTGGGGGCGGAGCACGAGACCACGCCCACCACGTCGTCCCGGCGGCGGACTCCCTGGTAGTAGAGGGACTTGACCGAGCCCAGGCTGTGCCCCACCAGCACGAAGCGCGCGTACCCCTGCTGCCGCAACCGTTGGATGGCGGCGTCCACGTCGAGCAGGCAGTCTTCGAACTCCTCGCAGGTGGCGCCTCCGAACGCGGTCAGGTCGCCGGCCCGGGCGATCCAGTCATGGCCCCGGGTGTTGATGGAAAAGGCGTGGTGGCCGCGCCCGGCCAGGGCTTCGGCGAACACCGGCAGGGGGCCGGTGTAGAAGCTCATGGCCACGCCGTGGACCATCACCAGCGCCAAGTCGTCGCGCCGCGGCGCGTCCGCGCGGAACAGGAGCCCGTGCAGGGTCTCGTGGTCCGAGGTCACGAACGAAAGCAGTTCGGCTTGCCGCGCCATGGATAACCTCCCTGTCCCGGTCCCGCGGGTCACGCGGACCGCGGCCGGTACGTTTCGAGCCACCTTGCGATGGACTCGCCGTCGCGCTCCAGCCACAGGGCGTTGGAGCGGATGCGCTCCAACGACTGGCGTATGGTGCGCGCGGCCGCGGGCGCCGGATGCGCCTCGAAGAAGGACTCCACCTCCCGGGCCTTGTCCAGTGTAGTGAAGTCTTCGGTGGTGATGGACACGATGCGGGCGATGATGAACCCGCCCTGGCCGTAACGGCCGTCGAACTCGGCCCACCGCTCCCGCAGGAAGTCCCAGGCCAACTCCCGTCCGAAGCGGTTGGCGGCCACCGCGGCCACCGCCAAAGGCGTGTCCTGGGCGCGCACCTCCCCGGACAGCGAGAACTCCAGCGTGCGCCGCAGGAGCTCCCGGTCCGCGCTGCATCCCAACCCGTGCAGGCAGCGGTTCTTCTCCTCGTGGAGCTCGGCCTCCCGGTACGCCCGGAGCACCGCCTCGTAACCCTCCAGGCCCCGGTTCTCCACCACCGCGGCATACACCGCGGCCCGCAGGTCCGGGGCCAGGGCGCTGCCGCCGCCCGCCTCCCCGTCGAACCGGCGCAAGGCTTCCCCCACCGATCGGGGGTCGCCGTAGCGCACCAGGATGCCGATGACCATGGCCCGGAGCATGGTCGCGAGGTGGCCCTCCCCGGGCCGCGGGTCCCACCCGACCCTCGCGCAAACGGGTTGGTACAGGTCCCGGGCGAAGGCGCGGAACGGTTCGTGGCAGGTCCGGTCGGAGAGGAGCACGTCGTAGGCCCGGAGGTTGTGGGACAGGTCCGCCCACACCGTGTAGTCGGTCTCGTTGCGGTAGGCCGACGCCATGCCCAGGGCCCGGGGAGCGCCCACGCGGCCGGCCCGGGCCAGGGCGAACGCGTCGTTCTGGATCCCCAGGCGGTCGGTGGCCGAGAGCCCGCCCGTTTCCACCGCCGCGGCCAGCCGGTCCCACAGACCGGGGCCGTAGTTGACCCGGTAGAACCCGGTCTGGTCCGGGTTGAGCTTCAGCCAACCCCGGGGCGCCGGTCCCAGGTTCGCCTCCGCCTCTTCGAGGAGGCGGAAGGCGTCCGCCTCCCCTTCGGCGCGAAGGCCCACCGGGACCGACCACCGGCTCGGGTCGTCCCGGTCCGGCGCGCCGCTCAGCAGGTACCGGCTCTGGCGGACCTCCACCGCGCCCCGCCCCACTTCCACCGACAGCAGCGGGTAGCCCGTCTGCTTGGTCCACGTGTCCATCACCCGCTTCACCGGCCGGCCCGACTCCTCCCCAAGGGCCTGCCACAGGTCCTCGGTGGTGGCGTTGGCGTACTGGTGACGCCGCAGGTAGCGCTGCAACCCCCGGCGGAACGCTTCCTCGCCCAGGTAGGCGGCGAGCATCCGTATCACCGAAGCGCCCTTGCTGTAGCTGATGGCGTCGAAGATCTCGTTGATCTGCTTCGGGTCCCGCACCTCCACCTCGATGGGGTGCGAGCTCTCGAGGCCGTCCAGGGCCATGGCGCGGCTGAAGTCGCTGAAGACGAACTGGGTCCACATGTCCCACTCCGGGAACAGGTGATCCACCGCCAGGTACTCCACCCACGAGGCGAACCCCTCGTTGAGCCACAGGTGCGTCCACCACTCCATGGTCACCAGGTTGCCGAACCACTGATGCGCCAGCTCGTGGGCGATGACGATGGCCACGCGCTGGCGCGTGGCGGCCGAGGACTCCTCGGGGTCCACCAGGATGGCGGTCTCCCGGTAGGTCACCGCCCCCCAGTTCTCCATGGCCCCCGCGGCGAAGTCCGGGATGGCGATCAGGTCCATCTTGGGCAACGGATACGGGATGTCGAAGTACTCCTGGAAGAACGACAGGGTCCGGGAAGCCACGTCCAGGGCGAAACGCCCCTGCTCGCCCTTGCCCGCAGGCGTATAGACCCGCACCGCGACGCCTTCCCGGGTGCGCGTCTCCACGAAGTCGAACTCGCCCACGACGAACGCCAGCAGGTAGGTGGACATGACCGGCGTCTCCGCGAACCGCACCGTCTTGCGACCGTCCTCCCCTGTCTCCGTGCCGCTCGGCGGCATGTTCGAGATGACCGTCCGGTCCTGGGGCGCCGTCAGCGTGACCTCGAACACCGCCTTGGCCGCGGGCTCGTCCCAGCACGGGAACGCGCGCCGGGCGTCGGTGGCCTCGAACTGGGTCACCGCCATGTGCCGCTTGCGGCCGTCCACCCGGTACTCGCTGCGGTAGAACCCGCGCATCTTGTCGTTGAGCTGCCCGGTGAAGTCCAGGAGCAGCTTGGCGGGACCCGGCGCCACCGGCCGGTCGAAGACCAGGGTGACGGTCTCCCGCTCCTCGTCGGTCTCCACCTGTGCGGGCTCCACCGTGCTCCCGGCCTGCTCCAGGGCCGCCCGCCGGATCTCCAGCTCCGCGGCGTGCAGCACGATGCGCCGGGTGGCGCTCTCCACCCGGACGTCCACGGACTCGCTGCCGTCGAAGGTGAAGCGGTCCAGGTCCGGCGCGAGCGTGATGCGGTAACGCTCGGGACGAACGTCGGCGGGCAGCAGCACCCGTCCCTGCTCGGTCATTCCATGTCCTCCAAGGCCGGTTGGGGAAGGTCGTCGGTGGTTGGTCCTCGTCCGGGCCGGCCGACAAGCCGGGCGGGCGCTAGAGGTTCCTGTCGAAGAACTCCAGGGTCCGCTTCCACGCGGTCTCGGCCGCGGCCTCGTCGTAGTTGCGGCTGTCGGCGTTGGCGAAGGCGTGCCCCGCGTTGGGATAGATGAAGACCATGTGGTCCCCCTTCAGGGTCTTGAGCTTCGCCTGGAACTCACGGACGTTGTCCACCTCTATGCCGCGGTCCTTCTCCCCGAAGTGCCCCAGGATGGCGGCGCGCATCCTGCTGAGGTCGTCCCTGGGGTTGAACCGGCCGTAGTAGATCACCGACGCCTTGACGCCCAGGTCGTTCCTGGCCATCTGGTAGGACCAGCCGCCCCCGAAGCACCAGCCCACGGAGGCGATCCGGGCAGGGTCCACCTCCCCCTCCAGCCCGGCGAGGTAGCTCACAGCCTGCCGGAGGTTGGCGAAGGCCGAATCCGGGTCCTTCCGCACGCCGCCGGCGAGCTTCCGCGCCCCGTCCCGGTCCGAGGCCACCCGGCCGTCGTAGAGGTCCACCGCCAGGGCCACGTAGCCCAACTCCGCGAACCTGCGCGCGTTCTCGCGGATGTTGTCGTTCAGTCCCCACCACTCGTGGATGAGGACCAGGGCGGGACCCGCCTTCCCGTCCGCGGGACGGGCCAGGTAGCCCCTGACCTCGTCGTTCCCCGCATGGTAGGCCACATCCCCGGCCGTGACCTTCCCGGCCTGTGCAAAGGCCGACCCGGCCGCGGCGTGGCACGCCAGCGACAGGATCACGGCGCACATGAAGAGGTTGCGTTTCATCGTGTCCCTCCTTCCCGGACCCTTGGAAACCAAAGGTCCGATTTTACGTTCAGGAAACTCGGAACAATCCCCGCTCGAACCCCATCTCCCGTGGAAAAGCGCGTCCTTCGACTTCGCTTCGCTACGCTCAGGACGAACGGAAATAAGGGGTCAGGGTGAGGGGATCGGGAATCCATCCTGGATGTCTCGATTGTTCAGAGGTTCCTCAGGACGAACGTGGATAATCGTTCAGGGTTTCCTTTACAGCTTTCAGGGAGCATTACCACGGCTTCCCTGATCCATCGAGCCGCAGGTGGGCTATTCCCTTACCCTGATCTCCTGTCCCCGTTCGTCCTGAGCGTAGCGAAGCGAAGTCGAAGGACGCATATCGGTTTCCTTGGCAGCTGCGCGCCCCGCGGCGGCCTGATGAGCAAGCGAGTGGCGCGCCCGAAGGGAGTCGAACCCCTAACCTCCAGATCCGTAGTCTGGCGCTCTATCCAATTGAGCTACGGGCGCAGACATGGCGGAGAGAGAGGGATTCGAACCCTCGGTACCCTTTTGAGGTACACACGCTTAGCAGGCGTGCGCCTTCGACCGCTCGGCCATCTCTCCAGTGACATGCGATGGAGTAGAGACTATGACACACACCGCCCGCGCGGTCAAACTTTTCCGCGTCCTTCCGGCTTTCATGTGGGCAAGGCAGGAGGGGAAGGCAAGCGAAAGGGGTCACGACGTCTTTGCTCCGCAGACGCCTGCCCCGCCATTCCCGCAGACGCGCACCCTCCGTCATTCCTGCGAAGCCCACCTCGTCGTTCCCGCAGACTCCCACCTCGTCGTTCCCGCAGACTCCCACCTCGTCGTTCCCGCAGACTCCCACCTCGTCATTCCCGCAGACTCCCACCTCGTCATTCCCGCAGACTCCCACCTCGTCATTCCCGCAGACTCCCACCTCGTCATTCCCGCGAAGCCCCACTCCCGTCATTCCCGCGAAAGCGGGAATCCACTTTGCCAGATCCACGGAAAGGGATTCGACGTGACACCCACATATGGAGCGATGGACTCCCATCCCCGTTCGTCCTGAGCGTAGCGAAGCGAAGTCGAAGGACGCTCTCATGCCTTCTGCCCGATTGTTCAGGGGTTCCTGGAAAGTGGATTCCCGCTTTCGCGGGAATGACGGAGTGGGCTTTTGCGGAATGACAGGGGTGGGCCTTCATGGGAATGACGGGAGTGGGCTTTCGTGGGAATGACGGAGGGTGCGCGTCTGCGGGAATGACGAGATGGGGCATCTGCGGGAATGAGGAGGTGGGGCGTCCGCGGCGCGCTGCCCGCCGGGCCCGCGCGGTTTGACAAAGCCGGACCGCGCCAGTAACAATCAGGGCCGCGAGGCGCGGGGCGGAACCCGTGAGCGGAACGGCTCCGCGCTCGCGTTTCCGCGGCCCCGCGCAAGCGGCTCGTTCCATGCCCGAAGTCCGAACACGTTTCGCCCCGAGCCCCACCGGATACCTGCACATCGGCGGCGCGCGCACCGCGCTGTTCAACTACCTCCACGCCCGGGGCCTCCAGGGCAGGTTCATACTCCGCATCGAGGACACCGACCGCCGGCGCTCCACGCCGGAAGCCATCGACGCCATCCTCCGCAGCCTCGAATGGCTGCAACTCGACTGGGACGAGGGGCCGTTCTACCAGACGGAACGGAGCGGCCTCTACCGGGAGCGCATCCGCTCCCTGCTGCGCGCGGGCGACGCCTACCCGTGCGTGTGCACGGCCGAGACCCTGGACGCCAAGCGGCGGGCCGCGCTGGAAGGGAAGCGCAAGCCCATGTACGACGGCGCCTGCCGCCCGCGGGAGCGCGCGGAAGCGCCGCTGCCGGAAGGCGCGCCCTTCACCGTCCGGTTCCGCTCGCCGGAGCGCGGGACCACGGTGGTGGAGGACAAGGTCAAGGGCCGGGTGGCCTTCGACAACGCCGAACTGGACGACCTCATCATCGCCCGCTCGGACGGTACTCCCACCTACAACTTCTGCGTGGTCTGCGACGACATCGACATGCGCATCACCCACGTCATCCGGGGCGACGACCACCTGTCCAACACCCCCCGGCAACTCCAGCTCTACCAAGCCCTGGGCGCCGAGCCGCCGGTGTTCGCCCACGTGCCGCTGATCCTCGGAGTGGACAGGAAACGCCTCAGCAAGCGGCACGGGGCCACTTCGGTCACCGCCTACCGGGACATGGGCTACTACCCCGAGGCGCTGAACAACTACCTGGCGAGGCTGGGATGGTCCCACGGCGACCAGGAGATATTCGACCGCGGGGAACTGGTGGAGAAGTTCGGCATCGACTCGGTGGGCAAGTCCTCCGCGGTCTTCAACCCCGACAAGCTGCTGTGGCTCAACGCCCACTACCTCAGGGCCCGTCCCCTGTCCCGGCTGGCCGAGGACGCGGTCCCCTGGGTCACGGCCCAGGGCCACGACGCCCCGGACGACCGCGCTTGGCTCGAGAAGATGGTGGCCACCTTGAGGGAGCGCGCCAAGTCCCTGGCGGAGCTCGCGGAGATGGGGCGCTTCTACCTGACGGATGAGGTCTCCATCGACGAGAAGGCCGCGCGGAAGCACCTGACCCCCGAGACCCGCCCGCTCCTGGAGGAGGCCGCGGCGAGGCTGGGGGCGCTGGCCGACTTCGACCCGGCCGGCATCGAGGGGGCCTTCGGCGAGATGGTGGCGGAACGGGGCATCGGCCTGGGCAAGGCGGCCCAGCCGGTACGGGTCGCGCTCACCGGCTCCACCGTGAGCCCCGGCATCTACGAGGTCATCCACGTCCTCGGAAGGGACCGGACCCTGACGCGCTTGGCCGGGGGCATCCGGTACATCGACTCCGGCCCGGAGGGGCTCCGGGGCCCATGAAAGGGAAGCGGGCGCGGCCGCGCCGCCCGCGCTCGCCGTGGACCCCCTCATCCCGCTGCTGGCCCTGGGCGCCGCCCTGTGCTTCTCGTCCGGCCAGATCTGTTCCCGGCTGGGCCTGAACTACGGCACCCCCACCGGCGCCATCTCCTTCTCGCTCTTCACCTCCACCGTCATCCTGCTGCTGGCCCTGGGTCCCCTCGCTTCCCTGGACCGCGCGCCCCCCGCGGGGCTCCTGCTGCTCACCGGCGCCGGGGTGCTGTCGCCCTTCTGCACCCAGATCCTGCTGTTCGTCTCGGCCAGCAAGGTGGGCATCTCCCGGGCCTCGCCGCTGCGCAACACCACCCCCCTGTTCGCCGGGGTGGTGGCGGTGGCGCTCCTGGGGGAGACCGTCACCGTCCCCATCGCGGTCGGGACCCTGCTCATCGTGCTGGGCGCGAGCCTCCTGGGCATCAAGGAATCCGAGACCGCCTTCCCCTACCGGCGCGTCTATCTCCTGCTGCCGGTGATGGCTGCGTTCCTGGGGGGCTTCTCCAACCCCATGCGCAAGCTCGCCTACACCATGATCGAGTCGGTTCCGCTGGCCATCTGCGTGGTGCAGGGAGGGGCATTCGCGGCCCTGGTGACCTACCTGCTGGCCACGGGAAAGCACCGCGAGCTGGTGTTCCGGCGCGAGACCCTGGGCTGGTTCGGCCTGTCCGGGGTGCTCAACAGCGCCGCGGTGGCCTGCAACATGACCGCGCTGGAGATGGGGGACGTGGTGCTGGTGTCGCCGCTCATCGCCACCACCCCGCTCTTCACCGTGCTCCTGAGCACGGTCTTCCTGCGGTCCTTCGAGAAGGTGACCCTCAAGGTGGCCGCGGGGGCCGGGGCCATCTTCCTGGGGGGAGTGGTGCTGACGGCGTTCTGAGGGCGGGCGGCCCCGCCTCGGGAAGCGCGG
This sequence comes from uncultured Binatia bacterium (SeqCode), assembly GCA_965242525.1. Taxonomy (GTDB): domain Bacteria; phylum Desulfobacterota; class Binatia; order UBA9968; family JAJDTQ01; genus JAJDTQ01. Next base: position 1,517,230 of record OZ251459.1, read on the forward strand.
CCGACCCCTACCGGGGGAACGGGAACGGCGCGGCCTCCGCTCAGCCGATGGTCCCGTCGAGCAGTCTTCCGTATCCGGGAAGCGACGGCTCCAGGTCCAGCCCCTTCAACGCCTCCCAGATCCATGCCTGGGTGTTGGTGATGACGGGCTTGCCCAGGTCCGCCTCCAGCCGCTCGATGACGGACGAGACGCGCCACTTGTTGCAGGGCATGTAGATGCCGTCCACGTTGGGGCACTCGGCGAGGACCGCGGCCGCCAAGTCGTAGCCGGTCTCGGGGGCCAACTCCCAGATCTCCTGGGTGTTGTGGTAGCCCAGACCGCGGTTGGCGGCCACCTCCACGTTGTAGTGGTCCAGGAACCGGATGAGGTTCTCGTCCTGGTCGTGGGGAAACGGCGAGGCCATGACCACCCGATAGACGTCCAGGGATTTGAGCGCCCGCACCACCGCGGTCAACACCGTCGAAGCGTTCACCGGGGTGATCTCCCTCACCGAGTCGAGCACCAGCCGGTCCGAGCCCGGACCGCGGTAGGAAAGGAACAACTCGCCGGTGATCATCAGGAAGTCCAGGGACTCGCCGGCCAAGTCCCGGACCACGTCCGCGAAGGCCTCGTCCACCCTGGCGAAGTCCTCGTCCGTGAACGCGCCGACCTGCAAGGGCCGGCCCTTTATCTCGATGCCTTCCGGCAGGATGCGGTAGTACTCCTGGATGGTCGGGTCGTCCAGGTTGGGCGAGATCAGGCCCAAGCTCTTCATCGGGTCCTCCGTGAGACGCTGCCGGACACGCCGCCCCGGGCCTCCGGCGCAACGCCAACGCCTTCGACGAAAAAGACCAGCGCGCCCTCTTGGCCTGGCCAAGCGGCGGCTGGTCCGTCGTCGGGTTCAGTCGTTCATCTCGCTCGCGTTGCGCGGCCGGTCCGGACGCCGTGCCCGGTCGGGTGTAGGACGCCTACCAGAGCCGTCTTTCACTGTCAAGAGCGCCCCGGCGGGGGGACGCAGCTTGACTCGCGCCCCGGTCGCTGCTATCCGAAACGGTGACCCGAAGGGGTCGAACGCGGCCCCGCTCCACGAGGCCTGCGCAGAGGTCCAGAACCCGGGAGGGCTCCGAGTCCATGGCTACCATGATAACCAGCGAGTGCATCAACTGCGGCGCGTGCGAGCCGGAATGCCCCAACAACGCCATCACGCAGGCGGACGAGATCTACGTCATCGACCCGCTGCTGTGCACGGAGTGCGTGGGCTTCCACGACTACGAGGCCTGCGCCGCGGTCTGTCCGGTGGACTGCTGCGTGACCGATCCCAACAACGTGGAGAGCGAGGAGGCCCTCATCGGCCGCGCGCGGGAGATCCACGCCGACACGGACTTCGGCGAAGCCTTCGAGTCCCGGTTCCGGCAAGGCGAGACGGCCGCCCCGGCCAAGCCCCCGGAGGCGGCGGCTGCCGCACCCGCCCCGGGCGCGCCGCCGCAGGCCGCCCCGACCGCGGCCGGCGCTCCGGCCCCGGCGTGGGTGGACGCGTCGCAGCCCTCGGTGGCCATACCCGCTCCCGACCAATGGCCCGTGTCCCTCCCCTGCTTCTCCTGCGGCCAGGCATACGAAGTGGAGACCGGCCGCCTCACCATCGGGAACGTGCTGTTCTGCCCCCGCTGCTACAGGTCCACCGTGGTCAAGGACGACCTCAACTACCTCGTCCGCACCGCGGTGGCGCGATTCCACGACCAGTGGGACGCCGAGCTTTCGGAGTTCCTGGAGCAGCGTGAGCGGGAGATGGCGCTGTTCCGGGAACGGCGGCAGAAGGAGCTTCGGGCCTTCGAGAAAGGCCTGGAGAAGCGCGCGGAGGAGTTCCGCAAGCGTCTCGCCCGGCTCACGGAGGACTACCAGGCGCCGGGGAAACAGATCGAGAAGCGGGCGTTGCTGGGCTGGCGCTCCAGGGCCGTTGACTGAAGTTGGCCGCGGACTTCCACATACTCTCCCTGACCCTCCATACCGGACTCGCCGCCGCCCTGTGGCTCATCCTGCTGCCGGCCTTGCGGCAGGATTCCTTGCGGGAAAGCCGCGCGGATCTGCTGGCGCGCGTGCTGCAGGTATACAACCCGGCGCAGGTTGCGCTGCTGGGCGTGCTGACCTTGACCGGAGCGTCGCAGATCACCGACCTCAAGGCCCTCCACCGGGCCTCCTACGCCGCTGCGTTCGGCGACGCCCTGACCGTCAAGCTGCTCTTGGCCTTCTTCGTCGTCATGCTCGGGGTCTGGCAGTGCATGGGCATCGGCCACCGTTTCGTCCGGCTCCACGAGTCCCCGGAAGGCGTCGGCCACGAGGACACGGAGGCGGTCCTGCGCAGGCTGGACCGTTCCTCTGTGGTGGTCCTCGCGTTCCTGGCGGCTGCGGTGTTCGCCGGAATCTCCCTGTAGCGGGCCGCAACCCGTATCCGCCGCCGGGGAGAGGGACGTTCGTATTGCCCAATCCCGCTGATATATGCTATAAGAAATCCTGAACGATCGAGCCAGGGGCCATGAGCGCGTCCTTCGATTTCGCTTCGCTCAGGACGAACGGGGACGGGATCGTCAGGGTGAGGGCATCCACCCTGGATGTCTCGGTTGTTCAGAGGTTCCCGTAAACAGACGCCGTGAACATGGTTGCAGTAGCGCAAAAGAATCCGGCCATGCGTCGAAATCGTCCGCTGGAACCCATTGCCAGGAGACCCCCCCCCCCCCCCCGTCATTCCCGCGAAGGCATGTCATCGCGGAAGCGGGGACGGGAATCCGCTTTCTTCATCGCTCTCGTCGTACAAACATCTCCAGGTCGGATTCCCCTTCTCGGTCAACTCGATCCTCCATGCATGATTCCTCCGGATTCCCGCTTTCGCGGGAATGACGGGTGGGCGTCTGCAGGAACGACGAAGTGGGCGTTCGTATCTCGGGAAACCCTGAACAATCGAGACACCCAGGATGGATTAGCGGTTCCCTCGATGGGTTGGGGAGGATCGACCCCGTTCGACCCCGGGCGCTCCGTATGAACCAGGAAGGAGACTTCACATGAGATCAACCGAAGACCGTTTCCATCCAAGGCGCTTCCGGAATTCGTGTGGGTTGCGACACTCCCCATCCCGAAATCCCGCTTCATGCAAAGGTCTCGGGACAATCCTCCCCGTTCGTCCCGAGCGTAGCGGAGCGAAGTCGAAGGACGCCCTCTTCGTCCTCGCAACCGTCCTCATGGTCGCGGCCCTCGCCGGCTGCGGGGGCGGCAGCAGCAGCAAGATGGCGGCGCTGCCCATGCCTACCCCCATAGCGCTGCCTCAGGGCATCGTGCTGGAACCGGGCGCCATCTTGACCATCCCGGCAGGAACGAGCCGGCCCGTCGGACAGGCCGATGGCCTCAGGGCCGTCGCCAGTTGCCCCCAAGGCGGCGAAGACTGCGTCATCACCGGTGGCCCGGACGGCGCCGCCCAGTACACCGGCGGCACTCCCACCGTAGATACCGTTCCCTATACCACCATCCAACTGCCCGAAGGCGACCTCATGCTGCCCGAGGATCCCATCACCATCCTTGCCGGCACCTCCTACATACTTCGCCAAACCTTCGACGCCAGGACCGAACTCAAATGCCCCGACGCCGGCCCGGACTGCGTCGTCTCCCTTGCCGAGAACGGCGCCGCCGAATCCACCGGCGGCGCCCCCACGGTCGTGACCTACACCACCCTGTACCTGCCCATTGGCCATACCCTGACCGAAGGCCCCATCCTTGCCGGTGAGAGCCGGCCGTTGGGCGGCTATTCCAAGGGCAGCAGCAATGTCCTCGTGTGCCCGGCCGACGGCCCGGACTGCGAGATCGTCCTTGGGAAGTACGACTTCGAATCCACCGGCGGCGCGCCCTACGTCGAGACCACGGTCATCAACCAGATGGTCTGGCAGGCCAACAACGGCCCTGACGGGACTTCCGACGGAGCCCACGCCAGGGGCCTCGAAGGGAGGCTGATCCGGGGCAGCAACCTCAACGTCACCAACCCCCTGCTCGGATCAGGGGGGAGCCAGCGGGCCCAAAGGCAGACAGCCGTGGTGAACAACACTCGGAACATGGGATCGGATCCCATGCGGACGGTGACGCCCACCGCAAGCTGGGCCAGCAGCGACGCCGCGCCGACGCTGGGGTTGACCGTGTCGAGCACGGGGGCCAACACCTTCTCGGTTGACGACGACAGTGATCTCCCCAGCCTTGGAACCGGTTGGAACGGCGCCGTGCTGCACAAAACCGTCCCCACCGGAAACACCGCGCATGCCATCCTCTACTCGGACATCACGAAGCAACCTGCCGGGGGAAGCGCGGACACCTTCTACATAACCCTCGGAGTATGGCTGGTGATGCCCGACGACCCCGCCGCCGCCAGCACCTTCTACGACCTGGGGGCCTTCGCGCATGGCTCGTCGGGCCTGCTCAGCAGTGTGACCGGCTCAATCCACCCTATCACCGGCATGGCCACCTTCAGAGGTCCGGCAGCCGGTCTCTATTCCGCGGCTACCTACAGCGACTCGGGCGGCTCGCGCGCGCTGGAAACCGCAGAGGTCGGCTCCTTCACCGCAACCGCCACCATCAACGCGAACTTCGGCGGGGCTGGCTCCTTTTCAGGTGTCAGCGGAACCGTGACCGATTTCATGGAGAACGGCGAATCCCTCGGCAATTGGAGAGTGAACCTCGACACTACGTCCAACAGCACCGCCGGCAGTCCGGGACTCTTCATAGGCCAGATTTCTGGCGGTCAAGCAGGCAGTCGTAGTCTGGGTACCGGAAACTGGGGAGTCGAGTTCTACCGGAGCGGGGCCAGCGGTCACCCGGACTTGGCCCTGGGGATTTTCACTGCCTCCACCCTCGGCCCCGCTGAAGATGCCCTGCACATCGTCGGCGCCTTCGGCGCAGAACGACAATGAAACCGCACGCTCCAGGCTTTCGGCCCCCCGAAAGCATGAAGCGCCCTCCCGCCCAACCCCAACTCGCCTGCCCCGGGTCCGGTGGCGGACCCGAGGCAAGCTCCCCGGTTGACAATCGGAAACCGAACGGCTATTCCCTCATGGGCGCCACGGATGACTCCAGCCAGAGACAACAAGCCTCGAACGGCCAAGGCCGGGAAGGCGGCCCGCAGCAGCGGACAGGCCAAGGGCGCGGCCAAGGATCCCAGAACGGACGAGGTCGAGGACCAGGACCTTCCGGGCGACGCGGCCGGCCGGCTGAAGATCAAGCGGCAGTACGAAGACCTCCTGGGAATCCGCATCGAGAAGCTCAAGGGGCGCGTGCTCAACCGGGAAAAGATCAACAAGACCTTCGAAGGCATCTACTACATCTGCCACGAGTGCAGGAAGATCTGCCACAACCTGGACGAGGGGCTGGTCCAGGACGCCGAATCCCACCTCTGCTACTGCGGGGGCTGCCGCAAGAAGTGACCCCGGGAAACTCCGAACAATTACTCCCGTTCGTCCTGAGCGTAGCGAAGCGAAGTCGAAGGACGCGCTTTCCCGCAGGGAGAGGGGGGCCAAGCCGGGATTGATCAGACGTTCATTGGAGCGGCTTCACGGGCCCGGCTCGATGCGCCGGGCCGCGGTGACGAAGCCCGTGTGCGCCACCATCCTGTGCTGCGGCCGGACGCTCATCTCCTTCACGCGCCAGTAGCGCACCAGGGTCTCCATGGTGTCGATGCAGGCGAACCCGCCGTGCTCCTGCAGCGAATCCACGAAACCCTTCACCTGCAGCACGGTGGGCACGTAGCCCAGGAAGACCCCGCCGGGGCGCAGCGCGCGCCAGGCGCGTTCGGTCTGCCGCCAAGGCTCGGGGAGGTCGAGGAAGATCCGGTCCGCGCTCAGGTCCCGGAGCCCTTCGGACACGTCGCCCACCTCCAGCGTCCACTGGGGCGCGGGTCCGTAGTACCGGGCCACGTTCCGCTCCGCGGCCCGGGCGAACTCCTCCCGCAACTCGTAGGAGACCACCCGCCCCCCGGGTCCCACCGCCCGCAGCAACGCCAGCGTCAACGCCCCGGGGCCGACCCCCGCCTCCACCACCGTGGCCCCGGGATAGACGTCACCCCACATGAGGATGAGCGCCAGGTCCTTGGGATAGATCACCTGGGCCTTGCGCGGCAGGTTGGGGATCAACCGCTCCAGGGTGGGCCGCAGCACCACGAAGCGCTCCTTCAGCGAAGAGCGCACGACCACGCCGTCGGCCTTGCCCAGCACGTCGTCCGCAGCGATGGCGCCGCCCCGGATGGAGATGGTCTCCCCGGCCCGAAGCGTCTTCAGGTACTCCCGGTCCTTGCGGTCGAAGAAGACCACAGACTCCCCGTCGCGGAGCGGCTCCCCCGTGGTCCGAAGGCCGTGGAACTCAGCCGAACTCATGATGGTGGTGTCAGGCAGAAAGAGGGGGCGCCCCGGAGTGGCGGAGAGGGGGGGATTCGAACCCCCGGTACCCTTTTGGGGTACACACGATTTCCAGTCGTGCACCTTAAGCCGGACTCGGTCACCTCTCCATGCTCATGCGGCGGCCTCCGGAAGCCGCCCTCCACAGGGCGTCCTCCGCAAGGGAGCCTGTCCGGACAGTTTAGCATACCCGCGCAAGTTGGCGACTCCCGGGCGCGGGGCGGCGGAAAAAATCGCCGGAAGGACCCGGGGAAGCATGCATCAGGCGGCGGTGTCCCGTCCCCGCGGCCGCCCGGGGAAGCAAGCCTCAGGTGGCGATGTCCCTGGCCCAGCGGCGGTTGCGGCCGTACCACGCCGCCAACTCGCGCACCCCGCTCTCGAAGTCGGTCTCGGGCTTCCAGCCGAGCAGCCTCCGGGCCTTGGAGATGTCCGCCCAGGTGGCCTCCACGTCGGCGGGATGCCGCTCCTGATGCCGCACCGCGGCGCTGCGGCCCACCGTCCGCTCGACCAAGCGGATGGCCTCGTTCAGGACCACGGGCTCGTCCGAGCCCAGGTTGATGACCTCGTATCCCCGCACCGACACGAGGGCGGCGAGCACCCCGTTGGCCACGTCGTCCACGTAGGTGAAGTCCCGCTGCTGGCTTCCGTCGCCGAAGACGGTCACCTCCCGGCCCTCGCTGATCCACTGGACGAACCGGAAGAGGCTCATGTCCGGCCGGCCCGCAGGCCCATAGACGGTGAAGAAACGGAGCACCGCCAAGTCGAAGCCGTACAGGAAGTGGTAGCTGTAGCTCATGGCCTCCGCGGCCTTCTTGGATGCCGCGTACGGGGAGAGCGGGCGGCCGGTGTCGGCGTCCTCCCGGAAAGGGCGCGGGGCGTCGCCGCCGTAGAGGCTGGAGGTGGAGGCCAGCACGAACCTGCCCACCCCCAGGTTTCGGCAGAGCTCCAGCAGGTTCAGGTTCCCGGTCACGTTGGCGGCCACGCAGGTCCACGGGTCGGCCACCGAGGCGCGCACCCCGGCCCGGGCCGCCAAGTTGACGACGGCGTCGATCCCGCGGCCTCCGCCCAAGGACCGCCCGAAGGACTCCACCTCCTCCCGGTCGCTCACGTCCACTCGGTGGAACGCCCACCCGGGCCGCGCCTCCAGTTGCGCCAGACGCCACTCCTTGAGGCGCACGTCGTAGGCCGCGTCGAGGTTGTCCACCGCGATGACGGAATCGCCGCGGGACAGGAGCCCTTCGCAAACCTTCCAGCCGATGAAGCCGCAGGCTCCGGCAACGATGACGGTTCCCATGGGATTCGACCACGGGCGCCGGATCCCGGAATGCCGGGAGCCGACTCCCACAGCGACCGCCGCGCCGCCGGCGACTCCGCCGGACCCCGGAGCGCCGGGAGCCGACGCCGCGCGGACGGAGTCGGGGCGTTGGCCCGCGGCCCGGAGCGCGAGACGGGTTGAACAATCGTGACGCTATTGTTAGTCGGAACCTTGTTCCCAAGTCAAGGAACCCGGCGCGCCCGCGGCGCCTCCGGACCCCGCACGGAAGCGCCGCCGCGCAACGACGGGCCGGCAGCCGTGAACGGTGCGAAGGCAGGAGCGAGGCTTCCGTGAACGTGGTGCTCTTCGAACCGGAGATCCCTCCCAACACCGGCTCGGTGGCGCGCCTGTGCGCGGCCACGCGAAGCCCGCTGCACCTGGTGGAGCCCCTGGGCTTCCGGTTGGACGACAAACACCTCAAGCGGGCGGGTCTGGACTACTGGCCCCACGTGGACCTGCGGGTGCACGGTTCGTGGGAACGGTTCATGGAGCGGCACGGCCGCGAGCGGTTGCATTACTTCTCCAGGAGGGCGGCGAGGTCCTACGTCTCGGCCCGGTTCCGGCGCGACGACTTCCTCGTGTTCGGCCCGGAGACCCGGGGGCTGCCTCCGCACATCCTGGACGCCAACGAGGCGCACAGCTACGTCATCCCCATGATGAGCCCCGCGGTGAGGAGCCTGAACCTCGCCAACGCGGTCTCCATCGTGCTCTACGAAGGGCTTCGCCAGCTCGGCCAACTCTAGCCGCCCGCGGTCGCCCATGCGCGCCCCCTTCGTGGGCACGGGCCGAAAAAGTCAAATCCGACGGGCGGTTGCGCCCGCGTTATTGACCCGGCCGCTCCCCGTGCTTTACTATAGGGACCACACCAATCCTGGAGGAATTGCTTATGAGTGTCCGCAAAGCTCGTCTCGTCTGGCTGGTGCTGGGCCTCCTGCCGGTCTTGCTGCTGCCGGTATCGGGGGTCTCGCACGAAACCGGGGAACCGGCGACCGCCCGCGAGTCGGACGTACCCGACGAGGAGAAGGAGCCGTTCGAGCTGATCATGGCCTACACCCACGTCACCGTGGGGCCGGGCCAGGAATTCGAGATGGACGCCGAGGTCGTCAACCCGAGGAAGGCGACGGTGCAGGTGGCCATCGACGTGGGGTCGGCGCCCGAAGGGTGGACCGCGGGGTTCCATTCCCGGTATCCGAGCTACCCGGTGAAGGGCATCATGGTCCAGGGGGAGAAGTCCACCACCCTCGAACTCAAGGTCAAGCTCCCGGACGACGTGGAGCCGGGCAACTACGAAGTGGCGGTGACCGCCAGGGACGGCAAGGGGGAGAAGGTGGAGAACGCCAAGCTCTTCCTCAGCGTCTCGGCCGGGAAGGTGGATACCGGCGGGCTCAAGATGGAGAGCCAGTACCCGGTCCTGAGCGGCGCCAGCGGCCAGACCTTCAAGTTCGGAGTGGATCTCAAGAACGAGACCGACAACCCCCTCACCACCGCCCTGGCCGCCCAGGCCCCTCCGGGCTGGGTGGTCAAGGTCAAGCCCCAGTTCGAGGACACCCAGATATCGTCCATCGCCCTCAAGGAAGATTCGTCGGAGACCCTGAGCGTGGAGATCGAGCCGCCGCTGCTCGGCGACCCCGGTGACTACCCGGTGGTGGTCAGGGCGCGCTCGGGCGCTTTCACCGCCCAGGCCGACCTCCAGGTCACGCTGTCCGGCACCCGGGAACTCAACCTGGGCACGGCCACGGGCCGGCTCAACGGCTCGGTGACCGCGGGCAAGCAGGGCCAGATCGACTTCCTGGTGGCCAACGCGGGCACCGCGCCCCTGAACAACCTCGCCTTCATCTCCAGCAAGCCCGACCAGTGGGAGGTCAACTTCAAGCCCGACAAGGTGGATTCCCTGAACCCGGGGGAGCTCCGCGAGGTGAAGATGGAGGTCACCGCTCCGGACCGGGCGGTGGCCGGGGACTACGTGCTGACGGTCACCACCAACAGTCCGGACGTCAGCAAGTCCATCGACTTCAGGGTCACCGTGTCCACGCCGACCATCTGGGGATGGATCGGCGCGTTGATCGTGGCCGTGGTGGTGCTGGGGCTGGCGGCCGTCTTCATCCGGCTGGGACGGCGATGAGCGGCCATATCATCGAAACCAGGAGCCTGACCAAGCGTTACCGGGACAAGATCGCCGTGAGCGACCTCGACCTCGGGATCGCCCAAGGCGAAGTGTTCGGTTTCCTTGGTCCCAATGGCGCCGGCAAGACCACCACCATCCTGATGCTGCTGGGATTGACCGAGCCCACCCACGGGGCCGCGTCGGTGTGCGGTTTCAACCCCACGACCCAGCCTTTGGAGGTCAAGCGGCGAGTCGGCTACCTGCCGGAGAACCCCGGTTTCTACGAAGACCTGACGGCCCGGGAAAACCTCGCCTACATCGCCAGGCTCAACCGCATCGAGGAGGGGAAGGTCCCCGGACTGCTGGACCGGGTGCTCGACCAGGTGGGACTCATGGGCGACGGGAACAGGCCGGTGCGGGAGTTCTCCCGGGGCATGAAGCAGAGGCTGGGCATCGGCGAAGTGCTGGTCAAGGATCCCGAGGTCATCGTCCTGGACGAGCCGACCCTCGGCATCGACCCGGACGGGGTCAACCGGCTCCTGGACCTCATCATCGAGCTCCGGCGCGAGGGCGGCCTCACGGTGCTGCTCTGCTCCCACCTGCTGCACCAGGTGCAGCGGGTGTGCCAGCGCATCGGCATCATCGTCCACGGCCGCATGATCGTGCAGGGGAGCCCCGACGAGCTCGGCAAGGCCGTGCTCGAGGAACACCAATGGAACTTCCTGGTGGAGGTCCGGGGCGAGCACCCCATGGAGGAAGCCCTCGGGAAGCTGCCGGGGGTCGATCAATGCGAGAGGCGGGAGTCCGGATGGTTCATCCGGTGCACCCGTGACGTGAGGCCGGAACTCATGGAGCTGGTGAGGGAGAAGGGGCTGGACCTCTTGCAGCTTCGCGCCGAGGACCCCACCCTCGAAGAGATCTACCTCAAGTACTTCAGGGAGGCCTAGCCATGACGGTCGTGTATTGGAAAGAGCTCTCGGACCATTTCGGCAGCCTCCGGTTCATGATCCTCCTGGCCCTCATCATGCTGCCCGGGGTCCTGGCGGTCTATATCTCCGGGCAGGCCATCCGGCAGGAGGTCCAGGACAACCCGACGCAACTGGTGTTCCTCCAACTCCTCACCACCGAGGCATTCTTCTTCTCCCTCGCCACCTTCCTGGGATACTTCGGGCCGCTGGTGGGCATCACCCTCGGGTTCGACAGCATCAGCGGCGAGTACGGACGGGGGACCTTGAGCCGGGTGCTCTCGCAGCCCATCTACCGGGACAGCCTCATCAACGGCAAGTTCCTGGCGGGCCTCACCACCCTGGCGATACTGTGGGTGTCCATCCTGCTGGTGGTGATCGGCCTCGGCATCAACCTCCTGGGCTTTCTGCCCAACGCCCAGGAGCTCTGGCGGATGCTCTTCTTCGCGGTGGTGGGGATCGCCTACACGGGCTTCTGGCTGGCCCTTGCCATGGTGCTGTCCATGCTCCTCCGGCGCACCGTCACCGCGGCCCTGGCTTCCATCGCCCTGTGGCTCTTCCTCGGGATCTTCGTGGGCGTCCTCGCCAGCGTCGTGGCCGGACTCATGGTCCCGAACCCCGGGACCGCCGCGGAAACGGCCCGGCTCGCCACCATCGAGACCGTGCTGGGGCGCATGTCCCCGAGCGTGCTCTACAGCGAGTCGGTGCGCCTGCTGCTGAACCCGGTGGCGCGGACCCTGGTGCCGATCCTGCCGGAACAGCTCGAGCAACTCCGGGGGTTGATCGTCACCCCCCTCACCCTGGGCCAGAGCCTCCGGTTGATGCTGCCCATGTTCTTCACGCTGGTGGCGCTGGTGGCGGTGTGCTTCGGCATCGCCTACATCAAGTTCATGCGAACCGAAATCCGCGCCTGAGGAAGGCGCGGCGAGGCCGGGGGTTTCCCGGAGCCGCGGGGTTCCGGGAAACCCCCGTAGCTCCGCGGGAGGGGATCAGGAGGGTCCGGCGCCGCGGCCCGCCCCCATGATGGACTCGACGATCTTCTTGTAGCCGGTGCAACGGCAGAGGTTGCCGTTCATGTACTCGATGACCTCTTCTTCCGACGGGTTGGGGTTCTCGTCCAGCAGGGTCTTGGCGGTGAGGATCATTCCGGGAGTGCAGAACCCGCACTGGAAACCGCCGTACTCGATGAAGGCTTCCTGGAGCGGGTGCAGCTTGCCGTCCTGGGCCATCCCCTCGATGGTGAGTACCTCCTTGCCCCTGGCCTCGAATGCCGGCAAGGTGCACGAGCTCACCGGGCGCCCGTCCAGCAGCACCGTGCAGGCGCCGCAGACCTGCACGTCGCAGGAGCGTTTGGCGCCGGTGAGTCCCAGCCGTTTGCGGATCACGTCGAGCAGGAGCTCGTGCGGCTCCACCTCGATGTCGTGGCGGGTCCCGTTCACGTGGAAGGATAGCGGAAGGGTCTGCCGTCCTCTCTCCGTCATAGCTGATGCCTCCGCTCGGTTCGGGCTGGCCGCGCGGTTCAACCGGCCAACTCGGCGCGAATGTCGTTGAAGGCCCGGGTCAACAACACCTTGACGATGTGTTCCTTGTACTCGGCCGACCCGTGGAGGTCGCTGATGGCGTCCGCGGCCCTGGCGGCCACGTCGCCGGAGTCGGCGATCCGGCTCGCAGCCTCGTCGAAGCCCTTCTGCCGCAGACCCTCCTCCGCCTCTTCCACCCGCATGGACTTGGGGCCGACGCAGCCCACCGCGATGCGGACGTCGCGCACCGACTCCCGCGCCTCGTCCGCCACCACCTGGAGGGCCACCCCGACGCTGGGGCGTTCCAGGTACCCGAACTTGCGGTAGCGGACGGCCGCGTTCCGGTCGGGCAGAGGGACGACGATCTCGGTGAGGATCTCGTCCTCTTCGAGGGCCGACTCGAAGGCGTCCACGAAGAACCCGGTCATGGGGATCTCCCGTTCCCCGTCCGCCTTCTGCGCCACCACCGAGGCGTCCAGCGCCAGCAGCAGCGTGCCGGGGTCCGCGTGCGGCTCGGCAAACGTCAGGTTGCCGCCGATGGTCCCCACCTCGCGCACCCGGAGGTTGGCCACGTTGCGTTCCATCTCCGCCAGCACCGGCAGCCTGTCCTGCAGCTCCTCGGAACGTTCGAGTTGCCTGTGGGTGGCCAAGGCCCCCAGCCGGAGGCTCCCGTCGTCCTGCCGGATCCGGTCCAGGCCGGCGATCTTCTTGACGTTGACGAGACAGTCGTAGTGGACCAGCCCTTCCTTCATGGCCAGCAGGAGTTCGGTGCCCCCCGCATAGACCTTGGCGGAGTCGCCGTAGCGGGCCAGCGCCCGGGACGCCTCCCCGACGCTCTCCGGCTCTTCCAGGCGGAACGGACGCAGCATGGGTCAGGCTCCTCCCTCGAGTTCCTTCTTCACCGCCTGCGCAAAGGCCGCCACGTCGTTGTCGGCCTTGCGTTTGATGATGCTGTGTCCCAGGGTCGCCAGCTTGCCCAGGATGTCCACGGAAGCGACGAAGGAGACCAGCGTCGAACTCCCCTTCTCTTCCAGGGAAACGTCGAGCTCCACCTTGAGATGGCTGCCGATCTTGTTGTCGCTGCCCGACGCCCGGGCCTTGATGCGCTGCTTGGGCTCGCTCTCCAACACTTCGATCTTGATGGGGAACGTCACCTTGAAGGGACCCACCCGGGCCACCATCGTGGCGTTGTAGTGCTTGCCGGCTTCCACGGTGGTCGCTTCCTCGCAACCCGGAACGCAGGAAATCAGCCGGTCCACGTCCCACAGGAAGTCCCACGCCTTGTCCCGGGGGACGTCGATTTCGATGCTGTTCTCGAAGATCATGTCCGGGTTCTTAGCAGAATCCCGCCCGGAACATCAAGCACGCTCGCGGAACCCGTCGAGCTGGTCGAACTCCTCCGACAGGTATTTCTTGAGCTTCTTCTTGACCCGGTTCTCGATCTGCCGGACCCTTTCCCGGCTGATGCCGTACCGCTCGCCGATCTCCCGCAACGTCAACGGCTGCTCGGCCATCAGCCGTTCCCGGAAGACCACCAGGTCCTTGTCCTCCAGGCCCTCGCCGAAGGTCTTCAGGCGCTCGCTGACCGCCCGGCGGTACTCGTCCTCGGCCAGGCTCTCTTCCGGGGTCGGGCGGTCGTCCGTCAGCGTATGGAGCAGCGTCGGGGCCTCGCCGTGACCCATGGGCGCGTCGGTAGAGAGGTCCCGGCCCGAGAGCCGCTGGGTCATCTCCACCACCTCGGACTCCTTCACGTCCAGCCGCTGGGCGATGAGTTTGGCCGCGGGCACGAAGCCCTCGGCTTCGAGCTTCTCCTTCTCCTTCTGCAGGTTGAAGAACAGCCTCCGCTGGGCCTGGGTGGTGCCCAGCTTCACCATGCGCCAGTTGTTCATGAGGTAGCGGATGATGTAGGCGCGGATCCACCAGACCGCATAGGACGGGAACCGCACGCCGCGGTAGGGGTCGAAGTTCTTGAGGCTCTCCATGAGCCCGATGTTGCCCTCCTGCACCAGGTCCAGGAGGTTCCGAAACGCCCTCTCGTACTCCCGGGCGATCATCACCACCAGGCGGAGGTTGGACTTCACCAGCTTGTAGGCGGCCTCGATGTCGCCGAACTGCTTGTACTGGACCGCCAACTCGTGCTCCTCCTCGCGCGTAAGCAAAGGGTAGCGGCGGATCTCCGACAGGTAGCTTTGTAGCGCGTCGAAGGGAACCAGTGCCCCGGACGGCTCTTCCACGGGGTCGGGGCCGTCCACCTCGTCCAGCAACACCGCATCCTCGGACGCCTCCGCAGCCGGAGCATCGATCTCGTCGGCCGTTTCGATGGGTGGATAGACAGCCATGGGAACCTGTCCAACTCTATCGTTTTTGCAGGATTTTTTCAATCATCCGGCGCTTGCATTCCCGCACGGGATGACTTATCAACCCACGAGACAACCCGGGAGAAGGAAGACTCGATCATCCAGGGGGTTTCCCAGGACGGTCGAGCAGGCGCAAACGCCCCGAAACGAGGACGCGGACATGAAAGAACCCTTCAAGACGGACCTTCAGGAGATCCAGCGGCGGGCCCGGGCGAAGATGGAGGAAGGCGCCATTACCGGGGCCTACCTTGCCGACCGGGAGCAGGTGCTCGACGTGCTGAACGAGGTGCTGGCCACCGAGATCGTCTGCATCCTGCGGTACAAGAACCACTACTTCATGGCCAGCGGCATCAACGCCGGGCCGGTGGCCAGCGAGTTCCTGCAGCACGCCAACGAAGAGCAGATGCACGCGGACTGGGTGGCCCAGCGCATCACGCAACTCGGGGGCACGCCCAACTTCGACCCGGAGGGTCTCGCCACCCGGTCCCATGCGGAGTACCACCAGGGCGGCTCGCTGGAAGAAATGATCCGGGAGGACCTGGTGGCCGAGCGGGTGGCCATCGAGACCTACTCGGAGATCATCCGCTGGCTCGGAAACGACGACCCCACCACCCGTCGGACCATCGAAGACATCCTCAAGATGGAAGAGGAGCACGCCGACGACCTGGCGAGCCTGCTCGTAACCCTCGGAAAGTCCCCTTGAACTGAAGCTCCCGCAGTGCGCCCACCGGAAGGGCCGCCACAAGAGAACCTGCCCATCCACGTCCGCACATGGCCCGGAGACGACGGACCGGGGGTTCAGCACACGGTTCGCGCTTCGGGCAAACCGTCCCGGATCGCCGCCTACATCGGCCGCAAGGCATACGGGGTTCAGCACACGGTCCGCGCTTCGGGCAGACCGTCGGGGAGGGGATGGACGTGGGGGTGGAGGGTGTGGGCCAGGATCTCCAGGCTGTCCACCAACCGCGGGCCGGGGCGACTGAAGTAGGCGTTGCCGTCGAACACGTGGACGCGGTGCTCCCTCACGCAGGGCAGGTCCGCTGACTCCAATCGGGCCTTCAGCACGGGCAGGTCCTGCAAGGTCCGCGGGATGTCCATGCCGCAACAGGCGACCAGCAACACCTCGGGCCGCGCCTCGGTGACCGCATCCCAACCGAGGGTTCGGGACGGGCCGTTCCGGTTGCCCAGGCAATCCACGCCGCCGGCCCATTGGATCATCTCCGGGATCCAGTGTCCGGCGCTGAAGGGCGGGTCGATCCACTCCAGGAACACGACCCGCGGCCGCCCCTCCACGGGGACCTTCGACGCGGTCCTTTGCTTGACCGCGTCGAGCCTCGCGGTCAAGCCGGCGACGACGCCCTTCCCCTCTTCCACACGGTCCGTGGCCTTGGCCAACGCGCCTATGGCGGCGAGGACGTCCTCCAGGGACGTCGGTTCCAGGTTGACGATCCTCGGCGCGCCCGGCAGGGAGCGGGCCGCCTCGCGCACCTCCGTCTCCGCCACCGCACAGACGTCGCACAGGGCCTGGGTCACGATCAGGTCGGGGTCGAGCCGTCCCAGGACCTCCATGTCCAGGGAATAGAGCGCCGGGTCGGACCGGAGCCGGCTGCGCACCAGCCTGTCGATCTCGAGACTGCCGGCGTCGTGGGGAATCGAAGTCCGGGTCACCTTGGGGAGCGCCGAGACCGAAACCGGATGGTCGCATTCGTGCGTCACCCCCACGAGTTGCTCGCGCAGCCCCAGCGCACAGATCATCTCGGTGGAACTGGGCAACAGGGAAACGATCTTCATGGACGCGGCTCAGGCGGTGTCACGGCCCCGGTCGGGGGTTGGCCCGCATGGAGGAAACGATCTTCATGGACGCGGCTCAGGCCACCTGCAACGGCCGGTTGCGCCAGGCCTTCATGGTCTCGTAACCGCCGAACAGCACGGCGCCGTAGAGCGCATTGCCCGCAAGGGTCCTCCACAGGTAGGGCAGGCCGCTGGCGTAACAACCGGCCAGGCCCTCCCAGGTCATGGGCCAAGCCGCGATCCACATGCCGAAATTGGACACCAGGTAGAACGCCAAGGCCGCGGCGAGGACCCCTCCCCCGAAACGGGGGACAGTGCGTTGCTCGTGCAGGAAGATGCGCCCACAGAAGGCGCTGCAGGCAAAGCCCAGATAGACGAACAGCATCACCACCGGGCTGTAGAGACCCCCGGCCAGGTCGCCCGGCAGGAGGGCCGCCAGCGGCAACAGCCATGCCCAACGCCTTGCGACATAGGCGCCGGCGAACAAACCCAGGGCCCCCACCGGCGTGACGTTCAACGGATGCGGCATGACCCTCGACGCGGCTACGATGACGACCAGGACGCATAGCCCTGCGATGTTGCCCTTCACGTTCTCCCCCTCGCTGTTCTTGCGGAAACCCTGAACCATTGTCCCCGTTCGTCCTGAGCGTAGCGAAGCGAAGTCGAAGGACGCACTTTCCCACGGGGAGAGGGAGTTGAAGCCGGAATTGATCAGACGTTCCTTACGTTCCCGAAGGTCACAGGATCAGCTTCACCAGCGCGACGGTGAGGCTGGCGGTGAAGCCCACGATGCCGATGGCCATGATCCAGAGGTGGCGATAGAGGACTGAAAACTGGTCCGCCATTTCGGCGCGAAGGCCGCTCATGTCGGCCTTGGTAGCGACGTTCCCGGTCATGGCGTCACCCACTGGCCCATCACTACGACACGCGAACCGGGACTTGTCAAGGTCCGACGCGGTTGACAGAGCCGCCCGACCGGGGTAAACCCCATCCGTACTTGGGCGGTCTTCGTTACCGCCCGGTCCCCGGGTCCCTCACGGGATAACAGGGAAACCGGTGAAAATCCGGTGCGGTCCCGCCACTGTAAATGGGAACCCTTGCCCTGAAGCCACTGTCCCCCGCACGGGATGGGAAGGCGGCAAGGTCGTCGTTGCGACGAGCCCATGAGCCAGGAGACCTACCTGGGGACGGAACGAAGCCGTGCTCTCCGAGGAGAGAGGAGGTCTCGCCATTCCATATTCCTCCACAGACGTGACGCATCCCCGTTCCGCGGCGCTTCCCTGACCGGCCGCCGGGAGTGAGATGCGCTTCCTCTGCTTCCTGCTGGGCTCCGCCCTGCTCCATGCGGCGTTCCTCGCCCTGCCCCTGTCCACGAGCACGGGCGACGCCGGAAAGAACGCCCTGCAACCCCTGCGGGTCCGCCTGCTGGCCCCCGGGATCCGTAAGGCTGAAGCGGCGAACATGAAGACGCCGCGTCAGCCGGCGCTCCGGGAGCACGGGTCTGCCGGTGGAGCCGCAAGGACGGAGAGGCCGCAGCCCGCCTCCAGGACCGACGAAACCGCGTCAGGGCAGGTTGCCCGAGAGCGGCCGCAAGCCTTGGCCCAGGACCGGGCCACGCTTGCAGTTCGGTCTCCTGCGACGCGATCTCCCGCAGCGCCGGAGGCGCTCGGCGAATCCGGGGCGAGGGGAAAGGCATCGCGTAAGGCAAGGAAGCCGGCCCGGGTCGGGCCGGAGCCGCGGACGCCCAGGGCGCCGAAGACCGAGTCGGTACGCGCGCGGTCCGGCGCGCTCCCGGCGGACCTTGCCGTTCCCCCCGCGCCCGTGCGGGCGGCGCTGCGGACGAGTATCGCGGCTGCGCCGGCGCCGAAGACGCCGGACGGACCCGGCCAGGACCGCGGCCCCACCCGGAGCGTCGAAGGACCTCCGGGCAAAGATCCCGGCCGCGAACGGGAGCCGTGGACAAGTCCGGGCGGCGAAACCGCGCTCGCCCTTGCCTCGGACCCGGAACGCCGTCGGGGACCGCGGGCAAGTCCGGGCCGGGACGCCGGGGCGGCGCGTACCCCGGTGCGCTATGCGCGCGTGGTCAAGCCCAAGTACCCCCGGAAGGCGCGGACCCAGGGATGGGAGGGGACCACGGTCCTGAAGGTGCGGGTGGATCGCGGGGGAAGGCCCGGCCTCATCGCGGTGGACCGCACCTCGGGGTTCGAGGTCCTCGACCGCGCGGCCATGAGGGCCATGAGTCGATGGGAGTTCCATCCCGCGCGCAACGGCGACAGGACCGTAGCGAGCTGGGTGGAGGTCCCCGTGTCGTTCCGGCTCGAGGAGGACCCACCATGAAGAAGTAGCGTCACGCCATCGGAGTCAACCACACGGACGTCCGGAGACGGATTCCAGGGAAAGGGGTGAAACGCCCCTGCTGCCCCGCAACTGTAACGGCCACGAAAGCTGCCACGGAGAGCCACTGCCCCTGCGGGGGCGGGAAGGCGCAGCGATTAGGATGAAGCCGGAGCCAGGAGACCTGTCCGTCTGCCGCCAACAATCCGCCTTCGCGGGAAAGGAAGATTGCCATGAAGTTTTCGACCCACGGTTTCGTCACCACCCACGGTTTCACCACTCTCCTGGTTTTCGTCGCCCTCCTGGTCCTGTGGACCTTTCCACCCGGGGCCGCGGCGGAAGCGCCGCAAAGCGCCGCTTCCCCGCCCGCCGCGGACGAGGCCGCGGAACGGCTTCCGGAGATCGTGGTCTCGGCAAGCCGGACGCCCCTGGAAGCCCGGGCCGCGGGCAGCGCCGTCACCGTCATCACCGCGGAAGAGCTGGAGCGCAAGCAGGTGCGCGTGCTCTCCGACGTGCTGCGGGAGGTGCCCGGGCTGGCGGTGAGCCGCTCGGGCACGGTGGGCGCCTATACCCAGGTGCGGATCCGCGGCGCCGAGGCCAACCACACCCTGGTCCTCATCGACGGGGTGGAAGTCAACGACCCCAGCGGCAACTCGGAATTCGACTTCGCCGACCTGCTCGCCGCGGACGTGGAACGGGTCGAGGTCCTGCGCGGGCCCCAGAGCGCGCTGTACGGCAGCGACGCCATCGGCGGCGTCATCAACGTCATCACCCGGAAGGGGCGCGGCCCCGCGGCCGCAAGCCTTCGACTGGAAGGCGGTTCCTTCGGCTCCGGCGAGGTCTCCGCGGGCGTCCGCGGCGCGGGCGAGCGCTACCACTTTTCGTTGGGCGGGACGGGCTTCCGGACGTCCGGCGTGTCCATCGGGTCCCCGTCCGGGGGGAAGCCGGAGAAAGACGGCTACCGGAGCCACGGTTGGCGCGCCCGGCTCGGCGCCGACCTGCTCGAAGACCTGGAAGTCGAGTTGCTGGGGCGCTACGTCCGCTCGAAAGTGGAGACGGACCCGGGAGGCCTCGTCGGCGACTTCCGCATACCGGTGGACGGGGACGACGAGACCCGGGGGACCCGGTGGAGCGGACGCGCCCGGCTCGCCTACAGCCTGTTCGACGGAGCGTGGGAGCACAGGCTCGGAGCCGGAACCAGCCGGAAGAAGCGGGGCTACTTCAGCGCGGGAAGCCGGACCTACGAAGCCGAAGGCGCGAGGTCGCGCTTCGACTACCAGACCAGCGTCTTCTTCGACACCGAGGCCCTCGCGGACGCGGCCCATTCGTTCACCTTGCTGGCCGAGCGCGAGAAGGACTCCCAGACCGCCGGCGGCGCGCAGTCCGACGTGACCGGCTACGGCTACACCGGAGAGTACCGGGTGGGCGTGTGGGAGCGGCTCTTCCTGTCGGGCAGCGTCCGCTTCGACGACAACGACCTCTTCCGGGACGCCGTCACCTTCCGGGCCACCGCGGCCTACCTGGTCGAAGGGAGCGGGACGCGGCTGCACGGCAGCTACGGCGCCGGGGTCAAGAACCCCACCCTGTTCGAGTTGTTCGGCTTCGCCCCGGGCTTCACCCCCAACCCCCGCCTCACCCCCGAGAAGAGCAACGGCTGGGACGCGGGAATCGAGCAGCGCTTCTTCGACCAACGCCTGACCGTGGACGTCACCTACTTCGACAACCGGATCCGGGACCACATCCAGGGGTCCTTCGACACCTCCGTCAACCTGGACGGCGTCTCCGAAATCCGGGGCGTGGAGACCACCCTGAAGGCGCGCGTCACGCCGGCCCTGACCCTCACCGGACAGTACACCTGGACCGACGCCAAAGACCCCATGGGCATGGAGCTGACGCGGCGGGCGCGGCACGTGGCCAGCGCCCATCTCGCATGGGAGGTCCTCGACGGCCGGGCCGAGCTGGGGCTCGGCGTCCGCTACAACGGCCGACAGCAGGACCTCCGCTTCCACGGCGACTACAGCACGAGCCGCGTGACCCTGGACGACTTCGTCCTGGTCAACCTCACGGCCTCCTATGAAACGGCCCCGGGGGTCGAACTCTTCGGCCGCGTGGAAAACCTGCTGGACCAGGACTACCAGGAGGTCTTCGGTTTCCGCAGCACCGGCATCGGCGGTTTTTTGGGCATTCGATGGACCCTGGAGCCGCTCACGGTCCCGTCCGGATAGGCGGACCCTTCTCGCCGCTCACGGCTCTACCATCCTTCCCGGCTGGAGCCGTTCACGGTCCCGTCCGGGCAGGCGGCCCCGCGGGACCCCTGCCCACGGGGCCGCGGTTCACTCCGCCAGCAGCGGCACCACCCGGCGCTCCTTGGCGCGCACGAGGCCGCGGCCCGTGATGCGGAGCTCCGGGAGGGTGACGAAGGTGAGGAAGCATAGGGCGTAGAGGGGCTTGGGGAAGGCGGAACCGCGTTCCCTCAGGGTCCGCTGCACCGCGGCGAGCCGCTCGCCCACGAGGCGCCAGGGCTCCGGCGAGAACAGGCCCCCGATGGGGAAAGGGAGGTGTTCGAGGACCCGGCCCCGGTCCACCACCGCGACGCCGCCGCCGGACTCCAGCAGGAGGTTGGCGCAGCGGGCCATGTCGTAGTCGCTGGAGCCCGCCACCAGCAGGGCGTACTCGTCCAGGTTGACGGTGGTCCCCACCGCGCCCACGTCCGCGCCGAGACCCCGGACGAAGCCGAAGGCGGGACGGAAGCCCTCCCCCCGGTCGAACACCGCGACCTTGAGCAAGTCCCGGTCCGGGTCCGCGGGAAGGACCCCGCCGGGGGCGGCCGACTCCACCACCCGCTCCCGGGTGATGGTCTGGTTGGCGAGGTCCATCACCCGCACCCGCGCACGCGGGCGGTCGCACCCTATCCTCAGGTCGTCCGCGGTGACCGGCTGGCGGAAGGCGGTCCTGATCCCCATGTCCGCGGGAAAGGGAGGCGGCGCGGCGTCCACCTTCGACTCGCCGCCTTCGGCCACCGGCTCGCCGCCGATGAACACCGCGCCCACCCGCACGGTCTCCAGGTCTTCGAGCAGCGCGAAGTCGGCGAACCGCCCGGGCGCCACCCCGCCCATGTCCTGCTCCAGGCCGGAGTACATGGCGGGATGGAGGGTGGCGGCCTGGATGGCGCGCACCGAACCCAGGCCGCACTCCACCGCGCGGCGCACCACGAAGTCCATGTGGCCGGACGCGGCCACGTCGTCCGGGGCCATGCCGTCGGTGACCAGTATCAGCCGCCCGGTATCGATTCCGCTCGCCAACAGCGGCTTGAGCGTGGCCTCCAGGTCCTGCCGGAAGGAGCCCTCCCGCAGCATGGTCCAGTAGCCGAGCCGCAGGCGCGCCAGCGCCTCCGCGCCGCTGATGGGCTCGTGGCACGACGACACCGAAGCCGCGGCAATGGCGTTCAGCCGGCGGTCCCGTGCCCCCGCGGTGTGTCCGTGCACGATCTTGCCCCGGTCCAGGGCCATGTGGATGCGCGCCAGCAGGTCCGGGTCTCCCTGCACCAGCCGGAGCCACGAGACCACCTCCCCCAGGCCAAGGACTCGGGGGTCATCCAGGACGTCCGCCACCTCCCGGTCCGACAGGGTCTCGGTCCGGCACAGCAGCGGGTCCTGGGGCGCGGCCATGGACACCAGTGTATGGACCCGGATCGGGTGGCTCGCAGCCTCCTCCAGGAACAGCTTCATGCCGGCGAGGCCGAAGGCCACCGTGTGCTCGTCGCACGAAGCCACGACCCCGGTGGTCCCGTGGGGCAGGTACGCCTGCAGGAACTCGAAGGGGCGGCAGAAGTGGCCGATGTGGGTGTGGGCGTCGATGAACCCGGGGACGATCCAGCGGTCCCGGGCGTCGATGACCCGGGTCTCCTCCCCGCGGGTGTGGGCCGCGCTGGGACCCACGTAGCAGACCCGTCCCCGGCTGAAGGCCACCTCCATGCCCTCCAGCACCTCGCCCGTATAGACGTTGACCAGGCGCCCGCCGGTGACCACCCCGTCGGCCTTGACCTCGCCCATGCTGGCGCGCATCAGGCGGCGGATGCTCTCCCCGGTCTTCCGCATGGGTCCGGCCTCGGGCGCCGCCCTGCCGGCGGCGGCCTTCCGCGGCGTCAGATCTTGAACCCTTCGCGGGTGTTGGGCGCGTACAGGCCCGCCACGTCCACCGGGTTCCGGATCACCCCCTGCTCCAGCAGGTAGGAGTGGAAGGTCTCCAGGGTCTTGCGGTTGCCCTCAAAGCCGTAGGGCCAGAAGTCCTCGCCCATGAGATCCACGGTCTCCTCGTACTCGAACAACTGCCAGAGCTGGCTCGTGCGCAGCACGTTGGTGTCGTAGAGCTGGGCCGCGCACAGGTCCTTGGCTTGGCAGAACGCCTTGTAGAGGTTTTGGGTGATCCACGGGTGGGCCTCGTAGATCTCCCGGCGCACCACCACGCAGTGCATGATGGGGAACAGCCCCGTGCGGCGGAAGTAGTCCATCTCCGCGGCCCGGCAGTCCTCGAACAGGCGGGTGATCCCGGAAGCGCGCCGGACGAAACAGGCGGGCATCCGGGCCGACACCAGGGCGTCGATGTCGCCCGACTCCAGCATGTCGTTCAGGGTCCGGCGTTCCTCGGTCTCCATGGACACGCCGTCCGGAGGGTCGAAGGGCACCCGGTCCT
Organism: uncultured Binatia bacterium (SeqCode); assembly: GCA_965242525.1. Classification (GTDB taxonomy): domain Bacteria; phylum Desulfobacterota; class Binatia; order UBA9968; family JAJDTQ01; genus JAJDTQ01. Next base: position 1,540,703 of record OZ251459.1, read on the forward strand.
TGCGCCCCGGCTGCTCCACCCCGCCCTGCACCCAATGGACGTCCCCGGGCTCCACCCCGAAGTCGTGCTGGAGCATGCCGCGCACCCACACGGACGCGGTCATGGTGTACTCGGGCACCCCCACCCGCCGGCCCTTCAGGTCCTCGGGCCTGCGCACCCCCGAAGCGGCGTTGACGAATATGCAGCGGTGGCGGAACATGCGGGAGGGAAAGACCGGTATGGCGATGAAGGGCCGGTGGCCCCGGGACGCGTCCACGTGGTACGCCCCCATGGACATCTCCGCGGCGTCGAACTCCCGGAAATGGAGCATGCGCCAGAAGATCTCCTCCACGGGCAGCACCACGTAGTGGAGGTCGATGCCTTCGGGCTTCACCAGCCCGTCCTTCAGGGCCCGGGTGCGGTCGTAGTCCTCGCAGGCCAGCGTCAACTCGATGTTGCCCATGACTCCCTCCGGCGCCCTGCCCTGCCCCTACGCACCGGGGCGGGGCGCAGCCAACGCATCGTTGAGTCGGTCGAGCGGTAGGTTGGCGGCCTTCCGCTTCCCCCAGGCGCCGGGGCGGGCGGCCAATGCATCGGCGCTTCGGAGTAGCTGCGGCATTGGGCCGCGCTTCCCCTACGCGCCGGGGCCGGGCGCGGCCAACGCCCGCTCCACCAGCCCCACGAACTCCCTTGCCGCGGCCACGAGGCCGTCACGGCCTTCGCGGGCCAGGACGTCCGCCAGGAAGGTGCTGCCCAGCACGATGCCCGTGACCCCCAGAGCCGCGTACTCCGACACGTTGGTCCGATCGACCCCGCCCGAGACCATGAACCGCGCGTCGGGAAAGGGACCCAGCATCTGGCGGACGAAGCGCGGTCCGCCCACGCAGTCCGCGGGGAAGATCTTCACCAGGTCGGCGCCGCCGCGGAGCGCCCGGACCACTTCCGTCGGGGTCGCCCCCGCGGGGATGAAGGCCGCCCCGGCCTCGCGGCACACCGGCGCCAAGTCCAACTCCAGGCTGGGCGAGACGATGAAGCGCGCTCCGGCCTCGATGCCCGCGCGCGCCTGCTCCTCGGACAGCACCGTGCCCGCGCCCACGCAGGCCCCGCCCTCCGCAGCCAGGGTCCGGATAACCTCCGGGGCCCCGGGCACGGAAAAGGTCACCTCCACGAACCGCACCCCCGCCTCGGCCACCGCCCGGGCAGTGGCCAGCGCCTCATCCGCGGTCCTCGAACGGATCACCGCCACCAATCGATGGGCCTGCATGGCGGCCATCAGCTCAGCCTTGGTCATCCGGGACTCCTCTTCTCCGCCGGGGACCTGCCGCCCTGCCTCCGCCCTCCCGACCAGGGCAGACGCCGGAGACCGCGAACCTGACCTTCCCATCCCCGTTCGCCCTGAGCGTAGCGCAGCGAAATCGAAGGGCGCGCTCATGCCCCCTGTCTCGCTTGTTCGGAGTTTCCTCAACTCAGCGTAAGGCCGCCGTCCACCAGCAGGGTCTGGCCGGTCACGAAGTCTCCGCCGGTGACGAGACCCAGGACGGCCCCGGCCACGTCTTCCGGCTGCGCCACCCGTTTCAGCGGATAGTTGGCGGAGGCGCGCTCGATGACGTCCGCGTAGTCCGCGCCGAAATGGTCGCGCATCCACTGGGTATCCGTGAACGCCGGCGCCACCGCGTTGACGCGGACCTTCGGTCCCAGGGCCACGGCCAGGCCCCGGGTCAGGTAGATGAGTCCAGCCTTGGCGGTGCCGTAGGCCAGGGACGACAGGGTGGATGGGGCGATGACGCCCGAGATGGACGACACGTTGACGATCATGCCCCCGACGGCGGCAAGGTGGGGAGCCGCGGCCCGGGCGCACCGGAACGCGCCCTTGACGTTCACCTCCAGGGTCGCGTCCCACACCTCGTCGGTCAGCGCCTCCAGGTCCGAGATGGGCACCCAACGGGTCACGCCGGCGTTGTTCACCAGGACGTCCAGGCGTCCGAACCGCTCCACGGTCCGCTCCACCATCTCCCTTGCGTCGGCGTCCCGGCGCACGTCGCCGTGCACGCACAGGGCCTCCGCCCCCAGCCCCTGCACCTCGGCCGCCAGGCTCTCGGCCTGGTCCCGGGCCGAGCGGTAGTTGACGGCCACGCCCGCGGCACCGGCCCGGGCGAGCTCCAGCGCCGTGGCCCGGCCGATTCCGGTGGCCGCGCCGGTGACCAGCGCCACCCGCTCCCGCAGGTTCATGCGCCCCGGACCTCCCTGGTGGCGGCTTCGTCCACCACCCACTGCTCGGGCAGGCGGACCTTCTCGTCTTCGCCGCCGGTGAACCGCACCACCACGCCGTAGTCCCTGGCCGCGGCCTCGGGGGTGACGTAGCCGAGGACCACGTCCATGCGGACCCGGTCCGGGTCGCGCTGGAAGGGCTCGCCGTAGCCGCCGCCCCCGGGATGGTTGAGATGCACGCTGCGGGGACCCTCCAGCCGGGTCTGCGCCTTGGGGTTGGGACGCTCGCCGCCGTCGAGGACGAACTCCCCGGGCAGGCCCGGACGGCCTCCCAGGATCCCCGGGGCCGGGTAACGGGTGCGGTCGAGTATGCCGTTGACGCTCCAGCCGCTCCGGGTGCGGTTGGTGAACTCGGTGAACTGGCCCAGGCCGCCGCGCCAGACGCCCGCGCCGCCGGAGTCCACCCGCAGCTCGCGCCGGCGCATGACCAGCGGGGACAGGCTCTCGATGACCTCCGCGGGCACGCCGGCCACGCCGCTCGGGAAACCCACCGCGCTGAGGCCGTCCTTGGTGGGCCGGGCGCCGGTGCCGCCCACCTGGAACACCGTCAGGTTGAAGGCAGGGTCCTCGCCCCGCCACACGCTGAGCCAGATGGGGTCCGCGCTCGGGGCCATGAGCTTGCCCGGAAGGGCCTGGGCCAGCGCGGTGAAGACCGCGGTGGGCACGAAATGGCCCACGGTCTGCCGCGCCGCCACCGGAGCGGGGTCGTCGGCGTTCAGGATGCAGCCCGCGGGCGCGCTCACGTGCACCGGCCGGAAACTCCCCTCGTTGTGGGGCACGTCGGGGTAGATGGCGGCCTTGGCCGCGAAGCTGGCGTAGGCGTGGGTGTAGTTCATCACCACGTTGATGCCCCGGCGGCTCTGGGGCGAGGAGCCGGCGAAGTCGATGAAGATCTCGTCCCCCCGGACTTCGAGCCGGGTCTTGATGAGGATGGGCTCCTCGAAGCCGTCGCTCCAGGTCTCGCCTTCCCAGGCGCCGTCCTCCAGCTCGGCGATGGCCGCGCGCACGGCCTTCTCGGAGCGGTCGATGATCTCCTCCGCCACCGGGTCGAAGCTATCGAGGCCGAACTCGTCCATGGTCTCCACCAGGGCGCGGCCGCCGGCGTCGTTGCACGCGGCCTGGGCGTAGAAGTCGCTCACCACCTCGTGGGGCAGGCGCACGTTGGCGCGGACCAGTTGCAACAGGACGGGGTCAGGCTCGCCCGCGTGGAACAGCTTCAGGATGGGGATGCGGAGACCTTCCTCGAACACTTCCCGGGCTTCGGCCGAGAGGATGCGGCCGCCGATGTCCGCGGCGTGGCAGGTGTTGGCGAAGAACGCCGTCAGCCGCCCGGCCCGGAAGACGGGCGTGGTGATGGTGACGTCGTTCACGTGCCCCGCGGTCTGCCACGGGTCGTTGGTGATGAGCACGTCCCCGGGAGCCAGCGTCTCCGGGGGGAACTCCCGCAGGAAATGGCCCATGGACGTGGCCATGGCGTTGATGTGGCCCGGGGTGCCGCTCACCGACTGGGCCACCATGCGGCCCCGGGTGTCGAACAGCCCGCAGGCCAGGTCCTGGCTCTCGCGCACGATGGTGCTGAAGGCCGTGCGCATGAGCGCGTCCTGTTGCTCGTTGGCCACCGACAGGAGCCGGTTCCAGATGACCTCCAGGGTCACCGGGTCGATGACGGCGCTACTCATGGCAACCCTCCACGGAGGCGCCGCGCCCGCTCCTCTTATTTCCGTTCGTCCTGAGCGTAGCGAAGCGAAGTCGAAGGACGCGCCTTCCCACAGGAAGGGGGAGGTCGAGCCGGATTCGATCACACGTTCCCATAGTCGAACTCTACGATCACGTTCCGATGCTCGTCAACCCGGGCGCGCCCGCGGGCGCTCACCACCAGGGTGGACTCCCGCTCCTCCACTACCGCGGGCCCCGGGAAGGTCATGCCCGGGGCCAGGGCGTAGCGGTCCAGCACCGGGGTCTCCACGAACTCCCCCCGGGCCGGCGAGAACACCGGGCGCGCGCCCTTCTCCGCCGGGGTCCCGGTCTCCTTCCCGCTCCGGGCGGAGAAGTCCAGCCGCGGCTCCGGCCCCCGGGCCACCACGCGCCAGTTGACGACCTCCACCGCCACGTCCGGGACCGTGCGCCCGTACATGCGCTCGTAGGTGCGCTCGAAGGCCCGGGCGATGGCGCCGCGGTGGCCCGCGCCGAGCACGCCGTCGGGTATGGGCACCGACACTTCGTGCCCCTGCCCGGTGTAGCGCATGTCCGCGGTGCGCTCGTACGCGATATCGTCCGGCGCCAGCCCCGACCGCTCCAGGATGGCGCGCCCCTCGCCGCACATGTCGTCGAACAGGCCGTTGACGAAACCCCAGTCCAGATCGTCCAGGCGGCTGTAGGCGCTGCGCACGAAGTCGAAGGCCAGGGGCGCGGCCAACAGTCCGAAGGTGGATCCCACGCCCGCGCCCATGGGGGAGACCAGGGTGGGCAGGCGCAGCAACTCCGCCACGTGGCACCCGTGCACCGGCCCGGCGCCGCCGAAGGCGTACAGGGGCAGTTCCCGTGGGTCCTTGCCCCGCTCCCCCAGGTGGGCGCGGGCGGCGTTGGCCATGTTCTCGTTGACGATCTGGTGCATGCCCCAAGCCACTTCCTCCACGCGCATGCCGAGTTGCGCGGCCACGCTGGCAAGGGCCTGCCGCGCCGCGTCCACGTGGAGCTTCATCTCGCCGCCCAGGAAGTAGTCGGGGTCGAAGTAGCCGAGGACCAGGTTGGCGTCGGTGACCGTGGGGCGCACGCCGCCGCGGCCGTAGCAGGCCGGACCCGGCTCGGCCCCGGCGCTCTCGGGTCCCACCTTGAGCAGGCCCAGGGAGTCCACCCGGGCGATGCTGCCGCCGCCGGCGCCGATCTCGATCATGTCGATGACCGGGACCTTGATGGGCAGGCCGCTGCCCTTGCGGAAGCGATATACCCGGTCCACCTCGAACTCCCGGGCCCTGAGCGGAGAGCCGTTCTCCACCGCGCACAGCTTGGCGGTGGTGCCGCCCATGTCGAAGGAGAGCAGGTCCGGGTAGCCCGCGCGCCGTCCCAGCGCGGCCGCGGCCAGGGCCCCCGCGGCCGGCCCCGATTCGAGCATGCGCACGGGGAACCGGGCCGCGGTCTCGGGAGTGCCGATGCCGCCGCTGGACAGCATCACGAAGAAGCTGCCGGTGAACCGCAAGCCGTCCAGCCGCTGCCGCAGCTCGTGGAGGTAGGCGGCCACGCGCTCCTGCACATAGACGTTGGCCGCGGTGGTGCTGGTGCGCTGGAACTCCCGGATCTCGGGCACCACGTCCGCGCTCACCGACACGCGGATCTCCGGGGCCACATCAGTGATGATCTCCCGGGTGCGGCGTTCGTGGGCCGGGTTGCGGAAGCTGTTGAGGTAGCACACCGCCACCGCCCGCACCCCCTTGTCCCGGAGCTCGGCCGCCAGGGTCCGCACGAAGTCTTCGTCCAGGGGTTCGATCACGGCGCCGTCCGCGGCCATCCGCTCGGGCACGTCGAAGCGGAGGTAGCGCGGCACCAGCGGCTTGGGGAACTCCAGGTCCAGGTCGTAGAGCTCGTAGCGGTGCTCGCGGCCGATCTCCAGCGCGTCCCGGAACCCCTCGGTGGTGAGCAGCGCGGTGAGCGCTCCCTTGCGCTCGATCAGGGCGTTGGTAACCAGGGTGGTGCCGTGCACCACCGTCCCCTGCCCGGCCCGGTCCACGATGCCGGTCTCCAGCCCCTGCTTCATGGCCGTCTCCACCGCCACGCTGGGGTCCTCGTGGGTGGTGAGGGTCTTGCCGATGAAGGATGCGCCGTCCTCGGCCACCAGGAGCAGGTCCGTGAAGGTCCCGCCGATGTCAACGCCAACGCGGTACATGGGAATCTTTCGGAGACGAAGAACCGCCGACGGCCGGCGCGGTGCGTGGGCCGGGCGCGGCCGCGGACCTGCGTCGGCTACTGGGCGAACAGGTCCATCAGGGCGTCGGTCTGGTCCGCCGCGGCCGGGCGGAGCAGGGGGATCTTGACGCCCGCGTCGCGGTACTGCTGCACCCGCGCCTTGACCTCGTCCGGGGTGCCGCTGGCGGTCATGCCCTCCACGTAGGAGTCGGGGACGGCCTCGATGAGCGCCTCCATGCCGCCCTTGGCGTGGGCCTCCTCGAACCGGGGGATGTCTTCCTCGTGGATGTAGGGCTCGCCCACGCGCATCTTGGGGCGGGCGATGAACGGAAGCTGCACGGGGTCGAGCTTGGTGGCCACTTCCCAGCGGATGGCGTCCAGGGCCTTGGCGTGGTCGTCGGCGATGGAGCAGTTGATCAACTGGGCCACCTCGAACTTGGAGAAGTCGCGCCCCGCTTCCTCCGCGGCTTCCCGGATGATCTTGAGGGCGTTGGCGGTGTACTCCGGCGAGCACACCGCGTTGAGCACCACGCCGTCGCCGATCTGGCCCGCGAGCTTCAGGCCGGGCCTCGCGGTGGCCGGGAGGTAGAGAGGGATGCTGGTGCGCAGGGGCTTCCAGCCGATGCCCACGTTGTCGAACTTGACGAACTGTCCCTGGTAGCTCACCTTCTCGCCGCTGAACAGCAGGCGCATGGACTCGATGTATTCCCTGAGCACCTGCACCGGGTCCTGGTGCTCCATGGCGTGGACCCTGGCGTGGCTGCGGGTGCAGGCGCCCGGAGCGAGGGTCAGGCGCCCCCCGGTCAACTCGTCCAGGGTCATCAGCGACTGGGCCATGCAGATGGGCGTGCGCAGGCGCACGATCTGGGTGGCCCCCAGCGTGACCCTGGAAGTGGCCAGGCCCATGGCCGCCAAGGCCGAGACCGAGTCGCGCATGAGCTCGATGGTCTCGGAGAAGAACCCCATCTCGAAACCCCGCTCCTCCGCGCGCCGCATGAGATCGGCGATCTCCCGGACGTTGGTGAACTTTCCGTAACCCAGTGCGAAACCGACCCTGGCCATGAGCCCTCCTGACTCCGTGAGCGCATCCCCGGCCCGCGTCCTTCAGGATCTCCCGGTGCGAGCCCCGAACCGGAAGGGAGCGTCGGTCATGTCCTTCACGGGAGGGTCCCGCCCTGCGCCTTGCAGACTCGGCGCGTTTCGGAGGACGGCGGCGGGTGTTGCGGTGTCCTTGAAGAAAAAGCCTTTCTATACCATGCGTTGCCGCCCGTCAAGGAACCGGGGGCCAAGGCCCGTTGCCACGCGCCCCTCGATTGCCTAAGCTGGCGGGAAGATGCTGGGCCTCGACATCGACGGCGTGGTCGCCGACTTCCTCTCCCCCTTCCTCGTCCTGCTGGAGAAGAGGACCGGCAAGGGGCCCATCCCTGCCGACTCCCTCGTCAGCATCGATTTCACCGCCCACCCCGCGTTGACCGAGGAGGCGGTGGAGGCCTGCGCCGACGCGGTGAAGCGGGACCCCGGGTTCTGGACCGGCCTGGACTCCCTGTTGAGCCGGGAACAGTGGCGGCGCCTGGAGGCGCTGAACCGGCGAAAGCGGCTGTCGTTCATCACCCACCGGTCCGGCGGCGACGGCTGCGACATCCGCGCGGTGACCGCGGAGTGGCTGCGGCGCCACGGCATCACCCAACCCGCGGTCTTCTTCACGGACGAACCCAAGTCCGGCTTCGTCGAGGAGCTAGGGGTGGCGCTCTTCGTGGACGACAACTACGAGAACTGCCGGGACGTGGCCGAGAAGACCGGCGCCCGGGTGATGATGCCGCACCATCCCTACAACCGGACCTTCTCGCATCCCGGGGTGAGGCGCATCACGCATTTCGACGAGGTGTTCGCACAGTTCGAGGGCGGTCGGGCGTTGGCCAAGGAGGCCGGCGGCGTTTGACCATCGGGGTCCATGCCCGGCGCCCGGCCTGCTCGCGGGCGGTTCCGGTCCGTCCGTGCCACCGGGGTCCGCGCCACCGGAACTACCGGCCGAAGCTCCCCTCCCACATCATCTCGACGGCCTTCGCATAGGGGAGCACGGTGACGCCGCCCGCCTTGAGGACCCGGTCGCCCCGATAGACGCCGTAGGCGTGCTGGATGTCGCCGGACTGCATCAGGACGTTCAACCCCTTGTGGAAGGTCCCCTTCCAGGCAACGGACGACTTGATCTCGAAGCCCACCGCCTGCTTTCCCCTCTTCCAGACCAGGTCCACCTCGTTGCCTGACTCCGTGCGCCAGTAGAAGAACTGTCCACCGTGGGACCGCCAAGCATTGAGGGCGCGGAACTCGTTGAGGACGAAGGTTTCGAACAGGGCGCCGGTTTCGGCCGCGGAAGGCTTCTCCCGGTGCAGACCCGCCAGGGCGCGCTGCACCCCGCAGTCGAACAGGTAGAACTTGGGATGGGCGGTCTCCTTGACCTTGGCCCGGTTGCGGTAGGCCGGCAGGCGCCAGCCCAGCAACGTGTCTTCCAGTATGCCGAAGTACCCCTGGACCGTGGACCGGGCCACGCCCACGTCCCGGGCGATGTTGGCGATGTTCAGCACCTGTCCGTTCATGAGGCCGGCCACCGCCAGGAACCGATAGAAACCGTCCAGGTTCCTGACCAGGGCCTCCTGCTGGATCTCCTCCTTCAGGTAGGTCTCGACGTAGGCGTCGAGGAAGTCGATCTTCTCGGCCCGGGTAGCCGACGTGACGCTCAAGGGCAGTTGCCCGAAACGCAGCGCATCCTGCAAGCGGAAATCCTCGCCCAACTCCAGCAGGCTCAGGGGAAACATCCTCCTCAGGAGGGCGCGTCCGGCCAGCATGTTGGCCTGGGACCGCTTGAGCTTTCGGGCGCTGGAACCGGACAGCGCAAACCGGCAGGCGTACCGCTCGTCGAACAACAGGGCGTGAACCTCGTCCAGGAGTTCCGGGAGTTTCTGCACCTCGTCGATGACGACCCAGGCCGGCCGGTTTCCCAGCGCCGCCACTTCCTGCGCGAGAAGGGACGGGTCCCGTCTGTACCGCAGGTATTCGCCGGACTTGAGAAGGTCGATGCTCAAGTCCGCATGGCCGAGGCGCTGGGCCAGCCACACGGATTTTCCCGTGCCTCGGGGACCGAACAGGAAGAAACTCTTGTGGGGGAGGTCGAGCCTTCGGGGATACATGTCGGCGGTTCCGTCGAATTTACCGTAAAAATGACGGAACCACCGACGGCTGTCAACCACCCGGACGCGTCGGCCCGGGGCTACCGGGACGCCGCGCCGTTGCGGCGCGTCCCTCGTTTGCGTAAGCTGGACCCAGGAGAACGGGTTTTCAACGGGTTTTCAACGTGGACGCCGTGGCGGCCGGGCTTCCCTCTCGCTTCCGCCGCCGGCGTCGGCTTGGCGGAGGATCACCATGTACGGCTGGCGCGCGCGTGTGGGCCATGTGGCCCCGTCCCGCGGGGACACCCTAGTTTACGAGTTCTACCGCATGTTGCCCGAGGGGTTCCAGTTGCTCAACAGCACCGGGACCATACGGCAACTGGTGGACACGGACTTCGAGCGGCAGCTCGGGCGCATCGAGGAAGCGGCCCTGGATTTGGTGGACAACGGCTGCGACGTGGTGGTCCTCGGAGGCTCCCCGCTCTTCACCAAGCTGGGGCACGGCAGCGACGTGGAGATGGGCCGGCGGCTCACCGAGAAGACCGGCGTCCCCGTCACCGCGGGGATTACCGGCGAGGTGCAGGCCCTCAAGGCCATGGGGCTCCGCCGCCTGGTGGTGGCCACCCCCCACGAGGACGAACTGAACGCCCGGATGAAGGCGTTCCTGGAGGCTTCCGGCTTCGAGGTTCTGCGGGTCGAGGGCTACGGGCTCCGCAAGAACTCCGCCATCTCCGACCTGCCCGTTCACGCCTCCTACAAGATCGCCAAGCGCCTGTACGAAAAGGCCCCGGAAGCCGACGGCATCTTCATCCCCTGCCCGCGCTGGCCCACCATCGAGGACGTGGAACTCCTGGAGCACGAGATCGGCAAGCCGGTGGTGACCAGTTGCCAAGCCTACATCTGGCACGCCCTGAACCTGATCCGCATCCGGCAGGAGGTCAGCGGCTACGGGCGGTTGATGGGGAGCTTGGCGGCGTGAGCGGACGGAGGCGATGGAGCGGAGTGTCCTCGATACGTTGGAAACCTCGTCTCGCGCAAAATCGAGGGTGTCCCAGAGGAAGAAGAAACGATGATGAATCGGCCGATGGAAGTGGAAGCGCGCGACGGCTATCGCATCTGGCTGCGCTACTCGGACGGGACCGCGGGTGAAGTCGATTTGTCGCACCCGGCCGGACGAGGCGTGTTCGCGGCCTGGAACGACCGCGCTTGCTTCGAGGCGGTCCGTGTAACGGCCGACGGTGGAATCGCCTGGGGAGAGGACCTCGATCTTTGCCCCGACACGATCTATATGCAGCTCACCGGGAAACCCAACCGGGAAGTGGCGGATAGGCGATGAGCCTCAACATCAAAGACGCCGAGGCCTGTCGACTCGCCGGCGAGCTCGCGCGGCTGACTGGCGAGAGCATGAGCGGCGCGATTACCATCGCGCTGCGCGAACGCCTGGAGCCTGAAAAGCGCCGCCGCGGCGCAGACGCCCTGGCTCGAGAACTTCACGTCATCGAACAGCGCTGCGCCAGTCTCCTGGGGCCGGGACCATCGGCCGCGGAGCATGGCGATCTGCTTTACGATGAGCGAGGACTGCCCAAGTGATCGTTGATACTTCGGCAGTCCTTGCCGTTTTGCTTGACGAGCCAGACGCGGGACGCTACGAAGATGCGCGCGGCGGCTTGGCCTCGTCGCATCGCGGTGGTTGGGTTGCTCGAAGCTGCGATGGTCGTCGAAAGCAGAGGCCGAGCGGGGACGGGACAGGAACTCGACGTGTTGCCAGAAAATTTTGGAGACCGAGATGGAAATCTCTGATGCAACCGTATGGCAGGTGGCCGCAGGAGACAGGAAGAGATCCTACCAGGATGTGTTTCTGGATTGGGACGTGGTTTGTATTGGTCCAGGCGCCAGAGGGGAATGGCCGAAGTGCAAGGAGCAATTGATTAAGGATGGCTTCAGTCTTAAGGGACTCAACAAAATCGAAAGATTACACAATGAGATGAAGGAGGGAGACGTAGTCGTCTTGCGCATCGACACAGGAAAGGTCTACGGAGTAGGTCGAGTCGTCGGCGACTGCTGCTGGAACGACCACTTCGGAGATATTGACGGCTGGGACCTTCAATTCGTCCGACGTGTAGTTTGGCTTTGGGATTATCGAAAAGATAATGATGGCAAGCCAAAGGGCTTCGAAGCCGGCGAAATGAGAGGGGTGCCGCGGTTCTACAACTTAAGGAAGATGGACCCGTGAGAAATTGGATCGGTCATCCCGATTTTCCACCAAGGGAGTTACGGTGTGACCTTGTTCCACTTCCAGATGGCGAGCCAAAATCCATTGAGGTCTCGGAGGTGGCCGACTACCTGTTCGATCAAGGGGTCGCCGCAGACTCGATCAATGCCCTCATCAAAGACTTGGGAGAGCTGCAGCGCATCGCTTCCTGGTACTATCGGAGCGGCACAAGGCCATCCGAATACGAAACAGTGGCTTACCTGGGGGTTCCGTTACTTCGGGCTTTGGGTTGGACACCACAACAAATGGCGGTTGAATGGGACAAGATTGATATTGCTCTGTTCAGTCGACTCCCCAGAGGCGATAAAAACCTGGCGGTGGTGGTCGAGGCCAAAAAACGTGATGACGCTGTCATGTCTTATGAGGTCCTGTTACAAGCCGTAGGTTACGCGACCCAGCCCGGACGTGACGAATGCCACCGGATCATATGCACGGATGGGATCCGATACGCTGTGTATGTCAAGGGCAACAACGGCCATTTTCCTGATTCTCCTTATACTCCGACAGCCTACCTCAACATAAACAGGATGATGGATGGCTATCCTGTTTTGAAGTGCCCCGGCGCGGCTGAGGCGCTGCGACTGATTTCCTCCGATTGGACGGGCGAAGCACCCGAATAGCCCGGCCGGGAGTGACCCAGCAGTTGTCCGCTGAGTTGATGAACCCACCTTCGACTTGACCCATCGGACAGGACCGTTTCAATGGGGGAAGTCCTTGGTCCAATTACCGGGCATTTCGCCTGTTCCCTTACGACGCATGCATTTCCGAGATAAGCGAACGAGTATCTTCCAACAAGTCCGTGAGTTCCCGGAAGAGGTTGCTGCGCGAACGCCGCATGTCCCGGAGCTCATCCAGTTGCCCATCCACCTCTGCAAGACGCGTATCCAGGGATTCGGCCACATAGGTGTTGGTCGCTTCGTCGAAATGGAGTTCGATGGCATGGGCTGCTTCACCGAACCCCGCCCGCACGGCCGTTCGGCCTTCGCGCAGTTCCCGTTCCAGCTTGGCCGCATCGGCGTCTTCCTTGACCTGGAGCGCAACAGTCAAGACGACCCCCGCTACGCTCAAGACCCGACCGGCGTTCGTGATCGTGCGCGCCCATTTGACCGCTTCCCAGGGCTTGAAGGACTTTCCGAAGAGGTGTCCCAGGTCTTTTGCGAGACCGTGGGTCGCCGTACCCGAATACTGGCCGAGATTGAACAGACTCGCCCTGTCCGCGGGATTGAACGAGTGCTTGAGGAGGAACTGCCCGAGTTTGTGAGTCACGTCCGCACCCTGCCTTGCCATGGACAGTGTCTTCGGGTCGATATCGATAGCCTGGACCCTTTGGGTCAGCCTCGGCATCAGTTCCTTGACGAACTCGCCTTCGAGTATCCGATCTACACGTGCGGCAAGGTCGTTGACCTGCTCCGCCATCGTCTCTTGAAGGGCGCCGGACAGAGCGTCCACGTGTTCCTGAACGCGCTCCTGGGCGGCCGCCAGTTCCCGGTTGACGGCCTCGGAGTCCGCCCCCTCACGGATCAGCTCGGCCGCGTTGCGGCCTTCCTCCCGAATCCTGGCGGTCGTCTGATGGACCCTGCTTTCCACTGATCGCGAAAGCCGTGTCTTGCTGTCCAGCAACGCGCGCCTCTGCTGGATCAGCAACTCTTGCAGGGCGTCCACGTCAGGATCATCGCCGGTCTCGGCCGCGAGGGCCTCTTGGAGCGCCTGTTCGAGGGTGTAGAGCGCCGTCGTATAGCGCCCAGCCAGCCCCTTTTCCCGCACGAACGCATCGAGGTTGTCGATGAAGGCGTCGAAACCGCTCCTCTGCCGGTATATCCTGCAAACATCTTCGTCTTCCTCTGCACGGGCCTCCAGCGCGGCCTCGGCGTCCACGAAAGAGAGGCGAAGTTGTTCCGGGGTGAAGGGGACGAGGACTCTTCGGAGATCTTGCCGGATCACTTCCTGCGCTTCCGGTGTGTTGCCCTCGGCGCACCTCTGCATCTTGTTGACCACCAACAGCATTTCGTGGGCTTTTTCCCGTTCGACTGCGAGTTTCCTGAAGTGCTCCGCCATATGGGAGTCGAACAACTCGTTGGTGACGACGAAAACCAACAGGTCGGCCTTGCCGATGGCCTCGTAGGTGGTTTCGTCGTGGTCGGGCCGCAACTCCGTATGGACACCGGGAGTGTCCACCACCTTGATCCCGTTCCAGTCGAGTTGCCGGCCCTGCTCGGTGGTGATGCCGCCCCCGATCTCGATGTCTTCTCGACCGGTCATGGCCTTGAGGATGGAAGACTTGCCGGCACTGTATTGACCGGCGAAGACCACCTGCACCGATTCTTCGAGAGGCGCCGCTTCTCCCGGAATGCGCTGCGCGAACTCCCGCACCTTGTCGAAAGGCGCATCCTCGAGGACTTCCCTGGCTCTGTCGAGCAGGGCTTGTCCTCTTTCGAGCCATTGTCCAAGCGCCAGATCCTTCATTGCTCACAGCCTCCATCTTCACTTCATCACGTATAGTTCGGTCAACTGCTGCGCGAGGCGAATACGAGAGACGGTAGCCGCATCGAGGTCATCTACCGAAACGTGGGCCACCTGAATGTCCGGCTCGATACGGATTTGGCTTCGTTTGCAGCCGCGCCCGATGACCTGGACGAGGATCGAGACCTTGTTGGGCGTGTTGACCGCATACAGTATATCTTCCCCAAGCAGCTTCTCCAGTCCCCGGTGTACGTCCTCGGGCATTTTCGCCCCAAGCTCCATCAGCAGCAACATCACTTGTCCGGGCACTCGCGCCACGTCTCGAACCAGACTCTCGCAGTCCTCGCGCCCAAGGCGTCGAAGCGCCTCATCGAGCAACGCGCGATGCAGGTTCTTCTGCCGCCGGTCGAGTCTCCACGCCAGTCTTCTTTGTGCGTCCGCCAATGCTGAGACATCCGAAACGATCGTCGAGAGTTCGCCAAGACAGGCATGAACCTGGTTTTCCAGGATCTCATCGAAAAAGCAGTTGTGGAGTTCCTCTTTGAGCTTGTCTTCTATCCTTTCGACGTCGGCCTCGAGTTTGTCCTTGAGTTCAACGCGTTGCTTTTGCGCCTTCTCTCTTCGGCTCTCGAAAAGCTGCGAAACGAGCCAACCTGCCAATCCGACTGCGACTGCAGCCGCGGCCCAGACGAGCGGAACGCCACCAAGGATGAGGGAAGCAATGACGAGTCCTCCCGTAAGGCTGTTGGTGAACCAGTCCCAGGCGCGTCTCGAATCGAAAATGGCATCCATGCTGATCCGTTTGTCGCCAGCGAACCTGCCGACGAAATCCAACTCGGCCTTCAGTTGGCGTGTGCTGTCCGATAGCTCATCTCGGCATTCTTCCTGGATCTGCTCGACGAGTTTCTGGGCCTTTTGGCCTAACTGCTGCCTCTCGACCAATGCCTCCCAGCGCTCTCCTGCATCGCGCCGATCATAGTTGTTCTCCGCAAACGCCGGAATTTCCGCGCGAAGCGCGTTCATTTCCCTTTCGATAAACGTGGCGATGCGTTCTTCTCCGTCTTTGCGGAACTGGTGGGACCACGTTTCGACCTGTCGCCTCTTGTTGAGGAAAACGCGGCCACTGGAGGAATTCTCATAGCTGAATTTCAGGAGTTTCTCGCTGAGCTCCATCATTGGACATACGGCGGCGTCGATGAAGCTCTTCCATCGCAGGAAGGCGCCGCGGCCGATCATCTCCGAAACGATTTCTTCTTCCACACGGTGGAAACGGCTCGCAGATTCCAGGTCTTTCTTTTGCAGCTCGTAGTCGGGCTGCTGGGAGAGGAACTTGGCTCTCAGATGGGTGCTGAAGAAAGGGATGCGGGCGCCCGGGCCGTATCTGTCCGCAAACTCGTGGAACTGTTCCACGATGGCGCCGAGCCGTTCAGGTTCGAACTTCCTTCTCAAGAGAGGTAGTTCGTCAGCATTGTGGAGGGCTGCCTTGACGTTGAGGAGGCCCAGGACCGGCTTGCCCAGCGCCCGAACGCGGGCGAGACACTTGGCTTCTTCGTCTTGCGGCGCGTCGTCGGTGATGAGAAAGAGCACCAGGTCCGCTTGCTTCGCGGCCTCGAACGCGACTTCCTCGTCCTCGCGCCCCTCGAACGCGGCCACGCCGGGCACATCGGTAACCGCAAGCCCCTTCCACTCGTAGCTCCGCACGTCCCGGGTCGTGCGCTGAGACCCCTTGCCGATGGATGATCCGTCGCCGTTGGTCAGGATCTCCATCAACGTGGACTTGCCCGCCATCGTTCGACCGAAGAGGGCGATGGAGAACTTGTCGAGGCGCGCGTATTGCTCTGCCAGGGAAGCACGCAACTGCCTGGGCAACAGATCGAACTGGGATACCGCTTCTTGGAGTTGTCTTCGGAGTTGAGCGCTGAACTCGTTGGTGTTGACCTGTCTGTTGTCCAGCTTCGAAAGGTTCCGTTTCAGGTCAGCCAAAACCGCATCGGAGTCGACCTGGATCCCCTTGAGCGTCTCGCTTGCGATCCGGTATCCCTCGCGAGCCGTTCGCCGGCAATCGGCAAGGGCCTGTTCCAATTCGCTCTTTTCCTGCCCTTTGCCAAACCCGAGAAACACGTTCATAGGGACACAACCCGGAAACGGCCGGTCGCCTCCGACTCGCTGACCGTGGACGGGAACTCCGGTCGCGGAGCTATCCGTTGTCGGCGGCGGTCATGCGGTTCTTGAGGTCCGCGGCCAGGGACGCGCTGGCGTGGGACAAGTAGCTGGCGAGCTTCTTCAAGTCCTCCGCGAGACCCTCCACGCCCTTCTTCTCCGCCTTCTTCGCCAAGGCGCTGGCGGTCATTCCCGCCACCATGCCCGCGGCCAGCGCCAACCCGGCCGGGCCGCCGAGGGCCACTACCGCCGGCACCACCGCCATGGGGGCGGCGGCCACCGCGGTCCCCTTGGCAAGGCCTTTCAGCCCCTCCTCATAGCTGCCGGTCTTGCGGGCTTCCGTGAACGCCTTTGCCAACGCCACCAGGGTCACGACTCCCAGGATCGGGTTGGCGGACACGATTGCGGCAAGCCCCGTCCCTCCCACGATTGCTCCAAAATCCCGCGCCTCTCCGTCCGACCAACGAAACACCAGCGCGACGCTCCCCAGCAACCCGCCCAGGACCTCGGCCGAATCGTAGGCAGCCAAGTCCGCAAACCACTGCTTGGGGACCCCGAAGGTCTGGTCCAGCGTGTCCGCGACCTTGTGGTACGTCTCCGGGTCCCAGGTAAAGAACGGAAGCCCCGCTGGCGTGCTGGCATCCCGGAAGAGCCCAAGGGTCATTCCCATGGCGCGCGCTATGAGACCGTCTTCTCCCGGAGCGTCCTTGGCGGCCTCGAACGCGCCCCATAGCGTGTGTCCTCCGTCGAACAACCGGTGGAGCCCGCCGCCCACGTGAGTTTCCAGGTACTGCGCGTCCATCATCCTGTCGTAGATGGTGGGCGCGCCCTTGGCTAACTGGGCGAGCATGTCGTTCAGGTTGTTCGCCAGTTCGGTGGCCAGAAGCCCCTGCCCCAACGCATTCAGGCGCTTGACCGCGGCGGTTGCGGCCTTTGCCGTCTGCTCACCCCCCGACTTGCTCTTGCCGTAGCTCCACGCCACCGCTTCTGCGACCGCGCCGGCGCCACGAGTCCCGTATTCGCCTACTGCGGAAGCGGCCCTGCCCACGGTCTCCACCGTCGTGTCCTTGACCTTCTTCACGCCTTCGCTCGGATCCATCTCAGGGTTCTCCCATCATGCCGGCACCTTGCGCTGACCTTCCATCCATGAACGCTACATGAAGATCCGTATCCGTGAGGCGAAAGATCGGATCGCCGCCATGACTTCTTTCACCTTCACCCGATCCGCCCCCGGTCTGCGCTCCGGATCCGCGGCTTGGCCTTCGCCAGCCATGTTCGACCCCCGGCAGAGCCGGCGGTCCCGGAGAACTTCGGACCCGCGGAGCGATCACCCCGACCGCGCCTGCGGCAACGGGCCGCGGCAAAGCCTCAGCCGCCGTATTTCTCCCACTGCTCGGGGGTGAAGGTCTTCAGCGAGAGTGCGTGGATGCGTTCGTCGCCGAGCTCGTCCTTGAGCGCGTCATAGACCATCTTGTGCTGGTCGATGAGGCCCTTGCCGGCAAAGGAGTCGTGCACGACCACCACCTGGTAGTGGTCTCCCCCGCCCGTCAGGTCCTTGATGACGGGGACCGAGCAGCCCGGAAAGACCTTCCCCAACGTGCCTTCGATTTCTTCTGGCTGGATCATGGGTTTGGATTAGCACACGTGCAGGCCGCCGAACAAGCGGAGGGCGGCGGGCCGCCCGCGGTTTCCTGCGCCCGGCCCGCCGCCTCCCCTGCCCCTCGCGGTTCAGGCCTGGGGGTCGTAGTCGTCCCGGCACTGCCGGATCATGGCCCGCATGTCGGCCCGCAGCTCCTCGTTGGTGGGCCGGCCCACGTAGTACCAGCCGTTGTAGATCCGGTGGACGGTAAGGTCCGGCAGCAGCGAGAAGGCATAGGGGATCGCCAGGGTCCCGTGCTTCTTGTCCGTGGTATCCACGATTTCCAGGGCTTCGATGGCCTTGAACTCGCGGTCGCTGAGGAACGGGAACGCGGCCCCGAGGCCGGCCCTGAGCGCCGCGTTGACCTTGGGCGGGTCCACGCTGACCACCGCCAGCTTGCAGTAGCTGACCGGAAGCTCTTCCTGCAGGGTCACCAGGTGGCGCAACTGCACCACGCACTTGCCTCACCAGTAGCCGCGGTAGAAGACCAGGACGAGGGGGAACTTCCCCGCGGCCAACTGCGACAACGGCGCCTGCTCGCCGAGATGGTCCTCCAGCGACAGGTCCGGAAACTTCATGCCGACTGTCTGGTTCATGATGCCCTCCTTTCGTCTGTTGCTCGTTGCCCGCATGGCGCCGGGGGTTTTGCGCCGGCCTTCGGTGGGGTATTATAGTACAGGTTTGAAAACCATGACGAATGCAAGAAAGCCCAACTCGGTGAACTCCAGGCTTTGACGGCAACGGCAACCAGGTTGCCAGCCTGACCCCAGATCCCACCCGAAGACGCCATCCCGGAAAATCCGGGATGGCGTCTTCTCTCTTCCTTGACAGGATATGCCGGGGTCTCGTATAGTCAGGGCGCCCCGTGGTTGTAG
This sequence comes from uncultured Binatia bacterium (SeqCode), assembly GCA_965242525.1. Classification (GTDB taxonomy): domain Bacteria; phylum Desulfobacterota; class Binatia; order UBA9968; family JAJDTQ01; genus JAJDTQ01. Next base: position 1,559,420 of record OZ251459.1, read on the forward strand.
TGGGCTGCGGGCTTGGCGGCGTGCAGTCTCCACTACCAGGGACAGGTTATCCTCGTTACCTTCTTTGCTGCACGCCGCCACCTTGAAGGCAGTAAGGCTTGGGGAGCCTGACTAACCAGAGGAAGGAGGAAGCAATGGAAACGGTAAGTGAAATGCGGGAAAGGATCGTGGTCAAGGCGAGAACGGATGCGGACTTCCGCGCACGGTTGCTTAGCGACCCGAAGGGAACCATTGGGCAGGAGTTGGGCGTCACTATTCCGGAGTCCATTTCCATCGATGTCCACGAGGAGAGCGCTACATCCGCGCATCTGGTTCTGCCCCCCGAGAGCAAGTTGAGCGAGGAAGATTTGAAAGCGGTTGCTGGTGGAACGAGCCTGTGGGAGGCTATTAAGCAGACCGCAAGGGATTGGTAATCCTGCCGGCCGCTTTGGTTGTAGCCCTTGACCCAACCGGAAACGCCGCCCACGCCGTCCCCACGGCGCCCAGGGCGGCGTTTCCTCTCTCTCCCTTCCCTTTCCCTACTGGCAGGCTCAACGGGCTTCCTGGGCGCCCAGAGCCTGACCCCGGACGGACGTCCTCGACAGCGCCCGCGAGGTCCCCGGAACCTTCCCCGGGGACCCGATTTTCCCACCTTCCGCCCTTGACTTTCGGGAAAGCCCGATGTATGAAAATCCTTAAGTATTTCAAGGTCTTGGAGTTAATCTATTAGTCGGGAAAAGGATATCCGTCATGCCTCTGTATGAATTCCAGTGCAAGGGTTGCGGCCACGAGTTCGAGGACCTCGTGCTGGGGTCCTCCTGCCCCGTCTGTCCGAGTTGCAACGGCCAACGGCTCGAGCGGCTGCTCTCGGTGTTCGCGGTCAACGGCGCCGCGGACGATCCGATGCCGGCTCCGGGCGGCTGTGGAAGCTGCGGCGACCCAAGGGGGCCGGGGGCGTGCTCGATGGATTAGCGGTTGGGCGGCGGGGGGATGGATTCCCGCTTTCGCGGGAATGACGGAGATGTAGGTCGCCGCGGGGCCTGCTTCCCGGGAGCGGGGCAGGGAATCTCGACGGAAAATTTCTGCGGGGTGTGACTTTCCCGAAGAATTGGGGTAAACAGTAGGGTAGCGCTCAAGGAGCTGGACACCTTATCCAGAGTGGTGGAGGGACAGGCCCGTCGAAGCCACAGCAACCGCGTTCCCCAGGGGACGCAGGTGCTAATTCCGGCCCGCAAGGGACAGATAAGGTGAGGAGAGGACCTCTTCTCATCCCGGAAGAGGTTTTTTTTTGCCCGGAGCATACGGTTCATGCGCCTGACACCGGAACAGATCGAGCGGTACAGCCGCCAGATCATGATCCCCGAAGTGGGTGGCGGCGGGCAGACGCGGCTGCGCCAGGCCGGCGTGCTGGTGGTCGGGGCCGGCGGCCTGGGGAGTCCCGCGGCCTTGTACCTCGCGGCCGCGGGGGTCGGGCGGCTCGGCATCGTGGACGGGGACACGGTGGACCTCTCCAACCTGCACCGGCAGATCCTCCACGCCACCGCGGACCGGGGCCGCCCCAAGGTGGAGTCGGCCAGGTCCCGGCTGCTGGAGATCAACCCGGAGGTGGAGGTGGAGGTCCACGGGGTGCGCCTGACCGGGGAGAACGCAGCGGAACTGATGGAGCCCTACGACTTCGTCATCGACGGGAGCGACAACTTCGACACCAAGTTCCTGGTCAACGACGTGGCCGTGTCGTTGGGCAAACCCTTCTCCCACGCGGGGATCGTCCGCCTCCAGGGGCAGACCATGACGGTGCTGCCCCCGGACAGCGCCTGCTACCGCTGCCTGTTCCAGGAACCGCCGGCCCCGGGCGAGGTGCCGGGGTGCCAGCAGGCCGGCATCCTGGGCGCGGTGGCCGGGACCCTCGGCTCCCTCCAGGCCACGGAGGCCATCAAGTACGCGGTCGGCATGGAGGAGCACCTGCTGGTGAACCGCCTGCTGACCTACGACGCCAAGACCATGCAGGTACGGAACGTGCCCGTGCCGCGGAACCCCGGCTGCAAGGCATGCAACCCGTCCGCGGCCTTCCCGAGGAGTCAACCATGAGCTTTGTCCAGGGACTGAGATGCCGCGAGTGCAGACGGGAGTACCCCGTCGATCCCCTCCACGTGTGCGAGGACTGCTTCGGCCCGTTGGAGGTGGAGTACGACTACGACGCCATTCGGCGGAGCCTGAGCCGCGAGAAGATCGCCTCCCGCCCGCGCAACCTGTGGCGCTACCGGGAGCTCCTGCCCATCGACGGAGAGCCCAGGGTGGGCCTCTACTCGGGCTTCACCCCGCTGGTACGCGCCCGGCGCCTGGGGGAGGCCCTGGGGGTGGAGGAACTCTACCTCAAGGACGACTCGGTGAACCACCCGACCTTCTCCTACAAGGACAGGGTGGTGTCCGTGGCCATATCCAAGGCGGTGGAGTTCGGTTACCGGACGGTCTCGTGCGCCTCCACCGGGAACCTGGCCAACTCGGTCTCGGCCCACGCGGCGAGCGCCGGGCTGGACTGCTACGTGTTCATCCCCGAAGGCCTGGAGGAAGGGAAGATCATCGGCTCGGCCATCTACGGCCCGCGCACCATCGCCATCAAGGGCACCTACGACGACGTGAACCGGCTGTGCAGCGAGATCGGCGACAAGTACCAATGGGCGTTCGTCAACGTGAACCTGAGGCCCTACTATTCCGAGGGCGCCAAGACCCACGCCTTCGAGGTCGCCGAGCAACTGGGCTGGAAGCTGCCGCAGCACATGGTGGTGGGGTCCGCGGGGGGGACCATCCTTCCCAAGCTGGGAAAGGGGTTCGGGGAGCTCCGCAAGGTCGGGCTGGTGGACGCGGACCAACGGTGCCGGATCTACTCGGCCCAGGCCGCGGGCTGCTCCCCCATCATCAACGCCCTGAAGAAGGGCACGGACGTGGTGGACCCGGTCAAGCCCGACACCATCGCCACCTCCATCGCCATCGGCAACCCGGCCGACGGGTACTACGTGCTGCAGACCATCAGGGACTCCGGCGGGTGGGGCGAATGCGTCACCGACGAGGAGATCCTCGACGGAATCCGGCTGCTGGCGTCCACCGAGGGCATATTCACAGAGCCGGCCGGCGGCACGGAAGTGGCGGTCACGAAGAAGCTCGTCGAACAGGGCCGGATCCCCCGGGACGAGTCCATCGTGGTCTCCATCACCGGCAACGGCTACAAGACCGTGGAGGCGGTGGCGCACGTCATCGAGCGGCCCTACAGCATCGACGCCGCCATCGGCGCCTTCGAAGATCTCTACGGCGAGCTGTCCCGGGAACCGCAGGAAAAGGCCCGGGCGGGGGCCGGGGCGGGCTGACGCCGGGGGGCCGCGGCCCCGGGGAGCGGCCCGGAGACGCCCGGCGCCGGCGCCCCGTGTTGCAAAGGCCGGGCACGGGTTCTATCCTGACGCAGAGGAGGTCCTTCCATCATGAGTGTTCGCGTACGCGTGCCCACGCCGCTGAGGAAATTCACCCAGGGGTCGGACGAGGTGGACGCCAACGGCGCTACCGTCGCCGCGATGTTCGACGACCTGGAGCAGAACCACCCCGGCATCAAGGAGCGCATCATGGACGAAGGCGGCAAGGTCCGCCGGTTCGTGAACGTTTACGTCAACGGGGACGACATCCGGTTCCTGAAGAACGTGGATACCGCGCTGAAGGACGGGGACAACATCTCCATCGTGCCGGCCATCGCCGGAGGAGCCTAGCCTGCTCGTCGCGTTGCGGAAGAGCGCGCCCCCGCCCCGCCGGGAGCTCCGCAAGGCGGAGGCCGTTACCGACCTGGTGGGCGACACCCCGCTGGTGGAGCTCCGCAAGGTCGCCCGCGGCCTTTCGCCCCAAGTGCGGGTCCTGGCCAAGCTCGAAGGGTTCAATCCCGGCGGCTCGGTGAAGGACCGGCCCGCCCTCAGGATGGTCCGGGAGGCCATCTACAGGGGCCAACTGACCCCGGGCCGGACCATCATCGACTCGACCTCCGGGAACACCGGCATCGCCCTCGCCATGATCGGCGCGGCCCTGGGCTACCGGGTGCGTCTGGTGACGCCGTCCAACGTCAGCGAGGAGCGCAAGGGCATCATCCGGTTCTTCGGCGCCGAATTGGTGTACAGCGACCCCCTCGAAGGCTCGGACGGGGCCATTCGGCTCTGCCGCAAGATCGTGGACGAAGACCCGGAGGCGTATTTCAAGCCCGACCAGTACTTCAACCCCATGAACAGCCAAGCCCACTACGAGACCACGGGGCCGGAGATCCACCGGCAGACCGAGGGCCGCGTCACCCATTTCGTCGCGGGCATCGGCACCGGCGGCACCGTCATGGGCACGGGGCGTTTCCTCAAGGAGCGGGACCCGCGCGTCCGCGTCGTCGCGGTGGAGCCGGACGACGCGCTGCACGGGCTGGAAGGGCTGAAGCACATGGCCAGCTCCATCGTCCCCGGCATCTACCGGGAGGAAGAGCTGGACCTCAAGGTCCCGGTATCGACCGAGGACGCCTATGACATGGTCTATCGCCTGAGCCGGGAAGAGGGCCTCCTGGTGGGCCAGTCGTCCGGCGCCGCCATGGTCGCGGCGCTGGAGGTCGCGCGCCAGCTTTCCCACGGCACGGTGGTGACCGTGTTTCCCGACTTCGGCAGCCGGTACATGACCACGAACCTCTGGACCGCCCGGAAGGAAAGCCTGGACGTGGGCAACGCGGGCTTCTCCATCTGAACCGTCATGATCATCCGCTGTCCCAATTGCTCCACCACCTACAAGATCGACGGCGCGTCCTTCGACGCGCCCCAACCCACTTTCCGCTGCTCCCGATGCAAGCACGTGTTCGCCGTCCAGATACGGTTGCGGTTGCGCGACGAGGACGCGGCTGCGGCCGAGACCGCGGCGCCCCCGACCCCGGAGGGACCTCCCACGGTGGACCCCGGCCCGGAACCGGAAGACCGGTCGGACGCCCACGAACCCGCGGACACGGCCGGCCCCGCCGACGCGGAGACCTTGGAGCCCGAGCCGGCGCCGCAGGCTCCCGAGCCGGAGACCCCGGAGACCGGAGCGGCGGCGCGCAGCGCGGACCCGCCCGAACCGGAACCTGAACCCGAACCGGAGCCGGCGCCCTATCTTGAACCGGCACCCGAGCCCGAGATCGAACCGGAACCCGAGCCGGCGCCTGAACCGGAGCGGGAGACCGAACCGGAGACCCTCACCCCGATCGCCGCGACCGCCCGAACCGTCGCCGACCCGGTCCGCATCACCGACCTCGGCGAGGCCGATTTCCCGCACCCGGACTTCGATCCCCCCGCGGCCAGGACGGCGCCCACGGACGCGCGGCAACCGGACTTGCCCGAACCGGCCCCGGTCATCGAGACCATCGACTTGCCCCGCCGCAGCGCCCGCGCGCCCGACTTCCGAATCGACGACGATCGAATCGACGACGATCTCGTGATCCCCCCGAGGGAAACGAGGCCCGCCCCGCCCAAGGCCGCGGACGGCAGCGGCTCCATCGTGCCCTTCGTGAGCCTCGTGGGCCTGGCGGTCTTCGCCTTCGTGCTGGTGAGCGTGATCTACCAGATGAGCCCGCAGGCGCTGGACTCGCTGATACGGCGGATCCCGTGGTACGGCGAGGCGGTATTCGAGAACCGCCATTTCAAGAGGACCCTGGCGTTCGAATCGCTGGTGTCGGGGGTGCAGCCGGCGCTGAACCGGACGGAAGTGTTCGTGGTCTCGGGCAAGCTGGTCAACGGCAACGACCGTGGCATCCACCGGGTGCGAGTGGAGGCCCAGCTCTTCGACGCGGAGGGAAAGCCCTTGGCCCGGCAGGCCATATTCCTGGGAAACGCCATCTCCGCCAAGATCATCGAGGAGATGTCGCTCCGGGAGATCGCGTTGCTGCAGAGCCTGAAGCCCCAGAACCCCTACCCGATCCCGCCCAACGAGTCGGTGAACTTCACCATCGTCTTCCCCAAGCCCGGGGCCGCAGTGGAGTCCTTCAGTTGCCGGGTCCTTTCCGCGGAAGTCACGTCCTCTCCCGGTCCCGCCTGACCCCGCCGCGGCCGCGGGAAGGCCCCCCTCTATTCGAGACCGTGCGCCGAGGACGCACCGACGCCGCGGGCGAACCCTGCCACCGCGGAGGAGCGTCCACCCGCGCCAAGCCCTCGGGCGGAGAGCGGGACCCAAGGCGGGGTCAGTCCTTGGATGACTTGTCCTCGCCCTTGTCGGTGGCCGTCACGTCGATCTCGTCCGGCTCCCGGAGGGACTTGCGGAAGCCGTGGATCCCCTTGCCGAGACCCTGGCCGATCTCCGGAAGCCTCCGGCTGAAGAGCACGAGGACGATCACCATGATGATCAGCAGTTCCCAGATACCCAGTCCAAACATGATGCCGCCATCCTAACCCAAAAAACCGCGGATTGACAGGAGGAACGTCTGATCGATCCCGGCATGGATTCCCTCTTCTCCCTGCGTCCTTCGACTCCGCTTCGCTACGCTCAGGATGAACGGGGGACTTCGCTACGCTACGCTCGGAACGAACGGGGGTAATCGTCCAGGGTTTCCGGGAGCACTAAGCGTAGGCTTCCACCGGCGCGCAACTGCATACCAGGTTCCGGTCGCCGTAGGCGTTGTCCACGCGGCCCACCGGGACCCAGAACTTGCGCTCCCTCACCCATTCCAGGGGGAACGCGGCCTTGCGGCGCGAGTAGGGGTGCGGCCAGTGGTCGGCCAGCAGGTGGGGAGCGCTGTGGGGAGCGTTCTTCAGCACGTTGTCCCGGGGGTCCGCGGCGCCGGTCTCCACCTCCCGGATCTCTTCCCGGATGGCGATCATGGCGTCGCAGAAAAGGTCCAGCTCCTCCAGGGACTCGCTCTCGGTGGGCTCGATCATCAAGGTGCCGGCCACGGGCCACGACATGGTGGGCGCGTGGAAGCCGTAGTCCATGAGCCTCTTGGCCACGTCGTCCACGGTCACGTCCGCGGACGCCTTGAACGGGCGCGCGTCCACGATGCACTCGTGGGCCACCATGCCGTTCTTGCCGCGGTAGAGGATCCGGTAGTGCTGCGACAGCCGGTGGGCCACGTAGTTGGCGTTCAGCACCGCCACCTGGGTGGCCCGGGTCAGCCCCGCGGCCCCCATCATCGCGATGTAGGCCCAGGATATGGGCAGGATGCCTGCGCTGCCCCAGGGCGCCGAGGACACCGCGGTGATGCCCGTGGCCGGGCCGCATTCGGGCGCGAGCCCGTGGGAAGGGAGGAAGCCCCCGAGATGCGCGCCCACCGCGAGGGGACCCACCCCCGGGCCGCCGCCCCCGTGCGGGATGCAGAAGGTCTTGTGCAGGTTCAGGTGGCAGACGTCGGGACCCATCCGCCCCGGCAGGCACAGCCCCACCAGCGCGTTCAGGTTCGCCCCGTCCAGATAGACCTGGCCGCCGCGCTCGTGGACCACCCGGCAGATCTCGGTGATGGCCTCCTCGAACACCCCGTGGGTGGAGGGATAGGTGACCATCAGCGCGGCGAGACGCTCGCGGAACCGGTCGGCCTTGGCGCGCAGGTCCGCGAGGTCGATGTTGCCGTCGGGGTCGCAGTCCACCACCACCACGCGCAGGCCCGCCAACACCGCGCTGGCGGGGTTGGTGCCGTGGGCCGAGCCGGGGATGAGGCACACGTCCCGGTCCCCCTGGCCGTTGGCCTCGTGGAACTTGCGGATCACCAGCAGGCCCGCGTACTCGCCCTGGGAGCCGGCGTTGGGCTGCACCGAGACCGCGGCGAACCCGGTGACCGCGGCCAGCCACTCCTCCAGCCGGGCAATCAAGCGCCGGTAACCGCGGGTCTGGTCCGCGGGGGCAAAGGGGTGGATGCGGGCGAACTCCGGCCACGTGACCGGGATCATCTCCGCGGTGGCGTTGAGCTTCATGGTGCAGGAGCCCAGCGGGATCATGGAATGGGTCAGGCTCAGGTCCCTGGCCTGGAGCCCGGCCATGTATCGCAGCATCCGGGTCTCGGAGTGGTGTCGGTGGAACACCTCCGCTTCCAGGAAGCCGCTTTGGCGGACGCAGCCTTCCGGCAGGTGCGGCCGCGCCTCCCGGGCTATGACCGCGTCCGGGTCGCCGTCCCCCGGGGGGACGCCGAACACGTCCAGCAGGCGCCATACGTCGTCCCCCCGGGTGGTCTCGTCCAGCGAGACGTGCAACTCCCCCTCGGAGGGCCGTCCGAGGTTGAGGCCGCGGGCCGCGGCCGACCGCTGGATTTCGTCGGCCCGGGCCGGCTCCAGGCGGACGCGCAAGGTGTCGAAGAAGCGCTCGGAAGCCAACCGGAAGCCCGCGCCCCCGAGCCGTTGGGCGAGGAAGGAGGCGTATCGGTGCACCCGCTCGGCGATGTTCCTGAGGCCCGAGGGGCCGTGATAGACCGCGTACATGGACGCCATCACCGCCAGCAGCACCTGCGCGGTGCAGATGTTGCTGGTCGCCTTCTCCCGGCGGATGTGCTGCTCCCGGGTCTGCAAGGCGAGCCGCAGGGCGCGCTGCCCGTGGACGTCCCGGGAGACCCCCACCAGGCGCCCGGGGATCATGCGCTTGTACTCCTCCCGGGTGGCCAGGAAGCCTGCGTGGGGGCCGCCGAATCCCAGGGGCACCCCGAAGCGCTGCGCGCTGCCCACCACCACGTCCGCGCCCATCTCCCCCGGAGGCTTGAGCAGGCACAGGCCCAGCAGGTCCGCGGCCACCACCGTGGCCACGCCCCGGTCCCGACAACCGCGGAGGAACGGCTCCAGGTCCCGGACCGCCCCGCTCGCGCCCGGATACTGGACCAGCGCGGCGAACGCGTCTTCCGGCGGCTCCCCTTCCCCGGCGCCCGCAACGACCTCCACGCCCAAGGGTCCTGCCCGGGTGCCCACCACCTCCAGGGTCTGCGAGAAGACGTCCTCGGAGACCCAGAGCTTGCGCCGCCCCCGCTTCTCCGCGTTGAAGGCCAGGAACACCGCCTCCGCGGCCGCGGTCCCCTCGTCCAGCAGCGACGCATTGGCCATGTCCATGGCGGTCAGGTCCGCCACCAGGGTCTGGAAGTTCAACAGGGCCTCCAGGCGGCCCTGGGAGACCTCCGGTTGGTAGGGCGTATAGGCAGTGTACCAGCCCGGGTTCTCCAGGATGTTCCGAAGGATGACCGGGGGAGTGTGACAGTCGTAGTAGCCCATGCCGATGTAGGAGCGGCACGGACGGTTGGCCGCAGCGATCTCCCGGGCCTCGCCCAGGAGCCGTTCTTCGCTCAGGGGTTCGGGCAGGTCCAGGGGAGCGGAAGAGCGGATGCCCTCCGGCACCGCCCGTTCCACGAGCTGGTCCAGGGAGTCCAGGCCCAGGACACCGAGCATCTCACGGACCTCATCGGCGCCGGGGCCGATGTGCCGCGACGCGAACGACTCTCGAAACCCGTTCCCGCGATCCGTCCGGTCCACCGCGTCACCCGTCAATCGTCGTCGTCCTGGCCTTCACAGTACGCCGCGTACTCTTCCGCGGTCATGAGGTCGTCGAGCTCTCCCGGGTCGGACATGGCCACCTTGATGATCCAGCCTTCGCCGTAGGGGTCGTCGTTGATGAGCTCGGGCGTGTCCGGCAGCGCGTCGTTGACCTCGGTGACCTCGCCGCTGACGGGCGCGTAGAGGTCCGAGACCGCCTTCACCGACTCCACCGCGCCGAAGGGGTCGTCCTTGCTGACCTTCTCCCCCAACTCCGGCGCCTCCACATAGACCACGTCGCCCAGCTCGCTCTGGGCGAAATCCGATATTCCGATGACGGCGCCGTTGTCGTTCTCCACCAGCACCCACTCGTGCTCCGTCGAATACTTCAAACCCTTCGGGAACTCCATCGGATCCTCCTTGGCGGCGCGCCTCGCTACGAGCGCGGGGAACTACGGATCGAGAAACATGAGCGTCTGAACCGTTCCGGCTCGGGTTTCCTCTCCCTGCCTGTGGGAAAGCGCGCCCTTCGACTTCGCTTCGCTACGCTCAAGGCGAACGGGGTTCGTCGTTCCGCGCTTCCGGGGCCATGTTCTTCCGCGGCCGTGTGCCTCCGGGGCGCCCCGCGGACACGCCGCGTCTATGGGACGAAGGGCACGCGGACGACCCGGGCGCGGATTCGCCGGCCGCGGACATCCACCCGGAGCTCGGCGCCCCGGGCCGAGAGGTCCGCGGACACGTAGGCCAGGGCGATGGCCTTGCCCAGGGTCGGGGACATCGTGCCGCTGGTCACCCGCCCCACCTCGTCGTCGCCGTGGAACACCCGGTGGCCTTCCCGGGCGATGCCGGGATCCTCCATCTCCAGGCCCACCAGGCGGCGCGGGGGCGGCTCCTGTTGCGACAGGGCCTCCGAACCCACGAAGGGACCCTTGTCCGGCTTGGCGACCCAACCGAGCCGGGCCTCCCGCGGGGTGGTGGTCTCGTCGATCTCGCGCCCGTAGAGCGGGAACCCTTTCTCCAGGCGGAGGGTGTCCCTGGCCCCCAAACCGGCAGGCTCCACTTCGCCCCCGCCCATCAGCACGTCCCACAGCCGCACCCCGTCCTCCGCGGCGCAGTAGAGCTCGAAACCGTCCTCGCCGGTGTAACCGGTGCGCGACACCATGCAGCGAACCCCGCCCACCTCCCCCGGGCCGAAGTCGAAGGCCCTGAGCGCGGGCAGGTGGACGTCGGTCAACGGCCCCAGCACCCCCTCGGACGCCGGCCCCTGGAGCGCCAGCAGGGCATAGGAGTCGCCCACGTCCCGCACGGCCACGTCGCCGCCCGCGTGACTCGCCAGCCACTCGAAATCCGCCCGGCTCCTGGCCGCGTTGACGCACAACAGGTAGCGCTCGGGCTCCAGCCGAAAGAGCACGAGGTCGTCGATGACCCCGGCATCCTCGTTCAACAACAAGGTGTATTGGGACTGCAACGGCTTCAGTCGCTCCACGTCGTTGGCGGTGAGCCGCTGACAGAACCCGGAAGCCCCCGGACCGGCCACCTCGATCTCCCCCATGTGGCTCACGTCGAACAGTCCCGCCCGGGACCGCACCGCGGCGTGCTCCACCTGGATGCCCCGGTAGCGGATGGGCATCTCCCACCCTGCGAACTCCCCCATGCGGGCGCCGAGGGCCTGGTGGCGCGGGTGGAGCGGAGTCCTCCTGAGCGTTTCCCGCGGCGCGCCGCCCCGGTCCCTGGCGCTGGCCCCCGCCGCGGTCATGGTTGGCCCAGGGACCGCCGGGCCGACAGGAGGGTGTTGGACAACAACATGCAGATGGTCATGGGACCCACGCCCCCGGGCACCGGCGAGATCCACGAGGCGCGCTCCCGGGCCGCGTCGAACTCCACGTCGCCCGCCAGCTTTCCGGTGGACCCGCGGTTGATGCCCACGTCGATGACCACCGCGCCCGGCTTGATCCATCCTCCCGGGATGGCTCCGGCCTTGCCCACCGCGGCCACCAGCACGTCGGCCCGCCCCACCTCCCGGGACAGGTCCGCGGTCCGGGAGTGGCACAGGGTGACGGTGGCGTGGCGGGCGAGCAGCATGAGCGCCACCGGCTTGCCCACGATGTTGCTGCGCCCCACCACCACCGCGGCCTTGCCCCGGAGCTCGCAGCCCACGGAATCCAGCAACTCCATGATCCCCAGGGGGGTGCAGGGCCGGAACCCCTCGCCGCCGGAGAGCAGCAGCCCCTGGTTCACCGGATGGAACCCGTCCACGTCCTTGTCCGGGGACACCGCCCGGAGCACCCGGTCCGACCCGATGGAGTCGGGCAGGGGCAGTTGCACGAGGATGCCGTGGATGGCCGGGTCCCGGTTGAGCCGGTCGATCAGGGCCAGGATCTCCTGCTCGGACACCGTGGCGGGAAGCAGGTGCTCCACCGAACGGATGCCCACCTCCGCGCACGCCTTCTCCTTGTTCCGGACGTAGATGCGCGAGGCCGGGTCGTCGCCCACCAGCACCACCCCGAGCCCGGGCGTCACCCCGTGGCCGCTGCGCAGCCTCTCCACCCCGACCCGCACCTCTTCGCGCACCCGTTGCGCCACCGCCTTGCCGTCGATGATCATGCTCTCCCCGCCCCCGATACGCGCATGGAAACCCGGTTAACACGCCCGTGGGCACAGGTCAACGAAACCGGCTCTTCAGGAATTCGTGTGGATTGCGACACCCCCCATCCGTCATTTCCGCGAAAGCATGTCCTCGCGGAAGCGGGGGCGGGAATCCAGACCCTGCGAGCAAACCCCATGCACCCTGCATGAGAGGTTCGTACAACGAGAGTGAGGAAACCGGATGGATTCCCGCTTTCGCGGGAATGACGGGGGGCAGGCGTCCGCGGGAATGACGGGGGGATGGAGGATGACCTCCCCACCCTGCCCCCCTGTCCCCGTTCATCCTGAGCACAGGCGGTCAGGACCCGATGACGGCCCACAAACTCCACGGCCCCAAGGGGGGTGGTCCCCGTTCGTCCTGAGCGTAGCCGGTCAGGACCCGGACGGACGCCGGCGCTCCCATCCCCGTTCGTCCTGAGCGTAGCGAAGCGGAGTCGAAGGACGGGATCATGTCCCCTGTCCCGACCGGCCCTCGCCTTGACACTCCGGAGGCGCTCGCGTACCAATTGGAAGAATGGTCGTAGGCGTGCCCAAGGAGCTGAAGACCGAGGAGAACCGCATCGCGCTCACGCCCGCGGGGGCCGCGGCCTTCGTGGCCCGCGGGCACCAGGTGCTGGTGGAGCGCAACGCCGGTCGGGGCAGCCGCTTCCCCAACCGCGCCTACACCGCCGCGGGGGCTACGGTGCTGGACCGGGCGCGGGAGGTGTGGAGCCGCTCGGACTTGGTGATGAAGGTCAAGGAGCCGGTGCCCGAGGAGTTCGCCTGCCTGAGGCCGGACCTGACCCTGTTCACCTACCTCCACCTCGCCGCCAACCCCGAGCTCACGGACACCCTGCGCGAGAAGCGGGTCGCCGCGGTGGGCTATGAGACCATCGAGCTGGACGACGGCTCGTTGCCCTTGCTGACGCCCATGAGCGAGATCGCCGGACGCCTGTCGCTGCAGGTGGGGGCGTGGTGCCTGCAGGCGGAGAACGGCGGTCGGGGAGTGCTGCTGGGAGGCGCCTCGGGGGTGCGGCCGGGCAAGGTGGTGGTCATCGGCGCCGGCGCCGTGGGCGCCTCCGCGTGCCAGGTGGCCGCGGGCATGGGCGCGGACGTGAGCGTGCTGGACGTGAACCCCGCCCGGCTGCGCTACCTCCGGGACATCCTCGGCGGACGGCTCACCACCCTGGCATCCAACCAGGCCAACCTGGAGGAAGAGATCGTGGACGCGGACCTGGTGGTGGGCTCCGTGCTGATCATCGGGGACCGGACTCCCCTGTTGCTGCGGCGGGACCGGGTGCGGAAGATGAAGCGGGGCGCGGCCATCGTCGACGTCTCCATCGACCAGGGAGGGTTCGCCGAGACGTCCCGGCCCACCACCCACCGGGACCCCACCTACGTGGAGGAGCGGGTGGTGCACTACTGCGTCTCCAACATGCCGTCCCTGGTGCCCCACACATCCACCTACGCCCTGACCAACGCCACCCTGTCCTACGGCCTGGAGATCGCGGACAAGGGTCTGCAACGGGCCATGCGGGAGAGCCGCCCGCTGGCGCGGGGGCTCAACGTCCACGACGGCAGGGTGACCCATGCAGGGGTCGCCAGCGCCCTGGAGGCGCCCCTGACGCCGGTGGAGGAGGCGCTTGGCGCATGAGGCTGGTGACCCGACCCGACTTCGACGGCATCGTGTGCGGCGCCCTGATTACCGCGCTGGAGGACATCGACTCCTACCTGTTCGTGGAGCCCAAGTTCATGCAGGACGGCGCGGTGGAAATCCGCGCCGGCGACGTCATCGCCAACCTGCCCTACCACCCGGCCTGCACCCTGTGGTTCGACCACCATTTCACCAACGGCGCCTCGGGTTTCGACCGTCCCGTGGTCCCGGGCCGCGGCGCCTTCCGGCTGGCGCCGAGCGCGGCCCGGGTGGTCTTCGAGTACTACTCGGAGGTTCCCGGGGCCTCGGAGGCGCGCTACCGTTCCGGCCTGCGCATGATGCGCTCCGAGCGGGTGACCGCGCTGCTCGAGGACACGGACAAGATCGACGGCGGGACCCTGACCCGGGAGGACGTGCTGCGGCCGTCGGGCTACGTGCTCGTCTCCATGACCATCTACGGGAAGGACGAGGCCGAGGAGCCCTACTGGCGCCGCCTGATCCGCCTGGTCCGGGACCGCACCCTGGACGAGGTGCTGGACGACGCGGAAGTCCGCGTGCGCTGCCAACGCATCCTGGACATGCAGGAACGGCTGCGGCAACAGTTGCTGGCGCGCGCGGAGGCGAGGGGGAACGTCATATTCCTCGACCTCCGGGACACCGAGGACCTGACCGACGCCAACCGTTTCCTGCTCTACACCCTGTTCCCGGACGGGAACGTCTCCATGAAGGTCTCCCGGGACCCCCAGAGGCCGGACACCACCGCCATCTCCGTGGGCTACAACATCTTCAACCCCACCTCCTCGGTCAACGTGGGCGAGCTGCTCAGCCATTACGGCGGCGGCGGCCACCGGGTGGTGGGGTCGTGCAGGGTGCCGGACGCGGACGCCGGGCGCGCCGTCCGCGAGATCCTGGGCCGCATCTCGGAACCGGCCGCGTAAGCAGGGATCCCCGTGTCCAACCGTCCGCCGTCCGGTCCGATGACCGTGAGCATCGACGAAGCCCTGGCCGAGCTCGCCGAGGTCAACTCGGAGATCCGCCACAAGAGCTGCATCGAAGGGGACGGCTTCCGCGTGGGCCTGGTCTCCTTCCGCCCCGGGGCGGCGTCCGACCCGAAACAGGTCGTCCACGACGACAAGGACGTGGTGTGCCACGTGCTGCGCGGCCGCGGCCGGCTGCGCGCCGCAGGGGAGGTGACGGAGCTCGCGCCGGGGATGCTCTGCCACGTCCCGAGAGGCGTGCCCCACGACTTCGCGGCCCGAGGGGGCGAACTGGTACTGTGCTATTCGCTCATCACCGCAAGGTCCTGACGACCCGGGCGCTGCCGTGGGCGGCAGCGCTCCTCCTGGCGGCCGGCTGCGCCGGACCCGCGGCCCGGGCGCCGGCGCCGGACCCGCGTTACGCGCAGCCGGCGAACCTGCTGGAGATCGTCGGCGAGTTCCAGCGGCTTTCGCGGGAGGACACCTACCGTTTCCACGTGCCCAAGGACGTGACCGGCGCCAGCATCCTGAAGGCCACCCTGCTGCGGCTGGACGACTACGAGCGCAAGCACGGGAACGGCTACCGCGACATCGTGGAGTTCACCCGGGCCACCGCGTACGAGCGTCTCAGGGACTACTCCCGCGCCATCCGCCACTACCGCGCCGCGGCCCGGGGAGGAGGCGAACTGGCGGAACCGGCGAAGCGCCGACTCGACGCCCTGGAGGCGTTCCGGCGCATCGCCGGAGCGGCGCTTCCCACCGACGACCCCTTCAAGCACATCGAGGCGCTGGACGAGAGGGTGCTGGCCTGGGACGCGCTGGGCCGGCAGCACGCGGGGACCCCGCTGGAGCACCTGGCCCGGGTGGAGGCGGAACGCATCGACCGGGCCAAGGTGGCTTTCGTGGAGCTCAACCGGCATCGCCTGAACCAGGGCAACGAGCTCGTGGTCCTGGGTTACGGCGAACTCCTCTCCCGGCACGTGCAGAGCAAGAACTACCACCGCCACCTGCTGGACTTCGGCGACTACTACGTGAGCCTGGCCAGGGAGTACTCCATCCGCCGCGACCCGGAGGGCCTGGACTTCGACATGGAGACCTTCGAGGGGTTCGCGAGTTCCGCCATGAGGCTCTATGCGGAAGTGGCCCAACAGGACGGCGCGCCCGAGAAGGTGGAGGCCAACGGCAAGCTCGCCAGCCTGAAAGGTCTCATGGAGCAGATGAGGAGACGCAACCGATGAAGACCTGCGCGCTGGCCCTGTGCCTGGCGCTCCTGCTCCCGGCTTCCGCCTGGGCGCGGGGGGCCGGGGGCGCCATGGAGCGGCTGCGGGACCCCCTGTCCGGCTTCGACCCCTTCGAGCAGCCAGTGACGGCCGAAAGGTACTTTCCCGACGAGACCGAGAAGCGCGTGCGCCGGGTCCTCATCGACGCCCTCACCCGCCGCACCGAAGGGTTCCGCGAACACGTCCGCTATTTCGAGGAGCAGGAGGAGAACGCGGACGGCGGACTCGCCCACCTCGTGAGGGACCTCCACGACGGCAACCTCACGGACCGGGAAGCTTACCGGGACGCGCAACGAAGGGCGCTGGCCGAAGCCCCCTCCGACGTGCGGCAACGGGCGGTCCGCGCCCGGCTGCGCCGGGACGAGCTGGAAAGGGCCGACTCGCTGATGGCCGAGAGCCGGGTCGGGCGCTGGAACGCGCTCCTGAACCGCTTGCTGGGGCCGGTGGACCTGGTGAAGCTCGCGTCGGGATCCTACGTCACCGCGGCGGTGGATACCGCCTTCGCGGAGTTGCGGCGGGCCCGGGCGCCGCACATGCCCGCGGCCAAGCGCAAGGCCCTGGTGCTCTACAAACGCTTCCTGGAGCGTTTCCCGGACGACCCCCGGCGCGCGGAAGTGGAGCGGAAGATCGCCGACCTGGAAGCGGACCGGAAGGGCGCCTGGGTCCACGGCCGCCTGGCCCGTGCGGGCGAGGCGCTGGAGCGCGGGAAGGTCGGGGAGGCGGAGTTCCATGCCTACCTGGCCGCGGTGGCGGACCCGGAGGCCGAAGACGTGGAGCAGCGGTTCGAGGAGATCGACGCGGCCCGGGAGGCCCGGGACCAAGCCCGGCGCCGGAACCTTTCCGTGGCCGACGCCGACAGCTTGGCCGACGCCACCCCCGAGCAAAAGAGGGACCTGCGGGGGTTGCTGTACGCCCTGGCCAGGGGGGACGCCGCAGGGGCCGGGGAGCGGGCCCGGGACATGGGACGCCGCTACGCCCACGAGACCCTGGGGACCCTGGCCAAGGACGCCGAGGCCGTGGCCCTGGATCTCCGCGGACGCCGCGAAGCGGCCAAGGAGGTCCTGAACGAGATCGCCAACGCCGCCCCGTCCCCGAGACTGCGGCAACGGGCCCGGACGCTGCTGGACAGCCCGGAATACAACCTGCTGGGAGCGCTGGACCGGGCCCGCACCGGCTACCACCTGAAGCAGTTGCGGTTCGTGCTGCTGGGGGAGGACTTCCTCGAGAAGAACGCCATGGTCGGCGCGGCGCCGGTGATCACCCACGGCGTGGCCGGGGCCGCCACCCTGGGCGCGGCGAACGTCCTGATGGTGAGCGCCAACGTGCTGGAGATGCTCAGCGGGAACCCGGTGTCCAACCAGGCCGTCATCGACGCCGCGGCCCGGTACGTCCGCGTCCGGCCGGACTCCGGGAAGTCCGGCGACGTTTACCGGGTGCTGGGCGAGGCCTACGAGAGCAGAGGCCACCTGCACAAGGCGCTGTACTACTACAGGCTCTCCGGCAAGGTTCCGTCCGAAGAGACCCGGGCGCTGGAGGAGAGGGCCGGGCGAGCCCTGCTGGACGCGGCCGAAGGGACCGGCTCCCGGGAGCGGCAGCGGACCCTGTACCGGGCGCTCCTGGAGCATTACCCCGACACCGCGGCGGGCGAGCAGGCCAAGGGCCTGCTCGCCCGGCTGGTCTCCGCCAAGGGCCGCGGCTTCCGGTTGAGCAAACGCTTCCTCACCGACCACCCGCGCCTGCATGGACCGCAGGGGCTCGGCCTCAAGGCCGCCCTCTTCGACGGCAGCCTCGACAACCTGGAATTGGCCGACACCGGCCTCAACGTCCTCGGACGCCACACGGTGATGCTGCACTACGACACCCCGTGGGGGCCGCAAAGCCGCGCCTATCCCATCGCCCGGACCCGGGTGGAGGGGCTGGAAGCGCTGTTGCGCGAACGGCACTACGAGCGCGCGGCCATGGACGTGGACGAAAGGGACGAGGACAGCGTCGGCGGGTTCCCCGAATTCCCGGCCCGGTTGATGCGGCCGGAAGCCGCGGAGCGCGGCCGGGACGCCGCGGACCGGGAGTTCATACGCCGGACCGGGCGCGCCGCGGAGCCGCGCCCGCGCATACTCGACTACCAACTGCTGAGCGAGAAGGAATCGGACCCCCAGCGAGCCTACGGCCTGCCCACGCTCCAAGGCGGCGTGACCGCGTCCGGAGGGGTCAACGTGCGCGCAGACGCGCCCGGGTCCTTCCTGGCCGACGAACTGGTGATGGGCAACGACGCCGCCAGCCCCTACGCGGGCGCCCGGCTGCCGATACCCTTCCTCAAGGGTTTCGTCCCGGTGGACTTCATGGTCCGCGTGCGCCCCGGACTGCCGTCCGTCACGCCCCAGATCCGCAAACCGAAGACCACCGTGGACGATCCCCACCTATACGAGTGACCGGCCTCCGCCGGACTCGCGTCATCCGGCAAGCGCGCCGCCGGTCAATTGCGTTCCCGGCTCCCTCGACGTTTCCCGGTCCATTCGAGCGCCAGCCGTTCCGCCTCCGCGACCTCCTCCGAGGTCATTTTCTCCTGCAGCGCCTTGCGCGTCTTGGTCCACTCCGCTTCTCCCTCGCCCGAGTTCAGGACAGCCAGATGAGCCCACATGTGCGCAAGCACGAGGTCCCGGCCGACGCCGTGGCCCGTGAGGTACCGGATGCCCAGGTGGGCCTGCGCCCCGGGCAACCCCCGCTCGGCCGCCAGACGGCACCAGCGCACGGCTTCCACCTGGTCCTGCGGAACCCCGTGGCCCCGGGAATACATCACTGCAAGGTTGTACACCGCGCCCACGTGTCCCTGTCCGTCCGCCGCAGCCAGGCGGTACCAATGCACCGCCTTCTCGTAGTCCCGGGCCACCCCCTGCCCCTTTTCGTGCATGACGCCCATGTTGTATTGCGCACGGCGCTCCCCCTGTTCCGCGGCCAAGCGGAGCCAACGCAACGCCTCCACGTAGTCCTGGTCCACCCCGTGCCCCAGGTAATACATGGCGCCGAGTTGCGACTGGGCCAGGGAAAAACCCTGCTCCGCGGCCAAGCGGAACCAGCGCACCGCCTCCAGGTGGTCTTTGGGAACCCCCCGTCCCTGCCCATACGCGACCCCGGTATCGTATTGCGCCGGCGGGAACCCCTGTTCGGCGGCAGCGCGATACCAGCGCACCGCCGCAACGTCGTCTTCAGACACTCCGTGACCCATGTCATGGATGACGCCAAGGACGTGCTGCGCTTCGGCGTTGCCCTGTTCCGCCGCGGCTCGGCACCCGACGACCCTCTCGGCCCAATCCCTGTCCTTGTCGAGACACGTCTCGACGGAGGCCCGCTGCGTCGGCGTCTCGGCCAGGGCGCGCGCGAACCCAACCCCCAACGCAACCCAGACCAGGCTCGACGCGAGAAGCACGGAAACCGTTGCTCGAATCTGTTCAGTCATGGCGTTTCCTCCCGTTTTTCCTTCCTGCCCGCCGGTAACGCGGCGATGGCTATCGATCCCGGTTGCTTTCCGACCGATCCTAGTCGAGGCTCGTGTTATAGAAAAGATCACGGGTGCTGTTCGGCTGCTCCTGGTCGCTGTCGGACGACCCGAAGAAGTAGTCGAAGACCGCACGCGCGGCGTTGGCAACCGCCTCTTGACACTCAGGATCCGTGATAAGCGAGTGTACGAGACTGATGCCCCCCGCGATGTCGATGGGTGAACCCATCTCCCCCATCCCCCGCGTTCCGGTGACGAAGAAACTCTCGTCCCCGTTGGGGTCATAGAGCTCTCCGGTCGCAGCGGCAATGGGATCGAACCCCATCGAGGACATTGCCGCAGACGCCCCACATGCCCCGGTCGGCACGGGCGCGGGTCCGGACGAGGATTCGGACGACGCTTCCGCAACCCCTTCGTCCGCGTCCGCTGCGCAACTGCAATCGCACTCGCAACCGCAGCCACAACCGCACCCGCAGCCACAACCGCAGTCACAGCCGCATCCGCAACCACACCCGCACCCGTGGGTCTCCAGGTCGAGGTCTTCGTCACGGGCATCGAGCAGCCATGTGGTCGTCACGGCGCCTGCCTGGGCGGAACCTTCCATCGTTTGCATGCCATGTTCTCCTTCCGTGTTGTGTTTATCGCCCACACAGAAGCAGATCGACCCGTCGGCATGGAACTTTAGGAAACCCCGGACAATTCCGGCTCGAACTCCGTCTCCCTATGGAAAGCGCATCCTTCGACTTCGCTTCGCTACGCTCAGGATGAACGGAGGACTTCGCTGTACTCGGGACGAACGGGGAACTTCACTGCGCCATGCTTCCTTCGACTTCGCTATGCTCAGGAGGAACGGGGTGGCTGTCCGGGGTTTCCTTTGTCCGAAGCGGGGAAGTCCTGGCAATGGCGGATGAGATTCTCTATGCTTGGCGCACGTCCGAGAGGACGTCGTTCCGATCCATGGCAACGTAGTCGATCCCCGGAGGACAACATGAGAAAACCGCTTCAACCCCAGACCATTCCCGACCCCCGGCCGCGTTACTCCCAAGGCATACTCGCCGAAGGGAAACGCCTGCTCTTCATCGCCGGCCAGACCGCGGTGGACGCCGACGGCAACGTGGTGGGCAAGGGCGACGCCGGGGCCCAGGCCGAGCAGGTCCTGAAGAACATGAAGTCGGTCCTGGACGAGGCGGGCGCCTCCTTCGCCGACGTGGTCAAGATCACCACCTACGTCACCGACCCGCGGCATCGGGACGCCTTGGGCCCGGCGCGGCTCAAGTACTTCGGCGCCGACCCGCCCGCGAGCACCCTGGTGGTGGTCAGCGGCCTAGCCAACCCCCACTACCTGGTGGAGATCGAGGCCATCGCCGTGCTGCAGGACTGACGGACCCGGGGAAGTCCCGTAGAAATTCCGGGCCATTCCGGCCGCCCGGCCATCCGCGTGGACCGCGCCCCCGCCCTCGGACGCATGCGGCTACTGCTCCTTGGCGCTGCCCCTTGTGGCGCTCTACGCGCGCCCCCGCGCTCGGACGCGGGCGGCGTTACGGCTTGATGACGAGGGACGGCTCTCCTTCGACCGCTTCCCCCTCCTCGTCCTTGTAAACGCCCAGGCTCCGAACCACCAGGGCTTCCAGCAACGGCGCGCCCAGGCTTCCCAGGTCGCCGCGGCGGATGGCCAGGGCCAGCGCGAGGACCGCCCTCGCCTGCTCTTCCCGGCCCGCGGCATGCATGTGGAGCGCGGCGTCCTCCAGGCGCTGCTCGAACACGAGGGCCAGGTCCGGGTCGAGGAAGATACCCTCCACCGCCTCCCGGACGATGCCGCGGAACCGTTCTCGTCGTTGCGCCGGGTTGAGCACGATGCGGCTCCGTTCGGTATCCTCGACCCGCGCAACCCAGGGGTCCATCAGGTCCTTGTCCACGAACCAGGTGCGGAGTTCCGGATCCTCCAGGAGCTTCTCCGAAACCTCGGAAGGCGTCGGGAAACCGATGGCGTCCGCGTCCATCCGGTCGAAGACCGGGTGCGCCGGGAGCGAGGCTCTGACGGGGCTCAGGCGGCTCCGCAGCATGGGGTAGTTCGCCACCCCCTCTCCCGACATGTCTCCGGTCCTGTGGTATGCGTCGTGCATCAACCAGTCCGCGTACTCCCACGGCACGGGAGTGACGGAGGCTTGATTCCGGGCCTTCACGCTCTCCATCATGCGCCGGAAACCCTTGCGGAGGACCACGACGTCCTCCAGGTATTGGAGACCCAGACGGTCGTTCAAGGCCGCGTCCAGCACCAGCAGGCCGCCGCCGGGTTCCGGGCGCGCCAGGACTACCAACCGGTCGCCGGCGTTGACGACGGACGAAAGGTAGCCTTCGATCTCCGGCGCCAAGCTGAAGTTCGGCCCGGTCCCGCGGGCTTCGGACTCCCGCGGCTCCGCGGACACGACCCCTCCCTGGGCCAGCCGGAACAGGGAGCGGCGGATCTCGCGCCGGACCTCCTTGCTGCCCGCCCGCTCTTCCAGGCCCCCCAGGGCGGCCGCCGAGGCGGCGTCCCGGATGCGGCCCAGGACGTGGACCACCGCCAGGGAGACCTCGGGGTCGGACCCGAACCGCTGGAGCAGCGGATCCACCAGGGCCGCATCCGGCGATTCCGTCTCCAGACCGTCCTTCCGCAACGTGTCCAGACCGCTCCGGAGGCTCTTCTGCCGCTTGTCCTGCTTGGCCATGGTGTCTCTCTTGCCATACGACCGCGGGTTTTCCAATACGTCCTTCGACTCCGCTTCGCTACGCTCAGGACGAACGGGAAGAGGATGGCCAGGTGAGGGAAATACCCCCATCCACCGGGCGGCGACCACGTGGCGTCACTCCCGAGGGCGGCAGGAAGGCCGCGTGAGGGAATACCCCCCATCCACGACTCGATCGAACGGCGCGAAGGCCGGACGGTTGACTTGTCCGGCCCTGCCGGTTAATCAAGTGGAGCGACGAACGGGAAGCGCCCTCCCCTTCCAGCATCCCGGGCTGAAACCAGTTGACGAACCTGCCGGTCCTTCGCATGCGCGGCCGATACGGAGGGCGCGGCTCGCGATCTCGGGGAACGTTACTTCAGGAGGAACAAATGGCGGACGGCACCATCGACCAGACGACCGCGGACGGCATCTCCCTCATCGAGTTGAACCACCCGCCGGTCAACTCCTACACCCACGAAATGCTGCGGGAGCTCGACGACGCGCTGCTGAAGGCGCGCTTCGACGACGGCGCCCACGTGGTCGTGGTCACCGGCAAGGGGGAGAAGTTCTTCTCGGCCGGGGCGGACATCAACATGCTCGGGACCCAGACCCTCTCCTACAAGTCCAACTTCGCGCTCCACGGCCACGAGGTGCTGATGCGCATGGAGAACACACCCAAACTGGTCATCGCCGCGGTCAACGGCCACGCCATCGGCGGCGGGCTCGAGATCGCCATGGCCGCGGACATCCGCATCGCCAGGAAGGACGGCGGCCGGGTGGGCCTGGCCGAGGTGAACATCGGCGTGATGCCGGGCATGGGCGGCACCCAGCGCCTGCCCCGCCTCGTGGGCCGGGCCAAGGCCCTGGAGCTCTGCGCCACCGGCAAGCAGGTGGCCTTCGAGGAGGCCCTGGACATGGGGCTGTTCCACTACGTCTATGAACGGGAGAGCTTCATGCAGGACGTCATGGACTACGCCAGGCAGTTCGTGCCGCCCAACAAGGCCAGCCTGGCCGTGGGCAAGATCAAGCGCGCGGTCCAGTCGGGGGTCGAGACCTCCCTGCCCGAGGGCCTCGCCTTCGAGCGCGAGGTGTTGTCCCAGACCTTCGCCAGCGACGACGGCAACGAAGGAGTGAAGGCGTACCTGGAGAAACGGACTGCCAGGTTCAAGGGCCAGTAGCCGGGAAGACTTCGGGCCGCGGCGCCGAACCGGCGCCCGGCGCGGCGGCGACCCATCCAGGCAACCCATCGAATGACACAACCCGGAGGTAACGAATGGCCAAGCTCGTGATCGGCGGTGAGCTCGTGGACGGCGCGAAGCGGGAGACCTATGAAGTGCGGAACCCGGCGAACGGACAGGTGGTGGACCACGCCGTCAAAGGGTCCGAAGAGGACGTCCGACAGGCGGTGGACGCCGCGGCCGCGGCCTTCGGGGAATGGTCCGACACCACCCCCGAGGACCGGGGCAAGGTGCTGGAGAGCGCCTGCGGCCTCATCAAGCAGCGCAGCAAGGACATCGCCCAACTCCTGACCCAGGAACAGGGGAAGACCCTGTTCGAGGCCGGCCTGGAGATCCACCACCTGATCCACGGCCTGGAGTTCTACGCCGGCCTGGCCTCGAAGGTGCGGGGCTCGCACGTGCCGTTGCCGCAGAAGAACGCCTACGGCATGGTGGTGCGCCAGCCCATCGGCGTGTGCGGCGCCATCGTGCCGTGGAACTTCCCGCTGACGCTCATGGGGACCAAGCTGGGTCCCGCCCTGGCCGCGGGCAACACCATCATCGTCAAGCCCGCCTCCACCACCCCGCTGGCCACCGCCCTGTGCCTGGAACTGATCCAGCAGGCCACCTACGCCGACGGCAAGAAGACCCTGCCCAAGGGGGCGGTGAACTTCGTGAGCGGCCCGGGGGGCAGCGTGGGCGAGGAGTTGTTGAGCAACCCGCGCATCCGGCGCATCGCGTTCACCGGCTCCACGCCCGTGGGCCGCCACGTCATGGAGGTGGCCGGGAGGGAGATCAAGCGCGTGACCCTGGAGTTGGGGGGCAGCGACCCCATGATCGTCATGGAGGACGCCAACGTGGACGCGGCCGTGAAGATGGCGGACATCGGGCGCTACTTCAACTGCGGGCAGATGTGCCTGGGGGTGAAGCGCCTGTTCGTGCACGAGTCCATCGCCGAGGAGTTCGTGGGCAAGCTGGCGGCCGGTCTCGCCAAGAAGGCGGTGGGCGACGGCATGAAGAAGGAAAGCCGCATGGGGCCGCTCCACGTGGACTACCAGCGCACGGAGGTGGAGGAGCAGGTGGAGGACGCCAAGGCCCGGGGGGGCAAGGCGGTGGCGGGCGGGGCCCGGCCCGAAGGCGCAGAGTTCCAGGACGGCTTCTTCTACCTGCCGACGCTGCTCACGGACGTGCCCGACGACGCCCGCATCGCCCGGGAGGAATGTTTCGGCCCGGCCCTGCCGGTGTTCACCTTCAAGGACCTGGACGAGGCCATCCAACGGGCCAACAGCTCCGAGTTCGGCCTGGGTTCGTCCATCTGGACCGGCAACATGGCCTATGCCAACAAGGCCATCGACAAGCTGGAGGCGGGCAACGTGTGGGTGAACTCGCTGCACTACGGCTACGACGAACTGCCCTTCGGCGGCGTCAAGTCCAGCGGCGTGGGGCGGGAGCACGGACCCGAGGCGCTGGACTACTACCTGGAGCCCAAGGGCGTGGTGGTGGTCAACGTCTAGCCACGCGCCTCCGGAGCCGCGGACGGGCGCCGCCGCAGGCCGGTGGCGCCCGTTTTCGCGTTGACCCGCGGTACCCGGAAACCCGGCGCGCCGCAGGCTCCGTCCACAGGACCCGCGTCCCCATGCAGGCGCCAGCCACCCCCCCCTATTCCAGGCCCGCGGGCAAGGACGTGCGTCCCCTGAAGCGCCTGGTCCGGTACCTCGGCCCCTACCCGCTGCTGCTGACCCTCGCGGTCCTGTCCCTCCTTGCCGCGGCCGGGGCCACGCTCGTGCTCCCGGTGGCCGCCCGGCAGATACTGGAGACCGGCTTCGCGGAAGAAAACCGCGCTCTCATGGGCCAACGCTTCCGGTTGCTGCTGGGGGTCATCGCGGTCCTGGCCGCGGCGTCGGCCAGCCGTTTCTATTTCGTCGCCAAGGTCGGCGAACGGGTGGCCGCGGACATCCGCAAGCAGGTCCACGGGCACCTGCTGGGCATGGACCCCACGTTCTTCGAAATCACCCCCACCGGCGAGATCCTCTCACGCCTCACCACCGACACCACGCTGATCCAGACGGTGATCGGCTCCGGCGCTTCCATGGCCTTGCGGAACCTGCTGATCCTCGTGGGCGGGTCCTCCATGCTCCTGGTGACCAGTCCGCGGCTCATGGGCGCGGTCATGGTGCTGATCCCGCTGGTGCTGCTGCCCATACTCGTGCTGGGCCGGTGGGTGCGCCGCCTGTCCCGGGTGAGCCAGGACCGGGTGGCGGACACCAGCGACGTGGCCGGCGAGAACCTCGACGCGGTGGCCACGGTCCAGGCGTTCACCCAGGAACGCAGCGAGCAGGAGCGCTTCGGCGCCGCGGTGGAGGCGGCCTACGCCGCGGCCCTGGCGCGGGTACGCACCCGGGCGCTGCTCGTCTTCCTGGTCATCGCACTCATGTTCGGCGGCGTCGTGGGGGTGCTCTGGATGGGCGCGGAAGCGGTCCTGGGCGGCCGCATGTCCCCGGGGGTCCTGATCCAGTTCGTCTTCTATGCGGTCTTCGTGGCCGGCGCGGCAGCCGCCCTGAGCCAGGTGTGGGGCGAGGTGCAGCGGGCCGCGGGGGCCACCGAGCGGTTGATGGAGTTGCTCGACACCCCCCCCGCCATCACCGCGCCCCCGGAGCCCCGGCCCCTGCCCGCGCCCGCCCGGGGCAAGGTGGAGATCGAGACCGTGGGGTTCCGATACCCTTCCCGCCCCCGCGAACACGCGCTGCAAGGGTTCTCCCTCGCCGTCGAACCCGGCGAGACCGTGGCCCTCGTGGGCCCTTCCGGGGCCGGCAAGAGCACCGTGTTCAAGCTGCTGCTGCGGCTCTACGACCCCGGCAGCGGACGCATACGGCTGGACGGAGTGGACCTTCGGGACGCAGACCCCCGGGCCGTGCGCAGCCGCATCGGGCTGGTGCCCCAGGAGACCGTGGTGTTCTCCGCCAACGCCAGGGAGAACATCCGCTACGGGCGGCCTGAAGCCACCGACGCCGAAGTGGCCGCGGCCGCCCGGGCCGCGTTTGCGGACGACTTCATCCAGGACCTGCCCGAGCGCTACGACACCTTCCTGGGCGCGCGGGGCCTGCGCCTCTCCCTGGGCCAGCGCCAACGCATCGCCATCGCCCGGGCCATACTCAAGGACCCGGCGGTGATGCTGCTGGACGAGGCCACCAGCTCGCTGGACGCGGAAAGCGAACACCTGGTCCACCAGGCCCTGGAGCGCCTGATGGCCAACCGCACCACCCTCATCATCGCCCACCGCCTCGCCACCGTGCTCCGGGCCCACCGCATCGTGGTCATGGACCGGGGCCGCATCGTGGCCGCGGGCGCCCACGACGAACTCGTGCAGCGGGGCGGACTCTACGCCCGCCTGGCTTCGTTGCAGTTCGCGCCGGAGGGGTGAGCAAGCCCGCATGATCCTCGACTGACGGGATGATGGGAGGAGACGTCTTGCCTGCGACTTGTATCTTGCAGGCCACTGATATACGGATAGGCAACGACGCCGATGGCCAGCCACAAGAGTATCCTCGACAACCAGACTGCTACGCTTGCGGATCATCTGCACCGGAACCTGCGCGCCGCTCGCCAGTTCGATTTCGTATCGGCCTACTTCAGCATCTACGGCTACGGACTGCTGGAGGACGCGCTGCAGAACGTGGAGCAGGTGCGCTTCTTGTTCGGCGACCCCGCCTCGGTGGACGACATGGACCCGGGCGCACGGGAGTCCAAGTCCTTCGACCTCAGCGAGAGCGGCCTGAAGCCCAACCACTCGCTGCAACAGAAATACTTGGCGAAGCGTTGCGCCGAATGGTTCTCGCGCAAGAGTTTGGCCGTGCGCTCCATCAGCCGCTCCAACTTCCTGCACGGCAAGCTGTACCTGGCTGGCGCCGCGGGAGTGGTGGGCAGCTCCAACTTCACGCGCCGCGGGCTGGGCGGCAGCGACCAGGCCAACCTGGAGATCAACCTCGCCGTCACCGACCAGGACACGCTGACCGAACTGCGGGAGTGGTTCGAAGGGCTGTGGAACGACGAGCAGCGCACGGAAGACGTCAAAGAGCGGGTGTTGGAGGCGCTTGCGCGCATCGGACGCGACTACGCGCCGGAGAAAGTCTATTTCAAGACGCTGTACGAGTTGTTCCGCAAGGACATCGAAGCGCGCATGGCGGGCGAAGACTCGATCGAGGCCACGGGGTTCACGTCCAGCCGCATCTGGAACGCGCTCTACGAGTTCCAGAAGGACGGAACCAGGAGCGTCATCGCCAAGCTGCTCCAGCATAATGGCTGCATCCTCGCCGACAGCGTGGGCCTGGGCAAGACCTACACAGCGCTCGCGGTCATCAAGTACTTCGAGTTGCGAACCGAGCGGGTGCTGGTGCTGTGCCCGAGGAAGCTGCACGAGAACTGGGCGCTCTACCCCGCCAGCAACAACCACAGGCAAAACCCCTTCCTGGAGGACCGCTTCGGCTACACGCTGCTGGCGCACACGGACTTGTCCCGGGACTCCGGCATGTCAGGCGGCGTCAACCTGGAGAGCGTCAACTGGCGCAACTACAACTTGGTGGTCATCGACGAGTCGCACAACTTCCGCAACGACCATGGACAGCGCTACAAGCGTCTGCTGGAGGATCTCGTCCGCGGCGGCGAGGAGACGAAAGTGTTGATGCTCTCGGCGACACCGGTCAACACCTCGCTGGTCGATCTCCGCAACCAGATCTACCTGATGACAGAGGGGCGGGAGGACGCCTTCCGCGAAAGCCTTGGCGTGGAAAACATCCGCAGTCTGATGGGGGAGGCGCAGAAGCAGTTCAAGGAGTGGGAGACGGCGCAGAGCGGGCAGGCGAAACGGGACAAGGGGCAGCTTCTCGAAAGCCTGGGCGCGGACTTCCAACGGCTGCTAGGGGGCGTTTCCATATCGCGTTCCCGCCGCCAGGTAGAGCAGTTCTACGCTGCCGAGATGGATCGGGTGGGACGATTCCCCGAGCACGCACGGCCTGACAACCATCATCCGCCGACCGACGTGGAGGGCAAGCTGTCGTACAAGGAGCTTGCCGACCGCATCGAGGGGTTCACGCTCTCCATCTATCAGCCGTCCTCCTACCTGACCGACCGGCAGAGGTTGGATGAACTGGAGAAGGAACGCAAGGAGTACAACTTCGATCAGCGGGACAGGGAACGCTTCCTCGTCCACATGATGCGGACGAACTTCCTCAAGCGGCTCGAGAGTTCGGCGCATGCGTTGACGCTGACCCTGGGGCGTAGTGTCGGCAAGATCGACGCCATGTTGGAGAGGATCGACCGTTACGAAAACGGCAGACTCGCCGCGGACGACCTGGACGCCGCCAACGTGACGCCCGATGATGACGAGGAGGACGAGGATTTCTTCGTCAACCGGCGCGCGCACTCCTATCACTTGTCGGAGCTGGACCTGAAGCGCTGGCGGAAGGATCTGCAACAGGACAGGGAGACGCTGGGCGCGGCATGGAGGCAGGTGCAGGCCATCACGCCGGAGCGGGACGGCAAGCTGCAGGAAATCGAGCGGGCGGTGCGAGCCAGGGTGGAGAAGCCGACGCTGGACCGTGACGGCAATCCCAACCGCAAGTTGCTGGTGTTCACCACGTTCAAGGACACGGCGAAATACCTGTACGAACAGCTTTCCGGGTTGACGGACGAACTCGGGGTCCACATGGCGATGGTGTCCGGCGACGAGACCCATGCAGGCGCAGGGCCCAACGATTTCAACTCCATCCTCACGAATTTCGCGCCCGTCGCACGCAATCGCGGCGCCGCGGACGCGGACATCGACCTGCTCATCGCCACGGACTGCATCTCGGAGGGGCAGAACCTCCAGGACTGCGATACGGTGCTGAACTACGACATCCACTGGAACCCGGTGCGGCTGATACAGCGCTTCGGGCGCATCGACCGCATCGGCAGCCGAAGCTCCAGCGTGCGGATGATGAACTACTGGCCCACCGAGAAGATGGAAGAGTACCTGCGCCTGAAGACTCGGGTGCAGGCGCGGATGGCGCTGGCGGACGTGGCGGCCAGCGGCGACGACGACCCCTTCTCGGAGGACGACGCCCAATTGGAGTTGAACTTCCGGGACCAGCAACTACGGCGGCTGCTGGAGGAAATCCCCAGCCTGGAAGACCTGGACGACAGCCCGTCCATGAGCGATTTCACGTTGGACTACTTCATCACACAGCTACTGCGCTATCTGGAGAGCAACAAGGAGGAACTGGAAGCGATGCCCTTGGGCGTGTACGCGGTGGCTGAGGGCGCGCCCTCCGGCGTGGTCTTCTTCCTGCGGCAGCGCAACGCCGGCGCTGCGGACGCGCGGCGGCGGGTGGCCAGTCCGGTGCATCCCTTCTACCTGGTCCATGTACAGGACGACGGGTTCATCCGCTATGGCTGCGCGAACGCGCGGCAGACGTTGGGTGTGTTCGAGGCCGCCACTCAGGGCAAGACAGAGCCTGTCAGGGAATTGTGCGACCGCTTCGACAGGGAAACGGAGCAAGGCAGGAACATGGCCCGCTACGACGGGCTGTTGCAAAAGGCTGCCGCACACGTCATGCAGGCGCACGACAGCGCGCAGCTTGCAGGCATGGGCATCTCCGGCCACCGGGGATTCAAGTTGGTCCCGGCGTCGAAGTCGCCGCGGGGCATGGAGGACTTCGAGCTGGTAACGTGGCTGGTAATGATGGGCGGGGAACAGGCATGATTGCGCAAGGTAACGTGAAGGAAGAAGTACGCGCCGCGCTGTCCGGGCTGGAGGGCAGAGAACTCGCAACCGCGGCAGAGGGTCTGCTGGGCGCACTGGGCTACCATAGCGAGCGTACCCCACGTCAGTCCGGCCGCGTGGACGACTTCATTTCACGACTACCCGCGCCGAAGCGCGGCACGAGCTCGGAGCAAGAGTTCCGCAAGGAAGCCACCGCCGTCCACGTCGTCTTCCAATTCACGGACACGGAAATCGCGGCCTCCGCACAGGCCAGCCTGCTGGACGACGCCCCGTCGTTCGACGAGGGCAACGCCAAGAGCTTCTTGTTCACAGCCGTGGATCTGCAAGGCAAGAGCTACCCGCGCGGGAAGTATGCAGCTTTCACACGGGAGGTCAACAAACGCATCAGCGCGCCGGTGGTCGTCCTGTTCCGTAACGGGACAGGCAAGGTCACGCTGGCGTTCGCGCATCGACGGCAGAATCGGCGTAACCCGGAGCGGGACGTGTTAGGCAACGTCTTGCTCATCCGAGAGATGGACGCTGCGGATCCGCACCGCGCCCATCTGGACATCCTCGCCGAGCTATCGCTCCCCCAACGGCTGAAGTGGATGGCGTCCCATGACAAGCAGCGCAACTTCGACGGACTGCTTACAGCATGGCTGGACGCCCTGGACACGGAGGAGCTCAACCGCCGCTTCTACCGCGAGTTGTTCGGGTGGTTCGAGCGGGCGGTGGAACAGGCGCGCTTCCCGCAGGGCGAGGCAAAGTCCATCTCCCGAGAGGAACACGTCATACGCCTCATCACACGGCTGCTGTTCGTGTGGTTCATCAAGGAGAAAGGCTTGGTAGCGGAGGATTTGTTCGTCGAGGAGAGGGTGGAGAAACTGCTGAAGGACTACGACCGCGACGCTGGCGATTCCTACTACCGGGCCGTGCTGCAGAACCTGTTCTTCGCCACGCTGAACACGGAGATCGGGCGGCGGCGCTTCAGCGGCAAAGGCAACCCCACCCACCGTGACTTCTCGCTCTACCGCTACAGGGAGGAAATAGCGGACGAGAAAGGGCTACTGGAATTGTTCGGGCGAACGCCGTTCATCAACGGCGGGCTGTTCGACTGCCTGGATAGCGAGGCGGCCACGGGGCATGGCGGCTACCGCATCGACTGCTTCTCGGACGTGCACTATCACAGGCTGAGCATCCCCAACCGGCTGTTCTTCGGCGAGGACGGCCTCATCGACCTGTTCGAGCGCTACAAGTTCACCGTGGAGGAGAACACGCCTGCGGAACAGGAAGTTGCGCTGGACCCGGAGCTTCTGGGCAAGGTGTTCGAGAATCTGCTGGCGGCGAACACGCCGGAGACCTCGGAGAAGGTGCGGAAGCAGACAGGTTCCTACTACACGCCCCGTGCGGTGGTGGAGTACATGGTGGACGAGGCACTGGTTGGCGCGCTCGCCCGGAAAGCGCCTCCGCCGGACGGAGACGAGGACTTCTACCAAGAGCGTCTCCGCTATCTGCTCGACTACGAGGACGCCTTCAGCGATGCGGATACGCTGTTCACGCCGGAGGAACGCGAAGGCGTCGTGTGCGCCATCGCTGAGCTTCGAGTTCTGGACCCGGCGGTGGGTTCCGGCGCATTTCCCATGGGCATCCTGCACAAGCTAACCTTGGCCTTGCGCCGCCTGGATTCGGACAACCACTTGTGGGAGAAGCTTCAGAGAGAGAAGGCGGAAGTGCGCGCGAAGGATGCCTTCCGGACCAAGGATCAGAAGGCGCGAAGGGAAGAACTTACGGGGATAAGCGATACATTCGAGCGGTACCGCGATTCGGACTTCGGGCGGAAGCTATACCTCATCCAGAACAGCATCTACGGCGTGGACATCCAACCCATTGCCTGCCAGATAGCCAAGCTGCGCTTCTTCATCTCGCTGGCCATTGAACAGCGGCCTAACGAGGACGATGAGGACAACTACGGCATCAAGCCACTGCCTAACTTGGAGACTCGGTTCGTGGCGGCGAATACCCTGTTGGGGCTGGACACTGGCACCCAGATGACCCTGGGACAGACCGGCGAGGTACCGCGGCTTCAGAGGGAATTGCGGGCCAATCGGGAACGTCACTTCCACGCCACGACGCGGAGACGAAAACTGGACTGCCGCCGACGGGACGCCAACCTGCGCCGACGATTGGCGGACGCGCTACGCGGAGCGGGCTTCTCTGCCGAGTCCGCGGAGCAGCTAGCGGCGTGGGACGCCTTCGACCAGAATGCGACAGAAGCGAAGTGGTTCGACGCGGAATACATGTTCGGGGTGTCGGACGGATTCGAGGTGGTGATCACAAATCCTCCCTATGTGCAACTTCAGAAGGACGGCGGCCGTCTAGCGCAGCTATACAAAGACGCGGACTTCGAGACGTTCGCGCGGACAGGAGACATATACCAGTTGTTCTACGAGAAAGGGATGAACCTGTCTACCGAGGGGAGTGGATTACTGGCATACGTGACGTCCAACAGTTGGCTGAAGGCGGAGTACGGCAGATCGACACGGCGATGGTTCACGGAGAAGCATACGCCGCTGCGCTTATTGGAGATAGGAAAGGATGTATTCGAGAACGCCATCGTCGATGCCAGCATCCTCATCGTACGCAATGGCAAGAGCAACGCCACGAGCCTAGGTGTTGACATGGACCGCCTAGCGGACAAGAGCTTTCCACCGGAGGAAAGCTTCTATGGGGACTTCCGGCCCAATGGCGAGAGACCTTGGATCGCGCTTTCCAGCATAGAACGGACAGTGATGGACAAGATAGAAGCCGCTGGGACGCCCTTGAAAGAATGGGAGGTGAGCATCTATCGTGGGGTTACCACGGGGTTGAATAGCGCCTTCATCATCAATGAGGACACAAAGCAAGCACTTCTCAAGGTAGACCCGAAGTCCGCGGAGATCATCAAGCCGGTGCTGCGCGGGCGGGACATCCAGCGATACCGGGCAGAGTATGCCGGCCGGTGGCTGATCGATACCCACAATGGGTATGGGGGCGTTCCTGCCGTTGACGTTGACGCTTACCCTTCAGTCAAAGCCCACCTGAATGGCTTCTACTCATGTTTGGAAAAGCGGCAAGACAAGGGCAAGACACCCTATAATCTCCGAAACTGCACCTACCACGAGGAGTTTGCCAAGGAGAAGTTGGTTTGGCTTGACCTGACCGAGCGAGGAAGATTTGCATATGACACTGACAAAATGTTCTGCGTGAACACGGCTTTCATCATGTCAGGGGAAGCAATCAAATATCTGTGCGCGGTGCTCAACTCCAAATTGGCAACTTGGTTTATGAGCAACACCGCGCTCAATTCCGGCATGGGAATATCTCGATGGATTCCCGTATGGATCGAACGAATTCCGGTGCCTCGTATTGACGCAGGTGGTCAGCGTCCGTTCGTGGAACTAGTGGATCGGATACTGTCCGCGAAGCAAAAAGATGCCTCTGCGGACACATCGGGGTACGAGCGAGAAATAGACGCATTGGTGTACACGCTGTACGGGCTGATAGGGGATGAGATGACGGTGGTGGAAGGGGAGTAGGTGTTGGATGGAAATGCCCATGAAGTCACGCGCCGGTGCGCCCGGTCGCGCTTGCGAAACATACCATCGGTCATTAGGAGCTGAAACCAGAATGACCGCCCTCCCTCACCCCATCCCCACGAGCGCAACGGCGACGAAGAAAATGCGTGCGAACCGCCGATTAGATACGAAGCCCGAAATCAGGCTCAGATCCGCACTGCATCGAGCCGGATTGCGATTCAGGAAAGACCAACTTATCCGCCTGCCCAATGGCAAAACAACGCATCCCGACGTCGTGTTCCCTCGAAAGAGAGTCGCTGTCTTCGTAGATGGCTGCTTCTGGCATTCATGCCCGCAACACGGCACTACTCCAAAGTCCAACGTGGACTATTGGATCCCCAAGCTGAAAGAAAACGTCGAGAGAGACAGAGCCACGGATTCGGAGTTGGAGGCAGGCGGGTGGCAGGTCGTCAGGGTCTGGGCGCACGTGCATGAGGACGAAGCAGCGGCTACAATCATATTAAGGTTCTCAGAATAGAAACCATTACAAGTTCGTATAACAAGTAGTGGGAGCATGGAAGAAGCTCCGTATCAAAGCAGGCAGTTGTTGCATCCGACGCAGGTGAGACATGGTCATGGCTCGCAAGGTTTCCCGGGATGTGATCCGCTTGCGCCCCAACGCCTGGTTCTTCAAGTTGTTCCACACCAGTTCGTCCGGGTTGAGTTCCGGCGAGTACGGCGGCAGGTAATGCAACTCGAGCATCCCTTCCTGTTCCTCCACGAAACGCCGCACCGACTTGGCCCGATGGACCGGGTGGCCGTCCACAATCAGGAAAATGGGAGAGGTCGCATTCACCATCAGGCGTCTGAGAAACCCGATGAACACCGGCGCCGTCACTCGCCCCGGAGTCACCATGAAGCGAAGATGCCCACGGGCGCTGATGGCAGAGATGAGGTTCGCCCCGAACCGCGCCCCCGTGCCCGACACCACCGGAGTATGCCCCCGAAGCCCCCAGGTCGTGCCCCAATGACTGTCCGAACGAACCCCCGCCTCGTCTCCGAAGAAGATCTGCGCCCCCACACGCTTCGCCCGGTCATGCAGCTTCGGGTATTCCTCCTCCCGCCAATGACGGGCCGCCTCCGGATCCTGTTGATAGGCACGCCAAACAGGACGCTGCACGCTCAATCCCATCTGCCCCAGCAACCGGCACACCGTACTGTGACTCAGCCGCACACCCCATCGCCTGTCGATCAGCTCCTGCACCATCTTCGCCGTCCACAGCGCAAACGGAAACCGCAACTGCAACGGGTTCTTCTCCACCACCGTGTCATAAACCCATTTCAGCGCCCTCGCATCCAGCTTCGGAGGCCGCCCTCCTCGCTTGCGGGCGTCCAGCTTCCCCCATCCCCCGCTGCGGTACAACGCCAACCAACGGAACACCGTGCGCAGGTTCACTCCCATGGCCGCCGCCACTTCTGTCGGCTTCGACCCCGCTTGCAGGCTCGCAATCCCGCGCCGGCGCAATTCCGTCAAGGTCCGATGATCCAGTTTTCGTCCGTCCGTGTTCATACCCGTTATCATACTATACTTCTGGTTCTATGGCAACTAAAATCGGACCCTTAATAACTCGATTGGAGTCACTGCAAAGCCCTAGCGGAGTTCCGGGCTGATAGCCTTCACGTCTTCTATCTCAATGCTCTTGATGAGATGATACACTCTACCTGCTTGATCCGCACGATCAACGTAATCTTGGTATGCCTCCATCGCGTTCTGGATGAGTTCGTCGTACATTACTACACGCGCATTCCAATCTTCCAGATTAGCACGTGATCTCTGTTCAATGTCAGAAGTATCCCAATCTTGCGGTCGTTTCCCAACAACACACACGAACTCGAATGGGTCATTTCCCTTACCATTTGTTTGCAGGACTTTCTGGACAGATTTGAAGTACCGTCGTATCTGTCCCTGTAGCTCCATGCTATCCAGTCTCCGAGAAGCCTTCTTGAGCTCGATTATCACATGCTTGCCCGCTGTGGTAGTGTAGTGGATATCCACTCGTCTCCTCTGCTGTTCCTTGGGCAGAGATTTGAAGACCGCACCCAAAGCTGTGTAGATCCGCTTTTCCATATGCTTTGTATGTGTTGCCCGTTCCCATGAGGGGTCCAACAGCCAGAGGTGCTTGAATAGATGTTCTTGGAACGCTCTTTCTTTAGCATCATCATCGACGAGATTCGTCAGTTTCCGGATAACTTCAAGCCTGTCCCTAGCAATCTGGTAATATGCGCTGGCCTCAAGATCGTCCAACTGGATGAACACTTCCTCAAGGATGTTCAGATTGTCGGCTGATACCTTGTCGAGGCGATAGAGTAGATTGCGCAATTTAAGACTTTCGAAGGCAAGGATGCCGCTTACGTATAGTTGACGCTTCTCCGTCAAGTCATCTATAGGCAAACGATTGATTCGACCAAAAAGGTTGTTAGCGACCTTCCTGTGATCCGAATTGAGTTGTGCTTCCCATTCCTTGATTTGAGGAATCTTCAGTGCATCTTCTCTGCCCTTCCGATTCCGTAAAGTTGTCCATTTGTTCTGGATGAAATGCAGTTCATCTTGAAGTTTGGACTTCAAGGCCTGGTACCTGGGGTTTTCCTCAATGATGCACTGTCTGCTGGTTGTAGCGATGTCTTCTTCGTCGTCCAAATCCAAGAAGTCTGCGTGTATCTCCCCAATGATGTACTTTGTATAGAGTCCCCCTTCGGCAAACTCCTCCAAGATGTCCTCTTGCGCCAGTTTGCCGCGCACCATCAGGAGTATCCTGTTTATGCTTTCGTTGGTATCAGAATCCTTCAATTGACCAGATACTTCGACTGTGCCAATCCATCCGTCGATTTGGAAATTGCTTCCATCCGTCGCTGTTACTGCGCCCGATCTGATTTCAGCGTGCTGCAGTTTCTTGGCCGCCGCTTTTGCCTCCTGTCCAGTTTCGCCAAATACCCAAATATACTGGAGCTTATCATGGTAGTCCCGGTCTTCGATGAGGATTGGATCGTCATTCAAGGTTATCTCGAAGTTGTGACTCCCTCCGATAACGCTGAACCTGCGAGCGAGCCTTTTCTTCAAGGCTTCACTGCTCCGATGCAGTCGCCGCTTCATATTGGTGAGAATTATCTTCGTTCCCTTGCTTAGCGTGATCTCCGCAGCGTCAACCGGGTGGGGATTGTAGTCGCTCTCCTGATTCCCATGGATAGCTTCTTCAATCGCGTCAAGGTTCATCCTGAACCCATGAGATTCATTATCTTTCACGCTATGGACTTCGACTGTACGGGCTATCGAGAAGAGGGACAGCTTGCCAATACCCTTCCGTCCCATGACGGACCGGCGGAATCGTGGTGTCTTGGCGCCATCGGGCGCCTTGCGACGCTCGTAGCCCACGCACAGGTAACGCTGATTGGCGTCATCTACGCTCATGCCATGGCCATCATCTTGGATGATGATCTTGCCATCATTCGGGTCTATGTCGATGGAAACATGCTCGGCATCGGCGTCCCACGCATTGGCCACTGCTTCGGAGAGAACCGCAGGAACGTTGCTGTAGAGACCAATACCTAAGTGGTTCAGGACATTCAGACTCAGCGTCATCTTGTACTTACTGCTTTCGCTAGAGGCCATCATGCTTCTCCAAATGTGTCAGGATGGAGCAGCCGATGGCCTCGCCAAGCCTGACCGGAACTGCGTTTCCTATCAATCGCGCGACCTGGGTTATCCCAACGGACTCCTCTTCCGAGACGAACGAATAGTCCTTGGGGAACGTCTGCAGGAGAGCGCCCTCGCGCAACGAGATTGCGCGATCCTGGACGGGGTGCCCAAACCTGCCATTGCCAAACCCGATGAATTGGGTGGTGATGGTTGGAGCCAAGTCCTCCCATCGCATCCGGCCATAGACGCCCGGATAGGTCTGTCCGGTCTCCCTGGCATGACATTCCGCAACGAGACCCTGGCTCCAATCACGCCACGTTCCGCCGGGTTTGGAGTTGCGGATGCGTTCGAGATTCCGGGTCGAGAGAACACTCGACATGTGCAACGGGTCGGACGCCGACGCTTCACCTGCTCCGATCTCATCCAGGTGTCGGATCGAGTCCCCTACGGTGATGAATTCGCTCCTGGCATGAGTCGGAGGCGTCAACTCGATGTGGCCGAGCCTCGACGCAAACAGCACGAGACGCCTCCTGGTTTGTGGAACTCCATAGCTGGCGCATCTCGCAACCTGGTAATGGACGTTATACGCCTTGCTTTCGAGAACACTCAGGAAGTCGCCGAAGACGGTGTGTTTTTCGAGGCGCGGCACGTTTTCCATCGTGACGACTTCAGGGAGCGTCCTTTCGACCACTTCCCCGAACTTGGAAAGCAGTTGCCACTCTCCCTTCCGTACACGGCCCGTGCTGGCATAAGACGAAAACGGCTGGCATGGCGTGCATCCGGCCAGGACCCGGATGGAATTCGGGGG
The DNA here is from genome assembly GCA_965242525.1 of uncultured Binatia bacterium (SeqCode). Lineage (GTDB taxonomy): Bacteria > Desulfobacterota > Binatia > UBA9968 > JAJDTQ01 > JAJDTQ01. The sequence continues at coordinate 1,597,612 of OZ251459.1, forward strand.
GAAGAGAGAGGCTATGAACCCTGGCGATAGATCGGCCAAGTCCTCTTCGTAGAACTTCGCCCCGACGTTCGCCTCGAACGGATGCCGGCAAGCCGGATCGATGTCGATCCCGGCAACTACGTCCACGCCCGCCTGCTTCATTCCATAGGAAAGCCCGCCCGCGCCGCAGAACAGGTCGATGGCGGTTGGCGCTGAGGTAGCGGTCATACCCCTGTCCCCTCTGTCCGCCAATGACGGAATCGGATCAGGATAGGCAAACGGCACGCTGCCATGTCACCTGCACCCTTTCGCTTGGAGACGAAAGCCTCACCTGGACATCCTTTCTACCTTATGGGATGGCGGTCTTCAATGGCCCCCAGCACCGCGTCGCGCACCCGGTCGTAGTCTGCGGGGACGTCCATGGGGACGTTGCGGTAGCGGGAGGCCACTTCCGGGAGGCGCGCCTCGTGGTACTGGATCTTGAACTCGGGGAACTTGAGGCCGTTGGCGGTGGAGATGACCACCACGCGCTCCTGGCGGCGGATGACGCCGCGCTCCACCAGCTTGAACAGCGCGGCCAGGGCCACGCCGGTGTGCGGGCAGTTGAACAGCCCGGTGCGGTCGGCGCGGGCCGCGGCGTCGGCGAGCTCGGACTCGGTGGCCTCCTCCACCACCCCGTCGAACTCCTGGAGTATGCGGATGGCCTTCTCGAAGCTCACCGGGTTGCCGATCTGGATGGCGCTGGCCTGGGTCGGCTGGGCCTGGACCGGCTCGAACACGTCGAAACCCTTGAGGTAGCTGCGGTAGAGGGGGTTGGCCCGCTGGGCCTGGGCGCAGGCGATGCGCGGCAGCCTGGAGATCATGCCGAGGTCGCGCATGAGCTGGAACCCTTTTCCCAAGGCGCTGACGTTGCCCAGGTTCCCCCCCGGGATGACGATCCAGTCCGGCACCTGCCAGTCGAACTGTTGCACCAGCTCGATGCTCACGGTCTTCTGGCCCTCCACCCGAAGCGAGTTCATGGAGTTGGCCAGGTAGATGTTGTGGCGGGTGCACAGATCCCGGACCAGCGCCATGCAGCCGTCGAAGTCGCTGTCGATGGCCAAGGTCACCGCGCCGTGGGCAATGGGCTGGATGAGCTGGGCGGTGGAGACCTTGTTCTTGGGCAGGAACACGATGGCGCGGATGTCGGCCGCCGCGCAGTAGGCGGCCAGGGCCGCGGAGGTGTCGCCGGTGGACGCGCAGGCCACCGCGGGTATCTCCACCCCCTCCGCCCTCATCTGGCGCACCATGGACACCAGCACCGTCATGCCCAGGTCCTTGAAGGACCCCGTATGGCTGTTGCCGCACTGCTTGACCCAGAGGTCGGAAAGGCCGACCTCCCTGCCCAGGCGCTCCGCCCAGAAGAGGTTGCTGCCGCCTTCCAGGGTGGACACCACGTTGGCGTCCTCCACGTCGGGGCAGACCACCTCCCGCTTGCCCCACACCGAACTGCCGTAGGGCCACTCGTTCCGCATCAGCCGCTGGTCGAACAGGTCCCTCCAGTATTCCGCTGAATGCTTCCGAAGACGTTCCAGGTCATGGCGCACTTCCAGGAGGTTGCCGCACCGCGGGCATTCGTAGATGACCTCCTTGAGGCTGTAGCGTCCGGGACAATCGCGGATGCACTGGAACCATGCCCGGTAGGGGTCCTGGGGCGCCCGGATCTCTTGCGCTTGCATGTCTCGCCTCTACCTTCAACGGAACGCCGATACAAACCCCTTGGGCGGTTCCGGCCGGCCCCGGCGGCCCGTCCGGGCGCGGAGGGCCGCTATTGTCGAATCGCCGCGTTCTGCTCCGCGACGGGGAAGACGAGGGATTTGATGACCACCGGGACGGCGCCCGAGGAAGGGATGAGGGCGCCCACATCGATGTAGTCGAACTCCTGCAGCACGATGCCGTCCACGGAGATGATGGGCCGGTCGAACTTCATTTCCTCTTTGAAATGGAGACCCAGGATGCCGCCGATGTCGCCGTCGTTGACCAGGATCAACGGATGCCCCTTGTCGAGCAGGATCCGGAGACCGTCCGCCACCGCGCCGCAGAACGCCTGCAGGCGGTGGAACGTGGCGGATCCCTGCCAGTGGAAGGCCAGGGCCACCGGCTGGCGGCCGGACTGGAGGTCCAGCCGCCGGAGCGCCGCGTCGATGGCGGCCATGACCTTTTCCCGGTCCACATGGTCGTCCCACTGGAAGTCCACGCTCACCACCGGCACGTTCCGGACCGGGACGGCTTCCGGCGGCGCGATGAAGATGGTGCTGCCGCTCACCTGGATGGTGTACTGGGAGGCCCCGATGACGGTAGCGCGGATGCGCGCCGAAGGCTCCAGTATGGGTATGTCCAGACCCTCCACCCGCCGGCGGATCTCCCGGCCCAGGAGCGCGCCCATGTCGCCGAAACCGTTCTCCGCATGGCCGTAGATGAACTCGGAGACGCCGCCGGAGAAGGTGACCGCGTCGATCTTCCCCCGGTACGACAGCGGCGGCAGCCGCAGCAACCCGCGGGTCTCTTCGGTGAGGTCCTGCTGGTTGACCACCTCGAACAGGCGGTCGGCCATCTCCGAAGCGATGGAGCGGAGGGCGTCCTCGCCCAGGAGCCGGCCGAGATCCAGCTCGACCCCCACCGCGCTCCCGTGGCGCCGCCCGGCCTCCTCCACGCGCACCACCGCGTTGGCGTCGTCCATGGCCACCAGGCGGGCGCCCACGTCGATGGCCGTGACCTCCCGCACCCTGCCCCGGACACACACCGCGATCTTGCTGGTGCCGCCACCCACGTCGATGTTCAGCACCACTGCGTCGTCCCGACCGGAGCGGGCCACCGCGCCCGAGCCGTGGGCGGCCATGGTGGTCTCCAGACCGTCCCCCGCGGTGACCGAGACGAACCGGCCCGCCTCCTCCGCGAACAACTCGGCGATGGCCCGGGAGTTGCGGCGGCGCACGGCCACGCCGGTGAGGATCAGCGCGCCGGTGTCCACGTCCTCCCGGTGGAGCCGGGCCCGCTCGTACTGCTCCTCGATGAACCGGCCCAGGCGGTCCACATCGATGGTCAGGTCGTCGGTGTAGGGCGTGAGCAGGATCTCCGATTCGCTCAGCACCGTGCGCTTCCTGACCACGTAGCGGGTGCCTTCCTGGCTGAGCTCCAGGCGGGAGAACACCAGGTGGGACGTGGACGAACCGATGTCCACGCCCACGCTGGTGAGCTTGATCTCGTCTTCGTCAACGATGTGTCGGCCGGCGCCGGTAAAGCCGAGGGGTCCTGGGGCGGCCACGGCGCTAGGCTTTCGGCTGGTAGATCTCGGCAGGCATCTTGGACTTCATCCCCTCCCTGGCCAGGGTCTCTTCGAACTCCTTGCGCAGGAACGGGTCCTCGTCCCGGTAGGCGATGGCGGTGCCGCCGTCCTTGATCTCGATGGCGCCGTAGTCGATGGCCTTCTCACCGGGCCGGCCGCGCTCCCGGCCCGGGGCGTTGGGGCCGAACCACGCCGAAAGACGGAGGGGCTCCGCGCTCACGCCGAAGTGGGCGTGGAACCAGTTCCCGCCCATGGGCGCTGCGCTCACCATGCCCACGGGCTCGTAGTCCTGCCGCCGGACCTGTTCGCCCTTGCCGTCCTTCCACGGGGTGGGACCCAGGGTGGAGGGCCAAGTGTAGGTGTAGCCCTTGCCCTTGACGCAGATGAGCACCGCGGCCGAGCCGTGGGCGTGGGCCTTGGAGTACCGGCCGGTCTCGTGCTGGCCGATCCAGAGGTAGAAGCTGTTGCCCACCATGTGCGGCTCGATGCGGCGGTAGCCGGGGGAGCGGCGGTTGTCCAGCGGCAACTCGCAGGTCACGATGTCCGGGATGATGTTGGTCTGGCGCATGGCCAGCCCGCGCACCGGGTCGGGCTCGATCTCCTCGTTGGGCTTGTAGAAGTCGTCGGTCTCCCTGTAGCGGTCGCTGAAGACGTAGGGGCAGTTGAAGATGAAGTCCGTGTTGTTGAACAGGTTCATGATGTTGGGGGCGGTGGTGCCCGCCAGCAGCAGCGCCGGGCTGGAGGTGGCGTTCACGATCCGGTGCAGCGCGTTCACGGGTATGGCGAACAGGGAACCCGCCTGCCACTCGAAGGTGTGCTTCTTCTCGCTGCCTTCGACCCAGACCTCGGTGGTGCCGCGGCCCTCCACCACGAAGTACTGCTCCTCGTAGAGGTGCTTTTCCGCGTTCAGGGCGCCGGCCCCGGGAACCTCCACCACGTAGGAGCCCCAAAGCCCTTCCGTGCCCAGGAGCTGGATGAAGCTGGCGTTCCCGCCCAAGCGTTTCCATTGCTTCATGGGCAGGTTCTGGACCTTCTCCACCCCGATGTCACGGTAGATGGGTATCTCCTGCTCCTCCATGAAGGTGTCGTAAGCCGTGTTGGGCCGAAGGAACTTGCCGTAGCCCGCCTTCTGCATCTCGCCCGTCGGTTCCTGCCACTTGGATGTCCCGTTGCCAGCCATAGAGCCTCCCTGAACTGTTTGTGGTGAAGACGCCACTATAGACAATCACGGTTGGGAACGGTAGTCCTTGCCGGTCTCGCCCCGGCAAACGGTCCGGCTGGCGAGTCGGCGCCGGGAACCTGCCCGCCCGGACAGGCTCCCAGGCCCGCGGCCCTCGCCCGCTCGCCGCGCCTCAAGCGCCGGCGTCCAGCCCCGCCGCGGCGATGCCGAACCGGGCGATGTCCTCGTCTTCGTCCGAAGTTCCCCCGCTCACACCCACCGCGCCCACCACGTCCTCCCCGTCGCATATGAGCAACCCTCCGGCCACGGGCACGACCTTGCCTTCCGACATGGTGGTGAGGGCGCCCAGGAACGACGGCCGGTCTCCGAGGCGCTCGCCCAGGGCGCGGCTGGACCCGCCCATGCCCAGGCAGCCCCAAGCCTTGCCCATAGCCACCTGGGGCCGCAGGATCCCGGCCCCGTCCTCGCGCTTCAGCGCCTTCAGGTGGCCGCCGTCGTCCAGCACCGCCACACACATGGGCCGGAGCTTCAACTCCCGCGCCCGCGCCAGGGTCTGATCGACGATGGTCCCTGCCTGCTCAAGACTCAGTATCGACTTCTTTCGTTCCAATGTTCTCCTCCCTGGTTTCCGGGTCCGGCGCGACGGCCGCGGCCTTGCAACGTCACTCGATAGATGACAATAGCTGGAACTCCTGCGACGACATCGGTTCGTAGCTTCGCGGCCAGTGGCCGCTCAACTCGATCAAGACGCGCTGCCTGGAAGGTGGAGGAACCGGATTGACCTTCACTACCCGTGCACGGTAACGGCCAGGGGCGTGAGCCATCGCTTCGACCAGGTCGCGGACCAGATAGCGGGGCGTCCACCCGATCATGTAATAGTCCTCCGTCTGGATCTGGACGGCAAGGTCGGTGACCGGGTTGGTCAGTTCCAGGGTGACGTAGAGCTCTTCGTCGGCCTTCAGGCGCTCCAGCCGTTGCCGCGCCTCGCCGTTCGTGTGCCGCCAACCGTGGAGGAAGAACCGGCACCGGAAGCTGCCGTCTTCACCTTTCACGAGTTTCGGGAAGACTTCATGGTAGTCCGTCATCCGAAAGCCGCCATTCACGGACAGGATTTCGATGGGATCCGCGTCTTCCGGCAAGTCAAGGTTGCTCAAATAGTCCGCACGGTCCGGCCTTCCCGGCGCGATGACCCGGTTCCTGAACAGTGGAAAGAGGTATGAGGATCGATAGTCTTCTCCCAGGTCGGGGAAATCCCACAACGCCGGAAAACCCACTCTTTCCTGTGCGTCCCTGGCCCCGCCCGTATAGCGAAAGCGATAGAAGGAACGCGCAACGTCCGCATCCAACCGACCGATGGGGAACCATTCGCGGGTCCGTTCCCTGTCTTGCCAAGCCAGGAAAAGAGTTCTCTCGCTCATCGGAAAAGCTCCTGTAATCGTTCGAGATTGGAGCCCATCAGCGCCCTCGCGAACCTTCTGGCTGAAGGAGACATCCACTCCGCTGGCACACGGTGGACAAGTTCATCCACGGAGTATTCGTCCAGCTTTTCGAGCTTCGCCAGCGCCGGACGGAAAAGAGACGGATGTTCGCGGGCCGCTCTCCTTGCCAACGCCAGAGGGCTGGGGCCATGCTGCTCGTCTTCCGACCAGTAAAGCGCGCCGCGTCCTCTTTCCGCATAATCTTCAACACGGTTCTCTGCCATCAGTCTATCACGGCGTTCATCCGAAAGCTCCCGTCCCAACGAAGATGCGTGATCGAAGGTCGGTGCTACGAAACCTCTCCATCCGTCCCTTGTTCGCCTCCGAAGTATGCCCCAATTCTCGTGGTGACGATCCGTGTTGCCGATCAACGCGTCCAGAACCAGGTATTCCGCAATCCGCAGCTTCGCCCGTCTCGAACCATCAGGCTCTACGAAAACGCGGTCCATTGCCTGCCAGATGTTCGCCAGCGTATGACTCGACTGATGAGCTTCCCTCCCGGGATCGTAACCATGAACCACCATCGCCAACATCTGGTTGCCGTGGATCAGTTCCCGACCGCCGCGTGCGAACGATTCCGTCACCGACCCTCGTCGCCCTTGGAACTCCGCCAACTCCACTTTCGCGTGCGAGATTCCCAGTAGTCCCGCGACCTCGGCCGCGACCTTCTCCGCCCAATGTTCGCCCGTGTTCGGCCGGGGGTATTTGAAGAGCCTGGACCTTCCCTGCTGCTCCGGATCGCTGTACCAGAACTTCCGCTTGCTCCCCATTTCTTCCGGCTCATGGACCGTTGGGGGAACTTCAACGACCGGGTAGGAGTCGGACATGGCGGTCGCTTCGCACAGTCAGCTTCATGCCGCTACGGATGTTTGGCCCCACGCCCGACCCGTTGAGGATTCCGACCGGGCAGCCCTCTGCTCACGACCCGGACTTGACCTGCCCGGTGCCGCTCGTCCCCTTCCGCGTTTCCGGGTCCGGCGCAGCCGGCTCGGCGGCTGCGTCCTTGCCGCGTCGGGTCTCCACCTGCAATGGAAGCTGTCCCTGTTTAGTCTCGCCCCAATAGACGGTCTGGTGCGGGAAGGGAATCTCGATGCCTTTCTCGTCGAAGGCCTTCTTCAGGCGGCGGTTGAACTCGCGGCCGATGCGCCACTGCTGGATGGGGCGGGTCTTGAGCCGCGCGCGCACGACCACCGCGGAATCCTCGAACCGATCGACCCCCATGATCTCGATGGGCTCCAGCATGTCGTAGCGGAACTGCGGGTCCTGGCGCATGGCCTCGTCCACATCCTTCAGGGCCGCCACCACCTCGTCGGTGTCCTCGCGGTAGGCCACTCCCACGTCCAGCAGGTAGCGCGAATAGTCCTTGGTCATGTTCTGCACGTGGTCGATGGTGCTGTTGGGCACGAAGTGCACGTTGCCGCTCAGGTCGCGTATGCGCACGGAGCGCAGTGTCACCTTCTCCACCACCCCGGAGACCCCTCCCACCTCCACCACGTCGCCCGCGCCCACGCTCCCTTCCGTGAGGATGAACAGGCCGTTGATGACGTCCTTGATGAGCGACTGGGCGGCGAAGCCCACCGCCAGACCCACGATGCCGACACCGGCCAGCAGCGGGCCGGTCTCGATGCCCGCGAGTTGCAGGAGCAGGAAGAACCCCACCAGGACCACCAGCAGCTTGATGGAGGTCTGGGCCAGCGGGGCCAGGGTCTGGAGCCTCCTCCCGGTCTCCCGGCTGCGCACCCGGTCCAGCACCCTGGGACGCAGCAGCGAAAGCACCGCGACGTTGCTGAGCCGGACGAGGCCCAGCCCCGCCGCCACCACCAGGGCCATCAGGACGCCCCGGAAGAGCACCGTCCCCCCCAGCGGCGTCGCCAGGAAATCCACCACGGAAACGCCCCAGATCTCCAGTTGCACGACCACGCCCAGGATCCCCAGGGGCACGTCCACCACCACCCATGCCAGGCGCCCGGCGCGACCGCCGTCGGCTTGGCCCCCGTCCGTCCCCGCGCGCCGGGCAGCGACCTTCCCGGACAGGGCGCGGACCCCGCTCTTCAGGTAGAAGGAAACCAGCAGCATGGAAAGCACCGTGAGGGTCGATCTCACGATCCTCTGCCATACGAACTGCGACGCGTACTGGTAGCCCGCCAGGTTCAGGGCGACGATGCCGCCGAACACCGCCATGAGCGCGAAATGGACCAGGGGCCACACGGACCACAGGAACCCCTCGCTGGAACGGCTGCGCCGGAGGGCCGCCTCCATCAGGGAACTGCGGCGGCGGCATCCCACCGCTACCAACGCCAGCACCGCCAAGGTGAACGCGATCATCAGGAGGCGCGCCAGCGCCAGGCTCGCGGCCACGTCGTCCCCGGGCGCGTGCAGCAGGACGTGGCGCGGAACCAGCAACGCCAGCGCGGCCGCGCACCCCGCGGCGGACCCGAACCGCAGCGCCCGAGCCGCCTCCGGCGCCAGCCCCCAGCGCCGCTCGCCGTGGCCGTCCGGGCGGAAGACCGACTCGCCCACCAGTCCGATCCACAGGACCAGCGCGGCGAGCTGCAACGCCCCGGTCAAGGCCGGACCCAGGGAGCCGTCCTGCAACAGGCCGAGCTGCGGCAGGGCCAGGGTGACGAGGACCAGGTAACCCGGCCAGACCGCGGCGTGGAGCGCCAGCAGGAGCGCCGCTCGATGCGCGGGCACGCGGCCCGGGCGAGCCCGCTGGCGGGCCACCCGGTCCCGGAGCGCCCCATGCCCCCGCACCGCAAGCCACGGCGCCAGGCCGAAGACCAGCACCGCGGCCAACCACGGCCACCACGACCCGGCGAAACGGCTGCGGGCCGTCCGACTCTGTAGCCGGGACCACTCGCCCAAGCGCCCGGAAAGGCCCAACCCCGCGTCCAGGGCCTGGGCCAACAACGCCCGGTTGGGCAGAAAGGGACCCAGCGGCTCACGGTTCCGGAGCCACAGCATCCGGCCCAGGACGAAGGTGTAGAGGCTTTCGATTTGGTCTTCCCGCCGGCGCTGCAACTCCGCCAGGCGGGCGGCCCGTTCGGCCAGCCCGGTGAGCACCCGTTCCTGTTCCTGCAGCGCCTCTTTCCGGCTTTCCACCAGGTCCTTCAGGCGGGACCTCAGTTCCGGCGTCGTCCGCCCCTGTGCGGCAAGGGCCTGCTCGTGGCTCCTGGCGTCGGAGTCCACGCGGAACGACAGCGCGCCCAACTCGAACAGGGCCTGCCGGAACTCCCGCACCCGTCGTTGCAGCGTCGCCTGGTCCGCGGAGCGCTGGGGCCGCCCCCGGCGGCGGAAGTTCTCGAGCTCCACCTTGACGTGCCGGGCCACCCAGTCGCCGGCGCCGTAGCGCTCCATCAACTCCACCAGGCGTTCCTTGTTGCGCACGTCCTGGGCCGCCAGCCGTTCCTGCTCGGAGAGTTCGACCCGCACCCGCTCCAGCTCCCTGTGGTAGGCCAGGGTCCGCTTCTGGACCTTCAGGACCTCCAGCTCCACCGCCATGAGCAGGCTCTCCACCCGCGACAGGCTTTCCGTGAGGCGCCTCTCGATGAAGGCCATGCGGTCGTCGAGCACCTCTTCCTCGCGCTCGATGCTGGCCGCGGTGCGCGCCGGAAGCTGCGCCCCGGGCGTTCCCGATGGCGCGGGTCCTGCCGCAGGCCGCACCGGCTGCACGGCCTCCGCCGGGTCCGCGGCGCCCACCGGCGGCGCCTGGGCGAGACTCCCCGACGCCGCCAGCGCGAACGCGGCCGTGACCGCAGCCAGCGCCGCGGCCAACCATCTTCCGGAACGTCCGATCAATTCCGGCTCGAACTCCATCTCCCTGTAGGGAAAGCGCGTCCTTCGACTCCGCTTCGCTACGCTCAGGACGAACGGAGATCTCGGGACGGACGGGTTTCTAGCACTCCGTAACAGTGCCTAAGTCACTGACATGGAGTATCTTGTCATGCACGGCGAATATGTCTCGCGCCGCATCTCTGCTGACAGCATGGAGCATCTCATCATGCATGGCAAAGATGTCTCGCGCCACATACCTGCTGACAGAGCGACTGTTGGAACCTCTGAACAATCGAGACATCCGGGATGGATTCCCGATTCCCTCACCCTGACGCCCCTATCCCCGTTCGTCCTGAGCGTAGCGTAGCGAAGTCGAAGGACGCGCTCATGCACCCTGTCTCGATTGTTCAGAGATTCCTGTTACGGGGTGCTAGAGAAGCCGCCGGGGCAGGTTGACGAAGGTGCTCATCTCGTGCGGCGGCGCGGTCGCGGGGGCCTTGCACACATGGGCGGGGCCGAGTTGGTCCACCCGGGTCACCCCCAGCAGTCCCATGGCCACGCGGATCTCGTTCTCCAGCAACTCCAGGGCGCGCACGAGGCCGGCATGGCCCGCGGCTCCCAGGGCCCAGCCCTGGAGCTTGCCGATGGTCACCGCCTTGGCGCCCAGGGCCACCGCCTTCACCACGTCGGTGCCCCTGAGGAAGCCGCCGTCGATGACCACCTCGGCCTTGCCGTCCACCGCCCGGACGATCTCCGGGAGCATGTCCATGGTCCCCTGCCCGTGGTCGAGTTGGCGCCCGCCGTGGTTGGACACGTAAACCACGTCCACGCCGTGCTCCACCGCGATGGCGGCGTCCTCCGCGGTGGCCACGCCCTTGAGGATGAACGGCAGCCCGCCCATCTCCTTGATGGCGTCCATGGTCTCCCAGGTCAGCATGGCCTGGAACACCCGGTTCGAGGTCTCCACGCGCTTGCTGGGCGGCAGCCAGCGGTTCAGCAACTGCCGCTCCCGGTTGCCGTAGTAGGCGGAGTCCACGGTCAGGCACAACGCCTTGTAGCCCGACTGCCGGACCCGTCCGAGGATCTCGTCCACCCACGTCAGGTCCCCGCGGATGTAGAGCTGGAAGAGCTTGTCCGACCGGGTGCTGGCCGCGGTCTCCTCCAGCGTCGGCTGGCTCACGGAGCTCACGAAGTTGACGGTGCCGAACTCCTCGGCCGCCCTGGCCGACGCCACCGCGCCCTCCGGCGTGATGAGCTGGAGCGACCCGATGGGGGCCATCATCACCGGGATGCGGAGCTTGTGCCCCAGCACCGTGGTGGACGTATCGACCTTGGAGACGTCCGCCAGCACCCGCGGGCGCAGGGCCAGCGAGTCCAGCGCCAGCCGGTTGCGCCGCATGGTGGTCTCCGACTCCGCGGCCCCGGTCAGGTAGTCCCACACGCTCTGGGGCAGGTTGCGCCGGGCCTGGGCGATCAGCTCCTGGTTGCTGACGATTTCCTCGCTCATCATCGTGTCCTTTTGGGAAAGGGATGGATCGGGAAGCGGCCTGCGGGAGTCCGCGCCGCGCAGACTCCCGCAGGCCGCTTCCGTCGAAAGGGACAACCCGCGGGACGGTCGGGGGACCGTCCGCGGCCTACATGGCGCGCTTCGGGAAGAGCTTCGGCAGGAACTCGTTGGTATAGACATCCTCCACCGCGGTCTTGGCCGGAAGCTTCATGTGCCTGGTGATGAGGTCGTTGGTGAACACCATGCGGTTCTTCCTCATGTGGCCGATGCCGTCCTTCAGCGCCTCCGCGGACAGGAGCGAGTCCACCGCGATGTCGAAGTGCGCCCGCGCCAGGTCCGGGCTGATGGCGGGGTTGTGCTTGAGGAAGATGTCCACGGCTTCCTGCGGGTTCTCCACCGACCAGGCGATGCCCTTGTAGGTGGCGGCCAGGAACCGCCTCACCAGGTCGGGCCTCTCCTTCGAGGTCTTGCCGGACACCATCAGGCCGTTGCCGTAGGTGCTCATGCCGTAGTCCGCGTACAGCATGTACACGGGCTTCTTGCCCACAGTGGCGGAGGCTTTGTCCACCGTCGGCTTCTCCGTGTAGAAGATCAGGATGGCGTCCACCCGGCCGGCCATGAGGCTCGGGGTGGTGGCGGGCACCGTCATGTTCACCCACGTGACCTTGTTGTGGTCGAACTCGTTGATGCTCGCGAAGGCCGGGAAGATGACGCGGGAGGCGTTGGCCTCGGGGGAGCCGATGCGCTTGCCTTCCAGGTCCGACGGCTTGGAGATCTTGTTGGCCGCCAGCGTGGCCACGGTCTCCAGGGTCTTGTCGTGGATCATCCCGACCATCCTGAGGTCGGCGCCCCGGGACTTGGCCGCGATCATGTTCCCCACGGACGCGAAGCCGAAGTCCTCGGTGCCCGAGGCCACCCGCTTCACCGTGTCGCCGGAGCCGAAACCGCGGGTCATGGCCACGTCGAGCCCGGCCTCCTTCCAGAACCCCTTGTCGATGCTGGCGTAGAACATGGCGTGCTTGCCGTAAGGGATCCAGTCCAGGGCGAACTTCACCTTGTCCTGGGCCGACGCTCCGCCGACCCACGCCCAAGACAGCAGCAGGGCTGCGAGCACGACACGCAACGATACCTTGTGGATGCGCTTCATTTCCGTACCTCCGAAAGTTTTCGTGACAACCCCTATATCGAAAGAACCGCGCCCGCGCAACGCGCTTCCCCGCGCCGGGCCGCCGCTCCTACAGGTATTGCAGCCCGATGGTCTTGCCCACCTGCCGCACGCATTCGGTGAACTCCGCGGACAACCGCATCTCCGGCGTCCGGGGCCGCGGCAGCCCGATCTCGATGATGTCGGTGATGTGGCCCGGCCGGGGCGTCATGACCATCACCCGGTCGGCCAGGAACACCGCTTCCGGTATGCTGTGGGTGATCAGCAGGCTGGTCTTCTTCTTCTCGCTCCAGATGCGCTGCAGCTCCATGTTCATCTCGCCCCGGGTCATGGCGTCGAGGGCGCCGAAGGGCTCGTCGAGCAGGAGCAGCGAAGGCTCGTGCACCAGCGCCCGGCTGATGGAGACCCGCTGCTGCATGCCGCCGGACAACTCCCGCGGGAACTTCTCCCTGAACTCCGAGAGGCCGGTCAACTCCAGCATCTCCAGCGCCTTGGGATAGTACTCGGCCTTGGACAGCCCCAGGATCTCCACCGGCAGCATCACGTTGTCCATGACCGTGCGCCACTGGAACAGCACCGGCGTCTGGAACACGATCCCGGTGCTGGCCTTCGGTCCGGTCACCGGGGCGCCGTTCACCAGCACCTCGCCCGCGGTCTTGTCCAGCAGGCCGGCGATGATCTTCATGATCGTGGTCTTGCCGCAGCCGCTGTGCCCCACCAGCGACACGAACTCCTGCTCGTGGACGTCGAAGGTGGCGTCCTCCAACGCGACGATGGGCGCGTCCTTGGAGGGATACACCTTGGTGAGCTGCCTGACCTCGATGGCTTTCCCGGCTTCCGTCATCCGATACCGTCCCGGTCCGTTGCGCCGACTCCCGCTGGCCCGAGCCGCCCGCGGCTACATGCCGAAGCCCGAGGGCTGGTCTTCCTCCCCGATGCTCCACGGGATCAACCAGAGCTCCAGCAGCACCAGGACGCCGTAGAGGACCAGGCCCAGGACCGACAGCACGATGAGGGCGGCGAACATGAACGGCGTGTTGACCTCGTAGTTGGAAACCATGACCAGGTACCCGAGGCCGGTGTTGCCGCCCACGAACTCCCCGATGATGGCGCCAATGACCGCCAGCGTGATGGCGATCTTCAGGCCGCCGAAGAAGTGCGGGAGAGCGTTGGGCAGGCGGACCTTGGTGAAGACCTGCCAGTCCGTGGCCTGCAGCGACTTCACCAGGTCGAGCATCTCGGGCTGCACCATGCGCATGCCGCTGACCGTGGTGACGATGATGGGGAACCAGGACACCAGGAACGCGATGAGCACCTTGGAGATCTCGCCGTACCCCACCCACACCAGCAGCAGCGGCGCGATGGCCACCTTGGGGACGATCTGGGCCACCAGGATGAGCGGATAGAGCAGGTTCTGGAGCAGCCGGGAATAGACGATCATGATGGCCGAGACCACCCCCAGCACCAGCCCCATCAGGAACCCGTACACGGTTTCCCGGAAGGTCACCAGGGAGTGCTCCAGGAGCGGGCCGATGCGAAGGAACAGCGTCGCGATCACCTTGGACGGCGCGGGCAGGAGGAACTCGGAAACGGAGAACAGCCACACCGACAGCTCCCACAGCACGGTGAAGAGCGCGAGGCTGAAGGCGATGGTGCCGAGCTCCTTGAAACGTTCGACCATTCGTTCCCCTCGTCCGGCAGGCGGTCCGGGGAGTCGGCGCGAGCGGGCCGGAGGGAGGCCCCTGCCGCCTCCCGCGGCGCGCCCGGACGGGTCCCGATCCAGCCCGCTTCATACCACAAGTTCCGGCGCAAGGAACCCCGGAACGGAACTTTTTGCGCGGGCGGCCGGGGCCACGGCCAAGGCGGCCGATCAGCGGTCCGAAGGGGGCCGCGCGCTGTCCGGGTCGGCGCTCGACCGGACCAGGGCCTCGACGCAAGAAGCGGTGTCGAGCATGGCGCACCCGAACCCGACGCTGGGTGGCGCCGGCGGCAGGGGTCCCTGCCAGTAGCGGTGCTGCGGCCAGCTTCCGTCGGAGCGTTGCCGGCCCAGGATCCGCTCCAGCGTGGCCCACAGCTCTTCGCCCTCCGGCGGGGCGCCCAGCACGTGCAGCGCGGAAAGGGCGCGGGCGGTGCGGAGGGTGTCGCCGTAGCCGCCGTCCGCGCCGCGGCGGGCGCGGATCCGGTCCGCGAGCCGGTCGCCCATGTCCCGGAACGCGGGCACGCCCCGCTGCCGGGCGCGGGCCACCGCGTCGTAGAGGTCCATGGCGTCGGGGTAGTAATGGGACGTCCCCTCGAAGTTCCCCTCGGTGACCAGGCCGGCGAGCCACGCCGCGGCCTGCGCGCCCAACTCGTTCCGGCCCTGTATGGCGAGGTAGCCCACCACGTTGGCGTTCACCACGCTGTCCGGGACGTTGCCTTCGCCGGGCGGGGCGAGCCAGGTCCGGAACCTTCCCCTGTCGTCCCGGGCCGCGGACACGAGTCCCAAGTTCTGTCCGAACAGCACCCAGGGGTGCCACAGGATCGCCAGGGAGCAGACGCTGAGGCTGTCCAGGTCCCGCGGAAGCCGCGGCCAGTAGCGCCACGCGCCCGGATGGCTCATGGACCGGACGATGAACTCCCCGGACCGGTCCCGGACCGCCCGGGAGCGGGGGTCGTCGCAGACCTCCAGGGTGAGCGCGCCGAGAGCGGCCACGAAGGGGGGATGCTCCTCGTTGGACGGGCCTTGGAGGTCCAGGCTCGGGTAGCTCCACGAGGTCCATGCCCCGTCGCCGCGGATGGAGGCATGGAGGAAACCGAGGCCCCGGTCCACCGCGCCGCGCACCGCCTCCCGGAGGTGCGCCGGGACGGCGCCGTCGTTGTAGGATGAATGCTGCATTGCAAGAGTTCCCTCTCCCTGTGGGGGCGCTTCAGGAATTCGTGTGGGTTGCGACACTTCCCATCCCGTCATCCCCGCGAAAGCCCCGTCTCGTCATTCCCGCGAAAGCGGGAATCCATCCACTTTCCTCGCTCTTGTTGTAAAAACCTCTCATACAGGGCGCTATGGGGTTTGCTCGCAGGGTCTGGATTCCCGCCCCCGCTTCCGCGAGGACATGCTTTCGCGGGAATGACGGCGTGGGCGTCTGTGGAGCAATGACGGCGTGCCCCCTGTCGCTCCCCCTTTCCCTCTTGCCTTGCCCACACGAAAGCCGGAAGAGCCCCCTATGGGAAAGCGCGTCCTTCGACTTCGCTTCGCTCAGGACGAACGGGGTTCGTAGTTCAGGGTTTCCAAATCCGGCTTTATCCAGTATAGTATAAAGGCATAATTTCGTCAGGCCCGTCAGGCCCGTCAGGCCCGTCAGGCCCGTCAGGCCCGTCAGGCCCGTCAGGCCCGTCAGGCCCGTCAGGCCCGTCAGGCCCGTCAGGCCCGTCAGGCCCGTCAGGCCCGTCAGGCCCGGTCTTCCGGCCGTGGTGGCGTCCCGCCCGGTCGGAACCCGGGCGCGCGCCTCCGGCGCCGGCGGGCATCCCGGAGCATTGACGCACGTGTCCCTGTTCTACAACAAACTTTTCCGGGAGGAAGCCGTCGCCCGTCGGGCGAGCGGGGACCCACTGGACGAACGGCTCCAGGTCACGGCCCGGCACGAGTGGATGGTGCTGGCGGGGCTCGGCTTGGCGCTCCTGCTGCTGCTCGTCTGGGGGGTCTTCGGAAGCGTGGAGCGCAGCCTTTCGGTCAAGGCCGTGCTGGTCCAGCCGGGCGAGCGCTACGCGGTGCTGTCACCCGTGTCCGGCAACGTGGTCGAACTCCTGGCCGAGGTCGGAGACACCCTCCAGGCCGGACAGGGCATCGCCCGGGTCCGTCTCCCGGAAGCCGAGCGCCAAGTCCGGATCACCCGGAGGATCCTGGACGCCGTCCGGGACGGGACGGGAGGCGCCGCAACCGCCGAGATCCGGGCGGCGCTGCTCACCGCGGCGCGGGCCGAGGTCGAAGCCGTCGAGTCCCGCGCCGCGGAATCCATCGTGGCCCGGCGCGAGGGCCGGCTCGTGGCGCATCGCCTGGTCCCGGGCCAGCCGGTGCGCACCGGCGAGACCGTGGCCCAGGTCCGGGGCAGTTCCGATGAGCCGTGGCAGGCGCTGGCCTTCGTGTCGGCGCGGGACGCCGGGAAACTCGAAGCGGGCATGGAGGCGGAGGTGCGGGTGGCGCTGCCCGGGCGGCCGGGGACCAGCCGGTTGGAAGCCCGGGTCCTGGAGGTGTCGCCCCGGACCGTGGCCGCCCCGCAATGGCTTGCGGACCTGGGCCTTGCCGCGCCCGCGCCGGCGCACCTGCTGCGGCTGGTCCTGAGCGACCGGCCGCGCCTGCCGCTCGCCGACGGCGCCGGCGGACACGTGCGGATCGTGCTGGGGAACCGGTCCCCTGCGGCCCTGCTGCTGGCCAACACCGACCTCTGATGCCTGCCGCGGTCTCGAACACCTGGGAGGAAACGCCGGCTTGAACGCGACGCCGAAGCGAGGGCGCGCTGCGCCGGAGCGGCGCCGGGCGCGCACGCCCCTGATGCTGCAACTCACCGAGACCGAGTGCGGGGCGGTGTGCCTCGGCATCGTGCTTGCGCACTTCGGGCGCTGGGTATCCGTCGAGGAGTTGCGGGAAACCTGCTCGGTGGGCCGGGACGGGTGCTCCGCGGCCGACATCTTCCGCGCGGCGCAGCGGTACGGCCTGGAGGCCCAGGGATGGCGCAGGCAGCCGAAGCACCTCCGCGGCATGCCGTTGCCCATGATCATCTTCTGGGAGTTCAACCATTTCGTGGTGCTGGAAGGCTTCCGCGGGGACCGGTTCCTGATCAACGACCCGGGCAGCGGCCACCGGACGGTCAGCGCGGAAGAGTTCGACCGGGCGTTCACGGGCGTGACGCTGACGCTCCGACCGAAGCCCGAGTTCCGTCCGGGCGGCGTCCGCCCCGGTCTCCTGCACCGGATCCTGCCGTGGCTGCGCGACGTGAAGGAGCCGCTCGCGTTCGCCATGTGCTGCGGGCTGCTGCTGACCCTGCCCTCCCTCGCCATGCCGTTCCTGGTGGGCCTGTTCGTGGACTTCGTGCTGTCCGGGCGCGAACCGTCCTGGAGCGCGGCGCTGACCGGGAGCCTCGTGGGGGCCGCGGCCCTGCTCTACCTCCTGACTTGGCTCCGGGAACGCTGCCTCCGGCTGCTCTCCGTGCGCCTCGCCATCGACCACGGCGCGCGCTTCATGGAGCGGCTGTTCCGGCTTCCCATGGGGTTCTTCACCCACCGGCTGTCCGGCGACCTGACCTCCCGGATACAGCTCCTCGACACGGTCTCGAACGTGGCCGCGCACCACCTGGCCGGCATCTCCATCGAGATCGTCACCAGCATGGCGTTCCTTGGGCTCATGCTGGCGTACGACCCGCTGCTCTGCGCCGTGGTGGTGGGACTGGGCGCGCTCAGCGCGGTGGCCATGCGCGTCCTGGCCCGGGTCCGGGTGGACGAGAACCGCAGGCTCAGGCGCGAGCAGGGCATGCTGTACGGCATCGGCATGTTCGGGGCCGGCAAGATCGACGCCTTGCAGGCGTCCGCCGCGGAGGACGACTTCTTCTCCCGCTGGACGGGATACCAGGCGCGGGAACTGGCCGCCCGGCAACGGTTCACCGAGCTCGGCCACCTCAACGCGGCCCTGCCCCTGCTGTTCCTGATCGCGGGCAACGCCGCGGTGCTGGGCATCGGCGGCTGGCGGGTGATGGCGGGCGACCTGACGGTGGGCATGCTGACGGCCTTCTACATGGCGGCGGTGAACTTCCTGCAGCCCATAGGACGGTTCATCCAGTTCGCCGACATGTTCCAGATGCTGGAGGCGGACCTGCAGCGCCTCGACGACGTGTTCGACGCGTCCGAGGACCGCACCTTCCATCCGGCGGCGCCCTCTCCCCAGGGGGAGGAGGGGGAAGTCTCGACGTTGGCCGGGCGGCTGCGTCTGAAAGGCCGGGTCGAGCTGCGCAACGTCACCTTCGGCTACCAGAAGAACCGCGAACCCCTGATCGAGGACTTCAACCTGACCATCGAGCCGGGCCAGCGCGTGGCCGTGGTCGGCCCCAGCGGCTCCGGCAAGTCCACGCTCTCGGCGCTGGTGGCCGGCCTCCAGCAACCGTGGTCCGGGGAGATCCTCATCGACAGGCACCCGCGCAGCGCCATCCCGCGGGAGGTGCTGACCAGTTCCGTGTCCCTCGTGGACCAGCACATCTTCCTGTTCGGGGGCACCGTGCGCGAGAACCTGACCATGTGGATCCCCGAGGTGCCGGACCAGATCCTGGTGGCGGCCGCCCAGGACGCGGCCATCCACGCGGAGATCATCTCCCGGCCCCTGGGGTACGACGCGCCGGTGGACGAGGGAGGACGCAACTTCAGCGGCGGCCAGCGGCAGCGGCTGGAGATCGCCCGGGCCCTGGTCAACAACCCGTCGGTCCTGATCCTGGACGAGGCCACCTGCTCCCTCGACACCATCACCGAGGTGCGCATCGACGACGCCCTGCGGCGCCGGGGATGCACCTGCCTCATCGTGGCCCATCGGCTGAGCACCATCCGTGACTGCGACCTGATCGTGGTCCTCGACCAAGGGCGCGAGGTGCAGCGCGGCGCCCACGAGGAGTTGATGCGGGACACGGACGGACTGTACCGCCAACTCGTGGAGTCGTCTTGAACGGGAAGCACCGAACCGGGGACGTGCGGAAGCCGGCGCCGGGCAGCCTCCGGGAAATCGCCCTCGCGCACGGCGAGCCGTTCATCGGAGGCGGCAACCGCCCCATCCGCCTGTCCGACCCCGAGACCCTGTGGTACGTGGTCAAGGGCACCATGGACGTATTCACCGCCCAACATTCCGCGGACAGGGAGACGTCGGACTTCAAGCATCTCCTGCGCGCGGGCGCCGGCCGGTGGATCTTCAGCATCGCCAACGAGGAGGACGCCTCCACGTCCCTGTACATCGCCAAGGGGCTCCCCGACACCGAGCTCCGCTGCGTCCCCCGGACCGCCCTGACCGGACCCGGGACGGCCGGACTCCTGGCCGAACAGGCGGACGCCTGGATTGCCGACCTCGCCGCGGCCATCGCCCGGGAAGTGGAGCCGCGCCCGCGCCCCCAGCGCTTCCTGACCCCGGGCGAGGACGTCGAGGCCGCGGCCGAGAACGTGCTGTCCACCCGCCGCGGCGTGGTCTGGGTCTCGACCCAGGTGGGGAACGCGGCTTTCCTCGACACCGGCGAGCCTACCGGCAGCGGTCCGGGCTTCATCCCCGTCTCCGCGGGTAGCTGGATACGGCTGTTCCACCCCTGCCGACTGGCCGTCACCACGTCCGCGGCCCTCGAAGCCGACGGCCTGCTGTTCTCCGCCCTGGCCGAGTTCCATCGACTGGCGCTGTCCGCGGAGGAAATCAACCGGCGCCTGGTGCTCGTGGACATGGCCAACTTGCAGCGGGCCCACGTCCAGCGCCGGAGCCGGAGCGAAGAGCGCGCCCGGGACAGCCTGCTCGGCGTGCTGAACGAGCGGCGGTCCCCCGCGGGGGACCGCGGGACCGGCCTGTTGCGCGCCCTGGAGCAGGTGGGCCGCCACGAAGGCATCCGGTTCCGCACTCCGCCCCGCCGGCGGGGAACGGACGAGGACGCCCCCGACCTGACGGAGATCCAGCGCGTGTCGGGGGTCCGCGCGCGCAGGGTCAAGCTCGCCGTCGAAGACCATTGGTGGCGCGGCGACAGCGGCGCGATGCTGGCGTTCCGGCGCGAGTCCGGGAACCCGGTGGCGCTGGTCCCGGGCGTGTGGGGCCGTTACCAGATGATCGACCCGGAGACGGGCCGTTCGGAGCGGGTGGACGAGGGCCTGGCCCGGGACCTCGCTTCCGAGGCGTACTTCTTCTACCGCCCGCTGCCGCAGGAGGAAACGGTCCGTCCCGGCGCCCTGTTCCGCTTCGCGTTCCGCGGGCTCGGAAAAGACCTGGCGCGCTTCATCCTGGCGGGACTGCTGGTGGGCCTCATGATGCTGACGCCGCCCATCCTGCTCGGCGCCCTGGTGGACCGCGTGATCCCCAGCGGGTCCGGCTGGCAAGTCCTGGAGCTGTCCCTGTCCCTGGTCCTGCTGGCGGTCCTCACCGCGCTCCTGCATCTCCTCCAGGGAACCGCCCTGATGCGGCTGGAGGCCGCAGCCGCGGCCCGGGTGGGCGCGGCGCTCTGGGACCGGCTGCTCGGCCTGCCGCAGCGGTTCTTTCGTCGCTTCTCCTCCGGCGACCTGACCATGCGCACCATGGCCTTCCAGGGACTGCGCGACCAGGTCTCGGGGGTGGTCGGCAACGCCCTCCTGTCGGTGGTCTTCCTCCTGCCCACCTTCCTGCTGCTGTTCGTCTATGACACCGGGATCGGCTGGCTCGGCCTGGGGCTGGGACTGTCCTCCCTGGGGGTGACCGCGGCCATCGGCGTCCTCCAGCTACCCCACCAACGGCGCCTGCTCGCCATCTCGAGACGGCTTGCGGGCAGGCTGGTGCAACTGCTGAACGGCGTCAGCAAGCTGCGGTCCACCGGCTCCGAAGGCATCGGGTTCGCCTTGTGGGCGCAGGACTACCGGGAACAGAAGCAGACCGAGATGCGGCTCGGCAGGCTGAACGAGCACCTGATCGCCTTCCTGGCGGCCGCGCCCCTGCTGGCCGCGGCCGCGGTGTTCGCCGCGGCCATGCACGACGGCCGCGCGGTCCTTCCGGTCGGGGACTTCCTCACCATCTACGCAGCGTTCATGGTGTTCTATTCCGCGGTGGCCAGGCTCGGCGCTTCGTTCTCCGCGGTGGCCGCGGTCATGCCCGCGTACGAGCAGGTGACCCCGATCCTGGAGTCGAAGCCGGAGACGGGCGCCAAGGGCGAGCCGCCGCCGGAGCTCAGCGGCGAACTCCACGTGGACCACGTGAACTTCCGCTACACGGAGGACGGTCCCCTGGTCCTGCAGGACGTCTCCATCCACGCACGGGCCGGCGAGTTCGTGGCCATCGTGGGGGAATCCGGCGCGGGCAAGAGCACCCTGTTCCGGCTCGCCCTCGGACTCGAGGCGCCGCTGTCGGGGGCCGTTTACTACGACGGGCGCGACCTCGCGCGACTCAACAAGCGGGCGGTGCGCAGCAGGATCAGCATGGTGGTGCAGGACGTGTCGCTGCACCCCGGCACCGTGCTGGAGAACATCGTCGGAGTGTCCGGGAACCTCACCGAGGACGACGCCTGGCGGGCCGCCCGCCAGGCCAGCGTGGACGAAGACATCGCCGCCATGCCCATGCAGATGCACACCCCGACCGGAGACAAGTCCGCGACTTTCTCGGGCGGGCAGATCCAGCGGATCATGCTGGCCGCGGCGCTGGTCCGGGACCCGAGCGTCCTGTTCCTCGACGAGGCCACCAACTGGCTCGACAACAAGAGCCAGGCGCAAGTGATGCACAACGTGGCCGAGCTTGCCGTCACCCGGTTCGTGACGGCCCACCGCCTGTCCACCATCCGCATGGCCAACCGCATCTACGTGCTGCAGGACGGCCGGGTGGTCCAGACCGGAACCTTCGACGAGCTGTTCGAGATCGACGGCCCCTTCCGCAACCTGGTGCGGCGGCAAATGGCCTGACCGTCGTTCGGGCAGGCCGTCGTTCCCGCAGGCGCCCGCCTCCGTCGTTCCCGCAAGCACGCGCCCGCGGAAGCGCCGGGATTACCAATCGTCGACGATGCTCCGCCCGCTCGGGTTTGGCTGCCATCCGTACACGCCGCCAGCGACCGCCTGCAGGTCGCCGTCGCCCAGCCGGCTGTCGGGGGGCAGGACCAGATGCGCAGCCTCGCCGCTCTCTTCGTGGACCTCGATGGACAGGGACGCCGGAATGGTGACGCCCAATTCCTGCTCCACCGCCCCCTTCGGGTCGCTGAGAAGCCGGGCGCGGAACTCCGCGTCCTCCATCGCCTTGCCCACGATCTTCGCCTGCATTTCCTTCGCCGTTTCCATGGCTCGTCCCTCCTCGACAGACTGATAACTACGTGCAATTTACGATACCGCTTCATCCAATGTCAAGGCCATATGCACGAAAACCAGTGTTATCAGGGATTTTCGTGGAACCCGGCCTTCCGTTCATCCACCTGCCCGATTCCATCGCCATCCGCTCCAAGCTCGACCGCCGAACCACCGGGCGTCCGCCTGGCCGGAGTCGCCGCCATGCCCATGCAGATGCCCACCGCGACCGGAGGCAAGTCCGCGACTTTCTCGGGCGGGCAGGTCCAGCGGATCATGCTGCCGCAGCGCTGGTCCGGGGCCCCGTCATTCCTGCAAGCGTGCCCTCGTCCGCAGGCACACACATCCGGAAGGTCTGAACAATGTCATACCTCCCTTGGGAATGCGCGTCCTTCGACTTCGCTACGCTACGCTCAGGACGAACGGAATGGTTGTTCAGGGTTTCCTTGAAAACCTCTGAACAATCGAAACATCCGGGATGGATTCCCGATTCCCTCACCCTGACGCCCCTGTCCCCGTTCGTCCTGAGCGTAGCGAAGCGAAAACCTCCGTTCGTCCTGAGCGTAGCGTAGCGAAGTCGAAGGACGCGCTCATGCCCCCTGTCTGTCCCGATTGTTCAGAGGTTCCCTCGGTCATTCCCGCGAAAGCATGTCCTCGCGGAAGCGGGGGCGGGAATCTCGTCGTACAAGCCTCGATGGATGGATTCCCGCTTTCGCGGGAATGACGGAGGTGCGTGCCCGCGAACGGGGTGCGTGCCCGCGAACGGGGTGCGTGCCTGCAGGAATGACGGAGGTGGCCGCCGCGGGAACGACGGGGTGTGCTTTTGGGCGTTTCGGGCTAGTCCCGGGCGAGGGAACAGATCAGGCCGGCGTATGCCTTGGCGGCGACCCCGGCGTCCGTGACCGTGAGCTTGACGTGGTTGACCCCCTTGTAAACGAGGAACACGCCCCGACGGTCGTACATCCTGTCGAGCGCGCACCACTGGAGCAGCCCCTGCGCCTTCGCCGCCAGGCACCAGCCGCGGAGCGCCAGCCGCTCCACCACCGGCCGCCAGGCGCTCCGCCCCGTGGTCAGCCAACTGTCCATGGCGTCGTCGCCCCACGACCCCGCATGGTACAGTTCCAGGCCGATCCTGGGCAGCAGCCCCGAGTCGGCCACGTCCACCGACAGCCGGAAGCGGGGCAACACGTCCCCGAGGTCGGCCAGCAACTCCGTGGCAGGGCGAACCGCAGCGCTCCGGCCCAACCGCTCCAGCACCCCGGCAACCTCGTCGCGCCCGATCTCCTGAACCACCAGCCGCACCGCCCGCGGCGTCCGGCTCGGCAACGCTCCGACATGGGCGACCCTGGCGTCCGGCGGCAGCGCCGCCAGCGCCCGCGCCACCCACCGCAGCGCCTCGTCCTCATCGGTCCAGCCCACCGCGCCGGCCAGCGCCGCGATCGGCAAGGGCTGCGGACGGTCATGGGGCCCGGATTCCTCCGTGCGCCGTATCTTCAAGAAGACCCCCGGATCCGGGCGCGGGTCGGCCGGCGCCTCGGCCAGGTCGTATTCGAGCATGGTTCCGGCGATGCAAGCGTGCAACTCGGAGTCGGCCTGCCCGATCCGGGCGAGGTACCGGGACAGCGCCGCCGCCGCCGAGCCCGGACGGGCGGCTTCGCCCCTGCGGATGAAGTGCCGCGCGAGCGGGCTCCCCGACCTCACCACCACGAACAGGTCCGCCGCCGGCGTCTCCTCGCCGAGCCGGAACTCGCAACCGAGGAACGCCGACGACCCGGCGTCCGGCAGCTCCGCGGCGCAGGCCGTCAACCGGTCCCATCCGAGGCCGTCGAGCAAGGAACGCGGTATCAGCGGGCGGAGCCCCGCGAGCACCGCCTCCGGCGCGCGGCGCGCATCGTGGGTCGATGCAGCAAACGCGGGCTCGGCAGCCTCAACCAAGGGAAACGGGCTCGACGCCACCATCGCGCCTCCGCGGGAGCGCTGGGAACCCCGGCGGGGTCACCAGTCCAGAACGCCCTTCCCCTGCTTGAAGTCCTCCCAGCTATATCCTCCCGCAACCGCTTGCAGGTCGCCTTCGTTCAGCTTGCTGTCGGGGGGCAGGACCAGATGCACAACCTCGGCGCTCTGTTCGTGGACCTCGATGGACAGGGACGCCGGAATGGTGACACCCAACTCCTGCCCGATGGCTCCCTTCGGATCGCCGAGCAGCCGGGCGCGGAACTCCGCGTCCCCGGCCGCCTTGCCCACGATCTTCGCCTCCAATTCCTTTGCCGTTTCCATTGGTTTGCTCCTTCCTGGAGAGAGTGACGGCCAAGCGCGACCCACGGCGGGATCACCAGTCAAGCAATCCTCCGCCTTTCGTGGCTTCGTGGTAGTCATCCCAGGTAAGCCCGCCGGCGACCCCCTGCAGGTCTTTTTCGCTCAGCTTGCTGTCCGGGGGCAGAACGAGATGCGCGGTCGCGGCGCTATCCTGGTGGACTTGGATGGACATGGACGCCGGAATGGGGACGCCCAACTCCTGCCCGATGGCTCCCTTCGGGTCACCGAGCAGCCGGGAGCGGAACTCCGCGTCCTCGGTCGCCCTGCCCACGATCTTCCCCCGCATTTCCTTCACGCTTTCCATGTTTCGTTCCTCCTCCATCGAGCGATGGTTGCGCACGCCCCACGTTCACGGGCAACCTGCGATACCGGCTCACCGGATGAAGCGACACGGTCCGGCGGTACTACCAGTCGGCCACGACATTCCAACTGTCATCCACACGCACACCGTTTTCGTCGTACACCGCGGCGGCGCCGGCGACGGTCTCCATCTCGCTTTCGCTCAGCCTGCCGTCGGGGGGCAGGACCAGATGCGCAGCCTCGGCGCCCTCTTCGTGGACCTCGATGGACAGGGACGCCGGAATGGTGACGCCCAATTCCTGCTCCACCGCCCCCTTCGGGTCGCTGAGCAGCCGGGCGCGGAAGTCCGCGTCCTCCATGGCCTTGTCCACGATCCTCGCCTGCATTTCCTTTGCCGTTTCCATGCCTCGTCCCTCCTCCATAGAGTGCCGAACACGTGCAACCTACGATACCGGCTCGCCCAATGTAAAGTCCCCATGCATGAAAAATGAGTCTATCAGGGATTTTCGGGGAACCATGCCTTCCGTTCGTCCGCCCGCCCGATTCGGTCGCGGCCCGTTCCGGGGCGGGCGCCGGACGCTTCGGGTTCACCCATGCTCCGGCCCGGAGGACGGCGGCGCCGCGCAAGCGACCCCCCGGATGACCAGGAGCTTGAGGAACTCGTCCGCCGACCCTGCCGGAGTTCCCTCGGGGACCGTTTCCCGGAAAGCCCCCACGCGCACGGTCCCTCCCCGCAGGAGCGAGGCCAGCAACTCCATGCACCGGCCGTCGAAGGTCCAGCGGTAGCCGTGGGCCTCCAGCACCGCCTCCCCGTCGGCGTTCCGCTCCAGGGTCGCGTGCCGGGCGCCCCGGAGCCGGACCCCGTAACTCTCCCAGTCCGGAGAGTTCCAGGGGTCGATGCAGGGGCCAAGGCTCGTCCGGGGGCTCTCGGACCACGTGGAGCGCAGGTGGTCGCGGAACTTCCGTCCGACGTCCCCTTGCAGCTCCCGGAGGACCAGCTCCCTGAGCGCCGTGTAGTGGGCGGCGCCGGTCCGGTCCGTGGGGTGGGGGAGGTCCCGGCGGAAGGTCTCGTGGCGAGCGAGCCTGCCGGAGAGCCACTCCATGAATTCCAGCCCGGTGACCGGGAGGACGCTGCAGGTGAGGTGCAGGCTGCCCGAGCCGCCCTGCCCTCCTTCGTCCTGGGTACGGGCGTCGTGCCACCACCCCCGCGGGACGTAGAGGACGTCGCCCGACCGGACCACCTCGCTCCACACCGGCTCCCGAGGCGGCTCCACGTTGGGTTCCGAGTCCCGACCCAGGGGAAAGCGCCGCGTTTCGCCGTAGAGCCGCCAACGCTTTGCGCCGGCCGCCTGCAGCACGAACACGTCGTGGTCGTCCCAGTGCACGGAAAAGCCCCGGGTGGCCGTCCAGGAGGCGTAGAGGTTGATCCCGGTGTAGCCGCCCAGGGTCTCCTCGATTGCCTCGGCCACGGGGCGGAGAGGGGGATGGATTTCGTTGACGCCGTGCATGGCCACGCTGGCGCCCGTACGGAGGAAGGTCGCCAGCCGCGCGTCGTCGATGCAGGTTTCCTCCGGGCCTCCCCTTCTCCCCCTCCATCCGTGGCCGAACTGCGGCGTCGTGTAGTAGTTCGGGGCAACCGTCTTGCCGTCCTGCACCAGGTGCATCCGGTTGCGCCACGCGCCCGACGACAGCAGCCCGTTGAGCGCTTCCCAGGTGCAAAGGGACGCGAAACGCGGACCCTTCGCCCGGAACAGCACCGGCCGTTTGTCCCGGTAGCGGGTGTCCAGGAACTCCTGGGTGGCGAGGGGCCGGACCAGGCTCTCGAACCCGGACTCCGGTCCGTACGGCGCCGCATCGGCCGCCAGCACCTCCACCGGGCCGGCGCCGGGGGGGACGGTCCGTTCGGGGCGCGTTTCCGCGCCGGGGCCTCCCGGCGAGGCGGGGCCGGTCATGCTTCGCCCTTCTTTCCCGAGGCCTTCGCGGGTTCCCGTTCCTCCACCGCGGCGTCCGGGGCGGTCGGGTCCGGGACGATCTTGACGCTGATGCGCGGAACGGGCCTGGAGGCGCCCCCGGACAGGACCCGAAGGTAATCCGCTTCCTGCTCGAAGACCCTGCGGGAGGCGAGGCACACGATGGGCGTCCCGTCCCGCAGCAGACTCCCCATGTCCGCGGCGCCCGGGAGCGGCCGGCGGTCGATTTCCCGGTCGTCGGCGCCCGGGGGACACGCGGACGCTTCGGGGACGGAGGCGCCGCCTGCGTCCCCCGCGGGCGGGCGTTGGTCCGTGCTCATGTGCGACCTCCCTCTTCGAGGCCGTTGCGGAGTCCCTCGACGCCCATGGAACCCCTCCCGGTTGCGGCGATGCCAACGACCTGACGGGAAGATAGCGGACCTCTACCCCAATGTCAAAACAGTGACGCCCAAAAAGTGGATTATCCGGGTTTTCCGTGGGAAGCGGCCGTGCGCTTTCAGGAGCGGAGGCGCGCCCGGCTTCCGCGCGCGCCGTACTTGGCCACGAGGGGGAACAGGTCGTAAACGATCCTGGCCTGGGGGCAGTGGCGCCGCACCTCCGGTTCGTAGGCGCTGTTCATGTCCATGGCCACCGCCTCGATGGCCTTGCAGCCGTCGGCGCCCAGGCTCTCGAAGAACGGCCGCACGTCTTCGCGGCTGCGCCCCTTGCCCACCCACAACACGCGCCGGGTCACCGCATCGGTAATCACCGTGGCCAGCTTCTGCACGGTTTGCAGCGCGAACTCGTCCATCACCAGCCGGGTCACCCCGCGCAAGTCCATGGGCCCCACCGCGCGCTGCAGGTACCCCCTGTCCAAGTCCCTCACCGCGTCCCACCCCAGCCGGTAGTGCTGCGCCACCTGCTTGATGGTCATCACCGTGCACAAATGCGCCACGTTGTCGGCCAGCCGTTGCGTCACCCGCGCATAGCGGGCCAGCCAGCTCAACCGTTCCAGCTTGGGACCGCACCGCGGACACGCCAGCCGCCGACGCCGCAGCACCAGGGTCGTGGGCGCGTCGAAGATGGGCAGGTCGCGCACCCGACGCCGCTCGTACCCGTGGACGGCCGCCACTTCCCGGCCGCAGCCGACGCAGACCCCGGGCCGTCCCGCCACCGGGTCGAGGTCGATCTCGACCATGCCGCGGTTGCGCCTGGCCGCCACCGCTTCGTAGCCTTCCCAGTCTCCGAGAACTTCGTCGATTCCGATCTTCGCCAAGCCGTCTCCTCCCGTGGTCCGTGGCCGCCGTCCGACCCTTCCCGGTCTGGCCGCCCCTTGCCAGTCTAGCGGCCCTTCCGCGGCCCATCAACCCGCGGACGGCAGCGGGAGCGAGCCGCCTTCCGCGGGGGGCGGCGCCGCGTCCCCGGCGGGAGGGGCCGCGGCCACTTTCTCCGTCAGTCCGAGGTCGTCGAGGATGGCGTACAGCGCCGGCACCAGGAACAGGATCTGGAAGGTGGACGCGGCGAGGCCGAAGGCGAGGCTCGCCACCAGGGGCACGAGGACCTGGGCCTGGAGGCTCGTCTCCATGAGCAGGGGCAGCACCCCCGCCACCGTGGTGAGCGAAGTGAGCAGGATCGCGCGAAAGCGCTGCCGGGCCGCCCGGCGCGCGCCCTGGGCCGCGGACTCCCCGCGGCGCCGGTGGAGCTTGATGAACGCCACCAGCACGATGGCGTTGTTGACCACCACCCCGGCCAGGGAGACGAACCCCACGACGCTGGGCATGGAAAGCTCCAGGCCCATGGCAAGGTGGCCCGCCACCACCCCCACCAGGCCCACGGGGATGGAAGCCATCACCACCAGGGGCTCCACGTAGCTGCGGAACTGGAAGCTCAGCAACAGGTAGATGGCGGCGAGACCCACCAGGAAGTTCCGCGCCAGCGAGGCCCCGAGGGTGGACCCCTCCCTGGCCGAGCCGCCGAACTCCACGGTGACCTCCGGGTACCGGGCCGCCAACTCGGGCAGCAGCCGGGCTTGGGTGTCGGCGACCACCTCGCTGGCGTTGGCCACCTGCGGGTCCAGGTTGCCCTCCACCCGCACCGCCCGGCGCCCGTCGATGCGGCGGATGCGCGCATAGCCGCGGCCCGGCTCCAGGACCGCCACCGCGTGGAGGGGCGCCTGCCCGCCGTCCGGGAGGGTGATCGTGAACTGGGTCAGGTCGGCCAGGCTGTCCCGGTCCGGTCCGGTGAGGCGGACGTTGACCTCGTAGTCTTCCGGACCCACCTGCATGGTTCCCGCGTTGCGGCCGTGGAAGGCCGCCCGCAGTTGCCGCGCCACCGTGGCCGCGTCGAGCCCCAGGGCCAGCGCGCCCTCGCGCAGGCGCAGACGCATCTCCGGCTTGCCCGGACGCAGGTCGTCGGTCAGGTCGAACACGCCGCGGTAGTTGCCGAGCCACTGGCGGATCTCGGTGGACGCGGCCTTGAGCTTTTCCAGCTCGCCGCCCGCCAAGCGGACGCTGATGGCCTTTCCGCCGGGGCCCACCTGGTCCTGGGTGAAGTTCAGCGAGACCACGTCCGGGAGGTCCCCCACCTCCGTCCGCCACCGGCCCACTACGTCGTCCAGCAACACGCGGCGGGCCTCGGAGTCGATCAGGTCCACGACCACGGTGGCCACATGGGCGCCGGACTCGCCGGCGTCCGGGTTCCGGTTGAACTGGACCACGACGTTCCGCACCAGCCTCCGGCCGTCGGCCCGGCCCGCGGACAACTCATCATCTACTTTCCGGACCGCCTCCACCACATGCCCGACCACCGCCTCGGTGCGCGCCAGGGGCGTCCCCGGGGGCAACAGCAACCGGGCCTCCATCGTGTTGCCCTCGAGGGTGGGGAAGACCCGGAACTTGAGCATGCCCGCGGCCAGCGTGGACGCGGCCACGAAGAACAGGGCCGCGATGACCGCGCACGCGAGGTAGCGCGACTGGACCGCGGCATCCACGCACCGCCCCACGCATGCTTCGGTGAAACGCCCCAGGCCCGCGTCGAACCGCGCCCGGAGTCCCCGGGCCGCCGAACCCTCGCGGGCGCGCAGGGTCCCCATCAGGTGGTGGGGAAGGATCAGGAACGCCTCCACCAGGCTCAACGACAAGGTGAGGATCAGGATCACCGGCAGCACCGCCAGTATGGTCCCGAGGTTCCCCCGGAGGAACGCGAGCGCTCCGAACACCGCGAGGGTGGTGAGGTACGAGGCGAGCACCCCCGGGGCCACCTCCCGGGCGCCTTCCACCGCGGCCTCCAGGGGAGGGCGTCCCGCGGCGTGGTGGCGCGCGATGTTCTCCGAGATCACGATGGCGTCGTCCATCATCAGGCCCACCGCGATCATCAGGCCCACCATGGTGACCATGTCGAAGGAGTAGCCGGTCATGGCCATGGCCGCGATGGTCCCCATGAAGGCCACCGGCAGCCCCGCGGCCACCCAGAACGAGTAGCGCAGGCCGAAGAACAGCCACATGACCAGGAGCACGAGGCCCAGCCCCTGGACTCCGTTGCGCAGCAGCATGGTCAGGCGGTCCCGCACCACCGAGGCCACGTCGCGGGTGACGTCCAGGACCACGCCCGGGGGCGCCCGCTGGCGCTCCTCCTCGACCCATGCGGTGATGGCGTCGAAGACCTCCAGCAGGTCGTCGCCCTTCCCCTTCTCCACCCCCAGGAAGGCGGTGCGCTGGCCGTTGAAGAAGTCCTTGGCCTCGTCCTTCTCGAAGCGGTCGGTGACGACCGCGATGTCGCCGAGCCGGACCGCGGCGCCGCTCTCCGACGCCACCACCACCAGGTCTTCGAACTCCCGGGAGTCCCGGCGTTCGTCGTCGAACCGGACCAGCACCGTGGCGTCCCGGGTCTCCACCGCGCCCGCGGGCAGTTTCAGGCTCTGGGACGCCACCGCGTTGGCCAGGTCCCGGACGCCGAGCCCGAACTGGCGCAGGGTGGACGCCGGCGCCTCGATGCGGATCTGGCGTTGGGAAAAGCCCTCCACGCTCACCCGGGCGACTCCGGGAACGCCCAGCAGGCCGCGTTTCATGCGCTCCGCATAGGCCTTCAGGCTCCGGGGATCCATGGGGCCCGCCACCGCGATGGCCGCCACCAAGTCCGAAGGCTGGCGCAGGCGCACCAGCGGGGTCTCCACGTCGTCGGGAAAGTCGTCGATGGCGGCCACCTGGGTCTTCACGTCGTCGAGGAAGCGGTCGAGGTCGCCGCCGTCGCGCATCTTCAGGACCGCGGAAGCCAGGCTCTCACGGGCCTCGCAGTCGGTTTCGTCCAGGTCGTCGATGCTGCTGACCGCTTCCTCCACACGCTGGCACAGGGCCTCTTCCACCTCCTGGGCCGCTGCGCCCGGGAAGGGGATGCTGACTTGCACCGAGTTCGGGGGGATCTCCGGAAACGTCTGGCGCTTCACCGCAGGCGCGAACACGAACCCCACCGCCAGAAAGGCGAGCATCAGCAGGTTGGCGGCCGTGGGATGGCCGGCGAAGAAACGGATCATCGGAGGTTCACCGGACCGGGGTCGCCCCCACCGCCTCGGCCACGAGGCTCTCCGCGGCGTCCCGGTCCACCACCGGACGCACCCGCATGCCCTCCACCGCGAACGGCAGGTCCGAGACCACCACGCGTTCCCCGGGCGCAACCCCCGACCGGACCACCACGAAATTGCTCTGGGCGAACTGCGTCTCCACCTCGCGCCCGTTCAGGCGGTCGTCGGGGCCGGCCACGTAAACCCGTTTGCCGTCCAGGGCGGCGCGCGGGACCACCACCGCCCTGGGCCGGGGCGGCCCCCGCAGCTCCACTTCCACGTACATGTTCTTGACCAGGGGCGGTCTCCCGCCCGACTCCGCCTGCCGGTAGGGATGGTCCACCGCCACGATGACCCCGACCGTGCGGGTGCGCGGGTCCACCGTGTCGCTCATCCGAAGGAAGCGGGCGGGCCACTCCACCGCCACGTCTCCGGTGCGCAGACGCACCACCGCCTCGACGTCCGTGACGCCGCGCAGCCGCGGCATGGCCGCGCCCGGTCCCGCGGGAGTCCCGACCTCCGGGGGCAGCAGCGTCAGCATCTTGTCCATGGGCGCCTGGGCGATGACTTCGGCCGCGTCGAGGCCGTCCGCCTCCACCAGGACCTGGCCCCTGGCGGCGAACTGGGAGAGCTCCACGTGGACCGCGGCGATCCGGCAGGTGAAGGGAGCGACGATGCTGGTGCGGGCCAAGTCCCGCCGCGCCGTCTCCAACTGGGCCTTGAGCCGGTCCCGCGCGGCTTCCTGCACCGAGCGCTCCGCGGGGAGCAGCCTCATGGCGTTGCGCAGGTTCTGCAGCGCCTGCTCACCGGCGAGCACCGAACGCTCTTCCTGCTCCACCTCCGACTGGGAGATGGCGCCCCGGCGCAGCAGCTCCCGCTTGCGCTCCAGTTGCTTGCGGCCCAGGTCCAGGCGCCGCTCTTCGATGGCCAGGGACCCTTCCGTGTTGCGCGCCCTCACGTCCAGCACCCGGACCTGGGCCTCCACCGAGCGGATGTTGGCCTCGATCTGGGCCACCGACAGGCGGTAGTCGGCCGGGTCGATGCGCAACAGCTCCGTCCCTTTCCGGAGGATGGCGCCTTTCCGGAGCTCCGGGTGCCGATACACGACGGCGCCGCCCACCTGCCCCACCGCCTCCCAGACCCTGCCGGGCTTGACGTTGCCGTAGCCCAGGACCCGGGGCACCACGTCCACCGCGGGCGCCTCCACCACGCGCACCGGAGTGACCCGTTCTTCCAGCGGGACGCGCTTGGGGGCCTCCCGCGGCTTCATCAGGATCAGGGCCGCCAACCCGCCCAGGGTGACGAGCAGCAGGACGAGGATCTTCCTTGCGTGTCGGAGCATGGTTCCGTGAAGGAACGGATACTATGCGAAAGAGGGTGTGGCAAGGAATACCCACCTTTCCAGACGCCCGATCCGACGGGAGGGCCTGCACTCCGCCGCGGAGAGGGGGCGGCGCAAGCCGTTGCCATGAGCCGCGTTTGGCGGTACAGATGTTCCTTGATGACCCCTCCCGGAAAGGACGAGCCATGCCGGACACTGTGCTGATCTTCGGCCACGACCTCTGACCCTATACTTCGAGTGCCCGGAGGGACTACTCGGACCGAAACGTCCCCGTCGAGTACGTCAACGTGCTGGACGACGAGGACGGCCTGCAGCGCATGCTGGAGCTGAACCCCGGCAGCCGCGAGATCCCGGTGGTGGTCGAGGGAGGCAGGGTCACCGTGGGCTTCGGCGGGAGTTGAACGGTGTAGCGGCCGAGGTCCTCGGCCCGACCCCCCCTTCCCCGTCGAACGTCCCCGTCGGACGAACCATTGCGGAGGACGCCATGATCAAGCACGTGGTCCTCGTGAAGCTCAAGGCAGACGCGTCCCGGGAGCAGATCGACCGGATGCTGGAAGGCTACGACTCCATGAAGGACGCCATACCGGACCTGCTGGGCTGGTCCATGGGACCCAACCGGCGGCGGGACGGGGAGTTCGACTACGCCATGGTGGCGGTGGTGGAGGACGAGGAGAGCCTCCGGCGCTACGTGGAACACCCTCTCCACCGGCAGGTGGCCCGGGATCTCGGGCGGCCCATATTCGAGAAGCGGGAGATCGCCGACTACGAGTTCGACCCCGAAGCCGAGCTGTGGGAGCCCCAGGTGCAGGAGGTGTGGACCGAGCTCGCGGACATGGTGCGGCCCGAGCACACCGCGCTGGTGGTGGTGGACGTGCAGAACGACTTCTGCGCCCCCGGGGGCGCGCGCATGAAGGGCGACCTGAGCTTCGTGGAGGCCATGCGCGAACCCCTGCGGCAGATGGTGGAAGCGGCCCGGGCCGCGGGGACGCCGGTGGTCTATACCCAGACCTCCAACGACGAGGAGCACGACAACGGACCCATCCTCGCCCGGCGCGCCCGGGTGGGGCTGGCCAACGCCAAGTACACGGTGCCGGGCACACCGGGTTGGGACGTCTGCGATTTCGTAGCCCCGGCACCGGGGGACGTCACCATCAAGAAGTGGCACCACAGCGGCTTCACCAACCCCAAGATGGACGCCGCCCTGGGACGCCTGGGGGTCAAGACCCTGCTGTTCACCGGCGCCGCCACCAACGGGTGCGTCGAGGCCACGGTCCGGGACGCTTTCGCACGGGGCTACTACAACGTGGTGCTGGAGGACTGCGTGGCGGCTTACGACGCGGACTTGCAGCGCTACTCGCTCAAGAACATGGCCACCCACTTCGCCCTGGTCAGCACAAGCCGCGAGGTCCAGCGCGCGTGGGCGGAACGGGGAACGCTGGCGGGATAGCGCGGACGGGTCCGGGACCGCCCGCGCAGGGAACCGGAAGGCCGGAACACACGGAGGACGCCATGGCCACAGCCGCAGCCGAGAACCTCGAAGACGTCGTCGAAGCGAGTTTCCACTACCTGGTCCACACCGGGCCGAAACCCGTGACCGACTCCAGCCGGCCCGGCTTCCTGCAGCCCCGGCACACGGGCGAGTACGAGACCCGGCGGGCGCCGGTGCGGAACGCCCGGCAGGTCCCGGACATCGCCATGGAGCGCCAGGGCTTCGTGCTGAGGCCCCAACCCACGAAGATGACCGACTTCTACGACGAGGACGAGTTGCGGTCCGTGTACTATCCCGAGGTGGAGGCCCTGGTCCGGGAGACCACCGGGGCCTCGCGGGTGCTGATCTTCGACCACACCCTGCGTTCCGGGCGCCAGGAGACTCAAGAGGAAAAGGGCATCCGGGGTCCGGTTCGGCGGGTCCACAACGACTACACCGAGTGGTCTGGACCGCAACGGGTGCGGGACCTGTTGCCGGAGGAGGCGGAAGCGCTGCTGCGGCGCCGCTTCGCGGTCATCCAGGTCTGGCGCGGCATGCTCACCCCGGTGGTGCGGTCGCCCCTGGCCCTGTGCGACGCCCGCAGCGTCGCCCCAAAGGACCTGATCCCCACCGAGCGGCGGCACCCCGACCGGGTGGGCGAGACCTACCACGTCACCTACGACCCCGGGCACCGCTGGCACTACTACCCCGAGATGCAGCCTGACGAAGCCCTGGTGTTCAAGTGCTACGACTCGGAGCGGGACGGACGCGCGCGCTTCACCCCCCACTCAGCCTTCGACCACCCCGACGCCCCCGCGGACGCGCCGCCCCGGGAAAGCATCGAGACCAGGACCCTGGCCTTCTTCGGGTAACCGGGCAACCGGGAGACGGTCCCAGGCCGTGCGGCCGCCCCCGGGCGCGTATGGATTGCGTCGTGGGTCCCCTGCGCCGTGCGGCCGCCGGCGGTGCGGCGCCCCAAGCCGTCTTCCCTGGGGCTTCCTTTCGTCGCACCAACGTGCAGCCGCTGGCGGTGCAGCCGCCTCAAGCCGCCGGAAACCGGGCCCCGGCTGCAGGACCGCGGCGAGCCGCGCAGCGGCCGCACCTTCCGCGCTCCCCAGCCCCGGTCCTAGCCTTCGTCGAACCCGCGGCGGAAGCGGCGGCGCCAGTAGGCGTCCAGGGCCTCGTACAGGCCCGGGTCGGCCTTCCTGTTCTTGACGAACCAGTCCGCCAGGATGTCGATGCTGTGATCCATGTCCAGCACCGGATTGGCGGCGAACAGCACCATCCCGGACAGGGCCTTGCGGCTGGCATTCTTCTCCAGCGCGTTGCCCAGCGCCGCCAGGAACACCTCCCGCTCGCTGCCCCGGAGCCCATGGTAGAGGCTCAGCAGCACCGAAGCGGCGCCGTAGCTCTCCACGTCCCTGGCCGTCTCCGGGTCGATCCCCAAGGCGATGCGGACGATGAGCCTCTCGTAGCCCCTTATGTCGTAGTAGTCGTACAGACCCGCTGACCCTCTACCGCTTCGGACCGCGCTCGACACGAACTCCCCGTGGGAAAGCGCGTCCTTCGACTTCGCTACGCTACGCTCAGGACGAACGGGGTTCGTTGTTCCGAGGTTCCCTCGAACGGGAACAGGTTGCGAGAGTTTCCTTTGGAACCTCTGAACAATCGAGACATCCGGGATGGATTCTCGATTCCCTCACCCTGACGCGCCTATCCCGTTCGTCCTGAGCGTAGCGAAGTCGAAGGACGCTCTCTCCCGATTGTTCAGAGGTTCCCTTTATCTGTAGGAATGTCGAACGATCAAGACAGGGAGGGTGGATTCCCTCGCCCTGACCCTCCTATCCCGTTCGTCCTGAGCGTAGCGAAGCGAAGTCGAAGGACGCGCTCTTCCTCTGGAATTGTCCAGAGTTTCTGTTAGATAGTAGCATTGATATGGTGGTTCCACGCATGGAGTACGAGGCGCTGCGCGAGGCCACTGATGAGGATGTCGGTGACGCCGACCTGGTCCGCCGCATGCTCGACGACCCCGAGGAGGAACTGGCGCCCTTGGAGTTGAGCGAGCGGATCGCCCAGGGCGAGCACCCGGTTCGGGTCTGGCGTGAGCACCGGGGAATGAAGGCCGGCATCCTCGCCAGACGAGCCGGAGTCGCAGCCTCCTACCTGTCCGACATCGAGCACGGGAAGAAACCGGGCTCGGCCAAGACCCTCGCCGCCATCGCCCGAGCGCTGGACGTTGACCTGGACGAAATCGTCCGATCCGACGTCTCCTGACTTCCCGCCTTTCCCGCGCTTTCGCCCGAACGGACAGACGGCCGACACGGTTGAGGCGGTCCATGTAGAGGCCCCATCCTCACAGCCTCGCCGTCATTCCCCACAGACGCCCACCCCTCGTCATTTCGGCAAGCGCTTACCCCGTCATTCCCGCGAAAGCGGGAATCCATCCGGTTTCGTCGCTCTCGTTGTACAAACCTCTCCAGGTCGGATTACCCTTCTCGATCCACTCGATCTTCCTTGCCCGCTTCCATTTCCTGACCGCCTTTCTCTCCGGGTAGCGCTTTCCATGGGTTCAGGAACCTCGTATCCAACCAACAGGTGCACAGATGGATGGATTCCCGCTTTCGCGGGAATGACGGCATGGGTTTTCACAGGAGGAACCTCTGAACAATCGAGACATCCGGGATGGATTCCTTCACCCTGACCCCTATATCCGTTCGTCCTGAGCGTAGCGAAGCGGAGTCGAAGGACGCGCTCATGCCCTCTATCCCGATTGTTCAGAGGCTCCTCCCGTCATTCCCGCGAAAGCATGTCCTCGCGGAAGCGGGGACGGGAATCCATCTGCCTTCGATCTTTGCCACGGGATCGGTTCCCGTCGCTTACCGCGGCGCCGCCAGCAGCATGGCGTCCAGCAGGCGCTTCTCTTCGCTCACCGGAGGGTACAGAGCGGACAGGGCGTTGGCAAGGCGCAGGAAGTCGGGGCCGCGCTCGTGTTCCGCCTTCAGCAGGTTGCGCAGGGCCTGGCTGCGGCCCGACGCCTGCAAGAGCATGGCCGCGTGGACCCGGTCCAGCGTGGTGGCGTCCGGGGCCTGCATCTCCGCGTCGTCCGCGATGAGGACCTTCCCACCGCGGCTTCGGGTTCGCTTCTTCTTGGGGGCGGCCTCCATTTCGGGGAAAAGCACCTGCTGCACGGTGACCCTCGGGTCGCGCTCCAACCATTCCGCGGCCGTGTCTGCGCCGTCTTCGCCGAAAAGCTGTTTCCCTCGTTCCGTGGCGTTTATCAGCCGCACCACGCCCTTGTCCGTCTCGATGATCCGCCCCTCCCACTTGGACAGTTCGATGCCCAGAGGCTGGGCCAAGCGGCGCGCCACGTCGAAGACGAGACTGTAACCCCTAGGCTTGTCGCGGGGCGCGTCGTCCGCCTCCTCGTGGTCATCGTCCTCCGCAACGTTGTCATCGTCTTCGGAGGCGTCGTCTGCGCCAGTGCTTTGCAGGGTCCAGAGGAACAGGGCGGTCAGGCGGGTGTCCTCTTCCAGCGCCCCGGCCATGCCGTTGCGCGCCTTCGCCTCCGCGGCCCCGAGGACGTTTTCGAGGGCGGTGCGCCCGACCACTTCCCACACCCGTTCCAGGTACTCCGGCAGGCCCACCTCACGCCCCTCCGCGGTCTCCACCTGCCGGTAGCGGCTGTATATCTCCAGGGCCGGTCCGATGCAGGCAAAGACCAGGTCCGCGCCCCGGACCCCTTCGCCTTGCAACCGTTCCATCCATTCGCCCACGCGGATGGGCAGTTCGCGCAGCACGTCCGCCCAATCGCCCACCGGCGCGTCGTCGGGGCGGGGACGGCAGACCAGGTGGACGCTGGTGGCCAGGGACGCGGTGTCACGCGCATTGAGACGAGAACCCATCTCCGTTGCCACCGGCCACGAGCCGGTGATGGTCCAGCCGCCGCTGATCATCCCGGACAGCAGCGCTTCCCAGCCCTCGGTGGTCTTGTGGGCGAAGACGACCGATCCGATACCGTCCTGGCGCAGGATGCGCCGCCCTTCGGCAAAAGCCCGAACCATTCCCGATTCGTAGGTCCTTGCCGTCTTGGTCGAACTGCTGAGCCGATGCGGTCGGTCAACGACGATCTCTTCTTCCTTCGGGGTCAGGTCATGTGAATCGATGGAGTGGCAAAGAGCCATCATCTGCTCTGGCAAGGCGCGCTTGAGCCATACGAAGAAGAAATCGGACAAGTGTGCATAGGGGACAGCGTCGTAGTAGGGCGGGTCGGTGAACCAGACACTGGCGGCGGCGTCGGGCAAAGGATAAGCCTTGGCGTCTGCGGGTTGCACTTGGCCAAGGTTGGATTCGGGCCATGAGTCAATAACATTGGCAATCCAGTCCAGCGCTCCGTCATAACCACCGGTGGATTCCGAAAAGGGATTGCTCTCGCTGTAGTCCCAGACCAGGGGGAGAGCCTGTCGAGAATAGACACCCTCATGCTTCTCGCCTGATGTATGCCATCGGCATAGCGAGCATCCTGCATTGGCGGTTCGTGTCAACGCCAGCGCCAGAGGTTGTTTCGCCATGTCGTCGATCGTTGGGAACCTCTGAACGATCGGGACAGGGGGCGTGAGCGCGTCCTTCGACTTCGCTTCGCTACGCTCAGGACGAACGGAGGACTCCACCTCGCTACGCTCAGGACGAACGGGAGGCTCCGCTTTGCTACGCTCAGGATAAACGGGGATGGGACGGTCAGGGTGCGGGAATCCATCCTGGATGTCTCGATTGTTCGGGAGTTTCGTTGATGATTTCGTCAATTCCACCAGCGCCGCCTTCTGCCGCGCGGTGAACAGATCGCCCCATGTCGTCATTCCGTAGATTGGCACGCTGATGCGTCGAATCTCGTTCAGCGAAATCGGCTCGTCCGGCACAGGACACAACCCTTGCCTCCCGCCCCGCTCCCATTCGTCGAGAATCCCCGCCAGCCGTGCCTGCGCTTCATACACCGCCGCGTAATCGGCGTCCGTCGGCATCCGATAGTGCCGGCCCGGCTCGTTCTCCTTCAGCGTCACCACCGCGGTCATGCACGCGCCGCCCATGCGTCTGCCTGCTTCGTCGAAGATCACGTCCGCGCCGCCGCGCTGCTCGGCAAGTTGCGCCCGCACCCGCTCCGGCGGTAGTACGGCGCCGCAACACAGGCAGGTCGCCTTGGCCCGCGTCACCGTGCCCGCACGCACGTCCTTGTCGGTCTCCGGCTCGAAAATCTCCAACTCCACACGCGGCGGCTCCTTGGCCGGCTGCACGACCTTATGGAACCTCTGAACAATCGGGACAGGAGGCATGAGCGCGTCCTTCGTCTCCGCTTCGCTACGCTCAGGACGAACGGGGATAGGCGTGTCAGCGTGAGGGAATCCATCCCGGATCTCTCGATTGTTCAGATGTTTCTTGTACCGGAGCGCCTGACGGCCCCGGACCTTCTTCCGCTTGCCGCCCTCCCTCTTGAACACAGCTTTCTTCGCCAACCACAGCGACCGCAGCAGCGGGACTTCCGCCCCGCAGTTCGGGGCCTCGCAGCGCACCGTGCGCGCCCACAGGTAGGCGATGGGCGTGCTCCCGTCCAGGTCCACCGGATACAGATCGGCCAACTCCCGTTCCGCGGCCTGCCTGACCTCGCCGCCGACCTTGCGCAACTCATCGGCCAGCCCCGAACCGTGGCGCGGGATGTCTTCCAGCATCACCTTGAGGATCAGGCAGGCCACCGGGTTCAGGTCGCTGGCGAACGCCTCGCAGCCCACCCGCAGGGCTTCCAACGGAATCGAGCCGCCGCCCGCGAACGGGTCCACCACTAGGGGCGGCTCCGCGCCGTGGGCCGCCCTCACCAGCGCCCGGGCCGTTTCGAGCCGGACGCCGTTTGCGGCAAGGTTCCAGTTGGCGAAGTCGGCGATGAACTTGAGCAGGACCCGCCGCAAGCCATCGTCCGGCTCGATGGCCTCGATCCACCCTCCCGGCCGTCCGTGCATCCCCAAGAGGATCTGCCGCGTCTCCTTCTTGAAGGCTTCCGGGCAATGCGGGTCACACGGGTCCGGCAGCAGCAGCGCCATCAGCATCGCCCGGGAGGAAGCCAGCGGCCGCCGCGCCCACCACAGGTGCAGCGTGGAAGGATGCCCGTGCCGGATGGACTTCTCCCGCGCCGCATGCCGCGAAACCTCGGCAATGGGGAAGTCCACCTCCGCCAGACGCCTGCACTCCCTGGGAATCACAAATCGAATCCTTGTGAGCCTCGGATCAATCCCGGCTTGAACTCCCTCTCCCTGTGGGAAAGCGCGTCCTTCCACTTCGCTTCGCTACGCTCAGGACGAACGGGGATAAGGGGTCGGGGTGAGGGAATCCATCCTGGATGTCTCGGTTGTTCAGAGGTTCCATAAATCGGCTCTTCCGGCTTTCGTGTGGGTAAGGTAGAAGGGAAAGGGGAGCGAAAAGGATCACACGGTCATTGCTCCGCGGACGCCCACTCCCGTCATTCCCGCGCACACCCACTTCCGTCATTCCCGCGAAAGCATGTCCTCGCGGAAGCGGGGGCGGGAATCCATCCGGTTTCGTCGCTCTCGTTGTACAAACCTCTCCAGGTCGGATTACCCTTCTCGATCCACTCGATCTTCCTTGCCCTATTCCATTTCCTGACCGCCTTTCTCTCCGGGTAGCGTTTTCCGTGGGTTCAGGGACCTCGTATCCAACCAACCGGTGCACAGATGGATGGATTCCCGCTTTCGCGGGAATGACGGAGATGAGGCTTTCGCGGGAATGACGGCATGGGCTTTCACAGGAGGAACATCTGAACAATCGAGACATCCGGGATGGATTCCTTCACACTGACCCCTATATCCGTTCGTCCTGAGCGTAGCGAAGCGAAGTCGAAGGACGCGCTCATGCCTCCTGTCCCGATTTTTCAGAGGTTCCAGGAATGACAGACCGACCCCTTTCCCTCCTGCCTTTCCCACTCGAAAGCCTGGGGATACCGCTCTGCGGGCGTGCAGACGGCCAACCACAGGAATCCCTGCTCGCTCACGCTGCCGGTCCCGCTCTGCGGGTGGGTGTGCGGCCGGTTCCGGTCAGCGCCGCTGGGTCACGGTGTCCACCAGGGCGGGGGTTCCCTGCTTGACCTGCTCGATGGCGCGGTCCAGGGCGGGCCTCAGGTGGTCGGCGTTCTCGATGGGGCCTTCGCCGTACCAGCCCATGGAGCGCGCGAGGGCGGCGAAGTCGGGGTCCGGGCCGCACAGGTCCATGCCGATGTGCGCCCGGGAGGGGTCCGTGCCGCGGTTCCGCGCCATGACGATCTGGTGGTTCCAGTCGTTGTAGTAGGCGCGGTTGTTGTACATGACCACGAGCATGGGGATGCGGTACTTGGCCGCCATCCACAGGGCGCCGGCGTCGAACATCAGGTCGCCGTCGGGTTGCAGGTCCACCACCAGCCTCCCCTGCCCCTTGTGGGCCAGGGCCACCCCCAGGGACAGGCCGATCTGGGTGCCGGTGCCCAGCTCGCGCCCGCCGTGGCGGTAGGGCCGGTCGAAGTTCCACAACCGGCGGGCCCAGTCGTGCAGCGTGCCGGAGGTCAGCACCCAGTCCTCGTCCCGGATGGCGTCCCACACTTCCAGCGCCAGCCGCGGCACGGTCATGGGAACCGCGTCCCAGCGGTCTTCCTCGGCCTGCCGGCGCCATTGGGCGCGGACCTCGGCGTGGCGCCGGCCGGTCTCCTCCGTGCGCCGGGCGATCTTCTCGGCCAGGCCCGGAGTCCGGGCGATGCGGGCCTTCAGCAGCCGGGTGAGCGCCGGGGCCGCGGTCACCGGGTCCGCGGTCATGCGCTGGTGCGCATAGAAGGGCCGGGCGTAGGTCATGGCCCACTTGCTGATCTCCACGTCGGTGTAGCCGATGTCGATCCAGGCGGCGTCCTCGGGCACCATGCTCACCACCGTGCGCGTGGCGATGTCGCGCACGTGGGTGGGCTTCTCGAAGTCCGCCACGTCCAGCGTCAGCACCGCGTCCGCGTCCTTGTAGCAGCCCTCGCCGTCCATGCTCAGGTTCAGGGGGTGATCGCTCGGGAAGTTCAGGCGGGAGTCGCAGTCCCACACCCGGGCGCCCAGGGTCTCGGCCAGATCCACCACGTGGTCCCAGCCGTGGGGCGGACGCGCGGCGAAGTCCGCCACGATGACCGGGCGCTCCGCCCCGGCCAGGGTGTCCGCGGCCTGCTCCAGGGCTGCGGGGTCCGCCATCACCGGGGCCGGCACGCGCGCGGCCTCCTCCGGCGGCATGGCCACGTCCCGTTCGAGGGGAGCCTCCTGGAGGCCCGCGTCGTAGCACATGTAGATGGGTCCCTGCTTGCCGCTCATCATCACCGAATAGGCCCGGGCAAAGGCCCCGGGCACCCCGTCGATGGTGGTGGGCTGGGAGTCCCACTTGACGTAGTGGCGGATGGCCTCGCCCTGGACGCTGGCCGAATGGATCCAGTCGATGAACGGGCGGCGCTTGGGCTCCTCCATGGGGCCGGTGGCGCCGATGATGAAGACCGGCGCCCGGTCCAGGTAGGCGTAGTAGATGCCCATGGGCGCGTGCAGCAGCCCCACCAGGTTGTGGACGATGGCGATCATGGGCTTGCCGGTGGCCCGGGCATAGCCGTGGGCCATCTGCACCGCGATCTTCTCGTGGTTGCACAGCATCATGGGCGGGTCGTCCTCGCCGTAGTTCACCAGCGAGTCGTGGAGGCCCCGGTAGCTGGCCCCGGGGTTGAGGGTGATGTGCTCGAACCCATACCGCTTGATCATGTCCACGATGACGTCCGACTGCCACTTGCGGTCGGACTTTTTGATGTCGGGAACTTCCGTCCCTGCCGCCTTGCTCATGTCTCGTTCCTCTCCCGGCGCCGCGGCCCGGGTCCCGGCCGCGCCAAGGGCCGTCAGGCGTTGATGTCCCGGCGCCAGACGATGGGGTCCACCAGCGCGGGCTTGCCGGCCTTGACCTGCTCGATGGCCCGGCGCAGCGCGGGTCCCACCTCCGCGGGGTCTTCGATGGGGCCTTCGGCGTACCAGCCCATGCCCCTGGCGATGTGCGCGAAGTCCGGCGGCGGCCCCTCCAGGTCCATGCCGATCCAGGCCCGGGACGGGTCGGTGCCGCGCTGGTGCGCCATGTGGATCTGGTGCGCCCAGTCGTTGTAGTAGGCCCGGTTGTTGTACATGACCACGAGCATGGGGATGTCGTACTTGACCGGCATCCACAGGGCCCCCAGGTCGAACATCAGGTCCCCGTCCGGCTGCAAGTCCACCACCAGCCTCCCCTGCCCCTTGTGGGCCAGAGCCACGCCGATGGACATGCCGATCTGGGTGCCGGTGCCGAGTTCCCGGCCCGGATGGCGGTAGGGCCGGTCGAAGTTCCAGATCTTCTGCACCCAGTCCTTCAGGGTCCCCGCGGTCAGCACCCAGTCCTCGCCCTCGATCTCCCGCCACACATCCCATGCCAGCCGGGACTCGGTCATGGGCCGCCGGTCCCTCTCCGCCTGCGCCTGCTCCTGCCACTTCTCCCACTGGCGGTCGTGCTTCTCCGCCAGGGCGCGCTTGCGCCCCTCGATGCGCTCCCGCAGCGCCGGGTCGGCTTCGACCAGCGCCCGGCACGCCCGGGTGAGCTCGGGAATGGTGATGGCGGTGTCCCCCAGGACCCGCAGGTCCCAGTTGTGGTGCTTGTTGTAGTCGGTGGCCCACTTGCTGATCTCCACGTCGGCGAAGCCCGCGTCCACCCACTTGCAGTCCGGCGCGGTCACCACCGTGATCTCCCGGGTCCGGGTGTTGAGCCGGTGGGAGCCCCGGGTCCAGTCCACCACGTCCAGGGCCATCACCAGGTCCACGCCATCGAAGGCGTCCGGGTGGAAGCTCATGCTGAGGGGGTGGCGGTTGGGGAAGCCCAGCCGCTTGCAGATGTCGAACACCGACGCTCCCACGGTCTCCGCCAGCTCCACCGTGGGACCGAAACCCGTGGGCATGCGCCCGGCGTACTCGGTGAGCAGCAACGGGTTGTCCGCCTGCATCAGCATCTCGGCCGCCCGGGCCACCGCCGCGGGCTCCGGCGCCATGCGCGACGGCACCTTCACCGCGGAAGCCGGCGGGAGCGCCGCCTCCTCGGTGAGCGGACTCTCCTGCAACGCCGAGTCGTAGCACAGGTAGATGGGTCCCTGGGGCTCGCTCATCATGATGGAGTAGGCCCGGGCGAAGGAGTCGGGCACGCCGTGGATGCTGCCGGGCTGGTAGTCCCACTTGGTGAAGTTGCGCACCGCGTCGCCCTGGGCGAAGGCCGTGTGGATCCAGTCGATGAAGGGGCGCCGGTACTTCTCGTCCATGGGGCCGGTGGCGCCGATGACGAACACCGGACAGCGGTCGATGTAGGCGTAGTAGATGCCCATGGGCGCGTGCAGCAGCCCCACCACGTCGTGCACGATGGCGATCATGGGCTTGCCCGACGCCTTGGCGTAGCCGTGGGCGATCTGCACCGCGATCTTCTCGTGGTTG
Source organism: uncultured Binatia bacterium (SeqCode) (assembly GCA_965242525.1). Classification (GTDB taxonomy): domain Bacteria; phylum Desulfobacterota; class Binatia; order UBA9968; family JAJDTQ01; genus JAJDTQ01. The sequence continues at coordinate 1,642,463 of OZ251459.1, forward strand.
CACAGGAGCATCTCCGGGTCGTTCTCGCCGTAGTTCACCAGCGAGTCGTGGAGGCCCCGGTAGCTGGCCCCCGGGTTCAGGGCCACGTAGGGGATGTCGTAGAGCCGGATGAGGTCCACGATCACGTCCGACTGCCAGCGCTGTTCCGATTTCCTGATTTCCGACATGGGAGCCTTTCCTGGTTGGACGAAACGGGTCTCACACACATGGAACCGCGGACGCGGCGGGGCTTCAAGGCAGGTCAGTGCCGTGCATGAGGTAGCGGTCCACCTCCCGGGCCGCGCCCCGTCCTTCGTGGATGGCCCACACCACCAGGCTCTGGCCCCGGCGCGCGTCGCCCGCGGCGAACACGTTCTCCACGTTGGTGACGTACTTGCCGTATTCGGCCCGGGCGTTGGAGCGGGCGTCCCGCTCGACCCCGAGTTGCGCCAGGACCTGGTCTTCCGGGCCGGAGAACCCCATGGCCAGCAGCACCAGGTCCGCGGGCCATTCCTTCTCCGTGCCTTCCACCGGGCTGAAGGGCGCGCGCTCTCCCGGCCGGTCCCAGTCCAGGTCGATGGTCCGGAGGGCCTTGACCCGGCCGTGTCCGTCGTCGATGAACTTCACGGTGTTGGTGCAGTAGCGCCTGGGGTCGTCGCCGAAGCGCGCCTTGCCCTCTTCCTGGCCGTAGTCCAGCTTGTAGACCACCGGCCACTGGGGCCACGGGTTGCCGGGGGCGCGCTCGGGCGGCGGCTTCGGGATCACGTCGAACTGCCGGATGGTGCGGCACCCGTGGCGCAGGGCCGTGCCCACGCAGTCGGTGCCGGTGTCGCCGCCCCCCAGGACGATGGTGTGCCGGTCCCGGGCCGAGATGAAGCCGCCGTCCCCATGGCCCGAGTCCAGCAGGCTCCGGGTGTTGGCGTGCAGGAACTCCATGGCGAAGTGGACGCCCCGGAGGTCCCGGCCCGGAGCGTTCCGCAGGAAGTCGTTGGGCTTGGTGGCGCCGGTGCAGACCACCACCGCGTCGAACTCCCGGGGCAACTCCTCCCCGGGCAGGTCCTTGCCCACTTCCACCCCGGTCTCGAAGACGACCCCCTCGGCCTCCATCTGCTCCAGACGCCTCCCCACCACCTTCTCCTTGTCGAGCTTCATGTTGGGGATGCCGTACATGAGCAGCCCGCCGGGCCGGTCCGACCGTTCATAGACCGTGACCCGGTGTCCGGCGCGGTTGAGCTGGGCGGCGCAGGCCAGGCCCGCGGGGCCGGAGCCGATGACCGCCACGCGCTTCCCGGTCCGCTCGGGGGGCGGTTCCGGGCGGATCCACCCCTCCTCGAAACCCCGATCGACGATGGCGCATTCGATGGTCTTGATGGTCACCGGACTGCCGTTGATGCCCAGGACGCAAGAACCCTCGCAGGGCGCCGGACAGACGCGGCCGGTGAACTCGGGGAAGTTGTTGGTCCGGTGCAACTGGACCAGGGCCTCTTTCCAGTGGTCCCGGTAAACCAGGTCGTTCCAGTCCGGTATGAGGTTGTTCAGCGGACAGCCCGAGGCGCCCGGGCCTTTGCCCATGGGCGCGCCGGTATGGCAGAAGGGGATGCCGCAGTCCATGCAGCGGGCGCCCTGCTCCCGCAGAGCTTCCGCGGGCATGGGGAGCACGAACTCGTTCCAGTCCTCCAGCCGTTCGAGCGGGTCCCGGTACGCGGTCTTGCCCCGCTCGTATTCCATGAATCCCGTGATCTTGCCCATATGCCCGGAGCCGTCCCCTCCTTCGGTCCTCGGTCAACCCGTCCGCGGGCTCAAGCCGGAGCGGACGCCGCGGCGCCCGCGGGGCGCTCGCGCCCGGGGTCGGCCGATTCCGACTCCCGGGCCGCCATCTCCTGCAAGGCCCGGCGGTAGTCCACCGGCATGACCTTCACGAACGCCCCTTGCAGTTCCGGCCAGCGCTCCAGCACGCGCCGGCCCCGGTCGCTGCCGGTGTGGCGCACGTGGGCTTCGAGCAGGCCGCGGACGCACTCCACGTCCTCTTCGCCCTCCAGCGGCTCCAGATCCACCATCTCGCGGTTGCACAGTCCGGGAAAGACCCCGTCCTCGTCGAGCACGTAGGCCACGCCGCCGCTCATGCCCGCGGCGAAGTTGCGGCCCACCGGCCCGATGACCACCACGCAGCCCCGGGTCATGTACTCGCAGCCGTGGTCGCCGACGCCTTCGACCACGGTCTCGGCGCCGCTGTTGCGGACGGCGAAACGCTCGCCGGCGAGGCCGCGGAAGAAGGCCCGGCCCCCGGTGGCGCCGTAGAGGGCCACGTTGCCGATGACGACGTTCTCCGCGGGGTCGAACGCGGCGTTCTCCGGCGGATACACCGCCATGAGGCCGCCGGACAGCCCCTTGCCCGTGTAGTCGTTGGATTCCCCTTCGAGCAGGAACGAGACGCCCGGGGCCAGGAACGCCCCGAAGCTCTGGCCCGCGGAGCCGTAGAGGTTGACCCGGATAGTGTCTTCGGGCAACCCCTCCTCGCCGTAACGGCGCGACACCTCGGCGCTGAGCATGGCCCCCGCGGTGCGGTCGATGTTGTGGATCTCGTGGCGGATGGCCACGGGCCGGCGCTCCTCCAGGGCGTCCTTCGCCGCTTCGATGAGGCGCTTGTCGAGCTTCTTGTCCAACCCGTGGTCCTGGGCCTGGGAACAGTACCGGGCCACCCGGGCCGGCGCCTCCACCAGCGTGAGGAGCCGGGAGAAGTCGAGTCCCCGGGCCTTCCAGTGGTCGATGGCCATGCGCGTGTCGAGGCAGTCCGTGCGCCCCACCATCTCGTTGACGGTGCGGAACCCCAGGTCGGCCATGATCTCCCGCATCTGCTCGGCCACGAACGTCATGAAGTGGATGACGTGCTCGGGCTTGCCGGTGAACTTCTTGCGCAACTCCGCGTCCTGGGTAGCCACGCCCACGGAGCAGGTGTTGAGGTGGCATTTGCGGAGCATGATGCAGCCGCTCACCACCAGGGCGGTGGTGGCGAACCCGAACTCCTCGGCGCCCAGCAGGCAGGCGATGGCCACGTCCCTGCCGGTCTTGAGCTGCCCGTCGGTCTGCACCACGATGCGGCCCCGCAGGTCGTTCTGCACCAGCACCTGCTGGGTCTCGGCCACCCCCAGTTCCCAGGGGATGCCCGCGTGCTTCATGGAGGACTCCGGCGAGGCGCCGGTGCCGCCGTCGTAGCCGCTGATGAGCACCACGTCGGCCTTGCCCTTGGAGACCCCCGCGGCCACGGTGCCCACCCCCACCTCGGCCACCAGCTTCACGTGGACCCGGGCCCGGTCGTTGGCGCACTTGAGGTCGTGGATGAGCTGGGCCAGGTCCTCGATGGAGTAGATGTCGTGGTGCGGCGGCGGGGAGATGAGCCCCACCCCCGGAGTCGATTTGCGCACCCGCGCGATCTCCTCGAACACCTTGTGGCCGGGCAACTGCCCGCCCTCGCCGGGCTTGGCCCCCTGGGCCATCTTGATCTGCAGGTCGGTGGCGTTGACCAAGTAGTTGCTGGTGACCCCGAAGCGCCCGGACGCCACCTGCTTGATGGCGCTGTTGCGCCAGTCGCCGTTGGCGTCGGGATGGTAGCGGTCCGGGCTCTCCCCTCCCTCGCCCGAGTTGCTCCGGCCGCCGATGCGGTTCATGGCGATGGCCAGGTTCTCGTGCGCCTCCTTGCTGATGGAGCCGTAGGACATGGCCCCGGTGGAGAACCGCTTGACGATCTCCGACGCCGGCTCCACCTCGTCGATGGGCACCCGCGGCTGCATGGGCCGGAGCTCGAACAGGCCCCGGAGCGTCCCGAGCAGCCGGGTCTGGTCGTCGATCTGCTTCGCGTACTCCCGGAACAGGTCGTAGTCGCCGGTGCGCGTGGAGTCCTGGAGCAGCGCCACGGTCTGGGGGTTGAACAGGTGGTGCTCGCCGTCCTTGCGCCACTGGTAGTAGCCCCCCACGTCCAGGTCGGGGGCCGCGGCCGCCGACCGCTCCGGATAGCCCCGGCGGTGGTGCTGGCGGTACTCCTGCTCCACCTCGTCCAGGCCGATGCCCTCGATGCGGGAAGCCGTCCAGGTGAAGTACTTGTCGATGACCGACTGCTTCAGGCCGATGGCCTCGAAGATCTGCGCCCCGTGGTAGGACTTGATGGTGGAGATGCCCATCTTGGACATGGTCTTCAGCACGCCCTTGCACAGGGCCTTGACGAGGTTCTTGCGCGCCTGCTCCCCGGCGAGGCCCGGACCGGCCAGCCCGTCCCGGCACATCCATTCCACGGTCTCCAGGGTCAGGTACGGGTTCACCGCGTTGGCGCCGTAACCGATGAGGAGGCAGCAGTGCATGACCTCCCTGGGCTCCCCCGACTCCACCACCAGGGCGGCGCTGGTCCGCAGCCCCTCCCGGATGAGGTAGTGGTGGACGGCCGCGGCCGCCAGGAGGCTGGGGATCGGCGCCCAGTCCGGCCCCACCCCCCGGTCCGACAGCACCAGCACCGTGGCGCCCCTTTCCTCGATGGCCCGGCCGGCCTCCGCGCACAGGGCGTCCACCGCCTCCTCCAGGGCGCCGGCGGGGGCGCTGCGCGGGAAGACGGCCGCAAGCGTCTCGGCTTTCAGTCCGGGACGGTCCAGGGCCCTGATGCGGGCCAACTCGCGGTTGGACAGGATCGGCCGCTCCAACCGGAGGTGGCGGCAGTGCTCGGACGTTTCCGCGAACAGGTCCTTCTCCGACCCGAGGGTGGTCTGCAAGGCGGTCACCAGCTCCTCGCGGATGGCGTCCAGGGGAGGGTTGGTCACCTGCGCGAAGAGCTGCTTGAAGTAGTGGAACAGCAACTGCGGCCGGTCCGACAGCACCGCGAGCGGGGCGTCGTTGCCCATGGAGCCGATGGGCTCCTCTCCCCGGACCGCCATGGGCGCCACGAGGATCTTCAACTCCTCGCTGGTGAACCCGAAGGCCCGCTGGCGTTCCGACAGGGTCTCCAGGTCGAGCCGCGGCGCGTCCTCCGGCTCGGGCAGGTCGTCCAGGGTCGCCATCTCTTCCGAGAGCCAACGGCCATAGGGCCGGCGGGTGCTGACCTCGTGCTTGATCTCGTCGTCGTCGATGATGCGGCCCGCCAGCGTGTCGATCAGCAGCAGGCGCCCGGGCTGCAACCGGCCCCGGGTGCGTATGCGCTCGGGCGGTATGTCGAGCACCCCGGCCTCCGAGGCGCCCACGATGAAGCCGTCGTCGGTGACCAGGTACCGGAAGGGCCGCAGGCCGTTGCGGTCCAGGGTGGTGCACACCCGGTCGCCGTCGCAGGCCGCGATGAGGGCGGGGCCGTCCCAGGGCTCCATGAGGCAGGCGTGGTAGGCGTAGAACGCCTTCTTCTCCTCGGACATGCCCTCGTGGTTCTCCCAGGCCTCGGGGATCATCATCATCAGGGCGTGGGGCAGCGAGCGGCCGGTGGCCACCAGCAGCTCCAGCGCGTTGTCGAACCCCGCGGTGTCGCTGGCCCCCTCCCGGATGATGGGGCGCAGCTTGGCCATGTCGTCCCCGAACAGGGGCGACGAGAACAGGGCTTCCCGGGCGCGCATCCAGTTCTGGTTCCCCCGGATCGTGTTGATCTCGCCGTTGTGGCACAACAGGCGGTAGGGGTGGGCGAGCCGCCACGAGCCGAGGGTGTTGGTGCTGTAGCGGGAGTGGACCAGGGCCAGGGCCGAGACGATGGACTCGTCCGAGAGGTCCCGGTAGAAGGAGTCCAGTTGGTCGGCCCGCAACAGGCCCTTGTAGACGATGGTCTTGCTGGACAGGCTGGAAACGTAGAAGTCGTCCCGGTCCTCGGGGGCGAGTCCCGCGTCCACCGCGTTCTCCACCACCTTGCGGATGACGTACAGCTTGCGCTCGAACTCGTCCCGGGTGGACGTGTCCCGGCCCCGGCCGATGAAGAACTGCCGGATCAGCGGCGCCACCTGGGTGGCCACATCCCCCGCCTGGGTGAAGTCCACCGGCACGTCGCGCCAGCCCAGGAAGTCCTGGCCTTCGTCCCGGACGGTCTCCTCGATCACACGCTCGCACCACCTGTGCTTTTCCGTCTCCTCGGGCAGGAAGACCATGCCGACGCCGTAGCCGCCCTCGTCCGGCAGGGAGATGCCCGTCAGCCGGCAATGGCGCTGGAAGAAGGCGTGGGGGATCTGGAACAGGATGCCGGCGCCGTCCCCCGTGTGGGGGTCGCACCCGCAGGCGCCGCGGTGCTCCAGGTTGATGAGGACGCCCACCGCGTTGCGGATGATGTCGTGGGACTTCCGGCCGTCGAGGTTGGCCACCACGCCCACCCCGCAGGCGTCGTGCTCGTAAGCCGGGTCGTAGAGTCCTTGGTGTTTCTTCATGGAGAGAACCCTCTGTACAGGAATACCCGCACGGCCTTCCGGGCGCCCGAAACAAGTCGGATACCACAAAGAGGACCGAGTTTCAGTAGCTGACGCGCTCTTGTCAAGGAAACGCTGCGCGGTCGTCGTCCCGACCGCCGCGCGGATCTCCCGAACGCTCTGAGGCGGGCTCGGCTCGTTCCGCCGACTTCGGCCCACGAGTCTAGCAACCTATGGACGCTTCCGCTACGCCCGCCGGGACCCCCGGGCCGCGGGGGCGTTCCCGGACCGCGGTTGCGGGGGCCGAGGGTCCGGGGGGTCCGGGCGCACCCGGTTCCGAAACCGCCGCGGGTTCGGTATAGAAAGGGGCATGGAGCACCCTTCGATGAAATACGTGGGCCGGTCGGTGCGCAGCCTCGACGCGGACGAGAAGGTCACGGGAACCGCGGTGTACACCGCGGACCTCACGTTCCCGGGCATGAAGTTCGCCCGGCTCGTGGCGAGTCCCCACGCGCACGCGCGCATCGACGGGTTCGACCTGGAAGCCGCGCGCAAGGTCGAAGGCGTGCGCGCCATCGTGACCCACGACAACCTGGACCGGAGCCGGCTCGGGTGCCTTCGCGCCATCCGGCCCTACGGCCAGGCGGTCAAGGACCGCCCGGTGCTGGCCCACGGCAAGGTGCGGTTCCAGGGCGAGCCGGTGGCCCTGGTGGTGGCCGACAGCGAGACCGCGGCGGTCGAAGCCGCGGCCCGGACCCGGGTCCGCTACACGCCGCTGCCCCAGGTGGCGGAGACCAGGGCGGCCCTGGAGGGCGGCGTGCTGGTGCACGACCCGGACGCCGACTACGACCGGGAGGGCGCCGACGACTTCGAGTACGACTACGCGCACAACAACTGCGGCGGCACCCATTTCGTCCAAGGCGACCCGGAGCGGGCGTTCCGGGAGAGCGCCCGGGTCATCGAAGACCGCTTCTCCTTCCCGTCCCTGTTCCACTACCCCATGGAGCCCCATTGCGCGGTGGCGCTGGTGGACCGGGAGTCCGTCACGGTCCATACCTCTTCGCAGGCCCCCTTCCCGGTGCGGGACGAGCTCGCGCGCATGTTCGGACTCGACCCGGACCAGGTCGTGGTGAAGGTGCCCTACGTGGGTGGGGGCTTCGGCTCCAAGGGCCACATCAGCGTGGAGCACCTGGCGGTGCTCGCGGCCGCGGCTTCGGGGGCGCCCGTGCAGCTCCGTCTGTCCATGGAAGAGACCGCCTTCACTGCCCGGCGCCATCCCGCGGAGATCGAGATGCGCACCGGGCTCCGGGAGGACGGCACGCTGCTGTGCCGTGAGACCCGGATCTACCTGGACACGGGGGCGTACGCCGACTTCGGCATCCAGGTCACCCGCAAGGCCGCGTTCCGGTCCGTGGGGCCGTACCGGGTGGACCACGCCCGGGCCGACTGCTACTCGGTCTATACCAACAAGGTCCCCGCGGGCGCGTTCCGCGGCATCGGCAGCGTGCAACTGGGTTGGGCCTGCGAGGCCCACACCGACCACATCTGTACCGAGCTCGGCTACGACCCTGTGGAGTTCCGCCTGAAGAACCTGCTGCGCTCGGGCGAGAGGTACGCCCTGGGCGGCCCCCCGCTGGACGGCGACCCCCGCGAAACCCTGCGGACCTGCCTGGACCGCTTCGAGAAGACCCGGCGACGCCGGGACCCCGAGTCCCTGGGCCGGGACGGGGAGCGCACCGGCGTGGGCGTCGCGTGCAGCATCAAGGACCTGTCCACCACCCAGTACCAGGCCCGGGTGGTCTTCGAGCGGGACGCCCAATTCACCGTGCACGCCAACGCCCCGGAGATCGGCGGCGGCGCCAGGACCGTGCTGGCCCAGACCGCAGCCGACACCCTCGGTGTGGACCTGGGCAGGGTCGCCATCGCCCCGTATGACACCAGCACGACGCCCGGGGCCTCCGGCGTCTATGGCAGCCGCATCACCGTGCTCATGGGCAACGCGGTGAAGCGCGCGTCCGAGGAGTTGCGGGAGGTCCTGCTGGAAAAGGCCGCGGCCCTGTCCGACCGGGACCCCCGGAGCCTTTCCCTGACGGACGACGCGTTCACCAGCGGCGGAGAGCCGGTGCTGAGCCTGGAGGAGTTGGCCGAAAGCGCCGCGGGCGCGCTGGCGGGCCGGGGCATGGACAAGGCCCTTACCCGTGAGCGCATCGACATCCGCACCTGGGAGATCAACGCGGGCATGGCGGTGGTGGCGGTGGACCCCGACTCCGGCCGCGTGCGCTGCCTGGGCTACGTGTCCGCGGCCGACGTGGGACAGGCCATGCACCCGCTCCGGTGCGAGGGGCAGGAGCAGGGTTCGGTGATGTTCGGCATGGGCAACACCCTCACGGAGGAACAGGTGTTCGACGGCGCCCTCCTGCTGAACCCCAGCGCCATCGACTATGCGCTGCCCCGGTTCGAGGACCTGCCCCCGGTGTTCGACTCGGTGCTGATCGAGAACCGCGACGGCCCCGGCCCCTTCGGCAGCAAGGGCATGGCCGAGGGCGGCCTGGCGCCGGTGGCCCCGGCCATCGCCGCGGCCTTGCGCCAGGCCGTGGGCGTGGTGGCCCGGGAACTGCCCATGAGCCCCGAGCGGGTCTATCGGCTGATGAAGTAACGCCGCATCCTGCGGCCGGACCCAAGCGCGGACGCCCGCACCGTCATTCCCGCGAAAGCATGTCCTCGCGGAAGCGGGGGCGGGAATCCATTTTCATCGACCTTCTCAATCCTCTTATACGGGGCGCCACGGGGTTTGCTCGCAAGGATGGAAACACAGGGGGTTTTCATAGGAGTCTATGGATTCCCGCTTTCGCGGGAATGACGAGAGTGGGGCCTTTGCGGGAATGACGGCGTGGGCTTTCGCGGGGATGAGGAAAGTGGGGCCTTGCGGGGATGTTGGGGCGGGCGTTCGCGGGTATTCGGATGGTGGGGAGGGTCACTACCCACATGCAAGCCTGAAGCGCCCATCTTCCTTAGTGGCGGACCCGGGACAACGCCGCCGTTTGGCGTTCTTGCAAAGAACCGCTAAAATGGCGGCATGGCTCAACCACGAACCACGTTCGCCAAGCGGCAGCGCGAACGCGCGAAACAGGAGAAGAAAGAGGAGAAGGCCAAGCGGCGGGCCGAACGCAGGGAAGCGCGGCAAGGCCGGCCGGAGCGCGGCGACGAAGACCCGGACATCGCCGACATCGTTCCCGGTCCGCAACCCCGTCCCGACGACGACTTCTGAGTCCTGCGCCCCGCATGCAGTGGCCGACGCGCGATCCTCTCAACCGCCTCCCTTGCCCGTGGAGGCGCCGGGAACCGGTGCGGTTGCAGACCGCGCCCGCCATGGACGTTCCCGTCGAAGCATCCCGTCCCCCCTCATGGCCGCGAGCCGCGCTGACGAAGCACGCTGACGAAAGATGACGTCCGCGGAGGCCGCAGCGCCCCGGGCAAGGCAATCCAACCCTCTCATCACGGAAGACATCCGGCAAGGAACATCCATTCATGCCCACACCAGACACTTTCGAATCCTTCGGTCTATCCGATCCGCTGCTCGACGACTTGGCCCGGATCGGTTTCGTCACTCCCACCCCCATCCAGGCAAAGGCCATCGCCCCGGCCCTGCAGGGCCGCGACATACTCGGCTGCGCCCAGACCGGAACCGGCAAGACCGCTGCCTTCGTGGTCCCCATGGTGGAGCGGCTCGCAGGCTCCCCCGAAGGGCCGCCCCGGGGCCTGGTCCTGGCCCCCACCCGTGAACTGGCGTTCCAGATCCAGGAGACCATCGACCAGCTCGGCCGCTCGTCGCGGGTGTACGCCACCACTGTGGTGGGGGGCGCCGACATGCAGGCGCAGGTCCGGGGCCTCGGGCAGCGCCCGGAGATCATCGTGGCCACCCCCGGCCGCCTGCTGGACCTCATGTGGCACGGCGCCGCGGACCTCCGGGACGTGGAGGTGGTGGTGCTGGACGAAGCCGACCGCATGCTCGACATGGGGTTCGCGGATCAACTGAACCAGGTCATCGACGCCCTGCCCCCCGAGCGGCAGAGCTTCCTCTATTCGGCGACGCTGGCCACGGACCTGCGCGAGCTCGCGCGCATGTCCCTGCGCGACCCGTTCCACGCGGTGGTGGCCAAGCCGGCCACTCCCGCGGACGGCGTGACCCACACGCTCCACGACACCACGCCCGGGGCCAAGACGCCGCTGCTGCTGTCGCTGCTGGAGGAAGACCGGGAGTCGGTGCTGGTCTTCACCCGCACCAAGAGCCGGGCGGACCTCATCGGGGAGACCTTGCGGCGCAGCGGCCATCGAGCCGCGGCCATCCACGGGGACCTGTCGCTGGAGCGCCGCCGGTCCGCGCTGGAGGGGTTCCGGCGGGGCCGCTACAAGATCCTGGTGGCCACGGACATCGCCGCCAGGGGCCTGGACATCGACCACATTGGCCACGTGATCAACTACGACCTCCCCTACACGCCGGAAGACTACGTCCACCGCATCGGCCGCACCGCGCGGATGGCCGCGGTGGGCCGGGCCACGAGCTTCGCCACGGACGCGGACGCCCGCTCGGTGGAGGCCATCGAGACCATGCTGGGGCGTTCCATCCCGCGGCCTTCGACCCCCCGGCCGGGCAAGAAGCGGCGCACGGGCGCGGACGCGCCGGAACCGCAGAGCGCGCGCTCGGCCAACAAGCGCCGGCGGGCCAGGAAGCGGCCCGGCCAGCCGGGCCGACGCCCCGAGCGCCACGCGGAACCGGCATCGAGACAGGCCGCGCCGGTGGTCGAGCAGCCCTGACCCCGGGGCTTCCGGGACGATCGACCCCCGCGAGGGTTCCCCGCCCCTTCACGAGGAGACCATGGAACACGCCGCAACGCCCATCAACGTCACCGTGAACGGAAAGGTCCACGCGGCCCGGGTGGAGCCGCGGCTTTTGCTCATCGACTTCCTGCGCGAGGACCTCGGACTGACCGGCTCCCACGTGGGCTGCGACACCAGCCAGTGCGGCGCGTGCACGGTCCACCTGGACGGCGCCGCGGTGAAGTCCTGCACCGTGCTGGCGGTGCAGGCCGACGGCGCAGCCGTCACCACCATCGAAGGGCTGGCGGACGGCGCGACCCTCCACCCCGTGCAGCAGGCGTTCCAGGAACAGCACGGGCTCCAGTGCGGCTTCTGCACCCCCGGCATGGTGATGACCGCGGTCCACCTGCTGGAGACGAACCCGGACCCCGGCGACGACGACATCGCCCACGCCCTGGAAGGGAACCTGTGCCGCTGCACGGGCTACGTGAACATCGTCAAGGCCATCCGTTGGGCCGCGGCGCAGGAGAGGGAACGTCATGCATCCCGCTAGGTTCGGATACCACGCGCCCGGGTCCCTGGAAGAGGCGTTCGACCTGTTGGAGCAACACGGAGAGGACGCCAAGGTCCTGGCCGGGGGGCACAGCCTGCTCCCGGCCATGAAGCTCCGGCTGACCCAACCCGACTACCTCATCGACCTGCGCCGGATACCGGACCTGAGCGGCATCCGGACGGACCGCGGCGCCCTGGCAGTGGGCGCCCTCACCACCCACACCCGGGTGGCTGCGTCGGAAACCGTGCGGCGCGCGGTTCCGGGACTGGCCGACACGGCCGCGGTCATCGGCGACTTGCAGGTGCGGAACCGGGGCACCATGGGAGGGAGCGTCGCCCATGCCGACCCGGCCGCGGACCTGCCGGTGACCCTCACCGCCCTGGACGCCGCCTTCGTCCTCGCCTCCCGGGCGGGCGAGCGCGTGGTGTCCGCGGACGACTTCTTCGTGGACTTCTTCACCACCGCCCTGGATCCTCACGAGATCCTCACGGAGATACGCATCCCGACGCCGCCTGCGGGCGCGGGAACGAGCTACGCCAAGCTGCCCCACCCGGCTTCCGGGTACGTGGTGGTGAGCGCGGCCGCGGCCCTGCGGGTGGACGGGAACGGCGTCTGCTCCGAGGCCCGGGTGGTGCTGGGCGGCGTGGCCGGCACGCCCCGGCGAGCCGCGGCAACGGAAGCCGCCATCCTGGGACGGGAGCTGACGCGGGAAACCGCGGCCGCGGCTGCGGCCCGGGCCGCGGACGACATCGACCCCCACGCCGATTCCTACGCCGACGAGGAGTACAAGCGCCACATGGCGGTGGTGTACGCCGGCCGCGCCATTGAAGCCGCGGCCGGACGGATCCAGGGATAGGGTCATGGGAACCCCATGGGAAAGCGCGTCCTTCGACTTCGCTTCGCTACGCTCAGGACGAACGGGCCGTTCGTATCGCTGCGCTCAGGACGAATGGGGGGCTTTGCTTCGCGATCCGATTCCCTCCCCCTTGAGGGGGAAGGTCAGGGAGGAGGGGCTCGCACCGACGGACTCGGGGAACCTCTGAACAATCGAGACATCCGGGATGGATTCCCTCACCCTGAGACCTATATCCGTTCGTCCTGAGCGTAGCGAAGCGAAGTCCCCCGTTCATCCTGAGCGTAGCGAAGCGAAGTCGAAGGACGCACTCATGCCCCCTGTCCCGATTTTTCAGAGGTTCCTCATGGCGAACGGAGACGGTTCTTCCGAGTTTCCTCCACCGGGAAGCGACCCGAGGGCGGGCGGCTCGTCCGCGGCGCGGCTCCCTGTCGAGGGGAGCCACTGTCTCCGCGGTCGCAAACCTTCGAGGGATGATCCATGAGCACAGAGCAAGAAAGCCCCCGCGGCCTCATCGGCGCTTCGGTCACGCGGGTCGAGGACCCGCCGCTGCTCACCGGCAAGGGATGTTACGTGGACGACGTGAAATTGCCGGGGATGCTCCACGTGGCGTTCCTCCGCAGCGCCCATCCCAAGGCCAGGATACTCTCCATCGACACCGGCGAAGCCGAAGCCATGCCCGGGGTGGCGCAGGTGCTCACCGGCGACCACGTGGAGGGAGTCGCCATCCGGGTTCCCATGGCGGTGAAGGGCATGGCCGTCCCGCGCCATCCGGTGCTGGCCCAAGGCGCGGTCCACGCGGTGGGGACGCCGGTGGCCGCGGTGGTGGCAGAGAGCCGGGCCGAGGCCGAAGACGCCGCGGCCGCGGTCCGGGTGGAGTACGAGCCGCAGCCCGTGGTCACCGACGCGGAAGCCGCACTGGAGGACGGCGCGCCCCTGGCCCACGACGAGCTCGGCACGAACCTGTGCTACACGCTCACGAAGGAGGGGGGCGACGTGGACAAGGCCTTCGCCGAGGCGGACCACGTCTGCCGCATGCACATACGGAGCCCGCGGCAGGTGGCCCTGTCCATGGAGCCCCGGGGCGTGCTGGCGAACCCCGACCCCTTCCGCAACGAGGTCACCGTGTGGCTCTCGACCCAGGGCCCGCACCGGGCGCGGGCGGACCTCGCCAACTCGCTGGGGGTTCCGGAGAACCGCATCCGGGTCATCGCCCCGGACGTGGGCGGGGGTTTCGGCAGCAAGGGCTGCGTCTATCGGGAGGACCTGCTGGTCTGCCACTTGGCCATGAAGCTGGGCCGGCCGGTCAAATGGATCGCCACCCGCAGCGAGGACTTCCTCACCACCTGCCAGGGACGCGACCAGGCCATGACCTCCGAGCTGGCCCTGAGCCGGGACGGCAGGATGCTGGGCCTGAAGGTCCGGGTGGTGGCCAACCTCGGGGCCTACCTGCACTCCGCCACCGCGGGTCCGCCCCAGCGCATGATGGTCATGGCCCCGGGCTGCTACCGGATCCCCAACGTGCGGGTGGAGATCGCGGGGGTCTTCACCAACACCGTGCCCACCGGGCCGTACCGCGGCGCCGGACGGCCGGAATCGGTGCTCAACATCGAACGCCTGGCGGACAAGGCGGCCCGGGATCTGGGCATGGACCGCCTGGAGATCCGGCGCAAGAACTTCATCCAGCCGCACCAGTTCCCGTACCGCACCGGCGTGGGCGTGGAGTACGATTCGGGCGACTACGAGAAGTCCCTTGCCGAGGCCCTGCGGCTGTCGGACTACGAGGCCCTCGTGCGGATGCGCGACCAGGCGCGGGACCGGGGCGAACTGGTGGGGGTGGGCGTCTCCACCTTCGTGGAGCCCAGCGGCGGGGCCGGTTTCGAGAGCGGCGCGGTCCGGGTCGAGCGCACCGGCGAGGTCACGGTGCTCACCGGGTCCAGCTCCCACGGCCAGGGGCACGAGACCGTGTTCGCCCAGGTGGCGGCGGAGAAGCTGAAGCTGCCCATGGACCGGGTGGTGGTGCGGCACGGCGACACCACGGCCATCCAGCAGGGCACCGGCACCTTCGGAAGCCGCAGCGCGGTCATGGGCGGGGGCGCCCTGGGCCTCGCCGCGGAACGGCTGGTCCGCAAGGCCCAAGCCATCGCCGCCCACCTGCTGGAAGCGGACCCGGACGACGTGGTCCAGACCGACGGGGGCTTTGCCGTGGCCGGGGTGCCGGACCGGAACGTGGACTGGCGGCGGGTGGCCGCCGCGGCCTACGGCAAGGGGACGCCGGAAGGAATGGACCCGGGTCTCCAGGAGACCGCCTTCTTCGATCCCAACCGCGAGGCCTGGGGCTTCGGCGCCCACGTGGCGCTGGTGCGCATCGACGCCGACACCGGCGCATTGACCCTGGAGAAGCTCGTGCTGGTGGACGACATCGGCGTGGTGCTGAACCCCATGATCGTCGAGGCTCAGGTCCACGGGGGCGTGGCCCAGGGGCTGGGCGAGGCGCTGCGAGAGCAGATGGTCTTCGGCGACGACGGGCAGCCCCGCACCGGCGCCCTCATGGACTACGCGGTGATGCGCGCCGGCGACATGCCGCCCCTCCTCCTGGGCGAGACGGTGACGCCCAACCCCTTCAACCCCCTGGGCGTCAAGGGCGTGGGCGAAGCGGGCACCAACGGCGCGCCGCCGGCAGTGGCCAACGCCGTCATGGACGCCTTGGCGCCCCTGGGCATCGACCACATCGACATGCCCTACACCGCGCCCAAGCTGTGGCGCGCCATCCGCGAAGCCCGCAAGGACGACGCCTGATACGTCGCGGATGGCGGCATCCGGCCGCGACTTGCCTTGAAGGTTATCTCGTACAGGCTTACCGGACTGTAGAAGACGTCGTTGTCGTCGTCGAGGATGAGGGCGCGCGCCTTGTCGGACAATTTCGGAGAATCGGCCATGGCCCACAACAGGGCGTGGCTGTCGAGAAGCAGCCGCATGAAGCTTCCGGCACTACCGTGTGGCAATGCCGAGTGGGTCGGAGTGCTGGCCCTCGAGGGCGGCCTGATCGGCCGGCGACAGCGGATCTTCCACTGCCTCCACGAGCGCGGCAAGAGCCTGTGCGCTCATCAGTTCCTTGAGAACCCCCAGCCTGCGCCGACCCTTGCGCCGTAGCCCAACGAGTTTCGCCACAGGTTCCCGCCCTCGGGCGACCACGACTTCTTCGCCCCGTTCGGCGCGACCGATCATTTCCGCAAGCCGTGCGCGAAATTCACTGACCGTGACGGGTTCGGCAGTCTGTCGCGCAGGACCGTGCAAGTTGGCGCCATCCATGATCGCTACCTCGTCGAGACGTGGACACCGGGAGCCTGTCCGAGTGCAACGGGAATCGTGGCACGAATCCGTTTGACGTGCAACGCGCGTACGAACGAGTCCGGACGTGTACGGGTGGAGGACGACCCGTTCGCGCCGGTCAGACGCCGCCGAATCCCCGGTCCTGGGCCTCGCCCACCAGCCACGGGTCCCTGATCTCGGTGGTGGGAGGCTCGCCCCTGAGCACCCGGGCCACTTCCCTGGCGGCGTGGGTCTGGCAGTCCACATAGGATTCGTCGGAGTTGGCCGCGGTGTGGCAGGTCACGATGACGTTGGGCAGGGTGAGGATGGGATGGTCCGCGGGCATGGGCTCGGGGTCGGTGACGTCCAGCGCGGCCCCGGCGAGCTCGCCCGCGGTCAGCGCCCGGTAGAGGGCGTCCGTGTCCACCAGCCCGCCCCGGGCGCAGTTGATGAGGTAGGCGGTGTCCTTCATGGCAGCGAACCGGTCCTTGCCGAACATCTTGCGCGTGGCCGGAACCAGCGGCGCGTGCAGGCTGACGACGTCCGAGGTCCGCACCAGTTCGTCCAGCGAAACCAGCGTTACCCCCATGGCCTCGGCGATGGCCGGGGCTACGTAAGGGTCCACCGCCTGGACCTTCATCTTCATGCCCTGGGCCCGGGGGGCCACCTGCCGCCCCACGTGCCCCAGGCCCACGATTCCCAGGGTCTGTCCCGCGATGCGCGACACCGGACCCCGGTAGGCGTGGAGCTCGGCGCTGTGGCGGCGCCAGCGCCCCTCCCGCACGTACTGGTTCATGCGCACCAGCTTGCGGGACACCGCGATGAGCAGCCCGATCATCTGCTCGGCCACCTCGATGGAGTTGCAGCCCGCGGCGTTGCACACGACGATGCCGCGCTCGGCCGCGGCCGCCAGGTCCAGCCGGTCCACGCCCACGCCGGTGCGGCACACCACCTTGCAGCGGTCCAGGCCGGCGATGATCTCACGGGTGAACGGGATGGCGCCGTGGAAGATCATGCCGTCGGCGCCGCGCCCCGCCTCCGCCACCTCCCGGTCGCTGGACGGCCTGGCCAGCACCAGCTCCGCATCGGCCTCCCGCAGTATGGGCTCGATGAGGCTTACGGGGACGTCGTTGCTGCCGCAATAGACGACGCGGAACCTGGCCACCCCTATGCCCCCAGCCCGTACATCTGCGCCGGGTTGTCCCACAGGATCTTGCGGCGGGTCTCGTCCGACAGCTTCTCGTTGGCGCTCAGGGCGCCTACGGTGAGGTCGGGGAACTTGTCGATGCAGTCGCTGTGCGGATAGTCCGTGGCCATGGTCAGGCGGTCGTTGCCCAGGTGCTCCACGAAACTCGGCACCAGTTCCTCCCCGGCCTCGCAACTCACCCAGCACTGGCGCTGGAAATAGAAGCTGGGGGCGTGCGGCGTGGTCCTGGCGGAGCCGTGGGACTCGTGCTCCCAGTGTTCGTCCATGCGCTCCAGCCAGTAGGGCACCCAGCCGCAGCCGGACTCCAGGTAGGCGACCTTGAGGGCGGGGAAGCGCTCCAGCACGCCGTCGGCGCAGAAGCTCAGGCACGCGAGCATCTGCTCCAGGGGATGGCAGGCCACGTGGCGCCCGAACTCGCTGTAGCGGTCGCCGCCCGCCTGCTCCAGGACCGTGCGCGCGCCCTCGTGCACGCACACGGTGACGCCCAGGTCCTGGGCGGCCTCGTAGATGGGGAAGTAGTCGGGGCTGGCCAGGGTCCTGCCGCAGAGCTTGTTGGGGCGCCAGAAGATCCCCACCAGACCGAGCTTCTCCCGCGCGTGGCGCAACTCCTCCACCGCCCGGGCCGGGTCCTGCAAGGGCAGCAGCATGACGCCGCGGAGCCGCGACGCGTCGTAGCCGCAATACTCCGCGAGCCAGGTGTTGTAGGCGCGGCAGATGGCCGCGCTGAGCTCCGGGTCGATGTCCGAGCGCCACATGACGTACAGGCCCATGGTCGGGAACAGCACGCTCAGGTCGATGCCCTCCCGGTCCATGTCGCGGAGGTTGGACGCGGGGTCGAAGCCCGCGGCAATGGCTTCCGCGAAGGTGTCGCGCCACCCCTCGTTGCTGGCGAAGATGAAGCCGTAGTCGGTGGTCTCTCGGTCGGGGCGCCGGTCGGAGTCCGACACCGGCTTGCCGTCCACGTAGCGGCCGGACTGGTTCGGTCCCGTGATCTTCACCCGCCCGCGGAACCTGGCGTCCATGTACCGGTCGTACACGTCCGAGGGCTCCATGATGTGCCGGTCCGAATCGATGACGCGGTATCCATCCTTCATGGCTCAACTCCTTCTTCGGACAGCGGCTCGCCGCTGCCTCCTGCGGTCGCCAACGTCGATGCCCGCGGAGAGCCCCCCGGCCTGCCGGGGAGCCGTCTCCAGCGTGGCGCCACTATAGATCAAAGCACGGACCCCATCAAGGAAACTCCGAACAATCGGGGGAGCATGAGCGCGTCCTTCGACTTCGCTTCGCTACGCTCAGGACGAACGGGGATGGAAGGGTCGCGTGAGGGAGCTTGACCGGGCGCAAGGCCGAAGATAACATCCCCGCGGACAAACACCACGGAGGGAATCATGGGAGTCGAGCCGGGCGCGGAATTGTTCGAGTTCAGCGAGCCTTCGGTAACGGGCAAGGCCGGGTTCGGCAGGTGGAAGAACCCCCGGTCGCCCTACGACCGGTTCATGGAGGACCAGGGCCTCCCCATCCACAGGGACATCGGGGTCCACAAGGTCCAGGACCTGCCCCTGGCCCCGTGGAAGCGGCTGGGAGGACGCGGCACCGCCATCCAGCTCCTGGGCACCGAGCACCTGTGGGGCATGTACGTGGTGGAGGTGCCGGGGGCGGGCGCGTTGCACGCCGAGCGCCACCTCTACGAAGAGACTTGCTACGTGGTGGAAGGCAGGGGCACCACCGAGGTGTGGCACGAGGGCAGCGGCAAGAGGCAGACCTTCGAGTGGGGGCCGGGCTCGCTCTTCGGCATCCCGTTGAACGCATGGCACCGGGTGGTCAACGCCACATCCTCCCCGGCCATGCTCCTGGCCGCCACCACCGCGCCCAACATCATCAACCTGCTCCGGGACCCGCAGTTCGTCATGGACTGCCCCTACGAGTTCACCCGGCGTTTCAAGGGCGACGACGACTATTTCAAACCCGTGGAGGACATCCGCGCGGACCCGGTGCGCGGTCTGGCCATGAGGCTCACCAACGTCATACCGGACATCGTCACGTGCGAGCTGCCGCGGGACAACCGGCGCTCGTTCAGCTACCGGCGGGTGGAGCCGCACATGGCCGGGGCCAACTTCTACATGAAGATCGCCCAGTACGAGACCGGCCAGTACTCCAAGGCCCACAAGCACACCTCGGGCGCCATACTCGTGTGCATCGAGGGCAAGGGCTTCAGCTACACCTGGCCGGACCGCCTGGGCATGAGGCCGTGGCAGGAGGGGCGCAGCGACGAGGTCAGGCAGCAGACCTATGAGCCGGTGGGCATGATCAGCGCCGCGCCCATGGCCGGCGACTGGTTCCACCAGCACTTCGGCACCGACCCCGCGGGGCTGAGGCTGTTGATCTTCGACGGTCCGTACGGGCCGGGCTTCCGGCGCGGGGGCGCGCCCGGCGCCCAGGCCATGGACGTGGGCGCGGTGGACACCCGGGACGGCGGCAACGCCATCGCCTACATGGACGAGGACCCGCAGATACGGAAGACCTACGAGGCCGAGCTGGCCGCCCACGGCATGGAGAGCCGCATGCCCCAATGGGCCTACGAGACCCGGACGCCCCCCGAAGGCGCACTGGAGCCCGGCGGACTCTGAGCCGGGGACGAGGCTCGTCAACTTTCCCACAGGTGGCGGAACTGCACGGCCGCCACCCGTTCGTACGGCGCCGGCCCCGACAGGTGCCCCACGGACCGGGCGAACCGGTTGAGATGGGACACCGCCGCCTCCGAGATGGCGGGGTCGTAGAACGGCGCATCCCGCTCCACGATGCCGGCGATGAGCGCGGCCGCGTCCGGCGGGAAGAGTCCCTCCCCCACCCGCACCGCTTGGGCCGGGTCTGCGCGCAACGCCTTCTGGGCCTTCACGACGGCGCGCACGGCCGCGGCGGCCTGCTCCGGCGCCCGCTCGATGAAGGCGTCGGTGGTGCCGAGACCGGCAAAGGTGCAGTACCGGACCTCCCCGGGGTCGTCGCCCCGGCGCACGTCCACGTGGAGCTTGCCAGCGCCCAGGGCCGCGGCGGTGGCGCTGCCCATGGCGTTGGACCAGAAGCCGTCGATGCGGCCCGCGGCCAGACCCCGGGCCGCAAAGACGCCGAAGGAGACGTCCCGGGCCTCGGAACCCGGCAGATGCACCAACTCCACGTCCCGGTCCGGGTCGAGGCCCGCCTCCGCCAGCAGCGCCCGGAACACCAGGTCCGGTCCTTCGGCCGCGGTGAGGCGCAAGCCCCGGAGGGCCTCGAAGTCCCCCCTTTCCGCGGGGAGGTCGGCCCGCACCGTCAGGAGCCACGGCGTCCCCCGGGACAGCGCCACCAGCAGCTTGGCGCCGCTCCAATCGGGGAACTCCCGCAGCAGGTCGTGCACCGACCCGGCGATCATGGCGTCCGCGCTGCCGTCCCGGAGCGCCCGGGTGGCGCCGATCTGGGACACGAGGTCGATCTCCACCTCCAGCCCCTCGTCCCGGAAGAAACCCAGCTCCCGGGCGGCCAGGGCGGGGAAACAGGTGTTGCTGATCAGGTCCACCGCAGCAATGCGCATGTCGAGGTCACCTCCGGCCCGGGGTTCGGTCCCGCATGGGCATAACAGGGATTGCTTCCGCGCCGCAACGCGCCGGGGACGGAATTTGAGGAGTTGTTCCTGTGGGTGCGGTAAATGGTTTACCAAAGGCGTCTGGCGTTAGAAACTCAAGGTTCTTTCTAACACATGACGGCCGAAAGTCACCCATCAATGGAAAGGAATCCCGTTCGGCCTCGTCGTGCGGCAGCTTCGCCGCCCGGACCGAAGGGCCTCGGAAGTTGGAAACGTGACCGGCCGGTTCCTCTGTTCGACCCGGTGGGCGGGCCTGGGCGCGTTGTCGCTTCCGCGGCCGGATGGTAGATGTAGGGAACCGAACGAGGGTTCGACCGCCGATGACGAAGTCCGAGCTACTGGAACTGATTGCCAACGGGGAAAACTCCGGAACGGAGTTCAAAGGCGACGAACAGCGTCCGGAACAGGTCGCCAAGGAAATCGTGGCTCTGGCCAACTTCCGGGGCGGCCGACTGTTGCTGGGCGTGGAGGACGACGGGACCATTGCGGGTATTCGGCGGGATGACCTCGAACGCTGGATCATGGACACGGTGTTCGGCCGAAAGGTGCATCCGATGATCCTGCCTTTCTACGAAGAGGTCCGGGTCGATGAACGGCGCAGGGTGGCGGTCGTTACGGTCACCCAGGGCGCGTCCAAGCCTTACGTGGTCCGTCACAACGACCGGGAAGACATCTATGTGCGCATCGGGAGCACGTCACGGTTGGCTACCCGGAAACAGCAGGCGAGACTGCACGCGCTTGGCGGTATGCTCCACACGGAATTGCTGCCCGTATCCGGCAGTGGACTCCGCGACCTCGGCAAGGAAAGGCTGGAAGACTACCTCATTTCCATGGTCCACGACCGTGAAACGCCCGCCACCGACGAGGCATGGGGCGAGCGCCTGTGCGGACTGGGTTTCATGGCCGAACGTCAAGACGGTCCGCCGGTGTGCACGATAGTGGGACTGGTGCTGTTCGGACGCAGACCGCGGCGTCTGCTGCGGCAGGCCGGCATTCGATGGATGGCCTTCAAGGGCGGCGCCAAGGCTTACGACGCACTGGACGACCAGGTGATCGACGGCCCGTTGACCGCTCTCCGGGGCGAGTTGTCAGGCCGCGGACGCGAGGTCCTGGAAAACGGAATCATCGAGCGGCTGGCCGACGCCATGCGTCCATTCGTTTCCGAAGAAACCGGTCGAATCGGCGAGTCCATGCGCCGGGAGCGGACCTGGCACTACCCTCTGGACGCGGTTCGGGAAGCGGTCGTCAACGCCCTCGGCCATCGAGACTGGACCCGCAACGAAGAGATCGAAGTCGTCCGTTACGCAGACCGGCTGGAAGTGCTGAGCCCCGGTGCGCTCCAGAACACCATGACGGTCGAGAAGATGATCGCCGGCCAACGTTCCCCGCGCAACCCGCTCATGGTCGAGGTATTGAAGGACTATGGCTATGCGGACGCTCGCGGCATGGGGGTCCGCAACAAGATCATTCCCCTGCTGCGAAAAGCGAACGGCGTGGACCCGGAGTTCCAGGTGACCGAAGACCATTTGCGCCTGACCATGCGCAGGGGAGCGAACGCGCAACGAGTCGCGTGACCCCGGCTGACGCCGGGCGCGCCTCTTACGGCGCCGGGACGCTTCCGCCTTGGGTCCCGGGTCGGTAGGTCTCCCGGAAGACGGTCTCGGAGAGCCATTTCTCGAACGACGGGTTGTCGCTGAACTGCTTGAACAACTCGGTGTGGTCCGCGAGCAGCTCGGTCATGGCGCGGCGCAGGGCCTTGTCGTGTTCGATGCGCGCGTTCTGCCGGTCGGAGTTGGCCATGGCGTTCCGGTACGCCCTGTCACCGGCCACCTTGGCGGGCAGTTCCTCGGCGATGACCTTGGCGATCTTGTCCTGGTCCTTCCACTCGATGTTGCCGAACCTGTCGTTGAACTCCTCCAGGATGCGGGAGAGCCGGTCCATCTCCGGTTCCGGCTTCTGTCCGCCGCCCTCGACGGACGCCGGCGGGACCTCCGCATCCTGGTCGGGAAGCTGGACGTCCTGCACCGCCTGCTTCTCGACCCGGTAGCTGTCCATGTCGATGGCGTCGAGTATCCCCCTGGACAGGTCGTCCTCGACCGGAGCCGGCAGCTTGCGGACGAGGAAGTTCAGGAAGATGGAGAGCTTCTCCCACTCGGCGTTGGTGTAGGGCAGGATGGCGCCCAGGAAATCGTAGGCCCGGAGGAACGCCTTGGCCTTGCCCTTGAAGTCCACCTGTCCGTCCTCGTCCAGGTTGTCCAGGTAGATGGAGACGCAGGCGTCCAGGATCGGGTCGAGCCGGTCGCGGCCGGCCCCCGAGAGGTACTGCTCCACCAACTCGTCCACCTGCGACGGGCCATGGACCTGGTAGCTGTCGAGGGACGCCTTGAGGTCGTGGAGACGGTTCGGGTCGGTCTCGTCC
This sequence comes from uncultured Binatia bacterium (SeqCode), assembly GCA_965242525.1. GTDB lineage: Bacteria > Desulfobacterota > Binatia > UBA9968 > JAJDTQ01 > JAJDTQ01. The sequence continues at coordinate 1,665,570 of OZ251459.1, forward strand.
GCCAGGAGCGTGGTCCGGTAATAGTCGGCGAAGGCGCCCCGTATGGCGTCCGCATGGTTGGCGAAGTCCAGCACGAAGGCGTCGTGCTTCCCGGGGCGCGCCCGGTTGAGACGCGACAGGGTCTGCACCGCCTTCACCCCGGACAGCGGCTTGTCCACGTACATGGTGTGCAGCAACGGCTCGTCGTAGCCGGTCTGGAACTTGTCGGCGCAGACCAGGAAGCGGTACGGGTCTTGCCGGATGCGGTCGGCGATGAGGTTCGACGAGAAGCCGTTGAGGGACGCCTCGGTGACCGTCGCGCCCTCGTACTCGTGCTCGCCGGAGAAGGCGACCATGGCCCGGTAGGGGCTCTTCCTCTCCGCGAGGTAGGCGCGGATGGCGTGGTAATAGCTCACGGCGCGCCGGACGCTGCTCGTCACCACCATGGCGCGCGCCTGTCCGCCGATCTTCCGCAGGTCGGCCACCTGCTCGTGGAAGTGGTCCACCATGATCTCGGCCTTGAGGCGGATGGGGTGCTCGTGGTCCTCCACGTAGCGGCGCAGCTTCTTCCCGGCCCGCTTGGCGTCGAACACCGGGTCGCCCGCCACCGTCTTGACCAACTGGCAGTAGGCGTCCACCGGCGTGTAATGCTTCAGCACGTCGATGATGAACCCTTCCTGTACGGCCTGCTTCATGGTGTAGGAGTGGAAGGGAACGTGCCGGGTCTTCCCGTCTTCGGGAACGGGCGCGCCGAAGATCTCCAGGGTCTTGTTCTTGGGGGTGGCGGTGAAGGCGAAGTAGCTGGCGTTGGGCAAGAGCTTCCTGGACTCCATCAGGCGGTTGATCTTGTCCTCCGCGGTCTCTTCCTCCCCTTCCGCGCCGGCCTCCCCCAGCGCCATGGACACCGACGCCGAAGCGCGTCCTCCCTGGCTCGAATGGGCTTCGTCGATGACAACGGCGAACTTGCGCCCCCGGTGCTCGTCGCCCATGGCCTCCAGGATATAGGGGAACTTCTGCACCGTGGTGATGACGATGCGCTTGCCCTCCCGGAGCAGCGTCCGCAGACGGCCGGAGGTCTCGGCATGGCCCACGACGGCGCCCACCTGCGCGAACTGCCTGATGGTGTCCCTTATCTGCCCGTCCAACACCTTCCGGTCCGTGACCACCACCACGGAATCGAAGAGCGCTCCACCGTCCCGCTCCAGACCGATCAACTGGTGGGCCAACCACGCGATGGAGTTGGACTTGCCGCTGCCCGCGGAGTGCTGGACCAGGTAGCGGGCTCCGACGCCGCGCTCGGACGCGTCGGCCAGCAACCGGCGCACCACATCGAGCTGGTGGTAGCGAGGCCATACCTGCACCCGCCTCTTGCGCCCCGTGCCCTCGTCCCTGGTCTCCAGGAGCTGGGCGTAGTTCTCGATGACATCGGTCAACCGGTCGCGGGTGAGGATCTGATTCCACAGGTAGTCGGTCTTGAGGCCGTCGGGGTTGGGCGGATTGCCCGCGCCATCGTTCCAGCCCCGGTTGAAAGGCAGGAACCACGACTCCTTGCCCCTGAGATGGGTGCAGAAACGGACCTCGTGTTCATCCACCGCAAAGTGGGCCAGGCAGCGGCCAAGCTCGAAGAGCTTCTCGCCCGGGCGCCGGTCGCGCTTGTACTGCTCCACCGCGTCGTCCACCGTCTGCTTGGTGAGGCGGTTCTTCAACTCGAAGGTGGCCACCGGCAGGCCGTTGACGAACAGGCACAGGTCCAGGGCAAGCCGAGTCTCGTCAAGGCTGTACCGGAGTTGCCTCGTCACGCTGAACCGGTTCCGTGCGTAGAGGCTTTCGGCCCTCTCGTTCCCCGCAGACGGCGTGCCGTAGAACAGGTCCAGGTGGTGCGGCCCATGCTTGACGCCCTTGCGCAGCAAGTCGATGGTCCCGCGCCTGCCCACCTGCCCTTGCAGCCGGGCCAGGAACTTGCGCCGCGCGGGGCCGTCCTGGGCCAGGTCCAGCGACGCGGCCGCCTCGGGCTGGGTGGCGCGGAGGAAAGCCGAAAGCTGGGCCAAGTCGACGCAGTACTCCCGGTCGTAGTCCCGCGGGTCCCCGCAAATCCAGCCCGCGCCGCAACCCGACCGCGGTTCGCGCCCCACGCCCTCCTGCGCCGGGTCGCACGCGCTCCCTGTCAGCGCCGTGCAGATGAGGCGCTCCAGGCCGCGCTCGGTGGTGTCCGTGGTCATGGTCCGGATTCCGGTCCTGCATGGAACGGGTTGATTACCCGCAGGCCGCCGCAAGGAAACCCTGAACAATCGTCCTCGTTCGTCCTGAGCGTAGCGAAGCGAAGTCGAAGGACGCGCTGACGGCGTAGAGCAGCACGCTGGTGTCAACGAATCGCATCGGGTCCGTTCATCGCTTCATCGTACAGCTCTTCCCGGGTCAGCCGATCGGAGGCTTGCAGCCCCAGACGCCGCGCATCCAGATCCGCGAAGAACTCGTCCAGCCGCCTGCGCCGACGCTCCAACTCCGGCTCTCTCTCCCCTTCCGCACCCGGTTCGTTGGCCGCCATAGCGTCCTCGCCGCGGTCGGCCGCGAGGCCATTGAGATAGCCGCGCACCAGCGCCGAGACCGACGTGCCGGCCTCCGTAGCCTTGGCATGGGCGACGCGGTAGGTCTCCTCGTCCAACGAAACGGTGACGTTCTTCATCCTTGCGACCTCACCATCAGCCTGACTCACAATATACCAGCAATCGACCCTCCGGCGCACCACGGTCTCGCGGGCTCCCTTTCTCCGGCAATCGGTGGTGTCGGTGGACGACTTCATTTCTTCAAGGGGCGAACAAGCCCTTCTTCGCCAGGACATCGACCGCCATCGGCATAGCCCGACCAGAGCGGTGCGCCCTGCCGTCATCTCGGAAATGTCGGTTGAAGGGTTGAGTCGCCGGGCCGCCGAACCTCCCACGGCTCGAACACCACCACCTTCAGATCGTGGAACTCCCCCAAGCTGGCCTCGATACGCGGCCGCACCGTAGCCCAGTCCAGGCCGCCCAATCCGCTGCCCAGCGGCGGCAGCGCAATGGAGCCGATATTGCGCTCCCGGATCTCTCGGGTCAGGGTGGCAAGACCGGCTTCGATGTCCTCCATTCGGCTCTTGTCCCGCCAGTGGCGCTTGGTCGGGAAGTTGATGATGTAGCGCGGGTATATCCGGCCGGTCTCGAAGACGAACAGCCGGCCAGGCTGAACCGTCCCCTGCCTGCATGCCGCGGCGTACGCGTCAAAGTTATCGGGAAACGCCTTCTTGAACTGCAAAGCAAGGCCGCGCCCCATGACGCCGACACACTTGACGGTGTTGACCAGCGCTTCGGCGTCTTCAGCGATGATGTCGCCTGTCTTGTATTCGATCATGGCCAACCTTCCTTCACCTCAACAATACCAGTCCAGCTTGATTGTGAGTCGCGGTTTATGCGGAGCAGATTGAAGAACTGCATGACGCGATAGCACATCGGTAGCGACAAGGTGCCCCTTAGACCGGTTGTCCGCCTATCAAGTGACGCCTACTCTCAAACCCTTAATAACCCTTTTTAGAAGGTGAAAGCAAGGCAGGGAACTCTTTCATCCGGGCAATAACAGCGAACCGTATGTGTTCATTCAGGATGTCCGCTCGACGACATAAAATCCCTTTTTTCTCACAGTGCCGTCTAGCAAAAGTCGTTTCTTCCTCCGTAAGAAACTCGGTGATCCTCACATAATCATCCACTTTCCACATTGGATCGCAAAGATCGTCGATGTCGTGAACTTCGTCGAGCGATTTTGATTTCTCCAAGAATTGCCCTGCCAACTCAGCTACATATAAGTCGAACTCTGGCCGATTGTAAATCATCCTGTAACGCCTGTAGGAGTCTTCCTCGTTTTTTCTGATACCTCGCATGATCTTCTGTCTTTTTTTATCATCCATGTCCCAAGACCGGTTCAGTTCTAGCGTCATAAAATCCATCTCCAAGGTCCGGCAAAGCGCTTCTTTTTCGGCAAAGGAAAGGCAATTATCACCTCTCGCCCATCGATAAATACGCCAAGGCCTAATCTGAGGATCACACTGGTAAGCGAGATCCGTCAACGTGCAGTTCTTATCCTTCAAATGCTCTCGAAGCCACTCCGGAGTTTTCCATTTCATACGAAGCTTGGTAATGAACGATGCCAACGAGTTTCGCTGCACAAACATCATCACTATCGTTAAAACGCTCGCAATCACGGGGAGAATCACGGAGATTAAGTCTATCACTGTTCCGTCACCCTTCAGGAGGCTATGTCTTTACCTTTCGATTAGGTTGGTGGGTAGATCCTATTTCGTAAACCATGTTCGGCTTGCAGATTACGCCGTGAGACCCCGCTCACACGAAAGACTGGAGAATCATCTTTGATTCGGCAGGAACAAGCATGTTCAATCTTCCACAGACACCTTGGCCGTTGCTCCACGCACGTCCAGCTTGCCGGTCACTGCATTGGCGACCAGGCGGGTGCGATACTCGCGGAGCAGGTCGATCTGCCGCCGGGTACGGGCGATGGTACAGTCGATGCCAGCGGTAACTTGGTCGAGATATAGGACGATAGCGTTTTGTTCCGATAAAGGAGGGAATGCAATTTTGATCTCCCCGATCTCAGCTTCGTTGATTGCAGGAACAGGACCAGGCTTGGTGATGACTGCCAAGTCGATACGCTGCAATAACGATAGTACGAAGTCAGGATTCCCCCGAGCAACAACGCAGCCCATCAAATTATTGTCGATGCTGGAAGGTTGTGTCAAGACGCGTCGTTTATTAGTTAGCATCGCACCGCCAACCTTGGGGAAGATAATGGTTCCGACCGGAAAGATTGCTGCTTTCAATGCCGCTGCTGTATTGTGAGAGACCGAATTATTCCAAGTTTTCACGAACTTGTCATTGCCAGGAAGATTCATGTCAGAGACTTTGAGGAAAGGAACTTCTTGATCTTGCTGGCCTTGTTGCTCTACAGGAAATCCACTCCCACTCTTGAATGTCCCCAGGTGTTTCAAAGCGAATACATCCCAATGCTCTGGTACATCACCTAGCCACTCCACACCCGAAGGTTTGAGCGAGACGCTAGGATCAAGGCCACGGGTGACGGCTTGGGTCACGACGGCCTGTCGCTCATCCTCCAGCAGCGCGATGAGCCGCTCCTTGGCATCGACGTACCGGCGGATGCGGGCGTCCACGTGATCCAGGTACCGCACGATGGCCGACTGTTCCGATAGGGGCGGGAGAGGAATACGGACGGATTTGATGCCAAAGTGGGTAAGACCGTACCGCGTAACGCCGTTCGCCCCTACGTGGAACTGGTAGGCAACCCCCCTGCTCTGCAAAGTCAGAGCCAAATATGCCCCGAGTATCGCCTTGCAAGGCCGTAGCAGCGCCAGATGGTAGCCGGAAAGAAGGTCATCCGCTGACTCCGTTACCAGAGCCGGAACTCCAATGTCGTCCCACGTCTCGGAGTCCTTCGTGACGAGTACGTCGTCTCGCTCCAGCCGGAATCTTTCGATTTCGTCCGGCGATGCCGTTGCGCTCATGAAAGGCAGGTCCTGGGTTATCCGATCGTTCTTGTAAACATCGACGTAGTTGCACAGACGAACCGGAACTTCGCCCTCCCTCGTGTGCTTATCCACGTTGCTTACGCGCATTTCCGCTACGGTGCGAAGCCGCCGCACTTTCCAATGCTCCGGCACGTCGCCGAGCCACTCGACACCGGAGGGCTTGTAGGCTGGATAAGGGCGGAGCTTTTGGAATCTCTCAACAATCGGGACAGGGGGCATGAGCGCGTCCTTCGACTCCGCTTCGCTACGCTCAGGACGAACGGGGATAAGAGAGTCAGGGTGAGGGAGTCTATCCCGGATGTCTCGCTTGTTCAGAGGTTCCTTTTTCAGGTCCGTCATCCTGCCGCACCGCTCATTTCGACTTCGAAGAAGCGTCGGCCCGATTGGACTTGGCAAAGAACTCCCCGGCAGGGGTTCTCAGCGGATGGGGCCGCTCCACCGCGTACATGAAGATGTTGGTATCCACGAATATCACGAACCGCCCTGTCCCCCGCGGCGGGACTTGTCCATGACCCTCAGGTGTTGCTCCCAATCCGGTTCACGCTCAGGACCTTCCCGAGCGTCGCACTCCCGAAAGAACTCGTCCAGTTGCGCCGGCGACTCGAAGGCGCCGGGGCGCGGCGCCTCTCCCACGATCTCTTCCAGCAACCCTTCGGTCTCCCGCTCCAACGCCAGTATGTCGGCCCGTATCTCATCCAGGGAGCGCAGGGGTTCCGGCTTGTAGAAGTAACGGGTGAAGCTGATCTCGTAACCGACCTTGAGGTTGCCGGGCGTGTACCAGGCATCGGGCGCGTAGGGCAGCACCTCCCGTTTCAGGAAGGCGTCGATGCCGCCCTCTTCCTGGAACGGGACCTGCTCGACGTCGCGCAGGTCGGTGTCCGGCTCGTACTCCACCACCGCGGGCCTGCCGTCGATGGCGGCTGCGAACTTGCCGCATAGCGGGTCGGGCTCGGCGCCGCTCTCGTGGACTTTCCTGATGACCGGCGGCGCGGCCTCCGAACGCGGGAGTTCGTCCTTGAGCGCCCGGATTTCCCTGGGGGCGTAGGCCCGCTCGGGGTCGATGCCTTCCAACCTCAGGGGCCGCTCCACGACCACCTTCCAGTAGGCGAACGCCTCGTTGGGGAATATCTTCGACTCCTCGGTCTCCTCGAAGGCGAGGAAGACGTCGCAGATGCGTTGGATGTGGTCGCCCGAAAGTTCACAGTTCTTGTTGCCCAGGTTCTTGCGCAGGGGCCGGAACCATTGGGTGGCGTCGATGAGCTGCACCTTGCCCCGCCGCTGTTCGGCCTTGCGGTTGCTGAGCACCCAGATATAGGTGGCGATGCCGGTGTTGTAGAAAATGTTGAGAGGCAGCGCGACGACCGCTTCCAGCCAGTCGTTCTCGATGATCCAGCGGCGGATGTTGCTCTCGCCCTGACCGGCGTCGCCGGTGAAGAGGGAGCTTCCGTTGTGGACCTCGGCGATGCGGCTGCCCAGGGGGGTGTCCTGCTTCCTCTTGCTCAGCATGTTGGCCAGGAACATCATCTGGCCGTCGCTGGACCGCGTGATCAGCGAGTACTCGCTGTCGCCGCTATGCTCCACCACGAAGCGCGGGTCCTTGACGCCGGACTTGCCGCCCATGCGCTCCAGGTCGCTCTTCCAGCTCTTGCCGTAAGGCGGGTTGGAGAGCATGAAGTCGAACTCCCGGGTCGGGAATCCGTCCCCGGAGAGCGTGGAGCCGTACTGCATGTTGTCCGCCCCGACGCCCTCTCCCTTGAGGATGAGGTCGGCCTTGCTGATGGCGTAGGTCTCCGGGTTCACCTCCTGGCCGTACAGGTGCACCGACACTTCCTTGCCCTGTTTCCTCGCCAACTCCGTCAGCGTCTCCTCCGCGACGGTCAGCATCCCGCCGGTGCCGCAAGCGCCGTCGTACACGAGGTAGGTGCCGGACTTGACCTGATCGGCCACGGGCCGGAAGACCAGGTGGGCCATGAGCTGCACCACGTCCCTGGGGGTGAAGTGCTCCCCGGCCTCTTCGTTGTTCTCCTCGCTGAAGCGGCGGATGAGCTCTTCGAACACCGTGCCCATGCCGTGGTTGTCCAGACCCTCCAGCCGTATGGAGCCGTCCTCGTTCCGCACGGGTTCGGGACCGAGGTTGACCGACCTGTCCAGGAACTTCTCCAGCAGGAAACCCAGCGCGTCCGCTTCCACCAGCGTGGGGATCTGGTTGCGGAACCGGAATTTCTCCAGGACTTCCTGGACGTTGGGCGAGAAGCCGTCGAGGTACGCCTCGAAGTCGGCCCGCAACCGCTGCTGCCGTCCGCGGGAGGCAAGGTCGCGGAGCCGGAAGGGGGACGTGTTGTAGAACGCCTGGCCGGACTCCTGGCACAACGCGCTGTCCTGATTCGCGACCCCCGCGGCGTCCAACCGCTCCTTCATGCGGAGCACCGCTTCCTTGGTGGGCTCCAGCACTGCGTCCAGGCGGCGGATGACCGTCATGGGCAGGATGACGTCCCGGTACTTGCCCCGCACGTACACGTCGCGCAGCACGTCGTCCGCGATGCCCCAGATGAAGTTGCCGATGTTGAGGGCGCTCATGACTTGCCTCCCGCGGCCGTCTTCCGCACGTCGATGGCGGTCAACGGCAAGGAAACCCTGGACGATTCCGGCTCGAACTCCGTCTCCCTGCGGGAAAGCGCGTCCTTCGACTTCGCTACGCTACGCTCAGGATGAACGGAGGCCTTCGCTTCGCTACGCTCAGGATGAACGGGGGTAATCGTTCAGGGTTTCTGCAAGTATGCAACGTCTCCCCAAACGGCGCAATCGCTTGACAGCGGCCGGAAGTACATCGAAGATGCTCGCCCATGACCGAACGTGACCTGACCGAGACGACGTTGCAGGAGGCGGCGGCGCAGATCGAGAGCGGGGAGATGTCCCCGGTGGAACTCACCGAGAGGATGCTGGAGCGGGTCGAGAAGCTGGACCCCGAGATCAACGCTTACGTCACGGTGGCTCGGGAGCAAGCGCTGTCACAGGCCCGCACCGCGGAGGCCGAGATACGCGAAGGAAAGTACCGGGGTCCGCTCCACGGCATCCCACTGTCCGTCAAGGACAACCTCGCCACGCGGGGGATCCGCACCACCGCGGGATCCAAGGTGCTGGCCGACTGCGTTCCCGACTTCGACGCCACCGCGGTGGCGCGGCTCAAGCAGGCGGGCGCGGTCATCCTGGGCAAGACCAACATGCACGAATGGGCCAACGGCGGCACCACCATCAACCCCTACTACGGCACGACTCACAACCCCTGGGACACCGCCCGGATCGCGGGAGGGTCGAGCGGCGGCTCGGCCGCGGCGGTGGCCGCGAGCCTGTGCCTGGGCTCCATCGGCACCGACAACGGCGGCTCGGTCAGGAACCCGGCATCCCTGTGCGGCACTGTGGGGTTCAAGCCCACCTACGGCCGGATCAGCCGGTTCGGGCACGTGCCCGCCAACGGCGGCTACTCCACCAACCACCTGGGCGTGTTCGGCAAGACCGTGCGGGACTGCGCGCTGATCCTGCGCGCCATCGCGGGCAGGGACCCCGAGGACCCCGACAGCGCCCGGGAGCCCGTGCCGGATTACGAGGCCGACCTCGACGCGGGCATCGAGGGACTCCGGGTGGGGATCGTCAAGGACTACTTCGACCGCCACATGGCCGGGGAGGTCAGGTCGGCATTCCTCGAAGCGCAGCGCCGGCTCGAATCCCTCGGAGCGAGTCTGCGGGAGGTGGAGGCGCCCCCTCACCTGGACGCCGCGCGGGTGGTCTGGACCTGCATCACGCGCCCGGAGAACGTGGCCGAGCACCTACCCTACCTGAAAGCCCGGCCTCGTGACTACAGCACCCGGCTGCTGCACCAGAACATCGGCGCCCTGCTGATCCCCGCCGAAGCCTACGTGGCCGCGCAGCGCATCCGGCGCGCCCTGTGCCGCGAGTTCGACCAGGTCTTCGAGGCGGTGGACGTGATCGCCGCGCCCACGGCCCCGGTGCCCGCACCCACCATCGAGGAATGCAAGCGAGGCGCCATGGAAGTGGACGGAAGGGAGATCCGGCTGGAAGGACCCGGAGTGAACTTCCGTTCCCTGTTCACCACGCCCTTCAACCTGACCGGCCTGCCGGCCCTGAGCGCGTGCTGCGGTTTCTCGTCGGGCGGCCTCCCCATCGGTCTCCAGTTCGTGGGGCCGCGCTTCGGCGAGGCCCGAGTGCTCCGCGCCGCGCACGCCTACGAACGGGCCGCGGAGTGGTATCGGCGCAGGCCGCGGCTGGACCATCGGCCGTGACGCGCCCGTGAGCGCGTCCTTCGACTTCGCTTCGCTACGCTCAGGACGAACGGGAATCAGAGAGTCCGGGTGAAGACATCTGGAACGTATCCCGGACACGTTTCATTCCAAACGCTCGGGACGAACGGGGATGGGACGGGTCGGGGTGAGGACGTCCGTCCTCCTGTCAGAGGTTCCGGAACGGGACTCCCTCCACCCGGAGCATGACTTCGGCGAGGGCTCACGCCCCGCAACTTCGCTTCGCTACGCTCGGGACGAACTCGGGACGAACGGGAATGGGGGGATCGGGGTGAGGGTATCCGTCCTCCTGTCAGACGTTCCGGGAACGGGATTCCCTCCACCCGGGGCATGACTCCGGCGAGGGGTCACGCCCCAGGCCGAGCACGCGGTCGAGGAAGTTCGTGGCCAGCGGCCACGTGAGCTTGGCCAGGGCCGGGTCGTAGGCGTCGCCGTCGGCCAGAGCGAACCCGTGGCCCGCCTGGGGGAAGAAATGCCACTCGACGTCGAGGGAGCCTTCCAGGAAACTCGCCCGCAGCTTCTCCTGCACCGGCACCGGCGCGACCCGGTCCCTGCCTCCGAAGAAGGTCATGGAAGGACAACGGATATCCCGGGCGGACTCGTTGGGATGGCGCGGCCGCAGGTCGCTGGGGCCTTCGTCCCGCACCGAGGGGTAATAGCCCAGGAACGCCGCGACCTCGGGGGTCGCCGCCACGAAGTGGATGCCGATGCGCCCGCCCATGCACAGCCCCATGACCGCCGCCCGCTTCTCGTCCACGTCGTCCCGTCCGAGCAGGTATCGCCAACCCTGGCCGATGACCTCCACGAACCGTCCGTCCGTGGTCTCCTTCTGGACGCCGTGGTAGTCGGCGAAGCCCAGGAGCCCGTACAGGTCGGGAACCAGCGCGGTGTAGCCCTGCTCGGCGAACTCGCAGGCCATGTGTTTGATGTGCCCCGTGACCCCGTAGTGGTGGTGGACCATCAGCAACGCCGGTCCGGGCGTGCCCCGGTCCGGCGCCGCCACGAACCCCGGTATCCCGTCCCGCTCCTGTGAAAGCCCTCGTGCGAGGATCCTCGGCATCCTGACCTCCTTTCAACAAACCCCTGAACAATCGGGACATTCAGGATGGATTCCCTTGCCCTGACACTCCTATCCCCTTTCGTCCTGACCCTCCCATTCCCGTTCGTCCTGAGCGTAGCGAAGCGAAGTCGAAGGACGCGCTCTTCTCGAAGGACCGCCTGCCTGCCGCAGGTGCTCCGGGAAATCGGACCGGCTTTCCGACCCTCCGCGGCGCTACAGTCCGTAGAGCCGCCTGGGGTTGTCGCTCAGGATCTTGTCGGCCGCGCCCGCGGCGAGCACGCCGTCCTGGGACAGCTTGGCGATGGCTTCCATGTCGTTGGAGTAGTCGGCGTGCCCGTAGTCGGTGCCGACGATGATGTTGTCCTCCCCGGCGTGCTCCAGGACGTAGGGCAGGTCGTCGGTGGTCTGGCAGGCCACGTAGATGCGGTTGTCCCGGAGCAGGTTCCGCTCCGCCAACTCCCGGGGCGCGCCGCGCACTCCCGCGAGGGCGCTCGCCGAGTGGGCGCGGCGAAAGGCCAACTCGGCCCGGGTGCGGATGAGCAGGTCGTTGAGCGCATAGGGGACCCACTGGGAGGTGGTCTCCACGAAGCACCAGCGCAACTCCGGGAACCGGTCCGGCACGCCCCGGTAGATGAGGTTGTTGAAGGCGCCCACGGCAGGCAGCTTGAAGCGCGAGAACACGTCCTGGGCGAACAGGTCGTAATGGCCCAGGCTCCCTCCGCCGGCGTGGATGCAGATGGGCATGTCGAGGTCGCTCGCCTCCCGGTAGATGGGGAAGAAGGTGTCGTCCGAGAGCAGCCGCTCCCCCTCGATGCCGTGGATGAACACCCCGCACGCGCCGTTGTCCTTGCCGAAGCGGATCTCCTCGAGGGCCCGGTCCATGGACATCACCGGCGCCAGCACCACCCACCGCAGGCGGCCGCGCCCCTGCCGCCATATTTCCGCAAGCCAGCGGTTGTAGCCTCGGCAGAGGGCGCGCTCCACGTCCGCCCGCGCGGTCAGCGGGCGCAGGAACAGCGTCGGGTAGATGACCTGCACGTCCACGGACAACTGGTCCATGTGCGCGATCCGCGCCTCCACGTTGGCCAACTCCCGGGACTCCGCGGTGGTGTTGAGGCCGATGTTGGTGTTGGGCACTACCCGTTCGTCGATGCGCCAGTAGCGCAAGCCGCTGCGCTCCGACACCAGGAGGTCCGGGGCCAGGGCCCGGTCCCCTTCCTCCATGAACTCCCAGGTCTGCTCCGTCTCGATCACGTGGGCGTCTGCGTCGATGACTGGTGACATATGGTTTCCCCCCGGGCGAACCTGCCGGACCATCCGGCGCCTGCGGACACGCGCGAACGCGCGTCCTTCCTATGGGAACCCCTGAACGATCGAGACGTCCGAGATAGACTCCCTCGCTCTGGCACTCCTGTCCTCGCTCGCCTGAGCTATCCCGGGTCGGACGAGCCGTTGGCCAAGGCGGCAGCTCCTGTCCCCGCTCGTTGAGCTATCCCCGTTCGTCCTGAGCGTAGCGAAGCGAAGTCGAAGGACGCGCTCATTCCCTCGTCCCCGCTCATGCCCCTGTCCCGTTGTTCAGAGTTTCCTGTAGGGAACCCCTGAACGATCGAGCCGTCCGGGATGGACTCCCTCACCCTGATACTCCTGTCTCCGTTCGTCCTGAGCGTAGCAGAGCGAAGTCGAAAGACGCGCTCATGCTCCCTGTCCCGCTCGTCCAGAGGTTCCGTAGTCCATTGTCACCCAGGAAGCCCCGGCGTTGCAACCCGAAGAGACCCACGGGACCGCTCTTCTCGCGCCTCCCCGTCCGATCTGCTACAGATGGGACAAGCCGGCCCTGACGGTTTCCTCGACGGTTTGCTTCACGCGGCTCTCGCAACGAGGACCCCGGCCGCGAGGAACCGGGCCCGCACGGAGGTGGCCACATGACGTACGCTCGCCCGGAACTCCTGACCGAGACCGATTGGCTGGAGCAGCATCTCCACGACCCGGACGTCCGCATCGTGGACTGCGACCCCTTCGACGTCTATCGCCGGGCCCACATCGAGGGGGCGGTGGGCATCCGCGTGCACCACTACATCAAGCAGCCCGAGTATCCCGCGGACCCCAGGAAATACCCCCTGGTGGCGCCGCCGGACACGGTGAAGGAAGTGATGGAAGGCCTGGGCATCGGCCGCGGCGTGCGGGTGGTGGCCTACGACAGCAACGGCTCCCTCTGGGCCAGCCGCTTGTGGTGGGTGCTGAACTACTACGGCCATACCGACGTGACCGTGCTCAACGGCGGATGGACCAAGTGGTTCGACGAGGGGCGTCCGGTGGCCCTCCACGCGCCGAAGCCCCCGGCCGCGGTCTTCGACCCCAAGGCCAACCCCGACCTGGTGTGCACACTGGAATACGGCAAGGCCAACGTGGGCAACCCGGAGGTGGTCTATCTCGACGTGCGCTCGGACGGGGAATGGACGGGCGCCAACGACCGCGGCAACCGGCGGGTAGGCCACGTGCCCGGGGCGGTGCACCTGGAGTGGCTCGACTTCCTCGAAGACCAGGGGCACAAGACCTTCAGGCAGGCCGGAGAGCTGCGAGCGCTGCTGGAGCGGGCCGGGGTCCCGCCGGACCGGGAGGTGGTCACCTATTGACAGGGCGGCATCCGTGCGGCGCACGGAGTCTTCGTCCTGACCTTGCTGGGCTACGAGCGGGCGCGCAACTACGACGGGTCCATGGCCGAGTGGGCCAACCGGGACGACACGCCCCTCGTGCTGGAGTGACGCCGCCGAAGCGCGTCCTTCGACTTCGCTACGCTACGCTCAGGACGAACGGAGACAGGAGGCTTCGCTTCGCTCAGGATGAACGGGGGACTTTGCTTCGTACCATCAGGATGAACGGGGGACTTTGCTTCGTACCATCAGGATGAACGGGGGACTTCACTTCGTACCCTCAGGATGAACGGGGATATCAAGGGTCTTGGAGCAGGTTCCATTCGAGACAGGAAGGGGACCGGGGGAAGGGCCGTGAACCCGGGGCAAGGGTAGGGGCAGGTGCCAGGGCAGGCCGGCGAGACAGGAAGGGAACCGGGGGAAGGGGCTGTAAACAGGGGCGGCTACCGCGCTATCATACGTCCTTGTAGCGGCGGCTACTCCAAGGCAACTCTGGACAATCGGGGCATGGATGGGGTTATTCCCTCACGTGACCCTCCTGTCTCCGTTCGTCCTGAGCGTAGCGTAGCGAAGTCGAAGGACGCCCTCTCCCTCTGGGATTGTTCAGAGTTTCCCTGAGATCCGCAATCAATCGTTCAGGGTTTCCATTGGGGGAAACGCACGGGCGCGTCGAACCGCCGTCATGGTCCGGACCGGAAGGGAAAGCATCGTAAGGAGGACGCCGGAGCTCGCCAGGGCCGAGGAATGGGCGCTGGTGCTGGAAGCGGAAGGCCTGGGTCCCCGCCTGCTGCGCAGCGCCTCCGGGGGATGGGCGGTGTCGGTGCCGTCCCGCCACCTGGAGCAGGCGGTGACCGAGCTCTGGGCCTACGAGAGCGAGAACCGCGCCCCCGAGCCGGAAGAACGCCCGTGGCCCGGCCGGAGTCCGTTCTACACGGGGCTGGGAGCCTCGGCAGGGCTGCTGGCCTTCTACTTCGCCCACGCATGGACGCAGGAGTCGGTGCGCTGGGTCGAGCACGGCGGCGCTTCCGCGGAGTGGATCCTGCGCGGGGAGCTCTGGCGCACGGTGACCGCGCTGACCCTGCACGCGGACCCGGCCCACGCCGGGGCCAACGCCGCGGCCCTGGCGTTCCTCCTGACCGGGGTGTGCCGGTGGCTGGGGCCGGGCCTCGGGGCCGCGCTGGCGCTGGGCGTCGGGGCCCTGGGGAACCTGGGCAACGCCTGGTTCCACGCCTACGACCACGTCTCCATCGGCGCCTCCACCGCGGTCTTCGGCGCCCTGGGTCTGCTCGGGGGCGCCGGAGTGGTGCGGCGCCGGCGGCTCGGGCTGCGGGGGCGGCAGGCCTGGATACCGCTGGCCGCGGGGCTCGCGGTGCTGGCCATGGTCGGCACCGGAGGCCCGCGGGTGGACATATGGGCCCATCTCTGGGGGTTCGGGGCCGGCGGCGCCGCAGGCGTCCTGCTGGAGCGGTCCCCGGACCGCCCCGGGACGCCCCGCGCCCAACTCAGGCTCGGCGCCGCGGCGGCCGCGGCGGTGGCCCTGTGCTGGGCGCTGGCTCTCCGCTGACGCGGGGCGATCATGCGCTCCACCGCGGCGCGCACCGCGCAGCCTCCCCGTGCCGGGCGCCGGCGCTCCGCTGACACGGGAAAGGAAGGGGTCATGGGTCTTCTGGACGGGAAAGTGGTCATCGTGACCGGCGGGGGAAACGGCATCGGCCGGGCCTACTGCAAGGGCATCGCTCGGGAGGGCGGCATACCCGTGGCCGCGGACATCGACGAGGCGGCCGCGGCGTCGGCAGCCCGGGAGGTCTCCGGAGAAGGCGCCCGCGCGCTGGGGGTCCGCACCGACGTGGCGGACTCCTCCAGTTGCCGGGCCATGGCCCGGGCCGCGCTGGAGGCTTTCGGCCGCATCGACGGGCTGGTCAACAACGCCGCGGTCTTCCTCAGCGTGCCGGTGACCCGCTCGGGCTTCCAGGACATCCGGGAGGAAGAGTGGGACCGGGTCATGGCGGTGAACGTCAAGGGGCTGTGGTTGTGCAGCCGCGCGGTGGCCCCGGCCATGCAGGAACGACGCCAAGGAAGCATCGTCAACATCGCCTCGAACATGGCCTACAACGGCGGCGCCGGCATGATGCACTACGTGGTGTCCAAGGCCGCGGTGGTGGGCTTCAGCCGGGTCCTGGCCCGTGAGCTGGGCCCCTTCGACATCCGCGTGAACACCCTCGCCCCGGGGTCCACCGCGAGCGAGCCCGATCCCACCGAGGCCGCCCTCCGGGAATACGAGCGGTCCGCGGCCAAGCGCATGCTCAACCGCATCGAACGGCCGGAGGACGTGGTGGGGACCGCGCTGTACCTGCTTTCGGATTTGAGCGCCTTCGTCACCGGTCAGTCCATCCTGGTGAACGGCGGCGCCAACCTGCATTGACGCCCGGCGAAGGGGTTCGACGAAAGGTTTGACAAAACCCGCCCTTTGGTCGAACTTGGCAAGTGCGCGCGTCCCCCGGGGCGCGCGGGAGGACGGTAACGGTCCGGGACGCTCCCGGCCTTGCAGCAAGGAGTCGAGCCATGTCCAGCCAGGAGAAGATCCAGGTCATCGATGCGGACGCCCACGTGATCGAGACGGAACGCACGTGGGACTACCTGGAGCCGTCGGAGGAGAAGTTCCGCCCCGCGCTGTTCGCGTCGCCCCAGGAGCCCACCAAGCAATACTGGGTCATCGACGAGAAGATCCGCGGGTTCCGCTTCCCCACCTTCAGCGAGCAGCAACTGCGCGACCTGTCGGACCAGTTCGGAAGGAACGTCGAGTCCCCCCAGGCGGCCCGGGAACTGGACGACGTGCAGCTTCGCATCGACCACATGGACCAACTGGGCATCGACGTGCAGGTGCTGCACAACACCTTCTGGATCGAGCAGATCACCTCGAAGCCGGACGTGGAGGCCGCCCTGTGCCGGAGCTGGAACCGCTGGCTGGGGGACATCTACCGCCAGAGCCAAGGGCGGCTGCGCTGGTCCTGCGTGCTGCCGGTGATGACCCTGGACGAGGCCGCGGCGCAGATGAAGCAGGCCAGGGAAGACGGCGCGGTGGCCGTCTGCATGCGGCCCCTGGAGGGGGAGCGGGACATGACCGACCCGTACTTCTACCCCATCTACCAGCAGGCCAGCGACCTGGACCTCGCCGTCGCGGTGCACATCGCCAACGGCAACCCGGTCAACTGCGACACCTACCGCCTGACCGCGGCGGGCCGCTTCGCCATGTTCCGGGCGCCCACGGTCACCTCGTGCCTGGGGCTGCTGATGAGCGAGATCCCCGACGTCTTCCCCGACCTGCGGTGGGGCTTCATCGAAGCCTCCGCCCAGTGGGTGCCGTGGATCTACCTGGAGGCGGAGAACCGCTACCAGGTGGTGGGGCGGAAGTTCCCCAGGGACGTCTTCCAGGAATACGGCATATTCGTCACCTGCCAGACCAACGACGACATCCCCTACGTCATCCGGTACGCCGGCGAGGGGGGCTTGGTCATCGGCACCGACTACGGCCACACGGACCCGTCCAGCGAGATGGACGCCATCCGCGACCTGAAGCAGATGACCCGCCTGAGCCAGGAGAGCAAGGACAACATCCTCTACCACAACCCCAAGGCCCTGTACGGCCTGTAGGACCGTACCGGCGCCGGCGCCAAGCCGCGGCGCGCGTCGTCGGCCGTCCCGTCCAAGTCACCGTCCGTTCGGACGAGCGGCTCCCCCGGGATCCCGTCCGGGCAGGCGCAAGCGGATCGCAAAAAGAGGCGGGTGGGCCCACCTGGACTCGAACCAGGGACCTACCGGTTATGAGCCGGTGGCTCTAACCAACTGAGCTATGGGCCCGGAAACCGGGGAACGAACGAAGGAAGCGCGCCCACCGCGCAAGGGAGGCCCCTATCCTTCGATGAAACTCCTGAGCCTCTTGCTTCTACTAGGATGGCGCAGCTTGCGCAAGGCTTTGGCCTCGATCTGGCGAATGCGTTCCCGTGTGACCGTGAACTTCTGTCCCACGTCCTCCAGAGTGTGGTCCGAGTTCTCGCCGATGCCGAACCGCAGCCGCAGCACCTTTTCCTCCCGCGGGGTCAGGGTCGCCAGCACCTTCCGGGTCTGCTCCGAAAGGTTGAGGCTGGACACCGCGTCGGACGGCGTCGCCACCCGCTTGTCCTCGATGAAGTCGCACAGTTGGCTGTCCTCGTCCTCTCCCACCGGCGTCTCCAGGGATATGGGCTCCTTGGCGATCTTCAGCACCTTGCGGACCTTGTCCAGGGGGATCTCCATCTTGTCGGCGATCTCCTCCGGGGTCGGTTCCCGTCCGACCTCCTGGACCAGGTAACGGGAGGTGCGGATCAGCTTGTTGATGGTCTCGATCATGTGCACCGGGATGCGGATGGTCCGCGCCTGGTCGGCGATGGCCCGGGTGATGGCCTGGCGGATCCACCAAGTGGCATAGGTGGAGAACTTGTAGCCCCGCTGGTACTCGAACTTCTCCACCGCCTTCATGAGGCCGATGTTGCCTTCCTGTATGAGGTCGAGGAACTGCAAGCCCCGGTTGGTGTACTTCTTGGCGATGCTCACCACCAGGCGCAGGTTGGCCTCGATCAACTGCCTCTTGGCCAGGTCCGCCTGGCGCTCCCCCGCGTGGATGGAGCGCACCCGCCGGCAGATTTCCTCGCCCGACATCTCCAGCCGCTGCTCGGCGCCCTGCACGTCCTCCTCGGCCCTGCGGAGCTGCTCCTGCATCTCCCGGAACGCGGTCCGGCTCATGCGGCACCCGCCCACGGTTCGCTGCCAGGGCCCCCTGCCGTTGCCCGGCGCCATTTCGAGAAGCTCCCGGGCGGTCTTGCCGGTGCGCCTTTCGAAGCCCGCCACCGTGGATTGCGCCGACTCGATCCGGCGCAGGTCCCCTTTCAGCCTCTCCACCACCGCGCCGATCTGAAGGCGGTTGAGGCGCAGGTCGTTCAACCCCTTGCGTATCCTGGTCCCGCAACTCTTCAACTGCCGTTCCAGTCGCTGCTTCACCTCCGGGGGGTTGCGTTTGCGGACCTTCTCCAACGCCCCCTCGCGCTCCCGCACCATGCGGCCCAGCTTGTCGATCTGGGCCAGGAGCTTCTGCGCGTGCGCCTCCTCCGTCTCCCGGTCCTCGCTCTCGGCTTCCACCCCCCGGACCACCTCGTGCACCCGGACCTCGCCGCGCCGGATGCGGTCCCCGAGCTCGAGCACGTGCTGGACCGCGGCGGAACAGGAGAGCGCGTGCTCGACCACCACCCCTTCGCCTTCCTCGATCCTCTTGGCGATCTCCACTTCCCCGTCCCGGCTGAGCAGCGACACGTTGCCCATCTCGCGCAGGTACATGCGCACCGGGTCGCCGGTCTTGCCCGCGGCGTCCCCTTCCGCGTCGTACTCGGCCTCCCCCTCCTCGGGGTCGCCGCCCGGGGCGTCCTCCCCCTGTGCGTTCAACGCCAGCCGCTGGTTGGCGTCCACCACCTCGATGTCCATCTCGCCGAAGACGGACATGATGTCGTCGAGTTGTTCCGGCGACACCACGTCCGACGCCAGCATGTCGTTCACCTGGTCGTAGGTCACGTACCCCTTTTCCCTGCCGAGGTCGATCAGCCGCTTGACGTCCCGCTCCCGCTTCGCCGAGCGGGCCCGGGAAACCTCCCGGACCGGCTTCGTGCGGTCCGTTAGCTTGCCCTCATGCGCTCCAGGCGACGTTCCTTTTGCACGACGTCCTGCCATTGCCGCATCCTCTCTTTCTTGGCTTCGTCGTCGCTGGACTCTTCCGCGACACGGATCGCCCGGCACAACTCCCGTTCGAGGCTCCTCAGGTATCGTCTTTGCAGAAAGAAGATACAATCGGACGTCATCCGGTCCCGCTGTTCCTCGGCGATCTCCTGGCCTCGCAGCGCCAACGCGGCCACCTCCGACGCGAGCTCGGCCGGCAGCCCCTCGGTCAACGCGCCCACCTCCACGCCGGTATCGGGCCCGGCCAGGAGCCGCCGGATCACCTCGCGCCACTTGTCGGTCACGAGCTTTTCCATGGGCTGCCGCCGCAACGCCGCGGCCACCGACGGGAAGCGCAGCATCAGCGCCACCAGCGAGGATTCGGCCAGGTCCTCGCCCGGGGACCACCGCTCCCGGTCGCCGCCGACCCTGCCGCCGCTCCCCGAAGTCCTCGCGGCCGCCCCGCGGTCCTCCCCGGCGTGACGGCGCAAGGTCTCTTCCCGGATGCCCAGCAGGTCCGCGGACCGCCGCGCCAGCAGCTCCCGGTCGAAAGGGTTGGCGACCTTGGCGAGCGTTCGCCCGACCTCGTTGGCCAACCGGCTCTTGCCGCCGAGACCGCCGCCGCAGCTATCCCGCAGCCAGTTCAGGTAATAGTCCACCACCGGCACGGCGTCCGCCAGCACCTGCTCCAGCGCCGCCTTGCCCCGGGACCTCACGAAGGTGTCCGGGTCTTCCCCCTGGGGGAGGAACGCGGCCTGCCCCCAGACGCCGGCCTGCTGGAACGCCTCGAAGCTGCGGGCCGCGGCGTTCCGCCCCGCGGCGTCCCCGTCGAACAGGGCGGTGACGTTCCGGGTGTAACGGGCGAGCAGCCTCAGGTGGTCGGCCGTCAGGGCCGTGCCGAGGGTCGCCACCGCGTGGGGCACGCCGGACTGGGCCAGCGCCAGCACGTCCAGGTAGCCCTCCACCACCACCACCCGGTCCATGGCCCGGACCCCTTCCCTCGCCTGCCCCAGGCCATAGACCTGCGAGCCCTTGTGGAAGAGGGGCGTCTCCGGCGAGTTGAGGTACTTGGGACTGCCGTCGTCGATGACCCGGCCGCCGAAGCCCACGACCTTGCCGCCCGGGTCCGTGATGGGGAAGATGATCCGGTCGAAGAACCTGTCGCGGTAGCGGCCCCGTTCCCTCTCCACCAACAGCCCCGCTTCCGCGGCCTCTCCCGGCGCGGTCCGGAACCGGCCCGCGAGGGCGTCGCCCCGGGGCGCGAAGCCGAGGCGGAAGAGCCGCCAAAGGCTCTCGTCCACCCCCCGCTCCTTCAGGTAGGCCCGGCCCCGGGCGCCTTGGGAGGCGTCCTGCAACTGCGCCTGGAAGAACTCCGCAGCCTGCTCGTTCAACCGGAACAGGTCGCCGCGCCGGGCGTCCCGCCGGGCGCCTCCGGGGTCGGAGGACTCGACGCGGATGCCGTACCGCTCCGCCAACCGTTCCACCGACTCCGGGAAGGTGAGCCCGTCGTACAGCATCAGGAACTTGAAGACGTCTCCCCCCGCCTGGCAACCGAAGCAGTAGAAGACCCCCTTTTCCTCGTTGACCGTAAAGGACGGGGTCTTCTCGGAATGGAAGGGACACAGACCGGAGTAGTTGTGGCCGGTCTTCCTGAGGGTAACGTAGTCGGAGACCACCTCCACGATGGAGGAACGCGCGCGAACCTCTCGAGTGGTCTTGTCGGAGATCATGCGCCGTGTCGGGAACCGTCCCCGGCGGGGTCCGGCGGGGCCGGAGCCGGTTCCGTTGCATCCGGCGCCGCCGCGCCCGGTTCCGCGGTATCCGGCCGGGCCGGCCCAGATCCGGCCGCGTCCGGCGCCGGGGACCCCGACAGGTCGCGCCACCGGACGGACACGCCCATGGCCATGGCGGTCCGGCCGAACCGGTAGAGCGGGCCGACCAGGGCCGAGGAGCCGAACTCCTGCTCCACGTCTTGCGGAATCCACGCCTGGGACACCAGGAAGAAGAGCGCCACGCCCATGAACACCGCGCCCTTGGCGCCGCCCACCAGCAGGCCTCCCAGACGGTTGAAGCCGCCGAGGAACAGGAGGCTGGCCGACCTGTGGAGCAGGAGCCCCACGTAGTTGAGGCCGATGTAAACCAGGAAGAAGATGGCGACGAAGACGAGGACCTTGAGGAGGATCGGCGAGTAGGGCCAGAAATCGACCCGGAGGGAAACGGGTTCGAAGTACCGCAGGGAGAGGATCAAGCCCACCGCAAGGCCCAGCAAGGCGAATACCTCCCGGAACAGCCCCTTGACGTATCCCCTTGCGGCAAACACGCACAGGACTGCCGCCAGCACTGCGTCAACGATGTTCACAGCGGCCATGGAGGGCTGATGGTCTCGGGTCCCCGGCAGGCTCCCACGCGAATCCTCCGTGACCTTGCGGGATCAGGCTCGGCCGGTGGTCGTCCCGAGATCCCGGTGCGGGACTCCTAGCGCCACTGATGACTTCGAGCGCGCTTCATGGCGCGTTTCTTGGCTGCGATGGCCTTCCTCTTGCGCTTGACGCTCGGTTTCTCATAGTGTTCCCGCTTGCGCAGTTCCGCCAGGATCCCGGCTTTCTCGCACTGCTTCTTGAAACGCCGGATGGCGCTCTCGATGGACTCGTTGTCCTTGATTCGAACCCCTGTCATATGGTTTTTCCGCTCCCCAGGTCAGTCGCAATATAGCCAATCAGCCATCCAAGTCAACCCTGGACGCCCCTTTCGGGACCGGCTCCGGCGCGGGCGTCGAAAGACAGTGGAGGAAGAACTCCCGGTTCCCCTTGGGTCCGGGCAGCGGGGACGGGAACGCCGGGGCGCGCTCCAGCCCCAGGGCGTCCACCGCGGTCGCCACCTCGCCGACCACCCGCCGGCGCTCCTCCTCCGAGCGCACCACCCCGCCCTTGCCCACCTTGCCCTTGCCCACTTCGAACTGGGGCTTGACCAGGGCCAAGACTTCGAACCGGTCCGCCAGCAGCCGACACACCCGGGGGAGCACCAGCCGCAACGATATGAACGAGACGTCCACCACCGCCAGGTCCGGCCTCTCCCCAAGGCCGCCGGGGTCCAGGAGGCGGATGTTGGTGCGCTCCAGCACCGCCACCCGAGGGTCCTGCCGAAGCCGCCAGTCGAGCTGTCCGTAACCCACGTCCACCGCATGGACCCGGGCCGCGCCGTGTTGCAGCAGGCAATCGGTGAAACCTCCGGTGGACGCCCCCACGTCCAGCGCCGCCCGGCCCGCGGGGTCGATGCCGAAGTGCCCCAGGGCCGCTTCGAGCTTCTCCCCTCCGCGGCTCACGTAGCGGGAACGCGCCTTGAGCCGCAAGCGCGAGTCGCGCCTCACCAGGGTCCCGGCCTTGGTCACGGGCTCGTCGTCCACCAGCACCGCTCCCGCCAGGATGTACCGGTGCGCCTCCTCGCGGCTGCGAGCCAGCGACGACTCCACCAGCACCCGGTCCAGGCGTTCCCTGGCCGTCCCCCTTCGCGTCATCGTCCCTGCGCTCCCGGGCGCCCGCGGCGCCCCCTCATCCGCCCCCGCGTCTGCATCACTCCGCGGGCTCCTCCTCCACGAACTCCTGGAGCCTGGACTTGCCGTCGGCGTCCCGGGTCAGCACCTCGATCCGCCGCTCGACCTCGCCGAGCTTCCGGTTGCAGACCCGGATGAGGCCGACCCCTTCCTCGAAGGTCGCCAGCGACTCCTCCAGGTTCAACTCTCCGCTCTCGATGCGCTCCACCACCGCTTCGAGGGACCCGAGGCATTCCTCGAAGCTCCGGTCCTCCCGCGGCTCGCCGTCCTCCTGCGTCCCGCCGGCATCCCGCGTCCCTTCCGTCTGCGCGTCTTCCTGCGACATCCCGAAACCCTCCCCGAGGCGATGCTCCGCGGCCGGACCCCAGCCTCCGGCTACTCCTCCACGTCCTCCACCTGGCAGACAGCCCGCCCCGCGGCGAAATCGACCCGCACGCGATGGCCCTTGCGGAGCGACGAGGCGTCCTTGACGATGCCGCCGTCCGGGACCCGATACACGATGCTGTAACCGCGCCCCAGCACCGCCAGCGGATCCACCCCGCGCAACCGTTCTGTTAGGTGGCCCAGACGCTCCCGCAGCCGCGACACCGACTCATCCTGGCGGCGCAGCAACCGCCGGGAGAGGTCGTCCAGACGCATCTGCCCCTGGCGCAGGCCGCGGCTGGGGTCCGCCAACCGGCGGGCCCAGTGCCGCAGGCTCTCGCGCCGGCGCTCCATGGGGCCTTCCACCCCCCGCCGGAGGCGGCCCGAGAGCGCCGCCAGCCGTTCCGCCAGCTCGCGCCGGACGGGCGTCACCATCTCCGCCGCGGCGGTGGGGGTGGCGGCCCGCCGGTCCGCCGCGAAGTCCGCGATGGTCACGTCGATCTCGTGGCCCACCGCGGACACCACCGGCGTCCCGGCCGCGGCAATGGCCCGGGCCACCGCCTCCTCGTTGAAGGCCCAGAGGTCCTCCAGCGAGCCGCCGCCCCGTCCGACGATCATCACGTCCGGCAGGCCGCTCCCGTCCAGTTCCCGGATCCCCCGGGCGATCTCTTCCGCGGCGCCCTCGCCCTGCACCCGCACCGGGCGGATCACCACCCGTCGGTCCGGAAACCGCTGCCCCAGGATGGCCAGCATGTCCCGCACCGCGGCGCCGTGGATCGAGGTGACGATGCCGATGGTCCGGGGCAGGAACGGCAGGGGCTTCTTCCGCTCCCGGTCGAACAACCCCTCCCGCTCCAGCCGGTTCTTCAACTGCTCGAAGGCGACGGCCAACGCGCCCTTGCCCCGGGCCTCGGCCTCCTCCGCGTAGAACTGCACCGCGCCGCGCGCCTCGTACAGGCCCACGCGCCCGAAGCACACCAACTGCATGCCGTCTTCCAGGCGGAACCGCAGCCTCTCGGCGTAGCGGCGGAACATCACCGCGGCGATCTGCGAACGATGGTCCTTGAGGGTGAAATAGGCGTGTCCGGACGGAGCCGCGTACACGTTGGAGAGCTCCCCCGCCACCCACAGGCCGTCCATGCCCGTTTCCAGCCGGCCCCGGATGATCTCGTTGAGATCGCTGACCGACAGCACCGCGGACGGTTCGGAAGCGGGGCGCGGCGAGAGGGGAAGGGACATGACGGCTTCAGGCGGCCTTTCCCGGACGGGCCAGCCCCCGGAAGATCTCCCAACCCTTGAGCAGCTCCATGGCGCGCTCCACCAGGGGGTCGCTCCGGAGCCTCCGGACCATGTCCTCCCGGACGGTCGCGCCCTCCCCCGGACCCTCGCCCCCGTCATCCTGCCTGAGGCCCTCCGACCGCGCCTCTTCGGCCCCGTCCCCCGGCCGGGGCTGCGCGCTCGGGTCCATGACGATGTCCGGCCGGATCCCGGTCTCGTGTATGGACCGGCCGTTGGGGGTGAAGTACTCCGCGGTGGTCAGGCGCAGGGCCGAGCGGTCGTCCAGCGGCAGTATGGTCTGGACCAGCCCCTTGCCGAAGGTCCGGGCGCCCACGACCAAGGCCCGCTTGTGGTCCTGGAGCGCCCCGGCGACGATCTCCGAAGCGCTGGCGCTGCCCCCGTTCACCAGCACCACCATGGGGAAGTCGGTGCGGGAACCCTCCCGGGTGGCGGGGAACTTCTGCTTCTGCCGCTCCAGGCGTCCGTCCGTATAGACGATCAGGCCGGAGTCGAGGAACAGGTCCGATACGCTCACGGCCTGGCCCAGGAGCCCCCCCGGGTTGTTGCGCAGGTCGAGGATGAGGCCCTTGACCGCGCCGTCCTCGGGTTCGTTCCCGGCCACCGCCTCCGCGAGGTCCTCGCCGGTCCCGTTCTGGAACTGTGCGATGCGCGCATACACGAACCCCGGCTCCAGCACGTGGGCGCGCACGCTGTTGATGCGGATCACGTCCCGAACGATGGTGAAGGTCAGGAGCTTGTCGTGGCCCTTTCGCCGGACCTGGATGGTGACGCTGGTTCCCTGGGGTCCCCGGAGGCGCTTGACCGCCTCCCCGAGGCCCAGGTCCTCGGTGGACTCGTCGTCGATGCCCACGATCTGGTCGCCCGTCCGCACTCCCGCCCGGGCCGCGGGGGTGTCCTCGATGGGCGAAACCACCGTCAGCAGGCCGTCGCGCACGGTGATCTCCAGGCCGAGTCCGCCGAAACGCCCCTCGGTCTCGGTCTGGAGCTCCTGGTAGGCCTCCTCGGTCAGGTACCCGCTGTGGGGGTCCAGGGACCTCATCATCCCCCGGATGGCCCCGGCCACGAGGGTCTCGGTGTCCACCTCCTCCAGGTAGTTCTCCCGGACCATGGCCAGGACGTTCGCGAAGGTCTCCAGGCTCCGGTAGCCGTCGGGCCCCACGGCCGAGACCCGGGGCGCCAGCAGCCCCGCAACGAAGAGGACCCAGCCCAGGGCGAGAAACCAGCCATACATGCGGTGCTTCCGATACCAGGAGCTCATGGTAGGGTCTCCTCCGGTTGACGGTCGGTTGATTCTAGACCTTGGCGCCGCGAACGCAAACCCCGCGCCCCTCCCGGCTCAGCGCTGCCGGCGCCTGGCCGAGCGCCCGAACCGCGGGAACGGGTCCACCGGCTTGCGGTTCTTCCTCATCTCGAAATAGAGACGGGACTCGCCGGACGATCCACGCTCCCCGACCCAGGCGATGCGCTCGCCTCGCTCCACCCGGTCTTCCTTCGCCTTGTCGAGTTCCGAGAGGCGTCCGTAAACCGTGTGGTAGCCGCTGCCGTGGTCGATGACGAGCATCCTGCCGTAGCCCGGCATCCGATCGACGGCGAGCACCCGGCCGCGGTCCATGGCGCGGACCTCGGCGCCCGCGGGGGCGGCGATGTCGATGCCCGGAAGGTGGACCTCCAGGTCCAGCTCCGGGTGCTTGTGGGCGCCGAACCTGCTGACGATCCTGCCCCTGATCGGGATCTCCAGGCGTCCGGCCCCGGTGACGCCCGGCGCGGATGCGGCGACGCGGCCCTTGTCGTCCCCGGGGTCCTCCGTTCCCTGAACGGGGTCTCCCGCGAGGTCCGGCGCCGACCCGGATTTCTTGATGAGCCGGTCCAGACGGCGGCGGGACCGTTGCAACTCCTTCTCCAGGTCGGCGAGACGCCGCCGCTTGCGCGCCCGCTCATCCTTCAGTTCCGCCCGCAACGCCGCCACCTGGTCGCGCTCCTCGGACAGCTTCCGCCGACGGGCGCCCACCTCCTTGCGGAGGTCCCGGCTCCGACGCGCGTCCCGGGAAAGGCCGCGGACCAGCTCCCGGTCCCGGTTCAGCACGGTTTCCAGGAAGCGCTTGCGCCGCATCAGCTCGAGCGCCGAGAAGTCGCCGTTGAGGAGCACGAAGGGCGTTCCGGCGCGCCGCCAGCGGTAGAGGGCGCGCACCCGGCCGGCCAGGGCCCTCCGGCCCTGCTCCAAGGCCGCGGCGGCCTCGCCGGACGCCTCCACCGCCCGGTCCAGCTCCCGTTCCTGCCGCGGCAGGAGCGAGTCCAGGGTCTTCAACCGCCGGGTCTTGCGGGCCAAGTCGGCTTCGATCTCGCCCAGCACCTCCAGCACCGACGTCCGGCCCCGCCGGACCCGGTCGAGGGCCTCCCTTTCCTGCCGGATGCGCCGCTCCGTCTCCCGGGGCCGGTCCGTCTGCTGCGCCTGCGCGGGCCACGAGCAGGCCAGCAAGAGGCAGAGGCCGGCTGCGGCCGCGCGGCCCGGGGGCAAGGCGCGGGCTTCGGTCCCGGGGAGCGTCAAACCAGGAACCTCCTCACCGACAGCAGGCTCCCGGCGATCCCCAGCAGCCATCCCATGACCACCAGTTGCACGCACTGCCGGGGGTCCAGGAACGCGAGCTGCTCCACCGGCGCCAAGGCCCCGAAGGGGGCCAGCGCGTCCGCGGTCAGCAGGGAGAACGACGCCCGCAGCAGGACCAGGGCGGCGCATCCCCCCGCGAGCCCCTGTATCATCCCCTCGATGACGAACGGAGCCTTGATCAGCCCGTCCGCGGCCCCCACCAGTTGCATGATCCGGATCTCGTCCTGCCGCGACACGATGGCGAGCTTGATGGTGCTGCCGACGATCAGGCACGCCACCAGGAAGAGGAACCCGCCGAGCACCCACTTGAGCCATTCGACGCCGACCATCAGCACCCGCACCTTCTCCAGCCAGGTCTCCGGGTACTCCACGTCCTGGACCCCCTCCAGCGCCTCCACGCGCCGGGCCAGTCCCAGCACCGCTTCGCGGGAACGGAAAGCGGACCGCAACTCCAGGTCCAGGGAGGCGGGGAGGACCTTCGAGTCCAGGCCCTCCAGGATCCCGGACTGGGCGCCCAGGGTCTTGCGGAAGTCCTCCCAGGCGCGCTCCCTGGACACGTAGCGCACCGCCTTCACCTCCGGGTAGGAGGCCATCCGGGCCCGGAGGGTCTCCGCGGCCCCCGGGTCCACCCCGTCGCCCAGATAGACGAACACCTGGATCTCGTCGCTCCAACCCTTCACCAGCCTGCCGAGGTTCTCCTGGACGAGCAGGAACCCGCCGAACACGAACAGCGTCACGGCCATGACCCCGGCGGTGAGCACGTGGGTCCACAGTAGCTCCCGCAGGCTCCTGATGACCCGGACGGCCACGAACGGGACGTAGGCGCTTCTCATGGCTCCGAAGCCGCGGAGACCCACTCTTCGGTCAGGCGCCCCCGGCGCATCATCAGGACGCGGCCGTCCAGGAGCCGCAGGAGACGGAGGTCGTGGGTGGCCATGAGCACGGTGGTGCCGCGGCGGTGGATGCGCGCGAACAGCCGCATGGTCTCATGGGCCATGTCCGGGTCCAGGTTGCCCGTGGGCTCGTCGGCCAACACCAGTTCCGGGTCGTTGACCAGGGCCCGGGCGATGGCCACGCGCTGCTGCTCGCCGCCCGAGAGGGCCGGGGGCAGCACGCCGTACTTGTCCTTCAACCCGAGCTCGGCCAGCAACCGGAAGGCCTTGCGCCGGCTCTCGCGCCAGGAGACGCCGGTCACGTCCGCGGCCAGCGAGACGTTCTCCAGCGCGGTCATGTGGGGGATCAGCTTGAAGTCCTGGAACACCAGGCCCAGCCGCCGCCGGAACTCCGCCAGCCCCCTGCCCTTCAGGCGCGTGATGTTCCGCCCCCACACGAGGATCTGGCCTTCGGTGGCCTGCTCGGAACGGAACAGCAGCCGCAGCAGCGTGGTCTTGCCCGCGCCGCTGGGTCCGCACAGGAACAGGAACTCGCCGTCCTCCACCTGGAGCGTCACGTCCCTGACCCCGGTGTAGTCCGGCGGATAGACCTTGGAGACGTTGTAGAGCTGGATCATGGAAGTCCGGGAAGAGTCCGGAAATACCGTCTTTACGACGCCTTCCGCCTTGACATCGCCGCCGGACGGCTGGTACCGTGGTGGAAATGCGTCCGTTGCCGGTTCCGGGTCCTCTCGACGCAGGCAACAGTAAAACATTCCCGGAACGAAAAGGAAAACCGCGGCGAGGCAGGCGCGGCCTGCGCGCCGCCCGTTCCCCGCGCGCCAGGACGCCCGCTCGATGAGGAGTTCCACCCCATGAAGATCCTGTTCGTCAACCCCCGCTTCCCGAACTCGCTGTGGCGCCTGACGGGCATTACCGACATCCTGCCCCAGCGCTGCGCGCAGACGCCGTTGGGACTGCTCACCGTGGCGGCGCTGACGCCGCCCGACTTCGACGTGGAGCTCCAGGACGAGAACGTCCGGCCCCTGGAGACGGAAACGGACGCCGACGTGGTGGCCATCTCGTGCTGGAACATCCAGTACGCCCGGGCCCGGGAGCTGGCGCAAGGTTTCCGGGAACAGGGGAAGACCGTGGTGGTGGGAGGCCCGTACCCGTCCCTGTGCCCGGAACGCTTCACCGACGGGCTCTTCGACGTGGTCTTCGACGGCGAGGTGGAGATCACTTGGCCGCAGTTCTGCGACGACCTCCGGTCGGGGAGCTACCAGCCCCTCTACAAGCAGGAGGGCAACATCGACATCACCCTCTCGCCGGTGCCGAGGCTGGACCTGGCGTCCCGGGACGACTACCTCTACTACTTCCTGCAGACCACCCGGGGCTGCCCCTTCAAGTGCGAGTTCTGCGACATCATCATCACCGACGGGCGCGTGCCCCGGACCAAGAGCGTGGAGCAGGTCCTGACGGAGATCCAGACGGTGGCGTCGGTGGGCGGGGCGCACATCAGCTTCTCGGACGCCAACCTCATCGGCAACATGCGCTACGCCGAGGAGTTGCTGACCGCGGTGGCGGACTTCGGGCGCGCCAACGGCTACCCCATCAACTTCTCGGGAGAGATGACCATCAACGTGGCGGAGAAGCCGCAACTGCTCCGGTTGATGCACGACGCCAACTTCACCAGCGTCTTCCTGGGCATCGAGTCGCCCCGGGTGGCGAGCCTCACCGAGACCCAGAAGCGGCAGAACACGCACCGGCCGCTGATGGAGAGCATCCGCAGGATCCAGTCCCACAACATGGCGATCCTGGCCGGCATGATCGTGGGCTTCGACAACGACGACACGCACATCTTCCGGGAACAGTTCGACTTCCTCCAGGAGGCCGGCATCGCCTTCACCACCAGCGGCGTGCTCACCGCCATCGAGAAGACGCCCCTCTACCACCGCATGGAGAAGGAGAACCGGCTGATCCCGTACGACTCCGCCCAGATGCGGGGGCACGGTTCCGCGGACCTGAACTTCGTCCCCAAGCTGATGACCGTGGAAGAGGTGCAGCAGGGTTACAACTGGCTGATCCGCAGCCTCTACAAGTACGAGAACTACGGCGCCCGGCTGGCCACGGGAGTCCGGCAGTTCCGCCCGGAGTACCAGCGCCAGGGCCGGGGCCGCGTGGACCGGGAGATCCTCGGGGTGCTGGCCAAGACCATCCGCCACTACGTGTTCACCACCGACCGCGTGCGGCGCCGCTTCTTCCTGAAGACCCTCCGGCAGATCCTGTGGCCCCGTCCCTCGTTCGAGAAGCTGGACTACGCCGTCAGCTACATGATCTCCGAGAAGCACTTCCACGACTACGTGGAGAAGACCCACGGGGACCCGGAGACCGTAGCCGCGGCCCCCTTTGCGGAGAGCGCCGCGGTGGAGCACTCCTGGGGCGAGTTGAGCAAGGAGTACCTGAGGAAGCTCAAACGCGAACTCTACCCCGGCGCCCAGCGCTGGCGGTGGATGCGGCGCCGGTTGCGCAACGCGGTGGCGGTGCCGGAAGCGTTCCTGAAGGACCGGGTGGGGCAGCGGTTGAGCCACTTCCTGTCCGAACTGGACATCGACGTGGTGCCGGTGGCGAGCGCGGCCCTCGCGCGCATCCAGGACAGGGCCGACGTGCTGGTGCTGCCCATCCTCAACAAGGTGCTGCAGGGGCGCGAAGAGCTGCAACAGATGGTGGAGCGCCTGAACGAGGAGTCCCGGCGGGAGCTCAAGCGCTTCCCCAGGGTGGTCCACTTTCCCATGGACCAGGGGGACGGCGCGGCCCTGGAAGCCTTCGCCCGCATCGGCCTGCTGTACACGAGCCGGGTGGAACGGTTGCAGCGGGCCTACGTCAACGCCATGCAATGAGCGCGCGCGTCAGCGGAGCGCGCGCGACCGCCTCCTGATCCGCGGGAGCCGCCCGCTTCCTTCCGTTCCCCATCTCCCTCCGGAGCGAAACCGCGGAGGCCCGCGCCGCGGCGGTTCAGCGCGGGTCGGAGACCACGTCCACCAAGGCCGGCAGCCGCTGCTCCTTCACCACCTTGCAGGCCCGCTCCAGGGCCGGCCCCAGCTCCGCGGGGTTGCGGATGGGCCCTTCGCCCCAGACCCCGAAGCACTCGGCCATCTTGGCGTAATCCACCAGCGGGTCGCTCACGTGGGTGCCGATGCCGGCGTTCTCCACCGGCCGGCCGCGGAACTCCGCCAGCTTGATGGCGTGCTCTTCCGAGTTGTAGAAGGAGTGGTTGTTGTGGATGACGATCAGCAGCGGGATCTTGTGGTGCGCCGCGGTCCACAGGGCGCTGGAGGTCATCAGCAGGTCCCCGTCCGCCTGGATATCCACGCAGAACTTGTCCGTGCCCATGTGGCCCAGGGCCACGCCGATGGCCGCGCTCATGCCGTAGCCCACGCCGGCCCCGCCGCTCCGGCCCAGGTACTGGCCCGGCTTGGTCCAGTCCCACAGCTTCCTCGCCCACCCGTTGGCGCTGCCGTTGGCCAGCACCCAGTCCTCCCGCTTGATGGCCTCGCCCAACTCGTAGGCCAGGCACGCGGTGGAGACGTCGCTCCGGGTGAGGGTCGCCCGGGCCTGTTCCAGCCACCGCGCCCGGGCCCCGTCGTGGGCCGCCCGGGCTTCCTTCCTGCGGGCCTCCACCGCGGGGCTGCCCCCGTCGCCCATGAGCTCCCGGCACAGCCGGGTGAGCTCGGGCAGGGCGATGGCCGTATCGGCGCTGATGGGCACGTCCACCGGCTGCAGCGGCTGCACGTCCGTGGCCCAACTGTGCACCAGCATGTCGTTCAGGTGGATGTGGATGATCCGGGCGTCGGGCCGGATGACGTAGCCCATCTCCCGGGTGGTGCGGTCCACGCTGGTCAGCGAGCCGTAGAGGTCCTGCACGTCCAGGGCCAGCACCACGTCCGCCTTCTTCAGGAACTCGTCGGACACGTTGGTCACGTCCAGCGGATGGGTGTTGGCGATGTTGTGGCGGTTGCCCTTGTCGATGACCGGGATGGCCAGGGTCTCCGCCAACTCGGCCAGGGCCGCCACCGCGGCCGGCTTGCGCCCGAGGAAGTCCGCGATGACCAGGGGGGACCGGGCTTCCACCAGGAGCTTCGCCGCCCGGCGCATGGCTTCCGGGTCCCCCTGCACCGGCGCCTGGGGAGCGAACCGGCCCACGTCCGGGATCTCCACCTGCCGGGTCATGGCCATCTCCTGGAGGCCGGCGTCGTAGTTGATATAGACCGGCGCCGTGGGCTCGGTGACGGCCAACCGGTACCCGCGGATGAACGACTCCGGGATGCTCTCCACCGCGGCCGGCTGGTCGTCCCACTTGACGTAGTCCCGCACCTGGTTCCCCTGCACCAGCGCGGTATGGATCCAGTCGATCCAGGGGCGGCGGATGGTGGTGTCCACCGGGCCGGTGCCGCCCAGGCAGATGACCGGGACCCGGTCGCACCACGCGTTGAAGATGCCCATGCTGCCGTGCTGGAGGCCCACCACGTCGTGCAGGATCGCCACCATGGGCTTGCCCGTGGCCTTGGCGTAGCCGTGGGATATGGCCACCGAGATCTCCTCGTGGCAGCAGAAGATCACCTCCGGGTGGTGGTTGCCGCCGTAGTTCACGATGGAGTCGTGGATGCCGCGGAAGCTCGCCCCCGGGTTGAAGGCCGTGTATTCGATGTCGAACGCCTTGAGCATGTCCACCACCACGTCCGAGCCGTACTCCGCCTGCTTCCTCTCCGTTCTGCCTGCCTGTGCCATGTGTCCTCCCCTCGTTGCGTGTTCGCCGCCTTGCGGCGCGTTTCCCGCGGCACGATCTCCCTCTCCGGCTCCCCTTACTTGGCCCCTCGGGAGGCCGCGCCCGACGCAGCAAAGCCATAGCCCCTTTGCCGCGCCTGCGTCAACCCGGCCATCTCCTCCGGGCCGCGGCGCGGCCGACCCGTTCCCGGCCCGGTTTGACACCCCGGCCCGCGTTCGGCTACTAGTGGCGGACACGAACCGCATCCCCTCGAACGGAGCCACACCACGAAGATCGGCGTTTTCCTGCCCATCTCGGGACGCGCCGCCGGTCCCGATACCCTGCGCCAGGCGGCCCGGAGCGCGGAAGCCTGGGGCTTCGACTCCGTGTGGGCCGCGGACCGCGTGGTCATCCCCTGGCGCATCGACACCCCGTACCCTTACGGCCCGGACGAGTCGTTCATCGTGCCCCCGGACCGCCCCTTCCTGGATTCCCTGAGCTGTCTCACGTTCCTCGCCGCGTGCACCGAGCGCGTGGAGCTGGGCATCAGCGTCCTGGTGCTGCCCTACCGCCAACCGCTGGTGTGGGCCAAGGCCGCGGCCACCCTCGACTGCCTCTCCCGGGGCCGGTTCGTCCTGGGCGTGGGCGTGGGATGGATGGAGGAGGAGTTCCGCGCCCTCGGGGCGCCGTTCCGGGACCGGGGCCGCATGACCGACGAGCAGCTCCGGGTGCTGAAGGAGCTCTGGAGCGCCGAGCGCGCGAGCTTCTCGGGAGAGTTCTACGAGTTCGAGGACGTGGCCTTCCTGCCCAAGCCGTACCGGGCCGGCGGCATCCCCGTCTGGGTGGGCGGCGAGGGCGCACGCGCCCAGAGGCGCGCCGGGCGCTACGGGGACGCGTGGTTCCCCTACTTCGTGCGCATCGAGCCGGACGAGCTCGCCGCACGGTTCGACAACGTGCGGCGCTGCGCCGCGGCCGCGGGAAGGTCCCCGGACGGCGTGCGCTTGCACTGCTGCCTCCCCGTCCACGTCACCGAAGGTCCCGCGCCCCAGGAGCCGGACCGTCTGGCCGGGACCCCCGCCCAGCTCGTGGAAGCGGTCGGGCGCTACCGGGACGCGGGAGTGGAGCACCTCGCGCTCCAGTTCATGGTCCCGCGCTGGCCCGACCGGCTCGCGCAGATGCAGCGGTTCGCCGAAGAGACCCTGCCGCACCTCTGAACCCCGGTCCCATGCCTCGCCGCCCTTTCTTCTACGGCTACGTCATCGTCGCCATCTGCTTCTTCAA
The DNA here is from genome assembly GCA_965242525.1 of uncultured Binatia bacterium (SeqCode). Classification (GTDB taxonomy): domain Bacteria; phylum Desulfobacterota; class Binatia; order UBA9968; family JAJDTQ01; genus JAJDTQ01. The sequence continues at coordinate 1,699,631 of OZ251459.1, forward strand.
CATGGTGCTGATGCGGGGGATCCTGGCCTCGTTCAGCGTCTTCTACATCGCGCTGCTGGAGACCTTCGGGTGGTCCCGCGCCGCCACCGGGAGCATCGCTTCGGTGAACGGCTTCTTCTACAGCGCCTCCGCGCCGCTGGTGGGCTGGGCGTTCGACCGTCTCGGACCGCGCATCCTCATGCCCTTCGGAGCCCTCCTCATCGGCTGCGGCCTGCTGCTCTTGGGGGTGAGCACGTCCCTTTGGCAGTTCTACCTCTTCTACGGCCTGCTGGTGGGGTTCGGCATCGGCTGCATCGGCTTCGTCAGCAACACCGCCCTGCTCTCCCAATGGTTCCGGCGCGGGCGGGGAAGGGCCATGGGCTTCGCCACCATGGGACTGGGCTTCGGCATCCTGGTGGTGCCCGTGGTCCAGGCCCTCATCACCCGCTACGGCTGGCGCGCCGCGGTCATGCTGCTGGGGGCGGTGGTGCTGGCGACGCTGGCGCCCCTGAACGCAGTGTTCCAGAGGCGCCGGCCCGAAGACGTGGGACAGCTTCCGGACGGCGACTCCATGGACGCCGCGCCGGCCGCAGCCGACGCCGGCCCGGAAAGACCCCCCGCCCCCCGCCATGACTGGACCCTCCGGGAGGCGTTCCGGTCGTTCCCGTTCTGGGCCATCGCCCTGGGCCATCTGGTCCTGGGCACCGGCCTGTCGCTGATGTACACCTACGCGGTGGCGCACCTGGTCCACGCCGGGTTGACGAAACAGGCGGCCGCCAACGCCTTCAGCCTCGTGGGGGTGGCGCGGATTCCGGGCACCGCGGTCTCGGGAGTCGCCTCGGACCGCCTGGGGCGCGACCACGCCTACCTCCTCGGCACGCTGTTGACCCTGGCCGGCATCGGGGTGCTCATGGTCCTGGGCCCGGACTCTCCCGGCTGGTGGTTCGCCGCCTTCGCCCTGCTCTACGGCGTGGGGCACAGCGCCGGCAACCCGACCTTCGGCGCCACCATCACCGACATCTTCGGCGGCAGGAACGTGGGAAAGATCATCGGGTTCCTGGAGGTCACCTTCGGCCTCGGAGTGGCGGCAGGATCCGCCTTCGGCGGCTTGTCCTTCGACATCACCGGGTCCTACCGGCACGCCTGGGTGGTGGGACTGGCGGCCTTCACCCTCGCCTACCTGAGCATCCGGGCCAGCATGATATGGAAACGGCGCGTCGGCGCCGAGACCCGCTGAAGGACGGAAGGGAGGATGGCCTCGAGTCCTGGGAGCGGCTGGTTGACACCCCATCCCTCATTCGCTAACCTTGCCCGGGTCCGTTCGCTGAGAGAGTGTCCTGTCCGACGAATCCCGGTGCAGAGTTGCGCGAGAGTTCCCCGTGGTCGGTGTTTTACGACGACGTGCTCTCGACGCGCGCAGCCCGGATCGGCGTTCAGGGCGCGCACACGGGTCGTCAGCGGACGGAAACCAACCGCAAATCCAACGAGAGAGGTAGAAAATGGCCAAAGCAGCAAAGAAGGCTCCGGCTGAGCAGATCCACGACCTGCGGAACGCATTGGAGTGGCTCAAAGCCGAAGGGGACCTGATCGAGACCGACAAGGAAGTGGATCCCGACCTGGAGATCACCGCGATCCAGAAGAACCTGGACGGCGGTTGCCCGATCCTGTTCCACAACGTCAAGGGCAAGCCGCATCACCGGGCGGTGACCAACCTGTTCGGGGACATGGGCGTGATCAACAAGATGTTCGGCTGGGCGGACCACACGGACCGCACGCGCAAGCTGGCCGACGCCATCGTCCACCAGATCCCGCCGATGGAGGTGGGCTCCGATGAGGCGCCGGTCCACGAGGAGGTCATCACGGACCCCAAGGACGTGAACGAGTTCATGCTCCCCATCCGGCATACGGAGTACGAGCCGGAGTTGACGGTGGGCTCGGGCAACCGGCTGATCTCCGGCGAGTATTTCGACGGCGGCACCGACCTGGGCTACAACCGCATGAACTTCCGCTGGGGCAACGTGGGCACGTTCCAGATCTCGCCCGGGTCGCACATGTGGCAGGTGGTGTCCAAATACTACAAGGCCGACAAGCCCGTTCCCATCACCATGTGCTTCGGGGTGCCGCCGTCCTGCACGCTGCTGGCCGGGGCCGGCTTCGACTACGTGGTGCTGCCCCAGGGCTGCGACGAGCTGGGGGTGGCCGGCGCGGTGCAGGGCGCGCCGGTGCGCGTGGTCAAGGCCAAGACCGTGGACGCCCTGGCCCTGGCGGACTGCGAGGTGGTGCTGGAGGGTTACGTGAACCCCCGGGACCGGCGTTACGAGACCGAGGAATCCGAGAAGGCCGACATCCAGGGGCGTTTCCACTTCCACCCGGAGTGGGCCGGCTACATGGGCAAGGCCTACAAGGCGCCTACCTTCCACGTCACCGCGGTGACCACGAGAAGGCGCGAGGGCAAGCCCATCATCTTCCCCCTGGGGGTCCACACCCTGGACGACCACAACATCGACACCACCGTGCGCGAGGCCTGCATGTACCTGCTGTGCGAACGCATGCAGCCCGGCATCATCCAGGACGTGAACATCCCCTACTGCATGACCGACTGGGGCGGCGCCATCATCCAGGTGAAGAAGCGCAACCGCATCGAGGAAGGCTGGCAGCGGAACTTCATGTCCGCCATCCTCTCCACCTCCCAGGGCTCCCGTCTGGTGGTGGCCGCCAGCGAGGACACCGACATCTACGACATGGACGACATCATGTGGTGCCTGACCACACGGGTGAACCCCAAGACGGACATCCTCAACCCCATCCCCGGAGGGCGCGGACAGACCTTCATGCCGGCCGAGCGCATGACCGCGGGCGACCGCCAGTGGACCGCCTCCAACACCGTGTTCGAGGGCGGCATGGGCATCGACGCCACCGTGCCGTTCGGTTACGAGAGCGACTTCCTCCGTCCGGTCTATGCGGTGGAGAAGGTGGACCTCAAGAACTTCTTCACCGACAAGGACATCGCCAACGCCAAGTCCCGCATGCACGGCTGGGTCCACTCCCTGGCCCGCACCGGTCGATGACCCGCACCGGCTATGAAGAGGCGGCCTTTTCCGAGGCCGCCTCTTTTTGCGCCCACCGCTGCGCCGGCTCCGCCGCATGACCGACCCCGCGCGACTCGAGCGGATGGCCGCCCTGCTGGAGCGGCGTTACGGCGGCCCGGGACGAGCCGCGGCCGGGCGCCTGCGCCGCTGGGTCCGGGGCGAGATCCCCTACGCCGAGCCGGAGATCCTCCAGCGGCATCTGGAAGACGCGCACCACGCCCTGGTGTTCGACGCCTTCCGGCAGGCGCTTCCCTTCGGCACCGGCGGGCGGCGCGGTCCGGTGGGCTACGGCGCCAACCGCATGAACCCTTCCACCGTGGCCATGACCGTCCAGGGCCACTCCGACTACCTCCGCAAGCGCTTCCCCGACGAGACGCCCGCGGTGGTGGTGGCCAACGACGTGCGGGTCTTCATGGACCACGCCGGGGCGTACTCGTTCCTGGGCCCGCGGCATCCCCTGCTGGGCCTGTCCTCGCGCTCCCTGGCCCGGCTGGCGTGCGAGATCTACGCCGCCAACGGCATCGTCTCCTACCTGGCGGAGCCCGAGGACGACCATGCGGTCACCAGCACGCCCGAACTGTCGTTCCTCATCGTCCGGTTGGGGGCCGCGGGCGGCGTCAACGTGTCCGCGTCCCACAACCCCCCGGACGACAACGGCGTCAAGGTCTATGACGACTACGGCAGCCAGCCCATCGCGCCCGAGGACCGGCGCCTGGCGGAGGCCATGGAAGACGCCGCCTCTGTGCGCACCCTTCCCTTCGGCGAGGCTCTGGCGGCGGGATGGATCCGTCCGGCGCCCGCGGCGCTCCACGAGGCCTACGTGGACACCTACGTGGAGATGTACGGGAAGCTCTACCCCGACCAGGCCCGGGCGCCGGTGGTCTATACCCCCCTGTGCGGCTGCGGCGTCACCACCGTGAAGGAGGTGCTGGAACGGCTGGGCTTCCGCACCCTCGTCCCTCCCGGCCAGGGGCCGGACGGCGGCTTCCGGGCCATCCCCTTCAAGGCCCCCAACCCCGAAGTGCCGTACGCCACCGCTCCGGCCCGGGAGTTCGCCGACCGCCGCGGCGTCGGCATCGTCCTGTCCAGCGACCCCGACGCCGACCGCTTCGGCATGGACGCCCGCCTGGCCGACGGCTCCTGGCGCCACTTCGACGGCAACCAGATGGCCGCCATCCTCTGCCACCACCTCATGCTCGACCCCGAGGGGCCCCGGCGCCGGGGCCTGGTGATGGAGACCCTGGTCACCACCCGGCTGCTCGGCCGGATCGTCGCCGAGGCGGGAGACTCCTGGCTCATCGACGACCTGCCGGTGGGGTTCAAGTACGTGGCCCACGTGCTCAAGACCCTGGAACGCTGCGGCCGGTACCGGCACGTGGCCTGCGCGCCCGAGGACCTGGTGATCGCCGCGGAGGAGAGCCACGGGGTGGTCATGGCGCCCGGCATCCGGGACAAGGACGCCACGCCCGCGTGCATGGTGCTGGCGGCCCTGTACCAGAGGCTGGCGGACCAGGGCCGCACCATGCTGGACTACTACGCCGAGGTCATCCGGGAATTGGGGAGCTACGACAACGTCAACCGCAGCATCGTGCTGGCGGGCCCGGAGGGGAGCCGGAAGAAGGAGCGGATCATGGCCGCGCTGCGGGAAGCGCCGCCCCGGGAGCTGTGCGGACACCCGGTGCGTCGCTTCGTGGACTACCGGGACCCCGAGGGCTTCGGTTCCATGGCCGGCGAGGCCGACGGGTTGGCGCGCAACGTGCTCCAGGCCTGCACCGACCGCTTCATCGTCACCGTCCGGCCCTCGGGCACCGAGCCCAAGCTGAAACTCTACTGCCAACTGCTGCCGGACGGGGAAGCCCCGGACGCCGCGGGCACGGAACTGCTGCAACGGGCAAGGGCCGCGGCGGAAGGCCTGGCGCGTTCCCTCTACAACGAACTGCTGGCGCGCATCCACGTGTCGCTGGACGACGCCGCGCTGCTCCTGCCGGACTTGATCGACCTGGAAGGCAAGCAGCGCTTCGGCCGGGAGACCGTGCCGCGGCTGCATGACGCCATGGCCCGGGGGCGGTTCGCCGCCCTTGAAGATTTGCTCGCCTGGCTCGCCGAGGAGACCCGGTCCCTGACGCCCGCGGCGGACCCCCTTCCCGCGCTCAAGCCCTCGCTGGCCCACCTCTGCGACGGCTGGCGCAACGAGCCCGGCATGACCCTGGCGGAAGAACTCGCCCGTTGGGCGGCCCGGTAAGGCCGGGGCCGCAAAGCCGGGCGCCGGCCCTCCCCGGGGCGCGCCCGGCCCGGAAAGGAGCATCCCATGAAGGACAAGGTCAACGTGAGCCTGGAGATCGAGCGGGAGCAGCGCGAGTGGCTGGAGGCCATGGCCCGGAAGCATGGACTTCCCGACGAGTCCAAGGCCCTCCGGGTGGTGCTGGACCACGCCCGGACCGCGGGGGACGAAAAAGTCCTGTTCGAGACCGTCCGCTGCCTCGGCTGCGGTTGAGCCGGCCGCGCCCTCCGGCTCAACCCGGCGCGCCCAGGGCCTTGCTCCGGATGGCCTCGACCTCCTCCACTTCCTTGGGGATGGCGGCCGACAGGACTTCGTGCCCGGCTTCGGTGACCATGACGTCGTCCTCGATGCGGACGCCGATGCCGCGGTAGTCCTCGTCCACGTCCTCCAGGTCTTCGGCCACGTACAGCCCCGGCTCCACGGTGAAGACCATGCCGGGCTCCAGCGGGCGCGACGCCCCGTCCACGCGGTACCGGCCCACGTCGTGCACGTCCATGCCCAGCCAGTGGCCGGTCCGGTGCATGTAGAAGCGGGTGTGCTCGCCCTTCTCGATGATGTCCGCGGCGGCGCCGACCAGGAGGCCGACCTCGACCATTCCTTCCACCAGCGCCTCCGTGGCCAAGGTGTGGAGGTCCTCCATGGACACCCCGGGCCGGACCGCGGCGATGGCCGCCTTCTGGGCCCGCAGCACGACCTCGTAAACCCGCCGCTGGGGCGCGGAATAGGCCGCTCCCACGGGGAACGTCCGCGTGACGTCCGAGCTGTAACCGTCGAACTCCGCGCCGGCGTCGATGAGCACCAGGTCGCCGTCCCGCATGCGCCGGTCGTTCCGGGTGTAGTGGAGGACGGTGGCGTTGGCGCCGGAGGCCACGATGGACGGGTACGCCGGGCCGGCGCCGCCGGCCGCGCGGAAGTGGTACTCCACCAGCGCCTCCAGCTCGTACTCGCGGCTTCCGTCCCGGACCTCGGCCATGGCGGCCAAGTGCGCCCGCGCGGACGCCGCCACCGCCTTCCGCATGAGTCGGACCTCCGCCGCGGACTTGTAGAGGCGCATCTCGTGCAGGACCGCGCCCGGGTCCACCACCGACACGACGCCCCGGCCGGTGCGCGCGCGCCCGGCCCTGCTGCCGTCCACCAGCTCCCGGACGAGGGCGTTCATACCCTCGTCCCGGCCCGGCGCGAAATGGACCCTTTCGGCGTTGGCCAGGTGTTCCGGCAGGATCTCCCGGACCCGGTCGATGGCGTAGGCGGCGTCGGCGCCGAACTCCTCCCGGGCCCCGTCCACGCCGTAACGCCTCCCGGTCCAGGTCTCCCGGTCCCTGTCCCGGGGCTGGACGAACAGGATGAAGCGCTCCCGTTCGTGCTGCGGCGACAGCACGCAAAGGCAGCGGGGCTCCGGGAACCCGGTCAGGTAGAGCAGGTCGTTGTCCTGCCGGTAGGGATACTCCACGTCGTTGGAGCGCGTGGCCTCGGGCGCCGCGGCGATGATGGCCACGCCCTCGCCCATGCGCTCCATGAAAACCCGGCGCCGTTCCGCATGGTCCGTCCTGTCCATGACATGGACTTAAGGCAAGTTTCGGCCGGTGGCAAGGGGTTCGGCCGCTCCGGGACCGATCCCGTCCTCGCTTCGGGCGCCCGAATCTGCTACACAGGAGCTGCACGCCAGCGGACGGGGGCGTGTGGGCAAGGTCGTGTCTTGCGGCCCGCGGCCCGTGGACCCCGCGGGCCGGCGGGGGCCGGAGAGGAATTCGCATGACGGATACCGTGTACAAGGACTTTCGCCGCGAGGAGATGGAATACCAGTTCAACCCTCGCGTGACCGTGGCCGAATACCCCCAGTTGACCGCGGCGCGGGAGAAGGCCAGCGAGGCCGCCCGGGCCCGGCTGAAGCACTTCCGCAACGTGCGCTACGGGAGCGGGCCCCGGGCCCTGCTCGACGTCTTCCCCGCCGAGGGGCCCGGGGCCCCGGTGCAGGTCTATATCCACGGCGGGTACTGGCGCGGCGGCAGCAAGGACGCCTACGGCTTCATCGCCGAGCCGTTCGTCGAGGCCGGCGTCACCACGGTGCTGCTGGAGTACGACCTCTGCCCCCAGGTGGCCGTCCCCGACATCGTGCGCCAGACCCGGGAAGGGATCGCCTGGGTCCATCGCCGCATCGCCGACTACGGCGGCGACCCCCAAAAGCTCTACCTTTCGGGGTCCTCCGCGGGCGGCCACCTGGTGGCTCTGGCGCTGAACCATCGGTGGGAGGATGACGGCCTTCCCGCGGACGTCATCAAGGGCGCGGTGGCCATCACCGGGGTTTACGACCCGGACCCGGTCTTCCACGTATCGGTCAACGAAGACATCCGACTGACCCCCGACACCGCCCGGGAGGTCAGCGCCATGCTGCATCCGCCCCTGGACCGGACCCCGCTGGTGGTGGCCGTGGGCGCGGCGGAGACCCGGGGATGGATCGGGATGTCCAGGGACTTCTTCGGCCTCTGCCAAGAGCGGGGCGTGGACTGCCGGTACCTGGAAGCGCCCGGGGCGCACCACTTCTCCATCTCCGGCCAACTGGGCGAACGGGGCAGCCTCCTGTCGCGCACCGTGCTGTCGCAGATGGGTTGCCTGTGAACCGCCGGCCTCCCGGCGCCATGGATGCCATGAACCACGGACACGGCCGAAACCGAAGCGCGGTTTGCAAGGGATGGATGATGGGCTTGGCGCTGCTCTCCTGGGGCGTTCCCGGCCATGCGGAAACGGTGTACGTCAGCGGCTATCGAGAGGTCATGCTCCGTTCGGGCCCCAGCGTCGAGCACAGGATCCTCGCGGTGCTCAAGACCGGCAACCGGATGGACGCCCAGGGAGGGGAGGGCAACTACCGGCTCGTCACGCTACCGGACGGGCGGCAGGGCTACGTGCTCAGGAACTTCCTCACCGCCGATGCGCCGCCCCAGCGGCGGGTCGAGCAGTTGACCGCCAGGGTCGAGTCCCAGGAAGCCGAGCTCGGAAAGCTCCGCAGCGAGAACTCGCAGCTCAAGGCCGACAACGAACGGCTCACCAACGACAACCTGGGCCACAAGCGCCAACTCCAGCAATTCCGGCAGGATAACGCGGACCGCCAGCACGACATGCGGCTACGGTGGTTCGTGGCCGGAGCGGGCGTCCTCCTCACCGGCTGGTTGATGGGATGGACCCGCGTCCGCCTGCGGAGAAAGGCCCGGGCCCGGAGCTTCACCTGACGGGATCTTTCCGTCTTCGGCCCAGCACCACGGACGACTCCGATCCCCCCTCCCCCTGAGGCAGGGGACGCTGCACCGTGAGACCCTGTCCATACGAAAGCCGGTAACGGGAATCCACTGCGCCTGCCGTCATTCCCGCAGATGTCCACCTCCGTCATTCCCGCGAAAGCGGGAATCCACTTTCGGAACCTCTGAACAATCGGGACAGGGGGCATGAGCGCGTCCTTCGACTCCGCTTCGCTACGCTCAGGATGAACGGGGGACTTCGCTTCGCTACGCTCAGGACGAACGGGGATAGGGCGTCAGGGTGAGGGAATCGGGATCCATCCTGGATGTCTCGATTGTTCAGATGTTCCTTTCATCGCTCTCGCCGCACAAATCTCTCCGGGTCGGATTGCTCTTCTCGATCAACCCGATCTTTCTCGACCGCCTTTATCTCTGGATGGCGCTTTGCATGGATTCCCGCTTTCGCGGGAATGACGGAGGTGGATGGTAATGACAGGGTTGGACGATAATGACGGAAGTGGGCGGGAATGACGGAAGTGGACTTGAATGGTCTGAGCTTCGAGTCTGAGTTTCGATTCGAAGGAATCTCTGGACAATTGTCCCCGTTCGTCCTGAGCGTAGCGAAGCGAAGTCGAAGGACGCGCTTTCCCACAGGAAGAGGGAGTTCGAGCCGGAATCGATCAGAGGTTCCTGAAGGGCCTGAGCTTCAGTTTCCGGGGCGGGACCTTCCTTGCCTCGCCGAAGGCCGCGGGGCTGGCACCGGTTCGTTGCGCTCGATGGAGGGCCCAGGACCGTGCGATGGACACGCAGGCTCCGTCGGGGAGGGGCGCGGAGGCCACCGCGGCGTCTCCCAGGCGGGCGTGCAGGCGATGCACCAAGTCCCTCGCCGTCACCGAGGCGGGGAGCGTCACGTGGAACGGAGACGCGGGAAATTCGTCGAGGGCGGAGCGGTCCGGAGCCACGCGCACCCGCGGGTCCGAGCTGAACTCGTTCCGGAGGCGCTCCAGCCGCTCGCCGTCGCCGCCCTCGTCGACCTCGACCCGCGCCACCAGGTCGTGCACCCGGTCGGCCAGCACGTTCCGGGTCGCCTCGGCCACCTGCTCGACCGGACAGGGGCCGGCCTCCACCGTGACCACGTACTGCGGCACCGCGTAGCTGCGCCCGGACCGGGAGCCGCGGCACCGCTTCGACAGGAACTTCGGCTTCAGTATCCCCGTGTAGCTGCGCCCGGACGAGGAGCCGCGGTACCGGGGGTGGGCGACCAGGTTCGCCACCTTCTCCCGCTGGAGCCGGGCGTCGCGCTTCTTTGCTTCCCTTCCCTCGGCCCATCGGCCCTGGTGCCAGGACAACGGGTCTCGTACGGGCGCCAGCAGGGCGCCCCGGGCATAGGCCCGGTAGGCGAACTCGGTGTCCTCCCGCCCCCAGCGCACGAACGACTCGTCGTTCCCGCCCACCGTTTGGTAGAACTCCCGGCCGATGCCGAAATTGCCTCCGACCACATGGAACACGTCGTCCGCACGCGTAGTCAGGTAGTTGGTCCGCCGCAGGTAGGGATCGGCCCAGGGAGGGTCGGCCGGGCGGTCCGAGAACAGCTCCCGCAGCGTCCCCGGCCGGCTCCGGATGGCCTCCGCTTCCACGTCGTCCACCGAAACGTGGGCGCGGAACCCCAAAGTCAGCGCGTCGGAGACGAAATGGTGCCAGCGGGCATGGGCGGCCATCCAGCCGGCTTCCACCAGCCAATCGCAGTCCAGGAACAGGATGATCCCGTACGCCGCCTCCCGCGCCCCGGTGTTGCGCGCCCGGGCCAGCCCGAACCCGCGGCGTTCCTGGCGCACCACCCGGACGTCCATCGGCGACCGGGGCAGCGCCAGCGGGGGATCGGACCCGTCGTCCACCACCACCACCTCGAAGAGGTCCCGGGGGTAGGTCTGCCCCTCCAGCGCGGCCAGGGTCCGGGCGAGCACCGCCGCGGGCGGCCCATAGGCGGGCATGACCACGCTGACCGGCAGGGAGGGGGTGAACTCCTCCGGCGGCGGCAGGGCCGCTTGGCGCCAGTCGTTGTACGGCACGTTCGCCGGCCGGGGAAACGGCGCCGACGGCGTCCCGCGGGAAGGTTGCGCCATACGCTAGATCCGGTAAGTTGTGATTCCGACCGGGCAGGGACCGGGTGCAGTGACCATCCTCTCGCACAGCCGCAAGTTCATATTCGTGTCGGAGCGCAGGGCCGCCAGCACCAGCATCAGCGCCTCCCTGTCGCCCTTGTGCGCGGACGACGACGTCGTCGTCGCCCGGGATTCCTTGGACGCGTACGCCCCCGAGTACGACGAGGACGACTTCGGCTCCATCCGGCCTCGCAACGAACTGGTCTTCCGCGACGTGCTCCCCATGACCCGCAAGGGACCGGGTTCACGGCACATCCTGCCGGGGGACATCCGGAAGGTCGTCGGAGACCGGGTGTGGGACGAGTACTTCAAGTTCACGGTGGTCCGGAACCCGTGGGACTGGTTCGTGTCGCTGTACTGCTGGAAGCTCCGCGGCGACTGGCCGCAGCAGGGACGCTCGCACCACCAATCGCTGCGCGGCTACCTGCGTTCGCGCTACCGGCTGTACCGGACCTTGCCGAACCATGCGCTCGGCCGCCACCGGGCGAACGTCGAACTCATACTGAAGCGGGGATGGTTCGCCGCGTTCCTCAGCGAGGTGCCTGCGTTCTATTGCCTCGACGGACGCCCCTATGCGGACTATTGCATCCGCTTCGAGAACCTGCAACAGGGCTACGACGAAGTCTGCCGCCGGCTGCGCATCCCCTGCCGACCCCTGCCCAGGACCAAGAACAGGGTCCGGGGCGGGAACCGCGGCTACCGCGAATACTATACGGACTGGTCCCGGGAACATATCGCCCGACAGTGCCGTCCGGTCATCGACGCTTTCGATTACCGCTTCTGACCCCGCGCCGGCCCGGCCGGCCGGTCCTCACCGCGCGCCCACTCCAGGTAGCGCGCGGTGAGCTCCATGCCCCGTTCCAGGCCGAATTCGGGCTCGTAGCCAAGGAGGCGGCGCGCCTTGTCGATGCGGACCGAGCACTTGGCCGCGTAGAGGTCGAGGAGCCTCCCCGAAGGCAGGAACTCCTGCGGTCCGGCCGCCTCCCGGGGAGGCCGCAGGGTCCCCTGCCGGTACAAACGCCCGGCCGCGGCCTTGCCGCGCTCGCCCAGCCGCTGATAGACGGCGAAGCGAAGGGCCTGACGCAGCGGGCGCAGCGGCCAACGGCCCAGCACGCGCTCGGGGGTGGGGAGGAGCGGCCGCCGGTTCGCGCTTCGGATCTGGCGCTCCATCTCGTCGTACTCCACCAGGCGGACGGCGCCGTCCCGTCCGAGCGCCTTTGCGCAAGCGCCGTAGAAGTCGAGCCACGTTGGGTGTTCGGGGCCGGAGACGAGGAAGGTCTCGCCCAGGGCTTCGTCGCGTTGCGCCGCCAGCACGAGCGCCCGGACCACGTCGTCCACATGGACCGCGTTGCAGATCCCGTCCCCGGGCGCCGGCAACAACACCGCGCCGGCGGTCAGCATGTCGGCCGGGCGCTCGGTCCAGTACCGGCCGAACGGCCCGTACACCACCGTGGGCTGGACCATGGCGGCGGGAAGGCCCTCTTCCCGGACCATGCGCGCGACCTCGCGTTGGGCGGCCAGCTTGCCGTCTCCGGGGCGCCGCCCGAGGGGGCTTGCCTCGGTCAACGGCGCGTCGGGCAACGGCTCGTAAACGGACAGGGAACTGACGTGGACCAAGCGGCGGACCCCGGCCCGGAGACACCCCGCGCCGATCGACCGGGCGGCTTGCCGGTCGGCCGCGGGCGAGCGCGTGTCCCGGGCCAGGTGGAACACCACGTCGCAGCCGTCCACCAGGGCGTCGATCGCGTCGCCCGCGGCGTCCCGGTCGGCCATGTCGAAGCGGCGCAGGTCAACCGCTCGGGCCGGGAAACGGGCGATGCGGGCGGCGTTCCGGAACGTGCGGACCGCGGCCCGCACGCTTGCCCCTTCCTCCAGCACGAGCTTCTCCACCAGCCGCCCGCCGATGAAACCGCTCGCGCCGGTGACGAGCACGCGCCTGCCTTCCAGGGTCCCTCGGCTCGGCGTCCGGGCGGGGCCGCTCCAGGACCGCGGCAGCGGACGGCGAAGGCGGTAGCAGCCGTCGATGACGCGGACGGCGCGCGCCGCGGAAGCGCCGGAAACGAACGGCTCGCCGCCGGTGCGGAGGGCCCGCAGCCAATCCTCCATCTCCCATTCGTAGGCATCCTCGTACAGGCGTTGGTCGGGCATGGCGGCGCCGGTGCGGCCGTCGAGCTCGAACCGGAGGAGGCGGTCCGGGCAGGCGCGAACGACGGCGTTGCGGTGCAGCGCCACCTCGACCCGTCCCCGGCTGCCGGTGATGACGGCGGTGTTGCGGAGGGCGCGCGTGCGGCTCAACTCCACCGTGCCCGTTGCGCCGCTGTGGAGCTCCAGTTCCAGGAGGGCATCGCCTTCGACACCGCCGAGGGAGTCGTCCCGGTAGCTCACCGGCCGCCCGTCCCCGAGCCACCACAGCAGGGTGTCCAGGGTGTGCGACCCGGTGTCCAGCAGCACCCCGCCGCGGGAGGCCTTGGGGTCCCATAGCGCGGGCGAGTAGGGACCGGTCCCCCTGGCGGCCCTGTCCGGGGCCAGGCGGCGCGTATGCCAGCTCTCCCCTTCCCGGACGTCGAAACCTTCCACCTCGCCCAGGGCGCCGCTGTCCACCAACGCCTTGACCCAGCGGGTGACGAACAGGAAGCGGCGCATGTGGCCGACGGCCAGGCAGGCCGACCCGGCCGCCGCGGTCTCCACCATGGAGTCGGCCTCCTCCCGGGAAGCCGCCAGGGGTTTCTCCACGAACACGTGGACGCCGCGGCCCAGCAGCGGCAGGCTCACTTGCGCGTGGGACCCCGCGTGGGTGGCCACCAGCGCCGCCTCCACTTCGTCCGGGGCGAGGTCCGCGGCGTCCGCGGCCACCCGCGGCGCTCCGTAGCGGCGGGCCAACTCCTCCGCCCGGTCCGTCCGCGGGTCCACCAGCACGCGCGGCCGCCACCCGAGCCGAGCCAACGCCGGCAGATGGCGCTCACCGGCCACGCCGCCGCAGCCGATGACCGCCAGATGAGGAAAACGCCGGCCGGTGGTCGAAGGACTCATGGCCGCGTTTGTACCACGCGCAACGCGGGATTTCCCCTTCCCCGGGACCATCCCGCACGTCCCCGGAAAGGTCCGGAAAGTGGCGGTAGGATGCTCGCCATGCTACTTTTGCCCGCATGCGCGGAGTCGTTTCGGCATGGATGGGAAGGGCGCCGCGGCTCCTGTTCGTGGCGGCGCTCCTGCTGGCGGCCTTCGCCGGCGGGCTGTACGTCGCGCAGTACAAGGTCTTTCCCTACGGTATCCTGTCTTCCGCCAGGAAAACCTTCCTGGCGGCGGTCGAGACCAACATCCACGACCCCGACCGGGATACCGGCCGGAAGCCATGGGAGTTCGTGGACGTCCCGCCCGGGCAGGCGGCGGCCCGGCGCTTCGAGTTCATGGGCAGCGATCATCTCGCCGACCCGATACTGGTTCCGGGAGGGCGGGGGCACTTCCGGGAGCACTGTCCGGGCCACGTGGGCTGTCTGGCGGTGGAGTACGCCGGCCGGGGCGAAGTCCGGCATGCCTGGCCGTACCGCCCCGAGGAGTTGGAGAAATGGCTGGAGAAGGAGGAGTTCACAGGGGATTTCCCGTACGAGCACGCACTCGGGTTCTCCTTCCTCGACCATGCGTACATAACGGGAGTGTTACGATACTCCAATGGGGATCTGCTGACGGTCTTCCACTTCGCTCATACCCACCCTTACGGCGGCGGGGCGGCGCGCATCGACCGGACCGGCAAGCCCATGTGGTACCGTCCGGACCAAAGCCACCATCGACCGCAACTGACCGATGGGGAAGTCGCCCTGGTTCCGGGCCTGCGGCGCGGCAAGCCCAGGGATATCGCGCTCATACCGGGACGGCGCTTCCCCCGAATCGACCTGTCTTGTCCGCAATGGAGTCACGACCTCGTGAACGCAATCGACCCGGGAGGGAGGAGGCTGGAAGAGACTTCCGTCTTCGACGCCGTACGGAATTCTTCCTATGCCCCGCTCCTGCTCCCTTCGGATCCTTGCGACCCGACGCATCTCAACGCCGTCCACCGGCTGGGAGAAGACGCCGCGGGATCGGGCCTCGAACCCGGAGACCTCGTGGTGTCCCTCAGGAACCTGCACGCATTCGCCGTACTGGACCGCCGGGACCGTCGGTTGAAGCGACTGGTGCGCGGCGGGTTCATGGCGCAGCACGCCGTCCTCCATTTCGAAGACTCCAGGTTCCTCATGCTGGACAACCAGGGCGGTAGAACCGCGGGCGGCGCCCTGGGCGTGTCACGGCTGCTGATGGTGGACGCGGCGAGCGGCGAGGAGACCTCGATCTTCCCGAACCACAGGACTCCTGGCCATTTACGAGAGCTGTACACCGACCGGAGAGGCGGACTTGCCATGTCCCCGGACCGCAGCAGGGCCATCGTCACGTTTTTCGAATTGGGCAAGGCAGTAGAGGTCCGTATCGCCGACGGCGCAGTGCTGGTAGTGTTCGACTCGCTCCACGACGTGTCGCAACTGGAGGAGTTTCCGGAGGAACGAACCGCCCGGGCGGTACGGAAGAGGCTCCATGAAGTCCGCTACGGCGGCGACGGATGACGCGCGAGAACAGGAGGATGATACGATCATGGATTTCGACGCACCCGTGGTGATGGCGTACATCGGCCCCGGCGCCGGATTGGGGGCCGTCGGCTCCCTGCTGGCGGTGGGGTCGGCAGGGCTCGTCATGGTGGTGGGCCTCGTGTGGTATCCCCTCAGGCAGGCGCTGCGCAAATGGCGGGCGTGGCGGCGCGGGAGGGAAGCGGCCGGCGGCGAGGAAGGGTGAAGTTCCGGGACCGGCGTTCCGGGCCGGACCGGGAGCGGGGAGACCATGGCCGCGGATAGCTCGTTGGCGGACGGCCCCGGGCAGACGCCTGCGCCGCCCACGGGTTGGGCGGGCGTCCTCCGCGAAGCGTGGACGTTCGGACGGGCCCTCGTCGCCTACCGTCCGCGCACGGTGGCGCTGACGGTGCTGCTCCTGCTCGCGTCGAGCGCCACCGAAGCGCTCGGACTCCTCATGCTCATCCCTCTCCTGCACGCCGTTGGCGGCGGCGCAGCGGGCGACCCCCAGGGCATGATGGCAAGGGTCCTGGGCGGCATGGCGGACGCCGTGGGACCGGAACGGATCCTGCCCGCGGTGCTCGGCGGCTTCGTCGCCCTCGCCTTCGTCCGCGCCGTGACCGTCTGGCGGCGAGACGTGCTGATCGCCAGGACGCGGATCGGCTTCGTCAGCCGGCTGCGCGAGACGCTGCTCGAGGCGGTGGCCCGGGCGGACTGGCGGTTTCTCGCAGGCCAACGCCACTCCGACCTCCAGCAGGCGCTGACGGGGGAGGTGCACCGTATCGGCCAAGCGAGCTTCCACCTGTTGCTGATGACCGCGGCCGTCGTGCTGGCGGTGACGCAAACCGCGGCCGCCTTTCTCATCTCGCCCCCGGTCTCCACCGCGGCCCTGTTGACGGGCGCCGTGCTGCTCGCGCTGATCCGACCGCTGCTTCGGCGTTCGCAGACCCTGGGCGCCCAGATCACCCGTGCCAACCGCGTGATATTGGCCCACGTGCAGGACTTCCTGGCCGGCCTCAAACCGGCCAAGGCCTACACCGCGGAACGGGTCCACGCGACCCGCTTCGGCGAGGCCGTCGCGGCCATGTACCAACGCCAGACGGCCTCCGTAACGGCCATCGCCGGGGCCCGGGCGACGCTCCACCTGGGCGCCGCCGCGGCGTTGGCGGCAACGGTGTGGTTCGCCATCGCGGAAGCCGGACTCACGCCGCCGGAACTCGTGGTGGTGGTGGTGGTCTTCGCCCGCGTGATGTCCACGCTGACGCACTTGCAGAACAGCGCGCAGGAGTTCGCCAACGCGCTGCCCGCATACCGCTACACGCAGGAAACGCTGCACGCGCTGCGGCAGGCGGCGGAAGACGACGCCGGGGCGGACCTCTCGACCGGGAAGCGCGGGGAGCCGCCGGGCGCTTGCCGGAACGAGCCCCGCATGGCGCTGCGCGCGGCGCTGACGGTCCGCGCCGTCTCCTTCGACTACGGACAGCGGACCCGAACGGGCCCGGGGCGCAAGGCGCTGGGCCGCGTGGACCTGGACATCCGCGCCGGAGGGATCACCGCGGTCTCGGGGCCCTCGGGCGCCGGCAAGAGCACGCTGGCGGACATACTGCTGGGCTTGCTGGAACCCGCGAGCGGCGCGGTGCTGGTGGACGGCGTCCCCCTGGGCCCCTCGAACCGCCGCCGCTGGAGACGTTCCTGCGCCTATGTGCCCCAAGAGCCGTACCTGTTCCACGACACGGTCCGGGCCAACGTCGCATGGGCGCAGCCCCATGCCAACGACCACGAAGTCTGGCGGGCGCTGCGCCGGGCCGCGGCCGCGGACTTCGTGGCGGGGCTGCCCCAGGGCCTGGACACCGTGGTGGGAGACCGCGGCGGACGACTGTCGGGCGGCGAGCGGCAGCGCATCGTCCTGGCGCGGGCCCTGCTCCTGGAACCGACGCTGCTGGTGCTGGACGAAGCCACCAGCCAACTGGACGCGCAGACCGAACGACGCGTGGTGGAAACGCTGCGGTCGCTGCGCGGGCGCACCACGGTGGTGGCCATGGCCCATCGGGAGGCGATGATGGCCGCGGCGGACCGCGTGGTGCTGCTGGACTCGGGCCGCGTGGCGGCCATCCATGTCCCGCCTGCGACCGCCGGGCGTCCTTCGACTTCGCTTCGCTACGCTCAGGACGAACGGAGGGGGTAATCGTTCGAGGGTTCAGGGTTTCCCCGATCAACTGTCCGAGGTTTCCCTGATCGACCGTTCGGGGTTTCCCCGATTGACACTCCCTGCCCCGTGGGCTAGTTTGCTCCCGCACAGGTTCGCCGCGACTGTTTCAGGTTGGGAGGACGAATGCACCCGGTACGGCTCTTCTGCTGGCATTTCATGGCGTATCCGCACCTGCCCGAGGACTTCGACGAGAAGTACGATTCGGGTTGGGTCACGGTTCCCAACAGCCTGTGGGACTCCGAGAAGTCCCGGGGCCTGTTCCAGGAATACATCGACCAGCTCGCCTACGCCGACGAACTGGGCTTCGACGGGCTGGTGCTGAACGAGCACCACCAGAACATCTACGGCCTCATGCCTTCGCCGAACCTCATCGCCGCGGCGTTGACCCAGCGCTCCTCCAGGGCGAAGATCGTGGTGCTGGGCAACCTGCTCCCCTTGCACCTCAACCCCCTCCGAGTGGCGGAGGAATACGCCATGCTGGACAACATGAGCAACGGGCGCGTCATCGCCGGTTTCGCCCCCGGCGGCGGCCCGGAAAACTACAACTACGACGTGCCGTCGGTGACCTCCCGGGAACGTTTCTGGGAGGCCGTGGACTTGGTGGTGCGTTCCTGGACCGACGACGGCCCGTTCCGCCACGAGGGCCGCTACTACCCCCTGCGTTACGTCAACCCCTGGCCCAGGCCCACCCAGAAGCCCCATCCCCCCATATGGGTGCCGGGCTCCCGCAGCGCTTCCACCCTGACGGAGGTGGCCAAGCGCGGCTACTGCTATTTCCTGTCCTCCCGGAGCCACGGAGGGGAGACCTACCGGGCCCGGGAACAGTTCTCCAGGGTGCTGGAAGAGCACGGCGACGCCTACCAACCCTTCCGCATGGGCATCCTCATGTCCGCCTACGTGGGGGAGACCGACGCCCAGGCCCGGGAGGAAGCGGAGGAGGGCGTATGGTACTTCCTGCGCAACTGCCTCAAGGGGCACCTGCGCAAGGAAGGGCGCCAGCTCACCTTCGGCGCCGGCGTCCCCTACATCCCCGCGCCGGCCTGGAAAGAGTACCTGAAGCACTCCGACCCCGAGCGCCCCATGCTGGGGGACGTGCAGGACTGGGACGAGCTCGACAAGGCCCAGTCCATCGTCGTGGGCAGTCCCGAAACCGTGCACCGGAAGATCCTGGACATCGTCGAGAAGTCGCAGGTGGGCAACCTGCTGATCCAGTTCCACCTGGGCAACATGCCCTCGGATCTGGCGCGCGAGAGCCAGCGCCGGTTCGCCGCCCAGGTGGCGCCGGCCCTGAGGGAGGACTCCGCACGGGTCTTCGCCAAGGCCTACCCGGGGATGGAGGAGAGCGTTGCCGCGGGGGCGGTGGCATGAGCCGGCGCACCCTGGAGATCGACGGCGGGAAGGTCTCGGTGCTGGAGGGGGGCGCCGGCGACGCCACCCTCTACCTCCACGGCTTCGCGGACGTCCACGGGGTCACCGAGGGCTGGATGCCGTTCCACGAGAAATTGCTGGAAGGCTGCCGCGTCCATGCACCCGCGCATCCGGGTTGCGCGGAGTCCGACGAGATCGCCCACCTGGAGTCCGTGGAGGACCTGGTCTTCCACTACCTGGAGGTGATCGACGCCCTGGGGCTGGACCGGTTCCACCTGGTGGGGGCCTGCGTCGGGGGCTGGGCGGCCGCGGAGCTGGCGGCGCGCCACCCGGAAAAGGTCCGCCGGCTGGTGCTCATGGACGCCGCGGGCCTGTTCGTGCCCGGGGCGCCCATCGGCGACGTCTTCATGATGTCCCATCCGCGCCGGGGAACCGACTACTCGGAGCTCAGGGCCATGCTGTTCGCCAGCGACCGGACGCCGGTGGGGCGCAGGCTGTTCCCGGACGGCCGGGGCGAACTCGACGACGAGGTGCGGCGCTACCAGATGCTCCGGTTCGCCAACCGGTTCGGCTTCAACCCGCCCTATTTCTACAACCGCTCGCTGCGGAGCCGGCTGCACCGCATCGGCGCGCCCACGCTGGTGCTGTGGGGCGAACAGGACCGCATGGTGCCCTTGGCCCACGGCGAGGCCTACGCCGCGGGGATCCCCAATTCCAATGGCCTGGAGGTCCTGAAGGGCGCGGGCCACAGTCCCCAGGCGGAAGACCCGGAAGCCGCGGCCGCCCTGGTCACCCGGTTCCTGAAAGGGTAACGGGGCCGGGGTCGTAACCCAGGACCGTGCCGAGCCAGCGTTCCGCCTCGCCCACCGCCATGCCCTTGCGCGCGGCGTAGGACTCCACCTGGTCCCTGCCCACGGCGCTCACCGCAAAGTAGCGCGCCGCGGGATGGGCAAAGTAGAGCCCGCACACCGAGGCCGCGGGCCACATGGCGAAGTTCTCGGTCAACTCGATGCCGGTGGCTTGGCCCGCGTCCAGCAGACGGAACAGGGTGGGCTTCTCCGTGTGGTCGGGCGAGGCAGGGTAACCCGGGGCCGGGCGGATGCCGCGGTAGCGTTCCCGGATCAGGTCTTCCGGGGTCCATTCCTCGCCCTTGCCGTAGCCCCACTCCTCCCGCACGCGCGCGTGCAGCCATTCGGCGAAGGCTTCGGCCAGGCGGTCGGCCAACGCCTTGGCCATGATGGCGTTGTATTCGTCGTGCTCGGCCTCGAACCGCCTTGCGAGTTCGTCCGCCCGGTGCCCCGCGGTCACCGCGAACCCGCCGATGAAGTCCTCCCGGCCCGAGTCCCGGGGCGCCACGAAGTCCGCCAGGGCGTATTGGGGCGTGTCCTTGCGCGCCTCCTTCTGCTGGCGCAGGGTGTGGAAGCGGGCCAGCTCGACGGAGCGGGACCGGTCGGTGAAGAGCACGATGTCGTCGCCGTCGCCGTGGGCGGGGAAGAAGCCGTACACGCCGTGGGCCGTCAGCAGCCCCCCGTCCACGATCCGGCCCAGGAGTTCCTGGGCGTTGGCGAAGAGGTCCCGGGCCGCGGGCCCGCGCACCGGATGGTCCAGCAGGTCGGGGTAGCGGCCGCGGATCTCCCAGGCGTGGAAGAACGGCGACCAGTCGATGTAGGGGACCAGGGTGGCCAACGGGAAGTCCCGCAAGACCCGGCGGCCGGTGAACTCCGGCTCGTCCACTTGGCAGGTCCGCCAGTCCGTGCGGCAGCGCCGTTCCCGCGCCTCGGCGTAGCTCAGCAGCCGGGTCCCCGCCCGGCTCTCGTACTCCCGGCGCATGCGCTCCTGCTCGGCCCGGTTGGCGGCGTCCAGCGCGGCCCGGGCCTCGGGGTCCATGAGGTCCTGCACCACCGGCACCGCGCGGGAAGCGTCGGTCACGTGGACGGTCTCCCGGCCGTAGGCGGGGGCGATCTTCACCGCGGTGTGGCGCTTGCTGGTGGTGGCCCCGCCGATGAGCAGCGGCACCCGGAGGCCCCGCCGCTCCATCTCCCGGGCCACGTGCGCCATCTCGTCCAGGGAGGGGGTGATGAGGCCGCTCAGCCCCACCGCGTCGGCCTCCTCCTCGACCGCGGCGTCGATGATCCGGTCCGCGGGCGCCATGACGCCCAGGTCGATGACCTCGTAGTCGTTGCAGCGAAGCACCACCCCGACGATGTTCTTGCCGATGTCGTGCACGTCGCCCTTGACCGTGGCGAACACCAGCCGCGCGCGCTTCCTGCCGCCCTCCCGCTCCCGGCTCTCGGCCTCCATGAGCGGGGTCAGCCGGGCCACCGCCTTCTTCATGACCCGGGCGCTCTTGACCACCTGGGGCAGGAACATCTTGCCCGCCCCGAACAGGTCGCCGACCACGTTCATGCCGTCCATGAGCGGCCCCTCGATGATCTGGAGCGGGCGTTCGTACCGGGTCAGGGCCTCGTCCACGTCCTCCTCGATGTGATCGACGATGCCCTTGACCAGGGCGTGGGAGAGCCGTTTCTCCACGGTTTCCTCGCGCCAAGCCTCCGCCTCTGCCGCGGCGGGACCGGAGTCCCGGACCTGTTCCGCGAACGCCACCAGCCGCTCGGTGGCGTCGGCGCGCCGGTGGAACAGCACGTCCTCCACCAGTTCCCGCAACTCTTCGGGTATCTCCTCGTAAACCGCCAGTTGTCCCGCATTGACGATGCCCATGTCCATGCCGGCCCGGATGGCGTGGTAGAGGAACGCCGAGTGCATGGCCTCGCGCACCCGGTCGTTGCCGCGGAACGAGAACGAGATGTTGCTGACCCCGCCCGAGAGGTGGCAGCGGGGAAAGAGGGCCTTGAGCCGCCGCGCCGCCTCGATGAAGTGGACGGCGTACTCCGCGTGCTCCTCGATGCCGGTGGCCACGGTCAGGACGTTGGTGTCGAATATGATGTCGGCGTCGTCGAAGCCCACTTCCCGGGTCAGGATTCGGTGCGCGCGCCGGCACACTTCCACGCGCTCCTCCACCGAGGTCGCCTGCTTCGTTTCGTCGAAAGCCATGACCACCACCGCGGCGCCGTAGCGCTTGACCAGGCGGGCGCAGTGCCGGAACGCTTCCTCCCCCTCCTTGAGGGAAAGGGAGTTCACCACCGGCTTGCCCTGCACGTGCTTCAGGCCCTCCTCGATGACCGAGAAGTCCGAGCTGTCGAGCATGACGGGGACGCGGACGATCTCGGGCTCGGCCGCCACGTGGTCCAGGAACGCGGCCATGGCCCGGGCCGAATCGAGCATGCCCTCGTCCATGTTGACGTCGATGATGTTGGCGCCCCCTTCCACCTGCTCCCGGGCGATGGCCACCGCCTCCTCGTAGGCGCCCTCGCGGATCAGCCGGGCGAACTTGCGCGACCCGGCCACGTTGGTGCGCTCGCCCACCATGACGAAGTTCGTGTCCGGCCGGATCACCAGCCGTTCCAGCCCGCTCAGGTGGGTGAAGCCGTCCGGCGCCGGAGCGGTCCTCGGGCCCAGGCCCTCCACCCGGGCCTTGAGCGCGGCGATGTGGTCCGGAGTGGTGCCGCAGCACCCTCCCGCCAGGTTCAGCCAGCCCTCGCGGCCCCAGTCGGCCAGGGCGTCGGCGAACTCGTCCGGCCCCATGTCGTACGCGCCGAACTCGTTGGGCAGTCCCGCGTTGGGATAGGCGAACACGGGGAGGGAGGAGAGCCGCGACAACTCTTCCACGAACGGCGTCATCTGGCGCGGGCCGAAGGCGCAGTTGATGCCCACCGCGGCAAGCTCCGCGTGGCCGATGGAGGTGAGGAACGCTTCGAGGGTCTGGCCCGAGAGGGTGCGCCCGCTCCGGTCCGTGATGGTCACCGAGGCCAGCACCGGCAGGGGCAGGGACCTCTCCTCCAGGAGTTTCCCGACGGCGAAGAGGCACGCCTTCAGGTTCAACGTGTCGAAGGTGGTCTCCGGCAGCAGGAGATCGACCCCGCCGTCCACCAGGCCCCGGGCCTGCTCGTAGTACGCCTCCGCCAACCGGTCGAAAGTGACGGCCCGGAACCCCGGGTCGTTCACGTCGGGCGACAGGGAGGCGGTCCGGTTGGTGGGACCCAGGGCTCCCGCCACCAGGCGCGAGCCCCGGTCCCCGGCGTTGAACCGGTCCACGGCCTTCCGCGCCGCGGCCCCGGCCGCCGCGTTGATGTCGTAGGCGTGGTCCTCCAGGCCGTAGTCCAGCAGCGACACCGCGTTGGCGTTGAACGTGTTGGTCTCCAGGATGTCCGCACCGGCCTCCAGGTATTCTTCGTGGATCCGTTCGATGACGTCCGGTTGGGTCAGGGAGAGGACGTCGTTGCACCCTTTCAGGGGCTTCGGGTGTTGGACGAACCGGGCGCCGCGGAAATCCCCTTCCTCCAGACCCAGCACCTGGATCCTCGTCCCCATGGCGCCGTCCAGCACGAGGATCCGCTCCGCCAACTGCGCTTGGAGCCGCTGCGCCGGCGTCATGGCCCGGTCTTCCCCCCGCGCTTCGGCTTCCTCCCGCCCCGGGGCGCAGGCGCTTCCGGCGTGACGTAAGCGGCGCTGATGCCCCCGTCCACCACGAACTCGGCGCCGGTCACGAAGGAGGATTCGTCGCTGGCCAGGTAGAGCGCGGCCCGGGCGATCTCCCGGGCCTCGCCGAAACGCCCCATGGGGATGTGCACGAGACGACGTTGCTGCTTCCTGGGGGTATCCAGCACCTTCATCAGCAGCTCGGTGCGCAGGGGGCCGGGGCACAGGGCGTTGACCCGGATGTTCTCCCGGGCGTGGACCACCGCCAGCTCCCGGGTCAGGGCCACCACGCCCCCCTTGCTCGCGGTGTAGGCAAGCTGCGGGGTGGCGGCGCCCATCAACGCCACGAACGAGGCCGTGTTGATGACGGAGCCTCCTCCCGACCGGCGCAGCGCCGGTATCCCGTGCTTGCACCCCAGGAACACCCCCTTGAGGTTCACCGCCAGCGTCGCGTCCCAGACCGCTTCGGGCGTGTGGACCGCGTCGGCGTCCGTGTCCAGCATGACGCCGGCGTTGTTGCAGAGGACGTGCAGGCCGCCGAACGCCGCTTCCGCGGCCTCCACCATGCGGGCGCAGTCGCCGTCCCGGGACACGTCCGCGCGGCAGTAGGCGGCCTTGCCGCCGCTGCGGTTGATGCGGGCCGCCAGCCGCTTGCCGCCGCGGTCGTCCAGGTCCGCGACCATCACGCAGGCGCCCTCCCGCGCGAACAGCAGCGCGGTCTCCCGGCCGATGCCGCCGGCGCCCCCGGTGATGAGCGCAACCTTGTCCTTCAGACGCATGGGAAGAGTGTCGGTACGAAAGGGAACCCCTGACGGCCTCGGGAGCCGCGCGACCGGGGCTCAGCCGGAGCGCGCCGCCCCCGAGGCCTCCACCAGCGCGTCGAACAGGCGCTGCTGCACGGGGTCCTCCGCGGCCGTGAGCTCGGGATGCCACTGGATGGCGAAGAGCCACGGATGCGACGGCCTCTCCATCCCTTCGATGGTGCCGTCCGGGGCCCGGGCCACCACCTCGAAGCCCGGCGCCACCCGGCGGATGGCCTGGTGGTGCCAGGAGAGGCACGAGAAGTCCGTGGAGCCCAGGACCCCGGCCAACCTCGACCCCCGCTCCACGAGGACCGGATGGGGGACGGGCTCCCGCGGGGGCGCGCGGTGGATTACGGTCTCCCCCACCTCGTCGGGCAGGTGCTCGATGAGGGTCCCCCCCTCGCACACGTTCATGAGCTGCGCGCCGCGGCAGATGGCCAGCGTGGGAACGCCCAGGTCGAATATGCGCCGGGCCAAGTCGAGCTCGGCGCGGTCGCGCTCCGGGTCCACCATATAGACCGTGTGGTGGTTCCGGCCGCCGTAGAGGGCCGGGTCCAGGTCTCCGCCGCCACTGAACACCACCGCGTCCAGCACCGGCAGGACCGCGTGCATGCGCTCGTCCCCGGGGGGCAGCAGCAGCGGGACGCCCCCGGCCCGGCGCACCGCGTCCACGTATTGGCCGGGAAGCGAGAACCGGTTCTTCGCGTCGCGGCCATAGGTGGTCACGCCGATGAACGGGGCCCTCTCGACGCCGCTTCCCCGGTCCCGCCCGTCTCCTTCAGATCCTTTCAAAGTAGCGCTTCCTTTCCCAGTCGGTGACCGCATCCCGATACTTCCTCTCCTCGGTGCGGAAGAAATGCGCGTAGTGCTCCACCACGCCGGGGCCGAAACTCTCCCGCGCGAACCGGCTCGACTCGAACAGGTCCACGGCTTCGGACAGGGACCCCGGAACCTGCGGCGCGCCGGCCGCGGCGTAGCCGTCCCCCTCGAACGCCGGCGGCGGCTCGATCCTGCGTCGGACGCCGTCCATCCCCGCGGCCAGGGCGGCCGCGTAGAGGAGGTACGGGTTGCAGTCCGCGCCCGGCGCCCGGCACTCGATGCGGCAGCCGTCTCCTTGGCCCACCACGCGAAACCCCGCGGTGCGGTTGTCGAGGCTCCAGGCGATCCCGGTGGGCGCCCAGGACCCGGCCCGGTACCGCTTGTAGGAGTTGACCGTAGGCGCGTAGAAGACCATGGTCTCGGGCAGGTGCGCCAGCCATCCCCCCAGGAACCAGCGAAACGTGGGGGAGAACGCGCCGGGGCCGTCGTACCCGGCAAAGGCGTTGACTCCGTCCCGCCACAGGCTCAGGTGCGCGTGGCAGCTCGACCCCGCGAGCTCCGCGGCGTACTTTGCCATGAAGGTGACGCTGCGCCCCATCTGCTCGGCGACTTCCTTGAGGCACTCCTTGAACACGCAGTGGCGGTCCGCCATGGTGAGGACCTCGTCGTACCGCACGTTCAGTTCGTGCTGTCCCGGACCCCACTCGCCCTTGGATCCCTCCACCGGCACCCCGGAGTCCCGCAGGTGGCGGCGCACCGCCCCGTGGAAGCCCTCCTCCCTGGACCCCTGGAGCACGTGGTAGTCCTCGATGTAGCCGCCCGCGGGCGCGAGGTCGTGGTATTGCTTTTCCGCGGCCTGCCGGTACGAGTCCTCGAACAGGTAGTATTCCAGCTCCGACGCCGCCATGGCCCGGAACCCCAGGGCGCGGAGGCCCTCCACCTGCCGCCGCAGTAGGGTGCGGGGCGCCTCCGCCACCAGCTCGTGGGAAGCGCCTTCCCGGACGTCGCAGAGCACCAGCGCGGTCTTCTCCTGCCAGCTCAGGCAACGCAACGTGCCCAGGTCCGGCGCCAGGTGGAAGTCGCCGTACCCCCGTTCCCAGTTGGCCAACCGGTATCCCTGGACCGGCTCCATCTCCATGTCCGCGGTGAGCAGGTAATCGCACGCGTGGACGCCGTCCGACACCGCGGATTCGAGGAAGAACCCGGCGTCCAGCCGTTTCCCCATGAACCGGCCGTAGAGGTCGGTGAACGCCACGAGGACGGTGTCCACCCGACCTGCGCTCACGGCTTCCTCGAGTTGGGCAACGCTGAGCATGCCCTTGGCCTCGACCACTTGTCTTCCTCCTGCGCTGGCGCTCCGGTGTTCTTCCTACTCTAGCACATACGCGGGAAAACCCTGAACCACGGTCCCCGTTCGCCCTGGTCGTGGCGAAGTCGAAGGACGCCCACGATCCCCGTTCGTCCTGAGCGTAGCGTAGCGAAGTCGAAGGACACCCACGACCCCCGTTCATCCTGAGCGTAGCGTAGCGAAGTCGAAGGACGCCCACGACCCCCGTTCATCCTGAGCGTAGCGTAGCGAAGTCGAAGGACACCCTTTCCCATAGGGAGAGGCGCCTCGAGCCAGGATTGTCCAAAGGTTCCCACCCCGTCATTCCCGCGAAAGCGGGAATCCACTTTTCAGTAGAATGGCGGCGATGCGGCGGGCGGTATCGGTAAAGCGCCGGACTTCCTCCGGCCGCAGCGGGCGGTCCAGGATGTCGCGTTCGCGGTAGGAAAGCCATTTCTTGAGGACCTGGTAGCCGCCCAGTTTGTAGTTCCAGACCGCGGCGGGGACGTTGCGCCAAAAGGCGCGGTCGTTCAGGCATACGTCGAACGTCGTGTCGCCGAGGGCAGGGAGGGTATCGCCCATGGCGGCGCGTTCGTCCGGCGTAAAGGCGCGTTCGATAGCTTGACCCTGGCCGGGCATGACTGCCCCGCCCGCTCCGACGTGGCCCCATCCCGCGGTGAGGGCGAAGTGGTCGCCGGTCATGTTGCGCCCGTCCGTGGTGGCGGGAACGGCAACGGCGGCGAACTCCGGGCGCAACGGGCCCGTGGTGACGCCGGGAACCGGCGTATCGGGGTCGAGCAGGGCTGCGAGTTGGCGGCCTCGGGCGGCCGATCGGGCGAGGGCGTCAGCCGCTTCAGTGGTCTCCCTGTCCGTGGATGCGGAGCCTCGTTCGGATGCGGGCGGGACGCCCGCGTTCCCAGGAAAGTCGCATTCCCCGGCTGGCTCACGGCCCTCATAAGCGGGGAACTTCCCTGGGAGCGCGGGCGTCCCGCCCGCAGGGGTGGGGAGCAAGGCAGAGCGGGGTGAAGCCGGCGATACCCCTGCGGTTCCGGGGGCGGGCCAACCTAGAAGCGGGATGCGCGGCCACTCCATGCGCAGCGCTCCGGCGTTGGCCTCTTGGTAAGCAGGATCATGGAGCACGGCGAGGACGTGGTGGAACAAATCCTCGACGCCAAGGCCGAGGCGGTTGAGGTAGCGCCGGGCGGCGGCCGAGAGGTTGGGGCGATTGCGGGGGGCGCCGGTGTCGCTTCCGATACCGTGCGCCGAGGAAGGTCGCTGCCCTGAATCCAACGATACCCATTCCATGGTCGCCGGTGTCGCTTCCAATACCGTGCGCCGCAGGAGCGGGCGGCCATGCTCCGGGGTGTCGCCATCGCTCCCACTGTGGCTATCGCGGAGCCATGCGGGAATACATGTTGCACTGCGGTCCATGAGATCGATGCATCCGATATGCGTGATTGCTTGTGGTGGCGACCATTCCCGGCGAGGTTTCTGCTGTGCCACCAGCCATTCGTTCCCTTGGAACACGTGCGCTCTATAGTCGGCGCGCTTCTCGTCGAGCAGTTTGGTTTCCGCCTCCCAATACAGCCATCGGTTGTCGAACGGACGATAGGCGAAACGGACGAAACCGGCTTCGTCCGGCCCGCCGCGGGCAAGCAGCGCCTCGCGCACCGCACGGGCGTCGAAGCGCGCTGTCGCTTTCATCGCCGCCGGGTAGCGCCGAGCGATCTCCTCGTGGCTCAAGCCCGGATCGAAATAGTCCCCGACCCGCGCTTTCAACAGGTCGAGATCCACATCGACGAGGAACGGGTCCCGGCTAGTCTTGACCCCCGGAAGCGACACCGGGAACAAGTCGGGCAGGGATGGCCAGTCGAACCAGCCCTCGCTCACCGCCATCGGCTTGAACGGCAAACCGAGGCGAAGCGCGGGTTCCAGCGTCGCATAACCGGAATCCATGTCGGGAGCGTCAAGGCTCCCCAACATCGCCTGCCGTCTTTCCGCAGCACGCGCATGATGGAAATCCCGGTACAGGATGCGTCCCCTCGCGGACGCGCCGCTTCCCGACCTCGACAACAATGCGATGCTGGCGCCGACCTTGATCCCCGGCGATTGTCCTTGCAGGGCAAACACCGTTTCGCTGGTCCGTCCGTCAGGGGCGTACTCCGAAACGATGCGGTCGCCATGCAGGTTGTCGATGCGCACCGCGTCGAAGGCTTCCAGGTAGCGTTCCCGCATCCCCGTGAACGACAGGCCGTCGAGCCAGGAGTAGTTGGAGATGAAGCAGACCACGCCCCGACCGGTCTTCTCCGCAATGCGCCGTTCCGCCATGCGGAAGAAGCGCACGTACAGGTCGTTCAACCCCTGTCCCTCCGGCCTCCGCACCCTCCTGGTCCTTCGGTAGGATTCCGAAAGCTCCCGCTCCTCGTCCACCGCCAAGCCCGCGAAGCCGTTGTAGGGCGGGTTGCCCAGAATCACCAGGATGGGCGTGTCCTGTTTCACCCGCTCCGCACGGTCCCGTTCCTCCTCCAGTTCCGGGAAGGGCAAGGGCTTGATCGTGTGCGGCTCCCAGCCGGTCAGGGCGTTGGTGAGGAAGACGCCGGGCCGTTCCATGCCGTCGTCCTTCAGGGGCGCGTCCAGGTCCTGCATGGTCAGTCCCACTTGCAGGTGAGCCACCACGAAGGGCGCGGGCATGATCTCGAAGCCGAACACCCGCTCGGTGGCCGCCTGCTTCACCCGCGCCCCGGCCAACGCTCCCAGGCCGCTGCCTTCCAGGTTGGCTGCGATGCGGCGCAGCACTTCCGCCAAGTAAGCCCCGGTGCCGCAGCACGGGTCCAGCACATAGACGTTCTCTGCAGCCAGCCCCTCCGGGATGCCCAGATCGTCCCTCAGCGCTCGGTCCACGCGGGCCACCATGTAGCGCACCACTTCGGAGGGGGTGTACCAGACGCCCAGTTGCTTGCGCAGGTCGGGGTCGAAGGCTTCGAGGAAGGGTTCGTAGAAGTAGGGCACGGCCTCGCCTTCGTGGAAGCGGGAGAAGAAGGCCGCGTGGTCCACCCGGTCCAGTGCGGCCGCGGTCCAGTCCAGCACTTCGACGAGACCCAGCGGTTGCAGGCGGTTGGGAGCAGAGATTTGTTGAAACAAGGCTTGCAGGACCGGCGCGCGCAGGTGCCAGATCGCTTCGCGCCAGTGGAAGGAAGCGGGCGGGACGCCCGCGTTCCCAGGGGGGACGTTGGCAGGGGGGACGTTGGCAGGGGCGACGTTGGCGGGGGGGACATTGGCAGGGACGTTCGGAGTGCCGGCCCTTGCCCACAGCACCCAGGCGGAGAAGACGCCGTAGAAGAGCGTCTGCACCAGGGTCGAACGGAAGAAGCGCGCGCCTTTCTCTCCCTTGAAGCGGACGCCCAATGCCTCTTCCAGCGCCTTGCGCACCGCCTCCAACGAGGGCGCATCGCCCGCGGCCTCGACACGGGCCAAGCCATCCCTGGCATAGGAGGCCAGCAGCCACGCCAAGTCTTTGGGTTCGGCCAACGCCGCCCGGTGCGACAGCGCCCGGCACAGGTATTCGCCCAAGCCCGCACCCACCTCCCGGGCAAAGGTGCGGGGATGCTCCAACTTGCGGCGGAAGTCGTCCGCGCCATCCGCCAGACGGAAGGTCTCCAGTTTCGCCGCACGACCCGCGGCGTCTTCGCCCACCAGCACGAAATCGCGGGTGTTGGTCACCAGCACCAGCCGGTAGCGGTTCCAATAGCGGCTTACCTGATCGCCCGCCGCGGTGAGCCATGCGTCGTCGTCAGCGGCCTTCACTTCCACCACACCGCGCTCCGGTGTTTGGCCCTCACGCGCTTGGCCCCGCTGGACCTGCTTTGCCGCAAAGAGACCAAAATCGGGATGGCCCGCGCCCTGGTCAGCAAGCTCCTGGACGCAGAATACCTTGGGCTTGAGGGCCGTGCCCACGGCGTTCAGCAGGTTTGCCAGCGGTCCGTAGCTCGATCGCTCGCCGGTGGCGCCGCCCGAGGCGCGAACCCGCCCCAGGTCGGCAAAGTATGTCTCTACTGCCGCTGTGAGGTTCGCGTTCGCTGCCGTCATGGTCTCCTTTGTTGCCGAGCGCGGCCTGACATGCAAGCACTGCACATGCCCGCACCCTCTCCCCAACCCTCTTCCAGAGGGGAGCGCGTCCTTCGACTTCGCTTCGCTACGCTCAGGACGAACGGAGGGTGGAATCCCATCGCTCTCTCTCGTCCTCCACTGGCATCAACGGAGATGGCCATGTGTAACCATGTTGGCGCTTCAGGAATTCGTGTGGGTTGTGACACTCCCCACCCCTCATTCCCGCGGAAGCCTCGCCTCGTCATTCCCGCGAAAGCGGGAATCCAGACCCTGCGGGCAAACCCTGTGGGCGCCCTGTACGAGAGGTTTGTACAACGAGAGCGAGGAAACCGGATGGATTCCCGCTTTCGCGGGAATGACGAGAGGGTGGGCGGCTGTGGGAATGACGAAGGATGGGCGGCTGCAGAGCAATGCCCCCGTCCGTCCACAGGGCCGTGGGCAGTCTTGCAAGTGGGAATGACGTGGGGTGGGCGGCTGCGGAGCAACGACGGCGTGACCCCTGTTGCTCCCCTCTCCCTCCTGATTTACCCACTCGAAAGACGGAAGAGGCTCTCTTTCGGAACCTCTGAACAATCGAGACGTCCAGGATGGATTCCCGATTCTCTCACCCTGACGCCCCTATCCCCGTTCGTCCTGAGCGTAGCGAAGCGAAGTCCTCTCGTTCGTCCTGAGCGTAGCGAAGCGAAGTCCTCTCGTTCGTCCTGAGCGTAGCGAAGCGGAGTCCTCCCGTTCATCCTGAGCGTAGCGAAGTGGAGTCCTCCCGTTCATCCTGAGCGTAGCGAAGTGGAGTCCTCCCGTTCATCCTGAGCGTAGCGAAGCGGAGTCCTCCCGTTCATCCTGAGCGTAGCGAAGCGGAGTCCTCCCGTTCATCCTGAGCGTAGCGAAGCGGAGTCGAAGGACGCGCTCATGCCCCCTGTCCCGATCGTTCAGGGGTTCCTTTCCGGGGTCGGGAGGAAACCCGATGTTCGCGCGTTCAAGGGATCGGCCAGAACTCCCGGGTGTGGGCTCCCCAAGGGCGTCGCCCGAAGATCCGACGCAGCTTCGGCTCGAAGTGCTCGATGGGCCGGGTGTCGTATTCCGGGTCGAAGGACATCTGGTCGTAGTCGCGGCAGAAGCGCTCGGTCATCTCGAAGGCGGGGTGGCCGCGGAAACGCTCACGCTCGTCCCGGTTACGCCCGATCTTGTCGAAATAGTAGTAGCCCTGGAAGACGCCGTGCTGCTCCAGCATCCAGTAAGTGGATCGGCTGACGTAGGGGCGCAGCACCTGTGCGCCAATCTGCTCGTGGTTGACGACGGCGAGGGTGTCGCCCAGGTCGTGCAGCACGCCGGCCACCACGATCTCGTCGCACTCCCCGGCGTTCTCGGCGCGGGTCGCGGTCTGCAGCGAGTGCACGTAGCGGTCCACCTGACCGCCCGGATAGCTCTGGCGCAAGAGCTCCAGGTGCGCCGCCACACGCTCCACGACGGCTTCCTCGAACGGTTTCCGCAGTTCCCTAGCCAGGGCATAGTCCTCCGCGGCGCCCCGGTCCATGCGGGTGTAACCCACCTTCATCCTGTGGTCGGCATCCGGCATACGACCCCTCCTCGGCCGAGAGTCCGTCCATCCTACCCCGAACCGCCGCGCGACTTCCAGACGCAGACCCGCACCGCCCGGTTGGCGGACCGCAATTTGCAGGAAGTGATGGAAAAACTGCGTGACTTCCGGACGCCGACCCGCACCGGCCGGAGGGGCGTCCGGGCCGCCCTGCCGGACGCATCCTCGGGCCGCCGGGCGGCCATGTCGGACCCCGGGAGGAGCGCTGAACGACAGGGGCGCAAACTCTGTTGCATTCCCGTATGACATGTGGCATGGAGAACCACCAAACCGGAAGCGCGGCGGCGGACCGCCGTCGAAGCCTCACGTCCAAGGAGGACAAGATGAAACGTTTATTCGCGATGGTGCTCGGATTGGCCCTGTGCGGCGGCGTGGCGGCGACCGCGAAGGACGCGGCTGCCCAGAACTTCCTCGTGGTCGGGGGCGGATCGACCACCGGGGTCTATTACCAGGTGGCCCTGAACGTCTGCAAGCTGGTCAACGACAACCTGAAGGCGCAGGGCTACAACTGCATCGGCCGGCCGGCCCTCGGCTCCGTCTTCAACATCAACGCCATCAGGAGGGGCCTGCTCAACTACGGCGTCGCCCAGTCCGACCGGGTCTGGCAGGCGTACAACGGCAGCGCCAACTGGGAGGGCAAAGCCGACAAGGGGCTGCGCACGGTCTTCAGCGCCCACCCCGAGACGGTCATGGTGGTGGCCCGCAAGGACACCGGCATCCGGTCGCTCCAGGACCTCAAGGGCAGGCGCGTCAACATCGGCAACCCCGGTTCCGGACAGCGGGGCAACGCCCTGGACGTGCTGCGCCTCTCGGGCATCGACAAGGACAAGGACATCAAGGCCGAAGGACTGCAACAGCACGAAGCCAACCGGGCGCTGGTGGACAAGAAGATCGACGCCTTCTTCTACACCGTGGGCAACCCCTGGGGCGGCGGCCTGGAGATCGCCAACAGCACCGCCATCACCATGGTCCCCCTGAACACGCCGGCCATCGAGAAGCTGGTTGCGGACAACCCCTACTACGTCATGACCGCCATCCCCGGAGGGATCTACAAGGGCGTGGACAAGGACGTGCCCACCTATGCGGTGAAAGCGACCTTCGTGACCGGCGAGAAGGAGCCCGCGGACCAGGTCTATGCCGTGGTCAAGACGGTGTTCGAGAACCTCGACAAGCTCCGCGGCCTGCACCCTGCGTTCCAGATCCTGAAGCCCAAGGACATGCTGAAGGGCCTCTCCGCCCCGATGCATCCGGGCGCGGTGCGCTACTACAAGGAAAAGGGCTTGATGTAGCGGTTGCCCTCTCCATCCCGGGTTCCGGGGCCGGCGGCCTGAGGCTGCCGGCCCCGAGCCGTGCCGGAAACCGCGGATGACCCGCGCTGGGCTTTGCCGTGGACTCCCCGAACCCTGACGACCGTTCCAGCGAAACCGCAGACTTGGACGCGTTGGCCGATCTGGGCGAGGCGGAAGGCAAGGTCCGCGCTCCCGGCGGCGCGACCGGCGGCTTCCTCTGGGCCCTAGCCCTCTGCTGGTCCCTGTTCCAGCTCTACATCGCCTACCGGCCCCTCAACTCCATCATCGCCCGCAGCATCCACCTGACCTTCGCAGTGGTGCTGGTCTATCTGTCGTTCCCGTCCATCCGCCGGGCTGCGACGCTGGAGCGGGTGCGGGCCCTCGCCCGACGGCTGTTTCCGGGACGCCCGGAGCCGGACCCCAACGCGGTCCCCCGGTACGATTTCCTGCTGGCGGCCTTGGCCGCTTGCGGCGCCGCCTACCTGGCCTGGGACTACGAGGGCATCGTGCACCGCTCCGGCCTGCCGCTGGAGCGGGACGTGTACATCGGCGCGGTGTTCGTGGTGTTCCTGCTGGAGGCCGCCCGCCGTTCCCTGGGGCTCGCCCTCCCCGCCCTGGCCGCGGTCTTCCTGCTCTACTGCTTCATCGGTCCGTGGCTGCCGCGCTTCCTCGCGCACCCGGGCATCCCGCTCGATTTCGTGGTGGACCACATGTACCTCTCGGACAGCGGCATCTGGGGCGTGCCGCTGGGGGTGTCCACGGACTTCGTCTTCCTCTTCGTCCTCTTCGGGTCGCTGCTGGAGCGGGCCGGGGCCGCAGAATACTTCGTGCAGGTGGCCTTCGCCATGCTGGGGCGCTTCCGGGGCGGACCGGCCAAGGCCGCGGTGCTGGCCTCGGGCCTCACCGGGATGGTGTCCGGATCGTCCATCGCCAACGTGGCCACCACCGGCACGTTCACCATCCCCCTCATGAAACGCGTGGGCCTGCCCGACTACAAGGCCGGCGCCGTGGAGGTGGGCGCGAGCACCAACGGCCAGCTCCTGCCGCCGGTCATGGGCGCCGCGGCCTTCATCATGGCGGAGTTCCTCGGGCTCCCGTACATCGACGTGGTGACCGCGGCGGCCATCCCCGCGGTGCTTTCCTACATCGCCCTGCTCTACGTGGTCCACCTGGAAGCCCTCAAGCTGGACCTCACCGCCCTGCCCGAAGAAGAGCTGCCGCGGTTCTGGCCCACTTTCCTCAAGGGGATCCACTTCCTCGTCCCCATCCTGGCCCTGATCTACACGCTGGTGGTCCTGCGGTTCTCCGCGGTCGCCGCGGCCTTCAACGCCATCCTCCTGACCCTGGCCATCATGGTGCTGCAGAGGGTCGCGCAGAGCTGCGCCGGGGTCCTCGGAACGGCGGCCGGGAACGGGCCGGACGGGGAGGGCCGCGGCTCCCTCGGACACGCGCTGCTGCAGGGCCTGGCCCTGAGCTTCCGGGAGATACTGCAAGGGTTCGTGTCGGGGGCCCGGAACATGGCGCCCATCGCGGTGGCCACCGCGGCCGCGGGCATCATCGTGGGCACGGTCACCCTCACCGGCCTCAGCAGCCGGTTCATCGAGGCCATCGAGATCATCTCCCTGGGCAACGTCGTGCTCATGCTCCTCCTGACCGCGATCACGAGCCTGATCCTCGGCATGGGCCTGCCCACCACCGCCAACTACATCGTCATGGCGACACTCACCGCGCCGGTGATCGTCACCCTGGGAGGGCAGGCGGGGCTGGTGATCCCGGTGCTGGCGGCCCACCTGTTCGTGTTCTACTTCGGGATACTCGCGGACGACACGCCTCCGGTGGGGCTCGCCGCGTTCGCGGCCTCCGCCATCGCGGGGTCCGAACCCATCAAGACGGGGCTCCAGGGGTTCACCTATGACCTGCGCACCGCGATCCTGCCCTTCGTGTTCGTGTTCAACCTGGAGTTGCTGCTGATCGCGGGCGTGGACGCCGGCGGACAGATCATCTGGCTCGACAACGTGGTGCGGGTGGTGTGGGTGATACTGAACGGCCTAGTGGCCATGATGGCGTTCGCCGCGGCCTTGCAGGGATTCTTCGCCGACCGGTGCGGCTGGCCCGAGCGCGCGCTCCTGATGCTGGTCTGCATCACCGCGTTCCGTCCGGACCTGGTGGCGGGGGCGGAGGACTCGTGGCGCATGAGCGTGCAGTTCGGGGCCTGGGTGGTGTTCGCGGGCCTCTACCTGGTCCAGAGGAAGCGCCGGACCTCCCGCGCCGGGGCGTAGCCCACGGAGTGGCCCTCGCGTTCCTTTTCCTGTATAGAGGGGACCAACGCCTCCCGCGAACGAGGAGAACCACACATGGCGGACACCATACCCCGCATCGTTGACGAGAACGACCCGGCATTGGAATCGGGAACGGTCGAGTACGGAAGCTGCAAGGGCTACCTGTCGCGTCCCAGGGACGGCGCCGGCCTGGGCTCGGTCATCGTCATCCATGAGAACGTCGGCTTGGTGGACCACATCCGGGACGTGGCGCGCCGCTTCGCCAAGGAAGGTTTCGCCGCGCTGGCGCCGGACATGCTCCAGCGGGTGGGCGGCAGCGGACAGTTCCACAAGTCGGAGGACGCCATTGCCGCCATCCGGAGCCTGGACCCCGACGGCTGCGTGGAAGACCTGACCAGCGCCCTCCGGTACCTGAAGGGCCAGGGTTTCGCCAACGGCAAAGTGGGGGTGGTGGGCTATTGCTGGGGCGGCGGCCAGTCCCTCAACTTCGCCACCCGGTGCAGCGACCTGAGCGCCGCGGTGGTGTACTACGGCCGCAACCCCAACCCGCTGGAGCAGGTGGCCAACGTCTCCTGCCCGCTGATGGGGAACTACGCGGAAGACGATCCGAACATCGTTCCGGGAATCGAACCCCTCAGGGAGGCGCTGGCCAAGTCCGGCAAGAGCATGGACCTGAAGATCTACCCGGGCGCCAAGCACGCCTTCAATAACAACACCAACGCCGACCGCTACCACCCGGAGGCGGCCAGGGACGCCTGGCGGCGCACCGTGGACTTCTACCGGGCCAACCTGTCAGGCTAGACACCCGCGGCAGGGACCGCGGGCGGGCTCGCAACCGGACCGCGATCAACTACGGCGGGTCAGGTCGATGGGGATGGCGTCGCGACGGTCGGGCAGTTCCAGGAACGTGACACTGTCGTAGAAATCATCCAGCGCGATGAACCTGCCGTTCCGCTCCGCCCATTCCCGCATCCGGCGGTTGCAGCTATTGCGCCAGGACAGCACTTCGATACGCCAACCGCGGCTATACATCCGTTCCAGGTCGGCGTGAAAACCAACCCCGTCCATGAAGCCGGCGCCGTCGCCGGTGAGCAGGACCGCGATACCGGGGTTGCCGTTGTAGTCCAGTGAATCGCGCAGCATGGCGGTCTGGAGCGTCTGGTCCACACCTTGCTCCCGGCCGCCCAGCGCGCCGCGTTCCGATAACTGCACGGTGACGCCCTCGTTTTCCAGGCGGTTCCAGACGAGACGCAGTTCCGGGGGCACGGAACCGACGGCGATGGCGTGTTCGATCTCCCGCCCCGCGTGGGCCAGTTCCAGCAGGTTGCGGAACTGGATGCGTGCGCGGGAACGGGCGCTTTCGCCTTCCCGTTCGGCGGCCTCATGCTGTGCGCCGATGAAGATGTTGGAGTTGTCCCAGTAGATGAAAACCTTTTCCATTGCCAAAACCTTTTCCATTGCCGAACCACGGTCGCCGAGGGAGCGCGCCGGCGTCCCCGGCCTCGAAGACCGGCCGGGGGGAGGAACCCCTCAACACTCGTCGGGGTCGAGACAGGCCAGGAGTCGGCGGCGCAGGCCGTTGCGGCCGGGGTCGTCGTAGTGCCGGACGCCGAAGTAGTAGCAGCAGCTCTCGTTGTCCAGGTCGTTCTGGAACACGCGGAGCCGGCCGTCCTGGAAACGGATGCGCACGAGACAGGTGCCGCCGGGCACGTTCGAGGTGACCACCTCCTCCACCACGCCGACGCCCCACTGGCGGTAACGGTCGTGCTTCACTTCGTCCCCGGCCCTCAGGAAGAGTCTCGGATCATTGCGCACGACCCATCTCCAAGCCCCCCCTCCCTCAAGCCCGGTCGGCAACGAAACCGAGCCGCGGGCGCCGGTCGCCGCCGCACGCCAGAGCCAAACCCAGGGCGCCCGCGGCCACGGGGAAGGAGACGTCCGTGAGCTTCCACGCGATCCCGAGGCCGTCGGCGCCCACGGTCCGGTAGCCGAGGCCCCATTCGAGGTTCAGGACGTAGAACCAGTTCCAGTAGTACAGGAGGCCGATGACGCAGAAGGCGTAGAACAGCACGTTGGCGCTCAACCGGCTCCACGTGACCGCGTCGCCGGAAGCCGCTGCGTCCGCCGCACGCTTGCGCGCGTATGCGAACAGGACGCCCAGCACCACCGCAGCCCCGGTGAACCAGTCGATGACGCTCCACCACGGGATGTACGGGGAGGCCTCCGTGGACTCGTAGATCAGCGGCTCGACGAAACCGAGTATCCCCACCACCAGCGCCATGACGATGAGGTACGCTCCGACGACCTTCCTGATCGCGTCCATGCCTCCCTCCTTCCGGCGGCGCCCCCCGTCCATGCCTCCCCCGGACGAGGACCCATGACCCCGTAAGCTAACAGCATCCGGCGCGCTTCTCAACCGGGGAAATCCGGGACACTCGCCAACTCCGCCTCCACGAAGTCCTCCGCCTGCGGGTCCCAGGCATAGACCGCCATCCGGGCCACCGCGCCCTCCATGACCGAGACCACCATCTGGGCGGCGTCCGGGTAGGCGGGCTCGCCGAAGGGGCTGGCGCAGGCCCTGTCTTCGTCGGAGAAGTAGGCGTCGTGGTCGGGGTGGGAATGGTAGAACGCCCGGAGGCGCAGCCCGCTCCGTTCCGCCTGCTCCAGGACCGCGGCCAGGGCTCCGGGGTCCATGGTGTAGGCGGTCCGGGCGTCCCGCGGGAAGGTCTCGGGATCCTTGGCGTGGAGGCGGTTCTGGATGTTGGGGAGCCGGTGGACCTCGTGGACGCGGCGGCCGCGGCCCAGGATGACGCCGCAGCACTCCTCCGGCCAGGCATCCCGGGCGTGCGCGGCCACCGCGGCCACGGCCGCTTCGGTCAGTCGGAGTGCGGCGCCGGACTTCATTCCACCCCCGGGGCCGGACCGGACAGGCCCCTAATCGATGACCCCCTCCCGCGTGAGGGTCTCGAACTCGTGGTCCGGCAGCCCCAGCAACTCGCGGTAGAAATAGGCGTTATGCTCGCCCAGCAAGGGGTCCCTTCGGTCCGGACCGCCATCGCTCCCGGACAGGGTGAACGGCGCCCGCTGGTACGACATGACCCCGATCTCCGGATGTTCCATGGGGTTCCATTGGCCTCGATGCGCGAGCTGCGGGTCCTGGTAAACCTGGTCCATGCGGTTGACCACTCCTGACGGAACGCCCGCGGCCTGGAGCCGCTCCACCAGGTCCCGGGCCTCGAACCCGCGCGTCCACTCGCCGACCCGGGCCTCCAGCTCGTCCACCCGGGCGCGCC
This sequence comes from uncultured Binatia bacterium (SeqCode), assembly GCA_965242525.1. GTDB lineage: Bacteria > Desulfobacterota > Binatia > UBA9968 > JAJDTQ01 > JAJDTQ01. The sequence goes on from OZ251459.1 coordinate 1,738,588, forward strand.
GGGCGGCCGCGGTGGCGTACTCGTCCCGGCCGCCCCATTCCGGGCGCTCCATGACATGGCACAACCCCCTCCACTGCTCGTCCGAAGCGACGCTGAGGACGCACCAGTGGTCCTCGCCGGCGCAGGGGAACGCGCCGTGGGGCGCGGCCGTCGGATGGCGGTTGCCGTCGCGCATGGTGACGACGCCGTTGAGGCCGTAGTCCAGCAGCAGCGGCGCGATGTACTGGAGCCCGGTCTCGTACTGCGCCAAGTCGATGTGCTGCCCGCGGCCGGTGGCGTCCCGGTGCTCCAGCGCGGCCAGCACCGCCACCACGCCGTAGCCCACGGCGATGTAGTCGATATACGGGCCGTAGAGGATCTGGGGCGAGCCGTCCCGGTATCCGGTAAGGTTGGTGAAACCGGCCAGCGAGGAAAGCTGGGAGCCGAAGCCGGGGTGGTGCGCGTGGGGGCCGCTCTGTCCCAGGTTGGAGCTGCTCAACATGACGAGCCGCGGGTTGACCTCCTTCAGGGTCTCGTACCCCAGGCCCAGACGGCCCATGGTGCCCGGGCTGAAGTTCTCCACCAGGATGTCCGCCCAGCCGGCGATGCGCCGGGCCAGCGCCGTGGCGGCCGGCCCCTTCTTCAGGTTGAGGGTCACCCCCAGCTTCTCGCTGTTGCACAGCGCGAACAGGCCGGAGCGGTTGAGCCCGTGGACGTTGTCCTTGTACGGGGGGTAGTGGGTACGGAAACCGTCGGGGCGCACCCGCGACTCCACGTGGACCACGGTGGCGCCCTGGTCCACCAGATGCTTGCCCACCACCGGGCCCGCGGCATACGCGGCGAACTCCGCCACCTTGAGGCCTTCCAGCGCCTTCATGGTCCTCCCGTCCGGGACGGCCGCCGCCGGCCGCCCGTCCTTTCCCGCGTCAGATCACGCCCCGGTCCCCGAGGCGCGCCAGCTCCTCCGGGTCCAGGCCCAACTCGGCGTATATCTCCCGGTTGTGCTCGCCGATGAGCGGCGCCCTGCGGCGGATCCGGCAGGGGAACTCCGAGAACCGCGCGAACCCCCCCGGGTAGGTGATGGAGCGGTCGAGATCGGGATGCTCCACCTCCTGCCAGAACCCCCTCGCCCGGAGCTGCGGGTCGGCGAGGATCTCCTGGGCGGTGGAGACGGGATAGCCGAGCATGCCGCGCTCGGTCACGGCCTCGAAGAACTCCCGCTTGGTGACGCCCGCGAAGAACTCGCCGATGGGCTTCTCCATGACGTCGATCTCCTCCTGGGTCACCTGCTCGATGTGGAACGTGCGCCAGTCCTTCCGCAGCAGGAACTCCGGCGCCGCCCCCTTGTCGGCCATCCATTCCACCAGCGCCTGGTTGGTCTTGCGCCCGGCTTCGCCCCCGTAGATGATGAAGTTGAGGTAGCCGTCCTTGCAGGGCCAGAACACCCGCATCCTGGCGCCGGTGATGGTGCGCCCGGTCATGAAGGAGCCGGCGCGCTTCTCCAAAGCCCGGTTGAGGTCCCAGAAGGTATGGGCGTGGGAGAAACCCCAGAGCATGCACGCCTGGGCCGACACGTCCACGTGCTCGCCGCGGCCGGTGCGCTTGCGCTGGGTGTGGGCCACCAGGGCCCCCATGGCGGCGTAGGCGCCGGTCCACTGGTAGGACTGGGGAAAGGTCACCCGGAGCGGCGGCCGATCCGGGTCGCCGGTGAGCGACATGCACCCGCTCATGGCCATGATCTCGATGTCCGTGGCCCGGTACCGGCTGTAGGGGCCGGTCAGCCCGAAGGGGGTGATGGACACCAGCACCAGCCCGGGGTTGGCCTCCCGGATGGCCGCATGGCCGAGAGCGATGTCGTCCAGGTAGCCGGGCCGGAAGGTCTCCAGGACGAAGTCCGCCTTCTCCACGAGCCTGCGGAAGAGGTCCTGCCCTTCCGGGGCTTCGATGTCCAGCGTGATCCCGCGCTTGTTGTTGTTGAAGGCGAACCAGTACAGGCTCTTCTCGGGATCGTTGCCCCCGTCCAGGTACGGCCCGATGCGCCGGGCGGCGTCGCCTCCGGGCCGCTCCACCTTGACCACGTCGGCGCCGAGGTCGCCCAGGGTCTTGCCGCAGAGGAAGCCCAGCTCGTCGGTCAGGTCCAGTACGCGGTAGGGCGCCAGAGGCCCTTGCTGCTCATGCGGCGTCATCGACCTGCCGCGGGTCCGTGTTCGCGCTCATCGACGGCTCCGTCCCTCCCCCGGTTTCGTCCGCATAGCCCGCAGGGCCGGGCGTTGTCAACATGCGCCCGTCACCCGCTGCCGTATTCCACGTAGTTGGACACGCGCCAGCCCGGCCCCTCCCTGCGCACGCGGACCAGGATCCTTCGGCGGAACTCGTCGGCGCCCTCCGGCCGGACGGTGAGCTCATATACGAACGCGGCGCCCCTGCCCGCTTCGCGCCGTTCCAGCAGACTGTAATAGACCCGGGGCTTGCGCGTGCCCGTGTCGATGGAGTGCCCCGAAGTCAGCCGGATCCGCTCGTCCACCTTCCGCCGGGCGAGCCCCACCGTGTAGTCCCGGGACCCGGGCAGGTCGATCTCCACGTAGTGCCGGTCGAGGAACGCCTCCGCGGCGCCCCGGGCCGTGGCGTCGCCGGCCCCTTCGCAACCCGCCAGGAGCAGTACCACGCACAGCGCGCGCCAAGTCACCCCGCGGGCCTCCTCCCACCGAGGGCCCTCCGGTCTTCCCCTCGGCGCCGGGCGGCCTCCCGGTCCTCCCGGGGACGCGGCGTCCCCGCCGGCCCTGCGCCCCTGCCGTTGCCCAAGGCCGCATATCGATCCATGAACCGGTCCGCTTCCCCGCGTCCGCAGTCTCCGGGCTCCACCTTCAACCCCGGGTCCGCGCAGGCGCGAACGGGTCCCGGCCCCTGGCCCGGACCATACCGTAAACGCACAACGCCGCGCCCACGCAGATGAAGCTGTCCGCCACGTTGAAGGCCGGCCAGTGGTAGCCCTTCCAGTGGACGTCCAGGAAGTCGATCACCTCGCCGTGGAACACCCGGTCCACCAGGTTGCCCGCGGCCCCTCCCAGGATGAACGTCAACGCAAGCGCGAGAACCGTATCCGCCTCCGAGAGCCTCCGCAGCAGGTGGACCACGAAGGCCATGGCCGCCAGCGAGAAGGCCAGGAGGACGTAGGAGCCCAGGGCCCTGCGCTCGCCGGCCATGAGTCCAAAGGCGGCGCCGGTGTTGCGCACGTGGGTCAGATCCACCCAGCCCTCGATGACCGGGATCGAGTGGTGGAGCGGGATCATGTGGCCCACCAGGAGCTTGGCGCCCTGGTCGAGCAGCACGATCACCGCCAGCAGTGTCGCTATGCGTGTGCGCATTCGGTCTGCGGCAAGGATCGCAACACTTCCGCGCAACGCGGACAGACGCCCGGACGGACCGCGTCCTTCCCCACGCCGGCGTGGTACTTCCAGCACCGCTCGCACTTTTCGCCGCCCGCGGGATAGACCCCGACGGCTCCGCCCAGAAGCGCGCTGTCGAAGCCCGTGCCCTGCCCCGCGGGCGCGCTGCGGGAGCGCTTGCCGCCCTCTTCCTCGGCTCCGGGTTCCGGGTACGCCAGCTCGGCCGACGGCGCCCCCGGAACCACCGACACCTGCGAGACGATGAAGACGTCCTCCCACGGGGTGGCCGCGGCCCCGCGCAACAGGGCCTGGATGCCCGGGGCCTTGCCGTAGGCGTCCGGATAGAGCGCCACCCGGGCGTCCAGGGAGTGGCCGATGGCGCCCGATTGACGCGCGGCCTCCAGGGCCTTCAGCACCTCGCCGCGCAGGTCCAGCCGCAAGTCCCATTCGGCCGCCAACTCCGGGTCGGACCACCTGCCGTCCGGCTGCGGCATGGGCGAGAGCAGTACGCTCTCCCGATGGGGCTCCGTCCGGGGCGCGTGCTCCCAGATCTCCTCCGCGGTGAACGAGAGGATGGGCGCCATCAGGTGGACCAGGGTTTGCAGGATCCCGTGGAGGGCGGTCTGGGCCGACCTTCGGCTCACCGAGCCCCGCGCCTCGCAGTAGAGCCGGTCCTTGACGATGTCCAGGTAGAGGGAGCTCAGATCCACGCTGCAATAGTTGTTCAACGCATGATAGACGAGGTGGAACTCGAACCGGTCGAAGGCTTCCAGGCACCGCCCCAGCAGCCGGTGGGTGCGGTCGAGGATCCAGCGGTCCAGCGCCTCCATGCCGTCGGGACCCACCGAGTGGGCGCCCGGGTCGAAGTCGTGGAGGTTGCCGATGAGGAAGCGGGCGGTGTTGCGCAGCCGCCGGTACGACTCCACCAGCCGGTTCAGGATCTCCCCGGAGATGCGCACGTCGTCCCGGTAGTCCTCCGCGGCCACCCAGAGGCGGATGATGTCGGCGCCGAACTTCCGGGTGATCTCCTGCGGCGCGGTCACGTTGCCCAGGGACTTGGACATCTTGCGTCCCTTGCCGTCCAGCACGAAACCGTGCGTGAGCACGCCGTCGTAAGGGGCGCGGCCGCGGTTCGCCACCGAGGTCAGCAGCGAGGTGTGGAACCAGCCCCGGTGCTGGTCGCTGCCTTCGAGGTACAGGTCCGCCCTGCCGCCGAGTTCCGGGCGCCGCTCCACCACCGCGGCATGGCTCACGCCGGAGTCGAACCAGACGTCCAGGATGTCCTCCTCCCGGGAGAACCGGGTGGAGCCGCAACTCTGGCAGCGGAACCCGGGCGGGGCCAAGTCTTCCACCGGCCGTCCGAACCAGGCGTCGGACCCTTCCCGCTCGAACAGCCGGGCTGCGTGCTCGCACAGGGCCTCGCTCAACTGCGTCTCGCCACACTCCCGGCAATAGAGCACGGGGATGGGCACGCCCCAGGAGCGCTGCCGGGAGATGCACCAGTCGGGCCGGTTCGCCAGCATCCCGCTGATGCGGTCCCGTCCCCAGGGCGGTATCCACTGCACTTGGTGGATGGCGTCCAGGGACCCCTGCCGCAACTCGCCCGCGGCCATGGAGATGAACCACTGCTCGGTGGCGCGGAACAGCACCGGCCGCTTGCACCGCCAGCAGTGGGGGTAGCTGTGGTTCATCTCCTCCGACTTGAGCAGGCGCCCATCCTCCTTCAACCTGGCGATGACCCTCGGGTTGGCGTCGAAGACCATCTCCCCCCGGAACTCGCCGGCTTCCTCGGTGAACCGGCCCCGGGCGTCCACCGGCGCCCAGGCGTCCAGGCCGTACCGCTGGCCCGCCTCGAAGTCCTCGTGCCCGTGTCCCGGGGCCACGTGGACGCACCCGGTACCCTGCTCCGCGGTGACGAACTCCCCCAGGATGACGGGCGCCTCCCGGTCCAGCCACGGGTGCGAGCAGACCACGCCTTCCAGGTCCGCCCCGGACCATGAGCCCTCCAGCGCCTCGAACCGTCCGGTGTCGTACCCGAAGGTCTCCATCAGCGATGCAACCAGGCCGTCCGCCGCCACCAGCACGCCCGCGGGGGTGCGCACGCGCCGGTACCGCATCTGCGGATGCAATGCGATGGCCTGGTTGGCCGGCAGCGTCCAGGGCGTGGTGGTCCAGATGGCGAAGGCGCCGTCCGCGTCCCCGGGCAGCTTCCCCCGGGCGTCCCGGACGGGGAACTCCACGTAGATCGAGGGGGTCGTCTGGTCGTCGTATTCGACCTCGGCTTCGGCCAGCGCGGTGGCGCAGGACGCGCACCAGTACACCGGCCTCTTCCGCCGGTACACGGCGCCTCTGGCCATGAACTTCCCGAGCTCGCGGACCTCCGCGGCCTCGTACTCGAAGTCGATGGTCCGGTACGGCTCCTGCCACCGGCCCAGCACCCCCAGCCGCCGGAACTCCTCCCGCTGCACCGAGATGAACTTCTCGGCGTGCGCGCGGCACAGCTTGCGGACCTCCAGCTTGCCGAGACGGTTCTTCTCCTCCCGGCCCAGGCTCTTCTCCACCTGGAGCTCGATGGGGAGGCCGTGGCAGTCCCAGCCCGGCACGTAAGGCGCGTAGTGGCCCCTCATGCTCTTGTACTTGACGATGATGTCCTTGAGGACCTTGTTGAGCGCGTGCCCGATGTGGATGCGCTCGTTGGCGTAGGGCGGACCGTCGTGCAGGATGAACTTCGGACCGCCGCGGTTGGCCTCCGCCATCTTCCCGTGGATGTCGTCACGCTCCCACTTCTCCACCTGCGCGGGCTCCCTCTGCGGCAGGTTCCCGCGCATGGGAAACGTGGTCCTGGGCAGGTTGAGCGTGTCCTTGTAGTCCATGAGCTTCGTCCCTCACTTGCCGGCAAGCGACTTCCACGGCGCCAGGGAAACCTCGTGAAAGAGTCCGGTTCGGGCCGGCCAAGCGGGAGTCGGGAGGATGGTCCCTTCCGAAATCCCTCCCGGAAGCCTCTCAAGGAAACCCTGAACGATTATCCCGTTCGTCCCGAGCGTAGCGAAGCGAAGTCGAAGGACGCGCTTTCCCACAGGGAGATGGGGTTCGAACCGGAATCGTTCAGGGTTTCCTTAACACAATTAACACAAAGCCGCGCCGGTAGTCCACGGGAAGGAAGGCCGGGGAAACCGGCTGGATTCACGGACCTCCCTATGGTATGAGAACTCGATTTTCGACGGGATCCCCGCTCGTTTCCCCACCGAAGAAAGGTCCTGCCTCTCGTTCGTCCCGTACGAGGAGAGATCCCGCGGGGAGGCTCGCTCCGGCATCACCGGGGTCCGGCGCAGCCGAGGAGGAACCTCGATGGCAAACGCGAAGAAGAAGCAGCGCGGGTCCAACGCGCGCGAGCTCGGGCGGCTCAGGAAGACCGTGGCCCGGGCCACGCGCATGCTCTTCCACCAGGGTCTCGCGGATTACCACGGCCACGTGAGCGCCCGGGTCCCGGGCGCCGACAAGCTGCTCATCAAACCGGTGCTGGCGCCCCTGGGATCCATCCGCAGCAAGGACATCATGGAGGTGGACATCCGGGAGTACAAGGAGAACTGCGAGGCCAACTGGGCCAGGGCCGGCGACCAGAAGGCCGTCATCCAGCTCAAGATCCCGCCCCGGGAAACCATGATCCATGCGGCCATCTACGAAGCGCGGCCGGACGTGAACGCGGTGGTCCACACCCATCAACCCCTGGCCACGGCGTTCGCCATCGCCGGCGTCCCCATCCGCCCCATCTACAACCAGGCTGCGGCCTTCGCCCCCGAAACGCCCGTGTTCCACAGCCCCCGGTTGATCTACACCGTCCGGGACGGCGTCGAGGTGGCGGCCGCGCTGGCCGACCGCATGGCCGTGCTGATGCAGGGACACGGCGTCACCACCGTGGGGGACAGCGTGGAGCAGGCCGCGTGCCACGCGGTTTACCTGGAACGAACCGCGTACATGCAGTGGGTGGCCGGCAGCGTGGGCCGGGCCGTGTCCATGCCGGACCGGAACACCGCCATCATGGCGGCGACCAACCGCGGGCGGGCGCACCACGCCTTCGCCTACTTCACCGGCCTCATGCCGGAAGAGATGCAGGACTAGGGGTCCGTCCCCCGCGAGAACGGAAGGAGAACCATGGCCGAGCCGAACCGCAGCGCGTCCGGAGCCGCGGGCCGTCCCATCCAGGACATCCGGGAATGGCTCGACCGCGCCGAAGGGATCCAAGAGCTCATCCAGATCGAAAAGCCGGTGGACCGGGACGAGGAGATGAGCGCCATCACCTACCTGGTGGCCAAGCAGGACCCGTCGCCGGCGATCCTGTTCGACAACCCCAGGGGATACGAGGACAGCCCCATCGGCGCCCGGATGCTCTGGAACATCCTGGGTCCCAGCCCGAAACGCATCGCCCTCACCATCGAGGAGCCCCCGGAGACCCCGACCCTGGAGCTCATCCGCCGGCTCAAGGAGAAGATGAAGGACCGGGTCCCGCCGCGGGAGGTGCCCGCGGCCGAGGCGCCCGTGTACGAGAACACCCTGGCCGAAGACGCCATCGACCTGGAGCAGTTGCCCATCCCCAGGCATTGGCCGCTGGACGGCGGCCGTTACGCGGGCACCGCGGACGCGGTGTTCACGCGGGACCCGGACTCCGGCTACCTGAACATCGGCACCTACCGGATGATGCTCCAGGGCAAGCGGGAGGTGGGTCTCTACCTGTCGCCGGGAAAGGACGCCCGGCTCCACATCACGCGGTGCTGGGAAAAGGGCGAGTCCATCCCGGTGGCCGCGGCGTGGGGCATCGACCCGCTGTTCATGCTGGTGGGCTCCCAGACCTTTCCCAAGAACGTGTCGGAGTACGAGTTCGCCGGCGGCATCAAGGGAGAGCCCATCCCGGTGGTGCGGGCCCAGACCAGCGACCTGCTGCTGCCGGCCAACGCGGAGCTCGTGGTGGAGGGCGTCATCAGGCCCAACTCGGTGAAGACCGAAGGTCCCTTCGGGGAGTTTCCCGGATACTACGGCAGGCCGGAGGCGGGCTGCCCGCTGGTGGACGTCACCCGGGTGCACTACCGCACCCGCCCGGTGCTGACCAACGCCATCATGGCGGACTATCCCTCCTGCGAGCAGAGCGGCTTCTTCGCGGTGATCCGGTCGGCGCGCATCTGGGACGACCTGGACAAGCTGGGGATACCCGGGGTCCAGGGCGTGTACGCCCATCCCGCGGGCGCCGGAGGCTTCGGCATGACCGTCGTCAGCCTGGAGCAGCGCTATGCCGGCCACGCGGCCCAGTGCCTGGCCCTGGCCGCCCAGGTGCCCGGCGGCGCGTACTACACCAAGTGGATCATCGCGGTGGACGAGGACATCGACCCCACGGACATGGACCAGGTGATCTGGGCCATGAGCAGCCGCTGCAACCCCATCGACGACATCGACGTCCTGCGCAACACCTGGAGCACCTGGCTGGACCCCACCCAGAACCCGCCGGAGGAACGCCCCTACGGCTCCAAGGCGCTCATCAACGCGTGCAAGGAGCACCGCTACCTGCCGGTCTTCTCCAAGCGCACCACGCTGCGGCGGGAGATGTACGACCAGGTGGCCCGGCGCTGGAAGGAACTGGGGCTGCGGGGGACCGTCCCCGAAGTCCGGGCGTTCGAGCAGGAGAAGAAAGTCGTCTATCACGAGCAGGGGGGGTTCGAGCCGGGCAAGAAGTAGCGCTCGCTCCCCCTTGCCCGGTACGATGCCGCAACCGCCATGAGCATGTCCTCGCGCATCCTCTACCAACCCGACGAACGCCCGCCGCAGGTCCTCGCCTTCGGCCTCGGCTGCCAGCAGGCGGCGCTGTGCATCGCCGCGGTGGTGCTGACCCCGGTCATCGTCATCCGCGCCGCGGACGGAGGCGAACCCTACCTGTCCTGGGCCGTGTTCGCCGCCCTCTCCATCAGCGGGCTCGCCACCATCCTCCAGGCCGTGCGGGTCGGGAGCGTGGGCGCCGGCTACCCGCTGCTCATGGGGACCTCGGGGACCTTCATCGCGGTCTGCGTGACCGCGCTGGCGGACGGCGGGCCGGGGATGCTGGCCACGCTGGTGTTCGTCTCGGCGCTCTTCCAGTTCGTGCTCTCGTCGCGGCTCGCCTGGCTGCGCCGCCTCATCACCCCCACCGTGGCCGGGACGGTGCTCATGCTGATCGCGGTGACCGTCATGCCCATCGTGTTCGACATGCTGAAGGACGTGCCCGAGGACGCGGCGCCCGCGGCCGCGCCCGTCAGCGCCGCGGTGACGCTGGCGGCCATCGCGGTGCTGGCCTTGCGCGCACCGGGCGCCCTGCGCCTCTGGGCGCCGGTGGCGGCGCTGGCGCTGGGCTGCGTCACCGCGTCGTTCTTCGGCCTCTACGACACGCGCCTGGTGCTCGAGGCGGACTGGGTGGGCGTCCCCCGGGGCGGTTGGCCCGGCTTCGACCTGGGCTTCGGACCCACGTTCTGGGCGCTGCTGCCGGCGTTCGTGTTCGCTACACTGGTGGGCGCCATCGAGACCATCGGCGACTCCATGGCGATCCAGGGGGTCTCCTGGCGCAAGCCCCGGGCCACGGACTTCCGCGAGGTGCAGGGGGCGGTGGCCGCGGACGGCGTCGGGAACCTGCTCTCCGGCCTCGCCGGCACCGTGCCCAACACCACCTACTCCACGAGCATCGCCATCACCGAGCTCACCGGCATCGCCGCGCGCAGCGTCGGCGTGTGGATGGGGGCGGCGTTCGTCGTGGTGGCGTTCCTGCCCAAGGCGGCCGCGCTCCTGCTCGCGGTGCCGGGACCCGTGCCGCGGCCTACCTCACGGCCCTGCTGGCCATGCTGTTCGTGCTCGGAATGCGCATGGTGGTCCGGGACGACATGGACTACCGCAAGGCGTTCATCGTGGGCGTGTCGTTCTGGATCGGCGTCGGTTTCCAGAACCAGCTCATCTTTGCCGACCACCTGGGCCCGTGGTGGGGGACGCTGCTCGGCAACGGCATGGCGAGCGGCGGTCTCACCGCGCTCTTCCTCAACCTGTTCCTGGAGTTGACCGGACCCCGCCGCTGGCGCATCGAGACCGAACTCGACATCGAGGCCCTGCAAAGGATCGACGGCTTCCTGCGCGAGTTCGCGGCCGCCCGGGGTTGGCCGGAGGAGGCCTCCGACCGCCTCCGCTCGGCCGGGGAGGAGGCGTTCCTGAGCCTCGTGGACCAGCACCGGCAGGCACGGGAAAACGAGCGGCAGGGGAAGCGCCGCCTGTTGACCATGGTGCACGGCGACCGCCGGAGCGCGGAGCTGGAGTTCGTCGCCGCCTCCGGCGACGAGAACCTGGAGGACGTGATGGTCCTGCTCTCGGAGCAGCCGGGAACCCCGGTGGAGCACGAGATCTCGCTGCGCCTGCTGCGCCATTACGCCTCGTCCGTGCGCCACCAGCAATACCACGGCACGGACATCGTGACCGTCAACGTCCAGGGCGCGCAAGAGTCCTCCTGACCGCCTGCCGGGACGCGCTTCCGGCAGCGCCGGCCTTCGCGCCGAAAACGCCCGATCGCCCGAAAATCCAAGTTGCCGCATACCCTTGGCCGTGCTATCCTGCGTTCGTCGATGGGCTCCGATTGGCCGCGCCATCAAACCGAGGAGAAAGGACGTCCGATGGAAATCCGGGAGGAAAAGACGGGGTCCCTGGTCGTGGTCGCGCTGGAAGGACGCGTGGACGGCCACAGCGGACCGGAGCTGGAGCAACGGGTCACCGCGATCGTCGAACGCGGCGACGCCCGCGTGCTGCTCGACTGCGAGAAGATGGAGTACATCAGCAGCGCCGGCCTGCGCGTGGTGCTCGTGGGCGCCAAGAAATGCCAGGCGTCCGGCGGCAAGCTGGCGCTCTGCGCGCTCCAGCCCGCCTGCAAGCAGGTGATGGAGATCAGCGGTTTCCTGAACATGCTCGACTGCTACGAGACACGCGCCGACGCCTGCGCCGCGGAAGCCGAGGTGTAGCCATGCTGACCTTCACCGAAGAGATCATGCTGTTGATGCTGGACGACGACGGCCTGTTCCTGCCGATCCGCGGCGGCGCGGTGGAGCACATCCTGGCGGGGGCGACGCTGATGGACCTGGCCTTCGCCAACCGCATCGACACCGACCCCGAGCAACTCCTGGTCCTCGACCAGACGCCCACCGGCAACCCGATGCTCGACGACACCCTGGAGCGCGTCGCCGGTTCCGGCGAGACCAGGGACACCCGCGGATGGGTGGACGCGCTGGCCCGGGAGGCGGCGCCCGAAATCCGGCAGCGGGCGCTGGCCAGCCTCATCGACCGCGGCATCCTGGAAGCCCAGGACGAGAGGTTCCTGTGGGTCTTCCGTTCGCGGCGCTACCCGATGATCGACGGCCGCGTGGAGCGCGAGGCCAAGCTGCGGATCGGGGACGTGCTGCTGTCCGACGACGTTCCCGACCCCAGGGACGTGGCCATGATCTGCCTGCTGGACGCCTCCGACCTCCTCGGCGACATATTCTCGGAACGGGAGATGGAGCGCGCCCGGCCCCGGGTGGAGCAACTCCGCAAGATGGACATCATCGGCCGCGAGGTGGGCAGCGTCATCGCCGACATCGAGCACTCCATCACCATGGCCATGGCGCAAGTGGCGCACTAACCGCGGGCCCGCGGAACCGTTGCCGGCCGGGCGCCCGGGCAAGGGGCGGCCCACGCGCCGGCGGCGAACGAACCGGCCGACCGGCGGCCGCCAAGTCCGCGGCTAACCTTCGCGGCCGTCCTCCTCGACTCCCAGCATCCGGCGCACGTCCCCTTCCACTTCGGGGTCCAGTCCCGGGGGCGCGGTGTCCACCGCGGCCGCCAACCGCTTCACCACCGCCCTCATGGCCGCGAGACGCGCGTACCTCTTGTCGTTGGCGGGAACCGCGACCCAGGGCTGCGGGACGGTGGAGGTCTTGCGGAACATGTCCTCGATGGCGGTTTCGTATTCCGACCAGCGGGAGCGGTTGCGCAGGTCTTCCGCGGACAGCTTCCAGCGCTTGAGGGGGTCGCTCCAACGCTGGCGAAACCGCTCCAACTGCTCTTCCGGAGTGATGTGGAGGAAGATCTTCACGAGACGGATGCCGTCGTCGTCCAGCATGCGTTCGAACTCGTTGATCTCGGAATAGGCGCGGCTCCACTCGGCCTCCGCGGCGAAGCCTTCCACCCGCTCCACCAGGACCCGGCCGTACCAGGAACGGTCGAAGACCACCATTTGCCCGGGACGCGGCAGACGCTTCCAGAAACGGTAGAGGTAGTGCTGGCCCTGCTCGTCCGGGGTGGGCGCGGCGATGGGCCAGACCTTCAGGCCGCGGGGGTCCAGGGGCCAGCTCATGCGCCGTATGACGCCGCCCTTGCCCGCGGCGTCCCAGCCCTCGAACAGGACCACCGAGCGCCGGTGTTGCGCCCGGTAGGCCAGGGATACTTCCCGCAGGCGCTCCTGGAGCCCGGCGAGCTTGCGCTCGTACTTCTTCCGCCCCACGCGCTTGTCCATGTCCAGGCGGGACAGGCCCGGCGGCGCGGGCTGTAGCCGGATGGGCGCGCGTTGGCTGAACCACTCCCTGTTCTCTTCCATGTGTGCTTCCTGCTCGACGGCGCGGCGGGTGGAAGACGACCATGGCGCAGGCCGCACGAGCATGAGAGTGGCTGCCGTACGGTTCCAGGGGCGGCCGGGCCGTCAGTCGTTGGCCAGCAACCGGCCTCTGCCCCACTCCTCGTGACGGAAGATGAGCGACTTGATCACCACCGGAACCGCCCTGGCGTCCGGAAGCTCCTGGCCGATATCCACGAAGTCGAAGTCCTTCAGGTCGATGCCGTCGATGGAGACCACCCCGGCGCCGGGAAGGATCTCCTTGTCGATGATGTTGCCCACCAGCTTGGCGATGTCGGCGTCCAGCACCAGCACCAGGGAATGCCCCTGCCGCAGGTGCTCCTTCATGCCCTCCACCACCCCCGCGGCCAGGGTGCGGATGAGCGGGTACGAAGGCCCCAGCTCCCAGTGGAGCGCCAGCGCCGCGGCCCGGTCGCCTTCCGCCATGTCGAAACGCCGGAGCGCCCCTTCGATGGAGCTCCTCACGTCTTCGACGGACAGGGGCTCGGCTTGGCGGAAGCGCGGGGTAACCACCTGCAGGTTCCTGAGGGGCAGCAGGGACGGGTCCGACAGGAAAATGGTGTTGCCGCTCACCTGGACCGTGTACTGGGACGCTCCGATCACCGTGGCCCGGATGCGCACGTCGGGTTCCTCGAACCGCCAGGACTCGCGGGTGGCCAGGTCCAGGGCGCCCGCACGGATCTTGCGCCCCACGTGGTTGCCCAGGTCCCCCTTGTCCGCGGTCTCGTATCCGTAGATGTACTCGGAGACCCCGCCGGAGAACTGGACGCGGTGGATGGGGTCCCGGTACGACAGCGCGGGGGTCAGCATGAGCTCCTGGGTCAGCGGCGAGAGCGGGCCGCGGTTCAGGACCTCCAGGAGGCAGCCGCTCAACGTGTCGGCCATCCGTTCCTTCTCGTCCTCCCCCAGCGCCTGGCCCAGCGCCAGCGGCACGCCGCTCGCCCTGCCGATGCGGGCGCCCGCGTCCTCGAGCCGTTCGACCTTCCGGTCGCCGTCCAGGGCCACCAGCCGCGCCCCCACCTCCAGGGCCGCGGTGTCCACCACCTGTCCGCCCCGGGTGACGGCGATCTTGCTGGTGCCGCCGCCGATGTCCACGTTCATGCACGCCACTTGGTCGTCCCGGGCCGACGCCTCCACCGCGCCGGAGCCGAAGGCGGCCAGGATCGCTTCGAGGTTGTGGCCGGCCGTGGCGCACACGAACTTGCCCGCCTCCTCCGCGAACAACGCGGCGATGGCCTCGGCGTTCTCCTTCTTGGCCGCCTCCCCGGTGACGATCAAGGCGCCGGTGTCGATGTCCTGCCGGGTGAGGCCGGCCCGGGCGTAGGCCTGGCGGATGAAGTCGTCGAGCTTCTCCGTGTCGATGGTGAGCTTGTCCACGTAGGGAGTCAGCAGGATCGGCGACTCGTGGACGATCTCCCGCTTCACCACCACGAAACGGCTGGACAGGGAGATCCCCTGCCGGCGGAGGGTCAGCCGGGAGAAGATGAGATGGGACGTGGACGAGCCGATGTCGATGCCCACGGAAGCAAGCGAGATGCGCTCGGACTTCCACATGGGATGGTCTTCATCGGGCAGGGGCGCGTGGTCGTGGTCGTCGTCTCCTTCGTGGCAGATGAGGGGAAGTTGGCTGGGGTCTCCGTCCATCCGGTGGCGTCCTTTCGCGAGTACGAATGAAACCAGCGTCATAACACAAGCCCCGGCGGGTTGCCATACGCGCCCCGGCCGCGGAGCCCGACGGGATGGCGCCGGGCTTGAGAATCGGGCGAAAAGTCGTAGAATGGGTCCCGCATGGCGACCCCACCGCACGAACGGGAGTATGGAGAGATACGCGACTTCCTGCGCCGGTTCGTTCGCCGCTTCCGGATGGTCCGGGGCATGGAGGGGTTGTGCCTCACCGCGGCCGCGGCGCTGGTGCTCGCGGCTCTCGGCCTCGGGGTGGACGCGGTCAAGGAGCGGCTGCCGTACGCGCCCCTGGCCCTGAGCATCCTCTCCGGGGCGACGCTGCTGGGGCTGGTCGGCTACACCCTGCTGTGCTTCCTGCGGCCGCACGCGCTGTCGTGGGCGGCCCGTTGCATCGAACGGCAACGACCGGAGCTGCGCAACAACCTGATCAACTCGTTGCAGCTCTACCCGCAACTCACAGGTCCCGCGGACGCCGCCGGAGCCTCCGCCCCCATGATCCTCGCGCTGGTCCGGCAGACCCGCGAGCAGGTTCGCGCCATCCGGCTCGCCCACGTGGTGGACTGCCGGCCGTTGAAGGCCAGGGCGCGGCTCCTGGCGCTGGTGGCCGCGCCGGTCCTCGCCCTGGCCGCGTGGAACCCCGGCTTTCCGGGCCGGACCCTTGCGCTGGTGGCTCATCCGTTGGAGCATCTCCCTCCCGCGGACATCTTCATCCACGTGGTGACCCGGGACGTGCGCGTGATTCGCGGGACCTCGGTGGCCGTCGAGGCGGTGACCTCCGGAGCGAAGCCCGGCCGGGTGGTCCTCGCGTTCCGGCCATCGGCGTCCGGGGACGGAGGCGAAGCCGAGCGGACCGCGGCCATGGAGCGGACCGGGCCGGACCGGTATGCGGCGATGCTGCCCGAGGTAACGGAAGACCTGGACTACCGGGTGGTCACCGGGCCGTTCGCCTCCCCGTGGTACCGGATCGCGGCAACGGAGCGTCCGGCCGTCACGGACCTCACGGTGACGCTCTACCCGCCGCACTATACCGGCCTCCCCGACGAGACCCTCGCCGGCGGCAACGTGCGCGGCGTCAAGGGCTCCACCTTGAGCTTCGCCGTCGCCGCCAACAAACCCGTGGCCCACGCGGTCCTCGCCCTCGACGACGGACGGGAAGTCCCCCTGAAGCTCACCGGAGACCGCCTCCAGGGCAGCATGGTGCTGTTCCGCTCGCAGCGGTACCGTATCCGCATGGAGGACCCCTTCGGCTTCGAGAACCTCCCCGCCCCCTACGAGATGCACGCGGTCCCGGACGGCTTTCCCGTGGTGGAGCTGCTGCGCCCCGCGGAAGACCTGGAAGTGAACGGCGACGAAAGGCTGGTGCTGGAGTACCGGGCGGAGGACGATTACGGGGTCCGGGAGATCGCCCTGGCGGCCAGGGTCGGCGACCGGGAGGAACGTCTCCCGGTATGGCGCCGGGACCCCGAGCGGACCTTGCAAGACCGTTTCGTCTGGGACCTGGACGCCATGGGCCTGGACCAGGGCGACGTGGTCACCTACCACCTGGAGATACTCGACAACGACACCATCTCGGGTCCCAAGCTCGGAAGGTCGCGGCCGTTCAGCCTCCGCCTCAAGGACCTCGAAGTCGAGCACCGGCAGGTCACGGAGATGGTCCGCGGCCTGTCGGACAAGATGCTGGACCTGCTGGCGGACCACCTGGAAAGCGCTCCGACCGAAGCTCCTCCGGCCGCGGCGGGACCGTCCCCCGAGGACCGGCTGGCCGAGGGGCTCCACCGGATGATGGAGCGCGTGGACGAGGTGATGGCGCGCACCCGCGACGACCGCATGAGCGACTTCGCCACCTGGTCCGACCTGGAGACCCTGAAGCGCAACCTCGAATACGCCCGCACCGAGTCGCTGGACGAGATGCGCCAAGCGTCGTCCGCGGGGGAGCGGGAGCGGGCCCACGACGAGATGGCCACGGACCTGGAGCGCATGTCCATGCTCAGCGAGGACATGAGCCGGCGGCTCGCGGGACAGAACGCGGCGTCCAACGCCAGGGACATGGTCAAGGGCCAGGAGCGCTTCCTCGATTCGCTGGAAAAGCTCAGGAGCGGCCACAAGGAGCTGGACGAGGTCCTGGACGAGCTGTCGCGGCTGTCCAGGCAACTCCGGGAGCTCCAGGCGTCGCTCATGCGGTTCGCAAGGGACCTCCCCGGCGAGTTCCTCAACCCGGAGAGCATGCGGAACATGCCCTTCGCCGACATGCGCTCGGGTATGGACGATATCCGCAGGAAGCTCCGGGAGGGGGACATCCAGGGCGCGTTGCAGTTGGCGCGGGAACTGTTCAACCAGATGGCGCAGTTGGCGGCCTCCCTCAGGAGCGGCCAGCAGCAGGCCCAGAACTCCATGATGGCGCGGATGCAGGGAGCCATGAGCCAATCCGGCAACGAACTGCAGCAGATCCTCCGGGAACAGCAGGACATCCTGCTGGGGACCGAGAGCAGCCACGGGGAGAACACGCGGGAGCTGGAGGAGAGGCGCCGGGAAGCGCTGGAACGGCTGGCGGCGGAGACCCGGGCCAAGCTGGAACCTCTGACCCGTCTCCTCACCGACCGCGAGTTGCAGGACGCGCAGGGACTGCCCGAGACCGCGGACCGGGACGCCGTGAGCGTCCATCCCCTGTTGGCCGGCCTGCTCTCCATGCTCGCGGACCGGGACTTCGCGGCCTTCGCCCAACGGTTGGAGCCCGCCCTCGACCAACTCGACCAGCCGCTCACAGAGGACCAGAGGAAGGGGGTGGCGGCCATGGCCGAACTGGCGCGGGAATACCGGGACCTGGGCCGGATGGCCGCTCCCGAGATGACCGCGCCCCGGAAGGAGGCGGTCCGGGGCCTCGCCGTCCGGCAGGGGGTCCTCGAGGAACGGACCCGGGACTTGGCCGAGAGGCTGCGGCACCTCTTCCAGTTGTTCCCGTCGCTGGACCCGAAGATCGTCAGGGACGTGGCGGAGGCAAGCGGCTTCATGGGCCGGGCCGCCCATGAGTTGGGCCGGCTCGCGCCGGGGATGGCCATCCCCCCGGAACAGGAAGCGGTGCGGCGCCTCACGGACTCGGGCCGGCAGATGCAGGCCGCGATGCAGCGGTTGGCGCAACGGGGACGGCTGGGACGGGTGCCGCTGGTGCGCCTGTTCCGGGACGGCCGCTTCATTCCGTCCGGCCGGTCCGCTCCCCCGGCCGGGACGCCCCGGTTCCCGGACTTCGACGTGGACGAGAGCCTCGCCGGACTGGACACGGACAAGGTGGAGCTTCCCGGAAAGGACGACTACAAGCCCGAGAAGTTCCGCAAGGAGATCCTGGAAGCCCTCAAGCAGGGGGCGCCGGACCGGTACAGGGAACAGATCGAGAGCTACTTCAGGGAGCTGTCGCAATAGCCCGGGTCCCGAAGCGGCGGCGAGGCGGAAAACGTCGGCAGCCTCACGAACGAGCGCGTCCTTCGACTTCGCTTCGCTACGCTCGGGACGAACGGGGACAAGAGGGCCGCGTGACGGAAGACCGGAAGCCGCCGCGGGCTGGTGGGCACGGTGTTTCACGGACAAGAGGGCCATGTGACGGAAGCCCCTCATGCACGGCTCGATCGTCCAGGGTTTCCGTTGGTTGGTGGTTCGGAGTTTCCCCTGGATCGTCAGCGAGCTTTCCGGTGTCCCGAATGAGAATCGCAAGGTTCCGATGCGCCTGGGGGGCGGTGCTGCTGGCGGCCGTCCTCTGGTCGCCGGCCGCGGCCCGGGACGAGGCTCCCGCGGCGCCGGCCGGGTCCGGCGTCGAGGCCGCGAGGGAGTTGCTGGGCGCGTGGCGCGTGGAAGAGGCCCGGCCGGTGGTGTCCCGCCTCATGGCGGAGCGGCCGGGTTCCGCGGAGGTCCTGGACCTGGGAGCGCTCCTGGCCTACTACGAGGGCGACTACGACGGGGCCCTCGAAACCGTGGAGAGGTCCCTGGAGGTGGAGGCGGAGGACGACCGACGCCAGGGGCTGCGCCTCCTGCTGCAACAGACCCGCGACGCCACCCGGGGCTTCCGGCGTTTCGAGAGCGAGCACTTCGTACTCTACCTCCACGACGCCCGGGACGGCATCCTGGCGGAACCCGCGCTGGCGGCCCTGGAGAAGGCGCAGCAGGAGGTGGGGCGCGAGCTGGGGTATCGGCCCCGGTCCAGGGTGCGCGTGGAGATCGCGCCGGACGTGCGCTCGTTCAACGCCATCTCGACGCTTTCGCTGAGGGACATCGAAGAAACCGGCGCCGTCGGCCTGTGCAAGTTCAACAAGGTCATGATCATCTCGCCGCGGGTGCTCGCGCGCGGCTACCGCTGGCTCGACTCCCTGGCCCACGAATACATCCATTTCGCCATCGTCCACCTGACCCGGAACAAGACCCCCATCTGGCTGCACGAAGGCATCGCGCGCTACTACGAGACCTTGTGGCGGAACCCCGTACAGGGCGAGAGGCCGGATTACCTGACCCCGGCCAACGAGACCTTGCTGGCCACGGCCGCGGCCACGCGGGAGTTCGTGAGCTTCG
This sequence comes from uncultured Binatia bacterium (SeqCode), assembly GCA_965242525.1. Classification (GTDB taxonomy): domain Bacteria; phylum Desulfobacterota; class Binatia; order UBA9968; family JAJDTQ01; genus JAJDTQ01. The sequence goes on from OZ251459.1 coordinate 1,757,842, forward strand.
AGGAGATGGAGCCGTCCCTCATACGGCTGGATACGCCGGAGCAGGTGCAACTGGCCTATGCCGAGGCGGCCTCCGCGGTGGACTACATCAAGGGCGTCCGAGGTCCCGGGGGCATCCGGGAAGTGCTGGCGCAAGTGGAGCGCACTTCCACGGCCGAGGCCATCGAAGCGGTCATGGGGAAGCCGCTGGAGCAGTTCGAGGCCGACTGGCGGGAGTTCGTCCGGGGACAGGGCCTCCGGGTGGTGGAGGGGAGCCGCATGCGCACCTACGAGGTCAAGGACGAATCGAGGAGTCAGGAGATCGTCGAACTGGGGGAGATCCGGTCCGAGATCGCCAGGAACCGGACCCATCTGGGAGACCGCATGCGTGCGCGCGGGCGCCTGCGCGCCGCGGCCGCGGAGTACCGCAGGGCGCTGCGGGCCGGCCCGAACTCCGTCGTCATACTGGAACGGCTGGGGGAGGCGCTGGTCCACGGCCAACGGTTCGGGGAGGCGCTGCCGTACCTGGAGAAGGCGCTGCGCCTGAACCCGGACTCGATCCGGGCTTGGTTCCTGACGGGCCGGCTCCACCACGGCGCCGGCGACTACGCCGCGGCGCGCAGCGCCCTGCGGGAGGCGCTCCAGATCAACCCGTTCCACCCCGGCGTGTACCGCGTCCTGGGCCAGGTCCACGAAGCGCTGGGGGAGGAAGCGGAGGCGCGCAAGGCCCGGGGAGTCCTGCAGGAACTGGGGGGCCGGTGACGCGCCGGTCCGCACCACTCACCATCGGGAGAAAGTGAAGCCCCATGGACGACACACGACTCGCAGACCGGGAACTGGCGGCCATCGAGGAGTTCGGAGAAAAGCGCCGGGTGATGCTTTCGGAGATCCGCAAGGTCATCGTGGGCCAGGAAAAGGCCGTGGAGGAGGTGCTGATCGCGCTCTTCTCCCGAGGCCACTGCCTGCTGGTGGGGGTTCCGGGGCTGGCCAAGACCATGCTCATCAGCACCCTGGCGGAAGTGCTGGACCTCCGGTTCAACCGCATCCAGTTCACCCCCGACCTCATGCCGTCGGACATCACCGGCACCGACATCCTGCAGGAGGACGCGGCCACCGGCAGGCGCCGGTTCCAGTTCCTGAAAGGCCCCATCTTCACCAACGTCCTGCTGGCGGACGAGATCAACCGGACGCCGCCCAAGACCCAGGCGGCGCTGTTGCAGTCCATGCAGGAATACCGCGTGACCGCCAGCGGAACCACCTATCCACTGGACCTGCCGTTCTTCGTCCTGGCGACCCAGAACCCCGTGGAGCAGGAAGGCACGTACCCGCTGCCGGAAGCCCAACTCGACCGCTTCATGCTGAACGTCCACATATCCTACCCTCCCCTGGAGGACGAGGTGCAGATCGTCCTCCAGACCACCTCGGCCGACAAGCCGTCGCCGTCCAGGGTCATGGACGGGCCGGCGATCCTCGGTTGCCAGGACCTCGTGCGGCGGGTCCCGGCGTCGCGGTTCGTGGTAAACTACGCGGTGTCGCTGGCGCAACGAACGCGGCCGGGCAACCCCCAGGCCCCCGGGTTCGTCGAGGACTACGTGGAATGGGGCGCGGGTCCCCGGGCGTCGCAGTTCCTGGTCCTGGGAGGCAAGGCCCGAACCATACTGGACGGCCGCTTCGCGGTCTCCGCGGAAGACGTCCGGGCCATGGCGCCATCGGTCCTGCGCCACCGCATCATCCCCAACTTCAAGGCCCAGGCCGAGGGGGTCTCGTCCATGGACATCATCACCCGGCTGCTGGAAGAGGTCCGGCCCGAGTCCGAGGGCAGCGCCGCGGCCTGACCGGCGGCCCGGGCCGCGGAGACTCGCCTGCCCTCCGCCTGACGGCGCGTGCGCCAAGCTCCGGGAGCGCCTTCGGACCGAGCGTCATGCTGCTCCATTTCGACTACGACGGCGTGCTCGTGGACTCCTTCGACCAGTTGCTGTCCGCGGCCCGGGAAGCGGCTTCGGACACCGGCCTCGGAAGGCCGCCGACCCGCAGCGACTTCGAGACCATCGAGGACCTCACCGCGAACGGCATCGCCGCCCTGCTGGGAGTGCCGCAACACGGCATCGACCTCTACACCCGCCGGATGCACCAGGCCCTCGCCGCCGACGGCCATGAGCCGACCATGTTCCCGGACATCCCTCGCGTCCTGCGGACCCTGTCCAGGCGGCACACCCTGGTCATCGTGACGTCGAACTTCGGTCGCCTGGTGCGCCGCGGACTGTCCCGGCACGGCGTGGAGGACTGCGTGGCGCTGGTGCTGGACGCCCAACGCCCGGGCACGAAGGGCGAGAAGATCGCACACGCCCTGGAGCGCTTCGGCGCCTCCCCCGGGGAAAGCTTCATGATCGGCGACACCCGCGGGGACATCCGCCACGGCAAGAGCGCGGGCGTACGCACCGCGGGCGTCACCTGGGGCTACCAGGACCGCCGGACCCTGGAGCGGGAAGCGCCGGACTTCATCGTGGATTCGCCGCGGGAGTTGCTGGACCTCGTGCGCTCGGTCGCAGGCCGCGGGGACGCCTGATCCACGGTAGATTCCCGCTTGCCCGGACAGGCGCGTCAGGGTCCGTGGTGGGTGGCCAGGGGGCTCGTGTCCGTGAGGTCCATCATCTTGCGGGCCAGGGCCTCCATGAGCTCGCCGCGCCGGTTCCGGGAGCCGGCGTCGTCCCAGAGGTTGCGCATCTCGTGGGGGTCGTTCTCCAGGTCGTAGAGCTCGCCCCAGTCCGCCCCTTCGTACAGGGTCAGGCGCCGGTCCCGGGTCACCAGGGTGCGGGCCCGGAAGTTGTGGTCGAAGCCCATGTAGCCCCGGCGCTGGTGCTCCTCGATGAGCAGCGAGTCGTGGCCCGTGTCCGCGCCCTCCAGGGCGGGCAGCAGGCTGGTCCCCTGCATGCCGTTGGGCTCTGCCAGGCCCGCCCGGTGCAGGATGGTGCTCGGAAGGTCCGGGGCGTTGCAGAGGCCCGGTTGGACCGCGTCCCGGGCGGCTGCCGACGGGTCCGTCCAGATCAACGGCACCCGCACCAGGCCCTGGTAGTGCAGCGCGCCCTTGAGCAGCAGTTGGTGGTCGCCCATGAAGTCCCCGTGGTCGCTGGTGAAGACCACCACGGTGTCGTCCGCGAGGCCCAGGTCCCGGAGGCGCGCCCGGATGCGCCCCACCGCGTCGTCGATCATGGTGATCATGCCGTAGGTGAGGGCGATGGCCTCCCGCGCTTCCGGCTCGGTGACGGCGAAGGTGCGCATCCCGTTGCGGTCGCTGCCGCCCCGGTCCCGCTCCTCGTAGAGCTCCCGAAGATGCCGCGGCGTCGGGTTCTCCCCGGGATGGAAGGAAGCGGGCAGGGCCACCTGCTCCGGGCGGTACATGTCCCAGTAGCGGCCGGGCGGGGTGAACGCGTGGTGCGGGTCGGGAAACGAGCACTGGAGGAAGAAGGGCCGTTCCCGTCCGGAGCGCGCGTGCGCTTCCAGGAACGCCAGGGTCCGCTCCTCCACGTAGGCGGTGGGATAGAGCTCCTCGGGCATCCGCGTGCGCCAAGCCTGGGGCGCCCGGTAGTCGTTGCCGGGAAGCTGGTGGTCCGCGCCGCGCAGGGAGTCGGGGTCGGGGTGGCGCGCCCGGAGCCAGCGGTCGTAATGGCCCACCACCTGGTCGGCGTGCTTGATGGCCAGCTCCACGTGCCGGAACCCGTAGTAGGGCAGCACCGGCTCGAACTCCGGGTCCCGCGCCCAGGCGCCGGGAAGCTCCTGGTCGTAGCGCCCGTCGTCGCCCTTCCACGCCTCCCGGAGCCCTTCGGGGACCGGGACGCGCCGGGGGTCCCGCTCCGGCATGCCGATCACCGGAAGGTCCCCCTTGATGCTCTGCAGGTGGCACTTGCCGATGAGGGCGGTGTGGTAGCCGGCCGCAGCCAGGACGTCCACGAACGTCGTGGCCTTCAAGGAAAGCGGGATGCCGTTGTGCCGGACCCCGTGGAGCGACGGCATCCGCCCGGTCATCAGCGTCGCACGGTTGGGCATGCAGATGGGCGTGGCGGTGTAGAAACGCTCGAACCGGGTCCCGGTTGCCGCAAGGCCGTCGATGTTCGGCGTCCGCACCACCGGGTTGCCGTAACAACCCAGATGGTCCGCCCGCTGCTGGTCGGTGATGATGAAGAGGAAGTTGGGTCCGTGGGTCATGTGCGCCTCCGGGTCTGCCGTGGGCATTGGCAGGAAGAGTTCGACGGCGCCCTCACGGCCCCAGGGGTTTCTCGCCCTCCGCGGGCTCCACCTCCATGGCGTTGAGGACGCAGGCCAGCAACCCATAGTATCCGATCAGGGCCGAAAGCTCCACGCAGCCCGCGCCTCCCAGGCTCTTCTCCACCGCGGCGAAGGTCGGCGCGCTCACGCGGTGGTCCCGCAACAGCTCCCGGACGTAACGGCAGACGTGGGCCTCGTCCGCGGTCAGGTCCGGCGGCGTCTCGCGGCGTCTCAGGGCTTCGACGCAGCCCTCGGTCACTCCGGCCGCCCGGGCGTGACCGGCGTGCGCCGACCACTCGAACGCGCAGTCCAGCTCCCGGGCCACGGTGAGGATCACCAGCTCCTTGAGCTTCCGGGGAAGCTCCAACTCGAAACGGACATGGGCGCCCAGGTGGGCCACTCGACCGGCCAGCTCCGGGCTGTGCAGCAGCATGGGGAACGGCCCCTGCACCCTGCCGCGGCTCTCGGCGATGGCGTCGAACACCGCGTGGTGCTCCCGCGGCAACTCTTCCCTTCTCTCGATCTTCGCGATACGCGCCATGCGATACCTTCCTCTCTGTCGCTCAAGGAACATCCGAACAATCGGGGCAGGGGGGCATGAGCGCGTCCTTCGACTCCGCTTCGCTACGCTCAGGACGAACGGGGATGGGACGCTTCACTACGCCCGGGATGAATGGGGACGGGAGTGTCAGGGTGAGGGAATCCATCCCGGATGTCCCGATCGTCCAGGGGTTCCTCAACTCCAACCGTCGTGGGGATAGTCCCGGCACACGAGGTCCCACCCCCTGCCTTCCACCGCCAGCGCGGCCTTGTAGCCCTCCCCCGGGTCCAGGGCGCACAGGGACCACCGCGCCGTTTCCGCGGGGTCTCCCTCGAACCGCAGCAGGGCCGCGGGCTCTCCCGGCCGCAAGCTCACCTCGAACCGGCGGAGACCCAGGGACACCCCCTCCCCGCGCGCCTTGACGAACGCCTCCTTCCGGGTCCAGCACGCGAAGAAGGCTTCCCGCCGCGGTCCCGGGGCCATGCCCATCAGCGCCTCCGCCTCGGCCGGCGAGAAGAAACGCCGGGCCGCCCGGGCCACGTCGGTGTCCGGGCGCAGGCGTTCGACGTCCACGCCGACCTCGCGCCCGAAGGCGAAGGCGTGGAGCGCCCACCCGCGGGAATGGGACAGGTTGAAGCGCACTCCGCCGCCATCGGCGTCTTCCGGCAGCCGCGGCTTGCCGCGGGCGCCGTAGCGCAGCTCGACCGCGGCCGGCTCCACGTGGAGGTAACGGCCCAGCAGCCTTCGGAGCACGCCCCGGGCCACGGTGAACCGCCGCCGGTCCCGCTCGAAGCGGAAACGGCGGGCACGGACGCGCTCGCCCGGCGCCAGGACGCCGTGCAAGTCGTCCAGGCAGCGTTCGGGGACGCAGGTGGCCGTGCGCCACACGTGCACCGCATGGGGCGAAAGCTCCAAGTCCCCGGCCGGAGGCAACCAGCGGGTCATGGATGCGCCGTCACCGTCCCGAACCCTGGTAGAGCCGCAGCGGAAGGAGCACCGCCGCGGCCCCGCGGCTATGGGGTCCGTCCCTGTCGAGGATCATCGGAGTCTTCCCGGACCACCGCGCTCGCCGGCCCGTCGCAGACGGCCTGATGCCCATCGATATATTCGAGCAGGGCCTCTGCGGCCCATTGGTGGCCCGCGGGGTTCCAGTGGCCGTCGTGGGGCCATTGGGCGTCCGTGAGCCTGGCGCCCTGGCGGAGGATGTAGTCGCCCTGGTCGATGACGGGAATGTCCAGGGTTGCGGCCATTTCGTCCAAGACAGAACCTATTCTCGCGGCGTCGGCCTTCTTCACAAAGTGTGACGCCAGGATGACCAGCCGCACGCCGTCGCGGTCGGCGCGTTCCTCGAACTGCTCCAGAGCGAAGGCCGTATAGTCCAGAGCGTCCTCGAACACCGGTGGCCCGGCGCTTCCCCGACCGAAGTTCTGCAGCATCATGTTCCAATCCATCACCGGCGGCCATCCTTCCAGCAGCGGGGCGTAACGGGGCCGTTGGCTGAGCGTTTCCACCCTCCTGGCGAACTTCAGGGCAACGAAGCCGGGGCGCAAGGAGGGGGGACGCCAGATTCGATACCAGTTTCGCTTCTTGGCGCGCAGCCAGCTCCCGAACCATGAAATCGCGGTCACGCGGTCAACCAGGGATTCCCATCCTCCCGGTAATACCGGTAACCTGAGATCATCATAACCCGGGTCGGGCGGTCGCAGTTCCATGGTCCCGTCCGGATGCTTTTTCACACTGGCGTAAGGCAAGTGTTCCGGGTCCCATCCGTTCACGATTGACTGCAGGACCGGAGAATTGTCCAGGAAATCGTTGGGAACGAGAACCAGAACCAGGAGTTTCGGGCGCAGTTTCCGGGCGTATTCGTCGTACATCGGCAACTGCTGGACTTGGCCGGTGTTCACAATCCCGAAGGCCGAAGTGGTAACGTCCAGGTGAGGCAGCCGGCTGGCGGCGAGTTCTTCGAGTCGAACGTGGAACTTGTCGCGGATGGGAACTTCCATGGCCGCCACGAAGGAGTCGCCGATCATGGTGACGTGGCAGGTTGCCGCGGCGCGCTCGGGGCTCGGGGGCTCGCGGTCGAGGAAGCCCAGGCTGTTGGTGCGGGATACGGCCCAGAATTCGAGGCCGTTCGTGTGGCGAACCTCCGCGTCCGGAGGCAGGCGAAGGCCCATCCCGGGGACGAACTCGCGGGGTATGCTCGATACCGGGAACGACGTGGTCAGCCGGAAGTATGCCTCCAGGGCGATGGCCGCCACCGCTACGCCCGCGGCGAGCAGAAGCATATTCCAGCAGACCACGCGCAGCGCACGCCGCAGGGAGCGGTCCGCATACTTTCGTCTTGGCATGTTGGGCGCTTCAGGAATTCGTGTGGGTTGCGACACTTCCCATCCCGTCATCTCCGCGAAAGCCCCGTCTCGTCATTCCCGCGAAAGCGGGAATCCAGACCCTGCGAGCAAACCCCATAGCGCCCTGTATGAGAGGTTTCTACAACGAGAGCGAGGAAAGTGGATGGATTCCCGCTTTCGCGGGAATGACGGAGTGGGCGTCTGTGGAGCAATGACGGCGTGCCCCCTGTCGCTCCCCCTTTCCCTCCTGCCTTGCCCACACGAAAGCCGGAAGGTCCGCATGTTGCTGGATCGGGGTCCTGGTCCGGAATGCCCCCCCCTCTTCACGCAACGCATCCGTCAGTCCGGTTCGAACGAATCCTCGTAGTGCTCGACCTTGAGGGCGGGGTCCTGCTCTTCCTTGCGCAGGAAGCAGTTGCCCACCGCGAGGCAGTCCAGGTCCGTGCCCATGAAGCAGCGAAAGGCGTCCGCGGGCGTGCACACGATGGGCTCGCCGCGCACGTTGAAACTCGTGTTCACGAGCACCGGGCAACCGGTCCTGGCCTTGAACGCTTCGAGCAGGGCGTGGTAGCGGGGGTTGGTGTCGCGATGGACGGTCTGCACCCGGGCGGAATAGTCCACGTGGGTCACAGCGGGGACGTCCGAACGCGGCACGTTCAGGAGGTCGATGCCGGACAGGGCGCGCTGGGTCTCGTTCATGGGCTTCCGCCGCTCCGGCTTCACGTCCGCCACCAGCAGCATGTAGGGGCTGTCGTGGTCGAGCTCGAACCAGTCGGCCACGTCGGCGCGCAGCACGCTCGGCGCGAAGGGTCGGAAGGACTCGCGGAACTTGACCTTGAGGTTGAGGGTCTTCTGCATGGTGGGCGAACGCGCGTCCGCCAGGATGGAGCGCCCGCCCAGGGCGCGGGGCCCGAACTCCATCCGGCCCTGGAACCACCCCAGCGCCTTGCCCGCGGCCAATGCCTCGGCCGCGGCCTCGACCAGGGCGTCGTCCGTGAGCGTCTCGTAGCGGGCGCCGGCCGCATCGAGGTCCGCGCGGACCTCCTCCGTGCCGAACTCGGGGCCGAGGAAGGCGCCGCGCATGGCGTCGGTCCCGCAGGCCGAAACCCCTGCGGGCGGGTCCGCGCTTTCGCCGGGGCGCGAGGAGGAACGCCCCCCTTCCCCTGCCGCGGGGGAGACCGAGGGACGCGCCTCGCCGAACAGCCGGTGGCTCGCCGCCAGCGCGGCGCCCAGGGCGCCTCCGGCGTCGCCCGCGGCCGGCTGGATCCAGACGTCGTCGAACCGGCCGTCCCGCAGCACCTTGCCGTTGGCCACGCAGTTGAGCGCCACGCCGCCCGCGAGACAGAGGTTGGGGATGCCGGTCTCCGCCCGCAGCGAGCGGGTCATCCGCAGCACCGCTTCTTCCACCACAGCCTGCACCGAGGCCGCCAGGTCCATGTGCCGCGGGGCCAGCGGCTCCTCCGGCTTCCGCGCCGGGCCGCGGAACAGCTCGTCGAAGCGGCCGTTGGTCATGGTCAGGCCGGTGCAGAAGTCGAAGTAGTCCAAGTCCAATCGGAACGTGCCGTCCGGCTTGAGGTCCATCAGGTGGTCGAGGATGGTCTTCGAGTACGTGGGTTCGCCGTAGGGCGCCAGACCCATGACCTTGTACTCGCCGGAGTTCACCTTGAAGCCGGTGTAATGGGTGAAGGCCGAGTAGAGCAGCCCCAGGGAATGCGGGAAGTGGATCTCCCGGGCCACCTCCAGGTCGTTGCCGTGGCCGATGGCCGCGGACGTGGTGGCCCACTCGCCGACTCCGTCCATGGTCAGCACCACCGCGTCGCGGAAAGGCGAAGGATAGAACGCGCTCGCCGCGTGGGACTGGTGGTGCTCGGCGAACAGCAGCCTGGCGTCCCAGTCCACGTCCGGGGCGAGCCGCTTCAACTCCCGGCGCAGCAGGTCCTTCTGGAACAGCTTCTCCCGGAGCCACACCGGCGCCGCCATGCGGAAGGAGCGGAAGCCCCGCGGCGCGAACGCCACGTAGGTCTCCAGCAGCCGCTCGAACTTGAGGAAAGGCTTGTCGTAGAACGCCACCCGATCGATGTCCCCGGGGGCGAGGCCGGTCTCCCGGAGACACCACGCCACCGCACGGGAGGGATAGCCGGCGTCGTGCTTGCGGCGCGTGAAGCGTTCTTCCTGCGCCGCGGCCACGATCCTCCCGTCCTCCACCAGGGCGGCGGCGCTGTCGTGGTAGAACGCCGAGAGGCCCAGGATGCGCATGACTTCGGAAAATACCATAACGGCGCGGGAACGCCAACGGAGAGACGTGCGCGGACCGGTTGTCCGGGGTTTCCTTGAGTTGATCGAAGGAAGGTGGTTAACTGGCGCCGTACCTCGTTCCCGCTGGGGCGCTCATGGCCACGCCAGAACAAAGCTACTTCGACCCCGCGGTGCTTGCGCGGCTCTCGAACCTGCGCCTGAAGGCGCGTTGGGTCGTGGACGGCTTCATGGCCGGCCTGCACCGGAGCCGCGCCAAGGGTTTCAGCGTCGAGTTCGAGCAGCATCGCGAGTACGCTCCCGGGGACGAGATCCGCCGCATCGACTGGAAGGCTCTGGGCAAGCTGGACCGCTACTTCGTCAAGGAGTACGAGGACGAGAGCAACGTCAAGACCCACCTGCTGCTGGACACGAGCGGCTCCATGGACTACGCCTCGGGCGAAGTCACCAAGTTCGAATACGGCTGCATCCTCGCGGCCTCGCTGGCCTGCCTGATCCTCCGGCAGCAGGACGCCGCGGGCTTGACCACTTTCTCGGACCGCGTGGGCTCGCAACTGCCGCCCAGAGCCGCCCGGGGATACCTGGTGGAGTTGCTGCGGCGGCTCGAATCGGAGACCACCGGGGGCGATACCGACGTAGGCAGGGTCCTGCGGGAGGTGGCCGGCGGCGTCCGGCGGCGAGGTCTGGTGGTGCTGGTCTCGGACCTGCTGGACGAGCCCGAGTCGGTGCTGCAGGGACTGCGGCTGTTCCGCTTCAAGGGCAACGACGTGCTGGTCTTCCACCTGCTGGACGAAGCGGAGCTGTCCTTCCCCTTCTCCGGCAACACCCGGTTCGAGGACATCGAAGACCCCCGGCTCCGGGTCACGGCCGATGCGAAGGCCATCCGGGCCGAGTACCGCCGCACCGTGGCCAACCACATCGACGCCCTGCGGTCGGGCTGCCACGAATACGCCATCGACTATCAACTGCTGTCCACCGCCACGCCGCTGGACCAGGCCCTGGTAAGCTACCTGAGCTGGAGGAAGTGACCCTGGGATTCCTCTATCCGTTGTACTTGGCGGCCCTGGCCGCCGCGGTGGTCCCGCTGGTGATCCACTTGCTGAACCGGCGCCGGCAGAGGCGGCTGCGCTTCCCCGCGGTGAGGTTCGTGCTCGTCTCCCAGCGGCGGGTGGCGCGGTCCTACCACCTGCGGTACTGGCTGCTGCTCGCGGTCCGCACCCTTGCCATCGTCTTCCTGGCGCTGCTCATGGCGCATCCCCTGTTCGAGACCGGCGTGGGGCTGGCGGTCCGGGGCGCGCCGGCGTCCACCGTCGTGGTCGTGGACAACTCCCTGAGCATGCAGGTGCGGGAGGACGGAGCCCCGTTCGCAGAGGCGAAACAGGCCGCGGCGCGCATCCTCGAGGCCATGGACGAGGACGACCAAGCGGCGCTCGTCCCCACCAATCCGGTGGGCCGCGGGGGGCCGCGCTTCCGGGCGCCGCAGGAGGCCGCCATCGAGGACCTGGAGCCCCTGGCCGGCGCCGCGGGCGTAGCGGACGTGGCCGGGGCCCTGCGCACGGCCTACGGGCTGCTGCGGCAGGCCGGGGGACAGAAGGCCCTGTGGGTGGTCACGGACCTGGGGTTGCCGGGCTGGGACCGCCTGTCCCTGTCGGCCGTGGGCGAGTACGACCCCACCGTTCCCGTGAAGATCGTCACCGTGGGCTCGGCCGACGCCCCTCCCAACGCCACCATCGAGGGGGTCGAGTCCCGGACGGACCACGTGGCTCCGGGACTCGACCTGGAGCTTGCGGCCACCCTCGTCAACTACACGGACGCGGCCATCCCGGACGTGGCCGCGCGCCTCACCATCGACGACCAGGTACGGGCCGAGAAACGGGTGACCCTGCCGGCCGACGCAAAATCCACGGTGGAGTTCCGGTTCCAACTGGACCGACCGGGCAGCCATTCGGGCTACGTGTCCCTCCACGGCGAAGGGTTCGCGGGGAACCGGCGCCACTACTTCACCGTCCATACCCGGGACCGGTTGCACGTGCTGCTGGTGGACGGAGACCCGCAGCGGTCCCTGGTGGCCAGCGAGACGTTCTTCCTGAGCCGCGCCCTGAACCCTGCCGGAGACCTTGCGAGCTCGGTGCTGCTGCCCGAGGTGGTCCTTCCCGGCGCCCTGGACCAGGTAACCCCCGACGGCTACCAGGGCATCGTCCTGGCCAACGTGGCCACCGTGCCCGCGGCCCTGGCGGCCAGGTTGACCGCGTTCGTCGAAGGCGGCGGCGGCCTGCTGCTGTCCCTGGGGGACCGGGTGGCGGCCGAAGACTACAACCGGACCCTGTGGCGCAGCGCCACGCCGCTCCTTCCCGGCCCCCTGGGGGAACGCCGGAGGGCGCCGCTGGACCGGCGCGTGACCGTGGGAGAAGTGGACGCGGAGCATCCCGCCCTGGGCGCCTTCGGCCACGAGCGGCTGCTGGACTCGCTGCGGTCGGCCAGGGTCTCGTCCTGGTTCGAGGCGGACCCGGCAGGGGGGCGCACCCTGATGCGCCTGAGCAACGGCCAGCCGCTGCTGGTGGAGAAGGAGCTCGGACGGGGCCGCGTCCTCCTGCTCACCTCCAGCGCGGACATGGACTGGAACGACCTGCCGCTCAAGACCGGCTACGTGCCGCTGGTCCGTTCCCTGGTGACCCACGCCGCCGGCGGGAACCGGGGCTCGGTGGACACCGGGACCACCGCTGGGACCACGAAACGGTGGACCGCGGACCCGGCCCACGCGGGCGCGCCGCTGCAGGTGGTGGATCCCGGGGGCACGGAGAGGCGGGTCGTCCTGGAGACCCGGGACGGGAAGGCGTCCGCGGCCTTCGACGGGAACCATTTCGCGGGGATCTACCGGGTGGTCTCCCCGGAGGCGGGCCCGGACCTCCCCGGAATCTACGCCGTGAACCCTCCGGCCGCGGAATCGCTGCTGGAGCGCATGGGCGCCGACGAGCTGGAACGGAAGCTCGGCCCCGTGGTCCACCAGGTCCTTGCCGCGGGCGCCCTGTCCGGGGGCGGCAGCCGGACGGACCTTGCGCTGGCGCTGGCGGTGACCACCCTCCTGACGCTGCTCTTCGAGAGCTGGCTGGGACAGAGGAGCCATGAATAGGCGCAGGTTCCTGCAGCGCGTGCTGGCCGCGGCCGCGGCCTGGGGAGGACCCGGCGTCCTCCGGGCCGCGGAGGAGCCGCGCCCGGACCGGTTCGTGTTCGCGCAACTGCGCTACCGCGGGGGAGACTGGGACCCCCGGCCCGGGGCCGCCGCCCCCATGATGCGGGAGCTCATGCGCCGGACCAGCGTGCGGGCCGACCTCCGACGCCGAGTGGTCACCCTGGCCGACCCGGAACTGTTCTCGTTCCCGTTCCTCTACATGGCCGGCAAGTACGACTTCCAGCCGTTCTCCGACCGCGAGGTCCGGCGCCTGCGGCGGTTCCTGTCCTTCGGCGGGTTCCTGCTCGCCGACAACACCCTGGGGCAACTGGGCTACGGCTTCGACCGGCGCTTCCGCCAGGAGATGCAACGGGTGTTCCCCGAACGGGAGCTGCGGAAGATCCCCCTGACCCACGCGCTGCTGCGGAGCTACTACCTGCTCCGACGGATCGGCGGGCGCGTGGCCGCCAGCCCCTACCTCGAGGGGATCCGACTCGGCGAGACCACGCCGGTGGCCTATTGCCACAACGACCTGGCCGGCGCATGGGAACAGGACGGGCTGGGGCGCTGGAGCCATCCGTGCGTTCCCGACGGCGAAGCGCAGCGGCGGGACGCCTTCCATCTCGGCGTCAACCTGGTCCTCTACGCCATGACCGGCAACTACAAGCAGGACCTGATCCACGTGCCCTTCATCCGGCGGCGGCTGACGCAGTAGGGAACCTCTGAACAATCGAGACATCCAGGATGGATTTCCGATTCCCGCACCCTGACCCCTTGTTTCCGTTCGTCCTGAGCGTAGCGAAGCGGAGTCGAAGGACGCTCTCATGCACTCTGCCCGATCGTTCAGAGGTTCCGCAGGAAGGTCCGGCGTGACGGCATGAGACCAGGTCGTGTGACATCCGGGGGGTTTCGGCGCGCCGCGGCGCGGGCGTGAGATGGCCGGGATTCCCGACATCGCTTTCGGCGGAGGCGTGCCCGGGTGGCTGGCCGCGGCGTTGGCGCTGGCCGCGGCGGCGTTCCTCGCCCATCAATTCCGGTTCCTGCGCCGGAGCCTGGGCCCCGGCAAGGCGTGGCCGTTGACGCTGCTGCGCGCCCTGGTCTATGCGCTGCTGCTGCTGTTCCTGCTGGGTCCCACGCGCACGGTGGAGGAGCCCACGTCCCTGCGCCGCCCGCTGGTGGCGCTGGTGGACGCCTCCGCGAGCATGGGGCTGCCTTCGGGCGCCGGCCCCGGGAGCCGCCTCGACGCCGCCAGGGAAGTGCTGGCCGAGCCGGGCCTCACCCGCGGGCTCGCGCGCCGGTACGACCTCAAGCTCTACTCGTTCGACCGGGAGACCCGCCTCCGGAGCATGGACGAGCTCGCCGGCATGGCGCCGGACGGCGACGCCAGCCGGCTCTTCCACGCCCTGGAGCAGGTGGCCGCAAGCGAGCCGGAAGCGGCCGGCGTCATCGTGGTCTCCGACGGCATCGTCAACCCCGGGGACGCCCCGGAGACCTTCCCCGGCCACCCGAAGCCGGTGCTGGCCGTGGGGGTGGGACGGAAGGACGGTTTCAGGGACCTGCGCATCACCCGCCTGCGCGCCCCGGAGATGGCCTTCCGCGGCCGCGCCGTCGCCATCGACTTCACCATCCGGGCCCACGGACTGGCCGGCGTCCAGGCGCCCCTGTACTTCAACGTGGGCCGGAACCTGGTCTCCACGCACCCCGTCACCATCCCTGACGACGACTATGAGGAGCGAATGACGCTCCACTATACGCCCCGGGATCTGGGCGCCCACGGCTTTACCCTGACCCTGCCGGTCCAGGAGGGCGAGAGCATCCGCAGCAACAACCGGAAGGCCTTCCGCATGGACGTGCGACCGGACAAGATCCGGGTGCTGACCCTGTCGGGGTCGCCCTCCTGGAACTATCGGTTCCTGCGGTTCGCACTGAAGCAGGACCCCTTCCTGGAGTTGGTGTCGTTCGTCTTCCTGAGGACGCCCGACGACTCGGTGGACGTGCACGAGAACGAGCTGAGCCTGATCCCCTTTCCCATCGACCAGATCTTCGTCGAGGAGATCGACGACTTCGACGTGCTGATCCTCGACAACTTCTCCCACCGGGCCTATTTCAACCCGGTCTATTTCGAGAGGATGCGCGACTTCGTGCGCGATGGCGGCGGCATCGCCGTCCTCGGCGGGTCCCGGGCCTTCGACCGGGGCGGATACCATGAGACGGCCCTGGCCTCCCTGCTGCCGGTGAAGCTCGACGGCCGCGGGGACTTCGAGACCGGCGTGGCCGCCCGCGCCTCCCTGACCCGGGCGGGCAAGGCCCATCCGCTGACGCGGGTGTTCGCCGACCCGGACGCCAACCGGGAGGCCTGGAGCGGGCTGCCGCCCCTGAGGACCCTCAACCGGGTGGCCCGGGCCGACGGCGAGGTGCTGCTGTCGGCATCGGTAGGGGGACGGCAGTCGCCCCTCCTGACGGTAGGGAAGTTCCACCGGGGACGGACCCTGGCCTTCACCAGCGACGACCTCTGGCGCTGGAACTTCGATGCGGTGGGCCGGGACCGGAACCCCCAGGTCCACCTGAAGCTCATCCGCAACGGCGTGCGCTGGCTGGCCCGGGATCCCGCCTTCGACCAGGTGCAGGTGCTGGCGGTCGGGGGGTCCGGGGGAGTCGGGGCAAAGCGCGAGTTCCGGGTCCGGGTGTTGCGGGACGACCACGAGCCGGCCGTGGACGCCACCCTCGACGCCGCGGTGACCGACCCGGAAGGCCAACGGACTCCGCTGGAGGCCGCGGCCACCGAACGGCCCGGCGAGTACCGGGCCGAGTTCACCCCGCGTCTCGAAGGACCCCACCGGGTCGAAGTCCGGGCGGCCTCGTCCGACGGTCCCCTGGGAAGCGCCGCGGCCAACTTCCTCGTGGCGCTGGGGTCGGAGGAGAACGACGACGGGCGCCCGCGGCCCGAGTTGCTGCAAGCCGTGGCGGCCCGGAGCCACGGCCTGTTCGCCTTCCACGAGACCTTGACGGACGCGCACTGGTCGGAGTTCGAGGAGAGGATGGAGCGGGCCGCGCCGTCGAGCATCGTGGCGAGGAGCCGCGTGGCCCTGTGGAACGAGCCGCTCGTGTTCGCCCTGGCGGTCCTCCTGCTGGCCGCGGAATGGTGGCTGCGGCGCACCTGGGGACTGGCGTGACCGGCGGGTCCCCTGGTGAGCGGACCGCGGGGGCGAGGACGCCCGCGGGTCCGGCCTCGGCGCGCCTAGGACCAACTGTCCTGATATACCCAGCGGTCGAGGTTGTCGAAGTACTGGCGCCGCAGCATGAGGCTCATCTCCACCGCCCGCGCCACCCGGTCCTGGATCTCGGGGGTGGTGGCGTACTTGACCAGCAGCTCGAAGGGATAGTTGCCGTGCTGTTCCTCGTCGTCGTGGATGCGCTGGTACGGCCCGGTCACCCACTCCGGCACGGTGCCGGCGGCGAGGCTCTTGGCGATGAGGTAGTCGGCCACCCCTTCCCCGGCGAACGGGAACGCGGCGACCCGCTCGCAGGTTTCCGACAACGCCTCGAACCCGTTGAACATCCCCATCTGGGCGGGCAGGGGACGGTAGTCGTAGGGCGTTGCGCCCTTGCCCTTCAGGGCCTCCGAAAGGTACTCCGCGTGGACGAACTCCTCGTGGATGGCCTCCGCCAGTATGGCCTTGACCTCCAGCTCCGGCGTGGTCTTGAGCCACGAGCCGAAGACCTCCGCGGCGCGGACTTCGTTGAACAGCCGGCTCTGCATCACCTTGATGCGCATCTCGTCCGTGGTGAGCGGGACGTAGCTGTAGGCGGGCAGGCTTTCGTCCAGCCCCTTGCAGAACTCGGCGACCCGCTGCTGCACCTTCCCGGCGAATTCGTGACTGTCCATGAGAGCTCCCCTGCGGAACCTTGCGGCGTGGATGCCGGAAGTGATAGCAGCACCCGGGGACACCGTCAACCGGGCGGCCCGTCGGGCAGCGCACGAGACGCGGAAGGGGTCGCTCATGGACCTCCCTTGCGGCAGAAGTAGGGACCCACGACCAGCACGTCCATCCTGGTGCGGAGGAAGCAGTCGGCAGCCTCGGCCGGATGCTCGACGATCGGTTCGTTCTCGTTGAAGCTCGTGTTGAGGACCACCGGAATGCCGGTGCGCCCCTCGAACGCCCGGATCAGGTCGTAGTAGAGAGGGTTTTCCTCGCGCGACACGCTCTGGAGCCGTCCCGTATCGTCCACGTGGTTGACGGCGCACAGGCGCTCCCGCCATGGGGCGCGGATCTTGTAAACGTGCAGCATGAACGGGGACGGGTGGTCGTGCTCGAACACCTCGGACTGCCTTTCTGCAAGCACAGAGGGGGCAAAGGGCCGGAACGGCTCGCGGTGCTTGATCCGGGCGTTGAGAACCTCCTTCATGTCGGGCAGGCCGGGGTGCGCCAGGATGGAACGGTTGCCCAGTGCCCGGGGCCCCCACTCGCTCCTGCCCTGGAACCAACCCACGACGCTTCCGCGCTCGATCTCGTCGGCGGTCCGGTCCAGAAGCGCGTCACGGTCCAGCTTCCGATAGACGATCCCCCTGTCCTGCAACGCCCTTTCCATGGTCTCCTGCGAATACTCCGGCCCCAGGAACGCGTTGGACATCACCCACCGTCTGCCTTCCTTCTTCACCGCGTTGCTGACGTAGAGGGCCGCCCCGAGGGCGAGGCCGTCGTCTCCCGCAGCCGGCTGGATCACGGTTTCCCTGAACGGGGTCTCGTGGAAGAGCTTGCCGTTCGCCACGCTGTTCAAGGCGCAGCCGCCCGCAAGGCACAAACGGTCGTTCGGCGCGTTCCGGTAGGCCATGCGAAGCAGGTGCATGTAAACGTCCTCGAAACGCGCCTGCAGGCCGCAGGCGAGGTCCCGGTCGCGTGGCGTGATCTCCGCGCCGCGTTGCCGGGGTGCGCCGAACTGCCGCACCATTTCATCCGAATAGTGCCGAGCCAACTTCATGGCGCCATCGTCGGCGATGGAGATCCCCTGGTTGGCGCCAAACGGGACGAAGTACCTGGGGTTCAACCGCAGTCCGTCGGAGGTCGTTTCGATCATCTCCACGAACGTGGCGCGGTAGCCGTCCTCCCCCAGGGGCGCCAACCCCATCACCTTGCCCTCATCGCCGTAGCGGTCGTAACCGATGAACTGGCATACCATCGTATAGAGCGCGCCGAGGGACTGGGGCACGTGGATGCGGCGCCGGATCCGGATCTCGGACCCCAGGCAATCCGTCATGAGACAAGTGGCGAAGTCTCCGGAACCGTCCACCGTCAGCCCCGTCGCACGCTCCCATGGCGAGACGAAATACGAACTCGCCGTGTGGGCCAGATGGTGTTCGACATGGTGCTGCTCGAAGCGGAGCAGGTTCGGGTCCACGCCGCAGTGCCCCGCCACCAGGACCTTGACTTCGTCCAGTGACGAGCGCACGGACCGCAACTTGGCGAAGTTCAGCAACTTGCCGGGATTCCGGGCGACGTAGGCCAACTTCCGAACACGATTGGCCGACCGGTCGCGGCCCATCGCCACCGCGTCCAGGTCCGAAAAGGTCAAACCGGCGTAGTCGAGGCAACGCCGGATGGAAAGCGCGGGGAACCCCGCATGGTGCTTCACCCTGTTGAGACGTTCCTCCGCAATGGCGACCACCGGCTCGCCATCCACGACCAGGGCGGCCGCCGCGCCTGCGTGAAACGCGTTGATCCCGAGAACGACGCTCATACACGACCCTCTGCGGCCGCCCTTCCGCCGAACGGCGGCATGCGCCCGTCCCGATGGGACAGGGCCATGGCCAACCTGTCCCCCGCGGGTTGCGCGCGGCACGGATCGAGACTATACACGAAGCAGTTGGATGGGCCAAAGCCCATGCCGGAAGGAGGCGCCCGGCCCCGCGGCCGGGACCCGGCGGAGCCTCGTACGGAAGGAGGGAGAGCGTCATGGCCATACGAGTCATGGATCTGGTCGAGAAGGCGCACAGGGACGGGAAACGCGAGGTGGTGATGAACACCCGGCGCTTCCACAGTTGGGTGCACGTCTATCCGGAGCCCGGCGACAGGGACGACATGCATTGCCACAACGCCGACCAGAGCTTCTACGTCATCGAAGGCGAGTGCACCATGCACTTTCCCGACGGCGGCAAAGCCGTCCTGAAGCCGGGCATGGCGGCGCTCATCCACGGCGGCGACTTCTACCAGCTCGAGAACACCGGCGCCGGCCCGATGATCCTCATGGGCAACCGTTCGGGTCCGTCCGAGGACATCAAGCACATCAACTACGAGCTGCGCAGGGACATCAAGGAACTGCCCCGGGAAGACCGGGAGCGCATCGGCAGGGGCGGGCCGGTGCACGCGGGCCGGCCGGGATGAGGCGTCCGGCCGGAGGCGTCCCGGCCGGCTTGCGACGGACCCCCCGGGCCTGCCGGAAAGAGCCGGCGGGCCGTCCCTTGAACTGCCCGTCCGGGAACGCTATGGAACCCCTCGGACGCGTGCGGTTCCCGGCTCCTCCGGAACCCCAGGCGGGACCGGAAGAACCAAGCGGAGGTGAACCTTGGCCTATCGAACCGTCGGAAAGCCCCTGCCCCGCATCGAAGGCGCGGACAAGGTGACGGGCGCCACCCGGTACGCCGCGGACCTGCCCATACCCGAATCCCTGTACGCCAAGGTCCTTCGCAGCCCGTGGCCCCACGCCCGCCTGCGCAGCGTGGACACGGCCGGGGCCCGGGCGCTGCCGGGCGTCCACGCGGTGCTCACCGGCGCGGACCTGCCCCATGTGCGGGTGGGGCTGCGCATGAAGGACATGCCCGTGCTGGCCGTGGACAAGGTGCGGTTCGTGGGCGACCCGGTGGCCGCGGTGGCCGCGGACACGCCCGAGGCCGCCGAGGCGGCGCTCCGGCTCATCGAGGCGGACTACGAGCAACTCCCCGGGGTCTTCGATCCGCTGGAGGCCGTCGAGCCCGGCGCCGCGGCGCTGCACGACGCCCCCCGGGCTTACAGGAACGCTCCGCCGTTGCCCGAAGGCGTTCCCGACCACCGGCCCAACGTGCAGTCCCACAACGTGTGGCGGAACGGCGACCTGGAAGCCGGCTTCGGAGACGCGGACAGGGTCTTCGAGAACGCCTTCGCCACGCAACTGGCCCACCACGGCTACCTGGAGCCCCACGCCTGCACGGTGGCGGTGGACGCCTCGGGCAACGTGGAGGTGTGGGCCTCCAACAAGGGGCCCTTCGCGCTCAAGAACCGCTTGGCCCAGGACCTGGGCATCGATCCCGGGAAGGTCAAGGTGCACATCCTCCCGGTGGGCGGCGACTTCGGCGGCAAGGCTTCGATGATCGACACGCCGGTGTGCTACTTCCTGGCCAAGCGCACGGGCAGGCCGGTGCGCATGGTCCTCACCTACACCGAGGAGATCGCCACGGCCGCGCACCGGCATCCGGCCGTGGTCACGCTGCGCACCGGGGTCAGGAAGGACGGGACCCTCACGGCCATGGACGCCAGGGTCACGTTCGCGGGCGGGGCCTACGCGGCGTGGAAGGCCAACCCCGAGATCACGGTGCTGGGGGCCCGGCGGCTGGCCAGCTACTACCGGGTGCCCGCCATCCGCATCGAGACCGTCTGCGCCTACACCAACCAGGTTCCGTGCACCCAGACCCGCACTCCGGGGAGCCCGCAGATCGTCTTCGCCGTAGAGTCGCAAATGGGACTCATGGCCCGGGAGATGGGCATCGATCCGGCAGAGTTCCGGCTCCGCAACCTGCTGGACCCGGGCGACGCCTCGCCGCTGGGCGCCCGGTGGGACGGCATCCTGGCCAAGGAGACCCTGGAGAAGGCAGTGGAGGCGTCCGGCTGGCGTCAGCGCCCCCCGGGCGCCAACCGGGGCCGCGGCATCGCCCTCTACGAACGGGGCGCCGGCGGCGGCAACGCCCATGCGGCCATCGAGCTGGACGAAGACGGCGCGGTCACGGTCCTGGTGGGGGTCCCGGACGTGGGGCCCGGAATCCACACCGCCATCGCGCAGATCGTGAGCGAGACCCTGGGCGTCGGGCCGGAAAGCGTGCGCATCCGGGTGGAAGACACCGACAACTCGCCCTGGGACCCGGGCACCGGCGGCAGCAAGTCCACCAACACCACCGGACACGCGGCCCACAAGGCGGCCCGGGAGGTGCACGAGAAGCTCGTGGAGTGCGCCGCCCGGAGCCTCGGTTGCGACCCCCGCCAAGTGGGGCGCGTGGACGGGCGCTTCGCCGCCCCCGAGGGACGCGAGCTGTCGTTCACGGAGGCGGCGCGCGCCGCGGTGGCCGAGGCCGGCGGCTCGTTCCGGCACGAGACGGTGTTCGAGCCCGAGAGCCAACCCCCCGTCACCTCCTTCGCGGCGCAGGTGGCGGAGGTGGAAGTGGATCCGGAAACGGGGCAGGTACGGGTCACCCGGCTCACCACCGCCCACGACTCCGGCAAGATCCTCAACCACCTGACCTACCAGGGCCAGATCGACGGCGGCGTGGTCAACGGCGTGGGCTTCGCGCTGATGGAGGACAACCCCATGGCCGACGGCCGCATCACCACACTGAACCTCGGGGACTTCAAGCTGCCGTGCGCCAAGGACATCCCCAGGCTCGACACCGTGTTCGTGGAGCAGGGCCAGGGACCCGTGCCGTTCCAGGGAAAGGCCATCGGCGAACTTCCCAACGTGCCCACTGCCGCGGCCATCGCCAACGCCGTGGCCGACGCCGTGGGCGTTCGGGTCCACGACCTGCCGCTCACCGCGGAGAAAGTCTATTCGCGCCTGCGCGAGTCCCGGGAATGAGTCCCGGGGTCCGGACCGGCTGCTGACCTTCACCGCCGCCCAAAGGAGGTTCCACATGGTACGGTACGCGTCCAAGCTCACCTACGGCAACGAGGTCTCGGACTGGCAGGAGCGGCTGAACACGGACCGCATGCGCCGGGAGCGGGCCGAACGGGCCCGGAGGATCATGCGCGAGCACGGCATCCCCGCGCTGCTGGAGGCCAACTCCGCCAACATCCGCTACCTCACAGGGCTCAAGGGCTTCAATTACCCCATGTGCCGTTACACCCTCTTCTTCGCCGACCACGACCCGATCATGTACGAGCACAGCGGCCACTTCCACCAGATGCCGGACCAGGCGCCGTGGATCACGGAATGGCGGCCGGCGAGGTCCTGGCTGACCGCGGCCTGCGGCATCGAGGCGGCCAGGGACGAAGCCCGGCAGTTCGCCGCGGACATCCGCGGCGAACTCGAGAGCCGAGGGCTGCTGGACGAGAAGGTCGGCTTCAGCGCCTTCGACGGCATTGCCCGCGAGGCCCTCGTCAACGCCGGGGTCAGGAACCTGGTGGACTTCGGCTTGGTGATGAAGGAGATCCGCAAGGTCAAGACGCACGACGAGATCGAGTGCCTCAAGACCGCGGCGGCCATCGTCGAGGGCGTGTGGTACCGCATCTGGGAGAGCGCCAAGCCCGGGGTCCGGGACACCGAGCTCTCGGGGGTCGCCACCAAGGCCGGCTACGACATGGGGGCGGAGTCGGCGCCGCCCGGAGGCTGGCGCTCCGGACCCACCACCTTCGACCGGGGCTTCCACCAGTCCAGCCGTCTCCTGCAGACGGGCGACCTGCTCTACGGCTCCCTGTGCGGGTTGACCTACCAGGGCTACGCCACCTGCACCTACCGGACGTTCATCGTGGGCAGGAAACCCACCGCCAGGGAGCAGGACTGGTACAAGCGGGTGAAGGACAGCATCGACGGCGTCATCGACAGCATCAAGCCCGGCAGGACCACCGCGGACGCGGCCAAGCACTTCCCGCCGGCGTCGAGCTGGGGCTACGAGGAGGAATGCGAGGTGCTGGCCAGCGAGATCGGCCACGGCATCGGCCTCACCCAGGGAAGCACCAACTACGACATCCCCATCATCAACCGCCAGTGGTCACTCAAGTATCCGCAGGTGTTCGAGGAAGGCATGACCATCGCCATCGAAAGCCGCGAAGGCGAGACCCGCGTGGGCGGCGTGCGGCTGGAGAACATGGTGGTGGTGACCCGGGACGGCGCCGAGATCATGGACCACTTTCCCCGGGAAGAGATCCTCGTGGCGCCGCGCTGACGCGGGCAGGAACCCCCGCTCCCGGGAAGGCAGCGCCCGAGCGGCTCCGGAGGCGCGTAACCGGGAGCGGCCCGGGCCGCGCGCTTTCCGAGGGCCTCAATCCACGATGGAATTGACCGCGGCCGCGGTAACGGAGAGACTCTGGATGAGTTGGGCAGCCAGTGTCCAGACTCGTACGGGTTCGACGTACTCCGCGTCCAGGGGCACGACGATGCTGTCGCCCGGCCGAATCGCCGCAGTCACGTTGCTCCGGTAGAAGAACCGGGAGGCCGTGTCCTCGGCCACCACCCCGCCGCTGGCCCGAAGGACGTAGATCCGGGGCACGTCGGCCTTGTCCGTCGTTCCTCCGGACAACCGGATGTAGTCATCGCGGTCCAGGTCCGGGTCGTACAGATGCGCCGCGGCGCGTTGCACCTCGCCAAGCACGGAGACCTCCTGGGGGATCTCCGGAACGAGGAGGTGGTCCCCGTGTTGCATGACGACGTCCTTTTCGCTGTCGCCTGCGACGATGGCCGGCAGATCGATGACCAACCGGCCCGTGGCCCTGGTGTTGCGGAGTCGGTTCAGCAACGTCTGGCCCGTTGCGAGCCGTTGGGACCCCTCCTCGCTGCCGATGGCGACCGAAGCCAGATCCCTCTCGAAGCGGTCGGCGAGTTGTCGGATGTTTTCCTGTTCCCGCCGCTGGAGTTCCGTGCGCAAGAATATGGCTCCCTGAGCAAAGGCGTCGTCCGTGAGGCCGCCGGCCCGCTGCAACAGTCGGGATAGGCGTTCGCCCCTGACTATGGAATAGTTGCCCGGGAAACGCACTCGGCCCGACACCACCACGGTGCGCCTTTCGGCTGCCGAGCGTCTCTTGACGTAGAGTTGATCCAACGGTTCGATCTGGATGTCGGCTGCCGGATCACCCGCGAGGACGCCCGCCAGATCAACCGGGACGGTATTCCATATGCGTTCGTTTCCAACGAGCGAATAGCGCAACAACTCCGCCTCGGTCCTGTAGGCGACGCGGTTGAGCCCTCCGCCGGCTCGGATGAGGTCGCTGACGCGCATCCCTTTCACGACCGGATAAGTGCCCTGGATCCGCACACCCCCCCCCACGGTGACCGCCCGATCCCTTTCGATCAGATCGCGAACTATCTCTTCCCTGGACACTCCTCTGCGGAACACGTAAACGGTATCCCGCGGAAGCAGCGTCACGTCGGCTGCCGTCCGGGGCTTTCTCCACGCCGCCTCGAGGTTCGGGGAAAGCAGTTCGATCCGGGCATTGGGCTGGATCTCCCTGCGGACGAGCAGGTAGCGCAGGTCGGACCGGGGTTTCAATGCGGCAGCGTCTGGCAACAGGTCCGTCAGCCACATGCCCGGCACCCACCCGAAGAGACCCGCCTGCTGTACATGGCCGGACAGCCGTACCGAGCGGTGCAGCTTGTCGAGCTTCACGGGAACCTGTACGATGTCTCCGCTCCTCATCGCTTCCCTGCCGACTCCGTCCCATCCGACTTCCCGCACCGAACTGCCCTGCGGCTCCACGCGCGTCACCCTGACCCCGGCGGCGCTCGCCGTCGCCAGACGACCCCCGGCCAGCGCGATCAGGTCGGCCACCGTGGCCTCGCCTCGAACTTCGTAGATGGCAGGCCGCTTCACCTCGCCGTACACCGCCACGGTGTCTCCCACCGGCGGCACGAAGACCACGTCGCCCTGCTGAACCCGCACGTCGCCTCGGTTGTCTCCGTGCAGCAGGAAGTCATAGAGGTCGAGTCTCGAAACCACGCGTCCGCCCCGCTTGACCTCGATCCGCCTGAGGGAGCCGGTCTCCTTGACTCCGCGGGCGGCCAGGAGCGCGTTGACCACAGTGGAAAATCCGCTCACCAGATGGCGCCCGGGGCGCTCCACGTCACCGAGGACGAAGACGTTGATGGACCGCAGCGGGCCCAAGGTCACGCTGACACGCACTCCGATTAGCTGCTTCGCGACCCGGAGCGCGACTTCCCTCCTCAACGATTCCAAACTCAGGCCCGCCACGGAGATAGACCCGAGCTCGGGAAAGTTGAGGACGCCGTCGCGGTTCACCACCAGTCGATACGCCGCGTTCGTGTTGCCGAAGAGATTCAAGTCGATGCTGTCTCCCGGACCGATGATGTAGCCCACCGGCACCGAGACGTTTATGTATTCGCTCCTGCGTGCGTTTCGAAAGAAGTCGTAACCGAACTTCTCCAGAGCGTCCACGCCCACAGGATCGAGCGGCAACAACGTCAAAGAGACCTGGAAACCCGCAAGGGCAGGCTCTGCACGGAGCCTGACGTTGGCCTGTGCGACGTCGAGCCCCGCCAGACGAATGGGCAAAATGCCCGGAAGGTGGAGGAAACCCGAATCGTCGAGCCGATAGGGGTTCCCCGCTCGCAACGACGCCAGCATCAAGCTCGATGAGGGGGCGCCGGCGGCGAAATCGAGGACGACCGTTGCGCGGGGCTCCAACCGGGGGGCTTGGGGGGCTTGGGGGGCTTGGGGGGCTTGGGGGGCTTGGGGGGCTTGGGGGGCTTGGGGGGCTTGGGGGGCTTGGGGGGCTTGGGGGGCTTGGGGGGCTTGGGGGGCTTGGGGGGCTTGGGGGGCTTGGGGGGCTTTTCCCAACTCATTCAGAATCCGCTGCCGCACCGACTCCGGCTGAGACTCGATCAGCTTGCGTATCGTTCCTGGAAGCCCTTGAGCCCTCGCCGCGGCAACGTCGCACGCGATCATCGCGAGAATCAACGCCAACGGCCAACCCACCCGTGGTCGCAGCATGCTCATGGATTCCGTCTCCTTCCCTCTACTCCCTCTGAACCCGTCAGAAGTCCCGCCGCCAGCGGAAGTAGCCCCGCACATCCGTCCGCGTGCGCCCGGTATCCAGACGAAGCAGGTCGAAGCCCCCTCCCCACTCGAAGCGGCCCCAGCGGGTATCGCGCCGGTGGAACACCTCCAGGTTCGTCAACCCCGTCGAACCGTCCAGCACCGGCTGTGTCCCGCGGCCTCGGTTCAACCTGGCATGGCGCAACACGCCGCCCCATTCCCGGCCTCGTCGGGTGACCACGAGGCCGCCGAGGGAAACGCCGCGGGCATCGCCCCCGAAAGAAGATCCGATGCTCCGGCCCCGGTGGCGATACCCCGTCCGGTAAACCGAGTGACCATAGGCGCAGCCGAACTTCTCGTTGCCCGCGAAGTTGCACGCGGTATCGGTGGCCTCGGCGAAGACCAGGAGGCCGTTGCCGCCCCACCGGCCCAGGTACTCGACCCCCACCAACCCCAGCCATCCGCCCCGCCGCCCGCCACCGGACCCGTGCCCTGCCGCGGCCTGCCCGTAGATGGCGTGCGGGAAGAAAGAGTAGCCGGACCGCGGCGCATAGCGAACGCTCACGCCCGTCAACCGGTTGCCGACCTCGCCCTCGGGCGCGTCTGCTCCTGCGCCGTCCCTCCCCGTGAAGAGGTTTCCCAACGTACCCAGGTCGCAGGGACGGCCGCGGCCGCACCACACCGCGGTGCGCTCCAGGCCGACCTCGAGTCCCGGCAACGGCTTGAAGTCCAACTGCCAGCCAAGGAAGAGGGCGTTGGGAACCGCCCGGCCGCCTTCCAGCCGCCCCAGCATGACGCTCGTGCTCCAAGGGCCCAGCCAACGCAGCCATCTCGTACCGAAAGGGTCGGGAAAATTGCGTTGCACGGAGAGCGCCGGTATCGGACGCGCGTTGTTGGACAGGACCAAGCTGCCGTCCCAACCCGGACCCCACCAGCGGTCCACGGCGCCCACGGCGACCATCCAGTTGCCCAGGGCGAGGGCGAGATAGGAACCGTCCCCGCGGACCTTGCCGTCGTCCGCCGACCCGCCTCTGGCGGCGGCAATCGCCAATCGTCCGGCCGCGTATTCGTCGATCCAATCGACCTTGACCCTGGTCTCCACGGTGCTGCGCGGCGTGTCGAGGAAATTCCTCACGCGCATGGGGCTCGCCATGACCGAAAGCTCGCTCTCGGTCGTCAACTCCCGCACCCGCGTCTCGTACCCGACCTGCCACCTGACCCGAGCCAGCGCCGCGGACTCGGCCTCGCTCAAGCCGGCCCTGTCCTCGAAGTTCGTGACGTCCCGAGCCACGCTTCCCCAGGGTATGGGCCATGCCATCATGGGCGCGGAAACCACGCCCGCGTCCGCCAGGAGCCGCAGGTCGTACCGGAGCGCCCAGTCCCCGGGGCCGATCCATGGACCGGCCCCGGCCGCGCTCCAGGACAGGGCGCCCGTCACAACCAGCCCGAATATCGCGAGCGTCCGAATCACGTGTTCGTTGACGATGGCTTGCCATCGGACAGGATAGCAAGCAACGGATAGCGTCGCAATGGCCGCAGTCCTGCACGGAAAACGCTGCCCGCGTCCTCGACCGTCCTTGACATGTGGAGCCGTTGGCGTTAACTGAAGTGGGAGCCTGTATGAACGGGGCCGACTCCCGTACGGGAACCCCATACTCACATACGTGCGTCCGTCCTTTTCCTGAAGCTCGAAGCCTTGATCCGGTAGCCGCTCGATGGCCGTTGCCAACTCATATTCCCTCAGCCTGGATTCGATCTTGCCGAACGTCCTCCACTACTGGGACGTGTTCCGACGGGCAAAGTGGAGTATCCTGGGTTGGACGTTGATTTTCGCGCTGGTGGGGGTGGGCTTCGCCGTGAACACCATCAACGTGTATGAGGCCACCGTTATCGTGGCGCCGGCTCAAAGGGACAACAGACTGAGGAGCCAGGACATTCCCGGCAGTCTGCTTGGCGGACTGGGCAGCAGGTTGTTGGAAGATCTGGCGGGGAGTCCCGCCAGGAACTCCCAGCAGGCATTGAGGACCTTGAAGTCCCGCGATTTCCTGACGCGTTTCGTGGAGAGGCGCCAACTCCTGCGGAAGATGTTCAAGCCCGTCGCTTTCGCCCGGGATGCTTCGGAACGGAAGGCCTTGCAACAGGATGCTTTGCGGGATATTCCCGCCTTCCAGTTAACCGCCAGGAAACTGTTAGGGACCTATGGAAGATTCAAGAGGCGCATCTACGGCAAGGTGGAAGAACTCACGCAGAAACTGTACAAGCCTGTCGCTTTCGACCGGGACCGGGATGACCGGGACCGGGATGACCGGGACCGGGATGACCGGGACCGGGATGACCGGAACCGGGATGACCGGAACCGGGATGACCGGAACCGGGATGACCGGAAGATCCGGCGAAATTCCGTCCCCACCCTGGAGGACGCCCAACGGAAGATCAAAAGGCGCATTGCAATCGAAAGAAGACCGAGGGAAGGCCTGATCAGGGTGAAAGTTCGCTGGGAGGACCCTGTGTTCGCGGCCGAGTGGGCCAACGCCTTGATAGAAGATCTCAATTCCGCCCTTCGGGAGACGGCCATCACAGATGCCCGAAAGAGGATCGCGTATCTGAATCGGGAACTCGACAAGACCAGCGTCATACCTCTCCGGCAATCCATCTACCGGCTGATCGAGTCCGAGGTCCGCTCCATCATGTTCGCGGAAACACGCATCGATTATGCGCTCAAGGTAATCGATTCCGCAGTGCCCTCCGAGCCGGACCAGCCCATCCGGCCCAATCGCAGTAACATTATATGGACGACAGCACTCACGGGCTTCGGCATCGGAGCTTTTTGGGCCGTCTGGCGTGACTCCATCCGCATGCTGAGAGGGCTGGTCGAGGAGAGTCGGGCCGCCCGATAGACCGCCGCCATGAAACAGGTGGTCCAGAACGCCAGGAGCGGAGAGCTCACCCTCAGAACGGTCCCGGACCCGCAGGTCCGGCCGGGCCATCTGCTGGTAAGGTCCCGGGCGTCGTTGATCTCCGCAGGCACCGAACGCGATGTCGTCAGGTTCGCCCGGAAGAACCTGATCGAGAAGGCGCGCGCGCGACCGGACCTGGTCCGCCAGACCATCGGCAAGTTCCGGCGAGACGGGCTGGCCGAGACCGCCAGGACGGTGATGACGCGCCTGGACGAGCCGACGCCGCTGGGCTATTCCGCGGCCGGCGTCGTGGCTCAGGTCGGAGCCGGACTGGAGGGTCGATACCGGCCGGGGCAACGAGTCGCCGTCTCCGGCGCCGGCTGGGCAAACCACGCCGAGTGGAACGCCGTTCCGGAAAACCTGGCGGCGCCCGTTCCCGACGGCGTCCCGGACGAAGAAGCTTGCTACGCTTCCGTGTGCGCCATCGCCCTGCACGGCGTACGCTTGACACGGCCCGAACTGGGCGCTTGGTGCGCCGTCATCGGGGTGGGGCTGGTGGGACAGCTTGCCGCACAGTTCCTGGCCCTGTCCGGCGTGCGGGTCCTGGCCCTCGACTTCGACCCGGGTCGCCTGGAGCTTGCCCGACGCCTCGGCGCGGAACGGACCTGCGACCTGAAGCGCGGAGACCCCGGGGCCGCGGCCATGGAGGCAACGGACGGCCTGGGCTGCGACGCAGTGGTCATCGCCGCGGCCACCCTGTCGAGCGCTCCCTTCGAGACCGCTGCGCGGGTGGCCCGGGACCGGGCGGTGGTGTCGCTCATCGGGCACACGGGCACCGAGTTCCCCTTCCGCGAGTTCATGCGGAAGGAGCTTACCGTCACGGCGTCCCGGTCCCTCGGTCCGGGCCGGTACGATCCGGACTACGAGAACCACGGAGTGAAGTATCCCCCCGGTTTCGTGCGCTGGACCGAGACCGAGAACCTGAAAGCCTCGCTGGACCTGATGCGGCCGGGACGGGGACGCCGCCTGGACCCCGGGGCGCTGACCACCCACCGGTTCACCTTCGAACGCGCGGAAACCGCCTATGCGTTGGTCGTGGGCGGAGCCGAGCCGCACCTGGGAGTGGTCCTCCAGTACGACGAGTCCGAACCCGAGGCGCACAGCGTCCACCTTGCGCCCACAGCGGCCAAACGGTCGTTCGCGAAACGGGAACGCTGCGTCCTCGGCGTCATCGGCGCCGGAACCTTTGCGCGCACGACGCTGTTGCCGGCGCTGAAGAAGATCCCCCACTGCGAGATGCATACCGTCGCCACCTCCCGCGGCGTCTCCGCCGAGCACGGCCAGCGGCGCTTCGGCTTTGCCCGGGCAACCACCGACGAGGCCGCGGTCTTCGACGACCCCGACATCAACGCGGTCCTGCTGGCGACGCCGCACAGTCTGCACGCCGGCCAGACCGTACGCGCCCTGAACGCCGGCAAGCACGTCTTCGTCGAGAAGCCCCTGTCCCTCTCCAGGGAGGAACTCCGGGAGGTGGTCGCCGCCCGACGCTCGTCCCCGGCTTTCTTCCAGGTCGGTTTCAACCGACGTTTCGCGCCCCTGAGCCTGGCCGCCCAGGCGCATCTGGCAACCCTGCCGGGACGACGGCACGTCCTCTTGCGCGTCAACGCCGGCCGTCTCCCGGACCACCACTGGCAGGCCGAAGCGAACGAGGGCCGCGGGAGGATCCTCGGCGAAGCCTGCCACTTCATCGACCTCGGAGCCTTCCTCGCAGGCGCGCCCCTGGTGTCGGTCCACGCCGAGGCCGCGGCGGGCGGCGACCCGTGCGAGGACGTGACCATCATCGGGGAACTGGCGGACGGAAGCCTCGTCACCGTGTTCTACACGGCCCTCGGCGACCCCGCCCACGGAAAGGAGATGATCGAAGCCTACGCGGGGGGCAGCGTGGTCAGGATCGAGGACTTCCGGCAGTTGACCATTGCCGGGAAGGGCCGGGTTCGAAAGAAGAAGTCGCGCCTCGGACAGGACAAGGGCCACGGCGCAGAACTGCGGGCGTTCGTGGACGCGGTGGTTGCCGGCGGCCCGCCGCCCGTCGAAGAGGCGCAACTCGTCAATTCCAGCCTCGCAACCATCGCGGTCCCGGAGTCCTTGGCCAAGGGGACGCGGGTGGTCCTGGAGCCGCTTTGATGGCGAGACTCTTCCCGAGAGCGGTCCGACGTCCGGGATCCGGTGAACCCGACGCGAACCCTGTCCCCTTTCCGGGTAACCTCATCGAGATGCCCCCCCCCCCCCCCCCCCCCATAAAAACACCGGCCGGGAGAGGACCGGAAATGACGAAGGTCGGCAGCAGCGAGACGCAGGCCATGGACCTGCAACCGGGGGACCCGGTCCTGAGGTCGTCGGCCGTGAGCGCAGGAACGGACATGGAGTCTCCTTGAGCGCCCTTCGCACGTGGCGGGCGGTCCGACACATGAGGCCCGAACAGGTCGTCCAGCGCCTGGTCTGCCGGGGCCGCTTCCATTACATGAGCCGGTTTCCGACGCGCGCCTGGCGTTCGGTGGACCGGGACGCGAACCGACTGCCGCTGCCGGATCCGACGAACCCGCTTCTCGGGCGCGTTGCGCAGCGTGTGCTGCAATTGCAGCACGCGGTCCACGGGCGTCGTCCGGACGGCGTCGGCGAGGGCAGGTTCACCCTGCTGGGACGGACCATCGACTTCGGCGGCGTCGAGGCCGTCGAGTGGCGGCGCGAACTGAACGAAGGCAACAACGCCCTGTGGCGCATGAACCTCTCCTATTTCGGCTACGCGGCGCCGCTGCTGGCCACGGGCGACGAACGGGCGCTGGAAGCGGTCCATTCGCTGGTGCGCTCCCTGGAACGCCAGAACCCCTTTGCCGCAAGGGGCGTGTTCCGGGACGTCTGGAACCCCTACAGCGCCAGCCACCGCCTGATCAACCTGCTGGCGGGGCTGCACCTGTTCCGGCGCAACGCCGCACGAGCCGGCTCTGCGCGCCGTATGGAGGCGCAAGCATTCCTGTTGCATCACGTCAGGTTCTGCGCTATCCTTGTGCGACGCACTTTGGAACGTGACCTGCAATACAACCATCTGCTGAAGAATTACGTCGCTCTGGTGGTGTATGCCTGCGGTCTGGGGGGATTACCGGCAGCTTGGCGTTTCCTGAACAGGACGACACCGGCATGCGTCGAGTCGCAAGTACTCGACGATGGCGGTCACGCCGAACGGTGTCCCATGTACCACGTTCTCTCGATCCTGGACATGATGGTGCTTGCGGACGCTGGTGTGCTCGACCAAGCGGCGTCGCGGAGGATCGAGCCGCAGCTTGCACGGATGCAACGGGCCCTTGAGGTGATGATGCACCCCGATGGCGACATCGCGCTGTTCAACGATTCCTGGATCGGCGAGGCGCCTCCCGGCCATGCGTTGACCGGATCCGAAGGCGCCGGGTCAGGGACGCTTGCCCTGGAGCAATCGGGCTACGTCCAGCTCAGGTTCGGCAAGGACGCCGCGATCTTCGACTGCGGAGCGTGCGGACCGGACGACAACCCCGCCCATGCCCATGCGGACTTTCTCGCCGTGGAGCTTTCCATCGCGGGCCGCCGCTTCCTGGTGGACTTCGGCGTGCCCACCTATTCCGCCGGCACCCTGAGGGACATGGCGCGGTCGGCGAGCGCGCACAACGGTCCCCGTTTCGAGGGCGTCGATCCCATGGAGTTCTGGCTGTCGTTCCGGGTCGGACGCAGGGGCCGCGCCCACCGCATCACTGCTCTCGGCCACGAGCCGGATACGCCGCTCTGGTGCGCGGGTTGGCAAGACGGCTATTCGACCATCTCCGCGACGGTGGCCCGAGGCTTGGCGCTGTATCCGGGCCAGGGCCTGCTGATCGTGGACGTCTGGCGCGGGGGCGCAGGACACGAGGCCGTCGTGGACTTCCTGGTGTCCGATGCGTGGGTCCCCGGCCAACCCGGGCGCTTCGAGCTCGCGGAGGGCCAACCCGGACGGGAAGTCCGGTTCGACGCCGTTGCCGGTTCCATCGAAGATCCGGCTCCGGCGCAACACTGGCCGAAGTTCGGCGAGCCGCACTTGGCCCATCGGTTGCACGTTCGCCCTATCGGACACGACGAAAGGCGATGGGCCGCGGTGTGGATCGGTTGGGGCAGCGAAGGGAAGGGCGCGGAAGCGGCAACCCCGTTGCGGGACGCCCTGTTCGATGCGCTCGATACCGATGGCAAACGGAGACGGGCCGCATGAAAATCATCGTGTACGGACTCGGATACGTGGGGACAGCTACCGCTGCCTGTCTCATGGCGCAAGGTCACCGCGTCGCCGGCATCGATGTGGACGCGGCCAAGAACGAGGCATTCGCGTCCGGCAGGTCGCCTGTGGGCGAGACGGGGACCGACGAATTGTTGAGCACCGCCCGGACCAACGGACGCATCCTCGAAACGTCTGCGGTCGCCGACCACGTCATGGACGCGGATGCCGTACTGGTATGCGTAGGGACACCGATCGGGCCCGACGGAACGCCGGACCTGTCACAGGTCCTGGCCGTCACCGATGAGTGCGGAGCCGCGCTGAAGCGCCGTCCG
Organism: uncultured Binatia bacterium (SeqCode); assembly: GCA_965242525.1. Taxonomy (GTDB): domain Bacteria; phylum Desulfobacterota; class Binatia; order UBA9968; family JAJDTQ01; genus JAJDTQ01. The sequence goes on from OZ251459.1 coordinate 1,790,839, forward strand.
TCCCATGCGCCTCCGGTCACGGTGGCCTACCGCAGCACCATGCTGCCCGGGTCCATGGAAGAGATCGTGATCCCCGAGCTGGCCCGGCGCGCCGGCGCGCCGGGCGAACACTACGAGGTCGTCTACAACCCCGAGTTCCTGCGCGAAGGCACGGCCATAGAGGACTTTTTCGATCCTCCCAGAATCGTCATCGGGGAACGGGTTCCCGGCAGCGCCCAGTGTCTGAAAGGGATGTATAGCCGCATCGAGGCGCCCGTCTTCGAGGTTCCGTTGGCCGTGGCGGAAGTGCTCAAGTACGCCGACAACGGTTTCCATGCCCTCAAGGTCGCCTTTGCCAACGAGCTCGGGCGGCTGGCCCACTCGCTGGGGGTCCCCGTTCATTCGATGTCCGAGGTCTTCCTGGCGGACACGAAGCTGAACGTGTCGCCGGCCTATCTGCGCCCCGGCGGAGCGTTCGGCGGTTCCTGTCTGCCCAAGGACGTGCTCGCCTTGACCACCTACCTGAAAAGGAACGAAATCCGTGCGCCGTTGATCGAGAGCATCCTGGCCAGTAACGACATACACCAGGAATACCTTGCGGAGTACGCGACTACACGCGTTTCACCGGGCGGACATATCCTGCTCCTGGGCATGAGCTTCAAACCCGGCACCGACGACCTTCGCGGAAGCCCGTTGGTGGATTTGGCGGAACGACTGCTGGACAAGGGGTTCCGGCTGACCATCCACGATCCCGACGTGCATCCCGAACGACTGACGGGGATGAACCTCGACCTCGCCCAAACACGCCTGCGCCATCTTTTCGCGCTGTTGACCGACGACCTGGAGAAGGCCTGGGACACCGCCGACCTGATCGTGGTCGGCAAGACCATGCCCCATCTGGCAGACCGCCTTGGCGGCGATGCAAGGTCCGTCTCGCTGGATCGTCTGAACGGCCGCATGCCATGACCCGCTCCGCGGCCCGAGCGAGCACGAACGACGACACCCGTCCCGTAGCGCCCAGCGGTATTCCGCGTTGGATGAACGTGGAAAGGGCGCCGCGGCCCATGAGCATCGCCGTCGTGTGCCCGCGTTTCCCGTTGCCCATGACCCGGGCCGACCAGATGACCGTCGCGCACCTGCTGGCGTTCCTGTCCGCCCGCGGCCACAGCGTGGACCTCTACAGCCTGACCGATGGCGCCCCGTCCTCCGGCCGGCAGCGCCAATGGGTCGCCAGCCGGTGCCGCCATGTGACCGTTTTCGCCCAGCCTCCGTGGCGCAGGGTCACCGGCGCCCTCCGGGCCTTGTTGCGCGGCCTGCCGCTACAGGTGGGCTGGTTCGACAACCCGCATCTCAAGCGCTCGCTTCGTCGGCCGTCCCGCCCACGGCATGACGTGATCTACGGCTACACGCTTCGCAGCGGGGAGGCGGTTCGAGGACTGGGCCGGCAATCCAACGGGCGGACGCGCGAGGACGACGATCATCGCCCCGTGACCTACTTGGCCATGCAGGTGTCGCAATCACTCAATACCAGACGCATTGCCGCAAACGCGCCCGGATGGCGGGAAAGGCTGATCTATCGACTGGAACATCTGCTGACCGCAGCGTACGAAGCGCGCATCTGGAGAGAGTTCACGCGAACCGTGCTCATCGGCGACGCCGACGCACGCGAGATCCGGCAGGTTTGCGCCTACAGGGGCGTGCCCGCCATCGACAACTACTTCCTGTCGCCGCACGGCGTCGATGCGGACCGTTTCCATCCGTACCACAACTCGCACGCGGATCCCTGCACCCTGGCCTTTGCCGGCGTGTTGGCCACCAACACCAACGTGAACGCGGTGCTGTGGTTCGTGGAGCACGTCTGGCCCAGGGTGCGCACCGAGTTTCCCCTTGCCAGATTCGTCATCGTCGGCCGCATGCCGAGACCGGAGATCCTCGCCCTCGACAAGCGTCCGGGGATCACGGTCACGGGCGAGGTGCCCGAGCCGGCCGATTACCTCGGACGGGCGACGGTCTGCGTCAACCCCATGCAGGCGGGCGCCGGAATGCAGAACAAGCTGCTGGAATACATGTCCATGGGCAAGGCCGTGGTCGCCACGTCGCTGGCCAACGAGGGAGTCCGGGCCCGGCCCGGCAGCGAAATACTGATCGCCGACGGCGCGGACGAATTCGCCGCGGCGGTCGTTTCCCTGCTGCGCGACGGCAAACGGCGCGAAGCCCTCGGCCGGGCCGCCCGGGCCCGGATGATGCGCGAGTGGAGTTGGGAGGCGCACTTCCTGAAACTGGAATCGGACATGGTGGAGCAGGTGGAATCACCGAACGGATCCGGTTGAACGTCACGGGCGCGGTTTGGATTACACGAAAGCACCGCTTGGGTTCCGGCTCCGCAAGGTCCTTCGCTACACCCGCATGTACGGCATATCCCGGACTCTGGCCAAGGTCCGTGGACACTACCACATGCGCGCCCGTTACGACCATCTTCCGGCGGGCAAGAAGGCCGGTTCCGGCGTCGCCCACGTGGGTTTGATCGGGTGCGGCAATTTCGGCTTCAGCGCCATTGCCCATATCCTGACGAAGGAGGCGGGGCCGGTTCTCCGCGGCGTGATGGACAGCAACGCACACCGCGCCGCGTCGCTGTTCGAGCGCTACCGCGCCGATTACCACACCACCGACGCGGATGAAGTGCTGTCCGACCCCGCCATCGACCTCATCTACGTTGCCTCGAACCACGCCAGCCATGCGGAGTACGCCGTTGCCGCCATCGAGGCCGGCAAGGCGGTGCACATCGAGAAGCCCCACGTGGTCAACGAGGACCAGCTTCGCCGCCTGCTGGCCGCAGCCGCAGCGGCGGACGACCCCCGCGTCCGGCTGGGCTTCAACCGTCCCGTGAGCCCGTTCGGACTGCGCGTGCTGGCGGCCATGGAAGCGGAGAAGGGAGCCGGCATCATCAACTGGTTCGTGGCGGGTCACCGGATCGACCGGGACCACTGGTACTTCCACCCGTCCGAAGGGGGCCGCGTGCTCGGCAACCTGTGCCACTGGACGGACTTCACCATGCAGATGATTCCGGAGGGCAGACGCTACCCCATCCGGATCATTCCCGGGAGATCCGATACCAGCGACTGCGACATCGCCGTATCCTATGTCTTCGCGGACGGATCCATTGCAGCCATCACCTTCTCCGCGAAGGGCCACAGTTTCGAGGGCGTGCGGGAGAAGCTGCACGTCCACAAGGGCGACATCCTGGTCTCGCTGGCCGACTTCAGGGATCTCGCCATCGAAAACGGGCCCCGCAAGGAACGCCACCGCCCGCTGTTCCGACAGCACGGGCACCGACAATCCATCCTGGCAAGCTATGGGATGAGCGCACGGGGCGGGCGCACGGAGGGCTGCGGCCTCAACTACGTGCGCCAGACCGCCGAACTCTTCCTCGCCACCCGCTCGGCGCTGGAGTCGGACCGGGAAGTCCTGCTCCACGACCCGGCTTCCGCCTCCGGTTGAAACGTTCGGTTCCGGCGTCGGACAGAGTCATGGACTCGTGCGCAACAACGAACGGTAACGCTCCGCCATGGACGCGGCGGAGGATTGCCACGTGTAGCGCTCCGTCACCAGCTTCCGTCCGTTGCGTCCCATGCGGACGCACAGGCCACTGTCCGACAGCAGCTTGCCGACGGCCTCGCACAACGCCGTGTCGTTCGACGGGACCACGAACCCCGCTCCATGCTCGGCCACTTCGGGGAAGTTGCACCGGTCGGAAATGACCACCGGCAAACTGGCGCCCAGTGCGTCGAGAACCGCGTTGCTGAAGCCTTCGGCGTAAGAGGGCAGGACGAACAGGTCGGCGCACTGGAACGCCGCCCGCTTGTGGTCGCCGGTCAACAGGCCGGTGAACACGGCCCGGTCCAGCAGGCCGTTGCTGCGGAGGATGGACTCCATCGCACCGCGGGCGCCCTCGTCCGGCCCCACCACCAGCAGCATGGAGTCCGGGAACTCCCTGGCCGTCATCGCGAAGCTGCGCGCCAGTACGTCCAGACCCTTGATCCAATGCAGCCGCCCGATGAAGAGAACGACGCGCTTACCCGCCAACCTCGGGTATTCCGCCGTCAGATCCACGTTGGCGGGCGGGACCGCTTCATCGAGAAAGATCCCGTTGGGCACCAGGAAGGTCGGCGTGTGGTAACCCAGCACGGCCGCGTGCGACGCTTCCGCCCGTGAGACGATGTGCAGGGCGTCGGCCGACCTCACGATGCCGTTCAGCAGCACTTGGCGGTAGATCCATTTCCGGTACCTCTTGTGCCGCAGGCATACCTCGGCCAGCTCACCCCGAAGGCTGAGCACGTAGGGGAGAGCGTGCTTGCGGGCGGCGCGGAACGCCGCGTACGTGGAGTAGGACAGCGTCTGGTGGGCATGGACGAGGTCGAAGCGTCGCGCCTCGGCGTCCAGGAACGCGCCCAGTTTACGGGAGAACGCCGGCCAGAAGGACGCGGGGAACTCCGTATCGAACCGGTGGACCGGCACCCCGGGGACCGGCAATACATCGGTCTCGGCGATGGACCCCCGGGCCGTGACGATCTCGCAATGCACCCTCTGCCGGGCCAACTCCAGGGTCAGCCCCCGTACCGCCGCGGGCGCCCCTCCCAACTTCGGCGACATGCTGGGGATTACGTGCAGGACTCTCACCTTCTCAATCCACTCCTTCACGAGCGCTCGCGAACCCGTCCTTCACCAGGATCATCGGAGTCTTCCCGGCTATCGTGCGCTCGAGTTCCGGCACTTCCCGCACCTCCAGGGACTCGCCGAACCGGGGATCGATCCGGTGCGCCATGCCGCGGATCCTCTCGATGTCGGATTCCGCAAGGGACTCGCTCACGGTGACGTTCAGGGTCACCCGGCCCTCCCGGGATACGGCCTGGTAACCGGTGATCCGGGGCACGCCGCGAACGATATGGGAAACCGCTTCCGAATGCAGGCTCCGACCGTTGGGCAGCCGAATGGTCCGGTTGCTCCGTCCCGCGACGCGACCGAAGGAGAGAGCGGAACACCCTGCCGCTCGTGACGACTCGTCCGAGACCTCATAGGAGTCGTGCAACCGGTAGCGGAACAGCGGCGTACAACGTCGGAACAGGGAGGTTACGAAGACCTCCTGCAACCCCGCTCCTGGGTGGTATTCGAGCAGGTAACTCTTCCAGAATACCCGGTAACCGCCGGCCGGATGCGTGTGGGCCACGAGACCGGTCTCCACCGAGCCGTACTCCATCCCCACCGGAGCAGAGAAGACGTCCGCGATGCGCGCTTCCGAATCCTCGAAGGGAAACCCTTCGGCCGCGGCGATTACGGCCTTCAGGCCGAGAGCCGCATAGGCGGAAGACAGATGAGCGTTGGTCCTCGCCAATCGATCTAGGTAGCATGCGTAACCCATGACGAAATGGGGCCCGGCTTCCAACAGGCGTCTTCCGGCGTTTTCGAGCGCAGACTCCGACATGTCGTAACAGGAGTGCCTTCGGTAGTTCTGGATCCGGTCCTTGATGGACCGGGACCAGCCGTTCACCTTCCCTCGCCATCCCTCTCCCAGCAGGTGCGAATGGCCCCAATACAGCATCAGGCGGTGACGTGGACCGATTCCGTACCAGGAACGACCCAGCCACGGATCCAGCCGGTTCTCTTCGTATTCCCTGCGCCAGGACGGGACCTGCATGGGCTTGGCCGTGCTCCCGCCGGTGATTCGCTTGCCGTCGGGGCGCGGGTCCCGGCTCCAGCAAGGGATTTCCGTATCCTGGAGGATCTCCCTGGTGAGCGGCGGCGCCGTGTCGACGTATTGCGGCAGGGAAGCAAAGCGCCGGGGCAAGCCGTTCTCCACCAGTCTTCGGTAATACGGGATGTTTCGAGACGCCCAGTCCCACAGTTCGTTGACTCGCGCAAGCTGGTAGGCGGCGATACGGGACGGGGACCACGTCCGGTAATCGAGGGCGAGCGCCTGCAATCGAGATTCGGAAATCCAGGCCATCCTCGGCCTCTCCTTCGATGACGGCCGCCGAGCGGGAAACGGTACGTTCCCGTCTGCGTCGTTGGCGTTCGATGCGTCGTGACCCGGAGGACATCTTCCGGCGTCCGCACGGGTTCGCGCCCTCACAAGTTGTAGCTCGACAGGTAGGAGCGCCATCCCCTGGGGACGGTGAACGGGCGTGACAACACGGGCGCCAACTCATCTTCGGCCACCGGCCTGCCGTTGGAGGAGATGGACGGTCCCCCGTCCGCGGCGTCACCCTGCCGGTCCATGGTCCTCGAGGCCCGCAGGAGCGGCAACGCCTCCGGACGGTAACCCATGAGCCGCCATGAGATTCGGTCGGCGAGGGCCGGCTCATCGGCGAATACGAGCGTGCCGCTGTCCACTGGCCGCGGCGCAAGCGGTCCGTTGCCCTCGCCGCCGACGATGCCGTCCACCAGCACCAGGTGCCTTCGCTGCCGGCTCCGGTGCAGTACCCCGCTGCCGTCTCCGTACTGCAATATCCGATGGAGGTCGAGCACCATGCGCCAAGCCGTGTCGTTGCCGTGCCATGATCCGCCGAGGGTGACTCCGAGCCGCCGCAAAACACCGCTCAGCAGGTAATGCAGGACCTCCATGCTTCCCTGCAGCGGCGACGCCGGTTCCCTGCGGTTCAGCCAGTCATGGAAATGTGAAAGGGGCGTAGCGAAGGCGTATCGTGCGGGGAACTCATCCCCTCCTCTGGAGGGGGAACCGAAGCGGTGGTGCGCCAGACAGTCCTTGTGGCCCACGGAACCGACGATCCCCTTCAGCGCGCACGTCAACCCGACCTTCTCGTGGGTCTTCAGCTTGGGCAGGCTGACGATGGTCTGTGCGTCGAGTACCGACCGATGGATGACGTACACGTGGGAGGCTCGCGAGTGGTAGCGGTCGGTCCGGTCCGGGTTGTAGTTCATGACGCGAAAGGGAGACGACCGATCCCCCTTTTCGGCCAGCAGGCTGCTGTCTCCCAGGTCGAAGACCGCGGCGGACGAGTCGTCGCCAAGGCTGCGGGACTTCAGCGTTCTTCCGAGGACCGTCTTCTCCGTGGCGAAGAGGCGCAGGTCCTCGGCGCGCACGGAGGCTCCCTCCGCGGCATAGAACCCGGCCACCCGATCGGCGCCCGCGTCGGCAAGGACCCTCGACCATCGGCACGACTGCAAGGGGGCGTTGCCGAACGCGACGTTCCCTTTCGTTCCGACGGCGATCCATACATAGTCGATCAACGCGCGCAGCACGGATCCGTGGATGCACTTGGCCTGGAAGTCCCGCAACGATTCCACCCACCTCCGGTGGTGCACGAAGTTGCAAAGTACGAACACACGGCTGCCGGGCGCCATGTAACCGCCCAGCGGATTCCAGGAAGGGCTGCCGAAGCGGCGCCGGTCCAGCCCGGCGTCCGCCAGCGCCTGCCTCACCAACCGGTACACCGGGTTCTCCGATTTCGAGATCGTGTCGAACGGGTACTCGGGAAAACGTTCACTCGGAGAAAAGAAATCGTCCCCGTTGGGGTATTGCAGGCCGCGGCGGGTGACGATGGATGCATTCGTGTCCATGGCGGTGTCCCCTTGCCCGATCCAACCTGCCGGCGCTGCACCGCCGCGTTCCGGACGGCGCAACCCCAATCGACTCAAGCGGGCCTCGCATCGGCCGGAAGCAGGCCGAGAGCTTCGACCAACCGGGGAAGGACGCGCTCCTGGTCGAAGCCGTCCGCGGAATCGCGGGCCCCGTCGGCAAGCCGGCGCCGCAATTCGTGGTCCGCGGCAAGCCTCGTCATGGCCGCGGCGAAGGCTTCCGCATCGCCGGTCCTGACGATGAGGCCGTTGACCCCGTCCTCGACGATCTCCGACGGCCCGGGCAGGTCGCTTGCGATGACCGGCAACCCCGCAACGAACGCCTCGATGATCGCTCCGGGATGTCCTTCGAACCGGAAACGGCTCGGGAACGCCAGGACGTCGTGCCGTTGGAACGCGGCCCGCAGCCGGTCGTTGGACAGGTAGCCATGCACGAAGACGCCGGGCGTCCGTCGTGCCCGTTCCACCAGGCTGCCGGGGACCCGTCCGTAGATATGCACCTCCATGAACCCGGTCGAAGATCGAGCGCTGCGCGCCCGGTCGAAGGCGTCGAGCAGGACGTCGAGTCCCTTCTCCGGCGTCTCCGACGCCGACTCGGTTGCCGCGGTCCTCCCCACGAAAGCGAAGCTCGTCCTTCCCCGGGGACGACGGACGGGGGGCGGGACGGGACCCCGGGGGCGAAGGCCCCCGGTCACGACGGTCTTGGCCCGCAACCGCCGAGGGAGGTCGTTCCGCGCAACTTCCGTCTGCACGGAAAAGACGTCGACGGCCTGGAACAGGAAAAGGCAGACGGCGCGTATGGGCGCCGGCAGGCGCTTGGTCAGGAATACCCCCCGCCCGCCCGTCATCCGGGCTACACAGCGCCTGCGGAACAGCTTGGCGCAGAACACGAACGCGAGCCCGTAGGAGAAGCAGACGTCGCTCGATCCGAAAAGAACGACCGTGTCCACCCGAGGCGCCCGGAGCAACGCGCGCAGCACCTCCATGACGGTGCGCCGGTGGCTCAAGGGGCCGGGCAAACCGTCGTCGTCGTAAAACGGATGATGAACGGGCAAGTCGAATCCTTCGATGGCAAGATGGGGAAACCGGCCAAGGTAGTCGAGCAGGATATCGAACGTGACACGAGAGCCTCCGTCCCGGTAGGGCGGGGGTCCGATCAGCAGCAAACGGCGACTCCCCGGACTTCGCATGGGCCGTCCTTCGGGTTCAGGAGGCGCTTCCTGCCCTACGGTGCGGTACGCCGTTCGAGCGGCTTTGCCCAACGTGGTCCAACCATGTCTGGAACATCAGGACACTCCAGAGTTGACCTTCCCATGACTCTCCTCCGCCCAGATGCTCGTTCCACTTCCGGCGGATGGGACGCGGGTCGAAGAAACCATCCTGCCGCAGCCGCCGTTCGTCGAGCAGGGCTTCCGCCCAATCCCGGAGCGGTCCACGCAGCCATGCGGCGAGCGGGACGCCGAACGCTGCCTTGGGGCGTTCGACGAGGTCCTTCGGTACGTGTCGATAGAGCACCTGCCGCAGGATCCACTTGCCAAGGCCGTTGCGGAGCTTGAAGGACAGGGGCAGCCGCCAGACGAACTCCACCACGCGATGGTCCAGGAACGGCGCACGGCTCTCCAGGCTCACCCCCATCGCGGCCCGGTCCACCTTGACCAGGATGTCGTCCGGGAGATAGCTCAGGGCGTCCACCGCCATCAGCCGGTCCGCGAGCTCCGCGGCGTCAGGCCAGGTTGCCGGTTGGTTCAGCACGGTCCGGGGCTCGCACGCGCCGGGCGCCACCGCGGGCGGGTTCGGCCAGTGCGAGAGCCGTCGGTAGTGAAGCTCCTCCGGCGTCCGGGACCTCGCCAGCCGCATTACCCTGCGGACCTTCCCCGGCGTCCAGCGCCGCCCCCTGCCCGTCGGCAGCCGCCGAAGCATTCGAGCCGGCAAACCGCCCGGTACCGGCGTGAACAAGACGGCGGTCCGGCGGAGCGACGTGGGCATGCGCGACAACGAGCGCCATATGCGAGGAGTCGAAGCATAGTGTTCGTATCCGCCGAACAGCTCGTCGCCGCCATCGCCGGACAGGGCGACGGTCACCTGCCGGCGAGCCAACCCGGCCAACAGGAAAGTAGGCAACTGGGAGTGGTCGGCAAAAGGCTCGTCGAACAGGTCCGGCAGGCGGGGGAGGACGTCCCTCGCCTGCCGCGCCGACACGTACAGTTCGGTGTGCTCGGTTCGAAGGCGCCTTGCCACCGCCTTGGCGTGCGCCGCCTCGTCGTAGTCGGGTTCTTCGAACCCGATGGTGAACGTGCGCACCGGCCGCTCGGACTGGGCCTGCATCAAGGCCACGACAGTGGAAGAGTCGATGCCGCCGGAGAGGAACGCCCCGAGCGGAACGTCCGCCGCCATCTGCCGGCCCACTGCCCGGAGCAACACGTCGTGCAGCGCGTCCACCGCGTCTTCGGGGGCGCCCTCGAACGGCCGCGCCTGGCCGGACGCCACCGCCTCGCCCAGGGACCAGTACGGCCGCGGCTCCGGCCACTGGCCGGCCGGTTCCCGTGAAGCGCTCGCCGCGACGCTCACGTAGGCGCCGGCCGGCAGCTTCCGCACCCCTCGGTAGATGGACCAGGGCGCCGGAATGTAGGCGTGGCGCAGGAGCAGGGTGAGGGCATCCCGGTCGATCTCCCCCGCGAACGCCGGGTGCATGGCCAATGCCTTGAGTTCGGACCCGAACAGGAACGCGCCGTTCTGCCAGCCGTAGTAGAGCGGCTTCTCCCCTACCCGGTCCCGGGCGAGGCACAGGATCCTGTCCTCCCGGTTCCAGACCGCGAAGGCGAACATGCCGACTGCGGCTCGCAACGCATCCTCCAGCCCCCAGCATTCGATGGCCGCGAGCAGAGTCTCCGTGTCGGAACGCCCCCTCCAGTGCGGACGGTCGGGACCTTCGGCTTCGAGCCGGCGCCGAAGGTCCCGGTGGTTGTATATTTCGCCGTTGAAGACGATGACGTTGCGCCCCGAGGCCGACTCCATGGGCTGACTGCCTGCCGGCGACAGGTCCAGCACGGCCAGGCGGCGATGGCCGAGTGCGATTCCCGCTTCGCGGTCGAGCCAGGTCCCGGCATCGTCCGGGCCGCGGTGCGCCACCGCGTCCGCCATGCCGCGGGCGATGGCGAGGGCTTCTTCCGGCGAGGTTCGGTCCGCACCCAGGAAACCGGCTATGCCACACATGCAACGTCTCCAACGGCTATCGTCACCGCCCACCCATGATAACAGTCAGTCCGCGCCGCGGGAAGACGGCAGCCGCCGGAGCCCCGAGCGCAGGCAACGGCCCGGCGGTCCCAATGCGTCGAAAGGGAAGTTCGCCAGCGCCCAGGGGAGGGATCGGAGACGGGCGAAGGAGGGCGCGAAAACCAGAGCCGCGGACAGCGCTGCTCCCCAGACCGCGGTCTCCGCGGACAGCGCCGCAACGCCCGGCAGCGCCAGGGCGCGCAACCAGCCCACGGCCAACCACAGGGCGAGCGCGCTCCAGGCGCCGGCCCACAAGGCCGGCAGCCAGCGTCGCAGTAGCTGCCGCCAGCGCACGCCGAGAAGGGACAACGCAGCCTGCGCCATGATCAGGTAAGCTGCTGTCTGCGCGCCCGCCATGGCGACGGCCACGCCACTCAAGCCCCACCGGCTCCCGAACCACGCGCCAAGGACCACGAGAACCGCGTGCGCCCCCTGACGCCAAGTCTCCTGGCGGACGGAGCCAGTCCCGCGGACGGCCGCGACGTTCAGGACGCCGCAGGTCTGGAACGGTATCGCGAGCGCGAGGACCTGAAGGACCGAAACGGTGGCGTCCCACTGCCCTCCCAGCACCACGGCGACGATCTCGGGGGCGACCACGAGCATCAGGACGCTCAACGGCAAGGTCGCCAGCGACAACAACTCCATGCAGTGGAGATGGACGAGACGCAACCGGTCGAGCCGCCGCTGCCCCCGGGCCATGGCAGGGAAGGCGACCTCGAACAGACTGCCGCCCAGGTAGTGGAACGGCAGCGAGGCCAGCCGGTCCGCACGGGTGTAGTAGCCCAGCGACGCGGCGCCCAGCCAGCGGCCGACCACGAAGCAGCCGCCCATTCGCACGACGGAGTCGAAGACTTGCACCACCGAAAGTCCCGCCCCCGGGAAGAGGATCTCGGCCGATTCGCGGATCGGGAGACGCGGGCGGACGCGCGGCGGCGCATACAGTGTCACCGCCGTGGTGTAGATCAGCACCCGTACGAGCTCTCCCCATACCAGCGCCCACACCCCGAACCCCCGGAACGCAAGCGCCGTCGCGGTCAACCCGTAGCCCGCCAAGTACGACACGAGGTCCGCCGCCATCAACGGCTTGAACCGGAGGCCGCGGCGGAGGAGATGCGCCGACACGGCCCCGACCCCGACGATGACGAACGCAGCCGCCAGGGCCTGAAGCGGCCGGGTCACCGCGGGCTCGTCGAAGAGCCGGCCGATGAGCGGCGCGAACAGCCAGACGGTTGCGGTGATGACGCCGCCGACGGCCACCGAGAGCGTGAAGCCCGCTTCGACGTGACGGTCGGTCAACTCGTCCCGCTGGATGAGCGCATGCCCGATGCCCGAGTGGCCGAACCTCACGGCCAACTCCACCAGGATCCAGGCGATGGCGAACAGGCCGAAGTCGCGAGGCTCCAGCAGCCTCGACAGGGTCGCCAGCACCAGCAACGTCAGCAACGCCTTGCCGACCACCGTCGCGTAGGACCATCCGAGCGCGCCCAGCGTCCGGTGGCCCAGCGGCATGGCGTCTTGGCCGGCTTCGACCCTCGCTGCGTCCGGGACAGGGGCAGTGGAACACATGGTCGGCGTGGTCAACCCGTTGCGGAGGGCGGCGCATGGGTCCGAGCGAACGTCTGCGGCGTCTCCCGCGTCCGTCCGTCCGGTCCACGCGCCGCATACGACGCCAGGGCACAGGTCACGCCTGCGAGGAAGGAATAGAATCCCAACTGGAACAGTTGATACCCCGTCATGCCCTTCAAGACGACGGCGATCGTCCAGCCCACGATGGCGTCCCTGGCCAGCGATTTCGGCGCGGCCCAGCGCAACCGCAGCAACGAGAACAGGTACAGCAGATATAGACCCAGCGGCACGACACCTGCTTCCCCGAGCAGCAACAGGTACATGTTGTGGACACCCACACGGACCTGTTGCCATTTGTTGAAAGGGGCGTCATCCATGATGAAGAATCGACCGAGCCCCTGGCCGACGATGGGTGCTTCCAGACTGTTGCGCAGACCCAGTTCCCACAAGTATCCTCGGTCCGACAAGACCGCTTGGTCGATCCTTCCGGTCACGAAATTCAGGACGTCGAACACCCTGTCCAGACGTCTCCCTCCCAACGCGATCAACTCTCTCAAGTCGTCCATATCCAGCCTCTGGAGGACGAGGACGCCTATCAGGGCCATAGCGCCCAGCCCGAGCAGAATGCGACCTCGACCGCGGCGTCCGTTCAGCAGCACGAAGAAGGCCAGGATCACGCCCAGGGTGAAGATGGCTGTCTTGGAAAACGAACAAAACGCTGCAAGGGAACCGATGGGCAGGGCCAAGTACGCCAGCACGGGACGCTGGACATTGCCCAGGAACGCCAGCGCCAGCACCACAGTCACGCAACCCAGGAAACCCGCAATGTTCGGCTCCCAGAAAGTACCGACGAAGCGCAGGCTGTCCAGGGAATGGAGGAGCTCCCACGGCAGAAGCACGCCCATCCTGCGCAGGGCCGGCGTGAAAACGACGACGGTGCTGCTTGCCGTCAGCACCAGCAACATCGACCTGAGAAACGCCCGCATCCCCACGCGCTCCAGGGCCGCGTAACCGCCGAGCGCCGCGCTCAGGACCAGGATGAAGGAAATGGCGGGGTAGCTCACGTAATCGTACAGGCCGAACCCGTACACATGCACGAGCAGCTCGGCGTCGGTGGCAACCGAGACGAAGAAGCCGATCACCAAGTAGGACGCCATGGAGCCGAGGAGCCATGCGCCGGACTTCCCCAGCGCCTGCGGCAGGCGGACATGGACCAGACTCATCAGAAGCAGGCAACAGAGGACCCGGAGCCCGGCGAAAACCAGCATGCCCGTGTTGACTCCCGGCGGAAAGAGACCCCTGGGATTGAGCAGGATGATCACGGCCAGCGACCAGAACGCGGCCGCAGTCAACGGATCCAGGGGGGACCCCGGCCGACGCCCTGACCGCTCCATCGCCGCGCTCGCCTGCTCGTCCACGTCTGCGTTCCTCGACGATACGTATCCCGCGATTCGGCCGTCCCGCCTTTCGGCGAGTCAGTCGGACAGCCGCAGCAACGAATCCACCGCGGCCCCGGTGTCCGAGAAGTCGGGCAGGAAGCCGTCGGGCCGCATGGCCCGGAGCTCCGCGGCAGGGTGGCGGCCGGTTCCCACCAGCAGGCACCTCATGCCGTTCTCCCGGGCCGCTTCCAGGTCCCTCGGGGTGTCCCCGACGATCAGGCAACGCTCGGGGGAGACCGCCGCCTTCCGATGGCGGCGCCACCGTTCCACCGCGATCCCGGGCAGGTCGTTGCGCCGGGCGGAGTCGCTGCCGAAGGCGCCGGGCCCCAACTGCCCGTCCACGCCCGCGGCCCGGAGCTTCAACCGGGCGGTGACCTCCATGTTGCCGGTGACGACGCCGAGGCGCGCTTGCGGCCGGCCGCCCAGCTCGCGCACCAGCTCGGGGACGCCGGGAAGCGCGTGCACCCGGGTGGAGCCCTCGGAGATGGCGCGCCGGTAACACGCCTCCAGATGGCGGCTGAAGGCCCGCCAGTGCGCGGGGCCGCATTCCACGTTCCGACCGTCGGCCTCGAAGATCTCCTGCAGGATCTGCGGATCGGTCTTGCCGTCCGGCCGGACCGTGCGGATGTCCCCGGGACAGCCGAAGGTCTCGAGGATGGCCTGGTTGAAGGCGACGTGGCCGTTCCAGGAACGGAGCAGGGTGCCGTCGATGTCGAAGAAGATGATGCCGCGCCCCATGAACCGTGGATTTTATACGCTTGGACCGCTTATGGGAAGGGACGCCGGGCCGGCGGATTGACAAAGCCGCCCGGGCAGAGTACGAATAGAGCCGCACAACCGGCGTGTACGTGGATGCAACCGCGGGGGAGTGCCAACTGCCGGACGGCCGAACGCCTGGGTCTCTGTGCCGAAGAGGTTCAGGCTTTTTTTCGTTCAGGTCCCGCCGAAGGAAACGATCCGCGCGCCATCGGACGCAACCCCATGATCAAGCAATACCTGCTGTCTCCCGGGCCGACGCCCATCCCCAACGAAGTGCAGTTGGCCATGGCGCGGACCATGATCCACCACCGGACGCCGGAGTTCGCGGTCTTCCTAGAGGAGGCGCGCCGGGGGTTGCGGACCCTGTTCGGCGCCGGCAACGACGTGCTCATCCTGGCCTCTTCCGGCACCGGCGCCATGGAGGCCGCGGTGGCCAACCTCTTCTCGCCGGACGAGAAGGTCGTCGTGGTCAACGGCGGCAAGTTCGGCGAGCGGTGGCTGCGCCTGTGCCGCGCGTTCGGCCTCCGGGCGGTGGAGCTCAAGGTGCAGTGGGGCGCCGCGGTGGAGGTCGGCGCGGTGGAGCAGGCGCTCCGGGAGCACCCGGACGCCGGGGGCGTGCTCGTCCAGGCCAGCGAAACCTCCACCACCACCCTCCACCCGGTGCGGGAGATCGCGGCCCTGACCCGGGACCGCGGGCCCCTGCTGGTGGTGGACGGCGTGACCGCGGTGGGCGTGGTGCCCGTGCCCATGGACGACTGGGGCATCGACGCCCTGGTGACGGGATCCCAGAAAGCCCTCATGCTGCCCCCGGGCTTGGCCTTCATCGGCCTGAGCGACCGGGCCTGGCAAAGGACCCGGGAGGCCCACTCCCCGCGCTTCTACTTCGACCTGGAGCTGGAGAGGAAGGGACAGGCGAAGGGGTCCACCGCCTTTACCCCCGCGGTCTCGCTGGTGTTCGGGCTGTGCGCCGCGCTCGAGCTCATGCGCGAGGAGGGGCTGGAACGGGTCTATGCGCGCCACGAGCGCATGGCGCGGGCCACCAGGGCCGCGGCCGCGGCCCTGGGTCTCCGGCTCCTGGCCCCGGACAACCCCAGCCCCGCGGCCACCGGCCTCTACGTGCCCGAGGGCGCCGACGGCGAGGCGCTACTCGAGTACCTGCGGGCGCGCATGGGGGTCACCTTTGCCGAGGGGCAGGACCACCTGCAGGGGAAAGTCATCCGCATCGCCCACGTGGGCCACATGGGAGCGTTCGACGTGGTGGTGGCCGTCGCCGCGCTGGAGATGGCGTTCCGCAAGTTCGGGCTTCCGGTCACCCTGGGCCAGGGCGTGGCCGCGGCGCAGGAAGTCCTGATGGAAGCGCTGGACTGACGGCCTCGCGGACCCGGTTCGCAACGCCCCTCTCCGCGGGGGACCGTGGAACCGGAACGAAGGAAAGCAGAGGGAATCGCATGAAGGTGCTGGTTTCGGACCCGCTCCCGGCCGAGGGGCTCGCGGTGCTGGACAACGCCGCGGACATGGAGGTGGACGTGCGTCCGGGGCTCGCCCCCGACGAGCTCCGGGAGGTCATCGGCGGCTACGACGGACTGATCCTTCGCAGCGGCACCCGGGTCACCGCCGAGGTGGTGGCGGCCGCGGACCGGCTCAAGGTCATCGGGCGCGCGGGCGTGGGGGTGGAGAACATCGACGTGGAGGCCGCCAGCAAGAAGGGCGTCGTGGTGATGAACACGCCGGGGGGCAACAACGTCACCACGGGCGAGCACACCCTCTCGCTGATGCTCGCCCTGGCCCGACACATCCCCCAGGCCGCGGCCTCCCTCAAGGCCGGGAAGTGGAACCGGCAGAAGTTCACCGGCGTCGAGTTGTGCAACAAGACCCTGGGAGTCATCGGCCTCGGCAACGTGGGGCGGGTGGTGGCGGAACGCGCCCTGGGCCTGCGCATGAAGGTGCTGGGGTACGACCCCTTCATCCCCGCGGAGAGCGCCGCGCGCATGGGGGTGGAGACCGTCGGGTTGGACGACCTCTACCGGCGGTCGGACTTCATTACCGTGCACGTACCGTTGATCGAGGAGACCCGGGGCCTCATCGACCGCGAGGCCATCGCCGGGATGAAGGACGGCGTGCGCATCATCAACTGCGCCCGGGGCGGCATCGTGGACGAGGACGACCTTGCCGAAGCGCTGCGGGCGGGCAAGGTGGCGGGCGCCGCCCTGGACGTCTACGTGGACGAGCCCCCGGCCCCGGACCACCCGCTGCTGCAACTGGACCAGGTGGTGGCCACGCCGCATCTCGGGGCCTCCACGGACGAGGCCCAGCTCAACGTCTCCATCGCGGTGGCGGAACAGGTGCGGGACTATCTGGCGGACGGCGTGATCCGCTACGCCGTCAACGCGCCCAACGTGGGCCAGGACCTGCTGCGGGAGCTGCGGCCGTACCTGACCCTGGGAGAGAAACTCGGCAGCCTGCACGTCCAGTTGCTCGGGAAGTTCCCCGAGGAGGTCCGGGTCGAGGGCGGCGGCGAAGTCGCCCGGTACGACGCGGCGCCCATCGCCGCGGCGGTGCTGAAGGGCATGCTGAGCTTCGCCCTGGACCGCTCGGTCAACTACGTGAACGCCCCCATCATCGCCCAGGAGCGGGGCATCAAGGTGGTCCAGTCCAGGAGCGAGAGCGCCAGGGACTTCGCCAGCTACATCCAGGTGCGGACCCGGACCGGGGGCGAGGAAACCGAGATCGAGGGGGCCATCTTCGGCGCCAACAACCCCAGGATCGTGCGGATCAACGACTTCTATTTCGAGGCCGTCCCAGACGGCCACATCCTGGTCTCCTACAACCACGACGTCCCCGGGGTGGTGGGGGCCGTGGGCACCCTGCTCGGAGAGAACGGCATCAACATCGCCGGGCTGGAGCTGGGCCGGGAAAAGGTGGGCGGCGCGGCCATATCCTTCATCCACGTGGACAACCCGGTGCCCCGGGAAGTGCTCGACGAGCTGCGGGCGCTGCCCGAGGTCATCTCCACGCTGGCGGTGAAGCTCTGACCGCCCCAAGCCCCGACCCGCGGGAACGAGTACGAGTCCGGACGTGGCAAACGTTGCAGTGATCGGCGCGCAGTGGGGCGACGAGGGCAAGGGGAAGATCGTCGATCTCCTGGCCCAGCAGTCCGACGTGGTGGTGCGCTTCCAGGGCGGCAACAACGCCGGACACACCCTGGTGGTCAACGGCGAGAAGACGGTGCTGCACGTGGTCCCGTCCGGGGCGCTGCACCGGGGGAAGGTCTGCGTCATCGGCAACGGCGTGGTGCTGGACGCCGAGGTCCTGCTGCACGAGCTCCGGGAGCTGCGGCAACGGGGGCACCTGCAGGACGACCGGCAGCTCCGCATCAGCGAGCAGGCGCACCTGATCATGCCCTACCACAAGGCCATCGACCAGGCCCGGGAGCGCATGCGCGGGGCCGGCAAGATCGGCACCACGGGCCGGGGCATCGGACCCGCCTACGAGGACAAGGCGGCCAGGGTGGGGATACGGCTCATCGACCTGCTGGAAGAGGACACCTTCCGCCGCAAGCTCGAACACAACATCGCGGAGAAGAACGTCTATCTCAGGGCGATCCTCAAGGAAAAGGCGCTGGACTTCGAGGATATCCACCGAACCTACGGCGGCTATCGCGAGCGGCTCGCCCGGTACGCCGCCGACACCGGCGTGCTGCTCGAAGAGATGGTCCGGGAAGGCAGGAACGTGCTCTTCGAGGGCGCCCAGGGGACACTGCTCGACCTCGACCACGGCACCTACCCCTTCGTCACCTCGTCCAACACGGTCATCGGCGGGGTGTGCACCGGCGCCGGCATCGGACCGCGGCACGTCCACCAGGTCATCGGCATCTCCAAGGCCTACACCACACGGGTGGGCAGCGGACCGTTTCCCACCGAGCTGGTCGGCCCCGAGGGCCGGAAGCTCCGGCAGGACGGGGACGAGTTCGGCGCCACCACCGGGCGGCCCCGGCGCTGCGGCTGGTTCGATGCGGTGGCGGTGCGGCAAGCCGTGCGCCTCAACGGCTTGACCGGCGTTGCGTTGACCAAGCTGGACGTGCTGACGGGCTTGCCCAGGATCCGGGCGTGCACGGCGTACCGGAGCGGCGGCAAGCTGCTCCGCCACTTTCCCGCCAGCCTCAAGGTCATGGAGTCCCTGGAACCCGTCTGGGAAGAGTTCGAGGGCTGGCAGGAACCGGTCTCCGGGGCCCGGAGCGTCGCCGACCTGCCGCTCAACGCGCGGCGTTACATGCAGCGGCTGGAAGAACTGGTGGAGACGGAGGTCGTCATCGCCTCGGTGGGACCGGACCGGGACCAGACCATCCTCATCAAGGACCCTTTCGATTCCCCGTAAGGGGATCCCGGGCGCCGTCGTCCTCCCCCGTCCCGGCCCCTGCCCCGAGCCCCGGCTCCGAGACCGCGGTGATGCTCCTGCCCTCCACCCGGATGGCCTGGACCGCGCCGAGACGCGGGCTCCGCCGAACCGTGTGACCCTTCCCCCGGAGCGACGCCACGGCCTCGTCGCCCACGCCGTCCTCCACGTCCACCGCCAGCGGCGCGTCCACCGGTACGTGGATGCGCGCCGCGGCCACCGCCTCGGCCAGCGGCATGCGGAAATCCACCACGTTGAGTATGGTCTGGAGCACCGCCCCCACGGTCCGGGAGCCTCCGGACGCGCCGATGACCAGCACCGGCCGGTGGTCCCGGAGCAGGATCGCCGGGGTCATGCGGTTCACCGGCCGCTGCCGCGGTCGCAGCAGGTTGGGAGCGTTGCCCGCGGTCGTCCCGGAACCGGAGGGCAACGAGAAACCCCGCATCTGGTTGTTGAGGACGACGCCGGTGCCGCGCGCCAGCATCCCGGCGCCGAACGGGTTGCCCATGCCGAGGCTCATGGCGACCGCGTTGCCGTCGCCGTCCAGCACGCCGATGGCGTCCACGGCCTCTCCCGTTCGCGGGGTCGGTTCGCGGACCATCCGGGGCGACGCCAAGTCCATGTGGATCTGCCGGCGGACCGCGGAGGCGCGCTCCCTGGACGTGGCCCGCCGGACCGGGGCGCGGCCCGAATCCGGCTCTTCCGGGGACTCCGGCAGGTCCACCGCGCCGGCCTTGGCCGTCTCCGCGATCAGGTGGAGGTAGGCTCCGGAATTGTGGCGGAAGCGGTCCGGCCCATAGCCTTCCATTACGTTCAGGAGCCCTACCAGGGCCAGACCCCCCAAGCTCGGCGGCGGCGCGGTGATGACCGTCCTGCCCCGGTAGCTCCCGATGACCGGTTGGCGCCAGACGGGGCGGTAGCTGTGGAGGTCGTCCAGGGTCACCGCGCCGCCGTCGTCCGCCATCCGAGACGCAATGGACCGGCCGACGGCGCCCTCGTAGAAGGCTGCCGCGCCGTCCCGGGCGATGGCTTCCAGGGACTCCGCCAACTCCGGTTGCCGGATCGTTTCCCCCACCTCATGGGGCGCGCCGGACGCATTCAGGAAGACGCCGGCGAGGTCGGCGCGCCGCAGCAGCACGGCCAGGTTCTCCCGGATGGTCCGGCGGAGCCGGGGCGTCACCGGGAACCCTTCCGCGGCATGGCGCACCGCGGGGGCCAGCACCGTCTCCAACGGCAGGGCGCCGAACCGCTCCAGGGCGTCCACCAGCCCCGCGACGGTTCCGGGGACCGCCACGGACAAGGGACCGGAGGCCAGCGCGTCCCTGTCCACGCCGTCCTCCTTCCGATACAGCCCCGCCGCGGGCGACACCGGCGCGAAGTCCAGCGCGTGGGCCTTGTTCTCCTTCGACTGGTAGAGCACCATCACCCCGCCGCCGCCCAGGCCGGACGACGCCGGGTCCACCACCGCCAGGGCGAACGCGGCCGCCACCGCGGCGTCCACGGCGTTGCCCCCCTGCTCCAGGATCCCCATGCCCGCCCTGACCGCGGCATCGTGGTCCGAGACCACCACGCCGTCGAGACGGGACTGGGCCAGGGGAGGCGACGAACCGGAAAGGAGCGCAACCCCGACGAACAGGGTTGCGAAAACGCGACGGAATCGGACTGCGAGGGCGAGGACGCTGGCCACCATGAACCCATCCGCTAGGGTCGCAGCCTGTTTAGTCCTTTGCCGCGGGGTTTGCAATTGCGGACCCGAATCTTTGCGAGGGACACGGGTTGTGGTAACCTTGGGATGCGTTTCCCCGGGGCCGGCAGGCTGCCGGTCCCGGCGTTCGGAGCGAGCCGTCCCGGAAACCGCCCGGAGCAGACGTTTGGCGCGCAAGTACGTCCTCAAGAGCACCGACCCCGCCCTGTCACCCGCGGGGCCGGCCATCGCCTACGAGCAGGAGCTCAACGAGGCGCAACGCCAAGCGGCCCTGTTCCTCGAAGGTCCGCTGCTGGTCATCGCCGGCGCCGGCACCGGCAAGACCCGGACGCTGGTGTATCGGGTGGCCCGGCTCATCGAGCGGGGGATCGACCCCCGGTCGATCCTGCTGCTCACCTTCACCCGGCGGGCCGCGGACGAGATGCTTCGGCGCGCGAGCCTGTTGACCGACTCCCGTTGCGAGCGCATCGCCGGCGGGACCTTCCACTCCTTCGGCAACATGGTGCTGCGGCAGTACGGCCAGCTCCTGGGACTCGCCCCGGGCTTCACCATCATGGACCGTTCCGACAGCGAGGACGTGATACGGATCCTGCGCGCCCAGATGGGCCTGGACGCCCGGGAGAAGCGCTTTCCCAGGAAGCAGACCATCATGGAGATCCTGAGCCTCGCCCGCAACCGGCAGGCGCCCATGCCGGAACTCGTCGAACGCGAGTACTCCCACTTGGCGGACTTCCTGGACGAGCTGGCGGTCATCGAGGAGCGTTACCGGGACTACAAGCGCGAGAAGTCGCTGCTGGACTACGACGACCTGCTGACCCGGCTGAAGGAGCTCCTGGACTCGCAGGAGGACCTGCGCCGTCGGCTGTCCGACCGCTTCCGCTTCATCATGGTGGACGAGTACCAGGACACCAACCGCCTCCAGTCGGACATCGTCCGCGGCTTGGCCTGCACCCACGACAACGTCATGGCGGTGGGCGACGACGCCCAGAGCATCTACTCGTTCCGCGGCGCCAACTTCCGCAACATCATGGACTTTCCCAACCAGTTCCCGGGGACCACCGTCATCGCCCTGGAGGAGAACTACCGCAGCACCCAACCCATCCTGCGGCTCACCAACGAGATCATCGCCCGGGCCGCGGAGGGCTACGAGAAGCGTCTCTTCAGCCGCAAGGGCAAGGGCGAGGCGCCGCTGCTGGTCCAGGCGGAAAGCGAGCAGATGCAGTCGCGCTTCGTATGCCAGCGCGTGCTGGAGTTGCGGGAGGAGGGAGTCCCCCTGTGGGACATGGCGGTGCTGTTCCGCTCCAGCTTCCATTCCTTCGACCTGGAGTTCGAGCTCGCGCGGCGCGACATCCCGTTCGTGAAGCGCGGCGGCTTCCGGTTCATGGAATCGGCGCACATCAAGGACCTGCTGGCGCACCTGCGGGTGGTCAGCAACCCCAGGGACGCGGTGTCCTGGAACCGGGTGCTGACGCTGCTGGAAGGCGTCGGCCCCAAGATGAGCCGCACGCTCATCGACCGGATCCTGGCCCACGACGACCCGGGCCGCTGCCTGGACCGGGTGGAGTCCCGCGGCCGGGCGAAGCAGGGGCTCAAGACCCTGGGCCAGGTCCTCGGGGAATGCGCGGAAAAGACCCGTCCCGCGGACATGACCCAGTACCTGATGCGATACTACCTTCCCATACTCAAGCAGAAGCACGCCGACGACTACCCCAAGCGGGTCCGGGACCTGGAGCACTTCCAGACCCTCACCGAGCGCTACCAGAGCGTCGAGCGCCTGTTGACCGACATGGCGTTGGAGCCGCCCTCCGCCAGCGTGGACGACACCCTCGCGGTGGATCCCGACGAAGGCCCCCTGGTGCTGTCCACCGTGCATTCCGCCAAGGGGCTGGAGTGGCATTCGGTGTTCGTCATCTGGGCCCTGGAAGGGCGGTTCCCTTCCTACTACAACACCAACAGCCTGGAGGAGCTGGAAGAGGAACGGAGGCTGCTGTACGTGGCGGCCACGCGCGCCAAGGAGAACCTGTTCTTCGCCTATCCCGCGCGCGTGTACGACCAGTCCCTGGGGATGGTGTTCTCGCGTCCGTCCCAGTTCATCGACGGCATCTCCGAGGAACTGCTGGAGCCCATGCCGCTGGTCCATGAAGACTCGTACTACAGCCAACTGTAACGACGCCGGCGCCGGCCCGTGCGCATGAACCCCATGCAGCGCCTCCTGGCCTGGTTGGCGGAACGCGGCGGACCATCGGCCTCGGCGGCCCCGGAGCCGCGGCGGCGCGGCTGGGCGAAGACCTTGTACGAGAAGGACACCGAGCACCACCGCATCCGCGTGGAAGAGACCCGGGGACGGCGTTACCTCTACTTCGACGGCACCCTGCAGAGCTCCATGGACCTGAGGGACCCCACCTCGCTGGAGTTGCTCTACTCCCGCTTCGCCTCCCTGGCGCTGGTGCTCAAGCCGGACCCGGCCAAGGCGTTGATCATCGGCCTCGGCGGCGCGTCCATGGCCAAGAAGTACCACAAGGAGTTCCCGGAGATGGAGATCGACTCCATCGAGATCGACCCCCACGTGGTGGAGGTGGCCCGCGAGTTCTTCCATTTCGAGGAGGACCCGAACCAGCGGGTCCACCGCGGGGACGGCCGCGAGTTCCTCGCCCGGACCGGCCGCCGCTTCGACCTGATACTGCTGGACGCCTACTACGCGGACAACGTGCCCTTCCACCTGGTCACGCGCGAGTTCTTCGCCACCGCCCGGCGCAAGCTGACCCCCGAGGGAGTGCTGGCGGCCAACCTCATCGGATCGCTGCGCGGCTGCGACAGCACCATGATCCGCGCCGCCATCAAGACCCTGGAGAGCGTGTTCCCGCAACTCTACACCTTTCCCACGTTCGGCAACCGCGGCTACGTCCTGAGCGAGATCCAGAACGTGGTCGTGTTGGCCAGCAACTCCCCGGACCGCGTGAGCGCGAAGGAGATGGAACGGCGGGCGCGCCGGCTGGACCGGGACCTCTTTCCCAAGCCGTCCAGCAAGATCCGGAAGTCCTGTTACAACGGCCCGCTGGAGCAGGACGACGTGGAGGTCCTCACCGATGACGACGCGCCGGCTGACAACCGGGTTCGTCTTTAGCGCCTTGCTGGCCGCGGGCTGCGTTGCCGACCCGCCGGGCCGGGGGGCCGGGCCGGTGCGGGTGGTGCGGGTCAAGCTCGTGGCCGACCCGGCACTGCGAAGGACCGACCCGCGTTGGCGCGACACCGCCCGGGGCCTGCTGGAAGCCGCGTCGGACTACTACGAGGCGGCCTTCGGCATCCGGCTGGCGCCCCAGTCGGTGGAGCCCTGGCGCGTGGAGGGAACCACCACGTCCTCGGTCACCCTGATGAAACGCCTGAAGCGCTCGTACCCCCGGGCCGGCGGCAGCCTGCCCCACGACGTGGTCATCGGGTTGACCCGGCAGCCCCTCGACTACTACCGGGGCGGACGCGCCCGGGCGGACCGCTTCGGCAACTGCGCCGAAGGACTGGGAAACTACATCGTGAGCCACGTGGGCGACTCCCTTGCGTACGATGACGGCGAGCTGACCCACGACGCCGCGGCGCTGATCCACGAGATGGGGCACCTGTTCGGCGCCGTGCACACGGACGACCCGGCCTCGGTGATGCACCGGGACTTCGATCTGAGGACCGGGTTCGACGCGCCGAACCGGGCCATCGTCACGGCGAACCGCCTGTGCCCCTTCGCCGAGCCCCACCGGGGCCGGGGGACGGGCTCCGCCAGGAGGCCCGCAGCCGAGCCCGCGGCCGGGCGACGGTGACGCATGACGCCCCTCTGGTCTCCTGCGGACCGGCAGGTCCGGGAATCCCGCCTCCACCGGTTCCGGGACCGGCTGCGGGCGGTCCACGACGTCCCCGGCGATTCCTTCGAGGCGCTGCACCGCTGGAGCGTGTCCCGGCTGGAGGACTTCTGGCGCGCGGCGTGGCGGGACGCCACCGGTCGGGACGCCGCGGGAGCGGTGCTGGGCGACGACGGCATGCCTCCCGCCCGCCGCCAGGACCGAGAGGCGTGGTTCCCCGGCACGAGGTTCAATTTCGCCCGGCAGCTACTGCGGCGCTGCGACGACCGGGTGGCGATCATCGAGGAGAACGAACCCGGACAACGCCGGGAGACCACGTTCCGGGAGCTGCACGCGCTCACGGGCCGCTGCCAGGCCGCCTTTCGACGCATGGGCGTGGGACCCGGCGACCGCGTCGCGGGCTTCCTGCCCAACGTCCGGGAGACCGTCGTGGCCATGCTCGCCACCGCCTCCCTGGGCGCGGTATGGAGCGCCACCTCGCCGGACTTCGGGTTCCGGGGAGCGTTCGACCGCTTCAGCCAGATCCGCCCGAAAGCGCTGCTTTCCACCGAGAGCTACTTCTACAACGGCAAACGCCACGATTGCATGGAAAAGGCTCGGCGGCTGGCGAACTCGCTCCCCGGCCTGGAACGATGGGTGGTGCTGCCCTGCACGGAGGCGCCGGCGCCCCTGCCGCCCGACGCCGTCGCGTGGGAGTCCTTCCTGGCCGACGACGCCGGAGAACCCGATTTTCCCGATTTTCCCTTCGACCATCCGCTGTACATACTCTACACGTCCGGCACCACGGGAATGCCCAAGTGCATCGTGCACGGCGCAGGCGGAACCGCGCTCAAGCACCACGTGGAGCACCGGCTCCACACCGACATGGGCAGCGAAGACACCCTCTTCTATTTCACCACCTGCGGCTGGATGATGTGGAACTGGCTGGTGAGCGGACTGGCCCAGGGGGCCACGCTGGTGCTGTACGACGGCAGCCCCGCCTACCCGCGGGAGGACCGGCTGTTCCGGCTCGCGGAGGACAGCGGCGTCACCGTCTTCGGTGTCAGTCCGAAGCTGCTCGCCGCCTGCCGGAAGGCAGGGTTCAAGGCCATCGGCAAATACGGGCTGGCCAACATGCGGACCGTCCTCTCCACCGGGTCCCCGCTGGAGGCATCCCAGTTCCACTACGTGGACCAAGCCATCAAACCCGGGGTCCAGACCTGCTCCATCTCGGGAGGCACCGACATCGTGGGATGCTTCATGCTCGGCAACCCCATCTCGCCGGTGTACGCGGGACAGATCCAGGGGCCGGCGCTGGGAGTCGATGTAGCCGTGTTCGACGAGCGGGGCCGGCCCGTGGTCGGCGAGCAGGGCGAGCTGGTGTGCCGGAAGCCGTTCCCCTCCATGCCGCTGGGTTTCTGGGACGACCCCGATGACGCCAGGTACCGCGAGACCTACTTCGCCGCCTATCCCGGGGTCTGGCGCCACGGCGACTACGTGGAGAAGACGCGCGAGGGAGGCTTGGTGGTGTACGGCCGCAGCGATACTACCCTCAACCCCGGCGGGGTCCGCATCGGCGCCGCGGAGATCTACCGCATCGTCGAGGACCTGCCGTTCGTCCAGGACAGCGTCGCCGCCGGCTACCGGGCGGGCGGGGACGACCGGATCGCGCTCTTCGTGGTGCTGGACCGGGACCTGGACCCCGACACCGAAGCCGCCATTCGCTCCTCCATCCGCGCCCAGGCTACCCCGCGCCACGTCCCGGCCATGATACGACGGATCCGCCAAGTCCCGGTGACCCGGAACGGCAAGAAGGTGGAAAAGGCGGTGTCGGCCATCCTTGACGGCCAACCCGTCCGAAACCTCGAAGCCCTGGCCAACCCGGAAGCCCTCGACGACGTCCGGGGCATCGAAGTGGATGGATTCCCGCTTTCGCGGGAATGACGAGGGGTGGGCGTCTGCGGAGCAACGACGTCGTGGTCCCTTCCGTTCCTGCCTTGCCCACACGAAAGCCGGAAGAGCCGCAAAAGTCATGTGTTGACGAACCCCGGAGTGTGCTAAAACAGGCAACGTAGCCGTCTCCGCCGCGTCCGGTGTCCGCACGCCTGCAAGCGATGGCTAGAACGGAGAGTATCCCGGCTCCGCACGCGGAGACCCGCGAGGAGGTCCATGATGTCAACCCAGCCTCAACCCCGTTCGTTCACTTATCGAGACTACCTGGACACCCCGGACGACGTGCGCTACCAACTCATCGAAGGGGATCTGGTACGGGAGCCGGCGCCGACGACGACACACCAGACGGTCCTGGTCAACCTGGCCGTTCTGCTCGCACCGTTCGTCAAGGGCAACGGCTTGGGCAGAGTGTTCGCCGCCCCCACGGACGTATATCTTTCGGACACCAACGTGGTGCAGCCGGACGTGCTGTTCGTGTCCGCAGCGCGGGCGCACCTCATCACCGAACGCGACGTCCACGGCGCCCCGGACCTGGCCATCGAGATCGCCTCGCCCTCCACCGAGCGGCGCGACCGCCAGGTCAAGCGGGAAATCTACGCCCGCCACGGAGTGTCCGAATACTGGCTGGTCCACCCCGTGGACCGGACCGTGGAGACCTTCCGACTGGAGAACGGCCGGTTCGCGGCCGCCGGAAGCTACCGCGGGACCGACGCCTTCACGACGCCGCTCCTTCCCGGACTGCGCATCGAACTGGACGCAGTGTTCGGATGATCGTGAACGGATGGTGACGACATGGCGACGAAGCTCTCCATCGATCCGGAGTTGCTCGACAAGGCGATGAAGGTCGGCGGCGAGAAGACGAAGACGGCAACGGTCCACCGCGCCTTGCAGGGATTCATCGCGCGACGGGAACGGAAGCGGCTGTCGGATCTCTTCGGGAAACTGGATTGGGACCACGAGTTCGACTACAGGCGTGAACGGGACCGAGGGTGACTCCGGCGGCCGGGGTGGGTTCATGAAGGTGGGGTCGCGCGGCGCTTACGGCATCCTGGCCCTGGAGGAACTGGTGCGGCGTTGGGACGCGAAGACGCCGGTCCAGGTCAAGGAGATCGCGGAGAGGAAGACCATCCCCGAGGATTTCCTGGGCCAGATCATGGTCTCCCTGAAGCAGGCGGACATCGTGCGCGCCAACCGGGGACCCGGCGGGGGGTACTACCTCACGCGGCCGCCGGACCGGATCCGGCTTCGGGAGGTGCTGCAGGCGTTGAGCGGGCCGTTGGCCGGGCCGGAGGAAAACCTGCGGAAGTACGTGGCCGACTCCGTTGCCGCGCGAAGGGTTCTGGACACCTGGGAGAAGGCCATGGCCGCGGTGGAGGAGGTCGTGGACGGCGTCACCCTCGCCGACATCTGCGAGCCGGACGAGCGGCCGCACATGTACTACATCTGACGGCCGCCGGACGAGAGGGAGGCGGTCCGAAGACCGTTGGAGGCCGGACCGATGGAAACGATCCGGAGGGGCGAGCGGGTGAAGGGGCAAGGCGGCGCTGGTGGCCGGAGCGGGATCCATTGCGCCCGTCAGCGCCGTCTCCGGGGCCAGTTCAGCCAGGGGAACCGTTCCCGGTAGCGCCGCACCAACTCCCTCCCGCCGATGAGGCAACCGGCCCAGAAGACCAGTTGGCTGACGAAATAGACGCCCGCGGCCACCGCCAGCTTGTTGTGCTCCAAATCCAGGAAGGGCAGCAGGAGGATGCCGCCCGTCATGGCCCAGGAGCCGCCCATCAACGCCACCGCGAGCTTTTCGAGGGGGGTCATCGAGAAAGGACGCGGCCGTCCGTGACCGGCCCCGGGGCCGTCCGTCAACTGTCCAGGGGCGTCCGGACCACCCTCACGTCCACCGCGGCCACGCCTGCGTCTGCCTCCCTGACGATCAACGGGTTGACCTCCAGGTCGCTCAGGCGGGACCGGTGCGCGGCGAAGAGAGCGGACATGCCGGTGATGGCCCGGACCAGCGCGTCCACGTCCCGGGGCTTCTGGCCGCGTACTCCTTCGAGGATGCGGAAGCCCTTGAGCTCCCGGAGCATGGCTTGGGCGTCCTCCGCGGTCACCGGAACCAGGCGCAACGCCACGTCCCGAAGCACCTCCACGAAGACCCCCCCCAGGCCCACCATGACGAACGGGCCGTACTGGGGGTCCACCCGTGCTCCGAGCAGGACCTCCGTGCCGGTGACCATTTCCTGCACCAGCAGCCGGGCATGGGCCGGACCCCTGGCCAGCAACTCCGCGCCCGCGCTTTCCACCGCCTCCGCGGAGCCCAACCCCACCGCCACGCCGCCCACTTCCGTCTTGTGGACCACCTCCGGCGATTGCAGCTTCAACACCACCGGGAAACCCATTTCCGCGGCTTTGGCCGCGGCCTCCGCGGGCCCGTCGGCCACGGCCTCCGCGGGAAGCGTCAACCCGCAGGCGGCCAGCCGTTGCCGCCACGCGACCCCTTCCAGCTCGTCCGGACCGCCATCGGCCGGAGGGACCGGCGGGATGCCCGCGCGCCGGCGGCGGCCGTAGGCGCCAAGGCCGTTGAGCGCCCGCAACGTGGCCTTGATGCCTTGCAGGTGGGGCACTTCGGACGCCTCCTGGAACGCGCGGCTCTCGTCCATCAGGCTGTAGGTGGAGCGCGCGTGGGCCACGATGGGCTTGTCGATGCTCCGCGCGATCTTCCTCAGGAGCTCGGGATTGCGCTTCTCGCCGAAGCGGGGCAGCTCCCCGTGGATGGCGAGCTGGTCCACGCCTTCGTCCTCGGCGTGGATGCGGACGATCTCGGCAAAGGTGTTCTCGTTGCCGAAACCGGCGACGCCGCATTCGAGGGGGTTCTCCACCACCAGGTCGTCGGGGATGAGGGGGCGCAAGGCCCGGTTGGACGCTTCGCTCAGGGTGGCCAACTCGACGCCCACCTCCTCGATGTGGTCCAGCAGGATCCCCTTCATGCCCCCGGAGTTGACCACGATGGCCGAACGCCCGCCCCGGGGGCGCCGCCCCGGCAGGAACGCCAGCGTCATCTCGGTGAGGTCTTCCAGGCTGTGGCAGCGCACCATCCCGTAGCGCTTGCACGCAGCCGAGAAGACCTCGTCGTCGCCGGCCAGCGAGCCCGTATGGGAGATGGCCTGGCGTCTTCCCATCTCCGACCGGCCCAGCTTCACCACGATGACGGGCTTGTCCTTCTCCAGGGCCCTTGCCGCGGTCTCCAGGAACAGCTTCGGGCGCCGGATCCCCTCCACCATGAGCAGGATGATCCCGGTCTCCGGGTCGTCGATCAGGAAGGACAGGTAATCCACCACGTCGAGGCTGACCTCGTTGCCGCTGGAGATGGCGTAGCTGAAACCGATGCCGCGCTCCCCTGCCCCTTTCATCCAGTTGCCCAGCGATCCTCCGCTCTGGAACACGGCCGCCACCGGGCCGGGCTTGAGCAGCGGCAGGCGCTGCGCATAGGTCATCATGCGCCGGTTCACGGAGGAGGCGCCCATGCAGTTGGGGCCGCAGCAGACCATGCCGCTCCGCTCGCAGAACTCCGCCAGCTCCCGGCCGCGCTCATGGCTCCCGGGGTCGCTGCCTTCGCCGAAGCCCGCGCTGTAGATGGTGGCCGCCTTGGCCCCCAGGGGCGCGGCCTGCTCCAGGGTCGGGATCACGGCCCGGGTCGGCACCAGCATCAGCAGGTGCTCCGCGGGCTCCGGCAGCGCGTCCAGAGCAGGGTAGCAGGGCGCGCCCCATATCTCCGGGTAGTTGGGATTGACCAGGAAGACCTTGCCGGGGAACTCCGCGGCCTCGAGGTTGTGGAAGATCAGGTTGGGCCAGTTGCCCTTGGGCGACGCGCCCACGATGGCCAGGGTCCTGGCGTGCAGCAGGTTGGCTGCCGGACGGATGGTGGTTCTCTCGGTGCCTTCGCTCATTACCGCTCTTTCCCTCCCCGGAACGAACTTCCTAGAACAACTCGATGCCGAAATAGCGGAACAACTCTCCCTCGTACCAGGAAACGTGGATGACCTGGTCGAACACCCCGAACAGGAACACCACGATGGCCCCGGTGAGCCCCAGGGAAAGGAGCCACCCTTCGTCCGAACCCACCTTCAGGTAGAGGAAGACGAACAGGGGCAGCGCGAAGATCTGTCCCAGGAGCCAGGTGCCGGCGAATATGCCCACGAGCCACAGGCAGATGACCAGCGTCCGCTTCAATGCCTCGCCCCCGCGGAGGCTCGCGTCGAGGAAGATGTCCGCGGCTCCCGCGGGTCCTTCGGGGGCCTTGGCCTCCCCTCCCCGCAACCCGGTCCAGAGCGAGAGGACCGCGGCCATGACGCAGCCCGCGACCCCGATCAACGTGGGGAACAGGGCGGTCTTCCAGGGCCAGTCCCGGGCCATGAACACGCCCAGGGCGAACACCGCGGCCAGCACGAGTATGAACAGGCTTTCGATGTAGTGCTCGCGGATGCGTGGTCGCGCCATGGTGGACCTCCGGGGCCGCTACTTGCGCGCCCGGGACCTTGCCGCGAAGAAGAGGGTCGCCAGCGTCAACGCGATCAGGACCAGGACGATGGGCCGCTGCCACAACCAGGACCAGCCGTAACGGCTGACGCTGATGTCCAGGTACCGCTCCATGATGGGACCCAGGACGATGCCGAGGGCGATGGGCGGGCGCGGCCAACCCCAGCGTTTCATGAGGTAGCCCAGCCCCCCCAGGCTCAGCAGCACGATCCAGTCCCCCAGTTCCTGGGTGGCCATCCAGGAGCCCATGAACACCAGCACCACGATGACCGGGATGAGCACGCTGCCGCGTATGGTGGTGACCTTGGCCAACTGCGTCGTGCAGCCCATCAATATCACCGCGGTGAGGACGTTGGCGATGACCAGCGCCCAGATGACCGAGAAGGTGACGTCCAGGCGCGTGGTGAGGAGCTCCGGGCCGGGGAAGATGCCGTGGATCAGGAACGCGCCGAGCAGGATGGCCATGGTGGCGCTGCCAGGGATGCCGAAGGCGATGGTGGGGATCAGCGAGCCGCCCTTCATGGCGTTGTTGGCGCTCTCCGGCGCGATCACCCCGCGTATCTCGCCCTTGCCGAACTCCGCCTTCGGGTCCTTGTTGGACTGGACCGCATGTCCGTACGCCACCCAGTCCACGATGCTCGCTCCCAGGCCCGGGATGAAGCCGATGTAGGCGCCGATGAACGCGCACCGGAGCGCCAGCCACCGGTGCCGCACCGCGTCGCGCACCCCGTCCCACAAGCCCCTGCCCATCTCCGGCGCCTCGGACAGGGATCCCCGGCGCACCGCCAGCTCGATCACCTCCGGCAGCGAGAAGAGGCCCAGCACGCACGGGACGATGGGAGGGCGTTCCAGCAGGTACGGAATGCCGAACCAGAAGCGCGGGATGCCGTCCTGGGGCGAGTAGCCGATCATGGAGATCTGCAACGCCAGCAGCCCCACGAGTATGCCCTTGGCCGGGGCGTTGCCGCTCAGGGACGCCACCATGGCCATGCCGAGGACGCCCAGGAGGAAGAACTCCGGCGCGCCGAAGGAGAGCACCAGAGGGCTCAGGATCGGTATGGAGATGACCAGCAGGACAGCGCCCACCACGCCGCCGAACCCCGAGACCGTGTAGGCGGCGCCGAAGGCCCGGGCCGCCTCCCCTTTCTTGGCCATGGGGTAGCCGTCCATGATGGTGGCCTGGGAGCCGGCGGTCCCCGGCACCCCCAGGAGCACCGACGAGATGGTGTCCGAGGTGGAGGTGATGGCGTACATGCCCATGAGCAGCGCCATGGCCTCGTAAGGCTGGAGGTCGAAGGTGAAGGGCAGGAGGATGGCCATTCCGGAGAGGCCGGAAAGGCCCGGGACCATGCCGAAGAAGACCCCGAGGCTGACGCCCAGCAGCAGGTAGCCGAAGGCCGGCCACGCCACGATGCCCTGGAGTCCCTGTTGGGCCGCCTCTAGCATCCTGTGTGGAGTTCGGACAAATCCCGCGAGGGTATCCCGCCGCCGGCCCGCGGGTCAGGCGGCCGGCAACGGGATACGGCGGGACGGCCTATTTCTCGCCCGCGAGCTTGCGGCCTTCCTCGATGTACTTCAGGCGGAACTGCCGCATCTCTTCCCCTGCGGTCTTCCACGGCGTCATGGCCGTCTCGATGGCCTTGGGGGTCGTCAGCATGCTCGGCTCGATGCCCACCGTCTTCTTGTACTCCGCGAGGAACTCGGGGTCCTTGCTCATGGCCGCAAAGGCGCCGCGCACCGCTTCCACCGCGGCCGCGGGAGTCTCCGGGGGCGCGAGGATCTGGCGGTAGCTGCTCAGGATCTGGAACAGCTTCCACTTGGGACCCGAAGGCTCCTTGCCGGAGAGGGCCTTGACGAACTGGCGCACGGGCAGGCCCGGGGCGATGCGGGGGATCTCCGTGTCGCTGCCGTACCACAACGGTATGGCGTTGCCCTTGTCCACCGCGATGGGCTTGACCCGGGTGAGGTAGAACGGCGTGCTCCCGTCCACGTAGTCGATCTCCTTGCGCAGGAACGCCGCCAGCAGGCCCGAGGACCCCTGGTATCCGGTGACGTACTTGTAAGGCACTCCCGTGAGGTCGAAGAGGGCCCGGAACTTCAAGTCCTTGCTGCTGTCCGCGCGGAACCCTCCCACCGTGAAGCTCTTGACCCCGGTCAGGTCCGCGGGCTTGTCGAGCATGGGGTCCAGGTCCTTCTTGGCCACCCCGACGCTCACCACCGGCGTGAACATGACCGGGATGATCTCTTCCATGTTGGCCCGGAGGCCCGCGCCCTTGGGGTCGCCCACGAACCACTCCTGGTAGCGGCCGCTGGCGGTCTGGCACCCCATCACGCTGCCGTTCCGCCGGGCGCGCTCGTAGAGCCAGTTCATGGCCAGGGTCCCGCCTCCCCCGGGCCGGTTCATGACCACGATGGTGGGGTCGCCCTTCAGGTGCTTCTTCAGGTGCCGGGCGTAGATCCGGCACTCGATGTCGGTGGGTCCGCCCGCGGAGAAATCGACCATGAGCTTCAGGGTCTTGCCCTGGTAGAAGGGCTTGTCCGCGGAGAACGCCGGGGCGCCGAACAGAAGCGCAAGCACGAGCACGGCACAAGTGGACAGCACGGCTTTGTGTACGGTTGACTTCATCGCTTGCTCCCTCCCTGGGTCAGTGAACGCCGTCCTGGGGCGTCGGTCCCAGCACCCGGATCGACGCCCCGCCACATGGGGTCAGGATGCCTTGTTGACCCGTTCCATGGGACCCAGACCCGGCTTGTAGGTCTTGTCGTCGATGAACTGCTTGATCCCCTGGCCGTAACCGTCCTCCCGGTCCTGCATCTTGATCTGGGAGCCCTTGGCGGCCAGGTAGTCCTCGGCCTGGACGTAGTCCATGTTGCGCACCAGCTTGTAGGCCTGCTTGGTGGCCCGCAAGGCCCAGGGGTTCTTGGCCATGAGTTTCTTCGCCAGCGCCACGGTCTCCTCCCGGAGCTTGTCCCCGGGCACGGCGTAGTTGACGAGCCTCATCTCCGCGGCCTTCCTGCCGTCGAACGGGTCGCCGGTCATGGCGTGGTAGAGGCCGTCGCGCAAGGTCATCATGTCGGTGACCACCCGGCTCACGAGCCCCCCGGGCAGGATGCCCCAGTTGACCTCGGACAGCCCGAACAGGGCGTCCTCCGAGGCGATGGCGAAGTCGCACGCCACCAGCGGCGTGAAGGCGCCGCCGAAACAGAACCCGTTGACCATGGCGATGGTGGGCTTGGGGAAGGTGAAGAGCTTGCGCCAGCGCCACTCCTGGCTGCACCAGCTCGCCTGCCGGCGGAGCGCCGGGTCCTTGTCGCCCTCGCGGAAGTACTCCTTGAGGTCCTGGCCGGCGCACCAACTGTTGCCCGCCCCGGTGATGACCATCACCTGGGTTTCCGGGTCCCCTTCGGCCTCGGTCACCGCGTCGTACATGTCGAAGTGGAGTTGCGGGCTCATGGCGTTCCGCTTCTCGGGTCGGTTGAGGATGACCCAGGCAATGCCGTCCTCCTTCTCCACCAGCACGGTCTTGTATTCCTTCGTCGCCATCGAAAAGTTCCCTCCTTTGGACGTTAACCGAATCGGCAATCCGCCAACTCTATGCAGTGACGTTCACGGAGTCAAGGAACAAATCTCCCGCGGCGCGGCATTTTCGCCCGGTCCCGCGGCTTTTCCCGGCCCCGACCCCCGCCCCGTGCCCGGGGCGGGCGAGGGTCCTCATTGGCACGGCGTTCCCGAGCCTGTCAAGGACGGACGTTTTGTTCCCGTCCGACCATGTGCTAACCTGCCGGTTCGATCCGGGGCCTCTGGACCGGGCGCCATGCCCGGAGCGGGGACCCGGAACCTTGCCCGGGACGTATCGGAATCATGCAAGTCTGTTGCCTGGACCTGGAGGGTGTGCTGCTGCCGGAGATCTGGATCGCGGTGGCCGACCACTTCCGCAACGACGACCTCCGGCTCACCACCCGGGACATCTCCGACTACGACCAGCTCATGCGGCACCGGCTGAAGGTCCTCCGGAAGAACCGCATCCGGCTGGCGGACATCCAGGAGGTCATCGCCCGCATGAAGCCGCTGCCGGGCGCCAGGGCCTTCCTCGACGACCTCGCGGGGCGTTTCCAGGTGGCGGTGCTGTCGGACACCTACTACGAGTTCGCCCTGCCGCTGGTGCGGAAGCTCGGCAACCCCACGCTGCTGTGCAACTGGCTCCGGTTGAGCCGGTCCGGGTACATTGCGGACTACGTGCTGCGCCAGAAGGACGGCAAGCGCAAGGCCGTCAAGGCCTTCCAGGACATGGGCTTCCGCGTGGCGGCCGCGGGGGACTCCTACAACGACCTGGGCATGCTGCGCGCCGCGGACCGAGGGGTGCTCTTCAACCCGCCGGACGCCATCGCCCGGCGCTACGCCGCCTATCCGGTGGCGCGGGACTACGCCACGCTGGCGCGGTTGCTGGAACAGTAAACGGACGACCGAACGATCGAGTGATCGAGGATGGGCGCCGATGCCCGGGGGTAGCCGCCGCGTTGCGCGCCCGCCCGGCTCCGGTCCTGCCCCACACCAAGGAGATATTCCCATGCTGGACGTGCTGATCGACAACGCAGAGATCATCAACGCCAACGGCCGCTACAAGGGATCCATCGGCGTCCGGGACGGCGTCATCGCCGGGATCTACCGGGCCGGGGACCGGCCGGAGGCCGGCGAGGTGGTGGACGCCGCGGGCCTGGCGGTGGTCCCCGGGGCGGTGGACATGCACTCGCACCACCGGGAAGGCGGCGAGCCCGGTGGGTACGACTACAAGGAGAACATCCAGACCGCCACCATGCAGTGCGCCGCGGGCGGGGTCACCACCTCCGTGGCCATGCCCAACGTGACGCCGCCGCCCAACACGGTGGAGCGGCTCGACGCGCTGTTCCGGGTCTACGAGGAGAAGTCCTTCATCGATTACAACGTCAACCCGGCCGGCACCATCCCGGAGGAGATCCCCAAGCTGGCCCAACAGGGCATCGCCGCCTTCAAGGTGTTCATGGTGGTGGACACGGGCCGGGACTACCCCCACATGCCGGGCATCGGCGTCCACGACCACGGCAAGCTCATGGAGATCATG
This sequence comes from uncultured Binatia bacterium (SeqCode), assembly GCA_965242525.1. GTDB lineage: Bacteria > Desulfobacterota > Binatia > UBA9968 > JAJDTQ01 > JAJDTQ01. Next base: position 1,826,951 of record OZ251459.1, read on the forward strand.
GAGGCGTGCGCCGCGGCCAACGTCCCGCTCATGGTCCATCCCCACGACCAGGCGCTCATGGACCACATCGAGAAGAAGTTCTGGGACCGGGGGGAACGCGACTGCCTGGCCTACGCCAAGGCCTACGCGGCCCATGACGGAGTGATCTGGGAGACCGCCATCCAGCTCCTGGTGCGGTTGCAGCAGGCCACCGGAGTCCACCTGCACCTGCTCCACATCCAGACCGCGGGCAGCGTGGAGATCCTCCGGCGGGCCAAGGCCAACGGCCAGCGGGTGAGCGCGGAGATCAACCCCTGGGCGCTGTTCCTGGGGTCGGACTGGTCGGAGATCGAGCGGCTGGGGTCCTACGCCCTCTCCTACTGGGTGCCGGAGGAGAACGCGCCCCACCTGTGGGGCGGCCTGTGCGACGGAACCATCGACATCGTGTCCACCGACCATGCGCCGCACACCCGGGAAGAGAAGGAGATCGGCTGGGAGGACGGCTGGAAGGCCCACACCGGGACGCCCTCGGCCCAGTACTACCTGAGCCTCCTGTTCGACGCCGCGGCCAAGGGCAAGATCTCCCTGGAACGCGTGGTGGAGGCCACCTCCACCGGTCCGGCGCGGATCTTCGGGGTCGAGCGCAAAGGGCGCATCGAGGTAGGCTGCGACGCCGACCTGGTGCTGGTGGACCTCGACGCGGAGAAGGAGATCCGGGACGAAGACGTACTCAGCCTCATCGGCTGGACCCCCTACGCCGGCCGCAAGGTGCGGGGCGTCCCCGTGCGCACCTTCGTGCGCGGGACCACCGTGTATCGTGACGGCAAGGTGGTGGGGCAGAAGGGCCACGGACGGCAGGCCCGGGCCAGGTATCCGGGGTAGCCCGTCGGATTCCCGAGGCCGTAACTTGACTAAATATAGCGACTTGACAAACCTGTCATATCGCTCTATTTAGTCAAGCATGGACATACCATCCGCCCCGAAGGCCATCCACGAGATCGCTGGACGTCTCGCGGAACTGGTCGATGCCGACTGCCAGCCATTCGTCTGGCTGATCGTCCCGAACGACGAAGGCGTGTTTCATGGTGGATCCGTGCGAAACGGCGTTCACTGCGTCCATCCGGTGCAGGCATATCTCGACCTCCATGCCCATCCCGAACGGGCACGGGACGTCGCGCATGAGTTGAGGAGCGATCAGCTACACTGGAGGACCGGTGACTGACAAACCGACCTCTATCGCCGGGGCTCGGACGCGTTTGTCCTCAAGCTCCTACCCTTGTGGTTCCGCCTCGGCTTGTCGCCGTTCCAGGTCGAGCAGGAACTCCTTGATGTGGAGGCCGCCGGCGTAGCCGGTGAGGGTTCCGTCTCCGCCGATGACCCGGTGGCAGGGAACGACGATGGAGATGGGGTTACGCCCGTTGGCCGCGCCCACCGCGCGCACCGCCTGCGGCTGCCCCATGGCCCGGGCCTGCTCGCCGTAGGAGCGGGTGGCGCCGTAGGGGATTTCCTGGAGCGCCCGCCACGCGCGTAGCTGGAACCGGGTGCCCGACGGGGCCAGAGGCAGGTCGAAGGCCCTCCGGCGGCCCTCGAAGTACTCGTCGAGCTGCTTCTTCGCCTCCTCCACCACCGCGCCGCCGCTCCGCCAGCCATCCTCCACCCCGGCGGACCGACGCTCTCCCTTTCCGAAGCGGATCTCCCTGACGGCCTCGCCGTCCCCCACGATCAGCAGCTCGCCCACCGGACTCTCCATCGAAGCGTAATCCATGGGTTTTCCTTTCGTTCATGCCGGGGTTCGGAGCGGAAAAGCGACGCGCCCCGGCTTGGCGAAGGGGTCTATCACGTCGAACGACTCCCGACAATCTCCCTGCACCGGCCGCGGGGTCATGGGCTTGAGCTGGATGCGGCGTCCGCAGACCCGGTGGGTTTCATACGCGGGCTCGACAGGGTCGTGATCGACGAGATCCAGCGGGCGCCCGAGACCTGCGAGGCCGTCGTCGGGCACGAACTCATCGACCGGGTTGTCGCGGGCGGCTACCCTGAGGCCCTCGCTCGTTCACGGTGGAACCGCCGGCGGGACTGGTATCTCGACTACGTGGAGGCCATCGTCCAGCGGGACGTCCGCGACACCGCCCAATTCGAGAAGCTGCCCTCGATGCCCAAACTCCTGCGGGTCCTCGCCCAACACTCCGGACAGCTCGTGAACCATTCCGGTTTCGGCGCGCAACTGGGGATGAACCACCTCACCACGCGCAAGTACACCGGCGTCTTCGAAAGCCTGTATCTCCTGCGTTCCCTGCAACCCTGGTACAGCAACGCGCTCAAACGGCTCACCAAAACACCCAAGCTGCATTTCCTCGACTCGGGACTGCTCGCGGCATTGAGGGACGTTTCCCCGAACCGGCTGCGGAAAGACAGGGCCTTGTTGGGACCCTTGCTGGAAACCTTCGTCCTGGCCGAACTCCTGAAACTGGCGAGCTGGTCCCAGGACCGGTACGACTTCTCGCATTTCCGCGACAAGGAACGACACGAGGTCGATATCGTCATCGAGGACCGCCGCGGACGCGTGGTCGGAATCGAGGTCAAGGCCTCCGCCACCGTTTCCCCCCGGGACTTCGGAGGCCTGCGCCGCCTGTCCGACGCCTGCGGCGACAGGTTCGTACTGGGACTGGTGCTCCACGACCACGAGCGAGTCGTGCCTTTCGGAGAACGCCTGCTCGCGGCGCCGGTCTCGGCGCTGTGGTCCGGGCGCTCCACGTGGTCCTGACGGATACTCCGCGCGGGTCCCGGACCCCGTGCCGAAGCCGTTCAGGCCCCCGATTCCGGGGCATCGAACACCGCGGACACGTCCGCGGTGAAACCTTCGAGGGATGGCGACGTGGCCGTGTCGCCGCGGGAGAAGACGCCGTGCTCCACGTAGGCGCCGCCCCGGAGCGCGAGCACCGTAACGGTCTCGTCCCGGGGGTCCACGATCCAGTACTCGGGAATGCCGCCTTCGGCGTAGTCGGCGCGTTTCTCCACCAGGTCCCGCTGCGGGTCGTCCGGGCTCACCACCTCGACCACCAAGTCGGCGCCGAGCCAGTAGCGGTCCTGGTAGCGGGGGTCCGATCGGTCGCGGAGCAACAGGATGTCCGGTTCCCGGAATTTGCCCTCGCGGATGCGCATCCGCAACGCGGAAACCATCACGACGCCGTGCGGCTTGAGGTGCTCGCGGAACAGGACGTAGAGGAACAGGAGGATAGCCTGGTGCGTGGACGTGGGCATGGGCAGTTCCTCGACCCGGCCGTCCGTGAACTCGACCAGGCGGCGGCTGTGGTCCGTGAGCCAAAGGTAGGCGTCGTCGGTCCAAGCGCCCTGCCGCGGAAGGAGGTCGCACAGCAGGGCGTTCAGCGCCTCCTGCGAGTTCGGAACGTGTTCGGGCATCCGAGCCATGCGCCTATCCTACCATGTTGCCCAGGTCCGTCCCATGACCGGCATTCGGTCCTTCGCCCGGATCGGCTCCGCGCCTATTCCAGCACGCCCGCTTCCTTCCACTCCCGGATGGTGGCGTCGTCGTAACCCAGCACCTCGCGCATGACCTGCTCGGTGTGCTTGCCCAACCCCGGGGTGATCGGTATGTCCTCGTCGGGCATGTCCTCGAAGAGCAGGCCGCCCCGGGGAACCTCGAAGGGGCCGATGGGAGAGTCGTCGTACTTCTGGAAATAGTCCCGGCCCCGGAGTTGCGGGTCCTTCAACAGATCAGCGCCGTTCTGCACCACTCCCGCGGCGACCCCGGCCGCTTGCAGGCCGTGGGCCACGTCCTCCGCGGTCCGGGCGGCCATCCACTCGGCCATGAGGTCGTCGAGGGCCTCCCCGTTGCGCCGCCGGGCGAGGCAGGTGGCGAAGCGGCGGTCGTCGGCCAACTCCTCGTTTCCCATGAAGCGGCACAGGCGCCGCCACTGGTCGTCGTTCGTCACCGAGACCACGCACCACCTTTCTTCGCCCTGGCAGCGGTAACAGCCATGGGGCGCCGCGGTGGGGCTGCGGTTCCCCTGGGGCTCGGGATCTACTCCGTTGATGCTCGATTCCAGGTAGCTGACCCCCAGCGTATAGGCGGTGACCTCGCCCTGGGACACGTCGATGGACGCGCCCTTGCCGGTGAGCCGCTGGCGCAGCAGCGCGGCCATCATGACGGTGGGCGCGGTGATGAAGCCCAGGTGGTCCGGATAGACGCCCTGGCTGCCGATGGGGCGTTCCTGTCCGGGGTGGTTCCACAGGTAGGTCATGCCGCTGAAGGCGTTGAGGTTGAAGCCCCAGGTGCCGAACCAGTTCTTCGGTCCGGTCTCGCCGAGTCCCGGCAACTTGAGGATGACGAGGGAGGGGTTGACCTTCCTGAGCTCGTCGTCGCCGAGTCCCAGCCGCGCGAGCACGTGGGGCCGGAAGTTCACCAGCACGGCGTTGGACTTGGCGGCGAGCTCCCGGATGACCCTCTTGCCCAGGTCGTGCTTGATGTTGACGGTGACGGAGCGTATGGCGAGGTTGCATTCGATGAAGCGCGGCGCGGCGTTGACGTCGTTGTGCTGGCCGTAGTGCCGGAAGGTGTCGAGGCCGCCCGGGCAGGACTCCACCTTGATGACCTCCGCGCCGTACTGGGCCAGCAGCCGGGCGGCGTAGGGACCCGCGTAACCGGTGGTGAAGGAGATGATCCGAACGCCTTCGAGTATCCTGTTGGGACTTGCCATGACGACTCCCGGGGTCCGTTGCAACGGATGCGGACCCGTTTACCGGACCTTCGCGCGGGGCGGCGGAACGCGCGCCGCGGTCACAGGACCCCTTCCGCGGACAACACCCCCAGGTCCTCCTCGCTCAACCCGAGCTCGCCGCCCAGGATCTCCCCGTTGTGCTGGCCCAGCATGGGCGCCGGCCGGGGGCCAGAGCGCGCGCCGTCCAGCAGGAAAGGCGCGCCCGGCTGGGAGAACACGCCCAGGACGGGGTGCGAGACCGTGCCGAAGAAGCCCCGCTCCACGATGTGCGGGTCCTCCATGAAATCCCTCGGCGAGTTCACCGGCAACGCGGGCAGGCCATGCTTCTGCAAGAGCAGCGACAACTCTTCCTTCTCGTACCGGGAGGTGAACGACGCCACCATGGGGTTGATCCAGTCCGCGGCCGCGCGCCGTTTGGTGTTGATGCGCAACTCCGGGTCGTCCAGCTCGGGCGGGTGTCCCTCCCACATGTCGAGGAAGATGGGCCAGTGCCGCTGGGTGGCGAAGAACGAGATCCAGCCGTCCTTGCACGGGAACAGGTTCGCCGGAGCCACGTGCTGGTGCTGGCTGCCGGCCCGCTTCATGAGCCGCCCTTCGGCCGAGTAGGTGAACGCCACGTGCTCGTGGAGCGCCATGCTGGCCTGCACCGACGCGTCGATGTGCGCTCCCAGCCCCCTGGTCTCGCGTTGCCACAGGGCCAGGAGCGCGCCGAACGCGGCGTAGAGGGAGGTGTAAACGTAGGACTGGCCGCCCGGGGGCACACAGGGCGCAAGGTTCGGGTCGCCGCTGATGAACAGCAGGCCGCCCATGGCGTTGGCGACCAGGTCCGGGGCCAGGTAGTCGCGGTAGGGGCCGTCCCGCCCGAAGCCCGAGATGGACACCAGCACGAGCCGGGGGCGGCGCGCCACCAGCTCGCCGTAGCCGAGCCCCACTCCCTCCAGGTAGCCGGGGTCGTGGCTGTCCACCACCACGTCCGCCTTCTCCACCAACCCCAGCAGGAGGTCTCGGCCCGCCTGCCGGGACAGGTCCAGCGTGACGCCGCGCTTGCCGGAGTTGAAGTAGGCGAACCGGAGGCTGCCCTCCCGGTGGTTCCGTCCTCCGGCAAAGGGCGGTTCGCTCCTCAAGTCCTCGCCTGCGGGCGGCTCCACCTTGACCACGTCCATGCCCAGGTCCGCCAGCACCTTGCCGCAGAAGGCCCCCATGGAGGAGCTCAGGTCCAGCACCCTGAACCCCGAAAGCAGGGTCTCGCCGCTCATTTCCGGTTCTTGGCGCGGGCGCGCAGGAGGTTCTGGGCCAGCCGCCAGCGCAGCACCTCGGTGGCGCCCTCGGTGATGCGGATGCTGCGCATCTGCCGGTACCACCATTCCAGCGGCAGTTCCTTGGTGAGGCCGATGCCGCCGTGGACCTGGATGGAGCGGTCCACCACCCGGCTCGCCATCTCCGTGCACACGCACTTGACCATGTATGCCAGGTTGCGCACGTCCTCGCCCCTGTCGTGGCGCCAAGCGCATTCATAGACCAGGTTGCGCGCCATGTGCAGCTCCATGACGGAGTCGGCGATCATGAACTGGACGGCCTGCCTTTCCGCCAGCGGCTGGCCGAAAGTGGTGCGGACCTGCGAGTAGTCCATCATCATGTCCAGGGACCGTTCCGCGATGCCCAGGCAGCGCGCCCCGTGGCCCTTGACGCGCCCCTCCTGGAGCCACGTCTGGGCCAGCCGGAACCCCTGCCCCACCTCCCCCACCACGTTGGCCGCGGGCACCCGTGCGTCCTCGAAGAGGATCTGGAAAGGCGCGTCGCCCATCATGGTGGGCCAGCGGCGCTCGATGGTCACCCCGGGGGTGTCCATGTCCACGAGGAAGCAGGTGATGCCGCCCCGGGCGCGCTTCTCGGGGTCCGTCACCGCCATGACCTGGGCGAAGTCCGAGAAGCCTGCGCCGGTGATGAAGCGTTTGGTCCCGTTCAGCACGTAGTGGTCGCCGTCGAGCACCGCGCGGGTCTTCATGCCCGCGGGGTCGCCGCCGGCGTCGGGTTCGGTCTGGGCGAAACACGCGGTCTTCTCGCCGCGGATGACCGGGTACAGGTAGCGCTCCTTCTGCTCGTCGTTGCACTCGAACAGGACCGCGCGCACGTCCGGGCCGAAGATCGGGTTGTTGCGGAAGGGGATGGCGACGCTCCGGGAGACCTCCTCCTGGATGACGCAGCGGGTCAGCAGGTCGAGCGCGGCGCCGCCGTATTCCTCGGGCACGTCGAGCATCCAGAACCCCATGGCCCGGGTCTTCTCCTGGAGCGGCTTGTACAACTCTTCGGGCATCTCTTCGCCCTCGGGGCGGTAGTCCCGCTCCAGCGGGATCAACTCCCGGTCCACGAAGTCGCGCATGGTGTTCTTGACGATCCTGACCTCTTCGGGAAGTTCGAAATCCATTCCTGCCCTCCTTGTCTCGCAGCCTGCGCCCGCCCCGTCCCGGTCCGCGAATCCCCTGCGGCGCCGCGGGACCCCGCAAGGGAACGCCGCAAAAGCGGCCATCGGCGCCCGGCCCCGGATGTTCGCACGTAACACCCCGTCGAACGGCAAGTCAAGCCCGCGGCTTCCGTGCGGACGGGAGGGCAAACTTCAGCGTTGCGGAGAATCCGATCCCCTCCCCTTCGAGGGGGAGGGGACGCCAAGCCGTGGGACTCCGCCCGGGGGAAAGCCGGAAGGGCCGGGAAGGGCGAGGGGTTTTATTGGCTTTCGGCGCCGTATGCGCCGACGATGTGGAGGGCGTCGTTGTTGGAACCGGCGGTGGAGGCGGTGAAAGTCCCCACGGCGTAGTCTGCGTCGCCGCCGGACCGGTTCCGGAAGAACTGGACTCCCCACTGTCCGGACAGACTCTGGCCGTCCGCTGAACCGCCGGTACCGCCGTAGAAGAGATCGTCCGTCATGGGTTCGCTCGCGGGTTCGTTCGTGGAAGACAATCCGGCATTGAGGTCCACCGTCCATTCACCGAGGGGTTCGCCGTTCTCCCTGAAATTGGTGACGCTTCCGGCAAACTGGGCTCCCGTGAAGTTGCCGGCGCCGCCGAAGTTCGCGTTGATGGTGGCCGTTGCGGTGAAGGAACCGACCTTTGCGCTTCGGAGCTTGCGTGAAAGGAGCGAGCCGCGGTAGGCGGCCTTCGAGTAGAGGCCGGTCGCCGGCCCTTCGTACGTGGCCGTGCCGGAGAGGGCCTGGAGGTTGGTGTTGGTGAGCGCAGTCGCTGCATGGCCCTGGGCAAAGACCCCCAGGTTGTACTGCCAGTTAGGGGCGTTGCGGTCCTTGGGCAGCACCAGCCATGCTCCGAGGGTCAGGTAGTATTCGTCCGCGCTTCCCCCTTCGGGCTGTTGCTCGATGTTCGAGTAGAGGACGGCATGCACGGTATGTGGCGGGGTAGTCCTTCCGCTAATCATGGTTCTGCCCAGCGCCACGCCGTTCCAACCGGTTCCGAGGCTGGGGATGGCACTGTCTTCGTCAACCGAGAAGTCGCTGCCTTCCGCGCCGCCGCCCGTGCCTGCCACGGCCAACTCCAAGGTGGGCGCGTCGTCGCTGCTGGCCCAGGTTGCGGTGGGCGTCACCGTGCGGCTGGGCTCCCCCAGGTAGTTCTTGGAGTTCTGCACGATGGCCCCGGCCCTTTTGACCCGCCCCCCCACGTCGCTTCGGAGCAGGGCGTTGGGGGTGTCGAAGGCGGCTAGCAGCAGCCTCCCCTGGAGGCCCTTCGCATGGGCTCCGTTGGAAGTCCCGGCAGGGCCGTTGTTGGCCTGCCAGACCATCTCGTTGCTCGCGGTCACCACGACGGAGGTCATGCCGCCCGTGGATTCGGCGGCGCCGTACTCGTAGGTGACCACGCAGTCCTGGCCGTCAGCCGGGCATGCGAGGACATGGCTCCTGCCCCTGGAATAGCCTATCTCCCGGCTCTCACCCGCAGGGATCGTCGTACTCTCGGCCAGGGTATGACCGCTCGGCAGGTACAGGGTGGTGTATGTCACTACCCGGAGCGCACCGCCCGTGGATTCGGCGGCGCCGCCTGCCGCAACGGTGAGGACGCAGTCTTCGCCGTCAGCGGGGCAGGTGACCACCGTCCTCGTGTCGAAGTCGCTGTGAACCAGTCGGCTCTGACCGGCCAGGATCGTGCCCGGTTCCAGCGTACTACCCTCAGGCAGTCCCGTTATGGGGGTGTATGTCGCCAACGTGGGGGTACCGCCCGAGGATTGGGCCGTGCCGTCCGCGGCAACGGTGAGGACGCAGTCTTCGCCACCGGCCGGGCAGGAAGCGACGATCTTCTTGCCATCTTCCTCCCCAACTTGTCGGCTTTCGCCCGCAGGGATCGTGGTGTCGCCCGGCGTGAGTGTACGATCCTCAGGCAATCCCGTTACGGGAATTGGGGAGGGGGGGGGGGGGGGGGGGGGGACAGTCGTCTTGCCGCCGCCGCCGCAGCCGGCCAGGGCCGCGCTCACCAGAACGGTTGCCAGGACGAATGGAAGGGAGTGCGGCACTCCCCATCCCGTCATTCCCGCGAAAGCGGGAATCCGCTTTCCCTCCTGCCTTGCCCGCTTGAAAGCGTGGAGAGCCGGATTTGTCATGTGAAGTTTCCTCCTGGGTCCATACGGAGCGCCCGGGGTGAAAAGGGGTCGAACCCTTCCCAACCCATCGAGAATAGGAAGCGACGTTCCGGCGTGCCGACAAGCTGACCGCTGTTTCCGGTAGAGAGGGACGCGCTCATGCCCCTTATCCCGATCGTTCAAGGGTTCCTTGATTTCGGGTTGTTCGTGAGCGGCGTAGTTGTCGGCGGTCACAGGGCCGCCGACGCGACATGGGGGGGGGGGGGGGGGGGGGCATTCTCTTGGCGATGGCAGCGATGGGTTTGCCCTGAATGCAGCATGGCCGGACTCCTTTTGCTACTCGATCATGTTCAGGAACATCGGAACGGTCGAGACATCCGGGATGGGTTCCCTCACCCTGACCCCATCTCCGTTCGTCCTGAGCGTAGCGAAGCGGAGTCGAAGGGCGCACTCATCCCTCTGCCCAATTGTCCAGTGTCTCCTTTATATCATCTTTCCGCGGGATTGACACCCCCAAGCCCCTCGCCTCTGGCGGTGGATCCGGGAAGAGCCGCGCCGTTGACAACCCGGCGCATGGCGGTTAAGTTGGGGGCAGCTTACCCGTGCGAGGCACGCATATGCCCATCTACGAGTACAAGTGCGCGGAATGCGGCGTTTTCGAGGCGACCCAGAGGATCACCGAGGATCCGCTGGAGGAGTGTCCCACGTGCCAGGGCAAGGTCCGGAAGCTCATCTCGAACACGTCGTTCCAACTCAAGGGCTCCGGTTGGTACGTCACCGATTACGGACGGGGCAAGGGTTCCAACGGAGACAAGGGAGAGGGCGCCGCCAGCGAAGGCAAGGACTCCTCCGACTCGGCATCATCGACGGGCGGCAAAACCTCCGAAAAGTCATCCTCCGGTGACGGCGCCGCGGCCAACGCATCCCAATAGACGCCCGCGCGCCTCGGACCGTCCCCGGGCATACGCGGGAGGCGTCGAGGCGTGAGCCACCGTTCAGTGCGTCGAGCCGCGGCAGGCGCCCCATGAAGACGAAACCGCTCGGCAGCGCCGGGGTTCGGGTTCCCGAGATCGGGCTGGGGGTCTGGAAGTACCGGGGCGGGGTCGAACCCTTGCGGCGCGGCATCGAGCTGGGCGCCAACCTCATCGACACGGCCGAAATGTACCGGACCGAGGACGTGGTGGGCGAGGCGGTTCGAGGGATCCGCGAGCGGGTCTTCATCGCCAGCAAGGTTTCCGGGGACCACCTGGGATACGACGACGTGCTCCGGGCTGCGGAGGCCAGCCTGCGGCGCCTGGACGTGGACGCCATCGACCTCTACCAGGTCCACTGGCCGAACCCCCGCACGCCCATCGGGGAGACCATGCGGGCCATGGAGGCGCTGGCGGATTCGGGCCGGATCAAGTACATCGGCGTGAGCAACTTCTCCACGGACCAGTTGGCCGAAGCCCGGGCCGCCATGAGCCACCATCCCATCGTGTCGAACCAGGTCCTGTACAACCTCCGGAGACGCGACGTCGAGCGGAAGCTGATGCCCTATTGCGAGCGTCACGCCGTCACCATCATCGCCTACACCCCGCTGGACAGCGGCAAGCTGGCGGCCGAGGCCGGTCGGTTCGCGTCGAAGGGGACGAAAGCGCTCCGGGAGGTCGCCGAAGGGAACCGGAAGACGCCCGCCCAGGCGGCGCTCAACTGGTGCGTCTCCCACGAGAGCGTCATCGCCATCCCCAAGTCCGACAGCGTCTCCCGCACCACCGAGAACTGCGGCGCGTCGGACTGGCGGCTGTCCGACGAAGACATGGCCCGCCTGGACCGGGCCTTCGCTTAGGGAGCCCGTCACGGACGATTCGTTGGCGGGGCGCCCGGGACCTGAAGGCAAAGCGCCCGTTGGAGCAGACGGGCGGCAACGCCGGTCCTGCCCGGCCGAGGAGGCTTGAGCCACCCAATGGACTTTTCCGCGCTGGAGCGCACCGGGGCCGCGGCTTTCTTCTCCGAGTTCGGGAAGAGGATCTACAACCCCCAGGGCATCCTCTACTGGACCCGCAAGGCCAGGGCCGGGGCCCGGATCAACGCCACCATCGGATCGGCGCGGGGACGCGAGAGCGCGGTGTTCCCCGAGGGCGGAGAGCGCCGGATCACCCTCTGCGCGCCGCTGATCCACTCGTTCTTCCACGGACTGGACACCGAGGAGGTGGTCCCGTACACGCCGGAGACCGGCACCCCCGCCTTCCGTGCGGCATGGCGCGGGTGGGTCCTGGGGCGCGCGGGGGACGAGTCCCCACGGCTGGAAAGGCAACTGCACCAGCCGATCCTCACGCCGGGGATCACCGCGGCCATCAGCATCTGCGCGCGGATGTTCGTGGACCCGGGCCGGTCCATCATCGTCGCGGACCGGCGCTGGGAGAACTACGACCACGTCCTCGGACGGAACCTCGGCCTCGACGTCGTGGACTTCCCGCTGCTCCGGGACGGCGACCTGAACGCGGCCGGGTTGCTGGCCGCGGTGCAACGGGTGTGGCGCCGGCAGGACGTGGCGGTGGCGCTGCTCAACTTCCCCAACAACCCGACGGGGTTCTGCCCTTCCGAGGCCGCAGGCCGCGGTCTCGTGGACGGGCTGGAGCGGCTTGCCCAGGAGTCCGAAAAACGCCTGGTGCTGCTGTTCGACGACGCCTACGAGAGCTACGTATATGACCCCGCGGCCATGCAGTCGTCGCTCTTCTACCGGGTCCGGCCCCGGTCCAACCTCCTGCCCGTGAAGATCGACGGGGTCACCAAGGAACTGCTGTGGTACGGCGGGCGCGCGGGCGCCGTCTCGCTGGCCTGTCCCGACGACTGGCGCGCCCCGAACGGCGCCGGGAGCCTGGCGGAGGAGCTGGACAACAAGTTCGGCGGGGTCATCCGGGGCCTGTTCTCCAACAGCGCGACGGTCACCCAGTCCGTGGCCACCAAGGCCCTCGCCCGGATGGACCGGCTGCTGGACGAACGCCGCCGGACCTTCGACCTGCTGAAGCAGCGGTACGAGACCCTGAAGCAGGAGCTCGACGGGTTGGACACCGACCTCCTCGCCGTGGAGCCGTTCCACGGAGGCTTCTTCTGCTTCGTGAACCTGCTGCCGGAGTCGGGGCTCAGGGCCACGGACGTGGCCAACCACCTGCTCGACGAGCACGGGGTCGGCGCGGTGCCGTTCGAGGGAAGCGCCATGAACGGCCTCCGCATCGCCTACTGCGGCGTCGAGCGCGAGGACCTGCCGGAGTTGTGCCGCAGCCTGGCGCGGACCGTGAACGACCTGGCCGGAAGAAGGGCGCATGGGAAGGCTTGACGCAAAGGTGGCGGTGGTCACCGGCGCCAGCCGCGGCATCGGCCGGGCGGTGGCGCTGGAGTTCGCACGCGAGGGCGCGGTACTGGCCATCGTCGGGGTGCAGGACCGGGCGGCTCTCGATTCGGTCCAGCGGGAGCTCTCGGAGCTCGGCGCCGAAAGCATGGCGCGGACGGTGGACGTGGGCCGACGGTCCCAGGTGGACGCGCTGGTGAACGAAGTAAACGAGCGCTGGGGCCGCATCGACGTGCTGGTCAACAACGCGGGCGTCCTGAGGCTGGCGCGGTTCGAGGAAATCACCGAGGACCAGTGGGACGAGACCATCCGGGTCCATCTCAAGGGGACCTTCAACTGCACCCAGGCGGTGCTGCCCTCCATGAAACGGCAACGGTCGGGCAAGATCATCAACCTGACCGGGCCCGCGGCGCTGCGGCCTTCCCACGGCGTGTCCGACTACGCCAGCGCCAAGGGCGGGATCATCGCGTTGACCTTCAACGTCGCCAACGAGATGAAGCCCCACAACATCCAGGTCAACTGCGTCTCGCCGGTGGCGGACACGCGCATGACCGACGCCATCGCCGAGTTCCGCGGCCGCGAGCAGGCCGCCCGGGCGCGGCCGAACCCGGTTCCCGCGGAGGCGGTGGCGCCGGCGTTCGTCTTCTTCGCGTCCGGCGACAGCGACTACGTTACCGGCCAGGTCCTGGGGTTCGAACGGCCATGAGACCGGGGCGCGTCCGGCGTCCTGCTTTCGCGGCAGGCGGAACCGGGGATGCGCCCCGTATCGAGCCCATGCAGCGCCCGGCATACCGGAACGACCCGCCAAGACGGCGGCGCAACGCGCAGGAGGCGAACCCATGCCCGGAAACCGTGCAGGAGTCTGGCTGAGCGCCCTGGCGCTGAGCGCGCTCGCGGCCACCGCGGGGGCGCAACCCTTCGGTTACCAGGCGGTGCCGCGGGACGCGTTCCCGGTCTTCGACGACCCGGAGATGCTGGGCGCGGCGGAAGCCGAGGCGGAGCAGGTCATCTTCGACCGGGACGCGGTCATCGGCGTCGCCCACCGCGGGGAAGCCAAGGCATACCCCATCACCATCATGGGCGTCCACGAGCTCGGCAACGACGTCATCGGAGGGACGCCCATCGCCATCTCCTGGTGACCCCTGTGCCAGACGTCTATCGTGTATAGACGCCGACTCGACGACAGGGTGCTGAGCTTCGGGCACGCGGGCATACTCTACGAAAACTCGTTCGTCATGTACGACCGGGAGACCGATTCCCTGTGGGTCCACGTCACCGGGGAAGCCGCCTTCGGCCCCCTCGAGGGGAAGCGGCTCGAATTCATGCCGTCCACGGTGACGAGTTGGGCCAAATGGAAGAAGAACTATCCACACACCCGGGTGCTGCCGGGCTACCGGCGGGGCGGGTTCATGGGGACCTACGTGGGTCCCTTCCAGAGCGACATCCTCGGTCTGGCGGTGGTGGTCCGGTTCGAGAGCAAACTCTACCCCTACCGGGCGCTGGAGCAACGGAACGTGGTCAACGACGAGTTCAACGGCGCCAAGGTCCTGGTCTTCTATTCCCCGGACGACGCCACCGCCACGGCTTGGCGCCGGGAGCTCGACCATCGCGTGTTGACGTTCGCGCGTTCGGACCGAAAGGACGCCCAGGGCCACGCGCTGCTGCGCGACAACGAGACCGGCAGCCTTTGGTCGTGGCTGCGCGGAGAAGCCCTGGAGGGGCCACTCAAGGGGAGAAAGCTCCGGCAACTCCCGTACAACCCGATCCTGAACGAGCGCTTCGCCGCCTTCTATCCGGGCGCCCCGGTGTTCGATACGGCGAACTGACGCCCCGGTATCGGAAAACGCTCGCATATTCGTTATATTGAACTCGTTATATTGAACGCAGACTCCGGGAAGCGTATGGAAGCACCAGAGGCGCACGAGGATATTCCGAGGTCCATGAGCGGGACTGCCGACCAGATTCGCGAAGCGCGGGAGCAAAAGGGACTGACGCTGGCGCAGGTGGAAGAGGCCACGCGCATCCCGCTCTACTACCTGGAGATCCTCGAAGGCACGGGGAACGAGCGGCTCGTCTCGGACCGCCTCTACATGGTGCACTTCCTCCGCAGCTATGCGGCGTTCCTGGACCTCCAGGTGGAGCCCCTGGAGGTGGAATTCCTGCGCGAGAACCGCCGCCGGGCAGCGGCCCTGCAAGCCCCCGAACAGGAGGCCCGTTCCCGGAAGCCCGTCTTCCTCGCGGTGACGGCCGCAGTGCTGGTGATGGCCGGGGTCGGCGTCTATCTCAATAACCCGACACTGCTCGACTTCCGTCCGGCAACGGTAGAGGAGCCGGCGCCGCCTTCGGCACCGGCGGACCAGCCCGTGACGCAGCCGTTCCCGACCCTGGACCCGCCCGGCACGGAGGACGCCGCCGCGGACTCCGTGCTGCAGCCGGAAGCCAACGAAACGAACCCCGCGGAACCCCGGCTGGTGGCCGCGCCGGAGCCGGAACCGGAGACCGCGGAGCCGGAACAGGAACCGGAGCCGGAACCCGTCGCCGCGGCGCCGGAGACGCCAGCGCCGCCGCAGGACGCTCCGGCGTCAACGGCCGCAACGGACGCGTCCACGCCGCAGCCGGAAGAGGAAGCAACCGCATCCCGCGCCGACGAGCCGCAACCGGCCGCAGCGAACCGCGGCGGGGAAGCGACCGAGCCTCCCGACGCCGCGCCCGTCCTCGCGGCTGCGGCGTCCGAGACCCAGGAAACCGAGGTCCCAGAGACCGAAACCCAGGAGACCCCGCCCGCGGACTCGCCGGACGCACAGAGCCTGACCATCGTGGCCCACGAGCAGTCATGGCTGCGGATCCGGGCCGACGACGAGAAGTCACGGGACATGCTCCTGGACCCCGGACAGGTCGCCACCCTATCCGCCCGGACCGGGTTCGTCATCACCTTCGGCAACGCCGGGGGGGTCAGCCTCCGGTTCAACGGGGAGGAGATTCCTCCCGTGGGAAGGTCCGGCCAGGTGGTGCGCAACTTCAGGCTCCCGCCTCCCGAGTGACCTCCGACATGATCGACCTCCGCTCCGACACCGTCACGACGCCCACGCCGGAGATGCTCCGGGCCATGACCGCCGCGGAAGTGGGCGACGACGTCTATGGCGAAGACCCTACGGTCAACCGCCTCGAGGAGGAGGTGGCGGGGATCCTGGGCAAGGAGGCCGCGGTCTTCACGCCTTCGGGATCCATGGCCAACCAGATCGCCATCCGGCTCCATACCCGACCCGGAGACTCGGTCCTGTGCGAGGAAGGCTCTCATACCTTCGTCTATGAAGCGGGCGCCGGCGCCGCCCTTTCCGGGGTGCAGTTCGACCTCATCCCGTTCGGCGAGAACCTGTCCGACGAAGCCATCGCGGGCCGGTTCCGCGCCGACGGCCTGCACGAGGCGCCGTCCACCCTCATGCTGGTGGAGAACACCCACAACCGCGGGCGCGGGCGGGCCTTGCCGCGGCGGGAAACGGAACGGATCGTAGCCGCGGCCCGAGGCCTGGGACTCAGGACCCACTGCGACGGGGCCAGGATCTGGAACGCGGCCGCGGCCACCGGCGACTCCGAACGCGAGCTCGCCGCGGGCTTCGACACGGTGGCCGTCTGCTTTTCCAAGGGCCTCGGGGCGCCCGTGGGCTCCGCCTTGGCCGGCAGCCGCGAAGACGCGGCGCGGGCGCGGAAGATCCGCAAGCGCCTGGGCGGCGGCATGCGCCAAGCGGGGTTCCTGGCCGCGGCCGCGCTGTACGGGGTGCGGCAACATCGCGGCCGCCTCACGGAAGACCATCGGCGCGCCGCGGCCCTGGCCCGGGGCCTGGAAGAGCTGCTCCAGGACGGACGCCCGCTCCGGGTGGACGTCCCGGAACCGCCCACCAACATGGTCTATTGGCAAGCCGCCAACGGACCGGAAGCGGTGGAGGAGTTGCGCCGCAAGGGCGTGCTCATGAACCATGTGGGCCGCGGCTGGATCCGGGCGGTCACCCATCTCCAGATCTCGGACTCGGACATCCGCGACGCGCTCCTGCGCATCCGCGAGGCGCTGCCGGCATGCAGCCCCAAGAGGCACGATACGTCATCATAGGAGCGGGGTTCGCCGGTGCGGCCACCGCGTGCCATCTGGCGCTCCGGGGCGCGCGCCGCGTGGTGGTGGTCGAGCGGGAAGCGGTGGCCGGGGTCCACTCCTCGGGCCGGAACGCGGGATTCATACGCCAGGTCCTCTCCGAGCCGTCCCTGACGGCCCTTGCGGCCCGAAGCGCCGCGTTCATCCGGGACCTTCCGCGGGACTGGCCCGCGCCGGTGGCCTACGACGCCATCGGCTCGCTGATCACCGGACGCGGCGCCCAATGGGACACGCTGCGAGAGGAAGCGGCGCTCGCGGGCGAGCAGGGCGTCCACGTGGAGTTGTGGCCGCCGGAACGGGCTGTCGAGGCGGCGCCCCTGATCGAGGGCGGGGGCCTCGACGGGGCCGTCTGGTGCGCGTCGGACGGCGTCGTCGACGTCCATGCCCTGCTGTCCGGCTACCTCAAGACGGCCCAGAGCCGGGGCGCCGTGGTTCGCTACGGGGTGGATGTGCGGGAGATCCGGGTGCGCGGCCGCGGCGTGGAGGGCGTCGATACGGACCAGGGCTTCTTCGAGGCGGACGTGGCGGTCAACGCCGCGGGACCCTGGGCCGGTCCCGTGGGCGCCCTGGCCGACGCCGCGCCCATCGCCTTCCATCCCCGGCGCCGGCACCTGTTCGTGACCCCGCCGCTGGACTGGGTCGACGCCCGCTGGCCCTTCGTCCTCAACGTCTCGGACGAAGTCTATTTCCGGCCGGAAGCCGGCGGCCTGATGTTGTGTGCGTGCGACCAGGACGAGATGCCCCCCGGCGACCCGCCCACGGACGCCGGAGCCGTCGAGCTCCTGGCGGAGAGGTTCGCCGCGGCCTACCCCGACTTCCCGGACGTCCCCATCGGACGTTACTGGGCCGGGCTGCGGACCTTCACGGACGACGGTCGGTTCGTCATCGGGTGGGACCCCGGAGTCGAGGGGTTCTTCTGGGTGGCCGGCCTGGGCGGCCACGGCGTCACCACCAGCGCCGCGGTGGGCTCGCTGGCCGCCCGCGTGCTCTTGGGAGGGGAGCCGCACCCGCAGTTCTCCCCAGCCCGGTTCGGCTGAAACGTCCGCAGCGACCCGGACTCCCGCGGGACCGGGACCTCGTGGACCGCGCGCCCCGTGGAGGCAAGAGATCATGGACGGAGAATACGTAACCACCGGCGTGCCGGAAGCCATGCGCGAGCGGGTCCGGCGCTACGCCGAGACCCTTCGGGAGCTGGCCGGCGACAACGCCCGGTCGCTGACGCTGTTCGGCGCGGTGGCCGCGGGCGTCTTCGACCCCCGGACCCAAACGGCCCGGAGCGTCTTCGTGGTGGGCTCGGTGGACCTGGAGATGCTGCGGCGGTTGGCCAAGCAGGGGCCGCGCCTGGGGAAGGCGCGCATCGCAGCCCCGCTCATCATGACCCCCGAGTACATCGAAGCGTCCGTGGACACCTTCCCGCTGGAGTTCCTGGAGATCGCCCAGCGCCGCGTCTGCGTGTTCGGCGAGGACTACTTCCGGGAGTTGCCCCTGCAGGCCGCGGACGTAAGGCGCCAGTGCGAACGCGAGGTCAAGACCATCCAGCTCGGCATGCGGCAGGCGCTGCTCGCCGCCGCAGGGCGCGACAAGGCCCTGACCACCGTAGAGGTGGACGTGGGGGAGCGGCTGCTGCGCTCGTTGCGAGGCCTGCTCTGGCTGCACGGGGACGTGGAGCCCAGGCCGGCCGCGGACACGGTAGCGGCCATCGAAAACGGCATCCACCGTCCCCTGCCCGGAGTCCGAAGCGCGGTGGACCACCGGAGCCGGCACGGATGGGACGAGTTCAAGACCCTCTACGCCGACGTGGACGCCCTGAGGACCCATATCGATGCGTGGTAGCGCCCTCTCGGGTCTCGTCCTGTTCCTGTGCCTTGCCGGCGTGGTCCACGGGGCGGTCACGGTCGAAGACCCAGGCGCCTACGTGGTGGACGCCGCGGGCATCGTCGAGGCCGCGGACGAACGCCGGATGGAGGGCTGGCTGCGCGAGCTGGAGCAGAAGACCACCGCCCAGGTCAAGGTGCTGACCGTTCCCACCACCGACGGAGAGGACTTCTTCGGTTTCGTGCAACGCCACGCGGAAGCCTGGAAACTCGGACGCGAGGGCAAGGACAACGGCGCGCTCATCGTCCTGGCGGTGAAGGAACGGCGGGTGCGCATCCATACGGGTTACGGTCTGGAGGGAGCCATCCCCGACTCCTGGGCGGGCGCTGCCTCCCGGCAGGCCGCGGCCGAGTTCTTCCGGGCGGGCAGGTACGCCGAAGGACTCCTGTTCCTTACCGTGGCCACCGCCAACCGGGTGGCGGACGCGGCGCGCGTCGAGCTCGGCGGCGTTCCCGAGCACCGGGTCCGCGGCGGCCGCGGGCGCGCGACCGGCACCGGAGTCGGCAGCGCCCTGATGCCGCTGCTGGTGCTGCTGTTCTTCCTCGGATCGCTGCGCCGCCGGCGTCATCGGTCCGCCTGGGGAGGACGGGGCGTTGCGTCCGGCCTCCTGATGGGCGCCGTCCTCGGCAGCCTCCTGGGAGGAGGCCATCGTTCGTGGGGCGGCTCCGCGGGCGGTTTCGGAGGAGGCCTTGGCGGCGGCTTCGGGGGAGGCTTCGGAGGTTCTTTCGGCGGCGGTGGCGGCTTCGGCGGCGGCGGTGGCGGAGCCGGATGGTGACGCGCCTGACCGTCCCGGCGAACCGTGGATACCTCGACAGAGGAACTTTCCGAAAGGAGTGAACCGTGAGCGCATCGAAGATCCTCCTGGCCATGCTGGCCGCGATCGTCGGGCTGGTGCTGTTGACGGGCGGTTGCGTCCTCAGCGGCTACAACCGGGCCATCACACTGGACGAGGCGGTGAAGAACCAGTGGGCGCAGGTGGAGAACCAGCTCCAACGGCGCTTCGAGCTGATCCCCAACCTGGTGGAGACCGTCAAGGGGGTGGCCAAGCAGGAGGACAAGATCTACCTGGGGGTCGCCAACGCGCGCAAAGCCTATTTCCAGGCGGCCACGGTCAACCAGAAGGCCCAGGCCGCGGCGGGGTTCGAGCGCGCGCTGTCCCGGCTGCTGGTGCTGCGGGAGCAATACCCGCAACTCAAGTCCAACCAGTCCTTCCTGAAGCTCCAGGACCAGCTCGAAGGCACCGAGAACCGTCTTGCGGTGGAGCGGAAGCGGTTCAACGACCGGGTGACCGCGGTCAACACGTTCGTGCGCAAGCTGCCGGGCCGCTTCTACGCAGACCTTGCAGGGGTGGAGAAAGCCGAGTACTTCGCCATCGAGGAAGAGGCCGCGGAGTCGCCGAAGGTGAGCTTCTGAGGACGGCCGTGACTAGCCGTCTCCGCCCGGGCCGGGGCCGCGCACGGGCTCGACCCGACCCCCGCCGGGAGGCGTCTTCCGCCACAGAGCCCGGGCCCGGGCGTAGTCGTCCGGGGTGTTCACGTTGAAGAAGCTCAACCCTTCCGGGTCGAAGGCGCGGACCTCGTCCTCGTCCACCTTCAAGGTGCGCACCTTGTCGTAGAGGAACACCGGACGCAGCTCGCCGCGGCGAAGCTGCTGCTCCAGCAACGGCGACACGCCGCGGCGGTACACCGCGTGCAACGGTTGCAGACGCCCCTCCCAGTACGGCGCCACCACGTCATGGCCGGGGAGTCGGGACGCCAGGTGGGCCGCCAGGGAAAGGTTGAGGAAGGGCGCGTCGCACGAGACGACGAAGACCCCTGCGCCCTTGCAGGCCCGGAGTCCCCGGCACATTCCGCCCACTGGACCCTGGTACGCGACCTCGTCCCGCACCAGCGTGGCCGGAAGCTTCGGCAACTCCTGCCCCGGCGCCGCCACCACCACGATGTCGGAGAACAGCCGCCGGAGCCTCCGGACCACGTGCAGGATCAACGGCTGCCCGCCGAAGGGGAGCAGGGCCTTGGGCCGGCCCATGCGGCGGCTCCTGCCGCCGGCCAGGACCAGGGCCGAACCGACAGCGTCGGTCTCGTCACTCATGGGGCACGACGTTTCAGGCGCAGAGCCTCAGGCGCAGCTCTTGCAGGGCCGTCGGAAAGAGTTCCGGGTCCTTGGAAAGCGCGGTCTTGTACAGGACGTAGCGTTCGTGCGCAGCCCAGCGTCCCCACTCCGCGAGGGTCACCCGCACCCCCGCGCCGCCGCTTCGCACCGCCACCGGCTCCGGCACGCCGGCCGCGGTCCAGGCGTCCCCGTCCAGCGCGGGGCAACGTTCGACCGGGGCGTTCGCATGGGACCGGGCCAGGGCCGCGAGGAACGAGGCGAACACTTCCCTTTCCTCGTCCGTGTCCGCGGGCAGGTGGCAAAGCGCCCGGCGCTCTTCCATGCGGAAAGCGCGCCACGTCTTCAGCGGCAACCGCACCCCGGCCAGGTCGAGCTTCATCCTCACGTGGAACGGTATCCGCTCCAGGCCCGGATAGAACTCCGCTTCGAATTCGAACCGATGGAACACCGTCCCGCAGCCCCGCTAGAAGCCGCTCCCCCGCCGGCCTCCCTTGAGGAGGCGGATGCCCCACACCAGGAACACGGAGAAGACGAAGTTCCCCAGCGCGATCAGGAAGGGGACGGTGTAGCTTCCGGTGACGTCGTGCAGGAAACCGCCGAGCCAGGTCCCGATGGCCCCGCCGACGCCGATGCTCATGGTGAAGTAGCCGTAGATGGCGCCGAAGTCCCTGCCCAGGAAGACGTCGGCCGATATGGCCGACAGCACCAGCGCCCTGGACCCCTGGCCCAAGCCGTAGCACAGGGCGTACGCATAGAGGAGCACCGGGTGCTCGGTGCTGTCGGCCATCACCAGGGCGAGGATCCCCGCAGACGAGACCACCTGCACCAGGGTGTAAACGAGCTGGTGGTTGACGCGGTCCGTCAGGTAACCGAAGAGCACCCGGCCGAAGATGCTGGATATCCCCATGAAACCGAGGACGGAGGCTGCGAAGAGCGGGCTGTAGCCGATGTCCACCGCATGGGCCACCTGGTGCGTGGTGATGATCTGGTTGCCCATGCTGGCGATGACCCGCGACAGGAACAGCAGCCAGAACATGGTGCTGACCAGCGCCTCCCCTACGGTCCAGTCCCCGGCGCCTGCGGCCGGGTCCGCGGCCTTCCGCGGCTCCGCCCGGTCACGGGGCATCAACATGCCCGAAGGCAGCACCACCAAGCCAAGGGCCAGGCCGCCCAGGGCCGCGTACGCGATGCGCCAGCCCCAGAAGTCGATGACGAACTGCGCCAGGGGCACCAGCAGGGCGAGGCCCACGCCGCCGCCGGCCCAGGCCAGACCCATGGCCAAGCCCCGGCGGCGGGTGAACTCGCGCGCGATGATGGCCACGTGGGGCACCATGCCCATGAGACCGAGCCCCAGGGCGGTGACCACTCCCAGCCAGAAGTACGCCTGCCACAACGACGAGACCGTGGCGCTGAAGGCCAAGCCAGCGGTGAGCAGCAGGCCCCCCAGCAACAGGGTCTTGCGCGGCCCCCACCGGTCCACCAGCGAGCCGGCCACCGGCAGGGAGAAACCTTCCACCAGCACCGACAGCGACAGCGCCCCCGCGGTGACCCCACGGGACCAGCCAAAGGCCTGGAACAGCGCCACGTAGAACACCGCATAGGTGCCGCGGATGCCGCGGTTGAAACCTATGTGCAGGAAGCCCAGAGCCACTCGTCCGTAACGCTGCACCGTCGTAACCAGCCAACCAGGAATGTCGGTTACCCCCGATTACTTCAGGAACTCGTCGGTCCAGGAGTCGTACCGGCCGCGGCCCAGGGCCAAGTCCATCAACTCCGGGGAGGCGGCCCGGTCCCGGAGGTCCGCGGGAGGGCGGCCCTGCCGCAGGTGCACGTACGACTCGTGGAGCGCGCGCACCGCGACCTGGAACGGCGCGTGCCCCTGGAGCGCCACCCGCACGCCGTTGGCCGCGAGGAACTCGCGGTCCTGGAGGTCCGGGGGGACCGCGCCCAGCACCAACGGCAGGCGGGTCATGGCCCCGATGCGCTCCACCTGGTCCCGGGACTTCACGCCGGTGAGGAAGATTCCGTCGGCCCCCGCGGCCTCGCACGCCTCGACCCGCACGGCCACTCCATCGGTCCCCTGGGCCGGAAGGACTCCGCTTCGACCCAGGATCACGAGGTCCGGATCCGAACGGGCCGCGGCCGCGGCCTTCAGTTTGCCGGAGAACTCCTCCACCGAGATGAACTCGGCCCCTTCCTGCCGGAAGCCTCTGGGCAACCGCGTGTCCTCAATGGTCAGGGCCGACGCTCCCGCCGACTCCAACTCCTCCACGGTCCTCATGACGCTCAGGGCGTTGCCGTAACCGTGGTCCGCGTCCACCATCAGCGGCGCCTCCCCGGCCCGGACGATGCGGCGCACCTGCTCGGCGAACTCCGTGAGGGTCAGCACCACGAGGTCCGGCGCCCCCAGCACCGCGGCCGAGGCGGTGGACCCCGCCAGCATGGCGGTCTCGAAACCCGCGGCTTCGGCCAGCCGCACGGACACGGGATCGAACACGGACGCCGGGTAATGGCAGACGGTCCCCTGCAGCAACCGGCGGTACTGCCGGCGGCGGTGGGTGAAAGTCACGGTCTTCTCCAGAACATCTGGTCAATCCTGACCTGAGGCGCCTCTCCCCATGGGAAAGCACGTCCTTCGACTTCGCTTCACTACGCTCAGGACGAACGGGGGCAACTGTTCAGGGTTGCCCTCATCGAGAGGGCCCGGGGCTTCGACGTTTCCCTCCGCGATGACGGCCGGGGCTTCGACGCCCCCGCGGGACGGAACCCGCAGACGAGGCTCAATCGCCCGGGTCCAGTCGCAGGTAGTCGTAGCGGTCCCCGGACGCCACGCGCACCTCCTCCACTCGAACCCCCTTGAGGACGTTGAGCGGAACGCTCACACCCGCGGAGCCAAGGGACCAGACCTTGCGGTAGAGATCCGCCAGGCCTTCCACCGGGGCGCCATCGACTCCGGCGATCAGGTCCCCCGCCAGAAGGCCCGAGCGCGCCGCGGGTCCTCCCTTGGATACACGACGAACCACCACACGTCCACCCGACTCTTCCATCTGCGCCCCCAGCCAGGGCCTCGGCCTGGCCGCGGACCTGCCCTTCGACACGAGGTCCGACAGGATCGGCTTCAGCAGGTCGATGGGCACGAACATGTTGCCCGGCACCGGATGTCCGGGCACCGCCTCCGGGACCTGGAGCGACCCGACGCCCAGCAGGCTGCCGCCGCGGTCGATCAACGCGGCCCCGCCGAAGGCGGAGTGGTGCGGCGCGGTAAAGATGGCCCGCTCCAGCAGGTATTCCCAGTAGCCCGCGAACACGCGCCGGGAGACTACATACGCCTCCTGCCCGGATGGCCCGCTCCCGGAGTAGCTGAGGATCAGCACCTCCGACCCGCGTTCGAGACCCCCGGACGCCCCCAGCGCCAAGGGGCGGGAACCCATCGGCGACAGGGCGCGGAGCAGGCCGAAACCCGTGGCATGGTCGTAGGCCACCACCTTGGCCGGCGCCTCCTTGCCCCGGGCGTCGGTCACGCGCACGCGGGACGCTTCCAGGATCAGGTAGCCGATGGTGAGTATGAGCCCGCGGGAGTCGATGACCACGCCGCTGCCTTCCCGCAACGGGCCGAGGGAACCCGCGGTGCGCGCGTCCGCGGGTACTTCCGCCCGGACCTTCACCATCGCGTCGAGGGTCTCCGCAGTGAACTCCTCGCCGGACACGGGCGCCGCCAGACCAAGGACCAGGACCACGATGAGACCTACCCTTCCCATGAGACACCTCCATACCCTGCAAGACCGTCGCACTCCCGACCCCGCGGCCGGACTCCCGCGCCCGCGCATGGGCTTCGACCGCCGGAGGCAAGACCGACCGCACAGAGCCTTCTACTCCCATTGCCCATTGTACTCCCGCGGTCACCGGAATGCACCAGAGCGATCCAGACACGGGACACCCGGATCCGGCCTTGAAGCGCGCCAGCCCGCGGTCACCTGAATGCATTTGGGAACCTCTGAACAATCGAGACATCCGGGATGGATTCCCGATTCCCTCACCCTGACGCCCCTATTTCCGTTCGTCCTGAGCGTAGCGAAGCGGAGTCGAAGGACGTGCTCATGCCCCCTGTCCGGATTGTTCAGAGGTTCCTTTGATCGGTTCGGGCGCAGAAGCGAGACATCCAGGATGGAATCCCTCCCCCTGACACCCCTGTCCCCGTTCGTCCTGAGCCTGAGCGTAGCGGAGATTCCCGTTCGTCCTGAGCGTAGCGAAGCGAAGTCGAAGGACGCGCCCATGTTCCCCGGATCGTCCAGGGGTTTCTATGGTAACATGTGGACTCGTTCCCGCGGACAGGTACGGAACAGGACGGTCGAACCACCATGCCCCCCAGACTTCGCATTGGAGTCAGCGCTTGTCTCCTGGGTCATTCCATCCGCTACGACGGCGGCCACAAACGCCACCGCGTGGTCACGGAAACACTGTCGCGCATCTTCGACGTCGTGTCCGTCTGCCCAGAGTGGGAGGCGGGCATGGGAGTCCCGCGGGAGCCGGTGGAACTCGTGGGCGACCCGAAAGATCCCCGCATGATCGGGAAACGGTCCGGCACGGACTGGACCGAGACCATGCGCCAACACGGGCGTCAGCGGACCGCAGAGATCGAGAAGCTGGAGGTGTCGGGGTTCATCTTCAAGCAGGGCTCCCCAAGCTGCGGGTTGAACGGCGTCCCGGTGCAGTCCGGGGACGCTGACCTTGCGGGCCGCGGCCTGTTCGCACGGACGCTGACGGAGGCGCTCCCGCTCATGCCCATGGAAGAAGAAGTCCGGCTGGACGACGCACCGTTGTGCGAGAACTTCGTCGAGCGCGTGCACGCCTACCGGGAATGGCGCGACTGGACTGGCGAGGAAGCCTCCCTGGGAAGACTCATGGACTTCCACGCCCGCCACAAACTCACCCTCCTGGCCCACAGCGAGACACACATGCGGCTGCTGGGACGCCTGCTGGCAAAGGCCAAGACAGCCCCGCTCGACCGGGTGACGGCCCGATACGGCACCCTCTTTATGGAGGCCCTCAAGCAGCCGGCCACCACCGGAACCAACACCAACGCGCTACAGCACGCAGCCGGGTTCCTGTCCCACCGCATGGACCCCGAAGAGCGCAAACGGCTCGCCGCGCTGGTGGACGACTACCGCCGGGGGATCGGCCCCCTATCCACACCCTTGGCCCTCCTACGCCACCACGCCGCTGAACAGAGGGATGTGTACGTCCTACGCCAGAGCTTTCTGCATGAGCACCCTATGCCCGCGGCCCTTTGCCAGAGCCAGCCGCAACGCTAGACTTCTGTCCGGGGCGCCGTCTTTGCTATACCTAGATCGCTTACTGGCTTCGGGCAAGGGTTGAGAGGACGGAAGGGAATGTCGTATATGCGGAAGCGGAGAGCAGACAAAGCCGTGTTTACCTCCTTTGCCGCTCGCCGCCACTAAACCAGACAGGAGGTTGCAGCATGAGCGTTAACCCGGATAATGAAACATCTGGTATGACAGAGTATGAGCGCCAGAGGATCACTTTAAGGGAAAGGAAGGTGACGAGAAAAATCAAATCGATTGCATATCTGCTTTGGTTCTTTCTTGGGTGGTTAATGATTCATAGGATGTATCTCGGACATTTTAAGAGTGCGACGCTCTGGTGTGTGATGTTCATTGCCGGTGCAGTGATGTTCTTTATCGAGGTATTGTTTCAGCCTTTGCCCGACCTCCTCCGGATCGTAGTTCTGCTTTTGTGGCTTGCTTGTCTAGCGAGATGGATTGTTGACTTGTTTCGTACTCCGGGGATGGCCCGGAACAAGATCCAGATTGCCCGGAACAAGGTTCAAGCAGAGGAAGAGCGGCGCATTTGGGAAGAGAAAGAAGAGGCATTGCGACACAGGCTCCAAGCAGAAGAAGAACACCGCATATGGGGAGAGAAGGAAGAGGCCTTGCGACACAAAGTTCAAGCAGAGGAAGAGCAGCGCATCCGGGAAGAGCAGGAAGAGGCGTTGCGACGGGAGAAAGAGGCCAGCGAGAGGGAACGCGAGCCAGAGAATAAAACCCGAGAGTTGCGGATGAGCGTTACGAACCCGAATAATGAAACCTCTGGTATGACAGAGCATGAACGCATGGAGGGCATGCTAAGGAACATGTGGACAAATATCTGGAAGGGGGCGCTTGGGATTGTCATATTGCTTCTGTTGGTTGTTGTGATACTCTACCGCAGTGATTGGGGACAGGTGCATAGTCATTGCAAGTCTGCGTCATTCAACCCGATCTTTTTCGGATCTAGCTCACTCTCGGACATCTACAAAAGATGCATGAGAGCGAATGATTACCCCATCTTCCCTCTACCTTGACCCTTTGTGGTTGTAGTAGGTAGTAGAGCTTCAAGCCTGAATAACCAGATGGGGGTTGAAATGAAAGGGTTGCTCGCGCTGTCGTTGATGGTGGCGTTGCTGGCTATAGGGCCAACTCCTCCAGAAACTTCCCCTTCCGCGTCTGCTTGTCGTACTTCTCGAAAATTCGCCGCGCCAACACCTGCTGTTTCATGCCCCCTGCCTCCAGGTCTCTGTAATCCTCCTATCCTACCTCTTGTTTTCTCTTTTCGCTACCTTTATCCTCTTGGGATAAGGAATAAATCAGAGGTTCCTATTAGCATTAACTCTATACAGAGTCACTAACGAGTGAAAGGAGTTCATCATGGAAAAGAATACGAAGATCACGTTGGTTCTCAAAGACGGAAGCAATCTCACATTTGAGGCGCTTCGTCGCGAGGAGATGATTGAGGGGGAACATCACGATACCATGTACACGATTGAGAAAAAGATCGAGACGGAGATCCTGAATCAAGTGATGGTCTTGCGGGACGCAGAATATCCTGATGTAGAGCAAAAAATCCTCAATTTTGCGGAAGTCGATTCTGCAATCCGAGCCAATGGGGTTGCAACCTGGATTACGACCGACATCGAGAGTGGGAAGCTGGGATCGTCTAGGAGCAGGTCCAAGTAGGAGAATCGCGACGAGAAGCAGACAAATTCCGGGCGGATTCCAAGGAACCTCTGAAAATCGAGACAAAGAGCATGAGCGCACCCTTCGACTCCGCTTCGCTACACTCAGGACAACGGGGATAAGAGGGGTCAGGATGAGGAAACCCATCCTGGATGTCTCGATTGTTCAGAGGTTCTCATAGCAAATCGAGAAGTGGCCGATCTGCTTTTCGCAGCAAATCGACCCTTCGTGCGGGCTCGGCGTCCCAAGGTCATCTTCCCGCGGCAAAAGCCCCCGTCTTCGGATGGGGGCTTTTTTGTCGAACCCGGTCTCTGCAGCGGCCTGCGGAACCGGATCGTCGGGCGGGACGGAATCCCGGAACCGGGCACAGCGGAGACGGCCGGGGTCGGGTTACGCCGCCCCGTGGGCCAGGATTCCGTAAGCGTACAACCCCGCCAGCTTGGCGAGCGCCGACGCGCCGCCGGGGACCGCCCTTTGGCCAACTTCCCACAGGTTGCCGGACTCGGCCACCTTCAGGCCGGTGCGTTCAGCCAATGCCTCGAGATCGTCGAAACCCGTCAACCACTTCACGTTCAAGGTCTTCTCGAACATGTCGGTGACCGCGGTGACCTCGTCGTTGCCGGAGGTCCGGTCGATGACCTGCCTGGAGAAATAGTCGAAGGCGATCTTGAACGAAGGGACCCTGCCGCGCAATCCACTGAGGAAGCCGTGGATCAGGTCTTCCGGCAGGTACATGGTATTGCCTTCCCAGACGAACAGGACCGTGGCGTCGAGGTCGAACCCCACTTCCGCCAGCTTCCCGGGCAGATCCACCTCCAGGTAGTTGCACGGAACCGCGGCGCAAGGGGTCAAGCCGCGGCCTTGGAGGACCTTGCTCTTGAAGGCCAGCACCGCGGGTTGATCCACGTCACAGAAGCGAACCCCTTCGGCCTGGAACATCAGCGCTCGCATGTCGAACCCGGCGCCGAGGACCACCACCTGCCGCACGCCGTTGTCGATCTCGCGCCGAACGATGTCGTCGAACAGGAAGGAGCGGTAACGGATCAACTCCATCCCGTCCGGGAGCACCGCAAACACCTTGCGGACCTGTTCCCTTACTTGGTCCGTGACGAAGAACTCCGCGTAGGGGTCCTCGAACAGGGGATGTTCCTGGCTCTTTTCCTTCTCCCGAATGCCTGCGATGAAGAACGCGGTTGCGCCGACTTCGTTGATGTCCGACATGACGATCCCTCCTCCAATACACCCGCGAACGACGGTTGCGACGAAAACACCTACCGCAAACCACCCTGCACATCGATCCAGTAAGACGCTGAATCATTCACTTCAATGCTGTTCACTTCCTGTCTTCGAGGTCAAAAACTCAAAGTAGTAGACAAGGTAGGCGAGACCTCAAGACTTGCCTACCAATCGAAGAAATGGCAAGATTCGGTTAGCAGGAGAAGAAATCTTGAGCGGATCTTCCGGCTTATCGTGCAGTTTCGATTCATGTGATGGCTTAGTCCCATGTTTCTTCTGTATGACATTCGTAATGCAGACAAAACGCTGCCTATAGCGTCCTATGTCGAGAAACTCGTCGTCCTGCCAAAACTTACGACCTACCGACCGGCAGTATGCCAGAAGACATTCCGCCCCTTGCAACTGTTGCTTAACTTCCTTAGCGGAGTGGACTATTCCGCCCTTCATCTCGATATAAACGATCCACTTTTTGGCTTCGGTAATCAAGACATAATCGGCACGCTTGCACTCCCCCTTATCATTCTTGAAGAACCCCTTAGGAGAGGGAAATTGGTCCGCCTTGATGGCGATGAGATCATCTGGAACGTTGGACAGCGTTATGGAGTAACCCCCTTCTTGTCCACCGTCAGACTCTTTAAGGAGCACGCATGGTTTGGAGTAAGGACCCTTTTTCGAGATCGGTTCCATCTGATTGATCAACTCATGTAATGTAGTCAAATCGGACATCACTCACCTTCTCTCCACAGGATGGCGTCCTGAATCTCGTTCATCTTGTTGATGGTTTCGTCAAAACTGCGTACTTCGATGCCTAACTCAGGATTGATGTCCGCTTTAGTCAGGGTCTGGCAGCGGCTCTTTCGTCGGTTGCCATCCAACTGGACAAGAGATTCTTCCGCAATATAGACCTTGACCTTTTCAGGGGCGAGAAGCTCCGATGACTCGTATCCTTCGCGTTCGGCAATCCGCTTCAGGTACGGCTCATCGTGGTTTAGCATGATGAGGGTATTCAGTTCCTTGACGATGTAATCACTGTGTGTAGTCAGGAAAACCTTGACCCCAAGGTTCACGAGTCGCGCAAAGAGCCGTGCAACGCGGCGCTGGTTTTCAGGGTGGAGGTTCAGTTCCGGCTCATCTACAATCAACAGGTCGCCGACCTTGACGACGTGAGGCAGATAAAATCCAAGATCAAGCAAAGACCGTACACTACTGGAGCTCTCATGCATATCTAGCCGGACTCGTTTATTCTTCGGTACAAAATACAGCTCGTCGTTGCGAGTTACTCGGTATGTGCCACCGACAACGTTGTCGAACCACTCCAGTACTCCAGGATGGTCGTCGGCCAAAAAGCTAGTATCCTTGGCAACATTTTCGAGCCGGCGGACAAAATCCACGTTGTTTTCGACAGGCAATGCATAGTCTTGATAAGACTTGTATAATAGTTCTCGTGGATCCAGGTTCTTGTCTGCCTGGCTCATCTCTTTCAGTAAACGATTGTGTGCAAAATTCAATTCTTTGCGAAATATGGCTGCACCAGTTCGTTCAGCGCTGGAGATAAACGTATCAGGAAAAGACTGACCGAAGATGATTTCGTCGATAGCGTGAGTGATCTGTGATTGTATAATGAAATCAGAGATCTTGATCCCCTGCTTTTCTACCAGCAGAGAAATCCTGAGTTCCATGCTTCCCTTAGCCGTGTAGATGGAGAAAGTTTCGCGGTTTCGCGTACCATGGCTCTCCTCCATGGATTTGGACTTTACCGATTCGGATAATGCGTCTCGATCCAGAGATACCCGAAACCTAGTGTCTCGAAACCTTTCCCTGTGTGCGGCAAAAACCTTGGACAACTGGACAGTATACCGATCGCACATATGGTCAAGAGCAGCCTCCGCCTTCTGAACGTATTCCGTCAGGTCAATAGCGGTCACGCCATCGTTCATAAGTTCTTCAATTGACCGTTTCGGAAGCTGCCGTCCTCGTCGCATTGGACCTCGGTAGTTCCGCCAAGTCTTCAGAAAACCATACAGAGCATATGTTGCGTACGTCTTGCCACTGTTATTACCGCCACAGATAATGGTCAAATCGCCCAAGTCGAACTCGGCCTGTCGCAGTACTCCGAGGTTCTTGACCGTTATTTTCATTGGATACCTCCTAGCCGTTATGAATCCCGCATCGGAAACGTTTCATCCCTTCTCCCGCTCTTGCCTTCCGTCCAAGAATCGAAATCCTCCCCACACCCGCCACCCCACAAGCAAAGGGAAGAGATTTTGCTCCAGGTACCCATCCATATACCACAGAAACCCGCCGACACCACCCGCTCCCGTATGGTCAGATGGGCGGGCGGCTGTCCTCCCCGTACCCCGTCAACTCCACGTATCCCTGCCCGATGGGCTCTCCGTTCCCGGACTCGATGCGGACGGAGCCTTCCCAATAGAAGAGGTTGGGGATCAGCGCGCTCCGGTTCTCCTGGTCGGCGAGCCTGGGGGTAATGACCGCGCGGATGCCGGCCCCGGGGACGTCCAGGGTCCACCCCGCGGGATAGGCTGCGCCGGTGACGGGACTCGTCCATTCCCCGGTGGCCTGCAACTCCCACTCGCCGGGGCGCAGGTAGCGGACGGCTCCCACGGCGTCCACCAGGGTAGCGCCGGCGTAGTAGGCGCCGCGGTTGCGGTCGCGGAGCACGTAGAGCATCAATTCGCGCCTGTCGTCGAATTGCAGGCTGAACCAGTCCCAACCTACGGTATCCTTGCCGAGCTGGTTGGAGCCGAACTCCTTGTCCATCCAGCTCACCCCGGCCACCGCAAGCTCCCGGCCGTCCACGCGGACCGTGCCGGAAGTGGCCATGCGCGTGTAGCTGTAGTAATGGCTCGCCTCGGTGGCGCCCTCCCCTTTCCGGCTCAGGCCGCCGGGTCCCTGGAACACCACGGGCTTCAGGGGACGGGTGGAGAGTTCGAAACCGAAGGATTTCCCGGCGTCCGCCATGGCGGCGTCGAAGCCGTTGCCGTTCCAGCGGAGACGCCACGGCTCCGACGTGCCCGGAGGCCCCACGCTCCATACGAGCCGGGAGTCCGGGAGGCGGCCGAAGCCGGCCAGGAACGGCGCCGCGCGCACCACCACTTCGCTGAACCGGTGGCGACCGGTGTCGAGGTCGGTCAACGCGGCGTGGCCCATGACCACGTCCTTGGCGGCCCAGGACGAGTCGGCCTTGGGCGCGCTTGGCGAAACCCCGATGCGGAAGAAGGTGAACTGGTAGCCGAACCGCCGCACAGGCTCCTCTGCGGTGCGGAGATGTCCGGTGAAGTACCACCACTCCGTCTTGTAGCCGTGCCGGGCCCAGTGGTCCTGCGGAAACGACCACTCGTAACCCGGTCGAGCCGGGATCCATGCGCCCCCCGCGGACCCCGACGCCCCCGCCAGGAGACACGCAGCCAGCAGGAGACCCACGAGCAGCCGGAATTGTTCCGGGTTTCCCTCATGCATCCGCATGACACAACTCGTTGGCCGGCGTGCGGCTGGCCCGGAAGGCCGGGTAGAGGCTCGCCAGCACCGCCGCGGACAGGATGGCCAGGGCTTGCCCGGCAAGCGCACCCAAAGGCCATGTCCACTCGATGCTCCAGCCGAAATAGCTCTTCTGGATGACGAAGATCAGCACTGCGCCGAGACCGACGCCAGCGGCCAAGCCCAGGGCCAGGCCCATGAACGCCAAGGCCGTCCCCTTGCCCACGAACAGCCGGAAGACCTGGGTGCGGAACGCACCCAGGGTGCGGTACAACGCGATCTCGCCGGCCTTCTCCTGGGCCACCACCAGCAGCGTCAGGGTGATGGCGCAGGCCGCGATGACCAGGCTCATGACCTGGAGGATGCGCGTCACCGCGAACGTCTGGTCGAATACGTGGAGCACCTCCTCCTTGAGCCGCGGGTTGCTGCGCACCCGAAGGGAGCCGTGCGGATGGCGGCTCTCGATGCCGGCCGCCACCGCCTCCGCCTCGGCCCCGGGCCGCAGGTGGAGCGCGACGCTGGTGAGGCGCCCGGGCCCGAGCGCGGCCGCCATGAGGGACCTGTCCATGGTCACCGATCCGCCCTCGGTGTAGTCGCGATAGACCCCCGACACGGGCAGCCGCACCAACCCCTCCGGCCCTTCGATCTCCACCTCGTCCCCCGCCTCCAGGGAAAGGCTCCGGGACAACGGCTCGCCGATGAGCACCCCCCGATCCCGGACCGCGCGCCCCGCGGCCCCGCGGCCCGAAAGGAGCGCCAGGCGCCGCCGTTCCGCGGGAAGGTTCAGGTCCACCCCCACCACCGCCACGCGCCGACCGCCCACCCGCAGGAAGAGGCGGCGCAGAGGATCGACGCCCTCCACCTCGGGCAGGGCCGCCAAACGCTCCACGAGCTGCGCGCTCAGGGTAGCACCGGGCGCGGGCCGCGCCCCGGCGGTGGCGGTGACATAGACGTCCGCGCGCAACGACCGGTCCACCCAGCGCACCAGGGTCTCGCGAAAGCTCTCCACCAGCAGCGTGATGCCCACCAGCAGGCACACGGCCATGGCAAGGGACGACACCGAGAACGACGTGTTGGCCAGGGTCGCCCCCAGGCTGCGGACGCCGTACCGCAAACCGAAGTCCGAGACCCTCACCCGGCCGCTCAAGCGCTGCACCAGCCGGGGCGCCAGCAGCGGGAGGCAAAGCAACAGGACGGTGGCGAGGAGGAAACCCGCGGGACGCCAGCGCCAACCCGCGAGCCAGTACCAAGCCAGGACGCCGGCCACCAAGCCGAGGCCGAGACGGAAGAGGTTGCGGACCCCGGCGATACCCGCGGACCGGGTCGGGAAGTTGTCCAGCAGCGCCCGGGTGTCCCGGCACCACACGCTCAGGGCCGGCGGCAACGTGCCGCTCAGGGCGCCGCCCATGCCTGCCAGCACCGCCAGGGCGAGGGTGCCGGCCGACACCTCCAGGGACTCGATCTCCCGGAGCATATAGACGTTGGTCAGGGTGGAGCTCACTGCGTCCAGGTTCCACACCGCGGTCCAGTAGCCTGCGAATATCCCCACGGCCACACCCATGACCCCCAGCAACGCCGCCTCTCCGAGGATGAGCGCCAATACCTGGGCCGGGGTGGATCCCAGCGACCGCAACAACCCGAACTCCCGCCGTTGCCACACTAGGCAGGCGCGCATGCTGCTGAACACCAGGAACGTCCCCACCAGGAGGCTGACCATGCTCAGGGCGGTCAGGTTCAGGCGGAACGCCCCGAGGAGTTGCCAGGCCTGGCCGGCCCGTTCCGACGGGGTCGCCGCCTCCGCGCCGCGGTCGAGCCTGCGTTCGAGCCGGGCCGCCAGCGCCGCCGGCTCGGTCCCCGGAGCGGCCTCCACGCCGATGCGGTGCAGGGTCCCGGAACCGCCGAACAGGGACTGGGCTTCGGCGATGTCCATCACCAGCGCCCTGCGGCTCCCGGACGCCCCCCAGCGCCGCATGTCGATGAACGCCCCCACCCGGAGCACGGCCGCGTGGGCGCCGGCGCGGGCCTCGAAACGGTCTCCCGCGGACCATCCCATGGCCGCGGCCAACTCCGGGGTGACTGCCGCCCAGCCCGGCCCGCCCACGGCCTCCGCATCCGGCGCGAGTCCCGAGAGCGCGTCGCGGAAGTCCCGGGCGGGCGCCAGGAGATCGACCCCCAGCAACCGGACGAAAACGTCCGGCCGTCCCTGCACCGACACCGCGGTCTCGAACACGGGCCAAGCCGCGCTGACCCCGGACGCGGCTCGAACGAGGGCGAAGGCGCGATCCGGCAGGGTCCCGCCCTTGCCGGTGATCACCACGTCCGCGGCGCCGCCGATGGTGTGGATCCCCGCGGCGAACGACGCGACGGCGCTCTGGTTGAGGATGCGGATGCTGATGACCGAGGCCACGCCCAGAGCCACGCCCAGGACGGTCAAGCCGTAGAGCACCGGGTTCGTGCGCCAATGCG
Organism: uncultured Binatia bacterium (SeqCode); assembly: GCA_965242525.1. Taxonomy (GTDB): domain Bacteria; phylum Desulfobacterota; class Binatia; order UBA9968; family JAJDTQ01; genus JAJDTQ01. The sequence continues at coordinate 1,861,913 of OZ251459.1, forward strand.
CGGACACGGTCCTGTAGAAGTAGCGGGCCATGCTCCCGGGGTCACGCCGGTGCGCGGGAGCCCGGCTCGAGGATCCCGCTGTGGAGCCGCAGGACGCCGTCGGCCATGGCCGCGAGCTCCCGGCTGTGGGTGGCATAGACGAGCGTCGCGCCTTCCTCCGCCACCATCCGGCGCATGAGGTCCATCACCACTTGGCCGCTGGCGTCGTCCAGGCTGCCGGTGGGCTCGTCCGCCAGCAACAGGCGGGGCCGCCGCAGCAACGCGCGGCAGATGGCCACCCGCTGCATCTCGCCGCCGCTCAGCCCGGCCACCCGATGGTCCGCCCGCTCCTCCAGGCCCACCCTCTCCAGCAACGCGGCCACGCGGGAGCGGAAGGAGCGCTCCCGGGCGCCCGCGATGAGCTCCGGCAGGGCCACGTTGTCCCGCACCGTCAGGTGGGGAAGCAGGTGGAACAGTTGGAACACGAAACCGACCTCGCGGCGCCGAAGCCGGGTGCGGCCGGTCTCGCTGAGACCTTCGAGGGGCGTGCCGCGCACCGCCACCGACCCCGCGGAGGGCGTGTCGATGCCCGCGGCCAAGTGCAGCAGCGTCGATTTGCCGCTGCCGCTGCGGCCCACGATGGCCACGGTGCTGCCGGAGCCGATCTCGAAAGAGACGTCGCGCAGCGCGTAGCGCTCCGCGGACCCCGAGCCGGCGTACACCTTCGACACGTTGACGAACGCAAGCGCGGCCTGAGCCATTGACACTCGGACTGCCGAAAGGCGCGAGTTATCGGGACCCGTCAACACCCATCATAGTGGGTTCCTGCTCACTCGGAAAGGTTCCTGGTTCCGGTTCTGCCTTGAGCTTGATTTCGCAGGCGATGGCTGACGACCGATACTCACCCGATTCGATCCCCGGGTTCCTACACCCTCACAGGGTATGACCGGGAAGCCAGCATTTGCTGCCGTTGTTTGCGTTCCGACGGCTCTCGAGGCCAACCGACGATGTTCGCGTGCCGCGGCGGGTCGTCATCGTGCTCGACTCGAAGACCGGCCTCCTGCACTGCCGACTCGGGGAACTCGCCCCAACCATGGAGTTTTCGTGCGGTGGGATGTTTCTTCACGACCTCATCACCCAGATCGCGGATCTGACCACGGACAAGACCACCGACGCGGAAAACGGAAAGCTCAAGCGCCTTGTTCGGCTCGAACAACTTGGGCTTTACGATCGAGTCGGTGAGACGGCCGCTCTCCACCGCGAACCTGGCAAGCAAACCCGCAGCCCTGACGGTCATTCGGTCTGCGCGCTCCGCAACCGTTCGAAGCAGCATTGCACGAATTGCGGCAACTTTCCGGTCCACGGTTCACGGCCGTTCAATCGAGCGCCATGGAACAGTCCGGAGAACGCGATTTCCCCGGAAGGACCAATGCTTACCGTAAGCATCATGTCCTGAGCGACAACCCAATCGAAATCCACTTCCCCGTGTGGCGTGGCGGCGACATCGGGCCGGGCAACGTAGCCCGGGAACTCGTCTATAAGTTTCCGGGCAATGTCCACCGTCTCCGGAGCAAGCGCAAGCGCGCCTTCGCCATCCCAGTTTTCGTCGCCGGCCTGCTTCAAGAGAGCGTAAACTTCCTGTCCGAGCGACTCTCGGTCCGCATTCGAGTATCGAACGATCCACGCGTCGGGAGTCACCGTCATCTTCACCTCCAATGGCTCATCGGGTTTGACGTCTCGATGGCCGTTTATGGCGACGAACAGGCTTTCCCCGCCGGAATGCATCTCCGGAACCTCTGAACAATCGGGACAGGGGGCATGAGCGCGTCCTTCGACTTCGCTTCGCTACGCTCAGGATGAATGGGGGACTTCGCTCCGCTACGCTCAGGACGAACAGGGATAGGGGCGTCAGGGTGAGGGAAGCGGGAATCCATCCCGGATGCTCGATTGTTCAGAGGTTCCCTCCGGCTCAATGCGAACGTCGTAGGGCACCTCGCCTTCACGAAAGCGCGCCCGTCCGAAAGCGTCGATGGAGGCCGCATCCACGAGAACCGACGTCCGAGGATCGAACAATCACAAGCGGGAACTCTCCCCCGACGAACACCAGGCTGCTCATGGAAACTCTGAACAATGGAACCGTGGATGAGTGGTATTCCCTCACCTGACCTTCCTATCCCCGTTCGTCCTGAGCGTAGCGAAGCGAAGTCGAAGGACGCGCTCTTCCTCCAGAATCGTTCATAGGCTCCTTATGCAAGTCTGTGTCATCTATACGGGATCCTGCTGGTCCAGGGTGACAGGGGCAACCTCTGCACCCGCAACGAATATGTGGGGATTCTCGTAGCGAAGTCAAGGGCTTGGGGCCGCCCCGGGGCTGGCGCATGGACACATCCCGGCAACGACCGCCAGCCCGGCACTCGGCACGCATCTGCCGCAAGGGGAGAAGTGTCAGGGCAGGCCCCACCGTCGTGTCAGGGCAGGCCCCTCCGTCACCCGGCGCCGAGGACATGGCGTAGCCCCTCCGTCAGCGAGCCGTGGCGGAAGGCGTACCCGGAGCCCGGCAGCTTTTCCGGCTTGACCCGGGCGCTGGCCAGCAGCAGCGCCTCCGCCATCTCGCCGAAAGCCAACCGGGCCATGAAACCGGGAACCGGGAACACGGTGGGCCGGCGGAGCGCGCGGCCCAGAGTCGCGGTGAACTCGCGGTTGGTGACCGGCGCGGGCGCAACCACGTTCACCGGCCCCGTTACCGTGTCCGCGGCCAGCAGGTGGCCGAGGGCTGCGGCAGCGTCGTCCAGGGTGATCCAGCTCATGTACTGCCGGCCGTTTCCGAGGACGCCCCCGACGCCGAGTTTGAAGGGCGTCAGCATCTTGGCCAACGCGCCGCCCCGCTTGCTCAACACCATGCCCAGCCGCGCGTGGACCACCCGGACGCCCTTTCCCTCGGCCGCTTCGGTGGCCGCTTCCCACGCGCCGCACACCTCGGAAAGGAAACCCGTACCCGCGGGACTGCCCTCGGTGAGATCCTCCTCGCCGCGGTCGCCGTAGAAACCCACCGCAGAGGCGGACACCAGCACCCGGGGCGGCCGCTCCAGCGCCGCCAGGGTCCGGGCCAGCAGCCGCGTCCCGCGGACACGGCTTTCCCGGATGCGGCGTTTCTTCTCCGCGTTCCAGCGCCCGGAAGCGATGTTCTCGCCGGCCAAGTGCACCACGCCCTCGAATCCCTCCAGGGCTTCCGCTCCAAGGGTTTCCGCATCCGGGTCCCAGGGGACGTCGCCGGCGCCCGCACCGCTACCCGGCGCCGACCGCACCAGCCGCGCCACCTCGTGTCCGTCCGCCCTCAGCAACGGGACCAGCGCGCTGCCCACCAGTCCCGACGCTCCGGTCACCAGTACCTTCATGCGGGGGCCTCCTTTCCTCGCACGCCGTGCGGCGTCGCTTGCACCGCCGCGGCACCGTCCGCGCCTCGTTCTTCCGTATCCCGTTCTATCATAGCATCGGCGGACCGTTTGGCGAGTCCGTGTCCGCAAGAACGCCTGAACAATCGGGACATGGAGGATGGATTCCCGCTTTCGCGGGAATGACGGGGGTGGGCGTCTGCGGGAATGACGGGGCAGGCGTCCGCGGAGCAATGACGGCGTGGGGAACGCGCCCGCGCCTGTTTGACTTAGCTGCGAAGTGTTCCTAAACCTTTCGTCAGCGGGGCTCGGCAACGCGGGTCCGTGCTCAGACCATGCTGGACGGCTTGCTGAAAGACGTGGAGCGGCGCACCGGCTACTTCGGGGCCTACGGCGGCGCCTTTACCCCGGAGATCCTGCGCACCACCCTGGACGAGCTCGTGGCGGCCTTCGAGGCGGCGCGCAAGGACCCGTCCTTCTACGAGGAGTTCCGGGCGGTCATGCAGACCTACTCGTGCCGGCCGACCCCCCTCACCCGGCTGGAGAACCTGAGCGCCGTCCTCGGCGGCCCGCAGCTCTACCTCAAGCGGGAAGACCTCAACCAGACCGGCTCCCACAAGATCAACAACGTCATGGGCCAGGGGCTGCTGGTGGCGCGCATGGGCAAGAAGCGCGTCATCGCCGAGACCGGCGCGGGACAGCACGGCGTCGCCACAGCCACCATGGCCGCCCGGCTGGGGCTGGCGTGCACCATCTACATGGGCGCGGTGGACGTGGAGCGGCAACGGCCCAACGTCTTCTGGATGGAGCGTCTCGGAGCGGAAGTGGTCTCGGTGGAAGACGGTTCGGGCACCCTCAAGGACGCCATCAACCAGTGCCTGCGGGACTGGGCCTTCTCCATGGACGACACGCACTACGTGCTGGGCACCGCCTGCGGCCCGCACCCGTTCCCGCAGATCGTGGCCTATTTCCAGCAGGTCATCGGACAGGAATGCCGCGAGCAGATGATGGAGGCCGCGGGCCGGCTGCCGGACCGCGTGTATTGCTGCGTGGGCGGCGGCTCCAACGCCACCGGCACGTTCCTGGGCTTTCTCGACGACCCCGGCGTGGAGCTCGTGGGGATGGAGGCGGGCGGGGAAGGGCTCGAATCGGGCCGCCACGCCGCCCGCCTGGCGGGCTCGGACGGCAGCCCCGGTGTCGCCCAGGGCTACAAGACCTACTTCCTGCAAGACCAAGAGGGCCAGATGCGGCAGACCCATTCCGTGGCCGCGGGCCTGGACTACATCGGCGTGAGCCCGATCCTGGCCTGCCTGCGGGAGAGCGGGCGGGTCCGGTTCGAGGCAGCCACCGACCGCGAAGTCCTGGACGCGTTCCAGACGCTGCTGCGCCGCGAGGGGATCATCGCCGCGCTGGAAAGCTCCCACGCGGTGGCCGGCGCTATCCGCGACGCGGGCCGCATGGGCCGGGACCGGACCGTGCTGGTCACCCTGTCCGGACGCGGCGACAAGGACATCTTCACCATCGCCGAGGCATTGGACGACCCGAGCTGGCGGCGGTTCCTGGAGCGGAAGACCGTCCGTTGAACCTCCAGACCTACATCGAAGGCCGTCTCGGCTCGCGCACGATCCTGCTGATGACCCACGTCATCGTGGGCTACCCGTCCCTGGACGTGAACTGGCGGATGCTGGAGTCGATGGAGCGGGCGGACGTGGACCTGGTGGAGCTTCAGATGCCCTTCAGCGAACCCATCGCCGACGGCCCGCTCTTCACCCGGGCCAACCAGGAAGCCCTCCGGCAGGGCCTTTCCACGAGCCAGTACTTCGACTTCATGCGGCGCGCCACCGAGCGGTTCGAGTTCCCCCACCTGATGATGGGTTACTACAACACCCTGTTCCGGCTCACCCACCGAACCTTCTGCGAGCGGCTGGGCGCGGCGGGGGGCGCGGGCTTCATCGTCCCCGACCTTCCCATCGAGGAGTACCACGACCTCTTTTCCCTGAGCGAGGCGCACCGGTTGACGCCCATCGCCCTGTTCACCCCCACCAACTCCGATGCGCGCCTGGCGGAGATCGGCAGGCACGGCCGCGGGTTCGTCTATGGAGTGGCGCGCCGCGGCGTCACCGGCAGCCCCACCGACCTCAAGGCAGGGGTCGCCGCTCTCGCGGCGCGCTACCGGGCGGCCACCCATCTGCCCCTGGCCCTGGGTTTCGGCATCGCCGGCGGCGGCGACTTGCGCCAGCTCCACGGCAACTGCGAGATCGCGGTGGTGGGATCGGCCTTGCTGGACCATTGGGAAAAGGGCGGCGAGAGCGGCTACCGCGATTTTCTCGAAGAGATCCAGCAGGCGCGCGCCGGAACCGCGCCGGGGTCTCCCGCGCGGAAGGCGGAGCCATGAAAGCGGTCTTCATCCCAGAGACCGGCGGCCCGGAAGTCCTCGCCTACGGCGACGTGCCGGAGCCGGAGACCGGCCCCGCGGACCTGCTGGTGCGGGTCAGGGCCGCGGCGCTCAACCGCCGGGACGTGTTCGCCCGCGAGGGGAGCCACGGAGTCAGGCCTCCCCTGCCCCACGTGCCGGGCCTGGAGGTGGCGGGCGAGGTGGCGGAGGCGGGGCCGGAAGCACGGGGGTTCCAGGTCGGGGACCGGGTCCTGGGGCGTTGCCGGAGCGGCGGTTACGCGGAACTCGCGCGGGTGGAAGCCGCGGACGCCTATCCCTTCCCGGACTGGATGTCCTTCGAGGAAGCGGCGTGCGTGGCTGTGCCCTTCGGCACCGCATGGCGCATGCTCGTGCGCCGGGCCGCGCTCGAATCCGGCGAGGACCTGCTGGTCATGGCCGCGGGCAGCGGCATCGGCGTGGGCGCCATCCAGCTCGGCAAGCTCCTGGGGGCGCGGGTGATCACCACCGCGGGTTCGCAGTGGAAGCTCGACAAGGCCGCGGAACTGGGCGCGGACGCGGGCATCAACTACAGGGAGTTCCCGGAGTTCAGCCGCAAGGTCCGGGATCTCACCCGGGGCGAAGGCGTGCACGTGGTGTTCGAGCACATCGGCGCCGCGGTGTGGCGCGAGTGCTTCGCCAGCCTCCGGCGGGGCGGCCGCTTCGTCAACTCCGGGGTCACCGCGGGCCATCGCACGGAGTTGCACCTGGGGCAACTCTGGACTCGCGAACTGACGCTCATGGGAACCACCATGCGGCCGCGAGAGGACATGCCCGAGATCATGCGCCTGGTGCGCGAGGGGAAGCTGCGCGGCGTGGTGTCCGAGGTGCTGCCGCTGCGCGACGCCGGGCGCGCCCACGAACTCATGGAGCGGAGCGAGTTCTTCGGCAAGATCGTGCTGGCGCCGTAGGGGATCCCGCACATCGAGAGGATGGCCTGATGCGGTTCGGAGTCATGGGGACGGGCGGAGTCGGAGGCTACTTCGGGGGGTTGCTCGCCCGGGCGGGGGCGCCGGTGTGCTTCATCGCCCGAGGCCCCCACCTGCGGGCGTTGCAGGAGCGCGGGTTGACCGTGGACTCGGTGGAGCCTGGCCCGTTCCACGTGCGGGACGCGCTGTTCACGGACGACCCTAAGGAAGCCGGACCCTGCGACGTGGTCCTCTACTGCGTCAAGACCCCTTCCAACCATACGGCGATACCCTTCATGCGGCCCATGGTGGGCCCGGACTCCGTGGTCGTCTCGCTCCAGAACGGCGTTGACAACGCCGAGCTGCTGGCCCGTGAATACGGCGAGGCCCGGGTGCTGGCGGGAGCCGCCTACGTCTTCAGCGCGGTCGCGGGTCCCGGAAGGATCCGCCAGACCGCGGGGCCGCGGCGGATCGTCTTCGGCCCCCTGGGGAGCGGGAACGAGGACAAGGGCGAGGAGGTCGCGGCCGCGATGCGCGGGGCCGGGGTGGACGCCCGCCGGTCTTCGGACATCCGCGTGGAACTCTGGAACAAGTTCATACTCATCTGCGCGGTGAGCGGCATGACGGCGTTGACGCGGCGACCCCTCGGCCACGTCCTCGGCTACGACGGAACCGCGGGCATGGCCCGGGAGGTCATGCGGGAAGTCCGCCAACTGGGCTCGACCATGGGGGTCCCGCTGGCGCCGGACGCGGACGCCGCGGCGTACCGTTTCATGGCGCAGCAGGACCCTGCGGGCAAGGGCAGCATGTGCCACGACGTGGAGGCCGGACGGCGCCTGGAGATCGACTCGCTGTGCGGTTACGTCTCGCGCATGGGCCGTACCCACGGCGTTCCCACCCCGCTCAACGACTACCTCTACCACACCCTCAAGCTGGCGGACCTGGAAGCGGAGCGCAGACCGCGAGAACCAGCGTCGTGACCGCCCTTCGCCAACGCACGGAAAAGGTCGCCGTCCACCGGGGCCTCCATGTCTCCGCGGTGGTGGCGGAACCCGCGGACTACCGTGCCGGCAAGACCGACGCGGTGGTGCTGGCCCACGGCGCGGGCGCCGGCATGGACCACCCCTTCCTGACGTTCTTCCACGAGTCCCTGGCCCGGGCAGGCTGGCTCTCCGTCAAATTCAACTTCCCCTACAAGGAGCAGGGTCGAAAGGCCCCCGACCCCGCGGCCCGGCTGGAAGAAGCGTTCGAGCGGGTGCTGGACCACGTGCGCGCGAAACTGCAAGTCCCGACGGACCGGCTCTTTGCCGGCGGCAAGTCCATGGGCGGCCGCATGGCTGCCGCGGTGGCAGCCAGGGACGGGGCCGCGAAGGATGGAGCCGGAAAGGGTGAAACCGGAAGGGGGCTGGCCGGTCTGGTCTTCCTGGGCTATCCGCTTCATGCGCCCAAACGCCACGACCGGCTTCGGACCGACGACCTCCTCCGGGTGACCGTTCCCATGCTGTTCGTGGAAGGGACCAACGATCCCTTCTGTCGCCTGGACCTGCTCGCGGAAGTACTGGAACGGGTCAAGGCGCCGACCCGAACCCACGTCATCGATGGCGGCAACCACGACTTCCGAGTCCCCAAGCGTCAGGGCCGGGCGCCGGAAGCTGTCTGGCAGGAAGCGGTGGAGGCCATCTGCCGATGGCGACGGTCAGCCGGATGAACCCGACCCGACACCCTTCACCGTGTAAACCATGTTACCGGTTTGTACCGTTCCCTACGGCGCGGCTTCCTTGCGGCGGGCGGCGGTGGTGACGACGGGGTCCACCGGCACGTCGCTGTGCGGCCCCCGGTTGCCGGTCTTCACCCCGGCGATCTTGTCCACCACGTCCATGCCTTCGGCGACCCGACCGAACACCGCGTAGCCGAAGTCCCGCGTGCCGTGGTCCAGGAAAGCGTTGTCCTTCAGGTTGATGAAGAACTGGGACGTGGCGCTGTTGATGTCCGACGTGCGCGCCATGGACAGGGTGCCCCGCGCGTTCTTGACCCCGTTGTCGGCTTCGTTCTCGATGGGCGCCCGGGTGGGTTTCTGGTTCATGTCGTCCGTAAAGCCCCCGCCCTGGATCATGAAACCGGGAATGACCCGGTGGAAGATCGTGCCGTCGTAGAACTTCGCGTCCACGTAGTCGAGGAAGTTCTTCACCGTGACGGGAGCTTCCTCGGAGAACAACTCTATCGTAATGTCGCCTTGCGACGTGGAAAAGATCACCACGGGCCTTTCACCTCCCTGAGCTTCCGAATGGAACGCCGCAGCGCCCGACAACAACAAGAGCGCCGCCGTAAGGCGCATGAACCTCGATACCGATCCATGAGTTCCCAAACCTTGCCTCCTGACTCGAACCCGAAAGCTACGCTCCACCGGACCGTCGCCCATCCACCGCGACCCGGGCGAGTATCCAGTCCACCATCCGGGGCTTCCCCAGTATGACGTCGAAACGACGGTCGTCCGGTTCCCTGCCGGTCCTTTGAAAACATACGTAGCGGCCGCCGGCCTCTTCCATCAACACCTTGCTCGCCATGGTGTCCCAGAGACGGAGGTCGAAATCCACCATGGCGCCCACGGAGCCCTCCAGGGCCAGGGCGTGGCCGAAGCAGTCGGTGTAGGTCCGCACCACGGGATGGGCCTGCATCAGCGCGTCGAACACGTCCGGCCGCCCGGCCGCGGCGAACTGTTGCCGGTCGCCGATGCCGATGATCTCGTCTTCCGGGGCCGCGTCTCCGGGCAGGTCCTCCAGGGTGACCGGCCGGCCGTTGCAGCGGGTCCCGAGGCCCCTTGCGGCGCTGTAGGTCTTGCCCAGAGCCGGCAGGTCGATGACCCCCAGGATCGGATCGCCGCGGTGGAGCAACGCCAGCAACGTGCCGTACAACGGCACCCCGTGCCGGAAGCTCCGGGTGCCGTCGATGGGGTCGATGACCCAGGTCAGGGCGCGGCCGCGGCGGTCGGCCGCGGGCAGCTCCTCGCCGATGACGCCGTGTGCGGGGAAGCGCGCGGCCAGGAGCGTCCGGGCCTTCTCCTCCACCGCGATGTCCACTTCCGTCACGAGGCTCCCGTCGGCCTTGGACCCGTGCGTGAAACCCTTGTCCAGCGCGGCCTCGATGAGCGTCCGCGTCTGGCGGACGATGCCGCAGGCCGCGGCAAGGACCTCTCGAAGCTCCTCCCCGGCCGGCGCGCCGGGGACGGAGGAACCCTCCGACCGGCCAGCCATGGCGTCCTCGCACCGCATGGGGGCAATATACACGTCGGCGCGGAACCAGGGAAACGGACGCGGACGCGGACCCGGTGAACGGACGGGGGCGCGGGTCGAGCTCGACCGGGAAGACCGGCCGCTGACCGCGGACCCGGTGGACGGACGGAGGCGCGGCTGTTAGGCTGCCCGAAGACAGCCGCCCGGCAAGGAGACCGCTCGTGGAACATGCCATCTTCGCCATGACCGTAGGCATCGCCGAGGACTGGCGCCGCTCCGGCATCATGCCGTGCGTGCGCAGCGACGAGGAGCGGGACCGCCCCGTCCCCTACATCATCTGGTGCATCGAGACCCCGGACGGCCCGGTGGTGGTGGACACCGCCTACCATCCCGACTACGTGACCGCGGAATGGGCCCAGGGGAACCAGTTCATGGAGCCGGCGCGGTTGCTGGGCGAGCTGGGCATACGCTCCGACGAGGTGGCCACGGTGGTGGTCACCCACTTCCACGTGGACCACTTCACCGGCTTCGACTTCTTCCCCAACGCCAGGTTCGTGGTCCAGAAGGACGAGTACGATTTCTGGACCGGCCCGATGATGCGCTTCGACTACCTGAACAAGCTGATCCGCCCCAAGGTGCGCCCGGCGCTCCAACGCCTGGTGGAGGAAGACCGCATGGTCCTGGTGGACGGGGACCACGAACTCGTTCCCGGAATCGAGTTGCTGAAGGCAGGCGGCCACACCCCCGGGTCGCAGATGGTGGCGGTGGAGACGGCCCGGGGCCGGGCGGTGCTGTGCGGCGACGTCGCCTACACCTACCGGAACCTGCGCGAACGGATCCCGGTGGGCTGGTACTTCGACCTGCCGGGCTCGGTGCTGGCCCTGGACCGGGCGCTTCGGACCGCGTCGCGCCCGGAGTTGTCGTTCCCCAACCACGACCCCGAGCTGATGCAGGGCAAGAGGCTCCTCCGGGTCGCCTGATGGAACTCCGGCACGCCCTCACCGTGGCGCAGGAGGCGACCCGCCGGGCCGGCGCCGCCATCCTTTCCTACTACACGTCCCGATACGCCGTCCGCCACAAGAGCGGGGGCAACCCCGTGACCACGGCCGACATCGAGGCCAACACGGTCTTGCGGGAAGCGCTGCTCGGAGCGTTCCCCGAGTCCGGCTGGCTGTCGGAAGAGTCGCCGGACGACGGCGAGCGGCTGCGGAAGGAATGGGTGTGGATCGTGGACCCGCTGGACGGCACCCGGGAGTTCATCCAGGGGATCGACGAGTTCGCCCTGTCCGTCGCGCTGGTGCACGGCGCCGCGCCGGTGCTGGCGGTGACCTACAACCCGGCCGCGGGGCGCCTGACCCATTGCCTCCGGGGCTCCGGCGCCTTCCTGAACGGGCGGCCCGTGCGGGTGTCGGAGCGCTCGCGGCTACGGGGGGCCACCGCGGTGGCCAGCCGGAGCGAGACCCGGAGGGGACTCATCCACGGGCTCGACGAGATCCTGTCCATCAGGCCCACCGGGAGCATCGCCCACAAGCTCGCGGAGGTGGCCGGCGGCCGCGCCGACGTGACCTTGAGCCTCGCGCCGAAGAACGAGTGGGACGTGTGCGCGGGAGTGCTGTTGGCGGAGGAAGCCGGCGCCAAGGTCACCGACCTGGACGGGAGTCCCTTCTCGTTCAACCAGCCCGACACCCTGCGCAACGGGGTCATCGCCGCCAACCCGTCGCTCTACCCCGAGCTGTTCCGGCTCGTGGCCTCGCGCAGGTCGTGACCGGTCACGGGCCGGCGACGTCCCGGAGCAGTTCCCGGGCCGCCTCGGCCTCTTCCTCCGGCACCTGGACCACCGCGGCAACGCCCGCGGCGCCCAGGCCGCCCCACACCGGCAACAGGGTCAGCGCCGATTCACCCTGGACCACGTAGCTCAGGCCGGCGCCGTCCAGGACCGACTTGACCACCGCCAGGGTGGAGACGTCCGCGGTGCGGAACACGTCGGCATAAGCCATGGATCACCTCGGTTCACGGCAGGGAACGTCTGACCGATCGAGACAGGGGAGGCATGAGCGCGTCCTTCGACTTCGCTTCGCTACGCTCAGGACGAACGGGGACAGGAGCCGCCGCGCCATCTCGGACAGTCCCATGCTCGGGAGGAACGGGGGTGGGATGGTCGGGGTGAGGGAATCCATCCTCCATGTTTCGATCGTTCAGACGTTCCGTGTGACGAACGTAGCGGTCGCCGGGCCAGACGGTTCACGGGAGCGGCCCCCGGTCCAGTCCGCAAAGGTCGGGGACCGCCTCGGGTCCGGCGATGTCCAGCACCATCCGGGTCACCGAGATGCTGCCTCCCATGCAGACGTCCACGTCCCTGCCGGGTTGCCGCGGGCGCTCGTGGTATTCCCCCTGGTAGTGGAACGCGTCCCCTTCGTTCCGGTACGCCACGCCGAGGGGCCCGGTATCGAGGGCGCACGCCACCACTCCCGCGTGGTCGCCGGACACCAGGTGCGGCAGGTTCACGTTCCAGAACTCGCCCTGGGCCAAATCGAAGGCCAGGAGCCGCTGCAACAGCGGCGCCGCCCTGCGGCACACCGCATCCCAGTCCAGTTCCCGGCCCTTGGCGACGTACTGGGAGACGGCCGCGGCGCGGCGACCCAGCAGCGCGGCCTCCCGGGCCGCGGCCACGGTGCCCGAGGTGTAGATGTCCGCGCCCAGGTTGGCGCCCCGGTTCACCCCTGACAGCACCCACGACGCATCCGGCGCGAGCTCGGTGAGCCCGATCCGCACGCAGTCCGCGGGGCTCCCCTGAACGCTGTATCGTCCCGCGTCCACTTGCTCCACAGGGATGGGCCGGTCCGTGGTCACCCGGTGGCCCACGCCGGACTGCCCTTCCGCGGGCGCCGCCACGACGGTCTCGGCCCACTCCCGCACCGCGCGTTCCAGCACGTGCAGGCCGGGGGCGTCGAACCCGTCGTCGTTGGTCAGCAACAGTTTCACGTGCTCGTCTCTTTCCGCAAGGATGGCGTCCTTCGACTTCGCTTCGCTACGCTCAGGACGAACGGAGTTTCTCGCTTCGCTCGGGAGGAATGGGAATCTCCGCTTTGCTCAGGGGTTTCTCGCTTCGCTCGGGAATGGGAATCTCCACTTCGCTCAGGGATGGATTCCCGCTTTCGCGGGAATGACGGGGCAGGCGTCTGCGGAGCAATGACCGCGTGACCCTTTTCGCTCCCCCTTCTCTCCTACCTTACTTACCCACTCGAAAGCCGGAAAGGTTCCTCTACATTCGTTCCAGCGGCCGGATGCCGAGGATGACGAGGCCGCTCCGGAGCACCTGCTTCACCGCGGTGAGCAGCCGCAGCCGCGCCTGCGCCTTGCCCGTTTCCTCGCCCTTGACCCGCAGTACGGCGTAGCTTGCGTGCAGCGCCCGGGCCAGCTCCAGCAGGTAGTTGGCCAGCACCGAGGGTTCGTACAGGCGCCCCGTCTCCCGGACCGCGTCGGGGTAGCGGGCCACCAGGCCCACCAGCCGATGGGCCTCGGGCTCCACCAGCGGGGCCAGGTCGGCATGGGGGTCCGGGACCAACCCGCAGTTGCGCAGGATGCCGGCGATGCGGGCATGGGCGCTCATGAGGTAGGGGCCGGTGTCGCCGTCGAAGGAGATGGCCAAGTCCCAATCGAAGCGGTAGTCCTTGATGCGCTGCTTGGACAGGTCGGCGAAGAATATGGCGGCGATGCCCACCGCCTCGGCCACGGTCTCCTCGTCCTCGACTTCCATCTTCTTCTCGATCCGCTCGCGCATGTACGCCAGGGCCCGGTGGCGGGCCTCGTCCAGCAACTCCTCCAGGTAGATGACGTTGCCCTTGCGGGTGGACATGCCCTGGACGAGACCGAAGTTCACGTGCACGCAGTCCTCGGACCACTCGTGCCCCAGCATCTTCAACACCGCGAAGAGCTGCCGGAAATGCAGCGCCTGGCCGCTGGCCACCACATAGACGATGCGGTCGCACCCGTAAGTCTCGCGCCGGTATTCGGCCGCGGCCAGGTCCCGGGTCAGGTACAGGGTGGCGCCGTCGGCCTTCTCCAGCAAGGCCGGCGTCTCGATGCCTTCCCCCGACAGGTCGATGACGAGGGCGCCGTCGGAGACCGCTGCCAGGCCCTTGTCCCGGGCCTCCCGGATGACCGCGGCCATCCTGTCGTTGAAGAACGACTCCCCCGTGTAGGAATCGAACCGGACGCCCAGCCGCTGGTAGATGCGCTTGAAGTAGTCGAGGCTGGTGTCACGGATGCGGCCCCAGAGCGCCAACGCCTCCCGGTCCCCGGCCTCCTGGCGGCGGAACCACTCCCGGGCTTCCTCCACCAACTCCGGGTCGCCGTCCGCGGCCTCGTGGAACCGCACGTACACGCGGTTGAGCTTCGCCAGGTCGTTCTCGTCGCCGGGCTGGCCGAACCGTTTGAGACCGGCGATCTGCCGGCCGAACTGGGTGCCCCAGTCCCCCACGTGGTTGATGCCCACCACCTCGTAGCCCAGGGCTTCGAACGTGCGCACCAGGGCGCCGCCGATGATCGTAGAGCGCAGGTGGCCCACGTGGAAGGGCTTGGCGATGTTCGGGGAGGAGTAGTCGATGACGATGGTCTCGCCGGCGCCGTCCTCGCAACGGCCGTAGTCCTCGCCCGCGGACGCGGCTTCGCCCAGCACCGCGCGGGCGAACCGGGAGCGGTCCACCCACAGGTTCACGTACCCGCCCAAGGCCTCGGCGCCGCACAGCAGGTCCAGGTCCGCGGAGGCCTTCTCGGCGATCTCCCGCGCGATGACCGGGGGCGCCTTGCGCAGCTTCTTGGCCAGCGTGAAGCAGGGGAAGGCGAATTCGCCCATGTCCGGCCTGGGGGGGACCTCCAGCAACCGGCCTACGGTCTCCGGGTCCAACTCCGCGTGCCGGGCGATGACCCGGACCGCCTCGCCGCGGAAATCCTCCGACTTCATGGCGCCGCCGGCCCCGGGGGCTTGCCGTTTCCCATGGGCCGAGTCTAGCACAAAGCCGCGGGCATGAGCAGGGAGGCCCCGCGGACGGGCCGGCGTTTCCGAAGGAGGCGGGGTCAGGACGCGGGCGGCGCAGGCCGGAACGCGGGGGCCACGCGCCGGCGGAAGCGCTCCATGGACGCGAGCACTTCCCGTTGGCCCAGGCCGCCGAAATGGAAGCAGAGCCCCACGTGCGTGGGACCCACCACGTCCCGTATGAGCTCCAGGTGCCGGATGCAGGTCTCGGGTCCTCCGAACACCGCCCGGCTGTCCTGCACCATGGCGTCGTAGGACAGCCGTTCGTGGACCTTGTCCAGCATGGGCGCCCGTGCGGGGTCCATGCGGATTTCCTCCAACGCGAACCCGCGCCAGCGATGCCACGCGTCCTCCGCCTGGTCCCGGGCCTGCCGGTCGGTCTCGCCCACGTAGGCCGGGTACATGACGAACACGTCGTGGTCCTCTTCCGAGTACCCCGCGTCCCTCAGGCTGTCGAGGTAGATCTCGATGCGCGGCCGCTGCTCGGCGTTCCCGGTGATCCACGGGAGGGTCATCAGGTTGTAGCCGTAGCGTCCGATCATGCGGAAGTTGTCCGGCTCCTTGTTGGCCGGCACGTAGATGGGCGGGTGCGGCTGCTGGGCAGGCTTGGGCCGCACCGTCAACCCGCGGTAGCGGTAGTGCTCCCCCTCCCAGTCCAGGGTCTCCTGGGTCCAGGCCATGCGAATGACCCGGAGGGCCTCCTCCAGCCGCGCCTGCGCGGTGTCCCAGTCCCGCTCGAACACCTCGTACTCGGCGACGCTCATGCCGCGCCCGGCGCCGAAGTTCAGGCGTCCGCCGCAGAGCAGGTCCAGCATGGCGAAATCCTCGGCGACCTGGATGGGATGGTGGATGGGCACCAGCGACACCGCGGAACCGAGCCGGAGCCGCCGGGTCCGCTGGGAGGCCGCGGACAGCAGCATCTGCGGGCTGGGCATCATGCCGCCGAACAGGCGGAAGTGGTGCTCGGTGACCCAGAGGCTGTCGAACCCCAGGTCCTCCGCGGCGTCGATCTGCTCCAGCCAGCGGGCGTAGAGGTCCCGGGAATCGCCGTCCAGCTCCGGCACGTAGGTATTGAGCAGGTAATATCCGAACTTCATGATCCGAACTTCACGCCGCTCCTTCCCTTTCGGCGTCCTCCGAACCGGGTCCCGGCCGGTCGTGCCGGCGCTCATCCCGGTCCCGCGGCCCCTGGTCCTCCAGCTTCTTCCGCAACGCGCCCAGCGCCGGTTCGATGGGCGCCAGTTCGTCCAGCGCCACCGCCACGCTGCCCACCTGCTTCAAGCCGTTGCCGGTGACGTTGCACACCACCGTGTCGCCGCCCTCGATGACGCCCTCCTGCCGGAGGCGCACCGCCGCGGCCAGGGAGGCGGCCGCGGACGGCTCGGCGAAGATGCCGGCGAGGCGGCCCAGCAGGCCCTGCGCCGCGAGGATCTCCTGGTCCGTCAACGCCACCCCGGCGCCGTTGCTGGCGCGCACCGCGCGCAGCGCCCGCAGCCCCAGGGCCCTTGGGTCCCCCACCTGGATGCTCTCGGCCACGGTGGGGCCGGCCGCCACCGGCTCCACCGTGGCGCTGCCGTTCTCCAACGCGGCCACGATGGGCGCCGCGGCCCGGCTCTGGGCCGCCACGAGCCGGGGGAACCGATGGGCCCAGCCGAGCCCGTGCAACTCCCGGTACCCCTTCCACATGGCCGCCAGGCCCGCGCCTCCCGCGGTGGGATGCACGATCCAGTGGGGCACGTGCTCGTCCATCTGGTCGAAGAGTTCGAAGGCGTAGGACTTCTTGCCTTCGTTGCGGTACGGGTTGCTGGACAGGCAGTCGTACCAGCCGAACTCCCGCACCGCTTCGCGGTAGAACGCGCCCATGTGGTCGAGGCTCGCCGCGGCCACGACCACCACGGTGGCGCCGCAGGCGTAGGCCTGGGTCACCTTGGCCCGGTCCGTGCCCGCGGGGACCATCACGACGCTGCGCAAGCCCGCGGCCGCGGCGTACGCGGCCACCGAAGCCGCGGCGTTGCCCGTGGACGGCACGGAGACGGTATCGAAGCCCAGCTCCACCGCCCGGGAGATCCCCACGGTGTTGCTGCGGTCCTTGAGGGACCCCGAAGGGAGCAGCGTGTCGTTCTTGACGTAGAGCCGCGGCATCCCCAGGCGCTCGCCCAACCGTCGGCAACGCACCAACGGGGTATAGCCTTCGCCCAGGGACACCACCGAGCCCCGGCGCTTCACCGGGAAGAAGTCGAACCAGCGCCAGAGGGTTTCGTCACGGCTGGCGCGCACGTCGCGCAGGTGGGAGCGGGTGAGGCCCGCCAGGTCCATGCGGACCTCCAGCACGCCGCCGCAGTCGCCGCACGCGAAGGTGCGGTCGGCCGCCGCCTCCCAGCCGCACTGGGGGCAACTCAACCCGGCGATCCTGCCCATGACTCCTTCAACCCGCGCCTTCCCGGACGCCTTCCCACAGGACTTCCACCGGATGGAGCGCCCGGCGGCCGGTGAGGTGCTCGATCTGCTGCCGGCAGGAGATGCCGGAAGCGACCACGCGCACGTCCTCCGCCGCGGCCTCCACCGCGGGCGCCAGGCGGCGGGAGGCGATGGCCACGGACACGTCGTAGTGCTCCTTCTCGAAGCCGAAGGAACCGGCCATGCCGCAGCAGCCGGAATCCACCTCCCGGACTTCGTGGCCGGCGTCGCGCAGGACCGAGACCGTGGGCGCCATACCCACCAGCGCCTTCTGGTGGCAGTGGCCGTGGAGCAGCACCGGCGGCCTCGGACCGGAGCCGTCCCGCAGCGAGGCCGCCACGTCCTCCTGCATCAGCAGTTCCTCCATGAGCAGGGTCCGGCCCGCCAGCAGGCGCGCCGGCTCGCTGCGCAGGAGGTCGGGGTACTCGTCCCGCAGGGTGAGGATGCAGGACGGCTCCAGTCCCACCACCGGAACCCCCTGCTCCACGTGGGGCAGCAGCCTGGCCACGTTCCAGGCGGCGTAGTCCCTGGCCTCGTCCAGCATCCCCTTGGAGATGGCCGGCCGGCCGCAACACCGCCGGGGCACGGTCATCACGCGGTAGCCCAGGTGCTCCAGCAGGCGCGTGGCCGCCACCGCCACCTCGGGCGTGTTGTAGGTGTTGAAGGTGTCGTGGAACAGGATCACCGAGCCGCGGGCGCCGCTGCCCGCGGGTTCGTGCTTCTTCCACCATCCCTCGAAGTTGCTCCGCGCAAAGCTCGGCAGCGGGCGCCTCCGGTCGATGCCGAGGAAACGGTCCAGGAGCCAGCGGTGGACGAAGTTCCCGTTCACCCGGTTGACGATGGGCGCCAGCCGGGAGCCCCAGCGGCTCAGGGCGCCGATGCGCCCGAAGAGGCGGCCCCGGAGCGGGACCCCGTGCACCCGCTGGTAGTGGTGGAGGAACTCGTACTTGAGCTTGGCCATGTCCACGTTGGAGGGGCATTCCGCCTTGCAGCCCTTGCACTCCAGGCAGAGGTCCAGCACCTGGTGCAGGCGCTCGCCGGTGAACTCCGAACGCGGGACCTTGCCGGACAGCACCGCGCGAAGGGCGGTGGCGCGGCCCCGGGTCGAGTGCTCCTCTTCCAGCGTGGCCATGTAGGACGGGCACATGGTGCCGCCCAGGGTCTTCCGGCACGCGCCGGTGCCGTTGCACATCTCCACCGCGGCCACGAAGCCCCCCTGGTCGCCGAAGTCCAGCACGGTGTCGGGTTGCCAGGTCTTGTAGGAGGGGCCGAAGCGCAGCGACTCGGTCATGGGCGGCGCGTCCACGATCTTGCCGGGGTTCAGCAGGCGCTGGGGGTCGAACAGGTGCTTGACCTTGCGGAACTCCTGGTACAGCTCGGGGCCGAAGAGCTTCTCGTTCAGGTGGCTCCGGGCCAGGCCGTCGCCGTGCTCGCCGGACATGGCGCCGCCGAACTCCATCACCAGGTCGGAGATCTGCCGGGAGATCTCGGTCATCTTGCGGACCTCGCCGGCCTCCTTCAGGTTGATGAACGGGCGGATGTGCATGCAGCCCACGGAGCAGTGGCCGTAGTACCCGGCGCGCACCCCGTGGCCCGCGAGGACCTCGCGGAACCGCTTGATGAACTCCGGCAGCTTCACCGGGTCCACCGCGGTGTCCTCCACGAACGCGATGGGCTTCTTCTCTCCCTTGACGCCCAGCAACAGCCCCAGGCCCGCCTTGCGCACCCCCCAGATCTGCTGGACCTCCCGCGGCTCGTACGCGAGGGAGGCGGCATAGCCCATGTTCTCGCGCTTGCGCAGGACTTCCAGCTTGTCGATCTTGTCCCGGACCTCCTCGGCCGTGTCGCCGTCGTACTCCACCATGAGGATGGCGTCCGGGTCCCCCTGGACGAAGCCCAGGCGCTTGGACTGTTCGATGTTGCCCCGGGCCAGGTCCAGTATGGGCTTGTCGGTCAACTCCATGGCGTAGGGGCTGGTGGCGAGTATGGCTTCCGACACGGCCAGGGCGTCCTGGAGGTCGTGGAAGTGGAGCACGTCCAGGGCCGTGTGGGGAGGTTTGGGCACCAGGCGCATACGCGCCTCCACCACGCACGCGAGGGTGCCCTCGGACCCCACCACCAGCCGCGAGAGGTTGAACGGCTGGTCCTTGGCGAACTCGTCCAGGTTGTAGCCCGAGACCCGCCTCATGAGCTTGGGATAGCGCTCGGCGATGATCCCCCGGGCCGACTCCACCAGCCGCGGAAGCTGTTGGTAGATCCGGCTCTCCAGCCCCCTCCCCGCCTGCTTGAAGGCGAGCGCGTCGTCCGAGAGGTCGGTGAGCACGGCCTCGCTCCCGTCCGCCAGGAGCACCGTCAGCTCCAGCACGTGGTCCAGGGTCTTGCCATAGACCACCGAGTGGGCCCCCGCGGAGTTGTTGCCGATCATGCCTCCCAGGGTGGCCCGGTTGGAGGTGGAGGTGTCGGGACCGAAGAGCATCCCCAGGGGCGCCGCGTGGGCGTTCAGGGCGTCCTGCACCAGTCCCGGCTGCACCCGGCACCACAGTTCCTCCCGGTTCACCTCCAGCACCCGGTTCATGTACTTGGAGAAGTCCATGACGATGGCGTGGCCCACCGTCTGGCCCGCCAGCGACGTGCCCCCGCCCCGGGCCAGCACCGGAACCCGGTGTCGGTTGGCCACCTCCATCACCGCCTGGACGTCGCCCTTGTGGCGGGGAACGACCACGCCTATCGGGTCCGCCTGGTAGATGGAGGCGTCCGTGGAGTAGAGCAGTCGGGAGTAGGCGTCGAACCGGACCTCGCCCTCCACCCGCTTGCGGAGCTCGGCCTCGGTGTCCCGGTAGTCCTGTGAACCGTCACGCGCCATGGGCAGTTCTCCTCGGGGTTCCCTATATCACGAATCGGACGGCGATGCTCGGAGGATCGCCCGGGCCTGGCGGAAGACCTGGTGGAACATGGGCCTCGTCAACCTGCCCGTGAAGGTGTTCTGCTGGCTGGGATGGTAAGACCCCAACAGGGTCAGTCCGTTGCGGAGCTCGCAGCGGCTGCCGTGCCCGAAACGGGGGCGGGGCCTGGGGAGCGCCTCGCCGCGGTCGGACGCGGCCTTGAGGTAGGAGTCGAAGGCGATCTTCCCCAGGGCCAGCACCACCCGCAGCCCCGGCATCAGTCCGAGCTCCCGGACGAGGTAGCCCCGGCACTCGTGGAACTCGTCCGGGGAGGGCTTGTTGGCGGGGGGCGCGCAGCGGACCGCGGCCGAGATGTAGCAGTCCGTGAGCGCCAAGCCGTCGTCGCGGTCCACCGACACAGGCTGGTTGGCGAACCCGGCCCGGAACAGGGCTTCGTACAGCCAGTCGCCGCTTCGGTCTCCGGTGAACATGCGACCGGTGCGGTTGCCGCCGTGGGCCGCGGGCGCAAGGCCCACCACCAGGAGCCGGGCCGCGTGGTCGCCGAAGCCCGGCAGCGGCTTGCCCCAGTAGGCGCATTCGCGGTAGCGCCGGGGCGGGTTGGCCGCGGCCTCGGCGCGCCAAGCGACCAGACGGGGGCACTTGCCGCACCGGACCACCTCGCGGTTGACCCGTGTCAGGGAGTCCCTGTCCATGGGCGGAAGGGCATAGCGTATCGGGCGCGGGCGCGCCACCCGCGGACCCTCCCCGCCCACCGGCGCGGGCCGCGGCGCGCCGCCGGAACCGACCTTGACGCCGCGGACGGGGTTTTGCTATACCCGCTCGAAATGCAGAGGGTCCGCGTGCAGCGCGTCAGCGACGTCAACCAGGAAGGGATGCCCAGTGCCGGAATGTGATGTTCTCGTGGTAGGCGGCGGCGCCTCCGGTTTGCGGGCGGCCATTGCCGCCAAGCGGGCCGGAGCGTCGGTGGCGTTGTTGAGCAAGGTCTATCCGTTGCGCACGAACTCCGCCCTTTCGCCGGGCGGGCTCAACGCGCCGCTGGGCCGGGACGACTCCCCCGACAAGTTCGCCGAGGACATCCTCGCCGCGGGCGACGGGCTCTGCGACGCCGGGACCGTGGAAGTGCTGGCCGCGGAGGCGGCTCGGGAAGTGGTCTGGCTGGAGCGCGTGGGGGTGCCGTTCAACCGCGACGGGGAAGGCCGCATCGACCGCCGCCCGCTGGGGTCCAGCAGCGTCCGGCGGGCCTGTTACGCGGACGACCGCACCGGGCACATGGTCCTGCACGTGCTCCACGAACAGTTCCTCCGGGAGGGCATCCCCTGCTTCCACGAATGGTTCGTCACCTCCCTGGTGACGGATGGCGGAGAGTGCTCCGGCGCGGTGGCGCTGGGGCTCCGAAGCGGCCAACTGGAGACCTTCACCGCGGGGGCCGTGGTCCTCGCCACCGGGGGGTTCACCCGGCTGTACCGTCCGTGCACCGCCGCGGTGGGCTCCACCGGGGACGGCCTGGTCCTGGGCCATGAGTCGGGCCTGGGCCTGGTGGACCTGGAGATGGTGCAGTTCCACCCCACCGTTTACAGCGCCGCGCAGACCGTGCTCATCAGCGAGGCCGCCCTGAACGAAGGCGCGCGGCTGGTGGACGCGTCGGGCGAGCCGCTGGTGGACGCCAAGGCCCTGTCCCGGGCGCAGCTCGCGGTGGAGGTCCACAAGGCGGGCCGCAACGGGGGCGGCCCCGCGGCCCTGGACCTGCGGCCGGTACCGGACCTGGCCTCCCGCTTCCCCCAGGCCGCGGAACTGGTCAAGGTCATGGCCGGCATCGACGTGGCCAAGGATCCGGTCCCGGTGCAGCCGGTGGCCCACCGGCCCATGGGGGGCGTCGAGACCAACGCTTCCGGGGAGACCGCGGTGGCTGGGCTGTTCGCGGTGGGCGAATGCGCCCACAACGGACTCAACGGCGCCGGACGGCTGCCGGGGAACACCCTGGCCGAGTCCGTGGTGTTCGGCAAGCGGGTGGGGGAAGCGGCCGCGGCCCATGCCAAGTCGGCCGGCAGGAAAGCCGCGGACCCGTCCCGGGCCGCGGACGACGACCGAAAGCTGGCCGAGATCACATCGGGAGGGTCGTCCGACGACACCATCGGCGGCATCCACCGGGAGCTCGGGGAGCTGATGGCGGCCAACCTGGGGGTGACGCGCACGGACGCCGGCATCGCCGAGGCCCAGACGAAGATCGACGCGCTGCAACGGCGCCATGCGGCCCTCCGGGTCAACAACAAGTCCCGGATCTACAACTACGCCCTGACGAGCTACCTGGAGTTGGGGAACCTGTTGCGGCTGGCGGAGGCTCTGGCGCTGGCCGCGCGCGGGCGCACGGAGAGCCGCGGCGCCCACGTGCGGAGCGACTTTCCGCAACGGGACGACTCGAACTGGAAGGTCCACACCGTGGTGCGCCGGCAGGACGGCGCGCCGAAGCTGGATACCCGGGCGGTATCCGCATAGGACGGACGCCGCGGCCCGCCCTTCCGGACCGGGACGGGAACGGGACGCTGCGCCGGCGAAGGAGCGACCATGGAAGTCACCTACAAGGTCCACCGCAAGGACCCGGAGAACGGCGGCGAGTCCGGTTACTCGACCTACAAGGTGGACCTGCCCGAAGACGCCACGGTGCTGGACGGACTCCAGAAGATCCGGGACGAGCAGGACGACACCCTGGCCTTCCGGGCCTCGTGCTGCCAGGGGTTCTGCGGCGAGTGCAGCGTGCGCATCAACTACAGCGCCAAGCTCACCTGCACCACCAAGATCTCCGCGGTGACGAAGAAGGGTCCGGAGATCCTCTGCGACCCCGTCCGCAACATCCCGGTGGTCAAGGACCTGGTGTTCGACATGGACGCATTCCTGTGGAACAAGATCGCGGCCATGAAGCCCTGGATGGAGCCGGAGGAAGAGTTCGCCCCCACCGAGAACGTGGTTCCCGAGTCGGAGATGGCGGAAGTGAGGCGCACCATGAGCTGCTACCAGTGCGGCCTGTGCGACGAGGGCTGCGCGGTCCTGCCGGTGGACTTCGACTTCCTGGGGCCCGCGGCCCTGGTCAAGGGCTACCGCTTCGTCATGGACCCGCGGGAGTCGGGCGCGAGGCAGGAAGCGCGCATGAAGGTGGTGGAGCAGCCCAAGGGGCTGTGGGACTGCACCCATTGCTACGAGGCCAACGGCAAGTGCCCGCGGGGCTTGGCGCCCTCCAACAAGATCATGGAGGTGCGGGACGTGGCCTTCAAGTCGGGGATCACCCACGAGAAGGTGGCGCGCCACCACGCGAGCTTCATCAACTCGGTGAAGAAGACCGGCTGGCTCGACGAACGCAAGCTGGCCATGGAGACCGAGGGCATGACCAACGTGGCCGGACTCATGAAGCTCCTGCCCACCGCGGTCCGGGCGTTGCGGCGCGGGAAGATGCCCGGCCGCCACGAGAAACGCCCGGGCGCGGAACAGGTCCGGCGCATCATCGAGAAAGCGGAGGAGTCCAAGTGAAATACGCGTTCTACCCCGGATGTGTGGCCAAGGGCGGCTGTCCCGAGCTCTACGCCGCGGCGGTCAAGGTCGCCGAGAAGCTCGACCTGGAGCTCGAGGAGATGGCCGACGTGGCCTGCACCGGCGCCGGCTGCATGCCGACGCACCTGTCGGACCCCATCAACGCGCGGACCTTCGCCAAGGCGGAGCAGATGGGACTGCCCATCATGACCATCTGCAGCACCTGCCAGGGGGTCTTCAGCCAGGCCAACCACCGGCTCCAGAACGACGCCGAGTACCGGGAGCGGATCAACCGCGAGTACCTGGCGGAGGAAGGGCTTTCGTACCAGGGGACCACCGAGGTCAAGCACCTGTTGTGGGTGCTGTTCGAGGACTACGGGATGGAGAAGCTCAAGCCGCTGATCCAACGCCCCCTGGCCGGCCTGAAGGTCTCCCCGTTCTACGGCTGCTTCTTGCGCCGGCCCGGCAACATCATGGTGCCCAACAGCGACGTGGCGGGCCGCAGGGGGTATCTGGAAGACCTGATCGGCGCCCTCGGGGCGGAGAACGTCAACATCAGCGGCAAGACCAAGTGCTGCGGCTTCCCCATCCTCACCGCCAACGAGGAAGGCTCCCTGGGCATGGTGGCCAAGCACGCCGGCGAGTCGCGCCAGAACGGCGCGGACTGCATGGTGACCCCCTGTCCGCTGTGCCACCTGAACCTGGACGGCAACCAGCCGAGGGCCGAGGCACAGAAGGGCCAGAAGATCGACCTGCCCATCATCCATCTGCCGCAACTCCTGGGACTGGCCCTGGGGTTCGACACCGACGAGATGCAGTTGGGCCGGCACATCGTTTCCACCAGGGCGGTCAACGACAAGGTGGACATGCTCACCTAGCGGCCCGGACCGTGGAGCAGGATTACAAGCCCAACCCGGTCAACCTTGCGCGGGAGCTCTTCAAGTTCCGCAAGGCGCAGCTTCCCTTCGGCTACTACTACGCCGTCAAGGTCCGGCTCGGCCACGCGTGGGTGGAGGACGAGACCGCGCTGGCGGAGATCCTGTCCGGCATCGACGAGTTGGGGTACGAGGTGGTGAGAAAGGCAAAGGGCGCCGAACCATGAGCAGCATCGCAATCGACGACAAGAGGACCCTGCGGCAAGACCTGTGGTGGCTGGAGCCCATGGCGGTGGTCCTGGGGCTGGGCGGCTTCGTGGTCTATTCCACCTGGGCCGCGCTCCAGAACGCCCATTACTACGCCTCTCCGTACCTTTCTCCGTTCTACTCGCCGTGCCTGGCCATCAACTGCGAGCACGTGAGCGTGCCGCTCTTCGGCTCGTGGTTCAACTGGTCGCCGGCCATCCTGATCCTGTGGATCCCCGGCGGTTTCCGGCTCACCTGCTACTACTACCGCAAGGCGTACTACCGGTCGTTCTTCTGGTCCCCTCCGGCCTGCGCGGTGCGGGACGCGGCGCGCGGCTACTCCGGCGAGACCCGGTTCCCCTTCATCCTGCAGAACGTCCACCGCTACTTCTTCTGGATGTCGCTGCCGGTGCTGGCGTTCCTGTGGTGGGACGCCCTCATCGCCTTCCATTTCAGCGACGGCTTCGGCATCGGCCTGGGGACGCTGGTGCTGCTGGCCAACGCAGTACTGCTGTCGCTCTACAGCTTCTCGTGCCACTCGTGCCGGCACCTGTGCGGCGGCGGCCTCAACAGCTTCCACGCCGCGCCCCGGCGCCACGGCCTGTGGAACGTGGTGACCAGGCTCAACGAGAAGCACATGCAGATCGCCTGGGTGAGCCTCGTGTGGGTCGCGGTGACCGACCTCTACGTTCGCCTGGTGGCCATGGGCGTCCTGCAGGACCTGAGGTTCGTCTGATGGCCGGTGAGAGCCGCGAGACCCACGAGTACGACGTGGTGGTGGTGGGGGCCGGCGGCGCCGGGCTGCGGGCCGGCATCGAAGCCCACGACAAGGGCGCCAGGACCGCCATCCTCTGCAAGTCGCTGCTGGGCAAGGCCCACACGGTCATGGCCGAAGGCGGCATCGCCGCGGCCATGGGGAACGTGTGGCCGGAAGACAACTGGAAGGTGCACTTCCGCGACACCATGCGCGGCGGCAAGCTGCTGAACAACTGGCGCATGGCGCAGATCCACGCCCAGCAGGCCCCGGACCGGGTGCTGGAACTGGAGGAATGGGGCGCCCTGTTCGACCGCACCGACGAGGGCCTGATCCTGCAACGGGACTTCGGCGGCCATCGCTACGCCCGGCTGGCCCACGTGGGCGACCGCACCGGCCTGGAGATGATCCGCACCTTGCAGCAGCGCACGGTGGCCCTGGGCATCGACGTGCACATGGAATGCAACGTCCAGCACCTGCTGGTGCGCGACGGCAAGGTCGGCGGTGTGGTGGGCTACTGGCGGGAGAGCGGCGACCTGGTGGCGTTCCACGCCAAGGCGGTGGTGCTGGCCACCGGCGGCTCCGGGAAGTGCTGGCAGGTGACCTCCAACTCCTGGGAATACAGCGGCGACGGCATGGGCATGGCGCTGGAAGTGGGCGCGGACCTCATCGACATGGAGAAGGTCCAGTTCCATCCCACCGGGATGGTGTGGCCGCCCAGCGTCCGGGGCATACTGGTGACCGAGGGGGTGCGCGGGGATGGCGGGACCCTGAGGAACTCCGCGGGCGAGCGCTTCATGTTCCACTACATCCCGGAGTTCTTCAAGGCCGAGACCGCGGACAACGAGGCCGAAGCCGACGCCTGGTACCAGGACAAGAAGAACAACCGGCGCACGCCGGACCTGCTGCCCCGGGACGAGGTGGCCCGGGCCATCAACGCCGAAGTCAAGGCCGGCCGGGGCACGGAGCACGGCGGCGTGCTGCTGGACATCGCCACCCGCCGGGACGCGGAATACATCATGCGGCGGCTCCCGTCCATGTACCACCAGTTCAAGGAACTGGCGGACGTGGACATCACCCGGGAGGCCATGGAGGTGGGACCCACCTGCCACTACATCATGGGAGGCGTGCGGGTGGATGCCGACACCTCGGCCACCACCGTGCCGGGGCTCTACGCCGCGGGCGAAGTGGCCGGAGGCCTGCACGGGGCCAACCGACTGGGGGGCAACTCCCTGTCGGACCTGCTGGTGTTCGGGCGCATCGCCGGGCAGTCGGCCGCGGAATACGCCCTGGGCGTTGACGCCGCGGCCGCGCCGGACCCCGCGGAAGTGGACCGGCTCGCCGACCGGATGCTGGCGCCGTTCGCCAACCGGGGCAGCGAGAACCCCTACGCCATCCACGGGGACCTCCAGCGCGCCATGCACGACCTGGTGGGGATCATCCGGACGGAGAGCGAGCTGCTGCAGGCCATGGAGGAGATCGCGGCGCTCAAGGACCGGGCCGCCCGGGTCAAGGTGGAGGGCGGCCGGCGCTTCAACCCCGGCTGGCACCTGGCGCTGGACCTGGGGTCGCTGCTCGCCGTGGCCGAGGCCGCCACCCTGTCGGCCATCGAGTGCAGGGAAAGCCGGGGCGGGCACACCCGGGACGACTACCCGGATCCGGACCCCGAGTTCGGCAAGGTCAACGTGGTGACGCGGAAGAAGGACGGGGCCATCTCCGTCTCCCTGGAGCCGTTGCCGGAGATGCCCGAAGAGCTCAGGAAGATCGTCGAGGAGCCAGTCTGATGCCTGAAGTTGCCGGTGCGGGAAACGGGGCGGAAGCCAGGATGCGGGTCTGGCGCGGCGACGCCGGAGGCGGAGAGTTCCGGGACTACACGGTGCCGATCCAGGAGGGCATGGTGGTGCTGGACGTGATCCACAGCATCCAGGCCATGCACGCCGGCGACCTCGCGGTGCGCTGGAACTGCAAGGCCGGCAAGTGCGGGTCGTGCAGCGCCGAGATCAACGGCAAGCCGCGGCTCATGTGCATGACGCGCATGAACACGTTCCCCCCGGGCGACACCATCACCGTGGCGCCCATCAAGACCTTCCCGATCATCCGCGACTTGGTGACCGACGTGTCCTACAACTACGAGAAGGCCAAGCGCATCCCGCCCTTCAAGCCCAGGCCCAGGGAAGCGGACGGGACCCGGCGCATGTACCAGAAGGACATCGACCGGGTGCAGGAGTTCCACAAGTGCATCGAGTGCTTCCTGTGCCAGGACGTCTGCCACGTGATCCGCGACCACGACGAGAACAAGCCGAGCTTCGCCGGACCGCGTTTCTTCGTGCGGGTGGCGAGCCTGGAGATGCACCCCCTGGACACGGACGACCGGCTGGAGTTCCTCCGCAACGAAGAGGGGCTGGGCTTCTGCAACATCACCAAGTGCTGCACCGAAGTCTGTCCCGAACACATCAAGATCACAGACAACGCCATCATCCCCATGAAGGAGCGCGTGGTGACGCGGTTCTACGACCCCATCGCGCGGCTGCTCGGGGCGCTGGGCGGGAAGCGCTCCTGACGCGGGCGGCCCGGTTCGCCCATCCGTCCGCACCGCATGGAACTGTCGGGAAGACTGGCCCTGGTCACGGGCGGGGGCACGGGCATCGGCAAGGCCGTGGCCCGGGCCATGGCGCAGGAGGGCGCCCGGGTCGTCATCGCCGCGCGCAACGGGCCGAGGCTCGAAGCCGCAGCCGAGGAATTGCGGGGGGAGGGCCACGCGGTGACGCCCGTGCCCGTGGACGTGAGGGACAAAGCCGGTGTCCGCGACTGCGTAAGCCGGGTCCGGGAACACGGGGGGCGCCTCCACGTATTGGTGAACAACGCCGGGGCGTCGGGCATGACGCCCATGGACGGCGGCGACGACGGCCTGTGGCATACCATCGTCGATACCAACCTCACGGGCGTCTATCTGCTGACCCGGGAAGCACTGGGCGTCATGAGCAGGGACGGCGACGGCCGGATCATCAACATGTCATCGGTACTGGGCAAGTTCGGGGTTCCCGGCTATGCCGCCTACTGCGCCAGCAAGCACGGTCTCATCGGCTTCACCCGGGCGCTGGCGCTGGAGCTGGCGCCCCGGGGCATCACCGTCAACGCCATGTGCCCCGGATGGGTCGATACGGAGATGTCCCGCGCCGGCATCGAGCAGATGGCCGCGCAACAGGGAACGGAGCCCGAGTCCTTCCGGCAGCAGGCGCTTGCCTCGGTGCCCATCCGGCGGATGCTGGACCCGGATGAGATCGCCCGGTTCGCTGTGTACTTGGCGTCGGACAAGGCCGCGGGCATCACCGGCCAAGCCATCAACGTGTGCGGCGGACAGACCATGGTGTAGCTCGTGACGATCCCGGAACTCCAGGCCATCGCCAAAGACATCCGAGTCGATGTGATCCGCATGCTGGTGGAAGCGGGCTCCGGCCATCCCGGCGGGTCCCTGTCCTGCGCCGACATCGTGACGGCCCTGTACTTCCACCAGATGCGCCACCGGCCGCACGAACCGGACTGGCCGGACCGGGACCGTTTCGTGCTTTCCAAGGGCCACTGCGTGCCCGCGGTCTATGCCGCCCTGGCCCGGGCCGGCTATTTCCCGCGGGAGGAACTGCTCAGCCTGCGCAAGCTCGACAGCCGGATGCAGGGCCACCCGGACCGCTACCGCTTCCCCTACATCGAAGCCTCCACCGGCTCCCTGGGGCAGGGGCTGTCCGTGGCCCTCGGCATGGCGCTGGCGGGCAAGACCGGCGCGGACGCCCGGGATTACCGGGTCTATTGCGTCATCAGCGACGGGGAATGCCAAGCCGGGCAGATATGGGAGGCGGCCATGGCCGCGCCCCGGTTCAGGCTCGACAACCTCTGCGTGCTCATGGACTACAACCATATCCAGTTGAGCGGCGGGGTGGATGAGATCATGAGCCTGGAGCCCCTGCTGGACAAGTGGCGCGCCTTCAACTGGAACACCCTGGAGATCGACGGCCACGACTTCCCCGCCATCCTGAAGGCGCTGGAGGCCGCAGGGCGGCATGGGGACGGCCCCACCATCATCGTCTGCCAGACCGTCAAGGGCAAGGGCGTCAGCTTCATGGAAAACCGATGGGAGTGGCACGGCAAGGCTCCCACCACCGAGGAAGGAGAACGCGCCATCCATGAGATCCGCAACGCCTGAGCGCGGTTCTTCCGCGCCCCGGAAACGGCCATCCCCATGACTGCCACCGCCACCCGCGTCACCTTCGGCGAGACCGTCACCCGCTTGGCGGAGTCCAACCCGGACATCGTGGTCCTCGACGCCGACCTGCGGAAATCCACCATGACCGACGCCTTCGCCCAGAGGTATCCGGAGCGGTTCTTCGACGTGGGCATCGCCGAAGGAAACATGGTGGGGGTCGGCGCAGGCATGGCCCTGGCCGGCAAGGTCCCCTTCATTTGCAGCTTCGCCTGCTTCGTGGCGGGCCGCTTCGAGCAGATCCGCATGGCCGTGGCCTACAACCGGGCCAACGTCAAGATCGTCGGCACCCACGCCGGCATCGGCATCGGCGAAGACGGCTACAGCCAGATGGCCACGGAAGACGTGGGACTCATGCGCACCCTGCCCAACATGGCGGTGGTGCAGCCCGCAGACGCCGTGGAGACCCGCGGCGCGGTGGAATACATCGCACGACACGAGGGACCGGTATTCCTGAGACTGACCCGCCAGAAAGTGCCCGACATCAACGGTGAGGGCTACGAGTTCCGCTTCGGCAAAGCCGTGGTGCTGCGGCAGGGCGCGGACGTGTCCCTGCTGGGAACCGGCGCCGTCATGGAAAACGTCCTCAAGGCGGCAGACCTCCTGGCCGCCAAGGGCGTCGCGGCCCAGGTGGTGAACGTCCACACCCTCAAGCCCCTGGACACGGAGTTCATCGAATCCATCGCATCCGGGCACGGCAAGATCGTCACCGTCGAGGACCACGGCATCTCCGGCGGACTCGGCAGCGCCGTCTCCGAAGCCGTAGCCGAACTCGGCCGAGGCCGGGTCAAGCGGGTTGGCGTGCGGGAGTTTGCCGAGTCGGGGGACACCCGGGGGCTCTACGAGAAGTACGGGCTGTCGGCGGAGCAGGTGAGCGACGCGGCCCTGGAGCTGCTCGCTTAGATGCAGGGTCGCATGCCTGACTTGGCCAGCAGGGACGGGGAAGGATGAGGAGTCAAGTACCGGATTACATTGAGAGACGAATTCGCTGCCCGGTTCCAGCCGATTCGCGAGTGATCCCCGGCACAACGCCGGTTGTTGCCTTTGGTGACGTTAGTCAGGCCCGTGTTGCCACCCTTGGCATCAACCCTAGCCTGGCTGAATTTCTTCGACAGGGAAAGGAACTAATTGCTTGCGACCGCCGGTTGGCTACGCACCGATCCTTGGGCGTTTCTGACTTGGAAAAGGCACCGGCAGCAGCTATTGAGCAAGTGTTGGCGGATTGCAATGGTTACTTCCAGCGCAATCCCTACCGTGGCTGGTTTGACCAATTGGAGCCGGTTCTTAAAGCTTGCGGCGCATCCTATTACGATGGGACTGCTTGCCACCTGGATTTGGTGCAATGGGCCACCGATCCAGCCTGGAGCAAGCTACCTATCGAAGTTAAGCGCCGCCTGCTCCGGGACGATGTTCCTTTTCTGTTCGAACAACTTACCAATGAGAACATTGAGATACTCCTTCTGAATGGGCAAATGGTTGTATCCGCCATCACAAGAGATTGGAATGTCAAACTTGATAAATCTGCTCCAATTGCTGGCTTGGCGCGCCAAGATACCCGTTTGTTTGCCGGGATGATTTTGGATAGAGTTCAAACTGTCGGATGGAGTACCAATCTGCAATCATCTCGTGGCGTAACCAGCAAATTGAAAAAAGCGCTTGCCGATAGAGTTGGAGAACTGGTCGGTAAATAGCTGGAATTCTCAGCTCTTCCGGCTTTCGTGTGGGCAAGGTAGGAGGGAAAGGATCATGCGGTCATTGCTCCGCAGACACTTGCCCTGTCATTCCCGCGAAAGCGGGAATCCAGTCCAGTTTCATCGCTCTCGTTGCACAAACCTCTTCAGCTCGGATTACCTTTCTCGTTCCGCTCAGTCTTCCTTGCCCGATTCCACTTCCTGACCACCTTTTCTCTCTGGATGGCGCTTTCCATGGATTCAGGAACCTCGTATCCAATCAACTGGCGCACAGTGATGCAGGGCGCCTTGGGTTGGGTCGGAAGGATGGATTCCCGCTTTCGCGGGAATGACAGAGTGAGGCGTCCGCGACGCCAAACCGAGGACGGCATGATCGGAATGAGAGGGAAGCCGATCTCATTACGTGGGTGGGGAATATCACCACCCACATGAATTCCTGAAGAGCCAATTCAAATGCCTGAACCAAAAGCGGGCTACTGCAAACGTTCCATTTCCGGCCACCTTGTAAAAGCCATTCCCTGGCAAAGAAGCGGTGATTTCAGAGTCAGAGAATCAACGACTTTTCCAGAATTGATGACAAAGGAGGTCCGTTGAAGACCTGTATAGCCACCCATTCTGTTTTTTGCATTGGCCTCCAGACATACAATCCAGCCCAAGGGGCCTTTTAGCGGTCCCGCTATTGAAACGTTGCGGAGGGAGTACGGGTCGAAAAATGAACGCTCAATATGTGCCTTGACGATATTCCGATAGTTCGTCGGGTAAGGGCCAATTTCGACCGGGCCGACCGTCATGCATCCGGCTATCGCCAGGATTCCGATAATAGCTATCAAGGTCTTCATGGAATGACTCCTATAGTAGAGCTACTCGATTGACTCTACCATGAAACTGCGCAATCACGCCACTTCGCGCATCGGCTTGGTCATCGATTTCGGCAACGTGCGCCCGGACGCCTGGAAAGAGGCCAGTACATCATCCACCACTTCGCAAAGTTCCCGGTACAACCGTATGGGGTCGCTGCCGTGTATCCCGGTGATGACGTCGGGACAACGCCCGAGGTAGGCGTTGTCCTCGTCGCTCCACTCGATCCATTTGTGGTATCCATCACTCGGCCTCATCGGCCGCCACCTCATTGGCAAAGCGTGAACGCACCCGGTTTCATTCTTCCGTCCCCTTCTCTTGAACGGGGGAAGGTTCGTCGGACGGCGCTTCCGACGGCGCCTCTGCCTCGGCGGCCGGCTCCCCGCCTTCCGGCGCTACCTTGACCTTGACGGTTGGCGTGACTTCCGGGCCGAGGCGGACGGGGACGTCGTATTCGCCTACGGTCTTGATGGGGGCGTCCAGGACGATCTTTCGGCGATCGACTTCGAAGCCTTGCGCCTTCAGGGCCTTTTCGATGTCGAGGTTGGTGACGGAGCCGAAGAGCCTGCCTTCCTCGCCGACCTTGGCGGCGAACTCCAGGGAGACCTGCGCCAGCTTCTCGCCGAAGCTGCGGGCTTCCCTGGTCAGGCGCTCCCGCCGTTGGGCGATCATGCGCTGCTCGTGCTCCAGGGCCTTCAGGTTCTTCTTGTCGGCAAGGACCACCAGGCCTCGGGGCAGGAGGTAGTTCCGGGCGTAACCGTCCTTGACCCGCACCACGTCGCCCATGCTGCCCAGGTTCTCAATGTCTTCTCTCAACACGACTTCCATGGAAACTCCTTCAGGTCACGCCCGTGGTGCGCCGTTCCAGGCGACGGAAGTCGCCCCAGAGGTCGAAGAACCCCAGGCCGATGACCAGGACCGTGAGGAACTGCTCGAACACGATGAGCAGGTATCCCAGGACACGAAAGAACATCGGGACTCTCTTGTGATGAAAGTAGTAGGCGACGATGGCCAGGCCCTGCAAGAAGTAGAACAGCAGGCAAACGAAGACCACGTTCACCGCCACCGCGCGCACCTGCCACCCAAGCGGCAGAAAGAGCGCCAAGCTGGGCGCCAGCAGCAGCCATACCAGCCGGTCGGGGGACTTCCACTCCCGGAGGTCCCCGGACTGGAAGAAGAACGAGCGGTACTGCGGGAACTGCCATGACAGCAACGCCAGGTTGGCCAGGACCACCACCGCCATGGCGAAGAACAGCATGCCCGGAAGCATCCGGACGAACAGCGCCGCCATCTGTCCGGCATGGTCCCTGAGGTAGTCGATGGTCTCGCCCGACAGCCCGATGCGCTCATACACTTGCAGGGTCAGGAGGACCTGTTCCCGGACGCCGGCGTGCAGGGCCTGCCACAGGGTGGAGAAGGACCCCGCGAACGCCAACGCCGCCAGCCCCATGACCGCACACTGGAAGAGGGCGCTGCCGCTCACCACCGCGGTGATGGACCAACCCCGTCCGAAGCAATGGAACAGCGCGTAAGCCACCAGCGCGAACGCGAGGTAGATGGCCGCGGCCTCGAGCCCGGCCAGCGCGTAGATGCAGGCGGCAGCGGCAGCGGGCAGCAGTTGCCCTGCTTCCCTCCCTGCCCTGACGCCCACGAACAGGGCCGGAAAGACCGCCAGGGGCAGCGCCGCCAAGCCGAGGAACGGCACCCTCAACCCTGCGAGGAAGAGCAGGAGAGTGGCGGCCAACCCAAGCCCGAACACCTTGAGAGTTTCAGGCCCTTTCATAAGCCGACCTGTGGGGGCGAGGAAGGTACGGGGTCAGAGCTTTACGGTGGTGTAGGGGAGCAACGCTACCAGACGGGCCCGCTTGATCGCCCTGGCCAAGCGCCGTTGACACCAGCAACACGTCCCGGTGATGCGGCTCGGCGTGATCTTGCCCCGCTCCGTCATGAACCCGGTGAGGAGCCGGGTATCCTTGTAGTCGAAGCGAAGGTCCTTGTTGGCGCAGAAGCGACAGACCTTCCGGCGCGACATGCCGCGCCGGCGAGGCGGCGAATCATGATGGTCGTCCGAGCCTCTTCTTCCGCGATATTCCGCCATCGTTCGTCAACCGTCTCCCGCTACGCCGTCCCTGCGTCCTGCGCTTCGGAGCCTTCCCGGACTTCTTCCGCGGCCTCCTGCGGCGCCGGTTCCGGCTCCGGGGCCGGTTCCGGCGCAGGCTCCTCGGTCCGGGCCAGGGAGCGCACGTCGTCGTCCAGCACCACGGTCATGCACCGCATGACCTCGTCGCTCAACCGCATCAACCGCTCCAACTCCCGGCTGGTGCCGGCCGACGCCTGGTACTGGACCAGGTTGTAGAACCCCTTGCCCTGCTTCTCGATGGGGTAGGACAAGTCGCGCATGCCCCATTCCTCGAAGTGCGTAACGGTTGCGCCCTCGCCTTCCAGGACTCCCCGAAAGCGCTCGCAGAGTTCCTTGTTCCTGCCGGCGTGAACCGGGTGGACGATGAACAGCGTCTCGTAATGGATGTTCTCAGCCATGGTCCGTCGAAAGATGTAACACAGGGACCCTTCCTTTACAACCGCGTCATACCAGCAGCGGCGCGATGACCAGCGACACCACGGACATGAGCTTGATGAGGATGTTCATGGACGGGCCGGAGGTGTCCTTGAGGGGGTCGCCCACGGTGTCGCCCACCACCGCGGCCTTGTGGGCCTCGCTGCCCTTGTGCTCGCCTTCGAGGTCCCCCCGCTCGATGTACTTCTTGGCGTTGTCCCAGGCGCCGCCGGCGTTGGACATGAGCAGGGCCAGCAGCACGCCCGACACCATGGCCCCGGCCAGCATCCCGCCCAGGGCCACCGGCCCCAGCAGGAAGCCCACCAGCACCGGCGCGATGACCGCCACCAAGCCCGGCAGCACCATCTCCTTGATGGCCGCGCGGGTGGAGATGTCCACGCAGCTCGCCGCGTCGGGCTTCACCCCCTCGCGGCCTTCTAGGAGTCCGGGGATCTCCCGGAACTGCCGACGGATCTCGTCGATCATCCTGCCC
The DNA here is from genome assembly GCA_965242525.1 of uncultured Binatia bacterium (SeqCode). Taxonomy (GTDB): domain Bacteria; phylum Desulfobacterota; class Binatia; order UBA9968; family JAJDTQ01; genus JAJDTQ01. The sequence continues at coordinate 1,897,493 of OZ251459.1, forward strand.
GCGGCCCTTCCCACCGCTGTCATGGTCATGGCCCCGATCAGGTACGGGATCAGGCCGCCGATGAACAGCCCCACCACCACCTCCGGCGACGTCACCAGGATCTGCACCGGCTGCAGGCCCATGGCCGCCAGCTCGGTATCCACCGTCCTGGTATAGGCCGAGAACAGGGCCAGTGCGGTCAGGGCCGCGGACCCGATGGCGAAACCCTTGCCGATGGCCGCGGTGGTGTTGCCCAGCGAGTCGAGCCCGTCGGTGATCTTGCGCACCTCGGGACCCAGGCCGCACATCTCGGAGATGCCGCCGGCGTTGTCGGCGATGGGGCCGTAGGCGTCCACGCTCATGGTGATGCCCACTGTGGCCAGCATCGCCACCGCGGCCACCCCGATGCCGTACAGTTCGGCGGCGCCGTAGGACACCCAGATGGCCACGGCGATGACCACCACCGGAAGCGCCACGCTCTCCAGGCCCACGGCCAGGCCGTGGATGATGTTGGTGGCGTAGCCCGTGCGGCTGGCCCCGGCGATGCGCTCCACCGGCTTGGCCGACGTGTAGTACTCGGTGATGAGGCCGATGAGTATGCCTCCCAGCGAACCGGCGAGGACCGCCCCGAAGACGCCGATGAAGACGCCGTTGGCCACGATGAACAGAAGCGCGGCGACCAGGAACAGCACCGTGGCGAGGATGGTGGAGCCTCGCAGCGCGGACTGGGGGTCGCTATTCTTGAACACGCGCATGGAGAAGATGCCCACCACCGAAGCGATGAGGCCCAGGACCGCGAGAATCAGCGGCAACGCCATCAACACGGCCCGGGAGGGTTCGGACGGGGGCAGGAACAGGGCGGCGACGCTGGCGGGCGCAAGGGTGCTGGCGATGGCGATGGACGCGATCACCGATCCCACGTAGGACTCGAACAGGTCGGCGCCCATGCCGGCCACGTCGCCCACGTTGTCGCCCACGTTGTCCGCGATGACCCCGGGGTTGCGGGGGTCGTCTTCCGGGATGCCCGCCTCCACCTTGCCCACCAGGTCGGAGCCCACGTCGGCCGCCTTGGTGTAGATGCCGCCGCCGACCCTGGAGAACAGGGCGATGGAGCTGGCGCCCATGGCGAAGCCGCTGATGTACTTGGCGTTGTCCGGGTCGCCGTAGAGCAGGTAGAGCAGGCCCACGCCCAGGAGGCCCAGGCTCGCCACCGACAGGCCCATGACGGAGCCGCCGTTGAATGCCATGAGCAACGCTTCGGACTGGCCCCCCTCCGCGGCCGCCTGGGAAGTGCGTACGTTGGCCCGGGTCGCCGCCTTCATGCCGAAGAAACCGGCCACCACCGAGCAGATGGCCCCTGCGAAGAACGCCAGCGCGGTGGCGGCTCCCAGTTGCCAGGCCAACAGCGCCGCCACCACCACCACGAACACCGAGAGGACCATGTACTCGCGCTTCAGGAACGCCATGGCCCCTTCGTAGATGGAGTCGCTCACGGACTGCATCCCCGGGTCCTTGACCTTGACCCTGACAATGGACCAATACGCCCCGTAAGCGATGAGAAGTCCGACCGCTCCCAGCACCGGCGCCCAGACCACCAAACCGTCCATAACCCCTCCTCTATCGAACTCGATTGAAGTTTTCCATGGCCCAGACCGGGCCTTTCGACGCGATGGCTTCCACCGCCTCCGCGGCCCTCGACAACACGCCGTCCCGCTCTTGCAACCCTTCCCACTCCTCGGACGAGAACCGGCTCAGCACGTACTCCACCGCGTCCACCCCCGCGGGCGGACGACCGATGCCCATGCGGACGCGGACGAAGTCACGGTCCGCCAGATGGTGCAGCACCGACGCCAGTCCCCGGTGGCCGCCGGCCGACCCGCCGCAGCGGATCCGCAGCCGCCCGAAGGGCAGGTCCAGGTCGTCATAGGCCACCACCAGGTCCGAGCCCCGGGCGCCGAAGCGCTTGACCAGGGCGGCTGCGGCCACGCCGCTGTGGTTCATGTAGGTCTGCGGCTTGGCGAGCACCAGGGGATCTCGCCCCTCCGCGGCCACCGGGGTCCACTCCCGTTCCCGCTGCCCCACCAGGGACTCGCACCTTTCCTTCGTCACGGACACGCCGGAGTCGTCGGCGATCCTGTCGATGAGCAGAAAGCCCAGGTTGTGCCGCGAGCGTTCGTACCGCCTGCCCGGGTTGCCCAGGCCCATGACGACCTTGGCGCTCACGCGGGTCTCCCGAAGGGTCCATGCGCATGGCCCACGCGCGGCATCACTCGCCGGTCTGTTCCCCGGTCGACTCGGCCTTGGCCGCGGCGTCCTCCGCGGCTTCGCCCTCGGCCGCTTCCTCTTCCTTGGTGGAGACGGTGGGCGCCAGCACCGAGACCAGGGCCAGGTCCGGCGTGTGGTTGGCCACGTTGGGCGGCAGGGTGATGTCGCCGGCCTTGAGCCCGTGGCCGATCTGCAGCGACGACACGTCCACCTCCAACTGCGCCGGGATGTCCAGGGGCAGGCACTCCACCTCCAGCTCCCGCACGATGGGCTGCAACACCCCGCCCTGGACCACTCCCTCGGCCCGCCCCACGAAATGGAGGCCCACCATCACGGTGATCTTCCGCGACACGTCCACCTCGTAGAAGTCGATGTGGGCGATGGCGTGGGTGACCGGGTGGTACTGGACCTCCTTGACGAGGACCAGCCTGCCGTCGAGTTGGTCGGAAGCGGACTTGAACCGGAGCAGGTGGGAGCCCTCCAGCCTGCCCACGCGGCTGCTGAGCTCCCGGTGGTCCACCTGCATGGCCACGCCGTCGGTCCCCCGACCGTAAACGACCCCCGGCAGCTTGCCGTTGCGGCGCAAGCGGCCGGCGTCGCGCTTGTTGCCCACTCGTCTCGACTCTACCGAAACCTCGACCGTTTCCAAAACCGGAACCTCCTGACTCGATGTGCGGATCAGAAAAGGGAACTGATGGACCTTTCCAGATGGGTCCTGCGGATGGCTTCCCCGATCAGGTGCGCTACCGACAAGGGCTTGATCTTGCTGCACGCGGCCATCTTGTCGCTCAGGGGAATGGTGTCGGTGACCACCATCTCCTTCATGGGCGACTCGTTGATCCTGTCCAGGGCCTTCCCCGAAAGGATGGCGTGGGTGCAGCAGCCGATGACCCCCTTGGCGCCGGCCCGCACCAGGGCTTCCGCGGCCATGGCGATGGTCCCCGCGGTGTCCACCATGTCGTCGATGAGGATGGTGGTCTTGCCTTCCACCTCGCCGATGATGTTCATCTCTTCCACCACGTTGGCGTCGGCCCGGCGCTTGTCGATGACCGCCAGGGACACGTTCAGCTTGGTGGCGAAGGCCCGGGCCCGTTGGGCGCCGCCCGCGTCCGGGGACACGACGATGAGCTCGTCCGGGCCGATACGCTCGCCCATGTACTCCAGCAGCACCGGCGAGGCGTAGAGGTTGTCCACCGGGATGTTGAAGAAGCCCTGTATCTGGCCCGAATGGAGGTCCATGGTGAGCATGCGCGAGGCGCCCGCGGTGGTGATGAGGTCCGCCACCAGCTTGGCGCTGATGGGCACCCGGGGAGCCACCTTGCGGTCCTGCCGGGCGTAGCCGTAGTACGGCACCACCGCGGTGATCCTCTTTGCCGACGCACGCTTGAATGCGTCCAGCATGATGAGCAGCTCCATCAGGTTGTCGTTGCCCGGGGCGCACGTGGACTGGATCACGAAGACGTCGCAACCGCGCACGTTCTCCTTGATCTCCACCTTGCTTTCCCCGTCGCTGAAGGTCTCCACCACCGCCTCCCCCAGCGGGACTTCGAGGTCCTGGCAGATGGCCTGGGCCAGCGGGAGGTTGGAGTTGCCCGCGAAGACCCTCATTCCGTTGTGTGGCGATCCCATGTCCCTACCTGCTTCGCTGAAGGGGAAGCGCCGGCGGCGTTCCGCTCACCGGCCCGTCCGGGGAGAGGGGTTGGCTGGGCGGGAAGGATTCGAACCTTCGAATACCGGATCCAAAATCCGGGGCCTTACCACTTGGCGACCGCCCATCCCGACCAGCGATGGCATGCGCCCTTACGTCAGCGAGAAAACCAGATGCGCACGAACGTCCTTTTCGCCCTCCAGCCCGGCGAACGCCGTCCTGGCGGCCGCCTCGTCGGCGAACAGCCCAAAGACCGCGGAACCGCTGCCGGACATGAGGCTGCCGAGGGCGCCCTCTTCGTCCAGCCGGCCCTTCAGTCGCGCAATGCGCGGATAGCGGCCGACGGTTACCGTTTCGAGGTCGTTGACCATGACCCGGGCGACTTCGCGAGGAGTGTCCAGATTTCCGGTCAAGTTATTATTGTCCGACGGTTTTGTCAACTTGAGCGGGTAGTTGCGGTAAACCCAGGCGGTGGAGACCGGGAAATTCGGGAACAGCACCACCATCCAGAGCTTCGGCAGCGGACCCGCAGGGCCCAGCCGCTCGCCGATTCCCCCGGCCCGGGCGGCCCCGCCCCGGACGAAGAAGGGCGCGTCGGCGCCCACCGAGGCCGCCAGCTCCAGGAGGTCGTCGTCGGACAGGCCGGCCCCGAGCAGGCGGTTCATGCCCCGCAACGCAGCCGCGGCGTCGGTGCTGCCGCCTCCGAGTCCTGCGCCCACCGGGATGCGTTTCCGAATCTCCACCGCAACGGGGTCCCGGCGGCCCGTCCTCTTGCGGAACGCCAGGGCGGCGCGATGGACGGTGTTCTCCGGCCCCGGCGGGACCTCCGGGTGGTCCGCCCGCACCGTGGTGGACCCAGGGGGCCCGTCCGCCCGGGAGACCTCCACATCGTCCCCCAGGCTGATGGGCGCCATCAGGGTGTCCAGCAGGTGGTAGCCGTCCTCGCGTCGGCCCGTGACCCGGAGGTAGAGGTTCACCTTGGCGGGAGCGAACAGCCTCAGCGCCCCGGGCCGCCCGGTCACGGCTTGATCAGCGCCTTGGTGGGGAACAGCTCCGGCACCTCGCCGCCCACCGCCTGGATGCACCGCTCGGTCTCGTCCAGCGAGAAGACGTGGCTCACCATCTCCTCCACCGGGAACCGGGTGGCCTCCATCAACCGGAGGGTGGCGTCCACCGCGTCGTTGTCGCCCGTGTACGCTCCCTGGACGCAGATCTCGCCCCACACGAGCCTGTCCATGAGCATGGGGGTGAGGGTCTTGTCACCCGTCAGTCCGCCGAGCACCAGCTTGCCCTGCCGTCGGAGGCATTCCACGGAGGCGCAGATGGCCGCAGGGTTGCCGGACACGTCCACCGCCACGTCCGCCATGGCGCCGCCGGTCTCCTCCCGTATGACGTCCACCACGTCCTCTTCCTCCACGTTGATGGTGCGATGCGCGCCGAACCGTCGGGCCGCTTCCAGCCGGCTCTCGTCCCGGCCGACGCCGGTGACGAATATGCGGGCCGCCCCCGCGTGGCTCGATGCGAACGTGCAGGCCAGTCCCTGCTGGCCGGGTCCCTGGACCAGCACGTAGTCGCCCATCTTGACGCCGCCGTGCCGCAGCGCCCACTGGAAGCCGTTGGCCATGACCGATCCCACGAGGGCCGCGGCCTCCGCGGGCAGGCGGTCGCCGATGCGGGTCAGCAAGGCGGCGGGCGTGATGTACAGGTACTCGGCGAAACCGCCGAACAGGTGCGGCGGGGCCTCCGAGGACATCCTCGAGCCGTAGGCGGAGCGTCGCTTGCAGAACCGGTCGCCGCCGCGGCGGCAGTCCGCGCAGCGGCCGCACCCCAGCGACCCCTTGATGATGACCCGGTCGCCTTCCCGGACGCGGTGGATCGCCGCGGCCCTGGCCCCGAGCTTCTCCACCCGGCCGAGGATCTCGTGTCCCAGGATGATGGGCATGGGCAGGTCCAGCTTGCCCGTGTAGTATTTGTAGTCCGTCCCGCACACCCCGCCCATCTCCACCTTCAGGAGTCCTCCGTCGGGCGGAACCTCCGGTATGGGGTACTCGCGGACCTCGATCTTCCCCGGCGCCACCAGGGTGGCCGCCCTGCAGGTTTCGCTCACGAGTCGTCTCCGCCAGGCCGCCGGCCTCGGCGGCCGAAAGCCTGCTGCAACGGGGCAAGGCCCCGCGGCGCTGCCCCGGTCACGGCTTGATCAGCGCCTTGGTGGGGAACAGCTCCGGCACCTCGCCGCCCACCGCCTGGATGCACCGCTCGGTCTCTTCCAGCGAGAAGACGTGGCTCACCATCTCCTCCACCGGGAACCGGGTGGCCTCGATGAGCCGCATGGTGGCCTCCACCGCGTCGTTGTCGCCGGTGAAGCAGCCCTGGAGCTTGATCTCGCCCCACACGAGCTTGTCCATGTGGACCTCGGTGACGGTGGCGTCGCCGGTGAGCCCGGCCAGCACCAGGGTCCCCTGCCGGCGCAGGCAGTCGATGGAGGCCAGGATGGCCTTGGGGTTGCCGGACACGTCCACCACCACGTCCACCATGGCGCCGTCGGTCTCTTCCCGTATGACGTCCACCACGTCCTCTTCCTCCACGTTGATGATCCGGTGGGCGCCCCACTTCTTCGCCAACTCCAGCCGCGGCTTGTCCCGGCCGATCCCCGACACGAAGATCCGCGCCGCGCCCGCCTGCTTCGAGGCGAAGGTGCACGCCAGGCCCTGCTGGCCGGGACCCTGGATCAGCACGTAGTCGCCCATCTTGACGCCGCCCCGGCGGAGCGCCCACTGGAAGCCGTTGGCCATGACCGAGCCGATCAGCGCCGCGGCCTCCGGCGGAAGCTCGTCGCTGATGGGGGTCATCAGCACGTCGGGCGCCAGGTAGAGGTAGTCCGCGAAGCCGCCGAACAGGTGGGGAGGGTCGGCGCAGGTGGTGCGGCCGCCGTAGTTGGTGCGGTTCCTGCAGAACCGCTGGGCGTTGCGGCGGCAGTCGGCGCAACGGCCGCAGCCGATGGCGCCCTTGAGGATCACCCGGTCGCCTTCCTTGACGCCGTGGATCTTCTCGGCCTTGGCCCCGAGCTTGGCCACCCGGCCGAGGATCTCGTGTCCCAGGATGATGGGCAACGGCAGGTTGATGCGCCCGTGGTAGTACTTCACGTCGGAGCCGCACACCCCGCCCATCTCCACCTGCAACAGTCCGCCGTCGTCCGGGATGTCGGGTATGGGGTATTCCCGGATCTCCAGTTGGTTGGGCCCCACCAGAGTCGCCGCCCTGCTGGTCTGTGCCATCGTGGACCTCCTTGCTCTGCCTTGCGGAACCTCTGATCGATTCCGGCTCGATGCGCTTCTCCTACGGAAAAGCGCGTCCTTCGACTTCGCTTCGCTACGCTCAGGACGAACGGGACCATCGTTCAGGGTTTCCTTGCGAACTTCCCTCCGCTTTGCGAACTTCCGAGTTCCGTGGCGCTCCACGCGCCGCGGACGCGCGTTCGTCGGGGTTCCGGTCCCGTCGCGGTTCACCCCACGTAGTCTTCCAGCCGCACCCTTTCGCGGACCTCCCTGGGCACGTCGAGCCTCTTGGGGAAGTCGCTCCTCTTCTTGGTGGCGTCGATCACCATCTTGGCCGTCAGCCCTCCCGGACCGCTCGACGGGTCGGTCTCCGACCCCTGGCAACGGGGGATGACCAGGGTGTCGGCGTCCGCCTGCACCCGGTTGGCCACCGCCCACATGACGTCCCGGTCGTTGTAGACGTCCACGTCCCCGTCCACGACGATCACGAGCTTCAGGTAGAGGTCCGTGGCCATGGCCGCCATGACCGCGTTGCGGACCTCGCCGTCGCTGCGCTTGTCCAGGGCGATGTAGCAATGGAAACGCGAGCACCCCGACGGCGGCATGTGGACCGCGCGCGTGCCCGCGGCCACCGCCTTCACCGCCTCGAAGAGCGCGGCCTCCCGCGGGATGGAGCCCATGAGCCGCTGCTCGGAGTGGCCCGTGAAGATGTCCTGGTAGAGCGGCTTCTCCCGGAACGTGACGCCGGTGACCTCGGCCACGTGGTTCTTGCGCACGCCCACCGCGTGGCCGGTGAACTCGCCGAAGGGCCCCTCTTCCTCGCGCACGTGGGGCAGGATGCGCCCCTCCAGCACCATTTCCGCATGGGCCGGCGCTTCGAGCCCCACGGTCTCGCACCGGGTCAGCGCCACCGGCTCCTGCAACATGCCGCCGATGACGTCGTACTCGTCCACGTCGAAGGGCGCCAGCGACAACGCGCCGATGGCGAAGGCGGGATGGACCCCCACGATGACGGCCACCTCCAGGGGCTCGCCCCGTTCCTCGGCGTTGCGCTGGCAGCGCCGGAGGTGCATGCCCGGGGCCAGGTGCAGGCGCAGCCGGTTCCGCTCCACCATCATGGCGCGGTTGAAGCTCAGGTTGCGCACGCCGCTCAGGGGGTCCCGCGCCACCACGATGCCCGCGGTCACGTAGGGGGCGGTGCTCACGTCGAAGTGGGTCAGCAGCGGGAGCTCTCCCAGATCGACTTCCGCGCCCGTGCGCACCACCTCCTTCACCGGACCGTCCCGGGCGGGCTCCGGGGCCACGGGGTTGCCTTCCCGCCTGCGGTACTCCTCCACGAGGTCGTCGGCGTCCACGTCCAGGGCCATGGCTAGGCGCCGGCGGGTGGCGTGGAGGTTGGTGACCACCGGCATGGAGGAGCCTTCGACCTCGTGGAAGAACAGCGTCGGGAACCTGCCGGAGGACTCCAGTTCCATGAGCAGGCCGGTCACCTCGTGTTCGCGCCGCACCGCCTTCCTCACGTGCAGCAGCTCTTCGGGTCCTTCGGTTTCCAGACGGTCCATGAACGACCGCAGGTCCTTCATGCGGTTCCTCCCTCGTCCCGGGGTCCGTCCCTGCTTCCCCGCGGGCGCCCCGTCAGCGCGCGCCGAAGAGCCGCTCCGCGTTGCCGCCGAGGATCCTGTCCCGGTCCGCCCGGTCGAGACGCAGCTTTTCCACGATCTCCGTGGGGTTGGGGTCGCCGATGCCGAACGGGCAGTCGCTGCCCAGGAGGACGTGGTCGGCGCCCGCCTCCGCCACCAGGAACTCCAGCACGTCCGGCTCGAACACGATGGTGTCGTAGTAGAACCAGCGCAGCACGTCCCGCCCCATGAGGGCGGTGGACTTCCGGATCTCCGGCTGGATCTCCCGGCCCCGGGTCATGCGGCCGAACTGGTAGGGCAGGAAGCCGCCGCCGTGGCAAAGGATGACCTTGAGGTCCGGGAACCGGTCCAGCACGCCGCCGAAGTAGAGGCAGGCCACGCCTACGGTGGTGTCGGCCAGGAGGCCCACGATATGGGTCAGGAAATAGGAACCCAGGCGTTCGATGCCCAGGGGGTTCAGCGGGTGGATGATGAGCGGGACCCCCAGGCGCTCCGCGGCCTTCCAGAAGGGGTCCAGGGACGGGTCGTCGAGGTTGGCGCCGTCGATGTTGGAGCCGATCATGGCGCCGATGAGGCCGCATTCGGTGACCGCGAACTCCAGCTCCTCGGCCGCGCGCGCGCCGTCCTGCAACGGCACGGTGGCGGTGCCGCGGAACAGGCCGTCCGCGGAGGCCAGCGCCTCCCCCATGGACTCGTTCAACATGCGGCTCCACCGGACCGCCTCGTCCACCGGCAGCGAGTAGCCCACGATGTCCATCCAGGCGGACAGGACCTGCCGGTCCACGCGGCTCTCCCGCAAGGTTTCCCGGCGCTTGGGAAGGTCCGTGGCCGGGGCCAGGATGGGCCGGGCCAGGGGCCTCCCCTGCCCCAAGCGCAGGCGCGGCCCCTGGGGCGTGTCCTCCCCCACCTCCACTCCGAACGAAGGCCCGTCCTTCCGCAGCCGTTCCAGCACGGCCGGCGGCACGTAATGGGCGTGGCAGTCGATATTCATGGGGCTTCGAATACCACTTTTTGCGGAAATGCTGCTAGTAAGGGTTCGATTTTAGTTGCCATACAACGGTGTTCCGCTGGCTGGCGTTGTACCGCAGCGGGGGATGGGGGAAGCTGGACGCCCGCAAGCGAGGGGGACGGCCTCCGAAGCTGGATGCGAAGGCGCTGAAATGGCTTTATGACACGGTGGTGGAGAAGAACCCGTTGCAGTTGCGGTTCCCGTTTGCGCTGTGGACGGCGAAGATGGTGCAGGAGTTGATCGACAGGCGATGGGGGGTGCGGCTGAGTCACAGTACGGTGTGCCGGTTGCTGGGGCAGATGGGATTGAGCGTGCAGCGGCCTGTTTGGCGTGCCTATCAACAGGACCCGGAGGCGGCCCGTCATTGGCGGGAGGAGGAATATCCGAAGCTGCATGACCGGGCGAAGCGTGTGGGGGCGCAGACCTTCTTCGGAGACGAGGCGGGGGTTCGTTCGGACAGTCATTGGGGCACGACCTGGGGGCTTCGGGGGCATACTCCGGTGGTGTCGGGCACGGGGGCGCGGTTTGGGGCGAACCTCATCTCTGCCATCAGCGCCCGTGGGCATCTTCGCTTCATGGTGACTCCGGGGCGAGTGACGGCGCCGGTGTTCATCGGATTTCTCCGACGCCTGATGGTGAATGCGACCTCTCCCATTTTCCTGATTGTGGACGGCCACCCGGTCCATCGGGCCAAGTCGGTGAGGCGTTTCGTGGCGGAACAGGAAGGGATGCTCGAGTTGCATTACCTGCCGCCGTACTCGCCGGAACTCAACCCGGACGAACTGGTGTGAACAACTTGAAGAACCAGGCGTTGGGGCGCAAGCGGATCACATCCCGGGAAACCTTGCGAGCCATGACCATGTCTCACCTGCGTCGGATGCAACGACTGCCTGCCTTGATCCGGAGTTTCTCCCATGCTCCATCATTGGGAAACTCAATAACATCACGGCCTCAACCCCATGTTTCGGCAGACGAATTTCAAGCCCCTGTCTAATCCTCTTCTAAACGAAACGACGATGGTGGCCGGACCAGCTGCTGCAACCGATCCCAAAGTAGTCACTTGAACCCCCCTTGTTTCTGTAGTTATCGTAACGTTGACGATTTGCTTCCATCCGTATTCTAAAACGATAGAATCGTTTTCCCGATAAAGTTTGTAGAAGGCTAGATCACCTGACCTGTAGTATTCTGAGTATTCTGACGGTGCAATAATTACTGCCTCGTCATTTTCCCAGTCGATGCGTGGAATCCCATCCTTCATGTTCCAGCCTGCACTCCGCAACACTTCCTTCATTCTCTCTTCGGTTGTGACTCCTTCGCATGGGAAACTATCTCCTTCCTGCGTGGACTCATTCCAATACCCTGTGTGTTCCGACGCATGGGCAACTGTTGCAAAGGCAACCAAAAGAAAGAGTAGGAGCTTGCAGTCAAATATTTTCATTTCTTTCTCCTTACGGTCGTTTCAGGAGCACCGACAGGCTTCATTGATCTCGATGGTTTTTGACTTGGCCTGATTTCTTGAGGCGATTCTAGTCCTTGACGATCATATGAAACGTATGTTTTAGTTGAGAGTACAAACATAGTTAAAAGGACTCCCAACGTCACCATGACGAGTCCAGGAGAAGTCATTGACAAGGCGGCTTTGAAATCAGCATTCTCCGCCTTCAATTCGAAATTTGTTTCTCCAGCCCTAAGGACATACAGTGCACCTGTGAAGATAAGCACATATGAGAGGAATATAGCGGATGTCTTGACCACGGCAAAGTCCCACGCTCGCGAATACGCGATCACACTTGCATGGTCAATATATTTCGGATCAGCTAATGCAAATCCAATCCCTTCCCTGTAGTTGGAGTACTGGATGGAAAGATTGGCAACCAGAAGGACTATTAGAGTGATGAGAAGTACTGCAACAGCTACGAATATTGCAGCATCGAGTCGATTTGTTAATTTTGGATCGGACATCAATATGTCTCTAGGTTGGTGACGGATCCGATAAGACAGTTTCCCCGAGACTAATTCGTCAAGTCAACGATTATGTTGAAGTCTTTATGCGCAGGCGGTCCTTCGGTATCCGTCGCCTCAACACGCCACCTTACCGTACCTGCTGCGACCCCGATCATCGTCACCACGCTGCCGGAAACGGTGACCGTAGCCGCGGAGGGGTTCTCCCCTAATATGTTGTCGGGTGCAATGCTAACACTGTAGGTCAACCTGTCGCCATTCGGATCCGTGAAATACGGCTCCACGTCCAATATCCGCGTGAAGCCCACATCCACCCTCTGGTCGGGGATGGCGCCGCCTTGCGCCATAGGAGGAGCAGGCGCAGGAGGCGGGGCCACAGGGGAGGAAGGGGGAGGAGCAGCGGCCACGGCTTCGACTCGTACGGTGAAATCCTGATCCGCGGTCAATCCTTCGGGATCCGTCGCCGTGACACGCACCTCCGCCGTGCCCGCTGCGATCCCGCGAATCGTCACCACGCTGCCGGAAACCGTGACCGTCGCCGCGGAGGCGTTCCCGGATGCGACGCTGTAGGTCAAACTTTCGCTATCCGGATCCGTGAAATACGGCTCCACGTCCAACGTCTCCGTGGCGCCCTCGTCCAACCTCTGGCCGGGGATGGCGCCTTGCGCCACGGGGGCCATGGGGGGTTGGATCTGCATCATGGGCCGCTTGCCGACGTAGCCGCCGTCGCAGAAGCCGAGTCCCGCGAAACCCGCGAAAGCGAGACAGCAGAGCAGAACCAGCGTCAGTTTGTTCGTTGACGATTGCATGGGCGTTATCGGGGTCCTCCTCGGGGGTCGCATCGTTCGCCTTGCCGGCTCAGGCCGCGGGAGAGACCTCCGCGGAAAGGCTGCGGGCCTCCTGCATGGCGGGGTTCGCAAGCAACCGGATCCTGGCCCGCGCCGTGGTCGCTCCCGCCCGGATCGTCACCTCCGTGGGCTCGTCCACGTAATCCACCCCCGGGACCGCGGGGTTGGCCCCGTCTCCGGGCGCGAGCCTCACTTCGAGCCGGAGGTCCGACGACAAGGGCGCCGCAATGTACACCTCGACCCCGATCTCCGCTCCGCTCGCAGCCCCCGACTGGAGGAACCGCACACCGGCGCTGCCCGCGGCAACCAGTTCCGTGGCCGCCACTTCGCGTTCGATGGTCTCCAGCCGCTCCACGTTCTCCACCGGACGCCAGACGTCCGCGGTAGCCTGCGAACCCCCCGCGACTCCCAGCCATTCCCAGGACGGCGCCTTGCGCTGCGGCACGCCCCCGAAGGGGATCCGCAACGCCGCGGTGACCGAACCCGAATCGTCGGCGGAGCCGATCCCCGCGAACCCTCCCCGCAGGCGCAGCCACGGATGCGGACGCCAGCCCAGGCCGATGCGACCGTCCGTTTCCCGCCTGCCCGGGCGGCTCGTCTCCCATTCGGCCACCGACGCGTCCAGCGATACCGTCGTGGTCAGGTGGAGCCGCGCCCCGAGCCTCGTGCCCCCGCGGGGGCGCTCCACGTAGCCGAACCGACTCGGCTGCCAATCCGTGGCAGGAACGAACTGCTGGAGCCAGGCCCGGCCCCACCGTCCGGCATAGTCGATGCCGGCCACCACCCGCCGATGGCCCCGCTCCACGTTCTCCTGCACCAGGGTCGAGAGGCCGAACACGTTCGCTCCGGGTTCCCCCAACAGCGAGAAGCGGTACGCGGCGCCGTAGCGCAGGTCGTTGCGCCGCCGTCCCCGGCCGTCGGTCCAGCGCGTGGCGCCCTGCTGGAAGAAGAACGCGCCGGTATTCAGCACCGCGGGACCGCTGCCCGGTTTCGCGCTGAACGAGGCCACCGGCAGGACCGTGTCCATGTTCCCGTTGAGACCCTCGCCGTAGGGCGACCAGGACAGGCTCTGGACGAAGCGGAAGTTGGGACCGAACAGGGCCCGGCCCCGCTCGTTCACGAAACTCGACGTCCGTTCCATCACCAAGTCGCCGAGGCGACCGGACAGGCAGCGCCAGCCGGAACGGGTGGATTGCTCGAAGTCGTTCCCGCAGTGGACCGCTCCGCTCAACCAGGAAGGGAAGGCATGCCGGTCCACGGGAGTATCGGGCGTGGCGGGAGTTCCCCCGTCCACCGCGTGGGCCGCTCCGCCCAGTGCGACAGCGAGGAAACCGGCGACCGCCAGCGCCGCGGCAAGGCGACCGAAAGTCAAGGAGATGGGAACGAACATCATGCACGTCTCCTGAGATTAGACAGGTTGCCCTGAATATCACTTTTGCGGCCCCGCGTCAACCGCCGGGCGCCGGAGCTTTTCCGCAAAGCCGCTCCGGGGAGCGCGGACATCCTGCCCGCATCCTTCCGTCGGGTCCCGCGTTGTTGGCCGGGTCTCGGCGTGGTAAAGGTAGATTCGGGGACTGGAACTGCTTCCGGGCCGGTGCGGACAAGGCAGTGTCCCAGGAGTTCGTCAGGTGAAACGACCCTTCTTGACCACCTCCCACGGAGTGCTCTTCGACGCCGATTGTCTCCAGGTGCTCGGCGGCATGAAGTCGGGGGTCATCGACACGGTCTTTGCCGATCCCCCGTTCAACATCGGCAAGGACTACAGGAACGGCTACAACGACGCCGCGGCCCAGGCCGAATACCTGCGCTGGTGTCGTCGCTGGATCCTCGAATGTTGCCGCATCCTGAAGCCCGGGGGAGCGTTCTTCCTCTACGCCACGCCGGAACTGGCGGTCCGGTTCGCCCCCATCATGGGCGAGAAGCTGGATTTCCGCCACTGGATTGCGTTGACCATGAAAGGCACCTATCCCCGGGGCAAGAAACTCTACCCGGCCCACTACGCCCTCCTCTACTACACCCGGGGCACGCCGCGCACCTTCAACAGACTCCGTCTGCCCATCGAGACCTGTCGTCACTGCGGCAGGGAAATCCGGGACTACGGCGGCCACCGCAACAAGATGAACCGCGAAGGCGTGAACCTGACCGACTTCTGGACCGACACCTCCCCCAATCGTCACACGAAATTCAAGGTCCGGCCGGGCGTGAACGAGCTGAAGCCGATGATACCCGAACGGGCCATACTCATCTCGACCCAACCTGGCGACGTCGTGTTCGATCCGTTCGGCGGCGGAGGCTCCACGTTCCAGGCGGCCGAAAAGCTCCACCGCCACTGGGTCGGCGCCGAGCTTCATGACGCCGCGCACATCCGCAGACGCATGACGGAGAACGCTTCCCTCTTTCCCGCCCCGGCACGACGGTTCGACTACGAGGAACTGTTCACCCATGAAGATCGGCAAGATACGGTTCTACGGCGGATCGAGAGAGAAGGTGTGCCGTCTCGGACTGGCGCATCTCTTTCTTGAATTGCTGGAAATCCTCGTTTCCACCGAGGTTCGCGTGCTCGACCGGAAGCAGGCGAACGGTGCAGCCCGTGTCCGGGAGATGATCGACGAACGATTCGGCGAGTACCCGGATTGGGTTCAGTCGAAGTCCGGCGACGTGGATTGGACCAAGAGGCTCCGGTACAACGAGACCATCGTATCGAGGATGGGAGTGGAGGTTCAGGTTTCGGGCAGGAGCGACCTGCTTGCCCGGGACATCGTCCACATCCGCAACAACCTCCAGGACAGCCATATCGACGTGGGCGTGATCGTCGTTCCGTCCGACGATCTCGAATTCCTGCTGACCGACCGCGTGGCCAACTTCAGCTACGCCGTCCGGTACATCGAGCAGGAACTACGCGAGGCCAAGGACTACCCCATCGTGCTGTTGGCCGTGGAACATGACGGATACTCGTCGGTTCCTCTCCCGAAAAAGGTCACCAACCGAGGCAAGGTCAGTGGGTAGCGGCTGCCGGGCCGCTGCCGGCGGGACCCGCCGGACGACGGCAGCGGTCGCCCGTTCCCGAAGACAAGGAGTCGCCATGTCGCCAAGCCCCATGTCGCCAAGCCGTCTCGTCCCGGAGGGGCGCGAGGTCTTCCTCGATCACGTGGGGCTGTTCGTCCCGGACTTCGACGCGTCCCCCCGAAGGCTCGAGGAACTGGGGTTCTCGCTCACGCCGTTCGTGGCCCACATGGCCAGCACCGAGCCGGGGGTGGAGGCCGCGCCCAGCGGCACGGGCAACCGGTGCGCCATCTTCGGCCAGGGCTACCTGGAGATGCTCGGGCCTACGGCGGACACTCCCTTGTCGCGGCAGCTACGGGCGCAGCTCGCCCGCTACCCGGGATGGCACCTGATCGCGTTCGCCGCCAACCACCCGGAAGGGAACCACGAGCGCCTTGCCCGGGAGGGCTTCCGGCCGCTGCCGCTGGTGCGGCTGGCCCGCCCGGTGCCCACGGACGACGGCGAGGACACCGCCCGCTTCTCGGTCATCCGGGTCCCGCCGGAGGTGATGCCCGAGGGGCGCATCCAGACGGTCACGCACCACACGCCGGAACTGGTGTGGCAGCGCCGCTACCAGCGCCAGCCCAACGGCGCCGCGGCCCTGACCGGGGTACGGGTGTGCGTGGACGACGCCCGGGAGGCGGCCGCCCGCTTCGGCCGGTTCCTCGGCGTGGAGGCGACCGCCACGAACGACGGGTGGGGGCTGGGGCTCCACCGGGGCCGCGTGGCCTTCGTCGAGGCCAGCCGTTTCCGCGAGCTCTACCCGGACCGGGAGCTCCCCTGCACGCCTTACATCGCCGAGGTCTCCTTGCGCACCGACGACCTCGCGGCCGCGCGCCGGTGCTTCGACGAGCGCGGCGTCCGGTACGAGACCCCGGACGACGACTCCCTGATGGTCCCCGGGGCCGAGGCCCTGGGGGCGTCGTTCCTGTTCCACCGGACGCCGGAGGGAGGCATCCCGTGAGCGCGGACACACGCTACGACTTCGACCTGTTCACCATCGGCGCGGGCTCCGGGGGCGTGCGGGCGAGCCGCATGGCGGCCGCCTACGGCGCCCGGGTGGCGGTGGCGGAGGAACGCTACCTGGGCGGCACCTGCGTCAACGTGGGCTGCATCCCCAAGAAGCTGCTGGTCCACGGCTCCCACTTCGCCGGCGACTTCGAGGACGCCCGCGGCTTCGGCTGGACCGTGGGCGAGAGCGCGTTCGACTGGCCCTCGCTGGTCCGCAACAAGGACCGGGAGATCGCGCGCCTCAACTCGATTTACCGCAAACTGCTGGAAGACAACGGAGTGACGTTGTTCGAGGCCCGGGCCCGGGTGGCGGACCCGCACACCGTGGAGGTGGGCGACCGGAAGGTCACCGCGGCGCACATCCTGGTGGCCACCGGCGGCTGGCCCACGGTCCCGGACGTCCCCGGAAGGGAGCACGCCATCACGTCCAACGAGGCGTTCCACCTGCCCCGCCTGCCCGGGCGCATGGTCATCGTCGGCGGCGGCTACATCGCGGTGGAGTTCGCCGGCATCTTCCACGGTCTCGGGGTCGATGTCACCGAGCTCTACCGGGGCCCGCTCTTCCTGCGCGGGTTCGACATGGACGTGAGGCGCACCCTCGCCGACGAGATGCGCAAGCAGGGCGTCCGCCTGCGGTTCGACGCGGACGTTGCCGGCATCCAACGGAGCGGACGGACACTGACGGCGACCCTGAAGGACGGCCGGCGCCTGGAGACCGACGCGGTGATGTTCGCCACCGGCCGACTGCCCAACACCCGCGGACTGGGGATACGGGAGGCGGGGGTCGAGCTCGCCCCCAACGGCGCGGTGGCGGTGGACGAGCGCTTCCGGACCAGCGTCCCGTCCATCTTCGCCCTCGGCGACGTGACCGACCGGGTCAAGCTCACCCCCGTGGCCATCGCCGAGGCCATGGTCTTCGCGCGGACGCTGTTCGGGGACGGCGCCGGCGCCATGGACTACGCGAACGTCCCGTCCGCGGTGTTCAGCCAGCCGCCGGTGGCCACGGTGGGATACACGGAAGAAGCGGCCCGGGAGGTCCACGGCGAGGTGGACGTGTACCGGACGGTCTTCACGCCCCTCAAGCACACCCTTTCCGGACGGGACGAGAAGACCATGATGAAGCTCGTGGTGGAGCGCGCCGGCGACCGGGTGGTGGGCTGCCACATGGTCGGCGCCGACGCCGGGGAGATCATCCAGGGGTTGGCCGTGGCCCTCGAGTGCAACGCCACCAAGGCCGACTTCGACCGGACCATCGGCATCCATCCCACCGCCGCGGAAGAGTTCGTGACCATGCGCGAACCCGCAGTCGCGGCGGGTTAGCGCCGTTCCAGCGACCCGTGCGAACCTTGCGCAGACTCAAACCCGCCCCGGCGCTGTGCCTGGCGTTCGCCCTCGTCCTCACGAGCGCCTGCGGCGACAAGGGCGACGGTTCGCAGACGGTGAAAGGACCGGACCCGGACCGGGGGAGGCGTCTCTACATCGCCACGTGCATCGTCTGCCACAATGTCGATCCGAGCAAGGCAGGCTCCCTCGGTCCGGCCGTCGAAGGGGCGTCAGCAGAGTTGCTGGAGGCCAAGGTCCTGCACAAGCGGTATCCGCCGGGCTACCGGCCCAAACGGCCCACCAAGGCCATGCCCACGTATCCCCAACTGAGGAAGAGGATTCCCGATATTGCCGCCTACCTGGCGCAGCCGTAGCGGACCGCCTACGCCAACACCAGCAGCAACCACAGGATGGCCGTGAGGACCAGGCCGCTCCAGATCACCCCCGGAATGGACGTCAGGAGTTTCTTGGTCCCTCCCTGGGCGTTGCCCGCCAACGCGTTCAACTCGATGATGGCAATGATCGCAAGGCTGGCGATCCAGAAGACCGTGAGACCTCCGGGGCTGGGCTCGGAGGAATGCGGATAGTGCTTCGCCGCTCCCATCATGAAAAGCATGGGGATGGAGAAGAGCGTGTTGGTGCGGGATGCGAAGCCGGCCCACTGGCCCTTGCTCGCCGCGTCCGGAAGCGCCTCGCCTCCCTCCGCGACCTTGTTGGCGGAGGCGATGACCACCTGCTGGTTGGGCCAGATCACCATCCACACGTTGAGGAACATGATCGTGCCCATGGTCCCGCCGATGGTGATGGCCATGCCGTAACCGGCGGTAAAGAAATAGTCCCCGCCCTGTTGTCCGAGCTCGATGAGGTACATCAGTATCCCGGCCAGGAAGGTGAACATGGCGCCCCAACGGAACCACCAGAGGGCGCGCGGCACGAGCTTCTGTATGGCGCCGCTACGGGTGCCGGCCTCGGTCTCGGCGAAGAACGGCGTCTGGACGAAGTTGAAGTAGTAGAGCAACCCGATCCATGTCACACCGGCCAGCAAATGCACCCACCGCAGCAAAAACTTCAAAAGCTCCAGATTCTCCATCGATGACCTCCTGTTTGCTGTTGCTCGAATGCTTGAACGCTGCCCATTAACGCTGCCCATTATATGCCGCAAAAGGCCGGATCGTCAATGAAAAGTCCGCAGGCCCCCGAACGACGGTCCGAGCCGCGGGGTTCAGTGGTCCTCCGCGACGAAGGGCCGGAACTTCTCGTAGAGGTCCTGGAGCCTCGCCCTGTAGTAGTCCAGGTTCTCGTCCGGCTCGGCCGGGTCCCATTCCGAGACGTGCTTGCAGTTCTCGTTCACCCGGACGCCGGCGCCCTGGCCGGTGACGTACCAGGAGACCTGGTCTCCCGGCAGGTGCCTCCGCTCCGACCGAAGCGCGACCTCGTACCCCGCCCGGGGCTGCTGCCTGCCGCCCTTGACCTTCATCTGGTAGTCGTCCAGCGGCTCGCGCAAGGTCTCGGTCCTCGCCAACAGCGGCAACCCGATCCGGTGCTCCCCGATGGCGTCCCGGTATCGCTGGTACAGGGCGGGGACCTCGTCCTTCCGCCCCCGGAGCAGGAGCAGGAGCATCTCGTCCAGCCACTTGCGCCGGTAGCGCTCCAGGCCGCGGGAGCTCAGGCCGGAGCCGCTGACGGAAAGGCCGCCTTCGTGGTCCAGCAGCGCGTGGCTGTCCGCGGCGATGCAGAACATGGCCCGGTAGCGCTCCAGTGGCAGGCGGACCGGCCAGGGCAGGCGCGACGAAGCCTCCGCCGCCAGCGCTTCCTCGTCCCCGGCCCCGACCGCGTCCGCGGGGGGAACGAAATAGACGCCGCCGGCGTCCACCGTCACCACCCGGGCCCGGAGCTCCTCCAGCCTTTCCGCCAACCCGCGCACCAGCGCTTCCCCCTCGCGGGTGACGCGGGCCGCGGCGTCGAAGTCGTTGAAGTGCGCCTCGGGGCAGGCCAGGTAGCCGAGGAAGGAATCCACCAGCGTCTTGAGTTCGGACCGGACCGTAGAGCGGAACCGGTGGGCGTCCCCTGCGGGAGCGGCGTCGGCCGTGGGGCCGGGCCGTTCCCACAGGTCCCGGAACCCGCGCAGCAAGCCCGGAAAGACCCGGAGGCGGTCCTGCCCGGGAGCGAGGCCGCGGGCCAGCATGACGGCCGGATACAGCGGGGTGAGGTCGCAACGGAGCACCCGTTGCGAGACTCCCGCGACCTTGAGGGCCGCGTACTTCTCCGCCACCGGCGCCCCGGTCCCGGGCTCGGGAACGGAGCGGCCCCGGGCCAGGTACTCCCGGAGCATGAGCCGGTCGATCTTCTCGGTCTCGGCGGTGAGCGGCGTGTCCTGGTAACGGCACGGGAAGATCCGCGCCTGCACGTAGCAGCCCGGGGAGAGGGCCGCGGATATGGCCCGGGTCTCCCGGACGTCGTCCATGGCGTAGCGGAACAGGGTGTCCGGGTCGTGGTCGAAGTACCAGCTCGCCTTTTCGCCCGGGAGGTAGGTCCGGTCCGGGGCCGCGACGCCGAAGTGCCGGGCCACGTCCTTGAGGCCGTTCTTCCTGAGCTCCCGGTGGGTGCGCATGTAGCGCTGGGCCAGGAACCACGTGTCCATGACGTGGCGCCCGTGGATGCGGTAGTTGCGGTACGGGATCACCCGGTCGCCCGCCTGGAACCGCGCCGGCCCGTGTCCGGGAAGGCTGCCGTCCCTGCCCAACCGGAGGTCCACGCCGAACCGCTTGGCGCGCTCCTCCATGTACGGGAGGTCGAAGCGGAAGATGTTGTGCCCCTCGATGACGTCCGGGTCGCGCCCGCGCACCTCCGCGGCCATCTCCCGGAGCATCTCCCCTTCGTCGCGGTCCCTGCCCGAGATGAGCCGTTCCCAACCGCTGGTGTCCGACATGGCGATGGCGGTGATGCGGTCGCCCCGGCGGCGCGGGTTGGGAAACTCGAAGCCGTCCGTGCGGTACACCTCCAGGTCGATCTGCATGCGCGCGAGACGGTCGAAGCCCATGCCGAGGAAATGGGTCTCGCCGGACCATAGGAGGTACTGCTGCACCGGGTCCCGCAGCCACAGGTACGGCGACCCCGGAGCGCCCATGCGCCTGCCGCTCTTGCGCTGGAGCCAGGACCGGGCCGATTCCAGCGCGTCGAGGTCCGGGAAGAAGGCCAGCCCGCGGAAGGCGCCGTCTCCCTCCAGCCGCTCCACCCGGCACTCCCCTTTCCATCCCGCGATCCGGTCCTCGGAGGAGAGCCAGAGGAACGGCTCGAACCGGACCGTGCGGGAACGCACCGCGGAAGCCTCCCTGGAGAAGATGCGGACCCGGTCCTTGCCTTCCATCTCCAGGCCCACCATGCGGGGAGTTGCGGCGCGGCCGAAGAGCGCCGGTTCGTGCTCGGGGATCAGTTCGGACATGACGGGCCAGGGCAGCGGGGGATCATGGTTGACGGACGCCGGAGGCCGGGATTCCTACCAGATACGGACGGTCATGGAAACGCAACCCGATGCGGGTCCACGGGCTGCCCTCCGCACAACGGGTGCGCGCACGAGGAATCCATGCTACATAAGGACCATGGTTTCCGACGCCGTTTCCATCATCCGCCGGCCCCGTTTGCGGCAACCCTTCCTGATCCTGTCGTTCTCGGGATGGAGCGACGCCGGCTCTTCGGCCACGTCCGCGGTGCGCTACCTCATCGAGCAGCTCCTGGCCACGGAGCTGGCCAGGATCGACCCGGAAGACTATTACGACTTCTCCGTCCAACGGCCCCACGTGCGCCTGGTGTCGGGAGAGCGCGAGATCGAATGGCCCTTCTACGCCTTCCACTACTACAAGACCGGCAGCGAGCTGGACCGGGACTTCATCTTCGCCTCGGGGGCCGAGCCGCACCTCCACTGGAAGTCCTTCTCCGGCGCGGTGATGGAGCTTGCGCGAGAGTGGAAGGTGGCTCGCATCATCACCCTGGGGGCCCTCCTCGACGAGGTCCTCTACACCAAGCCCGTGCCCCTGAACGGGTTCTCGTCAGACCCGGCGCTGGTGAAGGAGTTGGACTTCGCCCCGTCCCGTTACCAGGGTCCCACCGGCATCGTCGGGGTATTGGGCGACACCTTCCGCAAGGAAGGCATGCCCCACGTGAGCCTGTGGGCGGCGCTGCCCCACTACCTGGCGCCGTCCCCCAACCCCCGGGGCACCCTGGCGCTGGTCCTTCGCCTGACCCAGTGGCTCGGCATCCGCATCGACACCAGCCCGCTGGAGCGGGCCGCGGGCGAGTTCCAGAGCAAGGTGAACGACGTGGTCAACAGCGACCCGAACCTGACGGCGCTGGTGCGGGAGCTCCAGAAGCACGAGTTCGAGCAGTAACCATCGAAGGAGGCAGGGACCATGCGCAAAGCATCGTGGACGTTCGCGCTGACGACCGGCGCGTTTCTCTTGATGGTCTCCACCGCCATGCCGGCGGGACCGTTCGACAAGGTCATCGAGGAACGCCATGACCTGATGCATGAAATCGGCGACGCCAACAAGGCCATGCGGAGCGCGGGGGACGCGGCCGCGGTGGCGGCCAACGCCGACAAGCTGGCGGAAGCGCTGGCCAAGATCAACGCCGACACCTTCCCCAAGGGGAGCTCGGACGGCTCCCGCGCGAAGCCGGAGATCTGGGAGCGGTGGGACGAGTTCACGGCGATGGCCGAGGACGCGGTGGAGCTGGCCCGGAGCATCGCGTCCAGGGCCCGGGCCGGCGAGGCCGCGGCCGTGTCCGAGATGGTCAAGGAATTCGGCAGGAACGCCTGCGGAAGCTGCCACCGGGCCTTCCGGAAACCCAAGGAAAGGAACTGACGGCCCCGGCGCATGATTACCGCCCACGTGGGAGAGGCCGCGGTCCCGGACATCGAGGCCTGGGCCAACCGCATCATCCGCGGCGAGGACGACTCGGTGGAGGCCGCGGAGTCCTACCACGACGCGGACTCCAACACCTACGTCCTGCGCCTGGTCTCGGGCGCCCGCGTCCTGCTCTTCCGGCTCTCGGAAGCACAGGTGCACACGCCCGAACGCGAGCCCGAGTGCGAGAAGACCCTGCGGAACCGGGTAAGGGAAGTGCGCCGCCTGCTCCGCGGGCCGTGACCTCCTCCCCGGGACACGGGACCGCCGCCGGCCGCGCCGCAGCCCCTACAGCAACCTGGCCATGTCCTTGGCGAAGTAGGTGAGGATCACGTCGGCCCCCGCCCGCTTGATGGACAGCAGCACCTCGGGCACCACCCGGCTCTCGTCGAGCCAGCCGTTCCGGGCAGCCGCCTTGATCATGGCGTACTCGCCGCTCACGTTGTAGGCCGCGGTGGGGAACCGGAAGCGCTGCTTGACCCGGGAGATGACGTCCAGGTACGGAAGCGCCGGCTTCACCATGACCATGTCCGCGCCCTCGGCGATGTCCGTCTCCACCTCCCGCAGGGCCTCGTCGCCGTTCCCCGGGTCCATCTGGTAGGAACGCCGGTCGCCGAACTGCGGGGTCGATTCCGCGGCCTCGCGGAACGGTCCGTAGAACCCCGAGGCGTACTTGGCGGCGTAGGACAGGATGGCCACCTGCGGGAACCCGTCCCGGTCCAGCGCCGTCCGGATGGCGCCCACCCGCCCGTCCATCATGTCCGAGGGGGCCACCATGTCCGCGCCGGCCCGGGCGTGGGACAGGGCCTCCCGCGCCAGCAGTTCGAGGGTTCCGTCGTTGTCCACGTCGTTGTCCTCGACCACGCCGCAGTGGCCGTGGTCGGTGTACTCGCACAGGCAGACGTCGGTGACCACCAGCAGGTCCGGAACCCTGTCCTTGATGGCCCGGATCGCTTCCTGCACCACCCCGTGGTCGGCATAGGCCTCCGACCCCGCCGGGTCCTTGGCTTCCGGGATGCCGAACAGGATCACGCCGGGGATGCCGAGGCGTTGCACCGTCTCGGCCTCCTGGGCCGCCCGGTCCACAGAGAGCTGGGAGACCCCGGGCATGGAGCTCACCGGCTGCGCCCGGTCGCGCCCCGGACAGACGAACAGCGGATAGATGAAGTCCCGGGGACTCAACGCGGTCTCGCGCACCAGGTCGCGCAACGGCGCGGTCCGTCGAAGCCTCCGAGGACGGGTCGCAGGAAACGCCATGAGGTCCCTCCCGGTTACGAACGGGCGTCCCGTTCCCGGACGCGCTCCACCAGGGCCCGGATCAGGCCCGGCACGGTATATTCCCGGGCCACCGCGTCCACGCGCAAGCCGCGCCCGCGGGCCGCGTCCGTGGTGACCGGACCGATGCACGCCACCCGGACCCCGGCGTCCGGGAAGCCTGCGCCCGCGGTTTCGAGCAGGTCCAGGAAGGCGTTCACGGTGCTGGGGCTCGTGAACGTCACCCAGTCCACCTGCTTCACGACTTCCGCCAGCCGCGGGGCGCCGGCCCGCACCGGCTCGTTTCGATAGGCCTCCACCACTTCCACCCGGGCGCCCCATTGGCGCAGGGTCTCGGGGAGCACGTCCCGGGCCCCCGCCACCCGCGCGAGCAGGAACCCGCGGCCGCGCGCCCGCTCCGGCCCCAGGGCCGCCAGGATGCCCTCGGCGCGGTACTCCTCGGGCACCAGGCTGACCGAAAGGCCCCGGTCCGCCAGCAGCCGGGCGGTCTGCGGGCCGATGGCGGCGATGCGGAGACGCATCAGGTCCTCCATGCGGCCGAGAGCTTCGCAGCGCGCCGCGAAGTAGCGCACGCCGTTGGCGCTGGTGAAGACCGCCCAATCCTGGCGGGGCAGGCCGCGGACGGCCTCGTCCAGGGCGCGTTGGTCATCCGGCGGCGCGATCTCCACCGTGGGGAACGCCACGGTCCGGGCCCCGAGGGCTTCCAGGCCGTTGGCCAAGGCCGCGGCCTGCCCCCGCGGGCGCGTGACCAGGACCCGCTGACCGGACAACGGGGCGCCGCCGGCCTCCACCGGGGCGGGCATGGCCGGATCTGTCACCACCGGGACTCCCGCAGCACCGCGTCCGCCCCTTCCTCCATCAGCTTCTCGGCGAGCCGGGTCCCCAGGGCGGCTGCATCCGCGCAGGCGCCCGATATGTCCCCCCGGAAGATCCGCCGGCCGGACCGGTCCGCCACCATGCCCGAAAGCGCGATCCGGTCCCGGGCCACCACCGCCCGCGCTCCCACGGGCGCCTGGCAGCCCCCTTCCAGGCGCCTCAGGAACGCCCGCTCGGACTCCACCTCCAACGCCGACGGCTCGTGGTTCAGGAAACGCACCCGCTCCGCGTCGCCGCGCCGGGTCTCCAGGCCCAGGGCGCCCTGGGCGACGGCCCCCAGCCAAGTCTCGGAAGGCAAGGGCTGGGTCGCCTCGCGCTCCCGGCCCAGACGCTTGAGCCCCGCCAGAGCGAGGACCAGGGCTTCCACCTCGCCGGCCGCGAGTTTGGCCATGCGCGTGTCCACGTTTCCCCGTATGGGCGCCACCGCCAAGTCCGGACGGTGGTGCAGCACCTGGGCCTGCCGCCGGAGGCTGCCGGTGCCCACCCGGGCGCCGGCCGGCAACTCCGACAGGCGTCGGGCCACGCGGCTGACCATCACGTCCCTGGGGTCCTCGCGCTCCGGCACCGCGGCGATGGCCAGGCCTTCGGGGAGCTCGGTGGGCAGGTCCTTCATGGAGTGCACCGCCACGTCGATGCCGCCTTCCAGGAGCGCGTCCTCGATCTCCTTGATGAAGACCCCCTTGACCCCGATCCGGTCGATGGGGAGGTCCCGGAACCGGTCGCCGCTGGTGCGGATGGCCGCCACCTCCACCGCCAGCCGCGGGTAGCGGCGCTGCATGCGGTCCCGGACCCATTGCGCCTGGGCCAGCGCCAGCGCGCTCCGCCGCGTCCCGATGCGGATCCGGTCCATGGCGTCATCCGCTCACGGACCGTCCCGCCCCGGGTCCGGCTCGTCGTCCAGGTCGAAAAGCGCCCTCACCGCGTCGTGGTAGGCCGCGTCCCCGCCGGGACCCTCCTTGA
Source organism: uncultured Binatia bacterium (SeqCode) (assembly GCA_965242525.1). GTDB lineage: Bacteria > Desulfobacterota > Binatia > UBA9968 > JAJDTQ01 > JAJDTQ01. Next base: position 1,923,507 of record OZ251459.1, read on the forward strand.
GCCGGGTCAGCGGGCCGTGGAGGATCTTGTTGATCATGGCCGCGGTCAGGTCCTCGACGGCCTTGCGCTCCCGGTCGGAAACGTCCTTGAGGTTCGACTCCAGGGACTTCCGCAACTCGCCCTGGCGGATCTCTTCGAACCTCCGCTTCAGGGCGATGATGGTGGGAACCCGCTCCAGGGACGTGAGCCACCGGTAGAACGTCTCCACCTCCTGATCCACGATGAGTTCCCCCTTGTCGGCCTCGCTTTCCCTCCCCTTGAGGTTCTCCCGGGCCACGTCGGTCAAGTCGTCGATGTGGTACAGGTACACGTTGTCCAGGCCGTGGATCAGGGGGTCGAAGTTCCGGGGCACGCCCAGGTCGATGAGGAACATGTTGCCCTGCTTCCGCTCCCGCAGCACTTCCGCGGCCATGTCACGGGTGATCAGCGCCCCTTCCGATTCCACCGAGCCGATGACCACGTCGGCAAGCGTGAGGTAGCGGGCGTAGTCCTCGAAACGGATGGGGCTGGCCCCGAAGCGGTCCGCCAGCGCCACCGCGGTCTCGAAGGTGCGGTTGGTGATCATCAGGCCCCGCACGCCGTTCTCCACCAGGTGCCGCACCAACGATTCGCCCATGGCGCCGGACCCGATGACCATCACGGTCTTCTCCCCCAGGTCGTCGAAGATCCGCCTGGCCAGGTCCACGGCCACGGAGCCCACGGAAACGGGCCGGTTGGCGATGCCCGTCCCCTGCCGCACCCGTTTGGCCACGGAGAAGGAGCGGTCGAAGAGACGGTGCAGGACGCTGCCGACGGCGCCGGCCTGCCGGGCGATGGAGTAGTGCTCCTTCAGTTGGCCGAGGATCTGGGGCTCGCCCACCACCATGGAGTCCAGGCTCGAGGCCACGCGGAAGAGGTGCCGCACCGCGTTCTTGCGGGCGTGGTGGTAGAGCCGGTCTTCCGCGGGGTCCAGGCGGACGCCGGGCCGGTTCCTGAGGAAGCCCCCGATCTCCGCAAAGCCGGCACGGCCGTCCCGGGCCACCGCCACCACCTCCACCCGGTTGCACGTGGACAGGATCACCCCTTCTTCCACCGAGGGGAGCGCCACCAGCTCCCGGAGGGAGCCGTCGAGCCCGTTGGACGGGAACGCGAGCTGCTCGCGGACTTCCACCGGCGCGGTACGGTGGTTCAGGCCCACCACGAGTATCTGTCGCCCCGCCTCACTCAAAGCGGCCCCCGTGACGGCTCAGGAACAACGCGTCCCCCCAGAGGAAGTAGCCCAGGACGATCATGAAACCCGTGATGGTCCAGACCGCGGCCTTCCTGCCCCGCCAGCCCGCGGTCAGGCGGCCGTGGAGCAGTATCCCGTACAGAGACCAGGTCAGGGCGGAGGTGATCTGGCGCGGGTCCCAGGACCACCAGGTCCCCCAATACGCGTGGGCCCACACGCTGCCCGTAAGGATGCCAAGGGTCATGAACGGGAAGCCCCACACCAGGAAGACCTTGTTGAGACGGTCGAGGGTCTCCAGGGCGGGCAGGGCCTGGCTCCAACCGGCCACCCTCTTGTTCTTGAGCTGGCGCCGGAGCAGCAGATAGACCACGCTCACCGCGAAAGCCAGGGCGAACACCGCGTTCCCCAGCAACGCCAGGGTCACGTGCAGCGGCAGCCAATGGGTCAGCAAGGCCGGCGGCGTCTCCAGCCCGGGGTCCCCCAGGGCCACGGACCTCAGGGACATGAGGAAGGCCACCGGCGCCACGAAGCACCCCAGGATCGGAAGCCGATACTTGATCTGTACCGTAAGGTACACGCCCACCATCAACCAGCCGTAGAAGGACTGGGTGGCAGGCGTCTGGGCGAGGGCCGGGAAGCCCGCGTCATGGAAGAGCAGCGCGAACCTTGCCGCGTGGCCGACGAAGCCCGCCAGCAGCAGGCCCTGGCCCGCACGGGAGAATGCCTCCCGCGGAGAGAACAGGTAGAGGATGAACGCGCCCGTGGCCAGGAGGTAGGATCCGGCCACGGCCAACTGAAGGCTCTCGTGCATGCGTCCGGGACATTATATCCCATCCGCGGGGGAAGCCCTAGCGTTTCCGGGTCCCCGAAGGGGTCAGGATTGGGCGCCGGGTATGCGGAGACGCTGGCCGGCCCGGATCCGGTGGACGTTCGAGATGTTGTTGGCCCGTTGGAGGGAGGCCACCGACACCCGGTAGCGTCCGGCGATGGTCGAGAGGGTCTCGCCCCGGCGCACGCGATGGTAGGACCCGGGCGCGGGCGCCGATGCCGTCCTCGGCTTGCGGTCGCGGAACGACTTGCCCGCGGGGATCTGGAGCCGCTGTCCCGCCCGCAGCCGGTGGATGCTGGCCATTCCGTTGACCGCCTGGATCTCGTACATGGACGCGCCATAGACCTGTGCGATACGGGAAAGGGTCTCGCCCCTGGCCACCACGTGGTAGGGGAACGAAGGCGCGGACTCCATGCCCGCCAACGCCTTGCGGAGCCGCTGGCTTTGCAGTTGCGGCGCCTTCAGCCGGTAACCCTCCGGGATCCACCGGGCGCGGCGGCTCACCGCCGGGTTCCATTCGAGCAGGTCCGACCGGGACACCTTGCTCTGGCGCAACAGCGAGGACACCGCCACGCGCCTGGCGAGGCGGATCTCTTCCAGGTGCAGCAGCGGGTCGTACCGGACGCCCGGCAGGTGCCGCTCGACTTCCCGCATGACGTGCACCGCGGCGAGGAACTCCGCGTAGAAGTTCTTCGACGCGAACTTGAAGCTGCGTCCGCGATAGCGGCGGATGATCTTCACGATGTCCCGGGATCCCACTTGGCGCACCGCCCTCTTCATGCCGTTGCGTCCGTGGTTGTAGGCGGTGACCGCCAGCGGCCAGGTCCCGAGCTCCCGGTAGTTCTCCTGCAGCAGACGGGCGGCCGCCCGGGTCGCTTCCATGGGGTCCCTGCGCTCGTCCAGGTGCCGCGTGACCCGCATGTACCGTCGTCCGGTGCCGGGCATGAACTGCCACATGCCCACCGCCCCGCGGAACGAACGCGCATCGTTCCGGAACGAGGACTCCACCAGCGGCAGGTAGGCCAACTCTTCCGGCAGTCCCCGGGCGGCGAAGACCTTGCGCATGTGGCCCATGTAGCGGCCCGACCGCCGCACCCCGGCCGCGAAGGAATCGCTGATCCCCCGCTGCATCCGGATCCGGTGGGACGGGACGCCCCGCCGCTGTATCCGGCTGCGTGTGGAACGGAACACCCTGCGCACCTTGGCGTTCCGCCGGACCTTCACCACCTCGTATATCTTCGAGAAGTCCCGCGGGTCGAAGAACACCAGTTGCGTGGAGTCGTAACGGAGGAAGATCTTCTTCCAGAAGTCCACCGCCGGCTCCAGGCCGGAAGGAATGGTGAACGGGTCCGCGGCCGGTGCAACGGGGCCGCTTGCAAGCAACGACGGGGGCGCCGCAAACCCGCTGAAGAGGAAGACCAGCAGGCCGGCGATGGGGAGAAGTCTGCGTACCATGCGGGATCTGTCAACGAAAACTTCGGGTTATCCTACAGCATGTGAGCCGCAATGTCAAGTTTTATCGACAACCCGTGGCGGAACGGGATGTTCCGCTCGTCCACGGCCCTGTGCGCAGCCCGATCATCTCCGGCGCCACCTCGAAGACGTATCGCAGGACGAACTCCCTGGTGGCGTTGTCCCGATTGGGCCGGGCCGATGGCGCCCCCGGGCCTCGTACAACCGATCCTGGTCGCCTTCGCCCGACCGAAGGACCACCGCCAAGTCCGTATCCCGCCCCGGTCCCAGCGGGAACGGAACCCCGTTTCGTAGGCGTACCGGAAAGCGAGGCGGTCGTCGAAGGGCATGAGGTCGAACCCGCGGTCCCGAACGCCCGCGAGAATCCCCTCCTCCAGCAGGAGACCATCCGGGTCGGCGACCAGGGTCAGCCTGAGACCGTGGGATCAAACTCCCGGAGAACGTGGTCTCGCCAGTCGCACATGTGCGAGTCCGGCGGCCCGGACCGCTGCGTCTCACCAACAGCGTGTGGAATGGGACTTCATCCAGCACCACTCCGGCAATCGTGCCTTAGCGCACCACTAGTCTGATCACATCCTCGAATTCCGACACGGACCGGCCGACCTGTCGCTCATAACGCTCGACCTTGAACCTGTGCGCGAGGAGATCCGCAATTGCAAGCGCAAAATCTTCGTCTTCGACCAAAGGCAGCGCCCTGATCTCTCCGAGTGAAATCTCACCCCGATCGAGCAGCAACGCCGCCGCCAAACGAGTTGGAATCACTGAACGATTCGCCATTTCGCCTATGGACATTTGATACTCCCGGACGTCCCTGTCGATGCCGAGGCATCGTTCGTTTTCGGATCATCCGCCATCACTCCCGGTGGTACGGTTTCCAGTAATCCCGGGGGCAGGTCCTTCAGTTGTTCCCTTAGTTTCGCTTGCTCATCTTGATGCCTCAGGGCTTCCTTTTCCCTGTTGAGCTTATGGATATTCCAAACCAGATCCAAAACCGCTCCTTCGATCTCCTTTGCTTTCAGGCCCAATCCTTGTGCTTCCTCAATTGTAATGCACCAACTATGATCCGCATATCCGGTCGTCAGCACCTTGCCAATGTCTTCGGCCTTCGACTCATTTCCCTTGAGCATCCTGGAAGAGAGGAGTCGTTCGACATACTCCCTTCCAACGTCAAGCGACTTCTTGAAGCTTCCGAGCGTAAGAGGGAACTGCAACCTTTGCATGAGGCCTTCAGCCAATTGCGAATTGCCGCTTGAAAACTCCTCTCGAATGAGTTGAAGGGTTGACTCTATATGGAGAGGGGAAAACCTTTCCACCCGCTGTTCCAATGGGTTCATCGCGGTGATCTGCGGATCCAGTGGCCCCAGTTCCGCCACAGGGGTCATGAGGATTTCGTCACCAGCACATATCAACAGCGTCGCCGCGCTCTTCGCCCATCGTGGAATGATGAAAGTCAGCCTTTCTTTCCCATACCGACGAAACAGAAGGGCAAGGTTGTAGGCCGCATCAATATCCCCACCACCGGAATCAATAATCACGTCCAGGGATTTACAGTCGTATTTGCCGGTCCTCAGTTCATCATAGACCCTATCGACCAAGGTGCTTCTTATGTCGGCCTCTCCAAGTAGCAACGGAAAGCACTCCGAATTACGAATTTCAGCGAGTTCCTTACATGTATCATCCGTCTCCTTTTCGATGGAAGAGATCGTTCTCTTCGATCTTCTTGTCGATTTGGAGATCGCCATTCCGGTACTCCTTCTCTCTTCATCCCGTCCGGCTGCGTGTCACTGCATGTTCGTACCACGTAAGCAATTTCGGGTCCCCCTGGAGAACTCCCTTGAGGAAATGGCGGAGATGACCGACAGGAGCCGGGTCTTGCCCGAACCGCTGTCGGCCACCACCAGGACGAGGCGGTTGTAAAGGGCGGCTGCCTCCTCGACCTTTTCGAGGAGGGTCTCTTTGGACAGGGTCGTCGTTTCCGGTCCCCGGTGACCCGCGTTCGTTCCGCCGTCCCCTCGGCGCGCGGGGGCTATTCCAGCTCGAACGGTATCTGCGTCGGGCCGTACCCCTGCCAGTACTTGCAGGTCTCGGGATCGTACCTGCCTTGCAGGAAGCCGCCGGGTTTCTCGGCCCGCACGATGATGGCCACGGTGCGCTCCTCCCCGCTCTCTTCGGCGTGGATCTGCCACGGGCGCACGAGGTCGATCTTGCCCGGCCCCACCTGGGCGTTCTCCGTCTTCCGCACCTCCGCATAGTCCGGCTTGGAGCAGTCGTCCAGGCGCTCGTAGCGCTCGATGGTCTCGTGCCCGTCCAGCACTCCGTAGAGGGTCCAGTTGTGGGCGTGGTCGTGGATGTTGGTGCGGGTTCCCGGCGCCTTGACCAGCCCGTTGATGACGAAGCCGTGGTCCGGGTCCTCGTAGAGCAGGAGGTTCTGGGCCCGCTGGCCGCCCTCGGAAAGGCCCCCCTGGTCACAGGCCGGCCACTTCTCCGACTGGGACTTCACGCCGGGGTCCTCCAGGAGCTCCGCCAGCAACGGCCCCATCTTCCGCCAGCGCGTGTCGGCGTCCGGCTCGTCCGCAAAGAGTCCGCGCGCCGCGGCGATGAACCGCCTGGCCGCGGACGGCTCCGTCTCCCGGGTCGGCATGGGTCGTGCGCTCATGATGTCTCCTCCCTTCGGTTCCGCTCCCGGCTGCTGCGGGCGCGGGTGGTTTGCTCCGCGGAATATCCGAGGACCCGGCGCCCTGTCAACCGGAGCCGGCGTCCTCCGCCGCGGCCTTGACCAGTTGGGACCGGGCGGTGTCCCGCAACTCGTCGAACCGCTCCCGGTCCACCTCGAAGTAATGGGGCCGCGCCGAGCTCTTGAGGATGTAGTGGTCGCCTTCCTCCGGGGACGCCACCGTATGCGTGACGGACGTTCCTTCCTTCAACTCGATCGTGTACTCCAGGACCCGCTCGCCCGCGTCGAAGAGCGCCTCGGCGTCCTCCCCGAGCACGTCCCGGAAGACCACTCCCGACACCCGCTCCACGAGCTTTCGGACCGCTTCCGCATCGGACTCTTCGTCCTCCCCGAGTCCTTCGACCTCGAAGACCCCTTCCTCCGCCCTCAACGCATAGGCCCCCATGTGGATGCGGGCGATGTGGTCCACCGCCGTCTTCAGGACCTCCGTGTCGTACCACCGGTCGGCGTCCACCGGGGCGTCGAAGGCGTTGAAGTCGATGGCGTAGGTGTGCTCGTCGCCGTCGAGGCGCGCGTGGACCTTGCGGAACCCCGGGGAAGAGCCCAGGAACAGGTCGCCCAGGACGTCCGCGCCCTGGAGGAACCGTATCCGCCGCTCGAAATGGTCCGGGACCACCTTGAGCCGTTTCGCCGCCGCCAGGGTCTTGCCCACCGGCCAGGACCTCTTCACGGTGAGCAGCTTCTCCTCGAACTGCTCGAACCTGGCCGGCGAGACCGGAAAGTCCCCGTGCCCGGGCAGGACCCAGCCGTCGCCCTTGCGCGTCATGCGCAGCCGCGGCTCCCCTGGCTGCTCGATGGTCACCGTATCCGCACCGGCTGCGCCCAGCGAAAGCAGCGGCTTGCCGGCTTCGACCACGCCCGCGTCGTCTCCGGGCAGGTTGACCCACACCGCCAGCCCCGCCTGGAGGATCAACGACAGCAGCAAGAGCTTGATGGTTCGGCCCACGCAGAGAACCTTTCCGTTTCGGGGGGCCCGGCCCTCAAGCCGCCAGCATCCCTTCGTAGCGCTCCTGGAGGCGGCGCAGGCGGTAGCGGTGCGCGCCGTAGATCAAGAACAGGCCCAACAGGACCATGCCGTAGTTCAGGTACTCCCAGAACGCCTTCTGTTCCCGGGTCATGGGCACGAGGGTGCGCGCGAAATGGGCGCGGCTGCGGATGGACAGCAGGGCCCGGTCCTCCAACGACCAGTCCACCACGTTCTCCAGGAACTGCAACGAGTTGACGAACCGGTCGTTGGCCGCGGCGCGGGACAACTGGAGGGTCTGGTCGGTGAACGCTTCGTTGGACCCCACCAGGATGATGCGGGCGGACTCCGGGGACCTCTCGATCATGCCGGTGACCACCGGAGCGTCCTCCCCTGCCGGGGCGGCCCCCTCGGTCTCCCGTTCGGCCGGCGGCTGCTCCCCCTCCTCCCCGTCGTCCCGGGCCAGCAGCGGCGACTCCTTGTCCGCGTAGTAGGAGCGGAAGACGCCTTCCACCACCGCGGCCAGCACGTGGCCCTCGGGTTGCCCCTCCCTCTCGAAGCCGAGCTTCGGGTGGAGCTTGAAGTCTGGGTGCACCTTCAGGGATCCCGACGTCCAGGAGGCGTCGGAACTCGACAGCAGCGGAACCGCGCGGGTGGCGCCGGCCTCTTCCTCGGGAAGCGAAAGCGGCGACGCCCAACTCAGTGTCAACTGGGGCAGCCGGGCGGTAATGGGGTTGTCCCGGTTGAGCCCTTGGCCGCGCACGTCCACGAAATAGGGGTACGGCACGAACTGCAACTCGCGCACGGTGAAGGCGCCCGCGCGCCGGTTCACGTGGACCGGGAAAGGCTCGTTCTGCGGGTCCAGCACCAGGGTCTTCCGCAACGCCACGCCGTAGTGCTCCAGCAGCGGCTCCAGGCCGGAAACGTGCCGGGCCGCGGCCAGGCCGGCCTCGGTCCGCCTCACCGTGTAGGGCGACGTGAGCAGGACCACGGAGCCGCCCTTCATGAGGAACTGGTCCACGGCGAACCGCTGCTTCGGCTCCAACCCCTCGGGCGCCGCCAGCAACAACAGGTCCACGTCCTCCGGCGCGAGGCCGGACTTCAGGTCCGCCCCGACCAGGTGGTAGTTCTCCCGCAGCTTCTGCTCCAGGAACCGGAACTGCCGGGCCTGGGGAGCGCCGCGCCGGGGCGGCTGCGGCGGCGGTCCATGGAACCCGATGGTCTTGATGAAGCCCGGCGCGAACCTCCGCAGGGCGGCTTCGATGCTCCGTCTGGCGGCCTCCCCGGTCAGCTTTCCGGGCAGGGGCACCTGCACCGTGGAGCCGTTGCTCTTCATGACCATGTAGAAGTAGAACCGCTTTGGGTCGAAGGGTCCCGCGGCCATGGGGCGGAACCCGTACCGGTCGGCGAGCTGCCTGGCGACCTCCCCTCCCCCGGCCTCGGGATCCACGATGGCGTACCGGAACTTGCCGCCGGACTCCTCGCGCAGCGCGTCCAGGGATCTCGCCAGTTCCGTCCGGAAGGCCGCCATGGACCCGGGCAGCTTCTCTTCGGACGAGATGAAACCCTCGAACTCCACCGCTCGTTCGATACCGGCGAACAACGCTCCGATGTCCTGGAAGCCGTACAGCACCCTCTTGATGCTTCGGGCCAAGTCGTACTCCAGGTTCCGCAAACGCACTTCCGTGCCGCTCCGGCCTCCCTTGACCTCGATCAGGTCCGGGAACCGCAGCACTTCGTGCTTGTCGCCGTACTGGATCAGCAGGTCGAAGTAGGAATTGACCAGCGAGGTCTGGTAACGGTCCTCGGTGCGCAACGGGATCGGCCGTATGTCGTAGCGCTGGTTGGCTTCCTCCTCGACGTCGGGGTCTTCCCGCGGGTCCACGAACTCGGCGCGCACCCGGCCCCCGCTGACGGTCTCGATCTCGCGGACCGTGTCCCGGATGCGGGGCGCCAGCGGCGCCAGCAACGGATGGGTGCGCGCGCTGAAATACCCCCGGATGAGCAGCGGCTCCTGCAACTGGGCGATGAGGTCGCGGGTGGCCTCGGAGATGGAGTAGTCCCTTCCTTCGGTGAGGTCCGCCCGCGCGGCCACGACCCGGTGGAGCCAGAAGTTGGCCAGGACGAAGTTGAGCGCCACCAGCGCCGTCACCGTCCGCCAGGCCCGGTGGCGCGGCCTCTGCCCCTCCCTCGACCATCGCAGCCGCTCCAGGGAGAAGACGTTCAGGGTGACGAAGACCCCGACGATGCTCAGGTAGTAATAGACGTCCCGGAGGTCGAGGACGCCCCGGGTGATGGACTCGAAACGGACGCCCGTGGCCGCCAGGCCCAGGTATTCGGCCCAGCGGACCCCCACCAGTCCGCTCAGGGTATGGGCGCCCACCAGGTAGAAGGCGAAGCCCGCCAGAGTGGTGAGGATGAGGCTCGCGATCTGGCTCTCGTTCCGGGAACTGACGTAGAGGCCGATGGAGCAGTAGGCGGCCGCCAACAGCAGCGAAGCCGTGTAGGCCCCCAGCACCGGGCCCCAGTCCAGGTCGCCCATGAAGGAGACGGTCACCGGGACCCCCGCCGTCAGCGCCAGCGCCACCGCCACCAGGCCCAGGCATGCCAGGAATTTGCCCAGCACCAGGTGGAGGGTCTTCACCGGCATGGTGAAGAGGAACTCCAGGGTCTCCATGCGCCTTTCTTCGCTCCACATCCTCATGGTCAGGGCCGCGCTGAGGAAGATGAGCAGGATCGGCATCCACTCGAACAGCGGCCTCGCGTCCACGATGTTCCGCGCAAAGAACTGCTCGACCCAGAAGAAGAGGAACAGGCACACCGCGGAGAACGCCCCCAGGAAGATGAACGCCGCGGGGGACGAGAAATAGGTGGAAAGCTCCTTCCTTGCGATGCTCCAGACGCTACTCGACATGGCCGCCCTGCTCTCCCGCTTCACGGAACACGGTTTCCAGCGTACGCGCCTCCTCGCTCATGCGATGCAGATCCCAGCCCCGTTCCACCGCGGTCCGGGCAACCCCGGGCGCCACCTCGGCCGCGGGGGCGTCGAGATCCAGGCCGTAGCTCCCGGGGCCCGGCCCGTCCGCCGGGGTGACCCGGACCACTCCCGGGATCTCCCGGAGCCGCTCGGCCGCGTCGTCGGACGGGTTCCCGAGCCCCACCGCCAGCCGGTTGGACTGCCGCAGATCGCTCAGCCGGGCGTCCACCGCGATGCGTCCCCGGGCCATGATGATCACCCGTTCGCAGACCGCCTCCACCTCCTGGAGGATATGCGTGGAGACGATGATGGTGGCGCCCTGGCTCAGGTCCCTCACCAGCGACCGCATCTGGAAGATCTGCGAAGGGTCCAGGCCGTTGGTGGGCTCGTCGAGGATCAGGATCTCCGGCTCGTGCACGATGGCCTGGGCCACCCCCAGCCTCTGCTTGTAGCCCTTGGAGAGCGTGCCCACCGGGTCCAGGGCCCGGTCGGCCAACCACGTCCGCTCCAGCGCCCGCCTGAGCGCCTCGGCCCGGCGGCCGTCCGGGACCCCGCGCAGGTCGGCGACGTACTCCAGGTAGCCCACCACCGACATGTCCGGGTAGAGCGGCACGTTCTCGGACAGGTAGCCCAGCTTGCGCTGGATGCGCAGGCGCGCTTCGGAGACCGCCATGCCGTCGATGGATATGGACCCCGCGGTAGGCTCCATGTAGCCGGTGAGCAGGCGCATGACCGTGGTCTTTCCGGCGCCGTTGTGCCCCAGGAGACCCACCACCTCCCCCTTGCGGATGGAGAAGGAGACGTCGTCCACCGCGGTCAGGTCGCCGTACTTTCGGGTGAGGCCCGCTACCTCTATCAAACTGCGCCCTCCCGGCCCGCGCCGTTCATGGATCCTCCGAGATGGGTTCCCCGGGTTCCCGGAGCGAGACCGGGGATTTTAACAGATACGATGACGGGGGGCGAACTACGGAGGCGAACCGATGGCCGAACGGGGGGCGGGGAGGCCTTCGGCACGGCGGACCCGCCGCCTCCGGCCCTGCGGGCCGCAAGGAGCGCCATGCCAAAGATCGCACGGAAAACAGCCTCGACGGGAACTCCCTCCCCGGCCATCCTTCGTCAACGCAAGTTCCTGGGAAAGTCGAACAGCGCCTCGGCGCCGCGGGCGTACCCCACCGCGGGCCAGACGTCCGTCTCGAACCCCAGGTGCAGCACGCCGCAGGTGGGCAGGTTGGGGATCGGCCGCGGCCCCAGGTGGTTGGCGAGCTCGGTCAGCCCGGGGTTGTGGCCGAACAGCATCAACGTCGCCGCCGACTCGTCCACGCCGCGGACCACATGGAGCAGGTCGGCGACGCCGGCGCCGTAGAGACGTTCTTCCACCGCGATGCTCCCGTGCGCATAACCGAGTTTCCCGGCGATGATCCGCGCCGTCTCCAACGCCCGCACCGCAGGGCTCGACACGATCCGGTCGGGCCGGTACCCGCGCCGCGCAAGCCGGGTTCCCATCTCGGGCGCGTCCCGCTTCCCCCGTTCGTTGAGGGGCCTGTCACGGTCGTCCAGGGCAGCGTCCTTCCAGCTCGACTTGGCGTGCCGCACGAGGATCAACTCTTTCATACGACCTCTGACGCTTCAGGAATTCGCGTGGGTTGTGACGCTCCCTCTCCCGTCATCCCCGCGAAAGCCTCGCCTCGTCATTCCCCGCGCCGCGCAACGGCCGCTCCCACTGCGCAAGGTCGGCCTCGCCATCGAAACGATAGTCCTCGACGACCTCGGGATCCAGGGTAACCCCCAGCCCCGGCGCATCGGGAGGGCGCAGGAAGCCGTTGTCCGGCTCCAGGCGCTCCCTCAGCAGGCGGCTCCGGAGCGGGTTCTCGTTGTATTCGAACTCCATCACCGCCATGACGTCCAGGGCCGCGGCCAAGTGCAGGCTCGCGGCCAGGGCAACGCCGTCTCCATAGGTGTGGAGCGAGAGCGGAAGGCCCCGCCGGGCCGCGTCCGCGGCAATGGCGCGCACCTCGCTGACGCCGCCGGCCCGGGCCACGTCCGGCTGCAGGACGTCCACCGCGTCCCGCGCCATGAACGATTCGAACGCGAAACGGGTATGGAGGTTCTCCCCCAGGGCCACGGGCACTCCCGTACGGGCCTTGAGTTGCGCGTGGCCGTCCACGTCCTCCAGGAACAACGGCTCTTCCAGCCAACCCACGCCGAGGTCCTCGAAGGCGGACGCGGCCGCCAGGGCCGCGTCCAGGTCATACCCCATGTTGGCGTCGGTCATGAGCGGGAAATCGGCGCCCAGGGCCGACCTCACCGCGGCCACCCTCTCGATGTCCCGGGCGAGGTCGAAACCCACCTTGATCTTGATGCCGTGGAAACCCTGTCGGGCCAGGGTCTCGGCCTTCTCCACCGTCGCCGCGGTCTCTTCGGGGTACAGCGCGGTGGCATAGACCTCCACCCGGTCCCGGCGCTTGCCCCCCAGCAGCTCGTACAGCGGCGCTCCCTCCACCTTGCCCCGGATGTCCCACAGGGCCGTGTCCACGCCGCTGAGGGCCACCACCCCGACCCCTCTGGAGCCGAAGGCGCGGACGCCGGCGCCGAAATAGCCTTTGCGCCAGACCTCGTCGATGGCCAGCGGGTCCATGCCCACCAGAAGGGGCTTCAGCACCCGGGCGACGACGGTTTCCAGGAGGACGCCGTTGCCCGAGCACGAGCCCACTCCCGTGACCCCCTCGTCGGTATGGACCTCCACCAGCAACGCGTAGCGATGGGTGCGCACACCGGTGCGGCTCCGCACCTGACCGTGGACGGTCAGCGGCGCGCGCAGCCTCAGTGTCCTCACGTCCGTGATCTTCATCCGGGTCCCCGCGGGCGGGGCCGCCCCCGCGCCTTGACACCCCCGCTCGGACGGCAGTAGATTTCCCGAAGGACGCCGCCCGACGGACGTCATTGAGCCACATTTGGAGTCGCCATGCAAAGCAACAAGGTATGCATCCCGGCGCCGCACAAGCTCTCGGTGGGGCGGGACATGCTGGAGGAAGCGGGCTGCGAGCTCGTGCTGGGGATGGACCAGGACGAGTTCCCCAGGCACCGCTACACGGAAGACGAGCTGGTGGAGCTCATCGGCGACAGCGACGCCCTGTGGGCGGCCCAGCGGGACCTGTTCACCCGCCCGGTGCTGGCCCGGTGCCCCAGGCTGCGGGCGGTGGTCAAGGCCGCCATCGGCTACGAGACCATCGACGTGGACGCCGCCACCGAGCTCGGCATCCTGGTATGCAACAGCCCGGCCCGGGAGAACTTCACCGGCGTGGCGGAGGCCACGGTCGGGCTCATCTCCATGCTCTTCAAACGGCTGGCCCACAACCAGCAACTCCTGCGCGAGGGGCGCTGGAAGCGGAACGAGCACCGCGGCAGCCTCATGGCGGGACGCACCATCGGCATCGTCGGCCTGGGACGGGTGGGCAGGGAGACCGCCAAGCGCCTGGGCCCCTGGGAGATGCGGCTCATGGGCTGCGACCCCTACATAACCCAAGAGTCCGTGCAGTCCCTGGGCGTGGAACTGGTCTCGCTGGACACGGTGCTCCGGAAATCCGACCTCGTGACCTTCCACGTGCCCCTGACCGAAGAGACGCGCCGCCTCGTCACCCTGACCGAGCTCCACAAGATGAAACCCACCGCCTACCTGGTGAACACGTCGCGGGGCGGCGTGATCAAGCAGGACGACCTGGTCCGGGCCCTGAACGACGGGGTCATCGCCGGCGCCGCCCTGGACGTCTTCGAGGAAGAGCCGCTGCCCATGTCGGACCCCCTCCGCGAAGTGGATCCCGAGCGGCTGATCATGACCCCGCACATCATCGGCACCAACCCCCAGTCCCAGGTCACGGGCGAGCGCATGGCGGCCCGGAGCATCCTCGCGGTGCTGGCGGGCCAAGCGCCCGAGACCGTGGTGAACCCCGAGTGCGTGGACGCTTGGCGGGAGCGGTTCGCCGCCTCTTGAGCGCACGCTTTACCCACGTCGCATCAACCGCGGCCCCCGGGAAAAGGCGGGGACCGAGCAGGATTGGAGGAGGCCCGTGCCGGACAAGGAATGCATCATCGAGGAGATCTCCGAGGAGCAGGGCATCGCGTGGATCACCCTCAACCGCCCGGAGCGGAAGAACGCCCTGAGCCGGAAGCTGCTGCGCGAGTTGGCCGACAGTCTCGAGGCCCTGGCCGACAACGGCGACATCCGCTGCATCGTCACCACCGGGGCCGGGAACGCCTACAGCTCGGGGCTGGACCTGTACGACCTGCGGACGGCTTGGCAGGGCAAGCGGCGGCTCTACGAAGGCGGCTCGGCGCGGGAGATCGTCACGCTGTTGCGCCAGTGCCCGCAGGTCACGGTGGCCGCGGTCAACGGCTGGGCCCTGGGGGGCGGGCTGGTGCTGGTGAACGGCCATGACCTGGCCATCGCCGCGGACACCGCGCAGTTCGGCATGCCGGAGATCATCCGCGGGAGCTACGGCGCCACCGCCACGCCGACCCTCTTCCGCAGCGGCATCCCCTTCAAGAAGGCGTTCTACATCCAGCTCACCGGCGAGAACATCGCCGGGGTCGAGGCCGAGCGCCTCGGGCTGGTGTCCAGGACCGTGCCGGAGAAGGACCTGATCCCCTTCGTCCGGGACTTCGCCGCCACCATCGCCAGCCGCCACCCGGTGACCCTGGAGCACGCCAAGATCGCCGCCTACACCGCCATGGACCTGGACAACCACCGCGGGCTGCTGGTGGACGAGATCATATCCCACCGCATGCGCGTCTATACCAACCCCCTGAACGACGTGGAGGGCTACCTCCAGTCCCAGAAAGGCGGCGGCAACGCGGCCTACGAGAAGCCGGACGCGAAGAAGTCGTAGCCGTTGACCTATGCAACCCCTTCCCTGGACGCCGCACTCGCCAGTTTCCTGTCGAGACCCACGAACCTTGCCCGCCGGCGTTTCGCCGTCTCCACGTAGGCTGCGTCGTAGGCGGTCAGGCCGTGACGCCTTGCCAGTACCGGTATCTCCCTGTCATCCTGGCGGTCGTCGGTGACGAACCGAAGGTTGCGGAGTCGGCCGAGGTGTGCTTCCGCCGCCTCTGCCTCGATCCGCTTCCTTCGTTCGGCAACGACCAGGACGTTGCGCATCTCGTGCCAGAAGATCCCGGGCACGACGGCCGTTTCGGTCCGCATTCGCTCGATCATCCTGTCCGCAATGGCGATGCCTTCCGGCTCCCTCAGACACCAAGCCGCCGCCAACGAAGCATCCACCACGATCATCGGGCTCGACCCTCGTCACGGGCCTGGCGGACTTCCTCGCTCGTCATGACGGTCCCGCGTCGGTCGCGTTCCCCAAGCATGGCGTTTCCGATGATCTCGACCACGAGATACCGGAAGGTGGGGCAGTCGGAACGAAACTCTGCCTGGTTTACACGTATGTAATGCCAGGGATTGCCCGTCGCGCCGCTCACCCGGCGGCACCATTCCTGCATGGCCGCGTCCTTCTCACTGGTGCCCTCCCACTCGCGGCCCTTGGTCTCGATGATCCAGTTCACTTCTTGGCCTTCCGTGTCGCGCTGGACGGCCACCCAGTCCGGGTAGTAGAACCCGACGGCGCCGCTCGGCTTCAGGTAATCGACGCGGAACGACGTGCCGGAAGCCCCCTGTTCCGTGGTGCCCAGCGCGGCGAAGCGCAGGACGTCGCCGGCGTTGTCCAGGAACTCCGCAAAGCGGCGCTCGAAATCGTTGTAGGTGGCCACGAAGTTGAAGACCGTCTTCCTCGCTTCCAGAGGCGGAAGGTTCCGCCGCCAGCCAAAGGGGTTCGTCTCGGACAGGTGGAAGTCCTGTCTGGCGAATTCGATCTCGCTGCGCTCGACGGTGAGCTCGGCGATCTTGCGGACAAGGTACTTGGCGATGCCTTCTCGTACCTCCAGTCGCGCCAGATGGGAGCGGAGGATGTCGTCATCCAGTTCGACCTCCCGGCCGAAACACCGATTCCCGATGTACTCCCGGGTCACCGGGTACAGCTCCGCAAAGCGATTGGTCAAACCCGCCTTGGCAGCCACCCGGTTGGTCACATCGGCCAGAAACTCCTGGACGGGAAGCAGGCCGCCGGAGATGTCGGCCTGGTGCACTTCGGTTTCGGTCGTGGCGAATTCCAGCTTCAACCTGATACGGAACCGCTCGTCGAGCTCTGCCTGGTCGAAGATCGGTTCGAGGGACTGCACGTCCAGTTCCGACAGTTTGCGATGGTCGTGCTTCAGGCTCGGCTTGGTGATGGGAATGGCGATGTCGTATTCCAGCCGTTCCTGCACCGGCCGGATGCTGACCGGCGGCGGCGGATCGGTCTCCGTGCTCGCTACACCTACGCCTTCGGCCTCCAGTTGTTCGCGCAGGACGTTGAGCAGGTTGCGCGTGCCGAGCACTTCCAGGGTCTGCGTCCGATCCGGGCTCACCTGCGTCATCAGGCGCAACCCGCGACCGACCACCTGCTCCGGGAGGATTTCGGCCTTCGCGGTGAACGGCCGCAGCCCCAGCACCACCGTCACGTTGCGCACGTCCCACCCCTCGCGCAGCATCATCACGCTGACGATGGCCTTGACCCTGCTATCGGCCCGGTCGATGTCCCGCGCCGCCATACGGGCCTTCTTGAGTTCTTTCTCGTTCTTGATTTCCCCACTGTTGTTGGTGTGGATGACCAGCACCTCGGACTGCTTGAAACCGAACTCCCCGGTCTTCCACAGATACTCGCCCAATGCGTCAGCGTAGTCGATCTTTTCCGCCATGATGAAGAGCACCGGCCTGATGCCCAGCTTACCGTACACCTTCCGATGCTCCTTCCAGCGTCGGACCGCGGCCTGTAGCCAGTAGCCGTACTTCTCCGCCACGTTGTCCCTGGTAATCCCGTCGGGATCTTCGGTTGGCTGATTCCTGTCGGCCTCCCTGGTGACGATGAGAGGCGCCTTGACGATCCGATCCTCAACGGCCTGCGCCAGCGGGTAGTCCACGACCGTCCAGGGAAAATACATGCGGTTCTGGTCCTGCGGCGTAGCCGAGAAGTCGAGCCAGGCGCCGAGGCCGCGCGGCAACGCTTCGTGGATGGCGAGAAGAGACCTGCTCCAGGCCAGGTCTTCACCGTGGACGTGGTGTGCTTCGTCGTTCAGCACCACGAGGTCCTTGAGCGACTTCACCCGTTCCAGCATGGAGCGTTGGCCGGATGACGCCAGGTTTTGCGCGTCCTTCCTGCCCAGAAGCGCTTCGACGGGGTTTTTCGGCGTCCACTCCTTCTCTCCTTCGTAGATCTGCTGGACATTGGTCAGAAAAAGGTTTCCCGATGGATCCGGTTCGGCCGCCTCTCCGGGGAGGATCACCTTTTGTGAGAATCCGGTCCGCCATTCCGGCGGAATGAGCGGAAGCTGATGGAATATCCGGTTGTTCGCGAAGTCCTTCTCCAATCGTTGATAGACGATGACGTTGGGCGCCACGATGAGGAAATTCGTCGAAAGCTCCGATCCCGGGACATGCTGTTTGTGAAGCCGCGACCAGACGACCGCCATTGCCATCACCCAGGTCTTGCCCGAACCGGTGGCCATCCTGAAGGCGAACCGACGCAAGTTCTCGGGCGGCAGGTCCTGTACGCCGTCCGCTTCCAGCTCCGGCACGTAGCGGCGAAGCTGGCGCCTTCCGTCCATGGTCGTCTGGAACTCGATATTCTTCGAGAGCAGGTCTTTCGGAAAGATCGTGGCCCGGGCTTCGATGAGCTCCTTGGCGTCTCGATGGCCGGAGATTTCCACAAGCCAGATCAGCGTCTCGATCGCTTCGCGCTGGCAAAAGTAATACCGGAAGGGTACGTCGAAACCGGCAACTTCATGATCCTCCTCGAACCAGTAATCCAGCAAGCGCCGAGTGACATCGGAAGCGCCTCGATAACCGCCATCGCGCCATGCGTCCACCGCATCGCGCACCTTCGGTACCAGCAACAAACGGCTCGGCCGGCGGCCGGAGTCGTCCTCGCGCCAGCCGGTCGGTGCGTCGGCATCCTTGACCAGGTGGGAAACGGGCCTCTCCCACGGACGGCGGCCCCGAATCTCCGGCAGATCCTTGTCATAGTCGATGACAGCCCTTGCCATGATTACCTTATCTCCCGTCGAAGACAAAGACCCGTTTGAAGCGTCAGCATTGTCCTACACCTTGACGTCGTATGCTTGGGACGTGTCGTTGCCGAAGATGTCGATGACCTTGACCAGCACTCGATACTTGCCCGGCTTCTCATAGGTGTGCGCGTCGGACGCGAGGGCCAAGCTCCGGTCCTTGCGGGTGCGGTAGGCCACCCATCCCTGCATGAAGGTGTCGTTCCGGAAGTCCCAATCCACTGCCCAGTAGTCGATGTAGTCCGACCACTTCGTGACCTTGCTCCGCACGTCGTCCGGGATGAGGTTAGCGTTGGGGATCACGAAGTCCTTGAGCGCCACCGACACGGTGAGTTTCTTCGGTTTCCTGATCGCGGCGTCCAAGTAGGCCAGCTCGAAGAAGCGAACGTCACCCTTGTCCGCGGCCTGCTGCTCCATCACTTCACGAGGGATCTGCAACAAAAGGAGCTTGACGCCTTCGCGTTTTGCTTCCTGGACCACGAGATTCTGAAGGCCCATTTCCCATTCCCAGCCGAGAACGTGCAGTTCCTTCTGCTTCACTTTGAGACATTCTTCTACCGAAGACTCGATTTCGCCGATGGTCACCGGGGCGTCCACTGCGCCAACGTGAACCATCGCCCTGCCCTTCTTGCCGTGCAGATGGATCAGGCCGACCACGGGTTGGGAGCCATGGAGTTTCAGAATAAAGGCAAGATATTCATAAAGCGCCTGCTCCGCGATCGGCTTATCCCTTTTGCCGAAAGTCACATCCTGCCAGTACTGACGCTCATACCTGCCAAGATTCAGAACATCGAACGGTTTGCAGTTCCCCATACCGAGCAACCGTTTGCGAGTAATATGAATACCCCATCGTCCAAGGTCACAACCGATCCAGCGTCTGCCAAGGTTTTCAGCTACAGCGAGCGTCGTGCCGGAACCGCAAAAGAAATCTGCAACAAGGTCATTTGGCCGGCTAAGCCATGCAATTATACGGGCCAACAATTGTTCATGTTTCTGGGTGGCGTAAGCTTTGCGGTTTTCGTAAGTCTTGACGTCATCCCATACGGTGTCGCCGATCTTGTCGTCACTGGGGGCAAACCAGTTTTCTACGGTCCCGGTCTGCGACTTCCGAATGAACTCGAGATCCTCACCCGTGTCTCGCCAATATTTCACCAATGAACGTCCGCCACCTTCTTCGCAAAATTGATTGTAATTCTCAACTGCACGTAATGCTCGTTTCTTTTCCCATTTCCACTGGCCGTGAGTAGGCGTTTCAGAAAGCAATTCATATCGCATACTTGGCCGATCGGCGCCGCTCCAGAAACGGTGCCAATAGCCTTCAGGTGAAGACGTTTCGTACGGAACCAGAAGATTGGGAACCCTCGTATCCGGCTGCATGGAGTACCAAATCAATACGTCGTGACCTTGCGGAAGAGCTGTGATTACCTTGAATTGTCGTTGCAGGTTTTTCGTTATCGGTCTATGAATCACTATTTCATTCCTGAAGTTTTCAACGCCAAATATCTCATCCAATATCAATCGAAGATGAGGGGTCACATTGGGAGCGACATGAACAACAAGGTGGCCTTCTTGAGATATGAGAGACCGGATCAATGTCAAGCGCTCCCTCATCGTCTGCATGTAGCTGATGAGCCCGCGGCCCCAGGTGTCGCGATAGGCTTTCTCCTCTACTACCGACGCCTCCTTGTCGAGTCGAACGCTTCCGTCACCGATCTCGGTCGTAAACGAAAAATCTGCTCCTGTGGCAAACGGCGGATCGATATAGATCAGATCGACCTTCCCTGCGAATTTCTCCAACAGCGACCCCATCACCAACAGGTTGTCACCCCAGATCAGCTTGTTCTTCCAACCATCCTCGAAGGTGTCGCCCTCGCTGCCCTCGTAGACGTCGAACAGCGACCCCTGCACGCCGCCCTTCTTCGCCTCGCGCATGGCTCGGCTCTCGTTGACGGTCTCGATGATCTGGAACGGCAGGTTGACCCGCGGAACTTCCTTGAGCGTTCCGTTTTCGTCGTATTTGCCGGGCCAGATCAGCTCGGTCTTCGTGACGTCGATCTTCGCCATTACCGGGCTTCTCCGATTCGCTTCAGGTACTCGCTCCCCGCGGGTGTCAGGCGGTATCGCTGCCTGCTGCTGCGCGGCTTGTCCGGGATGGTCATTTCGATCAGGCCGGACCCAAGGGCGGGCGCCAGATAGACTTCGTTGAAGTGGTCGCGGTGTTTCAGGCCAAGGGCTTCCTGGAGGCTCTGCCTGGTCATTTCACCAGACATCGCCCTCAGCAGTCGCACTTCCCCGGTGACTTCCCCGGTAACTTCCCCGGTGACTTGCCCGGTGACTTGCCCGGTAACTTGGGGGGTCACCCGACCATCCCCCGATACCTCCCGGACTTCCGGGTTCGGACGGAAAATGACGGTGACGAAGCGGTTGGCCTCGAACATCGCCTCCGATTCGCCGATGACACATCGATCCCGGCACAGCGCCCCCAGGACGATGTTGTGGGTCTTGCCGGAACCGGACCCCGCGGCTACCGGCAACGGCCCATCCGGGTAGTGCTTCAGGATGGCGGGCGCGATGCTCACAACAGTCCTGCCTTCCTGAAGCTGAAGGTCTCTTCCGGCGACACCACCAGGTGATCGACGACCCGGAGGCTGACGGTCTCGGCGGCCAGCACGATGGCCCGCGTGAGCACCTTGTCGTGCTCGCTGGGCTCGACGTTGCCGTTGGGATGGTTGTGCGCCAGCACGAGCGCCGCGGCTTGGCGCTTGAGCGCGGCTTCCACGATGCTGCGGGGATACACCGCTGCACGATCGACCGTGCCTTCCTGGAGCGTCTCGACGCCGTTGCGCAGCAGCCGGCACGCGGAGTCCAGGTACGCCACGGCGAACACCTCGTGCCTGAGGGCGCCGATCTGCATGCGCCAGAAGTCGCCGAGGCGCCCGGAGTCCCGCAGCACCTCCGCTCCCTCCGACGTTTCCCGCAGGTAGAGCGCCGCGGATTCGCGGACCACGTGCAGGGCGACCGCGGCGGCCTCGCCGATGCCTTCCACCGACTGCAACTCGGACAGCGGCGCGTCCAGGACTCCCCGCAGGCTGCCGAAGCGCTTGAGCAGCGCCTTGGCGGGCTGCTTCACGTCCGAGCGGGGGATGGCCAGGGTCAGCAGCAGCTCGATGACCTCGTGCTCCGCGAACCCCGCCAAACCGCTGTCGAGGAAACGTCCGCGGAGACGTTTGCGGTGGCCGTGGTAGTGCGGCTGTTCCATCCTCGAGCCGTCCCGTGGTCGTGGACCGGGCCTTGATGTTCTCCCATCCGGGCCGGGACACGGACCGCATCCTGCGGGAGGTCCTGGGCTACGACCCTGCGCGCATCGAGCGGCTCCGGGAGGGCGGCGTCCCGGAGTAAGGCAGGTCCGGGCTACGGCTCGTACGACAACGAGGAACGGACCAGGTTGCTGATGCGCCGGGACATGGGGTTGCGGAGCTCCTCGCCGATGTGGGCCATGGCTCCCAGGGTGCGGCCGATGAGGGCGAACGCCTTGGCCATCTGCCACTGGAGCCCCATGTCCGAGGCGATGGCGGCGATGGCGCCGGTGACGTTGATGGGGAGGCGCCGCTCGTGGCGCGCTTCCGCGGCCTTGGCGATCTCCTCCAGGAGTTCGGAGTAACGCCCGCGCACGCCCGTCTCCCTGGCGATCTCGTACAGCCGGTCGGCCCGGGGGTCGCCCTCGGAGTGGGTTGCGTGGCCGATGCCGGCCACCCGCTGCTTGCGGTCGGCGTAGTCCTCCACCACGCCCGCGGCCACCGCGGCCAGGTCCGCGTCGCCGCGGTCCAGGGGCAGCGCGTCCTGGAGCATCTTGGCGCAGTACTCCGACGAGCCCAGGTGCACGCTGCCGGCCCCCAGCAGGGCCGCGGCCACCGCCCCCTGGATGGCTTCCGGCGCGGTGGACACGGTGAAGCGCGCCGCGATGATGTTGCCCACCATGCCGTGCTCCACCAGGACGTTCAGCAGCGCGTCGGTCATGCGCCCTTCGTCTTCGGTGGGCGTGCGCCCCACGAGCATCAGGAAGGTCATCTGCCCGAAGCTGAGCTTGCCGAGTATGTCCTGGGTCATGTCGATGTTGCGCACCAGCACCCGGTGCAACTCGGCCTTGCCCAACCCCGTCACGATCTTCGTATTGTCGTCACTCACTGGAGACTCCTTGCAGTCGTTCCGCCAACGGTCGAGGAAGCGCCCGCCCGCCTACACGTCGATACGGGTGTCCCACAGGATCGGATCGCCCCCCATGGGCGGGCAGAACAGGTCCACCTGCAACTGCACCTGGCAGCCCGGGCAACTGTACTCGTGGTACTCGCCGATGTAGGGCTCGCCCGAGGGCAGGGCGTCGTCCATGTAGTCGTTCAGGTCCAGGACGCGCCGCAGCGCGTAGTTCTTGTAGTTCTCGTCGGGGCCGCAGAATAGGTGGTTGCAGTGGACGCAGCGGATGGCGTGCCGGCCGTTCCTGCGCGCGACCTCCAGGCTCTCGTGGAAGCGCATGACCGAGCCGTATTCGTCCGCGGGGTCCCCGCCCAGCGCCGAGGTCTTGCCCGAAGGCGGTGTCCCCAGGCGCTTGCGCTCGTCGCGCACCCGCTGGCGCAGGCTTTGCGTGGCAGCAGCGTCCACCGACTTGCGGTCCGCGGCCAGGACCACGCCGTACACCTCTTCCGCCATCTTGAAGTCGAGCCAGCCCCGGACGTAGTCCCGCAGCACCATGGCGGGGTCGCGCTCCAAGGGGTCGCCGAAGCCGCCTCCGCCGGCCACGTAGTCGATGAGGAGGCTCCCTTCGGGCAACGCCACGCGCTCGGGAACCCCGTCCGGATGGACCACCCGGCCCCAGGTCCCGTCCCGCATCCCGGCGCCGTTCGGGTACTCGCCCGCCTTGACCCGGTCCAGCAGCTCCATCCCAGCCTGCACCATGTAGCGCAGCACGCTCTTGCCCGTGGGATAGCCGCCGCACAACCCGTAGCCCCCTTGCGCAACGCCGCCGTAGGGCTTGTAATCGACGCTACAGTCCTGCGAACCGTAGATCCAGTAGATGCGGTAGCTGCCGAGGCCGCCGCGGTACTTCCCGAAGCCGCTGCCGTCCGGGTTGTGCCCCCGGGTGAAGTAGAGGAACGGGTACTGCATCTCGATGCGCTCGATGTCGCTGATGCCCGCGGAGGGGATGTTCATGTGGCCGCCGGTGTTGACCCCGTCCCGGGTGGGCGCGCCTCCCATGCCGGCGCCGTGGATGTCGTACAGCCCCTGCGCCACCCGGATGCCGTCCCGGGTATGGCCGCCGTAGAAGTAGCCCGGCCCTCCGGCGTAGGCCAGGTTGCCGGTGGTGGAAGCGTTGACGTCGTCCACGCGGCCGGCGGCGTAGAGCATCTTGGACACGCACTCGCAGATGGTGGAGACCAGGACGTTGCCCACCCGCGGGGCCGCGCCGCAGGCCGCGGGGTAGGTGCAGTTCAGGATCGAACCCTCCGGCACCTTGATGGTCACCGGCCTCATCTTGCCGTCGCTCCACGGCACGTCCCAGAAGAGCGCGTTGGTGAGGGCCAGGGTGATGTGGGCCGCGGTGCTGGGCAGGGTCGAGTTGTGGTCGGTGTCGGTCTGCGGGCTGGTCCCTTCCAGGTCGAACTCCAGCTCGTCGCCCTTCTTGGTCATGGTGCAGTAGAGCTGCTGGGCCACGGCCTTGCGCGACTTGCGGTCCAGGGTGGTGACGTACTCCCGGGACACCCACGTGCCGTCCGGCAGCGAGCGCAGCTTGGCCCGGGCCTTGGCCTCGGAATCCTCGATCATGCGCCGCCCGGCCGCGGCCACGAAGTCCGCGCCGAACTTCTCCACCAGCCCCAGGTACCGTTTGGCGCAGACGTTGTTGCCCGCGATCATGGCCTTCATGTCCAGTCCCACGTACTGCGGGTCCCGGCACATGCCGGTGAGGGTGCGGAACACGTCCTCCCGGAACTCGTCCTTCTCGACGATCTTGAGGCCGCTGATGCAGATGCCCTCGTGGTAGATCTCCAGGGCGCCTCCCCGCAGGACGCCGCCGGTGTCCGCGGTGTGCGTGCTGGTGGCGGTCCAGGCGATCAACTCGCCCTGGTGGAATATGGGCTTGATGACCATCATGTCGTAGGTGTGGGAGCCGGCCACGTAGGGGTCGTTGAAGAAGAACTGGTCGCCGTCGAAGAACCCCGGGGACTCCTCGAAGTACTCGATCATGTTCTTGATGGCCTGGGAGGTGGCGGCCGCGAACCGGAGGTGCCCGGAGCAGGCCAGCACCATGACCCCCCTGGCGTCGTAGAACGAGCTCATGCACTCGCCTCCCTGGGCCACGATGGGCGACGCGGTGACGCGCTGCAACGTCATGCGCCCCTCTTCCCCAATGGCCCAGAGCCGGTGGAAGTACATCTCGTAACGAATGGGATCGACCGCTGCTGGTTCCATCGCTCTCTCCTCGGTACTGCCGGACCTCGGCGCCGCCGGATTCGTTCCCCGGCCTCAGATCTCCATGACCAGGTTCAGGTAGGGGTCCACCGTGACGCGCGCTCCGGGGGGCACCGGGACGGTGGTGAAGGGGAGCTCCAGGATGGCCGGACCCGCGATCTCGTTGCCTGCCTTGAGAAGGGCGTCGTCATATACCGGGGTCTCGATGAACCGCCGTTCCGGCCGGGTGAAGTAAACGCCCCGCTTGCCCTTGACCGCCTGGGCGCCGTCGCCCTTCTCCACCGGCTGCGCCTTCAGTTCCGGCTTGGTCACCAACCCCACCGCGTCCACCCGGATGGCGCTGATCTCGATGCCGGCCTTGGTGTAGCCGGCGCCCACGCCGTAGAGCTCCTCGTATTTCTTCTCGAACATTTCCTGCAGCTCGTGCAGGCGCGCGTCCGTGAATCGGTCCCACGTCAACGGGATCTCCACGCCCGCGGTCTGCCGGCGGTAGCGCATGGTGAAGAACCGGCGGAACTCCACCTGGTCGGACGGGAAGCCCTCCGCGGTCATGGCCTCCCCCAACTCCTTCTCGATGGCGTCCAGCCTCTGGTTCGGTCCGGCAGGCTCGGTGGGCAGGATGTACTGGCAGGTCATGACGCGGGTGTGGATGACGTCGGCCGCAGCCACCCCGAAGGCCGAGAACACCGGCGAGGTGGGGAAGATGTAGATCTTGTGGATTCCCAGCTCGGCCGAGAAGCCTGCGGAATGGACCGGGCCGGCGCCGCCGAAGGCATAGATCACGAACTCCTCCGGCAGGTAACCGGTGCGCACCACCTGCTGGCGGATGAGGTCCGACATCTTGCTGTTGACGATGTCATAGACGCCCGCGGCCGCCTCCACGTTGCTCAGGCCCAACGGCTTGGCGATCTTCTCCTCCAGCACCTTGGCGGCCTTCTCCTTGTTGAGGGACTTGCGTCCGCCGAGGAAATAGTCGGGATCGATGATGCCCAGGATCAGGTCGCAGTCCGTCACCGTCACTTCCTCGCCGCCGGCGTCGTAGCAGACCGGCCCCGGGCTGGCGCCCGCGCTCTGGGGACCCACCAGGAGCCGGCCGGTCTCGTCGTCCACCCGGGCGATGGTGCCGCCGCCGGCGCCGATGGACTGGATGTCGATGATGGGTTGCAGCATCCGGAAACGCTCCACGATGGGCTCCGCGGCGTAACGCCAATAGCCTTCCGTGATGAGGCCCACGTCGAAGCTCGTGCCCCCCATGTCCGCGGTGATCACGTTGGGATGCCCCAGCAGACCGGCCACGTAGGCCGAAGCGATGGCGCCGCCGGCCGGACCGGACTGGAGGTTGGACACCGGGGTGGCGTGCATGCGGTGGGCCACGCCGCCGTTCCCCTGCATGATCAGGAAGGGTCCCTCCAGGCCCCCCTCCTCCAACCGGGTCTGGAGGCCGCCGAGATAGCGGTCGACGGTGGGGCCCAGGAAGCTGTTGATGATGGCGGTGTTGGCGCGCGCGTACTCGCCGGCCACCTGGGCCAGCTCGCTGCCGAAGGACCAGAACACCTTGCGCGACGGGTCCGCCTCCAGGGCCAGCGCCCGCACGTCGTCTTCGTGTTTCGAGTTGGCCCAGGCGTGGAGGAAGCTCACCGCGATGGCCTCGCAACCCTCTTCGTCCACGAGCTCGCGGATGGCGTCCATCACGTCCTGCCGGGACAGGGGCACGATCACCTCGCCGCGGTAGTCGATGCGTTCGCGGACCCCCAGGACCCTCTCCCTGGGAACCAGCGGCTCGGGCTTGGTGACCCAGGTGGCGTGGCGGATCTCCTCTTCGGAGAGGCCGTCCACCCGCCCGATGGCGCGCATGATCTCCGTCG
Source organism: uncultured Binatia bacterium (SeqCode) (assembly GCA_965242525.1). GTDB lineage: Bacteria > Desulfobacterota > Binatia > UBA9968 > JAJDTQ01 > JAJDTQ01. The sequence goes on from OZ251459.1 coordinate 1,950,175, forward strand.
TGTCCTCGAACCCCCGGGTGGTGATGAAGCCCACCTTGACCCCCGTGCGGGTAATCAGGGCGTTGGTGGCGACGGTGCTGCCGTGCTTGAACAGGACCGCCTGTCCCAGGAGGTCGGAACGGTCCACTTCCACCACGCGGGCGGCCTCGGTGAGGGCGTCCATGACGCCGCGGGAGAACTCGTCCGGCGTGGTCGAAGCCTTCGCGGTCCACACCTCCCCGCTCCGGGACATGACCACCACGTCGGTAAAGGTCCCGCCCGTGTCGATGCCGATGATGTACTCTTTCGCTTCCGCCATGCCTTTCCTTCCTCCTGATCCCGAACTCGACCCCGTCACCCTGCGCCGCCCCGGCCGGGACGCGCCGAAGATACTAGCTAGCGCGTCCGGCCAGCGGATTCAAGGGGCGGCTTGGCGGTACAGGACGTCAAGGCCGAACGGACCGGCGAACGCCGGTCTTCGTCCGCGGCGTCAGCGGTTCGAGGCGTCCCGGGCGGCGTGCGGCGGACTGCGCCTGCCGGGGCTGGGCTGCCGCCACGTCAGACGGTCGCCGGGTCGCGCCGGCCGATGTCGGACTTGGAGATGAAGTGCAGGAGGGGCCAGCCAGCGTCTTGTTCCAGGTCAGCGTCAGCATCCAGCCCCGAATGCACGTCGTCCTTCACGAGCAACAGGCCGGCGGGGTTCAGTTGTTCGTACTTGCCCTTGTAGATGATTTTGATGTCAACGATGGGGTCCTCGTCGATGCCCAACCCGGGCTTCACGTTGATCCTGACGATCTCGACGCTGCCGAAATGGCGCTTGAAGGCCTCTTCGGCAATCTTGCGTATCTTCTGTATTTTCGGTTCGTCCATCTCGAACCTCCCATCATGGCCGTCGCTTGAAGAGCACATGGGCGGCGAAACTGCGCGGGCCTTGATATCCGCCTGCATCGCTCGTCCGGCATGACGCTGTGCGGAGGATATGCCCTTACAACGCGATGGAAGCCAAGCAAGCTCAACGATACGCCTCCCGCCGGTGCAGTACGCGAACGACAACGATGTCGTTTTCCTGTCGGAAGATTACCCGCCAGTTTCCCACCCGCAGTCGGAACCGGCCGCGCCATTGGCCGCCGAGGGCGCGCACGTCGCCCACGCCGCTCGCGGCAAAACGATCCACTGCATCCAGCACCCGTTTCCGGTCCTCGATCGGTAGGTCTTCCATGTCCTTGGCGGCGCGATGGGTGTAACGGGCCGTCACAGTCCAAGGTGAGCACGAAGCTCGGCCGCGGTGACGGTCTGCCCGGCCTCGAAGTCGCGCTCCCCTTCCTCGATCGCTTCCGCTTCGCGAGCCGTGACCGGTTCATCGTCCGTCGGCGCCTTGGCCAGTGCCTCTGCTGCCGGCCCGGAACGCGACAGCGCGGACAATCCGGCGAGCACCCGGCCGGCCGTCTCCAACTCCTCGTCTGGCAGCATGTCCACTAGCTGGTGGATCTGTTCCCTTGCAGGCATGATCGTGTCCTCCATGTCCGGGAACCCATTTCCATAGGGAAGCCGCGCAAGTCGCCATCAAACCGGGAGAACCTGCATTATACCCTTTTTCGGAGGGCATGACGCAACGGCCCGCAGCGCCTCAGTTCATCACCAGGCCGCCGTTGACGTGGAGGGTGTAGCCGGTGATGTAGGTGTTCTGCGGGCCCACCAGGAAGTAGAAACCTTCGGCGGCGTCCTCGGGCTGGCCGGTGCGGCCCAGGGGAATCAGCGGTTTCCATTTCTCGCGCTGTTCCGGGGTGGACTTGGCCAGCACCCGCGGCGTATCCGTGGGGCCCGGGGCCACGGCGTTGACGAGGATGCCGTAGGGGGCCAGTTCCTGGGCCAGGGACTTGGTGAAGCCGATGACGCCGGCCTTGGCCGCGGAGTAGGGGGTGCGCAGGGCGCAGCCGGTGAACCCGTAGTTGGAGGCGGTGTTGACGATGCGGCCGCTTCGCCTTTCCATCATGGCCGGCGCCACTTCGCGGCAGAAGAGGAAGGTCCCCTTCAGGTTGACGTCCATGACCTCCCGCCATTCCGCCCAGGACAGGTCCTCCACCGCCTTCACGTGGATGGTCCCCCCGGCCAGGTTGGCGAGGAAGTCCACGGGACCGAGGTCCCGGCGCACGCGCGCCGCCACGTCCCTGACCTCCGCGGCCCGGGTGACGTCCACCTCGTAGGCCCGGGCTTGCGCCCCCGCACGGGCCAGCTCTCCCGCGACCCGCTCTGCGCCTTCCCGGTCCGCGTCGGCAATGGCCACGGCGATTCCCGCCCGGGCGAACCGCAACGCCACGCAACGTCCGATGCCGTTGGCGCCGCCGCTGACGATAGCCACCTCGCTCAACTCAGTCTCCTTCCCGTGACGGCGCCGGGCCGCGCCGGAAGCGGATCAGAGGAAGTCCTCCAACCGGACCTGGCCCGCCCCCATGGGTTGCAGGCGCTCGAACTCGAACCGCCGGGCGGGGTCGCACTCCGGCGGCTTGGTGGCGTCGATCATCACCTTGCCGCCTACCCGGTGCCAGCCCGGCGCCCCGGGGGCGCCCACCTCTTGGCACGAAGGGTCCATGGCGTGGACCCTGGCCCCGGGTATGGTGATGATGTCCTCCGCCGGGTTCACCCGCGTGGAGACGGCCCACAGCACGTCCGCGTAGTTGAATATGTCCACGTCCTCGTCCACCGCGATGGCCACCTTGGGGTGCTGGTACTCGCTCGACAGGGCGGCCATGAGCACGTTCCTGGCCTCGCCGTAATAGCGGGCGTTCATCTGCACGACCACGCCGAAGATCCCCGGCAGCACCAGCACGTTCCGCACCTGGGCGCCGCCGCCGACGCTCCGTATGCGCCGGAGTATCTGCGCCGACATGGGCACCTTGTGATAGACGCACCCCTCCACCTCGGCGCCGTTCTGGATGTTCTTGAATATGGCGTCGCCCCGCATGGTCATGGCGTCGATCCGGAACACCGGGTTCTGCCCCGCTCCCGCCAAGTAGTAGTCCTGGAACTCGCTGAAGGGGCCTTCCTCCTCCCGCACGTTGGGCAGGATCTCCCCTTCCAGCACCACCTCCGCCTGGGCCGGCGCCTCCATGTCGATGGTCTCGCACTTGACCATCTCCACTTCTTCCTGCAGCAACGCCGACGCGATGGCGAGCTCGTCCGTGCCGTAGTCCGTGCTGGTGGCCGCGGCAAAGTAGTACATGGGGTGGTGGCCGATCATCACCGCCACCGGCATGCCCTCGCCCCTGGCCTCGTGCTTCCGGTAGTTGGCCCAACTGTGCCGCGGATAGAGCAGGATGCCGGTCTTGCGCGGCCCCTTCATCTGGAGGCGGTGGAAGCTCAGGTTGCGGCGCCCGGTGTCCGGGTCCTTGGAGACCACCAACCCCGCGGAGATGAACGGGCCGCCGTCCCGGACGCCGCACTGGTGGATGGGCAGGGTGGTGATGTCCACCTGGTCGCCCGTGAACACCCGCTCCTTGACCGGTCCCGAGGACACCAGCCGGGTGGAGCCGCCCTTTCCGGTGCGCCGGACGAACTCCGGCACCATCTCGTCGCGGTCGCAGCCGAAGGCTAGCGGCGCCAGCCGGACATCCCCCGGCGCCTGCCCGAGGCAACGCCACCCCGGGAAACCCTCCAAGTTATCGAACAGCAGCGCCCGTTCCCGGGACTGCCACAAGAGCGCGCCCATCTGCGTCCGCGGGTCCACCGGCTTGGAGACGGTGTCGAGCAGGCCTGCGCCGCGCAACTGGTCGATCCAGGTGCGTATGTCCTTCTTCATGGGGCTGTCCCGATGTTCCGAGGCGGGTCCGAACCCGTGGTCCGGCGCAGGGACGCTCCGGACCACGGGCGGGTCGGTCGGGCTATTTCGTCTTGCGCGCCTGGAGCGCGGGGATGTACTCGTTCTTGAGGTAGTCCCATCCCGGCGAAGGCCGGAGCATGGTCCGGACGATCTTGTCCACGTCCGCGCCGCGGAAGTAGTCCAGCTTGAGGCCGAAGATCCGCTCCCACTCCTCGATGTACGCCGGGTCGGAGTACATCTTGTCGAAAGCCGCCCGGATGGCGGCCACGCGGTCCAGGGGCGTGCCGGGAGGCATCACCAGGGTCCGGTTCAGCGTCCGCATGGTGGGTCCCGTCAGCTTGTAGGCTTCCCACGCGGGACCCGAGGGGGCCTCGCCCTTTACCTGCTCATAGACTTCCTCGAAGGTCGGGATGTCCGTGCCCGGCGAGCGCACGACCTTGCCGTCCGGGGTCAACACTCCGCCCTGCCAGATGACCACCGCCACGCCTTCCTTGATGGGTCCGTAGTAGCGTCCGCCGGTGCCGAGCACGTGATGGAGCCCGGTGCCCCCCACGTAGGAGACCTCCCCGGACAGGAACGCCAGGGCCATCTGGGCCGTGCCCGGGTATCCCACCGCGTAGCTGTAACCCTTGATGCCCAGCAGGTCGAGGCCGATCACGTCGTTCAGGAACGACGGGCCGGTGATGGAGCGTCCGGAAATCGCGATCTTCGTCGGGTCGATCCTGGTCAGCTCCACGCCGGTCCTGACCTCGAGGAAATCCCGGACGATGGCCGCGGAAGCGCCGCTGGTGCCGAAGATCGCCGGCATCTTCATCAAGTCGTAGTTCGGCCTGGGGTCGTTCAGGGCCTGGCTGCCCAGGTGGGAGGTGCCCATGATGGACCAGGTGAGGCCGTCCTTCTTCGCCTTGTTGGCCACGTAGGCGCCATGGATGAGACCCGCCGCCCCGGGCATGTTGATCTTGACGACCTTCCTGGGCATGCCCGGAAGGTACTTGCCGATGGAGCGGGCGATCAACCGGCCTTCCGTGTCGTGCCCTCCACCGGGAGAGTATCCGGAGAGTATCCGGATCCGCTTGCCTTCGGTAAACGCCTGGGCGGAACCCTGGACCAGGAGCCAGAGCACCGCCAGGAGCACGAGGGAAACGCCGCGTTTCACCATGAGATTCCTCCCTTCCGGGTTCGCTCGCTCCACGGGCTGCTAGGAACTCGCGAACTTGCGGAGATAAGCCTGCCATTCGGTGGGCGCCATGGTTTCGTCCCGGATCTTCTCCGCCTCTTCCGGCGTGACCAGGACAGGCGCCAGCTTCTGGCCGAACACCTTCTCCCAGTCCGCGACGAAGCCCGGGTCCGCGGCCATCTTCGCGACCCCCGCGCGCAGCTCCGCGACCTTGGCCTGCGGCGTGGACGGCGGCAGCACCAGGGTCCGGGTCAGCTTGGCCATGCCGAGGCCGATGGCGCGCCAGGACTCCCAGTCGAGGCCGGAGGGGTCCTTGCCGTGGACTTCCCGATAGACTTCCAACAGAGTCGGCACGTCCCCCTCCACCGTATCGGAACGGACGATGCTCCCGTCCTCCTTGAGGATGCCGCTCTGCCACATGGGGAAGACCAGACCCCTCTTGTGCATATCGACGAACGCGCCGCCGCCCACTAGGTGGGCGTCGCTGGCAACGAAGAAACTCGCCTCGTCCCGCTCCATGGCGGCCTTGATGGGCGACGTCCCCCGATAGGCGCAGACCGCCTTGAAGCCCTCCACCCCCAGGAGCTTCAAGGCCAACTGGCCGCGCAGACACGAGGACCCCTGCTTGGACCGGCCCGCCAGCACGACCCTGGAGCGATCCGTCCCGGCCATGAACTCCCTGGCGGTCTTCGCCCCGAGGAAGTCCCTGACGATATGGACCTGGATGCCTGCCACCGACCAGATGATCGGCATCCTGGCCAAGTCGTACTTGACCATCTCCGGCGGCGCCAGCACCGCCTGGAGTCCGTGGCTGCTGCCGAACAGGCCGATGGTTCCCCCGTCCGGCTTGGCCCGGTTGAAGACGTAGCTCGACATGATCATGCCGCCGGCTCCGGGCATGTTCTGGACCAGGACCTTGGGGTTTCCCGGAAGGTATTGGCCCAGGTGCCGCGCCATGATGCGCGCTTCGAGGTCGTGTCCTCCCCCGGGCGGATAACCGATCAGGATCCGGACGTTCGCCGCCTGGGCCGTGGCCGTCCATCCGGCCAGGAGCGCACCGCAAAGCAACAACAGGAACCGTGTGCGCCAACGCGCCAGTCTTGGTCTCTCCATGACGTTTACTCCTTATCCGTGGACCGCTTCACCCCACCCGGTCCGGCCTCGAACGCAAACGGGCTGAGGACTCCAGTTGACCCGAGATCCTCAGCCCGTTCGATATCGGCCGGCCCCTTCCGGGAACCGGCCCGCGTCACGAGTGTCGCTGGCACGAATCCAGGGACGCTCTCTCCGTGCGAAGCCTATTTCTTTTTCGCTTTCGGCTTGGGGATCGACATCTTGGCCGTGGCCAGGGTTTTCCCGTCACCGTCCACCAGCTCGACCGAGTAGTCGCCGGGCTTCAGCAGCCTCTTGAAGGTCCGTCCCCTGATGCTCCACACCGAGGCTACCGCGCCGTTGGCGTCTGCCTTCTCGAACGCCGGCTTGGCCAGAAAGCTCACGTCGGACAGTACGCCGCCCATCATGGTGCGGACGCCGACCTCCTGGCCCGGCTTCAGTCCCGATGCAAAGAGCAGCACCGGTCCGGCCTTCTTCAGCGTGCCGGGAGACACGTTGAACATGACGTCGCCCGCAACCGCCGTACCGATCGACGACAACAGGAACAACGCCCCCAGGACTACCGCCATGCCGGCCAGCCTCTTCTTCGCAGCCATAAGCCACCTCCTTTGGGTTTGATTTTCCACTGATCCCAGACAGCTTCGACCCTTTTATACGTAAGCCCCGACGGGAATGTCAAGAGCCTTGTCAAGCAAACTTTCCGCCCCCCGGTCAGATCGGAACCAGACCCGAAAGGTGCCTTTCCACCAGCCCCAGGATGAACTCCTGGGGCGCGTTCACCAGGCCCGGGGGCCAGGGGATGTGCAGCACCATCTCGAACACGCCGATCATGAACACCACCATGACCACGGTGTAGACCACCGCGACCTTCCACGACTCGCCCGCCTGGAGGTACAGGTACAGGAGCAGGAAGAGGGGCACGCTCAGGATGAACCCGATGACCCAGATGGACAGGTACAGGCCGAAGATCCATCCGAAGATGTTGGCCGCGCGTCGAATCACCACCGCCACGGGCACGCTGCGGTCCACCGGCAGGTCCATCATGCCGGCCGCGTCTTCGCCGCCGTCCTTGCCGCGGAACAGGTCCAGCCCCAGTTGCAGGAAGCACAGGAGCATGGTGGGGATGCCGATGGTCCACGGGAACAGCCTCGCCTGGTACTGCCACTGCTTGGCGGTGGCCACCAGGGCCACCATCAACAACAGGATGAGGACCGTGAACAACGCGCCCGGGTTGGCCCTAAGCTTCATCGGCTTCCCCGCTCCGCTCGCGCCCGGCCTGCGCCTCCCGCGCACGCTGCAGCTCCTGTTGCCTGCGCGTGCTGCGGATGCCGTAGTAGAGGCTCCCCGCGATGAGCACCGACACCACCAGGACGATGGGGCGCAACAGCCACCCGGCGCCGTAGCGGCTGATGGAGATGAAGAGGTAGTTCTCGATGATGCCGCTGAGCACGAGACCCAGGATCAGCGGCGGCCGCGGCCAACTGAACCGCTTCATGAACCAGCCCAGGAGCGAGAAGAACAGCAGCGACCACAGGTCCCCGTAGTGCCGGGTGGCCTGGAACGACGCCAGGAACACGATGACCACCACCAGCGGGGTCAGCAGGTTGATCCGCACCATGGCGATCTTGGCCAGGGTGTTGGTGAGCAACATGCACAGCACGGTGCCGAAGATGTTGGCGATGGCCAGGCTCCAGATCATGGTGTAGGTCACCGCCAGGTCCTTGGTGAGCATGGCCGAGCCCGGGGTCAGCCCCTGGATGGTCATGGCGCCCAGCAACAGGGCCATGGAGGCGCTGCCCGGCACGCCGAAGGCGATGGTGGGGATCAGGGCCCCGCCCTCCTTGGCGTTGTTGGCGGCTTCCGGCGCAAGGACGCCGCGCACGTCGCCGGTGCCGAAGGTCTTGTTGGCGTCCTTCTCCGTCTGTATGGCGTGGCCGTAGGCGAACCAGTCCACCACCGACGCGCCCAGCCCCGGTATGGCGCCCACGAAGACCCCCACCACCCCGCAGCGCAGGACCAGGAACCAGTTGCGGAAGGTGTCCCGGATCCCCGACATGACGCCCTTCAACCGTTCCTTGGGCACGTCCGCGATGCGCGTGCCCCGAATGGTCAGATCGACGATCTCGGGGATGGCGAAGATCCCCAGGGCCACCGGCACCAGGGGCACGCCGTCCCACAGGTACAGTTGGCCGAACACCCAGCGGAGCACCCCGGTCTGGGGGTCCATTCCCACCATGCCCACGCACAGGCCGATGGCGCCGGCCACGAGGCCCTTCACCGGGGCGTTGCCGCTCAGCACCGCCACCATGGAGATGCCCAGGAGGCCGAGCATGAAGAATTCGGGGGAGCCGAACGCCAGCACGATGGGGCGCAGCACCGGGATGGAGAGGGCGAGCACCAGCGACCCGAACACGCCGCCCATCAGCGACGCCATGTAGGCGCCGCCGAAGGCCCGTCCGGCCTCGCCCTTCTTGGCCATGGGATGGCCGTCGAGGATGGTGGCCTGGGACGCCGAGGTGCCGGGGACGCCGAAGAGGACCGAGGGGATGGTGTCGGAGGTGCTCGTCACCGAGATCAGGCCGATCATGATGGCGAACGCCTCGAAGGAGTCCATGTCGAAGGTGAAGGGCAGGAGGATGGCAAGCCCCACGAGCCCCCCCAGGCCGGGGATCGCGCCCAGGGCCAGCCCCATGAGAACGCCGATCAACAGGTACCCCAACCGGGTCGGAACCAGGAGGTTCTCGAACGCCACGGTGGCGGCTTCCAGCATGGGAACTCCCTTCAGCCCGCACGGAAATCCACAGGGATATATCGGGGTCCGGGAAGGCTGTCAACCCGCTCCGGGGAGGACGCGCCTTGCCGGATGTTTGTAGGAAAAGGGCCGCTGGTGTAGGAATACCGCCGGGTTGCGGACCGAGCCGCGGCCCGGGGCCTCGTCCCATTATCGTCTCGTTACCGGAAAGGACGGCTACCATGGGGAACCTGGGAATCTGCTTCGTCAATCCCGCGCCGCAGATCGAGCCCGGCTACGTCACGGCCATGGCGCGCAAATGCGACCAGGCGGGGCTGCATTCGTTCTGGACCATCGATCGCATCGCCTACGACAACCTGGAGGCGCTGACCGTGCTCGCGGCCGCGGCGGGCGCCACCGAGCGCATCCGGCTGGGGACCTCCGTGCTCCTGTCGGCCCTGCGCCATCCGGCGCTCCTGGCCAAGACCGTGGCCACCCTCGATTTCCTGTCCAACGGCCGCATGACCCTGGGCATCGGCTTCGGCAGCCGGGAGAACGATTTCAGTTCGGTGGAGGTCCCCTGGGAGCACCGGGGGAGCCGCGCCGAAGAGTCCCTCGGTCTCATGAAACGGCTCTGGACCGAGGACGAAGTGGAGCACCACGGCAGGTTCTACGACCTGCACAGCACCCGCTTCGGCCCCGGGACCGTCCAGGCGCCCCATCCCCCCGTGTGGATGGGGGGAACCGCGGACACGGTCCTGAAACGGGTGGGGCGGCTGGCCGACGGCTACATCTGCGGCAGCAGCGCGGTGCGCGACTTCGACTCGGTGTGGGAGAAGATCAGCGGCCACGCCCGGGCGGCCGGCCGGGACCCGGACGGCATCGAGAAGGCGGGCCTCACCTTCATGGCCCTCGACGACGACAAGGGCAAGGCGGTGGAAGCGTGCAGCGACTACCTGGTCCGCTACTACGGCAAGGTGCGCATGGACGTGGAGAAGTACATGCTGGTGGGGGGCGCCAACGAGTGCGCGGACCGAATCGGAAGCATTTTCGCCCGCGGACTCCAGACCCTGATCATCGGCTTGGCCATCGCCGACCTGCGGCAACTGGACGCCTTCGTGGAGAAGGTGCTGCCGCAAGTCCGGGGCTGAAGCGCCGACCCGGCGGGAGCCCGTCCGGGCAGGCAGGGGGTCGGCGCCGGCCCGACCGGGGCCGCAGGCCATCGGGATTCCGGCCTCCGGCCGGCCCTCCCGCGGGACCCTACAGGGGAGCCGGCCCCTCGAAGTTGGACGTGTAGGGCAGTCCCTCGGCCGTCCGGGCCACCTGGTCCATGTTGGCGAGCAGCAGCGAAGTGGAGTCCCAGGCGCCGGTGGTGAGGGCGTTCCGGTGGCTGTCCAGGACGTCGATGTCCACGTGCCCGCCGTCCGGCAAGTGGACCTTCCGGGCCTCCAGGTCCACCGCGAGCTCGGCGTCGGGATTGGACTCCACCAGCGCCATCAGCTTCTCCATCTCCTCGGGCGCCGCCGTCACCGTGGGCATGCCCAGCATCACGCTGCTGCCGGCGAAGATCGGCCCGAAGGATTCGCCGACGATGGCCCGGATGCCCCAGCGGTACAGGGCCTGGGGCGCGTGCTCCCGCGACGACCCGCAACCGAAGTTGCGGTTCACCAGCAGGATCTCTGCCCCCTGGAAGCGCGGCTCGTTGAACGGATGCGCCGCGGGTTTCCCGTCCGAGTCGAAGCGCTCGTCGAAGAACGGGTACTCGCCCATGCGGTGGAAAGTGATTTCCTTGAGGTAACGGGCGGGAACGATCCGGTCGGTGTCGATGTCGTGCCCGCGCACCGCCACCGCCCTGCCTCTTACCTGCCTGATCTCGTTCATGGGGACCTCGATCAATTGAATTCGCGCACGTCCACGACCCGGCCTTCGAGGGCCGCGGCCGCCACCATGGCGGGACTCATCAACAGGGTGCGCCCGCCCGGGCTCCCCTGGCGGCCGATGAAGTTGCGGTTCGAGGAAGAGGCGCACACTTCCCGGCCGCTGAGCTTGTCCGGGTTCATGGCCAGGCACATGGAGCAGCCCGCTTCCCTCCACTGGAAGCCGGCTTCGGTGAACACCCGGTGCAGCCCCGCGGCCTCGGCCTGTTTCTTCACGTCCGCGGACCCGGGCACCACCAGGGCCCTCACCCCCGCGGACACCTTCCTGCCTTCCGCAACCCGGGCCGCGGCCACCAAGTCCGAGAACCGCGAGTTCGTGCAGGAACCGATGAACGCCACGTCGATGGGGGTGCCGAGGATCGGCGCTCCGGGCTCCCAGCCCATGTGCTCGTAGGCCTTCTCCACCGTCTTGGGGTCTTCCATCTCTTCGGGCCGCGGCAGGTTCTCCCGCACTCCCACCGCCTGCCCGGGGTTGATCCCCCAGGTGACCGTGGGTTCGATGGCCGAGCCATCCAGGTCCACCACGTGGTCGTAGGAGGCGTCCGCGTCCGACGCCATGGAGCGCCAGTAGGCCACCGCCCGGTCGAAGGCGTCGCCTTTGGGAGCGAACGGCCGTCCGAGCAGGTAGTCGAAGGTGGTCTTGTCGGGGTTCACGTAACCCACCAGCGCCCCCCCCTCGATGCTCATGTTGCAGACGGTCATGCGTTCGTCCATGTTCATGCGGTCCAGCGCTTCCCCCCCGTACTCGTAGGCGAACCCCTTGCCGCCGCCGACCCCGAGGCGCCGGATGATGGTCAGGATCACGTCCTTGGCGTGCACCCCCAGGGGGAGACGGCCGTTGACGTTGATACGCCACCTTGAGCCGGTCCATGGCCAGGGTCTGGGTGGCGAGCACGTCCCGGACCTGGGTCGTGCCGATGCCGAAGGCCAGGGTCCCGAAGGCCCCGTGGGTGCTGGTGTGGCTGTCGCCGCAGGCCAGGGTCATCCCCGGCTGGGTGAGGCCGAGCTGCGGGCCGATGACGTGGACGATGCCCTGCCGGCTGCTCTCCAGGCCGTAGAACTCGATGCCGAAGTCCCGGACGTTCTTCTCCAGGGCGGCCATCATGGCTTCGGCCTGCTCGTCGAGGAAGGGCCGGGAGCGCGCGTCCGTGGGGACGATGTGGTCCGCGGTGGCGAAGGTCCGCCGGGGATAGGCGATGGAAAGCCCGCGTTCCCGCAGCATGTCGAAGGCCTGCGGGGTGGTCACCTCGTGGACCAGGTGCAACCCGATGAAGAGCTGGGTCTGTCCGGTGGGGAGCGTGGCCACCGAGTGGGCGTCCCACACCTTGTCATAGAGGGTGCGTTCGGACATGGATCGGTTCTCCTTGCGGGGAATCATAGCCGCGGACCGGCGCGGTTTCAAGCCGGGACCCGAGACTCACTCGTAGCCGACCTCCACCAGGAACAGGCCCCGGGCCGGCGCGGTGGGGCCGGCGAGCCTCCGGTCGCGGCTCTCCATCAGGCCCGGGAGGCCGTCCGGGTCCCGCTCTCCCAGGCCCGTCTCCACCAGCGTGCCGACGATGTTCCTCACCATGTGCCGGAGGTAGCCGGTGGCTTCGATACGATAGACCCAATGGTCCTCCCAGGGGTACAACTCGTTGCGGAACACCCGTCGCACCGGGGTGGCGGCGCCGCAGCCCGCGGCCCGGAAGCACGAGAAGTCGTGCTCTCCTTCCAGCGCGGCCAGGGCCCCGCGCATGGCGTCGATGCGCAAGGGCCGGGGGACGCGCCATGCGTAGCGGTCGTGGAAGACCGAACGCCAGGGGCGGTCCCACAACCGGTACTCGTACACGCGCCGGGTGGCGTCCCTCCTGGGGTCGAAGGAAGCCGGCGCGGGCTCCGCGGCCTTCACCGTCAAGTCCGGCGGGGTGAGGGCGTTGAGGCCCTGCCGGAGCCGCGCCAAGTCCCGGCGGTCGGGGCAGACGAAGCTCGCCACCTGGCCCAGGGCGTGGACGCCGGCATCGGTGCGCCCGGACCCGCGGACCCGGACCGGCTGCCGCAGCAGCACGGCCAGGGCCTCTTCCAGCACGCCCTGGACGGTGGGTCCCCGGGGTTGGACCTGCCAGCCGCGGTAACCGGCGCCGTCGTACTCCAGGGTCAGTCGGACGTTCATGGGCCCGGAGGACCGGCGCGCCCGTGCGGACCCCGGACGCCCCCGCCCGTCAGTGGTAGTCCCGGATCAGGATCTCCGCGACCTGCACCGCGTTGAGGGCCGCGCCCTTGCGCAGGTTGTCGCCCACCACCCAGAGGTTGAGGCCGTTGTCCACCGAGTCGTCTTCCCGGATGCGGCCCACGAACGTGGCGTCCTTGCCGGTCACCTCGGTGGCCAGCGGGTAGCCGTTGTCCTGGGGGTCGTCCTGGAGCAGCACCCCGGGGGCCTCCCTGAGGATGGCGCGGACGTCGCCCGCGGACAGCTTGGTGCGGGTCTCCACGTTGATGGACTCGGAGTGGCTGCAGAAAACCGGGACGCGCACCGCGGTGGCGGTGATGCGGATGTCCGGGTCGCCGAGGATCTTGCGCGTCTCCCGGATCATCTTCATCTCTTCCCCGGTGTAGCCGTTGGGCAGGAACGAATCGATGTGGGGAATGCAGTTGAAGGCGATCCGGTGCGGGAACCGCTCGCATTCCACCTCCTGCCCGTTGAACAACGCCGCGGTCTGGCTCCCGAGCTCCTCCATGGCCTGCCGTCCGGCGCCGGACACCGACTGGTAGGTGGACACCACGATGCGGGTGATCCCCGCGGCGTCGTACAGGGGCTTCAGGGCCACCACCATCTGGATGGTGGAGCAGTTGGGGTTGGCGATGATGCCCCGCCGGACGTGCCCGGCGATCTCCCGGGCGTTGACTTCCGGGACCACCAGCGGAACGTCGTCGTCCATGCGGAAACGGCTGGTGTTGTCGATGACCACCGCGCCCGCGTCCACCGCGGCCGGAGCATACCGGGCGCTCACCGACGAGCCCGCGGAGAACAGCGCGATGTCCACGTCGTCGAAGGAATCCTCGTCCAGGACCTCTACCGGAACCTGTCGGCCGCAGAACTCCAGCCGCTGGCCCGCGGACCTCTCGGAGGCCAGCAGCCGGAGCCGGTCCACCGGGAACGAACGTTCCGCGAGGATCTTCCGCATCTCCTCGCCCACCGCGCCCGTGGCCCCCACCACCGCGACGTTGTACTTGTCCTTGCCCATGGTCACCCGCGGCCCGCCGCGACCTCCCGCCGCACGAGGGAGCCCATCTCCCGGCACCCCACCGCCGAATCCTTGCCTTCGGCGATGTCCGGCGTGCGATGGCCGGCCTCGAGCACCCGCTCCACCGCCTGCTCGATGCAGTCCGCGGCGTCGCCCCGGTCGAAGGAATGGCGCAGCATGAGCGCCACGGTCAGGATGGCGGCCAGGGGATTGGCCTGGTCCTGCCCGGCGATGTCCGGGGCGCTGCCGTGCACCGGTTCGTACATGCCCACCGTGCCGCCGAGGCTGGCCGACGGCAGCATGCCGATGGAGCCCGTCAGCATGGCGGCCTCGTCGCTCAGGATGTCGCCGAACATGTTGGTGGTCACGATCACGTCGAACTGCTTCGGGTCCCGGATGAGCTGCATGGCGCAGTTGTCCACCAGCACGTGCTCGAGCTCCACGTCTCCGTAGCCCTCCTCACGGTGCACCCGGGTCACGACCTTGCGCCACAACTCCGTGGACTCCAGCACGTTGGCCTTGTCCACCGAGGTCACCCGGCGGCGCCGCCTGCGCGCGGCGTCGAAGGCCACCCTGGCGATCCTCTCGATCTCCGGGGTGGAATAGACCAGGGTGTTGACGCCGCGTTCGGTCCCGTCCGGCCCGGAGGTGACCCCCTTGGGCTGCCCGAAGTAGATGCCGCCGGTCAGCTCCCGGACCACCACCAGGTCGGTCCCCTGCACCACCTCGGGCTTGAGGGTGGAGGCCTGCGCCAGGGGCCCGAACAGCTTCACCGGCCGCAGGTTGGCGAACAGGCCCAACTCTTGGCGCAAGGCGAGCAGCGCCCGCTCGGGGCGGATGGAATAGTCCAGTCCGTCCCACTTGGGTCCGCCCATGGCGCCCAGGACCACCGCGTCGCCGGACTTGGCCAACCCGAGGACCTCGTCGGTCAGGGGCTTCCCGTGGACGTCGATGGAGGCTCCCCCCACCAACCCTTCCTCCACTTCCACGGCGAAGCCGAAGACCTCCGCGGCCTGCCGCAGCACCGCCAGGGCTTCCGCCGCCACTTCCGGGCCGATGCCGTCGCCCGGAAGCACCGTAACCTTGTGGCTCATGGCCCCCCCTCCACCGGGACTTGGCGGTGACGCTTGCGGTACTCCAGGCGATTCAGGGCGTTCACGTACGCCAGGGCGCTCGCCATGATGATGTCGGTGTGGGAACCCTTCCCGGTGATCTGGACGTCCTTGTCCTGGAGCATGCACGATACCTCGCCCTGGGCGTCGGTGCCGCCGGTGACGCTCGACACCGAATAGCGCCGCAGCCTCGCATGGCTGCCGGAAAGCCGGGCGATGGCTTTATAGCACGCATCCACCACCCCGTCACCCGTGTCGTGGGCCACCCGCTCGTTGCCGTCCACCCGCATCCGCACCGTGGCCGACGGAACCGCGGACGAGCTCGACGCGATGTTCATATAGACCAGCTCGTAGCGGTCCGGCTGGCTCGGTATCCGCAGCACCTCGTCGGCCACCAGGGCCTCGATGTCCTCGTCGAAGACCTCCTTCTTCTTGTCGGCGAGCTGCTTGAACCGCTCGAAGGCCCGGTTCACCTCGTCCTTGTTGAGCGTGAAGCCCAAATGCTTGAGCCTTTCGCCGAAGGCGTGCCGGCCGGAGTGCTTGCCCATGACCAGCCGGTTGCCGCTGATGCCGATGGTCTCCGGCTTCATGATCTCGTAGGTGAGCTTCTGCTTCAGCACGCCGTCCTGGTGGATCCCCGCCTCGTGGGCGAAGGCGTTGTCCCCCACGATGGGCTTGTTCAAGGGGACCACGATGCCGGTGACCTGGGACAGCAGGCGCGACGTGGGGTAGATCTGCTCGGTGCGGACGTTGGTGTCCAGGTGGAAGACCGACCGCCGCGTCTTCAACGCCATGACCACCTCTTCCAGCGACGTGTTGCCGGCCCGCTCGCCGATGCCGTTCACCGTGCACTCCACCTGGCGCACGCCGTTGACCACTGCGGACAGGGAGTTGGCCACGGCCAGGCCCAGGTCGTTGTGGCAGTGGGCGCTCCAGGTGACCTCGTCCGAACCCTCCACGCGGTCGATCAGATACCGCACCAGCTCCCCGAACTCGGAGGGTATGGCGTAGCCCGTGGTGTCCGGGATGTTGAGGGTCCTGGCGCCGGCCTTGACGGCCTCGCCGAAGACCTGCGCCAGGAAGTCCGGGTCGCTGCGCGAAGCGTCCTCGGCCGAGAACTCCACGTAGTCCAGGTGCTTCCGGGCGTACCGGACGGCCGCCCCCACCGCGTCCAGCACCTCGCTGCGGCCCATCCGGAGCTTGTGCTTCAGGTGGATGTCCGAGGTGGCGATGAAGGTGTGGAGGCCGGGCCTGCGCGCCCCTTCCACCGCCTTGACGGCCTTCCGGATGTCGCCCTGCTGGGCCCTCGCAAGGCTCAGGACGATGGGCCGCCGGACGGCCTTGCACACCTGCGCCACCGATTCGAAGTCCCCCGGCGACGAAGCGGCGAAGCCCGCCTCGATGACGTCCACCCCGAGCTTCTCCAGTTGCCGCGCGACGAGGACCTTCTCGTCGATGTTCATGCTGGCCCCGGGCGACTGCTCGCCGTCCCTGAGGGTGGTATCGAAGATCTTTACGACGTCCTTGGCGCCCATGGTCTCCCTCCTCAAAAAAAAACTCCCGCGGAGGTCCGGCGGGAGTTCGAGTCATGCGAGCTGGTTCTGCTTCCTGGTCAGGCCTGGGCGAGCGCCCGCTCTTCCCTCCGTCGCTCCCGCACGGCGAGCAACCATAGTAAGGGACCCGATAAGGTGTACAGCAATAGCGCCGAGAACAACACGATCTGCCACATGGCGATGGCCAGTATAACGACTGCCAACGCGGAAAGCAACAACCAAATGGTGCTGCGCTTCTTGAAGTGGTGCTGCTTCAGGCTGGAGTAGCGGAAGTTGCTGACCATCAGGCCTGCCAGCGCGCACGCCGCCGCCATGAACACCAAGGGCTTGGCGTCCGCGTCCTCGAGCCCCAGCATGGACCAGATGAAGACGAAGGCGGCGACCATGGCCGCGGCCGCGGGGATGGGCAAGCCGGTGAAGTAGCTCTTCTCCGCCGACAGCGTCTGGACGTTGAAACGCGCCAGGCGCAAGGCCCCGCAAACGGCGAACAGGGCGGCCCCGATACCGCCCCAGGCGCCCCAGGGGGCCAGCGCGAAGACGTACGCGAGCACCGCGGGCGCGACGCCGAACGAGACCACGTCGGCCAGCGAATCGAACTCGACCCCGAACCGGCTGGCGGTATGGGTCAGCCTGGCCACCGCGCCGTCCACCCCGTCCAGCAGGTTCGCGGCCAAAATCAACAGGGCCGCCCGGTGGTGCTCGCCGTCGAAGGCGAAGAGGACGGCGAAGACGCCGCAGAAGAGGTTGCCCGCGGTGAACAGGCTGGGGAGGAGGAAGATGCCCCGGCGCAGCCGGTGGGCCGGATTGCGGCGCTTCCCGCGGCTCCGCCGGATCTTTCCCCGGGGGATCAGGCGGACCTTCCGCAACCGCGCGTCCTGGTTTCCGGAACGTTCCATGGCCCCGTCAGAGCCTCGCCACGACGGTTTCCCCGCTGCGCACCCGCTGGCCGGGACGCACCTCCACCGCGGCCCCGGGGGGCAGGCGCAGGTCCACGCGGGAGCCGAACATGATCAGGCCGAAGCGCTCGCCCTTCCGCAACGGGTCTCCCGGGCCCACGTCGCAAACGATGCGGCGGGCGAGGAAGCCCGCGATCTGCACCACCTGGAGGGTCTTTCCCGAATCCTCCACGAACTCGACCACGTTGCGCTCGTTCTCGTCGGACGCCTTGCCCCGGTTGGCGGCGAAGAAACGGCCCGGACGGTAGCGGACGTCCTGCACCCGTCCGTTCATGGGGGCCCGGTTGACGTGTACGTCCAGGGGCGAGAGGAAGATGCTGAGCCTGCGGCCCTCGTCGCTCACCTCCACGACCTTGCCGTCCGCCGGCGACACCACCACCCCGTCCCCGTCCGGGGCGGTCCGCTCCGGGTCCCGGAAGAACCCCGCAAGGGCCAACGCCGCGGCCGCCAAGGCAACGCCGGCCGCGAGCCAGCCCGCGGCCAGAGCCGCGGCCGCCAGGGCCGACGCAACGAATACGAACCGGTAGCCTTCCCTTGCGATCCGGATGGGAGCCTCCCCGCGAAACCGTGCGGCCTCCCTCCGAGGGAGGGGACCCGCACGGCCTAGTTCCTGCTCTTGTCCACCAACCGGTCCTCCGCCAGCCACGGCATCATGGACCTGAGCTGCTCGCCCACCTTCTCGATGGGATGGCTGCGCGACGCCTGGCGCAGCTCGTCGAAGCGCGCCGACCCCGAACGGTGCTCGGCCATCCACTCGTCGGCGAACTTCCCGGACTGGATGTCCGCCAGGATATCCTTCATGACCTTGCGCGTGCCCTCCCCGACGATGCGCCTGCCCCGGGTGAGGTCGCCGTACTCCGCGGTGTTGCTCACCGAGTAGCGCATGTTGGCCAAGCCGCCTTCATAGATCAGGTCCACGATCAGCTTGACCTCGTGGCAGCACTCGAAATAGGCCATCTCCGGAGGGTAACCCGCCTCCACCAGGGTCTCGTAGCCCGCCTGGATCAGCGACGTGAGGCCGCCGCACAGCACCGTCTGCTCGCCGAACAGGTCGGTCTCCGTCTCGTCCTTGAAGGTGGTCTCGATGACCGCGGCCCGGGCCCCGCCGATGGCCGCGGCGTAGGCCAGCCCCACGGAGCGGGTGTCTCCGGACGGGTCCTGCTCGATGGCCAACAGGCAGGGCACCCCCCTGCCCCGCTCGAACTCGCTCCGCACCAGGTGGCCGGGGCCCTTGGGCGCCACCATGAAGACGTTGACGTCCTCGGGCGGCGCCACCCGCTTGAAGTGGATGTTGAAGCCGTGCCCGAAGGCCAGGTAGTTCCCCGGCCGGAGACCCGGCCGGATGACCTGTTCGTACGCTTCGCCCTGGAGCTCGTCCGGCAGCAGGACCATCACCACGTCCCCCGCTTCCGCGGCCTCCGCGGTCTCCATCACCGCCAGGCCCGCCTCCGCGGCCTTGGCCCAGGAGGCGCTGTCGCGCCGCAGCCCCACCACCACGTCCACGCCCGAGTCGCGCAGGTTGCTCGCGTGGGCGTGCCCCTGGCTGCCGTAACCGAGCACGGTCACCTTGCGGTCGCGGATCCGGTCCAGGTCCGCGTCCCGGTCATAGTAAACCTGCATGATCAACCTCCCTGCGGGCAGCGGTCACAGCGGTTCCCGCGTGATGGCGATCCGGCCGGTGCGAACGATCTCCTTGATGCCCATGGGCTTCAACAGATGGATCACCGCCTGGATCTTCCGGGCGTCCCCCGACACCTCCAGTGTGTAGGTCTGGGGCGTCGAATCGACCACATGGGCGCGGAATATGTGCGCGATCCTCATGGCTTCGTCCCGTTGCGCGGGCTTGGCCAGGATCTTGATGAGCGCCGTTTCCCGGTCGATGTGGTCTTCCTCGGTCAGGTCCACGACCTTCAGGACCTCGATGACCTTGTTGAGCTGCTTCATGATCTGCTCGATGATGTCCTCGTCGCCCGAGGTCACCACCGTGATCATGGAGATGCTGGAGTCCGGCGTCGGCGCCACCGAAAGGCTCTCGATGTTGTAGCCCCGGGCGCTGAACAGGCCGGCCACCCGCGCCAGCACCCCGGCCTTGTTCTCCACCAGAACGGAGATGATGTGTTCCATCCGTCCGAACCCCTACGCCGGCAGGACGGCGTCCGCATCCTCTCCCTTTTTCCGTGTGGTCTTGCGCGCGGTCTTCAGTTGCGGCGGGTCCTCCAGCACCATCTCGTGCTGGGCGCCCCCGGCCGGGATCATCGGGTAGCAGTTCTCGAACCGGTCGATGGCGAAGTTCATCAGCACCGGGCCCTTGTGCCGGAGCCCTTCCTTCAGCACCGCTTCCACGTCCGCGGGTCCGTCCGAGTGGAGCCCGAGTATGCCGTAGGCCTCGGCGAGCTTGACGAAATCGGGGATGGCCCCCAGGTCGCTGGAGGCGTAGCGCCCGTCGTAGAAGAGGTCCTGCCATTGCCGCACCATGCCGTGGAACTGGTTGTTGAGCAGGACGACCTTGACCGGCAGCTTGTGGACGGCCGCCACCGCCAGCTCCTGCAGGTTCATCTGGAAGCTGCCTTCGCTGGTGATGCACAGCACGGTCTTGTTGGGGTACGCCTTCTGCGCGCCCAGGGCGGCCGGGAACCCGAAACCCATGGTGCCCAGCCCCCCCGAGGTCAGGAAGGTGCGCTGGGCGGCGCCCTTGAAGTACTGGGCGGCCCACATCTGGTGTTGCCCCACGTCGGTGACCACGATGGCCTTGTGCCGGGTGAGCTCGTAGGCCTTCTCGATGACGTACTGGGGCTTGGTCTGCTTCTTGCCTTCCTGCTGGTAGGCCAGCGGATGCTCCGCGGCCCACGCATGGACCTGCCGGAGCCAGGGCCTCCGCTGGGCCTTGACGCTGTCGGGGTCCCCGTCCATGGAGCTCAGCACGTTCACCAGCTCCCGCAGCACCGTCTTCACGTCGCCCACGATGGGGATGTGGGCATGCACGTTCTTCTTGATGGAGGTGGGGTCGATGTCGATGTGGATGACCCGCGCGCGGGGCGAGAACTCGGACAGCTTGCCGGTCACCCGGTCGTCGAACCGGGCGCCCACAGCGATCAGCAGGTCGGCCTCGTGCATGGCCATGTTGGCGCAATAGGTGCCGTGCATGCCCAACATGCCCATGCACAGGGGGTGGGTTCCGGGAAAGGCCCCCAACCCCATCACCGTCATGGTCACCGGTACCTGGGTCAGGTCCGCGAACTCGCGCACCTCGTTGGCCGCGCCGGAAAAGATCGCGCCGCCGCCCGCGTAGATCACCGGCCTCCTGGCCTTCAGGATCTCCTGGGCCGCCTGCTTGATCTGGTGGCGGTTGCCCGACACCGTGGGGCGGTATCCCCGGAGGGCCACCTTGTCGGGATACCGGAACTCCGCGGACTCGGTGCTCACGTCCTTGGGGATGTCCACCAGCACCGGACCCGGACGCCCGGTGTTGGCGATGTAGAACGCCTCCTTGATGACGGTGGCGAGCTCGGACACGTCCTTCACCAGCACGTTGTGCTTGGTGCAGGGACGGCTGATGCCGATGTTGTCGGCTTCCTGGAACGCGTCGTTGCCGATGAGGTTGGTGGGGACCTGCCCGGTGAAGGCCACCAGCGGCACGGAGTCCATCATGGCGTCCGCCAGGCCCGTCACGATGTTGGTCATGCCCGGGCCCGAGGTCACCAGCGCCACCCCCGCCCTGCCCGTGGCCTTGGCGTAGCCCTCGGCCATGTGCACCGCGCCCTGCTCGTGCCGGGTCAGGACCACCTCCACGTCCTCCTGCTGGTGCAGGACGTCGAACAGCTTGAGGACCACTCCTCCGGGGATGCCGAAGATGGTCTTCACCCCCTCGCGCTTGAGCGACTCGACGAATATCTCCGACCCGTTCAACCTCATGGCTCTCTCCCGTCAGCTCGCCGGCTTGTACTTGCCGAGGATCTCCATGATCTTGTCCTTGCCCACGAGCTTCCGCTTCTGGATGCGTTTCTTCTCCATCTCCTCTTCGGGAGACAGGTAACCCTTGTCGTGCAAGTCCACCAACTGCTTCTCGTACTCCAGGTGCTCTTCGTAGTATTTGCGCAATTCCGGGTCCTTATCCAAGACAGAGGCAATCATCCGCTCCTCTCTCTCCTCCATTGGACGACCTCCTGACGGGTGTGTTGGGGCAAACGGAAAAATCTATCCAACGCCCGCTCCTTTGTCAACGAGCCGCCCGGGGCGCGGCGTCGGGCGGACGTATGTAGAAAGGCGCCAGCGACGCCGCGTCCGCGGCCGCCGACGGCGACTTCCGTCGGGCGATCCGGGCCACCGAAACGGCGGTGGAAGGTCCCTCGCCGCCCGGGGCGACCCGGGCGCGGCCGCGGGTGCACCGGGCGATGAGCCCGGCGTAAGCCTCGACGCCGCTCCCCACGAAGAGGCACGGCCCCTCCGCCATGGCGTCCACCTGCCGGAACAGGAACTCCGGCTCCGCCGCGCAGTCCTCCATCAGGCGCTCCAGGGCCGCGTCCGTCCGACGGTACAGGGCCGCGTAAACCTCCCCTTTGCGGGCGTCCATCAAGGGGCACACGAAACTCGCGCCGTCCCCGGGCGGCGCCCCGTGCGCCAGGGCCTCCAGGGTGCGCACCCCCACCACCGGCGTCCCCGATCCATAGACCAGCCCCTTGGCCGTGCTGATCCCGATCCTCAGGCCGGTAAAGGAACCGGGACCCACCGCCACCCCCAGCAGCGAGAGGCTCGCGAAGTCCGTCCCCGCGCTCCGGAGCACATCCTCGATGAGCGGGAGCAGGGCCTCGGCGTGGTTCGAACGGCCCGGGCGGCGGTGGTCGGCCCGGGCGGACTCCCTCACGCACTCGGCCGCCACCCGGTCGCCGTCCAGGACCGCGGCGCTCAACCGCGCCGTCGATGTGTCGAGTCCGAGTACCTTCATGGGCCCGGTCAACCGCCGAAGATGCGCGCCAGGTCGTTGTAGAACGCGTAAACCATGACGAAGATCAGCAGCGCCAGGCCCATCTGCTGGGCCCGTTCCCTCTGCTTCACGTCCAGGGGCTTTCCGCGCACGGCCTCGATGAGGAAGAACAGCAGGTGCCCGCCGTCCAGCATGGGGATGGGGAGCAGGTTCAGGACCCCCAGGTTGATGCTCAGGAGCGCCACCAGGAACAGGTAGTCCGCGAACCCCCTCCGGGCCTGCTCGCCGGCCAACTGGGCGATCATGATGGGACCGCCCAGGTTCGCCGAATCCACGCGCCCCACCACCATCTTGACCAGCACCTCCAGCGTCAGCAGCGAGAGCTCCACCGTGCGGGAGACCGCGAGCCAACTCGCGGTCAGGGGGTTCCCCCTTTCCACCTCCACGTTCCCCGCGCCCTGGACGCCGATGAGCCAAGCCTCCTCGGACTCGCCGAGCAGGTTGCGCGTCGGGCCCCTGGCGGCGCTCAGCGTGACCGCGAACTCCCTGCCGTCGCGCACGACCCCCAACTCCAGGGGCCGGCCCCGGCTCGCCCGGACCTCCCGGGACAGCTCGTCCCAGGAACGGATGGGGCGGTCGGCCGCCATGACGATCCGGTCCCCCGCCCGGAGCCCCGCGGCCGCGGCCGGCGAGCCGGGCTGCACGCCGCCGAGCTCCGCGGTGCGGTAGGGCACGCCGAAGAACAGGAAGACGCAGAGGAACACCACCGCGGCGAGCACGAAGTTGGCCCCCGGGCCGGCCAGCACGATGGCGGCGCGGCGGGCCAGGCTCCGGTGGGCGAAGGAGCGGTCCCGGTCCGCGGACTCCACGTCTTCCCCGGGATCCTCGCCCACCATCTTGACGTACCCCCCCAGGGGGAAGGCGCTCACGCAGTACTCGGTCTCGCCGTACCGCCGCACCAGCACTTTCGGGCCGAAGCCGATGGAGAAGGTCACCACCCCCACGCCCGCCTTCTTGGCCACGAGGAAGTGGCCCAGCTCGTGGAGGAACACGAGCACGGTGAAGGCGGCCACCGCGGCCACCACCATGTAGGCCACGTCGATCATCGGGCCCGTCCGTTGCCCTGCACGAGATCCTGCGCAAACGCCCGCGCCCAACGGTCGGCCTCCAGGACCTGCCGCAGGTTCCCGGGCTTGACCGGCTCGTGGGACCGGACGGCCTCCCGGCTGATCTCGTGGATCCGGCGAAAACCGATGCGTCCGTCCAGGAACGCGGCCACCGCCACCTCGTTGGCGGCGTTGAGGACCGGCGGAGCGGCGCCGCCCCGGGCCAGGGCGTCGTAGGCGATGTCCAGGGCGGGGTAGCGCCGGCCTTCCACCCCCAGGAAGGTGAGCTCGCCGGGCTTCTTCAGGTTCAGCGCGGGCAGCCCGGTATCGAGCCGCTCGGGGTAGGAGAGGGCGTAGGCGATGGGGATGCGCATGTCGGGAACCCCGAGCTGCGCCATCACCGATCCGTCACGGTAGCGCACCATCGAGTGGACCACGCTCTGTGGGTGGATCATCACCTCCACCCGCTCGCCGGGCACGCCGAACAGCCAGCGGGACTCGATCACCTCCAGCCCCTTGTTCATCATGGTGGCCGAATCGATGGTGATCTTCGGCCCCATCTTCCAGGTGGGATGCTGCAGCGCCTGGCCCACGGTCACGCCGCGCAACTGCCGGAGCGGGGTGCGCAGGAACGGCCCTCCCGACGCGGTCAGGATGATCCTGTCCACGTCCTCGCGCCGGTGTCCCTCCAGGCACTGGAACACCGCGCTGTGCTCGCTGTCCACCGGCAGCAGCCGCCCCCCGCGCTTCCGGGCCTCCCGCACGAAGAGCTCGCCGGACATGACCAGGGCTTCCTTGTTGGCCAAGCCCACGTCCTTGCCCGCCTGCACCGCGGCGAAGGTCGGCACGAGACCCGCGCCGCCGACGATGGCCGCCAGCACGAAGTCGGCCGAGGGGTGGGTGGCCGCGGCCACCGAACCCTCCTCGCCGTGGACGATGTCCAGCTTGCGCCGGCCGACGCGCTTCCACAAGGCGTCCACGTGGTCCCGCTCCCGGACCCCCGCCACCCGCGGGGCGAACTCCGCGACCTGGCGAGCCAGCAGGTCCAGGTTACGCCCGGCCACCAGTCCGGCGACCTTGAACCGCCGCTTGAAGGCCCGGACCACGCGGAGGGCGTTGACGCCGATGGTCCCCGTGGAACCCAGGATGACGATGGACTTCATGGTTGCAGCAACCGCACGCAGTAGGCGCTCACGACTCCGGGGAAGACGAGGCTGTCGAGACGGTCCATCAGGCCGCCGTGGCCCGGGAGGAGTCCGCCCGAGTCCTTGACCGCGAAGCTCCGCTTGATCAGCGATTCGAACAGATCGCCGGCCTGGGCGACGATGACCACGGCCAGGGAGAGCCCCGCCGCTTGGCCCCACGACAGGGGCAGGACCAGCCAACCCGCGCTCCATCCCGCGGCGACGCCCGCGGCGGTGGCCGCGGCGCAGCCCGCCACGGTCTTGCCCGGGCTCACCGAAGGATACAACTTTCTTCGGCCCAGGGCCATACCGACGAAGTAGCCGGCGCTGTCCGCGGAGAAGACCACGATCAACACCCACAGCACCCACTCGTACCCGCTCCGGTACAGGACCACGAAATGGGGGAACAGGTAGCCCAGGTACAACGCCCCCGCCAAGGCGAGGCCGAGGTTCCGGTACCGCTGCTCCACCGGGCCGCCGCCGAAGGTGAAGGCCACGAACAGCAATACGATGACCACCGGGAACAGGGCCGAGAACCCGGGCGCCACGACGGTCAGGGAAAGCAGCATTCCGGCCGCGACCCCGGCCGCCCGCGCCCCGCCCCGGTCCGGGAAGACCATGCGGAAGTATTCCAGCAGGGCGATGAGTACGAGCAGTTCGACGAACGACGAGAACAGCCACAGGCTGTCCGTCCAGAGGATCCCGAACACCAGGGGAATCCCCGCCAGTGCGGTCAGTACCCGCGCGCGCATGGAAGCTTCAACCCTGCGGAAGCTGCTCGTCCGTCTTGCCGAACCGGCGTCTCCGTCTCTGGAACTCCAGCAGCGCCTCGATGTACCGCGCCTCGGAGAAGTCGGGCCACAGCGTGTTCGTGACGTACAACTCCGTATAGGGTATCTGCCACAGGAAGAAGTTGCTGATGCGCATCTCCCCGCTGGTGCGGATCAACAGGTCCGGATCCGGGATGTGCGCCGTCTCCATGTTGGCCGCGATCATGGACTCGTCGATCTCCCCGGGGTCGCACTCTCCGGCCTTCACTTTCCGGGCGATGTTCCGCACCGACCGGACGATGTCGCGCCGGCCGCTGTAGCTGAGGGCCAGGATGACCGTGATGGCCGTGTTGTCGCGGGTGAGGCGTATGCTGTGGTCCAGGGACCGGCGTACCGCCGCGGGCAGGCGTTTGCGGTCGCCGATGGCGATGAGCCGCACTCCTTCGCGCATCATGCGGTCCTGCTCGCGCCGCAGGTAGTTCTGGAGGATGGCCATCAACCCTCCGACCTCGGCCGACGGCCGGTTCCAGTTCTCGTACGAGAAGGCGTAGAGGGAAACGTAGCGGATGCCCAGGTTGCGGCTCGTCTCCAGCGCGGTCCTGACCGCAGCGGTCCCCGCGCGATGGCCTTCGAGCCGGCTCTTGCCCCGAAGCCGGGCCCAGCGCCCGTTGCCGTCCATGATGATCGCCACATGGTCGGGCAACCGGCTCTTCTCCAGCCCGTGGAGCTCCGCCTCGCAAACGGCGCGCGCGGCCGAAGCCCCCTCGTGTCCCGGTCCCGGTTCGCGGGCGGCAGGAAACGCGCTGCCGGTCACGGACGAACCGAGGGCTTCCCGCCGGTCCCCGTCGCTGTCGGCCGAGCGGCTCATGCTCCCCCGGCGCCCCGGCTGCTGCTCGCGGTCCGCGGGCCGCGGGTCACGAGACCTCCATGATCTCGTCTTCCTTGGCCTTGAGAAAACCGTCCACCCTGCCGACGAACTCCGCGGTGATCTTCTGGATGCGCTCCTGGCCCTGTTTCACCTCGTCTTCGGTGACCTCCTTGTCCTTTTGCATCCCCTTCAACTCGTCGATGACGGCGCGCCGATGGTTCCGCACCGAGACACGGTAGTCTTCGGCGGTCTTCCGCACCTGCTTCACCAGTTCCTTCCGCCGCTCGCCGCTGAGTTCCGGTATCGGCACGCGGATCAACTTGCCGTCGTTGGCCGGAGTGAGGCCCAGGTCCGCCTTCAGTATGGCCTTCTCGATGCCGGCGATGGCCCCGGGGTCGTACGCCTGGATGGTCACCAGCCGGGGCTCGGGGGCCGCGACGGTGGCGATCTGGTTCAGCGGCGTCTGGGCGCCGTAGTACTCCACCAGGATCCCGTCGAAGAGCGAAGCCGACGCCCGTCCGGTCCGAACCCGCCCCAGCTCCCGGCGCATGGCCGCCAGGGTCTTCTCCAACTCTTCCTGGAAAGCGCTATAGAAGCCGTCGTCCATCCGTCACCTGCCCGCTTGCGCCCGCGCCCTCCGTCACATGCTCACCAGGGTGCCGATGGGCTGGCCGCTCACCACCTTGCGGATGTTGCCCTGCTCCATGACGTTGAAGACCACGATGGGGAGCCGGTTGTCCATGCAGAGCGAGATGGCGGTGGAATCCATCACCTTGAGCTCCTTGCTGAGCACCTCCATGTGGGTCAGCTCCCGGAAGAGCTTCGCGCCGTGGTTCTTCATGGGGTCCGTGTCGTACACCCCGCGGACCTTGGTGGCCTTCAGGATCACCTCGGCGCCCACTTCCATGGCCCGCAGGCTCGCGGTGGTGTCGGTGGTGAAGTAGGGGTTGCCGGTGCCGCCCGCGAAGATCACGACCCGGCCCTTCTCCAGGTGCCGCACCGCCCGCCGGCGAATATACAACTCGGCCACCTGCCGCATCTCGATGGCCGACATCACCCGCGTCGAAACGCCGGTCTTCTCCAGCGCGTCCTGGAGCGCAATGCTGTTGATGACCGTGGCCAGCATCCCCATGTAGTCGGCGCTGGCCCGGTCGATGCCGTGGTCGCTGGCCTCGGCGCCCCGCAGGATGTTGCCGCCGCCGATGACCAGGGCGATTTCGCAGCCGAGTTGATGGACTTCCCGGATCTCCTCCACGAAACCGGTGACGGTGGCGGGGTCGATGCCGTATTGGCGCTCTCCCGCGAGGACTTCCCCGGTGACCTTCAGGATGACCCGCTTGTATCTCAGCTCCGCGCCGGTCATCCCGGTGACGTTCCCTAGTCCTTCATCCCCTCGCCCACGGAGTAGCGCACGAAGCGCCGGACCCGGATGTTCTCCCCCAGACGGGCCACGGAGTCCTGGATCAGGTCCTTCACCCGGCGGGCCGGCTCCTTGATGAACGCCTGCTCCATGAGGCAGGCCTCCTCGTAGAAACGCTCCATCTTGCCGGCGACGATCTTCTCCAGCACGGGCTCGGGCTTGTTCATCTCACTGGCCTGTTGGCGGTAGATGGCCCTCTCCCGCTCCAGCTCTTCCTCGCCCACGTCCTCCCGGCGGACGTAGCGCGGGCTGGCCGCGGCCACCTGCATGGACAGGTCCTTGACCAGGGCCTGGAACTCATCGGTCCGGGCCACGAAGTCGGTCTCGCAGTTCACTTCCAGCAGGACCCCGATCCTGTTGCCGCCGTGGATGTACGCGCCCACCAGGCCCTCGCTGGCCTCACGCTCGGCCTTGCGCGCGGCGAGGGCCAGTCCCTTGGCCCTCAGATGGTCCACGGCCTTCTCGAAGTCGCCCTCGCACTCCACGAGGGCCTTCTTGCAGTCCATGAAACCCGCGCCGGTTTTGTCCCGCAACTGCTTGACTAGACTCGCATCGATGGCCATGCCTGCCTCAACTCTCCGCCGCGGTGGGCGCATCCGGGGACTTTTCCGCGTCGGCGCCTTCCTGCGCGGGTTCCGCCGCGGGTCCGTCCGCGGCCGCCGCCGGCTCCCCTGCGGCCGGTTCCGCGGCCGGCGGCTTCGCAGCCGCCGGTTCCGCGGCTACCGGCTCGTCCCCCGTCGAAGCCCCTTCGCTCGACTCCGCCTCCGCGCCCGGCTCGGACTGCTCGGCTTCGGCCTCCGCCGCGGCTTCGGCCTCCATCTTCGCCTGGTCGCAGAGCGCCTTGCCCTCGTTGACGGCTTCCGCCATCAGGCTGCAAAAGAGCCGGATGGCGCGGATGGCGTCGTCGTTGCCGGGGATCTTGTAGTCCACCAGGTCGGGGTCGCAGTCGGTGTCGATGATCGCGATCACCTTGATGCCCAGCTTCCGCGCCTCGCGGACCGCGATGGATTCCTGTCCGGGGTCGATGACGAACATGGCGTCCGGCAGCTTCCGGATGTCCTTGATCCCTCCGAGGGCGCGCTCCAGCTTGGCCCGCTCGCGGTTGTGGGACAGCATCTCCTTCTTGGTCAGCGCCTCCACCACCTTGGGGTCGTTGGCCATTTCCTCCAGCTTCTTGAGGCGGTCGATGCTCTGCCGGACGGTCTGGAAATTGGTCAGGGTGCCGCCCAGCCACCGGTGGTGGACGTAGGACATGCCGCAGCGCTCCGCCTCTTCGCGGACCGAATCCTGGGCCTGCTTCTTGGTGCCCACGAACAGCACGTGGCCGCCGGCCACGATCATGTCCCGGACCTGGACGCAGACGTCCTTGACCATCTTCACGGTCTGCTGGAGGTCGATGATGTGAATCCCGTTCCGGGCCCCGAAGATGTAGGGCTTCATCTTGGGATTCCAGCGGCTGGTCTGGTGCCCGAAGTGGACCCCGGCTTCCAGCAACTGCTTCATGGATATGTCCGTCATAACGTCAGAACCTCGAATTCCGGGCAGCGAAACGTCCTGTCCCGCGTTCCCGCGGGTCCATCCGCCGACCCCGGCCGGCTGCCGGGAGTGGAAGGAAAACGACCTTGGGCTATTAGCAAAATCGGCCCCGCCACGCAAGGGAACTCCGGGGAGGCGCCCCGTCCGCTCAGGTGTTCATGGACTCCAGGAACTCCTTGTTGCCCTTGGTGCCGTGGAGCTTGTCGAGGAGGAACTCCATGGCCTCGACCACGCTGAGCTGCGAAAGCACCTTGCGGAGGATCCAGATGCGGTTCAGGTCTTCCCTGGGGATCAGCAGCTCTTCCTTGCGGGTGCCGGACTTGTTGATGTCCACCGCCGGGAACACGCGCTTGTCCATGAGCCGCCGGTCCAGGTTGATCTCCATGTTGCCGGTCCCCTTGAACTCCTCGAAGATCACTTCGTCCATGCGGCTGCCGGTGTCGATCAGGGCGGTGGCGATGATCGTGAGGCTGCCGCCGTCCTCGATGTTGCGCGCGGCGCCGAAGAACTTCTTGGGCTTGTGCAGCGCGTTGGAATCGACGCCGCCCGAGAGGATCTTGCCGCTCGGCGGGACCACCGTGTTGTAGGCCCGGGCCAGGCGGGTGATGCTGTCGAGCAGGATGATCACGTCCTTGCCGTGCTCCACCAGCCGTTTGGCCTTCTCGATGACCATCTCGGCCACTTGCACGTGGCGCGTGGCCGGCTCGTCGAAGGTGGAGCTCACCACCTCCCCCACCACCGACCGCTGCATGTCGGTGACCTCTTCCGGGCGTTCGTCGATGAGCAGGACGATGAGGACCGCGCCCGGATGGTTGTGGGCGATGGCCTTGGCGATGTTCTGGAGCATCATCGTCTTGCCGGTCCGCGGCGCCGCCACCACCAGCCCGCGCTGGCCCATGCCGATGGGCGTCAACAGGTCGATGAAGCGCGTGGTGTATTCGTTGGGCTGGTGCTCCAGCGTGATGCGCTTGTCGGGGTAGAGCGGGGTCAGGTTGTCGAAGAGGATCTTGTCCCGGACCCGGTCGGGCTCGTCGTTGTTGATGGACTCGACCTTGAGCAGCGCGAAATACCGCTCACCGTCCTTGGGAGGCCGTATCTGCCCGGAGATGATGTCTCCCGTGCGCAGGCCGAAACGCCGGATCTGGCTCGGCGAGACGTAGATGTCGTCCGGTCCGGGGAGGTAGTTGTAGTCCGGCGCCCTCAGGAAGCCGAACCCGTCGGGCAGAGTCTCCAGGACCCCCTCCCCGTACACGTAACCGTTCTTCTCGGTCTGCGCCTGCAGGATGGCGAATATCAGGTCCTGCCGCCGCATGTTCGCGGCGCTCTCGATGCTGAACCCTTTGCCGATGTTCGCCAACTCGGCGATCTTCTTGGACTTGAGCGAGCTGAGGTTCAAGCCGTTCTGGTGGATGGGCTCCGCTGCCGAAGCCGCTCGACTCCTGCGATGGTTCGGAGCCGAATCCCCCCTGGTCTCGCTTTCCACTGCGGAGCGCGTGCGTACGTTAGCCATAAACCGTCCTTTCCCTCACGCTGCTGTCAACTCGCCCAACCGGACGAGAAGCGGCCGCCGGCCAAGCCGGTCGAACGAATCGGCTCGAAACGGACCCGATGTAGTAAAGATGGACAAAAAGCGGGTTGGATCAGAAGCGACCGGGACGCCGTCCTCGTGACGAGGCAGGGTGGATAGTAGGCGAAATGGACCGCTTTGTCAAGCATGGGCGTTCCGGTTCAGCCTGCCATCCCGGTGTCGTTCCGGAACCGGAGCACGCTGCACGGGGCGCCGCCCCGGCTCGCGGGACCGATCCGGTCCAGTATCCCGCGGGCATGGACCACGTCCTCTTCGATCTGCCGGACGAGCCGTTCCGCGGAGGGGAACTTCCGCTCTTCCCGGAGCCTTTCCACGAAATGGACTTGCAGCCGGCGGCCGTACAGGTCCTCGTCGAAGTCCAGCACGTGCGTCTCGATGGTCCTGGCCCCCGGCCCGAAAGTGGGGTTCACCCCGATACTGGTGACGCTGGGCAGGAGCCGCCCGTCCAACTCGACGAACGTCGCATAGATCCCGTTGGCCGGCGCCGCCTCCGTCCTGCTGCGCACGTTGGCGGTGGGGAAGCCCAGCTCCCGGCCTCGTCGATGGCCCGGGACCACCCGTCCTTCGATGAAATGGCAGCGGCCCAGTTGCCGCCGCGCGGCCTCCACCTGGCCGTCTTCCACCAGCGCGCGGATGCGGCTGCTGCTGATGGCGTGGTCCGAGTCCGCCACCGCCCGGATGACCTCCACCCGGATCCCCGCGGCAGGCCCCCAAGTCGTCAGATCCTTGACGGTCCCGGCCCGGTCCTTGCCGAAACGGAAGTCTTCCCCCACCCACAGGGTCTCCACCCCGAGCCGGGCCAGGTACCCGTTCACGAAATCATGGGCCGACAACGCGCAGAAGCTCGGGGTAAAGCGCTGGATCAGCACGTAGTCGATGCCCACGCGCCGCAGCAGCGCCAGCTTGTCCTTGCGCGCGAGGATCAACCGCGGCGCAAAGTCGGGGGCGAGGATCTTGAGCGGATGGGGTTCGAAGGTCAGGACCACGGAGGATCCTCCCCGGGACCTCGCGTCCTCCATCACCCGGCGGAGCAGGTCCTGGTGTCCCAGGTGCACTCCGTCGAAGTTGCCGATGGTCACGACCGGGCGAACGATGGTGCGCTTGACGTGTCGCAGAATCTGCATCGTGCGGTTGACGCCGCAGCCCTGCATTCCGAGAGCTGTCGGCGGCGGCGGGCGGCCCGTCCGGGCTCGAACGAGGCCGCATTCGCGGAAGACCCGGGAAATCCGGGATCAGGTGTCCAGGGCCTGGATCTTTGCTTGCGCCTTTCCGGCTTCCTTGGATTGCGGGTACCGATTGATGACTTCCTGGAGAAAGAGTCTGGCGTCCACGCGGTTCCCCAACTCCACGAAGGCGTACCCGATCTTGAGCCAAGCCGCGGGAGTCTTGTCGCCGTCGGGGTATTTCTTGAGGACCGCGTCGAATTCGAGGATGGCCTGGTCGAACTCCCCGAGCGCATAGTGGCTTTCGCCGACCCAGTACTGCGCGTTGTCCGTCAGGCTGCTGTCCGGATGCTTTTCGACGAACTTCTTGAACTGCTGGATGGCTCCGCGATAGTCCTGTTCGCGCAACCGCTTCCACGCATCCTCGTAATCCTGCCGGACCGCGGCCGCGTCACCGTCCTGCCGGACGGGAGCGCCCGGTTTGGCGTCCCCTGCCACAGGAGCGGGGACCCCGGGAGGAGCGGGAACGCCCGGAGCCG
This sequence comes from uncultured Binatia bacterium (SeqCode), assembly GCA_965242525.1. GTDB lineage: Bacteria > Desulfobacterota > Binatia > UBA9968 > JAJDTQ01 > JAJDTQ01. The sequence continues at coordinate 1,982,869 of OZ251459.1, forward strand.
CGGCCGCGGTATCGGCCGGGACCCGGGGCCGGTTCAGCACCGCGTCCCGCAGCAGCCGGAGTTCCTCCCCTCGCACCTGCAGCGTCTCCCGCTGGCTCCGGACCTCGGTCTCGAGGGCCGCCAACCGCTGGCTCAACTCCGGCAGGCTCACGGAACCGCCTCCTGCGCTCCGGATCTCTTCGACGGACCCCTCCACCGCGTTCACCCGCTGTCCCATGGAGGTGAGCTCCGCGCGGGTGTCCGCCAGTTGTTGGCGGGTGCGGTCGAGCTGCGCCGACAACTCGTCGAACTCGGCCCGCTCGCTCTCCGTCAACGGCGCCCGGTCGTAGGGCGCCGGCGCCGCGTGGTAATCGACGGTGCAACCCGACGCCAGCAACAGGATGGCGAACACGGCCGGAACGGCCACCCGCATGGACACGCAACCCTCTCGCAAAGGAAGAACCCGTGGACGGTTATGACCGGGAGCCTGCCCGCGCAAGCGAGACTCCACTAGGAGGCGGGACCTTGGCCCCGGACGACGAAATGCGCACGCCGGTTCTTGCTCCAACATTCCTCCGAGCTCGCTCCGCAGACGGGGAGCTCTTCACCGTAGCTGACGGTGGACAGACGCTCCGGAGCGTTCCCCAGGGTGACGAGGTAATCCTTGACCGCCTGGGCCCTCCTCGCGCCCAGCGCCAGGTTGTACTCGGTGGTGCCCCGGTTGTCCGCGTGGCCTTCGATCTCGATGGAAACTCCCGGGTTCTGCCGGATCCAGTCCGAGTTGTTTTGCAGGGCGTCGCGCGCATCGGGTCCCAGGTCGGCCCGGTCGAACCCGAAATAGACGTCCTTCAAGGCGCCGGTGGCCGGGGCAACCCCTTTCCTGAGGGCGTCCAGGCTTCCCTCCGGGCCCGGGGCCCCGCTCGCCCCCCCATCCTGGGCCAGGTTTCCCTCGGAGATGGAGCCCCCCTCGCCCTGGCCCGCCTGGGCCGATGACGGCGACGGGTCCGGCGCCAGCGGAGCCGGATCGACGGGAGGAGGCGGGGCGCACGCCCCGAGCAGGGCGAGACAGACGGAGCAAACCAGCAGGACAAACGCCTTTCGCATCATCCCCTACTTTCTCGTGCTTCTCGAAGCTCTGTGGAAACGACTCACGAGGGTCCACCGGGAGCGGTCCGCCGCAAACGGCTACGGAACGAACGGCTTACGGAAGCCACGGCTACGGAAGCCGAAAGCCGGGGGAAGCCGGAAGCCGGGGCGACCACGATGGACTTGTATCATCTGCGTTCGAGCCTGTCAATCTTCTCTGGCTCTGCCCGTCACGGCGCATGGTGTAGATCCGGTGCGAACCCGTCCGGTCCGACGTAAAGGCAAGGAACCGTCCGTCCGGGGCCCAGGACGGGTCTTCGTCGTTGTGGCGGTTGGAGGTGATCATCCGCAGGTCCTTGCCGTCGGGCCGGATGGTGAAGATGTTCAGCACCCCGCCGGACCTTCCCGCGAACGCGATCCGGTCCCCGGTGGGCGACCAGTCGGGCGACGTGTTGTAGGGGCCCTCGAACGTCAGCCTCCTGACCGCGCCGGTGGAAAGCTCCAGGACGTAGAGTTGCGGAGAGCCGTGGCGGTCCGACACGAAAGCGATCCGTTTCCCGTCCGGCGACCATGTGGGGGAAACGTCGATGCTCGGATTCCTCGTGAGGCGCCGCAGGATGGCGCCCGAGGCGTTCAACAGGTAGAGGTCCAGGTTCTGCTTCGGCTCCAGCGCGATGGCGAGGCGCCCTCCGTCCGGCGCCCACCGGCCTCCCAGGTTCAGTCCCTCCCGGGTCGAGATCGGCGTCTCCCGGTTGGTCCGGAGGTCGATGCCGAGGAAATGGGGCTTGCCCTTCTTGTACGAGGTATAGACGAGCCTCTCGCCGTCCGGCGCCCAGGACGGGAACAGGTTGATGGTGCGGTTGTCCGTCACCTGCCTCTTCTCGGTCCCGTCCAGGTGCGACACGTATATCTCCTTGAACCGTTTGCCGCCGGTGGACACGTAGGCGATCATGGTGTCGAAGACGCCGCGGGCGCCGGTGAGCTTCAGGATGATCTCGTCGACGAACCTGTGGGCCATGCGCCGCGCGTCCCGGCTCTCGCCCTCATAGGTCTTGCCGATGATGTCGTCCTGCCGGAACACGTCGTACAACCAGAGTTCGAACCGGACCTTCCCGCCTCCGAGGACCTCGAAACCGCCCTTGACGAGCCCTTCGGCGCCGATGGTCGCCCAGTCGCGGAAGTCGAATCCGCCCGCACGAATGCCCGTTCTCTGGGGGTCTTCGAGGTACGCGGAACGGTCGATGACCTGGAACCAGCCGGACCGGCCCAGGTCGTCGGCGATGACGTCGGCCATCCTCCCGGACAGGCCCTCGGCGTCCGGCGCGGCGCCCAGGTTCTTGAGGGGCGAGACCGCAAGCCGGTAACGCTCGGCCCCGGGACCGACGATGAGGCCCTTGACCTGCGCCGGAACCGGCGCCGGAAACAGCCAGCCAAGCACCACCGCGGTGACGACCCATCTCTTCATCCTGTGAAACCTCGTGTGTACGACGCTGCGTCCGCTTACCCGGAAGGCGTCCCGCCGTCCAGGTCCTTGGGCCGGAAAGTGAACTCGACCTGCTCGAACTCGTGCGCATGACTCCTGGGCGGCGGCGGCAGGGGAGTGGCCCGCCGGACCGCTCGCACCACCGACTCGTCGAAGGACGCATCCCCCGAACGCTTCAACAACTCGATGCCGAAGACCTCCCCGTCCGCACGCACTCCGAAACCCACCGTGACCTCCAGGTCGCCGCGACCGTGGGGCCACGTCCAACGTTCCTTTATGCGGCCGCGCATCTGGTTGACGTAGGCCACGAACTTCATTCCCCTGACCACGCCGCCGCCGTTGCCGTTGCCGGTCCCCGCAACGGCCCCGGAGCCGTTGCCGCCCCGCGCGCTGTCGGCGGCCAAGCGCATCTGCGCCCGCTCCCTGGCGGTAGCCACGGCCGCGTCGATACGCCTCTGCTTCAACCTCCGAACCAGCTCCGAATCTCCCCCGCGGCTACGCTTCGGCTTCGGCTCGGCGGCTTTCTTGGCCTTGGCTACCTTCTTGGGCTTCGCGACTTTCTTCGGCTTCGCGGCCTTCTTCCGCGCAGCGACCTTCTCCTTCCTGGGCTTGGCAACCTTCTTGGGCTTGGCGACTTTCCGGGGCTCGGCCAGCTTCCTGGGCTTGGCTACTTTCTTCGGTTTTGCGACCTTCTTCGGTTTTGCGACATCCTTGGGCTTGGCAACCTTCTCGGGTTTTGCGACCTTCTCGGGCTTGGCTACTTTCTTCTCAGGCGCCGGCTCCTTCTCCTGCGCCTCCACCTTCGGCGGGGGCGGGACCTCCCTGGGAGCTTCAGCCGTTTCCCGCGGCTCGGGCGGCGCCGGCTCGGAAACGGGCTCTTGCGCCTCCTGCTTCCGCGGCGGTTCGGGCTCGGGGGCGCCCTTGGGTTCCGATGGCGCCGACCCATCCCCGGCAACCAGGTCCACCGTATAGACGGGAACGGCGAAGTCCCGCCGCGCGGTGCTCGGCGGCGCCGCCAGCAGGGTCAGGATCAACGCCACATGGAGCACCCCCGAGAAGCAGATCCACCACTTGAGACGATGGCTGCCGGCCTGGCCGGAGCCCGACCCATCGAGAAAGGTCCGCAGCATCGTCGTCAGGTTTTGCAGCATCGTTTGCAGTCTCACCGCCAAGGTTCGCAGGATCGTTCCCGGAATCCGGGGGATCCCCCCTCCCGGAACGCGCTCTACCGATCGGCGAGAGGCGCCGCCATCATGCCGAGCCTCTCGATACCCGCGGCCTTGATCTCGCCGATGGCGGCCATCACCGACCCGTAGCGCACTTCACGATCCGCCCTCAGGTAAACGGCTTTCCCCGGGTTGAGCCTTCGATTGGCCTCCAGCTTGCTTCGGAGCTCGTCCGGGGTCATCTCGTTGTCGTTCAGATAGACTTGGCCGTCACGGGAAATGGTCACGATCAACGGATCTTCCCCGTCCTGCACGGGGCTGGCCTTGGCTTGGGGCAGGTTGACCTCCACACCCTGCTGGATGATGGGCGCCGTCACCATGAATATGACCAGCAACACCAGCATGACGTCCACGAAAGGAGTGACGTTGATGTTCGATATGGGCGACTTGTCTCGCCCCTGGGGAATATCCGCCGCCATGGCTCGGGTTTCCTCCCTTCCGGCCGCGCAGGACGCTACGGTTTCCTGGTGAAATGGCGCTCGGCGATGTTGAGGAACTCCTGGGCGAAGTTTTCCATGTCCGCGGTCAGCTCCCGGATCTGCTGCGCGAAGTGGTTGTAGGCGATGAGCGCAGGGATGGCCGCCATCAGGCCCGCGGCCGTGGCGATCAACGCTTCGGCGATCCCGGGCGCCACCGCCTGGATGGTGGATGACTGGGTGGTGCTCAGACCGAGGAACGCGTTCATGATGCCCCAGACCGTACCGAAGAGGCCGATGAAAGGGGTCGTGCCGGAGGTGGTCGCCAGGAAGGTCAGCATCTGTTCGAGCTTGGTCAACTCGACGCTGGTGGCGCGCTTCATGGACCGGGCCACGTTGTCCACGCCGGCCAGCTCGGTGGTGAGGCCCTCCGACTCCGCGGTGTTCCGGCGCGACAACCGGAGCAGTTCCTCGTATCCCGCGGTGAACACCTGGGCCACCGGGCTCGTTTCCATTTCCCGGCTGGCTTCGCGTATCGAGGCCAGGTTGCGGCTTTCCCAGAAGAACTCGATGAACCGGTCCGACTGGACCTTGGCCGCCCGCACGTGCCGGAACTTGTACAGGATGATGCCCCAGCTCACCACCGAGAACAGGACCAGGATATACAGGACCCCCTGGACCATGGGACCCGATCCCGTCACCAAGTCGAGTATGCCCTGTTGCTGTATTCTCAAATGGTCGGGCTGGACCGCCAGTTGGTAGATCGAGAAGTACAGCATCGAAACCCTGCCACCTTGAAAAGTTATATGTTTCTTTGTACTTAGTCAATCGGGTTCGCCGCGGCCCCGCGGACCCGCCGCATCCACGAGGACCCACTTGCCCATGCTCCGCAGCGTTTCGGAACTCGACGTGGAGGGAAAGACCGTATTCCTGCGGGTGGACTTCAACGTGCCCCTGGACGGGGACGTCATCACCGAGACCCACCGCATCGACAGCGCGCTGCCCACCATCGAACACCTGGTGGAGAACGGCGCCCGGCTCGTGGTGGCCTCCCACCTGGGCCGGCCCGGCGGCGTCCCCGACCCACGGTGGAGCCTCGCCCCGGTACGGCGTTACCTGGACGGCAAGGCGTCCCGTCCGGTGGCGCTCGCGCCCGACTGCGTGGGACCCGCGGTCCGGCGGTTGCTCGCGGACCCAGACGGCGCCGGCATCCTGTTGCTGGAGAACCTCCGGTTCCACGCCGGCGAGGAGGCCAACGACCCGGAGTTCGCCGCGTCGCTTGCAAGCCTGGCCGACGCGTACGTCAACGACGCCTTCGGCGCAGCGCACCGGGCCCATGCGTCCACGGCCGGCATGGCCCGGCACTTCCGGGACAAGGGGGCGGGCTTCCTGTTCCGGCGGGAACTGGACTACCTGACGCGGGTCCTGGGCGCGCCGGAGCGCCCGGCCGCGGCCATCCTGGGAGGCGCCAAGGTCTCGGACAAGATCGGCATCCTCAGGAACCTGATCCCCCGGGTGGACCGGATCCTGGTGGGCGGCGCCATGGCCTACACCTTCCTGCACGCCCGGGGCGTGGCCGTGGGAAGGTCCCTGCTGGAAAGGGACTCCATCCCGGCGGCCCGGGACATCATGGACCAGGCGGAAAGGGCCGGGGTCCCTTTGGTCCTTCCCGTGGACCACGTCACCGCCCGGGACGCCGACGACCATCAGCCTTCGGCGACAAGCGGCTCCTCTATCCCCGGGGACCGGGCAGGACTCGACATCGGCCCGAAGACGGTCTCCCTGTTCACCGACCAGTTGAAGGACGCGGCCGTGGCCCTGTGGAACGGACCCCTCGGACTGTTCGAGCGGGCGCGGTTCCGTCACGGCACGGTCTCCGTGGCCCGGACCCTTGCGGCGACGCAGGCCGTCACCGTGGTGGCGGGCGGAGACACGGTTGCCGCGGTGCGCCTCGCCGGCGTTGCCGACCGCATGACCCATCTGTCCACCGGGGGCGGCGCCGCACTGGAGTTCCTGGAGGGCAAGACGCTTCCCGGGGTCCGGGCCCTGGAGGTCGAGGCCCCCGCCTGATCCCGCCATGGCAAGACGCATGGTCATCGCCAACTGGAAGATGCACGGGACCCGGGAGCAGGCCCGCGCCCTGGCGCAAGGCGTTCGACGGCTCCTGGGGCGCCGCCGCCGGACCGCCGAGGTCGTGGTCGCGCCCCCCTTTACGGCCCTCGACACCGTGCGGCGGGCCATCGCGGGAAGCCCGTTGCGCCTGTCCGCGCAGAACCTCCACTGGCAGCCCCGGGGGGCGTTCACCGGCGAGGTGGCGGCCGACATGCTGCGGGACGCAGGCTGCGCCTACGTGATCGTGGGCCACTCGGAAAGACGCCGACTCTTCGGCGAGACCAGCCGGGACGCGGGGCGGAAGCTCGCGGCCGCCCTGGAGGCGTCCCTCACGCCGGTGCTCTGCATCGGCGAGACCCTCCAGGAACGCCGCAACGGCCACACCCGGCGGGTCCTCTCCGCGCAGCTTTCCGGCGCGTTGAAGGGCGTCCCGAAAAGTGCTAATGGGTCCCTGGTGGTGGCGTACGAGCCGGTGTGGGCCATCGGCGCCGGAAGGAACGCGGCCCCGGGCCAGGTGGGCGAGGCCCACCGCTGGGTCCGGCAGGCCCTCGCCCGCAGGTTCGGAGCGGCAGAGGCCCGGGAAGCGCCCATCCTCTACGGCGGCAGCGTGAACCCGGACAACGCCCGCGAGTTGGCCGCGGTCCCGGAGGTCGACGGAGTCCTGGTGGGCGGCGCAAGCCTGGACGCGCGGAGCTTCGCCGCCATCGTAAACGCATTCTCGAGCGCCGCAGAGGACGCATGACAGGGGACCCATGATCATCCTGGTCACAACCGTTCATATCCTCGTCTGCCTGGGCCTGATCGTCGTGGTCCTGTTGCAGACCGGCAAGGGCACCGACATGGGCGCTGCCTTCGGCGGAGGCTCCAGCGCGACGGTCTTCGGCAGCAGCGGCGCGGGCAACTTCCTGACCCGAATGACCACAGGCATGGCGGTGGTGTTCATGCTCACGTGCCTGACCCTGGGCTATTTTGCCGAGCAGGGACCCGTAACGAGCGTTTTCGACACCGTCACGCCGCAAGCCGAGACCGGCGCCGCGCCGGCGCCCACGCCCGAGGGCGCCGGGGAGCCCGCCCAACCGCCGGCTTCTCCCTGAAAGACGTCCACCCGTGATGTGCGAGGATGGCGGAATAGGCAGACGCGCTAGCTTGAGGGGCTAGTGCCAGCAATGGCGTGGGGGTTCAAGTCCCCCTCCTCGCACCACACCCGCTATCATTCCCGCAGACGCCCACTCTCCGTCATTCCCGCGAAAGCGGGAATCCATCATCGGGACAGGAGGCATGAGCGCGTCCTTCGACTCCGCTTCGCTACGCTCAGGACGAACGGAGACAGATCTCAGGATGAGGGAATCCATCCCGGAGATCTCGATTGTCCAGATGTCCTAACGGACGGTTCGCGCGAGGCTTGGCGGGTTGACGCAGGCGCATGTGGATGCGGTTTCCTCTAATGGACGGTTCGCGCGAGGTCGTAGAGCGACGTCACCAGGAAGGCGCGCAGGAACCAGGCGATGACGATGGCCGCCACCGGCGACATGTCGATGCCTCCGAAGGCCAGGGGGAGGGCCTGCCTGAGACGGTCGAGGACCGGGTCGGTCAGGTTGCAGAGCGCTCGCACGATGGGGTTGTAGGGGTCGGCGTTCACCCAGGAAACCACGGTACGCGCCACGATGACCCATACGTAAAGGGTCAGGACCGTGTCCAGGACTCCCGCCACCGCCTCCAGGAAATTGGCTGCAACGAACATGTTTCGCAAGCCTCGATTCTGGCCCCGGCGCCGCGGAGGCGGTCGGTTCCTCCACCGCCGCGGGCCGTTGGCCTATCCGGACCGGCTCCTGGGGCCGAACAGGGCGGTCCCGACCCGCACCAGGGTGGACCCTTCGGCAACCGCTGCCTCGTAATCGTGGGTCATCCCCATGGAAAGCTCGTCCAGGGCCACGTTGGGAAGGCCGAGCCCGTCGAGGGAATCCCGCAATTCCCGAAGCCTTCGGAAGTAGAGCCGGCTGGCTTCCGGGTCCTCGGAGAACGGCGGCACGATCATCAGGCCCCTGACCTTGACGCGCCCCAGACGGGACACGTCCTGCACCAGCGGCTGGAGGTCCTCCACCGCCACCCCCGTCTTGGACCCCTCGCCCGCGAGGTTGACCTCCACCAGCACCGGGACGTCCCGGCCCCGCTCGCGGCCCTCCCGGTCCAGGGCTTGCGCCAGCCGCAAGCTGTCCAGCGACTGGATGACCGCGAACAGGTCCACCGCGGCCCGGGCCTTGTTCCTCTGGAGATGGCCGATCAGGTGCCACTCGGCGCCCTCGCCGACGCCCTCCTTCTTGGCCTGCGCTTCCTGGACGTAGTTCTCGCCCAGGAGACGCACGCCGGCTTCCACCGCGGCGCGGACCGCGGGCGCGGACCGGGTCTTGGTGGCGGCGAGCAGCTTGACTTGCCGCGGGTCCCTGCCGTTCCGCTCCGCGGCGCGACCGATGGCCTCCATGACCCGTTTGCAGTTACCCGCGATGTCGATCATCGGACCGCCCCATGCCCGGCCCCAGCCTCTTCCCACTGCGCCCGGAGCTCCCCTGCCCTTGCAGAACCCGTCTCAATATACCACAGGCATCCGCGGAGTGTATCGAAGCGGTCCGGGCGCGAGCGAGCCGGCGGCCCGGCCGGCAACCTCGTCCCGCGCCGGCTCCTTACCACGCGGCCCGCGGCTTGTTACAATCGGCGCAAGGCGTCCGGGACACTGACTGATGGAAAAGCGCATTCATTGGCTCTCGTGGCTCCTTCTGGCGGTGCTGTCGGTGGGTCCCGCCCGGGCTGCGGCGCGGGCTTCGACGGAAGCGGAGACGGCGTTCGTCCGGGCCTACCGGCATTACGCCGCGGGGGAGCATCCGAGCGCGGAACCCCTCTTCCAACGCGCCCTGTCGGACGCCGACTTCGTCATGAGGGACTACGCCCTGTATTACCTGGGGAAGATCGCCTCGGACGCGAAACGCCGCGACCAGGCGCGGGACTACTTCACGCGGTTGAAGGACTCCCATCCCCGGAGCCTCTGGGCCGTGGAATCCCCCTTCGAGATCATCGAACTCGACTTGGCGCAGGAGAGGCACGCCGCCGCGGTCCGCGGGGCGGAAGCGCAACGAAAGAGGGCGTCCGGAAGAACCGCCCGGTCCAGGGCCGCCTATTACCTGGGCCGGGCCCACGAGGCCGCGGGCAAGGGTCCGCAGGCATACGCCTTCTACCAGGAAGCCCGCCGGCGCGCGCCCCGCTCCGTGTGGAGCAAACGGGCCCGGGAAAGGGTGCGGGAGTTGCGGCGCAAGCACCCGCAGCGGCTCGGCCTCCGCAACCCCGAGCCCATGCTGCGGGAAGCCCGGCTGCTCCGACGGGAACGCGACTACCCGGCGGCCGCGGACCTCTACCGCCGCATCCTGCGGGAAACCGACTTTCGCCGCCTGTCCCTGGAGGGTCTCGCCGCGGTCTATCGCAAGCTGCGGCAACGGGACGAGGAGGAACGGGTCCTGGGGGAGTTGGTCCGGCGTTATCCGGGAAACTCCAAGGCCGGTACGGCGCTGATACGGATCGCCACCATCCAGTGGAACCGGGACGACGACGCCGAGGCGTTGGCGACCCTTCGCCGGTACGGCAAGGAGTATCCCGGCCACCCCGACCGGAACTACGCGCTCTACGTCACCGCCCGGATCCACGAATCCATGGGACGGTGGCAAGAGGCCGTTCGCGGCTACCGCCGGGCGTCCGCCAAGGACCGCCGCTTCAGCCGGTTCCGCGACGATGCGGCGTGGCGCCTGGCGTGGGTCCATTACCTGAGGTCCGACTACCCCGCGGCCAAAGCCGTCTTCCGCGAGATCACCCGCAGACCCGGCAACTTCCGCACCGCCGCCTCCTTCTGGGCCGCCCGGATCGCAGAGACGCTGGGGGACCGCGCCGCGGCCGAGCGAACCTACCGGCGCCTGGTCGAGGACCGGCCGGAGTCCTACTACACGGGCCTCGCGTTGCGGCGGCTGGCCGTCCTCGGCGCCCCCCTGCCCCATGATACGCCGCCCCCGGAGAGCCGCGCAGGGGAAGGGTCCGGCGAACCGCCCCTAGGAGACCGGGCCAAGTTCCACTTGGCGCGTGCGCGGACGCTGACCCGGCTCGGCCTGGACCGGCTGGCCCATCCCGAGCTCGACCGGGTGCGGCGGCACGCCAGGAGGACGCCGGGCCTGAGGCGGTTGCTCATGCGCGAGTACGCCCGCGCCAACGCGCACCACCGCAGCCTCTCGCTGGCGCTTCGATCGCCCGCGGTCCCCAAGACGTCGCGGCTCCGCTTCCCCCTCGCCTATTGGGACCTGGTCCGGCGGCGCGCCGCGGAGAACGGCGTGGACCCCTACCTGGTGCTGTCGCTCATGCGGAAGGAGAGCCGGTTCGAGCCCGGGGCGGTGTCCCCGGCCAACGCCCTCGGTCTCATGCAGTTGCTCCACGAGACCGCACGCAGCGAAGCGTCGAAGATGGGACTGCCGGAACCGCGGGAACGGCAACTCCTGGAGCCCCGGCGCAACATCGAGCTCGGCGTGCACCACCTCAAGGGGCTGCTCGAAACCTACGCCCACAGCCACGCCAAGGCCCTGGCCGCCTACAACGCGGGAAAGGAGGCGGTGGACCGCTGGAACCGGGACCTCGGGTCCGGGGACGACACCGTGTTCGTGGAGAGGATCTCCTACCGGGAGACGCGCCAGTACGTGAAGGCGGTGCTGCGGAACTACCGCATCTACAGGAAGCTGTACGGACCCGCTCCGCCCCGGGAGCAACCGGGAGGCTGCCCGGGGTGCGGCGAACCGGAGCCGTAAACCCGGCGCCGTCCCGGGTGCGGACGGGCGCCCGGTGGACAAACGCGGGCCGTCCTCTCTATATTGGCGCCATGCCCTTCGAACTGCTTTCGGCCCGCGACCGGTCCACCTGGACCGTCGCCGGCCCGGCCATACTGACTCCCCGGGAACGCCAGTCCGACCACGCCGCCGCGGCCATGGCCCGGACCCTGTTCGACCGCCCCCGCTGGCTGGAACCCCGCCACCTCTACGACGAACGGGGTTCGCTCCTGTTCGAGGAGATCTGCGAGTTGCCCGAGTACTACCCCACCCGCACCGAGGCGGCGATCCTCGAACGGGAGGCCGACGCGCTCCTGGACCTGGCGCCGGTGGACTGCATCGTGGAGCTCGGCGCGGGCTCCTCGCGGAAGACCGTCCACCTGCTCCGGGCGCTGCGCAAGAACCGCGGCCGCGGCGCCTTCGCCCCCGTGGACGTGAGCGCCACCGCGCTCATGGCCTCGAAACGCATGGCCGAGGAACTGTTCCCGGAACTGGCCTTCACCGGTCTCGAAGCCCGCTTCGAGGACGCCATCACGAGCATCACCCGGGACATCCCCAAGCTGGTGGTGTTCCTGGGCAGCACCATCGGCAACTTCAGCCCCACCGACATGCTGCACTTCTTCACCCACCTCACCGACCACATGGGAGCGGAGGACTACCTCCTGCTGGGGGTGGACCGGATCAAGGACCCGGAGATCATCGAGCCTGCCTACGACGACCCCCGCGGCGTCACCGCGGCCTTCATCCTCAACGGCTTCGCCAACGTCAACCGCGTTGCCGGAGCCAACTTCCAGCCGGAGAAGATCGCCTACCGGAGCGGCTACGACCGCCGGCGGGAACAGGTGGAGATGTACGGGGTCAGCCGGGAGGACCACCGGGTCGATTTCCCGCGATTGGGGGCCTCCTTCACGTGGAGGAAAGACGAGAGGATACTGGTGGAGACCAGCCGCAAGTTCGACCCGGACGACCTGGTCACGCAGCTCCGGTGCTTCGGACTCGAGAACCTGGGCCACTGGACCGACCCCGACCGGTGGTTCTCGCTGCTGCTCTTCCGCCCCGGCCCACGGGAGTCGTCATGAAGAAGGTCCCCGACGCAGCGCCCGCATACGACCTCACGGACCCCCGGTTCTGGGACGAGAAGGACCTGCGCTCCGAGGTCGAGCGCGTCTTCCACCTCTGCTCCGAATGCCGGCTGTGCGTGAAGTTCTGCGGCAGCTTCCCGAAGCTGTTCGACGCCATCGACTCCTACTGCACCGAGGAAGAGTTCGCGGAGGTGGACTCCGGCAAGCTCGAGCCGGACGACGTGGACCAGGTGGTGGACCTCTGCTTCCAGTGCAAGCTCTGCAACATCAACTGCCCCTACACCCCGGGGGACCACGACTGGGCCATCGACTTCCCCCGGCTCATGGCGCGGGCCAAGGCCCAGCAGGTCAGGAAGCGCGGCGTCTCCCTCGCGGACCGGACCCTGGCCAGCCCGGACCTGGTGGGCAAGCTCGGCTCGGCTACCGCGCCCCTGGCCAACTGGGGAAACGAGAACCGGGTGCACCGCCTGTTCATGCAGGGGGCCCTGGGGATCCACAAGGACAAGAAGCTGCCCCGGTTCGCCTGGAAGACCTTCGCCTCCCGGTACCGCTCCGAGGCCGGGGACCCGGTGGCGGAGCCCGCGGCCAGGGTCGCCTACTTCGCCACCTGTTTCGTCAACTACAACGAGCCGGGCATCGGCATGGACACCCTGGAGGTCATGGCCCGGAACCGGGTGGACGTGGCGTTGGCGTACCGGGAGTGCTGCGGCATGCCGTCCTGGCACAACGGCGACATGGACAAGGCCCGGGCCCAGGCGGAGAGGAACGTGGAGTTCCTGGCGCCGTTCGTGGCGGAAGGCCGGACCATCGTCGCCACCAACCCCACCTGCTCCTTGACCCTGCGGGACGAGTACCCGCGCATGCTGGGCACCGCGGCGGCCCGGGAAGTGGCGGAGCACACCACCGACCCCATGGCGTTCCTCGCCTCGCTCCACGCGGAAGGCAAGCTCAACCGGGACTTCCGCACCGGTCCGGGCGCCGTCGCCTACCACATGCCGTGCCACCTGCGCGCGCAGCGGCTCGGCAACAAGACCGGCGCGCTGCTGTCGCTGCTGCCCGACACGGAGGTCACCGTGGTCCAGGCGTGCTCGGGGCACGACGGCACCTGGGCCATGAAGCGGGAGAACTTCGAAGCGTCCCTGCGATGGGGGAGGCAGGCGTTCGCGGGCATGGAGGCCGCGGACGCCCGGGTAGGCTGCTCGGACTGTCCCCTGGCCGCCATCCAGATCGAGCAGGCCACCGGAAAGCACCCGCTCAACCCCTTGCAGATCCTGGCCAGGAGCTACCGGGGGGAAGACGACTGGGGTTCGTGACCTGCGACCGTGGGAACCGCTGGACCATCGAGATAACCAGGATGGATTCCCCTCGCCCTGACGCTCCCATTCCCGTTCGTCCTGAGCGTAGCGAAGCGGAGTCGAAGGACGCGCTCATGCCCCTTCCCGATGGTCCGGAGGCTCCCGTGGATTGCAACTTGTGACGGACGTGTGGTTTATGGTGGAAGGTCCGGGCAGGAGTTGACCGGAGCGATACCCGATCCAGCGACCACGCGGAAAGGAGCGGACATGACGCGAGCAAGGAACTTGTGGATCACCGCGGCCCTGTGCCTCACCCTGGGGGCCTCCGACGCCCTGGGGGCGGACTCGGCCGAACTCGAGGCGCTGTACGAGGAAGCCAGGAAGGAAGGCAAGGTGCTCATGGCCGCGGGCATGCCCCCCAAGGCGCTCAAGGCCCTGCGCAACGGCTTCAACGACCGCTTCCCGGGAGTCAAGGCCAAGGTCATCGCTTCCACGGGATCCAACGCGGCCAGCCGCATCCTGACCGAGGCCAAGGTCGGCAACGCCACCATCGAGGTGGCCCAGACCACCACGGCTTCGGGCCAGCCCCTGCTGGACGCGGGCCTCGTGGCGAGCGTGGACTACGGCAAGACCTTCGGGGTGCCCCGGGAAGGCATCCTGTTCGGCAACCGTTTCGTGCCCTGGTTCGACCTGGTGTACGTCATGGCCTACAACACCAAGAAGCTCTCCCGGGACCAGGTGCCCACCACCTGGGAAGGGATGCTGGCGCCCGAGTGGAAGGGGCGAAAGCTCGTCCTCATCGCCCGGGGCCACCCGTTCCAGTACCTGCCCAAGGTCTGGGGCGAGGAAAAGGTCATGGACCTGGCGACGAAACTGAAAGCCCAGGAACCCATCATGACCCCCCGGGGCGGCGCCCAGGTCATCGAGGCCATCGTGTCCGGACAGGCGTTGATCGGCCCCATCCACCTGAACCGGGTGCTCACCGCCAAGCACCTCAAGAAGGCGCCCATCGACTACGTGTGGCTGGACGTGACCCCGGTGCTCCATTTCTACTCCTACGCGGTCAACAAGGTGGCCAACCCCAAGGCGGCGCAGCTCATGGCGGGATGGCTGGCCACCCCGGAAGCCGGGAAGATCATGGAGGAGCACTCCTTCCGGGCGCTGACCAGCCTGGAGTCGCAGAGCGAGACCGGCAAGCTGCTGGCGGCGTCGAAGACCCGCACCGTGGCCACGGCCCTGGACGTGGAGACCGCCCGGAAGGAAAAGAAGTGGCAGAACCAGTTGCGTAAGATCTTCGTGGGCAAATAACCCCTCGTATGCCCCCGGACAACGCCGTCGCCGCCAAACCGTGGGGGTGGGAGACCATCGCCCCCCGGTTCAACGAACGCTCCCTGCTGTCGTGGGCCACGCTGATCGTGGTGCTGTGGCTGGTGCTGGCCCCGGTGGTCATGGTGGCGGTGACCTCCTTCCAGGCCGAGCCCCTGGCCCACGTCGCCCGCTACACGGTCGCCAACTATCTGGAAGTCTATCTGGACCCCGGCACCTACGAGCTGCTGTCCAACACCCTGCTGTTCGGCGCCGGCGCCATCGCCGTGGGCTTCTTCTTCGCGTTCCCGCTGGCGTGGCTGGTGGAACGCACCAACACTCCGGGCCGACAACTCATGTACGGCCTCATCTTGGTCCCCATGGCCATACCGCCCATGATCTCGGCCCTGGGATGGGAGCGGCTGCTGGACCCGAAGATCGGCCTCGTCAACATGGTCCTGCGGGCGCTGACGGGCATGGAAGGCGAGGAAGGGCCGCTCGACATCTTCACCCTGTCCGGCATGTCGTTCGTCATGGGCCTCTCCATGACGCCCACCGTGTTCCTGATCCTCGCCCCGTCCATCCGCAACCTCGACCCTTCCTTCGAGGACGCCAGCCTGGTCTCGGGCGCAAGCTGGTACGCCACCTTCCGCCGGGTCACCCTGCCCCTGGTCTATCCGGCCTTCTTCGCCGCGCTGATCTGGTTCTTCATCATCGCCATCGAGGCGTTCGAGATCCCCGGCGTCATCGGGCTCCAGGCCGGCATCCTGGTGTTCAGCACCAAGATATTCTGGGCCGTCCATCCACCCACCGGCGACCTCCCGGACTACGGCATCGCCAGCGCCCTGGCCGCGCTGGTGCTGGTGCTGAGCGGCATACTCGTCTATCTCTACCTGAAGGTCCTGGGCACCGGCGAGAAATACACCACCATCACCGGCCGCGGCTACCGCCCCTCCATCATCGACCTGGGGAGATGGCGCTACGCCGGCGCCATGTTCTTCGCCGGATACATGGTCCTGGCCATCGTGCTGCCGGTCATCGTGCTCGCCTGGGGCAGCCTGCTGGCCTACTACCAGCCCCCTTCCTGGGAGCTGGTGGAGCAGTTGTCCCTGGAGAACTACTACACCACGTTCGACGACGAGGACTTCCTCGGCGCGTTCTGGAACACCGGCGTGGTGGTCTTCAGCGCGGCCACGGTCACCGCGCTGGTCTGCACGGTGGCGGCGTGGATCGTGGTCCGCTTTCCGGGACGGCTGAGCTCCGTGCTCAACCTCGCCACCTTCACGCCCATCGCGGTCCCCTCGGTCATCATCGGCCTAGCCCTCATCCTCGTCTATCTGTCCGTGCCGGTGGGCATCTACGGCACCGTCTGGATCATCGCCGTGGCCCACATCACCCGCTACCTGTCCTACGGCTCGCGCGCCATGATCGCCGCCCAGGTCCAGATCCACAAGGAGTTGGAGGAAGCCTCCTACACCTGCGGCGCTTCCTTCCGCATGACCCTGAGGAAGGTCATCGTGCCGATCCTGCTGCCCGCCCTGGTGAGCCTGTGGTTGTGGGTCGCCCTGCACAGCATCCGGGAGCTGTCGGCCGCGGTGCTGCTGGCGTCGTCCAACAACACCGTCCTCAGCACCCTCATCTGGACCCAGTACCACGAAGGAGAGGTGGGCGTGGCCTACGCCCTTTCGGTGATCCTGATCGCGGTATCGTTCGTCATCGCCTTTGCCGGCCGGCGCCTCCTGAGCTGGCACGACCACCTGCGCTGATCCCGCGCGCGAGGAACCCCACCGCGAGAGACGCCGATGCACACGACCCTGGTCATCGAGGAACGCACGGACTTTGCCGGCGGCGCCGATTTCGGGGGCGTCGGGCCCTACGAACGGATCAAGGGACGGGTCCGGTTCGCCATCGACCCGAGCCTGGCCGCCAACGAGCCCATCGTCGATCTGCCGCTTGCGCCGGCCGACCACCGGGGGCTGGCGGCCTATTCCACGGAACTGTTCATCCTCAAGCCCAGGGACATGGGCCGGGGCAACCGCCGCCTGCTCTACGACGTGGTCAACCGCGGCAACAAGCGCGCGTTGCAGTTCTTCAACGACGCGCCGCCCGCCCACGACCCGCGCACCGCCCGGGACGCCGGCAACGGCTTCCTCATGCGGCAGGGCTACACGGTGGTCTGGTCCGGCTGGCAGGGCGACCTGCTTCCGGTGGAAGGGCGCATGACCATGGATCTGCCCACCGCGGGCCGCGCGGTCACGGGGACCGTCCGGGCCGAGTTCATCGTCGAGGATCCCGGGGTCACCACCGTGCCGCTGGGGGGGCATGACTACATCCGGCCCTACGAGGCCGCGGCGCCGGACACCGGGGCCGCGGCGCTGACGCGCCGAGCGCGGGAGCAGGACCCGCGCCAGCCCGTCCCGGCAAGCGACTGGCGCTTTGCCGCACCGGACGCCCACGGCAGGCTCGCGCCGTCGGCCGCCCATTGCCATGTGCCCGGGGGCTTCCGGCCCGGCTGGATCCACGAGTTGCTGTACACCGCCCGGGACCCGCTGGTGCTCGGTCTGGGTTTCGCCGGCGTGCGCGACCTCGTGGACTTCCTGCGCCATGCCGACGAGGACGCCGCGGGACGGGCCAACCCGCTGCGGGAGGGAGGGCGCGGGGTGGAGAAAGCCTACGCCTGGGGGCGCTCCCAGAGCGGCCGTTTCCTGCGGGAGTTCGTCTATCGCGGGTTCAACGCCTCCGACGCCGGCCGGCGGGTCTTCGACGCCGTGTTCCCGCACGTGGCCGGGGCCGGGCGGCTGGCCCTGAACTACCGCTTCGCGCAACCCGACCGCTACCCCCGCCAGCACGAAGACCACCTCTACCCGTCGGACGAGTTCCCGTTCGCCTATTGCCGCACCGAGGACCCTTTCACCAGGGAAGAGGACGCGATCCTGAAACGCCCGGACACCGACCCCCTCGTCATCCACACCCAGACCGCCACCGAGTACTGGCAGCGCCGGGGATCCCTGGTGCATACGGACGGGCGCGGCAACGACCTGCCGGAGCACGAGCGCGCCCGCATCTACCTGCTCTCCTGCCTCCAGCACAACGACGCGGCCGCGCCCCTGGAAGGCGGCGCGCCGAGATACCCACAGAACCCGCTGGCGGCCAACCCGGTGCTGCGCGCCCTGCTGCGCGCCCTGGACCAATGGGCCACCGAGGGCGCGCCACCCCCCGGCAGCCGAGTCCCACGGCGGTCCCACGGCGAACTCGTGACCGGAGACGCTTTTGGGCGCGCTTTCCCGCAACTGCCCGGAAGCGCCTGCCCAAGCCCCCACCGGCTGCGCCGCCTGGATTACGGAGCGGGTTTCGCCCGCGGCCTCATCTCGCAAGAGCCGCCGCTGGAAGAGGAGGCCCGGGAGTACCCGGTATTGACGCCGTCGGTGGACCCCGACGGCAACGAGGTCTCCGGCGTCCGGGTCCCGGAAGTGGCCGCGCCCCTCGCCACCTACGCGGGCTGGAACCTGCGCAAGGACTCCGAGACCCTGGCGGGCATCGTCGGCAGCGCCCTTCGCTTCGCCAACACCGCGGAAGAGCGCGCAGCGCAAGGGGATCCCCGGCCCTCCATCCGGGAGCGTTACCCGTCCAGGGAAGCGTACCTGGAGGCGGTCCGGGCCGCGGCCGCGGCCCTGGTGGAGCAGCGTCTCCTGCTGGCCGAGGACGTGGACCGCTGCGTAGCCGCGGCCGCGGGCCGCTGGGACGAATTGGCTGCGGCCCCTTACGGCAACCCCTGAACAATCGGGACTTCCAGGACGGATTCCCTTACCCTGACACTCCTATCCCCGTTCGTCCTGAGCGTAGCGAAGCGGAGTCGAAGGACACGCTCATGCCCCTCTCTCCCAATTCAACAGCGGTTCCTGCACGGGTTCGCCGCCGCGGCCACGAGCCCATAGCCCGGTCCCGCGGACGGCTCAGTCCATCAGGCCGTTGTCCCGCAGGAACTCCAGCACCAGGGCGTCGAACCCCGCAGGGTCCTCGATGCAGCACGCGTGGCCCGTGCCCGGCAGCACCTTGTGCACCGCGCCCCGGATCAACTCCGCGGTGCGCCGGCCGCCTTCCAGCGACAGGTCGTGCTCGCCGTTGACCACCAGCGTCGGGACCTTCATCTCCGACAGGCGCGGGGTCATGTCGGCGCCGGCCCGGGCGCGGAAGATCTGCGCGATGGACTCGCCGGACAGCCATGGGTTGCGCTCCAGGAAGAGGCCCAACAGGTATCGTCCGAGCTTCGTGTCCGCGAAACCCGGGGCCACCAGCTCCCGGATGTGCTTCTCGTGGTACGCGGCGGCGTCCTCCGTGTAGCCGCGGATCCGCTCCCCGGTGCGCGCGCCGCCCCCGCTGCTCCCGCCCACGAGGACCACCCCGCGGAACGTCTCCGGGTGGTCGAGGCCCAGCAGCAACGCGATGCCCGAGCCCACGCTGACGCCCCCCACCACGGCTTCGCCCACGCCTTCGGCCCGGCACACCGCGAGCACGTCGTCCGCCATGTCCCGCAGGGAGAACGGCGTGACGGGCTTGTCGGACCGGCCGTAACCCCGGATGTCCAACGCGATGACCCGGAACCACGTGGAAAAATGCGCCACCTGGTACAGGAGCAGGTTGTGGTCGAAAGGGTTGGCGTGCACCCACACGAAAGGCCGGCCCTCGCCGGAGACCTCGTAGTAGATGCGCACCCCATGGGAATCGGCGTAGGGCATGGAACACCTCACGGACGAAGGGGAGGATACTTGACCTTGACGGCAAATGGAAAGAGAATCCATGGGCTCTTCAGGATTTCGTGTGGGTAAGCTCGAAAGGGTCGAGTTGCGTCTCGAACGGAGGCTCCGCTCGAAAGCGGACGACGGAGAAACAGGATGGCCGGTAACCTGAAGCTTTCCCGTTTGCGCCTCAAGAACTGGAAGAACTTCCAGGACGTGGATGTCGCCATCGGGGACCGAATGTTTCTCGTCGGCCCCAACGCTTCGGGCAAGTCCAACCTGCTGGACGCCGTTCGGTTCTTGCACGAACTCGCGTCCTCGGGCGGTTTCGCAGAGGCTGTTCACCGTCGTGGCGGGATGAGCGCCCTTCGCTGTCTGGCGTCCCGGCGTCATGCGGACGTGGAGATCCACGTGGACCTGAAAGAAGGCAACACCGGCCGTCGATGGACCTATGAACTTTCCTGCCGTCAGGACAACCATCGTCGGCCCCTGGTGTGCAGGGAACGGGTGCTGCGAGATGCCGCCCCGATCATCGACCGACCGGACGAAGCGGACCGCAACGACGCCGACCGTCTCACCCAGACCTGCCTGGAGCAGGTAAACGTCAACCTGCCGTTCCGTGGATTGGCCAAGTTCTTTGCGTCCATCCGCTCCCTGTGCCTCGTGCCACAACTCGTCCGTCAGCCGGAACGGTCGGGAGGGCGGTCCAGCGATCCCTGCGGCAGCGATTTCCTCGATCAGGTAGCCAGGACGACGGAACGGACTCGGAGGGCGCGACTGGAACTGATCCAGAAAGCCCTTCGGGCCGCGGTCCCGCAACTCGAAGCCATCGCCTTGACGCACGACGGCAGGGGCCTGCCTCACCTGCAGGGCAGGTACGAACACTGGCGGTCACAGGGAACCTGGCAGACCGAGGAGCAGTTTTCGGACGGCACGCTGCGCCTCATGGGTCTCATCTGGGCAGCCCTGGAGAACGGGGGGCCGTTGTTGATCGAAGAGCCGGAGTTGTCGCTCCATCCCGACCTCGTGCGGCTGCTTCCCCAGATGTTGGCGCACGCACAACGTCGAACCGGAAGACAGATATTCCTGAGCACACACTCGCCGGAATTGCTGCGCGACGAGGGAATCGGCCTCGACGAAACCTTCCTTCTCCGTCCCGGAACCGGAGGAACCCAAGTGACTCCCGCGGCTTCGTTCCCCGACGCCCGCCAATTGCTAGCCGACGGCCTTTCGCTGGCCGACGTGGTGATCCCCAGGACACGGCCACAGAACGCCGAGCAACTCGCCCTGCTCACGAAAGCGTAAGGCGTGTCCGTTCCGATCATCAAGGCGGCGGTCGAAGGATTGATCGACGAGGCGGTGGTGCGGAGACTCATCGCCCACGTCGGCGGCGTGGTCGGGGAAGTCCATGGAAGAGACGGCAAGGCCCACCTCCACCAGAGGCTCCAAGGCTACAACCGGGCGGCCCTCCATGAATCATGGGTCGTACTGGTGGACCTCGATTCCGATGCCGACTGCGCTCCCATGTTGCGAGACGCATGGCTCCCCAGAGCAGCGCCGCGCCTCTGCTTTCGTATCGTCGTTCGGGAAATCGAAGCCTGGTTGATGGCGGATGCCGCAACGTTGGCGGACTACTTGAGCGTCGCCCGGAGCCGAATCCCCATGAACGTAGAGGGTCTGGGTTCGCCCAAGACCACCCTGGTAAACTTGGCGCGTGGCTCCCGACGCAGAAACATCCGCACGGACATGGTCCCGCACGAAGGCAGCGGTCGCCAAGTAGGATCGGTGTACGTATCCCGACTCATCGAATACGTCCAGACCACTTGGCGGCCCGAAGTCGCCTCTCGACGGTCGGAGAGCTTGCACAGAGCCATCGTCTGTCTGCGACGCCTGGTTGTGCATAGGGATCCACCCGAGGAACCTTGAAACGGAGCCACCGCCAGAAGAGAACTGTCAGGACGCCGCCGCAGCCCGGGTCATGGTCCGCGGCTGCCTCTCCTGACGGTGAGCCGGGTCGTCAGTCCCACCCGAGCGGCCATGTTCACCAGCTTGTCGATGGTAAACTTGCTGATCCGGTCGTTGATCAACTCGCTCAGACGCGACCGCGGCACACCGAGCCGTCTTGCCGCCTCATCCTGGGTGATGCCTTCGTGGTCGATGTAGTCCTCGATGGCGTCCATGAGCCGGGACCTGAGCTTCAGGTTGGCCGCCTCATCGGGGCCGTCCGCAACCGCGTCCCAAACGCTCCGATAGGTATGAATCTCCATGGGCTACCTCTCCGGCGCAAGCCCTTGCTGGATCCTATGGATCTGGCGGCCCATGTCTTGGCGGCGGCTTTCGGAAGGACACGAAGATCTTCGAGCGAAGAGCCGACGAACCTCACGTCCTTCATGGGATTCACTGTATCAAATGAGCATCAAACCAGGTCCCTCCGGCAATGGGGGCAGACGTGGGCCTCCTTCTTGATCATCTCCTTGCAGTGAGGGCAGGGAACGCGCCCTTCGGACAGGGCCTTCTTCATTTCTCCTTCCGGCGTCCTGCCGACGAGCAGGATGTGGACCAGCGCCACGGGCCAGATGAGAAAGGCCTAGAGGAACCATCCAAGGCCGCTGCGGCCTTTGGAGTTGGCGATCAGCGCAACGATGACCGGGAGGACTATCCAGAATATCAGAAGTTCCATGAGCCTCCTGCCACGTCCCGCCTCGGGTCACCCGCCCGAGGCTTCCATTCCTTCCAGCAGCACGGTGCGGATCAGCGAGACGGCGTTGAGGCTCATGCGGGTGCGGTCGGGGCCGCCGCGGCCGCCCAGGTTGTAGGTACGGGTGTGGAAGTCCGTTCCGTCAGTGACGGAGATGTACGTCTGCCCCCGGGCGAGGTTCACCGCGGTGTCTCCGGGGGCTTCCACCGCGTGCAGGGCGAGGCCCAGGTCGCTTCCGGCCTCTTGCCGGACCGTCCAGGCCATCTCTTCGGTGAGTTGCTCCGGCCGGTCCAGCAGCGCGTCCGCCTGTTCCGGTCGGCGCGACCGGAACAGCAGCCGCCTCGCGGCGCGCTCCCCCGGGGCCACCCGGCCCTCCAGGAAATGGTCCCGGCTGGCCCGCTGGAGACGCTCGGCCACGAGTCCCGCGGTCATGTCCTCGAAGACCGCGACGGTGCGGTCCTTCTCTCGCAGCAGCCGGCCCACCGCGTCCTCCATGGTCTCGTCGTCCACCGCGAAGACATGGCTCCCGAGAAGCCCCCGCACTTCGGCTTCCACGGGCGCGATGAGCTTCATGGCCTCCTCCCGGCTCGACGCCTTGGCGGCGATGCGCACGTCCACCTGGCCCGGGTGCGCCAGCACGCCCACCGTGGGGTTGCTCGACTCGGCGATCAGGCGGCCGATCTTGTCGTCCACCGAGCTTTCCCCCATGTCCGTCACCTTCAGCACCCGGTAGGTGAGGGTCTCCGAAAGGTCGAACTTGCGCCGGGCGTAGGGGACCACCTCGTTCTCGAACAGCCACTTCATCTCGTGGGGCACTCCGGGCAGCGCATAGACCACGCCCTTCTCGTGCTCGACGATGAAGGACGGCGCGGTGCCGTTGGGGTTCTCCACCGGGATGGCGCCTTCGGGGATGTCGGCCTGGCGCTCGTTGTTGGGGGTCATGATCATGTTGCGCCGGCGGAACCGCCGGTCGATCTGCTCCAGCAACGCCGGGTCTCGCACGAGCTTGCGGCCGCACACCTCGGCGACGGTCTCCCGGGTGAGGTCGTCCCGGGTGGGACCGAGCCCGCCGCTGGTGATGACCAGGTCGGCCCGGTCCAGGGCCCGGCCGATGACTTCCTTCATGCGTCCGGGGTTGTCGCCCACGATGGTCTTGAAGAACAGATCGATCCCCAGGTCGGACAGGCGTTGGGCCATCCACGCGGAGTTGGTGTCCACGATCTGGCCCAGCAACAGTTCCGACCCGATGGCGACGATTTCAGCGTTCGGCACGATGGACTCCTCCCGATGTTCGTATGCTCTTCCTGTGGAAAAGCGCGTCCTTCGACTTCGCTTCGCTACGCTCAGGACGAACGGAGCAATCGTTCAGGGTTTCCTATACCGCATCTCGCCGCGTCCCGGTCAATCGACCCCGGGCGCCGCTTCCGGCGCGGGCATCGCGTCCTCGCGCGCGTCTTCCCCGGCCGCGCCGCGGCGCCAACCCTCGGTCACGTCCAGCCACAGGGAGTACAGGGTCGGGGTGAGCACCAGCGTGAACACCGTGGCGAGGGCGAGCCCGCCCAGCACCGCGGAGCCCAGGCCGCGGTAGAGTTCCGAACCCGCGCCCCGGGACAGGACCAGGGGCAACATGCCGAACACCGTGGTGGCGGTGGTCATGAAGATCGGGCGGATCCTCGTGCGCACGCTCGAGAGCAGGGCTTCCTGGGGCGTCTCCCCCGCGCGGACGAAATTGAGGGTCTGGTGCACGATGAGGATGGCGTTGTTCACCACGATGCCCGCCAGTATGATGAAACCCAGCATGGTCACCGTGTCCATCTTGATGGTGGGTTCGTTCGCGTGGCCCAGGCTCACCGCCAGCACCCCGCCGGTGGCCGCCAGCGGCACGCTGAACATGATGATCAGGGGGTAGGTCCAGGACTCGAACAGCGAGCACATGACGAGATAGACCACCACCACGGCCAGGAGGAACGTCCACTTGAACGCGTCCCACGCTTCCGCCAGGCTCTGGGCCTGGCCGCTCACGTCGATGGAGTAGCCCAACGGGAGGGTCTGCCGCACGCCCGCCACCGCGTCCTCCTCCACCAGCCGCACCGCCTCTTCCAGCGGCAGGGTCTCCTCCATGTTCACGTTCAACTTGATGGCCCGGTCCAGGTCCACATGCTCGACCTTGGTGGGACCGTCCCCGGGCCGGATCTCGGCGATGTCCGAAAGCTGCACCAGCCGGCCGGAGCCGTTGGAGAGCGTCATGGCGCCCAGGTCCTGGGTGTGCTCCATCTCCCGGCGCGGCCCCTTGAGTACGATGTCGATCTCCTTGCCGCGCTCCCGGAAACGCCCGGCCGACGTGCCCTCCACCACCGTCTCGACCACCTCGCCCACGTCGGACGCCCGCAGGCCCAGGGCCGACACCCGGTCCCGGTCGAGGGTCACGCGGATCTCCGGGTTGCCCCACTCGAAGGACGAGTTGACGAAGTTCACCCCGGACACGCCGCGGATCCTGCCCTCCAGGTCCCCCGCGATGCGCCGGATGGACTCCAGGTCGTCCCCCTTGACGTCCAGCGCCACGTTGTTGCCGCCGAAGAAGGAACCGCGCTGGCGGAAGAGCGAGGACTGGGTGACGAACACCGCCTGGGTCCCGGCGATGCCCCCCGCGGCCCCGCGCATGGCCGCCACCACCTGCCGCATGCCCTGCAGGTCCGTATGGGCCTCCTTCACGATGGCGCCCATGATGGGTGTGTCCACGCGCACCACGGCGAACAGCCGGTCCACCTGCGGGATGGCCAGGAACCGGGACTCCAGGACCTGGATGATCTCCTCCTTCTGGTCCGTGTTGAAACCGGGCGGGGTCTTCACCACCACGAACACGAGGTTGCGGTTCCCCCGGGGCAGGTAGTCCAGGGGAGGAGCGAAGGCGTAGGCCAGCGCCACCGATCCCCCCACGATCAGCAGGATCACCGCCAACCGGCGGAGGGACCCGCGCTGGAGCCACGCAAGCAGTCCCAGCACCAGCCGGGAGAACCCGGCCCCGCCCCTGTCCAGCACGGACATGGGCGCGCGAAGGCGCCGGAACCGCACCCGCGTCCGGGCCGGAAGCACGTGGGCGGAAAGCATGGGCACCACGGTGAGGGCCACCACCAGCGAAAGCGCCACCGCCACCGCGATGGCCAGGGCGATGTCCCGGAACAACTGGCCGGCCTCCTGCCGGATGAACAGGACCGGAACGAACACCGCCACCGTGGTCAGGGTGGAGGCCACGATGGCCCCGCCCACTTCCCGGGCCCCGTCGGCCGCGGCCTGCAGGCGTCCCTTGCCCATTTCCCGATGGCGGAAGACGTTCTCGAGCACCACCACCGCGTTGTCCACCACCATGCCGGTGGCGAAGGCCAGGCCGGCCAGCATGATGACGTTGAGGGAGGAGCCGAGGACGTGGAGGACCACGAAAGTCGTGACGATGGACACCGGGATCGCCACCGCCACCACCACGATGCTGGCGACGCTCCGCAGGAACAGGAGCAGGACCAGCACGGCCAGGACCACCGCGAAATAGACGTTCCGGGTCACCAGGCCGATGGAGCCGCGGATGTAGCCGCTCTCGTCATAGACCATCTCCAGGCGGACGCCCTTGTCCCGGTATCGTTGCTGGAGCTTGTCCAGGGTCTGCCGGACGCCCTCCATGACCTCCATGGTGTTGGCGCCGGAGCGGCGCAGCACCCCCAGGCCCAGGGCCGGCCGGCCGTCGATCCGCACCGCGAAGTCCCGGTCCTCGTGCCCGAACGAGACCGCGGCCACGTCCCGCACGTACACGACGCCCCGGTCGTCGTGCCGCACCGCCACGTCGTCCACGTGGCGCAGCTCGTCGAACTGTCCCAGGGTCCGCACCAGGTGCCTCCGCTTGCCCTCGCTCAGGTCCCCGCCCTTGACGTTGCGGTTCTCACGGGTGATGGCCTGCCGGACGTCGGAGACGGTGACGCCCCGGGCCGCCATGGCCCGGGGGTCCAGCGTCACGTGCACCTGCCGGTCCTGGCCGCCGAAGCGCCAGACCGCGCCGACCCCGGGCGTCCGTTCGAGCTGCGGCACGATGACGTCCTTCACTTCCTCCCATATGCGGTTGAGGTCGCCGTCCGTATCCACGATGATCCAGGAGATGGGCATCTCCTCGTCGGTGTTGACCGCGCGGATGCGGGACTCGTCCACGTCCGGCGGCAGGTCGGTGGCGAGGTCGAGCTTCTCGGACACCCCCAACCGCGCCACGTCCTTGTTGGCGCCCCAGTCGAACTTGAGGACCACCGTGGACTTGCCTTCGATGGAGGTCGAGGAGACCTGCCTGAGCTGCTCGACGCCGTTGAGGTTCTCCTCCAGGCGGTCGGTCACCTCGCGCTCCACTTCCAGAGGCCCGGCGCCCCGGTACTCCGTCTCCACCGTGATCTCGGGCCGGTCCACCGTGGGGATCATCTGGATCGGAAGGCGCAGCAGGGCGATGGTCCCGAAGAGCACCGCCAGGATGATGCCCACGGTCACGGAGACGGGGTTGCGGACACAGAAATCAACGATGCTCATTGCGCCCCGTTCCGGCTCTCGTCCCGGCCTTCGCTCCACCCCCGGCTCCGTTCACGAGACGGACCTTTGCGCCGTCGCGCAGCACCTCGTTCCCCAGGGTCACCACCTGCTGGCCGGGCCGGAGGTCCCCCCCGGAGATCTCCATGAGCGCCCGGTGCCTGCGTCCGGTGTCCACCTTGACGGCCCTGGCCTGGCCGTCGGCCACGACGAAGACCACCTGGTCGGCGCCGCGCCGGACCACCGCGTCCTTGGGAACCAGCACGCTCGGACCGCCCCGCGCGACGGAAACCCGGACCCGCGCCAGCATCCCCGCCTTGAGCCGCCCCCGGGCGTTGGAGAGCCGCACCTTCACCGGGAAGCTGCGGCTGCGGGTGTCCGCCTGGGGAATGACGTGCGCCACCTCCCCGGAGAAGACCTCGCCGGGGAACGCGTCCAGCGCCACCGCGGCCGGGAGGCCCGCACGGATGAGCCCGATCTTCCGTTCCCCCACCGGTCCCGCGGCAAAGACGGGATCCAGGTCCACCACGTCCGCCACCGGCTCACCGGCGTGCACCCAGTCGCCCACGTCCACGCGCTTCCCGACCACGAACCCGGAGATGGGCGCCAGCAGCGTGCTCTTCTCGATCTCGTAGGCCACCGCGTCCAGGCGCGCCCGGGCCTCGTCGTGCTCGGCCTCGGCCATGGCGATGTCCTCGGTCCTGGCCCCGGAGCGTGTGAGCTTCAGAGCGGCGCGGGCGCTGCCGTGCTTCTCGCGCGCGGCGAGGTAGTCGCTCTCGATCTTCTGGAACTCGGCGAGGCTGATGAGCTGGTCCTCATGGAGCCGCCCGGCGCGCTCGAAGTCCCGTTGGGCGCGCTGCAGGATGGCCTCCTGCTCCTTGGCCCCGGCAAGCCTTTGCGCCACCTCCTCCGAGCGGGAACCCTCCTTCAACTTCTCCCACTGCTTGCGCGCCCGCGCCACCGCGGCCGCACGCTCCCGCAACGCGATCTCGCGCCCCCCGCGGTCCACCTCCATCAGCACCGTCTTCCCCGCGACCACCGCGTCGCCTTCACGGAAGTCCGCGGCCGCCACCCGGCCCGACACCACGGAAGCGACGGTGGTGGCCACGTCGGGCTCGATGGTGCCGATGAAGGAGACCACCTCGGGGATCTCCGCCAACTCCACCTGCACCACCTTCACCGCCACCGGGCGGTCGCCGCCCCACCCCTGGCCGAACGCCGCGCCCCCGGCCAGCAGCAACGCCGCCAGCACCCCAACGGCCGCAGGCGCGGCGGCCTTCCCCCGCACGGACGAACGCGGCGCTTCAGGAATTCCTGTGTGTTGTGACATTCCCCTCCCACGCGATGATGTCCGATTCCCATCTTGCTGTCGTCGGTTCGACATTGCGGAGAACTCCGATTCCCTCCCCCCTTGAGGGGGAAGGTACGCTCACCCGTCAAACCCTGCCCACTCAAAAGCCGGAAGAGCCACGCGATGAGACTTCGATCAGGATAGGGTTTTTGGAAGTCCGGGGCAAACGACCGCGGCAAGAGGAACCGGGCAGATCGAACGACAGGTGGAAGAGCCGGTTTTCACAAGAATGGATGGATTCCCGCTTTCGCGGGAATGACGGAGTGGCTTTCGCGGGAATCCAGAACCCTCCGTTCGTCCTGAGCGTAGCGAAGCGAAGTCGAAGGACGCGCTCCGCTCTGGAAGAGAGTTGGAGAGAGGACGCGGGCATGTGCAGTGCTTGCATGTCAGGCCGCGCTCGGCAACAAAGTAGGAGATGGCGGCAACGGACCAAAAGCTGACCGCAGCGGTGGAGACCTATTTTGCCGACCTGAGGCGGGTGCATGCCTCGGGCGGGGCCACCGGGGAGCGATCCAGCTACGGGCCGCTGGCGAACCTGCTGAACGCCGCGGGCGCGGCCCTCAAACCCAAGGTGTTCTGCGTCCAGGAGTTGGCCGACCAGGGCGCGGGCCATCCCGACTTCGGCCTCTACGCGGCAAGGCAGGTCCAGCGGGGCCAACCGCGAGAGGGGCAGACGCCGGAGCGCGGCGTAGTGGAAGTGAAGGCCGCGGACGACGACGCTTGGCTCACCGCGGCAGGCGGTCAGGTAAGCCGCTATTGGGACCGCTACCGGCTGGTGCTGGTGACCAACACCCGCGATTTCGTGCTGATGGGCGAAGACGCGGCAGGCCATCCGGCGAAGCTCGAAACCTTCCGTCTGGCAGACGGCGCGGACGACTTCCGGCGCAAGCTGGAGAAGCCCCGAGCCTTTGCCCGGGAAGTCGGCGCGGGCTTGGGCGAATACCTGTGCCGGGCGCTGTCGCACCGGGCTGCGTTGGCCGAACCCAAGGACTTGGCGTGGCTGCTGGCCTCCTATGCCCGGGATGGCTTGGCCCGCGTGGAGGCCGCGGGCGACGCGCTGTCGTTGGAGTTGGTGCGCAAGGCGCTGGAAGAGGCGTTGGGCGTCCGCTTTGAGGGAGAGCGGGGGACGCGCTTCTTCCGTTCGACCCTGGTGCAGACGCTCTTCTACGGCGTCTTCTCCGCCTGGGTGCTGTGGGCAAGGGTCGGCAGTCCGAACGTCCCTGCCAACGTCTCCCCTGCCAACGCCCCCCCTGGGAACGCGGGCGTCCCGCCCGCCTCTTTCCACTGGCGCGAAGCGGTCTGGCACCTGCGCGCGCCGGTGCTCCGAGCGTTGTTCCAGCAACTATCCGACCCCGGCCGCCTGCAACCGCTGGGCTTGGTGGAAGTCCTGGACTGGACCGCCGCCGCACTGGACCGGGTGGACCACGCGGCCTTCTTCTCCCGCTTCCACGAAGGCGAGGCCGTGCCCTACTTCTACGAGCCCTTCCTCGAAGCCTTCGACCCCGAACTGCGCAAGCAACTGGGCGTCTGGTACACCCCTTCCGAAGTGGTGCGCTACATGGTGGCCCGGGTGGACCGGGCCCTGAAGGACGACCTGGGCATCCCGGAAGGGCTGGCTGCGGAGAACGTCTATGTGCTGGACCCGTGCTGCGGCACCGGGGCCTACCTGGCAGAGGTCTTGCGCCGCATCGCCTCCAACCTGGAAGGGCAGGGATTGGGAGCGTTGGCCGGGGCGCGGGTGAAGCAGGCGGCCACCGAGCGGGTGTTCGGCTTCGAGATCATGCCCGCTCCCTTCGTGGTGGCTCACCTGCAAGTGGGACTGACCATGCAGGACTTGGACGCGCCCCTGGCGGATGACGGCGTGGAACGGCCCGGCGTCTTCCTCACCAACGCTCTCACCGGCTGGGAGCCGCACACCATCAAGCCCCTGCCCTTCCCGGAACTGGAGGAGGAACGGGACCGTGCGGAGCGGGTGAAGCAGGAGACGCCCATCCTGGTGATCCTGGGCAACCCGCCCTACAACGGCTTTGCCGGCATGGCAGTGGACGAGGAGCGGGAACTGTCGGAGTCCTACCGAAGGACGAAGCGGGTACGGCGACCGGATGGACAGGGGTTGAACGACCTGTACGTGCGCTTCTTCCGCATGGCGGAACGACGCATTGCGGAGAAGACCGGCCGGGGCGTGGTGTGCTTCATCTCCAACTACTCGTGGCTCGACGGCCTGTCGTTCACGGGGATGCGGGAACGCTACCTGGAAGCCTTCGACGCGGTGCGCATCGACTGCCTGAACGGTGACAAGTACAAGACCGGGAAGGTAGCGCCGGACGGGACGCCGGACCCGAGCATCTTTTCGACGGAAGGGGACCCGGTGGGCATACAGGTGGGGACGGCGATAGCGACGCTGGTGCGCAAGGCGGACCATGCGCCGGCGGAAGCGGTGGGTTTCCGCCATCTGTGGGGTCAGGGGAAGCGGGAGGAGTTGCTGGAAACCGCGGAAGCGGAGCCGGGCGCGGTGTATGCCGAGGTGTCGCCGCTCCTGCCGCTGGGCCTGCCGTTCGTGCAAACGGCGGTGAGCGGGGATTGGTTCGATTGGCCGGCGTTGCCCGACCTGTTTCCGGTGTCGTTCCCGGGGGTGCAGACAAAGCGGGACTCGTTCCTGATCGACATTGACCTCGACCGCCTCAAAGCGCGGATTTCTGACTACTTCAACGGGGACCTGAGCCATGAAGAAATCGCCCGGCGATACCCCGGTGCGATGAAAAGCTCGTCAGGTTTTGTCGTACGCGACGCCCGTGCGGTGCGAGAGGCGCTGCTCGCCCGCGGCGGCCCGAACGAGGACGGCTTCATTCGCTTCGCCTACCGGCCGTTCGATAACCGGTGGCTGTATTGGGAGTCGGGACATGGCCTGCTTGGCCGTCCTGTACCCGACTACCGGCCTCATGTGTTCCAAGGGAACGAATGGCTGGTGGCACAGCAGAAACCGCGTCGGGAATGGTCGCCACCACAAGTGCTCTCGCATATTGGCTGCCTCGATCTCATGGACCGCGGTGCAACATGCATTCCCGCATGGCTCCGTGACGACAGCGAAGATAGCGGCCGCCGCCCCAATCTTTCAGGCGTGGCACAACGCTACCTCAAACGCCTCGACCTTGGGGTCGAGGACCTATTCCACCACGTACTCGCCGTGCTTCACGATCCTGCGTACCGGGAGGCCAACACCGAGGTGCTCCGCATGGAATGGCCTCGCATCCCGCTCCCCCGCTGGTCCGCTCTCGGGAACGCAAGCGTCTCGACAGAATCCGAACAAGGCTCCGTATCCCCGGACAGAGAGACCACTGAAGCGACGGAAATACTCGCCCGATCGGCCGCCCGTGGCCGCCAACTGGCGGCTCTGCTCGACCCCGATACGCCGGTCCCCGGGGTAACCACGGGCAGACTGCGCTCGGAGATAGCCGCCATCGCCGTTCCTGCCACCACGGACGGGCACAACATGACCGGTGACGACTTCGCGTTGACCGCCGGTTGGGGCCACTATGGAACGGGCGGCGCGGTCATGCCCGGCCAGGGTCTCGTCGAAGAACGCGCCGCTCTCGGCAATGCCTCCCGAACCATTGGCGAAACGACCTTCGACGTGTACTTGAACGGCCGCACCTTTTGGAAAAACGTTCCGGCCGCGGTCTGGGGCTACGAGCTCGGCGGCTACCAAGTCCTCAAGAAATGGCTCTCTTACCGCGAACGCGACATCCTCGACCGCCCACTACGACCGGAGGAGGTCCAGCACTTCACAGATACCGCAAGGCGCATCGCGGCGCTATTGATGGAGTCTGGCTGAAGCGTGAAATCCTGAAGATCCGTGACTTCTTACCGTTTGAGCCAGTCGTCGATCTGACGACGATCCTCGCGCTCCTCGCTAGGTGTGTACACCGACCATAGGTCACCATATAGCGACTCGAGGTGACCTGCCGTCGCCGAATCCGGCTCCTCTGTGCTAGCCACTAGCGACAGTAACTTCAATGCCAAGATTTGATCGGTACGGTTACGCACCTTTGGAGGAAACGCGAGGATCGCCATGGCTGTGTGTTCCGCCTCCTTGACCACATCTAGCATAAGCCATAATCGACCCCAACATCGTAATGCTTCCAAATCGACCTGCCTCCCATCGTCGTAACGCTCCGCCGCGATGCGGGCAAATTCACTCGCTATCACCTCGTCGCAATATGGATATTTCTTGTGTTTGCGATCATTCTTGAGTTTACTCTGGTCATATAGCCCCCATAAGGTACAAGCTTCAACCAAAGGATCACGTGCCTGCTTCAACAACCACGCTTCGCTAGGCTCGCCGAACTCTATGACCAAACGAGCAGCATATTCCGCTACAACTGAGGTTTCGGAATGCCTATGGAGGTACTGCCCAGCAAAGCGAAGGTGAGCCCACAGCTTCTCGGCGAGCGTGCGAACCGACTCTGGGGTTGCCGCGCGGCCGAGATCCTTCATGGGTTCGATCGCGTGGAATGCGATGAGGAACCAGTGTTTCGTAGCCCGATCGGTGGCGATAAACTTCTTGTAATCCTCCTCCGCGTCCCACACACTCAGCGGCAACGCTCGGCACCGCTCCGAGACCCAAGTCGGCAGATCGAGGTCTTCCCACGACAATGCAAGTGTGAAGCCGAGGCTGCGCAACCACGCACGGTCCTCCCAGTCATTCCAATTCAGAAACATATTGCCACGTTCCAAGTGCTCGAACATCTGGCTATGTGCATCGAAACTCCTTCGAGCTATCTCGACAGCCCGCGCTGGCTCTGCAGAACGTATCTCACGAGCAATATCGGCCAAATGCCGCGTCCAAGTCGGTCGTCGTGCCTGGCATAATCCAGCATTGAGTTCAGCGAGTAAATCGTCAGACCACGACAGGCGAACGAGTCGCGCAAGCACCTCTGTACAGGCCTTTTCAAGCTGCTTGACTCGGCATGGCATCTCACCATCCTCACTCTGATGTAGCATACGGGGGGCATAGCTGAGCAACTCACCAATCCAGCGCGCACATATATTTGCTTTCAGAGCAGCCAGCCGCTTAGCCAGATCGGTAAGGAGGCTAGCGGCTGCGGTATTGAGATCGTCTTCCGCGGGGCATAATTCAGTCCTCTGTATCTGTTGAGCAGCGTTTCCGCGATCAAGCAGCCGGATTTCTTCGTCCAATCTGTTGACGGTGTTCAGTGTATGTACAATCGCCAGCGCAACGAGAGCATCGCACGAATCTTTGGTAACCCACAGTAGTGTCTCACGGTGGTTTAGACGCCTCATCGAAACGAGTCTGCGATGAGTCGCCCGCGCTTGCATCACTGGATGATCTAGTCTTTCGATCATGGATTTGAATTGATCGGGCCGCAATTCCACCACGAGTTCTATCAGGTGAGCCGTTGCACGATGCAGCGCCATATGGACGAGATCAAAGCCATGACTGTCGAGTTGCTGGAAGATCTCCAATGTTCCTTTGCTCGAAGTTATAGCGCCCTTTGGGATCTTAGCATTGGCAGAATTAACCCCTGAAATACGAGATGCGTCAAGAATCTGATCTCCACCACAGAGTTTCTTCAGTATATCAAGAGTGTGATCCACGAACGAGTCGATTTCCTCGGAGGACCAGCTAGACCGAATGATGTGTACAGCCGAGTCGGTATCGATCGAACCGACGGCCCAGATTGCCCTTTCGTCGCGGTTGCCCCGAACTCCATCCACAATTAAGGTTGCGACTGACTCGCTCATTTCAGACTTGAGCCATCGTTGCTTTCCGTCGGACTCGAACCATCCGAGAATCTCATTGATAACTCGACTTGGATCTCTCGAGGAGAAGTAGTGTGTGACGATTGGCTCGATCAGTTCATATGTTGATCTGCCCTTCAGAGGCGATTCACCTGAACCGAAGATCCGCCAAGTAACGGCCTTCAAGTCATCGTAAATGGAGGGTTCGAGTGAAAGGTTTCTGGTCATTATGTGACCTCTTCAATGAGAAATTCGGTGTTCTCAGAGCCAATTTTCATTGACCATAGCCGTTCGGCGTCAGCGCGATACACGTCGTACAGCAGCCTGACGAAGGTGACGCCGTCGGCATGCCAGCCGTTGATAGAATGGGTGATCAGAATCTCTTGTTTCGGCGTTATCAAGTAACGATCGTGATGTCCGGTCGTGCGACCAGGGTGCTTGGAGATTATTCGTCGTACTCTGACATGGGCTGTAATCTCCCTGGGATAATCCGACCACCAAAGGGTCGGCTTGCCTTCCTCTTCTCCTTGTCTTTGACACAGGATCAGTAAGGGAGCGCCGGTAGTGGACGCAAACAGATCAAGACATAGCTTGTGTACTTCGTTCCCCTTCAGTTGCCCCTTGGAGCAAGGAAAATAGGGGTCAACGAGATAGTTCGGTGCCTTTTGGTCAGAATCTTGACGCAGAATATCTATAAAATACTGGAAGGCGTCAACGACCTCTGTTGGTTGGAAGCGCCTGAAATTCCCTTCCCGACGCGCGGCGACCTCCCGTTCCCAGAGTCGATGTTCAAGCCCTCGTTGCCGTATCTCCTTGTCGATTTCGGCGTTCTCGTTATCGGAGCGTACGTTAAACTTGGAGATGGCGCCGGCTGGCTTGACCTTGTGAATCAAAGATTTCCGGCGGTTACGGAGATGCAATGTCGAGGTGGAATCATACATAAATTGGACGGAAATCTCCATGATCAGAAACGCCTCCATCAAATCAATACACTGTCCATCTGCAGCACGAAAAATCGCAAAACCTATGTGATCGACCTCAGATTCCAGATTTAACACATGATGCTGGGACGTGAGAAGAAGCTCGCGTCGGAGCACCTCATCTCCACTGTGGCTGGCCCAGACGGTAGCGCGATAGGCTTCTGATAGCAGATTCTCTGAATCCACATGGAGCCTCAACGTTCGGCCGTAACCTGCTGCCAGATCGCAGGTGATTGCATCCTCAGCTCCCGCAATCATCAGGTTGCCGACCCGATCCGAGCGACGGTCGAGTGGGAAGCCTAGACGTGAAAGTCGAAGCGACAAGTCTGCCGAAGACGATCCAAGCATCTCTCGCCAGCTATTGCGCGGCCCCTCCGCGAAGCTCCAGTACTCGACTACCTCAGCGCTGTGCTTCGAGAACGGGCTGCGCAACGAGGCTTCGGCCAACGGACGCTCATCTCGGTAAACCCAGTGGCGGCGAGGAGCGAGGTTCAAGGCGTAAGCAATTTCGATGCCATCGATCTTCAATTTACCTGAGTCCAGTATCTGGCCAATCAATGCCTCACAGCGTTCAAATGGTGCGTCGCAAGAAAATAGCCGAAGTCTGTCCCCAAGGTCGTCACAAGACCAACTCTCGTCCGGTTCACTCGCCCAGGGCCCTAACGCATCCGCCCGTCGGTGACGTATGAGCGTGAACAGGTTTGGCGGTTTTGCCGCCGCATCATCCCAAACCAGAACCGTCATGCGAGCCATCCGGCCCTTCCTTGCATCCATCGTCACCGAGGCACGGGTTAGGGCATCAACAGGGAGCCCCCGCTCACACGCCCAACGGACTGCCTCCGCGTGGTCCACGTACACGCTACGCCCATCCTTCTGTGCTATGAGATGTTTCCGATGAATATGCTGTCGGACGTAGGTCTCGCTCTTGTCCACAGCACGGGCCAACTCTGCGATTGTGAGATCCAAGACAAATACCCCTCCACTACGGAATGTTACATGTAACATACAATTGTAATTTACGTTTGTCAACCCACTGCAAATCCCTCAGGCCGCCGTTCCTTCGCCACGGTTCATATCGACCCAGAGCGCTTTGGCCGCGACATGGGTCTCGCAGGGCGGGGAAGACCTGGAGCCACGTATCACCTTCTCGGGGCAGAAATGGAGGTTCCGTTCAAGACCACGACCATATACCGGACGGACCGAGCTTGCAGCCCGGCCAGCTTTGTAGTTGAAACAAGGCTGCTCCATACGGTCGTCGGCGCCCGGGAACCTTGGAGTCACGACTTGAGGAACATCTGGACAATCGGCGGAACATGAGCGCGTCCTTCGACTCCGCTTCGCTACGCTCAGGACGAACGGGGATAAGAGGGTCAGGATGAGGGAATCCATCCTGGGTGTCTCGACTGTTCAGAGGTTCCTTGACCGGACTTGGACCGGCCTGCCGTCGTCCACGCGGGGACCGCAATGAAAACGTCGCAAAACATGGCTTCCGGGCTGATCGTGACCCGGGTCGAAGCCCTCGGCTTCCGCTCCCTGCGCTACGTCTCGCAGCGACTCGGCCCCTTCCACGTCCTGGTCGGACCCAACGCCAGCGGGAAATCGGCGTTTCTCGACGTGCTGGCCTTCCTGGGCGACCTGCAACGGGTGGACCTCAAGCACGCGATCATGGGCCACCAGCCGCTCGCGGTACCGGTCCGCGCCACCGATCCGCAGCACATCACCTGGATGCGGCGCGGCGCGCCCTTCGAACTGGCCTTGGAGGCAGCCGTTCCCGACGCGCTTCACGGGCACCTGAAGAACGGATCCGCCCGTGTATGCAGGTACGAGGTCACGGTGGACGTGTCGGAACCCTGCCGCATCGTCCGGGAGAACCTCTGGCTGAAGCCGGACAAGGGCTTCGGAGCCGAACGCATGCGGTCGGAGTTCCCGGACCCGCCCGAGCCGCCTGGGGAGGTCGTCGTCGATCCAGGGAAGCGGCCCCCCAGGAATTGGAGAAAGGTAGTCTTTCGGGAAAGCGATCCCGAACGGGCAACCTTCCATCCCGAAACTTCCGGACGGTCGTTCCAGTTCCGTGTTCCAACCGGCCAATCCGCACTGAACAGCCTGCCTCCGGACGAGGAGCTTTTTCCGGTCGCCGCTCGATTCAAGCAGATGCTGGCGGCAGGCGTTCAGCGTATCGCCCTGTCGAGCGAGGCCCTTCGCCGGCCCAGTCCACCCGGCCAGTCCGACACCTATCTCCCCGACGGTTCGAACCTTCCCTACCTCGTGAACAAAGTGGCGAAACACCGCGACCTGTATGGGGACTGGACCATGCACGTCCGCGAGGCGCTGCCCGACGTGGTTCGGATCGTGCCCCGCATACGATCAGACGACGGACATCGTTACCTGATGGTTCACTACCGCAATGGATTGGAAGCGCCATCCTGGCTGGTGTCGGACGGCACGCTGCGGTTCCTCGCGTTGACGCTGCTCGCGTACCTCCCCGAACCCACCGGCCCTTACCTGATCGAGGAGCCGGAGAACGGCGTCCACCCTCTCAACGTGGAAACGGTCCTTCAGTCACTTTCATCGGTCTATGACGCCCAAGTCCTGTTGGCGACCCATTCGCCCGCCATCGTTCGCCTCGCCAGCCTCGACCAAATGCTCTGCTTCGCTCGTGACGAAGACCGCGGCGCAGACGTCGTCGCCGGCCGCGCACACCCCCTCTTGCGAGATTGGCAAGGAGTCACCGATCTGGGCGCCCTGCTCGCGAGCGGAGCCCTCGAGTGATGGACCTCGTATGCCTCGTTGCGGACCGCAACATGGAAGCGGCGATATCCGGGTTGTTGGAGCGGCCGCACGCGCTCGGCATCCGCCCGATTACAAGGGAAGTGCCGGTGCATGAAGAAAGAGATCCGGGATGCTGCCACCATCCGATGAAGGTACTCGGTCCGTATCGGAAGAATGCGGAACATGCCTTGATCGTGCTCGATCATGCTTGGGAAGGAGTCCCCGCGGCATCCGGCGCCGAACTCGAATCCTGGATCGAAGACAACAGACTGAAGCGTGAGGGCTTGGCGGACTGGACCGTTCCAGTGGTGATCGAGCCGGAGTTGGAGGTCTGGGTGTTCAGTGACTCACCCCACGTGGACGAGGTCCTCGGCTGGACGGACCGTAACCCCGGTTTGCGCAAGGCGCTCGAACGGCAAGGTTTATGGAGCCCGGGCGACCCCAAACCAACCGATCCGAAGGCAGCGTTCGAATGGACCCTCAGAACGGCGAGGAAGCGTCCCATCTCCTCCATGTACTTCCGTGAGCTTGCGCGAAAGGTGAGCACCCGGCGCTGTCAGGATCGTGCATTTCTAAGGTTCAAGCGAATACTGCAGAACTGGTTTCCCCGGCGCTCGTCGGACCCGTGAACGACAACCGCGGTTGCTGCTTCGCGGTCGAAGCCGGTAGACGCCGGCGCCCGCGGCACATCCGCGAACCCGCGGTCCGTCTGGACAAAGGTTGGGGAAGTGCGCTAATCGGTTGGTTCGACGGTTCCGTTCGGGCCGGCCTGCGCACCGGGCCGGGGTTGACGCCGGGGACGCCGGGGCGATGCGGCGGGGACGGGTCCATGACACGGAGCGTCACTTCACACGGAGGTCGTCACCATGAAAGCAACTCGCTCGTTCCTGGCCCGGGGCCTCGGCGCCCTCCTGGCCCTGTCGTTTCCGCTGGCCTCCGCGGGAGGCGCCGCGGACGGGGTGACGGTCGCCTACTTCCTGGAATGGCCCACGCCGAACATCGCGGCGAAGATCGAGAAGACCTATGACAAGGTCATGGGGGTGGACCTCGCCTGGAAGTCCTTCGGCACCGGCAACGACATGTCCGCGGCCATGGCTTCGGGGGACGTGCAGATCGCCTACTCCCAGGGGCTGATCCCGTTCATGGTCGCGGTCAGCCGAGGGTTGCCGCTGGAGGCGGTGGGAGTCGCCGTGGCCTATTCCGACGCCGACAACTGCGTGGCGCACGAAAAGGCCGGCATCGACCGCTCCACCGCCATGAACTTCGCCAAGTCCCTCAAGGGCCGGAGGGTCGCCTCGCCCATCGGCAACATCACCCATTACAAACTGCTGAAGACCCTGGCCTACTACGGGCTGTCGGAGAAGGACGTCTCCATCGTCCCGGTCACCGGGGGCAACGACGCGGCCGCGGCGTTCCTGAGCGAGAGGGTGGATATCGGCTGCGCCTTCGGCGGTCCGCTGGAACGGATGACCGCCAAGGGCAAGGTGTTGATGACCGGCGCCGAGCAGGAGAACATCGGCATACTCACCTTCGACGTGATCTCCGTGACCCGGGAGTTCGCCCGGGAGCACCCCGACCGGGTGGTGCAGTTCCTGCAGGTCACCGAGGACGCCAACCGCGCCTTTGCCGCCAACCCCAACGCCCAACTGGCCACCATCGCCAAGGCATGGGGGATGAGCCTGGAACAGGTGAAGGGTTATCTCGGCGGCGCCGGCAGCTTCTCGTTCCCGACCCGGGACCAGCAGTTGTCGCCGGCCTGGATGGGCGGCACGGTGCAGGCCGCGACCAAGGGCGCCGCGGACTTCTTCGTGGAGCAGAAGCAGATGTCCCGGGCCCTGGACGACTACAGCGGCGCCGTCAACACCCGCTACCTGCAACGGGTGAAGTAGCGTCCGTCGAGGCGCCGGGAACCCCGGGAGGGCATCCATGTCGGGTCTGGCCCTGGAGAACGTGGGCATGATCTACGAACTGCCCGACCGCGGGGAGGTGGAAGCGCTGCGCGGCGTTTCCCTCCACCTGGACCCCGGCGAGATGATGACCCTGCTCGGGCCGTCCGGCTGCGGCAAGACCACCCTGCTCAACATCATCGCCGGCTTTCTCGCGCCCACTTCGGGGAAGGCGCGGTTCGACGCCGCCGCCATCGCGGGACCCGGTCCGGAACGCGCCCGGGTGGACCGGCTCATCACCGGCCCGAGCCCGGAGCGGGGCATGGTGTTCCAGCAGGGCGCGCTGTTCGAGTGGATGAGCGTGGCCGCCAACATCGGCTTCGGCCCGACCATGCAGGGGCGGCCCAGGCGCGAGGTCGCCGGCATCGTCGAGCACTACCTGGAAACCGTGGGCCTGCGGGGCTTCGGCGACAAGGCCGTGTACGAGCTGTCCGGCGGCATGCAGCAGCGGGTGGCGCTGGCCCGCTGTCTCGCCAACGATCCCGGCCTGATCCTCATGGACGAGCCCCTGGGCGCGCTGGACGCGCTCACCCGCGAGAAGATGCAGTCGCTGCTGCTGAAGATCTGGAAGGAGACCGGCAAGACCATCCTGCTGATTACCCACAGCGTGGAGGAGGCCCTGTTCCTGGGCCAGCGCCTGACGGTCATGGCGCCCCGGCCCGGACGCATCCATCGGGAGTACCGCCTTCCCTTCGCCGAGCGCGGGTTGTCGGAGAGTCCGCGCGACATCAAGGCCACCGACGAGTTCGTCTCCCGGCGCGAGGAGGTCCTCGCCATGATCTGGGAAATGGAAGAGGAGATCATGGGCCGGCAGGAAAGCGCGGCGCCATGAGCCGGGGGACGCCGACGCTCCTGCGCCGGACGCTGGTGCGGCTGGGGCTGCGCAAGGCCGGGGAGGAAGCGCGGAAGACCGTGACCTTCGGCGACCCTGCGGCCGCCCGGGGCGGGGTCTTCTGGAGCATCGTCTCCGTGGCCGGGGTGGTGGCGCTGTGGTTCATCGCCACCGAGAACCGGTGGACCACGCCCATCTTCCTGCCCCCGCCCGCGGACGTGTGGCGGCAGTTCACACTCACCCTGTTCGACGGGTTCCGCGGCTACAACCTGCTGCAGCACGTGGGGGTCAGCGTCTATCGCCTGCTGGCGGGTTTCGCCCTCGGCTGCCTGGTGGGCATCCCCATCGGCTTCGCCATGGGGCTGTCGCGCACCATGCGCGGCCTGTTCGACCCTATCGTGGAGTTCATGCGGCCGATACCGCCCCTCGCCCTGATCCCGCTGATGATCATCTGGGCCGGCATCGACGACAAGCCCAAGATCATCCTGCTGTTCCTGGCCGCGCTGTGGATCATGGTGCTCGCGGCGCGCGCGGGCGTGCAGAGCATCCGCCTGTCCAAGATCCACGCGGCCTACACCCTTGGGGCCTCCCGGTCCCAGGTGCTGGTCCGCGTCATCCTGCCCAACTCGCTGCCGGAGATCTTCACCGGCATGCGCGTGGCCATGGGGGTGTGCTGGGGCACCCTCGTGGCCGCGGAACTGGTGGCCGCGGACGTGGGCATCGGCTTCATGATCGTGGTGGGGGGGAAGTTCCTCGAGACCGGGCTGGTGCTGGTGGGCGTCATCATCATCGGCGTCATCGGCGCCGCCATCGACGTAGGCATGCGAAAGCTGGAAGCCCGGATGATCCCCTGGAAGGGCAGAGGTTGAGGCGCCCCGGCCTCCGGGGCTTTCCATGGGAAAGCGCGTCCTTCGACTTCGCTTCGCTACGCTCAGGACGAACGGGGACCTCCACTTGCTACGCTCGGAACGAACGGGAGTCTCCACTACGCGATCCGATTCCCTCCCTCCTTGAGGGGGAGGGACAGGGAGGGGGGCCGCCCACACCAGCAGACCCATAACGAACGGGGACCGCTGTCCAGCCTTTCCTTGACACGCCATCGGCAACGGCCTAGGATTCGCAGGACGCACGCATCGACCGCCGACGTTCCATCCACCGCGGACTTTCACGGAGGAAGAAAAATGGCCAAACAAGGCTTCAAGGCAATGGATTCGGACATGCACGTCTTCGAGCCCGCGG
This sequence comes from uncultured Binatia bacterium (SeqCode), assembly GCA_965242525.1. Classification (GTDB taxonomy): domain Bacteria; phylum Desulfobacterota; class Binatia; order UBA9968; family JAJDTQ01; genus JAJDTQ01. Next base: position 2,024,562 of record OZ251459.1, read on the forward strand.
ACCTGTGGGAGCGCTACATGGACCCGGAGTTCCGGGACCGGGCCCCCAAGGGGCTGCAACGGGACTTCCGGGACCTGGGCGTGGAGGTGGAGGGGAAGATCCTCCCCGTTCCCCGGCGGCCCGAGAACCCGGCGCTCCGGGACTACCGCCTGACCACCCTCAAGGAGAAGTACGGCGACGTGGCCGAGCGCGGTTTCGACGGCGTGAGCCAAGTCATGGCCATGGACAAGGAGGGGCTCGACCTGGCCTTCCTCTTCCCCACCCGCGGGTTGTTCGTCCTGGGCATCGACGGCCTCGACCCCGAGCTCGCCGCGGCCATATCCCGGGCCTACAACGACTGGCTCCACGACTTCGCGCAAGCCGCGCCGGACCGGATGCTCTGCGTCGCCATGGTGCCGCCCCAGAACGTGGAAGCAGCGGTGGCGGAGACCCGGCGCACCGTAGGCGAGATGGGTTTCCGGGGCATATTCATGAGGCCCAACCAGACCAACGGGCGCTGCTGGAGCGACCCCTACTACGATCCGCTATGGGACGTGTGCCAGAGCCTCGACGTGCCGGTGGGCTTCCACGAAGCCGGGCGGGTCTATCAGCCGCAACCCGCCATCTCCCAGTTCATCCCCACGTTCTCCATGTTCAACACCCTGAGCTTTCCGCTGGCCAACATGTTCGCCTGCTCGGACATGATCTACGGCGGCGTGATGGAACGCTTCCCCAGGCTGCGCGTCGCGTTCCTGGAAGGGAACTGCTCGTGGCTCCCCTGGCTCCTGTGGCGCATGGGCGACTACATGGAGTCGGTGGGGAAGGCGGAGTACCCGGACTTGACGCTCGAACCCCTGGAGTACTTCCAGCGCCAGTGTTTCGGCGCGGTCGAATGCGACGAGGTCACCGCAAAGCACATGCCCGAGTACGGCCTGGAGGACAACCTGGTGTTCTCCACCGACTACCCGCACCTGGACGTCAAGTACCCCCACTCGCTGGACGCTTTCCTGGAGATGCCGTTCTCCAACGAGTCCAAGCGCAAGTACCTCTGGGACAACTGTGCGAGGCTGTACAACCTGGGGCAGTGACGCCGGGGTTTCCGTGCGGACATTCGAGCGACGGGGGATCGTCGAAGGGTTCTTCGGTCCCCCGTGGACCACCGCCCACCGCGCCGCCATGTTCGCCTTCGGCGCGGCCCGGGGCATGAACACCTACCTCTACGCCCCCAAGGACGACCCGTACCACCGGGAGCTCTGGCGACTGCCCTACCCGGAACCGGAGTGGCGCGAGCTCTGCCGCCTCATCGAGGCGGCCCAGGGTCAAGGCATCGACTTCGTCTATGGCTTCCACCCCGGCAAGGACCTCCGCTTCACCGCCCCGGAACCCGTACAGGTCCTGCTCGACAAGGCCGCGAGGCTGTACGACCGGGGCGTGCGGACCTTTGCCGTGCTGTTCGACGACATCCCGTCGCACCTCACCCACGCCGAGGACGTGCGCAAGTTCGACCGCAGCCTGGCCAGAGCTGAATCCCTCTGGCTCGAAACCGTGATGGAGCGGCAACCCGCCCACTGGCGCGTAGAGTGGTGGTTCTGTCCCTCGTACTACACGGACGACCCGTTGCTGGCCCGGACCTTCGGCGCCTTCGAGTCCGGGTTCCTGGAGACCGTGGGACGGTGCCTGCCCGCTTCCGTGAGCTGCTTCTGGACCGGGCCGAAGGTGGTGCCCGGGAGCATCGACTTGGCCCACATGGAGGCGGTGGGCGAACGGGTCGGACACCGGCTGCTGCTCTGGGACAACTATCCGGTCAACGACCTCACCATGAGCGACGAGCTGCACATCGGACCGCTCACCGGCCGGGACCCGCGGCTCCCGGAGCGGGTCCACGCGCACTTGGCCAACCCGCTGCTGCAGGAAGAACTCAGCTTCGTTCCCCTGGCCACGTGCTTCGACTATGCCCGGGACCCGTCCGCATACGCGCCGGAGGCGAGCTGGGAGGCGGTCGTGGCCGAGCGCTTCGGCCCCGCCAACCTGGACCACTGGCGCGCCCTCAGACGGTTCTGCGAGAAGGACGCGGGCGCCGCGGCGACGACGGCGCTTTCGGAACCGGAGCGCGCCGCGCTCGAAGCGGCCCACGCCTACCTGCTGGCGCACAGGGACGAACGGTGGGGCCGGGAGTTCGCCCCGTGGCAAACCCGGCTGGAGCTCCTGCTCCGGGGAGACCGGTGACGGGCCGCCGCGGCGCCGCGGGAGGGGCCGCCGGCGGACACCGGGCGGCCGCCGGGCAGGGATCCCCGCACCCCCTGCGAAGCGCCCCGGAAGACGCCTCGGCCGGGCGGACGGCCGCCGGGGGCCGGTCCCTGCGCCCCGCGGAGGAAGGAATGCCGTCGGCCGACAACCTGCTGGACACCCTGCACGAAGTGCGGTCCCGAACCCTCGCCCTGGTGGAGGACCTCACGGACGAACAACTGATCGGCCCCAACCTCCCCATCGTCAACCCTCCGCTCTGGGAGATCGGCCACGTGGCCTGGTTCCACGAACGCTGGGCGCTCCGGCGCCTGCGCGGCCGCGACGCCATCCTCCCGCAAGGCGACGCCCTCTACAATTCTGCAACCGTCCCCCACGATTCCCGCTGGGACCTGGCGCTGCCGTCGCGGGAAGCGACCCTCGACTACATGGCGCGCGTTCTCGATCGCATCTCGGAAGCACTGCCCGGCCGCGCGCCCGGACCGGAGGAAACCTACTTCCACCGACTGGGCGTCCTGCACGAAGACATGCACGCGGAGGCGCTGACCTACACGCGCCAGACCCTGGCCTACCCCGGGCCCTCGTTCCTCCCCCGCGGGCCGGCCTCGGCCGGCGGCCCCCACCCGGGCGACGCGGAGGTCCCCGGCGGCGAGTTCCTGCTCGGGGCAAGCCCGGACTCCCCCTTCGTCTTCGACAACGAGAAGTGGGGGCACCCGATGACCGTGGCGCCCTACTGCATGGCCAAGGCGCCGGTGACCAACGCCGAGTTCGCCGCGTTCGTGGACGACCGGGGCTACGAGGATCCGCGCTGGTGGAGCGCCGCGGGCTGGGAGTGGCGCCGGACCGGAGGCGGACCCCATCCCGTGTACTGGCGTCGGGAGTCCCCCGGACGCTGGCTGGAGCGGACCTTCGACCGATGGCTGCCGCTTGAGGGCCACCTCCCGGTGATCCACGTCAACTGGTACGAGGCCGAGGCATACTGCAACTGGGCCGGACGCCGGTTGCCCACCGAGGCCGAGTGGGAGATGGCCGCGGCGGTGGACCCCGCGGACCGAGCGGACCCGGAAGCGGCCAAGCGCCGTTTCCCGTGGGGCGGCGCGCCCCCCGACCCGGACCGCGGCAACCTCGACTGGGCCGGGGGCGGCCGGACGCCGGTGGACGCGCTTCCGGCCGGCGACAGCCCGGTGGGCTGCCGGCAGATGATCGGCAACGTGTGGGAGTGGACGGCCGACGTCTTCCACCCCTACCCCGGTTTCGTCCGGGACCCCTACGAGGAGTACTCCGAGCCCTGGTTCGGAGACCACCGGGTGCTGCGCGGCGGCTGCTGGACCACCCGCTCGCACCTCATCCGCAACACGTGGCGCAACTTCTACAAACCGGACCGCCGGGACGTCCTCGCCGGCTTCCGCACCTGCGCACGGCGATGACCGGAGGAACCCCTGAACAATCGAGGCATGGAAAGCGCGTCCTTCGACTTCGCTTCGCTACGCTCAGGACGAACGGGGGTAATCGTTCAGGGTTTCATGAAGGGAGAGTCTGGACAATTGGGCAGAGGGCATGAGTGCGCCCTTCGACTCCGCTTCGCTACGCTCAGGGCGAACGGGGGTGGAGGGTCAGGGCAAGGGAATCCACTCTCCATGTCTCGATTGTCCAGCGGTTCCTGAAGGTCTTGGAGTAGGCGCCATTCGACAAGATGGAAACCAAGACGAAGCGACTGTAAACAAGGAGGCTCTTCCGGCTTTCGTGTGGGTAAGGCAGGAAGGAAAGGGAAGCGACATCACCGCGGAGGCTCACCCCGTCATTCCCGCGAAAGCATGTCCTCGCGGAAGCGGGGGCGGGAATCCATCCGCTTTCCTCGCTCTCGTTGTACAAACCTCTCATACAGGGCGCCATGGGGTTTGCTCGCAAGGTCTGGATTCCCGCTTTCGCGGGAATGACAAGACGGGGCTTTCGCGGGTATGACGGGATGAAGCTTTCGCGGGTATGACGGGATGGGGAGTGTCGCAATCCACACGAATTCCTGAAGCGCCAACAAGGATGGCTCCCGCGCTATCATACGTCCTTATGGTGGCAGCCACTCCAAGATCTTCAATTTCCCCGTTCATCCTGAGCGTAACGTAGCGAAATCCTCCGTTCGTCCTGAGCGTAGCGAAGCGAAGTCGAAGGACGCGCTCATGCTCCCTCGATCGTCCAGGGGTTCCCGGGATGCCGCGAGGGAAACGACAGGGTCACAAATGAAGGAACCGAGGGCCGTCGCCGGCCCTCGCAAGGAAAGGACCGCGGAATTGGCAAACGACTCGCTCGAACGCATGGCCGCCATCGCCCTGGTGACCCCCGCGGGACCCACCCGGCGCACGGGCAACCGCATCTCGGGGGGCCGGTGGGGGCGGATCCTCAGGGCATCGGGCCATCGGGTCCGGACCCTGGACCGCTACGACAGTGAACACTGCGACCTGCTCATCGCGCTGCACGCCCGCCGCAGCCACGAGTCCGTCCTGCGGTTCCGCCAACTCCACCCCCACAGGCCCGTCATCGTGGTGCTGACCGGGACGGACCTGTACCACGACATCCGCGTCAACGAGGACGCCCAGGAGTCCCTCCGGCTGGCGAGCCGCCTGGTGGTGCTGCAGCAACAGGGGCTCCGGGAACTCTCCCCTGCACTCCAGCGGAAGACCCGGGTCATCTACCAGTCGGCGTCGCCCTGCACCCCTCGCCCCGGAGACCGGCGCAGGGCCTTCACCGTATCGGTGGCGGGCCACATGCGGACCGAGAAGGACCCGTTCCGCACGGCCATGGCGGTGCGCGGGTTGCCGTCCTCGTCCCGGATCCGAGTGCTGCACATGGGCGCCGCCCTGAGCGAGGACATGGAGCGGCGCGCCCGGCGGGAGGAAGAGCGGAACCCGCGGTACCGCTGGCTGGGGGAATTGGCGCACTGGCAGGCGCGGCAGATGCTCGCCAAGGGCCACCTCCTGTCCATTACCTCGCGCATGGAGGGCAGCTCCAACGTCCTGTGCGAGGCCCTGGCCTCCGGGGTTCCGGTGGCTGCCTCGAAGATCCCGGGACTGGTGGGGACCCTGGGCGAAGACTACCCGGGGTACTTCGAACTCGGTGACACCGGAGGGCTGCGGCGGCTGTTGCTCAGGGCCGAAGGCGACCCGGAGTTCTACCGGAGCCTGACGCGGCATTGCGCCAAGGCCGCGCCGCTGGTGCTCCCCGAGCGCGAAGTCCAAGCCTGGCGGCGCCTGGTGGACGAGGTCGCCGCCGGCTGACTCCACGAGGGGCCGCGCCTGCATGGCGCCGGTGCCGTCGTTCCCGAGATGGATTCCCGCTTTCGCGGGAATGACGGGGAGTCGGCGTCCGGTTGCCGGCTTGCTGCTTTCCGGCTCACTCCGCGCCGGAGAGGACCTCCGTCAGCGCCTCGGCTACGGTGTCCAGCTCGGCGTGGGTGATGGTGAGGGGGGGCAGCAGCCGCACCACGGTGGCGCCCGCGGGCAAGGCGAGCACGCCTCGCTCCATGAGCCGGACCAGGTACGGCTGGGACTTCTCCTTGAGCTCGATGCCGATCATCAGGCCCAGTTGCCGCAGTTCCCTGACCTTGGGCAAATCCCTCGCCTCCAGGCGCTCCCGCAGGTAGGCGCCCTTTTCCGCGGCTGCCTGGTCGAGCCGTTCCTCGACCATGGCGTCGATGGCCGCAAGGGACGCGGCGCAGGCCAGGGGGTTGCCGCCGAAGGTGCTGCCGTGCCTGCCCACCGGGGGCGTCACCTTGTCGGAACAGAGCACCGCGCCCATGGGGATGCCCCCGGCCATGGCCTTGGCCAGGCACAGGATGTCGGGCTCCAGGCCGAAGTGCTCGCAGGCGAACATCTTTCCGGTGCGGCAGAAACCGGTCTGGACCTCGTCGATGACCAGCAGGACGCCCCGGTCCCGGCACAGCTCGCCCACTTGTGAGAAGAACTCCGCCTTGCCGAGGTTCACCCCCCCTTCCCCCTGGACCACCTCCAGCAGCACGGCCGCGGTGTCGTCGCCCACCTGCGCTTCCAGCTTGGCGAAGTTGTTGAAGGGCGCGAACCGGAAACCTTCCACCACCGGCACGAAGGGCTCCCGGTACTCGCGCGTGAAGGTGGCGCTCAGGGCGCCCATGGTGCGGCCGTGGAACCCGCGCATGGCGCACACGAGCTCGTGCTTGCCGGTGGTGAAGCGGGCGAACTTGATGGCCGCTTCGATGGTCTCGGCGCCCGAGTTGCACAGGTAGGCGCGGGTGAGGCCGCCCGGGGCGATGCCCACCAGCCGCTCCAGCAGCCGCGCCTTGACGTCGTTGTAGAAGATCCCCGGGCAGGTCAGCAGCCGCCGGGCCTGCTCGGCCACCGCCTCCGCCACCTTCGGGTGGCAGTGGCCCAAGCTGGCCACGCCGTGGCCGGCCGCGCAGTCGATGTACTCCCGGCCGGCGTCGTCCCACACCCGGGCGCCCTGGCCGCGCACCAGCACCACGTCGCGCTTGGGATAGACGTCGAACTCGTACCGCCGCTGCAACTCCATCCAGTCGCTCACCGGATCACCGTTCCCTTCCCCGCCAGGGCGTCGCGCACCGGGTGCTCCACCCTGCCGTCGCTCATGACGACTCTCTCCGCCCCTTCCTCGAACAGCCGCCGCAACGCCAGCATCTTGCGCTTCATGCGCCCGGCCACCTGGGCCTCCCGCTGCTCCAGCTCGGCCGCGCGGATGTGCGGGACCACCGTGCCCTCGTCGTCCTTGTCCTCCAGGAACCCGGGGGCTTCGATGAGCTGCAACACCACCTCGGCGTGGAAGGCGGCCTGGAGCGCGTTCACGATGTCGTCGTTCTCGGAGTTGATGGCGGTTCGGCTCTCGTCGATGATGGGGATGGAGAGCACGGGCCGGTAGCCGTGGTCCAGCAGCAGCCGCAGCAACTCCTCGTTGACGCTCCGGGGCTTCCCCGAGAAGTCCCGGACGATCAGCGTCTTGCCGTCCTTCCGCACCCGGATGCCCTTGTTGCGCCGGCCCTGGACGGCCCTGCCATCGATGCCGGAAAGGCCCACGGCGTTGACCCCGTTCCGTTGCAGCAACTCCACGATGCGCTTGTTCTGGAGGCCCGCATACGCCATCAGGATGGCGTCCATGGCCGCCTCGTCCGAGCGCACGCTGGTGTAGCCCGACACCGACGTCAGCACCTGGGTGGGAGCGCCGAGCTTGGCCGCAAGCGCGTCGCGCACCGCGTTGGCCCCGTGCACCAACACGAAGGGGTCGGACACCTCGGCTAGGTCCCGGGCGACGCCCGGCAGGTTGATGGCGCTGCCGCCGCCCACCTTCACCAGGATCATCGGCGCCGCTCCACCGTGCGGTTGGGGATGGCGCTCCAGCCCCGCGGGTCCGGCACGGTCTCGGAGCTCACCGTGAAGCCCCGGTCGCTCCGGCGGGCGCGCAGCCGGAAGTATTCCGGGTCCTCGTTGAACAAGGACCCCACATAGACGTTCTCCCGGTCGGCGATGACCATGTTCATGGCCCTGACGTACCGGGTCCTGCGGACGATTACGTCCATGCCCTTCCTCATGGCCGCGGCCATGTCGCCCTTGTCGAAGCGCTTGACGTAGTTGAACACCTTCTCCGCGCCGATGCGGCCGGCCTCGGATATGCGCACGCCCCGGAGCTCGCCGTTGAACGCGAACGCGTATTTGCCGTCGCAGAACGGCATGTTGTTCTCCACCGCGATGCCCTCGTCCCGGAAAGCGCTGCGCGCGTGGCCCAACAGCAGGGTGGAAGCGCCGAACTGCCCCAGGTCGTCCTCCCAGATGGGCCGGACGTTGCGATAGACCTTCCACTCGCCGTCCGCCAGGTAGGCGCAACCCCAGCCGTGGCCCTGGTATTCCGGGCTGTTCCGGGCGACCTGGGCGAGGTGCGACAGACGCTCGCCGATGTCGAACGGTTCCGACTCCTTGACGCAAAGCAGGCGGCACATGGACGAAGGACCCCCGATGACCCCCGGTTCCTACCCTCCGGGATGCAGCCCGGGAAACTCCAGACCCAAGGTCTCGTCGAAGCCGTTCATTAGGTTGAAGGCCTGGACCGCCTGTCCCGCGGCCCCCTTCATGAGGTTGTCCAAGGCGCTGAGCACCACCAGCCGATCCGACCCTTTCTCCTTCTGGAAGCCGATGTCGCAGTAGTTGGCGCCGCTCAGCAGCTTGGGCTCCGGGTAGCGGTAGATGCCGTCGGCCTCCTTGACCATGCGGATGAAGGGTTCGCCGCGGTACGCCTCCCGGTAGATCTTCCACACGTCCTTCTCTTCCAAGGGCTCGCGCAGGAACAGGTGCGCGGTGGCCAGCACGCCCCGCACCATCTCGATGGAGGTGGCCGAGAAATAGACGCGGATCCGTTGGCCGAAGCTCAACTCCTGCACGATCTCCGCGCTGTGGCGGTGCAGCGTGGGCATGAACGAGCGCACCGCGCCGCTTCGCTCCGGGTGGTGGGACGCCTCGCTGGCGGCGTTGCCTCCTTCGCTGGAGCCCACCTTGACCTCCACCACCGTGCGGTCCGGTTCCACCAGCCCTTTCCTGAACAACGGGTACAGGCCGAGGATCGTAGCGGTGGCGTTGCAGCCCGCGCCGGTGACCAGGCTCGCCCCCCGGATCTCGTCCCGGTGCAGCTCCGGGACGCCATAGACGAACTCCTTCAGGAGTTCCGGGCGCAGGTGGGGCTTGCCGTACCAGCGCCGGTACTCGTCCGGGTCGTCGAGCCGGAAGTCCGCGCTCAGGTCCACGAGCCTGGGGGCCAGCCCCCGGAAATGGTCGATGCGCTCCATGGCTTGGCCGTGGGGCAGGCAGAGGAACAGCAGGTCGCAAGAGCCGAGTTCGTCCATGCGGCGGAACCGGAGCTGGGTGCGCTTCCGCAGGTTTGGGTGGGCTTTGGACGCGAACTTCCCCGCGTAGCGCTCCGAGGTGACCTCGCACACCTCCACCCCGGGATGCCACAGGAGCAGCCGCAGGAGCTCGCCGCCCGTGTAACCCGACGCCCCCGCGATGGAGACCTTCAGCTTCTCGCCCACGGTCCGAGCCTCCCCCTCCCATGCGACATCGGAGCAACCTTCCCCGTTCGTCCGCGGCGATGCCGGCGGCCATGGACGCGGATGCAGCCCCCATGCGAGACCGGAACGACCTTCCCCGTTCGTCCTGAGCGTAGCGAAGCGAAGTCGAAGGACGCGCTTTCCCAAGGGAGAACCGCATCGTTCCGACGTTCCCCATGCGTCTTTGCGGCCCGGGTCACGACGCCCCCGGCCCCGGCCGGTCCGCGCCGTCCTTCCGGTCCCGTTCCTCCCGGGCCGCGGCGAGCACGTGCTCGACGATGAGCCCGGGGATGTTCACCCCGGTGGTGTCGATGCTGTTGCGGAACTCCATGGTGTAGTTGACCTCGTTGACCAGCAGCCCCTCCGGGGTCTCGAACAGGTCCGCGGCCACGATGCCGCCCCCCACCGCCCTGGCCGCGCGGACCGAGAGGTCCCGCAATTCGTCCGTCACCGGACAGTTCTCGGCGCGTCCGCCCCGGGCCGTGTTGGTGATCCAGTGGCCGCTGTAGCGGTAGATGGCGGCAACGCATTCGTCCCCGATGACGAAACTGCGGATGTCCCGCCCGGACTTCTCCACGTACTGCTGGATGTAGAATATGGAGTGGTGGTAGGTGCCCAGAGTCGCCTTGTGCTCCAGGATCGACTCCGCGGCGTCCCGGTCGTTGACCTTTGCCAGGAGCCTGCCCCAGGAACCCACCGCGGGCTTGAGCACCACCGGATAGCCCATCTCCTCGATGGCCTCCAGGGTGGACTGCTCGGTGAACGCGATGCGCACTTCGGGCTGGGGCACCCCGTGCTCCCGGAGATGCACCGACGTGAGGATCTTGTCGCCGCACACCCCGGCCACCAGCGACGAGTTGACGCAGCGCACGCCCGCGCTCTCGAACAGGCGCAGGCCATGCAGGGCCCGGGAATGGTTGATGCACCGCTCCAGCAGCACGTGGAGGTCGAAGCGGTCCCGGCCCAGGTTGAAGGAGAGCTTGCGGTCGTCGATCATCCTGAGATCGACCCCGGCCCGCTGGCGAAACTCCCGGATCAGGAGTTTCTCCTCGGGCCGCACCAGCGAATGCAGCAAACCGACCTTGAGGCTCATTCTCCCCAGTCTTCCTCTTCCTGAGGCGCCTCGGTGACCTCCGGCGGGTCGAGGCTCGTGACCTCCAACTCCGTGCCGCAGTCGGCGCAGGCGATCAACTCGCCCTCCACTGCGTCGTCCTCCAGTTCCCACTCGGCTCCGCACACCGGACATTCGACCATGGACGGTCACCTCCTCGTGCAGCTTTCCCTTTCCGGCTCTTGCGGTCTAGCGGGGGGAGCCGTCTGCCGCCACCGCGGCGATGGCGTCCCGCAAGACGGCGACCATCTCGTCGATCTGCTCCCGGGTGACCACCAGCGGCGGACACAACGCGAGGGTGTCGCCCGGGCACACCCGCAGCAGGAGGCCGTTGGCCAGCGCCTCTTCCAGGACCCTTCGCCCCACCTGCTCTTCCGGGGGAAATGGCTCCCGGGTGGCCTTGTCCTTCACCAGCTCCACCGCGGCCATGAGTCCCCGGCCGCGCACGTGGCCGACCGTGGGCAGGTCCGACAGGGTGGCCACCCGCTCCTGCAGGTAAGGACCCAACTCCGCGGCCCGCTCCACCAGGCGCTCCCGTTGGATGATGTCGAGGTTGGCCAGGGCCGCGGCGCACGCCACCGGGTGGCCGGTGTAGGTGTAGCCGTGGAAGAACGCGTCGTCGCCCTTGGCCAGGAGGGTCTGGAACAGATCCTCCTTGAACAGCATGGCGCCCAGCGGGAGATAGCCGCTGGTGATGCCCTTGGCGGTGATGAGCACATCCGGCGTCACGCCCTCCCCGGCGCACGCGAACAGGCTGCCGGTGCGCCCGAAGCCCGTGATCACCTCGTCGCAGACCATCAGGACGCCGTGCCGGTCACAGATCTCCCGGATGCGGGCAAGCCACCCCCGGGGCGGCACGACCACCCCGCCCCCGCCCTGGACGGGCTCGGCCACGAAGGCCGCCACCGCGTCCATGCCCTCCTGCTCGACGATCCTTTCGAGCTCGTCGGCGCAGGCCAGCTCGCAGCCCGGCCAGGTCTTCCCCAACTCACAGCGGTAGCAGTGGGGCCGCGCCATGTGTTGCACTCCCGGCAGGCCCGGCTCCATCTGCCGGTTGAAGACCGGTATCCCCGTGAGCATGGCTGCGCCGCTGGAGGAGCCGTGGTAGCCGTGGTTCAAGGTGACGAACCGGGTGCGCCGGGGCTCCCCCCTGGCCTTCCAGTAGGCCCGCACCAGGCGGATCATGCTTTCGTTGGCCTCGGAGCCGCCGGAGGTGAACACCACCCGGGTGAGACCCTCCGGAGCCATCTCCGCCAACCGGGACGCCAGCCGGACGGTGGGTTCCGAGGTGGGACCCACGAGGGTGGGCGCGAAGGCGAGCCGGTCCATCTGTTCGGCCGCCGCCCGGGTGATCTCGGTCCGCCCGTGGCCCACGTGCACGTTCCAGAGGGTGGAGAGGCCGTCGATGTAACGCTTGCCCAGGGCGTCCCAGAGATGGACCCCCTCGGCCCGGACGAATACCGGCAGGGTGCCGGACTGGTGCCGGGACAACGGCACGAAGCCGTGGACCAGGTGGTCCCGGTCCGCCCGGCTCAAGGCCGCAGCCCGCTCCAGGTCAACGGGAATCGGGACAGGGGGCATGGCTCACAGCCGGTAGTAGCGCCTGGGGTTGTCGCACAGGATCTTCTTGCGGAGGTCGGGGGCCAGGTCCTCGCGGGCGAAGAAGTCCGGCAGGTCGTGGAAGAACTCCGAGCGCGCCCGCTCGTGGGGGTAGTCCGAGGCCCACAGCACCTGGTCCCCTCCCAGCCGGTCCAGCACGTAGGGCAGGCTCTTCTCGTCCACCTCGCAGGTGAAGAAGATGTTGCCGCCCCGTATGATGTCGCTGGGGCGCTGCTGCACCGCCAGGGCGTGGCCGCGGCGCTCCCAGTTCTCGTCCAGTGCGTCCATCATGAACGGCACCCAGCCGGTGCCGCATTCGAGGTAGGCCACCCGCAATTTGGGGAAGCGGTCGAAGACGCCGCTGTTCACCATGCTCATGATCTGCATCATCTGCGGCATGGTGTGCTCCAGGGGGCGCGCTTCCGCCAAGCTCTCGAAGATGTCCAGGCCCAGGCCGGTGACCGGCCCGCCGTGGACCCCCAAAGGGCAGTCCAGCCGTTCCGCTTCGGCGTAGAGGGGGTCGAACTGGCTCCCTCCCAGGCCCACCAGCGGGGCCATGACCGACGGGATCACCCCCGACACCATGCCCAGTTCCTCGACGCAGCGGCGCAACTCCGCGACCGCGGCGCCGATGTCCTGCACCGGCAGCAGGGCCACGCCCTTGAGCCGATCCGACCGGCGCCCGAAGCAGTCGTGGAGCCAGTCGTTGTAGGCCCGGGCCACCGCGACGGCCCAGCCCTTGTTGCGGATCTGGCCGTGGAACAGGGCGTTGCTGGGGTAGAGGACCGTCTGTTCGATGTTCGACTCTTCCAGGAAGCCCAGCCAGTTGTCCGCGTCCGGCACCTCGGCCTTGTGGCGGGAGGACATGCCCCGCATCCAGCCGTCGGTGAGGGGAAAGAAATAGTATTCCCGGGTCCAGTCCTTGTCGCACCAGGGTTCCGGCAGGTAGCGGCGCAGGTCCTTGTCCTGGTCCACCACGTGGCCGTCCGCGTCGATGATCCCGTAGTCGAGTTCCATAGGGAAAAACCTCCGTATGCGCTTCGGCGTACTCAGCGTATCATCGAGCGGCCGGACTCGCCCGAATAGTTGACGAACACGGTCTTGAGCTCGGTGAAGAAGTTGATGCCTTCCTCGGACATCTCCCGCTCCCCCACCCCGGTGGCCTTGATGCCGCCGAAGGGAAGCTGGGCCTCGCCGCCGATGGTGGGTTCGTTCACGTGGACCATGCCGGTCTCCACTTCCTCCACGAAACGCATGACCGTCTGCACGTCCCGGGTGAAGATGGACGTGGTGAGGCCGAACTCCACCGAGTTGGCGAAGGCGATGGCCTGGTCCAGGTCCCCGGCCGCGGCCACCGAAAGCACCGGACCGAAGATCTCCTCGCGGAAGATGCGCATGTCGGGGGTCACGTCGTCGAACACCGTGGGCTCCACGTAGTAGCCGTGGTCCAGCCCCGGGGGCCGGCCGCCCCCGGCCACCAGCCGGGCCCCTTCCTGCTTGCCCACCTCGATGTACTCCAGGTCGGTCTTCCACTGGCTCTCGTCCACCGCGGGCCCCATGTCCACGTCGCCGTCCAGGCCCGGCCCCACGCGGATCTTCCGGGCGTGGTCCTCCAGCCGGGCCACCAGTTCGTCCTTGGCGGCGCCGATGGCGATGACCCGGGAGGTGGCGGTGCAGCGCTGGCCGGTGGAGCCGAAGGCCCCGTCCCGGATGGCCACCGCGGCCTTGTCCAGGTCGCAGTCGGGCATGACGATGACCGCGTTCTTGCCGCCCATCTCGCAAGTCACCTTGGCGCCCCGGGATGCGGCCTTCACGTAGAGGTCGCTGCCGATCTGGTTGGAGCCGGTGAACGACACCACCGGGATGCGCGCGGAACCCACCATGGTCTCGCCCACGTCCGACCCCGACCCCACCACCACGTTGAAGACCCCCGGCGGAAGGCCCGCTTCCTCATAGACCTCCGCCAGCAGGCCCGCGGTGGCGGGAGTCAGTGAGGCGGGCTTCAGCACCACCGAGTTGCCCGCCACCAGCGCCGGGGCCGACTTCCACACCGGTATGGCCCAGGGAAAGTTCCACGGCGCGATCAACCCCACCACCCCCATGGGCTGCCGGATGGTGTAGGTGAAGGTGTCCCGGGCCTCGGACGGAAGGGTCTTGCCGCCGATGCGGTAACCGGCCCCGGCGTTGTACTCCAGCAGCGAGACCCCCTTGAGCACCTCGCCCCGGGCCTCCTTGAATATCTTCCCCTCCTCGCGGGTCATGGTCTCGGCGATCTCGTCCGCGCGCCGGCGCGCGATGTCCGCGGCCCGCCAGAGCACCCGCCCCCGCTCCGGCCCCGGGGTCTTCCTCCACCCCCGGAAAGCGGCCGCCGCGGCGTCGATGGCCCCCTCGGTGTCCGCAGCCGTGGCCATGGGGAACTCGGCGATCACGTCCCGTGTGTCCGCGGGGTTGACGTTGCGCACCCGCCTGTCGGAATCGGGCTGGCGCCACTCGCCGTTGATGTAGGAACCGGTATGCATGCGCGTCTCCTTGGGGTTTCCTTGGCGTCTCCTTGGGATCGTGCACCGTGCGTTGACGTGAGTGCGATTAAAAAAGACTAACCGTGCCGTGTCAAGCGTTGGCGGGCCGTACCCGCCTTGATCCGTTCGTCCTGAGCGTAGCGAAGCGAAGTCGAAGGACGCGCTCTTCCCCCGGGATTGTCCAGAGGTTCCTTGAAACCCCGAGCAGGATTTGCCATGGTTCCCGCCACCATGAGACCCTCGCCTCTCCTTCAACCCTCGCCCTTCCTTCGCGCCGCGGTCCTCGCAGCCGGACTCCTGCTGGTTCCGTCCGCGGCCTGGAGCAAATCGGCCAAGGAAGTGTTCCAGCAAGCCGCCCCCTCGGTAGTCGTGGTGCTGGCCCTGGGCAGGAACGGCGCCACCACCGGCCAAGGCAGCGGCGTGGTGGTGGGCCGCACGGAAGTGGTCACCAACTGCCACGTGGTGGAAGACGCCGCGGGCATCGCGGTGCGCCAAGCCTCGGACCACACGGGCGAAACGACTTGGCGCATGGAGGCGTCCGTGCTGGCCCGGAACGACGAACGCGACCTGTGCCTGTTGTACGTGGACCAGTTGTCGGACCCGCCGGCACCCTCCACGGCGCGCCTCGGTTCGGCCAAGACCTTGTCAGTGGGCGAGGAAGTCTATGCCATCGGCGCCCCCCGGGGCCTGGAACTGTCCCTGTCCCGCGGCATCGTGTCCCAACTGCGCGGCGTCCTGGGCAAGCGCCGTGGCCCCTTGATCCAGACCGACGCCGCCATCTCCCCCGGCTCGTCCGGCGGCGGCCTCTTCAACGCCAACGGCGAACTCGTCGGGATCACCACCTTCAAGCGGAGAGGCGAGAACCTGAACTTCGCCCTTCCCGCGGATTGGGTACGGGAGTTGCGGGAGCAGGGCCGGTCGGCGTTGGAGGCGGCGAAACTGCAGGCGGAGTGTGAGGAGAATCCGGATTTCGACTGTCTTGTGGCGCTGGCTGTGATGGATGCGGGGATGGAGGATGCTGGTTTGCGAAGGCTTACCTTGTGGAACATCGCGGAGGCGCTACGTAACATCACAGAAATGCAAACCAAAGCAGGAAACGTGACTGATGCACTTCAAACCGCGCAGAAAATCGACGATGCTGGTTTCCGTGCAACGGTATTGAAAGGTATCAAAATCGCACACAGAGACATTCTAGCCGCACAAGCGAAAGCGGGAAACGTGACTGGTGCACTCAATACTGCGCAAAAAATCGACGACGCCGAGTGGCGTACAGAGATATTGGCTAAGATCGCAGTCACACAAGCGAAAGCGGGAAACGTAGCTGACGCATTCGAAACCACGCAGACAATCGACGACCCGGAGTGGCATGCACGAACATTGGGTAGCATCGCATACGCACAAGTCGAAGCGGGAAACGTGCCTGCTGCACTCAATACTGCGCAAAAAATCGATCGTGCAAAGGAGCGTGCAGCGATATTGACACTCATTGCACTCGCACAAGTCGAAGCAGGAGAATCACAAGCGGCCAGAAAGACGCTAGCTAATGTAATCAATACCGCACAGACAATGGACGACCCGGAGTGGCGTGCACAGACATGGAGCTTCATCGCAGCTATACAAATGGAGATGGGAAACGTGCCTGGTGCGCTCAATGCCGCGCAAAAAATCGACGACGCCGAGTCGGGTGCATATCTATTGAGCGAAATCGCAGTCACACAAGCGAAAGCGGGAAACGTGGCTGACGCACTCAAAACCATGCAGAGAATCAGCGACGCGGAGTGGCGTGCAACGGCATTAAGAGCCATTGCAGCCGCACAAGCGAAAGCGAGAGAACCACAAGCAGCCAGAAAGACGTTGGCTAATGCAATCAATGCCGCACAGACAATCGACAATGCGTACAGGCGTGCAAGGGCATTGGAAGATATTAAAACCGCACACAGAGATATTGCAACTGCACAAGCGAAAGCGGGAAACGTGGCTGACGCACTCGAAACCACGCAGAGAATCGACGACCCAGACTGGCGTGCACGAACGTTGACCGGCATCGCAGCCGCACAAATGGAAACGGGAGAGCGGCGATCAGCCAGAAATACATTCGCTGAGGCAATCAATGCCGCACAGACAATCGACAAGGCGTGGGCCCGTTCGTCGAGATTGACAGAAGTTGCAGCCGCACAAGCAAAAGCAGGGGAGCAGCAAGCAGCCAGAAATACATTCACTAAGGCAATCAATGCCACGCAGAGAATCGACGACCCGGAGGGGCGTGCAGGAACATTGACTGGCATCGCAGCCGCACAAGCGAAAGCGGGAGAGTGGCAAGCGGCCAGCAATACATTCACTGAGGCAATCAATGTCGCACAGACAATCGACAATGCGTACCTGCGTGCATTGGGATTGAAGAAGATCGCAACTGCACAAGCGAAAGCAGGAAACGTGGCTGACGCACTCGAAACCACGCAGAGAATCCACGACCCGGACTCACGTGCACAAACGTTGACCGGCATCGCAGCCGCACAAATGGAAACGGGAGAGCGGCGATCAGCCAGCAATACATTCGCTGAGGCAATCAATGCCGCACAGACAATCGACAAGGCGTGGGCCCGTTCGTCGAGATTGACAGAAGTCGCAGCCGCACAAGCAAAAGCAGGGGAGCAGCAAGCAGCCAGAAATACATTCACTGAGGCAATCAATGCCACGCAGAGAATCGACGACCCGGAGCGGCGTGCACAAACATTGACTGGCATCGCAGCCGCACAAATGGAAACGGGAGAGCGGCGATCAGCCAGAAATACATTCACTGAGGCAATCAATGCCGCACAGAGAATCCATAGTGCAAAGCCCCGCTCGTCGAGATTGGAGGAAATCGCAACCGCACAAGCGAAAGCGGGAGAGCAGCAAGCGGCCAATCGGACGTTGACTGCTGCTTTCGATGCGGCACAGTATCTCAATACGCCCTACGATCGCCTTACGACCTCTGCAAGAATCTTGTCCACCCAGGCGAAAACAGGAAATGTCAATGACGCGATGGAAGCCTTCAAGAAGACATTCAAGGCCCGGGAGACACATCTTTCGGAAGCGGCGTTGAGGCTGGATCGCTCAGATCGAGTCCTGGTCCAGCGTGGTCTCGCGTCGTTGGGCAAGGACGTGGGGGCTGCCGACGGAGTTTTCGGACAACGGACCCGGGCGGCGGTGCGTTCGTGGCAAGTGGATGCAGGGTTCAAGGCCACCGGCCACCTGACACGAGAGCAGGCGGCCAGACTGATCGCCGCCGGTCGTCGTGCTGCCGCCGCGGCGACGGAAACACAACGGCTGAAGGAGTTTTGCGCTGAAGTCCCACAGTCCGAGCTTTGCCGTGACCTTTGAGCACCCTCGAAGGCACGGCGGAAAAGCGCGCTTGTCCTTCGACTTGGCCGAAGGCGCCGTGCTCGTACTTAGGCTGCCTTCCTTCACCTTGAGTTTCGCTTTGCAGAGGAACCCCTGAGCATCGGGGGAACCGGCCATCCCCATGTCCTCATCCGCCAACTTGAAGCACGTCACCATCTACACGGACGGAGCCTGCCTCGGGAACCCGGGGCCGGGGGGCTACGGCGTCGTCCTCCTATACAACGGCAAACGGCGGGAGATCAGCCACGGCTACCGCAAGACCACCAACAACCGCATGGAGATCATGGCCGTCTTGGCGGGCCTCCGGTCCCTGAAGGAGCCGTGCCGGGTGACCCTTTACAGCGACTCCCGGTACGTGGTGGACGCCATGTCCAAGGGATGGGCCAAGCGGTGGCGGGAACGGAACTGGAAGAGGAACGCCAGGGAGTCCGCCCGGAACCCCGACCTATGGGCCGAGTTGCTCGACCTGTCCGACCGGCACCGGGTGGACTACCGCTGGATCAAGGGACACGCGGGCGATCCGCTAAACGAGCGTTGCGACGATCTCGCAGTGGCCGCCGCCCATGACCCGGATAGGAGCGTCGATGCAGCCTACGAGAACCAAACGGGGATGTCCTGATTCACGGGAAGGCGTCGACACGAATTTTCCGGCTCTTCCGGCTTTTGTGTGGGTAAGGTAGGAGGGGAAAGGTGCGACAGGGTTCAAGGACCGACCATGGAGGAAGCGATGCCAGACCGGGAGTTGTACGCGAGGCTACTGGGGATCGAAGCGCCGTGGCGAGTGGAGGGAGTGGAGTTGAGGCTGGAAGAGGGAAAGGTGGTGGTACAGGTTGGACACGGGAGGTAGGGAGTAAAGTTATCCAGAGTGTGACCACGAGGCATCAGTCGATATCTCCGCTATTTCATTCGCTCGATAGAAAGTCTACTACCAGGCGAGAGCGGAGCTTTGTATTCAAACTCGATGCGTCAAGCCCGCTTTGTCGAAACTTTGTCGCCGCGGTTGCACGCCACACTAAATCTTCGCCTGGAGCAATGAATGTTATTCGCAATTCACGAATAATGGCTATTGCTTTAGTCGCCCAATCCTGAAACTCATCCAGAGGCCATAAGGCTACCTTTTTGAGGTGTGGAGCTGCAGCCTTTTTGAATTTCTTTACCGGTGTGATCAAGACAGGAAGAATTTCAGCTTGGGCAGTAGCTTTGACATTTTCACGTATCCATTCCGGGTGCGTGGCCACCTGTCTCGCTTTTTTTATATCCAACGCCGAAGTTTCTTGTGCGCCTGCATGGTCCTCAAAAACAAAACATATACTGCCGGCAATCCACCATGGGTCCGGTGAGCCATCCTGTTCGACATTATCTGCCTCAAATCCGAGCATATCACCAAGCAGCTTATGGGCGTGCTCAAACGGTCCCTTCTCCTTCGAGTGCAAACCGTTCAAAATTTCTTTTTCATGTTTGGCAAATTTCCCGTCATGAAACATTCCGAGGTTGGCTAAAACTTTCTCGACTCGCTCTATTTGTTCCATGAGAATCGGGTTTTCTTCGGGCGATGAGCCATCTTCAGCTCTAGGTTGTGCTAATTGGACCAACCAACGAATACCAGGAGCGGCTTTCTTTGCTTCTGAAAAATGTGCTTGGGCCTTCATGGTTAGACTTGGAATACCTGCATTGGCTCCAAGCGTTGCAGCACTTCCAGCAAGATAATGCCACAATGCTCGGTAGCCACGTAGTTCCGGATTGTTAAGCTTGCCCAATACATTGCCAGCAGAGGCAAGTGCGGCTTCATGGTCTCCTTGCCAGAGTCGTTTTTGGAACTCAACTTCGCCTGAAACTACAGACTCTAACTCATCTATAGCGGGAAAGCTTTCTTGAGTAGCACCGTTGCGAATGCGGAGTATTTCTTGATTAGCTTCCTCCCAATCTTCGCCATTTTCTATGAAGATCTGGAAGTTCTCTACAAGGTTGTTCAAGGTTACCTCTTGTGATTGTTTTACACCGAAAGCAATCTCAGCTTGAAGTTCAGGATGGAAGTGCTTTCGACGCTTGTTATCGACAAGATAGCCGGTTAACTCCTCACCTGAAACTACAATAGCGGAGTAGTCTTCCAAGGATCTGGTGCAACGACCAATCGCCTGGAAAATACGAGTTTGAATACGTTCGCTCAAGAGCAGGCTAGCCCCCATTCGAGTCATAATGAATCGCTCCTGCAAGTTGGTAGCCTTCGGCAATCCATCAATGAATAAAAGTCGGCATTCCTGCCCTGGAAAATCAATACCGTCATACCTATTCGCTACAACAGTTACCGCTTGGGGTGCAGAGATAAACGGTTCCTTGGAAGTTTCTATGTCCTTGGCCTTAAAGATAGGGAAACGGAGATTGTCTTCAATATCCTTGACAATCTCCTCGCACATCTGTTCAGTTGGCACCAAAACGAGACTTCGTTCTCCATGACGCATGAGTTCTCGGCGTAACTCAGTAGTTTCTTCAGACCTCAGAGACATGTCGGGAAAAATGAAGAAACGGCGCCCAACACCTTGACGATCCCAACCTTCAGGGATAAAGAGACGCTGAATGCTTTTTCGGCCCATTTGACGTTCCAAATCACCACCAGTGCCAAGGGTTGCCGACATATAGATACGCTGACGAGGATCAGCGAACGGCCGATGCTCCCATGTTGGTGAGATAAGGGGGCGAATTAGAATATCCTGCGAGGAAAGATAAACATGACAGGCGTAGATGTGGTCTCGAATCATCGACCATGTATACTTAAGATCATTTTGCTGGACATGTTGATCGAGAATTGCAGTCATATTTTCTGCAATTTGCATGAAGTCAGGGGTGGAAATTTTCTCTACCCATGTAAGATCAGCAAGACTGTTTACTTGACCAGAAAGACGGGCAAAGTCAGTAGCTTGAAGCAGTGGTCTGATAAGGTTCTGTAAGGCAATGTGGAGTGTCGTGTGTTCTGGCTTGTTCCGCTCTACCTGTAGCGACCAAAGTGGTGAGATATAGTTTTCAGCCACGTGAGCGTCATCAAGAATAAGTCCATCCGCATCATCGAAAAATGGATTAGTATTGAAAAGACTGCTATAGGTAGTAATCGCCATTGAGTCAGCATTGCGATAATGAGCTTTCGCTCTTTGATCGTACCCTTGAGCACTTCCTGTGAAGCCAAGAACTGTCAACCCATATTTCCCTCTGGCCTGTTCGACTACTTGATTCACCAATTGTCGAGTGGGACAAAGATAGACAATGCGCTCTTGATATTTGCGTCGTCGCCATTCCCCAATGAGTAATCCCACCAGGGTTTTGCCGCTGCCCGTAGGAAGTTGCAATGCTACGTCCGGTGCATCCATGCTCTTTGACGCATAGATGCTCATAATATCTTTTTGGTGCGGCATGACGTCAGGGATCTTACGTCGTGACAGTAAACGAAAGAGTTCTTCAGGACTGTCCGGAGGGGCAGTAGGCGGGGAAAGTCTTCTGAATGCCATTGAACACCTTCCTTCTTAGTCGATCCCTATAGATGGGACGTCAATGCTAGACTGGCGTGACGGGGCGGCGGACCGTAAGGCCGGCCGAGGCTAGCCGTACACCATTCTCATTATGCTGCTGGCGAAAACCGTTCCACCCTGATGCCCTTCGCTTTCTTCATGGCGCAGGCCAGTTCGTAGGCGGCCTGAAGCCGATACCAGGTCTCCGCTCCACCGCCGAAGGCCTTGTCAAGACGGATCGCCATCTCGGGCGAGATACCGGAACGGCAATTCACGATGTCCGAAAGCCGCTTGCGGCTGACGCCCAGCCTCCGAGCCGCCTCCGTCACGCTGAGCCCAAGGGTTCCAGGCAATCGTAGCGCACGGACAGTCCCGGATGGGGAGGATCCTTCATCGCCATTTCTCCGTCCTCCTAATGATAGTCGATCAAGTCCACGTCCCTGACATCCCGCCCCTCGAAACGAAAGACGACGCGCCAGTTGCCAGACACGGCGACGGCCCAATAGTCCGCAAGGTCCCCCCTCAACGGATGCAACCGAAACCCTGGCAGGTTCATATCCCCAGGTTCTGCTGCTTCGTCGAGACGGGCCAGTACACGTTCGATCTTGGCCATCAACTCAGGCGACACCCGCCGTCGGTCTCCCTTCCTGAACAGACGTTCCAAGCCCTTGTGTCGAAAGCCGAGGATCATCTGTAACCTGTCACCGAACAGTTTACAACTCGACAGGAAAGCAGTCGTTCCGCGTGATGTTCCGGTTGATGGTCGCAGCCCGACTCGGGCTGCCCGTCGGGGTGATTCCCTGTCCGGTCGGCTGACCGCCAAGGAATCGAATGGATTAGGCTGAGTTACCCTGATCGCTCACCCAAGGGTCTCAACGGATTGAGACCCCTGCTGAACCGTGCCTACCATGCGGCGTGTTCGATGGCAAGGCGCCGCCGGCGCGCTGGCTTGCACGACTGCGAGGCTGCATGGTCGAGGCGGCCACTGCCGAACTCACGGCCGGTCGGAAGGCTCGGACCCTCGTCGCCCCTATGAATAATCCCGCCCCCTGCTACATTGGGGTGCATGAAAGTCGGCATCACGGGGTTTCCCCGGGCGGGGAAGACCACCCTCTACAACGCCCTTACGGGGCTCAGCGCCGAGGTGGGGGGCTTCCATAGCGGGCGCGAGCCGGCCATGGCCGTGGTCAAGGTGCCGGACCCGCGGGTGGACGCGCTGAGCGAGATCGTCCATCCCAGGGAGAAGAAGTACGCGGAGATCGACTTCCTGGACTTCCCGCCGTCACAGGAACGGAAGGCCGCCCTGGAAACCCGGTCGCTGGCGCAGATGCGCGAGGTGGACGCCCTGGCCCAGGTGGTCACGGCCTTTGCCGACCCCATGGCCGACGAGCCCCCGGCGCCCCTGCGGGACCTCAAGGCGTTCCAGGCCGAGTTGATCTTGGCCGACCTCGCGGTGGTCGAGAAGCGGTTGGAGCGGATCCGCAAGGAGACCGGCAAGGACCACAAGCGGGAGTCGGACCTGCTGGCGCGCTGTCAACGGACCCTGGAGGACGAACGCCCCCTGCGGAACCTGGAGTTCCTGCCGGAGGAAGAGGGGCTGCTCTCGGGCTTCGCGTTCCTGAGCGCCAAGCCCCTGCTGGTGGTCCACAACGCCGACGAGACCGCGCTGCAGGAGCCGGTCCCCGAAGACGTCCGGGAATACGCCCGGACGGAGGACCTGACTGTAGTCCCCGTCTGCGGCAAGCTGGAGATGGAGGTCGCGCAACTGGACCCCGAGGAGCGCGCCGAGTTCCTTTCGGAGCTCGGGCTTGCCGAGACCGCGCGCGACCGCTTCATCCGCCAAGCCTATGAACACCTGCGGCTCATGAGCTTCTTCACCGCAGGCCCCACCGAGGTCCGCGCCTGGACCATCCCCCGCGGCACCGCCGCGGTAAAGGCCGCGGGCAAGATCCACTCGGACATCGAACGCGGCTTCATCCGCGCCGAGGTCATTTCCTACGGGGACTACGTGGAGCACCGGGGAGAGGCCGGCTGCCGCGCCGCCGGGAAACTCCGGCTCGAAGGCAAAGGCTACGTGGTTCAGGATGGCGACGTGATGCACATACGATTCAACGTGTGACGGGAACCGGTCAGCTTTCGGTGCTCTTTCCGGCGCTTCAGGAATTCGTGTGGGTTGAGACACTCCCCACGCACGCGACGAAATCCGCTTCCCTCCCATTCCGACCATGCCGTCCTCGGTTTGGCGGCGCGGACGCCCCATCCCGTCATTCCCGCGAAAGCGGGAATCCATCCTTGTGAAAACTCCCCGTGCTTCCATCCTTCCGACCCAACCCCATGGCGCCATGCATGAGAACAATGAAACTGGATTCCCGCTTTCGCGGGAATGACGGGGCAGGCGTCTGCGGGGCAATGACGGCATGACCCCTTTCCCTCCCCTTTCGCTCATCTTTCCCTTCTACCTTACCCACACAAAAGCCGGAAGACCAACAATCCAACCACCGCAACGACCCTACCCGGCCACGAGGTCGCCGCGCCAGAGGCGGGCCAAGAAGGTGGAGGCCGGCAACACGTCGATGCCGTCGTCCGTCCGTCTTCCCCGGGGCTCCAGACAGACCACCACACGCCGGCCGACGCCCGGATACTCCGCGGCCAGGCTCCGCAGTCCCCTCAGATGGTTCTGCGTGATCCGGGCGCTGGCCTTGGCTTCCACCGCGAGACGCATGTCGCCGAGCACGAAATCCACCTCGGTGCCGCCAGCGAGGCGCCAGTAGGACAACTCGTCGTCCAGCTCCCGGTAGGCGCGGAAGGCGGAAAGCTCGTGGAAGACCCAGTTCTCGAACGCCTTTCCGTAGAGCGCCGAACCCGGGACCAGCGTGCCCCTTCGGGCCAGCCGGTTTACCACGCCGACGTCCGCGAAGTAGAACTTCGGCGCGCGCACCGTTCGCCGTTTGCGGCGTTTCCGCCAAGCCGGCAGCCGGCGCCCCAACAGGGTGTCTTCGAGGATCTCGAAATAACCCTTGGCCGTGTGGCTGGACACCGCGCACTCGCTGGCGATGTTGGAGAAGTTGACCATCTCTCCGTCGCTCAGGGCCGCGGCGTCCAGAAAACCCGAGAAGGCCGGCAGGTTGCGGACCAGGCCCTCCGCGGCCACTTCCTCCTTGAGGTAGTCGGCCACGTACCCGTCCAGCAGCCGTTCCGGTCGGCTGGCCTCGTACATGCGCGGCAGGTAGCCGCGGTTCAGCAGCCGGGTCAGGTCGAAGCCGCTGCCGACCTCGTCCGCGGTGAGGCCGTGCAGCTCGTACCGCACCGCCCTTCCGCCGAGCAGGTTGGCGGCGCCGCGCCTCACCTTGCGCGCGCTGGACCCGCACAGGGCGAAGCACAGCCCGCGGTTCTCCATCAACCAGTGGACCTCGTCCAGCAGCGCGGGAACCTTCTGGACCTCGTCGATGACGACCCGGCTGCCGGCCGGCAGTCCTTCCGCCTCGACTTCCTCGCGCAGCCGCTCGGGATGGACCGCGTAGCGCCGGAACTCGTCGGTCTTCAGCAGGTCGAGCCAGCGGACCCGCGGGTAGCGCTGCCGCAGCAGCGTGCTCTTGCCGGTCTGGCGCGCTCCCCACAGGAAGAAGGTCTCCTGCCCCGGACCGGGCAGGGAGAGGTTTCGTTGGAACATGTGCTTCAGCTTATCATGTTAATTGGAATCGCTGCTTCAAATTATCACAGCAGAAAACCCTGGACAATTACCCCCGTTCGCTTTCCTGCGGGAGAGGAAGTTGAAGCCGGAATTGGTCAGGGTTTCCCGTAATCGGAACATCTGGACAACCGAGACATCCGGAATAGATCCCCTTGCCCTGGCCCTCCCATCCCCGCTCGTCCTGAGCGTAGCGTAGCGGAGTCAAAGGACGCGCCCTTGCTCCTCCGATTGTTCCGGGGTTCCGATCGAAAGGTCTCAACGGATCATGGTGTTCGGCAGGAACAGGGCGATGTCCGGGAAGGCCACGAGGATCGCCAGGCACACGGCCATGGCGATCCAGAAGGGCAGGATGCCGGCGAATATCTGCGTCATGGGCACGTCTTCGGCGATGCCCTTGACCACGAAGACGTTGACCCCCACCGGGGGGCTGATGAGTCCCATCTCCAGCACGATGACCATGACCACGCCGAACCAGATGGGGTCGTATCCCAGGGTCAGGATGATGGGATGCACGATGGGGAGGGTGAGCACCAGCATGGCGAAGCCCTCCAGGAACATCCCGAGCACGATGTAGGCGGCCAGCAGGATGGCGAGCACCGCCAGCCGGGGCAGCTCCATGCCCACCAGCGTCTCGGCCAGGTCCGTGGGGATGTGGGTCAACGCCAGGAACGGGTTGAAGATGTGGGCGCCCACCAGGATGAGGAAGACCAGGGCGGTGGTGCGCACGCTCTCCAGGGACAGGGACGAAAGCGACGCCCACGACAGGCGGCCCCGCACCAGGGCCAGCAGCAGGGCCAGGAAGGCCCCCACGCCCGCGGCCTCGGTGGGGGTGAAGAGGCCCGCGTAGATGCCGCCGATGGTCAGGGCCACGATGCCGATCATGGCGCTGGCCTGCCGGACCGCCCGGACCCGGTCACGGACCGGGGAAGCCGGACCCGGGGGTCCCAGGTGCGGACGGATGCGGGTCTGGATGAATATGGACAGGATGAACAGCCCGGTGAGCAGCAGCCCCGGGAAGACCCCGGCCAGGAACAGGCGCCCGATGGATTCCTCGGTCAGGATGGCGTAGATCACGAAGCCGGTGCTCGGAGGGATGAGGATGCCCAGGGTGCCGCCCGCGGCGATGGCGCCCGTGGCCAGGCGCGGGTCGTAGCGGTAGGCGCGCATCTCCGGCAGCGACACCTTGCCCATGGTCACGGCCGCTGCCACCGAAGACCCGGACAGGGCCGCGAACCCGGCGCACGCGGCAATGGTGGCCGAGGCCAGGCCGCCGCGCCAGTGGCCGAACCAGACGTAGGCCGCGGCGTAGAGGTCGCGGCTCATGCCGGAGACCGTGGCGAAGTTCCCCATGAGCACGAACAACGGTATGACGATGAGCTCGTAGTTGGTGGCGATGACGAAGGGCTCGCTGCCCAGCATGGCCAGGGCCGGCCCCCAGCCGTTGAGGGCGCCGAACCCCAGGAGGCCCACGAGCATCATGGCGATGCCCACGGGCATACGGAGGGCCAGCAGCACGAACAGCCCCGCCAACCCCAGCAGCCCCGCGCCCGTGGGACTCATTCCGCTTTCTCTCGGGGACCCCGGAGGATGCCCGCGGCCCCCTGGATCAGCAGCACCAGGGCGAACAGCAACCAGCCGAAGCTCATCAGGAACACGAAGGGATGGTGCGGGATCTCCACCAGGTTGGACGCCTCGCCGTACTCCAGGGCGTCCAGCCCCTGCCCCAGGGCCTGCACCGAGACGTAGCCGAACAGGACCGCGCCCGCGAGCCGCATCAAGGCGTCGGTGTAGCGCAACCGGCTCTCGTCCACCACCGAACTGATGAGGTCCACCGCCACGTGGCCGCCGGTCCAGCCGCAGTAGGGTATCCCCAGGAAGACCACCACCGCCAGGCTCAACTCGGAGATGTCCTGGGCGCCGAGGATGGGCGCGTTGAAGACGTAACGCATCACCACCGCGGCCACCGTCAGCCCCATGAGCCACAGGAGCGCGGCCCCGGCCGCGTATGCCAGGAGGCGGGTGGTCCGGCCCGCGGTCGCGCCCCCCGGCAACGCAGAGCCCGGTTCGCTATGCATGGCGAAGGAACCTCTGGTCCATTCCGGCGTGAGGCGCCTCTCCCTATGGGAAAGCGCGTCCTTCGACTTCGCTTCGCTGCGCTCGGGACGAACGGAGGCAACCGTTCCGAGTTTCCCGAACGCCGTTACCGGCTCATCCGCCCATGCCCATGGCCGCGAGGACCTTGCCCGCGTCGATGTCCTTGGCCGAGAGGGCCTCGACCGTCTTGCTGCGGACGCCGCTCAATGCCTGGCGGAAGCGCTTGTCCTCCGCGTCGGACAGGCGGATGACCTCGCCCCTTCCGCTCTTCTCCTCCCCCGCCAGCGAGCTTGCCCCGGCCTTCTTGTAGATGCCCGCGGCCTTGACGCTCAGGGCCTCGCCCGAGGTCTCGTCCACGATCTTCCTGTGCTCGGCCGAAAGGCCGTCGTAGGCCTTGCGGTTCATCACCAGGAAGAACGCGGTGTTGGCGAAGGGTCCCACCGTATAGTACTTGGCCACTTCGCCGATCTTGAAGCTGCGGATGACGCTCGGCGCCACCAGCAGCCCGTCCACCACCCCGGTCTTGAGGGCGTTGTACATGCGCGTGACGGGCATGGCCACGGGAGTGGCCCCCAGCGCCGAGATGATGTCGCCCTGGAGCTTGGAGGGAGTGCGGATCTTCATGCCCTTCACGTCGTCCAGGGTCCGCACCGCCTTGTTCCTGGTCATGATGACGGCCCTGTCGTTGGTCCACAGGGCGAGGATCCGGGTGCGGTCGTATTCCCCCTCCACCGCGCCCACAGCCTTCCACAGCATCCTGGTGGCCGCCACCGCGTCCGGGGCGATCCCCGGCAACTCCACCAGCAGCGTCCTCGGGAAGAGCGATGACGTGTATCCCTGCAACCCGAAGGTGATGTCCGCGATGCCGTCCACCGCCCGCTTGTACTGGGCCGCCGGCCCCTTGCCCAGCTCCCCGCCGGGGTAGATCCGCACCGTCAACGAACCGTTGCTGCGCTTCGCCACCTCGTCCCCCCACGGCCGCATCACCAGCCGGTCCATGGGGTGCTTGGGAGACGTGAAGTGGGCGAGCTTGAGCTCCACCGCGTGCGCCGCCACCCCCAGCGCCGCGAGCCAGCCGCACAACGCGGCCGCCGCCGCCAACGTCCTGAAACAGCTTCCGAGTGATTGGGACATGGTCCGTCCTCCTTTCGACACATGCACGATTGCAAGCGGAAGCAGACTAACCGAACCGTTGCACGAGTGTCAACGAAACGCCACTGCCGCGGGCGCACGGCAGCAGCGCGCTCGCTCCCCCGCCGAAGCTCGCGGCCGCCTTCCGCCGTATAGGAACCTCTGAACAATCGAGAGATCCAGGATGGATCCCCGCTTCCCTCACCCTGACGCCCCTATCCCCGTTCGTCCTGAGCGTAGCGAAGCGAAGTCGAAGGACGCGCTTATGCCCCCTGTCCCGATCGTTCGGAGGTTCCTATACTGTTTCCGTGCCGCGTCCGGTATAAAGGAACCCTGAACAATCGAGCCGTGGATGGGGCTATTCCCTCACGTGACCTTCCCATCCCCGTTCGTCCTGAGCGTAGCGAAGCGAAGTCGAAGGGCGCGCTCTTCCCTCGGGACCGTTCAGGGTTTCCACAAACGGGGCAGCGGGGCGCGCAAGGCTTTCGTCAACCGGAAGGAACTCCATGGGGAAGGTTACCGAGTCCCTGGCGGTCTATTGGGAGCGGCGCATGGCGCGCATCCTGCTGCTCGGGGTCGTCAGCGGTTTCCCCTGGGTGCTCATCGGCAGCAGCCTCAACCTCTGGCTGAAGGAAGACGGCCTCAGCCGCAGCACCATCGGCTGGGCCGGGCTGATCTTCGGGGTCTATGCCTTCAACTTCCTGTGGGCGCCGCTCATCGACCGCGTCCGCATACCTTGGCTCACGGGCCGATTGGGCCAGCGCCGGGCCTGGATCGTCACGCTCCAGGCGGTGATCGTGGCGTGCCTGCTCCTGTGGAGCGCTGTCGATCCCACCGCCAACTTGGCGGCGGTGGTGGGCATCGGCCTGGCCATCGCCGTCGCCTCCGCCACCCAGGACATCGCGGTGGACGCGCTCCGCATCGAGCAGGTGGGAACCACGGAAGCGGAGGCCATGGCCGCGGGGGCCGCCACCGCGGTGGTGGGCTGGTGGACCGGTTACAAGCTCGGCGGCATCGCCGCCCTGGAGACCGCGACCGCGTTCCAGAACGCCGGGGTCGAGGACTACTGGCAGGCCACCTTCGTAGTGCTCGGGGCGCTGGTGGTCCTCACCAACGTGGGCCTCCTGTTCGTGCGCGAGCAGGGGACCGCGGAACGCATGGCGGTGCAGGCCGCGGAGGAGAGCCGCATCGCCTCCCGCCTCGGGGTCTCCGGCGGGCTCGGCCGCGCCGCGGCGTGGCTCGGGGGCACGGTGGCGAGCCCCCTGCTGAGCTTCTTCCGGCGCAACGGCTTCGCCATCGCCCTGACCGTCCTGGGCTTCATCTTCCTGTTCAAGATCGGCGAGGCGTTCATGGGGCGCATGTCCCTGGTCTTCTACAAGGAGATCGGCTTCTCCAAGTCCGAGATCGCCCTCTACTCCAAGGGACTCGGCTGGGTCACCACCGTGACGTTCACCGTGCTGGGCGGGTTCTTCGCCATCCGCATGGGACTCGTGCGGGCCATGCTGCTGTCCGGCGTCGCCATGGCCTCCACCAACCTCCTGTTCGCGGCGCTGGCCTGGGCCGGCAAGTCGGAAGCCCTGTTCGCCGCCGCGGTGGTCATGGACGACCTCACCAGCGCCTTCGCCACGGTCATATTCGTGGCCTTCATCTCCATGCTGGTGGACCGGACCTACACCGCCACGCAATACGCCCTGCTGGCTTCCATCGGCACCGCGGGCCGGACCCTGTTCGCCGCCTCCTCCGGCGCGCTGGTGGACTGGCTGGACGGCGACTGGGGAACCTTCTTCGTCATCACGACCCTGATGGTGCTCCCCTCCCTGGTGTGCCTGTGGGCCATCCGCCGGAAACTCGGAGACCTGCTGGCCGACGCGCGAGTACGCCTCTCGCGCCGGGACGCGGAAGACGCCGCGGAAGGAGCGGGATGACCGGCGCGTCCGTTCCGAGGGCAACGTTGCGAATTGACCGGGACGACGATTTTCATATACTTTGTAACGCGTCCTGGATGCTCCCTGGCCAGGACCAATCGAAGAGTCGCGTGTGACAGCGCCCATCCGCGAAAGAGATCTCCCCGCCCGGAAGGGCAACGTGGATAACGCAACGGCGCCCACTGCCGGCGCCGTCTTCCATCGGTGCGCGCTGCAGGTGAACCCATCCCGCTACGGCGGAACGTATCGCGGTCGGGCAACCGATGCCGATGCCCTGTCCCACGCCAGGGCCATCGTCGAGAAGGCCGCTGAAGTCGGCGTTTCCGTCCTCGCGGTCACCGACCACGACAACGTGGGCGGCGTGGCCGCGTTCCGGGACGCTGCCGAGGGCCGCGGCATTACGGTATTCCCCGGTTTCGAGATCACGTCCTCCGAAGGCGTCCACGTCCTCTGCATCTACCCGCCGGAGGTCGAGGAAGAGGCCCTTGGCCGGTTCCTCCGCGGATTCGGCATCCACAAGACCGCTCCATCCTCGGACCTGTCCGGCCAGCCTTTCGAAGGAGTGATCGAGGCGGTCCGAACCCAGGGCGGCATCGCCATCGCCGCCCCCGCGGTGGCCGCGGTCAACGCCAGGGACGTGGTGGAACCCGAAGACCTGGAGGACCCCGCGGCAACCTGCTGGATCAAGATGTCCGAGGTGGGCGTCGAGGGACTGCGACAGGCGTTTCTGGACCCGGGTTCACGGGTCCGCCTCAATCCCCGCAACGGCGAGACGGAGATGGAAGAGCACGCCGAGTTGGTGGAACTCGCCTGGGAAGGAGGGTTTCTCGATGGCGCAAGGGTGCGCTGGAACCCGAACCTCAACGTCCTCATCGGCGGACGCGGCGCCGGCAAGTCCACGGTCATCGAGAGCCTGCGTTACGTACTG
The DNA here is from genome assembly GCA_965242525.1 of uncultured Binatia bacterium (SeqCode). Taxonomy (GTDB): domain Bacteria; phylum Desulfobacterota; class Binatia; order UBA9968; family JAJDTQ01; genus JAJDTQ01. The sequence continues at coordinate 2,055,736 of OZ251459.1, forward strand.
AACGTGGACCCCGTGGGAGAGGACGCGCACAAGGCCCACCAGGGGATCGTGCGCCAAGTGCTGCGCAGCGGCGCCAAGCTGTCGCTTCGCGTCCGCTCCGTTCACCCGGAGCGGCGCGAATACCGGATCGAACGCACCGTGCCGAACCCGCCGGTGGTGCGCAACGAGAGCGGCCAAGTCTCGAACCTGCTTCCCGAAGACGTGCTGCCGGGGGTGGAGGTGTACGGGCAGCACGAGATCTCCGAGTTGACCGGGAGCCGGGAGAAGCTCACCCGTCTCCTCCACCGCTTCGTCGAGCGCGATCCCTCGCTGCCCGGACGCAAGGCCGACATCCGTCGGGACCTGGAAAAGACCAGGCAGTCGATCCTGGACGTGCGCGCCGAGCTCGGACAGGTCGAGGAACGGCTGGCAAGGCTTCCCGGCCTCGAAGAAACCCTCGAACGTTTCCGAGAGGCGGGGCTCGAAGACCGTCTCCGGGAGCGCAGCCTGCTCGTCCGCGAGGAAGGCGTGCTCGATTCGATTCCCGAGCGGCTGGAGCCTTTCCATGAGGGCCTGGCGAGCCTCCGCCATGCAACCCCCATCGACCGGGTGTTCCTGTCGCCGAAAGCGCTCGATGAACTGCCGGGAAAGGAGATACTGGCGGACGCCGACGGGGTCCTCGAACGCTTGAGCCGGGACATGGACGACTTGGCGCGCCGATGGGAGGAAGCGCTCACGCGGGCCGACGAAGCCGTGGCCGAAATCCGCTCCCGCTGGGACGAGCGCAAACGGGAAGTCCAGGAAGCCTACGAGGGAATCCTGCGCGAACTCCGGAAGTCCGCGGTGGACGGCGAGGAGTTCATCCGCCTGCAGCGCGAGATCGAGGGCCTGCGCCCGTTGCGAGAGCGCGAGTCCCTGCTGCGGCGGCTGGAACACGAGCACATGGAGCGGCGGCGGGCGCTGCTCGTCGAGTGGGAGGACCTCAAGGCCGAGGACTTCCGGCTCCTGGACCGGGCCGCGAAGGACGTCAACGGGAAGCTGCGCGACCGTGTTCGAATCGAGGTTACGGCCGCGGGAGACCGGGAGCCTCTGCTCCGGCTCGTCCGCGACGAGGTCGGCGGTCACATCGCGGAGGCCGTCGAGGCCCTCGACAAGGCCGACGACTTCTCGCTGACGCAGTTCGTCGAGAACTGCCGGGCGGGCGCTGACGCCGTCCGGAAGGCATACTCGGCGCCGCCGGCCCAATCGCAACGCCTTGCCGAGGCGCCTGCGGAGTTCCTGATGCTCGCGGAGGAGCTGGAGTTGCCGCCCACCACCGCCGTCCGACTCAATTTGGCGCCGACCGGCGAACCCCCGTCGTGGCGAGCGCTCGAAGACCTCTCGACCGGGCAGAAGGCCACCGCGGTGTTGCTGCTCCTGCTGCTCGAATCCAACGCCCCCCTGATCGTGGACCAGCCCGAGGACGACCTCGACAACCGCTTCATCACCGAAGGCGTCGTCCCCCGGATGCGCGAGGAGAAACGTCGGCGGCAGTTCATCCTTTCGACCCACAACGCCAACATCCCGGTGCTGGGCGACGCCGAGTTGATACTCGGGCTCACCGCGTCCGGCGAAGCGGACGGAGGAAAGGCGCGGATCGCGCCGGAACACATGGGAGCCATCGACGCACGGCCGGTGCGAGAGTTGGTGGAGGACCTCCTCGAAGGGGGCAAGGACGCCTTCGAGACGAGACGGCTCAAGTACGGGTTCTGAGAGCGCGATGAACAAGGCCGAACTGATCGAGCTGATCCGCAACCACGAGAACTCGGGCGTAGAGTTCAAACGCGACGACATCACGCCGGAGAAGCTGGCCGGAGAGATGGCGGCCCTGCTGAACCTGGAAGGCGGCCATATCCTCCTCGGCGTGGAAAAGGACCAGACCGTCAGCGGCCTGACCCGGGACCGGGCCAAGGCCGAGGAATGGGTCATGGAGACGGCCCGGACACACGTGCAGCCTGCCGCGACCCCTTACTGGGAGACCATCCATTGGGATGGCGGCAAAGTGGTGGGCGTCGTGTCCCTCCCCGCGGACGCGCCGGACAAGCCCTACAAGGCGAAACACCGATCGGTCTGGGTCACGAAGATGCGGGTCGGAACCACCACGCGCGACGCGACGCGGGAGGAAGAGGAACGTCTCTACCAGCAATCCGGGCGGCTTCGGTACGGCCTCAAGCCCGTGCCCGGGGCCGCCATCGACACACTCGACCCGCGTCGTCTGCGGGACTACTTCGGTCGTGTCCTGGGAGGCGATGCCCCGGGCGGCGGCGACGTCGACGGGTGGCGCACGCTGCTGTCGAACCTGGACTTGGCGGCCGCTTCCGCGGGACGAACGGTTGCGACCATCGACGGGACGCTGCTGTTCGGGAAGAACCCCAAACGCGCCCTTCCCCAATCGGGCGTCCGGGGCGTCTGCTACCTTGGCGAGGCGCCGGACTACGCCGCGCGCGCCGACGAGGACCTGAAGGGACCCCTGGCGCCGCTGGGCGCTCACGACGGCTCGATGGCGGAGCCCGGGTTGGTGGACCAGGCATGGGACTTCGTGCGCCGGAACACGACCCCCTCCGCTCGGCTGGAAGGCGCGCGCAGGGTGGACCGTTGGGAATACCCCGAAGCCGTCGTGCGCGAGGCCGTGGGCAACGCCCTGGTCCACCGCGACTACAGCGTGGCGGGGACCGACGTGCTGCTTGCGATCTTCCCCGACCGCCTCGAAATCACGAGCCCCGGACGCTTGCCCAACACGGTGACGCCGGAGGGAATGAAACTGGGCATGCGCTATGCCCGCAACCAGACGCTGGTCAACGTAATGCGTGACTATGGGTACGTGGATGCCCGCGGCATGGGCGTGCGCAACAAGATCATCCCCGGGATGCGCGCCCACAACGGCACCGAGCCGGACCTGGTCGAAGAGGAGAACCGCTTCACCGTCCGGTTGTGGAAGGCATGAACTGGCGGAGGGGGCGAGATTCGAACTCGCGGTCCGCGGTCAAGCGGACTCCGGTTTTCAAGACCGGCGCCTTAAACCACTCGGCCACCCCTCCGTATGCGGGAAACCGCAGGCCCCGTCGGCCATAGGACGTCACGGACCCTTGGGGGGATTCTGCCACTTGGCGAACGGATTTGCCACAAGGTTGGCGTTGTAGAACCGGGGGTCATGGGTGACTTCTTCCCCCACCCATGACGGTTTCGTCAGTGGCCGGTCTTCCCGGTCGAGCTCGACCTCGGCCACCACCAGGCCCCGGTTGTCGCCGAGGAACTCGTCCACTTCCCAGACCAGGCCGTCGTGCTCCACCCGCCGGCGCACCTTTTCCACCAGGGGTTGCTCGCACAAACGCAGCAATTCGCCCGCGTCCTCCGGCGGGATCTCGTACTCGAACTCGGTGCGCGCCGCGCCCCGGTTGATCCCCTTGACGGCGAGGGTGGCCTTCCCGCCCTCGACGCGCACGCGCACCGTGCTTTCCGGCCGGGTGCACAGGTAGCCCTGCCGAAGGACCACCCCTTCGGCGCGGCGCCATTGGTCGCCGGTGACCAGGAACTTGCGCTCCACCTCCAGCGCCATGCGGTCCCCGCTGCCGCGCCTCCGGCGGCTACTTCAGCCGGCGCAGCACGTTCCCGGCCAAGCCTTGCAGGTATTCCTTTCGGCCGGACAGGTCCTTGGGCATGTTGAGCAGGGTCATCCCCACGTACTCCACGCCGTCGTCGGCCAGCCGTCCGAGCCGCTCCAGGCAATCGTCGCCGTTCCCGGCCACGGCCCAGGCGCCGACCTCGGAGTCCGAGGCGATGTTGATCTTGACCATGGTGTCTTCCTGCATGTTCCAACTGCTGTACATCTTGTAGGAAGACGCCGCGGACTCCCGGGCCTCGGCGATGGCGGTCTCCCGGTCCCGGGCGAAGGCCACGCCCCGGGAGATGGTGATCCTGCCGGCGTCCTGCCCGGTGGCGCTGCGCTCGTCCCGGTAGATGGAGATCAGGCGGGCCACGTCGTCGAAGCCCACCTGGGGCGCCAGGTACGCGGCGTCGGCGATGCGCGCGGACCGGCGCACCGCCCCTTCGCTCTGGCACGCGATCCAGATGGGCGGATGGGGCTTCTGGATGGGCGTGAACCCCATCCTGGCCCCGTGCACGGTCCAGTACTTCCCTTCGTAGTCGATCTCCTCCCCGGTCCACAGGCGCTTCATCACCTCGATGGACTCGGCGAGCCGCGAGACCCGCTGCTTGCGGTTCGACCCCACCGCCTCCAGCTCGGTATCGCGGTAGCCCAGGCCCACGCCCAGGACGAACCGGCCCTTGGCGATGTGGTCCAGGGTCGCCACGTCTTCGGCCACCTGGAGCGGGTTGTGCAGCGGCAGCAGCACGATGCCGGTCTGCAACCGCATCTCCCCCACTTCCGGCGCCAGCCGCGCCAGCATGGGGAAGGGCTGCGGCCAGATGGTGGGGTGCGAGACCCAGTGCTGGGGCATGGTGATGGCGGCGAAGCCGCAGTCCCGCGCCACGTGGCAGATCTCCACCGCGTCGTCGATCTGCTCGTGCAGGGGCCGCGCCGGATCGGTAAAGAAAGAACGGAAATAGATGCCGAGTTCCACGAAAGAATCCTCCTCGAACGAACGGATGGTTTCAAGAGGCTCCCGGAGGGTCCCGCGCGCCCCTCCCGGGACCGCGAGCGCGTCGCAAGGTTTCCGTCACAAGGCACGGGTACGCTGCAAGGTCCGGCGAACGCGGTCGAAAGGCCGCCTCCCCTTCATGGCAAGCAAGACCCGCCCTTGTCAAGGAAACCTCGAACAACGAACCCCGTCCATCCTGAGCGTAGCGAAGCGAAGTCGAAGGACGCGCTTTCGCATAGGGAAAGGGGACGCAAACCGGAATGGATCGGACGTTCCTCGACTTGCCGCCGGCGGCGCCGGGCCGGAAGCCGTCCCGCACGGCCCGGGACGCAAGCGCACGGCAAGTTGACAGAACCCCGCGGGTCCTCTAACAGATAGCCCCATGGTTTCATCATCCACGGGAAGCGGACCGGGAAAGGCTCCCGACGTGGACGTGCTCATCGCGGGCGGAGGCAACGCCGCCATGTGCGCCGCCCTCATGGCCCGCCACGGGGGCGCCAGCGTGCTGGTGCTGGAGGCCGCGCCCCAGGCGTTTCGCGGCGGCAACAGCCGCCACACCCGCAACCTCCGCTACATGCACGAAGGCGAGGACGGGTTCCTCACCGGCTCCTACCCGGAGGAAGAGTTCTGGAACGACCTCCTGCGCGTGACCGGCGGCGACACCAACGAGGAACTGGCGCGCTTCACAATCCGCGAGTCCCGGGACGCGGGCGACTGGATGGCCGCCCACGGGGTCCGCTGGCAGCCGTCGCTTCGCGGCACCCTCCAGTTGTCGCGCACCAACGCGTTCTTCCTGGGCGGCGGCAAGGCCCTGGTCAACGCCTACTACGAGACCGCCCGGAAGATGGGCGTCCGGGTGGAGTACGAGACCGAGGTGCGGGATCTGGACATCGAGGACGGCGTGTTCCGCTCCGCGGTGGTGGAGCACCGCGGCCAGGCGCGGGAAGTGGCGGCCAAGGCGTTCGTCGGGGCCTCCGGCGGCTTCGAGGCCAACGTCCCGTGGCTCAAGGAGTACTGGGGCGAGGCCGCGGAGAACTTCGTCATCCGGGGCACCCCCTACAACAAGGGGCGGGTGCTGCGCCAGCTCCTGGACAACGGCGCGCGGCCGGTGGGGCGGCCCAAGGGCTTCCACGCCATCGCCCTGGACGCGCGCGCGCCCAAGTTCGACGGCGGCATCGTCACGCGGCTGGACAGCGTCCCCTTCGGAGTCGTGGTCAACCGGAACGCCGAGCGCTTCTACGACGAGGGCGAAGACTTCTGGCCCAAGCGCTACGCCATCTGGGGTACGCTCATCGCCGGCCAACCCGACCAGGAGGCGTATTCCATCGTAGACGCCAAGTCCATCGACCTCTTCCTGCCGTCGGTCTTTCCGCCGGTGCAGGCGGACTCCGTCCGGCAACTGGCCGCGGCCCTGGACCTCAACCCGGCCAAGCTGGAGGCCACGGTGGAGGCGTTCAACCGCGCGGTCCGGCCCGGGGCCTTCGACCCCACGGAGTTGGACGACTGCGCCACCGAAGGCATGGACCCGCCCAAAAGCCACTGGGCGCGTCCCATCGACACCCCGCCGTTCTACGGCTACCCGCTGCGGCCGGGCATCACGTTCACCTACCTGGGGGTCACCGTGAACCGGCAGGCGCAGGTGGTGTTCGGCGAGGACCGGCCCTCTCCCAACGTCTTTGCGGCCGGGGAGATGATGTCGGGAAACATCCTGGGAAAGGGCTATCTGGCGGGGTTCGGCATGACCATCGGAACGGTGTTCGGCCGCATCGCCGGAAGGGAGGCTGCGCGTGCCGTCGTCTGAGAATCTCAAGGAAGCCGACCGGGTCATGACCATCTGCAACGCCTGCCGCTACTGCGCGGGCTTCTGCGCGGTGTTCCCGGCCATGGAGCGGCGGCGCACCTTCGACGCCAAGGATCTGGTCTATCTGTCCAACCTGTGCTTCGAGTGCCGGGCCTGCTACTACGCCTGCCAGTACGCGCCGCCCCACGAGTTCGCGGTCAACGTGCCCCAGGCCCTGTCCCGGCTCCGGGCCGACACCTACGCGGACTACGCCTGGCCCCGGATCCTGTCCGGCCTGTACCGCAACAACGCCTTCCTGGTGGGGCTCGTCACCACCGTGTGCGTGGTCGCGGCCTTCGTGCTCACCCTCGCCTACCAGGGCAGCTCGACCCTGTTCTCGGCCCACCAGGGCGACGGCGCGTTCTACGCGGTGGTGCCCTACGGCGCCATGGTGCTGCCGGCCATGGTGATGTTCTTCTACGCCATTTTCGCGCTGCTGGCGGGGTTCGTCAGCTTCTGGCGGCGGACCCGCGGCAGCCTCGCGGACCTCATCGACCTGCCCGCCTTCGCGCGCGCCATGAAGGACGCCTTCGGCCTGCAATACATGAAGGGCGGAGGAGACGGGTGCAACTACCCCGACGAGAAGTTCTCCAAGAGCCGCATGTGGCACCACCACCTGGTGTTCTACGGCTTCCTGCTGGACTTCGCGGCCACCACCACCGCGGCCTTCTACCACCACTTCCTGCACCTGGAAGCGCCCTACCCCTACCTCAGCGCGCCCGTGGTGCTGGGGACCGTGGGCGGCGTCATGATGTGCATCGGCACGGTGGGGCTCCTGTGGCTCAAGCACGGGAGCGACCGGGAACCGGCCGAGGAGAAGATGCTCAGCCTGGACAGGACCTTCCTGGTCATGCTCTTCCTCACCAGCTTTACCGGGCTGCTGCTGCTGGTCTTCCGCGAGACCTCGTTCATGGGGACGCTGCTGGTCATCCACCTGGGCGTGGTAGCCGGACTCTTCCTGACCTTGCCCTACAGCAAGTTCGCCCACGCCGTATATCGCTACGGGGCGCTGATCCAGAACGCCATCGAGTTGCGGGAAGAGAACAGCCGCGTAGTGCTCGGCTGACCCGAACCGCGTCCGCGGTCGCCGATGGACGGAGACGCCCGTTCGGGAGACCTCGAACAATCGGCAGAGGGCATGCGTGCGTCCTTCGACTTCGCTTCGCTACGCTCAGGACGAACGGGGAAAGGAGGGTCAAGGTGAGGGAATCCATCCTCCTGTCTCAATTGAGGCTCTTCCAGCTTTCGTGTGGGTAAGGTAGGAGGGAAAGGGAACGAAAAGGATCCGCGGTCATTGCTCCCAGACACCTGCCCCGTCATTCCCGCAGCCGCCCACCATTCCCGCAGCCGCCCGCTCCCGTCATTCCCGCGAAAGCGGGAATCCAGACCCTGCGAGCAAACCACATGGGCGCCCTGTATGAGAGGTTTGTACAACGAGAGCGATGAAACCGGATGGATTCCCGCTTTCGCGGGAATGACGGGAGCGGGAGTGTCGCAACCCACACGAATTCCGGAAGCGCCTCGTTCGTCCGGACGTTCCTTCAGTAGGTGTCCAGCATCCGCTGGATGGAGTCCGGGTCGTGGGTGACGCTCAGGGCCAGGGCCAGCAGCACCCGGGCTTTCCAGGGTTGGAGATTGTCCGCGGCCACGACTCCCCGGGCGCGCAGCGACGGGCTGCGCGCCACCCGGCCGGAACCCACCCGGCTGCCGATGCAGATCATCACGCCCTTGCGGCGGGCGCGCTCCAGCGCCTCGTCCTGCGCCGGGGTGGGCCGGCCCGCCCCGGTGGCGGCGCAGACGATGCCCTTGGCGCCCGCGGCCACGCTGGCGTCGATCATGGCGCCGTCCGCTCCCGCGTGTGACACCACCACGTCCACCCGAGGCAGCGCCTCCAACCCGCTCACGTCGAACTCGGTCCCGGTGGTGTGCGGCTTGACCGTGCGGTGGTAGTAGCGCACGCGGCCGTCCGCGTCGGCAAAGCCCAGGGGTCCCAGGTCCCGCCCCTGGAACGCTTCCACGCGGTAGGTGGCCGTCTTGGTCAGGTCCCGGGCGCCGTAGATGCGGTCGTTCATCACCGCCAGCACACCGCACCCGCGGGAATGGGGCTCCGCGGCCACCCGCACGGCGTTGAGCAGGTTCAGGTAACCGTCCGCGCTCAACGCCGACGCCGGCCGCATGGACCCCACCAGCACCACCGGCCGGTCCGTCTTGAGGACCAAGTTCAGGAAGTAGGCCGTCTCTTCGAGGGTGTTGGTGCCGTGGGTGACGACCGCGCCGTCGGCTCGGTCCTGCGCAAAGACCTCGTGCAGCAGCTCCGTCAGGTCGAGCCAGTCCCGATCCGTCAGTGCGTGGCTCGGCAACCGCCGAAACAGCGTTTCCTCCACCGAGGCGATGTCCGCAAGCTCCGGGACCGAGCCCACGAGATCCCCCGCATCGAGCCGCCGGTTGTTCTCGATGTACCAGGCAAGGTCCAGGCGGTCGGCTCCCACCGAGTCGATGGTGCCGCCGGTGACGATCAAGGCAACTCTGGGTAAGGCCATGTGGTCGCTTGGAGTCAGGACGGATGGGAAGGGAGAGAAGATACGCCGCCCACGGGCAACCTTGCGCCCTGGGCGGCGTTTTTTCCGCGGGTCAGGGACCGTCAGGGACCAGCTTTCCCCCGAATGCCCCGAAGTGATAAGCCGTATAGGCCGAACGGGGCCTGTTAACGAAGATCCCCCCCACTTCGCCACCTTGATAAAACCTACCCTCCACTCTGCCAGGGCCATCTACAGGGGTAATCTGTCGTATGCCATTATCGAACGCCCCTTCATTATCAACGGGAATGTTCGACCAAGTCACTGGATAACCCGGGGTTGGAAAGTCTATCTCCAGGTTTAGTTGACCCCCTGTAGCACCCCTCGTATATGTCAACTCGAACTGTCCCACAGAGCCTTGGTACATCATGGTCTTTCCCCGATATACCCCGACAACGGGGGTGGTATCCATTATGCCCATGGAAATCATACGAGCATAAGTATTTAGACTGTAGAAATCGGACGGTGAGCTCTCACCGCTTGGCCTGGGTGTCTCCTCTAGAATAAATATGCTATTACTGAGCCAACGACCCCAATATCTCCTGGGGCCGGGCCTATCCTCCTCAAACCATCCTTCGATACTACCCACGGATAGAGCCCATTCTTCCCTTCTCGCTTCAGTCAGTAGTTCAGTCAGTGGCTTTGCGTTCGCAAGCATCTCTTTCACGACGGCTTGGCAGGCCGCAACGCCGCCGTCACATGTCGCTCCTGGAAAGTCGCTTGCTCGTGCGTGCGTCCGGTGGTTCATACGACCGATCAGACTAGGCAGTTCCCGCCAATCAACAAGCGGAGGTTCAACAGCCGGGGGTTCAATAACCGGATGGGCAAACTGGTCTCCGCCATCATCTGGCGGCGTTGTCGGAGTAGTCGGAGTTACAACCCGGACGCCTTGAATTTCAATCCGGAGGCTACCGGCCAGCAAGGTAACGGTACCGTCGGCCGCAACCGTGATCCTGCAGTTTTCGCTGCCGGCAGAACACCTGATCACCGTCTCCATGCCGTCGGCTTCCCGAACCGGCAGGGACTCATCAGCAGGGATAGTGACAGTACCTGTCTGCAACGTATGACCCGGGGGCAAGGGTATAGGTCCCGGCCCAAAGGTTGGCGTAGGTGTCGGTGAAGCCCCACCTGCCATGGACGCGCCCCTGCTACCGCCACCGCACCCGGCCAGCATCAACGCGCCTGCTACTGCCAACGCCAGGATGGTTCCTTTCATGTCCATTCCTCCCGTCTATTCAGGCTCGAAGCCCTGCCGCTGTTCATGGCGGCGGCGTGCAGCGTAGGGTTTGACGAGGGATGAAGGGTCCCCCGGTAGTGGAACCACACGCCGCCAAGCCCCGCAGCCCACTACCGATCCCATATCCCACAGGGAGAGAAGATTCAAGCCGGAATTGTTCAGAGTTTCCGTAAGGGAGTCGGGAGGGAGGAACGGCGCTGGCGCGGGCAGGCTCGGAGGGCGGGTGGCGGCGGTCCGGGCGTGTTGGGAGAGACAGCGCAGGCGCGCTGGCGCGGGCGGCCCGGTCAGGGCCGGCGGGGAAGGCGCAGGCGCGCCAGCACCGGGTCGTGGTCGCTGGCCCGGGCCGGGGTTGCCGCGAACTCCGCGTTGACGTGCACCACGTCCACCTCGGCCGAAGCGATCAGGGAGCCGCTGACCAGGATGTGGTCCAAGGCCTGTGCGTTGCCGTCGAAGACGTAGCTGTAGCGCTCGTTCGCGGGCAGCTTCCCGGTGAGGTTGTGGAGGCTCCGTTCGAGGATCTTCAGGGGGGAGACGAATTCGAGCTCGTTGAAGTCGCCCAGCACCACCACCGGGCCGCCGTCGCGGGCCTCGAGGGCGTTGGCTACGAACGCATGGACCGCGCGGGCCTGGGCCCGGCGCCGCTCCACGCCGCGGTTCACACGAGGGTCTTCCTGAAGCTCCGTCCAAGGCTGGATGCGGCCGAACGACGGGCTGCCGCCGATCCTGGCCCTGAAGTGGACGTTGACCACCGTCACCGGGCGGGCGGGCGGGTGGGCAGAAGCGCGCAACCGGAAACCGGCCACCAGGGGCAGCACGCTCTTGAAGAAAGGGTTGCGCGGACGGGTGCGCTGGTTCCGGGGCTCGGTGACCGTGGCCACCGAGCCCGGCGCGAGCCGCACGCGCTTGGGGTTGTACAGGAAGGCCGCGCGGATGTTGCCGCCGGGCCGGCCGCCGCTGGTGTCGTCGCCGATGAAGGGGTTGTCGATGAACCTGTAAGCCGGCCCGCCCGCCGCGGCGATGCGCGCCGTCAGCAACCGCAAGGTCCGGTCGGCCGCGGTCACGGCCGTGTTGGCCGTGCCGTCGTTGTCCTGGACCTCCTGGAGGGCCACCACGTCGGGACCCCGCAGGTTCCGGGCGATGACCGAGGCCACCGCGTCGAAGCGGCCGTCCGCCACGTCCGCGTCGCCATCGGCGTCGTTGGGGTCCAGGTTGAGCACGTTGAAGGAGGCGATGGTCAGGTAACCGTCGCGCGGGACCAAGCGCGTGGTCTCCGGCTCCAACCGCCCCCGCGGGGGCGTCACCGCCTCGGTCCCCCGCACCTCGCTGCGAGCGGGGCGAGGACGTGGACTTCCGCGCCAAGGCGTCACCGCCTCGGTGAGCCGCACCTCGTAGTTGCCGAAGCCGTAGCTCATGACGCCCGTAGCATCGCCCAGGGAATCGCCCACGTTGACGCGCGGCATGGGCCGCGGGTGGAGTCCGGGGTCGTCGTCGAGCTGGATGCGCTCGGGGTTGAAGTCGTGCGGGGCCACATTCAGGGCGCCGCGCCGGCTCAGGCCCGAAGGAGAGGTCCCGCGGGCCACCACGAAGACCTCGCCATAGCCGCTGGTGGGGCTGACGGCCACCGCGTCCCTCACCATGACCCGCATGCCTTCCAGGGTCTCGTAGAAGTCGATGCCGTCCTCTCCCGGGTCGAAGACCGCGAAGTTGTCGTTGTCGATGACCTCCGTGGGCGGGAGGCGTCCGCCGCTCCCCAGCACCGCGGGCGCGGGAAGGCGGTTGCCGCGCGACGTGCGCGCCACGCGCGGGCGCGTCAACTGCGTGAGTGTCAGGTTGTGGGTCGATGGCCCGCCGGGCTGGTATTCGGTCACCACTCCGCGCACGCACAGCCCGTCGCCCGCCTTCACCCCGGGCCTCCGCCGGGTGAAGACGAAGATGCCTTCCGAGGTATGTGGGTCGCCGTCTCCCGCGGGGTCCTGCAGGTAGAACCCGTCGGTGTCCACCGCGGTCACCACGCCGCCGGTGGTGACCGTGCGCCCACGGAGCGGCGATGTATGGGTCCGGCCCTGGATGCTCGCGATGGGAGTCGCCTTCGAGCCCCCGGAGATGCGGCCCTTGCAGGCCGGACCCGCCGCCCAGGCGCCGACCACCCCCTCCGCCGCACCCGCGAGCAGCAGGACGGCCGTCACCGCAGCCGTCACTGCGTGGCAGCCGAACCGCGTGACCCATCGGAGCGCCCTTCCCGTCATGGGTAACCGAATACCACGCGCCGTCTGGCAGGGCCAAGGCGCCGACCTCGTAATTCCCACAGACGCACACGCCCCGTCATTCCCGCGAAAGCGGGAATCCATTTTCCTCGACCTCGTTGTACAAACATCTCCAGGTCGGAGGACTCTTCTCGATCAACCCGATCTTCCATGCCCGATTCCATTTCCTGACCGCCTCTTCTCTCTGGATAGCGATTTCCATGGATTCAGGAACCCCGTATCCAATCCACTGGTCACAGTGATGCAGGGCGCCATGAGGTTCGCTCGCAGGGATGGAAACACGGGGGTTTTCAATGGGAATGGATGGATTCCTGCTTTCGCGGGAATGACGGGGTGGGCGTCCGCGGCGCCTGCCTCCAGGCTTACTGCCTGATGGGGCAGGTCCGCAGAAACGGTGGAATGACGGCGTGATCCCTGCCTCTCCCCTTTCCCTCCTGCCTTACCCACACGAAAGCCGGAAGAGACCGAGAGTTCTCCCCTGCCTCCACGTGCGGCCGGTTGCCCAGGGTTCGCGCTTGCGGGTATGATCGGAAGGAACGTCCGATCAATTCCGGCTCGAGGTCCTTCTCCCGGTGGGAAAGGGCGTCCTTCGACTTCGCTTCGCTACGCTCAGGACGAACGGAGGACTCGTTTTGCTACGCTCAGGATGAACGGAGGTTCGCTACTCTACGCTCAGGATGAGCGGAGGACTTCGCTTCGCTACCCTCGGGACGAACGGGGATATCGTTCAGGGTTTCCGGAAGCCGGTTTCAGGAAGATTTGGCCTATCGACCACGGAAAGGAGGGCTTGTCGTCAAGGAACCGACCATGCGGCCGGCGGCGACAGGCGAGACCCGTTGAGCGCTGATACCACCATCCGGGAAGGACGGCTTCGACCTGTTCCTGACCCGGGAGAGAGTCGAGGCAGGTTGAGCGACGATACCACCATCCGGGAAGGACAGGTCCTGACCGGGCCGCTGTTCAGCGAGCCCATGCGGGTGGAGACCTTGCGGCCCATCGGGCCTGACGCCCTGGAAGCGGGGCTGGTGGGGCAGCGGACGGAACGGTTCCGGCGGGTCACGCTGACCGGGAGCGACCTGCGGGGACTGGCCATCGCCAACCCGTCTCCTTCCTACGACGGCGACGGAGGGCTGCTGCGGCTTGGGCTCCAGGCATACTCCCTGGGCATCGCCTACGAGTTCGACCCCTGTTTCGGGCTGTCCGTCTCGCGGGTGGACCCCCTGCCCCACCAGTTGGAAGCGGTCTATGACCATCTCCTCAAGCTCCCCAGCGTCCGGTTCCTGCTGGCCGACGACGCCGGCGCCGGCAAGACCATCATGGCGGGCCTGCTGGTGCGCGAGCTCAAGCTGCGCGGCCTGGTGGAGCGCGTCCTGGTGGTCTGCCCCGCGAACCTGACCTTCCAGTGGCAGCGGGAGCTCAGGGAGAAGTTCGACGAGAAGTTTTCCGTGTTCAGGGGCAGCGACATCCACAACCAGTTCGGACTGAACCAGTGGATCGAACAGAGGCAGGTCATCACCTCCCTCGACTTGGCCAAGCGCTCCGACATCCTGCCGTCACTGCGCCAAGCGCATTGGGACCTGGTGATCGTGGACGAGGCCCACCGCATGTCGGCGCGGGACGAGACCCACAAGAGCCAGCGCTACCGGCTGGGGGAGATCCTCCGGGACAGCGCGGACAACGTGTTGCTGCTCACCGCCACCCCGCACAAGGGCGACCCCCACAACTTCACACTGTTCCTGCAACTGCTGGACCGGGACGCCTACGCCGACGTGCGCTCCATCCGAGAGGCCATGGAGCGGCGGCGCGCCCCCTTCTACCTGCGCCGGACCAAGGAGGCCATGTGCTACTTTCCGGAGCGCCGGACGGACGGGGGATGGGCCGCCAAGCCCGTGTTCACCAAACGCATCACGCACACCGCGGGCTTCGCCATGGACGGCGCCGAGTTCGAGCTGTACCAGGCGGTCACCCGCTTCGTGAAGCGGCAGAGCGCCCGGGCCGCGGCCCAGGGCGACGACCCGCGGGCCCGGGCCGTGGGCTTCCTCATGTCGTTGTACCAGCGGCGTCTGGCCTCCAGCGCCTACGCCATGCGGCGGTCCCTGGAGAACCGGGCCCGACGCCTGGAGGAGGGCCTCGACCGCGCCCGGGAGCTGGCGCGAACGGCGCCGCCGGACCTTCCCGACCCGGAAGAACTGGAGGAGATGGAGGACGCCGAGCGCGAACGCCTGGAACGGCTGCTGGAGGCGGTCACGCTGGCGGGCAACGCCGAACAGGTCCGTGAGGAAGCGGCCGAACTCCGCCAGCTTGCCGAAGCGGCGAAGGCGGTCGAAGGCCCCGAAGGCCAGGCGAAACTGGGACGCCTCCGGGACATCATGCAGGACCAGGGGTTCTTCGACCGCCCCGACCAGCGGTTGCTGGTCTTCACCGAGTTCAGGGACACCCTGGACTACCTGACGGACCAACTGAAGGCGTGGGGGTTCAAGGTCGGGTGCATCCACGGCGGCATGAAGGGCGGCTCGCGGGACGAACCGGGCTCGCGGGTCCATGCGGAACAGCAGTTCCGGGACGGCGAAGTCCAGGTGCTGGTGGCCACCGAAGCGGCCGGCGAAGGCATCAACCTCCAGTGCTGCCACATCCTCTTCAACTACGACATCCCCTGGAACCCCAACCGGCTGGAACAGCGCATGGGCCGCATCCACCGCTACGGACAGCGCTCGGACTGCCTGATCTTCAACTTCGTGGCCGCCAACACCATCGAAGGCCGGGTGCTCCGGCGCCTGCTGGACAAGCTCCAGGAGATCCGCGACGCCCTGGACGACGACGCGGTGTTCAACGTGGTGGGCGAGGTCTTGCCCTCCGCCCACGTGGAGCGGGTGCTGCGGGACTACTACGCGGGCAGGCTGGGGGACGCCGACCTGGAGGACCGGCTCCTGAAGGACGTGGACGAAGGGCGCTTCCGGGCCATCTGCCAGACGGCCCTGGAGGGCTTGGCCGCCAAGAAGCTGGACCTGGACATGCTCGTGGAGCGCCGCGCCCGGGCACGGGAACGGCGCGTGGTGCCCGAGACCCTGGCGCGTTTCCTCGCCGCAAGCGCCCCCGAGGCGGGCCTCACCCTCGACTTGGCCCCCGGCCTGCCCCATACCTTCGACCCGGGCCGGACGCCCACCGCGTTGAAGCGCTACGAACGGGAACCGGACTGGAGGCTTCCGGGACTCGTCTCCCGCTACCCTCGCCTGTCCACGGACCGGGGCGCCGCGGAGGCGCGCCACCTGGAATGGGTCACTCCCGGCCATCCCCTGTTCGAGGCCCTGCGCCGCCACAGTTTCGACCTGGCCCGGGATGCCTTCGCCAAAGGGGCCTGCTTCCATTCCCTGGAGCACCAAGCCCCGGCGCGGCTCGACTTCTACCGGGCGCGGGTGGTGGACGGCCTGGGGCGCGTGGTCCACGAACGGCTGTTCGCCCTGGAGTTGGCGGACGGCCGCGAGCCGCGCCTCCGGGAACCCGACGTCCTCGGCAACCTGACCCCTGCCGCGGCTTCGCACCCCCTGCCCGCGGCGGCCGCGCTTCCCGAAGCCGCGGCGTGGCTCAACGAGCACGCGCTCACGCCATTCCTCCAGGAGGTCCGGGAGGAGCGGGTCACCGAGATCGACCGCATCGCCGAGCACGTGGAGATGTCGCTCACCGAGGTGCTGCAACGCACGGACCGGGAGATGGGCCACGCCGCGGAGGAGGCGAAGAAACAGGCCACCGGCGCCGAAGGACGCATGGCGCAGGCCTACGCCCGCCACGACGAGGCCACGGCCCGGCGCGACCGGCGCAGGCAGGAACTCGACCGGCAACGGGCGTTGACCCTCCAGGGGGTCGAGCGGCTGGCCAGCGTCCTGGTGCTGCCCCATCCCGACGGCGAGACCCCCGAAGTGCGGCGGCTGCGCCCCAACCCGGAGACCGAACACACCGCCATGCAGGTGGCCATGGAGCACGAGAAGGCCCAGGGCCGCCAAGTCTTCGACGTCCACGAGAAGAACCTGGGCTACGACGTGACCAGCCTGGACCTGGTATCGGGCGAACTGCGGCTGATCGAGGTCAAGGGACTCGCCGGGGCCAGGGGCGCGGTCCTGCTCACCCCCAACGAGCGGCGCGTGGCCGAGGACCGCCGGGACTGCTACTGGCTCTACGTGGTCACGGACTGCGCCGCGGAACCGGCCTTGCAGGACCCCATCCGGGACCCGGCCCGCTTCCCCTGGCGCGAGGTCCGCAAGGTGGCCCATTACTACCTGGGCGTGGATGCCCTGAAGCAGCCCACGGAGGTCCGGGAGGATGCGCCGTCTTACGACGGAGAGGACGGGGCGTCCTGAACCGAGGTCGGAACGATGACGGGAACCTCTGAACAATCGGGAGAGAGCGTCCTTCGACTTCGCTTCGCTACGCTCAGGACGAACGGGGATAGGGGCGTCAGGGTGAGGGAATCGGGAATCCATCCCGGATGTCTCGATTGTTCAGAGGTTCCGACGATAGCCGAGCACGAGGAGACCCGGTGATCGAGCGCGTGACCATACGGCATTTCAAACGGTTTCGGGACCAGAGCTTCGACTTGGCCGAATCGGTGGTGCTCGCCGGACCGAACAACGCCGGCAAGTCCACGCTGCTACAGGCCATAGCCGCCTGGAAGATGGGGCTGGACCGATGGGTGGCGCAGCGCGGGGGCAGCAAGGCGGCCACGCGGTCCGGCGTAGCCATCACGCGCAACGACTTTACCGCAGTGCCGCTCCGCGAGATGAACCTGTTGTGGGAGGACCGGAAGGTGACCGGCCAGGCGGGGACGGCGGGAGCGCCCAGACCCATCGAGATCGTCGTCAGGGGAAAGGCCGGAGAGGCAACGTGGAACTGCGGGATGGAGTTCCAGTACGCCAACCGGGACCTGGTGTACGTGCGGCCCCGCGGCGCCAAGGACCTCGACCGCGAAGCCATCCGGAACTTTCCGCCCGCGGCTGCCAGGGACCTCGGCATCGTCCATGTGCCGCCGCTCTTCGGCATCGAGCGCGACGAGCCGCGGCGCGACCGCGGCATGCAGGACCTGCTGGTGGGTCAGGGGCGTCCGGGCGAAATCATCCGGAACCTCCTGCTGGAGATTGCCGAGAACGACCCGGAAGGCTGGCTGTCGCTCGGAGAGTTCTTCAGGGACCTCTTCCGTATCGACCTGCTGAAACCCGACTACTCGCCAGCGCAACCCTACATCGTGTGCGAGTACCGCGAGCCGGACCATAGCCGGCCGCTGGACCTGTCCAACGCCGGGAGCGGAACGCTCCAGGTCCTGCTCCTGCTGGCGTTCCTGTACGCGCGGCCGGCCACGGTCATCCTGCTCGACGAACCGGACGCGCACCAGCACGTCATCCTGCAACGACAGGTGTACGACCTGCTTCGCAAGGTGGCCCGGGACCGCGGGGGGCAGGTGGTCATTGCCACCCACTCCGAGGTGGTGATCGACGCGACGGAGCCCACACGGGTGCTCGCGTTCCTGGGACAGGAGCCGCGCCCGCTCACCGACCGAAACGAACGAGACCGGCTCCGGGAGGCGCTCAAGCGGGTGACCACCAACCCTCGTGCCCCTTCTCGATGACATGGACCTCCCGACGCCCAAGCGGGATCTCTACCTGCTGGCCGAGAAGATGGCCGCGGAAGAAATCCACCCCGAAGTCATCGAGAAGCTGGACCGGCTGGCGGAGGTGCTGCTTCCCTCAAAGTTCGAGGCGGTTGGCAACGGTCACGGAGGACCGGACTCTTGACCCCTGAAAGCATCGAGGCGCTCATCCAAGGCGGCGAGACGCTTGCGGTGGAGTTCGAGGGGGAGGATGCCCGCCCCTTCTCCGACCGTGAGCTGGTCGAAACGGTCGTCTGTCTCGCCAACCGGAGCGACGACGGCGACGGCTGGCTGCTGGTCGGCGTCGAGGACGACGGGCGCGTGAGCGGCGCCCGGCCCCGCCATGAAGCAGGCGGGACCGACCCCGGACGGGTACGGGCCCTCGTCGCGAGCCGCACCCGTCCGTCCCTCTCCGTCCGCGCCGAAGTGGTGGCGCTGGCAGGCCGGGAGGTCCTCGTCATCGAGGTCCCGTCCGTGCGCCAACCCACCGGCGTCTCGGACGGCCGCTACCTGCGCCGCGCCATCGGCGGGGACGGCAAGCCTTGCTGCGTCCCGTTCCACTTCCACGAGATGCAGGCGCAGCAGGCCGACCGCGGTCTGCTCGATTACTCGGCGCTGCGGCTGGACGGCGTCGGAACGGAGGCGCTGGACCCGCTGGAGTTCGAGCGCTTCCGCCGCATGATCCGGGAGAACCTGAGCTGCGGGGACGCGGCCCTGCTCGAACTCAGCGACCTGGAGCTCGCCAAGGCGCTGGGCGCAGTCGAATGCGGCAACGGCGAGGTCTCGGTCAGGGTTCTGGGACTCCTGCTCTTCGGTCGAACGGATGCCCTGGCTTCCATGCTTCCCGCGCACGAGGTCGCGTTCCAAATGCTTTCCGGCACGGAGGTGGAGGTCAACGACTTCTTCCGCTGGCCCCTGCTCCGGGTCATGGAGGAGTTGGAGGCGCGCTTCCGGGCGCACAACCGGGAGCGGGAAATCTTCGTCGGGATGGTGCGCATCGGAGTGCCCGATTACCCGGAGCGCGCCTTCCGCGAAGGCGTCGCCAACGCCTTGATCCACCGGGATTACACGAGCCTCGGCGCCGTCCACGTGCAGTGGCGGGAGGACCGGATGGAGATCTCGAACCCCGGCGGGTTTCCGTCGGGCGTGCGCCTGGACAACCTGCTGGTGACCGGACCGCGGCCCCGCAACCCGCTGTTGGCCGACGCCTTCAAGCGCGCCGGCATCGTGGAGCGCACCGCCCGCGGCATCGACACCATCTTCCACGAACAACTCCGCAACGGCCGCCCCGCACCCTCCTACGAACGCAGCACCGAGGCCGGCGTCACCCTGGCGCTGCCCGGCGGCGAACCCAACCTCGATTTCGTGCGTCTGGCAGCGGAAGAAGGACGACAGGGCCGGCCCCTCTCCCCGGATGAACTGCTGCTCCTGAACGCACTGGAGCGCGAGCCGCGGCTGACCGCCGTGCGGGCGGCTGCAACGATCCAGAGGGGAAACGGCGAGGCGGAGGCCGTTTTGCGAAAGCTGTGCGAGCGCGGTATCGTCGAGGCCCGGGGCGCCGCTCCGCGGCAGACGTTCAGGCTCTCCGAAGCCGCTATTCGGCGGCTCGGGGGCCGAAGGGCCGCTGGCGAGGGACGGGGGGCATCCGCTCGGCACGACGAGAAGATACGCCGGTACGTCGAGGAACACGGCTCGATCTCGCGGAGGGAGGCCGCGGAACTCTGCGCCATCGACGCGCCTCGGGCCTACAGGTTGCTGAAGAAGATGGAGACGGACGGGGTTCTTCGCCGTGTCGGGACCAACGGAAGGGGCGCTCGCTATGAAAGAAACGCATAGAAACGCACCGCTCGACCAGAAGACGTTGGACGACGTTATCCGGCGGGTCGTCGGAGCGGCTCAACCGGAAAAGATCATCCTCTTCGGGTCCGCGGCCCGGGGCACCATGGGACCGGACAGCGACGTGGACCTCCTCGTCGTCAAAGAGGGCGCAGACCCCCTCGACCTCACGGCTCGGATCTACAGGAAGCTGTACGGGGTCGGCGTACCCGTCGATGCCATCGTCGTCACCCCCGCGGACATGGAGCGCTTCAAGGACAGTCACGCCCTGGTCATCAAACCCGCTCTCCGGGAGGGACGGGTCGTATATGAAGCCGCCTGAACGTTTTCCGCCCGATGATCCGCGGGAATGGTTGAATCGCGCCAGAAGCAACTTGGCGTTGGCGGAGACTCGTACCGCCGGCGTCTATCTGGAAGACCTGTGTTTCGAGGCCCAGCAGGCGGCAGAGAAGGCCATCAAGTCGGTGATGATAAAGCGTAACCTCGAATATCCCTACCTGCATGACTTGTCTCACCTGTTGTCGCTCCTTGAAGAAGCAGGCGAGACGATCCCGGACATGGTCCGCAAGGCCGGGGAATTGGCTCCATATGCGGTGAGCATACGCTATCCCGGAACTACCAGACCAGTCGCCGTACACGAGTACGAGAAAGTGATCGAGATTGCTGCGGCCGTCGTCCGGTGGGCTGAGAGAGTCCGATGACACCCGAACAATGCAAGGAACTTCTGAACAATCGAAACAGAGGCAAGAGCCCGTCCTTCGACTCCGCTTCGCTACGCTCAGGACGAACGGGGATAGGACGGTCAGGGTGAGGGAATCCATCCGGGATGTCTCGATTGTTCAGAGGTTCCACAAGCAGGTCTTCGCCGTGTCCGGGTCATCGAAGGGGCTCTCGCCACGAAAGAAACACACGGAAACGCACACCGTGCGTTTCCTGAACACATCTGTGCGTTTAACGCGTGCGTTTCATCGGACAGCCGTGCGTTTCCATAGGGTTCAAGCGGCGAGGTTCCGAACGCTCTCCGACCGATATCCCGTTCGCCTGCTTGCAGACGGGTAAGGGGAACTCTGAACGGTTGCCCCCGTTCGTCCTGAGCGTAGCGAAGCGAAGTCGAAGGACGCGCTTTCCCACAGGGAGAGGAAGTTCAAGCCGGGATTGATCCGAGGCTCACAAGGATTCGATTTGTGATTCCCAGGGAGTGCAGGCGTCTGGCGGAGGTGGACTTCCCCATTGCCGAGGTTTCGCGGCACGCGGCGCGGGAGAAGTCCATCCGGCATGGGCACCCTTCCACGCTGCATCTCTGGTGGGCGCGACGGCCGCTGGCCTCCTCCCGGGCCATGCTGATGGCGCTGCTGCTGCCGGACCCGTGCGACCCGCATTGCCCGGAAGCCTTCAAGCGGGAGGCGCGGCGGATCCTCCTCGAGATGCACGGGCGGCCGGAAGGGTGGATCGAGGCCGTCGAATCGGATGAGGGCTTGCGGCGGGTCCTGCTCAAGTTCATCGCCGACTTCGCCAACTGGAGCCTCGCCGCAAACGGCGTCCGGCTCGAAACGGCCCGGGCGCTGGTGAAGGCGGCCCACGGCGCGGAGCCGCCCCTGGTGGTGGATCCGTTCGCGGGCGGCGGCTCGATTCCGCTGGAGGCATTGCGGGTGGGCTGTGATGCGTTCGCCAGCGACCTGAACCCGGTGGCCTGCCTGATCCTCAAGGTGGTGCTGGAGGACATCCCCCGCCACGGCCCGGGGCTGGCCGACGAGTTGCGCAAGGTCGGCAGCAAGGTCAAGCAGGCTGCGGAACGGAAACTGGCCGACCTCTACCCTGCGGACCCGGACGGGAGCACGCCCATCGCCTACCTGTGGGCGCGCACGGTGCGGTGCGAAGCTCCGAACTGCGGGGCGGAGATCCCCTTGCTGCGGTCCCTGTGGTTGGCGAAGAAGGGGGTCTTCAAGAGGGAGGGCGGCAAGCGAATCAAGGTCCGGGGCCGTCAGGCGCTCCGGTATCGGGTGGTGCGGCCGGCCAAGGAGCCGCCGCGTGTCGAGTTGGAGGTGTTCGAGCCGGAAACCGACAAGGATGTGCGCGGGGGCACGGTGACGCGGGCAAAAGCGACCTGCTTGTGTTGCAGCGCCGTGTTACCGCCGGAACGGGTGCGGGCGCAACTTTCCGAGCAACACGGCGGCGCGGACGTGATCTTCGATGGCAAAGGGAAGCGCATGGGCGGCGCGCGCATGACCGCTGTGGTGACGCTGAAGGAGGACGAGCCTGGCCGGCGCTATCGGCTGCCGACGGATGCCGATTACGCGGCGGTGCACGAGGCGCAGGCGCGGCTGGCGGGGATTCTCGACGAATGGGAGCGGGGCGGGAGGCAGGGGCTTTGTCCTGTGCCGGACGAGCCGACACCTGCCGGCGGGGGTTCGGGGGCCGGTCGTGCGTTCAGCTTGCATCGGTACGGGATGATGCAATGGAGCAATCTGTTCACGGCGCGCCAGAAGGTGGCGCTGGTGGAGCTATTATGCTCGATCTCGAAACAGTCGCCAGAGGTTGATGGATTAGTATTGTTGATAGGCAAAGTTCTTCGACATTGCAATGTCATTGCTAAATGGCATACAGGAAGCGAGACCGTTGCAGGCGCATTCGCAATGGGAACCGTCCCCATGTCCTGGGATTTTCCTGAAATGTACCCTTTTGTCTCCTACGCCGGGGGTATCGAGAATGCCATACGAGATGTTATCGATCCAATTGACCACTTAGGAATCTCACTTGATCGATCTGGCGAAATTCAACTCGCCGACGCAATGGACCACCCACTGCCCGATCAAAGTGGCGGCATATGGTTTACCGATCCGCCCTACTACGATGCCATTCCCTACGCTGATTTGTCTGACTTCTTCTTCGTCTGGCTGAGACATATACTCCCGGACCGTTCGTTGTTTCGTGACCCATTCGATGCAGACAATCCGCTCTCTCCCAAAGAGCGTGAAGCAGTATGGGATGAGACCAAGCGATACAAAACGAGAGTCAAGGATCGGGACTTTTTTGAAGATGCAATGAGCTACGCTTTCGCTGAAGGCCACCGCGTACTACGCGAAGACGGCATCGGCTCTATTGTCTTCGCTCACAAGACTACGGAAGGTTGGGAAGCCTTGTTGTCTGGATTGATTCGCGGCGGTTGGACGATCACAGGATCATGGCCGATTGCTACCGAGCGAGGAGCGCGCCTTCGCGCCCGCGATTCCGCGGCGCTCGCCACCAGCGTCCACCTGGTCTGCCGTCCCCGGCCCGACGACGCGCCGGTGGGCGATTGGGCGGACGTGCTGCGCGAACTGCCGGTCCGCGTGGGCGAATGGATGGAACGGCTGCAAGGCGAGGGAGTGCGGGGCGCGGACCTGGTCTTCGCCTGCATCGGCCCGGCCTTGGAGATATACAGCCGCTACCGGCAGGTGGAGACCGCGGAGGGGCGTCAGGTGGGCCTGCCGGAGTACCTGGAACGGGTGTGGGAAGTGGTCGGGCGCACCGCGCTGGAAAACGTCCTCGGGGCCGCGGAGGCGAAGGCGCGCAACGGCATGGCCGGAGCGCTGGAAGAGGACACCCGCCTGACCGCCCTGTTCCTCTGGACCCTGCAAAGCACCGGAGCAGACGACGCCTCCGAAGACGATGACAACGTTGCGGAGGACGATGACCACGAGTCGGACGACGCGCCCCGCGACAAGCCCGGGGGCTACAGTCTCGTATTCGACGTGGCGCGCCGCTTGGCCCAGCCCCTGGGCATCGAACTGTCCAAGTGGGAGGGGCGGATCATCGAGACGGACAAGGGCGTGGTGCGGCTGATAAACGCCACGGAACGAGGGAAACAGCTTTTCGGCGAAGACGGCGCAGACACGGCCGCGGAATGGTTGGAGCGCGACCCGAAGGTTACCGTCCAGCAGGCGCTTTTCCCCGAAATGGAGTCTGCTCCCCGGAAGAAGCGCGCCCGAAGCCGCGGGGGGAAGGTCCTCGTTGCGGACGACGCGGAGATGCAGGCCCCGGACGCCACTACGCTGGACCGGGTCCACGCGGCCATGCTCTTGCAGGCGTCGGGCCGCAGCCAGGCCCTGCGCAACCTGCTGAAGGCGGAACACGAGCGCGGCCCCGACTTCCTGCGCCTTGCCAACGCCCTGTCCGCTCTGTACCCTTCCGTGAGCGAAGAAAAGCGCCTGCTGGACGCCATGCTGCTGGCAGCGCCGCGGTAGGCAAGAGGAACAGTCGCCGTGGCAAAGATCGAAGGAATCTGGATCAGGAATTACCGGGTGTTGAGGCACATCGTACTCGGAAGACTAGCGTCTATGCGGCAAGCTCAACCCTTGACCCCGATAACCGCGGTGATTGGCAAAAACGGGGTTGGCAAGAGTTCTCTATTCGATGCGTTCGGGTTTCTTTCAGACTGCCTGAAATTGGGCGTCGAAGATGCATGCGACGCCCGAGGACGGGGAGGATTCGAGCGTGTCCATTCCCAGGGAAGCGACGGCCCGATTATCTTCGAGGTCTGTTATAGGGAAAATCCCCACAGCCAGCCCATTACATACGATCTGCTGATCAAGAAAGACGATTCTGGCAGACCCTACGTAGAGCGTGAAATCCTTCACCAGCGCGATGAAGCACAGGGAAGCGGCAGACCTTTTTTCATCTTCACAATGCATCAGGGTCAAGGATACGCCTGGAAAGGGTATGCCCAAGGGCAACAAATTGAAGAGAACGATCCCATTCTATCGGATCTGATGGCATTGCCTGACCAGAGCAAGGATCAATCGACCGGCGAGAACGGCACAGAAAGGGAAGACTTCGAACTCCATGACAACCGCAAACTCGGCATCGCAACCCTCGGCGCGTTGAGGGATCACCCTCGGATCGCGGCGTTTCGCCAGTTCCTCGAAGACTGGTATCTGAGCTACTTCACGCCGGACGCGGCCCGCGGTCTGCCCTTGGCCGGTCCCCAGAGGCGCTTGAACGTCCACGGCGACAACCTCGGCAACGTCGTCCAGTTCATGCAGCGTGAACACCCCGACCGATTCAAGACCATCCTGGAGCGGATTGCCAAGCAGGTTCCGGGCATCGACCGCATCGACACGCAACAAAGCCCGGACGGGCGGTTGCTGCTGCGCTTCAACGACAAGGGCTTCACCGACCCGTTCTACGCGCAACAGATGTCCGACGGGACCTTGAAGGTCTTTGCTTACCTGTTGATGCTGCACGATCCGTCGCCGCCGCCGTTCATCTGCATCGAGGAACCGGAGAACGGCCTGTACCACAAGCTGCTGGAAGTCCTAGCCGCGGAGTTTCGCAGCCGCGCCACCGGCGAACAGAACACGCCGCAGATCTTCGTGACCACCCACCAGCCCTATCTCATCGACGCGCTCACGCCCGAGGAAACCTGGATCCTGGAAAAGGGAGAGGACGGCTTTGCGGCCATCAGCAGGGCCAGCGACGACCCGACGGTCAGGGCCATGGTGGAGGAGGGGTTGCCGCTCGGCAGTCTGTGGTACAGCGACTACCTGGACCCGAGGTAGGCCGGTGCATTTCGAGGTGCTGGCGGAAGACAGGTCGGAGAGCATCGCGCTCGAACACGTCCTGGAGAAGATCCTTGGCCCGAACAACGCCGCCCATTCCTGGAGGGTCCATCCCTACAGGGGTATCGGGCGCATTCCGAAGGACTTGCGGAGCGGAAAGGACCCGAAGAAACGGCTTCTCCTGAATCGACTGCCAGGAATCCTGCAAGGATATGGGCGCAGCCTCGGCGACATGGGCCCTGCCGCGGTCATTGTCGTCGTCGATTCGGACGCCAGGGATTGCAGGGCGTTCAAGCGGGAACTGCTCCACGTGCTGGACGCCTGCAACCCTCGCCCAAGGACGCTGTTCAGGATCGCCGTCGAGGAAAGCGAGGCGTGGCTGTTGGGAGACCGTGACGCAGTGAAGGCCGCCTATCCCGGCGCAAGGGATTCCGTTCTGGACGGGTACGTGCAGGACAGCATATGCGGCACCTGGGAACTGCTTGCGGACGCCATCCATCCCGGCGGGTCGCCGGCCCTTGGGAAGTGGCCCGCGTCCGGGCAGGCGAAATGCGAATGGGCCGAAAGGATCGCCCCTCGGATGGACGTGGACCGCAACCGGTCGAGGAGCTTCCGGGTCTTTCGAGACGGGGTTAGGAAACTTGCGGGAATCTGCTAGAAACACCGGACGCCCCCCGGCGGTGCTAAGGCAAAGCAAGGGTTAGTCCCATGGACCGGATCACACTGAAGAACTTCCGCTGCTTCCGCGAGGAGCAGACCGCCCGCCTTGCGCCCCTGACCCTGCTCGTGGGCGAGAACAGCACCGGCAAGACCTCCTTCCTGGCCCTGATCCGCGCACTGTGGGACGTGGCCTACCGGTCTCGCGTTCCCGACTTCAAGGAAGACCCCTATGATCTCGGCAGCTTCGACGAGATCGCCCATCACCGGGGAGCACGGGGAAGCAGAGCAGAGACCTTTGAGGGCGGGTTTGATGTTACCCTGGAGAAAGGACGAAGTGAACTGACAAACCGCTATCGGTTCGAGGCAACCTTTGGGAAAGAGGGCGTCGTTCCCGTTCCCGTGAGGAGGTTTCTTTCCGATATGGATAAGACTGGTTGGGTCGAATATGGCTCTCAAGAAGATCCAATCCGTTTCGGCACCACCAGGGGCGCTTGGGCGTGGAAAGATCTGGATGGTTTCAACCGTCAATTGAAAAAGGATGACCGCGTACTTCCGTTCTACCACCTTGTTATGAGCAGATACCGACGAAGAACACCCCTTGATCTGACGACGCTGGACGGCCCAAAACAACCAAGCAGCAATGATTGGAAAGTGATCGACCTGATTTGCGATGCTATGGCCTCCTTCATCAACTTCCCGGAGCGGCTGTATGCTGGCGCTCCGGTCCGCTCCAAGCCGCGCCGAACATATGACCCTTCACGTACCACACGAGACCCTGAAGGCGATTACGTCCCGATGTATCTTGCCCATGTACACTTTCAGGACAAGGAAAAATGGAACAGACTCAAAATTGCCCTCGAAAACTTTGGGAAGGCATCCGGCCTCTTCAACGAAATATCGGTGAAGCCTTTGGGCCACAAGGAAAGCGGACCCTTTCAGATACAGGTCAGGGGGTTCGGGAAAGCGAGGCGAAAAGGACCGCAACGGAACCTGATCGACGTGGGCTATGGCGTCAGCCAAGTACTGTCGGTTATCATCGAACCCCTACGTAGCGACGCCCCGCAAAGGTTTCTGCTGCAACAGCCCGAAGCGCACCTCCACCCCAGCGCCCAAGCTGCTCTCGGAAGCCTGTTCTGCCAAATCGCCGGACCGGAACGTCAACTGGTGGTCGAAACGCACAGCGACCACCTGATCGACCGTGTACGCATGGACGTGCGCGACGGCAAGACAAAACTGAAACCCGAAGATGTTTCCATTCTGTACTTCGAGCGGAACGATTTGGATGTACACATCCATTCCTTGCGTTTCGATGAAGACGGGAATGTCCTGGACGCTCCCGATGGCTATCGTCAATTCTTTCTGGAAGAAACGCGAAAATCCCTGGGGCTGTAGAAGATGTGTGCAATCTTCCGTCGCAGTCATCGGGACATGCTGAGAAGGAACCCCCATGCCAAACTTGATCGAATCCATACACATCAGAGGCTTCCGCTCCCTTGCGGACGTGGAAATCAACGAACTGCCCCGGGCCGCGGTGCTGATAGGAGGCAACGGCTCCGGCAAGTCCAACGTCATTCGCTTCTTCGAGATGCTGAGCTGGATGCTGCGGTCTCGCCACCTGGGTGACTTCATAGAGCGGCACGGAGGCGCTGACAACCAGTTGTTCGGCGGGAGCAGGGTCACCGCCCGCATGGAGGCCACACTGACCATGCGCACCCCGGTGGGTCGAAACGACTATCGGTTCGCGCTCGCTCACGTCCACCCGGACCGTTTCATCTTTGCGGACGAGGCGTTCCGCTTCAGCCGGGACGATCATCCCGACGAAGCCGAGTGGCAACACCTTGGGGGCAGCCATTCGGAAGCGAAGATCGTCGAGGCCGCGCAATCGCCCCAGTTCGGGGGCAATCGGACCACGGCGCGGGTCCTCCTCCATCTCCTGCGCAACTGCGCAGTCTATCAGTTCCAGGACACCTCCGACCGATCCGGTTTCAATATCCGATGGGACGCAGAGGACAATAACTACCTCCGTTCGGACGGGAGCAACCTGGCCGCGGTGCTGCTCCGCCTGGAACGCGAAGACCCTCAACGCTTCGAGACGATCTGCCGCCACGTCGAACGGGTGCTGCCGGTCTTCGACCGTTTCCGGATCGAAGACCGCTATGGAAAAGCCCTGCTCGGATGGAAGGCCAAGGGGATGGACAAGACCTTTGGCGCGCACCTGACCTCCGACGGCTCGCTGCGTCTCTTCGCCCTGGTGACGCTGCTGAACCTCCCGCCCGATATGCTGCCCGACGTCATCCTGCTGGACCAGCCGGAGTTGGGGCTGCATTCCGCGGCAATCACCCTGCTGGGCAGCATGATCCGGTCGCTCTCCACGGACAGGCAGATCATCGTGGCAACCCAATCCCCCCTGCTCGTGGACGGGTTCGATCTCGACCAGATCCTGGTGCTGGACCTGCACGAGGGCCGGACGGAGGTCCGCCGGCTCGACGAAAACGACTACCGCCACTGGCTGGAAGAATACACGACAGGCGAACTGTGGCAGAAGAAGCTGCCTGGGGGGCGCCCGTGATCCATCTCGATACCGAAAGCCTCTTGACGGTCCTCTGGCAGCAACGCAGGTTGGCTTGGCCGCGATCCGCGCGCAATACCCGCGCTTCAACGATTGGGTGAGGCGCCTGGAATTGTAGTTTACAAGCGCCTGCTTAGCAGGAAAAATCTATGCCGAACCTGATTGACTCCATCCACGTCAAAGGCTTCCGCTCCCTGGCGGACGTGGAAATCAATGAACTGCCCGGGGCCGCGGTGCTGATAGGATGCAACGGCTCTGGCAAGTCCAACGTCATTCGCTTCTTCGAGATGCTGAGCTGGATGCTGCGGTCTCACCGTCTGGGTGATTTCATGGTACGGCAGGGCGGTGCTGACGACCAGTTATTCGGTGGGAGCAAGGTCACTTCCCGTATAGACGCCACACTGACCATACGTACCGAGGTAGGTCAAAACGATTATCAATTTGCACTCGATCACGTCCCCCCAGACCGCTTCGTCTTTGCGAAAGAGGCATTCCGCTTCAGTCGAGAGAATCATCCTCCCGAACCCGACTGGCAGCACCTTGGAAGCGGCCATTCGGAAGCGAAGATCGTCGAGGCAGCACAATCGTCCCAATTCGAGGGCAATCAGACGACAGCACGGGTCATCCTCCATTTACTACGCGGTTGCGCGGTCCATCAGTTTCACGACACCTCTGACCGATCGAATTTTAAGCTCAGCGGGGACGTGGATGAAAATAACTACCTCCGTTCGAACGGGAGTAATCTGCCCGCGATACTGCTCCGCTTGGAACGCGAAGACTTCCGACGTTTCGAGATGATCTGCCGCCACATCAGCCGGGTACTGCCGGTCTTCGACCGCTTCCAGATCGAAGAGAGCTATGGAAAAGTTCTGCTCAGATGGAAAGCCAAGGGGATGGATAAGACCATTGGGGCGCACTTGACCTCCGACGGCTCCCTGCGTTTCTTCGCCCTGGTGACGCTGCTGAACCTCCCACCGGAGATGCTGCCCGACGTCATCCTGCTGGACGAGCCGGAGTTGGGGCTGCATCCCGCGGCGATCACCCTGCTGGGCGCCATGATCCGGTCGCTCTCCACGGACAGACAGATCATCGTAGCAACCCAATCCCCCTTGCTCGTGGACGGGTTCGATCTCGACCAGATTCTGGTGCTGGACCTGCAGGAGGGCCGGACGGAGATCCGCCGGCTCGACGAAAACGACTACCGCCACTGGCTGGAGGAATACACGACGGGCGAACTGTGGCAGAAAAACCTGCTTGGAGGGAATCCGTGATCCGTCTCGCCCTTTCGGTAGAAGGTCTAACTGAGGAGGAGTTCGTCAAGTCCGTCCTTGCCGACCACCTGTGGACAGCGAAGGTTTATGCAATTCCGGTCAAGCTTGGCCGTGCTCGCGGTAGCGGTCCTGACGGCGGCAACGTCAGCGTTAAACGACTCGTCTCGGACATGAGCCTCCTGTACTGGTCCTTTGATTTCGTGACCTCACTCGTCGATTTCTACGGATTTCGCGACAAGGGAAAAATGACGGTAGAGGAATTGGAGGAACGTCTCACCCGGGAAATCCAAGCTCAAATCCCTCGCGGTTGGGACCAGAGAAGGGTAATTGCCTATGTTCAGAGACATGAGTTCGAGGGTCTGCTGTTCTCGGACGTCACGGCGTTCGGAACCTCGATAGACGCATCGAACCAAAGCATAACGCAACTTCAAGAGACTCGTTCAGCATTTCCGACGCCGGAAGACATCAACGACAACAAAGAAACGGCGCCGAGCAAGCGTATCGCGAAAGCCATATCGACATACCAAAAACCTCTTGACGGCCCCCTGGTGGCAATGCAGATTGGCTTGGATAAGATCCGCGCACAATGTCCGCGGTTCAACGATTGGGTGACGCGCCTGGAGACCCTGGCGTGACCGTGCCCATGCTTCACAGGTTGTCCCTGCTCCATTTCCGAAGTCTTCCGGCTGCGGAATTGGAGTTCGACAACCCGACCTTTCTGGTGGGCCAGAACGGCGCCGGAAAGAGCAAACGAGATGCAACGGTCAACGAAACTGCTTCGACCGCTCGGAAGGCACATGGAAGAGCAGCGAAAAATCCTTGGATCCGGCCTTGGAATCACGGTCCTTGGCCCTTCCGGTAGTCGCAGGCGACACGCGGTTTGCTGCGGTATGGCGGTTTCTGTCGGAGATGCGGGTGTACCGGATCGAACCGGGTGTCCTCCGAGAGATGCAGGACCCGGATGGCGGGGGCCGGCTGCGAATCGACGGAAGCAACGCCGCGAGCGTGCTGCGCGAGATCATGCGCGATTCGCCGGACGACTGGGAGAACATCCGCGGCCTTCTCGAAAGTATCGTCCCCGGCGTGATGGACGTGAAACCGAAGAAGCTCGGCAACAAACTGGGGCTGGAGTTCACGCAGGAATGGCTGACGTCGAGACCCCTCAAGTTCGAGGCGTACAACATGTCCGACGGAACGTTGCGAGTCTTGGGCATGCTTGCCGCAGTCTTTCAACGGCCGGCGCCCTCGGCCCTGGTCATCGAAGAGCCGGAAGCCACGATACATCCCGGAGCGCTCGGCTCGGTGCTCGACCTGCTGCGACACGCAGGGCGCTTTACCCAGACGGTGGCGACGACCCACAGCCCGGATATTCTCGACGCCTCATGGATCGAGGATCGCCATCTACGGATCGTAGGCTGGGACCGGGGAGCGACACAGGTAGCGCCCGTCTCCGAACCTGTACGCAAGGCGCTGAAAGAGCACCTGATGGGCGCAGGGGAGATGATGCGCTCCAACGCCCTGACGGCCGCCGAAGGGTCCAACCCCGACCCGGCCGCAATCTCGTTGTTCGAGGATGTTGCCGAATGATGATCCAACCCCGCGCCTTCGGCGCCCTGCTGCGCGCAATGGGGCGGGAAGTGGCCCCGTGGCCTCCTCCCGCCTGGAGGGAGGAGGTGTAGATGGACCCCTGGTACAAGGTCGTCACTCCCCGCAAGGAGGTCCGCGAAGGCCGGTCGTTCAGCCCGGACGAGTTCGCCATTGCGCTGGAACAGGTGGTGGCCGGGACCGCGCCGCCGGACTACCGGGACCCGGCGCAGTTCTTCTCGCGCACCTGCTTCACCCGGGCCTTGACGGATCATTCCGGCATGGTGCTGCGGCGCCTGGCCGGACGGACCGAGAACACCGCCCCGGTGCTGACCCTGATTACCCAGTTCGGCGGCGGCAAGACGCATACGCTGACCTCCCTCTACCACCTGGCCCGGTCCGGGGCCGGCGCGTCCGGGCTGCCCGGGGTCCCGGGGCTGTTGCGCGACGCGGGCATGGCCGAAGCTCCGGCCGCCCGGGTCGGCGTCTTCGTGGGCAACGCCTGGGACCCCGCGGAGGGGCGGGAGACGCCTTGGATCGACTTGGCGCGCCAGCTTGCCGGCGACGCGGGGGCGGCCGCCCTCGGCCCCTCGGCCAGGGACACGCCGCCGGGGACCGAAGCGCTGGCCAAGGTGTTTGCGGCCGCGGGGGCGCCGGTGCTGCTGCTGTTCGACGAGGTGCTGAACTTCGTCAACCGCCACCGGGGCATGGCCGAGGGCTTCCATGCCTTCGTACAGAACCTGACGGTGGCGGTCACCGGCGCGACCCGGGCCGCGGCGGTCATCAGCCTGCCGCGCAGCCAGGTGGAGATGACCGACTGGGACCAGCAGTGGCAGGACCGGCTCACCAAGGTGGTGCGCCGGGTGGCACGGGACTTGATCGCCAACGACGAGGCCGAGATCGGCGAGGTGGTGCGCCGCCGGCTGTTCGAGGACCTGGGCCCGGAGCGCGCCCGCAGGAAGGTCGCCCGGACCTATGCGGACTGGTGCTTCGAGCGCACCGCCCGGCTGCCCGCGGAGTGGACCGCGGTGGACGCCGCGGCCGAGACCCGGGCGCGGGACTTCCTGCGCGGGCGGTTCGAGGG
This sequence comes from uncultured Binatia bacterium (SeqCode), assembly GCA_965242525.1. Lineage (GTDB taxonomy): Bacteria > Desulfobacterota > Binatia > UBA9968 > JAJDTQ01 > JAJDTQ01. The sequence goes on from OZ251459.1 coordinate 2,088,445, forward strand.
CTGTTACCCCTTCCATCCGGCCACGCTGTCGGTGTTCCAGCGCAAGTGGCGCGCGCTGACGCAGTTCCAGCAGACCCGCGGCACGCTGGCCATGCTGGCCCAGTGGATCTCCTGGGCGGCCCGGGAGGGCTTCCAGCAGGCCCGGCGGGAGCCGCTCATCACCCTGGGGTCGGCGCCGCTGCATGTGCCGGAGTTCCGCGCCGTCCTCCTCGGCCAACTGGGCGAGTCGCGGCTCGACACCGCCATCGACGCGGACTTGGCAGGGCTGGCCCCGCGCGCCAGGGCGCTGGACGTGGACACCCGAGGGCCGCTCCGGGACATCCATCGCCGGGTAGGCGCGACGATCCTGTTCGAGTCGTCCGGCGGGCAGGTGGACAAGGTGGCCCACCTGCCGGAGTTGCGCTTCGCCCTCGGTGAACCGGAAGTCGATACCACCTCCATCGACAGCGCCGCGGCGGCCCTTGAAGCCGCGGGGTTCTTCATCCGCAAGGTCGGCTCCGACGGTTTCCGCATCCACCACCAGGCGACCCTGAAGAAAGTGGCCAGCGACCGGCGCGCCTCCCTGGACGAGGAAACGGAGATCAAGCCCGCCATGCGGAAGCTGATCGAGGGCGCGTTCCAGCGCGGGGCCAGCGTGCCGCTGGTCCTCTTTCCGCAGGACGGCGCCGCGGTCCAGGATTCGCCCCGGCTGACGCTGGTGGTGGTGGACCCGGACGTGGAATGGGAGGGCCGGGGCGTCGAGCGCATCCGCAGGTGGACCACCGAGCGCGGCTCCTCCCCGAGGCTGTACCCGGGCGCGCTGGTGTGGTGCGCCAAGAAGCCGGGACGGGAACTGCGGGAACGGGTCGCCACTTGGCTGGCCTGGGAGCGCGTGGCCGGAGAGATGGCCGAAGGCGTCCTTGGCGCCGAGTTCGACCGGAGGGAACGCGACGAGTTGCGGTCCAAGGTCAGGGAGGCGAAGGAAGAGGCCGTGGACGAGGTGTGGGCCGGCTACCGCTTCGCGACGTTGACCGACGCCAAGGCGGAGACCGGCCTCAAGACCCTGGACCTGGGCGCGGGCCACGCCAGCGCCAGCGACACGCTGTGCGGGCGGGTGATCGGGACCTTGAAGGCCGAGGCCCTGCTGAACGAGTCGGTGGGGGCCGGCTACATCGACCGGAACTGGCCGCCGGCCTTCGAGGGCACGGGGGCCTGGCCCCTGGCCGGCCTGCGCCAGAGCTTCCTGAACGGCTCGTTGACGCGGCTGCTGGACCCGGACGCGGTTCTTCGCCGGAAGGTGGTCGAGTTCGTGGCCAACGGAGACTTCGGCTTGGCTTCCGGGGAAAGCGGCAACGGCCGATACCGGAGGGTGTGGTACCAGGAGCCGGTGGCCCCGGAAGAGGTGGCCTTCGAGTCGAACGTCTTCCTGCTGGGCAAGGCCAGAGCCGAAGCGCTTCGAGCGCCCGAGACCCCGCCCGAGCCGCAACCCGATCTTCCTCCGGACCGGGACGACCGCCCCGAATTGAAGCCGGACCCCGATCCCGACACCCGGCCCGTCTCGCCCCCCGCGCAGACCGGGGGCGAGACGACGTTGCGGCTCACCGGCGTCGTGCCCCTCGAAGCGTGGAACAAGGTCGGGATCCGAATCCTGCCGAAGCTCCGGTCCGGCAACGATCTGAGCCTGGGCATCGAGTTCTCCGTGAACGTCGAGTCACGACTCTCCGGGAACCTGGAGTCGGAATTGAAACAGGCCCTCGCCGAACTCGGCCTCGGGGACCAGGTGGACATCAAGAGCCGGGACCGAGGTTCCGAAGATGACCGAAAGACTCATTGAGCCATGAAACCCAGGAACGCGACGAGTCCAAGCACGATAGCCAATGTCACGTAGCTGACCTGCTTCACCTTCTGTATCTGATGAAACTGACGTTCGACAACTTCCCCGAGCGCTCTTCGGGTTTCCTGACTACTCTCCTCGATTCGTGTACCGACCTTGCCGATCTCATCGAACTGCTCACGCATGTGGCGTTCGACAACTTCCCCGAGCGCCCTTCGAGTTTCCTGACCGCTCTCCTCGATTCGCGCGCTGACCTTGCCGATCTCATCCAGTACGCCCCTGGGGTCGTGTCGCTTGAACGCCTCTACAGCCTCTCGAAACGACCCCAGGGCGCTGTGGAGAGACTCCACGGCTCCTTTCGTCGATCTGGCGAGACTGCGGATGTCAGCGCCGGCCTTGGTCAGTGATTTTTCGAGAGAAACCTGCTGTTCGAGATGCCCGAGCAACTCCTTGACTCGCTTCTCCGTATCCGTGATCCGCTCGCTAACCTCTGTCATCAAGTCCATGTGAAACTCCTCCAAGCGCCCGCGCCACTCCCCGCGCGCCATACCCTTGAATCACGCGGTCCACCGCGGACTCCATCCTGTGGACCATTCCATGGAGTATCTGCGCTGTCATCGCCGCCGACACACGCGGGTCGGCAAGACCCCTCGCTCTCTCCCTTCCCCTTTTCAGAACATGCTCGAACTCGGTTCCCTCCGAGTCAAGATCAAGCAGAGCAACGGTCAAGGGCAAACCAAGACCCGGTGCACGAGTGTGCGCAAAATCGAACAGACCGTCGATGACCGCGGCAACGTCTTCCTGCGCAAGCTGGTAATCGTGAATACCCTTGCGCATCGATGCGCCGATTCCCCGGGAGCTGACCCGATCGTCATGATCGGAGCACATCGATTCGGCAACGGCCCGCGCCAAAAGCAGCCCCGGATGGTCCGGATACGACTCCAGTGCGCGGATGCAGAGACCGCGCAACTCGCCCGCGTCCATGGGTGTCTGGACCTTGTAGACAAGCTCACTCCAGGCCGGCAGATCGATCTCTTCGTCGTCGAGCAGTTGGGCGATACGCTCGGCGCCGATACCCTCCTGAAGATAGTCGAGCAACCGCACGCGGATCTCCGCGTCATTCCTTGCCTGACGGGCCAGCAAGACGGATTCCTGAATCATCCGACGACGCGAACGCTCGATGACGTCGTAAGTAAACTCGATCAGTATCCGGGCAAGACCGGAAATGAGGTCGAATGGCCTACCCTTGTTGATCTGCTCCAGCCTGCGAGCAACTATCTTGCTCTTTGCCGGTTGCGCTGCATGGATATGGTCAAAGAGTTTCTTCTTGCAGTGACCGAGATCGAACGCCTTGACGTGGACGTTGAACTTGCGTGAGCCGTAGTCCACCTCATAGTCGTCAATCACCCCGATCCTAAGCAGCCGATGGATCGCCCTTTCCTTGTGAACCTGTTCGCTTTCGAAAGGCAACTCCACCAGTCGGCGTGCAGAGAGCTTGCCCATCTCTGTGAGAACGCCCTCAACGTCACTGAGTTCCTGATAGGCTCCGCTGAAAGATTGAAGATGGAACCAGAGAGATAAAGTCACGTCGTCTCCGGTCTTGCGTTGGTCGTTGGCTTGGTTGAAACGCTCACGGACCGTTTCGAGGTCGAGATCTGGATCGAGCAACTCGTCCGAGCGATTCGCATCGTACTCGGAAAACACCATGACACATCGAGCAGATTGTCGGTCTCTGCCGGCGCGGCCTGCTTCCTGATAGAAGCCCTCAAGCGAGGACGGCATACCAAAATGCACCGTGTAACGGATGTTCGGCTTGTCAATGCCCATGCCGAAGGCCTTGGTGGCGACAAGGACAGGTGCGCGGTTTCGCTTGAACTGGCGTGCGTTCTCGCGCTTCACGGCGTCCCAGGTGGCCTTGTCCTTCGATCTTGGCGGCAGACCGGAATAAACGGTGACCTGCGCGCCCGTCGCGGTTCTCGCGGCCGCGCGTGCATCGTCCACGCCGTGAACCCGCCCATTGACCGTAGGCACGAACACGATCCCGGACGCCGTACTGCGGCCAGAGGGATGGAAGAACTCCGTTCGCGGGAGTCCGAACTTTGCTGGCAGCTTGTTCAGGACGCCGCGAAGCGCCGCCGTTGCGTCTTCGCTTGGCGAGGTCCTTACGATTTCAAAGTGGAGTTCGGGGCGATCAAATGATTCAGGCCGAATTAGTGCGTCGGACCGATTCCGGTCGATGTCCAGCACCGTGAGCATGTCGATAAGGACCACACGCGAAGCCGTGCCGGTGAGGGCAAGGAGCGGAGGGATATTTTTCTCCCGGTCTGCACAGAAACGACGCAGGTTGTTTGCAAGATTGAGATACGCAGGTCTGAAATCATGCCCCCAATCCGATACACAGTGCGCTTCGTCGATGACCGCAAGATTGACAAGAGAGGTCTCTGCCAATGCCCGAAGGGTGCTTCGGAACTGCGGTGACTGCAATCGTTCCGGCGAAAGCAGAACGAATTGGTACTCGCCACGTTCGACACGCAACAGGACATGTTTCCGTTCGACAGGGGTGGCGAGACTGCGGGCGATCGGCGCTGCACGATCGATTCCGTAAGCCTGCAACCCCTCGACTTGATCCTCGATCAAGGAAACCAGCGGATCTACCACCAGCGTAATGCCCGGCATCAGAAGGCCGGCAAGCTGGTAGATAAGGCTCTTGCCTGCGCCGGTGGGCAGAAGCACCACACAATCGTTTTGGCGCAGTATGTTGAAGATTGCCTCTCCCTGGTTTGCCCGGAACTCGAACTTGCGGAAGATGTTCTGAAGGAAGGTCTTGAGAGGCGCATGGGCCTGATCGTAACTCGACGGTGCAATGGCCTTGCGCTCGAAGTCGAAGGTGTTCTCGGTTGCGAACGCCGCTGGCACGTATGCGGGTCGGATCACGAAATCCGTTCGCTCGTCGTGATGGACTTGATGAAATGGGCTTGCCGTGGATTCGACGACGATTCGGAGATCTTCACCCTGCGCTTCGCAGTCCGCGGCTTCACGCCAACCACCATCGACGTCGCGAATCTCCGTTACCGTAAATCCGTCATCCGCTCGGACGGTGCAGCGTACCGGAACCGAACATCCGTCATACAGGGCATCGAATCCGCCAAGCAGCCTCAGTATATCCCGCACGCCTTGAGCCGCCACGGAACCGGCGCCGACCAGATCGATCCGCCATACCTCGTCAGCCGTCAGCCAACCAAAGGCGATAGCACGCGCTATGGCAAACTGCACCTTTGCAGCCACCGCACAATCGATGACGAAAGAAGCGAATTTCCTGTCCACGGAGGACGACCCGCAAGCTGTCAACGCACCCTCGCATCGGCGACGGATTTCGTCGAGAACTTTTCCGCTGCCGGAAACGACTTCTTCGTTGCTCACGCGAAGCACGTCGATGCCGATGTTGTGCAAGGACTCATCGCGCAGTTTATCGACAAGTTCCGACGAACCGTGTTCGGGGCCGTCTATTTCGATGGCGAGAGCAGAACCTCCGGGGTGATCGAACAGAAAGTCAACACGTCGTGCGCTGCCGTCATCGTGCTCACCCGACGATTCGAGTAGCTTGTCGAGGGGAGCTTGAGGCGTGAACCAATGACCTGCTGGCGGCCCGAGGACGTCGGGAACCCAACCATCGAGGAAGCGCATCTCGGCATCACTGCCCAACAGTCCGGTTTCGGAACCGCGTACAAAACTGAATGCCGGGTCAAGGACAAAGGGCTTCCGCTCGGCAAGGACTGCCAACACATTCTCCGGCGTTACGGGTCGCCGTACTCCGGGCCGCAACTCCCAGCCAACCTCATGGCCTTCGACTTCGAGGTCCTGTACCTCGTCCATGAGTCCGTGCGCCTGGAGCGCCTCGCGTTCGACTTCGAGTGTAGGCAAGGGAGTCCGCCCGCGTTGCAGGACCTTGACGAGCAGCGCGCTCACGAAGCGAGCGTGGTCCGACGGATGACGAGAGCGGCCTCGACCTGAAAGCACAATGCACTGGCTGAGAGCTTGCTCGAGACGTTTATCCTGATGCAATTGCTCTCGTAACAAGCCGGGCATGGCCCCAACCGATACGTACTCCGAGACGAAATCGAGGCGCCGGACACCCTCTTGCCATGAGACGGGCAACGCTGCGAGGGAATGGGCCTTGACTTCCGCAGTTGACCCCACATCTGTTATCGGAGGCTGGTCTTCGGCATCCCGTGTTCCCCTGCAATCCGGAAACCGCGTGCAGCCCCAAAAATGGCTGCCCGCTTTGCGGCCCTGCCTCGCGGTGCGAAGCGCCATCGGAGCAGAACACTTGGGGCAAGGAGGAGATTCTGACACGGTATTGTCGCCGTTCTGAACGCCGGAAGCCGGGAATCATCCCGGAGCGAGGCAGGCATGTACGGACACGCGCCCTGATGCTATGCGACCCGATTATAGAGCCACGAACGGCCAAGCGCAAGTCACAGCCCGCCAACGAAACAAGGGAGCGACCCGGCATCCTTCCCGTCATGGTTGACCCATGCTGCGCAACGGCTGAATGGACCACGTCGACGGCCACGGCGTCCCTTCGGACGCCGAACGAGCTTCCCTGCTTTCAGGCATGGTCCGTGCCTGTCGGTTGCCCAGGACCCGTCCTTGCAAGTATGATCAGAAGCGCGGTTCAGGAACGTTCCGCGTACCGTTTCCGACGGAAAGCTACGAGGGTGTCTCAGGGGCGTAAGCGCCGCGGACGGTCACCCTGGCCCCGCACCGAGGAACCCATGCACGAGAATGAGATCCGGTTCGAGTTGAACGGCAGGACGCGCCGGGCCGCGGTGGCCCCGGAACTGCTGCTGTCGGACTTCCTGCGGCGCTCGTTGGGGCTTCGGGGCGTCAAGACCAGTTGCGAGGTGGAGGTGTGCGGCGCCTGCACGGTGCTGCTGGACGGCCGCCCGGTGAGTTCCTGCGCCACCCTGGCCCGGGAGATCGACGGCCGCTCGCTGGTGACCATCGAGGGGTTGGCCGACGGGGACGAGCTGCACCCGGTGCAGGAGGCGTTCTGGGAAGAAGCGGGGTTCGAGTGCGGCTTCTGCACGCCGGGCATGGTCCTTGCGGCCTGCGCCCTGCTCCACGAGAACCCGGACCCGTCGGAGGACGCGATCAAGGCCGCGCTGGACGGCAACATCTGCCGCTGTACCGGCTACCTTTCCATCATCCGGTCGGTGCGGAGGGCCGCGGAGTTGCTGCGCGGGCAGGGGGCAGCCCCTGCGAGGCCCGCGGACGAGCGCCGGCTCGACGGCGCCGCCAAGGTGCGGGGGGAGCCGGTGTACACCGCGGACCTGACGCGCCCGGACATGCTCCATGCGCGGGTACTGCGCAGTCCCCACGCCCACGCCCGCATCCTGGGCATCGACACCGCGGCCGCGGAGGCCCATCTCGGGGTGGCCGCGGTGCTCACGTCCGCGGACCTGCAGGACATCTCCCCCTACTACGGCCCGCTGGTGAAGGACATCCCGGTGCTGGCCGTGGACAAGGTCCGCTATGAAGGAGACCCGGTGGCGGCCGTGGCCGCGGAGACCCCGGAGGCGGCGACCGAGGCGCTGGGGCTCATCCGCGTGGAGTACGAGCCGCTGCCGGCGCTCCTGACCCTGGATGCGGCCCTGGACCCCGACGCCCCTCCCCTGCACGAGTCCGTGAGCGAGCACGGCACGAAATACCCCGGTTATCCCGACATCGACGACGAGGCCCGGAAGCACGCCAACGTGAGCTTCCACTACGAGCGCAGCCAGGGCAGCGTCGAGGAAGGGTTCGCCGCCTCGGAACGGGTCTTCGAGCACACCTTCGAGTTCCCCAAGGTCTCCCACTACTCCATGGAGCCGCAACTGGTCCTGGCCGAGTGGCGCGACGACGGCGTCACCGTATGGGCCTCGACCCAGCACCCGTTCCTCATCCGCCGGGAGTTGGCCGAGATGTTCGGCCTGCCGCAGGAGCGCGTGCGGCTGGTGGCGCCGCTGGTGGGCGGGACCTACGGCAACAAGAACCACACCAAGCTCGAACCCCTGGCGGTGGCCCTGGCGCGCAAGGCGCGGCGTCCGGTGTTCCTGCACCTCTCCCTCGAAGAGGAGTCCCGCACCGTGGGCAAACCGGCCATGCGCGTCCGGCTCCGCACCGGGGTCGATGGGGACGGCCGCCTGCTGGCGCGGGATTGCCTGGTGCACGTGGACGGCGGGGCCTACTCGGACTCGGGACCCCGGGTGACCCAGAAAGCGGGCTACCGGGCGCCCGGACCCTACCGTATCCCCCATCTCCGGTCCCACGCCTATACCGTCTATACCAACACGGTCCCCGCGGGCGCCTTCCGCGGCATGGGCACGCCCCAGGTGGTGTGGGCCTACGAGTCCCAGATGGACATGATAGCCCATGAGATGGGATGGGACCCGGTGGAGTTCCGGCTCGGGAACTTCCTTCGGAAGGGGGAAGCTTTCGCGCCGGGGGAGACGCCCCTCGACTGCGACTTGGCACAGGGCCTGCTGCGGGCCGCCCGGGAGATCGGCTGGGGCGAGGAGGGAGCCGCGGACGCGGACTGCGGCATCGGCTTCAGTTGCGGGGTTAAGGACGGCGGCGGCAACTACAAGGTCTCGTGTGCGCGGGTGGAGATCGACGACGCCGGAACGGTCACGCTGCACGAAGGCACGGTGGAGATCGGACAGGGCTCCCACACCGCCCTCTCCCGGATCGTTGCGCGCGAGCTCGGGGCGGCGCCGTCCGCGGTGCGGCTGGCCCCGCTGGACACGGACTCGACGCCCTTCGACATGGGGACCTACGCCAGCAGCGGAACCACGGTCATGGGCCTCGCGGTCCAGAAGGCCGCGCAGGCGGTCCGGCGGCAGCTCGTCGAGGCCGCCCGTTCACTGGCCGGGAACCCTGCCGCCACCGTGATCCTCCGGCGCGGCGAGGCGCGCGTGGGGGAGGTCGCCTTTCCGTTCTCGACGCTGGTGCAGCGCCTGAAGGGCGCCGGGGGCGCCATCGTGGGAGAAGGCCGGCAGGAAAGCCCGCAGGACCCCGATGCCCCCCTCGGTGCGCGGGCGCCGTTCTGGGAAGTGGGATGGGGCGCCGCCAAGGTCCGCGTGGACCGGGAAACGGGCGAAGTCCGGGTCCTCAAGTACGTGTCCATCGCGGACGCGGGCAAGGCCATCAACCCCCAGCAGTGCCACACCCAGGAACAGGGCGCCTTCCTGCAGGGCCTGGGACAGGCCCTGTTCGAGGAGACCGTCTATGAGAACGGCCTGATGCTGACGCCCGACGCCCTCACCTACCGGCTCCCCAAGGTCTCCGACCTGCCGGACGCTCTGGTGAACGTCATCTTCGAGGACGGCAACGGCGCCGGCCCCTACGGCGCCAAGGGGTTGGGGGAAAGCGGCATCCTCACCGTCCCGTCCGCCATCGCCAACGCCGTGGCCCGGGCCGTGGGCGTGCGTATCACCCGCCTGCCGCTCACCGGCGAAAAGGTCTGGCGCGCCCTGAAGGGGTGACCCTGCCCCGTCTTTTCGGGCGCTTCCGGAGTTCGTGCGAGTTGCGACACTCCCCATCCCGTCATTCCCGCGAAAGCGGGAATCCAGACGGACGGCTACGGTTGGACGGACGGCCGCCTCGAACGTGGCTTTGGCGGTGGGTTTGGGCTATAGATCGTCGGTAGTCTTGGCCGGTCGGGAGGAGCGCAATGAAGGAGACAATCGGGTTTGCCGCGGGAAGGAGTTGCGAGTGATACGCGTGGATCCCCACAAGTGCGACGGATGCGGCATCTGCGTGTACGACTGCGGGGCCGACGTCTTCCGCTTCACCAACAAGAAGGACAAGGTCTTCCCCTTCGGCAACAAGTACTGCGTCAACTGCTTCCTGTGCGAACTGGTCTGCCCGGAAGACGCCATCGAGGTGGTGCTGCGGCCCGGCAAGAGGAAGGCCCCGGCGGACTCCCCGGCAGGAGAGTGATGGATCCGGTCCCCACCACCGACTGCGACGTCCTCATCATCGGCGGCGGGCTGGCCGCGTGCATGGCGGCGCTGGAAGCGTCCAAGCGCAACATGGAAGTGGTGCTGGTGGACAAGGGGCGGCTCGGGCGAAGCGGCTCCAGCCCCACCTCCGGCGGCGTGCCCCAGGCGGCCTTCGGCCACGCCGACCCCCGTGACAGCAAGGAGATGCACTTCCGGGACACGGTGGTGGGGGGCGACTTCATCCCCGACCAGAAGATCGTCCGCGCCATCGTCGAGGACGTCACCGGGCGGGTCGTCGAACTGGAAGAGATGGGCCTGCGCTTCAAGAAGACCCCGGACGGCCTCAAGTTCTACCAGGAGAAGCGGCTCGGCAGTTCCTTCGCGCGCAGTTGTCCGCCAGTGGGGGGCAGCGTGGGCATGCTGGGGTCCCTCCGCAAGGAGGTGTTCAACCGGGAAGTGCAGGTGCACCAGTGGACAATGGTCACCAAGCTGTTCCGCGGGGACGGCCGCGTGACCGGGGCCTTCGGCGTCAACGTCCAGAACGGCGCCTACCGCGCGTACCGCGCCAGAGCGGTGGTGCTGGCCGCGGGCAGCGCCATCGCCATCCAGAAATACGCCAGCGCCAACTTCCTGACCACCGGCGACGCCTACGTGGCGGCCTTCGACGCCGGAGCCTCCCTGGCGAACCTGGAGTTCCTGGAGTTCACGCTGATCCCCGCTCCCGGGGGCGAGGCCATCTCCATGGCCGGGTTGTCCCCCTTCACCAGCAAGGGCGGCCGGTTCTTCAACGCGCTGGGAGAACGGTTCCTGGAACGGTACGACCCGGCGCGGCTCGAAGGCACGACCCGGGCCATACTCGTGGGCGCCGCCTACAAGGAGATGCTCGAAGGGCGCGGCCCGGTCTATCTGGACCCGTCCTACATCCCCGACGAGAAATGGGACGACGAGATCCAGTTCGAGTACTGCCCCAAGCTGGCCAAGGCCGGCGTCAACGGCCGCTCGGACCGTTTCGAGTGGGTGCCGGCGTTGCATACCTTCCTGGGCGGCCTCCACATCAACGAGCGGTGCGAGACCGGGCTGGAGGGCCTCTACGCCTCGGGGGAGTCCGCCACCGGAACCCACGGCTCCAACCGGTTGTCCGGCAACGCCATCGCCAGCGCGTTCGCCCTGGGCAGCCGCTCCGGCAAGTTCGCCGCCATCCGTGCCGCGGACGCGGAGTTGACCGACCTCGACCCGAGCGAGACCGAAGCGGAGATCCAACGGATCGAGGCTTTCCAGGGAGAAGGCGGCCTCGACCCTACCGAGCTGCAACGGGAGATCCGGGAGACCGCCTGGGAGAGCACCGGCGTGGTCCGCAACGAGCGGGGACTGACCGCGGGCCTGGACTGCTTCCGGGAGATCCGCCGCGAGAAGGTCCCGAGACTCAAGGCCGCCAACGTCCGCGACCTCATCAAGTCGCTGGAATGCTCGAACCTCTCCCGGGTCGGCGAGATGGTGGCCCGCTGCGCCCTGGAGCGCCGGGAATCCCGCGGCCAGCACACCCGCGAAGACTACCCCGCCCGCGACGACGCCAACTACCTGACCTGGATCACCGTGGAGAAGGATGGCGACGACGTCCGAACCGTCGCCAAGCCCATCCCCTTCAAGGAAGACGACCTGAGACCGTGAGTGGGCACGCAATTCCCCGTAATGGACAGCGGGAGACATCGACACGTGTCATTCCCGCAGACGCCCACCCCGTCATTCCCGCAGTGCCTACCCACGTCATTCCCGCGAAAGCGGGAATCCAGACCTTGCGAGCAAAGCCCATGGCGCCCTGTAATGCTTTTCACGAAACCGGCGACCGGACGACGGTGCGGATCATCTCGGCACGGCCGGCTATGCGGAGCGAACAACGCCAGTTCGAGTCAGGTAGATGAGACGAGAGTACGACTTTTCCAAGGGTGAGCGAGGCAAGTTCTACCGCCAGGACGCCAAGGTGAACCTGCCGCGTCCCACCCGACGCCCTGTCTGGGCCGGTGGCGAGAACCGGATCGCCGACTTCATCACGGAGCAAACCGAGAACACCCTCCGCGCCTATCGAGAGCAACCGAATCTCGTGACCGAGCACGCCAACCACGAGCACGATACGGCTCACGGCGGCTATGCCGATCGGCAGCTCTTCGAGTTGGTCCAGAACGGTGCGGATGCGCTGACCCACTCGGAGGGCGCGAGCATCCTGGTGCGCCTGACCGGGGAGTACCTCTATTGCGCCGACGACGGAAAGCCCATCGACGAAGACGGTGTTCGAGCGCTGATGTCCTCCCACATGTCGAACAAGCGGGACACCGGCGAGATCGGACGCTTCGGACTCGGCTTCAAGTCGGTGCTGGGCGTCACGGACTCGCCCGAGTTCTACAGCCGTCCCGGTTCTTTCCGGTTCGACAGGAAATACGCCGCAAAGCGCATAGCCGAGGTCGCGCCAGCAGACCGCTATCCGGTACTCCGGTTACCGGTTCCGGTGGATGCCGGCAAAGCGTCGGAGGGAGACGAGGACCTGCGCGAGATGATGACGTGGGCGACGAACATCGTCCGCCTGCCCCTCGAACCGGGCACACGGGAAGACTTGGCCGAACAACTCAAGGCCTTTCTCCCGGAGTCCCTGCTCTTCGGCGATCACGTCCGCTATCTGACCCTGGAGGACGGGGAGTGGTCCCGGGATTTCGCCTTCAAAGGGTGAACGGCGAGCTTCGGCTCGACACCGGCGCAGGCTTCCCGAAACGGCACCGCACGTAGTGGATCCGCCCTTCCTCACACGTGCGGCAGCACGGCCGAGCCGAACAACTCCATGGACTGCAGGATGTCCCGTTGCTCCAGGCCCGGGGTCCAGTCGAAGCGGAGCAGGATCATGTCCGGTTCGAGGGATTCGGCGTAGGAGCGGATCTCGGCGATGCAGTCTGCGGGGGAGCCGAGGATGAAGCGGTGGCGGGCCAGGCGGTCGAAGTCCCAGGTGAGTTCGTCGGGGTTGGTCATGGCGTCGTCCTGGCCCCATTGGACGTACACGTCGCGGTAGAGCTTGTCGAGGCAGGGACGGGCCTTGGCCACGGCCTCGTCCCGGGTGGGGGCCACGAAGCATTCCCGGACCATGACGAGGGCGCCGGCGCCCGGTTTCTCCGTCTCCTTCCACGCCTGGCGGAACAGCGCCGCCTGGTCCCGCAGCTCCTCGATGGCGGAATGGGGTCCCACCAGCCAGCCGTCGCCGATGCGGGCCGCGCGCCGCACCCCCTTGTCGCCGTTGGCCGCGATCCACACGGGCGGGCGCGGCCGTTGCAGCGGCCGGGGCGCGATGGTCACGTCCTTCAGCCGGAACGCCTTGCCCGAGAACGACACGTGCTCCTCGGTCCACAGCCGCCGGACGATCTCCACCCCTTCCACGAAACGCTGGAACCGCTGTTGCCGGGTGAGGCCGAAGGCGTCCAACTCCTGCTGCCGGTAGCCTAGCCCGAAGGAGAAGAACGAGCGCCCCTCGTTCATGACGTCGATGGTGGCCAGTTCCTTGGCGATGACCACCGGGTCGTGTAGCCCCAAGAGCGTGGCGGCCGTGCCCACCGCGCATTGGCGCGCTTCGGCGCAGAGCCGTCCCAGGAGCGGGACCTGGTGCAGCCGCTGGAAGCCCGGGATGTTGTAGTGCTGCCCCATGGAGACGGCCTCGAAGCCTGCGGCGTCGGCCATCCGGACCTGCTCCGCCAGCGTGGGCAGGAGGGTCCGGGGCGGTTTTTCGATGGAAACCTGGGGGTTGAGCTGGATGCCGAACTTCATCCCGGACTCCCGTGGAACCTCTGTTCCATTCCGGCTCGAATTCCTTCTCTCTCCGGGAAAGTGCGTCCTTCGACTTCGCTACGCTACGCTCAGGACGAACGGGAATCGTAGGGCGCCGTCACCCGGACGTCAGGCGTGGGAACCCCGAACATCTGCGCGATCTCGGCGCGGATGAGGGACGGTGCGATGCGGCATGGCGGAGGCGGCGGTCCCGCGCCGTCACTTCCTGTCGTAGTAGCGCAGCTCGAAGGTGATGCAGCCGTTGGGGCTCTTGTAGGGGCCGTGCTTCATGCCCGGCGGGCGGCAGCCGTACATGCCCTTGGTGAACTCCTGGTTCAAGCGCGTGTCGATGAGGCTGCCCTCGACGATGATGACCTCTTCCCAGAAGTCGTGCTCGATGGTCTCGGTGGTCTCCACCCCGGCCGCGAAGTGGACCATGCGGGTGTAGTTGCCCGTGTCCTCGTCCTCGCTCAGGATCTTCTCGGTGACCCCGTCGGCCGCGGCTCCCGAGCCGGCGCCCACGGGGCGCCAGTCGATGGTGTCGGTGTCGAAGAACTCTCTTTCTTCCTTGGGCATCTCTCCGCTCCCTCCCTTCAATCGATCAGGACCCGGTCGTGGAAACTCGTGAAGACCGACCGGGCCGCCCGGACCTGCGCCGCGTCGATCTCCGCGCGCACGATGCGCTCGCCGTCGCCCGCGGCCGCCAACGGCGTCCCCCAGGGGTCCGCCACCATGCTGTGCCCCACGAAGCCCTTGCCCCGGTTGGCGCCGGCGCAGTTGCTGGACACCAGGAAAACCTGGTTCTCCAGCGCACGGACCCGGTTGAACAGGAGCCACGCCTCCAGACGGGGATACGGCCACGCCGAGGCCACCAGGAAGACCTCGGCCCCGGACACGGCCATGCCGCGGTAGAGCTCCGGGAACCGCAGGTCGTAGCAGGTGGAGAGGCCGAACGTCCCCAGTTCCGTTTCCACCACCGTCGGCGCGCGGCCCCGGGTCAGCAGCCTGGCTTCCTCGGACTGGTGGCCGAACAGGTGGATCTTGCGGTAGCTTCCGGCAATGGCGCCCTGCCGGTCGATGAGCACGCTGGTGTTGTAGTACTCGCCCTGGTCCGCCTCCACGATGCTGCCGCCGAAGAGGAAGCAGCCCTTGGCCGACGCCTTCTCCCGCAGCATGGATACGGTGGGGCCGGAGAGGGTCTCGCTCTCGGCCCGGTAGGCGTCGAAGGCGAAGTAGCCGACGTTCCAGATCTCCGGGAGGAGGATCAGGTCCGCCCCGTCCACGCCGTCGATGAGCGCCGCGGCCCGGCGCAGGTTGGCCGCCTTGCCTCCGTCGTCCATCTTCATCTGGATGGACGCCACGCGAATCCGTCGGTCTTTCTCCTTGCCCACTGCGTACCTCGGGTGGCCGCGGTCAGGCCAGCCAGTCCATGGGGCGGATGTCGTACCGGAACGACAGCTCCCGCCCGAGCGCTTCGTCGGAAAGGCGGCCCTCGAACGTGGGCGAGAACAGCAACTCCTTGCCCAGGGTCGGCATGGTGCCCATGTACAGCACCATACCGTCGAGGGAACCGTCTTTCACCACCGCCCTGACGCCATCGAGGAACTCATCCACCGGCAGGAAGCCGGACAGGGAACCCTGCTGGTAGAGCGTCCGCTTGCCCTCCGACTCCACCCAGCTCTCCAGCGTCAGCCGGTCCCAGTGCGGCGCCGCGTCCTCCAGTTTCCACACTTGGCGGGAGACCACCTTGGGGCAGATGACCTTGGACCGGGGGATGCTGTCCTTCTCCAACTCCCGGTCCGTGTGGTCGCTGCCCACGGCCACGTAGGTCTGCTCCCCCCGGAACAGGAAGACCGCCTCCACCTCGCCGGAGGTGGCGCCGCCCAGCACCTCGATCTCGTCGTCGGTGGTGATCATCTCCCGGGCCACCGCGTAGTAGGCCGGGATGCGGTCCGGCGCGGACACGCCGTGGGCCTTGAGCTCCTCCACGTGCTTCATGGCCTCGGCCCGGTTCCGGCCGGTGAACCCCGCGTCCAGGATCCGCGCCACCGGGAACTCCAGGTCCGAGCGCGTCCCGTCCTCGTGGACCACCGTCAGCTCGAGCGTACGCACGCGCGTCACCCTCCTTCCCGCCGCCCGAAATGGGGCGCGATCCTCTCCGCGATCAAGTCCAGTTGGCGGATGTCCGGGGCCGCGGGTTGCAGGGTCACGTGCTCGACGCCGCACGCCTCCAGCACCTTCAGCTTCTCCACGATCTGGGGGATGCTGCCCACCATGTAGCACTCCCGGAGGTGGTCCCAACTCCGGTTGCTCCCCATCATGCGCTCCATGTGGGGCCGCTGGAGCCGCAGCGCTTCCTCCGGGTCCTCGGTATCCACCACGTAGGCGGCCTGCACGTGGGCGAAGCCCAGGGTGGCGGGGTCCCGGCCTACGGTCTTCAGGTAGGCGGCCACGGTCTCGAAGTCCCGCTGGACCCATTCGAGCTTCCCCGAGGCCCGGCAGGTGAAGACGTCCGCGTGCCGGGCGATGCGCTGCATCACGGTCTTCACCATGTAGGGCTTGTCGGGGGAAAGCTCGTCGGGGATGCGCGAGCCCCCGGCCACCCATACTTCGGGATACCGGGGAGGCATGGGGTCGATGGTGACGTCGTCGAACCGGAAGAACTCGCCCTCGAAGGAGACGTTCTTCCGAGTCAACAGGAGCTTCACCGCGTCCAGGATCTCGTCGGTGCGGCGGCCCCTCTCCCGCAGGTCGATGCCCATGGCGTCGAACTCCGGCTTGCTCCATCCCGGCCCCACGCCGAAGAAGAACCGCCCGCCGGAGATGTAGTCGAGCGTCGCGACCTCCTTGGCCAGCAGCACGGGATGGCGCAACGGCAACACGAGGATGTGCGTGCCCAGCCGGATGCGCTCGGTGCACGCCGCCGCGGCCGACAGGCAGACCAGGGGGTCCATCCACGAGCCGCCGTAGAGCCCCGGGGCGTCCGTCAGGTGGTCCCACACGGTCAGGGACTCGAACCCCAGTTCCTCCGTCCGTCTGGCGAACTCCTGCACCACGGTGTGCGCCATCCGGTAGTCCATGTCCGGCCACGTATAAGTGGGGATGGTAATGCCAAGCTTGAGACCCACGTTCGCTCCTCGGGCAGTCGGGCAACAGTTAGAGAGACTTGCCGGTAATGTCAAGGCGGCGGCGTCTTTGACACACCCTTACGACTGGGGTAGGCATCGGAACACGGAAGGAGCGATCCATGGACAAGGTTCCCATCATCGACGCGGACGGCCACATACTCGAAGAGAACGACGAGATCGAGGAGTACTTCGAGGGTCCCTACGAGGGCCACCGCCGGCACAAGGTGTTCACGCTGTTCCCCTCGCTGGACGGCTGGCCCCGGGGGGCGGTCAAGGGGCTCAGGAAGGCGACGCAGACCTCGCCCGAGAGCTGGATGGAGTTCATCGACGGGGCAGGCATCGACGCCGCGGTGCTCTATCCCACCGCGGGCCTGGGGTTCGGCCTGATCCAGGACTCCGACTGGGCGTGCGCGCTGGCCCGGGCCTACAACAACTGGTTCCACGACAAGTACGCCCGCACCAGCCCGCGCCTCAAGGGGGTGGCGCTGCTGCCGGTGCACGACGTGCCGCAGGCGGCGGCGGAGCTGCGCCGGGCGGTGACGGAGCAGGGGATGGTTGCGGGACTGCTGCCCGCGGTCAACGTGCTCCACAAGGGGTTCGGACACTCCGACTTCCACCCTCTCTACGATGAGGCGCAACGGCTGGGCTGCCCGCTGGCCATCCACGGCGCCCCGAGCCAGGGGCTGGGGTTCGATTACCTGAAGACCATGTCCATGATCCACACCCTGGAGCACCCCATCGCCCAGATGATCCAGCTCGCCAGCATGGTGCTCGACGGGGTGTTCGAACTCTTCCCCGACCTGCGGGTGGGCTATCTGGAAGCCGGCGCCGGCTGGGTGCCGTACATGATGGACCGCATGGACGACAAGTTCCACGTGGACCGCAAGCGCAAGCACTTCCCCCTCGGGAAGCTGCCCAGCGAGTACGTGCGGGGAGGCAACGTCTTCGTCACCTGCGAACTGGACGAGAAGGTCCTCGACGCGGTGGCCAGGGAGATGGGCGAGGACTGCCTCATGTATCCGTCGGACTTCCCGCACGAGAAGGCGGTGGGCGAGTTCGGCGCCGACATCCCCGAGTTCCTCCAACGGCCCGACCTGTCCGAGGGCCTCAAGAAGAAGGTCCTCTACGACAACGCCAAGCGGTTCTACGGACTTTGAGGCGAACGGCCGCGGTCAACCCAGGCGCAGGGAGAGGTCCGGCCTGCGGATGAAGATCTGCCGAGTCTCGGAACGCTCGGTCAGGGACCGGATCAGCCCCACCAGGTTCCCGGCGTTGGCGGGCCGGCGCGGCGCCTGTTGCATGGCCCGGACGTCGTCCTCGGAGGTGAGGTAGCGCAACAGCAACTCGTCGTCCGACACGCCGGCGCCGCCGACCTGCCGCCGCAACTCCTCGACGGACGTCCGGGGCAGCTCCCAGTTCCGAAGCTCTCTGGCCCGGGGCCGGTCCAGGATACGGTCCCGGACGTCCGCGTCCATGGACGAGCTTTCCTCCTCCCCCCAGAAACCCAGGGCGTACTGGATCACCTCGTCGGTGACCTGCTCGTAGCGCCGGCCCAGGATCACGTTGATGGCGCACTGGGTCCCCACGAACTGGGAGTAGGGAGTGACCATGATGGGATAGCCGAACTCCGCCCGCACCCGGCATGCCTCTTCCAGCACCTCCCCCAGCCGCTCGCCCATGCCGATGCCGGCGAGCTGGTGCCGCAGGTTCGAGATCATCCCCCCGGGCACCTGGTGCACGAAGTGGTAAGCGTCGTAGTGGAGGGGAACCCCGACGGGGAAGCCCTCCCGCTTGGCCACACGGGTAAAATGCTCCGACACCGGGGCGAGGACCTCCTCGTCGATGACCGGGGCGTAGCCCAGGGCCCGGGCGTTCCGGGCGACGCTGAACAGCGACGGGTTCGACGAACCGTTCGCCAGCGGGGGCAGCGCCGCATTGATGATGGGGATGCCGGCCCGGATGGCGTCCAGCGTGCACAGGGGACCGAGGCCGCTGTTGCAGTGGGTGTGGAACTCCACGGGAACGCCGCCGGCGTTTTCGAGCACCACCGGCGCCAGCGACCGGGTGCGCTCGGGGGTCAACAGGCCGCCGGGGTCCTTCAGGCAGATGCGCTTCACCGGGAGCCTGGCGGCTTCCCGGGTGCGTTCCGCGTAGTAGTCGTCCGTGTGTTTCGGCGAGATGGAGAAGATCAGGTTGACGATGGTCTCCAGGCCGGCCGCGGTGGCGGTGCGGACCTGCTCGGCCCACACCGCGGGGGTGTTGGAAGGGTCGGAGGTCCGGGCCTCGCCGATGCCGTTGGCCGACAGGCGTTCGAGCCAGAGCTGGTTCACCTCCGGAGGGGTATGCTGGAACGCCGCCATGTAGCGGTTCCGGATCAGGCGCAGCGGGGTCCTGGGGACCAGTTCCTTCACCCGGCGAACGCGCTCCCAGGGGTCGTCCCTGAGCTCCCGCACGCACTTCTTGAAGAAGGCCGAGGCGATGATCTCCAGGGCCAGGAAACCGGCCTCGTCCATCCGGGAGGCCACCGGCAAGATCATGTCCGTGGTGATGCCCATGGCCCAGAGGCTCGATGGACCGTCCCGCAGCGTGGTATCGACGAAATGGACTTCGTTCATGCCCGCCAGCATACAGGTTTCGGAAGCCGAGGGACAGCGCGCGTTGTGGATCCGCGGCGGACGTGGTAGTGGTTCAGCCGGAAGGGTCGAAGCCGCGGAGTCCTCGTTGCGTCCGTCTTGCGCCCGCGGCGGAGTGCCCCGTTCCCGGTTCGACCCGACCCTCGCCTCCCCCGTCCCCCGCGGGCGCAGACGAACATGGCCGCAAGCAAGAAGAAATGGCTCGCGGGAACCGCGGTTCTCATGCTGCTGGCCGCGGCCGGCTTCGGCTTCTGGGTGTGGTCGTCGCTGGGCTACGTCACCACCGACGACGCCCGGGTCAAGGCCGACATCGTCACCATCAGCACGGAGGCGCCGGGCAGGATCCTGGCGCTGCGGAAGGACGAAGGCGACAGCGTGGAGCCCGGCGAGGTCATGGTGGAGCTCGACCCGCGCGAGGTCCGGATACGGATCGAACGACACCGGGCCGCGGTGGACCGGGCCCGGAGCCGGCTCCTGCAAGCGGAGCGGGAGGTCCGCCACGCGCGCGCGAGGCGGCAACCGGAACTCGCCGAGGTCCGGGAGGCCGACCTGCTGGCCAGGAAGGCCCGGGTGCGGGAGGCGGAAGCCGAGTTGAAGGAGCTCCGGTTCCGGTTGGGCCTGATGAGCGTGCGCAGTCCGGTGAAAGGGCTGGTGGTGAAGAAGAACTCCCACCCCGGCGAGTTCGTGCAGCCCGGCCAACCCGTGTTCATGGTGGTGGACTCCAGCCGTTACTGGGTGGAAGCCAACGTGGACGAGACCGAGATCCGTTTCGTCAAGCCCGGCAACAGGGCCGCGGTGCGGCTGGATTCGTATCCGGGAGTCCGGTTCGAGGGCAAGGTCGTGGACGTGGGGGGCGCCACCACGTCCGAGTTCTCCCTCTTCTCGCCCCACAAGCTCACCGGGGTCTTCATCAAATCGACCCAGAAGCTACCGGTGAAGATCGCGGTCGAGGACACCGACGGGATACTGCGGGTGGGAATGCTCGCGGTGGTTCGGATCGAGAAGCCCGAAACCCGGCAGGATCGGCCGGAAGCCGGCGGCCGGCCGGGCTTGCAGCCGTGACGGGACCCGCCGGACGCTGACACGACCCTGCTCGCCAACCCTCGTCCCCGCGCATGATCCCTGCCGCGCCCCGCGTACAGAGCTACGACCCGGCCCACAAGTGGCCCGTCACCGTCACCCTGTCCCTGGGGATGATCGGCGTGGGCCTGGGCATCACCGGCATCGACATCGCCATCCCGGCCATGATGTCGTCCCTGGGCACCTCGCTGGACCGGATCCAGTGGGTGCTGATCGCCTTCATGATCACCCGCACGGTGCTCATCCCCTGCGTGGGCTGGCTGGGGCAGCGCATCGGCGACCGCAACCTCTTCATGTGGAGCGCCGCCACCTTCGCGCTGGGCTCGTTCCTGTGCTCCATCGCCTGGGACGTCAACTCCCTCGTCTTCTTCCGCATCCTGCAGGGCATGGGCGTGGGGCCGCTCATCGGCGTGTCCATGTCCATCATGTACGAGGCCTTCCCGCGCAACGAACGCGGGCTGGCCATGGGCCTGTTCATGACCGGCTGGTCGCTGGGTCCCTTCTTCGGACCCCTGGCGGGGGGCTACCTGGCCCAGTACGTAAGCTGGCGGACCATCTTCTACCTGCCCCTTCCCACCCTGGTCCTCAGCATCGCCGCGGCCGCCTTCGTCCTTCCCCGCAGGACCTCGGCCCACAACCCCCCGGCCTTCGACCTCCTGGGGTTCGCCACCCTCACCGGCGGACTGGTGGCCATGCTCCTGGGCCTCACCCAGGGACAGGAAGCGGGTTGGACCGACCGGCGCATCCTCTCCCTGTTCGGGGCCGCGGCGCTGCTCATCGCCCTGTTCATCGCCGCCGAGCTCCGGGCGGCGAACCCCTACGTGCAACTCCGCTACTTCCGGAGCGCCAACTTCAGCATCTCCAACGTCATCGTGCTGGTGCGGGTCATGGGCTTTCGCGGCACCAGCTTCATACTGAACCTGTTCCTCCAGCGGGCGCTCCACTACACGCCGTTCCAGGCGGGCGTCTTCATGCTTCCCGCGGCCATCGCCGTGGGCGTGGTCTCCCCTTTCGCCGGCATGTTGTCGGACCGGTTCGGCCCGCGGCTCCTGCTGGTGCTGGGGCTCGTGCTCCTCGCCGGCACGCTGTTCGGACTCTCCACCGTCACCCTCTGGACCGGCGTGGGACTGATCTACTTCCTGGTGGTGCTCAAGAGCGTGGGGCAGTCCACCATCAACGCGCCGCTGAACTCCATCGCCCTGGGCGCGCTCCCCGAAGGCGAGTCGCGCATGGGGAGCGGCATCCTGGGGCTCAGCCGGGGCCTGGGCGAGGCGTTCGGCATCGCCACCCTGAGCTTCCTGCTCGAACGCCACGTCTTCTACAAGGTGGAAGCCATGACGCCGCTGCTGGGCGCCCGGCTGACCGAGGGCCTGCGCGACCACGTGATGGCCCAAATGCGCGCCCTGCTGCAGCACGCCGGCCAATACGGCGGCGCCCTGGAGGAAAGGGCCCAGTCCCTCTTGGGCTACAGCCTGCTCGGCGAGGGCGTAACCCAAGCCTACCACGAGATCTTCACCCTGATCGGCCTCGCGTACCTGGCCCTGGTGATCATGGTGTGGCTGCTCAGGACCGGGAAGGCGCAACCCGCTCCCGCCACGGAACCGACCCCCACCGGCGCCGTTCGATCAGCCGGAACCTCCTGACGGACGGAGCGCACGCTTCCGCCGGCCCGATGGAGTCGAGGCCGCGCCGGAAACTCGCCCTACCCTTCGACGACGTCCCCCGGTGAACGCGCCCTGCTCTTGCTTGTCAATACTTATGAAGTTGACCCGATCCCCCTGATGGTACAGAATCCCGCCAAGCACTTGGACCACGCCAAAAAGGTGGTCGTAGCGGCCCGATACTACGACCTGCCGGCCGACGCAGTGGAGCAAACGGCGTTCGGACAACGCGAGAGGCGAGGGTAGAGCAAGGACACAGCCGGATGCGTGTAACACGAGTCGAGATCGAGAACTTTCGGTCGATAAAACACTTGGTCGTCGATCTCGGCGAAACGACGGTGTTCGTTGGCCCGAACAACGCCGGCAAGACGGCGATCCTCGAAGCGTTGCGAATCGCCTTGATGCGCCGCTGGGGGCAGCATGGCACCGGATTCACCGAGTACGACGTGCACCTCACAAGCGATGCCGACGACCCCAAGACTTCCAAGGGCGTAAGCATTGAGCTCCACACGGAAGAGTCCAGGCCGGAAGAGTGGCCCGAAACCATCGGACAGGATCTCGAACAGATCGTGCAACTGAACCCGAATACGGGCGTCCGGTCCATTGCTTTGCGAGTGACGTGCGCCTGGAGCGAGGACAGCGCAGCGTTCGAGCCAAGTTGGGAGTTCCTCAACGCAGCCCGTGACCCACTCCCCGGCCGGAGCGCCCGCCGCATGAACCTCGAACGGTTCTGGCGCTATCTCCCGGTGTTCTATCTCAGCGCCTTGCGCCAAGTCGACGACGAGTTCTCCCCGCGTTCACAGTTCTGGGGACGGCTGCTCAAGGCCCTCGAGATTCCGGCAGGTCTGGAATCGCGGATCATGAGGGTCCTCGACGTCCTCAACCGCCGTTTGCTGAACGCCGACCCACGCTTGCAGGAGATTGCCAAGACGTTGTCCGGAGCTACCCGGATCTCCGCCCGCGACAAACAGGGCGGCCTGGATCTGCGCATGGTCCCTCTGAAAACATGGGATCTGCTTTCGAAGGCGGAGATCATCCTGCGAAACGAATCCGATTGGCCGTGGCTGCCATTGCAACGGCAGGGTCAGGGAGTACAGAGCCTTTCGGTGATCTTCCTGTTCCAGGCATTCGTGGATCATCTTCTCCGGGAACTGTACGAGCAGGAAAGCGAACCGGTGCTGGCTCTCGAGGAGCCCGAAACCCACCTGCATCCCCAGGCCGCGCGCACCTTGTGGACGCATATCCGCGATCTGCCGGGCCAGAAGATCGTGACCACACACTCGCCGTACTTCGTCCAGCACGTCCCTTTTCGGAGTCTGCGTCTCGTGCGTCTCACCGAGCAGGGAACGGAAGTCAGATGGTTGCCCGCGAGCTTCTCCGCGACGACGATTCCATTTGTGGATACCCTACGGACCGTTGTCGCGGGTTCGGGCGGAGCTCTCCACTACGAGGAGGCGTCCGAAACGCTTACCGTCAAGGGTGCGCTCGACCAACGGAATTATCGTGAACTCCTTGACTGTTACCGCTCGCACGACCGCCGCTCGGAGATCCAAGATGCGTTGAAGGACTTGCGCCTTCGATCCTCCCTGTACATCGACGACACGGAGCTTCAGTCGCTGGAGACCTTCGCCCGGCGCATGCGCGGGGAGATCTTCTTTGCCGAACGCTGGATGATCGTCGAAGGACAAGCCGACTACCTCATCGTTCATGCGCTGGCGCATTCCATGGGATACGACCTTGACGAGCACGGCGTGTCCGTCATCGACGCACAGAACAACGGCAAACCGGAAACCTTCGCGGTGCTGGCGAGGGCCCTGGGCATTCCGTGGCTTGCCGTCTTCGACGGCGATGACGCCGGCAAGGGCTACGTGGAGCGAATAGGAAAGCGAGGGTTCAGCAACGAGGAACTGCGGCGTCGCTGTCGAACCCACGGCAGCGGAGGCCTGGAAGCACAACTCGTGACCGACGGTCTCGGTCCGGAACTGCGGGAAATACTGGCCGAACTGGGCGAACAGAACGCCCATGACTTCGAAGAACAAGCGCTTCAGGCACGATTGGGAAAATACAAGACTGCCTACGCCGCGACGTTGGCTGCCCGCCTCCGCGCTGACGCCACTCTGGCGGAACGTGCCCCTGAAGAATTCCGAAAGGCAGTGAGGGATTTGCGAGGTCTGACATGATGGACAACCTGTTGCAATCCACCCTCGCGGAGTTGACGCACGTCCAAAGGCAGGCTGTCGATTGGGACGATGGATCCCTGCTCGTCCTTGCCGGACCCGGTTCCGGCAAGACCCGTGTCTTGACGTGTCGTATCGCCCGCCTGCTCGATTCTTCGCGTGACCGGCGATTCCGCATCCTCGCTCTGACGTTTACCAACAAGGCGGCGAACGAGATGGCAAACCGGGTAACGGCCCTCGTTCCGGGGCTGGAGGGACGGGCCAACATCGGTACGTTCCACCGCTTCTGTACGCAAGTATTGCAGCAACACGGAGTCCATGTGGGCATCCGTCCCGACTTTGCGATCTATTCGCAAGCGGAAGATCGGAAGGCGCTGCTGGAGGACGCACTCCTTCGCGACGACGGGCAGGCGGTCAGCCGCGAAGACGTGCGTTTCCTGCCGTTGATCGACCACTTGAAGGGCCGTCTGATCCGTCCCGAAGAGGCGGAAGAGCGGCTTGCGGCAACGAACGGATACATGGACCCTGGGCGTGCAGCGCGTGTTTACCGTCTGTATGAACAGGAGCTCCGCCGCGTGGGCGCCTTGGACTTCAACTCGTTGATCCTGGAAGCCCATCGGTTGTTCACGACCTTCCCCGCCATTGCCAGGCAGTACCAGAAGTCCTACCCCCACTGGCTGATCGACGAGTTCCAGGACACCAACGGCGCTCAGTATGCACTGCTCCGCAGCATGGCCGTAGGCGGGTTTCGGGAAGTGTTTGCCGTGGCCGACGACGACCAGACGATTTTCGAGTGGAACGGCGCGAACGTCCGTCGAATCGGAGAGCTGGTCGAGGAATTCTCTTGCGCCGTCCTGCAACTGCCGACGAACTTTCGCTGTCCTCCGGTCATCGTCGAGGCAGCGAACCGTCTGGTCATGTACAACTCCCGCAGGGTGGTTCGGAAGCAACCCGCGGCCGCGGCCGGGAATGCTTCCTCACCGTCGATGCCGGATGGAATCGAGTACCGCGAATTCGACACCGATTGCGAGGAAACGGCCGGCATAGCCGACGAGATCGGAAGGGGAGAAAGCGAGACCCGCAGCGGCACCGCGGTGCTGGCGAGAAACCATACGCTCCTGAACGCCATGCGGAACGCCTTCAAGGAACGTGCGATTCCGGCAGAGCTCACGTCGCGCCGTGACGATTTCATCTCGCCTCAAATGCGTTGGTTCGTGGCTTCCCTGAAGCAGATCCAGAGGCCCCTCGACAGGCGCAACCTGGCTGTACTGGTCGAGTCGTTCAACGGTTTCGCGGGTCCACTCCTGGATTGGGAGACACTGGTTTCACGGTCGGAAACCGACGGTATCACCGGACTTTCGGTCTGGACCGATACCGTTCGCAATGCCGGGATCTCCAGTGCCGAGAGTGAACTGGTTGACTCCATTGCAAATTTGGCCGCCGGAAGCATCAAGCTACGGACCGCTATCGAGCAGGTTCTCGCACACTTCGAGAACGGAGACCCGGACGACAATCTCAAGGAGGATCTGAGTGCCTGGCGCAGGATTGCGGGGGAAATCAGGGACACCCGGATTCATGCCTCGCTCGACGGGTTTCTCCGGGAATTGGACCTGCGATCGAAAGAACCCGTACCGAGGCCGGGGGCCGTCTCGCTCACAAGCATCCACGGCGCCAAGGGACGGGAGTTCGACACCGTGTACCTCATCGGTATGGCAGAGGAAGTCCTCCCGTCCTGGCAAAGCATCAGGAAGGGCAGCGCCACGCTCGAGGAAGAGCGCCGCGGATGTTTCGTAGCCATCACCCGCACCAGACGCCGCCTGATCCTGTCGCGGGCACATCGGTATCGGGGCTACGGGAAAGCTCCATCGCGTTTTCTCGAAGAAATGGGCTGCATGGGCGATCATGCGCCGCAACGGGTTGGATGAAGATGACGACCAATGACCGCAGGCTGATCGAGGATTGCCTTCCCGTGGACTGGCCGAGTGCGGAGGCGCGAGCCGAACCGAGGACGAAGGGGCATATCTCGACCCTGCATCCGTGGCGCGCACGCCGGCCGCCGCCGGCGTGTCGAGCGGCGATCTACTCCGCCCCGGCCAAGCCCTGGGGGACCCTGCCGAGGCCGCTCAGTCGATGATCTCGTATCGCTTGACCACCGCGCGGGCGCCCTGAAGGGCGCGGGCATGGGACTGGATCGCCTGGTGGTCGTCGCTTTCGCGATAGCGGTCGATGTCCTCCTGGGCCTCCCACTCGGAGTAGGAGATGTATTCACCCGGGGAGTCCATGCACTTCAGCAACTGCTCGGAGACGCAGCCCTTCTGGCGGATCATCAGCGGACTGCAATCCTCCTTCCAGATCCGCTCCGCTTCCCGGATCTGGCCGGGGTCAACGTTGACGTGGATCAGGCGAACGATGGCCATTGTGGTTCCTCCTGTGGGATTCATCCATGCGGCGACAGGGAGTGCACGATTTCCCGTGACGCCCGCTGGAGGATATTCGAAGACGGCACCGCATTGCAACGCGAGACCTTCCCCGGGCCGCGGCGCTACCGGTCCTCCACGATGCTGCCGCGCTCGATGACGAAGGTCCGGTCCAGGAGACCGGCGATGTGCACGTCGTTGGACTCGGCCACCAGCACCGAGGCGCCCTCCCGCTTGAGGTCGTCCAGGATCTCCACCATGCGATGGGCGAAGATCGGGGCGATGCCTTCGCTGGGCTCGTCCAGCAGCAACAGCCGCGTGCCCCGCATGAGCGCCCGGGCGAAGGCCACGTACTTCTGCTGTCCGCCCGACAGGGTGGTGGCCCCGCGGCGCCGGAACTCCTCGACCTCGGGCATGAGACGGTAGATCCATTGCAGGCGTTGGCGGACGTCCCCCGCGCCGGTGGCCCACACCGGCAGCAGGATGTTCTCCTCCGCGGTCAGGTCGGGGACCAGCCGGCGGTCCTCCGGCATGAAGCCGATGCCCAGGTGGGCCCGGCCATGGGCCGGGGTAGCGGTGAGGTCCACGTCGCCGAGTTCCATGGCGCCGCGCCGGACCGGCAGCGCGCCCATGACCGCGCGCATCAGGGTGGTCTTGCCCGCGCCGTTGCGTCCGATGAGCCCGCACATGGAGCCGGAGGGGACGCTCAGCCGGACGCCGCGCAGTATCGGGGTGGCGCCGATGCGGACGTTGAGGCCGCTGACCGAGAGCACCGGACGTCCGCCTTCCGACGGAGCCGGCCGCGGCGCCGCCTGCGCTTCCGTCTCCGCATGGCGTTCCCGGCCCAGCACGTATTCCCGAACGCTCTCGTCGCCAAGGGCTTGCCGGGTGGGGGCGTCGCAGATGATCGCGCCCTGGTAGAAGGCCAGCACCCGTTCCACGTAACGCTCCACGATCTCCATGTCGTGCTCGATGAACAGCACGGTGGTGCGCTCCTCCCGCAACGCCTGCATCAGGATGTCCATGACGCCGAACTTCTCCTCGGCGCTGATGCCGCTGGTGGGCTCGTCCAGCATGAGGAGCCGCGGCCGGCGCACCGTGGCCATGGCGATGTCCAGCAGCTTGCGCACGCCCTGGGGCAGCGCGGAGCCGGCCACGTCCCGGTACTCGGTGATCCGGTAACGGGCGAGGTGGGCCTCCACCCGGGCCGCGCGCCGGTCCGCTGCGAGGGGGGCCAGCAGCCCCGGACCGTCCTCCTCGGCAACGCCGTAGGCCATCATCAGGTTGTCGAAGACGGTTTCGGAAAGGAACACCTGGGGGACCTGGAAGGAGCGGCAGAGGCCCATCCGGGCGATGGCGCGCACCGAATGGCCGAGGATGCTGCGGCCCATGAACTCGATGGCGCCGCGGTCGGGGGCAAGGTACCCGGTGACCATGTTGACGAAGGTGGTCTTGCCGGCCCCGTTGGCGCCGATGACGCCCACGGTCTCGCCCTCTTCCACCGCCACGTTGACGTCCCGGGCCGCGGCCACCGCGCCGAAGGACTTCTCGAGACCGTGGACTTCCAGGACTGCGGCCATGCCCGGTTACGCCCCTTTCCTCTCCGTTGGCGGCGCGTCCGCGCTCCGTCTCCGCCAACGCGCGTCCACCAGCGACCACAGCCCGTTGGGGAGGAACAGGATGATGAGCAGCAACGTGCCCCCCATGATGAGCTGCCACACGCCCGGGAACTGGTCGAAGGCATAGGTGCGGATGAGCTCGTACATGGTCGCGCCGATGAAGGGCGCCACCACGTTCCCCGTGCCGCTCAGGATGGCGATGAAGACGAAGTCCCCGGACACCGGCCAATAGACCATGGAGTCCGGGTCCACGTGGCCCACCGTGAGGGCGGCGATGGCGCCCCCGAACCCGCCCAGCAGCCCGGAGATGACATACTTGGCGTGGATCGCCCGTTCCGCGGAATAGCCCAGGTAACCCAGCCGGATCTCGTTCTCGCGGACCGCGGTGGTCATTTGCCCCAGGGTCGAGCGCAGGTACAGGTGCGCGAGGACCGCCGCCGCCCAGGTGAGGACCGCGGCGAAGACGAACAGGGCCGCCTTGTTCTCCGCGCCCAGGGGCGCGTACCCCAGGTAGGTGGTGGCCTCCAGGCTGATGCCGTCGGTGGACCCCAGGTCTTCGAGCTTGGCCAGGACGCCGTAGAGGATCATCGAGAACGCCATGTTCAGGAGGGCGAAGAAGATGCCCCGGTACTGGCGCAGCAGGAACCCCAGCACGAAAGCGAAGAGACCCGCCACCGCCACCGCGCAGGCGGTGGTGAGGAAGGCGTCGGTAAAGCCCAGGTACTTGCCCATCAACGCCACGGTGTAGGCGCCGAACCCGCAGTACAGGGCATGGCCGAAGGAGATCAGCCCGCAGCGCCAGAGCACCAGCAGCCCCAGGGCCACCGCGCCGCGGGCGAGGGAGAGCGTGAGGATGGCCCGGAACCACTCCGGCGCCACGAGGTTGAGCAGCAGCAGGACCGCGAGCCCCGCGGTCAGCCCCCACAGCGTCATGTCCCGGCGCCCGGTCATATCCTCCTCGCCCTTGCCGGCGCGAACAACCCCTGGGGCCGGAGGATCAGCACCAGCGCCATGATCATGTAGATGACGAACAACTCCAAGGCGGGTTCCTGGTGGACCGCGAACGCCCGGGCCACGCCCACCACCACCGAGCCGATGAGGGCGCCGGGGATGCTGCCCATGCCGCCGATGACCACCACCGCGAAGGCCAGCACGATCACCTCCACGCCGATGCCGGGCTGGACGGAAATGGCCGGGGCCTGGTAGGCGCCGCCCAGCGCGCCCAGGAACGACCCCACCATGAAGGTCACCAGAAAGACCTTGTTCACGTCGATGCCCATGGCCTGGGCGAGCTCCCGGTCGTGGATCACCGCCAGCAGCAGCTTGCCGAAAGTGGTCCGGTTGAGCCCGTACCACAGGACCCCGGCCACCACCGCGGACAGCAGCACCATGGACAGGCTGTAGTTGTCGAAGGGAAGCCCGGCGATGTCGGTCTGGCCCAGCAGGCCGAGAGGCTCCGCAGCGATGTAGGGGTCGGTTCCCCAGATCAGCAGCAACACGTCCTCGAGGGCCAGGAAGGCGGCAAAGGTGGCCAGGACGATGATGTGCTCGTCCTCGTGGTAGAGGCGCCGGAGCAGGCCGCGCTCGATGACCAGGCCGAAGAGGACGCCGAGGAAGACGGCCGCCAGCAGCATCACCGCGAACGCGCCGAACTGGGGCCACTCCACCCGGGCGTAGAGGATCAGCAGCGTGGCGGCCAGGTAGGCGCCGAAGGCGTAGAACGAGCCGTGGGTGACGTTGAGGATCTTCTGGACGCCGCAGATGACCGTCAGGCCCACCGCCACCATGAACAGGTAGGAGCCATAGACGAGTCCATCGACGAGGATGACGAGCAGGAGTTCGGGATCCAACGTTTTCCCCTTGGCGCCGCGGCAGTGGTCGAAGCCGGGCGGAGACGGCCCGTGCGCCCGCCGGCGCCCGGGGGACGGAGGCGCCAGGGCCGTCCGCGGGTCAGCCGCACTTGGCGCCCTTCATGCCGCCCTCGAGCCACTCCACCGCGCCCACGCCGTCCGGCGGGTTCACGCACTCCGCGTCGAACACCTCCACATCCTTGACCACCATCTCGCCCCTGGCGTCGTCCCACACGGTAAGGCCCCAACGCTCCTCTGTGATCGCCTGGTGGCCGTTGTTGAGGGACATCTTCACGGTGGCAAAGGCCTCGAAGGTGGCTCCCTCCAGCGCGGCGATGACCTGCTCGGTGGAGGGAAACTTGCCGCGGTTGTCCTTCATGGCCCGGTCGTAGGCGTACTTGGCCGCCAACACGCCCTGGGCGAACTGGTAGGACGGCTGCGAGGGTGCTTCCCCGTAGGTCTTGCGGTATTCCTGCTGGAACCAGTTGTTGAGCGGCGTGTCGATGTCCACCGCGTACATGCCGTAGGGGCCGCGGGTGCCCACGAGCTGCCCTTCCGGGAACTTCCGGCCGAGCCGGTACGCCACCGTCTCGCCCACCGTCAGCACGAAGGTCTTGCGCCGGAACAGCCCCCGGGCGCTGGCCTGGGCGATCAACGCTTCCAGGTCGCCGCCCCAGAAGCTCGAATGGACCAGCTTCTGCCTGGCCCGAAGCAGCACCGAGATCTCGGAACCGTACTGGCCCGAGAACAGCTTGGGGAACTGCTGCTTGGCGGCCGGCTTCGCGCCCGGGGCCACCGCCTGCAGGGCCAGGTGGAAGTCGCGCCAGCTATCCTGTCCCCATGCGTAGTTCTGGTTGATGCCGATGTAACCGTCCTTGAGCGTGTCCCCGAGGTTCGCGGCCACGTAGCGCGCGGCGCTGACGCCGCTGGCGGTCCCGTGGTTCAGGATGCGGAACAGGTACTTGGGCTCCTTCACCAGCTCCTCGAAGATCCGCGGGGTGCCGCAGACCGTGAACAGGGTCAGCACCTCCAGCTCCTCGGCCACCCGTGCGGTGGCGGCGCAGGTGCCGGACGAAACGTAGCCCACCACCACGTCCACCCCTTCCTTCTGCACCTTGTTGCGCAGCTCGGTGACCTGCCTGGTGCCGCCCCCGGCCTCGTCATAGACCAACAGATCGATCTTGCGGCCGGCCAGGCCCACGCCGTCGTAAGGCGCGGGCAGCGCGCCCTCGTTGATGGCGCGCACCACCAGCTCCGCGCCCTGCTTGGCCGGGACCCCGAAGGCCGGCGCGCCGGCGCCGGTGAGGAACGTCGGGACCGCCATCTTCACGGTCTGGGCCGAGACCCCGCCGGCCGCAAGCAACACGGCGAAAGCCGCGGCCAACGTCATGCATCCGGTACGAAGTATTGCGCTCATGATCGCCTCCCAATATGCCCTATATCTATACTACCGGATCGTCTCACAATCGCACAGGCACGGCAACCGGGGCGCGTCCCCGAAAGCTCGTCCCCGGCTCCGACCCGGGCATGGCCTACATTCCCTTGGGTACGGTCATGCCGATTTCCTCGAAGTAGCGTTTGGCGCCCGGGTGCACGGGCGAGGCCACCTGGTTGAAGACGTTCTCCCGCTTGATCGCGGACCGGAACGCGGCCGCCTTCTT
Organism: uncultured Binatia bacterium (SeqCode); assembly: GCA_965242525.1. Taxonomy (GTDB): domain Bacteria; phylum Desulfobacterota; class Binatia; order UBA9968; family JAJDTQ01; genus JAJDTQ01. Next base: position 2,120,267 of record OZ251459.1, read on the forward strand.
GTAAACCTCGTCGATGTTCTCCCAGAACACCTTGGTCATCCTGTAGGCTACCGCGTCCGGCACCGAGGACCGGATGCCGATGCCGCCCCAGGAACCCACCGTGATCACGTCTTCGGTGTTAACTTGGTTCTTGCCGTAGGTCCCGGGCTCGATGACGTCCTGGGTGCGTCCCGCGCTGGCGAAGAGCTTGCGCGCGTCCGCGGAATCCAGCCGGTCTTTCGGGATGCCCAGGAAGCGGATCTTCGTGGTCAGCGCAATCTGCTGGATGCTGGCCGACGGGATCGCCCCGGGCTGGATCATGGCGGCCACTTGCCGGTTGCGAAAGGCGTCGATACCGGCGCCCCACGGCAGTTTCCGAACCGTGAAGTCCTTGCCGCCGTCGAGCCCGCTGGCTCCCTTCACGATGCCCGCGGCGATGACCGTGGCGGCGCCCGCGGGCGGCCCGAGGAAGATCGTCTTGCCCTGGAAGTCCGCGATGGACCGGATGCCGGAGTCGGCGCGGGTCACCACATGGTAGGTGGCCAGCTTGAAGTTGAACAGCACCGAGGCCTTTTTCGCGATGTCCGGGCCGTGCTCGATGTTCTTGAACACGCGCGTGCCGTCGGTCATCCACACGTGCATCAGGGGAGACGAATAGAAGATGTCCACCGTCCCCTGCGTCGCCTCCACGTAGTGCTTGGTGGCGACCCCCGTGGCGTTGAGCTGGATCTCGATGTCGCCGGCGTGCCGGTTGACGATATCGGTGAAGGCCGACACGAACAGGAAGGGCGGCGTCCCCGGCCGGGTGGCCGACGCCTTCAGGGTCGTCTGCGCCTGCGCCGAGACGGCCGCCAGGCAGAGCAGCAGGGTTGCCGCCGCCCACGTCATGGTCTGGGTCATGGTCTTCATGGGGAACCTCCTCCCGGGTTGTTGTCTTCCACCTTTTGCGACTTCACGAAATCGAATGCAACCACCGCGGCGCCCGCGGCAAGGCCTGCGGCCTGGACCGCGGCGCCGGGGTAGGCAAGCGCTGCGCAGCAGGCGAGGCGCACGGCGCGGGACGCCGGGGTCAGCGCACTGCGGTCGAACCCGCCGAGGCCCGTGACCAGCAGCCAGATGACGGCGCCGATCCGGAGCATGGCCCAGAGGAAGTCCGCGGGGTCGAACCCGGCCACGAGCAGCAACGACGGATGGAACACGAACATGTAGGGGATGACGAAACCCATGGTCGCAAGCCGAAGGGCGATGGCCCCGGTGCGCAACGGACTGGCGCCGGCGATGGGCGCCGCGGCGTAGGCGGCGAGGGCCACGGGCGGCGTGACCACGGACAACACGCCGAAATAGAGCACGAACATGTGGGCCGCGAGCATCGGGATGCCCAGGTCCTGCAGCGCAGGCCCCATGACCAATACGATGATCAGGTACGCCGGCAGCGTGGGCAGGCCCATGCCGAGCACCAGCGCGCCCAGCATGGTATAGACGAGGGACAGGAACAGGTCGCCGTCGCCCAGCGACAGGATCACGTTGGAGAAACGGAGCCCGATGCCGGTCATGTTGATGACCGCGAGGAGGACGCCGATGGCCCCCACCGCGATCAGGATGCGCGCCCCCGCAATGCCGCCGTTGGCGACCGCTTCCAGCATCGCTTGCGGACGGCGGCGCACCTCGGGGTTCACCAGGAACGGCAACACCAGCGCGGACAGCGCAGCCCAGAAACCCGCGGCCGCCGCGGACTGGCCGGAGACCAGGACGCCGACCAGCACCGCGAGGGGCCCCGCGAACATGACCGACAGCAGCCAGTCCCGTTTCGTCAGGGCTTCGCGCTCCTCCCGGGGCGTGGGCCGGATCCCCAGGCGCGCGGCCTCTACGCCCACCGCGGCAAACAGGCTGCCGTAGTACAACAGGGCCGGGACCAGGGCGGCGACGGCCACCAGGAGGTAGGGCGTGTGCGTCAGCTCTGCGAGCAGGAACGCCGCGGCCCCGAGTATGGGCGGCATGATCTGGCCCCCGGAGGAGGCGGTGGTCTCCACCGCGCCGGCGAAGGCGGGCCGGAACCCCCGCTTCTTCATCAGCGGGATGGTGAAGACGCCGGTGCCGACGACGTTTGCCACCGCGCTTCCCGACATGGCCCCGAACAGGCCGCTGGCGGCGATGGCGGCGTGGGCCGGCCCGCCCCGCATGCGGCCCGAGACGCGGACGGCGAACTTGAGCAGCACCGCGCCGGCGCCGCTTCCCTCCAGGATCGCGCCGAAGACGATGTAGATGAAGACGACGTTGACCCCGACCCCCGTGGGCAGGCCGAACACCCCGTCCAGGCTGTACCATACGGTCTGGGCGATCTGCTCGGTGTTGAAACCGACGTGGTGGAAGATCCACGGCAGTTGCCTGCCGAAGGCGGCGTAGATCAGGGCCAGGAAACCGAACAGGGCGAGGGGCAACCCCAGGGCGCGTCTGGCGAGCTCCAGGATCACCAGGGAAGACGCCAGGGCCGCGGCTAGGTCGAGGGTCGAGAACTCGAACAGGCCCGTCCAGAGCGCCTCGCGAATGGTGATGAGCTTGACCATCCCCACCGCGAGCACCGCCAGGAGGCACAGGTCGATGACGCCGGCCGCCTTCCCGGCCCGGGCCGAGGCCCCCAACCGCAGCGGGTAGAGAGCGAGGACGGCCGCGGCGGCCGCGGACATGGCCAGGGCTCGGTGGAGCCCCGGATCGAACAGGCCGAAACCCGAGGTGTAGAATGCCAGGAGGGCCAGGGCGAAACCGAGCACCGACGCGGCCCCGCTTCTCACGTTCGCCCCCAGCATACCCATTGGTTATACGTATCGGCCAATGAAGTCTATCGTACCGGCTCGGGAAAACCTTTGCCGTCATGGAGGACACCGAAAATGGAACAGAGCACGGCGCAACGAAGCAAGGTGGACCTGGAGGGGCTGCACCGCCCCGAGGTCCTGGCGACGAAGGGCGTCCAGCCGCCCGCGGACATGCCCTTCCGCATCGGCAACATGGGACACGCCGTCCTGATGGTCCGGGACGTCGACGCGTCCGTTCGATTCTACACCCGGGTGCTCGGCTTCAAGGTCTCCGACGTCTATCCCGACAGCATGGTCCAGGGCCGGATGGTCTTCCTGCGTTTCAACCGGGACCACCACGGTCTGGGCCTCGTGGGCCAAGCCAGGGAGGTTTCCGGGAACCGGGAACTGCACCACTTGGCGTTCGAGGTCCCTACACTCGACGACGTCTTCCGCGCAAGGGACCACCTCGAGAAGAACGGCGTCGCCATCGACTTCCACGGCCGGAGGCGGGCGGGCTGCCAGGTATCGGTGGAGTTTCGGGACCCCGACGGCCACAGCCTGGAGATATTCTGGGGACTCGACAAGGTGGACTGGGAAGGCGAAGCGCGCCCGCCCGAAGAGTGGGTTCCCGAACCGTCGCTCGAAGAGGCCCTCGACCGCGCGCCGCGAGGACAGGACACCCGCCTTGCAGACCCCGGCTTGCGTCGAAGATAGGGCATTCTCCCACGACCAGCGGGCCGGAGGCCGGTACGTTCCTGAAACCTGCGCCGCTCCCTCACGCGGAAGCGCTACGGGCCTCGGCGGATCGGCTCCGGGCGCGTGCATTCCGTATTGGCCGGTGCTATATTCCGAATTGGACGACAGGTTACTCCGAATTGGACGACACTGTATTCCGAACTGGACGAGCAGCCATGCCGAACGAGACGGTACGCCCCGGGAAATACATGCCTCGGCACGCGGAGGCGCAGGTTCGGGTTGCGCTGGCGGACACCCGCATCGTCGCCATCGTCGGACCGCGGCAGTCCGGCAAGACGACGCTCGCTCGGCGCATCGCCCGTGACCACGGCCGTCCTTTCGTCACGCTGGACGACGAACAGCACAGGCGGTTCGCCGAGGACGACCCCATCGGCTTCACTCGGAGCAACCCCGCCGCGGTGATCGACGAGATCCAGCGCGTGCCGAGGCTCATCCTCGCAATCAAGCAAATGGTGGACGAGAACCCCCAACCCGGCCGCTATTTGATCACCGGCTCGGTGGACCTGTTCCGGGGCTCGATCTCTCCGGATTCGTTGGCGGGCCGCATCGAGACCATCGAATTGCTGCCGTTTTCCCAGGCTGAAATCGCCGGAGCCGGCTTGCCCGGTTTCTTGGACCGGGCCTTTGCGGGAGATTTCCCGAAACTCGCGAAGACGGGGCCCACGTCCGGCCTGACCGAACGCGTCCTCGCCGGCGGCTTCCCCGAAGCCCTTTCACGCGAGGTCCCCGCGCGGCGCCGGAACTGGCTGCTGTCCTATGCGCGCTCGCTGGCCCGACGCGACGTATCCGACATCGCCGCCATCGGAAAGCTCGATGAAATGGCCCGCCTCATGGACCACGCAGCCGCGTCCGCGGGCCAGTTGCTCAACATGTCCGGGCTCGGTTCACGGCTGGGCGTTGACGGCAAGACCGTCGATCGCTGGCTGAACCTGTTCGAGCACATGTTTCTCGTGCGTCGTGTTCGCGCCTGGCATCGCAACGACCTGAAACGGCTGGTCAGGACGCCGAAGCTCCAGTTCCTGGACTCCGGTCTGCTTGCCGCACTCCGCCGAGTGGACGCGGCGACCATCGACAGGGACCGGCGGCAGGTGGGGGCGCTGCTCGAATGTTTCGTCCATTCCGAGCTCGTGAAAGCCGCCGCCCTGTCCGAAGAGCCGACGGCCATCAGCCACTACCGCGACAAGGACCGGGCCGAGGTCGATTTGGTCCTGGAGCGGTCACCGGGCGAGGTCGTCGGCGTGGAGGTCAAGGCGGGGGCCACCGTGCGCCCCGGCGACTTCAAGGGACTGGCCCGCCTGAAAGAAGCCGCAGGCCGACGGTTTTCCTGCGGCATCGTGCTCCACGACGGCGAACGGGTGCAAGAGGCGTCCCCCCGATTGTTCGCCATGCCCATCAGCGTACTGTGGGACGCCTGAGACCCCTCTCCGAAGAATGCGTCCTTCGACTTCGCTTCGCTACGCTCAGGACGAACGGGGATCGTTGTTCCGGGTTTCCCTTGGAAGGGTCTTCCGGCTTTTGTGTGTGAAAGGTGGGAGGGACAGGAGTCAGGCCGTCGTTCCCGCAGACGCCCACCCCCGTCATTCCCGCGAAAGCGGGAATCCAGGTTTCATAGCTATGGGTGCGGGGCGATCGTCTCCAGCCCGCCCATGTAGGGGCGCAGGGGCTCGGGGATGGCGACGCTGCCGTCTTGCTGCTGGCAGTTCTCCAGGATCGCCACCACGGTGCGGCCCACGGCCAGGCCGGAGCCATTGAGCGTGTGCGCGAAGAGCGGCCGCTGCCCGGGCCCCGGGCGGTAGCGGATGCCTGCGCGCCGGGCCTGGAAGTCCGTGCAGTTGGAACACGAACTGATCTCCCGGTAGGCGCTCTGGCCGGGCAGCCAGACTTCGATGTCGCAGGTCCGGGCCGCGGCGAAGCCCAGGTCCGCGGTGCACAACTCCACCACGCGATAGGGCAGTCCCAGCCGCCGGAGCACGGCCTCGGCGTCGCGGGTGAGGTTCTCCAATTCCTCGGGCGAGCGCTGCGGTTCGACGATCTTCACCAGCTCCACCTTGTTGAACTGGTGTTGCCGGATGAGGCCGCGCAGGTCCTGGCCGTAGGAGCCCGCTTCCCTGCGGAAACAGGGCGTGTAGGCGCAGTAGTTCCGGGGCAGGTCGCCCTGGTCGAGGACCTCCTCCCGGTGGATGTTGGTGAGGGGCACCTCCGCGGTGGGGATGAGGAAGTAGTCGGGGTCCCCGGTGTGGAACATGTCCGCTTCGAACTTCGGGAGCTGTCCGGTTCCGGTCATGGTGTCCCGGTTCACCAGGAACGGCGGCAGGATCTCCTCGTACCCGTGCTCCCGGGTCTGGAGGTCCAGCATGAACCCGATCAACGCCCGCTCCAGGAGCGCGCCCCGGCCACGGTAGAGGGTGAAGCGCGAGCCTGCGAGCTTGGCGCCCCGGGCGAAATCGAGGATCCCCAGGTCCTCGCCGATCTGCCAATGGTTCCTGGGAGTGAAGTCGAACGCCGGGGGTTCGCCCCAGGTCCGCAGCACCGGGTTGTCCGCGGCAGACTCGCCCACGGGGACCCCCGGGTCCGGCAGGTTCGGGAGGTGGAGCATGGACTCGTGGAACCGGCGCTCCGCGTCGTTCAGGGGCTGCTCCAGCGCGTCGAGCTCCGCGCTGACGGCGCCGATGCGCTCCATCAGGGACGCGGCGTCGGCGCCGGACTTCCTGAGGCGACCGATCTCGCCGGAGAGTTTGTTCTTCTGCTCTTTCAGCCTCTCCCAGCGGGCGAGGGTCTCCCGCCGTCCGCGGTCCAGGGCGAGGAGCGCGTCCCAGTCCACGGGCGTCCGCCGCGCGGCCATGCGCTCCCTGACCATCTCGGGCTGCTCGCGCAAGATCCTGATGTCGATCATCCGTGGTTCCTTACGGTGGCCGCCGGCCCCTCTATGGCTCGGAACAGTCGAACGCGCTGCGGACGTGCTCGACTACCGGAGGCTCGGTCCGCAGCGAGATGCCGATGACGTCGAACCGGACGTCCCGGTCGTGCAGTCCGTGTTGACTGAGGAAACAGAGGGCGGCGCGCTTCAACCTGCGCTGCTTGGCGGGACCCACGGACTCCAGCGGCGCGCCCGCGGTGTGCACCCTGCGGGTCTTCACCTCCACGAAGACCACCACGCGCCCGCTGAGGGCCACCAGGTCGATCTCGCCCCAGGGACACCGGTAGTTGCGTTCGACGATGGCGAAGCCGTGCCGCTTGAGGTAGCCCTCGGCGAGTTCCTCTCCGGCCTTGCCCAGGGATTTCCGCTCATGGCCCATCCCTATTTCTGGCACCAAAGAACGGAACCGGCAAGCCGCGCCCGGGGTCCCGGCAGGACTCCCGCACCGGCCGGAAGCTGCGCCGGTGGATGGGACAGGGGCCGTGCCGCCGCAGGGCCGCGGCATGGCTGCGGCTTCCGTACCCCTTGTTGCTGGCGAAACCGTACTCGGGATAGAGCGCGTCGAACTCCTCCATCATGCGGTCCCGGGCCACCTTGGCGAGTATGGACGCCGCGGCGATGGAGAAGCACAGGCTGTCTCCCCGCTTGATGGCCTTCTGCCGCGGCGCCGATGCTGCGCCGTCCTCCACGAAGCTGGCGGACGGTATGGCGTAAGGCCCGTCGATCATCAGGAAGTCCGGCGCCACCGCCAGGTCCCTGACGGCCCGGGACATGGCCAGCAGGCTCGCCTGCAGGATGTTGAGCCGGTCGATCTCCCGCGGCTCCGCAAGGCCCACGGCCCAGGAAGACGCCCGGCCCTCGATCCACTCGGCCAGGGTCTCGCGCCGCTTCCGGCTCAACGCCTTGGAGTCCTTCACGTCCGGGTGGAAGACCCCCCGCTCGAACACCACCGCCCCGGCCACCACCGGACCCGCCAACGGCCCCCGCCCGGCCTCGTCCACCCCCGCGATGCGCCGGAACCCGCGCGCGTACGCGTCCCGGGCATAGGCGTCCACGTCATGGCCGATCCCCCAGGGCTCCACGGGTCCGGGCATGGGCAGGAGGCCGTTCCGGGACGGCTCGGGGGACGACTCGCGCACGGTTGGTTTGCGGCCCATTCGAGGCGTATGGTAAGGAATCCGCGTGAAAATCACCAGCGAAGAGGCGCGGCGCCTGGCCATGCTCGCGCGTCTGGACCTCTCGGAAGACGACCTGCAAACGCTCACCGGCCAACTCGACTCCATACTCGGCTACATGGACAAGCTCAACGAGTTGGACACGGACGGGGTGGAACCCATGTCCCACGCGGTGGACGTGGTCAACGCCATGCGCCCGGACCGGGCGGTGAACCGGCCGCGTACGGAAGAGTTGCTGGGCAACGCCCCGGACCGGGAACACGACTTCATCCGGGTCCCGAAAATCATTGAATGAAGGTCCACGACCTCACCATCCGCGAGCTGCACGACAGGCTGCTCCGCGGGGACCTCACCTCCACGGAGTTGACGCAAGCGCTGTTCGACCGGATCGAGGACGCGGACGGGAAGATCGGCGCCTACCTCACGGTCTGCCGGGACCGGGGCATGGCGGAGGCCCGGGCCGCGGACGCGAGGCTTGCCGACGGCGACGCTTCGTCGAAACTCCTGGGGATTCCCTTCGCCCTCAAGGACGTGCTGCTCACCGACGGCGTGCCCACCACCTGCGCGTCCCGGATGCTGCAAGGCTTCACGCCGCCCTTCGACGCCACCGCGGTCCGACGCCTCAAGGAGGCGGGGGCGGTGCTGCTGGGCAAGACCAACATGGACGAGTTCGCCATGGGCTCCTCCACCGAGAACTCCGGCTTCTCCGTTACCCGCAACCCCTGGAACCCGGACCGCGTGCCGGGCGGCTCCTCGGGCGGGTCCGCGGCCGCGGTGGCCGCGGGCCAATGCGCCGCCGCCCTGGGCACGGACACCGGGGGGTCCATCCGCCAACCCGCGGCCTTCTGCGGCGTCGTGGGGCTCAAGCCCACCTATGGGCGGGTGAGCCGGTTCGGGGTGGTGGCCTACGCCTCGTCCCTGGACCAGGTGGGTCCCATCACCCGTGACGTCTCCGATTGCGCACTGGCGCTCCGGGCCATCGCCGGCCATGACCCTGCCGACTCCACCTCGGTGGACGCTCCCGTACCCGACTACGCCGCGGAGCTGTCCCGCGGCGCGTCCGGCCTGCGCGTGGGCGTTCCCAGGGAGTACTTCGTGGCGGGGATGCAACCCGAAGTGGAGCAGGCGGTGCGGCAGGGCGTGCGCGAACTCGAAAAGGCCGGGGCCCAGGCGGTGGAAGTCTCGCTGCCGCGAACCGGGTATGCGGTGGCCGCCTACTACGTCATCGCCACCGCGGAGGCCAGCTCGAACCTCGCCCGCTACGACGGCATGAGGTACGGCCCCCGGGCCCAGGCCGAAGACCTGACCTCCACCTACACCAAGAGCCGCTCCCAGGGGTTCGGACCCGAAGTGAAACGGCGGATCATGCTCGGCGCCTACGTCCTCTCCGCGGGTTACTACGACGCCTACTACCTCAAGGCGCAAAAGGCGCGGACCCTGGTCCGGCAGGACTTCGAGGCGGTCCTGCGCCAGTGCGACGCCATCGTCGCCCCCACCACCCCCACCACAGCCTTCCGCATCCGGGAGATGACCGAAGACCCGCTACGGATGTACCTCTCCGACATCTTCACGGTCCCGGCCAACCTCGCAGGCCTGCCCGCCCTGTCCCTGCCCTGCGGCTTCGACCGCGCCGGACTCCCCATCGGCATGCAGGTCATCGGCCGCCCCTTCGACGAGTCCACGGTCCTGCGCCTGGGCCACGCCTTCGAGCAAGCCACGGACTGGCACAGGCGGAGGCCCGGGATTTAGGAGAGCCGAAATACGGATGGTACGGTCCCCAAAGCCTTGACAAGTCCTGGACTCTAAACTAGACTTAGCTAGACTTAGTTGAGGTGAGACGCCTATGAAAGTGAACATGCACCACGCCAAGTCCCAGCTTTCGAAGCTGGGCAAACTCGCATGGCAGGGTGAAGATATCGTGATTGCCAAGGCCGGCGAGCCGTACTTGCGGCTGACGCCCTATCGGGAACAGCTAGAGAAACGGAAGATGGGCGGGCTCGAGGGGCAGATCCGGATGTCTCCGGAGTTCGACGACGACGATGAAGAACTCATCGGGTTGATCGAGAACTCGAAGATCTTCCCGGACGAGGATTGACCGTGCAGCGCCTGCTGCTGGACACCCATGTATTGGTGTGGTGGCTGTCCGCGGTTTCGAGGCTGACCGAAGGCGCCCGCGCCGCCATCTCAGACCCGGAAAACGACGTCTTCGTCAGCGCCATCACCGCGTGGGAGATCTCGGTCAAGCGGGCAAAGGGACAAATGACCGTCCCTGACAACCTGTCGGCAATCATCGAAGAAAGGGGGTTCATTCACCTTCCCCTGACCTTCCACCACGCAGAGCAGGCGGGCGTTCTCCCCATGCATCACCGGGACCCGTTCGACCGATTCCTCATCGCCCAAGCCCAGGCCGAGGGGCTCATCCTCATCACAAGGGACAGGCGCATCCCGCTCTACGGCATCCGCACGATGGCGGCTTAGGGCAGCCGTACCGAGCCCATCGTCGAGCGCGTGAAACGTGAGGGACGGCCGGAGTTACCGGAGTGACATTGCGCCAGCGTCGGGATTCACAGGTTCCAGGCATCCTCTTGCAGGATTTCACGAAGCTGTTCGGGTGAGACCCGCATCGGCTGTTCGCAAAACAACCTGTAAGCCGCTTCCCGCCGGTCGAGTGCTGGCGCTTTCGACGTCAGGTAATGCTCCAGGGCGTCCTGGATCAGTTCGCTGAATGGCCGGCCCTCATCCGCGGCCTGACGCCTTGCGCGCCGCAGGAGGTCGGCTTCGACGACGGTTCCGATCTTCTGTTTCATGCAGGGAACCTCCGATCAATTCCGGCTCGATGCGCTTCTCCCTATGAAAAGCGCGTCCTTCGACTTCGCTTCGCTACGCTCAGGACGAACGGGGCAATTGTTCAGAGTTTCCGCAGGTCTCTCCATCGGGTTGCGCCAGATTCGTGTCCTTATCGCACAGCGTTCACCGTAACGACAAATGGATCTTCCGGCTTTTGAATGGGCAAGGTTTCACGGCCTGCACGAAAGCCCGAAGAGTCCGTAAGGGAAACCCTGGACAACCATCCCCCGTTCGCCCCGATCCCGGCAAAATTCTCCGTTCGTCCTGAGCGTAGCGAAGCGAAGTCGAAGGACGCGCTTTCCCATAGGGAGATGCGCCTCAAGCCAGGATTGACCAGAGGTTCCCACCTCGTCATTCCCTCTCATCCCGTCATTCCGGAGAAAGCCCACCCCGTCATTCCCGCGAAAGCGGGAATCCACTTTCCAGTAGAATCGCGGCGATACGCCTTGCGGTATCGGTGAAGCGCCGGACTTCCTCCGGGCGCAACGGGCGGTCGAGGATGTCGCGTTCGCGGTAGGAAAGCCATTTCTTGAGGACCTGGTAGCCGCCGAGCTTGTAATTCCAGACCGCGGCTGAGACGTTGCGCCAGAAGGCGCGATCGTTCAGGTACACGTCGAAGGTGGTCCTGCCGAGGGCGGGGAGCGCGGCGTTCAGGGCGGTGCGTTCATCCGGGGCGAAGGCACGTTCGACGATCCGGCCCTGGCCGGGCATGACCGCGCCGCCGGTTCCGTAGTGGCCCCATCCCTCGGTGAGGGCGAAGTCGTCGCCGGTCATGTTGCGTCCGTCCGTGGTGGCGGGAACGGCGACGGCGGCTATCTCCGGGCGCAACGCGCCCGTGGTGACGCCGGGGACCGTCGTATCGGGATCGAGCAGGGCCGCGAGTTGGCGGCCCCGGGCGGCCGATCGGGCGAGGGCGTCCGCCGCTTCGGTGGTCTCCTTGTCCGGGGATGCGAAACCTCCTTCGGATGCGGGCGGGACGCCCGCGTTCCCGGGAAAGGCGCTTTCCATGGCTGGCTCATGGCCTTCATAACCGGGGGATCCCCCCTGGGAGCGCGGGCGTCCCGCCCGCAGGGGTCGGGGCAAGGCAGGGCGGGCCGAAGCCGGGGATACCCCTGCGGTCCCGGGATCGGGCCAGCCGGGAAGCGGGATGCGCGGCCACTCCATGCGGAGCGCGCCGGCGTTGGCTTCCCGGTAAGCAGGATCGTGCAGGGTTGCGAGGATGTGGTGGAACAGGTCCTCGACTCCGAGGCCGAGGCGTTCGAGATAGCGTTGCGCCGCGCCTGAGAAGTTGGGGCGGCGGCCCGTGTCTTCGTTGTCGTCGCGAAGCCATGCGGGGAACATATTAGTCCCTCGCTCGATCAAGTGGCGTGAAGCAATATATCGCGTGAAACACGCTTGCGGTTCCTCTGCGCCACGCCGCAGATGCTGTGCAGAAGAGAGCCACAAATTTTCTTGGGAAATGTGGGGCGGATAGTGAGGGCTCTTCTCGCGAAGCAGCTTCGTTTCCGCCTCCCAGTACAGATACCGATTGTCAAACGGGCGGTAGGCATGGCGAACGAAGCCGTCTTCGTTCGGGCCGCCTCGTGATAGCAATGCGTCTCGCACTCCTCGCGCATCGAACCGTCCGGTATCCTTCATGACGCTTGGATAGCGCCGGGCGATCTCCTCATGGCTCAGGGCCGGGTTGAAGTAGTCGCCAACGCGCACCTTCAACCGATCCAGGTCGGTATCAATGAGAAATGCGTCACGACCGGTCTCAGACCCTTGAAAGGACACCGGGAACAGATCAGGCAACGCCGGCCAGTCGAACCAATCCTCGCTCACCGCCGTTTGCACGAACGGCAGGCCCAGCGGCAGGAGCGGCGACACCTCGGCATACACCGCGCCCGGCTCCGCTTCCGCGGTTTCCAGCAACTCCTCCCGCTTCCCCTGACCCCACAGATGGCGGAAACCCACCGCTTCCGCCGGCGCATGGTCCGCCTTGCGCACCAGCGTCGCTATCGCCGTCCCCACCTGTATGCCCACCGGGTCCCCTTCCGTCGAAAAGATGCTCGGGTCCGGCGTCCCGTCCGGCGCTACCTTCCCGGTCTTGTACTTGTCACCGTTCAGGCAGTCGATGCGCACCGCGTCGAAGGCTTCCAGGTAGCGTTCCCGCATCCCCGTGAACGACAGGCCGTCGAGCCACGAGTAGTTGGAGATGAAGCACACCACGCCCCGGCCGGTCTTCTCCGCAATGCGTCGTTCCGCCATGCGGAAGAAGCGCACGTACAGGTCGTTCAACCCCTGTCCATCCGGTCGCCGTACCCGCTTCGTCCTTCGGTAGGACTCCGACAGTTCCCGCTCCTCGTCCACTGCCATGCCGGCAAAGCCGTTGTAGGGCGGGTTGCCCAGAATCACCAGGATGGGCGTCTCCTGTTTCACCCGCTCCGCACGGTCGCGTTCTTCCTCCAGCTCGGGAAACGGCAAGGGCTTGATAGTGTGCGGCTCCCACCCGGTCAGTGCGTTGGTGAGGAAGACGCCGGGCCGTTCCGCGCCGTCGTCCTTCAGCGGCGCGTCCAGGTCCTGCATGGTCAGCCCGACTTGCAGGTGAGCCACCACGAAGGGCGCGGGCATGATCTCGAAGCCGAACACCCGCTCGGTGGCCGCCTGCTTCACCCGCGCCCCGGACAGCGCACCCAATCCCTGCCCTTCCAGGTTGGCGGCGATACGGCGCAAGACCTCCGCCAGATACGCCCCGGTGCCGCAGCACGGGTCCAGCACATAGACGTTCTCCGCAGCCAGCCCCTCCGGGATGTCCAGATCGTCCTTCAGGGCCCGGTCCACCCGCGCCACCATGTAGCGCACCACTTCCGAAGGGGTGTACCAGACGCCCAGTTGCTTGCGCAGGTCGGGGTCGAAGGCTTCGAGGAAGGGTTCGTAGAAGTAGGGCACGGCCTCGCCTTCGTCGAAGCGGGAGAAGAAGGCGGCGTGGTCCACCCGATCCAGTGCTGCTGCGGTCCAGTCCAGGACTTCGACGAGACCCAGCGGTTGCAGGCGGCCGGGGTCGGATAGTTGCTGGAACAACGCTCGGAGCACCGGCGCGCGCAGGTGCCAGACCGCGGTGCGCCAGTCGAAGGAAGCGGGCGGGACGCCCGCGTTCCCAGAGGGGACGTTGGCAGGGACGTTCGGAGTGCCGGCCCTTGCCCACAGCACCCAGGCCGAGAAGACGCCGTAGAACAGCGTCTGCACCAGAGTCGAACGGAAGAAGCGCGCGCCTTTCTCCCCCTCGAAGCGCACTCCCAGGGCCTCTTCCAGCGCCTTGCGCACCAACTCCAACGACAGCGCGTCGCCCGCGGCCTCCACACGGGCCAAGCCATCCCGGGCATAGGAGGCCAGCAGCCACGCCAAGTCCTTGGGTTCGGCCAACGCAGCCCGGTGCGACAGCGCCCGGCACAGGTATTCGCCCAAGCCCGCGCCGACTTCCCGGGCAAAGGCGCGGGGCTTCTCCAGCTTGCGCCGGAAGTCGTCTGCGCTGTTCGCCAGCCGGAAGGTTTCGAACTTCGCAGCACGGCCCGCGGTGTCTTCGCCCACCAGCACGAAGTCGCGAGTGTTGGTCACCAGCACCAGCCGGTAGCGGTCCCGATAGCGGCTTACCTGATCGCCTGCCGCGGTGAGCCAGGCGTCGTCGTCCGCGGTCTTCACTTCCACTACGCCGCGCTCCGGCGTCTGGCCTTCGCGCGGTTGGCCCCTCTGGACCTGCTTTGCCGCGTAGAGGCCGAAGTCGGGATGGCCCGCGCCCTGGTCGGCAAGCTCCTGGACGCAGAACACCCTGGGTTTGAGGGCTGTGCCCGCGGCGTTCAGCAGGTTCGCCAGCGGTCCGTAGCTCGACCGCTCCCCGGTGGCGCCGCCCGAGGCATGCACCCGCCCCAGGTCGGCAAGGTATGTCTCTACCGCCGCGGTGATGTTCGCGTTCGCTGCCGCCATTGTGTCCTTTGTTGCCGAGCGCGCCCTGACATGCAAGCACTGCACATGCCCGCGCCCTCATCCGAACCCTCTTCCAGAGGGAGAGCGCGTCCTTCGACTTCGCTTCGCTACGCTCAGGACGAACGGAGGGTGGAATCCCATTGCTCTCTCTTGCCCTTCACTGGAATCAACGGAGGTGACCACGTGTAAGACATGTTGGCGCTTCAGGAATTCGTGTGGGTTGCGACACTCCCCATGCCGTCATTCCCGCGAAAGCCTCGCCTCGTCATTCCCGCGAAAGCGGGAATCCAGACCCTGCGGGCAAACCCTGTGGGCGCCCTGTATGAGAGGCTTGTACAACGAGAGCGAGGGAACCGGATGGATTCCCGCTTTCGCGGGAATGACGGGGTTCAGTTCGCGGAGCGGGCGTCTTCGAGATTCCAGGGGAATGACGTGAATGGGCGGCTGCGGGAATGACGGGGTTCAGTTCGCGGAGCGGGCGTCTTCAAGATTCCGGGGGAATGACGTGAGTGGGCGGCTGCGGGAATGACGAGGGGTGGGCGTCTGGGGAATGACGTGGCAGGCTTCTGCGGAGCAATGACGGCGTGATCCCTTTCGCTCCCCTTTCCCTCCTACGGAAACTCTGAAAAATTACCCCGTTCGTCCTGAGCGTAGCGAAGCGAAGTCGAAGGACGCGCTTTCCCACAGGGAAAGGGAGTTCAAGCCGGAATTGTTCAGAGTTTCCCTACTCTTACCCGCACGAAAGCCCGAAGAGCCGCACTCACATGCCCGCGCTCAGCCCGCGCCGAGGATCAGCGTGGCATGCATGGCCAGGCTGCCGCCGTGGCCGCTGATGATGCCGGTGCGGGCGTCGGGCACCTGCCGTTCCGGCTCGACTTCGTTGCCGCGGAGTTGCCGGACGCCTTCGGTGAGGTGCAGCATCCCTTCCAGGTGGGCTTGCGAAAGCAGGCCGCCGTGGGTGTTCAGGGGGATCTCGCCGCCGATGGTGATGCGTCCGTCCTTGACGAAATCCTTGCCTTCGCCCTTGCCGCAGAAGCCGTAGTCCTCCAGGGTAATCATGGCGGTGATGGTGAAGCAGTCGTAGAGCTCGGCCAAGTCCATGTCCTTGGGTTCCAGCCCGGCCATGTCGTAGGCCATGCGGGAGGACTTGCGTCCGCCCAGGGTCGTGAGCGAGGGCGCGTCGAGGAGGCTGAAGTGGGGATGGTGCTGTCCCATGCCGAGGATCGCCACCGGGGGTTTGGGGAAGTCCCGCGCCCGTTCGATGCCGGTCACCAGCACGGCGCCGCCGCCGTCGGACTCCAGCGAGCAGTCGAGCAGGTGCAGGGGATCGACGATCATGCGGGACTGCTGGTGATCCTCCACCGTGATGGGCTTCTTCATGGTGGCGTTGGCGTTCAGGGAGGCGTGCTTGCGGGTGGACACCGCGATCTCCGCCAGATCCTCGCTGCGGGTGCCGAACTCGTACATGTGGCGCTGGGCCGCCAGGGCGTGGCCCGCGGCCGCGGCGAAGTGCCCCCAGGGGCGCTCCCAGTGCTCGTCGCCCCGCCGGATGGGGAAGCCGGGTGTGGCGTCCCCGGTGGACCGCTTGCGCGCGTGGACGCACAGCACCGTGCTGGCCATGCCCGCTTCGATGGCCATGACCGCGTGCTGCACCATGGCGATGGGCGTGGCGCCGCCCAGGGCCAAGTCGGTGGCATAGACCGGCGTGATGCCGGCCATGTGGGCGAGCCTCACCGCGTAGCTGCGATGGGCGTCGTTGAGCGGCTGGTTGGTGAGGAAGCCGTCCACCGCCCCGGCGCCGATGCCGGCGTCGTCGAGGCACGCCCGGATGGACTCCAGATGCAGCGAGTGGGTGGTGGCGTCGGGCCGCTTGCCCACCATCGTTTCGCCCACGCCGACGATGGCGTATTTGCCCCCGAGGTTGGCCATGGTTCGTCCTCCTTTGCCGCGAGTTTGAAGCGTGTAGCCGGAAGTTGCAAGCGCGGGAAGGAGGAAATCGGTCCCGGGCCGGCGCTCTACCCGCACGGACGAGGCGCTTGGGCGATCATGCGCCCGCCATCCCATCCGCTGACAGCTCCGCCCGCACGGACGAGGCGCCTGGTGGGCGAACAGGGGCCGGAGCTTTTCGGCCCGCGCTCCGCCTGCGCGGACGAGGCGGGCAGCGGTCGCAGCGGTGGAGGTCAGCCAGGGCCGGCGCTCCGCCCGCGTTGACGGGCGCGAGATTGCGCAACCCACGCGGTTCTGTTACCCGTGCCGGGAAACGCCGTTGGCCACCTCGCCGTTGGCCACCTACTTCCTGCTGACCCGACAGAGCGAAAAACGCCCCGCAGGGGAACCGACCCGGCCGCTCCGGGGTTCCGGGAGAGAGCCATCGCATGAGTTACGAACCGGTCATCGGCCTGGAGGCGCACGCCCAGATCCTGACCGAATCCAAGATCTTCTGCGGCTGCTCCACGCGCTTCGGCGAGGCGCCCAACCGCAACACCTGCCCGGTGTGCATGGGCTTCCCGGGGGTGCTCCCGGTGCTGAACCGCAAGGTGGTGGAGCACACCATCCGCACGGGACTCGCCACCCACTGCGCCATCGCCCCGCGCAGCCGCTGGGCGCGCAAGAACTACTTCTACCCCGACCTGCCCAAGGGCTACCAGATCAGCCAGTACGAGCTTCCGCTCTGCACCGGGGGCCGCGTGGACGTGAGCGTGGACGGGGCGTCCCGGCGCGTGGGGCTCACGCGCATCCACATGGAAGAGGACGCGGGCAAGAACGTCCACGATTCCGGGGGCGGCCACAGCCTGGTGGACCTCAACCGGGCGGGAGTGCCGCTCATGGAGATCGTCAGCGAGCCGGACATGCGGAGCCCCGACGAGGCCGGCGCGTACCTCAGGACCCTCCGGTCCATCCTCCAATACCTGGAGGTATGCGACGGCAACATGGAGGAGGGCAGCTTCCGCTGCGACGCCAACGTCTCGCTGCGGGCCCCGGGCGCCGACGCCCTCGGTGTCAAGGTCGAGATCAAGAACCTCAACTCCTTCAAGGCCGTGGAGAAGGCGTTGGAGTACGAGATCGGGCGGCAGGGCCGGGTGCTGTCGGAAGGGGGGGCGGTGGAGCAGGAGACGCGCCTGTGGGACGCCGACCGGGAGGCCACGCGCCCCATGCGCTCCAAGGAGGACGCCCACGACTACCGCTACTTTCCCGACCCGGACCTGCTGCCCCTGGTCATCGACGACCGGTGGGTCGAGGAGATCCGCGCCACCCTGCCGGAGCTGGCCCGGAGCCGCCGGGAGCGTTTCCGGGAAGAGTACGGGCTGTCCGCGTACGACGCCGAGGTCCTCACCCAGCGGCGGGACGTGGCCGACTACTTCGAGGCCGCGGTCCGCGCCCACGCCAACCCCAAGGCCATCTGCAACTGGCTCACGGGGGACCTCTTCCGGGCGCTCAAGGAGCGGAAGCTCGACGCCGCCCTGCGTATCGAAGCATGGCCGGTGCCGGCCGAAGACCTGGCCCGCATGGTGCAAATGGTGGATGGCGGGACCATCAGCGGCAAGCTCGCCAAGACCGTCTTCACCGCCATGCTCGAAACCGGCAGGGACCCGGACGCCGTGGTCAGGGAGAAGGGGCTGGAGCAGGTCTCCGACACCGGCGCCCTGGACGCCGCGGTGGACGAGGTGTTGTCCGCGTGCGCGGCCCAGGCCGCGGAGTTCCAGGCCGGCAAGGAGAAGGTCTTCGGGTTCCTGGTGGGGCAGGTGATGAAGGCCACCCGGGGCAAGGCCAACCCGCAGATGGTCAACGAGATCCTCGGGCGGAAGCTGCGGGGCTGACCCCGGGGTCAGGTGCGGTAGTCGGAGTTGATGCGCACGTACTCGTGGCCCAGGTCCGAGGTCCACACCGAGGCCCGGGCGTCGCCCAGGCCCAGACTGA
The DNA here is from genome assembly GCA_965242525.1 of uncultured Binatia bacterium (SeqCode). Taxonomy (GTDB): domain Bacteria; phylum Desulfobacterota; class Binatia; order UBA9968; family JAJDTQ01; genus JAJDTQ01. The sequence continues at coordinate 2,138,614 of OZ251459.1, forward strand.
TGCGCACCGTGAAGGACGGGCGCTGCATCACCCTGGCCGCGGCGTCCTCCCGGGCGCCCACCGCCACCCCCCGGCGCACCACCTTGACGCCCCCCAAGGCCACGTCCACGGCCTCTTCCACCACCGGCGCGCCGGCGTTCCCCAGCGCCATCATGAAACGGCCCACGTTGGGGTCCTCGCCGAAGAAGGCTGTCTTCACGAGCTGGGAGTTGGCCACCGCGAAAGCCACCTTCCTGGCGTGGGCCCCGGTCCGGGCGCCGTCCACGCGCACCTCCACCAGCTTGGTGGCGCCCTCCCCGTCCGCCACCACCTTCAGCGCCAGATCCTTCATCACCCGGGTCAACGCGCGTTCGAGCGTCTCCTCGTCCGCGCTCCCGGGAGTGACCTCGGGGTTCCCGGCAAGGCCGTTGGCCATGCACAGCAGGGTGTCGTTGGTGCTGGTGTCCCCGTCCACGGTAATGGCGTGGAACGAGCCGTCCGCGGCCCGGCGCAGCATGGGCCGCAGGGAGGCCGCGGCAACGGCCGCGTCCGTGAGCACGTAGCACAGCATGGTGGCCATGTTGGGCGCGATCATGCCGGCGCCCTTGGCGAGGCCGGCCACGCGCACGGCGCGGCCCCCGAGGCGGCATCGGGCCGCGGCCACCTTGGGGCCGTTGTCGGTGGTCAGGATGGCCTCGGCCGCGTCCCCGAGGCCGTCCGGGGACAACGCTGGCGCCGCGGCCGCGATGCCCGACTTGACCTTCTCCAACGGCAGCGGCGCCCCGATGATGCCGGTGGAGGACGGCAGGACCTGGCTCGCCGGGACGCCCAGGAGCCGGGCGGCCTCCTCGCAGACGGCTTCGGCGTCCCGGAAACCGCGGCGGCCCGTGCACGCGTTGGCGTTGCCGCTGTTGACCACCACCGCCCGGATGCGCCCCCGGGCCACGCGCCGGCGGCCCGAAACGATGCTGGGGCTCCGGATCCGGTTGCGGGTGAACAACGCCGCGGCGGTGGCCGGGCGCTCGGATACGATCAGCGCCAAGTCCTTGCGGCCGCTCTCCTTGACGCCGCAGGCCACCCCGGCGAAGCGGAAGCCCGGCACCCTCGGCGGGGGCTTCACTTGCCGTGGCATCGTTTGTACTTCTTGCCGCTGCCGCAGGGACAGGGGGCGTTGCGGCCCACCTTCTCGCCGTCGCGCCTTACCGTGGCCGCCCGTTCCGGCTCCTGCCCGGGGCCCCGGCTCATCATCATCTGCCGGGGGGCTTGCGGGGCCTCCATCTCGTACATCTCCGCGGACGCGCGCTCCTGGTCGATCTCCACGGTGAAGAGCTTCCCCACCACGTCTTCCTGGATCCGCTCGGACATTTCCTGGAACATGTCGAACCCTTCCCGCTGGTACTCGTGGAGCGGGTTCTTCTGGCCGTAGCCGCGAAGGCCGATGCCCTCCTTGAGGTGGTCCATGTTCAGGAGATGCTCCTTCCACAGCGCGTCGATGGTCTGGAGCATGAGGATCTTCTCGAGATGCCGCAGCAACTCCCCGCCCAGGCGCTCCTCCTTGGCCTTGTAGCTGTCCTCCACCAGGGTGACGACCTTTTCCTCGACCTCCTCCGCGGTGATGGTTTCGAGTTCCTCGGGGGTGAACTCCAGCCGCAGGTTGAAGCGGCTGCGCAGGTTCTCGGCCAAGCCGGCAAGGTCCCACTCCGACGCCATGGCCTGCTTGTCCGCGAAGCGGCCCGCGGTGTCCTCGGCGAGCTGGGAGGCCATCTCCAGCACGTCGCTCCGGAGCTGATCCCCGGCGAGGGCGGACCGGCGCTGGCCGTAAACCACCTCGCGCTGCTTGTTCATGACGTCGTCGTATTCCAGCAGGTGCTTGCGGATGTCGAAGTTGTGGGCCTCCACCTTCTTCTGCGCGTTCTCGATGGCCCGGCTCACGAGCCCGTGCTCGATGGGGACCCCGTCTTCCATGCCCAGCCGGTTCATGATCCCCTGCATGCGGTCGGCGCCGAAGATGCGCATCAGGTCGTCTTCCAGCGACAGGAAGAACCGGGAGGCGCCGGGGTCGCCCTGGCGTCCGGCACGGCCCCGCAACTGGTTGTCGATGCGACGGCTCTCGTGCCGCTCGGTGCCGATGATGTGGAGTCCGCCCGCGGCCACCACCTTCTCCCGTTCCTCCGCGGACGTGGACTGGTAACCGGCGAGGACCTCTTCGTAGCGGTGGCCGGACGCCTCCGGCGCCTTCTCCAGCTCCTCGCGCACCTCCTCCACCGCCCGGACGTACTCCTGGCGCTTGGCCTCGTAGGCCGCGTGGGCCGCCCGGGTCTCCTTCTCGTAGGGGATGCGCAGGGCCTCGCAATGGGCCTCGGCCTCCTCGAAGGCGGCCCGGTTGGCCTCGAACTCTGCAGCCAGCGCCGCGTGGTCCCCCCCGGAGACCGCGGACCGGGTGACCACGAACTCGTACTCTTCCAGGCGCTGCTCGTACAGTCGCCGGCCGTCGTCGATGGCTTCGAGCAGGCGCTGCCGCTCGCCGTCGGCGTTCTGCCAGCGTTCGACCAACCCGCCGAAGGCCTCGCAGGCCTCGCGGAACGCCCCCCGGGCCGGGGAATCCTCCGCGTCCTCGCAGGCCAGGATGGCCGCGTCGAGGTTCTCCCTGACCTCGATGCAGGACTCGGGGATGGCTCGGTGGCTGTGCAGGGCGTCGATGAGCTCGTCCGAGGAAACCCGCTCGTATTCGTTCCTCAAGTCCCGGAACGGCGAGAGCTCCATGAGGCGACCCTGGATCTCGGTGAAGCTCCGCAGCGCCTCGCTCCGCCGGGTCTCGTGGGTCTCCGACGCCGCCCGGTAGCGCTCCTCCGCCTGCCGCATCTCCTGGTCGTACTTTTCCTTCAACTCCCGCAGCGCGTCCTCGTACCGCTGGGCCCCCTGGAGCGGCAGCTTGGCGGCCCGGGTGATCCATTCGTTCTCCATGTCGGAGCGGGACAGGAACTCCGGGTTGCCGCCGAGCAGGATGTCCGTGCCCCGGCCGGCCATGTTGGTGGCGATGGTGACCGCGCCCAGCCGGCCCGCCTGGGCGATGATGGAGGCCTCCGCCTCGTGGTTGACCGCGTTGAGCACGTTGTGCCGGATCTTCTTCTTCTTGAGCCTCTGGGACAGGTGCTCCGACTTCTCCACCGACACCGTCCCCACCAGCACGGGCTGGCCCTTGGCGTGGCTCTCGGCGATCTCCTCCACCACCGCCTCGTACTTCTCCTGCTCGGTGCGATAGACCACGTCGGGGTGGTCCAGCCGCACCATGGGCCGATGGGTGGGCACCACCACCACGTCGAGGTCGTAGATCTTCTTGAACTCGGGGGCCTCGGTGTCCGCGGTGCCGGTCATGCCCGCGAGCTTGCCGTACATGCGGAAGTAGTTCTGGATGGTGATGGTGGCGAGGGTCTGGTTCTCCTCTCGGATATGCACCCCTTCCTTGGCCTCCACCGCCTGGTGCAGCCCGTCCGACCACCGCCGGCCCGGCATGAGCCGGCCGGTGAACTCGTCCACGATGATCGCCTCGCCCTCCTTGATGACGTAGTCCACGTCGCGCTTGAAGATGTTGTGGGCCTTGAGGGCCTGGTTCACGTGGTGCAGCGTGTCGATGTGGCGCGGGTCGTAGAGGTTGTGCACCCCCAGCAACCGCTCCACCTTGGCCACACCGCTCTCGGTCAGGGACACGGTCTTGGCCTTCTCGTCGATGGTGTAGTCGCCCTGGGCCTCCACCGCGGCCCGGTCTTCCTGGGAAGGGTCGCCCTGGATCACCGCGCCGCGCTGGAGCTTCGGGACGATGCGGTTGAGCTGGTAGTACTTGTCGGTGGACTCCTCCGCGGGCCCGGAGATGATGAGAGGGGTCCGGGCCTCGTCGATGAGGATGTTGTCCACCTCGTCCACCACCGCGAAGTGGAGCTCCCGCTGGACGTACTCGTCCAGGTCGAACTTCATGTTGTCCCGCAGGTAGTCGAACCCGAACTCGTTGTTGGTGCCGTAGGTGATGTCCGCGGCGTACGCTTCCTGGCGCGACACCGGCCGCAGGTTGAGGTAGCGGTAGTCCTTGGTGACGTAGGCGGGGTCGAACCGGTAGCTGGCGTCGTGCACGATGGAGGCCACGGACAGGCCCAGGGCGTGGTAGATGGGACCCATCCACTGGACGTCGCGCCGGGCCAGGTAGTCGTTGACGGTGATCAGGTGCACGCCCTTGCCGGTGAGCGCGTTCAGGTAGAACGCCAGGGTGGCCACCAGCGTCTTTCCCTCGCCGGTCTTCATCTCGGCGATCTTGCCCTGGTGGAGCACCATCCCGCCCATGAGCTGGGCGTCGAAGTGTCGCAGGCCGATGGTCCGCCGGGACGCCTCCCGGGTGGCCGCAAACGCCTCCGGGAGGAGGTCGTCCAGGGTCTCGCCCGCGCCCAGTCGCTGCCGGAACTCGTCCGTCTTCGCCCGCAACTCCCCGTCGGTCCGCTGCTCGAACTCCGGCTCCAGCGCGTTGATCCGCTCCACCACCGGCGCCAAGCGCCGGACCTCCCGGTCGTTCCTGGTGCCGAAGACCTTCTTGACGAGGTTGCCGATCATGGCTCAAGGATAGCGGCTACGGAGGCCACATGCAATTTGTGAGGAAGGACGCATCGAAGGGACGGGTCGCCAATGATCGGAGCTAGCCATGGTGGAAAGCGGACCAGTCTCCATGACCTCAGTGGTCTTGCGGGACGGCTGAAGGATATCGAAACCGAACTTCGGAACGTCGAGAAGGAGGTCGAGTCCGCACGCGACCTTGACTTGGGAACCTCGGGGTTCCATATTGACCGTCGTGTTGACCGATGGACTGAACCGCCCGTGGCGTGACTTGCGGATATCCGTGACGGACCGCTGCAACTTCCGCTGCACCTACTGCATGCCCTTCGACCACTACGACTGGATCGACAAGCGGGAGATCCTCTCCTTCGAGGAGATCTGCCGGGTGGTGCGGCTTGCGGTTCCCCTGGGGGTGCGGAAGGTCCGCCTGACCGGGGGCGAGCCGCTGCTCCGGCGCGACCTTCCCGACCTGGTAGGCCAGCTCTCGCGCATCCCCGGCATCGAGGACATGGCCCTCACCACCAACGGCTCGCGCTTGGCCGAGACGGCCGCGGCGCTCCGGTCCGCGGGCTTGCGGCGCATCAACGTGAGCATCGACAGCCTGGACCCGGAACGTTTCCGCCGCATCACCAAGCGCGGTGACCTGGACGCGGTCATCGACGGACTGTTCGCGGCGCAGAAGGCCGGCCTCGCGCCCATCAAGATCAACGCCGTCGTCGAACGGGGCGTCAACGAGGACGACGTCCTCGACCTGGTGGAGTTCGGGCGCTCCCACGGCTTCGTGGTGCGGTTCATCGAGTACATGGACGTGGGCACGGCCAACGCCTGGCGCCTGGAGCGGACCGTGCCCAAGCAGGAGATCCTGGAGCGCATCCGCGCGCGCTACCCGCTGGAGCCGGTGGGGAGGGACGACGGCAACGCGCCGTCCGTGGACTACGCCTTCCGGGACGGCAAGGGCATGGTCGGCGTGGTCGCGTCGGTGACCGAACCGTTCTGCGGCGCGTGCAGCCGCGGCCGCCTGACCGCGGACGGCCGGTTGGTCACCTGCCTCTTCTCCCGCACCGGCCACGACCTGAAGGCGCGGCTCCGCAGCGGCGCGGGGGACCATGAGATCCGCCAATGGATGCACGCCGTCTGGAACGGGCGCACCGACCGTTTCTCGGCCGAGCGGCTCGACGCCATCCGGTCCCCCGACGGCTACGACCCGGAACGGCGCCGGAAGATCGAGATGATTACGCTGGGGGGGTGACGCGCCGCCGCGGTCCGGGACGCGGGCGCCCTCCCCCTCCGACGCCCTTTCCGCCGGGAACCTGACATGTTGCTCATCGACAACGAGACCGTAGAGGAAATCCTCGACATGAAGGGGTGCATCGCGGCCCTGGAGACCGGCTACCGGGACCTGCTGGCGCAGCGTGCGGTGTACCGGCCCCGCATCGACCTGTACGTGCCCCAGGAAGAGCCCCACCGGATGTACCGTTGGGGCACCATGGAGGGCGCCAGCCGTTCCTTCGGGGTCTTCGCCATCCGCATGAAGTCCGACATGCTGGAGTGGCCCGAGGGCCGAACCGTGGAGAAATACTGCATGGAGCCCGGGACCTACTGCGGCCTCGTGCTGGTCTTCTCCGCGCAGAACGCCGAACCCCTGGCCATCATCAACGACGGCGTCATCCAGCACATGCGGGTGGGCGCCTGCGCCGGCCTCGCGGCCCGGTACCTGGCCCGGGAGGACGCATCGGTGGTGGGGATGCTGGGCTCCGGCGGCATGGCGGAGACCTACCTCCGGGCCTTCGCCGAAGTCCGGGAACTCCGGGAGGTCAAGGTCTATAGCCCCACCCCCGCCAACCGGGAAGCCTATGCGCGCAAGATGAACGAACTCCTCGGCATACCCGTGACCCCGCGCGAGACCGTGGAGGAAGTGGTGCGGGGCTCGGACATGGTGGCCACCTGCACCGATTCGGTCAGGGTGGTGGTAGAAGAACCCGGATGGGTGGAGGACGGCGCCTTCCTCACCTGCGTCCGCAGCAACGAATGGAACCCGAAGGTCCTCGACCGCTGCGGCCTCACCGTCAAGCTCGGGCGCGGCACCATCCATACTCTGGACGAAGGCATGCAGCGCATCGCCGGGTACGCCTCCTACGTGGCCGGCAGCGACCGCGAGACCGCCCGCATCGTCGCTCCCGGAGTCGATCTGTTCGCCGGCCAGTACCCCTTGCTCACCGAGGTCATGGACGGCGCCGCCCCGGGCCGGAGCAACGATTCGCAGGTGGCCTTCTTCCTGAACGACGGCACCCAGGGACTGCAATTCGCCTCGGTGGCAGGCTACGTGGTGCACCGGGCGCGGGATCTCGGGGCGGGCCGGGAGATCCCCAGGGAATGGTTCACCCAGGACATACGCGATTAGCCGTACGGAAACTCTCGCGGGGGAACGGCAATCCAGGGAGAGAGACTCATGCTCAAGGTGATTCCGGTGGAAGAAGCGGTGGGGATGCGCCTGGCCCACGACATTACCGAGATCATACCGGGGGGCCACAAGGGTCCCCGGTTCAAGCGGGGGCACCTGATCGCCCAAGAGGACGTGCCAAGGCTGCTGGACGTGGGCAAGGCCCACATCTACATCATGGAGCTGGCCCCGGACGAACTGCACGAAGAAGACGCCGCCCTCCGGCTGGCCCGGGCCGCCGCGGGAGGCGGCCTCAGGCTCTCGGACCCGAGCGAGGGCCGGGTCAACCTGGTGGCGGAAGGGGACGGACTGCTGGAGGTGGACCAGGATCGGCTGTTCCGCTTCAACGAGTTGGGGGACCTGATCCTGGCTACGCTGCGTTCGGGGGAGTTCGTCCGGGAAGGCACGGTGGTGGGAGGCACGCGCACCATCCCGGTGGTGGTGAAGGAAGACTTGGCGGCCCGGGCCGAAGCCCTGTGCAAGGACGGGCCCATCGTATCAGTGGCGGCCATGCCCGCACGGAAGGTCTTCCTGCTGGTGACCGGAAGCGAGGTCTTCACCGGCCGCATCGTGGACGGCTTCGAGCCGGTGGTGCGCAAGAAGGTGGAGCGCATGGGCTCGACCCTGGAGCCCGCGGTCCTGGCCCCGGACGACCCGGACGTCATCGCCGGCCACATCCGGGAGTTCGCCGCCGGGGGCGCCGACGTCATCCTGGTGAGCGGCGGCATGTCCGTGGACCCTGACGACCTCACCCCCGAAGGCATCCGCCGAAGCGGCGCGGACGTGGTGTCCCACGGCTTCCCGGTGCTCCCCGGGTCCATGTTCCTCATGAGCTACCTGGGAGACGTGCCGGTCCTCGGCCTGTCCGGGTGCGTCCTCCACGACCCGATCACCGTCTTCGATTTCATGCTGCCCAAACTGCTGGCGGGCGCCCGTGTCACCCGCTGCGGCATCCTGCGCATGGGCCACGGCGGACTCCAGAAGAAGCACGACCACTGACACCGGACAGGCGTCAACAAACGTCAATACATCGTATTGACGTTTACCCGTGTTTCCTGTATCCAACTCATCGTGGCGAAGACTGGACAGTTGCAGGTTCGCGTCAGTGCGGACGAGAGGGAGCGTATCAGGCAGCGCGCGGAAAACGCGGGCATGACCGTATCCGAATGGGTGCTCAGGCAGTTGCTGCCGCCCGTCGAGGATGAGTTCCAGGGGCTTTGCCTCGGTCTTGCGGAGCGGCCCGAATTCCGCACCCACGCCCTGGCCCATCTCCATGACTTCTTCCGGCGTCTGGGCGAACGGGAATTCTCCCTGGCCGTGCGGTACCCGCCGCAGGTGGAGTTGGCGCCGTTCGAGGCAAATTACGTGGCGGCGATGGTGGAGTACGCCGCGGTCCTCAAGGGGGCGCCGATGCCGGATTGGACCCGGGACGTGCCGCCCCTGGAGACGCCCTGGTTCGCCGCCCCCGAACGGAGCTTGCGGCTGCATCTGCTCACGCAGTCGCCGCCGCCGTTCCGCCGGCGCAACCTGTTCGTGGACGCCAGCGTCGGGAGCCGGGCATGACGCCGCTGGCCCGAGAGGACATCCTCCGTTTGCTGCAACGGCTGAACGACGAGTTGGCGCGCGATGGCGTGTGCGGGGAACTCTACCTGGTCGGGGGCGCGGTGTTGTGCCTTGCCTTCGACGCTCGCCGGACGACGGTGGACCTCGACGGGTTCTTTCGTCCATCGCGCGAGATGCGTACGGCCGCGCGACGAGTCGCCGCGGCCGAAGGGCTGAACGACGACTGGCTGAACGACAGCGCCAAGGGGTTTCTCAGTAGCAAGGGGGACTTCCGACAACATCTGGCGCTGTCCAACCTGCGCGTGCTCACGGCCAGCCCGGAATACCTGCTGGCGATGAAGTGTCTGGCCATGCGCCTCGGCGGAGAGTTCCACGACCGGGAGGACGTCAGGTTCCTGCTCCGTTACCTGAACGTCACGCAGCAGGACGCAGCCCTGGAGATGGTGAGCCGCTACTACCCGCCGGAAAAGATCCCGCAGAAGACGTTCTACGCGCTCGCGGAAATGGTCGAAGACCTGGCGGCAGCACAGGGTGTTGCACCCGCTTCGACCGGCAAGTGTTGATACTCCGTCAGGTGTAGAGCGTCGTCCGACTACAAGGGTCCGAAAGGCCGAAGTAGTAGGCGGGCCCGTCCCGTTGAACGGGTCCCTGCGATGCAACCCGGGGCCGAGGTGCTATACTGTTTGTCGCCATGCGCTTCTTCAACACGTCGGGCCCCGTGGTCGCCGAAGACCACTACCGCATCCCGCCGCTGCAACGGGTGGATCTGGGCGAGGTCCTGGAGTTGATCCGGAGCAAGCGCTACTTCGTGCTCCATGCCCCCCGACAGACCGGCAAGACCTCCGTCCTGCTCGCCTTGCGGGACCTGCTGAACAGCGGCGCGGAGGGGGATTTCCGTTGCGTTTACGGAAACGTCGAGGCCGGTCAGGCTGCCCGGGAGGACGTGGGAGAGGCCATGCGCGCCGTCCTGGGCGAACTGGCGTCCAGGGCACTATCCTTGCACGACGAGTTCCCGGACGGCGCTTGGCCCGACATCCTCGCAAGGTCGGGTCCCCACGGAGCTCTCGGAGAGACCTTGACCCGCTGGTGTCGGGCGGACCCTCGCCCTCTGGTGCTGCTCATGGACGAGGTCGATTCCCTGGTGGGCGACACGCTCATCTCCGTGCTCCGCCAGTTGCGCGCAGGCTACGACCGGCGTCCCGAGGAGTTTCCGCACAGCGTGGTGTTGTGCGGCGTGCGTGACGTGCGCGACTACCGCATCCGGTCGAGCTCGGAGAACGCGGTGGTGGCCGGGGGCAGCGCGTTCAACATCAAGGCCGAATCCCTGCGCCTCGGGGACTTCACGGAAGCCGAAGTGCGCGCGCTGCTCAGCCAGCACACCACGGAGACCGGGCAGGCGTTCACCCCGGCGGCGCTGGATGCGGTCTGGCGGCAGACCCGCGGGCAGCCGTGGCTGGTCAACGCGCTCTGCCACCAGGCCTGCTTCCGCAACGAGGCCGGGCGCGACCGCTCCCACGCCATCACCCACGACGACGTCCTCGACGCCCAGGAACAACTCATCCTGCGCCGGGAGACCCACCTCGACCAACTCGCCGACAAGCTCCGGGAAGACCGCGTCCGCCGGGTGGTGGAGCCGCTGCTGACCGGCGGCGAGCCCCGGTACGGTTCGCGGGACCTGGAGTACGTGCGCGACCTGGGCTTGGTCACACGGGAGTCCCCGCCGCGCATGGCCAACCCCATCTACGCCGAGGTGGTGCCGCGGGAACTGTCCCACGTGGTCCAGGACAGCCTGGAACAGGAAGTGGCCTGGTACGTGGACGCCGAGGGCGGCCTCGACATGGACAAGCTGCTCGCCGCCTTCCAGACGTTCTTCCGGGAACACTCGGAACACTGGCTGGGGCGCTTCGACTACGCCGAAGCCGGTCCGCAACTCATCCTGCAGGCATTCCTCCAGCGGGTCGTGAACAGCGACGGCCGCGTCGAGCGGGAATACGGCCTGGGAAGGGGACGAACCGACCTGCTCATCCTCTGGCCCCGGAAAGGCCGGGAAGCACCGGAACCCGCCGTGGACAAGTTCGTCATCGAGTGCAAGGTCCTGCACAAGAGCCTGGAGCAGAGCATCCGCGAAGGCCTGGAGCAGACCGCGGGCTACATGGACCGTTGCGCCGCCCAGGCCGGCCACTTGGTGGTCTTCGACCGAAACCCGGACAGGCAGTGGGACGAAAAGATCTTCCGCCGGGACGAGTCCGTGGACGGGCGGGCGGTTACCGTGTGGGGGATGTAGATATCGAGAGGTCAACACAATGACCGACAGGTATTGACACTTCACGGAGTATGGAGTATAGGCCCCGACTAACTGATGCTTGGCCGCTTTCCCATGACAGGAGTTGTACCGTGACAGAACACCACAAAATGCTCGAGGTGAATCAAATTGACTTCGACACTGAAAATCCCAGGATAAAAATGGCGTTGGAGAAATACGGTAGCCGTCTGAATGCCGAGCGCATTCATTTTGCCTTGCGCTCCGCTACCGAAGGTTCCAGCGGTACTTCGTCCTACTCCAGCCTGAGAGATTCAATACGCTCTAGTCATGGGGTCATCGCGCCAATCATCGTAAGACCTAAAGGCCACAGCTACGTCTGCATCGACGGAAATACCCGCCTGGCGATCTACAAACAGTTTCAAAGAGAAGAAATAGAAGGAGATTGGAGCAAAATCAAAGCCATTGTTCTCGATCATGCCGAACAGCGCGATATCGAAACCGTCCGTGTATCGGCACACCTGGTTGGCGCCCGAGAATGGCCTGCCTACGAAAAGGCAAGGTATCTTCATTATCTCCGTAATCAGCAGTGTATGGATTACAGCGAAATGATAGCTCTCTGTGGCGGCAACAAAAACGAGATCGAACGTCAGATCGACGCATACCACGACATGAACTCATATTACCGAGATAAGGTGGACGACACCGCTTTTCGTATCGACCGTTATAGCGGATTCGTAGAACTTCAACGGCCGCAGGTCAAGCAAGCCATTTTTGACGCAGAATTGGACCTAGAGGATTTTGGCGAGTGGATCCGCGATGGCAAAATATACCGCTTGGAGGATGTCCGCAAGTTGCCGAAAATCCTTCGAGACGATGAAGCCAAGCGGGTTTTCCTTGAAGGTGGACCTCGCTCAATAGAAGACGCCATGAAGGTTCTCGATCAGAGAACAGGGATCGGGGACTCTACGGACAAGGGGCAGACCAGAGTAGAACATGCCACCATCTACGAACTCGCGGACGCGCTCAGCCGGCGAATCAATGACATGCCCTATTCGCAAGTACGGGAATTGCGGGAGAAGACTGACGACGACACGGCAGATCAAATTACGCGATTAGAAGATCTATCCGTCAGGCTACGTAATTTGCTGAACGATGTCACAGAGTGAAACACACAGAAACCTGGTCCTCCAGGTCGCAAGAGCAATTGAGGACCGTTATGCCCAAATATCCGTCATTACCGATTTGCAGCAGAACCCTGGAGATACAGTGCCACCAATGATCTGCGGCCACCGCCCTGATGTTTACGCCTACGAAGAAGTACAGCGCCTCTGCATCGTTGCAGAGGCCAAGACCGATTCGGACCTCGACAATCTTCATACGCAACGCCAGTTGATGGCCTTTATCAACTATCTTAGCGACAGAGAAAAGAGCTTGTTCATCTTGTCGGTAAAGGGCACCAAGTCCGACCACGGGAAGACTCTGCTGCGGTTCACTCATCGACTTCTGGCTGTAAAGAACGTGCCTCTTGAAATTTTCGATGGTCATGATTTCTGGTCCTTCAACCTACAGGACGAAACTACGTGGCATTTACTTTGAGAAAACCACCCAGCCTGGTGGCAAGACACGAAGCCTATGCCTATCAGCTCGATGCTTTAAGAGCCGTAAAGGCGCTTCCTTATGCCGCCATATTCCACGAGCAAGGGCTCGGTAAAACAAAGATAGCTATTGACTTGATGTTGCTGTGGCTATCCAATGACTTAGTGGACACTGTATTTGTGATTACAAAAAAGAGCTTGGTTCAAAATTGGTTTGATGAACTTACCTCTCACTCATACGTAACTCCTCGAATTCTTTCCGATAACCGTCGCGAGAACAGCCTCGCACTAAACTCACCTGTATTGATCTATATTATGAACTACGAAGCAATCTCGGCAAATCTTCATTTGATCGAGGATTTTCTCATTACCTGTAGGGTTGGCGCAATCCTTGACGAAAGTCACAAGATCAAAAACCCGCAAGCAAGGGCATCGATCTGCCTTCACTCTATCGCCGACAAATTCTCGCGTAAGGTGATAATGACGGGAACGCCAGTGGCGAACCGTCCTTATGATCTTTGGTCGCAAGTCAAGTTTTTGGACGGAGGACAGTCTCTCGGGTCTTCTTTTGCTGATTTCAAAGCAACCTTTGATCTTCCCGGTCAGCCAAGTTGCACACAGGAATACAGTGAACGACTATCCAATATCATTGACAAGATTAGACATTTCTCGGTGCGAGAGACAAAGCGTACCGTAGAATTGAGCCTACCCGACAAGACAATACTAACTCATTTCGTGAACATGGCGCCTCGCCAAGCGGTAATATATGACTCCTACGTGACCGAAGCGGCCTACGAGATCAACCTTGGGGACGACCTGATTCTGGACAACGCCGAAGACATCCTGAAACGCCTGTTACGCCTGGTGGAGTGCGCCTCTAATCCTTTCTTGGTTGACAAGAGATACTCTGAGGTGCCAGGGAAGTTCTCCGAACTCTTGAAGCTTCTCCAGGAAATTGACTTACGAGCACATAAAGTGGTTTTGTGGACAGGGTTTGTTGATAATGTAGAATGGATAACTGCCCAATTGAAGGAGTTTTCGCCCTTGAAGGTTCATGGTCGTATGTCCATTGAGCAACGGAACCAGTCCATAAGCAGATTCAAAACCCACCAGAAACACCGTGTCTTTGTAGCCACGCCTGGCTCTGCAAAGGAAGGCTTAACTTTGACAGTAGCCAATCATGCTGTTTTCTACGATCGAAGCTTCAGTCTTGATGATTACCTCCAGGCGCAAGACCGAATTCATAGAATCTCTCAAACTGAAGACTGCTATGTACACAACTTGATCGCCAAACAAACCGTGGATGAGTGGGTGGATGCTTTGCTAAACGCAAAACATATCGCTGCACAGCTATCTCAAGGTGATATTTCTCAAGCTGAGTTTGAGTCTTCCTTTACCTTCAATTTAGCCGAAATACTGGCAGACATATTAACTTCCAGGTCGCTCGCTTCCAGGAGTCAGGAGAACGGAAAATGGCCGAAATAAAGATCCTCAAGGAATCGGTGCAGGTAGTCAAGGAAGACTATGTGCATATCTACGAACTGAAGTTCCTGAAAGACAACCCTCGCGTATACGCGTGTACACATGAGTACCCGAATTTCGATGACTTGATGGAAGAGCAACAGCAAGACGTCATTTTCGATAAACTAAAGGAAGAGACGAGCGTCAAAAATCTCCGTCCTGAGATAGAACGGCATGGGGGCCTTATGGAGCCGATACTGGTTCGGCTCGATACACGCCAAGTCATTGAAGGCAATTCTCGCCTCGCTGTATACCGCCTGCTGTACGAAGGGACGAGGGAGAGCGACTGGGAATATATTCCGTGCAGCATGGTAAGTGGGCTAACAGAGCGTCAACAGGCCGCTTTTCTCAACGAAGTCCATGTGAAGGGCAAGACTCAATGGTCCCCCTACGAAAAGGCCAACTTCGCCTATGTCCGCAGGGAACGAGGTTGGAGTCTCAGTGACATCGCCGAACTTTTCGGAGAGTCAGTAAATACGATTAGAACCCGAGTAAAGGTCATTGAAACCATGAAAGGGAACTCGGATGGCACAAAATCTCATTTCAGTCATTACGATGTACTAGTTCGAATACCTGCTATAGAGAAGGAGCTTTCTCAAAATGACGAGCTGCGCAATCTTCTTTACGCGGAGATCAAGAAGATCGATCCCAGAGACGACAAGAGCGCGAATGAGGACGAAACTGGCGAAGAGGACGAAAGCGGTTTCACCGCGCAGGAACTCAGGAGGAAACTGCCCGCGATCATCGAGAAACCTAAGGTTTTGCGAAAATATATCGAAGGTGAAATAGATTTGGACGAAGGCTACCAGCGTGCGAAGATCAGCAACGCGGAAACCCGAGTTCGGAAAGCAAAAGGACTTTTGGAGGACGTTTCTCGAGAAGAGGTGACAAGGCTCGAACAGAATCGCTTCAATGCGTTCAAACAGGATGTACGGAGGATATCCCGCGTAGTGGAGCGCCTCAATGAGATCACAAAGGACCGTGAGACACCATGATTCCGTACAATGTACTGCTAGTCGAGCCCGGATACTTCAACAAGTATCCGCCGCTTGGGTTAATGAAGTTGGCAGCATATCATGGCGCTCGCGGTCGTGGCGACCGGGTCCGCTTCGTCAAAGGTGAGGATCGTGAAGTGTCGCTGGAGTCGTGGGATCGAGTTTATGTAGCTACATTGTTCAGTTTTGAATGGGCGCGTACTGCCGCGGCAATTGATTTTGCCATCCGGACCGTGCGCGGCCAGACAGAACGGGTATTTGTAGGCGGCATCGCCGCATCGCTTATGCATGAGCACTTTGAGAACGAACCACGATGGTCGGGTGTCCGTTTTATTAAAGGACTATTGACTGATCCGCCGGCAGTTGCGCTGCGTTTATCAGCAGAAGATTGTGATTTTGGCTTTGACGACCACCAGGGACCCCCTATCGAGGAGTTGATTCCAGACTACTCCATTCTCGATCAGATCGAATATTCCTATCCTGTCCGAGACGCCTACTTTGGATACGCTTCACGTGGTTGCGTTCGGAAATGTGCGTTCTGTGGCGTTCCTAAACTGGAAGGCGCTCAGCGCGAAATGCCTTCCCTTACTTCCTTGGTCAAAGGAATCGAAGATGCATACGGACCCAAGAAGGACCTGGTGTTGATGGATAATAACGTCACGGCATCCCTGCGATACAAGGAGATAATTGCTGAAATCCGGGATCTCGGCTTCACGCCAGGCGCTAGGCTCGAACGCAGTGGGCGACCGCCGATCAAGCGACGCGTGGATTTCAATCAAGGCGTTGACGCGAGGATTCTTGCCAAGTCCCCGCTCTTTCTTAGGGAAATGGCAAAAATCTGTATCAGTCCTCTTCGTATCGCCTTTGACCACCTTGGGGTACGAAAAGTATATGAGACTTCTGTTCGAATGGCAGCACACCACGGAATCACCTCCTTATCAAACTATATGCTCTATAACTTTATGGACACTCCCGCAGATCTATACGACCGCATGCGTTTGAATATTACCCTCAATAACGACTTGGGCATCCGTATTTGGTCATTTCCGATGCGTTATCAGCCAGTCTATCTCAAGGACCGTTCCCACGTAGGCAAAAATTGGACGAGATACCAACTACGCTCCTTTCAGATTATGCTGCAGGCGACTCGAGGGGTTGTTAGCGGCAACCCTTCCTTCTTCATGCGGGCTTACGGAGAAGACAAACGCGACTTCGAACAACTTTTGAGTTTGCCACATGCTTTCATTTTTCACCGTGATTACTACGAGAGAGGACCAGGACGAGGCATCCGAGATGACTATGAGACGGCACGACGGCGCCTTTCCAAGTCTCAAGAACAGGAATTGCTTGGTTTGCTGGAAGGCTCGGACAGTGTACCGGGTTTTCGAAGGGATCGGCTTCGCTCTTTGGTAGCCGACCCTGGCATTGACACATCTATTCGTAGAGTCATTCGATTTCACTTGCTGGATACAAAAGAGAAACCGCAGAACCCCATTCTGCCGCTCTTCCCCGACCTTAATCCTGATCCAGCTTTCCCTGACGACGATGAACTTGTCGAGGACGCCGGACTCTTTGATCACGAACACGCCTTGGAACAATCTGAAAAGGCCATCAAAGGAAACCATCATGGTCAATGAAGCAAGTGCTATGACGACGACGACACGGCAGTCACTTGACTCGATTGGCAGCGACATTCTCAACCTAATTACCCTTGGAATGTACAATAACCCTCTTGCCATCTATCGCGAGTACATCCAAAACGCTGCGGATGCGCTTGCACGTTCTGGAAGTCGCACTGACGGCCAAGTGGCAATCCATTTTGACAAGTCCGCATCGTCCATAACGATTCGAGACACCGGACCAGGCCTATCACCGAAGTCCGCAAGACGCGCACTTTTGCCCATTGCCAAGAGCGAAAAGGAATTCCAGGCTGAACGCGGTTTTCGCGGCATCGGTCGCTTGTCCGGACTGGCTTTCGGCAAATCCGTCACCTTTCTTACGCGAGCACGAGGAGACCAGCCAGCAACAAGTGTCAAATGGGACGGACTGAAACTTCGGACAAACATTGACCAGCGCAAACCGATTGAACGGGTACTCAAGGAAGCTGTTACGGTAGAACCGCTAACAAGACCAGATTTCCCGCCACACTTCTTCGAGGTCCAAGTGAACGGTATCGCGCGACACGCAGCGGGACTGATACTCAATCGAGACGCGGTCCGGACGTACATTGGCGAAGTATGTCCTGTCCCTATTTCCCGATCCTTCCCCTTTGCAACCCGGATCCTCGCTTTATTCCAAGCGGAAGCTCCTTTATTCGCGCTGAACCTTGTCTTGGATGGCACCCCCGGCCCTGTCACACGCCCCTTTGACGACGCGATTCGATTTTCGGATGACAAGCTAGACAAGTTCACGGAGTTTCAGGAAATCAGGATCCCATCGGTAGACCGAGAAGGACATGCGGCAGTTGGCTGGATTGCACATTCAAATTATTTGGGCGCTATTCCCAAGGAACACGCCATTCGAGGTGTTCGAGCACGTGCGGGCAACATACAGATTGGGAACGAAGCTGTCTTTGATCACCTTTTTTCTGACGATCGCTTTAATCGCTGGTGTGTTGGCGAACTCCATATCATGGACTCGCGTATCATCCCCAATGCTCGCCGTGACTACTTTGAGCCGGGTCCACACATCCGAAACCTGGAGAACCAGCTTATCGCTGTATTTCGAGAAGTAGTTGCGCGATGCAGGAAGGCATCCGCAGAACGCAACAGGGAACGAAGGTTGCAGTCCGGATTGCGGGAAATCGAGGATGCTTATCACTTGGCACAATCCGGCTATTTGTCCATGGGAGATTCTCAAGCCTTGATCGCGCGCGGTCTCAACCGTCTCCAAGACTTCCGGAACAACTGGAGCGAGATGAACGCCTGTGCAAAGACGGAATTGGAAAACCTTGAATCGAACCTTCAAAAATTCCAGCCTTCACATAGTCATCTACCCGTGGCTAATTTGTCAAAGTTGGAAGCGGCAACGTACAGAAAGCTTTTTCACGCTTTGGTAGAGACGTCCCCTTCCCCGCGCATTGCCAAAGAAACAATCGAAGCTGTCCTTGTCCACCTACAGCGCAGGGTCGCATGAGAGGAAACGGCGTTCAGAGTTTCTCTACGCGGCTTGCCCTCGAACGCAGAAAGTTGAAATCGGCGTCGTCACCGACATCCGGCATCGCGAGCAAGCGTTCGATAAAAGTCTCCGGCTGACGCTGCTTCCGCTGTGTCTTCAAGCCGCCCCGCCATTCCAGCAGGACGACTTCTTCTCGAAGCTGTTCGCCGGTCACCGTCGAAGGGCGTGTCCGAAAGAGGTCGATGCCCATGACCCGGTAGTGCAACGACCGGGCCAAGTCGGCCAGGAGTCGGCCCGTGGGGATACGGACCCGCAGATACGACGCCTGGTCGCCGACCACGTAGGCGAGCCTGGCCCCCGGCTTGAGGACGGCGCGGAGCGACGCGAGGTGTTTCGCCATGCCGCCGAAGTAGAGCCGCGTGACGCGCGGATACAACCGCTCGAAGCCGGAGGTCTTGCCCAACTCGATACGGCGCTTCTCGATGGCTTCGGCGATGTCCCGTATCTCGGCATGGTCGGCAACCTCACGATCGTCCGTGTCCGCCTTATAGACGCCCCGGGTGTTGGACCGGATCAGGTTCCGTTTCATGGACCGCAATTCCTGCCGGTCGCGCACCAGTCCCAGGATGACGGACTCCAACCGTGTGGTGCGCGTGTAGTCCTTTTCGTTGGGATACGGCGGGGAGGTGATCACGGTATCGACGGACCCCGGCTCCAGCGCTCGATGGATCGCGCGGGCGTCCGCCTCCACGACCCGGGACGGCGCGTCCGTCCGGCCCTTGAGGAGTTCCAGGTCGCCGACGATGGTTCGGAAGCAGTCGAGCCAGGCGTCGACGGCCGGCGCGTCGTCCTTGATCCGGCCCACGCCGACTTCGGGACCGAACTTCAGGTTCCCGATGCGCAGCACCAGCGCGTTGGCAAGCGCCAGGCGGCCATAGGGCCGCAGTTGCGGCCGGTCGTGCCGGTCCATGGCGTCCAGCAGGGTCAGCGTCTTGTGGAGGGGCAGCGGACTGATGGAGTCCTTCAGCAGCAGTTTCGACCGGTCGGGGGGAAGACCCTGCAACACGGGTGGTCCGCTCCCGTTCGCGGCGAAGAGCGGAAGCCCCGCGGCCTCCCGGATGCCCTGCCGTTCCAGCGTCCTTCGCGCCGCCGCCGCAACCCGACGGGAATAGTCCGAAAGCGCCGCCGGGTCGGCCGACCAATCGACCTTCACCGAACTCGCAAAAGACCCCATGGGGTTCGACTCGACGCCCACGCTGGGAATGCCGAGTTTCTTGCACTCCACCAACGTCGTGCCCGTGCCGCAGAAGGGGTCCAGGACCGTATGGGAGCGGTCCACGCCGAGCCGTTCCATGTAGTCCCTTACCAAGTGGGGCGGGAACGACAGGACGAACCGATACCATTGATGGGCCGGACGGTCTTCAGGCCGCAGCCTGTTCCGGTCGCCTTGGGTTCCGCCGGTGTCGGCAACCGCGGCCCGGCCGCTGCGCGTATCGGAAATCAGATCCGCCATCGGAGTTCCTGGCCGAACGGGTCGAGGGAGTCCAGCCTTTCCATGGCAACACGTGCGAGAACCGTCAGTCCACCGGAACGCAGGTGACCTCCACCCGTCCGTCACCGTGCAGTCGAACCGCGTTGACCGTGCCGGCGTAGGTCGGAGACCCCGAGTAGTAGGCGGGCACCCCGTCTTCGCCCACGCGCACGGCGCGGTTCCAGTGGCCCAGAGCCACGTAGTCGGCGCGGCTGGCGGCCAAGTTCTCCTGCCGGATCAGCCACGAGCCCAGCAGCAGGCCCGCCCGGGGCGCGTCCTCCACGTAATGGCCGTGGGCCACCGCCAACTGCCAGCGGGTGCGCCGCTCGGGCGGCTCGGGCAGGGGCATCATGTCCAGGTAGTCCACGTGGGGACGGCCCCATACCTCCAGGTCCAGCTCGGGGAAGCCGCTCCGGTCCTCGGTGAGGCCCAGCACGCGCACGTTACCCGCGCCGGCGAACTCGGACCGGCGATAGACCGAATCAGGAGTCAGGGGGTCGTGGTTGCCCGGCAGGACCACGATGGGGAGGCCGGAGTCGGCCATGACTCCGGCCGCGTCCTCGATGAACCGGGGACCCTGGCGGTTGTGGTCGAAGGTGTCCCCCGCCAGGATCACCAAGTCGGCGCCCTGGGCGCTCGCAATCGAGAGCACCTGTTGCAGCACCGGCAGGTTGCCGGAATCGTCTTCGTTCAGGACGCTGTCCGCGCCCAGGTGGAGGTCCGATGTGTGGACGACGAGGACTTCACGCGGTGCGTTCATGCTGGCGGTTTCTCCCTTCCCGGTGCGCCGCGGCCTGCGGGGACGCGGCTCCGCGGGCCGCAAGCGCGTCCGTCCCGGGGGCCTGGACCCGCCGGACACCGAGGGCCTGCCGGACGGAGGCGCCCTCTTCCAACGGCATGTGGTCGGGAGCCCTGGCGCCGGCTGCGGGACGGAAACCGCTGCGGAAGGCCTGCGGCCCGGGCTACTTCATCAACTCGGCGTTGATCCGGTCGAGTTGGAGCTGGGACGGCTGCACCGCGTCCTGGGTCAGATACGCCAGGGGCGTGTCGCAGAGGTTCAGGTCCTCCACGAACTCCGGCCGCTCTTCATCCAGGTAGATGAGGCCGGTCAGGAACTTGCGCTCGGCCACCGCGGCGTGGAGCGCCGTCACCGCCTGCATCCGGTTGGTGGGGTCGTAGTTGCGTCCGAGCTTGTGCAGCGTCACGCGGGAACCGTCGTGGAGCGTGACCTCCTGGTCGGTCCCCTCCTCGTAGTCCACCTCGATGTTCTCGTACGGCGGAATGAAGTCGATGTCGTGGAGCGGGTCCAGGTGCTCCCGGATGTACTTGAGGCTCTTGGTGGAGCCGTGATGGTCGTTGAACGTGACGCAGGGGCTCAGCACGTCGAGGATGGCGCTCCCCTTGTGGGCCACCGCGCCCTGGATCAGGGGCGCGAGCTGCTTCCGGTCCCCGGAGAAGCTCCGGGCCACGTAGGTGGCGCCCAGGGTGATGGCCAGCTCGCACAGGTCGATGGCGGGCATGTCGTTGATCTTGCCGCCCTTCATCACCGTGCCCTCGTCCGCGGTGGCCGAGAACTGGCCCTTGGTCAGGCCGTACACGCCGTTGTTCTCGATGACGTAGGTGATATTCACGTTGCGGCGCATCATGTGGCAGAAGTTCCCCAGCCCGATGGCCGAGGTGTCGCCGTCGCCGGAGATGCCCAGAGGGATCATCCCGTGGTTGGCCACGTTGGCCCCGGTGGCCACCGACGACATCCGCCCGTGCACCGCGTTGATGCCGAAGGCCTGGTTCATGAAGTAGTTGGGGGTCTTGGACGAGCAGCCGATGCCGCTCAGCTTGATCACGTTGCGCGGGTCCACGCTGCTGGCGAAGAACGCGCGCATGATGGACGCGGAGATGGCGTCATGGCCGCAGCCGCGGCACATGGTGGATTCCGCCCCCTTGTAGTCCTTTTCCGTCAGATCGACGCGATTTGCTTTTGCCATGGCTCGTCCACCTTCGTTTCGATTTCCTCTTCGGTCGTCTCCCGATGCTCCCGGATCTGCCGGACGATCTCGCCCGCGGTGGCGGGGAGGCCGTCGTAGATCAGCACGCTCACGATCCTCGTGGCGAACTCCGGGTACTCCTCCTTGAAGATCGCCGCCATCTGCGCGTCCCGGTTCTGCTCCATGAGATAGACCACCTCATGCGACGCCAGGAACTCCCCGACCTCTTCCGTCAGGGGCAACGCCCTGAGCAGCAGGTGGTCGGTCTCCACCCCCGCAGCCCGAAGCCGGTCCCGGGCCTCCCGCACCGCCTCGTAGCTCGACCCGAAGCAGACCACGCCGGTGTTCACGCCCGGGCGGCTCTCCACCCACGGCTTGGGCACGAAACCGCGGGCGGTCTCGTGCTTGAGCCGCAGCCGGTCCAGGGTCTCCTTGTAGTCCTTCTCGTCTTCCGAGTAGCGCGCCTGGGCGTCATGCCCCGAGCCCCGGGCGAAGTAGGCCGCCTGGGGATGGCGGTTGCCGGGGATGGTGCGCTGGGGCACGCCGTCGCCGTCCACGTCCCGGTACCGCCCGAACCCTCCCTGCTTCTCGATGTCCTCGGCGCTCACGAGCTTGCCCCGGTCGAAGGGCTCCTGCAGCAGTTCCAGCGGGTCGGAACCCCAGAGGTTCATGCCCAGGTCCAGGTCCATCATGACGAACACCGGGGTCTGGAACCGGTCCGCCAGGTCGAAGCTCCGGCGCCCCAGGTCGAAGCACGACTTCATGTCGTGGGGGATCAGGACGATGTGGCGCGTGTCGCCGTGGGAGGCCAGGTGCATCAGGTGGATGTCGGCCTGCTGGGTGCGGGTGGGAAGCCCGGTGGAAGGGCCGCCGCGCTGGATGATGAAATAGACTCCGGGGATCTCGGCGAAGTACTGGAGGCCGATGGTCTCGTTCATCAGCGACAGGCCGGGGCCGGAGGTGGAGGTCATGGCCCTGGCGCCCATCCAGCCCGCGCCCGCCACCATGTTGGTGGCGCTGATCTCGTCCTCGGCCTGGATCACCGCATAGGTGGCCTTGCCGTCGTCGTCCTTGCGCAACCGCGGCAGGTACCGTTCCAGCGCCTCGGCCAGGGAGCTGGACGGGGTGATGGGGTACCAGGCCACGAACGTGACCCCGCCGTAGATGGCCCCGATGGCGCAGGCGGTGTTGCCCTCGGTGACGATCTTCCCCTTGTTGCCGTCCGGGATCTGCTCCAGCATGGCGATGGACTGGCTCGAACCGTTGTCGCGCATGTGGTCGTAACCGAGCTCGATGCAGAGCAGGTTGGACTCGATGACCGCGGGCTTGTTGCCGAAGGTGTCGCTCAACACCGCGCGGATGGTCTCCATGTCGATGCCGAACAGGTAGGCCAGCGCTCCCACATAGACCATGTTGCGCTGCTTGGCCCTGAGCGGACCCGCCTCCACGTGTTTCTGCACGAGGCCGTTGGCCGGGACCCCGAGGTACTGCACGCCGCCGCGCTTCAGGGAGTCGGGCAACGGCTTGGTGTCGTCGTAGAGGATCAGGCCGCCGTCCCGGACCCGGTAGATGTCCTTGTCCGCGGTGTCGTCGTTGAACATCACCATGACGTCGATCACGTCCTTCCGCCCGAGGTAGCCGTCGGCGTTGGCCCGGATCTGGTACCAGGTGGGCAGGCCCTGGATGTTGGACGGGAACATGTTCTTGGAGGAGCACGGGATCCCCATCTTGAATATGGACTTGAACAGGATGTTGTTGGACGAAGCGCTTCCCGAACCGTTGGCGGTAGCGACGCAGATGCTGAGATCGTTGACCACGGGCATTTCCTTCTCCAGGGTTGTTTCGGGAGACAGATTCTTGACGGGTCCCTATTGTACCAACACAACGTAGCCTTAACAAGGACTTAACCGTTGCCCCGAGGACTTTGCCGCTCCTCGGGCCGGGGGATGCGGCGACCCGACGGCCTCCTCCCTATCCCGGCGTGTAGTTCTGGTCGGACTCCCAGAACTCCTCGATCTCCTTCCATGCCTTGCGCACCACGTCGTCGATGTCGAGCGCCTTGGCGTACTGGAGCACGTCGCCCATGGTCACGATGCCGGTCAGGTCGCCGCCCTCGCCGGCCACCGGCATGTGCCGGAACCCGTTGTCGCGCATCTTCGCCAGCACTTCCTGGACCGGCGACGCGGGGGCCATGACCAGCGGGTCGGGCGTCATCACCTCGGCCACCGGCACCTGCCCCATGTCCCTGTCTTCCAGGGCGACCCGGGTGAGCACGTCCCGCTCGGTGAAGATGCCGCGGACCTTGCCCTCCGCGGAGACCATGACGCAACCCGTCCGGCCGCGCGCCAGCCTGTCGATGACCTCGGTCACCGGCGTGCCCGCGTCCACCGTGGGCACCGCGCCGGACACCACCTCCCCCACCGTCCGGGTGTCGCGCAGGTCGGCGCCCAACTCCACCACCAGGTTGAGTATCCGCCGCATGGAGACCAGGCCCGCGGTGCGGCGATCGTCGTCATAGACCAGCAGGTGCCGGGACCGGCCCTTGTACATCATGCCCAGCACATCGACGATGGGCGTCCGCTCCGGCACCCCGGGAAGCGGCGTGGTCATGACCCGGCGCACGGGGGTCTTGTGGACGTCGAGGGTCCGGTTCATCACCCGCCGCAGGACGTCCTGCTCGGTGAAGATGCCGGACGGCTCGTCGCCCTCGGTGACGACCACGCGCCCCACCCGGCGATCCACCATGAGCCGGGTCGCTTCCCGTACGGTGCTCGACGGCTCGGCCGTGATGATCGAGCGCGTCATGATCTCGCTTACCCTGTTGGTCAGCATGGAAAACCTCCTTGGCGCCCTGCGCGGCCCCGCGGTCGCCGGGGACCGAAGCGTTGCCTCCGGCCGCGTATCATACTAAGGAACCTCTGGACAATCGGTACAGGCGACATGAGCGCGTCCTTCGACTCCGCTTCGCTACGCTCAGGACGAACGGGGATAGCTCCGCTTCGCTCAGGACGAACAGGGAGAGATCCTCTACGCTCAGGACGAACGGGGATAGGAGTGTCAGGGTGAGGGAATCCATCCTGGATGTCTCGATTCTTCACAGGCTCCCTGATTGTAGTGCCCATCGCGCGCGACGCCAAGCATAAACACGGCAAGCCGTCTTCCGCAATTTCCCATGGAACCCTTCTCGCTCTACGTCCACATCCCCTACTGCGTCAGCAAGTGCCCCTACTGTGACTTCAACTCCCACGTGGCCGCCCGCATCCCCGAGGGGGAGTACACCGGCGCCGTGGCCCGGGAGCTGCGCCATCATGCCGGTTCGGAGCGGTGGGCCAACCGGTCCGTCAGGACGGTCTTCTTCGGCGGCGGCACGCCTTCGACCTTCCACGGGGACAGCATCGCCGCGCTGCTCGACCAGGCCGCCGGGCTGTTCCGCTTCGAGGAGCGGATGGAGGTCACGCTGGAAGCGAACCCCGGGGCCGCGGACGCCGGCCGGTTCCGGGACTACCGGGGCTGCGGCGTCAACCGCATCAGCGTCGGCGCCCAGACCTTCGACCCCGGGCTGCTGCGGTTCCTCGGCCGCAGCCACGGGGCCGCGGAGACGCGCCGCGCGCTGGAGGGCGTCCGGGACGCAGGCTTCGACAACTTCAGCCTCGACCTGATCTACGCGGTCCCGGGGCAGACCGTGGACGGCGTGGACCGGGACCTCAAGCTGGCCCTGGAAAGCCGGCCGCCCCACCTGTCCGCCTACAACCTCACCATCGAGGAAGGGACGCCCTTCCACGCCCGCTACCGCCAGGGCCGGCTGCGCCCGCTGGACGAAGAGACCGAGGTCGAGATGGCCCGGCGCATCGACCTCACCCTCGCCCGGGCCGGGCTGCGGCGGTACGAGATCTCCAACTACGCGCGCCCGGGCTTCGAATCGCGCCACAACGTCAACTACTGGGAGGGCGGCGACTACCTCGGCGTGGGCGCCGGCGCCCACAGCCATTACCGAAGGCCCGGAGAC
Source organism: uncultured Binatia bacterium (SeqCode) (assembly GCA_965242525.1). GTDB lineage: Bacteria > Desulfobacterota > Binatia > UBA9968 > JAJDTQ01 > JAJDTQ01. The sequence goes on from OZ251459.1 coordinate 2,164,205, forward strand.
CCCCTGGGCGAGCGCTGGCAGAACGAGCGGTCCCCCGCGGCCTACATGCAGCGCACGCGCGAAGACGGCCACGCGGTCACCCAACGCGAGCGTCCGGGACCGCGCCAGGCCATGGCGGAACACCTGTTCACCGGGCTGCGGATGATCGAAGGGGTCCCGGTCCCCGCCTTCCGGCGCCGTTTCGGGACCACGCCCCGGGACGCTTTCCCCGCGGTCGGGGAGTGGCTCGGCGACGGCCTCCTGGCCGAAGAAGGCCAACGCCTCCGCTTCGCGCCCGAAGGGCTGCTGCTGGCGGACGAACTCTTCCTTCGACTCGTGTGAACGGAGGCTCGCCGGTCATCCGGCCGGGCGGCAACGCGCGTCCGGGCGGAAGCCGCTGCCGGGGGCCGTCAGGCGCCCACCCGTCACGTGCCCATCTCCCAGGAGGACAGGTAACGCTTCTGTTCCCGGGTGAGCTTGTCGATCCGGGCGCCCATGGCGGCGAGCTTGAGGCTCGCCACCCACTCCACCAGGGACGAGGGGACGTCATGGACCCGGGCCGACAGCTCGTCCCCCTGCTCGACCGCCCATTCGGAGGCCAGGGCCTGGGTTGCGAAGCTCATGTCCATGACCGAGGCCGGATGGCCTTCGGCCGCGGCCAGGTTCACCAGTCGGCCTTCGCCGAGCAGGAACAGGCGCTTCCCCCCGGGCAGGGTGTAGCAGTCCACGTGGTTCCTCACGTTGCGCTCGCGCTTCACCGCCATCTCGGTGAGGCCCTCGATGTCGATCTCGATGTCGAAGTGGCCGGAGTTGCAGATGACGGCGCCGTCCTTCATGGCCCGCAGGTGCTCCTTGCGGATCACGTGCATGTCCCCGGTCAGGGTGATGAAGAGGTCGCCGGTCCGGGCGGCATCCTTCATGGGCATCACGTCGAAGCCGTCCATGGACGCCTCCAGGGCGCGCACCGGATCCACTTCGGTGACCGCCACCCTGGCCCCCATGCCCCGGGCCCGGGACGCCACGCCCCGGCCGCACCAGCCGTAGCCGGCCACCACCACCCGTTTGCCGGCCAGCAGCACGTCCGTGGCCCGGATGACGCCGTCGATGGTGGACTGGCCGGTGCCGTAGCGGTTGTCGAACAGGTGCTTGGTGGCGGCGTCGTTGACCGCGATGATGGGGATCCTGAGGGCCCCGTTGGCCTCCAGGGCGCGCAGCCGGATGACCCCGGTGGTGGTCTCCTCCATGGACGCCACCATGCCGGAGGCCAGGTGGGCGTACTCCTGGTGCAGCATGGACACCAGGTCGGCGCCGTCGTCCATGGTGATGACGGGCCGGTGGTCCAGCGCCGCCCGCAGGTGCCGGTAGTAGGTGTCGTGGTCCTCGCCGCGCACCGCGAACACCGGCACGCGCTCCTTCTTCACAAGGGCCGCGGCCACGTCGTCCTGGGTCGAAAGCGGGTTGGACGCGCACAGCGCCACGTCCGCGCCCCCGGCCTTCAACGTGCGCACGAGGTTGGCGGTCTCCGCGGTGACGTGGAGGCAGGCCGAGAAGCGCAGGCCCTTCAGGGGCTTCTCCTGCTCGAACCGGGCGCGCACGCTCCGCAGCACCGGCATCTCCTGGTCCGCCCACAGCACCCGCTTCCAACCGTCCGCGGCAAGGCCCGGGTCCGCCACGTCGAACTGCAACTTCGATCTCGCCATGTTCCTCTCCCTCTCCGGCGGCCCGCGCGCACCGGGGCCGCCCGACGGTCACCGCCGGAAGGGCGCCGGGTGGGTCTCCAGCCTATTCTTCGAGTCCGCTCTTCAGGCCCGCCGCCCGGTCGGTCCGTTCCCACGTGAACAGGCCGTCCTCCGGGTTGCGGCCGAAATGGCCGTAGGCCGCGGACTTCTGGTAGATGGGCGCTCGCAGCTTCAGGGCTTCGATGATCCCCTTGGGGGTGAGCTCGAAATGCTCCCGCACCAGCCTCGCGATCTCGCGGTCCGGGGCCACGCCGGTGCCGAAGGTGTCGATGGCGATGGACACCGGCTCCGCCACGCCGATGACGTAGGCGAGCTGGATCTCGCAACGCCGGGCGAGGCCCGCGGCCACCACGTTCTTGGCCACGTAGCGGGCCACGTAGGCCGCGCTCCGATCGACCTTGGAAGGGTCCTTGCCCGAGAACGCGCCGCCGCCGTGGCGCCCCATGCCGCCGTAGGTGTCCACGATGATCTTGCGTCCCGTAAGGCCGCAGTCGGCCTGGGGGCCTCCGATCTCGAAGCTGCCGGTGGGGTTCACCAGGAACTGCGTGCGGTCGTCCAGGTATCCGGCCGGCACCACCGCCCGGACGACGCTGTCGATGATGGTCTCCCGGAGCTTGTCGTAGGGGACCTCCGGGACGTGCTGGGTGGAAACCACCACGTTGCTGACCCGGTGCGGCCTGCCGTCCCGGTACTCGACGCTGACCTGGGACTTGGAATCGGGCCGAAGGAAAGGCGCCTCCCCCGACTTCCTGACCTTGGCCAGGTAGCTCACCAGGTTGTGGGCGAGCTGGATCGGCAGGGGCATCAACTCATCGGTGTCGTCGCAGGCGTAGCCGAACATCATTCCCTGGTCGCCCGCGCCCTGCTCCTTGAACAGCCCCTGGCCTTCCGTGACCCCCTGGGAGATGTTGGGGGACTGGCGCTCCAAGTGCACGAGGACCTTGCACGTGTTGCCGTCGAAGCCCTTGGCCGGGTCGTCGTAGCCGATGTCCAGCGCCACCCGGCGCGCCACGCTCTCGTAATCCACCTTGCCCTTGCTGGTGATCTCCCCGGCGATGACCACCAGGTCGTTCTTGACCAGGGTCTCGCATGCGACCCGGCTGTCGGGGTCCTCCGCCAGGTGGGCGTCGAGGACCGCGTCCGATATCTGGTCGCACATCTTGTCGGGGTGCCCCTCCGAGACCGATTCCGAGGTAAAGACAAAATCTTTGTTCGTCATGGATGTTCCCTGTCCGGCCCTTCCTTCCCGGAAGGGCCGCTAGTCACTCTCGCGAAACTTGTCGTCGATGAGCTGCTCGATGGCGAGCATCGCTTCCCGGGCGTCGTCCCCCCTGGTCTCGACGCGGATCTTGCTCCCCTTGGCGGCTCCCAGAGTCAGCACGCCCATGATGCTGCGCGCGTCCACCACGTTGTCGTCCTTGGAGATCTTCACCTCCGAGGAGAACCGGTTCACGGTCTGCACCAGCAACGCGGACGCCCGGGCGTGCATCCCGAGGCGGTTCTTTATCTCGATCCTCTTCTTGACGCGGTGCATGGGCATGGGCCAGCGTCCCGGCTCCCCGGCCGGGCGCGCCGCGGCCTCCAACCCACTAGCAAAAAACCGGGCGGGAAGAAACCGCGGGTCACAGGTCCCGTTCCTTCTCCTCGATCAGGCTCACCACTTCCTCCGGGGTCTCCACGCGCATGAGGCGTTCCCGCAGCCCGGCGTCCTTCACCAGCCGCGACACCCGCGCCAGGGCGTTGAGGTGCTCGGAAGTCGATCCTTCGGGCGCAACCAGCAGGAAGAAGATGTGGGTCGGGGCGCCGTCCTGGGCGTCGAAATCGACCCCTTCCGCACTGCGGGCGAAGGCGACGAACAAGCGCTCCAGCCCCGGGAGCTTGCCGTGGGGTATGGCGACTCCTTCCCCGATGGCGGTGCTGCATATCCTCTCCCGGGCACGGATCACCTCGAGCAGCCGCTGCGAGTCCTCGAACCCGTAGTGCCTCGACACCCGGGTCACCATCTCTTCCAGGACAGCGCCCTTGTCCCGCGCCCGGAGGCTCGGAATCACCGCTTCCGGGTCCAGAACGTCCGTGATTCGCAACCGCCACCCTCCTTTCCGGGGCTGCCGCGCCCGGCCCGCCGGCGTCAGCCGGAGCGGACCCGACGGCTCGCCAACGGCTCCCGTCTCCGGGACGAAGGCAGAATCCCCAGTTGGTCCCGATATTTTGCCACCGTACGGCGCGCAATGTCGATGCCGAGGTCCGCGAGCGCGCCCGCGATCTCCTGGTCGCTCAGGGGCTTCCCGGGGTCCTCGGACTCCACCATCGTCTTGATCCGGTCCCGGACCGACTCCGAGGAGACCACACCGGAGCCCCCGTTGTGGGGTATCCCGCTCTGGAAGAAGAACTTCAACTCGAAGACGCCCTGGGGGGTGAACGCGTACTTGTTGGAGGTGGCGCGGCTGACCGTGGACTGGTGCATGCCGATCTCCGCGGCCACGTCGCGCAGCACCAGCGGCCTGAGACGGGCGACGCCGTGGTCCAGGAACTCGCGCTGGAAGCCGAAGATGCTCTCGCTCACGCGGTAGAGGGTCTGCTGGCGCCAGTGGACGCTCTTGATCAACCACATGGCCGCCCGGACCTTCGCCTCCAGGTATTCCCTGGCCTTGCGCGCCTCTTCCCCCTTCTCCCGGGCCAGGCGCCGCACCAGCGGACTCACCCGCAAGGGCGGGACGCCGTCGTCGTTCAGGGAAACCGCGTACTCGCCTCCCACCTTCTGGACCACCACGTCGGGGACGATGGCGCGGACCTCGCCGTCGTCGAACCCGCGAGCCGGCTTGGGCTCCAGGCAGGCGATGAGGCGGGCCGCCTCCACCACCTGGTCCAGGCTCGCCCCGAGGCCGTCGGCGATCCTCTCGTACTGCCGGTACTCCAACTCGTGCAGGTGGTTCGCCACCATGCGGGCGGCCAGGCCGTCCTTCATTCCGGCGTTGCGGAGCTGCGCCAGCAGGCACTCGCGCAGGTCCCGGGCGGCGATGCCCACCGGGTCGAAGGACTGGACACGGGCCAGGACGTCCTCCACCGCGCCGGGGTCCGCCCGAGCCAACTCGCCGACCTCCTCCACGGACGCCTCCAGGTAGCCCCGTTCGTCCAGGTTGCCGATGATGAACATCCCGATGCTCTCGCCCGCGTGGTCCAGCCCGGCCATGCGGAGTTGCCACAACAGGTGCTCCTGCAGCGTCTCCTTGCGGGTGACGGTGTCCTCCAGCGACGGGAAGTCCTCGTCCTCCCGGGCCGCCTCGGGACTCCCCATGTCGTGGCGCGAGTTGGCGTTCAGGTAGTCCTGCCACTCCAGGATGCGGTCGGTGACCGTGGCGTCGGGGGTCGATTCGGGCTCCCGGACCATTTCCGGGGCGCCGTCGTCCTCGCCGGGGGCTTCCTCCAGGGCGGGGTTCTCCTGCAACTCCTGGGAGACCCGCTGCTGGAGGTCGAGATGGGACAACTGGAGCAGCTTGATGGCCTGCTGCAACTGGGGCGTCATCACCAGTTGCGGCGCGAGCTTCTGGGAGAGCTTGATCTCGAGCGCCATCCCGGTGTCCCGCCTCCGCTACAGGCTGAACCCCTCGCCCAGATAGACCTTGCGGGCCTCGTCGCTGGAAGCGATGTGGCCCGGGGTCCCCTCGGCGAGCACCACCCCCCGGCTCAGGATGTAGGCCCGGGTGCAGAGCCGGAGGGTCTCCCTGACGTTATGGTCCGTGATGAGTATGCCGATGCCGGACTCGGTGAGCCGCCGGATGACCGACTCGATGTCCGCCAGGGCGATGGGGTCCACCCCGGTGAAGGGCTCGTCCAGGAGCACGAAGAAAGGCGACAGCACCAGCGCCCGGGCGATTTCCACGCGCCGCCGCTCGCCGCCGGACAGGGTGTCGGCCCTCCGGTCGGCCAAGTGGACGAGGCCGAACGTCCCCAGGAGCCGGCGGCTCCGTTCCTCCTCCTCTTCCTTGCCGAGCCGCAGGGTCTCCAGTATGGCCAACAGGTTCTGCCTGACCGTCAGGCCCCGGAACACCGAAGACTCCTGGGGCAGGTAGCTGATGCCGGCCCTGGCCCGACGGTAGATGGGCGCCGCGGTCAGGTCGGTCCCGTTGAGGGCGACCTTCCCTTCGTCGGCCCGGACCAGGCCGATCACGATGTGGAACAGGGTGGTCTTGCCCGCCCCGTTGGGACCCAGGAGCCCCACGACCTCGCCACCGTGGACCTCCAGCGTGACCCGGTCCACCACACGCCGCCCCTGATATGCCTTGACGATTCCTTCCGCGTTGAGAACGCTCATGGGGGAGCTACCCGGCGGGCCTCAACGGTTCCACTGGCCGGGAAAGATGACCGCCTTGACCCGTCCGCCGCGGTTCTCGACGACGCTGCGGTCCTCTTTCAGGTAGATGGTGACGCGGCCGCCCGAGACGCTGTTGTCGCCGTCGCGCATGACCGTGTTCCCGGACACGGTGATGGTCTCGTTCGAGTCGTCGAAAACCGCCTTGTCGCCGGTCATCTCGCGGGCGCCCTGGCTCACCCGCACCTTCCCTTCGGCCACCACGGTCTTCAACGATCCGTCCCCGGGGTCGTAGCGCGCCGACAGGACGTCGCTGCGGATCTTCACGTCGCCCCGCTCCGCCAGCACGTTCCCCCTATAGACGATGAGGTTCTCCTTGCGGCGGAGCTCCATGCGGTCCGCGGTGATCACCAGGGGCGACTCCCGGTCCGGGGCGGCGCGGCCCGGGGCCGGCTTCGGGGCGTCCGGGCCGTCGTCCGCGGCCCAGCCCGCGGGACCCGCGGCGTGGAGCGCAACCAGCACCGCAAGACACGCCAACCGCCATCGCCGTCCCGGGCCGGACGGCTTCCCGTGAGGGACCTCCGTTCCGTGAGTCGTGGGGCGCTTCATGGAGCCGTACCCGGTCCTCCGGTCAACTCCCGGCCACGTTCGCCAGGACCGGGCGCCGCGGCGGAAGGGTGGTCCTGACCGCGCCCCGGACCTCCAGGACCTCGTCCCGGAGCGAATAGCTCATGTCCCGGCCCTCGAACTCCACCCCGTCCACCCTGGCCCGGAACTTGCCGGGGCAGACCACCCGCTCCTCGGCGTGGAGGTAGATGAGCCGGTCGGCCCGGAACCGCGCGTTGTCGTAGGTCACGTCCACCGGACCTTCCAGCACCGCCCGTCCCAGTCGGCCGCGGGGAAGGAACACTTTCCCCTCCGGGCTCGCGGCTTCCAGGGTCTTGCCGTCCGGATGGTGGAACACCAGTTCCGGGCGCACGATCACCGCCCTTTCCTCGGACTCGTACCAGGCGCCTTCGGCGCCCTTGACCTCCCAGGTCTTCCGTCCGTCCTCGATCATGCTCCGATGGAAGTCCTTGACGTGCAGGGCCGCTCCCGGGGTGAGTTGCAACAGGGCCCGGGGATCCGGAAGCGCCTGCCCCCGCATGTGCCGCGCGACCTCGACGACCACGAAGGCCACGCCCAGAGCCGTGGCCAGCAAGAGTCCTGTCCTTACGGACCGCATACGTTCGACCTGCGGGCATTCCCCCGCACGACGCCCTGCCGGTTTCGGGATAACAGTTCCGCGGTGGAGTGTAAAGCAACGGGCATGGGAACGGGCATGGAATTTGCTTGAACGCCCCGGGTCCGCGGGCGGCGCCCGGGGGGTCAGACCACGCCGGCCTTGAGGAGGTCGTGGAGGTGGATGATCCCCTGGGGCCGGTCCGAGTCGGGAGCCTTGACGAAGAGGGAGGTGATGGAGAACCTTTCCATCAACGCCACCGCTTCCGCGGCCAGCGCCTCGCCGCCGATGGTCTTGGGGTCCCGGGTCATGATCTCCCCGGCCGTGCAGTCGAGGACGTCCGCCTTGCCGCCGCTCCGAGCGAGGCAGCGTCTCAGGTCCCCGTCGGTGATGATCCCCGCCAGCGCGCGGTTTCGGGTCACGACCCCGGTGACCCCCAGGCGCTTGGACGTGATCTCCAGCAGCACGTCCCTGAGCGGCGTGTCTTCGCCGACCAGGGGTATTTCCTCGCCCCGATGCATCAGGTCCCCGGTGCGAAGGAGCAGCTTCCGGCCCAACGCGCCGCCGGGGTGCCGGAGCAGGAAGTCCTCCTTCCCGAACCCCCGGCGCTCCAGCAGCACCACCGCAAGGGCGTCCCCCATGGCCAGGGCCGCGGTAGTGCTCGCGGTGGGCGACAGCCCCAGGGGGCAGGCTTCCTCGGGGACCCCCACGTCCAGGACCACGTCCGCGGCCAAGGCCAGGGCCGAACGTCCGTTGCCGGTCATGGCGATGAGCTTGAGTCCCCAACGCTTGACGAAGGGCAGGACCTTCAGCACCTCTTCGGACTCGCCGCTGTTGGACACCGCCAGGACCACGTCGTCCCGCATGATCATGCCCAGGTCCCCGTGGCTGGCTTCCCCGGCGTGGAGGAAGAAGGCGGGGGCGCCGGTGCTCGCCAGCGTGGCGGCGATCTTGCGGCAGACGAGGCCCGACTTGCCCACGCCCGTCACGATGACCTTGCCGGGACAGCCGCGGAGGATCTCCACCGCCCGGGCGAACTCTTCGCCCATGCGGTCCCTGGCCGCGGCGATCCCGCGGATCTCCATGTCCAGCACGTCACGGGCCTTGCGGACCGCGTCCGGCGCCCCGCCCATGTCATCCGCTCCCGTGTTGCTTGACCCGGCGGTCGATGTCCTTGACGGTCCGCAGCAACTCGTCCAGGCCGGACAGGGGGAAGGAGGTGGGGCCGTCGCTCAGCGCCCGATCCGGGTCTTCGTGCACTTCCATGAAGAGGCCGTCCACCCCCACCGCCACCCCCGCCCGGGCGAGGGGCGCGATGAACCGCCGGTCGCCGCCCGACGCCCGGCCCAGGCCGCCGGGAAGCTGCAAGCTGTGGGTTGCGTCGAAGACCACCGGGAAACCCGTGTCCCGCATGATGACCAGCGAGCGCATGTCCGACACCAGGTTGTTGTAGCCGAAGGAGGCCCCGCGCTCGGTCAGCAGCACGTTGGCGTTGCCCGCGGCCACGATCTTGGCCGCCACGTTCTCCACGTCCCAGGGAGCGAGGAACTGGCCCTTCTTCACGTTGACGACCTTGGCGGCCCGGGCCACTCCCGCGACGAAGTCGGTCTGCCGGCAGAGGAACGCGGGGATCTGGACCACGTCCGCCACTTCCGCGGCCGGCCCCACCTGGTCGGGCTCGTGCACGTCCGTGAGCACCGGGACCCCCAACTCCCGCTTCACCTCCTGCAGTATGCGCAACCCTTCGTCGAGGCCCGGACCCCGGAACGATTCCAGCGAAGTGCGGTTGGCCTTGTCGTAGGACGACTTGTAGATGAACGGGATGTCCAGGCGCCGGGTCAGCTCGCGCAGGTACGACGCGTGCCGGAACGCCGAGTCCCGGTCCTCGATGACGCACGAACCGGCGATCAGGGCCAGCGGCCGGCCGCCGCCCACCCGGACCTCGCCGATGCGGACCTCGCCGGCGCTCATGGCCTCGACGAGTCCGCGACGATGCGCATCCGCGGGACCTCCCCCGCGGACGAACGCTGCTGCGCCGCGGCGCGGATGAAACCCTTGAACAGCGGATGGCACTCGGTGGGCCGGGACTTGAACTCCGGGTGGAACTGGCAACCCACGAACCAGGGGTGGTCCGTCAACTCGACGATCTCCACCAGGCTGCCGTCAGGGGACAGGCCGCTGATCCGCAGCCCCTTGTCCTGCACGGTCTCCCGGTACCCGTTGTTGAACTCGTAGCGGTGCCGATGGCGCTCCGAGATGCGCTTCTTCCTGTACAGCCGGGCCGCGAGCGAGTCCGACGCCAGCACGCAGGGGTACGCCCCCAGCCGCATGGTCCCGCCCATCCGGTCCACGTCCTTCTGCTCCTCCATCAGGTGGATCACCGGGTGTTTCGTCCGGGCGTCGAACTCCACCGAGTTGGCGCCCTTGAGGGAGCAGACGTTGCGGGCGAACTCGGCCACCGCGATCTGCATCCCGAGGCAGATGCCGAAGAACGGCACGCCGTTCTCCCGGGCGTAGCGCACCGCCCGGACCTTGCCTTCGGCGCCCCGGTCGCCGAACCCGCCGGGTATCAGGACCCCCTGGACGCCGCCCAGGAGCTTCTGGACGTCCTGCTTCTCCATCTTCTCCGCGTCCATGCACTCCAGCTCCACGCGGACGCCGTTGGCGATGCCTCCGTGGACCAGGGCCTCCATCAGGCTCTTGTAGGACTCCTTGAGCTCCATGTACTTCCCCACCACCGCCACCCGCACCGACTCCCGGGCGTTCTTCAGGATGTGCACGGTCTTCTGCCACTTGCGCAGGTTGGGGGCGCCGGTCCACATACGGAGCCTCTCCACGATCCTGTCGTCCAGGCCTTCCTGGTGCAGGACCAGCGGCACCTCGTAGATCCACTCCACGTCCTTGGCGGTGATCACGGAGTTTTCGTCCACGTTGCAGAAACTGGCGATCTTCGACTTGAGCTGCCGGCTCAACAGGCGGTCGGTCCGGCACAGCAGGAAGTCCGGCTGGATCCCCAGGCCGGCGAGTTCCCTCACGCTGTGCTGGGTGGGCTTGGTCTTGAGCTCGCCGCCGGGGGCCATGTACGGCACGTACGTCAGGTGGACGTAGATCACGTTGTCCCTGCCGTAGTCCCGGCCGAACTGCCGGACGGCCTCCAGGAAGGGGAGGCTCTCGATGTCGCCCACGGTGCCGCCCACCTCGCAGATGGCGATGTCGTAGTCCTCGGCCGCGGCGATGATCCGGCGCTTGATCTCGTCCGTGATGTGGGGGATCACCTGGACCGTTCCCCCCAGGTAGTCTCCGCGCCGCTCCTTGGCGATGACCGTGTCGTACACCTGCCCGGTGGTGAAGTTGTTGGCCCGTCCGGTGGCGGTGGAGACGTAGCGCTCGTAGTGCCCCAGGTCCAGGTCGGTCTCCGCGCCGTCGTCGGTGACGAACACCTCGCCGTGCTGGTACGGGCTCATGGTGCCCGGGTCCACGTTGATGTACGGGTCCATCTTCACCAGCGTCACCTTGAGGCCGCGGCTTTCCAGCAGCGCGCCGATGGAGGCCGAGGCGAGTCCCTTGCCGAGGGACGACATGACCCCGCCGGTGACGAAAATGAACTTCTGCCGCAAATTAGCCATGGCCCTCACTCGCCCGGACTCGGCTCCAGTAGGCCTCCGCCCGTTCCAGGTCCTCCGGCGTATCGACTTCCACCCCCGTCTCCGCGGCGTCCACGACCCGGATGCGGAAACCGTAGTGCAGGACGCGCAACTGCTCCAACCCCTCGGCCAGCTCCGCCGCCGCCGCGGGCATGGAGGCGATGCGCAGCAGGAACTCCCGCCGATAGACGTAGATGCCCAGGTGGCGATGGCCCCAGCATACGGGCTCCGCGGGCGGCGTCCGGGGCCAGGGGATCGGCGCCCGGGAGAAATAGCACGCGAAGCCGTCCCGGTCGGTCACCACCTTGACCACGTTCACGTCGCGGAACTCGCGCTCCGAGGCGATGGGGGTGCGCGCGGTCGCCATGGGCGCGGCCGGGTCCCGCACCAGGCAATCGACGCTCTCGCGGATGGTCTCCGTCCGAATGAACGGAAGGTCCCCCTGGACGTTGACGATCCACTCCGCCCGGAGGTCTCCGGCGACCTCGGCCAGGCGGTCGGTGCCGCTCGCGTGGTCCCCGGATGTCATTACCGCCTCTCCGCCAAAGCCCCGCACCGCGTCCAGGATGCGCGGGTCGTCGGTGGCCACCAGGGTGCGGCGGACCAGGGGCGCGTTGGCCGTGCTCTCGTACACGTGCTGGATCATCGGCTTGGCGCCGATCCTGGCCAGGGGTTTTCCGGGGAACCGCGTCGATCCGTAACGCGCCGGTATGATCGCTACGACGGACATGGGGTTCGACGCGACGGCAGGCAGCGAGGGGACGCCCCGACGCCGGATACGCCGATGGTCCGCGGCATCATATCCCCGGCCCGTGGAAACTGTCAAACCGAAGGAGCCGGTAACGACCGAGACATCCGGGATGGATCCCCTCCCCCTGGCCTTCCTGTCCCCGTTCGTCCTGACACTCCTATTCCCGTTCGTCCTGAGCGTAGCGAAGCGAAGTCGAAGGACGCGCTCATGCCCCCTGTCCCGATTGTCAAGAGGTTTCCGAAGTCCGCCCGGAGGTCCGGGCGCGGGGAATCAACTTGATTTCGACGCGGATTTTCTATATCGTGCCGCCATCCGTCAACTTGCCGGGTGGCGCGGGGGCGGGGCGGTTTGCAAAGACTCCCGTGCATGGTCGGCGCGCGCTGCCAAGGAGGAGTGGAGATGGAATTGCCGAAATGTCAGAAATGCGGCAATGGCACGTTGATCCCCCTGTCGGACTATGGCCAGGACGGCGCTTCCGTGATGTACAAGGCCTGGGTCTGCACCATGCCTGATTGCGGGTTCTCCCTCAGGATAGACAAGGGCGAGGTCAGCTTCGGGCGCAAGATCGACCTGAAGCGCTAGTGCGGGACGGCGCGCCGGACGGGGGCGCCCCGCGGCGCCGAACCGTCAGCACCCGGATCGTCAGCCCTTGTCCCGGCTCGCGAAGAAGTTCGCCAACCGCGTAACCCCGTACTGCGCCGCGGCGCCGGTGGACCACTCCGCGGTGTCCCGGAAGAACGCCTTGGCGGCCCGGAGGCCCTGTAGGTCGCGGCTCGCCAGGGTCTCCATCCAGCGCCGCTTCTCCTCCGCCAGCCGCTCCGGCGGCGCCACCCGGTTCACCAGGCCTTGCCGCTCGGCCTCCTGTGCGCTGACCTCGCCTCCGGTCAGGACCAGTTCCAGGGCCTTCTTCCGGTGCATCCATCGGCTCAGGTAGGACATGACCACGGTGGGCGGGAACCCGGCGCGGATCTCCGGGAACGCGAACCTCGCGTCGTCCGCGGCAAGTGTCACGTCGCTCTGCACCGCCAGTCCGCAGCCGAACCCGAAGGCCTTGCCCCGGACCACCGCCAGGCTGACGCCCGGGAACGATTGCAGCAACTCGTTGACGCGGACGATCCGACCGAGGGCTTCCGCCCACTGGGCGGCGTTTTCGGGCCTGGGCGCGTCCGGCTCGCGCCCGGAGCAGAAGTGGTCTCCCCTCCCCTCGATGACCAGGAGCCGGAGCCCCTTGTCCGCGGCCGCCTCGGCCAGGCTCTCCGTCAGCAGGGCCATGGTCTCGGAGTCCACCGCGTTGCCCTCGTCCGGACGGTTCAGAGTGAGGCTCGCCGCGTCGCCCGTCTTCTCCAGGATCACCTTGTCGGACATGGGGGGTCTCCCTATCCGGCCGCGCCGCGGCTCGCGCCCCGGGCCTCCCGGATGAGCGACCAGAGGTACTGCGGCGTGAGCGGGAGGCGGCGGACGGCGACGCCCAGGGGCTTGAGCGCGTCCTCCACCGCGTTGGCCAGCACCGCGGGCGGCCCCACCGTGCCGGTCTCGCCGGCGCCCTTGAAGCCTCCGGGCGTGAAGGGGTTGGGGGTCTCGATGTGCTCCAGCACCAGCTCGGGGATCTCCATGGCCGTGGGCAGGAAATAGTCCTTGAAGCTCGCCGCCATGGGCTGGCCCTCTTCCGTGTAGGGCAACTCCTCGTAGAGCGCCCCGCCGAAACCGTGGGCCAGGGCGCCCACGTGCTGGCCCCTCACGATGAGCGGGTTCAGCATGTTGCCGCAGTCGTGGACGGAGACGAACTTCAATATCTTCAACAGGCCGGTGTCCGGCTCCACTTCCACCGCCGCGGCTTCGGCGTCGTAGGGGAAGCTGCTGAACATGGCCACGCGGCCGCGCTCGTCCGCCTCGAACTCGATGTTGGGGTCGCGGAAGTGGTACAGCACCTCCAGCCCCGGGTCCATGCCCTCGGGCAACTGGAACGGGTAGAAATAGGCGGTGCGGGCGACCTCCGACAGGGACACGGCCCGGTCCGGGCGGCCTTCGACGCACACCCCGCCGGCGGAGAACTCCAGGCCGCCCGGAGGATGCCGCAGCATGACCGAAGCGATCCCGGTGATCTTCTCCCGCAGCGCCCGCGCGGCCAGGGTCACCGCGGTGGTCCCCACCACGGAGAAGCGGCTGGAGTACGAGCCGGAGCCGTAGGGACAGGCGAGGCTGTCCCCCTCCACCACCATGACGTCGTGGAAGGAGACCCGGAGCTCGTCCCCCACGAGCTGGGAGATGGAGGTGGCGTGGCCCTGGCCGTCGTCGCTGCCGCTCGGGAACACGTAAACCCTGCCGTTGGGGTCCATGCGCATGCGGACGCTGTAGTAGCCCGCGTTGTAGGAACCCATGCGGGTGGAGCTCGACGGCTCGATGACCAGGCAGGTCCCGACGCCCACGTAGCGCCCCCGGGCCGCGAGCTCCGCCCGGACCTTGCGCCAGTGGTCGTAGTCCAGCAGCTCCAGCGCCTTGTCCAACGCTTCCCGGTAGCGGCCGCTGTCGTAGCGCGGGCCGGTGACGGAGCGGTAGGGGAAGGCGTCCGGGGGGATGAAGTTGCGCCGCCGCACCTCCACCGGATCCATGTCCAGGCGCGCGGCGATGCGGTCCACCAGCCGTTCGATGACGAAGCAGGCTTCCGACTTCCCGAAGCCCCGGTGCGCGCCGTAGGGGGTCTTGTTGGTGACCACCCCCAGCACCTCCCCCTGGTAGTTCTCGATGCGGTAGGCGCCGGGCACGAACATGCCGGTGGTGACGATGGAGGCCAGGCCGCCGGTGGGATAGGCGGCGCCGATGTTGGCCACGATCCGGTCCTTCACCCCGAGTATGGCGCCGTCCCGGCGCACCGCGGCCTCGATGTGGTGGGTCTGCTCCCGGGCGTGGATGGTGCCGGTCATGTGCTCGCTCCGGGTCTCCACCCACTTGACCGGACGGTGGGTGAGGATGGACAGCAGCGGCAGCAGGATCTCCTCCGGGTAGAACGCCCACTTCTGCCCGTAACCGCCGCCGATGCGCCGGAACATCACGTGGACCTTCAGGTCCGGGAGCGCGATGGTGTTCTCGATCAGCGTTCCGATGACGTGCCCGATCTGGGTGGTGCTCCACACCCTCAGCGTCTTGCCGCCGGCGTCGTAGCTGGCCGCCACCGCCCGGGTCTCGATGGGCGTGCCGGTGAAGCGGCCGCTGTGGATCTCTTCCCGGACGATGACGTCCGCCTCCCGGAACGCGGCCTCCACGTCCCCGCCGGACACGCGGAACGTCAGCATGACGTTGTCGTCCCAGTCCTCGTACAGGCGCTCGGCTTGGGGCTCCAGGGCCGCGGCGGAATCCACCACCGGCGGCAGGGGCTCCAGGTCCACCTCCACCAGGTCCAGGGCGTCCTCCGCCACGTAACGGTCCACCGCGGCCACCGCGGCCACGGGCTCGCCCACGAACCGCACCTTGTCCCAGGCGAGGCAGTAGTGGTCGAAGAACTTGATGGTGGGGTTGCCCCGGCGGAACGGGTCTCGGCTCTGGAACGGGAAGGGCGACAGCGGGTTGACGTAACCGAGCCGCCGCACCTGCTCGCCGGTCAGGCCCGCCACCACGCCGGGCAACTCCAGCGCCCGGGAGAGGTCCACTCGCCGTATCCTCGCGTGGGCGGCCGGACTCCGATAGACGGCCACGTGGAGCATGTCCGGCAGGTCCACGTCGAAGGTGTAACGGGCCTCGCCCCGGAGGATGTCCGGGTCTTCCTTGCGCACCAGGGGTTGGCCCACGAGGGGCGGGCGCTCTGCGGAGCTCATGGAGTCCCTCCCTCGCCGCCGGCCTTCCGCCCCCGGGCCGCGGCCTCCACCGCTTCCACCACCGGCAGGTATCCGGTGCAGCGGCACAGGTTGCCGATGATCCCCCGGCGTATCTCGTCCCGGGAGGGGTTCGGGTTCCGGGCGAGCAGCGCATGGGCGGACATGACCATGCCGGAAGTGCAGAAGCCGCACTGGAGCGCGTGGGCCTCCTGGAACGCGGCCTGCAGGGGATGGAGCCCGCCTTCCGCGGCAAGGCCCTCGATGGTGGTGAGCTCGCGCCCGTCCGCCTGCACCGCCAGGAAGGTGCAGGACTTGGCGCTCCTGCCGTCCATCACCACCGTGCACGAGCCGCAGTTGCTGGTGTCGCACCCGTAGCGCGTGCCCTTGAGGCCGATGACGTCCCGGACGTAGTCCACCAGCAGCATGCGCGGCTCGGCCTCGCCCTGGTGGAGCCTTCCGTTGACCGTGACCGAGATCTTCCGCCTAGCGGACATGCCCTCCCTCCACCGTTTCGCCTCGATGGCGCCGCAGGGCCACGTCCACCGCCTTCCGGAACAACGCGCCGCATACGGCCCGCTTGTAGTCGCTCGAACCGCGGACGTCGGCCAGGGGGCTCGCGGCGTCGCGGACCTGTTGGGCCGCGGCCTCCACCACGTCCGGGTCCATGCCCTGGCCCCGGAGGGTCTCCTCGGCCGCGGTCGCCCGGATGGGCGTGAGTCCGGCCGCGCCCAGGGCCACGCCGGCGTCCCGGCAGCGCCCGGACTCGTCCAGGCCGAGCTGGACCGCCACGCTGGCCACCGCGAAATCCCCGGCCCGACGCTCCAGCTTGAGGTAGGCGCCCGCGCTGCCGGCCGGCGGCAAAGGCGCCCGGACTTCCGTAATCAACTCGTCGTCGGCCAGGACCGTGGTGTAGGCATCCACGAAGAACTCCCCGGCGTCCACCACCCGGCTCCCGCGCGGTCCGACGCACACCACCTGCCCCCGCAGGGCCTGCACCACCGGACCCCAGTCCCCCGCGGGGTCTGCTTCGGCCAACGCCCCGCCCAGGGTCCCCCAACCCCTCACCTGGGCGTCGCCGATGACTCCCGCGGCCTCGGCCATCAACCCCAGCTTCTCGCGGACCACGGGGGACGCGCCCACCTGCGCGTGCGTGGCCAGGGCGCCCACCAGCAGGAGGCCCGCGGCCTCGTCTTCCCGCACGTGCGCCAGCCCGGGAACCC
Source organism: uncultured Binatia bacterium (SeqCode) (assembly GCA_965242525.1). Lineage (GTDB taxonomy): Bacteria > Desulfobacterota > Binatia > UBA9968 > JAJDTQ01 > JAJDTQ01. Next base: position 2,180,878 of record OZ251459.1, read on the forward strand.
GTCCGATGTCGATGACCCGGGTCGGCCGGACCAGCCGCAGCTTCATGAGCGGCACCAGGCTCTGCCCGCCGGACAGCAGCTTGGCCCCTTCTCCCGAACCCTGGAGCAGGTCGATGGCGTGTTCCACAGAATCGGCGACGGCGTAGTCGAAGGAGGCGGGGTACATGGTGCGAGGACCTGACGTGAGAGACGCGACGTTGATAGCCCAACGCTACCCGTGAGTCAAACCAGGCAGGCGCAGGCCACGGAGAAAGACGCCTTCCATTGCGAACATGGTGACCGGCATCCTCCGTCCACCGGCTCGACCGGGACAGGAAGACGTGCTAAGCAGGAACCTGCGGTGGCGGGATGGACCGGGCGGGCCGTCATCGTGAGGAGGCCGAACATTCATGGAAAACATGGAAGACAGAGAGCTATTGAAACGCATCGAATTGAATCCAGGGGTGATGGGAGGGAAGGCCGTCATCAAGGGCACACGTTTGACGGTGGAACACATCCTCAACCTGCTCGCCCACGGCGAGACCGTTGAAAAGATCACGGCGGAGTACGACGGAATCGCCCAAGAAGACGTTTTGGCCTGCGTCCTGTTTGCCGCGAAAGCCCTGGGGGACACCACCTTCGCACCGTTGGCTGCAGAGACGCCTGGATGCGGTTCCTGATAGACGAATGCGTTGGCCCCACGGTAGCGCAGTGGTTGCGACAAGAAGGGCACGACGTATTCTCCGTCTTCGAGGAGGCGCGCGGCGCAACCGACGAAGAACTCGTTCGCAAAGCGCACCGGGAGAACCGAATTCTCCTGACGACCGACAAGGATTTTGGCGAGAAAGCATTCCGAGAACGCAGGTCGCACAGGGGGATTGTCTTGCTGAGGCTGCAAGACGAACGCCCAATGAACCAAGTGAGGGTCATTCGGCGCCTCCTACAGCTTTACGAAAATCAACTGCCGGATCGATTCTCGGTAGTCACGGAGGCTGGCGTTCGGTTCGCCATGAACATGTAGCGAGGCGCGTCCGATCGGATTTGCCTGAGCCGTTGACGGCGTGCCGGGGCCGAGCCGTCCCGCGCAACGCGGCGCCATCTCTTCGTACCCGCCCGGCGAGGCAGGGGTAGCCGCCGCTCACCGGCCGGCGGTCTCGCCGCCGGCCGGTGAAAACCTCATGATCGACGTCCGGTCACTTTCCGTCACGGGGATGCAGTGGCGGGCGGGCCGACTGTGGCTTGCGTCCGCGGACGAGTCCCTGGTGGCAGCCTACGACCCCGCAAGCGGGTCGTGCGACGAGGTCCTTTCGTTTCCGGGGGTCCGGCACGCCTGCCCGTCCAACGAAGGCCTCTGGCTCATCACCGCCGGCGGACGGCTGGGGCAACAGTTGCTCCTGTGGTCCCTCGAAACCAACCGGGTGACCCGGCGTTTCGACTGCCCTGACGGCGCCGCGTCCGGCGTCACCGTGCTGAACGACAAGCTGTGGCTGAGCCACCGGCGCAACCGCAAGCTGTTCTGCATGGACCCGCAGAGCGGCCGCCCACTGTGGACCATCCGCACCGAGAACCAGATCCTCAACCCCACTTCGCACCAGGGCGAGCTCTGGTTCGTCGAATGCGACCCCGGACCCTTGGGAGACTGGAGCGACGAGAGCCAGGCGGGGTACTCGTTCCTCCGTTACGACCCCGTGCGCGAACTGGCGGCGGAGCGTCTCCCCGTGCCCTTTCGCCCGACGTGCCTGGCTCTGGACGGGGAGCGTTTCTGGTACGCCGTGCAGGACGAGCCCGGCCTCCGTGTTCGGAGCCGGAGGGCGCTGCTTCCCCGCAGACGGATGCTCGACTGACCGTCCGGGGCTCCCGCCCAGTCAGGCACGACTGCGTGGGATGCTGTTGCTCAGCCGGCCTCCCTTGATGAGCCTCTTCCCCGCCAAGCACGGCTACATCCTTACCCTGGCCGCCACGTGGGCGGGAAGCATCGGAGGGCAGGGGATAGCTGCCAACGGACCGTCTCCTTGACACGACTCGAAATGTAAAGCAGGATTTCACAACCGAAAGGAACCACTGAACAACGATCCTCGTTCATCCTGAGCGAAGGCGAAGGTCGCGCCTTTCCATAGGGAGAAGGAACTCAAGCCGAGTTGGATCAGACGGTCCAAAAGGCAACCAGAGATCTTGCCATGGTCACATCCACGATTACCCTAAGGGCAGACCACGCTGCCCGGCTTCGATCCGTTGCGACAGCTATCCATGGCCGACGGACCTTACAGCTACCAGACCGACGCGGATTCCTGTGCACGGACCACCAGCAGACTGAACGCGCGAAGGAGGTCTTGTCGTGGACGCGAGAGAACTGATCTTGCAGGACGTACGCTGCTTCCAGGACGAACAGCGTGGCCGCTTGCGGCCCGTCACGCTGCTCGTGGGCGAGAACAGTACCGGCAAGACGACCTTCCTGGGCTGTTACAGGGTGTTGCATGGGATGTTTTCCAATCCAGGGATCGGCGAATTCCTGGATTTCAACGGAGAGCCTTTCGTCATGGGTTCGTTCCGCGACATCGTCCGGTCACGACGCGGCCCGAGCGGCCGTATCGACGAGTTCAAGATCGGGGTCCGAGTCGATCGATCGCCAGACGACGTCATGTCACCGTGTGAGCTGTCGGTTGCTTTTCGCGAGAAAGGCTCGGAACCGGTGGTCTCGTCCTTGCGTTTCCAGTTCGATTCCGATGCGTTCCTAGAGATGAGTTCAGATGAGGAAGGAACCATCGTGCAGATTCCAGGCCTTACCGAGCACGCCAAGGGTGTTCCGCTTGTTCGCACGATGGCCATGTTGGACTTCGTGATCCGCGATCCCGATTTTTGGGGAATGCCCCCCGGATGGTCAAACTTGGAAACCAGCTTCGAGTATCTCCATGGCCTGTTCTTCCGCCGAGGAGCCGCAAAGAGAAAACACACCGAACTTCAATGGCCTTTCGACGACGAGCTCCCGCGTTTGCCCGACCTGATTCCGGTCGCACCGCTTCGTTCCAAGCCCAAACGTACCTACGATCCGATACGCGAGACCGCTTCCCCGGAAGGGGAACATGTCCCGATGCTGATGATGAGGCTGGATCGCACGGACACGCCGCACTGGAAATCGCTGCACAACGACCTCGTGAAGTTCGGCCAGGGTTCCGGGCTATTCGCCGACATCAAGGTGAAACGCCACGGCAAGCAGATGAGCGACCCTTTTCAGTTGCAGGTCAAGGTACGATCCGGACCTCATTCGAACCTCATGGACGTCGGTTACGGCGTCAGCCAGAGCCTGCCGATTCTCGTGGATGTGCTGAAAGGGTCCAGCAGCGGACGCAAGTGCGAGTTCCTGCTCCAGCAGCCGGAGGTTCACCTGCACCCTCGAGGCCAGGCGGAACTCGCCAGTCTGTTCGTCCAAGCGTTCAAGCAGAGTGGAAACCGGTTCCTGATCGAGACCCACAGCGACTACATCATCGACCGCGTGCGCATTTCGGTCCGAAAAGGGCTGCTGAAGCCCGACGACGTGTCCCTTCTCTACTTCGAACCCAAGAGCAACGCCGTCGAGATCCACAACATGACCCTGGACGAGCATGGAAACCTCCTTGGCGCGCCGAGGGGATACCGTGACTTCTTCCTGAAGGAAACCGACAGACTGCTGGGGTTCACGGACTGAGGGCCACCGAAGATGTGCATCATCGTGGACGCCAACAAGCTCGATGTCTTTCTCGCCGACCCGGCCGACGAGAATTCCAGGCCGATACGCAGGTGGCTAAGTCAGGGCGCGGGGAGCATCGTGTATTCGACGGAAGGCAAGTTTGCGCAGGAGATCCGAGGTCGAGCCAAGGCCAAGCTGGCCGATTACGTTCGAGCCGGCAGAGCGAAGCACGTCCCCGCGAGCCTGTTCGCCGACGAAGAACGCAAGCTGGAAACTCACGCAGACCTCCGCTCCGATGATCCGCACGTGCTCGCGTTGGCGAGAGCGACCGGTGTACGTCTCCTGTACACCGCAGACGGGAAACTCACGTCGGACTTCAAGAACAAGAACATCATCGACCGGCCGAGGGGCAAGGTTTATTCCGGCGCAGGCAATGCCAATCTGCTGACCCCCTCGGCATGTGCGTCGTCATGGCCAAGGTCTGCTTCGAAATCATGGCCGACTTCATAGACACCGGCATCGCCGGGAACCTGAAGCGTCCGGGATCCAGCAATTGAGGACAGGATCGAGAAATCCGGCAATGCGGTTCAGCGACGCGGACATCGAGCACCGGTTGCGCTTGGGCGAGGACAGCGCCTGGGAGTTCAAGCAGGTCGAGTTCGCCGGGAACCGTCCGAGCCGCCCGAGCCGGGACGACTGGGCGGACGAGATCGCGGCGTTCGCCAATGCGCGCGGCGGCGTGTTGCTCTGCGGCGTCAGCGACGATGGACAGGCGCAGGACATGTCGCGGGAGCAGATGGCCGCACTGGATGCCTTGCTCGTGGAAGTCAGCACCGATTCCATCAAACCGCCGGTACGCGTCCAGACATGGCACAGGATGCTGCCGGAGGGCAGGCGGGTGCTGCTGCTCGAAGTCCCGGAGAGCGACTCGCAGCACGACAGCCCTGGCGGAAGCTACCTTCGAGTAGGCGCCTCGAAGCGCAGGATGACGAACGACGAGCGATTGCGTCTGGCGCAGCGGCGGGGACAGGCGCGGTTCCGCTGGTTCGACGAACAGACCGTCCCGAATACGGGCTTCCGAACGCTGGACGAGTCCCTGTGGCGGCATCTGCTCAGCGCCGAGGGCGCGGCGAATCCCGAGGCGGCGCTTGAAAAACTGGCGCTCCTGGCGCCCGACGAGGCCGGGGTCATGCGGGCAACCGTGACCGGCGTGTTGCTGTGCACCCGGAACCCGGAGGAGCGGCTGCCCAACGTCGGCATTACGGCGACGCACTATCGGGGAAGGGACCGCGCCTCCGGCCAGATCGACGCACGCGAGATCGGCGGCCCGCTGGACCAGCAGGTTGCGGACGCGATGGTCTTCGTGGCGCGGAACATGCGGGTGGCGGCGCGCAAGGAGCCGGCCCGCGTGGACGTGCCGGAATACAGCGACCGTGCGCTGTTCGAAGCCCTGGTCAACGCAGTGGCGCATCGCGACTATTCCATGCGCGGCAGCCGCATCCGGCTTTCCATGTTCGAAGACCGCCTGGAGATCCAGTCGCCCGGCTCGCTGCCGAACAACCTGACGGTGGACAGCATGGCGACGCGGCAAGCCGCCCGCAACCAGACGTTGACCTCCGTGCTCGGGCGCATGCCGGTGGGAGGAATCCGGGGTTCCGAGGAAAGACGGTATTTCATGGAACGGCGCGGGGACGGCGTTCCGATCATCCTGCGCGAAACCCGGGGGCTTTGCGGGAGACCGCCCGAATACCGGGTGATCGACGACGCGGAAGTCTGCCTCGTCATTCCCGCGGCGCCGCAGGAGCCGAGCCCCGTCCGCGCCGTCGTCAGCGTGCAGTGCGCCGGGAAGCCGCTGGCGGATGTGGACGTGCTGGCGCTGTTTCCCAACGACACATGGAAACGCGCCGCCACCGACGAACACGGAGAGGCGCGCCTGGAACTGCACTCCGGCCGTCTGCCGATGACGGTGTTCGCCGCGGCAACGGGTTTCTCCGCCCATGTCCGTCTCGACTGGCTGCCCGCGGAGGAGGGCCGTCTCCGTCTCGAACTGGATGCCTTGCCCGGCGGCGGCGCAGTCATCCTCACCGAGGACACCGGCGCGCTCCCGGGGCTCAAGGGAACGTTGAATCCCGTCCGCGACGCCCTCGACCGCACCTGGCTGTACGCCTCCAACATCGCCGTCAACCAGGGCCAGCCCCAGCCCGTGCACTTCATTCCCGGCGAAGACCTGCGCCTCACGGACGCCGACGGAAACGAGGCGTGGGCGCGTATCGTCGCCGTCACCGGCAGGTCGTCGCTGGTGGAGTACCGCCCGGCGGCGAAGCAGGGTCAAGTGAAGTAGAGGGGAGAGATTTCGCCATGCTCACGTCCGCGATTACCTCGAAGGGCCGGACGACGCTGCCCAAACCGGTTCGGGAGGCCCTTGGAGTGGGGGCCGGAAACCGTGTGCGCTACGTCATCCTCGACAACGAGGTTCGGGTTCTGCCCATGCGGCCCATCGGGCGGTTGTTCGGCGCACTGAAGCACGACGGCCCGCGGGTTACGGTGGAGGACATGGAACGCGCCATCACGGAAGGGGCGTGCGAGGAATGAGCGCGTTGGACACCAACTCCGCAGCCAGTAGAAAACCGCCGGCTAGCTGGCTCTATCGTCCACTGTTTCCGGCTCATTGGGAGCGCAGGCCACTTTACTCCATGGCGCAATGGGTCAACGGACTGGCCTATCGGAATATCGAGTTCAGTGCGGCGGGACGCCCGATTATCAAGATCGCAGAGATCAAGGGCGGCATCTCGGATCAAACCAGGTTTACATATCAAAACTTCGACGAATCGGTACGCGTGCGTGCAGGCGACCTATTGTTTTCCTGGTCTGGACAGCCGGAAACTTCCATTGATGCGTTCCGGTGGCGTGGTCCGGAAGGCTGGTTGAACCAACATATCTTTCGTGTCACTCCCGCCGCCGGAATCGATGCCACCTTCTTTTTCTATCTCTTGCGATACCTGAATGCTCATTTCGTTGCCATTGCACGGAACAAGCAGACGATAGGTCTCGGACACGTCACAAAGCACGACCTGGAAAATATCGAGGCGGCTCTACCCGACCGCCAGGAGCAACGCGCCATCGCTCACATCCTGGGCACGCTGGACGACAAGATCGAGTTGAACCGGCGCATGAACGAGACGCTGGAGGCCATGGCGCGGGCGCTGTTCCAGTCATGGTTCGTCGATTTCGATCCCGTGCACGCCAAGATGGAAGGCCGTGATACCGGCCTCCCCAAGCCAATCTCCGACCTCTTCCCCGATCACCTCGTGGATTCCGAGCGTGGCGAGATCCCCGAGGGATGGAAAATCAAGTCCCTGAGAGAATGTTTCCGTCTTACGATGGGGCAATCACCCCCGGGCAACACCTACAATGACCGTAGCGACGGGTTGCCTTTCTTTCAGGGACGAACTGACTTCGGGTTTCGATTTCCCGAGAATCGGAAATTCTGCACTGCTCCAACGCGGGTCGCTCAACCTGGGGATACGCTTGTCAGTGTCAGAGCGCCCGTGGGAGACATCAACATGGCATGGGAAGAATGCTGCATTGGACGCGGCGTTGCCGCACTCCGGCACCAGTCGGGTTCAAGCTCGTTCACCTATTACTCGGCTTGGGCAGTACAGAACAAAATCAGAGAGTATGAGGACACGGGTACGGTGTTCGGAGCCATCAATCGAAAACAATTTGAAGCACTCCAGACGCTGGAACCCTCACCGGATATTGTCAATGCGTTCGACGCCCAAGCTGGACCGGTAGATGTCCGCATCAGGAACAACGTAACCGAGTCCCGAATCCTTACGACCCTGAGAGAAATCTTGCTGCCCAAGTTGATCTCCGGCGAAACCCGCCTCCGAGACGCCGCGGAGCAGGCGGATTTGTAGGCCATCCCATGAAAAACCAATCGAAGTATTCCAGTTCCGAGACCATCGCCGAGACTTTTCGATATCTGGGACTTGACGATCCAAAACTGCGCAGTCGATTACGAGGGTTCTCCAAACCGGGGATATCGCCTCCTCGAGTCGAGAGACGCAGCAGCAAACTTGTCACTCGGAACAACACCGCGCCAGATCAAGGAGACGATCATGCCCAACTGGAATCAACTACTTGACGAGATTCGCGCCGCTGGCAGCATGTATGATGTGGTTCGCCGTCGGTATCTGTCCAGGATCCATGAACTGACCGGTCGAAATGTGATAGTCTATTCCTCAGGTTGGCTTCAAAGAGGCAACTTGCCGGGCGTAGAGATCAACGATGATGACAAGAACGGATTCATGACCGTCATTCATCAGATGAAGCGCGATATCGGCCTCGATCTTGTCTTGCACACCCCTGGCGGCGATGCGGCTGCCATCGAATCCATCGTCGATTACCTGCGCTCCATGTTTCAAACAGACATACGGGCGCTCGTGCCACAGCTCGCCATGTCCGGCGGTACGATGATTGCATGCGCATGCAAGGAAATATTCATGGGAAAGCAGTCGAGTCTCGGTCCGATTGATCCTCAATTGGGAGGTATTCCAGCCCATGGCTTGGTGGAAGAGTTCAACCGCGCCAAACTTGTCCATCGAACGATGCCGGGAGATGGGCCTGAAGGTCACCGAACTCGAAAAGAGTCAAGAGCTACAGGACGCGGTACTTTCATTGCACCATGCTTGCATGCTCACATTTACAGCTACTTCGGCCTTCAAGATCATCGAAAATCATAGGGGAATTGCATTCATCAAGATGGCACAGCCGGTCCTGGTCTCCGGGGCGCCGACCGGCAACCCGGAGCCAAGCAGGGCGCCACTGGAGCAACCGGAGAAGTGATCGCCTTGGGGAATCGCAAAGCGGCGCTTCGGCAATCCCGGAGATGGTACAATGATCCCGATGATCCCACAGCCCCATGAACCACCGCGCGTCCAGCGCTTGAAAGTCCGTAACTTCCGCGCCTTGCGGGAGGTCGAGATCAGGAACCTGACGCCGATGACGGTGCTGCTCGGTCCCAATGGCAGCGGCAAGTCCACCGTGTTCGACGTGTTTGCGTTCCTCTCGGAGTGCTTCGCATCCGGACTTCGGCGCGCATGGGACCGTCGCGGCCGGGCCAGGGAGATCAGGACCCGCGACGCCGAAGGGCCGATGACGATCGAGCTTCAATACCGCGAGCAGCCGAAACCGCCGCTCATCACCTACCACTTGGAAGTGGACGAGCACCGGGGCGCGCCGGTGGTCGTCCACGAATGGCTGCAATGGACGCGGGGCAGAGCAGGGAAGCCGTTCCGTTTCCTCGAATACCGGAACGGCTTGGGCAAAGCGACCAGCGGCGAGGCGCCCGATGCGGAAGACGAGAGGCGGGAGATCCCGCTCAAATCGCCTGATCTGCTGGCGGTCAACGCGCTTGGGCAGTTCCAGGAACACCCGCGCGTGGCGGCGCTTCGCGACTTCATCATGGGCTGGCACGTTTCGTACCTCTCCGCAGACAGTGCGCGCGGCCAACCCGAAGCGGGGCCGCAGGAACGGTTGACCACCACCGGCGACAACCTCGCCAACGTGGTCCAGTACCTGAGCGAGCAGCATCCGGCGCGGCTCGACGCCGTCTTCGAGACGCTGCGCAGGCGCGTGCCTCGTATCGATCGCATGTGGACCGAGCTCATGCCGGACGGCCGGCTGTTGCTGCAAATCAAGGACGCCCCGTTCAGCCACCCGGTTCTGTCGCGCTTCGCCTCCGACGGCACACTGAAGATGCTGGCCTACCTGGTGCTGCTGCACGACCCGGAACCGCCGCCGTTCATCGGTATCGAGGAGCCGGAAAACTTCCTGCACCCGCGGTTGCTTCCCGAGTTGGCGGAGGAGTGCCGCGCGGCCTGCGAGCGCACGCAGTTGATGGTCACTACCCACTCGCCGTTCTTCCTGAACGCGCTGAGACCCGAGGAAGTCCGCGTCCTGTGGCGCGACGAAGCGGGCCATACGCGGGTGCAGCGGGTCGCCGACCTGGACCGTGTCCGTGCTTTCGTGGATGAAGGCGCACTGCTCGGCGATCTGTGGATGGAAGGCCAGTTCGGCGTGGGCGATCCGTTGACCCGGCATGGAGCTCCGGCGCGCGGCAGCGGAGATCGTCGATGACGGCCGCGCGGCACCTGGAGTTCCTGGTCGAAGAACAGTCGATGGAGGCTTTTCTGCGAGGACTGCTACCGCGCCTGCTTCCCGAAGGCTGCACGTTCGAAATTCGTGTATTCCAAGGCAAACGCGATCTGATGCGACGACTCGATAGTCGTCTGCGCGGCTACAGACACTGGCTGTCCGATGAATACCGGCTCGTGGTGATGGTCGATTGCGACCGTGACGATTGCCGAACGCTCAAGGCGCGGCTCGAAGATGCGGCAGCCGGTTCGGGACTGCACACTCGTTCGCGAGCCGAAGATGACCGCTGGCAGGTGCTCAACCGCATCGTGATCGAAGAACTGGAGGCGTGGTATTTCGGCGATTGGGAAGCTGTGCGCAACGCCTTTCCCCGAGTGTCTTCCACAATCCCGAATAAACCGCGTTACGGGAAACCCGACGCGATCCCGGACACATGGGAGGAATTCGGGCGCATACTGAAAAAGCACGGATACCACAGGGCCGGGCTGCGCAAGATCGAAGCCGCACGGCTCATCGCGCCGAAGATCAATCCGGCGCGCAACCGTTCGCCGAGCTTTGCGGCCTTTCGCGATGTCCTCGCCGAGGCGACCGCATGAGGCGCCTGCCGACCGGGAGCGGCGGCGCATAACGGGACGACGGGCGGCGCGGCACAGGGACGGCGCAAGGACAGAATCGATGACACAATCGGAAACGGGTTCGGACCCGCGCGCAGCGCGGCGGAAACTCCCCATCGGTATCCAGACCTTCCGCGAGATCCGCGAAGACGGCTGCTACTACGTGGACAAGACCGCCTACGTCCAGCGGCTGGTGGACGAAGGCAAGCACTACTTCCTGTCGCGTCCGCGACGCTTCGGCAAGAGCCTCCTGGTGGACACCATCAAAGAGCTGTTCGAAGGCAACGAGCCGCTGTTTCGGGGTCTCGCCATCCACGACAGGTGGGACTGGTCCGCTCCTCGTCCCGTGCTGCGCTTCGACTTCGGGGACGGCGGCTATGACGAACCCGGCCTCGTGCACAAGGAGGCCGCGGCGCGCCTGGGCGCCCTGGAGCGGGGGTTCGCGGTCGCCCCCCACGACGACATCGCCCCGGCCCGTTTCCGGCACCTGTTGCAGACGCTGCACGAACGCACCGGCCGGCGGGCCGCGGTGCTGATCGACGAATACGACAAGCCGATCCTGGACGCGCTGAGGTCGCCGGAGACAGCCCGCGCCAACCGCGACTTTCTGCACGGGTTGTACTCCGTCATCAAGTCCGCGGACGCACACGTCGAATTCACCCTGCTCACCGGGGTGAGCAAGTTCTCCAAGGTCAGCCTGTTCTCGGGCTTGAACAACCTCAAGGACATCACCCTGGACCCGCGCTACTCCGCCATCTGCGGCTACACCGAGGCGGACCTCGACACGGTGTTCGCCCCGGAGTTGCTGGGACTGGACCGGGGCGAGATCCGCCGCTGGTACAACGGCTACGGCTGGCTCGGCGACGAGAAGGTCTATAACCCCTTCGACATCCTCCTGCTCTTCGACACCCGACGGTTCAAGGCATGGTGGTTCGAGACCGGCACGCCGACGTTCCTCATCGACACGCTGCTGGAGCGGGGGGTCGGCTCGCTGGCCCTCGAGGACATGCTCGGCGACGATGCCTTGCTGTCCGCCTTCGACGTGGGCGCCATCGCCACCGAGGCGCTGCTGTTCCAGACCGGCTACCTCACCATCCATGACGAACGGGACGTGGGCGGAGAGGCCGCTTACCGGCTGGGCTATCCCAACCGGGAGGTGCGCCAGAGCCTGAACCGGAGCCTGTTGAGCCGCCTCGCGGACGATCCATCCGGCCCGACAGGGCACCGCGTCCGGCTGTACGACCTGTTGCGGGACAACGATTTCGACGGCATGGAGGCGCTGCTCAGGGCATTCTTCGCCGGGATTCCGTACCAGTGGCATACGAAGAACGACATCGCCGACTACGAAGGCTACTACGCGAGCGTGTTCTACGCCCTGTTCGCGTCCGCGGGGCTGGACATGACGGTGGAAGACAGCAGCAGCCGCGGGCGGGTGGAACTCACGGTGCGCCTCGACGGCAGCGTGTACCTGTTCGAGTTCAAGGTGGTGGACCCGGCCCCCCCGGGGTCGTCGGCGCAGCAAAGCGCCGCGATGACCCAGTTGCGCGAGCGGGGCTATGCGGACAAGCACCGGAGTTCCGGCCGGCCGATCCACCTGATCGCAGTGGAGTTCAGCAAGGAGACCCGCAACCTGGCCGTGTTCGAGGCAGCGCCGGCCTGAAGCGCCCGGCCGTACGGCACGCAACGTCACCGCCGCCGCACGTGCGGGTCCAGGGCGTCGCGCAGGCCGTCGCCCATGTAGTTCACGCTCAGGACCGTGAGCGAGATGGCGAGACCCGGCCAGAGGACCCGGGCGGGGGTGATGCCGAGGAAGGGCACGCCATCGTAGAGCAACCGGCCCCAGGTGGGGAAATCGGACGGGAAACCGAGGCCCAGGAAGCTCAGGGCGCTCTCGGTGATGATGGCATGGGCGATGCCGAGGGTGGCCGCCACCGTGATGGGGTTCAGGGCGTTGGGGAGGACGTGCTTCACGATGACGTGGTGCGGCCCCGCGCCCATGCCGCGGGCGGCGAGTACGAACTCCCGCTGCTTGACCGAGAGCACCTCCCCGCGAACGATGCGCGCGGTCTGCATCCAGCTCGTCATGCCGATGACCGCGACCACCAGGACGAATATCCCGAGCTCCGGTCCCAGGGCGGCGCGCAGCGGGTCCCGGAACAGCATGATGGCCACCAGCAGCAGCGGCAGCACCGGCAGGGCCAGGAACAGGTCGGTGAGCCGCATGAGCGGACCGTCGAGCCTCCGGAAGAAGCCTGCGGTGACGCCGGCGAACGTCCCCAGTGTCAGTGACAGCACCATTGCGCCGACTCCCACCGCGAGCGAGACCCGCCCGCCCGCCAGCACCCGGGCCAACATGTCGCGGCCCAGGTTGTCCGTGCCCATGGGGTGGGCCAGCGACATGCCCCGGTTCCGGGCCGCGTAGTCGAGGTATTGCGGATCCACGCCGTGGACCGCGGACCCGAGCAGCACCGCCAACGCGACCACCGAGAACACCGCGGCGCCGGCCAGGGCGCCCTTGTGTCGCAGGAACTGGCGCCACACGTCCCGGGCCGGCGAGGGGCGCGCCGGCGCCGCGGCCGGTCTCCGGTCGAGCGAGGGGCCTCCCGATCCCGCGGCCGGTTCCCGGGCGGACTCCGGAACCCCGTCAGTCATGCCGGTCCCTCGAGTCCGGCGCGCCGCGGCGGCATCCGCCTCCGGATGGAACGCCGTGACCGGCGCCGCGAAGAGGAACCCCGGGAACGCCGCCGTCCAAGACGTCAGTCATACCGGATCCTCGGGTCCAGCACGCCGTAGAGGACGTCCGCTGCCAGGTTGAACGCCACGATCAGCACCGCGAAGAGGAAGGTCACGGTCTGTACGGTGGGGATGTCCGCGCTCTCGATGGCGCCGATGAGCAACTGGCCCACGCCGTTGATGCGGAATATCTGCTCGGTGATGATGGCCCCTGCGAAGGTGGACGGCAGCCCCAGGGCCGCCACCGTGACCACTGGGATCATGCTGTTGCGCAGCACGTGGACCAGGACCACCACCGGCTCGGCCAGCCCCTTGGCCCGGGCCGTGCGCACGTAGTCCCGGTTGAGGTTCTCCAGGACCGCGGAGCGCGTGAACCGGCTGAGTTGCGCCGCGTTGAACAGGCCCAGCACCGTCACCGGCATGATCATCTGCTTGACCTGGTAGCCGAAGCTCTCCAGGTCCGTCACTCTATGGGTGGTGTCGTAGATGGACGGCAGCCAGTCGAGGCCGACGCTGAAGACCACGATGAGCACCGTTCCGGTGAAGAACGTAGGGATGGAGAAACCCACCATGGTGACGAAGGCGCCCACCTGGTCGAAGACCGAATACTGCCGGTAGGCGGAGAAGACGCCCACCGGCACAGCCAGGACCAACGCCGCCAGGTAGGAGAGGCCCACCACGGTCAGGGTCTGCGGCAGCCGCTCCGCGATCAGGTCCACCACCGGCGCCCGGGTGGACCAGGAGCGCACGCGCAGGCGCTCCGCGGAGTCGCCGACCTCGATCCCCCACAGTCGCTCGACGAGGTTGAGGGGCTCGTTGACCATGAACTGGCCGAGCCACCTGAAATAGCGCACGTGGAACGGTTGCCCGAGCCCCAGGCTCTCCCGGATGGCTTCCCGGGTCTCCGGAGGGATCGTCAGCGGGAGCCGGGCCGTGGGGTCGTTGGGGGCGAGGTCGAGCAGGGCGAAGACGATGAAGCTGATGGCCAGCAGCGTCGGGACCGAGAACAGCAAGCGTCTGGCCGCGTACCTGGACATGGACGGGACCCGTGCGCCCTACCGGCCGGGGAGGGCGCGGGAGGAGTTGCCGTGCGGGTCCCGGATCAGCGCGGCGGCCGGCGATGCCACTCCTGGACGTTCCACAGGGTTGCGTCCCAGGCGTTGTGGCGCACCCCTCCGAGGGACAGCGCCCGGGCCGCCACCTCGCCCCGGTGGACCAGCGGGATCACCGCCCCGTCGCCCACCAGCATGTCGTTCATGCGCTTGGCGATTTCGGCGCGCCTCCCGATCCCCGGAGTCTTGGCAAGCAACGCCGCGAGTTCGTCGTACTCCGGGTTGCAGTAGCGTGAGATGTTGCGGCCGATCCACTGGTTCCCGGGCGCCGGGATCTCCTCGCACAGCCAACCCTGCAGGTATGCCTGGGGATCGGTGCCGTCGAAGTTGTTGGTGTACATCTGGATGTCCGCGTAGAACTTCTGGTAGGTGTCCGGGCTCGCCGGATCGCTGCCGAAGAACACCGACCCGCTGATGTTCTTCAACTCGGTCTCGACGCCGATCTCCCGCCACATCTGCTTGACCAGGGCCTGGGTGCCCTGGCGGACCGAATTGGTGGAGGTCTGGTAGAGGATCGAAAGCCGCACCCCGTCCCTGGCGCGGACCCCGTCCGGGCCGCGCGCCCAGCCGGCTTCGTCCAGCAGCCGGTTGGCCCCGGCCACGTCCCGGGTCCTGCACCAGTCGTTGGCCGCGGAGGCATAGACCGGCGGGGCCGGGAGCACGTTGCAGGTGACCCGACCCGCGGGGCCGTAACCCGCGTCCACCAGGACCTCCCGGTCGATGGCCATGGACAGGGCGCGCCGCACCGCGGGGTCCGAGAGGAAGGGGTGGGGGTTCCTGCCGTCCTGATAGGTGGAACGCTTGGCGCCCAGGGCCGGATCGGGGTTGGTGAGCTGCACCACCAGGCGCTCCACCAGGGTGCCGAAAGCGGACAACACTTCGCCCTTGCCCGCCTTGGCCATGACGGCGAGGATCTCCGGCTCCACCTGCAGGTTCCAGCCATAGTCGAACTCGCCGGTCTCCAGCACCGCCCGAGCCGACGAGACCGCGTCTCCACCGCCCTTCAGCAGGACCGAGGAGAAGGCCGGGCGGTCAGGGTCTCGGTAGCGGTCGTTGAGTACGTAGCGGACCACGTCGTTGGCCCGGAACTCCTGCACCTCGAAGGGGCCGGTGCCCACGGGACCGAAGTTCTCCTCCGTGCACTCCGGCGCCCTGGCGCCCATGCACTTCTCGAACTGCTTCTTCTGGAGGACCGGACAGACCGAGCCGGCGAACGGGGCATAGGGGAACGGCATGGGGACGGCGAAGGAGATCCGCACCGTGTGGTCGTCCACCGCCTCCACGGACGCCACGTTCTGGAACCGGCTGGCCGCGTTGCAGCCGCCCTCGGGATGCATGCAGTAAGCCGCGGTGAAGGCCACGTCCGCGGCGGTGAACGGCGTGCCGTCCGACCACACCACGTCCTTTCGGAGCTTCCAGGTGATGGACTTGAGATCCGCGGCGACTCCGCGGTTGGCCACGGTGGGGATCTCCGACGCCAGGGCCGGCGACATGACGCCGTTCTCGTCGTAGCGCACCAGCGGCTCCAGGACCAGGGCGGCCGCGTGGATGTCCTTGGTCCCCCCCGACAGGAGCGGGTTCAGGATCGACGGCGCCTGCCAGTAGAGCAGCTTCAACTCGCCGTCCGCGCCGCGCCCGGCTTGCGCCGGGGACGCCAACGCCGCCAGAGCCGCCGCGGCCGCGATGAACAGTCCGAGCAATCGCATCTTCGCCCTCATGCCCCCGCCCTCCGGGTCTCTTCCGGAACCTCCGGTCAATTCCGGCTCGACGTGTTTCTCCCTGTGAAAAAGCGCGTCCTTCGACTTCGCTACGCTACGCTCAGGACGAACGGGGCAATCGTTCGGGGTTTCCTTCGGCAAGGCCCGGTCCGCGGTCAACTGAACAGGACCTTGGCCATCTCCGACCGGTACCGGTCCGCCAACTCGCTTCCCGGCCCCAGGACCTCGAAGATCCGGACCATCGCCTTGCGGGCGCCGTCGTCCTCGAAGGCGCGGTCTTTGCGCAGCACCGCCAGGAACTCTTCCAACGCGGCCTCGTAGAGCTCTTCCGCGGCAAGGGCCTGGGCCAGCCGGAAACGCAACTCCACGCTGTCCGGGGCCGACGACAACCGCTGCCTGAGGGAATCCACGTCCGCGCCGTCCCCCTGGCTCAACTGCTGCCGGGCGATCAGCCGGTCGGCCTCCCTGCGCTCGGGCGAGCCCGGGGGCACCCGCTCGAGCAGCGCCAAGCCGCGCTCCGCATCCGTACCGAGCAGGATGCGTCCCATGCCGAGCAGCGCCCCCGCGTGGGGCGGCGACTCGTCCAGCACCTGTTGGTAGATTTTCGATGCCCCTTCCGCGTCGCCCCGGGACCACAACCCGTCCGCCTCGGCCGCCATCTCGTCCTGACGCGAGGGCGCCACCGAACCCAGGACCTCGCGGACTCCGGCTTCGGGAAGCGCCCCGGTGAACTCCGCGGCAACGGCGCCGTCCTTGAAGACCTTGACCGCGGGGATCCCCTGTATGCCGAAGCCGGACGCAAGCCCGGGGTTCTCGTCCACGTTGACCTTGGCCAGGAGGAGCTTGCCCTCGTATTCCTCCACCACCCGCTCCAGCACCGGACCCAGGACCCTGCACGGGCCGCACCACGGCGCCCAGAAGTCCACCGCCACCGGCGTTTCTTCGGAACGCTTCAGCACTTCCGCTTCGAACTCGGCGTCGCCAACGTCGAAAACCAGCGATTCCATGATGTTCCGGGACCTTTCCGCAGGGCCGGACCGGGTACGGGCGAGAGCCCGGCCCGCTATTCCCCGAGCGGGTCGAAGTCCGACCCGTTGAGGGTGAACCGACGCTCCACCGGGGTGGGCTTCAGGATCGTCTGCATGACGTAGCACCCGTTCTCGGCGTTGCGGACCACTGCGGCCACCCGCTCCGCGGGCTCGTCGGACTCCAGGTCCAGCCTGGTCTCGAACCCGACCCCCTGGGCCTCCACGGTCTCCCGCAGCACCGACCCCTGGCTCTTGAAACGCCCGGTCACGTGGACCCGGGCCTTGCCGATCTTCACCTTCATCATTTCCCCGTACCGGGAAACCTGGGTCAGCAGTCAGAACCCCAGGGAAAGCGCGAAGTACGCCAACGGCGGCGGCGCGCTGTTGTCGCCGCCGGTCCGCTCGGCCTCGTCGCACAGGACGGTGAACCCCCGGGCCTCGCCGCTCTTCTTCTGCCGTTCCAGGGCCGCGGCGTCGGCCTCGATCACGATCTCCCGCTTGACGGTCACGTCTTCGGCCATATATCAACCTCCAGGGTTTGGTTTGCGAAACAGGAACCTCCGAACGATCGGGACAGGGGGCAAGGCTTCCTTCGACTTCGCCTCGCGTCCTTCGACTCCGCTTCGCTACGCTCAGGACGAACGGAGATGGGAGTCCACGCTCAAGGCGAACGGGGATGGGAGCGCAACCCTTCCCAACCGACTCGTGCTGGTCACCCATGTTCAAGGCGAACGGGGATGGAGTGTCAGGGCGAGGGAGTCCATCCCGGATGCCTCGATCGTTCAGCGGTTCCAAAGGTAACCCATCAGCCGGAGACCGTCAATCGACCCGGCTGCACGAAGCACCGTCAAGCACCGTCATGGCCCGGCGACACGCAGCCCTGATCCCGCTTTCACGCGACCATCACCAGGGGTTGACCCTGGCCTTGCGCTGCCGCAAGCACGCCCTCGGGCAGCTCAACCCCGGCGACGCCGCATCCCTGGAGGCATGCGCCGCGGAAGCCTCCCGTTTCTTCGGCGAGAGCCTGACGCCCCACTTCGAGGCCGAAGAGAAGGTCCTGTTCCCGCTGATGGCGGAATACCGGGAGAGCCGGGAGCTCGTGGCCGAGCTCCGGGGCGAGCACCGGGAGTTCCACCGTCTGCTGGCGCGGGCCGGGGATCCCCGCGGGCTGCGGAAGTTCCTGTTCGACTTCGGCGACCTGCTGGAGCGGCACATACGGAGCGAAGAGCGCGGCCTCTTCCCCGCCTTCGAGAGGCTCGTGCCGCAGGAGGAAGCCGACCGGGCCGGCCGGGAGTTGCGGCAAACCCTGGAAGGGAGCCGTGGGGCGTCCCGAGACCCCGAACTGCCGGAGTCGTCATGACGAAACCCCGAACGGCCCTCCCCGTTCGTCCTGAGCGCAGCCGAAGCCGAGTCGAAGGACGCGTAGCGTAGTATCCTGTAACAGTGTCCAAGTCACTGGCATGGAGTATCTTGTCATGCACGGAAAACATGTCTTGCGCCGCATCCCCGCTGACAGAGCGAATGTTACAGGGTAGAAACCTCTGAACAATCGGGACAGAGAGCATGGGCGCGTCCTTCGACTTCGCTTCGCTACGCTCAGGACGAACGGGAATAGGGGCGTCAGGGTGAGGGAATCGGGAATCCATCCTGGATGTCTCGATTGTTCAGAGGTTTCGGTAGTAGTTCCCTGTAACAGCGACCGAGTCACTGGCGTGGAACATTCCATCATGCACCGCGAACATGGCTCGCGCTGTATCCCTGATGATAGAGTAACTGTTACAGGGTAGTAGTTTCCCGTTCGTCCTGAGCGAAGCGAAGCGAAGTCGAAGGACGCGCTTTCCCAAGGGAGAGCCGGCATTGAACGGACGTTCCATGAACACCAAGACCGCGATCCTGTCCATCGACGGCCTGACCCCCGACACCGCAGCCGAGCTGTCGAAGACGCTCCGGGATGTCACGGGCGTCACCGAAGTCGATTTCTCGCTGGAACGAAAGGTAGTCGTGGTGGAGTTCGACCCGGAGGCCGCAAGCGTGGACGGGCTCACGCGCGTGGTCCTGTCCAACGGCTACAAGGTCCTCTGACCCGCGGGGGTGAAACTCCCGTCCACGAGATGCGGACGGGGCCTTCGCCGTCTCGTTGGCCGGCTACTTGGTCACGTTGCGGTAATAGACCTGGTCGAAGTTCGAGCCGGCCACGAACCCCCGGACGTTGCGGCGGCGCGCGAACTGCTCGCTCTGCTGGAACATGACCACGTAGGGTCCCTCGGTCTGGAGACGCTCCTGTAGTTGCAGGTAGAGCTGCCTGCGCTTGGCCGGATCCATCTCGTCGCGGGCCTGCACCACCATGGCGTTCAGGTCGTCCTGCGCCCATGCGTTGCGCCATGCGAGCACGCCGGTGAGCCCGGCCTCGGGGCGGTTGTCCGGGTTGTGCGCGAAGGAGTCCGCGTTGGAGTGCGGGTCCACGTAGTCCGGCGACCAGTGGGCCAGGATCAACTCGTGCTTGCGCCCCCGGTACCTGGGCCACAGGACCTTGCCTTCCCGGGCCACGACCCGGGCCTTGACGCCGACCCGCGCGAGGGTCGCCTGGACCGACCGCGCGATCAGTGGGAACGGCGGCGTGGTGAGGGTATCGATGCGCACTTCGAACCCGTCGCCGTGGCCTGCCTCGGCCAGCAGCGACTTGGCTTTCTCCACGTCGAGCCGGTACGGCGTCCCGGTATAGGCCGCCCACAGCCCCCTGGGCCAGAACGCCTGGTGCACCATGAACTGGCCCGCCAGGAAGGACTCCGCCATGCCCCGGTAGTCCACCGCGTGCCGCAGGGCCTGCACCACCTTGGCCTTGCCGAGGATCGGGTGCGATGCGTTGGCCGCCATATAGACCACCGTGCCGGTGGGAGAGCCGTCGATGGCCACGTCCGGGCGGCCCTCCACGGCCTTGATCTGGTCGGAGGTGAGGTTGCGCGCCAAGTCGATGTCGCCCTGCTCCAGCATCCGCCTCTGGGCGGAGGACTCGGGCACGTGGCGCAGGACCACGCGCCGGGTCCCCGGAGGTCCCCGGCGGTAGTCGGGGTTGGCTTCGAGCGCCACCGACTCGTTGGCGGTCCAGCTATCGAGCCGGAACGGACCGGAGCCCGCGCTGTGGGACTTCAGCCACTCGTGGCCCAGGTCCCCGTCCTTCTCGTGGGCGAGCGCGAGTCGTTTGTCCACCACCGAGCCGACGCCGGCCGAGAGCACGTTCAACACGAGACCCGGGGAGAAGTCCTCCACGATGGTGACGCGCACGCGGCGTTGGTCCACCACCTGGACCAGGTCCTCTACGTTGTCCGCGTTCCAGCCCAACTGGGTGAGGATGAAGGCCGGGGTCTTGTCGAGTTTCACCACCCGCTCCAGGGAGAACTCCACGTCCTCGGGACGCACCGGGTTGCCGGAGTGGAACCTGAGACCCTGCCGGATCCGGAAGGTGACGGTCTTGCCGTCGGCGCTCACCGTGTGGCTCTCGGCGACGCCGCCCACGAGCCTGTCCGGGGCCTCGGGCTCGAACGTCATGATGCGGTCGTAGATGTTGGCCAGGAGCTCGCCGGCGGTGAACTCGAAGGCTTCGGCCGGGTCCAGGGTAACCATGTCGGCCATGTCCTTGGCCATGACCAGGGTGTCCCCGGGGGTCACGGCCCGGACCGACGCCGCGGCAAGGATCAACGCCAACGCACACGACAGGACGCCTGACAGGCGGAGATAAAGACACATGGGAAAGCCTCCTGGTATCACAGCGGTCAGCGGGGCCGCGCAGCCGGCGTTCTCATCCCTGCCATACGTGCGAGGCGAACACAATCTGGCGTCGCTCCGACACAACGCTATTTCCTGACGAAACCGACGTAAACGTAGAGCGCAACCAGAACGCCTGAGACCACCAGGCGGATATTGCCGTAGAAGGGATCGACCCGGAGTCCCAGGAACATAGCCCCGGAAACGACGAGATAGAGAACCGCCAGGGCGACGACGTGAACCAGGATCTTCAACATGCCTAGGTCACGGGATGGGAGTGCGATGATCGTCTCGTGCGCCGGAAGCGGAATGGCGCGCAACTCGGTGACGCATACTTGGGCGTTGCCGTTGACGGGTGGAAGCAAGTGTCGAGAAGGTGGCCGTTGTAGAGCGCCATCAAGCTCCATGCCTTCTCTTCTGAGAATGCGCCGCCGGACCGATGGACGTAGTTCAAAGGGTGCGGGCGGGGGGGACTCGACCCCCCCTGTGGCCTACTTGGCCCAGTGTTCGACAGTGAGTGGCTTCGTACTGCATGCGCATGTCCGCTCCCCTCCTGGAGGACCCGCTAAGCCACGAGCTCGCACACGCCATCAAGCCTGAGTTTGATTCGCATTTCTACCTCCTTCTCTGATATGAACTCAATGCCCACAGGGGACACGAGACCCAAGAAGGATCGAACATGCGCGACAGCCTTGAAGCCACACACAAAGTCACCCACCATATTAGCCAAGCTCTGAAACTGAGGACAGGGTAGCAAATATCCCGTACGATTTCAATATGTAGAATTGTCCAATGATCCATCTACCTTCGATCTTTGCCACGGGACCGGTTCCCCTTGCCTACCGCGGCGCCGCCAGTAGCATGGCGTCCAGCAGGCGCTTCTCTTCGCTGACCGAAGGGTACAGAGCGGACAGGGCGTTGGCAAGACGCAGGAAGTCGGGGCCGCGCTCGTGTTCCGCCTTCAGCAGGTTGCGCAGGGCTTGGCTGCGGCCCGATGCCTGCAAGAGCATGGCCGCGTGCACCCGGTCCAGCGTGGTGGCGTCCGGGGCCTGCATCTCCGCGTCGTCCGCGATGAGGACCTTCCCCCCGCGGCTTCGGGCGCGCTTCTTCCGGGGGGCAGCCTCCATTTCGGGGAAAAGCACCTGCTGGACGGTGACCCGCGGGTCGCGTTCCAACCATTCCGCGGCCGTGTCCGCGCCGTCTTCGCCGAAAAGCTGCTTCCCTCGCTCCGTGGCGTTTATCAGCCGCACCACGCCCTTGTCCGTCTCGATGATCCGTCCCTCCCATTTGGACAGTTCGATGCCCAAGGGCTGGGCCAAGCGGCGCGCCACGTCGAAGACGAGGCTGTAGCCCCCGGGCTTGTCGCGGGGCGCGTCGTCCGCCTCGTCGTGGTCCTCGTCCTCCGCAACCTCGCCGCTGTCTTCGGAGGCGTCGTCGGCTCCGGTGCTTTGCAGGGTCCAGAGGAACAGGGCAGTCAGGCGGGTGTCCTCTTCCAGCACCCCGGCCATGCCGTTGCGCGCCTTCGCCTCCGCAGCCCCGAGGACGTTTTCGAGGGCGGTGCGCCCGACCACTTCCCACACCCGTTCCAGGTACTCCGGCAGGCCCACCTCACGCCCCTCCGCGGTCTCCACCTGCCGGTAGCGGCTGTATATCTCCAAGGCCGGGCCGATGCAGGCGAAGACCAGGTCCGCGCCCCGGACCCCTTCGCCTTGCAGCCGTTCCATCCATTCGCCCACGCGGATGGGCAGTTCGCGCAGCACGTCCGCCCAATCGCCCACCGGCGCGTCGTCGAGGCGGGGCCGGCAGACTAGGTGAACGCTGGTGGCCAGGGACGCGGTATCACGCGCATTGAGACGAGAACCCATCTCCGTTGCCACCGGCCAAGAGCCGGTGATGGTCCAGCCGCCGCTGATCATCCCGGACAGCAGCGCTTCCCAGCCCTCGGTGGTCTTGTGGGCGAAGACGACCGATCCGACACCGTCCTGGCGCAGGATGCGCCGCCCTTCGGCAAAAGCCCGAACCATTCCCGATTCGTAGGTCCTTGCCGTCTTGGTCGAACTGCTGAGCCGATGCGGTCGGTCAACGACGATTTCTTCTTCTTTCGGGGTCAGGTCGTGCGAGCCGGTGAGGTTGCAAAGAGCCATCATTTGTTCTGGCAAGGCGCGCTTGAGCCAGACCAGGAAGAAATCGGACAAGTGTGCATAGGGAACGGCGTCGTAGTAGGGCGGGTCGGTGAACCAGACACTGGCGGCGGCGTCGGGCAAAGGATAAGCCTTGGCGTCTGCGGGTTGCACTTGGCCAAGGTTGGATTCGGGCCATGAGTCAATAACATTGGCAATCCAGTCCAGCGCCCCGGCATAACCGCCAGTGGATTCCGAAAAGGGGTTGCTCTCGCTGTAGTCCCAGACCATGGGGAGAGCCTGTCGAGAATAGACGCCCTCATGCTTCTCGCCTGATGTATGCCATCGGCATAGCGAGCATCCTGCATTGGCGGTTCGTGTCAACGCCAGCGCCAGAGGTTGTTTCGCCATGTCGTCGATCGTTGGGAACCTCTGAACGATCGGGACAGGGGGCGTGAGCGCGTCCTTCGACTTCGCTTCGCTACGCTCAGGACGAACGGAGGTCTCCACTTCGCTACGCTCAAGATGAACGGGCGTCTCTGCTTCGCTACGCTCAAGACGAACGGGGATGGGATGGTCAGGGTGAGGGAGTCCATCCCGGATGTCTCGATTGTTCGGGAGTTTCGTTGATGATTTCGTCAATTCCACCAGCGCCGCCTTCTGCCGCGCGGTGAATAGATCGCCCCATGTCGTCATTCCGTAGATTGGTACGCTGATGCGTCGAATCTCGTTCAGCGAAATCGGCTCGTCCGGCGCCGGACAAGGCCCCTGCCTCCCGCCCCGTTCCCATTCATCGAGAATCCCCGCCAGCCGCGCCTGCGCCTTGTGCACCGCCGCGTAATCGGCGTCCGTGGGTAGCCGATAGCGCCGGCCAGGCTCATCTTCCTTCAGCGTCACCACCGCGGTCATGCGCGCACCGCCCACGCGCTTCCCTTTGCCATCGAAGATCACGTCCGCACCGCCGCGCTGCTCGGCAAGTTGCGCCCGCACCCGCTCCGGCGGTAACACAACGCGGCAACACGGGCAGGTCGCCTTTGCCCGCGTCACCGTGCCCGCACGCACGTCCTTGTCGGTCTTCGGCTCGAAAATCTCCAACTCGACACGCGGCGGCTCCTTGGCCGGCTGCACGACCTTATGGAACCTCTGAACAATCGGGACAGGAGGCATGAGCGCGTCCTTCGACTCCGCTTCGCTACGCTCAGGATGAACGGAGGTCTCCGCTTCGCTACGCTCAGGACGAACGGGGATAGGCGTGTCAGCGTGAGGGAATCCATCCTGGATCTCTCGATCGTTCAGATGTTTCTTGTAGCGGAGCGCCTGACGGCCTCGGACCTTGATTCGTTTGCCGCCCTCCCTCTTGAAGACCGCCTTCTTCGCAAGCCACAACGACCGTAGCAACGGAATCTCTGCCCCGCAGTTTGGAGCTTCGCACCGCACCGTGCGCGCCCACAAGTAGGCGATGGGCGTGCTCCCGTCCGGGTCCGCAGGGTAGAGGTCGGCCAGTTCCCGTTCCGCGGCCTGCCTGACCTCGCTGCCGACCTTGCGCAACTCATCGGCCAGCCCCGAACCGTGGCGCGGGATGTCTTCCAGCATCACCTTGAGGATCAGGCAGGCCACCGGGTTCAGGTCGCTGGCGAACGCCTCGCAGCCCAACCGCAATGCTTCCAACGGAATCGAGCCGCCGCCCGCGAACGGGTCCACCACCAGGGGCGGCTCCACGCCGTGGGCCGCCCTCACCAGCGCCCGGGCCGTTTCGAGCCGGACGCCGTTTGCGGCAAGGCTCCAGTTGGCGAAGTCGGCGATGAACTTGAGCAAGACCCGCCGCAAGCCCTCGTCCGGCTCGATGGCCTCGCTCCACCCTTCCGGCCGCCCGTGCATCTTGAGGAGGATCCGCCGCGCCTCCTTCTTGAACGCTTCCGGGCAATGCGGGTCGCACGGGTCCGGCAGCAGCAGCGCCATCAGCATGGCCCGGGAGGAGGCCAGCGGCCGCCGCGCCCACCACAGGTGCAGCGTGGAAGGGTGCCCGTGCCGGATGGACTTCTCCCGCGCCGCGTGCCGCGATACCTCGGCAATGGGGAAGTCCACCTCCGCCAGCCGCCTGCACTCCCTGGGGATCATGAGGAACCTCTGGACAATCGGGTCAGGGGACATGAGCGCGTCCTTCGACTCCGCTTCGCTACGCTCAGGACGAACGGGAATAGGGGATCAGGGTGAGGGAGTCCATTCCGGATGTCTCGATTGTCCAGAGGTTCCAGAAATCTCCGGATTCCCGCCCCCGCTTCCGCGAGGACATGCTTTCGCGGGAATGACGAGGGGTGGGGAGGGAGTGTCATAACCCATACAAAAGCCGGAAGACCCGTTCCTCCTCACTCATTGCTCAATAGCTCACCAAGATCCGTCAATGCGCGCTCCATCGGCAGGGCGACAATATCATCCATGTAAAGAGGCGTGGACCCGCCGAAGAACAGGTAGCACTTGGCTGGGGGATAGTCTTTCTTGAACTCCCGGAGCGCTCTCGCATCCCTGGGTTGGATCCGGGTGGAGCGCTTGATTTCGATGGCCAGCAGGCCGCGCGGCCCGTACAGGACGAAATCGACCTCCAGGTTGTTTCGGGTGCGCCAGAAGAATATCCGGTAGCCGTATTCATGGTAGTCGTTGACCGCCCTCAGTTCCTGGAGCACCAGTGTTTCCAGCGCGGGACCGTCCATCTCGGCTTCGGAATCCAGAGGCCCCACCGGTCGGATCGCCCGGAACACGCCCGTGTCGAAGAAATAGAATTTCTCGTGCGAGACGAGCTTGCGCTTGGCCCTGCGGGAGAACACCGGCAGGCGCACGGCGATCAGCAGGTCTTCCAGGATGGAGAAATAGTTCTCCGCCGCCGAGCGTTCGATGTGCGCCTCGCGCGCGACGGAGCTGATGTTGAGGGTCGCTCCCTGGGAGAAACTCGCCACTTCCAGGAAACGGGAGAAATGGCCGATGTTGCGCGTCAGGCCCTCCTGCATGACCTCTTCCCGCAGGTATGTCTGCACATAGTCCTTGAGGTATCTTCCGGGATCGCTTTCACTGAACCGAGCAGGCAAATGGCCGAACTGCAAGGAATCGCGCAGGCGGAAGGCGTCCTGCTGCTCCGTCACCGTCAGGGGATGCATGCGGTAGGTCAAGGCCCGCCCGGCCAGCAGGTTGACCCCTCTTCGCCTCAACGTCCTGGCGCTGGACCCTGTCAGGACGAAGTTCAGCCGGCGGGCTTCGATCAGGTCATGGACCTCGTTCAGCAACGCAGGGATACGTTGCACCTCGTCTATGATGACCCGGTCGGTATGATCCGGAGGAATGAGATCCCTGAGTTGTCCGGGGTTCGCGGACAGGCGGTTGTAGAACTCTGATTGCAGCAGGTTGACGAAGAGGGCCCGGGGGAGATGGCGCTTCAACCAAGTGGTCTTTCCCGTCCCCCTCGGCCCGAACAGGAAGAAACTCTTGCGTGATTCCAGGGGTTTCTCGATCAGCCGCTCGAACATCAGCAACCCACTCCTGGCGAATTTGCGCACTATAGACCAATTCAGGGGCAAAATGCAGTCGGAAAGTGAAAAAAGGCCGGATTTTTTCGGGCCGGAAAGCCCGGCGGATTGGCAAAGGGAACGACGGAGGACGGCGCGCTAGTCGCCGGCCACGGTCATGCGCGAGACCTTGACCGTGGGTGAAGCGACCGCGGCCTGGGTGCGGAGGTCGTCGCCGACCATCTCGATGCGGTCCAGCATGTCGTTCAGGTTCCCGGCGATGGTGAGCTCGGACACCGGATAGGCCAGCTCTCCCTTGTCGATCCATATGCCCGCGGCGCCGCGGGAGTAGTCGCCGGTCACCAGGTTGACGCCGAATCCCATCAGGTCGGTGACGTAAAGGCCCTGCTCCACCGAGCCGATGATCTCCGCCACGCCGTGGGCGCCCGGGGCCAGGTAGAAGTTCATGGGCGCCACGCCGGAGGCGGCGCCCGCGCCCCGGGAGGCGTTTCCGGTGGGCGCGCCGCCGAGCTTCCGCGCGCTGTAGGCGTCGAGCAGGTAGCTGCGCAGCACCCCGGCCTCCACCACGTGCTTGCGCCGAACCCCCACGCCTTCGGAGTCGAAGGGCCGCGAACCCAGGGCCGAAGGGATGGCGCCGTCGTCGATGAGGTGGACGAGCTCGGAAGCGACCCGTTGTCCGATCCGGTCGCACAGGAAGGAGGCGCGCTGGTAGAGGGCGTAGCCGGAAACGGCCTGGGCCACGTGCCGGGCCAGCGACCCTGCGGCGTTGGCGTCGAACACCACCGGGAACTCCCCGGTGGGCGCCTTGCGGGCGCCGATGCGGCGGACCACGCGGCGTCCGGCCTCCCGTCCCACCGCTTCGGGAGAATCCAGCCCCCGGCGCGCGCGGGCCGCGGAGAACCAGTAGTCGCGTTCCATGGAGCCGTTGGACGCCGCCACCGGCGCCGCGGAAAGCCGAAAGGAGGAGGCCGCGTACTCTCCGGCGAAACCCTCGGAGTTGGCGTAGAGTATCCGGTTGAAGGAGCTGCCGAACTCCCCGCCCTCCGAGTTGGTGATCCGGGGGTCGTATTGCAGCGCGTGCTGCTCCGCCAAGCGCGCGGCCTCGATCTTCTCCTCCACGGACATGCGCCGGGCTTCCTCGTCCACCAGGTCCAGGTCCGGCAGCTCCCCGGCGAGGTCCCCTGGGTCCGGCAGGCCGCTGAACTCGTCCTTGGCCGTGGCCCGGGCCATGTCGCAGGTCTGCTGCAGCAGGCGGTCCAGGGACGCCCGGGAGACGTCCGACGTGGCGGTGGCGGCCGAGCTCCGGCCGAAGAAGAGCCGCAGCCCGAGCCTCGTCTCGTGGGCTTGGCTGACGCTCTCCACCTGGCCGAGGCGCACCGTCACCCGCACGCCCTCGTGCTGCGTCACGGTCACGTCGCCCTGCGAGGCGCCGCGCTCTCTGGCCCGGGCCAGCAGCCCGGCCGCCAGTTCCCGGTCTATGGGCAAACGCTCCATGCCTCAGGCCTGGAAACCGCTCGGCCCGCGCACCGCGGTGCCGCCCACCACCAACTGGTCGATGCGGATGGTGGGAAGCCCCACGCCCACGGGCACCGCCTGGCCGTCCTTGCCGCACGTGCCGATGCCGTCGTCCAGGGCCAAGTCCGCGCCCACCCTGCTGACGCGCCGGAGCACGTCCGGCCCGTTGCCGATGAGGGTGGCGTCCCGCACCGGGCGCGTCACCTTCCCGTCCTCGATCAGGTAGGCCTCGTTGGCCGAGAAGACGAACTTGCCGCTGGTGATGTCCACCTGCCCGCCGCCGAAGGAGACCGCGTAGATGCCCTCCTTCACCGAGCGGATGACGTCTTCCGGGTCGTCCTCCCCCGCGAGCATGAAGGTATTGGTCATCCGGGGCATGGGGACGTGGGCGTAGCTTTCCCGGCGGCCGTTGCCGGTGGGCTCCATGCCCATGAGCGACGCGTTCAACCGGTCGTGCAGGTAACCCCGGAGGACGCCCTTCTCGATGAGCACCGTCCGCTGGGTGGGCGTCCCTTCGTCGTCGAGGTTGAGGGACCCCCGCCGCCGGGGGATGGCGCCGTCGTCCACCACCGTGCAGAGCTCGGTGGCCACCCGTTCCCCGATGCGGCCGGAGAAGGCCGAGGTCTTGCGCCGGTTGAAGTCGGCTTCCAGACCGTGCCCGATGGCCTCGTGGAGCAGGATCCCGGGCCAGCCCGGCCCCAGCACCACGTCCATGGGGCCGGCCGGCGCAGCCACCGCATCGAGGTTGACCAGCGCCCGGCGGGCCGCCTCCCGCGCATGGGCCTCCAACTGCTCGGGACCCACGCACTCGTCCAGGGCCAGGCGTCCGCCCCATCCGAAATAGCCCGCCTGCCGGTTGCCCCCGGACTCCGCAATGCACCGGACGTTGATGCGCACCAGGGGCTGCAAGTCTCCCAGCACCCATCCCTGGGACGAGGCGATGAGGACGATCTTGTCCTCCGTGGCCAGGGAGGCGAACACCCCCTTGATCCTTGGGTCGGCCTTCCGGGCGAACCGGTCCAGGTCCTGCAACAGGCCGACCTTCCAGTCCAGCGGCGCGTCCGAGACGGATCGGGCCGCCGGATACAGGTCGTGCCGCGGAGCCGGCGCCGCGGGGATCCGCGCCGGCGCGTCGGCCCCACGGTCGTGGGCGATGACGTTGGCCGTCCTCGCCGCGGAATCGAGGTTCTCGATGGTTACGTCGTCCGTGAACGCGTACCCGGTCCGGGCCTCGACCAGCACCCGCGCGCCCACGCCGTTGGCGGTGGAGACCGACGCATGCTTGACCAGCCCCTCTTCGAGCTGGACCTGGTCCTGGGTCCGATACTCGAAATAGAGGTCCGCGTAATCCGCCTTCCGCGCAACCGCCTGTCCCAGGACCCGGTCCAGGTCGCTCGCCGTGACCCCGAACCGCCGGTCGAAGAAGGCCGCCGGCGACGTCTCGCGTTCGCTCGAAGCAACCTCGTCCACGGCGTTGACGCCGCCCCGTATGGTCATGCCCACCTCCTTGTCGGGTCGAGTTCCTCGCAACCAAGGGCCGGTCGCCGCCACGAATAGTCGCTGGCCACCAGGTTCTCGTGGAGTCGAGCAACCCCGCAGGCGAGGACCGCCCGTCAGATCAACTTGACCGCAGCGATGATCACCGCGGCTACGGTGAGCATCAAGCTGACGTTCCACCTGATGATGTCGGCCTTGACCTCGGCCAAGTCGGACTTGGTTGCCATGGTCCTTTCCATGACTACCACCCTGTCTTCCAGGTTGTGCATCCTGCTGTCCAGATTGTGCATCCTGTTGTCCAGGTCCTGCATCCTGTCGCTCAGGTGTTGCATCCTGTTGTCCAGATCCTGCACCCTGTCGCTCAGGTGCTGCACCGTGTCGCCCAGGTCCTGCACGTTGGCAGCCACGGCCCCCAGGTCGGCTTTGGTGGCCAAGTCGGTGGCGGCTGCGTTGGCGACCGTGTCGAAGATTTCGACCACGGCTTCCGCGGTCTGGCGGGACATGCCGGTCGTCTCGAGACGGGTGACCGCCTTGTGTGTGTCGATGGCGTGCATGTCCAGAGCCTACACCCTGTCGGGGAGTTTGGAAAGGGTGGAAAGAGCGTCTCCCTCGTGCCTGCCGCCCTCCCGTTTCCCGAACCGGATTTGTGTGGTATGAGGGAGGGTTCTTGCAGGGCCGCGCCCCGGGAGACACGCCGAGCGCGTCAGCTTCCTGTAGCATGGAAGGACGCGGGACGGAACCTGCTTCGAGTCGTCAGGAGTGGAAACCATGGACCGGAAGATCGTTCACGTCGTCGGCACGGGCACCATCGGTGAACCCCTCATCGGCATCCTATCGACCTTCAGGGAGGCGTTCGGGGTCGACGAGGTGACGTTCAACAAGCAGACTCCGCGGGTCACCGACCGGTCGAAGGTGACGGCCCTCCAGGACAAGGGGGCCAAGCTGAGCGCGGGCAAGGAGCACTGGGGCCGGTTCGCCGAGTTGGGGATGGAGCCCGCCTACGAGTCGGAGGCCGCCATCGAAAGGGCCACCGTGGTCATCGACTGCACGCCGGTGGGGAACGAGAACAGGGAGAAGTACTACAAGCGGTACGCGGGCAACGGCAAGGGCTTCATCGCGCAGGGCAGCGAGTTCGGCTTCGGCAAGATGTATGCCCGGGGCATCAACGACGCCGCGCTCCAGCGGGAGGAGGACCGGTTCATCCAGGTGGTGAGCTGCAACACCCACAACCTGGCGGTGCTCATCGACACCCTGGCCCTGGGACCGGAGAAGGAAGACAACCTCGAAGCCGGGAGGTTCGTCTGCATGCGCCGGGCCAACGACATCAGCCAGGAAGGGGACTTCATCCCGGCCCCCGAGGTGGGACGGCACGACGACGAACGGTTCGGGACCCACCAGGGACGGGACGCCTATTACCTGTTCAAGTCCCTGGGGCTGGACCTCGACATCTACTCGTCCGCCCTCAAGATCAACACCCAGTACATGCACACCATCCACTTCAACCTGATCCTCAAACGGGCGGTGGACATGGACCAGCTCATGCAGCGGCTGCGGTCGAACCCCCGCATCGCGGTCACCAACAAGAAGTCGTCGGCCTCGGTGTTCTCCTTCGGCCGGGACCACGGGCTGTTCGGCCGCATCCTGAACCACACCGCCATCGTCACCCAGAGCCTCGCCCTGAGGGGGGAGCGCGAGGTGGTGGGCATGTGCTTCACCTCCCAGGACGGGAACTCGCTCCTGAGCAGCATCGCCGCAACCCTGTGGCTGCTGAACCCGGACACCTACGAAGACCGCCTGCAATCCATCCGGCCCTACTTCTTCCGGGAGATCTGACCGCAGGTCTTTCCCTGCCGGCTCATGGAGTTGTCGTAGCTCGCCTGCCGCCCCCGGTTCTTCCGGGAGCCTTGTTCTTCCGAGAAATCCGACCGCGTATCTTTCCTCTCTCCCCGTTCGTCCTGATTCCCTCTCTCCCCGTTCGTCCTGAGCGTAGCGAAGCGGAGTCGAAGGACGCCGGAATGACGCTGTCTTCCAAGGGAAGAGGAACGGGACAAGCCAACCCCGGCAGGCCGCGTCAGGGTCCCAGCGCGCCTATGGGTATGACCGCCACGCCGTCGTCCCGGAGGTAGCCGTAGCCGGAACCGACGATGACGCCCAGGAGCCGCGGCGCGCCGGTCCTGGCCGCGTCCACCCGGTCGCGGAACCTCAGCAGTGTCAGGGCGGCGGCGTCGATCTGTCCGGCGCCCAGCTTTACCTCGAAGGCGCACCAGTCGCCCTGGCGGTTCTCGACCACCGTATCCACTTCGAGGCCGGTATTGTCCCGGTAGTGATAGACGGCCGCGTCGCAGGCCCGGGCATAGACCGAGAGATCGTGGTAGGCCAGGGACTCGAACAACAGGCCCAGGAGCTCCAGGTCCGCCAACAGCCGGGCGGGAGTGGCGCCGAGGGCGGCCGCGGCCAGGGACGGATCGGCAAAGTGCCGTTTCGGGGCGCGGCGCAGGAAGGACCGGGAGCGCAGGTGGGGCGACCAGGCAGGCTGCTCCTCGTAGGCCATGAGCCGACGCAGGGCTTCCAGGTAGCCGCGCACCGTGTCGTCGTCCAGCGGGCCGCCTTCGCCGCCGGCGTCCGCGGCAAGGGTCCGCGCGCTGACCGTGGTGGCCACGTTCCGGGCCAGCGAGCGGAGCACCCGGCCGACGTTTTCCGGGTCGCGCCGGACGCCGTCCGGGCGGGAGATATCGACGCGGCGGATTTCCTCCAGGTAATCGGCGCGAGCGGTCAGGCAGGCTTCCTCGGAGAGGTCCAGGTCGCCGGGCCAGCCGCCCCGGCAAAGTTGCGCGGCGACCTCCCGCAGCGTCAGGCCGGGGTCCGCACAGCCATCGAAACGGTCGTACAGCAGGTCCCGCAGCGAGACTTCGCCGGTGGACCGGCGGGTCTCCAGCAAGGTCATGGTGCGCAACCGGAGCCGGGAGATGCGCCCCGCCCCGGTATGGCGCGTGAGGTCGTCCGCGGGCGCCGCGGAGCCGGTCAGGATGAACCGACCGGGAACCCTGCCCCGATCGACGGCCCGCCGGACGTGGTTCCACAGCGCCGGCTCCACCTGCCATTCGTCGATGAGCCGCGGCGCGTCCCCCGCCAGCACCAGCGTCGGGTCCACCGCGGCGGCGCGGCGCGCGTTCTCGTCCACGTCCAGCAAGACCTCGCTGGCCGCCACTTGGCGGGCCATGGCCGTCTTGCCGCAGGCCCTGGGGCCCTCGATGAGCACCGCGCCCGCGGATTGCAGACGGCGGACGAGCTCCGCATCGCCTATCCGGGATTGGTACGCGTCGCCTGCCATCACGTCATCCGTCCGAACCGGGCATATGTAACAGATACAACCAGGAATATGCAAGGGAAATAGCCGGGCATATGCAAAAAAAGTAACCGGGCATATGCAACAGAGACAGCCGGTCTCATGCAGGCGAGGCCCCGGAGGCCGGCCTACGGAACGCCGATGAAGCGGGCGGAGTCGCCCACCGCGATGCCCTTCCGGCGCGCCACCCCGGCTCGGACCTCCAGGACGTACCGGCTGGGAACGCCGACGCTCAGGGCACGGGTCGAGAAGGGGACGGTGTCGTGGAGGATCCCTACGACCTCGCGGCGGCGGTTCATGAAGATGATGTCCAGGGACAGGGGCGTGTCCTTCATCCAGAAGGATTGCTCCTGCTCGTCGGGAAACAGGAACAGCATCCCCTGGTCTTCCTGCAGGTCGCGCCGGTACATCAATCCCCGGCGCCGCTTCCGGGCCGTATCGGCGACCTCGACCCTGAAGGCGGCCTTGTCTCCCTGCGGACCCTCGATCACCACCGACGGCGCGGCGTCGCAGCCGGCCTGGACCCCGAGCAGGAGCGCACAGGCCAGCAGCGTCGGGAGGACGCGCCGAACGCCGGCCAAGGGGCGTGGAAAGGGACGCATGGACAAGACGTTCGCCCTATGAGGGTTTCTGGGTTAGAATGAGCGCGGTCCAACGTCTCCCTGAAAACCCGCACGTCCGCAACCGCGCCCCCCATGATCCTGCCTTCATACCGCGACTTCACCGCCCTCGCCAGACGGGGGAACCTGGTCCCGGTGTACGAGGAGATCCTCATGGACCTGGAAACGCCGGTCTCCTTCTACAACCGGCTCAGGAAGAACCGCTATTCGTTCCTGCTGGAAAGCGTCGAGGGCAGCGAGCGGTGGGCGCGCTATTCGTTCCTGGGGACGGCGCCGGAGATGGTCTTCAAGGCATGGGGGCGCGAGGTCCAGGTCACCCGGGGCCGAAAGACCCGGTCCTGGACCTGCGACAACCCCTTGCAGGCGGTGGAAGAGATCCTCGACGAATACCGGCCCGCCGCCACCCTGCCGGACCTTCCCTTCACCGGCGGGGCCTTGGGTTACGTGGCGTACGACGCGGTGGAGAGGCTGCACCGGGTACCCAACGCGGCCGAACGCGCCGCGGGGGCGCCGGACGTCTTCTTCCTGCTGGTGCGCACCCTGGTGAGTTTCGACAACCTCAAGCACACCATCACCATCATCGACAACGTCCACGTGGAAAAGGGCAAGCGCCTGCGGGACCTCTACCAGGAGGCCCGGGCGCGGATCGAGAAGCTGCGGTCCTCCCTGCGGAAACCGTCCAAGACCCTGGAAGCCAGGCGGCTTCCCCGCTCCGCCGCCAAGGTCCGGTTCCGGTCCAACGTGACGCCCAGAGCGTTCCACGCCATGGTGCGCAAGGGAAAGGAGTACATCGCGGCCGGCGACGTCATCCAGGTGGTGCTGTCCCAGCGGCTGGAGACCCGGACCCGGGCGGAACCCTTGGAGATCTACCGCGCGCTGCGGTTCACCAACCCCTCCCCCTACATGTTCTTCCTGGAGCTGGACGACCTCAAGATCATCGGCTCGTCGCCGGAGATCCTCGTTCGCCTCACCGGACGCAACATCGCGCTCCGGCCCATTGCCGGAACCCGACCGCGAGGCAGGGACCCGCAGGAAGAGAAGGACCTGGAGGAGAACCTCCTCGCCGACCCCAAGGAGCGGGCCGAGCACATCATGCTGGTGGACCTGGGCCGCAACGACCTGGGGCGGGTGGCGGAGGTGGGTTCGGTGGAGGTGGATCAGCTCATGACCATCGAACGCTACTCCCACGTCATGCACATCGTCTCCAACGTCAAGGGCGAACTGGCCCGGGGAAGGACGCCGCTGGACCTGTTCGTCTCCTGCTTTCCCGCAGGGACGGTCTCGGGCGCGCCCAAGATCCGAGCCATGCAGATCATCAGCGAACTGGAGCCGCAGCGACGGGGACTCTACGCCGGCGCCATCGGCTACCTGGGCTTCAACCGCAACCTGGACACCTGCATCGCCATCCGCACCATCACCGTCCGGGGCGACACCGCGGTCATCCAGGCCGGAGCCGGGATCGTGGCGGACTCCGACCCGCGGAACGAATACCAGGAGACCCTCAACAAGGCGCGGGGAATGCTCAAGGCCATCGAACTCGCCGAATCCTGGGAGAGGGACCGCTGACGTGATCCTGCTCATCGACAACTACGACTCGTTCACCTACAACCTCTACCACTACCTGGGCGAGCTGGGCGCGGAGACCCGTGTGGCCTTGAACGACCGGATCACCCCGGAGGCCATCGAGGAGATGCGCCCGCAGCGCATCGTCGTCTCGCCCGGCCCCTGCACGCCCCGGGAGGCCGGGGTCTCGTGCGAGGTGATCCGGCGCTTCGCCCCGCACATCCCGATCCTGGGCGTGTGCCTGGGCCACCAGTGCATCGGCGCCGCCTTCGGCGCCCAGGTGGTCCGGGCCTCGGAGATCATGCACGGCAAACTGTCGGACGTGGTCCACGACTCCAAGACCATCTACCGCTCCCAGGAGAACCCCTTTCCCGCCATGCGCTACCACTCCCTCGTCCTCGACCCCGCCACCCTGCCCGCGGACCTCACGGTCAGCGCCCGCACCCCCGACGGCGTCATCATGGGCGTCCGCCACAAGCGCTACCCGGTGGAAGGCGTCCAGTTCCATCCCGAATCCATCCT
This sequence comes from uncultured Binatia bacterium (SeqCode), assembly GCA_965242525.1. Lineage (GTDB taxonomy): Bacteria > Desulfobacterota > Binatia > UBA9968 > JAJDTQ01 > JAJDTQ01. The sequence goes on from OZ251459.1 coordinate 2,216,345, forward strand.
GACGGCGAGCGGGAAGGATCTGTTGAGGGATTTTTTGGAGTGGTATGGGTAGGGGGAGGGGGTTTATCTGTAAGGACGTATGCTGAAGGACATGCTCGAAGGTTGTGAATCACAGCCCGCCATGGGCCTTCAATAACTCTATCACTTCCAGGAATGGCCTAACGGACTTCGCCCGATCCATACCGACCCGTGCAACCTCAAGAGCCGTCCTTCCGGTCTTGTCCAAGACGTTGACGTTGGCCCCAGCCTTCAACAGGGTCTGGGTGGCTATCACATGTCCTCTGAGCGCTTCCCCATGCAGAGCCGTCCCTCCATTTCCCCTGCCTAGGACGTTGACGTCGGCCCCGGATTCGAGCAGGACCCGGGTGGCTGCTACCTGTCCTTCGGAGGCTGCCCAATGCAGTGCTGTCCTTCCGGTCTCACCCCCGGCGTTGACGTTAACCCCGGCTTCAAGCAGGATCTGAATAGCTGCTACATGTCCTTTGAACGCCGCCCAATGCAATGCTGTCCTTCCAGTCCTGTCCTCTGCGTTGACGTTAGCCCCGGCCTTCAGCAGGGCCTGCATGGCTGCTACTTGTCCTTCGGATGCTACCCAATGCAGTGCTGTCCTTCCCGTCTTGTCCTCTGCGTTGACGTTGGCTCCGGCCTTGAGCAGGACCCGGATAGCTGCTACATGTCCTTCGGATGCCACCCAAAGCAGAGCCGTCCCTCCGTTCTCACCTAGGGCGTTGACATTGGCCCTGGCTTCGAGCAAGACCTGAATAGCTGCTACATGTCCCTTGAACGCTGCCCAATGCAGTGCCGTCCTTCCGATCTTGTCTAGGGCGTTGACGTTAGCCCCGGCCTTCAGCAGGGCCTGCATGGCTGCTACTTGTCCTTCGGAAGCCGCCCAATGCAGTGCTGTCCTTCCCGTCTTGTCCTTGGCGTTGACCTTGGCCCCGGCCTTCAGCAGGGACTGCATGGCTGCTACCTGTCCTTCGGAAGCCGCCCAATGCAGTGCCGTCCTTCCCGTTTTGTCCTTGGCGTTGACGTTAGCCGCTTCACGGTGCTCCGTCGTCCTTCCGGTCTCGTCCTTGGCATTGACCTCGACCCTAGCCTTCAGCAGTCGCTGGCAGCGGGCCAGTACCAAGTTGATCCGTTTCAGAAGGCTCACGTCGTCACCGACCGTCTGATTGCACAGGACCGTTGAGATCGGCTGAAGGTTGGGTCATGTCTTGCTCCCCCTTCGGGCTGTTGCCGTCACAGGACCAGATGAATTACTGATAGATCACGTCCTTCGACTTCGCTTCGCTACACTCAGGACGAACAGAGACAGGATTTCCTCTTTGCTCACTACCTCTGGCAACTACTATCAGAAGTTTCATATCGCAATCCTTACGTCACATCGGCGTCGGATTGTCGAAAGGTCGTTTCAGCGCGGGCGCGCTGGAAATCCGGTCTCGTCTTGACAGGGAAGGGCAACCCGGTGCTTTTGGCAGACGTCATAGAAGTCCCTCGGATTGAAAGTCAACATCGCTGAAATAGAGACGTTGGTATCTTCGACGATCGCGCGGAGTACGGCGTCAACGAGGCTGAAGGGACGTTGTGAAGCTGTTTCCATAGCGGTTCGATATGACCTGTCCCGATAGGGGGAGTCGTCGAGCAGTACCGTATCCGGACGAACCACGATTGCGCCGAAGCGGGCCAGGACTCCAGGCATCTTGACGAACCTCGTGTTCATCGTCTCGTAGAGAACCGGCCAAGGCAAGACGATGGGCCATTGTTCCAGCAAGTCTTGCTTGCGCTTCGCCGCCGAGTGATGTTCGTCTCTTTCCGTATAGAGCGCGAAGAAGTAGCCGGTATCCACCAGCAGTCCATGATTGGCCACGATCACTCCATGTCTTCTTCGGGATCACCGTGGTCGCCAAATCCTTCCCAAGGAGCGCCCTTCCTGCGACCGACGATATAACCTCCACGGATCTTTCCATCGTCCTTCCCGATGACGTAGATCCTCGACCGCTTGTCGAGCGCGACCGCGCCGCTAATGTCGCTCTTCAGGGACTCCTTCAGGTCCCCTTCATGCGAATACGTCAGGAATGCCACGCTGGAACCACACTCCTTCGCGCCGAGGTTGTCGAGCCACGAATACATCCCTTCGTAGTCGCCGTTGACACCAAGGTCATAGGACAGCCAGATTACGCTTTTCATATCCCTGCTCCAATCCGCGACCAAATCGTACACGCCGCTAATACACGGCATGCGAGAACCAACCCAGGTCCACTACGGCGAACGACACCTGCTGCACGGAGAACAGCTTGTCGTCGTACAGTGCCCGAGCGGCTACGTGGGCGTCGCGCAACGTGTCGTAGAACCCGACACACTCACCGTGCCTCATCAATGCCCAGCGATTGGCCTCCCGGGATATCAAGTCCGGGAGCATCTTCTGGAAGGCTTCGAAGTTGGCGTCCACTTCCGCCTGTAATTTTTCGTGCATTGTCTCCCTCCTGTGTCATTCGACCGGACTTGGACCGGGACTCGCTGCATCATCGTACTTTACGCCGGTTTCGAGAAGCACCAGTTGTTCCACTGGTTCTTCAGGCGCTTCGTAAAGTGTCGCGTTGAAATTCATGAGCAGCGCCTCTATCATCGGGTTCCGATTGTCCTCCTTGGCGCCGACATGGTAGAAATGCCTCCTGGTCAGGAGCTGAAAATCCGACCACAGGCTGTCTATGAACCCGTTTTCTCGAAAATCGTTGCTGTGCCATGTTGACAGGATGAACCTGCATGGCGCAGAGGACAACAAGGCAGCCATCTCTCTTTCGTATCTCTCGTCCCAGCCATTGAAGTAGTCGGAGTGACGCGCAATGTACGGAGGGTCGCAGTAGATCAAATCTCCATACTTGGCAGCGCCAATCGTATCAGAAAAATCCTGACAGGCAAACTCGTAGTCTCCAAGGCTGAGTATGTCCGAAACCGTCTGGACCTGATTGGAGATCTTCGTGATGTACGCCTGGGAAAAACGCCCGGGCTTACGACAGAACGGAACATTGAAATTGCCATCATGGTTGAAACGGATCAGTCCATTGAAACATGCTCGATTCAAGAACAGAAAGTCCATCGGGTCGTGGTAACGATTGAACCGGTCGCGCATCGTGTAGTAGTGCTGCCCTCCGGAACGCAAAAGCGCAGACCCTTCCTTCTCGAGGAATCTGCGTATTGAAGTTGAAGTGATCTTCTTCTCCACGATTGCAGTATAGAAATTGACAATATGGGGGTTCGAGTCCGCCAGAACCGCCCGCTTGGGACGGATGTTGAACGCAACGACTCCGGATCCCATGAAAGGCTCGATCCATCTCCCATCGAAATCGGACGGGACCACCGCCCGAATCCAGGGTACGAGCTTCGTCTTGATACCCTGGCACTTGATCGGCGGAACCACGGTCCGGTATGCGCTCATTCGAGGTCGTTCCTCGGGACGATGAGAAAACCGTCGCTGCCGCGATCCCGGGCTACACTTCCTCTCGAACCGGCACTCCCTACGCCCCCTGCGAAACGTAGGCCCGCGCGCACTCCTCGCTGCAGAAATAGTGGCCCTTCGACTGGTAGGCCTCGTTCCTGGGGACGTAGCTCTTGCAGTGAGGGTCGAGGACCATGCTTTCCCCGCGGGACGAGTCCGCGGCGCCGCCTTTTCGTCCTCTCAGGCTCGAATAGACCACCACCAGCAGGAGATAGACGAGCAGGGCCAGTATGAGCAGCTTGAGGATCATGTTACGTCACCGCCGCGGACGACCGCCGCAACTCATGCGCCTCGCAGGGGGGATCCCTCATGGACCCGCCTGCCGTCTTCCACCCGGGCCAGCAGGTCCCGCACATCCAGGCCCAGCCGCGGGTGCTTCCAGTCCGGCGCCACCTCGCACAGGGGGACGAGCACGAACCGGCGCCGGTGCAGCTCCGGGTGGGGAAGGATCAACTCGGGTCCTTCCAGGATCATATCATCGAAGGAGAGAATGTCCAGATCGATGATCCGGTCGGCCCAGCGCACCGGGGCGGGCCGGCGTCCCATCTTTCTCTCGACCTGTTGGCAGTGCTTCAGGAGGTCCTGCGGTCCCAGGCCCGTTTCGACCCCGAGGACGCCGTTCACGTACCACTCCGACGCCGGACCCCAGGGTTCCGTGACGTACAGGGCCGAGACCTCCCGCACCCGGGTCTCCGGGAGCCCACCGACCTCCCTTGCGGCGCGGCGGCAGTTTTCCTCTTTCTCCCCCTGGTTCGACCCGACCCCGATGTAGGCGCGATGCGGCACGGACCCTAGAGGCTCACGCGCTGGACCCTTTCCACCGCCTCCTGCAGACGGTCCGCGGGGGAGCACAGCGTGAGCCGGACGAAGCCCTCCCCGGGTTCGCCGAAGCCGTTGCCGGGGGTGGTCACGATGCCGGCCTCGTCCAGGAGCCGGGCGGTGAAGTCGGCCGAAGTCCATCCCCGGGGCACGGGAAGCCACACGTAGAACGTCGCCCGGGGCGCCGGAAGCTCGAAGCCCGCCCCGCGGAAACCGTCCACCAACGTGTCCCGCCTCTCCTGATAGACTTCGCGGATGGGCGCGAGGAACTCTTCCGCGTGCTCCAGGGCGAGTATGCCCGCCTCCTGCACCGGCTGGAACACCCCGGAGTCCACGTTGGACTTCACCCGCCCCAGCGTTCCCACGAGATCCGGGTTGCCCACCGCCATGCCGATGCGCCAGCCGGTCATGTTGAAGGTCTTGGACAGGGAATGGAACTCGATGGCGACTTCCTTCGCGCCCTCCACCTGCAACAGGCTCGGGGGGCGGTATCCGTCGAAGCCGACCTCCGTGTATGCGGCGTCATGGCACAGGATGATCCGGTTGCGACGGGCAAACTCCACAGCTTCCCGGAAGAAACCCTCGTCCGTGACCGCGCCGGTGGGGTTGTTGGGGTAGTTGAGCCACAGCATCTTCGCGCGCCCGAGCACGTCCGGGGGGATGCTCGAAAGGTCCGGCAGGAACCCGTTCTCGCGCCGGAGCGGCAGGAAGAAGACCTCGCCGCCGTTGAACCGGGCGCCGATCTCGTACACCGGATAGGAAGGCGTGGGCACGAGGACCACGTCCCCGGGGTCCACGTAGGCCACCGCCATGTTGGCCACGCCTTCCTTGGACCCGATGAGCGAGACCACCTCCGAAGCGGCGTCCAGCGTGACGCCGAAGCGCCGCCCGTACCAGTCGGCCACCGCTTGGCGGAACTCCATCATCCCCGCGCTGCTCGGATAACGGTGGTTGACCGGCTTCGCCGCGGCCTGCGAAAGCGCCTGGATGATCCTTCCGGGCGTGGGAATGTCCGGGTCCCCGATCCCCAGGTCGATCAGATCGACCCCTTTCTCCAGGGCCGCGCGCTTCTTGCGGTCGATCTCCGCGAACAGGTACGGCGGCAACTCACGGATGCGTCGTGCCGGGTGGAACATCGCTCAGAACTCGCTTTCTTTGGTTAATCCGAACTTCAAGCCTCCACTCGCGTCGCCCATCTCCCGGCGCTTGGACGCTCGCCCGCTCCTGCGGATCGCCTCCGCGATGGGACCTAACCGCGACGGCCCCGAGAACATGTCCTCGTCCACCATTCTCTTTATGTCCCCGACACTCATGGATGCAATGAACTCGAAGATCCTCGGCATCGCGCTTGTACGCGACTTGGAAGCCGGCTCCTCGATACCGTAAATCTGGCAGAAATTCCTGATGTCTCCGAAATTCGGTAGAAATGTCTTCTTCTGAAAGCGCCTGCCCAACTCGACCAACGCCGCCTTCTTGGTGTTTTCCACGTCCATCCTGTCGATATAGTCAAGGGCTGTGGGCTTTGCCTTGCTTCTCCCGGTTTTCGGTTTACCCCGTTCCCCGGAACCCTCGGGGCCGACGACGCTCGCCGTGACGTTGGACGTTCGTATTTCTTCCAGAGAGCGAAAGACCCTGTCGATGCCGTAAGCGCGCACCATCGACGAGAGCTCGGACTTGAGATTCCTCTCATTCATGTCGTTCTGTCCGCTTGAATCCCGAGGCTCTCGAAGAACTCCGCTGCGAAGCGCGTGAATCGCCAAGCATTTCCCGTGGATTCGAAGTCCCCGCGCATCATCTTCGGGAATCCCCGAGAGAACGGCAACTGATTTTTGAATATGCGCCATTCGTTGGCCGATGCCTCTTTCTCTATCTCGTTCATGGAACGTGTCCGTTCTGGCCCTCCCCTGTTTCCGCTGTAGTGGTATGAGGAGTTGTTGATGACCACCCCTACCACGTCTATCTTATGGCCTCTATTGTGCCGTTTGAAATCGGCAAGGGAATCCCGCAGGAGCGGGAACCCAATAGTGGCAAAGAACTCCGGACGAACGGGCACCAGGACGTAACGGGATGCCTGGTATGCAATGCGTGTCAGGATCGACTCGGTAGGAGCGCAGTCGATGATTATGATGTCTTTCTCTTGAAAGTCTGTCGCGATGACGTCTGCCAAGGTCCCTTCGCCAGCATGATGGGTTGCACCCAGGAGGTTGTCGGAAAAATCGAACCTCGAAGGGATCAAATCCAGCTTCGCACCACCTAGCCGGGTGCCTCCAACCACAACGTCCTCAAGGTTGAGACGGCTCGGACCCGCCTTCTTGTTGCTCGGTGGCCTATGTCCTCTGAACACCTCGACGATAGATGGTCTCTTGTCGATCAGGAACCGCTTGTAGCTGTCGCCCATGAGCGCCTGTGACAAGTTTGCCTGCGGGTCGAGGTCTATGGCCAGCACATCCAGACGGAGATGGGTGGACGCATAGCGACCGAGAAGGGCCGCAACGGTGGTCTTGCCTACCCCGCCTTTGAGGTTGATGACCGATATGCAGACCGGACCGCGAGTCGCCACCTTCAACCCCCAACCGATTCAACTGAGCGAGCGCGGAACGCGGGCCGCCGCGGGCGACGGCCGCAAGGGACAGCGCCAAAGTAATGGACCGTAACACGGACAGGAAACGCAATCAACTTTGGGCCTGCGCCGTCTCCAAGCGGGCCGTCTGAAGGCGGCGTAAAGCACCGAACGGCTTGCGTTTCCAGCCTGACCCGACCGTCCCCCATCCCGTACCGCCATCGTTTCTTTCCGTAGTGAACCCTTGGCTTTGGAGCGGCTATCGGGTACGGTCCGTGAACGCACGGTACCCATGGAAACCCCCGACGGAGAAAGCACCCATGCCGTTCCCGATCGTGGTTGACGGCTACAACGTCATTGGCAGCGAACAGGGGTTGCGCGGCGACCTGGAGCAGAGGCGGGCCGAGCTCATCGAGGAGATCGCGCGGTACCAGGCGCGCACCGGCCATGTCCTGACGACGGTCTTCGACGGCTGGCGCAACGGACGCCGGGACGAGACCACGCAACAGGTGGGGAACGTCACCGTGGTGTTCTCCCGCTACGGGGAGAAGGCCGACGCGGTGATCGAGCGCCTGGCCCGGGAGATGGGTTCCGCGTGCGTGGTGGTGACTTCGGACCGGGACTTGCGCCGGAGCGTGGAATCGGGCGGTGCGACGGCCGTGTACGTGGGACAGTTCATCGAGAAGATGCGGACGGACCCGGCGGCCGACCCATCCTGGACCGACGAGGAACCCGAACCGCCCCCCAGACGAACCGGCGACCGGAAGAAAGGCAATCCCGAAAAGCTCTCCAAGGCGGAGCGCAAGCGCCGCGAAGTCCTCAAGAAGCTCTGACCGGGCCAAGCCCTGACCGGCCGCCCCCCGCCAACGCCCCCCGCTTCAGGTCAGTTTTCGGAGAACGTCAGGCCGGCGGCTTCGACATCCAGCTCCCGCGCCATGAAGTCCACCACCAGCGGCCACGACAGCTTGGCCGCGTGGGGATGGTACCCCTCGGTGCCCGGGTCCACGAAGCCGTGGCCGCCGAAGGGGAAGAAATGCCACTCCAGGCTCTGCCCGTTGGCGAGGAAGCTCTCCCACACCCGTTGCTGGATGGGCACGGTGGATATGCGGTCATCGACCCCGTACAGGATGATGGACGGGCAGCGGATGTTGCGCGCGGCGTCGCAGGGATGCACGGGCCGCAGTTCCGTGGCGGGCTCGTCGCGGACCGTGGGGTAGTAGCCCACGAAGGCCCGGACCTCGTGCGTGGCCGCAACGAAGTGGATGGCGATGCGCCCGCCCATGCAGTAGCCAGACACCGCCACGCGGCCGGGGTCCACGTCGCTCCGGGAAGTGAGGTAGTCCCAGCCCTGTCGGATCACGCGGACGAAGTCGGCGTCCCTGGTGCGAGCCTGGATCTGGCGGCCCGTGTGGATGTGGGTCTCGGCCGGGTGGCCGAGCAACGAATACAGGTTCGGCGCCACCACCGTGTATCCGAGATGGGCGAACTTGAGCGCCTCGATCTTCTGGTAGTCCGTCAGCCCGGTGTTCTGGTGGGTCATGAGCAAGGCCGGACCCGGCCGGTCCCGCTCCGGATGAGCCAAGTAACCGTAGATCCCGTCCCTTTCGGGCGTGAGCACTCGTTCGTGGACTTTCATGCGGCGGACGACTCAGGGGACGATTTCGGGGAGTGGTGGTTGCGGGGGGTGGATTTGAACCACCGACCTCAAGGTTATGAGCCTTGCGAGCTACCGGGCTGCTCCACCCCGCAGGATGTTTGTAGCCCGTCGTGGGGGCGCTGTCAACCCGTCCGGGAACGAAACCCCTTGGCGCCCGCCCCTTGCCGGGGGAACTTTTCCCGGAGCTGCGCGAGGACCACCTCCGGGACGAACGCGGCCACGTCGCCGCCCAACTCCGCCACCTCCTTGACCAGCCGCGAGCTGATGTAGAAAGAGGACTCCCCCGTCATCATGAAGAAAGTCTCCAGGTCGCGCTTGAGCCGCCGGTTCATGGTGGCCATCTGGAACTCGTACTCGAAGTCCGACACCGCCCGCAGCCCGCGGATGAACACCTTGGCGGACACCGTCTCCGCGTAGTCCACCAGCAGTCCCTCGAAGCTGTCCACGCGCACGCGCTCCTCGGACTCGAACACCCGTTGCACCGTGGCCATGCGCTCCTCCACCGTGAACAGGGCGCGGCCCTTGTCCTGGTTGCGCGCGATGGCGATGATCACCTGGTCGAAGATCCGCAGCGTCCGCCTCACCAAGTCCACGTGGCCGTTGGTGATGGGGTCGAAGGATCCGGGATAGACCGCTACGCTGATTTCCGCCATGTCGAAGAATCCTGTTCCCCGCGGCCGACCTCGAAGAAGGAAAGCGCCGTATCGCCGTACCGGCGCAGGTCCCGGCGCACCAGATCGCCGTACCGCTCCCCTACCGTTTCCCTCGCGCTGTGCTCGGCCACGGCAACGCCCTCCGCCCGCAGCGTCCGGTTCTCGCCGATCAGGGTCAACGCCTTGTCCGCCCAGCCCCGGTCGTAAGGCGGGTCGAGGAAGATCGCGTCATACGCCGCGCCCTCGTCGGACAGCCGCCGCAACGCCTTGCCCACCGGTTGCGGCCATACCCGCGCCCGGTCCGCGAAGCCCAGCGTCTCCAGGTTCCGGCGCATGAGCCTCGCAGCCTCCGCGGACTCGTCCACCAGCAGGGCCGACGCAGCCCCCCGGCTCAAGGCCTCCAGCGACAGGCTCCCGCTCCCGGCGAACAGGTCCAGCACCCGCATCCCCGCCAAGTCCCGCGGAAGGATGTCGAACAGCGCCTCCCTCACCCGGTCGGCCGTAGGCCGGATGGCATTCCCTCTGGGCGCCCGTATCCGCCTTCCCCGGGCGGCGCCGCCAATGATGCGCATGGTCCATCCCGCCGTGCGTGAAGCCGGCTCGTTCCGCAACGGGACCTTCACACGGACGGACTCCAGGCTAACGTCCGTATTGGTCCGTCGGCGGTGACTCCTGGTTGTCCGGTTGCATCGCCCCCCACGGCGCTACCCCGGAACCAGTACGACCTTGCCGAACTGCCTCCCGGCCTCGAGCTTCGTCTGGGCCGCCCGGGCCTCCGCCAGAGGGAAGCTCTCGTCGATGACCGGCTTGACCTTCGCCGCTTCCACGAACCGCAGCACCTGCTCGAACTCTTCCCGGCTGCCCAGGGTCGATCCGAAGATGCTGAGGTGGTTCCAGAAGATCCGGCGGATGTCCGTGGGCGGGTTGGCCCCGGTGGTCGCGCCGCAGGTGACCAGACGGCCTCCCTTGGCGAGGGCCGCGAGGCTCTTGGCCCAGCTATCGCCGCCCACGCAGTCCACCACCACGTCCACGCCCCTCTTGCCGGTGACGTCCCGCATGGCCCGGACGAAGTCTTGGGTCCGGTAGTTCAGGCCGTGGTCGGCCCCCAGACGCCGGGCCCCTTCGACCTTCTCGTCGCTGCCGGAGGTGACCGCCACCCATGCGTTCATGGCCTTGGCGATCTGGAGCGCGGCCAGGGCCACGCCGCCGCCGATGCCCAGGATCAGCACCTTCTCACCGGGCGCGAGCCGGGCGTTGGTGACGAGCATGCGCCAGACCGTGACGAACACCAGCGGGAACGCCGCGGCCTCGTCGAACCCATAGCCCTCGGGCACGGGGAAGCAGTTGGCGCCCGGCACGGCCACGTACTCGGCATAGGTCCCGTCCATGCCCTCGCCCAGGACGCGAAGCCGCACGCACATGAAGTCCCGGTCGGTGCGGCAGAACTCGCAGTGTCCGCACCCTGCCGGAGGATAGAGGCAGACCGCGTCGCCCTTCTTGCAGTGGGCCACCTCGCTTCCCGCCTCCTCCACCACGCCCGCGCCGTCGGCGCCGAGGATGTGCGGGAACTCGACCTTCATGCCGGTGAGGCCCTTGCGGTTCCACAGGTCGATATGGTTCAGCGCCGCGGCCCGGAGGCGCACCACCACGTCCTTCGGCGAGGGCGGCGCCGGGTCCGGCGCGTCCTCGTAGCGGAGCGTATCGACTCCGCCGTACTCATGGATCCGGACTGCTTTCAAGGTAACGGCCTCGGAGAAGGTTCGGCCCGGTGGACGGGACGGCTCAAGTGCGTCGTTGGAGGAACCGCGGCCGGCCGCGGCTTGCCGCGAGGCCGCGGCCCGCCGCCCCGGGGCAGGCCCTCACGCCGAAAAGGAGGTGCCGCATCCGCAAGTGCCCGTGGCGTTGGGGTTGGTGAAGCGAAAGCTGGCGCCCTGGAGCTCGCTCACGTAGTCGATGACGGTGCCCCGGAGCTGCTGCAGGATGGCGGCCTCCACGTAAACCTCGAGGCCGTCCATCTCCAGCACCGTGTCTTCCGGCCCGGGGCCGTCGTCGAAATCCAGCTTGTAGGAGTAGCCGGAGCATCCCCCGGGGGTCACGGACACCCGCAGCCCGCGGTCGGCAAGGTTCTCTCGCTGGCGGATCTTCTTGACGTGGGTTACCGCAGCGTCGGTCAGGCGAAGGGCTTGTTCTCGATGGTCCACACACCGAGTCTAGTCAACGCTTCCCTGCAAGTCAAGATTCCCGCCGCCCTTCCCGCTGCCCCCCTTCTCCCTGCCCCCCTTCCCGCTGCCTGATTCCCGCGGCGATCTTCCGCGGCAGGCCGCCGAAGCCGCCGTTGGACATCACCAGCACCACGTCCCCGTCCACCGCGTCCCGGACCACGAGCTTGGCGATGTGGTCCGCTCCGGGGAGGTGGCAGGCGGCCCGGTCCCCCCGTTCCCGGTTGACCAGGTCCACGAGTTCCCCGGGCGAAAGACGCTCCTCCTCGGGGATCTTCTCCGGGAGGTGCAGGTCGGGCAGGACCACCCTGTCGGCTTGGGCCAGGGCCCGGGCGAACTCCGTGAGGAAGACCCGCCGCCGGCTCGTCTGGCTGCGGGGCTCGAACACGGCCCACAGCCGCCGTCCGGGCCAGGCTTCCCTGACCGCGGCGATGGTGTCCCTGACCGCGGTGGGATGGTGGGCGAAGTCGTCGATGACCAGGACGCCGCCGGCCTCGCCGACCACCTCCTGCCGACGGCGCACCCCGCGGAAGGCCGCCATGCCCGCGCGTATGGCCTCGGGACCCAGCCCCATGTCCCGGGCCGCGGCGTAAACCGCGAGCGCGTTGCCGGCGTTGTGGCGGCCGATCAACGGCGTCTCCACGGGGCCTTCGCAGCCGCCCTTGTAACAGGGGACGAAGACGGTCCGGCCGGCCCGGGTGCGGACGTCCCGGGCCTGCCAGTCCGCGGACTTGCCCAGGCCGTAGTACGACACCGGACAGCCCGCGTCCCGGACCACGTCCCTTGCGTGGACCGCCTCGTCGCACACCAGCAGGCGGCCGCCCGCGGGGACCTTCTCCACCAGGCGCCGGAACGACTCCTTGACGTGCTCCAGGTCCCGGTAGATGTCGGCGTGGTCGAACTCCAGGCTCGTGAGGACCACCCTTTCGGGACGGTAGTGGAGGAACTTGGGACCCTTGTCGAAGAAGGCGCTGTCGTACTCGTCTCCCTCCATGACCACCCAGGGGCCTGCGCCGGACCGGAACCCGCTGCCGAAGTTCACCGGGATTCCGCCGATGAAGAAGCTCGGGTCCTGCTCCGCGGCCACCAGCACCCACGCCAGCAACGAAGTGGTGGTGGTCTTGCCGTGGGTCCCGGCCACCACCACCGAGCGCTTGTCGGCCACCAGGAACCGGCCCAGGGCTTCGGGCAGCGACAGGTACGGGACGCCCCGGCGCAGCACCGCTTCGGCCTCGGGGTTCCCCCGGGACACCGCGTTGCCGATGACCACCAGGTCCGGGCAGTGGTCCAGGTGGGTCTCGCGGAAACCCGGCCATACGTCGATGCCGACCCCCGCCAGGAAGTCGCTCATGGGCGGATAGACGCCCTCGTCCGATCCCGTGACCCGGTAACCCCGCTCCTTCAGCAGCGCCGCCAGCGAGCCGGTGCCCACGCCGCAGACGGCAACGAAATGGACCCGCGCTCCGGGGGGAAGCTGCGAGTTCACGCCGACGACCTCATGCCGACAACCCCTCCATGACGGCGTCGTGCACCAGCGGGCGGAACTCCCGGATGGCCTCGTTGCGGCGCGAGGGGTGGACCCGGTTGGTCAGGAACACCACGTGCACGTCCCGCTCCAGATCCCACCACACGGAGACGCCGGTGAAACCCAGGTGGCCCACGGTCCTGGAAGAGAAGCAACGGCCCGCGGCGGAGCCTCCGGGGGACGGGGTGTCCCAGCCCAGCACGTGGGTCTGGCCCGGGGGGGTCCGGTCGGCCTCCAGGAACTCGCGCACCACCGCGGGGGGCAGGAAACCCGGCTCGGCGCCCCGGCGGCACCGCCCCAGGAAAGCGAGGAAGCGATGCACGTCCGGGGCCGACGAGAACAGGCCGGCGTGGCCCGCGACCCCGCCCATGGCGTAGGCGTTGTCGTCGTGGACCTCGCCGCAGAGGACCTTCCCGCGCCAACCGCATTCCTCGGTGGCGGCTATCGGGTGTCCGGGATTCGTCACCGGGTGCCCCGGACTCGTCCCCGACCCCCCGGAAGGCCGCTCCAGATCCACGAAGAAAGTCGCCGACAGCTTCATGGGCGCGAATATGGCACGGTCGCAGAACCGGTCCAGCCGCGCGCCCGCGAGCCGCTCGACCGCCTCCCCCAGGAGGATGAAGCCCAGGTCGCTGTACAGGGCCTGCCGGCCCGGTTGGGCCACCAGATCTTCGTCGTGGACCCGGCGGTAGCAGCGGCGCCGGGGCGACTCGCCCTCGACGCCCCGGGCGCTCCCGGCCTCCGCGTAGTAGGGTTTCCAGGCCGGAAGGCCCGACGAGTGGTTCAGCAGATGGCGGAACGTGACCGCGGCCTTGGGGCCGCGTCCGAACTCCGGCGCCGCGGCGCCCACCGGATCGTCCAGCCGGATGCGTCCGTCCCGCACCAGCAGCATCACCGCGGCGGCGGTAGCCAGGGGCTTGGTGAGGGAGCTCAGGTCGAACACCGTGTCGGGGGTCATGGGGAGCCGCTCGGGGACCAGCGACCGATGGCCGTAGGCCCGGTGGCAGAGGACCCGCTCGCCCTGCCCCACCAGCACCACCGCGCCCGGGAAAGCGCCTTCGGCCACGCCGCGGCGGCACGCCTCGTCCAGGGCGTCGGTCCGCATCACGCGGCCCCGGTGGCCGGTTCCACCAGCTTCAGCACCGCGTTGCGGCCGTCCAGTTCGGCGTGGAGGCCGATGGGGAGCAGGGTGTTGGCGGTGCCGTGGCCGCAGGGGAGGCCCGTCACCACCGGGTACGGGGCGTCCCGGAACGCGTCCGCGAGGACCTCCCCTATGTCCCTTTCCGCGCCGGACTCGCACCGGTTGAAGGCCCCCGTGACCACCCCGGCCACGCGGTCCAGCTTGCCCGCCATGCGCAGGTGCGTGAGCATCCGTTCGATCCGGTAGGGCGGCTCGCCCACGTCCTCCAGGAACACGATCCTGCCCGCGGTCTCGACCTCGTAAGGGGTTCCGAGGGTGGTCACCAGCACAGAGAGGCATCCCCCGGCCACCGGCCCCCGGGCGGGTCCGCCGCCCTCCCGAAGGACCCCGCTGCCCCGGATCCGCCAACGCCGCCGCCTTCCGGTCAGCGCGTCCCAGAACCCTCCGCCGACCCCGCCGCCGAGCTCCCCGGCGAACTCCACCGCCACCATGGGACCGTGGAAGGCCACCACCCCGCAACTCTGGGACAGCCAGTTGAGCAGCGCGGTGACGTCGCTGAAGCCCACGAAGATCTTGGGATGGGCGCGGATGCGTCCGGGGTCCAGGCCGGGCAGGAGTTGTATCGAGCCGAAACCGCCCCGGGCGCAGAAGACCGCCCGGATGTCGTCCCGGACGAAGAAACGCTCCAGGGTCCGCGCGCGCTGCTGCTCGGCGCCCGCCAGGTAACCCTTGCGGTCGAGTATGCCTTCCGCCAACTCGACGCCGAACCCCCGCGCCCGGAGGGCGCGCACTCCCCGCTGCAGGCGGTCCTCGTACACGCTCCCACCGGGGGCGACCACCCCGATGGTGTCTCCGGGCCTCAGCGGCGGCGGTGCGAGGGCGTGCATCCACGCCGATTCTGGCAGGATTTCCGCCCCACGGCAAACTTTCCACAAAAGTTTCCGAGGCCCCTTGACAACGCCGAGACCGTGCTTAGATTGTGCGCCACACCTCGACGTGCAGGCTATCCGTCCGTTCGGAACGACGTCACGACGATATTGGAAAAGGAGGAGACAACATGAACATCAGGCCCTTGCAGGACCGGGTCATCGTCAAACGGATCGAGGAAGAGGAGAAGACCGCGGGCGGGATCATCATTCCCGACACCGCCAAGGAGAAGCCCCAGGAGGGCAAGGTCGTTGCCGTGGGCAAAGGCAAGGCCAACGACGACGGCAAGGTCACCCCGCTGGACGTGAAGGTCAACGACCGGGTGCTCTTCGGCAAGTACGCCGGCTCCGAGATCAACCTGGACGGCGAAGAGCACATCATCATGCGAGAGGACGACATCCTCGGCATCGTCGAGAAATAACCCCCCACCCCTGTCAAGGAGGACCAAATGGCAGCGAAAATCGTCAAATTCGAACAGGATGCACGGGACTCCATCGTCCGCGGCGTCAACATCCTCGCCGACGCAGTGACCGTGACCCTCGGACCCAAGGGCCGGAACGTCGTCATCGACAAGTCCTTCGGGGCGCCCAACGTGACCAAGGACGGCGTCACCGTCGCCAAGGAAGTGGAGCTGGAGGACAAGTTCGAGAACATGGGCGCGCAGATGGTCAAGGAGGTCGCCAGCAAGACGTCCGACGTGGCCGGCGACGGCACCACAACGGCCACCGTGCTGGCCCGCCAGATCTTCGCCGAAGGGCTGAAGATGGTGGTGGCGGGGCACGACCCCATGTCCCTGAAGCGCGGCATCGAGCAGGCCGTCGAAGCGGTCACCGACTCCCTCAAGGGCCTGTCCAAGGAGACCAAGGACCCCAAGGAGATCGCCCAGGTGGGGACCATCGCGGCCAACAACGACCCCACCATCGGCGAGGTCATCGCCGAAGCCATGAACAAGGTGGGCAAGGAAGGCGTCATCACGGTGGAGGAGGCCAAGGGCCTCGACACCTCCCTGGAGGTGGTGGAGGGCATGCAGTTCGACCGGGGCTACCTGTCCCCGTACTTCGTCACCGACCCGGAGCGCATGGAGTGCGTGCTGGACGACTGCTACCTGCTCATCCACGAGAAGAAGCTGTCCAACATGAAGGACCTGCTGCCGGTGCTGGAGCAGATCGCCAAGACCGGCAAGCCCTTCGTCATACTCGCGGAGGACGTGGAGGGCGAAGCCCTGGCCACCCTGGTGGTCAACAAGATCCGCGGCACGCTGCACTGCGTGGCGGTGAAGGCGCCGGGCTTCGGTGACCGTCGGAAGGCCATGCTGGAGGACATCGCCGTCCTCACCGGCGGGAAGCTCATCGCCGAGGAGCTCGGCATCAAGCTGGACAACGTCACCCTGCAGGACCTGGGCAGGGCCAAGCGCGTGGTGGTGGACAAGGAGAACTCCACCATCGTCGATGGCGCCGGGCAGAAGAGCGACATCGAAGGCCGCATCAAGCAGATCCGGGCGCAGATCGAGGAGACCACCTCGGACTACGACCGCGAGAAGCTCCAGGAGCGCCTGGCCAAGCTGGTGGGCGGCGTGGCGGTCATCAACGTGGGCGCGGCCACCGAGGTCGAGATGAAGGAGAAGAAGGCGCGGGTGGAAGACGCCCTGCACGCCACCCGGGCCGCGGTAGAGGAAGGCATCGTGCCGGGGGGCGGCGTGGCGCTGCTGCGCTCGGTCCCGGCGCTGGACGGCCTCAAGGCTGAGGACGAGGACCTGGTGGGCGTCAACATCGTCAAGCGCGCCCTGGAAGAGCCGCTGCGGCGGATCGCCGGCAACGCCGGCGTGGACGGCTCCATCGCCTTGCAGCAGGTGAAGGGGAGCAAGGGCAACGTGGGCCTCAACGCCGCCACCGAGACCTACGAGGACCTGTTGAAGGCGGGGATCATCGACCCCACCAAGGTGGTTCGGACGGCGCTGCAGAACGCCGCGTCCATCGCCAGCCTGCTGCTCACCACAGAGGCCATGGTGGCCGAGAAGCCCGAGGACAAACCGGCCATGCCCCCGATGCCTCCGGGCGGCGGCATGGGAGGTATGGGCGGCATGGGGGGAATGGGCGGCATGATGTAAGCGGCCGCGCAGGCGTCCCAGGGGCCAGGAGCGTCTCCCGCAGGAGATGCTCCTGGCCCTTTTTGCTTTATCCGCTGGAGCGGACTATATTAGTATCCCTCATCGGCTTCCGCCCCATGTTCGAGAACCTTACCGACAAGCTGGAACTGACCTTCAAGCGGCTTCGCGGGCACGGCAGGATCACCGAGTCCAACGTGGCCGACGCGCTGGGCGAGCTCCGGCTGGCGCTGCTGGAGGCGGACGTCAACTTCCGGGTGGTCAAGGACTTCGTGGAGGCGGTCCGGAGCAAGTCCCTGGGACGCGAGGTGCTCCGGAGCCTGACCCCGGAGCAGCAACTCATCAAGATCGTCAAGGAAGAGCTGGCGGCCATGCTCGGGGGCGAAGCCGCGGGGCTGGACCTCAAGGGCCGGCAGCCCGTGGTGCTCATGCTGGCGGGACTCCAGGGGTCGGGGAAGACCACCACCGCGGTCAAGCTCGCCCTGCACCTGAAGAAGCGGCAGAAGCGGACGCCCTACCTGGTGTCCGTGGACGTCTATCGGCCCGCGGCGAAGGAGCAGCTTCGCACCCTGTGCGAAGAGCACGGCCTTCCGGCGTTCGACTCCGGCGACCGCGCCGACCCGGTGGAGATCTGCCGGGACGCCTTGCACAAGGCGGACCAGCGCCTGTGCGACCTGCTGATCGTGGACACCGCGGGGCGCATGCACCTGGACGCGGACCTGATGCAGGAGCTCGCGGCCATCCGTTCGGCCCTGGAGCCGCGCAACATCGTCCTGACCCTGGACGCCATGATCGGGCAGGACGCGGTCAACCAGGCCCGGGGCTTCGACGAGGTCCTGGACCTGACCGGGGTGGTCCTGACGAAGATGGACGGCGACGCCCGGGGCGGGGCCGCGTTGTCGGTGCGGGCGGTGGTGGGCAAACCGGTGCTGTACGTCGGGGTCGGGGAGAAGGGCGACGCCATCGAACCCTTCTTCCCGGACCGCATGGCGTCGCGCATCCTCGGCATGGGCGACGTCCTGTCGCTGATCGAGAAGGCCGAGCAGGCATGGGACAAGAAGGCCGCGCCCAAGCTGGAACAGCGGATGCGCAAGGGGGAGTTCTCCCTGGAAGACTTCCAGGCGCAGATGCAGACCGTCAAGAAGATGGGGTCCATCGGCGGCCTGCTGGACATGGTGCCCGGCGGGCGGAAGCTGGGCCAGCAGGTGGACATGGCCCGGGCGGCAGCGGAGATCAGGCGCATTGAGGCCATCATCAACTCCATGACGCTGCACGAGCGGCGGAACCCGACGGTGCTGAACGGGAGCCGGCGGCTGCGCATCGCCAACGGCAGCGGCACCACGGTCACCGACGTCAACCGTCTGATGAAGCAGTTCCTGGAGATGAAGAAGATGATGTCGCGGATGAAGAAGTCGGACCGCAAGCGGCGGGGCGTGCGCAACCGTTTGCCAATACCGTTCCAATGAACTAGGAACCCGGAAGAAAGAAGACCCTCCTATGAGCGTGAAGATCAGACTGAGTCGGCACGGGGCCAAGAAGCGGCCCTACTATCGCATCGTGGTCGCGGACGCGCGCGACCCCCGGGACGGAAGGTTCATCGAGCAGGTGGGCACCTACGACCCCCGGAGCCCTTCCGCGGCCTTGCGGATGGACCGGGCCAAGGTGGACGCATGGCTCAAGCAGGGGGCGCAACCGACCCAGACCGTGCGAAGCCTCATGAAGAGGGCGGCGAAGGAAGCGGGCGCGTCCGCGCCGGAGGGCTCGGAGGGCTGACGGGCCTGTAGCATCCCCGCCCGGCGCACGCCGCGTCCGGCGACCCTGGCCACAGGAGACAGGCTTCTTGAAAGAGTTGCTGCAGTACCTTGCGGAGTCCATCGTCAGCCAACCCGACGCCGTGGAGGTCAGGGAAACGCAGGACGACGACGCCTCCATCGTGATGGAGCTCAAGGTCGCCAGGGAAGACCTCGGCCGCGTCATCGGCAAGCAGGGACGCACCGCCAAGTCCCTGCGGACCATATTGAACGCCGCGGGGGCCAGGACCAACCGGAAGGTCCTCCTGGAGATCATCGACGAGCAATAGCCGCCTTCCCCCCTTGTCCAACCATCGGATCGACCTGGGTTACGTGGCGGCCGCGCACGGCGTGGCCGGCTGGCTCAGGCTCAGGCTGTTCAACCCGCAAGGCCGCACCCTCCATTCCACCGGGGAGGTGGAGTTGGCCTCCGGCGATGTCCGGCTTACGCTTCCGCTGGAGCGCGTCAGGCCTCACCGGGGTTTCGCCCTCGTGAAGCTGGGCGGCGTCAACCGCATGGAAGAGGCCCAGCGCCTGGTGGGCTTTCGGTTGTCGGTGCCGCGGGACACCCTCGCGCCCCCGGGTCCGTCCGAGTACTACTACCAGGAAGTGGTGGGCTTCGATGTGCGGGACGCCAACGGGGAGAGCATCGGCACGGTCACCGGCGTATGGCCCAGGCAGGACGGCGACCTGCTGGTGGTGGCCGGGTCCGGCAAGGAGCACCTGATCCCCGCGGTCAAGGAGTTCGTCCGGCAGGTGGACATGGTGGGCGGGACGGTCACCATCGATGCCCCGGACGGGCTGCTGGAGTTGTAGGAACCTCTGGGCCATTCCGGCTCGAACCCCCTCTCCCTGTGGAAAGGGCGTCCTTCGACTTCGCTTCGCTACGCTCAGGACGAACGGAGGGGAGGGTGGCTGCCATGCGTTTTTCGGTGATCACGCTCTTCCCGGAGATCTTCGAGTCTCCGCTGGCTCACAGCATCCTCAAGAGGGCCCGGGAGAGGAACCTCGTCTCCGTGGACTTGGTGGACCTGCGTGGGTATGCCCGGGACCGGCACCGCACCACCGACGACTACCCCTACGGCGGCGGCCAGGGCATGGTGCTCAAGCCCGAGCCGCTCATCGAGGCCATCAAAGACAGCCGACGCAGGCTGGAAGACCCCCGCGTCATACTGCTTTCGCCCCGCGGGAAGGTCTTCGACCAGGAAGCCGCCCTGGCGGTCTCGCGCCACCGGGACGTGGTGCTGGTCTGCGGCCGCTACGAAGGGGTGGACGAAAGGGTGGTGGGGTACGCCGACGAACTCCTGTCCATCGGGGACTACACGTTGAGCGGCGGCGAGATCCCCGCCCTCGCGGTCATCGACAGCGTGGCCCGCCTGGTGCCGGGCGTGCTCGGGAACGACCGCTCGGCCCGCGAGGACTCTTTCGCCGACGGCCTGCTGGAATATCCGCAATACACCCGGCCCGCGGAATACCGGGGCATGAAGGTCCCGGAGGTCCTGCTCTCTGGCGACCACGAGGCGGTCCGGCGCTGGCGCCGCAGCATGAGCGTCGAGACGACCGCGCGGCTGCGGCCGGACCTGCTGGCGAAGGCCGCGGCGCCCGCGGGCAAGGTCTATGTGGCGCTGCTGCACCATCCCGTGTCCGACCGGCGCGGCCAGACCGTCACCTCGTCCATCACCAACCTCGACATCCACGACATCGCCCGCACCTGCCGCACCTACGGGGTGGCCGGTTTCTACGTGGTCAACCCGGTGAAGACGCTCCAGAAGCTGGCCGCCAGGATCATCGACCACTGGGAGCGCGGGTACGGCGCCTCCTACAACAGCAGCCGGCGGGAGGCCCTTTCCCTCGCAAGGCTCTCGGACCACCTGGACGCCGCGGTGGCGAGCGTGCGGCGGGAATGCGGCGCCGCCCCCCGGCTGGTGGCGACTTCCGCGCGTTCCCGTCCCGCGACGGATACGATAACTTTTGAAAAGATGCGGGAAATGCTAATAAGGGAGCCTGTCCCGTACATGATCCTGCTGGGCACCGGTTGGGGGTTGGCCGACTCGGTCTTCGACCGTTCGGACTTCGTGCTGGAACCCGTCGCAGGCAGGGACGACTACAACCACCTCTCCGTACGAGCTGCGTCCGCCGTCATGCTGGACCGGATACTGGGACGGGTGATGGAAGGGAGCGTCGAATGAACGTCATCGACCGAATCGAGCAGGAGCAGACGCGGGAGGCGCAGAGCATCAAGCCGGGGCAGCGGGTGCGCGTCCACGTCCGCATCTTGGAGGGCGAGAAGGAGCGGGTCCAGGTCTTCGAAGGCGTGGTCATCGCCATCTCCGGCAGCGGCGTGCGCGAAACCTTCGTGGTCCGCAAGACCTCTTACGGCGTGGGGGTGGAACGCATCTTTCCGCGCCACTCGCCGCGCATCGAGAAGGTCGAGGTGGTCACCCAGGGACGGGTGCGCAGGGCCAAGTTGTACTACCTGAGGAAACTCTCGGGAAAGCGCGCCCGGCTGGAGGAAGACCGCAGGCCGCGGGCATCCCGTTGATCCCCGGCCGCCGGACTTGCGGACGCCGCCGGCTCGGCCCGGACCCGGAACGTGTGACCACGTGGAACTGTTCGACTCCGGGAGCCCCTCCGGCAGCCCGCCCCCGGGCGGGAAGAACACGCCCCTGGCGGAGCGCATGCGCCCGGCCCGCCTGGACGACGTGCTGGGACAGGAGCACCTGCTCGGCCCCGGCAAGCTGCTGCGGGGCATGGCGGACACGGGCCTCCTCCAGTCGCTCATCCTCTGGGGTCCGCCCGGATGCGGCAAGACCACACTGGCCCGGCTCATGGCCGACGCCTGCCATGCCCACTGCATCCAGCTCTCCGCGGTAACCTCCGGCACTGCCGACATCCGCAAGATCCTCCCCGACGCCAAGCGCCTCCAGCGCGGCGCCGTTCCGGTGGCGGTGCTGGTGGACGAGATCCACCACTTCAACAAGTCCCAGCAGGACACCTTCCTCCCCCACGTGGAGGCGGGCCTCCTGACCCTCATCGGCGCCACCACCGAGAACCCCTCGTTCGAACTCATCTCCCCGCTGCTCTCCCGCTGCCGGGTGTGCGTGCTGCATCCCCTGACCGAGGAGACCCTCGCCCAGGTGGTGGACCGGGCCCTGGCCGAACGGGGACGGGGCCTCTGGGACGCCAGCCCGGAGATTACCGCGGAGGCCCGTTCGGCGCTGGTCCAACGCGCCCACGGAGACGCCCGGGTGGCCCTCAACGCCCTGGAGAGCGCCGCCACCCTGGCCCGCAACTCCTCCGGGACCGCGCCCATCGACCTCGCCCACGCGGAACAGGCGCTGCAACTCGGACCCTTGCGTTACGACCGGGCCGGCGAGGAGCACTACAACTTGGCCTCGGCCTTCATCAAGAGCCTGCGGGGAAGCGACCCCGACGCCGCGGTCTATTGGATGGTGCGGATGATCGAGGCGGGCGAAGAACCCCTCTTCATCGCCCGCCGCATGGTCATATTCGCCGCGGAGGACGTGGGCAACGCCGACCCCCAAGCCCTGCAAGTGGCGGTGGCCGCCAAGGACGCGGTCCATTTCGTCGGCCTGCCCGAAGGCCGCATCCCCATGACCCAGGCCGCCATCTACCTGGCCACCGCGCCCAAGTCCAACTCGGCTTACCGGGCGCTGCTGGCCGCCACCCGGGACGTGCGCGAACGGGGCGCGCTGCCCACCCCCCTCCACCTTCGCAACGCCCCCACCGGCCTGATGAAGTCCCTCGGCTACGGGGCAAACTACCGCTACCCCCACGACGAACCGGGCCACGTGGCGGACCAGGAATACCTGCCGTCGGAACTCAAGGGACGCCGCTACTACGAACCCGGCGACCAGGGCCACGAACAGGTCGTCCGCGAGCGGCTGGAAGCATGGGATGCGTTGAGGAAACGCAACGAGCCGGGGTGACGCCCCGTCCGATACGCGCTGAGCCGAGCTGACGGCCTGTCCGAGTACGCACTTCCGGAAACGACGGCGTCCCGGTCACATGGTCTCACGATGGATCTGCTCCGGCGCTTCCCATGGCCGTTCAGCGGGCGCTGTCTCTTTGGCTGGCGGGAAACGGACCCGCACGTGGCGGTCAAGCAGCGCCGTGCTTCCCGATCCAGTCCCGAAGCGCCCCGTCGATCCGCGTCTGCCAGCCGCGGCCGCCGGCCTTGAAATGGTCGATTACGTCCTGTGACAGGCGGATCGTGGTCGATACCTTCGGCTTGGCGACCAGCGGCCTGCCCCGTCGGACCGTCGCCTTGGCGAACTTCCCGGGCCAGCCGTCCCCGGAAAGGTCCGGCGCGGCGTCCCCGTCAAAATCGCGGGCCGTAGAGCGTTCGTTCCCGTTCATTGGCTTTCCTCATGCTGATGATCCGCTGCGCGCCCTCGCGCAGCGTCCAGACCAGAACCACCATGGCGCCGTCAAGGAACCCGATGGTGATGAAGCGGTCCTCGCCATAGTCCCGCCGTCATCCTCGACGGTCAGCGTGGCGCCGGCGAACACCTCCCCGGCCCGGGCCATGTCCAGTCCCCTGGCCCGAAGCGTGGCCGCACGCTTGGCCGCGTCGAACTCCATCGGCATAATTCATGTTACAACACTAAATTGGCCCGTGCAACTGTCAGAATTGTCCAATGGTAAGTGAGCATGGAGGGGAGGGGTGAATCCAACGGTAAGTGAGCACGAGCAGGCCCGGTATGGTGCAGACTGGGGGGATGATCGTGTCACTACAGACGGAGCGTTTGCGGGCCATGTGGGAGGTTCGGGCCTTTGTGGAGGGGTCGGGGCCTTGGAGTACCAGCCCAGGGACCGGGAGTCGGCCTATGGTTTCGTGCAGCGGACCCTGGTGAGTTTCGGCTACCATCGTCTGGGGCGGGCGGATCGGGGGCTGCTTCGGCGCTACATCGGCAAGGTATGCGGGTTCTCCGCTTCGCAGATCACCCGGCTCATCCGGCAGCAGGTCCGGACCGGGGTGGTGGAGGATCGGCGGGGGCGGAACAGCGGGCGTCAGTTCCAGCGGCGCTACGGCTTCGAGGACATCCGTCTCCTGGCGGAAGTGGACGAGGCTTTCGGGCAGATGTCCGGGCTGGCCACCTGCGAGATCTTGCGGCGAGAGTATCGAGTACACGGCGACTCCCGCTTTGTTCGGCTGGCCAGCCTCTCGCGTTCCCATCTCTACAACCTGCGCCGGTCCCGGACCTACCAGACCAAGCGCAGGGTGTGGAGCAAGACGCGAGGGAACGGGGCGGCCATCGCCGTGCGCAAGGCCCCGGAACCCAACAGCCGACCGGGATATATTCGGGTGGATACCGTCCACCAGGGCGATCAGGACGGTCGCAAGGGGGTTTACCTCATCAACCTGGTGGACCAGGTGACGCAGTACGAGTACGTGGGCGCGGTGGCAGGCATCTCCGAGCGCTTCCTGGTCCCCACCCTGGAAGCGCTGCTATGGCTGTTCCCCTTCGTCATCCGAGGCTTCCATGCCGACAACGGGCAAGGCTTGGCTGGCGTGGTATCGCTCGGCCATCCGTTGCTGCCTGGAACCGGTCAAGCGTGTGGCCCGCATGGTTCGGAAGCACCTGGAAGGAATCCTTACTGCGGTGGTCCAGCGAATAACCAACGCCTGGGCCGAAGGGGTCAACTCCAGCATCCAGTGGGTGAAGTACCGTGCCCGCGGCTACCGCAACCGTCAACGCTTCCGGGACGCCATCTACTTCCATTCTTGGATATCTACCCCAATGGCGTCGCACGAAGAACACTTAGACCATGGCTACCGTGCACTTCCTACACATACCACACCAGGTTCGCCACTTCGACCCGTACCGACTCTGCATGTGCCAGCAGCCGTCGACGATGTTCCCCTCTCACAAGTCCTAATCGCGTCGGTTTCGGCTTCCCGCCTTGTTCTACCGAAACCTCCGCCCATGGCCGGGGTGCGGCAGGTCGATGATGAGCATTCAGATACTGCGACCGCACCGCAGTAGTCAGTATACCCACCCAATAACCTTGTACCACAACGACTACCAAGGATTCTTTCACAGTCTGTCCTTGCGTCTCTTTCAGCCGCCGAGGCGCTCTCCCCGGTCCCGAATGCCCAAGCCCAACTGCTAGATCCTGTACCAGAGGTTGTACCAGAGTAAAGAGCGCTATACTGGGTTGGAGGTGGAGGTGGTGGCGGAGTTGGAGGTAGTGGCGTTGGAATTGGAAGTGGTGGCGGAGTTGGAGATGGTGGCGTTGGAGTTAGAGATGAACAGACAAGATCGACGCTTCTACGGATCGTTCCCGACTCTGGACAAGTGGCGCAACAGCCAGTACAGGTTTGCTCGCCATCAATCCCCCTGCCCCAATACGTGCTGAGCCGGCGGGAGGAGCGAGGAGTGGCACCGTAGCAGATCTGCTGGCCGCTCGCGCAAGGAAGTCTTGTAAAGTCCTCTCTTCCAAAACCATCAGTAACATATACTCGGCCGCTTGCTGACGGCCAAACTCTGTTAGGTGAGTATACGCCCCGCACATACTGGAAAAAACGGAACTGGATGTTTTCACCGTCGGCGCATTGATCTGATAACGTCCACAATACTTCTGATCGACTTGGAGTAATGGGAATCTCCGGCCCAGGTGTCCGTCTCGGCGTAACGATTTCGCCTTCTCCTCCGCAGGCCGACACCCCCAAGACCAAGAGGGACATCATGATGGTAGCAAGGGCGTTCTTGTGTAGCATTATATTCCTCATCTCTTTTCCGGTGGCATTCTATGTCCAAAAGGTCAGAGCACACGAGAAATATTGACGCTCAGGGTACGGGCGGTGTCCAGATCAGGATTGTACAACAACCGGAACGTAACCCGTTCGGACAAGGTGCCTCTACCAATGGTAACGGTCGAAGGTTCGTCGACGTAGTCGACTCCGGCCACCGCCGGGTTGTCGCCGCTTCCCGGGGCGAGGCGAACGGTAAACCGCACGTCCTCGGATGCCGACGTGGACAACGAGACTTCTAACTTGATCTCCCCTCCGGTCGAAACGGACGATTGGATGAATCGCACAGAAACGCCATCGACTTGCCCTGCTGGTAGCGCGACACGCTCAATTTTGCGTTCGATAATTTCCAGCCGCTCCACGTTCTCCACCGGACGCCACACGTCCGCGGTAGCCTGCGAACCCCCCGCGACTCCCAGCCATTCCCAGCGCGGCGCCTTGCGCTGCGGTACGCCCCCGAAAGGGATCCGCAACGCCGCGGTGATCGAGCCCGAATCGTCGGCAGAGCCGATCCCCGCAAACCCTCCCCGCAGGCGCAGCCACGGGTGCGGACGCCAACCCAGGCCGATGCGACCGTCCGTTTCCCGCCTGCCCGGGCGGCTCGTCTCCCATTCCGCCACCGACGCATCCAGCGATATCGTCGTGGTCAGGTTCAGCCGCGCCCCCAGCCGCGTACCCCCGCGGGGGCGCTCCACGTAGCCGAACCGACTCGGTTGCCAATCCGTGGCAGGAACGAACTGCTGGAGCCAGGCCCGGCCCCACCGCCCGGCATAGTCGATGCCGGCCACCACCCGCCGATGGCCCCGCTCCACGTTCTCCTGCACCAGGGTCGAAAGGCCGAACACGTTCGCCCCGGGTTCCCCCCACAGCGAGAAGCGGTACGCGGCGCCGTAGCGCAGGTCGTTGCGCCGCCGCCCCCGGCTGTCGGTCCAGCGCGTGGCCCCCTGCTGGAAGAAGAACGCCCCGGTATTCACCACCGCAGGACCGCTGCCCGGTTTCGCGCTGAACGACGCCACCGGCAGGACCGTGTCCATGTTGCCGTTGAGACCTTCGCCGTAGGGCGACCAGGACAGGCTCTGGACGAAGCGGAAGTTGGGACCGAACAGGGCCCGGCCCCGCTCGTTCACGAAACTCGACGTCTGTTCCACCACCAGGTCACCGAGGTGGCCGGACAGGCAGCGCCAGCCGGAACGGGTGGATTGCTCGAAGTCGTTCCCGCAGTAGATGGCTCCGTTCAACCACGAAGGAAACGCATGCCGGTCCACCGGGGTATCCGGCGTGGCGGAAGATCTACCGTCCACTGCGTGGACCGTTCCACCCAATGCCAGGACGAGGCAACCGGCGACCGCCAAGGTCACGGCAAAACGACGGAAGGCCAGCACGAAACTTCGGTTTGGAGAGACGGAAACGAATATCATGCGGTCCTCCTCAGACGGGACGTTGTTGGAAATTTCCTTCGCTCACAGAAAAGGCAACCGGTGACGAACTATTGTAGAACGAAGAACTGTCCTGAATCGTTCTCGCAGTGGAAAACCGGTTTGAAACCGCCTTCCAGAGGACGGCAGTTGCTAGTGGAGCGGAGTTGCCGGTCGCTGGCATGGGGTCTGTGCCAACCGTTAAGCCAGAACTTCCAGAAGCTGCCGCTCGCCGTTGACCCTGGCGCGAAGCTCGGAACCGAAACTTGTTGGCTGTGTCCGTTTGGTTTTTGAAGATTGGAACATCCGCCAAGCACCATCACCAGTGCCGCCACCGAGACAACATAAAACAACGACCGTATCATTCCAGCTCCCTATATCGACTCCAAGTTCGCCAATGCGTCCATGGTTAGTGCGGCCAAAATACGTCCCATCCGCTCAAAATCAGGACTTTGAGTTACCTGAACGTATCCGCCGGAGACAGCCTTCCAAGTCTGTCTTCCCTCATACTCGGGCGTCGCTTCGTGAAAGAAGTTCGCCTTGACTTGTCCTGACTTCACATGGATGATCGAAACATGAAGGAATGCAGGGGTTTTCGAGTCCTCGAAAGGCGAAACCGCGATCTGAATCAAGAGGTCGGCACGGCCCATCAACGCGCTGGTTTCGACAAATTGTCGATCCTCGGTACTTCGCGCCGGCTCGACAAGAGACTGTTCGGCAGCCGTCAACCGCATGATGGCGGCACGGTCGATCACGGTTGCACCTGCCTCGATCAGCGGACGCAGGAAACCGGACTGGAACCTGAACCCGGACTTTCCCGACAACGTCTGTGGACGCACATGGTCTTGCCGTTTCTCAATGCTGACTGTCCATTCCCCTCTTTCGTGAGAGAGTCCGCTGGCATCCCCGGCTTGGCCAACGCGATTTCCCTTGAAAACGAGCCTGCTTTCCGCTTCCATTTCGCGCAAACGGTCATCGAAAACGCGATTCCAGAATACGGCCAAACGCGGTGCTCCAGCCCGTCGGTAAGCGCGCTGAAACGCCAATCGTGCCTCCGCCGACGGGATTTCGGCACCTCGATCATCATCCGCGTTCCCATCGGGGACCAACACCTTCGGCGTATTCGCCCGGTAGATGTCGTGGGTTTCTTCCGCCCATGCCCCCATGCCAACCACTGCGTGGAAGACAAAGGCGCCCGAAAGCACAAGTGCCGTACATGGGACGAGACGCGGCATCATCGGCCTTCCCGAAGCTCGATCAGATAGCTGGATACGTCCATGCCTGACGTGGAGCGTGTCGAATAGCTTGCGAACGCCCGTACCGGAAGGTGAACCCGGCTCCAGGCCGTCACCGGTTCGGCATCGACCTGTCGAGCGTCGAGAAAGAGGGTGCGCCCTTCCACCTGCAAGGGGTAGTCGGTACAGTTCACCAGACGGGCAAAGACCTCGACGTCTCCGCTTGGAAGCCTTCTGGCGTTCGTCATCTGCACCATCACCTTATTGGTGATCGTGAGGTCCGTAATGTTGACTGCATTGAGTGGCATGGGCGTGACCGACCCCGGAACCTGAGAAACCAGCACCGGCCCCTGGGTTGGAACAGGGTCTTGCATGGCGCGGAAATCACATTGCGGCATCGGCGGCACGTACGAGCAGGCTGTCAAGGCGAGCACCAGTAGAACCAGGGGCAAGACATGCGATCCGGTGGTTTCTTTCTTCCTCATATGCCCTTGGCCTCCTGTCCGGCTAAACATCGGCGCAGTCCGTTCCCACACCTGCCTATTCGTCGGATTGCGACCGTACCCAGAGAACCTTGCAGGACTCGTCACCGCCATAATGATAATGCGTTGGCGGAGTATCATCGCCAAAGTCTGCTGCAGGCCGGGTAGTAGAGTCGTCGTTACGATGATAGGTGCCATACGCCACTTTCTCCGGCAGATTGTCCCACTGGCGGGTATCGGCGGCGGTTTGAGTGGCGCTGGACGCCATTGACGAGGCAATCGAGAACACACTGCCCAAAATCCCTACTCCGCTCATGACTTGAGCAGTGTCTAAATCGCCCATTTGCATGGCAGTAGTGGAGGCCATCGTGGCCCCCATTGCTACCGCTGCACTGGTGTCCGCCGCCTCTGCGGCCGATTCCTTGAACTTCGCCTTATTCTCCAAAACGTCGGCAAACTGCCGCCGGCCCCGATCCATTGCCTGCTGGAGAATGCTCTCCCGGTTCCCCAGCAACTTGAAGCCATCGTTCAGGCGGACACGAGCATACCCCGGACCTTGTTTCGCATTGCCCTTGATCTCCAAGAGTTCTCCGTGGTCCCCCGCCAGGTACTTGACCGGCGAATAACCAAGTTCGGCCAAGACCAGCAAGTTGTCCGTTGCTCCGGGAACGACCAGACCGGAGGCATGCTCCCTGGCCGAAGCGTAGGATTCCCGAGCTAAATCATCGTTGCCGTTGCAATGCGAAGCCCAACCCTCCAGGAACTCCAGCAACGCGAAGTCTTGCTGATATTCCTCCTTCTCTGCCAAGGTGTCCTGGAGACTTCCTGACCTGAAACTGGCGCGGGCGTTTTCGTAGTCGCCCTCCATCAGATACAGAACTCCCCGGTAGTAGAAAGCCATGGCGCGTTCGTAGGGCTCGCCGCGGAATACCTTTCTGTCCTCCGCGGTAAACAGGGCGCGGGCTTGCTTGGCCTTTTCGTCGCCCCCGTAGATCGTCTCGATGGTCAGCAATGCTTCATCGAACGTCTTCGAAGCGAGAGAGTTGTAGCCAAACTCCATTGCCGTCAAGCCGGCACGCAAGCGATTCAGTACTTGGTTGCGTTCGCCTTCCAGAACGACCTTCCGGAATGCCGGATGGAGTTCCTTTGGTTTGCCTTCGAGATAGCCGGCCACTTGGCCCTGATTGGCAGTAGAGCACCCTGAAAGCACAAGAAGAACAAGGAGTAACCATACGGAAGCTGTCCATTTCATCTTCATGTGTTCATACCTCGTTTCGTGGCTTGCGTTTGCCTTCCCGTTTCGTTCTATCTGTAGATGACGTCATCTTGCCCTGCTTTCTTGAAGCTGTATCGATTTGTCCAAACGACGATGCCGCTTTCCAGGTCCGTCATACGGAAGACGATCTGCATGTAACGCTCTACAACGCCGCCTGACGTGCGGGCGTCAAGCGAGGTAATCCGTCCGTTGAGGCGGTAATCGGCCCCTGCTACGGCTTTCGTTAGCTTGGTCGTACCGACATCCGTCATGCCGGTCCGCTTGAGACTGCGTTCCTTGGCGACCATGTCGGCGTGCTCACGATCGACGAACAGTATCCGACCATTGGCGGCAATTTGAAGCTGGGTCCCCAACTGGTCGATGAGGATGTTCTTGTTCAACCTTTGAGAGCTTTGATTCTCGAAATAGGCAGCATCGACGATCACCCGGGGCGGTTGGGCGGCGCTGCCGAGTACCGGATTGGCGAGCATGTGGCGGACCATCTTGTCCACCATGCTGACGATGTCCTGGGATTCTATGCCGGTACCCCTGACCAACCCGGACGTCGCAACATCCTGGTAAGCGGTGGGGGTACCCGGAGCATTTTCCACGCCGGTCGAGCAACCGGCGACAAGAACTGAACAGGCTATGGTTAGTGAGGAAATGGAGCGGAAGAAAACTGCACTGTAGCGGTTATCGGGTCGTAATCTGGAACCCGCGTATAACGCGTTTCTCAGCTTGCGGGGGGGGGGGGGGGGGGGGGGGGGGGGCTTTTTGTCCAAATTCGACATAGGTGATCCTTGTTCTTTCAGGTTGTGCACTGAACCTTACCTCTGGAAAGAGCTAATCTAGGCACACTATGTTGTCCATGTCAAGGCTTTTTTTGACCTGGGTCAAGGCGCAGCAAAGTTCAACAAAATTAAAGGGTTAGGAGAGCGTGGACTCCGAGAGCCTGTCCGGGGAAGCAGGACGGACACCTTGGAAACACGGAAAGTTTCCACAAGAATGCCTGGATTCCCGCTTTCGCGGGAATGACGAGGAGGGCCTTCGCGGGAATGACGAGGAGGGCCTTCGCGGGGATGACAAGGGCAGGCACTAGCGCGCCGCAGGCGACGGCGCGCTCGGCCGCGCCCAACCCGCTTCCAGTTCCCGGCGGACGGCCCGGACCTGGTCCAGGAAGCGGTCGGTGACGGACTCGCCTTCCCGTCGGTTGCGGATGACCCGGGGGGTGATGAGGATGACGAGCTCGGTGCGCTCGGACCGTTCGAGGTCCGTGCGGAAGAGGGGGCCCAGGATCGGGAAGTCCATGAGCAAGGGGATGCCCAGGCGGGTCCGGCGGACGCTGTCGGTGATGATGCCGCCGATGACCAGGGTCTGGCCGTCCTGCAGCACCGCGGTGGTCTCCGCGTCCCGGACGTTGAAGGCGTTGAAGGACTGCCTCCCCACCGTCACCCTTTCGCCCACGTCGCTGACCTCCACCCGGACCTGAAGGTTCACGAGGCCCTCGGAGTTGACCTGCGGGACGATGGTCAGTATCCGTCCGACGTTCCGGAACCGGATGGTCGTGGTGGTGGCCTGCGCCTCCCGGGACACCACCGTCCCGGTGGCCACGGGCTGCTCGCTGCCCACCCGGATCCGCGCGGGACGGTTGTCCACCGCCAGCAGGTGGGGCGACGACAGCACCTTGACACGGGCGTCCTGCATCAGGGCGTTGACGAACACGCGAAAGTCACGCCCCGTCTCCACCACGGAAGTGAAGCCCGGGCCGACCAACTCGTCGAGGGGACGATCCCCTTCGGAGACAGGGGACCCGAACCCGCCTTGCGACAACGCGTACTCCACGCCGAACTCGAAGTCGTCGGTGAGCGTCACTTCGGCCACCAGCACTTCCATGAGCACCTGCCGCGGGATCTGGTCCAGCCTTTCGACCACCTCCTCCATGTGGAGGTACTCCCTCGGGGTCGCGAGGATCACCAGCGAGTTGGTGGTCGGCTCCGCCACCACGCGGATGCCGTCCTCCCCGGCGTAGTCCCCGTCGGCGCCGCCCGCCTCGCCCTGGGATGGCGTGTCCCCGGGCGTATCGCTCCGCTCCCGGGTCGCCCCGTCCGGCAAATCCGGGAGCCCCGGCGCCTCGGCGCTCCCGGTGAACCACTCCGTGGAACTGCCAAACCACTCCGCGGAATGGCCAAAATGGCCAAGATCCTGCAGGCCCAAGTCCCGGTCGGAGGGAAGCGACGGAACCGTCCCGGGACCGTCTCGGCCCGGCTCGGCTCCCGACGGGGACCGATTGGACCTCGACGAGGCCCGGCCGGACCCATAGACCTGTTCGAGGACCCGTGCGAGCTCGGTGGCCTTGCCGTTCTCCACCGGCCGGATGAAGATCTTCCGGCCCGGGGTCTCCCCGGCCACGTCGATGCGCTCGATCCAGTGCTTCACGTGGTTCCAGGCCGCTTCGCTGTAGGCGATGACCAGGAGCCGGTTGATGCGCGGCAGCGGGAGGAAGCGGGCCGCGAAATTTTCCTCCCGCTTTTCCTCCTGCGCTGCGGAAGCGGCCGACAGGCTCATGGCCGCGGCCATCTCCCGGGCCAGGATGCGGGCCGGGGCCGCTCTGGGCTTGTACAACTCCATCCGCGCGCCCGCGAACGCCCGGTGGTCGATGAGTGTCATGATCTCGGACAAACGTCGGATGTTCGACGGCAGGTCCGCGAGCACCAGGTAGTTCCCGCGCACGCCTTCGAGGACGGTCCCTCCTTCGCTCAGGAAGGGTTCCAGCAGCCGTTTCATGGAGGCCGCGGGGAAGAACCGCACGGGCAGGACGCGCATGGTGAAACCGCCCTCCCGGGCCGCGTCCGGACGAGCCAGCTCGGCGCCCCGGGAGACGCCGGTGATCCGGTAGAGGTTCCCCTGCCGGACGGCCATGGCGCCATGGATCCGCAGGACCTCGTGGAAGATGGGCAGGAGGTCGTCCTTCCTTACCGGCTGCCCGCTGAACAGGGTGACCAAGCCGCCCACGTCCCGGTCGATGGTGTAGTTGAGCCGAAGGTGCCGGGCCAGCACGTGGATGACCTCCACCAGGTCGGCGTTGTCGAAGTTCAGGGTCACCGTGCCCGGACCCTCGGGGGCCGGGACCCCGGCAGACGCCGGGGGCTCCCGGAGGGGCGGGGGCGCCGCGGTCTCCTGCCCCGGCGCCGGACCCGCGCATACGAAGGCTGCGGCCATGAACCATGAAACAATCCACAGGGACTTGACGATCATCTCCCCATGATATGCAAAAAGCGGGCCGCGAGCCGCCGGGGGATGCATATGCACCAGGGAAACCCTGAACGACCCCCGGAGGGAGAGCGCGTCCTTCGACTTCGCTTCGCTACGCTCAGGACGAACGGGGATAGTAGGATCAGGGTGAGGGAACCCGGCCTGGATGTCTCGATTGTTCGGAGGTTCCTTCGCGCATATGGAGGGTCAGGGTCAGCATCTCGTTCGCCCCATGCTCATGTGCGGATGGGACGGTTGCGGGGCCTGATGGTGGTTACTACGGGGCAGCATCTCGTTCGCCCCCATGCTCATGTGCAGTTCCTTCGCGCATATGGAGGGTCAGGAGCCCAGGCCGAGGAGGTTGAACTTGAGGGAGACCGTCGTGCGGTCCGGGTTGCTCTTCCGGTCCACGAACAGGGCCAGGGTCCAGCACTCGCACTGGGAGAGGTACTTGACGCCCCCCCGGTTGCTGGCGAACCGGGAGGCGGCGCCGTCATAGGCGCCGTCGTAGCGCAACAGGATGTGGTCCGTCATGCGCCACAGGGCGCTGACGCGCACGCCGTTCAGGGAGTCCCGCTGTTCGCACCGGGGGTCCCCGGGGCAGTCCGCGAGCAGGTCCAGGTTGGCGTGCTCCCCGAGGGGGGAGAGCGGGTTCGCCCGGACGTAGCGGTACGCGAGCGACAGGCTGGCCGGACGCCGGAAGTCCGCATCCGCGGCCTTCGCCTCCGGGGGCGCCGCACCGTGCAGCGAGAACCCCACGGACGCCTGCCGAAGGTTCCCTGTGTCCGGGTCCATGCCCAGGCCGGCCGTCAGGTCGAGGTTGTCCGCGGGGCGGAAGCCGAGCCCCACGTCCACGTCGGACAGGCCGTCCCGCCCTCCCCGGTCCAGGTCGAGGCTCGCTCCCAGGCTCGCCCGGGCCAACGGCCCCGGGGCGCCGCCATCCTCCCGACGGCCGGCGTTGTCGCCCCCTGGATCCCGCAAACCGCCCTCGCCGCTCCGTACCCAGAAACGGTTGTCCAACGAGAACTCCAGCAGGTTGCGGCGGTTGATCCTGTCCACGCGGTCCCATACGGGGATGCCGCTCTGGTCCGTGGAGGGGGTGAACAGGTAGCCCACCGCAGGCTCCACCACGTGCCGGATGCGGCGCGCCCCGCCGTAGTCGCGGCTCAGGGAGGTGGCCAGCCGCCCCCGCACCTCCACCAGCTCCCGGGAGCCGGTGCGGGCGAACTTTCCCGTGTAGTCGTTGCGCGAAGCGTCGTACTTGCCGTCCACGGAGTCCAGCCGATACACGGTCTCGCGCAAGGCCACGCCGGCCAGGAGCCGGAAGTGGCGGCCCAAGGTGACCGGCCACGTGAGCTCGGGCCGAAGGTCCAGCCTCAGGCCGTCCGCCCCCTGCTCCCGCACGTAGTGGGTCAGGTCCACGTCCCAGCCCAGGTCCAGGCGCTCCCCCAGGGCGCGGACGCCGTGGAAGGAGAGGCGCGGGACCCGATGGAGCGCATGCTTCTGCGGCTGCACCAAGTCCTGCTGGTACTCCAGCTCTCCTTCGAGGGTCATCCCGGACCCGCTCCGGTAGAAGCCCAACCGGGACGCGCTGTAGCGGCTCGTGCGGACCGGCCGCGTCTCCGGGGCCGCCGAGCCGGAAGAATCCGTCAACTCCCGGGCCGCCAGGCTGTCGCTGTACAGCGCCACGTCGCTGTAGGTGGCCCACGCGGCGCCGCTCCGGTGGGTCAGCGACACGCGCCAGCGGTCCGCGGGAACCGCGGGGTCCGCGATGTCCCCGTGCTCCGCCGGCCCGGCCCCGCGACTGCGTCCATGCCTGCGCTCGTCGAAGTAGGCGACCTCCAAGCTGCCGTCCGTCGAGCGGTCGAGGACCGTGCGGTACTGCCCGGCGACGCCGATCCGGGCCTTGGACTCCACCGCGAGGTTGACGGTCACGTCGTTGCTCGCGTCCGGGGCCCAGAAGAAGGGCTGCCGATAGAGCAGGCCATCCCGGTCGGACCAGCCCAGGGAAGGAAAGAGCAGCCCGGTGGTGCGTTCCGTACGGTGGGGGAAGTATGCGTAAGGCAGGTACAGCACCGGGACGTCATGGACGTAGAAGGTGACGTCCTCGCCCGTAGCTTCCCGGTTCTCGCGCAGCCGGACCTTCCGGGCGCCGATGCGCCAAGGGGGCGGCCCCTGCTCGCAGAGGCAGGTGGTGAAGGAGCCGTCTTCCACCTCGTAGGTCTGTCCGGCGAACTTCTCCAGGCGGCTTCCGCGGACGCTCAGGTTCCTTTCCTCGAGGAAGACATCGGGGTCCAGGACCGTGCCGGTCTCGTCCTCCACCTCCAGCTCCAACTCCGACGCTCGCAGCCGGTAACGCGGCGCACGGACGAAGACCGCCCCCCGGGCTTGCAACTTGCCCGCGGCCCGGTCGAGAGCCACCGAATCCGCGCCGAACACGGTCCGCCCCCGCCGGACCTCCACGTTGCCCCTGGCCCGGACGGTGTTGCCCTTGTCGCCGACCTCCAGGCTCTCGTCCGCGGTGACTTCGATGGGCTCCCCGGCCTCCTCTCCGCCGGACCGGACCTGGGCTACGGCAACGGGCGCAAGATGGCACCAGATGGCGAGCGCGCAGACGAGGGTCGAGACCCGGCGCAAGCCGGGCGCGGCCGGCGCGGGTCGGTGGTCAACGGTGGCCATGCGGTCGCGCCGACAGTTGGAGGGCCTTGGCGCGGACTGCGCCGACGAGATGGAGGGACCCTGCCACCAGGATGGGGGCGTCCCGCCGGGACCGGTCCGCGGCGAGCCTGGAAAGCGCCGCTGCCGGGTCTTCCGCTGTTGTGGCCGGAACCCCCGGAGGCAGGGCCGCGGCAAGGGATTCCGGGGCCGCGCCCCGTTCGGACGGCGCCCGGGTCAACACCGCCTCCTCGCACACGCAGCCCAGGGCGGCGAGCATGGAGCGCCAGTCCTTGTCGGCCATGCTGCCGAAGAGCAACCGGACCTTCTTCGGGCCGAGGAGGCTCCGGACCTCGCGGCAGAGGACCTCCACGCCGCCGCGGTTGTGGGCGCCGTCCAGGATGACGAGCGGGGGTCCCGGAAGGACCTCGAACCGTCCCGGCCACGCCGCGGACCCGAGGCCGGCGCGCACCGACCTCTCGGTCACGGGCAGGACCGTGCGCAGGCGCTCCAGCGACGCCAGCGCGACCCCGGCGTTGTGCCTCTGGTACTCGCCGCGAAGGCCCAGGTCCAGGCCATCCAGACGCCAGTCCCGACCGCGGTAGTCCAGCCGCCCGCGCCCGTCCGGGGCCGCCGAGTAGTCCCTGTCCCACTCGTCCACCGGGACCCCGCGGGAGCGCGCGATGCCGCGTATGACGCGCCTGGCCGCGGGCGCCAGGGCGCCGCACACCAGCGAGGCGCCGGGCTTGACGATGCCGCCCTTCTCCCGGGCGATGGAGGCGATGCGGCTTCCGAGGAAACGCTCGTGGTCCCGGGAGATGGTAGTGATGGCGCAGACGTTCGGACGGACCACGTTGGTGGCGTCGAGCCTCCCCCCGAGCCCCACCTCCACCACCGCGGCCTCCGCCCCTTCCCGGGCGAAGTGCAGGAAGGCCATGACCGTGGCGAACTCGAAGAACGTGAGGCCCAGGGACGCCCGCCCGGTGCGCTCGGAGATTTCCGCCACCAGGGCCGCCACCGCGGCCCGGGCGATCGGCCGTCTGCCCACCCGGATGCGCTCGGTGAAAGCCGCTAGGTGC
The DNA here is from genome assembly GCA_965242525.1 of uncultured Binatia bacterium (SeqCode). Classification (GTDB taxonomy): domain Bacteria; phylum Desulfobacterota; class Binatia; order UBA9968; family JAJDTQ01; genus JAJDTQ01. Next base: position 2,253,387 of record OZ251459.1, read on the forward strand.
GGCGAGGTGTAGAGTCCCGCGCGATAGCGCTGGGCGCACAGCACCGAATGGATCATCGCGGCGGTGGAGCCTTTGCCGTTGGTCCCCGCCACGTGGCAGACCCGGAACCGGTGATGGGGGTTGCCGAACAACGACAACGCCCGGGACACGCGCTCGAGCCCCAGGTCGATCTCGGCCCCGCGAAGGTTGTAGAGGAAGTCGAGACTCTTCTGGTAGGAACTCGCCACGTCCCGGAGCCGCGCGGCCGGTCATGCCGCCTTCGCTGCCGCGATGAAGTCCTTCATCCGCGGGTGGTCCTTGCGCCCCGGCTCGGCTTCCACCCCGGTGCACACGTCCACCCCGAAAGGCCCGGTCTCGCGCACCGCTTGGCCCACGTTGTCCGCGTCGAGTCCTCCGGCGAGGATCACGGGACGCGCCAGGGGGACCGTCAGCCACGACCAGGCGAAGGCGGACCCGGAGCCCCCGAGCCCCCGGCTCCAGGAGTCCAGCAGGTAGTAGTCCACCGGGTACTCCCCGATCCCCCGGATCATGTCCGGGCCGGTGACCCGGAACGCCTTGATGACCTTGAGGGGCCAGCGGGCGCAGTAGGCCCGCTCCTCGTCGCCGTGGAACTGCACCGCGGTGAGGCCCGGGCTTCCCCCGGACCGGCACGACCGGAGCACCGACTCCACGTGCGGCCGGGACTCGTTGGCGAACACCCCCGCAGTGCAGGTCCCGGGGGGCAATTCCCGAAGGATGCGCGCTGCGTCCTCGGGCGGGAGGTAGCGCGGGCTCGGCGGATAGAAGTTGAACCCGAGGGCGTCGGCGCCGTACTCCAGCGCCCGCAACGCGTCGTCGGCGTTGGTGACGCCGCAGATCTTAACCTTGACCATGGCGTCGGGCCGCGGCGTCCGCCCCGAGGAGCTCGGCGAGCTTGGCGCCGGGGTCTTCCGCGCGCATGAGGGTCTCGCCCACCAGGAAGACCCGGGCGCCGGAAGCCTCCAGCCGCTCCACCTGCTCCACGTCCCCGATGCCGCTCTCGCACACCGCCAGCACGTGCGGCGGGACCCGGGGCAGGAGGGATTCGGCCACCCCCAGGTCCACCCGGAAGGTCCGCAGGTCCCGGTTGTTGATCCCGATGAGGGACGCGCCGATGCCGAGGGCCGCCTCCAGCTCGGACTCCGAGTGCACCTCCACCAGCACGTCCAGGGAACGGGACCGGGCCTCCGCGTGGAGTTCCTCCAACGCGCCCCCGTCCAGCATGGCGGCGATCAGGAGCACCGCGTCCGCGCCGAAGCTGCGGGCTTCCACGATCTGGTACGGGTCCAGCACGAAGTCCTTCCGCAGCACCGGCAGGGAGACCCTGGAGGCGATTTCGGACAGGTAGCGCAGGGAGCCGCTGAAGAACCGCTCCTCGGTGACCACCGAGAGGGCGGCGGCGCCGTTGGCTTCGTAATCCGACGCAATGGCCACCGGGTCGAAGTCCGGGCGGATCATCCCCTGGGACGGCGACGCGCGTTTCACCTCGGCGATGACGCGCCTTCCGGGCCGGGACAGGGACTCCAGGAACCCACGGGGGCCCCGCTGGTACAGCCGGGTGTGGACCAGCGACTTGGCCGGGGTCTCCTCCCGGCGGAAGGCCACCTGCGCGCGCACATGGGCCACGATCCGCTCCAGGAAGTCGTTCTTCGTCGGCGGCTCGTTCTCAGGCGTCATCCGCGATCCTCGCGAAGGGTTCGGGCCGGGGCCACGGTCAGGTCACGCCTCGTTGGTGAGCCGCACCAGATGTTCGAGCTTGCCCAGGGCGGCGCCCGAATCGATGCGCTCCCGGGCCAGGTCGATGCCCTCGGCCACGGTGGCCGTCCGTTCGCTGACGCAAAGGGCGGCGCCGCTGTTGAGCAGCACCACGTCCCGGGCAGGTCCCCGCCCTCCCCGGAGGACGTCCGTCACGATGGCCGCGCATTCCGTCGGGTCCCTTGCGGTCAACCGTTCCGCGGGGCAAGCCTCGAAGCCGAACTCCTCGGGGGTGAGCGTGTAGCGGACCACCGCGCCGTCCTTCCACTCGGCCACCGCGGTGGGCCCGCCCAGGGAGATCTCGTCCAGGCCCTCGTCGCCGTGGACCACCATGGCCCGCTCGCTGCCGAGGTTGCCCAGGACCCGGGCCACGGTCTCCAGCAGCGCGCCGTCGTAGATGCCCATGAGCTGGCGGCCGGCCCGGGCCGGGTTGGTCAACGGACCCAGGAGGTTGAAGATGGTGCGGATGCCCACCTCCCGGCGCGGGGCCGCGGCATACTTCATGGCCTCGTGCAGCAGCGGCGCGAACAGGAAGCCGAGGCCCGCCTCGCCCAGGCACCGCTCCACGGTCTCCCTGGAGGCGTCGATCTTCACCCCGAGGGCGTCCAGCACGTCGGCGCTGCCCGAGCCGCTGGAGACCGCCCGGTTCCCGTGCTTGGCCACGGTGACGCCCGCGGCGGCCACCACGAACGCCACCGTGGTGGAGATGTTGAAGGTGTTCTTGCCGTCGCCGCCGGTGCCGCAGGTATCGAGGACGCGGCCCTCCCCCGCGTCCACGCGCCGGGCCTTCTCCCGCATGACCCGGGCCGCGCCGGTGATCTCCTCCACCGTCTCGCCCTGGATGCGCAACGCGGTGAGGAACGCCCCCACCTGGATGGGCGTGGCCTCCCCGGTCATCACCTGGCCCATGACCTCGACCATCTCCGGCTCGGAGAGGTCCGCGCCGCCCACCAGTCGGGCAATGGCCTGCTGGACGTTCATCGGCTCCTCGTGATCTCCGCGTTCTTGAAGTTCGCCGCCTTGAGCCGTTCCAGGTCGCCCATGGCGTCCTGGCGGCTTCCGTACCTTCCCACCCGCACCCGGTAGAACGTCCTGTCGTTGAGCTGCACAGACACCATGTAGGCGCCGTAGCCCTGCCGCCTGAGCTTCGCCACCATGTCGTCCGCGGTGGAGCGGCTCCGGGACGCGAACACCTGCACCGTCCACGGCGCCGGGTCGCCTTCGGTCCGGCCCTGGGCCGAAGGTTTGGGGTCACGGGAGGGTTTGGGGTCCGGGGAAAGCTCGGTGGCCGGGGGAGGCTTGGGCGTGGTCAGGGTCTCGTAGAAGGTCATGTCCTGCTCGTCCTTGGGGGCGCCGGACTCCACCGGGACCCGGACCGCCTGTCCCTCGGTCCGCAGGAGCTTTCGCTCCTCGATGCTCTGCCCGATGAGGATGCCGAGGAAGAAGACCACCACGAACCCGGCGGCGAACAGGGACGAGACGGTGATGAGTTGGGGACGGTTGAAATAGACCAGACCGTCTTCCGTCGCCTTTCGATGATCGGCCATAGCTACCAGTGAACCGCGGGTTTCGGCTCGCGGCCCGTTCCGCGAGCGGGCAGAGGGGTCCGGGCGGGGCCCGCACCGACGACGGCTGCCTCCCTCAGGCCTGGCCGGCCGGGGGCGGGGCGCCGGCCCCCTCGCCGCTTCCGGCCTCGCCGCCTGCCGCGGCCCCGGCCTCCGTCCCTGCCGGCATCAGCTCGATGACCGAGAGCGGCGCCGCATCGCCTCGGCGGCGCCCGACCTTCACGACCCGGGTGTAACCGCCGCTGCGGTCCCGGAAGCGCGGCCCGAGCTCGCCGAACAGGCGCGCCACCACCGCCTTGTCCTGGACGAAGGCCAGGGCGCGGCGCCGGGCGTGGAGGCTGCCGTCCTTGCCGAGGGTGATGAGCCAGTCCGCCCAACCCCGCAGTTCCTTGGCCTTGGCGTCGGTGGTGGTGATGCGGTCGTGGCGCAGCAGCGACGTGGCCATGTTGCGCAACAACGCCAGCCGGTGGCTGGGACTGCGGTTCAGCTTCCTGCCTTTCTTCAAGTGCCGCATGGACTACGCCGTCTCCTTCTGGTCGGCCTGCTTCCGGCTGTCGAGCTCCGCGCGGCCGGGGAACTGGTCCAGCTTCATGCCCAACTCCAACCCCAGCTCTTCGAGCAGCTCCTTGATCTCGTTCAGGGACTTGCGTCCGAAGTTCTTGGTCTTGAGCATGTCCTGCTCGGTCTTCTGCACCAGTTCCCCGATGTACTTCAGGTCCGCGTTCTGCAGGCAGTTCTGCGCCCTGACCGAGAACTCCAGGTCCTCCACCGCGCGGAACAGGTTCTCGTTGAGCTGCTCGGAGTCGGTCTCGGACCCGGCTTCGTCCGGCTCCGACCCCTCCGGGAAGTTGATGAAGATCGCCACCTGGTCCTGGAGGATCCGCGCCGCGTACGCCAGCGCGTCCTCGGGCTTCTCGCTCCCGTCGGTCCACACCTCCATGACCAGCCGGTCGTAGTCCGTGCGCTGGCCCACCCGCGCGTTGGTCACCGTGAAGTTGACCTTGCGGATGGGAGAGAAGACCGCGTCCATGAAGATGGTGTCCACGGGCAACTCCTCTTCCCGGTTGCGTTCCGCGGGCACGTAGCCCTGGCCCATCCGCGCCACCATCGTGGCGTTCAGCCGCCCCTCCGTGGAAAGCGTCACGATGCGATGCTCGGGGTTGAGGATCTCCACGTTCGGACCCCGGACCAGGTCCCCGGCCAGGACCTCTTTCGGGCCGGCCGACTCGATGCGGATCTCCTCCCTCTCGGAATCGTGCAGCTTGAGCCGTACTTCCTTCAGGTTCAGGATGATGTCGGTCACGTCTTCGGCGGCGCCCGGGATCGTGGAGAACTCGTGCAGCGCGTCGTGGATCTGCACGGAGGTGAGGGCCGCGCCCCTGAGCGACGACAGCAGGATGCGGCGCAGGCTGTTGCCGATGGTCTGGCCGAACCCTCGCTCGAAGGGTTCCCCCACGAACTTGCCGTAGGTCGGGGACAGGCTCTTCCCGTCCACCTCCACGGCTTCAGGTTTGATCAACTCGCTCCAATGCTTGTGCATGGGATCTCCAACACGGTTGACGGCGGTTACTTGGAATACAACTCGACGATGAGCTTCTCGTTGATGGGCGTCGTCACGTCGCTGCGGCTCGGAAGGACCTTGACGGTGCCCGAGAAGCTCTCCGGGTTCAGCTCCACCCAGTCCGGCACGCCCCGCCGTTGGGCCCCTTCCATGGCCGAGAGCACCCGCTCCGACTTGCGGCTCTTCTCGGCCACCGCCACCACGTTCCCCACCGCCACGCGGAACGAAGGGATGGTCACGCGCCGCCCGTTCACCGTCACGTGGCCGTGCCGCACCAGCAGGCGGGCGTCCCCCCGGGAACACGCGAAACCGAGCCGATAGACCACGTTGTCGAGGCGCCGCTCCAGCAGCGCCAGCAGGGTCTCCCCGGTGATCCCCCGGGACTTCTCCGCGGTCTCGAAGCTGCCCCGGAACTGCTTCTCCAGCAGGCCGTACATGCGCTTGACCTTCTGCTTCTCCCGGAGCTGGAGGCTGTACTCGGAGAACTTGAGGCGCCTCTGGCCGTGTTGGCCCGGAGGGTAGCTGCGCCGTTCGATGGCGCACTTGTCCGTGTAGCACCGTTCCCCCTTGAGGAACAGTTTCATGTTCTCTCGCCGACAGAGCCGGCAGACCGGACCATGGTACCTGGCCACTGGCTATCTCCTCTCAGACCCGCCGGCGCTTGGGCGGGCGGCAGCCGTTGTGGGGGATGGGGGTCACGTCCTTGATCAGGCTGATGTTCAACCCCGCGGACTGGAGGGAGCGCAAGGCCGACTCCCTGGCCGAGCCCGGCCCGCGCACATAGACCTGTATCGAATGCATGCCGTGGTCCATGGCCTTGCGCGCCGCGTTGTCGGCCGCCTGCTGGGCCGCGAAAGGCGTGCCCTTGCGGGAGCCCTTGAAGCCGATGGCGCCGGCGCTGGACCATGCCACCACGTTGCCCTGGGGGTCGGATATGGTGATGATCGTGTTGTTGAACGTGGAATGGATATGCGCCACCCCTTCGGCAACCTGCTTCCGTCCGCGCCTCTTCCTCGGCGCCCTCGCTTCGCGCGCTTTCTTCGTGGCCTGCGCCATGGCTGCTCCTGTTCTGGTTCGGTCCGGCAGGGGCCGGGGGGCCTCGACGGTCCCCTAGCCCTTGGACGGCGGTTTCTTCTTTCCGGCGATGGTCCTGCGGGGACCCATGCGGGTGCGCGCGTTGGTGTGCGTGCGCTGCCCCCTCACCGGCAGTCCCCGCCTGTGCCGGATCCCGCGATAGGTCCCGATGTCCATGTGGCGCTTGATGTCCATGGTGACGTCGCGCCGCAGGTCTCCCTCGACCTTGACTTCCTGGTCGATGATCCGGCGGATCACCACCACCTGGTCGTCGGACAGATCGTCGGACTTGAGTTGCAGCGGGATCCCCGCCTCCCTCAGGATGTTTCGGGACGTAGTAGCGCCGATTCCGTAGATGTAGGTCAGCGCCACTTCCATACTCTTTTTCCTGGGCAGGTCCACCCCGGCAATGCGCGCCATGAATCACCCCCGTCGAATCAGTCCGTCACCCCTGCCGCTGGGCGTGCTTGCGGGTGACGCAGATGATCCGTACGACTCCCTTCCTGCGAACGATCTTGCACTTGTTGCAGATCTTCTTGACCGAAGCTCTTACTTTCACTTCCGACCTCGTTCCGGCGCGCTAGAGACGGCTCAACACGTACGGCCCGTCCGCGGTGACCGCGATGGAGTGCTCGAAGTGGGCCGCGAGGCTGCGGTCCCGGGTGACCGCGGTCCAACCGTCGTCCAGGATGCGTATCTCCTTCTTCCCCGCGTTGACCATGGGCTCCACCGCCAGGACCATCCCCGCCCGCAACCTGTGCCCCTTGCCCGCGTCGCCGTAGTTGGGCACCGGAGGCTCCTCGTGGAGCTTCCTGCCGATGCCGTGGCCCACGAACTCCCGCACCACCGAGTAGCCGGAACGCTCCGCGACGCCCTGTATGGCGCTGCCGAGGTCGCCCAGGCGGTTGCCCTCGCGCAGCATCTCGATGCCCTCGGCCAGGGCGGACTCGGTGACCCGCATGAGCCGCTCGGCTTCGGGGCTCACCCGGCCGAGGCCCACCGTCACCGCCGAGTCCCCGTAGAAGCCCTCATGGACCACCCCGAAGTCCATCCCCAGGATGTCCCCTTCCTTCAAGACACGGCTCGAAGGGACGCCGTGGACGATCTCCTCGTTGACCGAGGTGCACAGGCTGTGCCGGAACACCCTGCCGGCCACCTCATAACCCTTGAACGCCGGCCGGGCCCCCTTCTCGCGGGTCAACCGCTCCGCCAACTCGTCCAGGTCCAGGGTCGTCATGCCGGGCCGCACGCTCTCCTTCAGCGCCGCCAGCACCTCCGCCACGATGACGTTGGCCCGGCGCATGGCCTCGATCTCGTCCCGGGACTTGAGATAGATCATGTGGGGACCTGCCTTCGACCCGTCCCGGGCCCCTCAACCCCTTCGTCCCCGGATGCGGCCCCGTTTCATGAACCCTTCGTAGTTCCGCGAGATCATGTGGGTCTCCATCTGCGAGACCGTGTCCAGCGCCACCCCCACCACGATCAGCAGCGCGGTGCCGCCGAAGAAGAACGGCACGTTGAACTGCGAGATCAGGATCGTCGGCAGCAGGGCCACCAGCGACAGGTAGATGGCGCCCCCCAGGGTGATCCGCGACAGCACCCGGTCGATGAAGTCCGCGGTCCTCCGGCCCGGGCGGATCCCCGGGACGTAACCGCCGTACTTCCTCATGTTCTCGGCCACGTCCACCGGGTTGAAGACCACCGCGGTGTAGAAGAAGCAGAAGAACATGATCAGGCCCACGTACAGGAGGTCGTGCAGCCAACGCCCCGGGGCCATGGCGCCCGCCAGCGTCTGGGCCCAGGGGTTCTGCACGAACTGGGCCACGGTGGCCGGGAAGATTAGCACCGAGGAGGCGAAGATCACCGGGATCACTCCCGAGGTGTTGATCTTGAGGGGCAGGTGCGAGGTCTGCCCGCCGTACATCCTGCGCCCCACCACGCGCTTGGCGTACTGCACCGGTATCCTGCGCTGCCCCCGCTCCATGAAGATGATGACCCCCACCACCAGCACCACGAACAGGAGCAGCAGGACCACGAAGAAGATGCTCAGCTCGCCTTCGCGCACGAACTGGAACGTCGAGGTCACGGCCGAGGGCAGGGCCGCCACGATGCCGGCGAAGATGATGAGGGAGATGCCGTTGCCGATGCCCCGTTCCGTTACCTGCTCCCCGAGCCACATGATGAAAGCCGTCCCCGAGGTCAACGTCAGCACCGTCATGAGACGGAAGTTCCACCCCGGCTCCAGCACGATGGCTTCGCCGTTGGGTCCCCGGGTGCCTTCCAGTCCGAAGCTGATCATCGTGCCCTGGATCACCGACAGCACGATGGTGCCGTAGCGGGTGTACTGGGTGATCTTCTTGCGTCCCACGTCCCCTTCCTTCGACAGCCGCTCCAGGTAGGGGAAGACCACCGTCAGGAGCTGCAGGATGATGGACGCGCTGATGTAGGGCATGATGCCCAGCGAAAAGACCGAGAACTGCTCCAGGGCGCCGCCCGAAAAGAGGTTGAACAGGCCGAAGATCGTCCCCTCCACCTGGGCGAAGAAAGCCGCCAGCCCTTCCCGGTCGATGCCCGGGGTCGGTATGGCGACGCCCACGCGATAGACCGCGAGCATCGCCAGGGTGAACAGTATGCGGCGGCGCAGCTCGGGTATCCGGCCGGCGTTCTGGAAACCTTCAAGCATGGGAAAGGACTTCGACCCGGCCCCCCGCGGCCTCGATCTTCTGCCTGGCGCTGCGGGAAAAGCCGTGGGCCTTTACCGTGAGCGGCTTGGACAACTCGCCCCGGCCCAGTATCTTCACCAACCCCCGGCGCGCCAACCCCTTCTCCCGCAAGGACTCGGGCGAGACCTCCTGGCCGGCGTCGAACAGGTCGAGTCCGTCCAGGTTCACCGGGACGTAGCGGGTCCGGAAGGGGTTGCGGAAGCCCCGCTTGGGGACCCGCCGGGTGAGCGGCATCTGGCCGCCCTCGAAGCCCGGCCGGACGCCGCCGCCGGAGCGGGCGCCCTGGCCCTTGTGCCCGCGGCCCGAGGTCTTGCCGTTGCCGGAGCCCGGGCCCCTGCCCACGCGCTTCCTGGCGCGCCGGGTCCCTCGCGCCGGGCGTAGATCATCCAGTTTCATGGAACGGCGCCCCCTTATCGAATCTCCGCCAGCGGCTTCCCCCGCAGGTCCGACACCTGCTCCGGGGACTTGAGGCTCTTGAGCGCCTCGAAGGTGGCCTTCACGAGGTTGTGCGGGTTGTTGGAGCCGATGCACTTGCTCAGGACGTTGGGAATGCCCGCGGCTTCGACTACGGCCCTCACCCCCGCGCCGGCGATGACCCCGGTGCCCGGGGCCGCGGGCTTGAGCAGGACGTGCCCCGCGCCGTACCGGCCGGTCACCTCGAACGGGATGCTGTCGTCCACCAGGGGCACCCGAACGAGCGTCTTCTTGGCGTGCTCGACCCCCTTGCGAATGGCTTCAGGCACCTCGTTGGCCTTGCCCAGGCCGTACCCGACCACGGAGGCTTCGTCGCCCACCACCACCAGCGCGTTGAAGCTGAAGCGCCGTCCGCCCTTGACGACCTTGGCCACACGGCTGATGTGGATGACCTTCTCCTTCAAGTCCAGGCCCTGCGCATCCACTCGTTCCAAAGCATCCCCCGAATCAGAAGACGAGACCGGCTTCCCGCGCGGCCTCGGCCAAAGCCTTCACCCGTCCGTGGAAGAGGAACCCGTTGCGGTCGAACACCACCCGGGTAATCCGCTTCTCTCCGCACAGCCGGGCGATCTCCGCGCCCACCTGCCTGGCCGCGTCCACGCCCTTGCCCTGCCCGGGCGCCGCGTCCCCCCGGGACAGGGTCGAAGCGCTCAACAGCGTGACCCCGCGCTGGTCCGAGATGACCTGCGCATAGATGTGCCGGGAGCTCCGATAGACGCAGAGCCGGGGACGGTGGTCGCTCCCGACCACCCGCTTCCGCACGCTCCGTTGCCGCCGCTTGCGGCCCAGTACCTTCTTGCTCGTCAACATGGACCCACCCGGACCCGTCGGGTCAACCCGACCCGCCGCCCATGGCCTTGCCCGCCTTCCTCGCCACCGCCTCGCCCTGGTACCGGATGCCCTTGCCCTTGTAGGGCTCCGGCGGACGGAAGCGCCGCAGCTCGGCCGCGGCCTGGCCCAGCACCTGCTTGTCGTGGCACTCCAGGGTAATCACCGTCTGCCGCTCCACCGAAGCCGACACTCCCGCGGGCAGGGGGAACACCACCGGATGCGAGAACCCCAGGGTCAGGTGCAGGGACCCGTCCCTGGACTCCGCTCGATAGCCGACGCCGTTGATCTCCAGCACCCTCCTGAACCCCTGGCTGACCCCTTCCACCATGTTGGCCAGCAGTTTCCGCGTAAGCCCGTGCAGGGACCTCTCGGACTTGCCGTCCCCGCTCCGGCGCACGTGCAGCGTGTCGCCCTCCACCTCCACCTGCACGCACGGGGGAACGCGGTGGGTCAACGTGCCCTTGGGACCCCGGACCCGTACCTCGGCGCCCTCGAAGGCCACCTGGACCGTTCCGGGAACCGTGATGGGCATCTTTCCTACGCGCGACACCGGAGCACCCCTCTAGCTCACCGAACAGAGCAACTCGCCGCCGACTTTGGACTTCACCGCCTCCCGGTCCACGATGACCCCCTTGGGAGTGGACAGGATGTGGGTCCCCAGGCCCCGGCGGACCGGATGGATGTCCTTGTAGCCGAGATAGACCCGGCGTCCGGGACGGCTCACCCGCTTCAGTTGCGTCAGCACCGGCCGACGGTCCCGGTCGTACTTCAGGTGGATGCGGATGGTGTCCTGCACCTGCCCTTCCACCTTGATGCGCCGGACCTGCTGCACGTAACCCTCCTCCACCAGCACCTTCGTGATGGCTTCCTTGAGGCGGGACCACGGCACGTCCACGGTCTGGTGGTTGGCCATGCCGCCGTTCCGCATCCGCGTCAACATGTCCGCGATGGGGTCGGTCATACTCATTCGAGACGCAGCCTCCTACCAACTTGCCTTGCTGAGCCCGGGGATCTCGCCCCGGCGCGCGTACAGCCGAAGGCAGATCCGGCACATGCGGAACCGGCGATAGAACGCCCTCGCCCTGCCGCAAAGCGGACAACGGTTGTATTGGCGGACCTTGAACCGGGGAGCCTGTTCCGCCTTGATGCGCAGACACTTCTTAGCCACTTGTCCTACCCCCGTCACCGGCGAACGGCATTCCGAGATGCCTGAGCAGGGCCCTGCCTTCGTCGTCGGTGGAAGCGGTGGTCACGATGGACACCGTCAACCCGTGCAACCGTTCCACCGACTCCGCCCTCACTTCCGGAAAGATGATCTGCTCGCGGATGCCGAGCGAATAGTTCCCGCAACCGTCGAAGGAGCGGTCCGAGACGCCCTTGAAGTCCCGGACCTGGGGCAGGGCCACCTGGATCAGGCGGTCCAGGAACTCGTACATCCGCGCGCGCCGCAGGGTCACCAGGCACCCGATGGGATTGCCCCGGCGCAGCTTGAAGTTGGAGATGTCCTTCCGGGCCCGGGTCACCACCGGACGCTGGCCGCTGATGGCGGCCAACTCGGCCACCGCGGCGTCCAGCAGCTTGACGTTCTGCACCGCCTCGCCCACGCAGACGTTGATGGAGACGTTCTTCAGCCGCGGCGCCTGGAGCCGGTTGCGGTAGGCGAAGTCCGCCATCATGGCCGGTACGATCACCTCGTGGTACTTCTGTTCGAGCCTTGTCATGGTCGATTCCCGCCAAGCCCGCGGCCGGGTCAGCCCAGCGCCTCGCCGCAGCGCCGGCAGACGCGCACCTTCTGCCCGTCCGCGAGGACCTTGCGCCCCGTGCGGACCGGAGCGTTGCACGGGTCGCACATGATCATGACGTTGGACACGTGGACCGAGGCTTCCTTCTCCACGATGCCTCCCGGTTGCTGCGGACTCCGGGCCCGGGTGTGGCGCTTGACCAGGTTCACCCGCTCGATGAACACGCGGCTCTTCTTCGGCAGCACCTTGATGACCTTGCCGGTCTTCCCGCGCTCCTTGCCGGCCACCACCATCACGTTGTCATCTTTGCGGACGAACAGGCTCACAGCACCTCCGGCGCCAGCGACACGATCTTCATGAAACGTTTGGCTCTCAGTTCCCGGGCCACCGGACCGAAGATCCGCGTGCCCACGGGCTCCTTCTGGTTGTCGATCAGCACCGCGGAGTTGTTGTCGAAGCGGATGTAGGAGCCGTCCACCCGGCTGAGCTCCTTGGCGGTCCGCACCACCACGGCCTTGACCACGTCCCCCTTGGGCACCTTGGAGTTGGGCATGGCCTCCTTGACGGACACCACGATCACGTCGCCGATGCTGGCGTACTTCCGCCGGGTGCCGCCAAGCACCTTGATGCAGCGCACCCGTCTGGCGCCCGAGTTGTCCGCCACGTCCAGCACCGTCCCCACCTGTATCATCGGCTAGACCCCTGTGCTCCCCGGCGCCGGAGCCTGCGGAGCCGCGGCCCGGTCGGCCGCGCCGGGACGGTTCAGTATCCGGCTCACGCGCCAGCGCTTGTGGCGGCTGAGGGGTCGGCAGGCGGTGATGACCACCCTGTCCCCCACCTGGCATTCGTCGCGTTCGTCGTGGGCCTTCACCCTGGTCCGGCGCCGCAGGTACTTCTTGTACCGCGCATGGAGGACGATCCGCTCCAACTCCACCACCACCGTCTTGGTCATGCGGTTGGTCCGCACCACGCCTTCCCGTTGCTTCGTGACGCCGCGCTCACTCATGGTCGCCTTCCCGCTTCGCAGGGAGCGCGCGTTCCCGGAGGACGGTCTCCACCCGCGCTATGTCGCGCCGGGACTGCCGCAGCTTCATGGGACTCTCCAGTTGGCCGGTGGCGCGCCGCAGGGTCAGGTGGAACAACTGCTCCTCGAACTCCGTGCGTTTCTGCCGCAACTCGTCCCGGCTCAACTCCCGCAATTCCTTCGCGCGCATGGACCCTCTCCGTAAGCCAGTACTGCGTCAACGCTCCACGAACGCGGTGGCCAGGCTCAGCTTGCGCGAGGCGAGCCGGAAGGCTTCCCGGGCCGCGTCCCGCTGGACCCCTTCCATCTCGAACAGCAGCTTGCCCGGCTTGACCACCGCCACCCAGGCGTGCAGCGGACCCTTGCCCTTGCCCATCCGCACCTCGGCCGGCTTCCGGGTGATGGGCTTGTCCGGGAAGACCCGGATCCACACCTTGCCGCCCCGCTTCAGGTAACGGGTGAGGGCGATACGCGCGGCCTCGATCTGGCGCGCGGTGACGTACCCCCGGTCCAGGGACTTCAAGCCGTAATCGCCGAAGGAAAGGTTCGCGCCCCGCTGGGCGAACCCGCCCCTCCGGCCCTTCTGCACCTTGCGGTACTTGATCTTCCTTGGTTCGAGCATGGCTCCGGTACGGTTGCGGCAGACGGCCCTACAGCCCCAGCGAGGCCTTCTGCTGTTCTTCCTTGGTGCTCAGGATCTCGCCGCGGAAGATCCACGCCTTGACCCCGATGACCCCATAGGTGGTCTTGGCCTCCGCCAGGCCGTAGCTCACGTCGGCCCGCAGCGTGTGCAGCGGCACGCGGCCCTCCCGGTACCATTCCGTGCGCGCGATCTCCTGGCCCCCCAGCCGGCCGCCGCACTGGATCCGGATCCCCTGGGCGCCCATGCGCAAGGCCCGGGAGACGCTTTCCTTCATGGCCCGGCGAAACGCCACCCGGCGTTCGAGCTGCAAGGCGACGTTCTCCGCCACCAACTGCGCGTCCAGGTCCGGCCTCCTCACCTCGTGGATGTTGATGAAGACCTCCCGGGGCGACAGCTTGGCCAACTCCTCCTTCAACTTCTCGATCTCCGCGCCCTTCTTGCCGATGACGATGCCCGGACGCGCCGTGTGGATGTTGATCTTCGCCTTGTTGGTGGCCCGTTCGATCTCGATCTTCGATATGCCCGCATGGTGGAGCCGCCCCTTGAGGAAGCCCTTGATCCGGAGGTCTTCGTGCAGCAACTCCGGGTAGTCGCTTCCCGCGTACCACTTGGAGTCCCACGACTCGATGACGCGCATGCGGAAAACCTTCGGGTGGGTCTTCTGTCCCATGCTCAGCCCCTTTCGTCCACCACCACGGTCAGGTGGCTCAGACGCTTGCGGATACGGTTGGCGCGGCCCATTCCCCGGGGCATGAACCGTTTCCACATGCCGGCCTGACCGACTTCGGCCCACTTGACGTACAGCAGGTCCACGTTCACGCTCTGGGTGTCCTGGGCGTTGGCCACCGCGGAGCGAAGCGTCTTGGCCACGATGCCGGCGCAGCCCTTGGGCACGAACTTCAGCATCGTCAGCGCCTCGTCCACCGACCGGCCCCTGACCTGATCGACCACGAGCCTCATCTTGCGAGGCGAGACCCGGGCGAACCTCGTGACCGCGCGCGCCTCCATGGCCTATCTCCTCTGGACCCCCCTGGCCTCGCCGCGGCGATCCCCTGCGTGGCCGTGGAACGTGCGCGTAGGCGAGAACTCCCCCAGCTTGTGGCCCACCATGTTCTCGGTCACGAACACCGGGAGGAACTTCCGTCCGTTGTGCACCGCCAAGGTGTGGCCGATCATCTCCGGGGTGACGGTGGAGCGCCGGGACCACGTCTTGACCACCCTCTTGCCCTGGGACCGATTCATTTCCTCGATCTTGCGCATCAGGTGCTGGTCCACGAAAGGACCCTTCTTGATGGAGCGAGCCATGCCTACGTTCCCTTCCTGCGCTTCACGATGTACTTGTCCGAGGGTTTGACCCCCCGGGTCCGGTAGCCCTTGGTGGGCTTGCCCCAGGGCGTCTGGGGATGGTTGCCCTTGGACCGCCCCTCGCCGCCGCCGTGGGGATGGTCCACCGGGTTCTTGGCGATGCCGCGGGTCACCGGCCTGCGGCCCAGCCACCGGGACCGGCCCGCCTTGCCGAAAGTGACGTTCTCGTACTCGCTGTTCCCCACCTCGCCCACGGTGGCGCGGCACTCGGAGCGGACGTTGCGCAACTCCCCGGACGGCAGCTTGAGCAGCGTGTAGGATCCCTCCTTGGCCATGACCTGGGCGGAGGCCCCCGCGCTCCGCACGATCTGGCCGCCCTTGCCCGCCTTGAGCTCCACGTTATGCACCAGCGTGCCGGTGGGGATGAACCTCAGGGGCAGGGAGTTCCCGGGCCGAATGTCGATGTCCTGGCGGCCGGCGATGATCCGGCCTCCGACCCGGAGCCCCTCCGGGGCCAGGATGTAGCGCCGCTCGCCGTCCAGGTAGCAGACCAGGGCCACGAGGGCGGAGCGGTTGGGGTCGTACTCGATGGCCTCCACCCGACCGGGAACTCCCAGCTTGTCGCGCTTGAAGTCGATGGAGCGGTACCGCCGCTTGTGCCCGCCCCCGCGATGGTCCTTGGTGATCCTGCCCGTGTTGTTGCGCCCGCCGTGTCCCTTGAGCGGCAGCAGCAACGCCCGGTGCGGCGACTGCCGGGTAACCTCCTCGAAACCGAAGCCCGAAGCAAAACGGCGCCCGGGAGAGGTCGGGCGGCGGTTCTTGATGGACATGGAACCCCCTTCCTCCTAACCCGCGCCGAAGAAGTCGATGCGGTCGCCTTCCTTGAGCGTGACGATGGCCTTCTTCCACAGGGGCAGCCGTCCGACGTTCCTGCCCACCCGCCGCTTCTTGCCCAGGTAGCGGGCGGTCCTCACGTTGAGGACCGTCACCTTGAACAGCGTTTCCACCTGTTGCCGGATCTCGATCTTGTTGGCGTCCGTGCGGACCTTGAAGACCACTTGGTTCGAGGACTCGTTCAGCATGGAGCCCTTCTCCGAGATCAGCGGAGCGAGCACCGTGTTCCGGACGCCCCTCATGACGAGAACCTCTCCTCGATCTTTCCGAGCGCGCCCCGGGTCAACACCAGGTGCTCGAAGCGGAGCACGTCGTACACGTTCAACCCGGCCACTCGCAACGCCTTCACTCCGGGCAGGTTCCGCGCGGACAGCTCGATCTTCTCCTCGCCTTCCGCCACCACCACCAGCGAGCTTCCCACCCCCAGGGAAGCCAGGGCCTCGGCCATGAGCCGGGTCTTGGCCTCGGAGAAGTCCGCTGCCTCCACCACCACCAGCTTCCCTTCCTCGCGCTTCAGGCTCAGGGCCGAGAGCACCGCCTGCCGGCGCGCCTGCTTGGGTATCCGGTACGAGTGGTCCCGGGGCAGGGGTCCGAACACGCGCCCGCCCCCGACCCAGATGGGCGACCGCACGCTGCCGGCCCGGGCCCGGCCCGAGCCCTTCTGGCGCCACGGCTTCCTGCCGCTTCCGCGCACCAGCCCGCGGGTCTTGGTGGAGGCCGTGCCGGCGCGGCGGTTGTTCAGTTGCATGACCACTGCCTGGTGCATCAGGTGGGGCCGCACCGCCACGCCGAATATGCTCATGGGGAGCTCGGGCTCGATCCTGCGAAGTTCCATTCCCTACCCCTTGACCGCCCGGCGGACCAGGACCGTCCCGCCGTTGGAGCCCGGTATGGAGCCCTTCACCAGCAGGAGGTTCTCCTCCGCACGGACCGCGACCACCCGGAGGTTCTGGATCGAGACCCTCTCGTTGCCCCAGTGCCCGGCCATCCTCTTCCCCTTGAACACCTTGCCCGGATAGGAGCGGTTGCCGATGGAGCCCCCGTGCCGGAAGTACTCGTGGGTGCCGTGGGTGCGGGAGAAGCCGCCGAAGTCCCAGCGCTTCATGACCCCGGCAAAGCCCCTGCCCTTGGAACGGCCGGTGACGTCCACCCGGTCCCCGGGCTGGACCAGGTCCGCCACCTTGAGCTCCTGGCCCACCTCGTAGGCGGACACGTCGTCCATACGGAACTCCCGCAGCACCCGGAAGGAACCCCTCTCCGCCTTGGCCATGTGGCCGCGCAGAGGACGGTTGACCCGCTGGCTCTTCTGGGTCCCGAAACCGAGCTGCAGCGCGTTGTACCCGTCCTTCGCCACTTCCTTCTTCTGCACCACCACGCAGGGGCCGGTCTCCACCACGGTCACGGGCACCACGTTGCCCGTGTCGTCGAAGAGCTGGCTCATGCCGACTTTCCTTCCGATGAGACCATTCATTGGGAAGACGTCCCGACGCCGCTATTGCAGCTTGATCTCCACGTCCACGCCCGCGGCCAAGTCCAGCTTTCCCAGGGCGTCGATGGTCTGCTGGGTGGGTTCGAGGATGTCCAGCAGCCTCTTGTGGGTGCGGACCTCGAACTGCTCGCGCGACTTCTTGTCCACGTGCGGGGAGCGGTTCACCGTGAACCTCTCGATGCGCGTCGGGAGCGGGATGGGCCCGGCCACGCGCCCGCCGGTCCGCTTCACGGTCTCGACGATCTCCCCCACCGACTGGTCCAGCACCCGGTAGTCGTAGGCCTTGAGCCGAATGCGGATCTTCTCGTTCACGCCCTCACCTCCCGGCCCAGCATGTCTTCCTTCACCGCTTCCGGCACTTCCTCGTAGCGCGAGAACTGCATGGTGTAGGTGGCCCTGCCCTGGGTCCGGGACCTCAGGTCGGTGGCGTAGCCGAACATCCGCGACAGCGGAACGCGGGACTCCACCACCTGCGCGTTCCCCTTGGAGGTCATTCCCAGGACCTTGCCCCGGCGCCCGCTGATGTCCCCGATCACGTCGCCCATGAACTCCTCGGGCACCACCACTTCCACGTCCATGACCGGCTCCAGCAGCACCGGAGCGGCCCGGCGCAACCCCGCGTTGAAGGCCATGGAGGCGGCGATGGTGAACGCCATCTCCGAGGAATCGACGTCATGGTAGCTGCCGTCCAGGAGCGAGACCTTCACGTCCACCACCGGATACCCCGCCAAGCCGCCGTTGCTCATGGCCTGGACCACGCCGTTCTCCACCGCGGGCACGTATTCCTGCGGGATCACCCCCCCCTTGATGGCGTTGACGAACTCGAACCCGCTGCCGGTGGGCTGCGGCTCCAGGCGCAGGAAGACGTGGCCGAACTGTCCGCGGCCCCCCGACTGCCTGACGAACCTTCCTTCCTGCTCCACCGTCCGGCGGACGGTCTCCTTGTAGGCCACCTGCGGCCGGCCCACGTTGGCGCCCACCTTGAACTCCCGAAGCAGCCGATCGACGATGACCTCCAGGTGGAGCTCCCCCATGCCCGAGAGCAGCGTCTGCCCGGTCTCCTGATCTACGGTGACCTGGAAGGAAGGGTCCTCCCTGGCGAGCTTCTGCAGGGAGACCCCCAGCTTCTCCTGGTCGTCCCGGGACTTGGGCTCGACGGCGATGGATATGACCGGCTCGGGGAACTCGATGGACTCCAGGACGATGGGGTGGGCTTCGTCGCAAAGGGTGTCGCCGGTCTTGGCGCTGCGCAGGCCCACGGCCGCGGCGATGTCCCCTGCATGGACCTCGCTGATCTCCTCCCGCTTGTTGGCGTGCATCTTGAGGATGCGGCCCAGCCGCTCCCGCTGGCCGGTGGAAGCGTTGTGGACGAACGCCCCGGACGACCGGGCGCCGGAATAGACCCGGAAGAAGGTCAGTGTCCCCACGAAGGGATCGGTCATGATCTTGAACGCCAGCGCGGAGAACGGCGCTTCGTCGGAGGTCGGGCGGACCGCCTCGCGGCCGTCCTGCGGGTCCGCGCCGCGGATGGGCGGCACGTCCAGCGGCGAAGGAAGGTAGTCGATCACCGCGTCCAGCAGCGGCTGCACCCCCTTGTTGCGGAACGCCGCGCCGCAAAGCACCGGGACCACGTCCAGCTTCAGCCCCGCGGCCCGGATGGCCCGGACCAACCGGTCGCCGGAGACGTCGTCCCCCTGGAGGTAGGCGGCCATGATCTCGTCGTCGCAGTCCGCCAGGGTCTCCAGCATGGCCTCGCGATGCTCCCGGGCCTCGTCCTCCCACTCCGACGGGATATCCGTCTCCCGGAAGCTGGCCCCCAGGTTCTCGTTGTCCCAGAGCAGCGCCTTCATGCGCACCAAGTCGATCACGCCCCGGAAGCCGTCTTCGGAGCCCACCGGGAGCTGGATCACCAGGGGCCGCGCCCCCAGCCGGTCCTCGATCATCTTCACCACACGGAAGAAGTCCGCGCCCACCCGGTCCATCTTGTTGACGTAGGCGATGCGCGGCACTCCGTACTTGTCCGCCTGCCGCCATACGGTCTCCGTCTGGGGCTCCACTCCGCCCACGGAGCAGAACACCGCGATGGCCCCGTCCAGCACCCGCAGCGACCGCTCCACCTCAATGGTGAAGTCCACGTGGCCCGGGGTGTCGATGATGTTGATCCGGTGGTCCCGCCAATGGCAGGTGGTGGCCGCTGAGGTGATGGTGATCCCCCGCTCCTGTTCCTGGACCATCCAGTCCATGGTGGCGGTGCCGTCGTGCACTTCCCCCAGCTTGTAGTTGATCCCGGTATAGAACAGCACGCGCTCGGTCGTGGTGGTCTTCCCGGCGTCGATATGGGCCATGATCCCGATGTTCCGGGTCCGGTCGAGTGAAAACTGTCTGCTCATGTCTCGCGCAAGTCTCGCGTAACGGCGCAAAAAAGGAGGCGGTTCTACCGCCTCCTTCGTCGGACCGTTCTCTGCTCGGCAACTACCAGCGGTAATGGGCAAAGGCGCGGTTCGCCTCGGCCATCCGGTGGGTGTCGTCTTTCCTCTTGACCGCGTTGCCGCGCTGGTTGGCGGCGTCCATCAACTCCCCGGCGAGCTTCTCGTCCATGGACTTCTCGCTCCGGGCCCTGGCCGCGCCGATCAGCCAGCGCAGGCTCAGGGAGAGCCGACGGTCCTGGCGCACCTCCACCGGCACCTGGTAGGTGGCGCCCCCCACCCGCCGGGACCGCACCTCCACCATGGGCTTGGCGTTGTCGACGGCGCGCTTGAACACGCCCAGCGGCTCGGTGGTGGTCCGGGTGGCGATGATGTCCAGGGAGCGGTACAGGATGCCCTCGGCGATGCTCTTCTTGCCCCGGCTCATCATGTTGTTGATGAACCGGGTGACGAGCTTGTCCCCGTACTTGGGTCCGGCAACAGCTCCTTGCGCCTTGTTCCACCCTTGCGCGGCATTGTCCCTACTTCGGCCTCTTGGCTCCGTACTTGGACCGTCCCTGGCGGCGCTCCTGCACGCCGATGGAGTCCAGGGCGCCGCGGATGATGTGGTAGCGCACCCCCGGCAGGTCCTTGACCCTGCCGCCCCGGATCAGCACCACCGAATGCTCCTGCAGGTTGTGGCCCATGCCCGGTATGTAGGAAGTCACCTCCGTGCCGTTGGTCAGGCGCACCCGGGCCACCTTGCGCAACGCGGAGTTGGGCTTCTTCGGCGTGGAAGTATAGACCCGCGTGCAGACGCCTCGCTTCTGGGGGCAGCCCTGGAGCGCCGGAGCGGCGTTCTTCTGCCGCTGGATCTCGCGCCCCTTGCGCACCAGTTGGTTGATAGTGGGCATATTCCGTTTCCCGGTGACAAACCGCCAATTCTATCGAAACTTCCGTGTGTTGTCAACCGTCATGCCACTTCCACTTCGGACACGTCGATCTCCTCGGGCTGCTCGTCGCATTCCACGTCCAGTGCGTTGTACTCGGCCAGGCCGGTCCCCGCGGGGACCAGCTTCCCCATGATGACGTTTTCCTTCAAACCGCTGAGCGGGTCCAGCCGGCCGTTGATGGCCGCCTCGGTCAGCACCTTGGTGGTCTCCTGGAACGAGGCGGCCGATATGAAGCTGCTGGTGGAGAGGGACGCCTTGGTGATCCCGAGCAACAGCGGCTCGGCCACCGCGGGCTTGCCCCCGTCCGCCAGCACCTTCTGGTTCTCCTCCTCGAACAGCCACTTCTCCACCTGGTCCCCCATCAGGAAATCGCTGTCCCCGCTCTCCTTGATGCGCACCCGCCGCAGCATCTGCTTGACGATGACCTCGATGTGCTTGTCGTTGATGCGCACCCCCTGCAGCCGGTAGATCTCCTGGATCTCGTCCACCAGGTACTTGGCCAACGCCTTCTCGCCGAGGATGCCGAGTATGTCGTGGGGGTTGGACGAGCCCTGCATCAGCGACTCCCCCGCCCGGACCCGGTCGCCTTCGTGCACGCTGATGTGCTTGCCCTTGGAGATCAGGTAGTCGCGCGGCTCCCCCACGTCCGGGGTCACCACCACCTTGCGCTTGCCCTTGGTGTCGCGGCCGAACGAGACCACGCCGTCGATCTCGCTGATGACCGCGAACTCCTTGGGCTTCCTGGCCTCGAACAACTCGGCCACCCGGGGCAGCCCGCCGGTGATGTCCTTGGTCTTGGTGGTCTCCCGGGGGATCTTGGCCAGCACGTCGCCGGCGGACACATCCTGGTGCTCGACGACGTTGATGTGGGCGCCCACGGGCAGCATGTACCGGGCCTCGTTGTTGCCGGAGAGCCGGGCGGTCTTGCCGCTCTCGTCCTTGATGGAGAGCCGCGGCCGCTTGTCGATGTCCTTGAAGTCGATGATGACCTTGGTGGAGAGGCCGGTCCGCTCGTCCACCTTCTCCTCCATGGTCGTCCCTTCGAGGATGTCCCCGAACTTGACGCTGCCGCCGAGCTCGGTGATGATCGGGATCGTGTAAGGGTCCCACTCCGCCAACAGCTCCCCCGCCTTGACCTCCACCCCGTCCGGCTTCTTGAGCTTGGCCCCGTACATCAGCGGATACCGCTCCCGCTCCCTTTCCCGGGACCTGTCCGAGCCTTCCGGGTAGTCCACCACCGCCAGCTCGCCGTTGCGGTTCATGACCACCAGCTCCCCGTCCCGGTTGGTGACGGTGCTGACGTTGATGAGCTTCACGTACCCGTCCGTGCGCGGCTCCAGCGTGGTCTGCTCCGCGCGCCGGCTGGCGGTGCCGCCGATGTGGAAGGTCCGCATGGTGAGCTGGGTGCCGGGCTCGCCGATGGACTGGGCCGCGATGACGCCGATGGCCTCGCCCGCGTTGACCATCTGGCCCCGGGCTAGGTCCCGGCCGTAGCACATGACGCACACGCCCTTCTTGGACTGGCAGGTGAGCACCGAGCGGATCCAGATGCGCTCCAGCCCGGCGTCCTCGATGCGCTGCACCAGCAGCTCGTCGATCTCCCGGTTCGCCTCGACGATGACCTCGCCGCTGAACGGGTCCCTGATGTCTTCGAGGGCCACCCGGCCCAGCACCCGGTCCCCGAGGGGCTCGATGACCTCGCCCCCTTCCATGAGCGGCGCCATCTCGATGCCGTCCAGGGCGCCGCAGTCGTCCTGGGTGATGATGGCGTCCTGGGCCACGTCCACCAGCCGCCGGGTGAGGTAACCCGAGTTGGCGGTCTTGAGGGCGGTGTCCGCGAGCCCCTTGCGGGCGCCGTGGGTGGAGATGAAGTACTGCAGCACCGTCAACCCTTCCCGGAAGTTGGCGGTGATGGGCGTCTCGATGATCTCCCCGGAGGGCTTGGCCATCAACCCGCGCATACCGGCCAGTTGCCGTATCTGCTGCGCGCTCCCCCGGGCCCCCGAGTCGGCCATCATGAAGATGGGATTGAAGTTGGGCACCCGCACGGAACGGCCCTGCTCGTCGGCCACGGTCTCCGTCCCCAGGTCCCGCAGCATCTCGTCGGAGATCCGGTCGGTGACCTCGGCCCAGATGTCCACCACCTTGTTGTAACGTTCGCCGTCGGTGATGAGGCCGTTGTTGTACTGCTCGTCGATCTCCTGGACGTTCCCGTAGGCCTGCTTCAGCAACCGCGGCTTGCTGGCCGGTATCACCATGTCCTTGAGGGCGATGGAGACGCCGGCCCGGGTGGCGTAGCCGTAGCCCGTGTCCTTCAGCTTGTCCGCGAAGATGACCGTGGCCTTGTTGCCCGCCACCCGGTAGCTGAGGTCGATGAGGTTCCCCAGCTCCTTCTTCTTCATGGTGTGGTTCACTTCGCGGAACGGTATCTGGGGCGGGACGATCTCGTAGAGCAGCACCCGCCCCACGGTGGAATCGTGGGTCTCGCCGTCCACCCGGACCTTGATCCGCGCCTGGAGGGCCACTTCGCCCTGGTCGTAGGCGATGCGCACTTCCTCCGGGCTGGCCATGGCCTTGCCCGACCCCTTCACGTTGGGACGGTCGCGGGTGAGGTAGTAGAGCCCCAGCACGATGTCCTGGGACGGCACGATGATGGGCTTGCCGTTGGCCGGCGAGAGGATGTTGTTGGTGGACATCATCAGCGCGCGCGCCTCCACCTGCGCCTCCACCGACAAGGGCACGTGCACGGCCATCTGGTCGCCGTCGAAGTCCGCGTTGTAGGCGGCGCACACCAGCGGATGCAACTGGACCGCCTTGCCCTCGATCAACACCGGCTCGAACGCCTGGATGCCCAGCCGGTGCAGCGTCGGCGCCCGGTTGAGCAGCACCGGGTGCTCCTTGATCACGTCGTCGAGGATGTCCCAGACCTCCGGGCGCTCCTTTTCCACCGCCTTCTTCGCGCTCTTGATGGTGGTGACGTGGCCCTGTTCCTCCAGCTTGTGGTAGATGAAGGGCTTGAACAGCTCCAGGGCCATCTTCTTGGGCAGTCCGCACTGGTGGAGCCGCAACTCCGGGCCCACCACGATCACGGACCGGCCCGAGTAGTCCACGCGCTTGCCCAGGAGGTTCTGGCGGAAGCGGCCGGTCTTGCCCTTGAGCATGTCGCTGAGGGACTTGAGGGGCCGGCGGTTGAGGCCGGTGATGGCCTTGCCGCGCCGCCCGTTGTCGAACAGCGCGTCCGCCGCCTCCTGCAGCATCCGCTTCTCGTTGCGGATGATGATGTCCGGGGCGTTCAACTCCATCAGCCGCTTGAGGCGGTTGTTGCGGTTGATGACCCGGCGGTAGAGGTCGTTCAGATCCGAGGTGGCGAACCGCCCGCCGTCCAGGGGGACCAGCGGCCGCAGGTCCGGCGGTATGATGGGGATCACTTCCAGGATCATCCACTCCGGGCGGTTCCTCGAACTACGGAACGCGTTGAGGACCTTGAGCCGCTTGGCGAGCTTCTTCCTCTTGACCTCGGAGTTGGCGTCCCGCAACTCGGTGCGGAGCTCTTCGGACAGCTTCTCCACCTCGATATGGCCCAGCAGCGCCCGGATGGCCTCGGCCCCCATCCCCGCGGTGAAGTCGGCGCCGTACTCCTCCACCGCGTCGCGGTAGCCGGCCTCGGTGAGCAGGGCCTTGTACTGGAGCCTGGTGGAGCCCGGGTCCAGCACCACGTAGGACTCGAAGTACAGGACCTTCTCCAGGTCCTTCAGGGAGAGGTCCAGCAGCGCGCCGATGCGGCTCGGCAGGCTCTTCAGGAACCAGATGTGCGCCACCGGCGTGGCCAGCTCGATGTGGCCCATCCGCTCCCTGCGGACCTTCGACTGGATGACCTCGACGCCGCACTTCTCGCACACGACCCCGCGGTGGCGCATGCGCTTGTACTTGCCGCAGTTGCACTCGTAGTCCTTGGTGGGACCGAAGATCTTGGCGCAGAACAGGCCGTCCCGCTCGGGCTTGAACGTCCGGTAGTTGATGGTCTCCGACTTGCGCACCTCGCCGTGGGACCACGACCGGATCTTGTCGGGCGAGGCCAGGGCGATCTTGATGCCCTGGAAGCTGAGCGGGTTCTTGGGCTTCTCGAAGAGACTGTACACTTCGTCCATGGGGGCCTCCTTATTCCACCAACTCCATGTCCAGGCACAGGCTCTGGAGCTCCTTGACCATGACGTTGAAGGACTCGGGCAACCCCGGCTCGAGGAACTGGTCGCCCTTGAAGATGCCTTCGTACATGCGGGTTCGCCCCGCCACGTCGTCGGACTTGACCGTCAACATCTCCTGCAGCGTGTAAGCGGCCCCGTAAGCCTCCAGGGCCCACACCTCCATCTCTCCCAGCCGCTGGCCGCCGAACTGCGCCTTCCCCCCCAGCGGCTGCTGGGTCACGAGGGAATAGGGGCCGGTGGACCGGGCGTGGATCTTGTCGTCCACCAGGTGGTGCAGCTTCATCATGTACATGACGCCCACGGTGACCTTCTCGTCGAAGGGCTCGCCGCTGCGCCCGTCGTACAGGGTGACCTGTCCGGTGGCCGGCAGGCCGGCCTTCTTGAGCAGGTTGAATATCTCCTCTTCCCGCGCTCCGTCGAACACCGGCGACGCCAGATGGACCCCGTCGCGGTACTTCCCCGCCAGCCGGCGCACCTCCTCCTCGCCCAGGCCGTCCAGGCCCACCTTGCCCGACTCGGCCTCGCCGAAGCAGTCCTTCAACCGGGCCGCCAGGGCGGACGGGTCCCGGTCGAGCATCACCTCGATCTGCCGGCCCAGGCTGCGCGCCGCCCAGCCCAGGTGGGCCTCCAGGATCTGCCCCACGTTCATGCGCGAGGGGACCCCCAGGGGGTTCAGCACCATGTCCACCGGGGCGCCGTCTTCCAGGTACGGCATGTCCTCTTCCGGCAGGATGCACGAGATGACGCCCTTGTTGCCGTGGCGCCCCGCCATCTTGTCGCCCACCTGGAGCTTGCGCTTGATGGCCACCAGCACCTTGATCATCTTGATCATGCCGGGCGGCAACTCGTCCCCGCTGGTCAACCGGCCGATCTTGTCCCGGAAGCGCGCCTTCAGGGCTTCCACCTGCGTCATCGCGTTGTCGACGATGCGGCGCACCTCGCCCTCCAGCTCGGCCGCGTCCGGCTTCAGGTCCGCGAGGAAGGACAGGGGAACGCCGTCCAGCAGCTCGGGGGTGATCTCGTCCCCCTTGGAGACCAGCACCTTGCGGTTCTCGTCCGTGAGCCGCGACGCCGCGCGGCGGCCCGCCAGCAAATCCTTCAGCCGCTGGACCGCGCCGCCCTGGATGATGCGGATCTGGTCGTGCTGGTCCTTGTTCAGGCGCGCGATCTCCTGGCTCTCGATCTGCCTGGTGCGCTCGTCCTTGTCCATGCCCTTGCGCGTGAATATCCTCACGCTGATGACCGTGCCCTCCACCCCGGGCGGCACCTTGAGGGACGAGTCCCGCACCTCCCCGGCCTTCTCGCCGAAGATCGCGCGCAACAGCTTCTCCTCGGGCGAAAGCTGGGTCTCCCCCTTGGGAGTGATCTTGCCCACCAGCACGTCGCCGGGCCTGACCTCCGCCCCGATGCGGATCACGCCGCTCTCGTCCAGGTCCTTGAGGGCCTCGTCCCCGGCGTTGGGGATGTCCCGGGTGATCTCTTCGGGACCCAGCTTGGTGTCGCGGGAAACGCACTCGAACTCCTCGATGTGCACCGAGGTGTAGATGTCCTCCTTGACCACGCGCTCGCTGATCAGGATCGAGTCCTCGAAGTTGTAGCCGCCCCAGGGCATGAGGGCCACGAGCAGGTTGCGGCCCAGCGCCAGCTCGCCGACCTCGGTAGAGGGGCCGTCCGCCAACACGTCCCCCTCGGCCACGCGGTCGCCCACCTGCACGATGGGCCGCTGGTTGATGCAGGTGTTCTGGTTGGAGCGCTGGTACTTGACCAGGTTGTAGATGTCCACGCCCGTGTCCGCATAGCCGCCGGAAGGCTCGTCCGACTTGATGACGATGCGGGTGGAATCGACGCTCTCCACCGCGCCGGTGCGGGCCGACACCATCGTGGCGCCCGAGTCCCGGGCCACCACGCGCTCCATCCCGGTGCCCACCAGCGGGGCCTCCGGGCGCAGCAGCGGCACCGCCTGCCGCTGCATGTTCGAGCCCATCAGCGCCCGGTTGGCGTCGTCGTTCTCCAGGAAGGGGATCAGCGAGGCCGCCACGCTCACCAACTGGTTGGGCGACACGTCCATGAAGTCCACTTCCCCCGGACGGGCCGTCACGGACTCGCCGGCCTTGCGGGCGGACACGAGCTCCTGGGTGAACCCGCCCTCGGAGTCGAGGGCCGCGTCGGCCTGGGCGATGACGTGGTCTTCTTCCTCCAGCGCGGACAGGTACCGGATCCGGTCCGTCACCCTGCCGTCCCGCACCTCCCGGTAAGGGGTCTCGATGAAGCCGAACTCGCTGACCCGCGCGTAAGTCGAAAGGGAGGCGATGAGGCCGATGTTGGGTCCCTCGGGGGTCTCGATGGGACACACCCGGCCGTAGTGCGTAGGATGGACGTCGCGGACCTCGAAGCCCGCACGCTCCCGCGTGAGGCCGCCGGGACCCAGGGCGGACAGCCTCCGCTTGTGGGTGACCTCGGACAGGGGATTGGTCTGGTCCAGGAACTGGGACAACTGGCTCGAGCCGAAGAACTCCTTCAAGGCCGCGGAAACCGGCTTGTGGTTGATGAGTTCCTGGGGCATCAGGGTGTCGATGTCCTGCAGGCCCATCTTCTCCTTGATGACCCGCTCCATGCGCACGAGCCCCACGCGGAAATGGTTCTCCACCAGCTCCCCCACGGGCCGCACGCGGCGGTTGCCCAGGTGGTCGATGTCGTCCACCGAGCCGTTGCCGTTCCTCAGGTCGATGAGGTAGCGCACCACTTCGAGGATGTCTTCCCTGCGCAGGGTCCCGTGCTCCAACGGCACGTCCTCGACGTCGAACTTGAGCCGATGGTTGAGCTTGAGCCTTCCGACCCTCGACAGGTCGTAGCGCTCCGGACTGAAGAACAGGCTGTTGAAGAAGGCCACCGCGGTCTCCCGGGTGGGGGGCTCCCCCGGGCGCAGGCGCCGGTAGATCTCCAGCAACGCCTCGTCGCAGGACTTCATCTTGTCCTGCAGGAGCGTATTGCGCAGGTAGGGCCCGGTATCGGCGTCGTCGAGGAAGAACAGCTCCAGTTTCGGCGTCCGGCTGCCCCGGATGTGCTCCAGCTTGTCCTCGGTGATATCCTCGTTGCATTCGACGATGATCTGGCTCGACACCGGGTCCACGATGTCGTGGGCCGCCACCCGCCCCGCCACCTCTTCCCAGGAGATGGGGATCTGCCGGACCCCGGCCTGCTCCATCTGGCGCATCGCCGCGCGCGTGAAGCGGCGCCCCTCCCGTACGATGAGGTCGTTGGTCTCCGGGTGCCTCACGTCACGGGTGGCCTTCATCCCCCGTAGCTGCTCCGGCTTCACCTCGAGCATGGGCGTCTCGCCGTCGCACAGGACCGTGTCGGTCTTGTAGAAGTAGTTGAGCAACTCCTCGGGCTGCATCCCCAGGGCGCGCAGCAGGACGGTGACGTGGAACTTCCTCCTCCGGTCGATGCGCACGAACAGGACGTCCTTGGGGTCGAACTCGAAATCGAGCCAGGAACCCCGGTAGGGGATGACCCTGGCCGAATAGAGGAACTTCCCGCTGGCGTGGGTCTTGCCCTTGTCGTGCTCGAAGAAGACCCCCGGCGAGCGGTGCAACTGGCTCACGATCACCCGCTCGGTGCCGTTGATCATGAAAGTGCCGTTCCGGGTCATCAACGGCACCTCGCCGAAATAGACCTCCTGCTCCTTGACGTTGCGGATGCTGCGCGAGCCGGTCTTTGCGTCCACGTCCCAGAGCACGAGCTGCACCGTCACCTTGAGCGGCGCGGCAAAGTTCATGCCCCGCTCGTGGCATTCGTCCACGTCGTACTTGGGCTCCCCCAGCGAGTAGCTCACGTACTCCAGCGACGCGGTGGCGTTGAAGTCCTCGATGGGGAACACGGACTTGAACACCGCCTGCAACCCCATGTCCTTCCGTTGGTCCTCGGGGACGTCCCGCTGCAGGAAGAGGTCGTAGGAGTTCTTCTGTATCTCGATGAGATAGGGCAGATCGACGATCTTCTCGATGCGCCCGAAGTCCCGACGCATCCTCACGTTGTTGGCCACCTGGACCGGCATGAGATCCCCTTTCGCTCGATCCCGACACGCCCGGCGCCGCCCGCCGGACCCCGCGTTCCGCCTGGGCCCGCTGCCCCGGCTACTTGACTTCGACCTGCCCGCCGACCTCCTCGATCTTCTTCTTGATGTCCTCGGCCTCGTCCTTGGAGACGCCGTCCTTGACGTTCTTCGGAGCGCCGTCCACCAGGTCCTTGGCCTCCTTCAGGCCCAGCCCGGTGATCTCCCGGACCACCTTGATGACCTGGATCTTCTTCTCGCCGGCGCCGGTCAGCACCGCGTCGAACTCGGTCTTCTCTTCCGCCGCGGCCGCTGCCGCCTGGGGCGCGGCCACCGCCACCGGAGCCGCGGCGCTGACCCCGAGCTCTTCCTCCAGCTCCTTGACCAGACTGGCCGCCTCCAGCAGAGACATGTTCTTGATGAAGTCCTTGACCTGCTCGCGATTCACTTCCATTGGCGAACTCCCCCTTCCACTCGAATTACGAGACCTGACCTACTCCTTGCCCTTCCGCAGCGTCTCCAGCAGGCGCGCCAGTCGGGCCCCCGGCTCCTGGACGGTGCGCAGCAACCGGCTGGCCGGGGCTTGCAGCAACGAAAGGACCTGCGCCTGCATCTCGGGCAGGCTCGGCAGCGTGGCCAGGTCCCTGACCGCCACCGGCTCCAGCAGCGCGCCGTCGAGGATCGCCCCCTTGATGGTCAACTCGGCGTTCTGCTCCGCGAACTTCACCAGGGCCTTCGACAGGTTCACCGGGTCGTCGTAGGCGAACGCCCAACCGTTGGGGCCGGACAGGAAGTCCTCCAGCGCCTGGTGCGCGGTGTCCCGGATGGCCAGCCTGACCAGGTTGTTCTTGGCGATGCGGTACTCTCCGGCCGCCTCGCGGACGTCGCGCCGGAGCTGCGTCATCTTGCCCACGGACAGGCCGCTGTAGTCCGTCACCACCGTCATGGCGGCGGTCCGGAACCGGTCCCGGAACTCGCCCACCACCGCCGTCTTTGCCTGTCGGTCCACGCTGCTCTCCCGTCAACCCGAAAGTCGCCTCACACCGCCATGACCCGGACCTCCGCGGGATCGATCCTGACCCCGGGTCCCATGGTCGCGGCGATGGCCACGCTCTTGATGTAAGCGCCCTTGGCCGCGGCCGGCTTGGCCCGCACCAGGGCGCCCACCACCGCCATGGCGTTGTCCAGCAGCGCGCCGGGCTCGAAGGAGACCTTGCCGATGGGCAGATGGACGATGCCGGCCTTGTCCACCCGGTATTCGAGCCTTCCGGCCTTGATCTCCCGGACCGCCTTGCCGATCTCCGCGGCCACGGTGCCGGACCGGGGGTTCGGCATCAGCCCGCGAGGGCCGAGGATCTTGCCGATGCGCCCCACCGACCCCATCATGTCGGGGGTCGCCACCACCTTGTCGAAATCGAGCCAGCCCTCGGTGATCTTCTTGATCAGCTCGTCGTTGCCCACGAAGTCCGCGCCCGCTTCCTCCGCTTCCTTCTCCTTCTCGCCCCTGGCCAGGGCCAGGACCCGGATGGGCTTGCCGAGGCCGTGGGGAAGCCCCACCGCGCCGCGGATGTTCTGGTCCGCCCGCCGCGGGTCCACCCCGAGCCGGACGGACAACTCGACGGTCTCGTCGAACTTGGCGGTGGCGGTCTCCTTGAGCACCCGTATCCCCTCTTCCAGCGGATACTTCCGGCTCCGATCGACCTTCCCGGCCACGCCCTGGTACTTCTTGCCCTTCGCTTTCATGGCGGCCCCCGATCAGACAACCTTGAGTCCGAGGCTCCGGGCGGTGCCTTCGACGGTCTTGACCGCGGCCTCGATGCTGGCGCTGGTCAGGTCGGCCATCTTGATCCGGGCGATGTCCTGGACCTGCGCCCTGGTCACCTGGCCCACCGTGGCCTTGCCCGGCTCCTGGGCACCCTTCTCCAGCCCCGCGGCCTTCTTCAGCAACACCGCGGCCGGAGGGGTCTTGGTCACGAAGCTGAAGGTCCGGTCGGCATAGACCGTGATGATGACCGGTATGATCATGCCGGGCTGGTTCTCGGTGGCGGCATTGAACGCCTTGCAGAACTCCATGATGTTCACGCCCCTCTGGCCCAGGGCAGGACCCACCGGCGGGCTGGGGTTCGCCTTCCCCGCGGGTATCTGCAACTTGATCTCGCCGATCACCTTCTTGGCCATGGCCCAACTCCTCCTAGCTACGCTCCACCTGGATGAAGTCCAGCTCCACCGGGGTCGCCCGGCCGAAGATGCTGATGAGCACCCGCAGCTTGCCCTTGTCGGCCTTCACTTCCTCGACCACGCCGTTGAACTCGGAGAAGGGTCCGTCGATGACCTTGATGTTCTCGCCCACCGTGAAGACCACTCGCGGCCGCGGCCGTACCGCCCCCTCCTCCATCTGCTGGGTGATGGTCCGCACCTCGTCCTCGCTGATCCACGGCGGCTGCGTGCTGCCGCCCACGAAACCGGTGACCTTGGGGGTCGATTTGACCACGTGCCAGGTCTCGTCGTCCATCTCCATCTGGACCAGCATGTAGCCGGGAAAGAACTTCCTGGACGAAGTGCGCTTCTTGCCCTTCACCAGCTCCACGACCTTCTCGGCCGGCACGAGGATCTCGCCGAACCGGTCGCCGTCGTCCTGCAACGCCTTGATCCGCTCCTCCAGAGCGGCCTTGGCCTTGTGCTCGAACCCCGCGAACGTATGGACCACGTACCAGTTCTTTGCCATGGAGACACCCGGTCGCGTCAGCGCAACAGCCACTGCCTGGCGTAGGAGAGCAGGAAATCGACGAGCCCGAGGTAGATGGCGAAGAAGATCACCACCAGCACCACCACCCACGTGGCCGAGAAGGTCTCCTTCCGGGTGGGCCAGTGGACCTTCTTCAACTCCTGCCACGCCTCCCGGACGAAGGCGGTCAGACGCCCCACGGACGCGAACGAGTCAGTCAGTTTGTCCATCGTCGGCGACGAACTGGCGGGTCAGGCAGGACTCGAACCTGCAACGGCCGGATTTGGAGTCCGGTGCTCTACCAATTGGAGCTACTGACCCGGCTCGACGGACTCAGACCCTGATTTCCTTGTGCGCCGTGTGGGTGCGGCAGCGCGCGCAGAACTTCTTGAATTCGAGCTTGTCCGTGGTCCTCTTCTTGTTCTTGCTGGTGGTGTAGTTCTTGCGCTTGCAGCGGTCGCAGGCGAGCCCAACCAGGTCACGCATCTTTCACCTCCGCCTACTGGACGATCTCCGTCACCACCCCTGCCCCTACCGTGCGGCCGCCTTCCCGGATGGCGAAGCGCAGGCCGTCGTCCATGGCGATGGGGGTGATGAGGTCCACGTCGATGTGCACGTTGTCCCCGGGCATGATCATCTCGGTGCCCTCGGGCAGGGTGGCGACACCGGTGACGTCCGTCGTGCGAAAATAGAACTGCGGCCGGTAGCCGTTGAAGAACGGCGTATGCCGCCCGCCCTCTTCCTTGGTCAGGATGTACGCCTCGGCCTTGAACTTGGTATGGGGGGTGACCGTCTTGGGCTTGGCGAGGACCTGCCCCCGCTCCACCTCGTCGCGCTTGACGCCCCGGAGCAGGACGCCGATGTTGTCGCCGGCCTGGCCCTCGTCGAGCAGCTTGCGGAACATCTCGACCCCGGTGGCCACCGTCTTGTGGGTTTCCTTCAGGCCCACGATCTCCACCTCGTCCCCCACCTTCAGGATCCCCCGCTCCACGCGGCCGGTGACCACCGTGCCGCGTCCGCTGATGGTGAACACGTCCTCCACCGGCATGATGAACGGCTTGTCCACGTCCCGGACGGGGTCGGGGACGTAGCCGTCCACCGCGTCCATCAACTTCACCACCGAGTCGACGCCGAGCTCGCCCGCTTCGCCGTCCAGGGCCTTCAGGGCGCTGCCCGTGACCACCGGGATGTCGTCCCCGGGGAAGTTGTACTTGGAGAGCAACTCCCTGACCTCCAGCTCCACGAGCTCCAGCAGCTCGCTGTCGTCCACCATGTCGGCCTTGTTGAGATAGACCACGATGGAGGGAACGCCCACCTGCCGCGCCAGGAGGATGTGCTCGCGGGTCTGCGGCATGGGGCCGTCCGCCGCGGACACCACCAGGATGGCGCCGTCCATCTGCGCGGCGCCCGTGATCATGTTCTTCACGTAGTCCGCGTGTCCGGGGCAGTCCACGTGGGCGTAGTGCCGCTTCTCGGTCTGGTATTCGACGTGGGCGATGTTGATGGTGACGCCCCGCTCCCGCTCTTCCGGCGCCTTGTCGATCTGGTCGAAGGGCACGAAATCCGCGGACCCCTTGTCCGCCAGCACTTTGGTGATGGCCGCGGTCAGGGTGGTCTTGCCGTGGTCCACGTGGCCGATGGTGCCGATGTTGAGGTGCGGCTTGGTGCGCTCGAATTTCGCCTTGCTCATCTTCTCCTCCTGTGCAATGTCTCTCGCAGTCGTTCCATCCTTCATGAACGGGGAAAGCCCAGGAGCGGGCTTGAACCGCCGACCTCGTCCTTACCAAGGACGTGCTCTACCGACTGAGCTACCTGGGCATGGGGTCCCGCGGCGAGAGCGGCCGCTGCCGGCGTCTCCCGCCCGCGGATCTGTCTTCCAACGGGTTCCGATGGCCGTACCGGCGCCCGGGGCGTGCGCTCCGCAAAGGCCCGACGAACCACCGCCCCGTCCTCCTGCCGCCGGCATCGATCCCTCCGCCGTGCCGACGGCGCGCCGCACCTTGCAGACAAGATCCCCTGGCTACCGCACCCATCGACTTTGGAGCGGGAAACGGGATTCGAACCCGCGACCCCGAGCTTGGAAGGCTCGTGCTCTAGCCAACTGAGCTATTCCCGCAAACGATGACTCCCGTTGCTTCGAGTCTTTCGACTGGTGGTGGAGAGGGGAGGATTCGAACCTCCGAAGCCGATCGGCGGCAGATTTACAGTCTGCTCCCTTTGTCCACTCGGGAACCTCTCCCTAGCTCCCCTGATCGAGCCCCCGCGCCGAGCGAAACGGCCCGGACGGACCTCGTTCCGGGTAGAACCCATCTCTTGGAGCTGGCGATAGGAATCGAACCTACAACCTGCTGATTACAAATCAGCTGCTCTACCGTTGAGCTACGCCAGCGGAGCGCCGCCGCACGATCAGGAACAAAAAGCCACACTTACCCTGTCCCTCTTTCGGAAAACAGGGCAGCCGTGGACACGTGGACGCTTTTAAGCATTTATGGACGAGGATGTCAACGGGGGGAGGCCGGAACGGCGCCGATTCGCTGCCTCGTCCACTCATGGGCGAAGATTCCCCAGGCCACCCCGACGTTCAACGACCCGGTCTGACCCTGCATGGGGATGGAGACCAGGTAATCGCAACTGCGCCGGACCAACGGCCGGATGCCGCGCCCCTCCCCGCCCAGGACCACCGCCAGCTTCTCCGGGTACGCCGGACCGGAAACCTTGTCCACGGCGCGGGCGTCGAGGCCCACCAGCCAGTAGCCCTTGTCCCGCAGCGCGAGGAGCCCGCGGGAGAGGTTGGAGATACGGTAAACCTCCACGTGGTGCGCCGCTCCCGCGGACGCCTTGATCACCGTCCCGGTGACCCCCGCGGCCCGGTCCTTCGGGACCACCACGTCGCGGACCCCCATGGCCTCGGAAGTGCGCAGGATGCCGCCAAGGTTGCGCGGGTCCATCACTCCGTCCAGGAACAGCACGCAGTGGGCGGCCCCGGGAGGCGGCGCCGCCAGCAGCGCCTCGAAGGAGCCGTATGCGAACGGCGCCACCCGGGCGGCGACCCCCTGGTGCTTCGCGCCCCGGGTCAAGGCGTCCAGCGCCCGCGCATCGGTCTCCGAGACCCGGCAGCCCTCCTGCCGGGCCGCCTGCTCCACCCTGCGCAGCGCAGGACCGCGGCTGCCCGCGGCCAGCAGCACTTCGACGACGTCGCCGGGCGCCGCCCGGAGCTTTTCCAGCACGGGATGGACCCCGTGGAGCAACGCGGGGTCCCGCGGGCCGCGGCCTCGGGGGATCTGGATTGAGGAATCCATCAAAGAAAGCTACCATTGCCGGTGTGCATCGGACCTTGAGCTTCTATGTAGCCGGTCGGATCGTCCCGCCTTTCCTGGTCAGCCTGCTGGCCTTCACCCTCGTATTCCTGACCGGCCACATGCTGCGGCTCACCGAGCTCGTGGTCAGCCGCGGCGCGCCCGTGGGCCGGGTGGCGGGCCTGTTCGCCCTCGTCCTGCCGACGCTCCTGGAGACCACCCTGCCCATGGCCTTCCTGCTGGGGATACTCCACGGTTGCGGACGCCTTTCCCGGAACGGGGAGACCCTGGCCTTCGAGGCCTGCGGCGTGGGACCCTTCCACTTCCTCGCGCCGGTGGCGCTCGTGGCGCTGCCGGTGGCGCTGCTGACCCTGGGCCTGTCGCTCTTCGTCCGCCCCGCGGCGAACCTCGCCGTGAAGGAAGAGATCCGTGCCGCGGCCCGGAGCGGGGCCGGGGCGCTGCTCAAGGAGAAGGTGTTCAACGACCTCGTTCCCGACGTGCTGATCTACGTGGACGAGGTGGTCCCCCCGGGCAACTCCTTCCGGCGCGTGCTGATCGTCGACCAGAGGGACGGGGCCGCGGAGAACTTTATCATCGGGAAAGCCGCGCTGCTACTTTCCGACGCCGAGAGCGACTCCCTGGGCTTGCGGTTGTTCGACGGCGCGGTCCACGAGCGGCGGAGGTCCGGGTTCAGCCAGACGTCGTTCCGCACCTACGACCTGCGCCTGGAACTGGACCGCCTGCTGTCGCCGCAGGAATTGGGGGCCCGGCGCCCCGAGGAGATGCCGCTGCCGCTGCTGCGCGAGGCCATCCGGTCCAAGTCCGCCCGGGGACTCGACGCCGCCCCGGAGGTCATGGAAGCGCATCGGCGGTTCGCCTTCCCGGCCGCGCCGCTGGTCTTCGCCCTGCTGGGCACCGCCATCGTCCTGGCCCCCAGCCGACCGTCGTCCGGGCGTTCCCGGGGGCTGCTCTCGTGCCTCGCCTGGCTGTTGGCCTACTACGCCCTGCTCTCGGTGGGCGCCGCCCTGGGGGAGAACGGCAAGGTCCCGCCGTGGCTCGCCCCGTGGCTGCCCAACCTGGTGGTGGGACTCACCGCGGCGTACCTGTTCGCCAGGACCCTGACCGAGACGCCATCTCCCTGGAACGCCAGGGCCGCGAACTGGCTTCGGACCCTGCGCCGGACCACCCCGGCGGGACGCGAGAGCCCGGCGAAATGAGCTTCTCCAGGGCGCTCCTCCCCCGGGGCCCGCGGCTGGACCCTCCGCTGGGCAGCGCCGTGGACCGGTACTTGCTGCGGCGGTTCGCGGTCGCCTTCCTCGGGGCGCTGGCGGCGGCGGCGCTGCTGAACCTCCTGGGCGACGTCCTGAACCGCGTGGACAACCTGATGGCGCAGGAGGCCGCGCTCTCCACCGCGGTCCGGTACTTCCTCTACCGGCTGCCGCTGACGGTCTCCCGGGTCATGGGCTTCGCGGCGTTGTTCGCCGCGTTCCTGACCCTGGGCTCGCTGGCCCGGCGGAACGAGCTGACGGCCCTCCAGGCCGGCGGCCTCAGCCTGCACCGCATCACCCTGCCGTTCCTGCTGGCCGCCCTGGGCGTCAGCGCCGCCGCCTTCTTCTGGAACGAGACCGTTGCGCCCTCCGCCACCCGGAAGGCCAAGCACATCTACGACGTGGAGGTGCACGAGAGGGAACGGCGGTCGGTCTTCGGCAACGACGCGATATGGATGCGGAGCAACGACGCGTTCCTGCGGGCCGACGACTTCGACGCCCGGGAGAACCGGCTCCGGGGACTGGTCCTGTACCGGCTCACCCCGGATTTCTCCTTCGCCGGGATCATCGAGACGCCCGCGGCGAGCTGGAACGGCGCCCATTGGGTCCCCCACGGAGGCGCCGAATGGCGCCTGCTGGAGGACGGCTCCCTCAGCCGACGCCCCCTCGGGGCCCGGCTGCCCCTGGACCGGCGGCCCAAGGACTTCCGGGTCTTCGCCCGCTCGCCCGACGAGTTCGGCTACTTCGAGCTGAGGGAACGGATCGGGAACCTGCAGGACAAAGGCGTGGACACGGTGCGCGACCAGGTGGACCTGTACACCAAGCTGGCCATACCGCTGGCCATGCCGTTCACCGTCCTCCTGGCCGCGGCCTTCGCGGTGAAGCGAAGGGGCGGTCTCGCGCTGAACTTCGCCCTGACCCTGGCCATCGGGTTCTCCTACTGGGTGCTGCTGGGCTTCTGCGTGTCGCTGGGCAAGGCGGGAGCCATGCCCCCCTGGCTTTCGGCCTGGCTGGCCAACGTGATCGTGGGGTTGCTGAGCCTGTTCCTGTACACGGGCTCGGAGTGAACGGTGTGGGCGGTCGAACTGGGGATCAGCGCTTGGAGAACTGCGGCCGCTTCCGCGCCTTGTGCTTGCCGTACTTCTTGCGTTCCACCGCCCGGGGGTCCCGGGTGACGTAACCCGCCTTCTTCAGGGGAGCGCGGAAGCCCTGGTCCACTTGCATCAGGGCCCGCGTGATCCCGTGCCGGATGGCGCCGGCCTGGCCGGAAATCCCGCCGCCCTTGACGTTCACGACGATGTCGTAGTCCCCCAGAGTGCGGGTCACGTGGAAGGGCTGCCGGACGATCATCCTCGCGGTCTCACGACCGAAGTAGTCTTCCAGCACCCGGTGGTTGATGCGGATGTCGCCCTTGCCGCGCTTCAGGTAGATCCGCGCCACCGAGGTTTTCCGTCTGCCCGTCGCGCAAATGAACTCGTCAGCCATGACGTCGACCTCTACCCTGCGATGGCGAGCGGCTCGGGCGTCTGCGCTCCATGGGGGTGCTCCGGGCCGCCGTAAACCTTCAGCTTGCCGAGCTGGCCCCTCCCGAGCCGGTTCCTGGGAAGCATGCCCTTCACCGCCAACCGCACCACCGCCTCCGGTTTCCTGGCGCGCATCTCGGACAGGCGCGTCTCCCGCAGCCCTCCCGGATAGCCGGTATGGCGGTAGTAGCGCTTGTCGCTTTCCTTCGCTCCGGTCACCTTGACCCGCTTGGCGTTCACCACTATGACGAAATCGCCCGCGTCCACATGCGGGCTGAAGGACGGCTTGTGCTTGCCGCGCAGGACCCTGGCGATCTCGGTGGCCATCCGTCCGAGGACCTTGTCCTCGGCGTCGATGATGTACCACCGCCGCTGGGCCAGCGCCTCCTCCTTCGTCATCTGAACCGTACGCATGCCGCTCCCCTGCGTCCGAGCATCGCTTGGCGGGGCCGACGAGACTCGAACTCGCGACCTCCGGCGTGACAGGCCGGCGTTCTAACCAGCTGAACTACGGCCCCGTGCGAATGGGGAACCATAACGGTTATCGGACGCGATTGCAACCCCCGGAATGGTCCGATGCACAGAGGTCCATCTTTACTACCCAGTGGCGTCGGTACGGGGTTCTGTTCTGTCCCATCCTGATGCGGGAGACAGGATAACCGGGGAGTGAAAGGACAGCGACGCACTTCCCTTCGAACAGTACGGGGTACAGTGAGAACGGGATGAAGGGATTGTCCGAGCCGTACCGATTATACCGTTTGTATTGTCGAGGCAGGTCCTTCGGATCTTCCAGGGTCACGTCCACGAAGATCTTTCTCGGTTTCCATTCCGATTCCGGTATCCATACCTCTACCCGATCCTCCCGGACGCAGGGCTCCCTGACGAAGGTCAGCGTGTCGTCATCGAGATAGACATCGAAGCGGGAGCGCGCCGCCGGGTCTCCGGCGGACACCGCCTGTTGGTAGGCGGCCCGGTACCACTCGACGAAGTCCTCGATACCCGACGAATCATGCAGGAACACCTGTTGGTTCCGGGGTGTGAGCAGGGCGTCGCTCTCCACGCGGTCGGGGGTGACGATGAAGTCCGCGGCGCGGGCGGCGGCTTCCATGTCGGGGAAGCGTACCAGGACGCTTCCCGCCAGATAGTAGGGCGTCCATGTGATCCCCGGGAACCATTCCGGCTTCATGGACTCGAAGACCAGGACCGCCTTTCCCCGGGTGGTTTCTCGGATGGCTCCGAGTTCGGCCATGGCGGTCCGTTGGATCTCGGCCGCATGGGCATTGAGGCTCCATCGTTGATCTACCCGGAAGGCGGAGGCCGCGAAGGCGAGCAGGGCCGCGGCGGCAAAGGCGGCTACCGGACGAGCCCCCCATCGTTCGCGGACGTACAGCAGGAGCAGCGAGTAGAACACCAGCGGGACGCCCACGTAGAACAGGGCCTCGAAGTTGTGGTGTGCAGAGTTGTGGCGCATGGGCAGGGCCCAGAAGAACCCGGACAGGGCAAGGGCGGCCAGCAGGAGGCGTTGCCGCCCTTGCAATAGCGGTCCCGCAAGCCGAACGAGGGCTGCGGCCGCTGCCACGGCCATGAGCAACCCCAGGATGAATGCCGACAACAGCGGCCCCGAGAGGCCCGGGGGCGAAAGGGGGAAACCCGGACCCCGATGGAAACGGAAAAGGTGGAGAGGAAACCACTCCGCCATGTCGGCTGCCCGGTCGGTGAGCAGGAACGGAACGGAGGCCACGCAGACGCGAAAGAACTGCTGGCGCAGGAAACGCAGCCACCACTCCACGGGGGCGAAGCCCCAGTCCAGTCCGGTGCGCCTGAGCATGGACTGGAACGACGGCAGTTCGGTCACCGAGGTCTCGCCTCCGAAGGCGGCGTACTCGTTGGCGAAGTTGAAGGCGAGGAGGGCCGCGCCGAAGAGCAGCGCGGCCAAGCCCAGGGTGGTGTAGCGGCTGCGCAGCACTGCGGCTGCAACGGAGCGCAAACGGAGCCGGAGCGCAGTTCCGTGTTTCCATGCCCGGAGGGCTTCCCGGGCAAGACCCAGGAGGATGAAGGGAAGCAGGAAGGCGTACACGTGCCAGCCCAGCAGCAGCGCCACGCCGGTCTTGGCCAGCAACTGGGGGAAGCGTCCCTCCTGCACGAAGACGGTCATGCCGTGGAAGGCCAGCATGACCGCGAACAGGTCCACGCTGGCCTCGGTATTGACCGAGTCGCTGTAGAAGAGCATGTAGTAGGAGGAGAAGGCCAAGAGGGTGGCGGCCAGTGCGATCCAGGGGGGGGGGGGGGGGGGAGGGTGATGCGCGCGAGGGAGTAGAAGGCCAGGAAGGCGGCGGCGCTGAACAGGAGCAGCATGAGCACGCGGGCGGCGAGGATCTTTGCGGAGAGGTCGTTTCCGAAGGGGAGGATGGCGAGTTTGACGAGTGCGTAACCGCCGACGGGAAAGCGGCTGTACGTCTGGTACGCGGGGGCGCCGTCCGATCCCTGGTGCCGCGCCTCGAACAAGCGGAAACCGTGGTCGGGGGACAAGTTCTCGGCGATGGCCAGGGTCTTCGCGGAATTGTGGGCATGGTGGCCGGGACGGTAGATGTGTCCCTTGTCCACCACGTACAGGAACGACGTGGACAGCGCGATCAGCAGCAACAGCAGGGGCAGGCGTCGGGGCCGGAAATCCGGGGAGGGAGGCACCCCGGCATGTTCCAATGTCACCCTCTCCTTCGGTGGCGTCCTCGGATTGGAGTGCGAAGGGGGAACCACAACGGTTATCGGATGCGATTGCAACCCACGGAATGGTCCGATGCACAGAAGTCCATCTTTACTACCCAGTGGCGTCGGTACGGGGTTCTGTTCTGTCCCATCCTGATGCGGGAGACAGGATAAACGGGGAGCGGAACGACAGCGACGCACTTCCCTTCGAACAGCACGGGG
Source organism: uncultured Binatia bacterium (SeqCode) (assembly GCA_965242525.1). GTDB lineage: Bacteria > Desulfobacterota > Binatia > UBA9968 > JAJDTQ01 > JAJDTQ01. Next base: position 2,293,842 of record OZ251459.1, read on the forward strand.
TACAGTGAGAACGGGATGAAGGGATTGTCCGAGCCGTACCGGTTGTACCGTTTGTATTGTCGAGGCAGGTCCTTCGGGTCTTCCAGGGTCACGTCCACGAAGATCCTTCTCCGTTTCCATCCCGCTACCAGATCCTCCCGGACGCAGGTCTCCCTGACGAAGGTCAGGGTGTCGTCATCGAGATAGACATCGAAGTGGGAGCGCGCCGCCGGGTCTCCGGCGGACACCGCTCTCTGGTAGGCGGCCCGGTACCACTCCACGAAGTCGGCGATACCCGACGAATCATACAGGAACACCTGTTCGTTCCGGGGTGTGAGCAAAGCGTCGCTCTCCACTCGGTCGGGGGTGACGAGGAAGTCCGCGCTGCGGGCGGCGGCTTCCATGTCGAGGAGGCGTACCAGGACGCTTCCAGCCAGATAGTAGTGCGGCCATGTGACCTGCGTGGACCATTCCCGCTTCATGGACTCGATGACCATGACCGCCTTTCCCCGGACGGTTTCGCGGATGGCCCCGAGTTCGGCCATGGCGGCCCGTTGGGTCTCGGCCGCATGGGCATCGAGGCCCCATCGTTGATCCATCCGGAAGGTGGAGGCCGCGAAGGCGAGCAGGGCCGCGGCGGCAAAGGCGGCTACCGGACGAGACCCCCATCGCTCGCGGACGTACAGCAGGAGCAGCGAGTAGAGCGTCAGAGGGACGCCCACATAGTACATGGCCTCGAAGAGGTGGGCATAGTATGCGACGTTGTAGCGCATGGGCAGGGCCCAGCAGAACCCGGACAGGGCAAGGGCGGCCAGCAGGAGGCGCTGCTGCCCTTCCAGCAGCGGCCCCGCAAGCCGAACGAGGGCCGCGGCTGCTCCCACGGCCATGAGCAACGCCAAGATGGATGTCGACAACAGCGGCCCCGAGAGGCCCGGAGGCGAAAGGGAAAAACCCGGGCCCCGACGGAAAAGGTGAAGAGGAAACCACTCCGCCAGACCGGCCCCCCAGTCGCTCAGCACGAAGGGAACGGAGGCCACGCACACGCGAAAGAACTGCTGGCGCAGGAAGCTCAGCCACCACCCCACCGGGGCGAAGTCCCGGTCCAACCCGGTGCGCACGAGCATGGACTGGAACGACGGCAGTTCGGTCACCGGGATCTCTCCTCCGAAGGCCGCGTACTCGTTGGCGAAGTTGAAGGTGAGGAGGGCCGCGCCGAACAGCAGCGCGGCCAAGCCCAGGGCGGTGTAGCGGCTGCGCAGCACTGCGGCTGCGGCGGAGCGCACGCGGATCCGGAGAGCCGTTCCCTGCTTCCAGGCCCGGAGGGCTTCCCGGGCCAGACCTAGGAGGATGAAGGGCAGCAGGAAGGCGTACACGTGCCATCCCAGGAGCAGCGCCACGCCGGTCTTGGCGAGCAACTGGGGAAAGCGTCCTTCCTGTACGAATACGGTCATGCCGTGGAAGGCCAGCATGACCGCGAACAGGTCCACGCTGGCCTCGGTGGTGACCGCGTCGCCGTAGAGGAGCATGTAATAGGAGGAGAAAGCCAGGAGGGTGGCGGCCAGTGCGATCCAGGGGCGGGAGGTGATGCGCGCGAGGGAGCGGAAGGCCAGGACCGCGGCGGCGCTGAACAGGAGCAGCATGAGGATGCGGGCGGCGAGGACCTTTGCGGAGAGGTCGTTTCCGAAGGGGAGGATGGCGAGTTTGATGAGTGCGTAACCGCCGACGGGAAAGCGGCTGTACGTCTGGTACGCGGGGGCGCCGTCCGGTCCCCGGTGCCGCGCCCGGAACAACCGGAAACCGTGGTCGGGGGACAGGTTCTCGGCGATGGCCAGGTTCTTCGTGGAAACGTGGCCATTGTGGCCGGGACGGTAGATGTGTCCCTTGTCCACCACGTACAGGAACGACATGGACAGCGCGATCAGCAGCAACAGCAGGGGCAGGCGTCGGGGCCGGAAATCCGGGTAGGGAGGCACCCCGGCATGTTCCAATGTCACCCTCTCCTTCGGTGGCGTCCTCGGATTGGAATATCCTCCCGGGGAGACTGTCCGGGCAAGGGAATCGATGGGCGGTACAGGACTTGAACCTGTGACCCCCGGCTTGTAAGGCCGATGCTCTCCCAACTGAGCTAACCGCCCGAAGACCCGAAACCGGCCCCGCGGCCCGGCGCAGGCGCGCGGGGTCCCGCCGCGTCCGCCCGGAAAGGGCTGCGGCGGCGTCCGGTCACTGGGGAAGGCTGGGCCTGGGCTCGGCGTCCTTCTTGCCGAAACTCGCGGCCGCGGCGGCGGCGTCCAGCTCCCGCGGCGCGAACAGCGCCTCCGGGTCGCTCACCACCAGGGCCCGCTTGAGCACCTCGTCCATGTGCGAGACCAGGATCAACTCCACGCTCTTCAGGACCGTGGCCGGAATCTCGTTGATGTCCTTCTTGTTCTCCGCCGGGATGATGACGGCCTTGATGCCGCCGCGGTGGGCGGCGAGCACCTTTTCCTTCAGGCCGCCTATGGGCAGCACGCTGCCCCGAAGGGTGATCTCGCCGGTCATGGCCACGTCGTGATAGACCGGGATGCGCGTCAGCGCGGACACCAGCGACGTCGCCATGGTGATGCCCGCGGACGGCCCGTCCTTGGGAATCGCCCCCTCCGGCACGTGGATGTGGACGTCGTTCTTCTGGTAGAAGTCCTTTTCCAACCCCAGTTCCTCCCCCCGGGAACGGACGTAGCTCATGGCGGCCTGGGCCGACTCCTGCATGACGTCCCCGAGCTTGCCGGTGATGGTCAACCGCCCCTTCCCGGGCATGATGGAGACCTCGGTGGACAGCAACTCGCCGCCGAGCTCGGTCCACGCCAACCCGGTGGTGGTCCCGATCCGGTGCTCCTCCTCGGCGATGCCGTAGCGGTACTTGGGGGGGCCCAGGTACTTCGGGAGGTTCCGCGCGCCCACCGCGGTCCTCGACGCGAGGTCGTTCTTTACCACGTCCACCGCGACCTTCCGGCAAATGGAGGCGATCTCGCGCTCCAGGTTCCTGACCCCCGCCTCCTTGGTGTAGCGCCGCACCAGACCCAGGATGGCGCTGTCCGACAGGGCGATGTTCTCCTCCTTCAGCCCGTTGGCGTCGCGCTGTTTCACCACCAGGTACTTCTTCGCGATGTTCAGCTTCTCCAACTCGGTGTAGCCCGCGATGCGGATGATCTCCATCCGGTCCTGCAAGGGCCGGGGGATGCCCTCCAGGGTGTTGGCGGTGGTGATGAACATGACCTTGGACAGGTCGTAGTCCAAGTCCAGGTAGTGGTCGTTGAACGCCTGGTTCTGCTCCGGGTCCAGCACCTCCAGCAGGGCGGACGAGGGGTCGCCGCGGAAGTCCATGGACATCTTGTCCACCTCGTCCATCAGGAACACCGGGTTGCTGGAGCCTGCCTTCTTGAGGGACTGGATGATCTTCCCGGGCAACGCGCCGATGTAGGTGCGCCGATGTCCGCGGATCTCGGCCTCGTCCCGCACCCCGCCCAGGGACATGCGCACGAACTTCCGTCCCGTGGCCCGGGCGATGGAGCGCCCGAGGGATGTCTTGCCCACGCCCGGCGGCCCCACCAGGCAGACGATGGGGCCCTTGATCTTGCCCACGAGGCTCTGGACCGCCAGGTATTCGAGGATCCTCTCCTTGACCTTGCCCAGCCCGTAGTGGTCCTCTTCCAGCACCTTCTCGGCCTCGGTGATGTCGAGCTTGTCGTCCGTATAGTCGTACCAGGGGAGGCTGAGTATCCAGTCGATGTAGTTCCGCACGACGGTGGCCTCGGCCGACATGGGCGACATCATCTTGAGCTTCTTGAGCTCCTTCTCCACCTTCTCCTTGGCCTCCGCGGAGAGCTTCTTCTGCTTGATCTTCTCCTCGATCTCCTGCATCTCGTTCTTGAACTCGTCCTTTTCGCCGAGTTCCTTCTGGATCGCCCTCATCTGCTCGTTGAGGTAGTACTCCTTCTGGGAGCGCTCCATCTGCTTCTTCACGCGCGAGCGGATGCGGCGCTCCACCTCCAGGATCTCGATCTCCGCCCGCATGTGCCCCAGCACCTTCTCCAGGCGTTCGATGGCGTTGACGGTCTCCAGGAGGACCTGCCGTTCCTCCAGCTTGACCCCGAGGTGTCCGATGATCGTGTCCGCGAGCTTGCCCGGCTCCTCGATGGAGGAAACCGACGCGACCATCTCGGGGGGGATCTTCTTCTTGACCTTGACGTAGTTCTCGAAGGCGCCGTGCGCCTCGCGCACCATGGCGCCCACCTCCGCGCCCTGCTCCACCACGTCGTCCAGCTTCTCCACCTCCACCAGGAAGAACTCCGGGTGCGCCAGGTAGCGCGCGATCCGGCCCCGGCTCTTGCCCTCCACCAGGACCTTGACGGTCCCGTCCGGCAACTTCAGCATCTGCACGACGCTCCCCAGCGTGCCCATGAGGTAGATGTCGTCCTCCTCGGGCTCGTTGGTCCGGGCGTCCTTCTGGGAGGCGAGGAAGATGGCGGTCTGCTTCCGGGAAGCCTCCTCCAAGGCCCGGATGGACTTCTGCCGGCCCACGAACAGCGGCACCACCATGTGCGGGAAGACGATGATGTCCCGGAGGGGCAGCAACGGCGCTTGCACACCCTCGCCCTGCTCGTTGTCGTCCTTCTTGTCGCTGCGAAATAGCATGAATCTCCCCCTTACGCGCTCTCCGCCGCCTTCGAGTACACAACCATAGGAGGTTCGCTGCGGGTCATCACTTCCTCGGTAATGACCACTTCCTTGATGTTGGGCTGGGAAGGCATCTCGTACATCACGTCGAGCATGGTGTTCTCCATGATCGCCCTCAAGCCGCGCGCGCCGGACTTCCGCTTCATGGCTTCCCGTGCAATAGCCCAAAGGGCCTCGTCTGTAAAGTTGAGGTGCACGCCCTCCATCTCGAACAGCTTGCAGTACTGCTTGGTGAGGGCGTTCTTCGGTTCCTTCAGGATCTGCACCAGGGCCCCTTCGTCGAGCTCGTCCAGGGTGGCGATCACCGGCAGCCGACCCACGAACTCCGGGATGAGGCCGAACTTGAGCAGGTCTTCGGGCTGGACGTCGTGCAGGACCCTGGCGTCCCCGATGGCCTCGGCTTCCATCTCCCTGCTGCCGAATCCCAGCCGCCTGCGCCCGGTGCGCCTTCGGATGATCTCCTCGATGCCCACGAAGGCGCCGCCGCAGATGAACAGGATGTTGGTGGTGTCCACCTGGAGGAACTCCTGCTGCGGGTGCTTGCGGCCGCCCTTGGGGGGGACGCTCGCCATGGTGCCCTCGATGATCTTGAGCAGCGCCTGCTGCACCCCTTCGCCCGACACGTCCCTGGTGATGGACGGGTTCTCCGACTTGCGGGAGATCTTGTCGATCTCGTCGATATAGACGATGCCCCGCTGGGCCTTCTCCACGTCGTAGTCCGCGGATTGCAGCAGGTTGAGGATGATGTTCTCCACGTCTTCCCCCACGTAGCCCGCCTCGGTCAGGCTCGTGGCGTCCGCGATGGTGAAGGGGACCTGCAGGAGGCGGGCCAGGGTCTGCGCCAACAGGGTCTTGCCCGACCCGGTGGGACCCAGCAGGAGGATGTTGCTCTTCTGGAGCTCCACGTCCCCCGTCATCGCCTGGTTGTCGATCCTCTTGTAGTGGTTGTGCACGGCCACCGCGAGGATCTTCTTGGCCGGGTCCTGGCCCACCACGTACTGGTCCAGCACGCGCTTGATCTCCACCGGCTTCGGGACCCCGGACGACGACGACGCGATGGAGTCCTCGTGCTCGCACTCTTCCGCGATGATGTCGTTGCAGAGGTCGATGCACTCGTCACAGATATAGACGGTGGGGCCCGCGATCAGTTTGCGCACCTCATCCTGGCTCTTACCGCAGAACGAACAGACAAGACTGCCGGACCGGTCGTCCCCGTGCTTTGGCATCGATGCTCCCCCCTCACCCCTTCGTGTTGACTTCGAGGCGGCTGGTGATCACTTCGTCCACCAATCCGTACTCCAGGGCCTGCTCGCCCGTCATGAACATGTCCCTGTCCGTATCCCGTTCGATCCGGTCCAGCGACTGCCCCGTATGCTTCACGAGGATCGCTCCGAGCTCCTCCCGCATCCTCAGGATCTCCCTGGCCTGGATGTCGATGTCGGCCGCGGTCCCCTGGAAGCCGCCCAGGGGCTGGTGGATCATGATGCGCGAGTGCGGCAGTGCGTACCGCTTGCCGCCCGCGCCCGCGGCCAGCAGCACCGCCCCCATGCTCGCCGCCTGGCCCAGGCAGACGGTGGAGACCTTCGGGCGGATGTACTGCATGGTGTCGTAGATGGCGAGGCCCGCGGTCACCGAGCCGCCCGGGGAATTGACGTAGAAGTAGATGTCCCGCTCCGGGTCTTCCGACTCCAGGAACAGCAACTGGGCGGTGATGAGGTTGGCCACCTCGTCAACCACCGGGCTCCCCAGGAAGACGATCCGGTCCTTGAGGAGGCGGGAATAGATGTCGTACGCGCGCTCCCCTCGACCCGTCTGCTCTACCACGAAAGGAATGAAGTTCATGTTGCCTCGACCCTCGTGCGTTGCGTACGCCGAACGCGCCACCAAGGAAGTTTAGCCTCTTTTCCCGCCCTCATCAACCTTTTCCGGCGGGTCCACCATCGTCACGTCCGCGGCCAGGAGCAGGAAGTCCATGGTCTTCTGGGACGCGATCTGCGAACGCAGGGCTTCCCGCGCCCAGTCCTCGCGATAGTGCTCGCGCACCGAGGCCGCCCGCTCCCCGCCGGCCCGCACCAGCGCCTCGACCCGGCGGTCCACCTCCTCGTCGGAAGCGGTGATGCCCTCGGCCGCGGCGAGTTTCTCGAGCAACAGCCTCGACTTGACCAGGCTCCGGGCCTGGGGCCTCAGCTCCTCCCGGAGCTCGTCCGCGGTGGGCTCCGGCGCGTCCGCCTCGGAGGGCTCCCGCCGGGACCTCGCGCCTTCCACGAGGTAGGACAGCTCCCGGTCCACCATGGACGCGGGCGCCTCGAAGTCGTGCTTCTCCAGCAGGCGCTCCACGATCCGGTCCTTCAATTGGCGCTCCTGGAACGCATCCACCTGGAGCTGCAAGTCCGACCGCAGCTTCTTGCGCAACTCCGGCAACGAGTCGCACTCGCCGTAGTCCCGGGCGAACTCGTCGTCCAGGGGAGGCAGGAGCTTGCGCCGGATGTCCCTGACCGTGACCTCGAACTCCGCCTGCTTCCCGGCCACATCCTGGTCCCGGACCCGGTCCGGCAGGTTGACCACGAGGGTCCCGGGCGCGTCCCGCTCCATGCCCACCAGGCCCCGCTCGAACTCCGGCAGCGCCTTGCCCGCGCCGACGTCCACCGGGTAGCCCTCGGCCGCGCTCCCGGGGAAGGGCTTGCCGTCCACCGAGCCCGAGAAGTCCACCAGCACGTAGTCCCCCTCCTCCACCCGCACCCGGTCCTCCACCGGCTCCAGTTGCGCGCTCCGCTCCCGAAGCTCGGACAACGCCCGGTCCACTTCCTCGTCCCCCACTTGGGCGCGCACGCGCTCCACCGGGACGTCGCGGTACTCCCCGAGCTCGATGTCCGGCTTCACGTCCACCACCGCGGTGAACGAGAACGGCTGCTCCTGCTTCAGGTCCCCCACCTCCAGCCGCGGCTCGGACACCGGCTCCAGCCCCCGCTCCCTGACCGCGCCCGCGAGCGACGCCTCCACGAGCTCGGTCAGCGCCTGGGTCTGGACCTCGGCGCCGTAGAGGCCCTGCAGTACGCTCCGCGGTATCTTGCCGGAGCGGAACCCGCGCACCTTCGCCCGACGCCCGACCTCCCGGTAGATCCGGGCGAAGGCCTGATCGACTTGCTCCGCGGGGACCTCGACCCGGAGCCTCCTCTGCGTGGGCGCCAATACATCGACTTCGCACTTCATCCCCGGTCTGCCCCCCGTATGACTCGTTGACTCGTACTCGTTCGGCCCCGCCCGCCGCGCTCCACGCCGGACCGCACCCCCTCGCCGGGCGGTTCCCCCGCGAAGGGCGAGCCGCCCGCGCCCCGGACCACGCCGCCCGACGCTTCCGATGGTGCGAGAGGGGGGATTCGAACCCCCACGGTTGCCCGCTAGATCCTAAATCTAGTGCGTCTACCGGTTCCGCCACTCTCGCAAGCCGGGAGGGGCCCCTGCTGTGCTGTAGCAACCCCTCGAACCGCAAGTCAAGGTCGTTGGCGCCCGGGACCGGGGACGCGGAGGGAGGCTGGACGGGCGCAGGGAGGGAGGAGTGGGCCGCCGGAGACTCGAACTCCGGACCCGCTGATTAAGAGTCAGCTGCTCTACCAACTGAGCTAGCGGCCCATGCGTCTTGGTTGGGGTGAGTGAAGGGACTTGAACCCTCAACCCCTGGAGCCACAGTCCAGTGCTCTAACCAGTTGAGCTACACTCACCAGAACACCCGTTGTCTGGCGCGCCAGAAGGGACTCGAACCCCTGACCCACGGCTTAGAAGGCCGTTGCTCTATCCACCTGAGCTACTGGCGCGTCGAACCGTTCCTTCGACGTCCCCGCGTCTCCACTCGACCCGCGGGCCGTCCCGGCCTGGCCGGCGTGGTCGGGGCGAGCCGATTTGAACGGCCGACCCCCTGCTCCCAAGGCAGGTGCGCTACCTGGCTGCGCTACGCCCCGTCACGGAGACCCTGATCACGGAGACTGTCCATTCTACATCATGGCGCAACGATATCAAGCCCATCCCCGTTCGCCCCGAACGTAGCGAAGCGGAGACCCCCATTCGCCCCGAACGGAGCGGAGGTCCCCGTTCATCCCGAACGCAGCGCCAAGCCCATCCCCGTTCGTCCCGAGCGTAGCGTAGCGAAGTCGAAGGACGCGCTCATGCCCCACCCCGGTCCGTCCCGAACGCAGCGCCAAGCCCATCCCCGTTCGTCCTGAGCGTAGCGTAGCGAAGTCGAAGGGCGCGCTCATGCCCCCACCCCCGTCTCGATCGTCCAGATGTTCCACAATCCCAAGCCCCCGCGTCCGCTTCACGACGGACGCCACTCGCCGAGGACCCGTTGCTGGACCTCCAGTATGCTTCGAATGCCCGTTCGCGCCAGACCCATCAACTCGTCGAGCCGGTCGGCGCCGAAGGGCTTCTTCTCCGCGGTCCCCTGGACCTCCACGAACTGCCCCGACCCGGTCATCACGATGTTCATGTCCACGTCGGCGTTGTTGTCCTCGCCCGCGTCCAGGTCCAGCACCGCCCTGCCCTCCACCACGCCGACGCTGACCGCGGCCAGGCTGTCCCTGAGCAGGCCCGCGGGCAGGCTCCGGCTCGCCGCCCGCCCTTTCAGGGCGCAGGCCAGGGCCACGTAGGCGCCGCTGATGGACGCGGTGCGGGTGCCGCCGTCGGCCTGTATGACGTCGCAGTCCAGCCACACCGTCCGTTCGCCCAGGCACTGGAGGTCCGCCACCGAACGGAGGCTGCGTCCGATCAGCCGCTGGATCTCGTGGGTGCGGCCGCCCGGCCGGCCCCGGGCCGCCTCCCGGGGGATGCGCATGGGCGAGGACGACGGCAACATGCCGTACTCCGCGGTGATCCAGCCCTTCCCCGTCTTCCGCAGGAACGGCGGCACCCGGTCTTCGACCTTGGCGGTGCAGATGACCCGGGTATCGCCCATCTCGATCAACGCCGAACCGTCGGCGTGCTTGATGAAGCCGGGCGTGATGCGGATGGGGCGCAGCTCCCGGTCCCCGCGTCCGTCGGCGCGCATTACCGACCCGCCCCCCGCAGGTGGAACACCACCGTCTTGAGCTCGGTCATCTCTTCCACCGCGTACCGGGGCCCCTCCTTGCCGAAACCCGACTCCTTGAGCCCGCCGTAGGGCATCACGTCTGCGCGCCACTGAGGTCCCCAGTTGACGTGGAGGTTGCCGGAATCCACCTCCCGGGCGAAGCGCATGGCCCACTCCACGTTCTCGGTGAAGATCCCCGCGGAGAGTCCGAAGACGGTGTCGTTGGCCAGCGCGATGGCCTCGTCCATGGAGTCGAAGGGGGTGACGCCCACGGCCGGGCCGAAGAGCTCGTCCCGCGAGAGCTTCATGTCGCCGGATACGTCGGCCACCACGGTGGGGGCATAGACGGCGCCGTCGCGGGAGCCCCCGGCCACCACCCGGGCGCCCGCGCCCACCGCCTCGTCCACCCATTGCTCCACCCGGACGGCTTCGGCCTCCCGTATCATCGGCCCCACGCAGGTGCCGGCATCGAGCTGGCTGCCGGTGGTCAGGGCCTCCACCTTGGGGGCAAGCGCGCCGAGGAAGTCTTCATAGACCTGGCCGGAGGCCAACACGCGCTGGGTGGAGATGCAGACCTGTCCCGCGTTGGCGTATCCGGTAGCGGCCACGGCCGCGGCCACCCTGTCCAGGTCCGCGTCGGGCATGACGATCACCGGGCAGTTGGAGCCCAGCTCCATGGTCACCTTCTTGATGCCCGCCATGCGGCAGATGTTCTCGCCCACTTCCCGGCTGCCGGTGAAACTGATCTTGCGCACCCGGCCGTCGGACACCAGGGCGTCGCCGATCTCCCCGCCCGAGCCGGTGAGGCACTGGACCCCGTCCGCGGGGAGTCCGGCCTCCAGCAAGATCTCGGTGAGTTTCAGTCCCGAAAGCGGCGTGTCCGACGCCGGCTTGACGATCACCGAGTTCCCGCCCGCGATGGCGGGACCCACCTTGTGGCACAGCAGGTTGAGGGGGAAGTTGAACGGCCCGATGGCCGCCACCACGCCGCAGGGGACCCGGAGGGTGAAGCCCAGCTTGTCCGCGCCCGCGGGGTCCGCGTCCAGCGGCACGGTCTCCCCGTGGAGCCGCTTGGCCTCTTCGGCCGAAGCGGTCAGGGTCTCCACCGCCCGGCGCACCTCGCCCAGGCCTTCGGCCAGGACCTTGCCCTCTTCGCGGGAGATGAGCGTGCCGAGCTCGTCCACCCGCTCCGCCATGAGGGCGGCCGCCCGGGTCAGCACCCGCCAGCGCTCGTGGGCGGTGGTCCGCGCCATGACCGCGGCTCCGCGTGCGGCGAACGCGAGGGCGCGCTCCACGTCCGCAGGCCCGGCCTTGGGGACGCTGTCGATCACGGAGTCGTCGTACGGGTTGCCGACCTCCTGCACCCTCGGCCGGTCCACCCACTCTCCCGCCAGGAACATCTTCATCGAAAGGTCACCTCCCCGGAAATTTCAAAAGGAACCCTCTGAACGATTATCCCCGTTCACCCCGAGCGCAGCGAACCGATTATCCTCCCGTTCGTCCTGAGCGTAGCGAAGCGAAGTCGAAGGACGCGCTTTCCCGCAGGGAGACGGAGTCCGAGCCGGAATCGTTCCGGGTTCCCCAAAAGCCTTCGAGGACATCTACACGAGCCCCCTTATGGGCTCCAACACCGTATCGGAGACGCCCCGCACGAGGGCGGAAAGGTTCGGTTGCTCCGGCTCCGGCGCCGCGGCCAACGCCGCGCGCCTGCGGGCGTGCATCTCCCTCACCGCGAAGGACAGGGACCCCACCCGGTCGAACAAACCGGCGACCTCGTCCACGTCGTCCGGCGACGTTTCCGCCCGCTCCTTGTCGAGGACCGTGCGCAGCCACCGGGCGTCGTCCGCGGGGGCGTGCTCCAGGGCATGGACCGCCAGGATGCTCCGCTTCCCCTCGGCGATGTCGCTGCCTCGCCGGCCGCGGCCCTTGTTCCCGTACAGGTCCAGCAGGTCGTCCTGGATCTGGAACAGGATGCCGAATTGGCGCGCGGCTTCGCCGAGCCCGCGGACCACCCGGGCTCCCTGGCCCAGGACCTCGGCGCTGCCCGCCATGGCCAGGACGAACAGCCGGGAGGTCTTGGCCTCCACCATGGTGAAGTACTGGGCCAAGGTGGGGCGCGGGTTGGCCCGGAGGGCGAAGTCCTGCTCCTGCCCGTGGATGACCTGCAACGTCTCGACGAGGATCCTCCGGGCCAACGCTTCCCGCAACTCGCCGGAGGCCGGGGCGCGCCGGGCCAGCAGCAACGTGAAGTAGAACATGGCGCTGCCCAGGTTGATGGCGCTGGCGACGCCGAAACGGCGCCACACCGTCTCCCGCCCCCTGCGGGACTCGTCCCCGTCCTGCACGTCGTCGTGGACCAGGGTGGCGTTGTGCAGCATCTCGCACGCCGCGCCCACTGCCACGGCCTTGCCCGGGTCCTCCCCGAGACAGTCCGCCACCAACAGCGGCAGCAACGCCCGCAGCCGTTTGCCGCCGGTCTCGAACTGGTAGCGGCACATGTCCGCCAGCGTCGAATCCCCGAGCCCGGCGTCGCGGACCACCTCCTCGAACATGCCCAGCACCTCGGGCAGGTGGCGTTGCCGCATGCGCTCCAGGCGCTCCGCGAACGCCGTCCGGGCCTCGGACGCCGACAGGTCCCGTGGGTCGGGACCGGCAGACCGGTCATCGCGCACCATGCGCGCAGGTCCTCCCTCGTCGTTCCCGCGAAAGCGGGAATCTCGTCGCCTCGCGCACCATGCGCGAGGTCCTCCTGCGGGATGCTGTCGGCTTCCTCCGGGTACTGCGGAAGCGGAAGGCGGTACGGGAGGGGAAGCAGGCGTCAACGGAGCTTCGCGCCGAAGGCGACGAGGCCCGCTACGGCTCCCGTTTCATAATGCGGCTCGACACCGGAGTCAAGGAGGAGCCCGCGGCAGCGAACCCGCGCGTTGAGGCCCCGGGGACAACCTGCTAGCTAGTTGGGTTCCATGGAACGCGGCCCACTGCGGGTGCTGGACTTGCAGCGTCTCGACTACGACGCCGCGCTGGCCGTCCAGCAACGGATCCTCGACCGAAAGGTCCGCGAGGCGTCCGCCGACTGCCTCATACTCGTGGAGCACCCCCACGTCTTCACCACCGGACGGAGGGACGCGAGCCGCCACATACTCGACGCCGGCAACGTGCCGGTGCGGGCCGCCACCCGGGGCGGCGACGTCACCTACCACGGACCGGGGCAGTTGGTGCTCTATCCCATCATCGACCTCAGGTCGAAACTGCGCCGGGAGGTCCACCGCTACCTCGGCAGGCTGGAGCAGGTCATCATCGACGTCCTCGCCGAGTTCGGCCTCGACGCCGCCCGGCGGCCGCCCTGGACCGGGGTGTGGGTCCGCGGCAGGAAGGTCTGCGCCATCGGCATCGCCGTCCGGCGCGGGGTCACCTACCACGGGGCCGCCCTGAACGTGGCCCCGGACCTGGACTATTTCCGCAGGATCGTCCCCTGCGGCCTGGAGTGGGCCCAGGTGACTTCCATGGAGCGGGAAGCCGGGGCGCCGGTGGAGATGGCGGCGGTAAAGTCGCTGGCGGCGGAGGGTTTCCGTCGGACCTTCGGATACGACGGGTTGGTGGAGGCGGAGGAGCCGTTGGTCCCGCTTCCGGGCCGCGGGCGCGGCCCCGGGATCCCGGCTACTTCTGGAACCAGTCGGCGTTGATCTGGGTGTATTCCTTCCACTTGTCCGGCACCGCGGCCTCCTCGAATATGGCCTCCACCGGACAGACGGGCTCGCAAGCGCCGCAGTCGATGCACTCCTCGGGATCGATATAGAGCATGTTCTCCTTCTCGAATACCTCGGTCTCGTTCTTGGTCGGGTGGATGCAATCCACCGGGCAAACGTCCACACAGGCCGTGTCCTTGGTATCGATGCAGGGCTCTACGATCACGTATGTCATTCCTCTCCTCCCGTGGGTCCGGCCCGCGCCTCCTGCGCCGAACTCCCGCGGCCTTGCCCTTTCTCCATGCAGAGGCGGAGCGTCCGTCTTGGGTAGCAAACGGCCCTTTTCCTGTCAAGCTCCGGCGCGCTTCCGGGGCGGCGCGTGGGTGGCGGCGCCGTAGAACATCTCGGCGCATTCCATGAGGGTCTCGGAAAGCGTCGGATGCGGATGGACCGACTCGGCAAGGTCCCTGGCGGTGGCGCCCATCTCCATGGCCAGCACCCCCTCGCCGATGAGCTCGCCAGCGCCGGCGCCGGTGACGCCCATGCCGAGGATGCGCTCCGTCCCGGGCTCCAGGATCAACTTCGTCAAGCCTTCGGGGCGGTCCATGGCCAGGGCCCTGCCCGAGGCGCCCCAGGGGAACTTCACCACCTCCACCGCCACCTTCCCGGCCCTGGCCTCCCGCTCCGTGAGCCCGCACCAAGCCACCTCCGGCTCCGTAAAGACCACCGCGGGAACCACCACGTCCTCGATGGTGCTGGACTCTCCGGCGATGACCTCCACCGCGACGCGCCCCTCCCGGGTGGCCTGGTGGGCGAGCAACGCGCCGCCGTTGGCGTCCCCGACGGCGTAGATGGCCGGGTCCGCGGTCTGCTGTCGCTGGTTGCACTCGATGAAGCCGTTGGCCCCGATCTTCACCCCGGTGTTCTCCAGGCCCAGGTCTTCATAGCCTGGCGTCCGGCCCACGCTCACCAGCACCCGGTCGTAGGACTCCTCGCGCCCGGTCCCGTTGACCTCCATTGCCACCTTGATCTTCGTCCCGCTGGTGGCCATGCGCAGGACCCTGGTCTTGAGACGCACCTCCCGGAACAGCGCCCCCGCGGCCTTGGCCACGGGCCTCACCAGGTCCGCGTCCACGCCCGGCAGCAGGTGGTCCAGCGCCTCCACCAGGACCACCTCGCTGCCGAGCCGGGCATACACCGTGCCCATCTCCATGCCGATGTAACCGCCCCCCACCACCAGCAGGCGGCCGGGAACGTCCCTGAGCTCCAGCGCCTCGGTGGACGTCATGATGCGCCGGTTGCCCAGGTCGAAGGCCGCGGGCATGGCCGGCCGGGACCCCACTGCGACGATGGCCTGCTCGTAGTTGACGAACCGCTGCCCGTCGGGGGTCTCCACCCGGAGGGTGCGGGAGTCCTCGAAGTGGCCGCGGCCCCGGAGCCGTTGGACCCCCCTTCGGGAGCACAGGGCGTCCAGCCCCCGGGCGAGCCGGTCGATGACCGACTCCTTCCACTCCCGCAGCTTGTCGAGCTTCACCCTGGGCTTGTCGAAGGCCACGCCCCTGGCCTCCGACAGCGCGGCTTCGTCGATGACGTGGGTGGCGTGGAGGAGCGCCTTGGAAGGGATGCAGCCGCGGTGGAGGCAGACTCCGCCCAGGCGCTCGTCCCGCTCCACCAGCAGCACCCGCTTGCCCAGGTCCGCGGCATGGAACGCCGCGGCGTACCCTCCCGGGCCGGCGCCCACGACGACGATCTGCGTCTGGATGGTTTCCACTGCCATGGCCGTCACGCGCCCTCGGGCTTCACGTCCGCTTCGGGGAAGTCTTCCAGGCAGCGCACGATCTCGCGCAGGAAGCGCGCTCCGTCGGCGCCGTCGATGACCCGGTGGTCATAGGACAGGGCGAGGGGCAACACCAGCCGCGGCGCCACCTTCCGGTCCCGCACCACCGGCCGGTGCACGCCGCGCCCCATGCCCAGGACCGCCACCTGCGGGCCGTTGACGATGGGGGTGAAATAGGAGCCGCCGATGCTTCCCAGGTTCGATATGGTGAACACCGCCCCCTGCATCTCGTCCGCGGACAGCTTCCGCCGCCGGGTCCGCTCCGCCAGGTCGTCCAGCTCCCCGGACAGGTCCAGGAGGCTCTTCCTGTCCACGTCCCGGATGACCGGCGCGATCAGGCCCGCTTCGGTGTCCACCGCCACGCCCACGTGCACGTAGTCCCGGGTGACGATCTCCAGGGCGCGGTAGTCGATGGCGGTCTTGAACGCGGGGTATTTGTCCAGCGCCGAGACCGCGGCCCTGATGGCGAAGGAGGTCAACGTCAGCCGGGCGCCCGACTTCTCGTACGCGGCGGCGTAACGCTTTCGCAACTCCATGAGGTCCGTGATGTCCGCGTCGTCGAACTGGGTCACGTGGGGGATGGTGGTCCAGGAATCGGTCATCCGCTGGGCGATGGTGCGCCGGAGCGGCGACATCTTCTCGCGCTTGCTGGGCCCCCACCTGCCCGGGTCCGGGGCCGGGGAGACCGGAGCGGGAGCATGGGCCCCGGGCGCGGACGGCTCCCGGGCGAGCTCCTGGAGACCCTGGATGTAGCCGCGGACGTCGGCCATGACGATGCGCCCGCCGCGTTGGCTCCCCTTCACGCGGTGGAGGTCGATGCCCAGCTCCCGCGCGACCTTCCGCACCGTGGGAGAAGCCGGCGGCGGCGCGCCGCTGTCCGACCGATAGAGGTGCGGCTCCGGCGGAGCGGGCGCGTCCGCGACAGCGGCAGACGCCGGTTCCGGGGGCGCCGCGGGCGCCTGCGGCTTGCCCGCGCCCGCGGTGTCGATGGTCACCAGCACCTGACCCACCGAGACCACCTGCCCCACCTCCACGTGTATGCGGGCCACCCTGCCCGCGCCGGTGGAAGGGATGGGGGCCACCGCCTTCTCGTTCTCGAGCTCCAGCAGGGTCTGGTCCAGCTCCACCTGGTCCCCCTCCGCCACCAGGATGTTGACGACGGCGCCGGAATCCGCCCCTTCGGCCAGTTTGGGAAGCGTGACGTCCATGGCGGTCCGCGGCTCAGACGGCCATCGAGGGATGGGGCTTCTCCGGGTCGAAGCGCAACTCCCGGAGGGCCCGTTCGACCACCGACTTCCTCACCCGGCCCCTTCGGGCGAGGGCGTGCAGGGTCGCCGCCACCACCGACTCCGCGTCCACCTCGAAGTAGCGGCGCAGCCGGTCCCGGGTGTCGCTGCGGCCGAACCCGTCCGTCCCCAGCGTCGCCAAGCCGCCGGGGGTCCACGGGGCGATCTGGTCCGGCACGATCTTCATGTAGTCGGACACCGCGACGAAGACCCCCTCTTCCGGCTCCAGCACGGACTCCAGGTACGACTTGCGGGGCGTCTCGGTCGGGTGCAGGAGGTTCCAGCGCTGGACCTCCTGGGCCTCCCGCCGCAGCAGGTTGTAGCTGGTGGCGCTCCACACGTCCGCGGCCACCTGGTACCGCTCGGCGAGCATCTCCTGGGCCCGGAGGGCCTCGAACAGCAGCGGGCCGCTGCCGAGCAGGTGGGCCCGGTGCTTCTTCCTGCCCCCCGCGGCCCGGAACTTGTAGAGCCCCTTGAGGATGCCTTCCTCCACCCCCGGAGGCATGCCCGGCATGGAGTGGTTCTCGTTGTACAGGGTGAGGTAGTAGAACACGTCCTCACGGCGCTCGTACATCCGCCTGAGGCCTTCCTGCACGATGACCGCGACCTCGTAGGCGAACGCCGGGTCGTAGGTGAGCAGGGCCGGGACCGTGCTCGCCAGCAACTGGCTCTGGCCGTCCGCGTGCTGCAGTCCTTCGCCGTTCAGGGTCGTGCGCCCGGCGGTGGCGCCCAGCAGGAAGCCCTTGGCCCGGCTGTCCGCCGCGGCCCACATGAGGTCGCCGATGCGCTGGAAGCCGAACATGGAATAGAACGTGTAGAACGGGATCATGGGGGCGCCATAGGTGCTGTGGGCGGTCCCCGCGGCGATGAAGGAAGACATGGCTCCGGCCTCGCTGATGCCCTCCTCCAGCAGTTGCCCGTCCCGCGCCTCCTGGTAGAAGAGCAGGGTCTCCCGGTCCACCGGCTCGTACAGTTGGCCCTTGGGCGAATAGATGCCCACCTGACGGAACAGCGTGTCCATGCCGAAGGTCCTGGCTTCGTCCGGTATGATGGGCACGATGTTCCGCCCGATGCCCGGATGGCGGAGCAGCTTGGTCAAGAGCCTCACGAACGCCATGGTGGTGGAGACCCGGGTCTCCGAAGAGCTCCGGAACTCCCGGTAGTGGGACTCGTCCGGCGCAGCCAGCGCCTTGGCCGTCCGCGGCCGCCGGGGCAGGAACCCTCCCAGGCTCTTGCGCCGCTCGAGCAGGTAGCGGGTCTCCTCGCTGTCGAGAGGCGGCCGGTAGAAAGGCGTCTCCACCACCTCTTCGTCCGACAGCGGCACGCCGAACCGCAAGCGGAAGTCGCGCAGCTCCTTCTCGTTGAGCTGCTTCTGCTGGTGGGTGATGTTGCGCCCTTCGCCCGCCTCGCCAAGGCCGTACCCCTTCACGGTCTTGGCCAGGACCACGGTGGGCGCGCCCTCGTGCTCCAGCGCCGCCTTGTAGGCCGCATAGACCTTCTGGGGGTCGTGGCCGCCCCTGGCGAGCCTGCGGATCTGGTCGTCGGTGAGATGGTTCACCATCGCCAGCAACTCGGGGTGGGCGCCGAAGAAGTGCTTGCGTGTGTAGCTCCCCGGGGCCACCGAGTACTTCTGGTAGTCGCCGTCCACCGCCCGCTCCATCCGTTCCGCCAGCAGCCCCCCGGCGTCGGATTCCAGCAGCGGGTCCCAATCCGAGCCCCAGATCACCTTGACGACGTTCCAGCCCGCGCCCAGGAACAGCGCCTCCAGTTCCTGGATGATCTTGCCGTTGCCCCTCACCGGACCGTCGAGCCGCTGGAGGTTGCAGTTGACCACCCACACCAGGTTGTCCAGGTTCTCCCGCGCGGCCAGGGACAGGCCCGCGGTGGACTCCGGCTCGTCGGCCTCGCCATCGCCCAGGAAACACCACACCCGCGGCTCCCGGGACAGCAGCCCCCGGGCCGCCAGGTAGCGGGCGAACCGCGCTTGGTAGATGGACATGATGGGCGCCAACCCCATGGACACCGAGGGGAACTGCCAGAAGTCGGGCATGAGGCAGGGATGCGGATAGGAGGGGAGTCCTCCCCCCTTGACCAACTCCTGCCGGAAGTGGTGGAGCTTGCGGGGGCCCAGCCGGTGCTCCAGGTACGCCCGGGCGTAGTTCCCTGGCGCCGCGTGGCCCTGGAAGTACACTAGGTCCCCCGGAGCGCCGTCGTCGCCGCCCCGGAAGAAGTGGTTGAAGCCCACCTCGTAGAGGTTGGCCGCGGAAGCATAGGTGGAGATATGGCCGCCGATGCCGGGGTTCAGCCGGTTGGCCTTCACCACCATGGCCATGGCGTTCCAGCGCGCGTAGCTCTTCACCCTGCGCTCGATGGCCCGGTCGCCGGGATACCGGGGCTCGTCTTCCCGGGGGATGGTGTTGAGGTAGGGCGTGTTCCGGGCGGGGACGGCGTCCCGCTGCCGGTCCCGGATGCGCGCCACCAGTTGCTCCAGCAGGAAGTCCACCTGCTCCGGTCCCCTCTTCCGCACCACGTCCCCGAGCAGGTGCTCCAGCGAGTTCAGCCACCTGTCGTCCTGGGACCCGCGGGACGCGGGCGCGCCTGCCGCCGGCCCGAACCCGGGGTCGAAGTCCGCGGGCGTCGGCGAATGGGACGCGGGTATCGAATCTTTGGCGCTCATCACCTTGGGGGAACAGGGGAAACCCTCGTCAACCGAGCCGCGGATGGGAGGCTCCCTCACGCGGCCCTCCCGTCCCCGTTCGTCCCGAACGGGGCGAAGCGGAGCCGAAGGACGCGCCCTCCCACCGGGCTCGACCGGAGTTTCCTATTACAAAACCGCTTGCGCAAGCAAACGGCGCCGGGCAAGATATTCATCACCGCCGACGCCCGCTTGTCAAACACTCCCGGAGCGACCCGCAGCCCCCGCCGCCGAAGGGCCGCCCGTCCGCTCCGCCCGCCGCTCGCAATGCTCTACCTCGACTTGACGTTGCCCACGCCCGAAGCAAACCTGGCTTGCGACGAGGCGCTGCTCGACCACTGCGAGGAGGAGCGGGACCGGGGGATCCTCCGGTTCTGGGAGTCCCCCGAGCCCTTCGTGGTGCTCGGCCTCGGCAGCCGGCACAGCCGGGAAGTCGATGCGGCCGCCTGCGAGGCCCGGGGAATCCCCATCCTGCGGAGGTGCAGCGGCGGCGGCGCCGTGGTCCAGGGGCCGGGCTGCCTGAGCTACGCGCTGGTCCTGCGCATCGAGGAGAACGGCCCCCTGGAGCGCATCGACGCCGCCAACGCCTTCGTCATGGAGCGCCACCGGCGCCTGCTGGCGGACGCCACCGGCCTGCCGGTGCGGCGCCAGGGCGCCACCGACCTCACCGTCCGGCAACGGAAGTTCTCCGGCAACGCGCAACGCCGGCGGCGGCGCTTCCTGCTGTTCCACGGCACGTTCCTGCTGGACTTCCCCATCGGGCTGGTGGAGGAGGTCCTCCCCCACCCGCCCAAGGCGCCGCGCTACCGCGGCCGCCGTCCCCACCGCGCCTTCCTCACGAACCTGGACCGCCCCGCGCCGCTGGTCAAGGACCTGCTGCGGCGTTGCTGGGACGCCGCGCCGGAGGGCGCCGAGGTCCCGGCGGACGCCGTCGAGTCGCTGGTGGAACGGAAGTACTCGCTGCGGAGCTGGACCGAGAGGTGTTAGGGGCCTCCCGGTTCGCCCGGCGTCCGTCACACGAGGGTCAACCAGTGGCGGTACGTCTCGTCCCGGCCCCGGACCACGGCGAAGAAGGCTTGCTGCAGGTCGAGGGTCACGGGACCCGGCTTGCCCGCGCCGATGACCCGGTCGTCCACTTCCCGGATGGGCGTCACCTCGGCCGCGGTGCCGGTCAGGAACGCCTCGTCGGCCACGTAGAGCTCGTCCCGGGCGAACCGCTCCTCGGACACGCGGTACCCCTTCCGCCGGGCCAGCTCGACGACGCCGGCCCGGGTGATGCCGGGGAGTATGGCGGTCACGGGCGGGGTCTTCAACTCTCCGTCCCTGACGATGAAGAGGTTCTCGCCGCTCGCCTCCGAGACGCACCCCTCGTTGTCGAGCATGATGGCTTCGTCGTACCCGGCGCGCTTGGCCTCGCCCTTGGCCAGCACCGAGTTCACGTAGTTGCCGGATATCTTGCTGCTGGTCATCATCACGTTGACGTGGTGCCGCGTATAGGAGGACACCTTGGCCCGGATGCCCGACTCCACGCCCTCGTCGCCCAGGTAGGCCCCCCAGGTCCACGCCGCCACGATCACCCGCACGGGGTTGTGGACCGCGTACAGCCCCCTGTCCCCGTCGCCCAGGAACGCCAGCGGGCGGATGTAGCACTCCTCCAGCCGGTTGGCCCGGACCACTTCCAGCACCGCCTCCGCCATCCGTTCGACGCTGTACGGCAGGGGCGCCCCGAGGATATGCCCCGAATCCCGGAACCGTCTCAGGTGCTCGTCCAGCCGGAAGACCGCGGATTTCCCGTCTTCGAGCCGGTAGCAGCGGATGCCTTCGAAATACGCGGTGCCGTAATGGAGTCCATGACTCATGACGTGGACCCGGGCGTCGTCCCAATCCACCAGTTCCCCGTCAACCCAGATCTTTTCACTGTTCAGAGACATGGACACTCCCCGGGCCGCGCACCGCTTCGGCCACGCTCGCGCACCGGTCGGAACGACGAAAAGGCCACCACGCCGAGGCCATGGTGGCCGCCAACAGACCTTGAAAACCTCGTGATGAACCGCTTGGCTGCCGCAATCCGAGAGACTCCGTTTCCTTTCAGATTCGATGTGGAATGTCAATCATCCGAGGCGTCCGAGGCGCTTCCCCGACCCGCGTCGTCGCCTCGGAGGGGGTCGCCGCCCGCGGAGGGCGGCTTGCGGCAGGCGGCCCGGTCCGGAGGCTCGGCGCAGGGGAAGGCCACCACGTGGGCCGGACGGAAGGCGACCTTCACCCGGGCGCCCGCGGGCAGCGCGCAAGCGGACGGCTGGCTGCTGCGGAGCTGCGCGCCCGAGGGCAGCGTCAGGTGGTACAGGGTCTCGGCGCCCCGGAACCGCCGCCGGGCGACCACGCAGTCCCCGTCCTCGGAGGCTTCCACCTCCACCTCGTTGGGCCGCGCCAACAACTCGACCCGGGCGCCGTCCGGCAGCCCGGCGTCGTTGGGAAAGCTGCCCACCTCGGTCTCGATGACCCCTCGCACGACCCCCGGAACGAAGTCCGACTGGCCCACGAAGTCGGCGACGAAACGGGTCCGCGGCTCGCCGTACAGCGTCTCCGGCCGGGAGAGCTGCTCCAGACGGCCCTGGTCGAGGACGCCGATCCGATCCGCCAGGGCGAACGCCTCGTCCTGGTCGTGGGTCACCACGATGGCGCTGGTCTCCGAGCCTTGCAGTATCCGCAACAACTCCTCGCGCATCTCCGCGCGCATGTCCGAGTCGAGGTTGCTGAAAGGCTCGTCCAGCAGCAGCACCAGCGGGTTGGGCGCCAGCGCCCGGGCCAGGGCCACCCGCTGCTGCTGGCCGCCGGAGATCTCGTGGGGGTACCGTCGGGCGAGGTCCGCCATCCCCACCACGCCCAGCACCGCCCGGGCAACGCCGCTCCGGGACTTCCGGGACTCGTTCCGAAGTCCGAACGCCACGTTGTCCAGCAGCGTCAGGTGCGGGAACAGGGCGTAGTCCTGGAAGACCATGCCCATGCGGCGGTCTTCGGGCTCCACCCAGGCGCCGTCCCCGGACACCGGCCGGCCGTCCAGCAGTATCCTGCCGGCGTCTGGCCGGTCGAAACCGGCGATCAGGCGCAAGGTGGTGGTCTTGCCGGAGCCGCTGGGACCCAGCAGGGCAAGGATCTCGCCCCGCCGCAGCGTGAAACCCAGGCGGGAGACCGCCGCGGGGTCGTTCCGCGCGTAGGTCTTCGAGACGTCTTCGACGATGATGAGGTCGGCGCCGGACATTGCCTGTCCCTTCGGGAACGATCAGAAAATCCTGGAGTAGCTGCCGCTACAAGGCCGTGTGACAGGGGGCAGCCTTGGCGAAGGGGCGATGGAGCGCTTCCCGGATGCCGCCTTGTGGTCCATGTCACCCACTGTCGAGGGTTACGCGGGCGTCCACGATCTGCTGCAACAGGTCCCGGGCGCGGGCGCGCCGTTCTTCGATTTCTCGATACCTGGCGGCCATCCCCCTCTGGAGCTCCAGGCTCATCACCCCGTCATCCGACACCGGGACAGGCGCCGCCACCTGTACGATGTTCTTCAGTTTCGCCCGGTAGGTGCGGTCGAATCCGTATCGTTCGCGCGTTGCGCGCAGGGTGTGCCACAGGTATTCAGGGTCGATGTTCGGGTCGCGAATACGCAGCACTCCACAGTGGTCCGTCAGATGGAACCTCGTCCCGGCCTCTATGAAACGCCAATCGAAGTTGCCGTCCACGCCCCATACGATGGACGGCCGGCTCCAGTCGTTCCCGAGAAGTCGGGACTCCGTGACGTGGCCGAAAACGTCATGCACGTTTGCGCTGATGCACGGGATGTCCCCTTCCAGGGAGTCCTTTTTGAGGACTCGTTCGCCAATCTGGACTTCGAACAGGCTTTCGTCGCCGAGGGATACGTTGACGAACCGCACCTGTTCCATGCCCGATGGATCCAGCGGCTCGCATCCCGCCAACGACAGGAGGTCGTTGAATTCCCGGATGTCCAGTTCTTCCGCTTCTTCGACCTCCCCCAATTCCTGCAATTCGTCGGGGGACCAGTAACGATCCGCCATCCAGTGGCGGTATCCGTCGAAAGTCGTCCACGGAACCACCTTGCAGCGAAGGCTCGGCGAAGCGAAAGTGTCGGGCGAACCCTTGAACTGGTTGAAGAGGCCCGTCATCTCCGTCAGGTCGTTCTGCGCGACGGCCCACCTGCGCGCGTCCCTCGACTCGCCGATTTCCGAAACCAGGTACGTAAACACGGGACTGCGTTGCGGCAGGTCGTCCCTGCCCTTGCGCTGGATTGCGAGAATGTAGGTCTTCTTCGGCGTGGAATAGAAAGTGCGAACGGGCAACGAGACCACGGCGCGAACGAAACACGCGCGCTTGACGTAGTCCAGCATGGCTTCCTGGTTGAGGAGGCCGTCGGGCACGATCACGAAGGCGGAACCCCCCGGCTTCAGGCTCCGTATGATCCATTGCAGGGCCAACGCCTCGGTTCCGCGACCGGATGCCGGGTATCTATCCGTCAACCCCGCATCCGTGAGCGCAGCTTTCAGGCTGCTGGAGCCGCGCGTCACGTAGGGCGGGTTCGTGAGGATGAGGTCATGCCGCCCGTCGTCGTCCATCTCGAAGGTGCCGAGATTGGTCCGCAACAGGACGAACATCGAGTTGACTACCTTGCGGGCAAACTCCGAAATGAACTCGGAGTCGTGATACTTCGCCATCAGGTCGGAGAAATAGATGATGGTGTTGGCTTTCGCCAGTATGATCGTCCTCTCGTCCTCCCTTTCATCGGTGCCCCTGTCGTAGCCGACGATCGACACCGCAGGTTCGATGGCTCCGTTGTGCGGCTCGAACTGCGCCAACAGGCGAGGGCTTTCGATAATGGCCTCGAGCAGGAAACCGCCTACGCCGCAGAACGGGTCGCACAGAGAGGCGCCGTCGGGCAGCGCATCGGCGTCCGACATCCTCACCACGGCCTGGACCACGTTCCGGGGCGTGAAGTATTGACCGAGAAGACGCAATCCGGCGCTCTCCCGCAGAAAGGACTCATAGAGGCGCGTCTTGAATTCACGCTGGATGTACCTGAAGGATCCCTGCTGTCTGTCGAAAGCCTGGAAGTCGTCCAGGACCTCGCAAAACAGGCGGGCCTGGGACAGGTTGGGTTCGCCCCTCTCGTTCACGAAGATCGTGCCGTTGATGATCGTCGTATGGTCCGGGCCGTCAGGGAAAAGCCGGCGAATGGCCTGGCGGCTCAACCGGGCATAGCTCGTCAAGGCCGCTTCGCGCCCGGCCTCCTTGCCAAGCTCATGGACCTGGGCGAAATTGTTGTGCGCCTCCAGTACCCCGAGGTCCGAAAGGAACTTGAAAACGAACAACTCGACGACGTTGTACAGGCACTTCTCGGGCTCTTTCCCGGTGTTGATCCAGATCTTCTGCCAGATCGTGCGCGCAAGTTGCGAGGGGTCCAGGAGCGCCGGGCTGCTTATGTGATCGTTGGCGGACGACAGGGAATGATCCGCTTCATCGATCGTCCGTTCGATCCGCCTCAGTTCTTCGACCGACGCGGCACGGGTCACGAGCGCCTTGGCGTCGAACGTTTGCAACAGCTCCTCGCTCATCCCTGCACCCTGATGGTTGTCGCCAAGGGCCGGTTGCCTGGGGACACCGGCCTTCTCACGCCTCGCGGACCGCGTCCGCGGACGCGCCTTCGCCGATGTCGAGCCACCAGCGATCCAGGTCCCGCAGGGACCGTTCGGCCATGAGTTCCTTCTTGCGCTTCCCCTTGGCCTTGAAGGGGAGCGCCGGGAACAGGCCGAAGTTGACGTTCATGGGCTGGAAGGCTTGCCTGCCGGCATCGGTGATGTAACGCAGCAGCGCGCCCAGGGCGGTGGTGGCGGGCGGGGTCACCAGCGCCGCGCCCGCGGCCAGGCGGGCGGCGTTGACGCCTGCCAGCAGCCCCGACGCGGCCGATTCCACGTACCCCTCGACCCCGGTGATCTGGCCGGCGAAGAAGAGCCGCGGCGCCCCGCGCCATTGCAGCGTGGGCAACAGGTGCCGGGGCGCGTTGAGGAAGGTGTTGCGGTGCAGGCTGCCGTAACGGACGAACTCCGCCCCGGCCAACCCCGGTATCAGCGAGAACACCCGCTTCTGCTCGGGGTACGTCATCTTGGTCTGGAAGCCCACGAGGTTGTACAACCCGCCCTCGCGGTCTTCCTGCCGCAACTGCACCACCGCGTAGGGCCTCCGGCCGGTGGCCGGGTCCACCAGGCCGGTGGGCCTCATGGGGCCGAAGGCGAGGGTCTCCCGGCCTCTCCGCGCCATCTCCTCGATGGGGAGGCATCCCTCGAAGAACCGCTCGAAGCTCCGCACCGGCACCTTGTCCGCGGCCGCCACCGCGTCCACCAGCCGGTAGTACTCGGCCTGGGTCAACGGCAGGTTCAGGTAGTCGCCGGGGTTCTCGTCGTAACGCGACGCCCGGAAGGCCACGGACGGGTCCACCGACTCCGCGGTGACCACCGGCGAGATGGCGTCGTAGTAATAGAGGTGCTCGGCCCCCAGCAGCTCCCGGAGGCGCTCGGAAAGGGGCTGCGCCGTAAGCGGTCCGGTGGCGACGATGGCGGTCCCCGGGGGGATGGCGTCCAGCTCCCGCCGGATCAGCCGCACGCCCGGCAGCGACGCCAGCCGTTCCGAGACGGCCCGGGCGAACCGCGCGCGGTCCACCGCCAGGGCCGACCCCGCGGGCACTTGGTGCGCCTCCCCCAGCTCGATGGTCAACGAGCCCATGCGCCGCATCTCTTCCTTCAGCAGCCCCGCGCCGGTGGTCAACGACCGGGAGCGGAACGAGTTGCTGCACACCAGCTCGGCCAAGTGGCCGGTGACGTGGGCCTCGGTGCGGGTGACCGGCCTCATCTCGTACAGGTCCACCGGAATCCCCCGTCTGGCGAGCTGCCAAGCCGCCTCGCACCCGGCCAACCCGCCGCCCACGATGTTGATGCGCTCAAGGTCTTCGCTCATGTGGATGCGTCATCCTGCGCCGGTCCGCACCGGGGGCGCCGGCCGTTGGTCCGTCGGGGAACGTCGGTTCCATTCCGGCTCGAACTCCCCCTCCCTGTGGCAAAGCGCGTCCTTCGACTCCGCTTCGCTACGCTCAGGACGAACGGGGAACTCAGGACGAACGGAGACGATCGTTCCGAGTTTTCTGGCACTTCCGGAATTCGTGTGGGTTGCGACACTCCCCATCCCGTCATTCCCGCGAAAGCCCCACTCTCGTCATTCCCGCGAAAGCGGGAATCCATCCAGTTTCCTCGCTCTCGTTGTACAAACATCTCATAGGAACCTCTGAACAATCGAGACATCCGGGATGGATTCCCGATTCCCTCACCCTGACGCCCCTATCCCCGTTCGTCCTGAGCGTAGCGAAGCGGAGTCGAAGGACGGCTCATGCCCTCTGTCCCGATTGTTCAGAGGTTCCTTATGTCCTCGTTCCGAATTTCATCGGGTCCGTTGCGCGTCCGTTACCTGCCGACTGCCGAGTTTACCGCATATCTGTTTCCTGGCAACTGCCGCAGCAGACCTTGCAACTCCAGGTCCAGCAGCACCTCGCATACCTGCGGCGCCGAAAGGCCGAGCCGGTGGACCAGGTCGTCCACGTGCAGGGGGCCGTCCCGGAGGTCCCGGAGGACCGCGCGGGCCGGGCCTTCCGGCAGGGACTCGTCAAGCGAAGCTTCGCTGGCGCCGTCGGCCGGCGACGGCGGCGGCCCGGCCTCGGCCGCAAGCTGCGGCGCGATCTCCTCGATGATGTCCACCACGTCCTCCACCAGCTTGGCCCCCTGGCGGATCAGCCGGTGGGGTCCCCGGCTGCGGCTGGCGCCGGCCTTTCCCGGCACCGCGAAGACCTCCCGGCCCTGCTCCAGCGCCCACCGGGCGGTGATCAGCGAACCGCTCCGTTCGGTGGCTTCCACCACCACCACGCCCAGGGAAAGCCCGCTTATGATGCGGTTGCGGGCCGGGAAATGGTGCGGCAGGGGGCGCGTGCCCATGGCGTATTCCGAGAGCACCGCGCCGCTCCCTTCGATCCGGCGGCAGAGGTCCCGGTGCTCCGGCGGATAGGCCACGTCCACCCCCGATCCCAGCACCGCCAGCGTAAGGCCGCCTCGGGCCAGCGCGGTCTCGTGGGCCTCGCCGTCGATGCCCCGGGCCATGCCGCTGACCACGCCGACCCCCGCCGCGGCCAACCCCCGGCACAGCAGGCGGGTCATCTCCAGGCCGTACTCGCTCGGCGCCCGGGTGCCCACCACGCCCACCGAGGGACGCCCGGCCGCTTCGGGCGAACCCCTGAGGTACAGCACCGGGGGCGGGTCCGGCATGGCGCGCAAACGCTCGGGGTAGGTCTCGTCGGCGTACCGCACGAGCCGGACCCCGGCCTCCCGCACCCGGCGCAACTCCTCCGCCAGAACGTCCCACTCGCGGAAGGCCGCGATCCCGGCCGCGGCCTCCCGGGTCAGGCCGGGGACTTGGCGCAGCGCCCCGGGGCCGCGGAAGAAGACCTCGGTGGGGTCGGCGAAGACCTCCGCGATGCGCCGGAAGCCCGCGCACCCGAGTCCCGGGACACGGGCAAAGGCGAGCCAGCAGAGCTCCCTCCGGCTCTCATCCGGCACACGAGCATCCTGTCACCGGCCGTCTCCCTTGCCGGTCCGGGGCCGCAGCGCCAGGCGCACCGGAACGTGGTCGAACCCCAACTCCGCGCGCAGGCCCTTGACGAGGTAGCGCCGGTAGCCCGCCCCCACGCCTTCCGGATGGTTGACGAACAGCGTGAACGTCGGCGGCTGCACCGCGGTCTGGGCCGCGTAGTAGAACTTCACCGCGCGGCCGCGGAACTGGGGCGCCGCGTGCCCCTCGGCGAGGCGGCGCAGCGTGCGGTTGAGCGCCGGTGTCCTGATCCAGGTGCGCTGGGCCCGGTCCACCCGGAGCGCGGTATCCATCAGCTTCGCCATGCCCGACCCCTCCATAGCGGACAAGGAAACGATCGGCACATGTTCGGCAAACGGTAGCCGCCGGCGCAAAAATTTCCCGTACTCCGCCAGGCTCAGGCGCTCCGTGTCCAGCAGGTCCCACTTGTTGAGGCCCAGGACCATGGCCTTGCCCCGATGGAAGGCGTAGGACATGACCTGGGCGTCCTGGTCCGCCACCCCTTCGGAACCGTCCAGCAGGTAGAGGACCACGTCGCCCCGGTCCACCGAGCGCAGCGCCCGGCTCACGCTGTAACGCTCCACCGCGTCCACCACCCGGGACTTGCGCCGGATGCCGGCCGTGTCGGTCAGGCGGCAGGGGGTCCCGCGCCAGTCGAAGGCGGCCTGGAGCGCGTCCCGGGTGGTGCCGGGCTGCGAATCCACCAGCGACCGGTCGTAGCCGAGCAGTCGGTTCACCAGCGTGGACTTGCCCACGTTGGGGCGGCCGACCACGGCCAGGGCCAGGGGCTCCTCCGCGTCCGGGGTCTCCTCACGGTCCCGGGACGGTGGTCGGAGACGGCCCCGACCCCCGGCGCTTGGATCTGCGACGCCGTCCCGGGCCGCGCCGCGGCCCCGGGACGGGGGTGTTCCGGTCGCGTCGGGGGCGAGGGGCGGCCGGGCGCCCCCGCGCTCGGTGGGCAGGGCTTCGAGGATCTCCCGCATGAGGTCGGCGACGCCCAACCCGTGCTCCGCGGACAGGGGGAACAGCCGCTCGACCCCCAGGTGGTAGAACTCGTAGAGGTCGCTCTCACGGGCGCCGGTGTCCAGCTTGTTCACCGCGAAGAAGACCCGCTTGGGCGTCCGCCGCAGCAACTCCACCGCGTCCGCGTCCAGGGGAGTGGGGCCGGCGCGGCCGTCCAGCAGGAACAGGACCACGTCGGCCTCCGCCACCGCGGTCAGGGTCTGCTGCAGCACCCGTCCCTTGAGCCCCCGGCGCTCGTCCGGCTCCAGCCCCCCGGTATCCACCAGCATGAACCGGCGACCGCGCCACGCCGCCTCGTTGTAGTTCCGGTCCCGGGTCACCCCGGGCCGGTCGTCCACGATGGCGCGCCGGGCGCGGCTCAGCCGGTTGAAGAAGGTGGATTTGCCCACGTTGGGGCGGCCCACGATGGCCAACACCGGCAGGTGACGGGAGGCGTCCATCACAGGCCGAACGCCGCCAGGCTCCGGGTGTCCCGGCTCCAGCCGGGGGCGGCCTTGACGGCGAGTTCCAGATAGACCCGGCAGCCCAGCAGGCGCTCCAACTCTTCCCGCGCCGCGCTGCCGATCTGCTTGAGCGTTGCGCCGCGCTTGCCGATGAGGATCGGCTTGTGGGACTCCCGCTCGGTATGGATGGTGGCGCCGATGACCACCAGGCTGCCGCCGCTCTTTTCCTCGAAGCTCTCGACCGTCACCGCGGCGCCGTAGGGGATCTCCTCGCGGGTGAGCAGGAACACCTTCTCCCGGACCACTTCCCCGGCCATGAACCGTTCCGTCTGGTCGGTCAACTCGTCCTCCGGGAAATAGCGCGGGCCGGGAGGGAGCCGCTCCAGGACTTCATCCGCCAGCAGGGAGGCGTTCTCGCCGGTGCGGGCGCTGACCGGGACGATCTCCCGGTCCGGCAGCAACTCGGCGCAGCGCGCCATGACCGGCAACAGCCGCGCCTTGGCCACCGCGTCGATCTTGTTCAGCGCCACCAGGGCGGGCCGGCGGCTTCCGGCGACCATGCCGGCGATGTCCTCGTCGTCCGCGCGCACGCCGCCGCGGGCGTCCACCACCCACACCACCGCGTCCACGTCGCTCACCGACCGCTTGGCCACATCCACCATGCGCCGGTTGAGCAGCGACCGGGCCCGATGGATCCCCGGGGTGTCCAGCAACATCATCTGCCCGCCCGCCAGGGTCTTGATGCCCATGATCCGGTTCCGGGTGGTCTGGGGCTTGGGCGAGACGATGGCGACCTTCTCCCCCAGGATCCGGTTCAGCAACGTGGACTTGCCCACGTTGGGCCGCCCCAGGATGGCCACGAAACCGGAGCGGAACTCCCCCGCACCGGACGCCACCCCCGCACTGCGCATGGACCCGGAACCCTCTTGCATCGAACCATTATGGCACGGCCGGCACGCAGTTCAAGGTGGAGCAGTCAAAGGAAACCCTGGACAATTGCCCCGTTCATCCTGAGCGTAGCGCAGCGAAGTCCCCCGTTCATCCTGAGCGTAGCGTAGCGAAGTCGAAGGACGCGCTTTTTCATAGGAGAAGCACATCGAGCCGGAATTGATCGGAGGTTCCCAAAGCCGCGGTCGCAGACATGCGCCATGGTCGATTGCGGGTAACTCAAAACCAGACTTTCAATTACCCGAACGAAAGGGTAGGATTCCCGGCATGACCGTCGAACGCGACTTGGCTCCCCGAATCAGGAAGGCGGCGCAGAGTTCCCCGGCCGTCACCCTCACCGGACCGCGGCAGAGCGGCAAGTCCACCCTCTGCCGCACCCTGTTCCCGCGGCGCCGCTACCTTTCCCTCGAAGCCTTGGACGTGCGCCGGTTCGCCCAGGAGGACCCCCGCGCCTTCCTTGCCGAGCTTCCCGACGGCGCCGTCATCGACGAGGTGCACCGCGCGCCGGACCTGCCCTCCTACCTGCAAGGCGTCATCGACGACGACCCGGCGCCCGGGCGCTGGATCCTGACGGGTTCGCAGAACCTTGCCCTGCTCGCGTCCGTCAGCCAGTCCCTCGCGGGCCGCACCTCGATGCACCACCTGCTGCCCCTGACGCGGGGCGAGACGGTGCGCTTCCCGGAGCACCCCAAGACCCTGGAGGAGACCCTGCTCACCGGAGGCTACCCGCGCATACTCGACCGCGGCCTCGACCCCGCGGACTGGCTCGGCGCATACACGACCACCTACGTGGAGCGCGACGTGCGCGCCGTTGCCAACGTCGGCGACCTGACCGCGTTCCAGCGCTTCGTGGAACTGTGCGCCGGCCGCACCGCACAGTTGCTGAACTACTCGTCCCTGGCGAACGACTGCGCCATCTCGCAACCCACCGCCAGGAAGTGGCTCAGCATCCTGGAGACCAGCTACCTGGTGTTCCGGCTGCCGCCGTTCCACGCCAACCTCCCCCGACGACTGGTGCGGATGCCCAAGCTCCACTTCTACGACACCGGCCTCGTCTGCTGGCTCCTGGGCATCCGCACACCGGAACAGTTGCGCTCGCACCCGCTGCGCGGCGCCATCTTCGAGACCTGGGTCGTGTCCGAGGTCGTCAAGCACCGCCTGAACCGGGACGAACCCCGCGGCTGCTCGTTCTACCGCAACCACGACGGCGCGGAGTCCGACCTCCTGATCGAGCAACCCACCGGCGTCACCCTGGTGGAAGCCAAGTCCGGCGCCACCGCGTCCGCCCACCTGTTCGACGGCGGCAAGCGGGTAAAGCGGCACCTGGCCGGAACCGTGGGCCGTTGCGAGTTGGTCGTGGCCTACGGCGGCGACCAGGCGCAGTCCCGCTCCGACGGAAAACTGCTCCCTTGGGCGCAACTGCACGAGAGCGACGCGTGGATGGGCGGGTAGGGGGAACCGGAGCGGAAGAATCGGAAACGCCCTTGTTGGTCAGGTAGTCATGCGCGAGACATGCGAGAAAAGGAAGGCTCTTCCGGCTTTCGTATGGGTAAGGTAGAAAAGGAAGGGGTAGGATCATCCCGGGACAGGACGCCATTGACACAGACGCCGTTGACGCCTATATGTGGACCCATTGGCAAACAGTCGTCGAGACACCCGAATATCTTGCAGCAGCCAAGGGTGTACTGTCCGACGCCGAACGGATCAAGGTCGTCGATACGGTAGCCGCAAACCCCAAGGCGGGCGTCTCGCTCGGCGGCGGCATACGCAAGATGCGGAGCGCCCGTCAGGGACGCGGCAAAAGCGGAGGGGCTCGTGTGGTATTCTTGTTCGCCGGCGAGAACCTCCCTGTGTTTTTGCTCACCGTCTTCGCCAAGAACGAGAAAGCGGATCTCAGCCCCAGGGAGCGAGCCGCATTGATCGCTGTCGCAAAGCGAATAGCCGAAGGTTACGGGAGGCCCACATGAGCAAGGCTTTCAGGAAGGTCATGGCCGGGCTGGATGATGCACGCGCGTACCTGGACGGCCAACGGGACGGTTTTGTCGTGCATGAAGTTGCGGCGCCCGAGTTACCGGAACCCGATGTCGCCACCATACGCGGGAAGACGGGCCTTTCGCAGCCCAACTTTGCCAAGAGTATCGGGGTATCCCTCGGCACGCTCAAGAATTGGGAACAGGGCCGCCGTCGTCCCGAAGGACCGGCGCGGGTCCTGCTGGCTCTGCTGGCCAAGCGGCCCTCCATCGTGCAAGAAGAACTCGTCCATTCAGGGTCTCCACGCGCTGACGTATGAAGGTGTGCTGCTCTACCGGGAAAGCTTCAATCGCGAAAAGGTCTATATTCGTCACGTACTTACATACGAAGCATACGACAGGGGAGGATGGACGACATGAGCGTCATCACCGAAGAACTTCGACAATCCTGGACGCAGGTCAGTCCTTTGCTCGAAATCCGCAGCGAGCGCGACTACGATGCGGCCATTGACCGCCTCAACATCCTCATCGACGAAGTGGGCGCCGATGAGGGCCATCCCCTCTACTCCCTGCTGGACACCCTGGGGACCGTCATCCACGCGTGGGAGGAACGGCACCACCCCATACCCGCGGTCAGTGGCGCGGACCTACTACGATTCTTGATGGAAGAACACGACCTGACCGTGTCGGATCTCCCGGAGATCGGTTCTCCCAGCGCGGTAACGGAGATTCTGAACGAAGCCCGGGAACTGGACGCCGGGCAGATACGCGCTTTGGCCAAGCGTTTCGGCGTCTCGCCATCGGCGTTTCTGTAGGCCGGTGGCCGGGTTGCCGTCCGTTCCCGGTTGTCACGCTGGTGGAGTCTGTCCTTGGTCCGTTACCGCTGACAGCCTCCTGTATGGGCAATGTGGACTGTCGCTATAGTGTTTCCTGCCGATGACGGCGCATTCCCTTCACTTGGCTGCCGGGAACGCGCCTACGTATTCGGCCTTGTCCCCCGACGCATAAGACACACTCCCTCCAACAGTCCCCTGTCCCTACGCGGTCCACCAGCCGAAGCTGGTGGACCGCCTATTGTATATTGGACTACTGCCGTTCGGCAACATAGGCTCCAACGAAGTTGGCAGTGTCCGTACCTTGGTAGAGTCCTGCCAGGGTGCCGCCGATCAGTTGCGCGTCTTCCGAGAACTTTCCAGCGAAGCCCCCGATACTCCGCCCGTTGAATCGCAGGTTACCAGCCCCTGAGAGGAACCCGCCGGAATGGCTCGTTGGAGCGACTTCAACCCGAATAGGGTTAACAGGCGGTTGCCATTGACCGCCAACGTGAGCCGTTCCACCCGAAGCGAAGGTTACCAGCGCCTTCACCCTGTCCACGGACCAGGAACCAGACACATTGCTACCCGTCGCTGTCAGGTCAACCATTCCCTGCCAAGCTCCGACCTGCCAAGAACCACGCAACCCCGGCGCAGTCAACAGACCTCCGTTCAGGTTGGCGCTGTAACCCCCTGCCGCCGGACCTCGATACCGACCAGCAACGGAAGCTGATGGCGGGGAATCGAAGCGCGTACCTCCGTCAAAGAACGCCCCGATGTCGAGGCGACCGGAGGGTGCCAAGTGCGCGTAGTAGCCTCCGGTGAGAGTGGCGTCACCGGAATTTGCCCAAGCGCCGTAAACGTCCGCTATGTATCGCTCTTGCACACTGCCGACCGTGAACCCTTTCAGTCGATACCCTGTAGGCACAGAACCGTAATCCGCCGGTCCCGCCAAGGTATCGGTTGCAGTACTGATCCTCCACGTGTGCCCGTCCCTGCCGTCCATCCTGATCCGCAACTGCCCATTGCTATCGCTCTCAAGTGTGGGCGCATAGAATTGACCCTGCAGGGAATGGACAACACTTCCCTCTACGGGCTGCGTAGTTACTCGCCGAGAAGTCGAAGCCCGGAAATCCGTGCCCAAGGACTCCACGACTTGCACTGAAGTCGGTTGGGGAGTCGGGGGCTGCACGGGGGTCGGTGTATTCGGTTGTACTCCGACAGAACTACCCTTCGAGCCACCACCGCATCCCGCGACCAAGGCCACTACCAACGCGGCCGACAATGCCGCCGCCAGCACCCTACCACTCGCCTTCAAGGCAACCAAACTTCTCATACCCCTTCTCCCTTCATCATTCGGAGGTTGGCTGATCCGCCTACTCCTGGACAGTAATCGGCTCAACCCGGCAGGATTGCCGGGCCTTTGCGATCATCGCCACGAAGGTAGAGATGGTTCCGTGTATTCACCCAGGCTCAGGGAGCTACCCTTTGCCAGAAATCGGGCTCTTGTATTCGACGGAAGGCCCGACACGCGGACCTTCGCGGGATGATCGCAAGGGCAACTCTAGGAAATTTGCCGATGCCTTGTCAAGGGGACCCTTCCGGCTTTCGTGTGGGAAGGTAGGAGAGGGAGGGGTTAAGACACGGTAGAGGGACAGGCAAGGGAGGGATGCGAGACCGGGAGTTGTACGCCAGGATACTGGGGATCGAGGCGCCGGGGCGAATGGAGGGCTGGGGTGGACTGGGTGATGCGTAGAGGGGCGGAGCGGGGCTTGGAGCGGTGGCAGGAACAGCGGAAGCTGCCGGGAGAGGGGGCGCAAGGGCTGAAGGGCAGCCGCTACCTGTGGCTGAAGAACCCCCGACACATGGACTGGCGGCGATGGAAAGAGTTCGCGGTGCTGCGGGACAGCGCGCTACAGACCGCCCGGGCCTGGGGCTACAAGGAGCACGCCATGACCCTGTGGGACTACCGCAGTCGCGCCTGGGCGTGGAAGGCCTGGGTTCGCTCGGCCATCCGTTGCCGCCTGGAACCGGTCAAGCGTGTGGCCCGCATGGTTCGGAAGCACCTGGAAGGCATCCTCACTGCGGTGGTCCAGCGAGTGACCAACGCCCGGGCTGAAGGGATCAACTCCGGTATCCAGTGAGTGAAGTACCGCGCCCGCGGCTACCGCAACCGCCAACGCTTCCGGGACGCCATCTACTTCCACTTCGATGGCCTGGATGTCTACCCCGATGGCCTCGCTCGAAGACTCCTTACCCACACGAATTCCTGAAGAGCCAGTAATTCTTGACCCATCAGGCCACGTCAGTCCGCCACAAGGTGGATTTCCACCTTCATGCCGATTGCCGCAGCATAGCGTTCCAGAGTCCTCAGGGAGGGCTTATGTCCGCTTTCCAGGCGCGCAACCGTCGGCTGGCTTGCACCCATCCGCACGGCCACCTCGCTCTGACTCATTCCTGCATTCGTTCGAGCCTTGATGAGCTCCCGTGCAAGCATGAATTCAGGGTCAAGGGCCTCGAGCTCCCTACGAAATTGAGGGTCTCTATTCCACTTCTTTCGAAGGTCATCATAAGAAAGCGTCATGATTTCAACTCCTCCATTCTGGACAGCGCCGTTCGGATAGCCGCCTTCGGAGTCCTTCGGGTCTTCTTGCGGAAAACGTGCAAAATGACAACACGCCGGTACGTCTCTGTCACGTAGATGGCGCGAGCAATCCCGTCTCGTCCTTTCATCCGCATCTCCCAGAGTTTGTCCTGGATCGGTTTGACGTAAGGTTCGCGAACATGATGTGGGCCGAATTCCTCGATAAGCTGCACGATGTGGTCGAATTTGGCTCTCATGTCGGCCGGAAGGGAATCAAGTTCTTCCGCCACCGTCTGGCTTAAGATCTCGACTTGCCACTTCATGATCGACAGCTTGAGGAACCGCCATCTACCCGTCGACATCCGCCGCGAGCTTACGCTCAAGACGATGTGCTTCCGGGACTCCAATTGCGACCAACTCAGAAAGTATCTTATGGATTCTGGCTGTCGCCAACTGGTCCTCTGCGACAATAGTCGGCCTGCGTTCGCAAATAGCTTCAATCAGAGCGCAAACCCGGCGTCCGATGTTGTAATCGATCCAGAATAGAGCATTATCGCGTTGATTCGCTAGCCACGAATCTGTTGCTGCTAGAATGAAATGGAGATATGCTGCTTTCGGACAAAGCTCGATTAAATCGAGCATGAGCCTAGCAACAAACAGACAAGGTGCACCCAGTGTCAATTGCTCCAAGATTGGCCCCAATGGTTCAAGTCGATCTATATTGGCCGACGAAACGGAACAGTGAGTTGATCCCGCAAGTGGATCGTAACGATGCAAGAAGAATGCCGCAATCGCTCCTGCCAAAGCATACCCTCCTATAGTCTCGGATCTCTCTTGGCGAAGGAGACGCCATCCCATACACTTTGTAAGACGATCTGCAAAAACTGTGCGAAGACGAACCGCCTGTGTAGCTTCCAGAGCACCGTTGTCGATGTATATCGCATCGACGTTCCTAAGAACGCAGGTAACTACTTCGTAAAAAGGGTAGTCGAGCAACGAAATGATCGGTGTCAATACAAGTTTATCTATTTTGTCACGGTCCATGTCAGAGATACAACGAGCCAGAAGACCGAAGTAGGCCTCGTTCCATGCCATAAGGTGGCTCAAAGGACTACCAGGCACCCATCCGGAAGCGTTCGCCAAGGCCGTCCACTCAGAATAATGCCTTACTACTCCGCACAGCCATGGCCTGCTAGAAACGTCAAAAAGACCTGACACAGTCTTAAGCCACCGCGCTGCTGAATAATGATCCACGTATTCGATAGCTCGCGACAAAGCTTCGAGTGGCTCCAAAGGGATATTCGTGGGCGTTGAGTCAGGCGCGGGAAACCTTGGCCACGGAGGCTCAATGTCCTCGCCACCAAGCCATGCTAACTCGGCATCTAATGTAGATCGCAATTGTCGCAAACGTTCTTCCTCTTGGGAAGCCCGCTTTTCTTCGGTTTGGACACCTCTCTGAGCTGGCCGAATACAGGTGGCGAAGGCAAGTCGCAATCCCGCGCGCAGTAGCCGTTCGTCAATGGCTGCTAGATGTGAGGACGTGGCGTTGAAGGCTGATGCAACGCAATCATCAAACGAAACGATCAGATCGAGAAGGGCTTTGACCTCATCCAACACCATCGGGCGTCGGAGTAAGTATGCAAATCCGGCAAACACCATAGCAACCGGAATGGATCCGATCCTAGGCCGTACCCCAAGGTAGAAATGGGCTTCGTCACGCAACGTCTTCTTGAAGACACTGCGTGCCCACTCTCCGTACCGAAGAATTAAATTTGGATCTCCATCTCGGACAACAACCAGTGCCGCGGCGACTATCGTCTGTCGAGGCCACCACTTTCCATCGTCTCGATCCTGGAAGTCCATTTCGGCACGTTGAGCCCACTCCGCGGCAGCCTTCGCCAATTCTATCGAAGAACGAGACGGATCATCGAGGGCCTCTAGTATCTTGACTTGCAGTGTAGCTTCGATCACTTTATCTTGGAATTTTTCCCGCAACGCCTTGAGATGCCGTGCTTCCTTCGGTGGGGACACATACCGGTAAACGTCACCCAGGTTTGGATCCGAATCCTTTTGCCAGTTCTCTGAATCCAGCCGGTTAAGTGCATGAGATACCATGAACGCAGGGTCGCTAAAATCTGACTGTTCTTCATACGGACTCAGCTGCTCTGCCGCTTCACCTAGGAGACGCGTGATTTTGTCTCGTGATTCTTGCGGTCCGACGAGTGCATATTGCCTTAGAAGATCAACGAGCGATGCTCTCCTGGAAGGACGCTCCTTCAGACTATTCAAAATGCTTGTCGAGACGCCAAGGTCCTCTTCCAGAACTGAAATCAAGACATAATCCGAACTCCTGCAATCGCGCTCAGGGCGCTGGTAATCAAGACACAAGAGTTCCGGACATCCCACGAACGGTTCAGCCGCCGCCCGCGACTCGGGCCAGTGGGAAATAAGGATATCCACCGCAAGCAATAAATATGCAGCCGGATTTTCAGTTGCTTCGAATAGCTCCGAAAGTATCTTCTCGACGGGTTCTCCAGACTCTACTCTTTGATGAGACCATACTTCCAGCGCGATGAGAGCAGCGGTAACACACGGATGGCCAGGTCCCCAGTCACGCGACCATTCATAAGAGGTCAACCATGGGAAAACTCGAGTGTTCCCGTCCAGGGAAACGACAATTTGATCTCTATCCTGTGGTCGGTTGGTAAAATGAAATAGAATACTATGATCGACGACGCGGCGGATAAGCTGCCGGCCAATCTCCGGGTTGCTTACAAGAATATTCAGAAACAAACTTGGAGCCGGATAGGGATCCATAAACTCGTCTCCGACCAATCCCCAGGGTCTCACCGTGTCACGTTGATCCAATGGTCGATCTGGCATAAGGACAGTCATAGTTAATTCAGCCAGTTCCTTAGGCGCCGCCTGAGCCAATGGTTTGCTAAACTTAAAAATACGGGAAACAGAACCGTGCCGATCTCGGTGATCCGGAACCGATCGCAGATATCTTGCGGCTAGATACGGAGCCCTGTGGCAGAAGCATAGGAAAAAATCACGAAGAGTGCTTTCCAGGCGGTTGACCTGTTCGTGTTCCAACTCTCCGTTGAATAGCTCAGGGAATCTGAATAGCTTGCGCATTCGTTGAAGATCTTTGATATTGTAGCTGGTGGCAGGTTGGTTACGAGCCGCTTCGATTTCACTCAACCATCCATACACGCGCTTCAATATGTCAGGAGTGAACCGGTCGATTCCCAAACTCCCTCTCGACCACCCTACATAAAGGTCAACTACTCGGGGAATCGCTAAGATGGGAAGATCTTCATCGTAGCTCAACAACCAATGAACCAGTCGATACCATGACAGGTTGGAAGGCAGGTTCCACTCTTCCGGGATCATTGTCGGGTCGCTGACAAGGGTTGCAAAAATTTCTGACGCCTGACGAACATCGACAACCATTACTGTTCTTATCAGATCGCATAACAGACGTGCGTTGTCAGAAAGAAGCAGGTTCGAGATTCGAGTGAGCAGATCTGAACCAATTTCGGAATGGACGGGACTCAGCAGTACTGCTTGTCGCCATGAACCGTGCACCTCATCATGACTGAACTCCTTGAGCAGCGACTCCCATCGTGAGTTGTCTTCCTCACGCTCAAGAGCCATACGAGCGGCAAGCTCGAAGCCGCGCAAAATAGATGCTGGCGCCGGAAGTCCTGAGGGAAGCTCTTTCAACAACCTTGGTTCTGTAAAAAGAACGTTTGCAATAGCCCAATCACGGTATACGTCGTGGCGAAACGCCACTTGATCGCAGCCAAGGTCACGAAGCGTCTGGCTTCTGATGAGAGTATCGACCGCCGTCGCTGGAAGATGACTGACATCCATGGGTTCGTAGCGAACTAATGCCTTCCTGGCCAATTTTCTTAGTAGTCTAGCGCGATCCCTATAGGTGCTGTCATCTTTCCTGCCATCCGCGGTATCCCACCAATCGCGAGCCATCTCCGCTTCCGTGCGCAGGCTTTCGGCTACTCCCGGTCGTTCAATCAGTCGAGCCAAGCGGAAAAGGTTTCTTGCGACAGGACGCGCCGGATGGTTCTCTGTCAGGAGCGGGGCGATTTCGGGGAGAGCTTTCCCCAACTCCTCGATCTCCCCACAACTCAATTCTTCTATCACTACCGAGTCAACAGACCCGAGATCTTCCAAGCTTTGCGCGGGAAGCCAGTTCGGTTCTTCTTTCCCGAATTCCCTTCGAGCCGTGGCTATGACTTTGAATCCCGGCACTTTGGCGGCATCTCGGACGAGATCGACCACCGTCCGACGCTCATCTTCGGTGAAGAAGTCCACACCGTCAAGGAAAAGTACCCCACCACCGCTACCAGCCAAATCCACAAGAAGCTCGCGGGCAGTCCCATCGAATCCGAGAATGGCCCTCATCGCCGTCCATCCTCCGCTGATGATGCGACGTGGGCTCAACACAATGACGTCGGATTCGGCAGACAGTCGTTCTGCAAAATGCTTCAACAAACCCGACTTACCGACACCGGCATCACCACGGATTTCAACGTAACCTCCTTTGTCCAAAGCTGACCGGAGAGCATTCATCTGCTCTTCTCGTTTCAACTTGACGCCACCTACATCAACCAAGATGTCAGCGAGCGCATTGCGGGAAGCTTCGGCAAGCGCCTTGCGAGCAGCCGCATACTCCAGGTTGCCAGCCAAGCGAAAGGAACGCCGTGTGACGTCTTCGACTAGGCGTTCACGAGTACGATCCCCTCCACTTGAAGCGACCTCTATCGCCAGTTCGGTCAAGTTATCTCGAAGCGCCCCTGCGCGCTGCGGATCCTTGAGGGCGCGAGCGGTGCGTTCCCTCTCCCATGCCTCCCATGCAGAACCTTGGGCTGTATAATCGAAAGTCAGGATCTGAAGTCTCGTCAGCAACCGCCAGACATACTCGTCATCATCCTTCGCTTCAGCTTTCTTCAGGTTTGCTCTGAACGTATCGATGAAATGGCGCATGTCATCGTTGGCGGAACCTGGTCTCCTGACCTTGGCCATGAACAATTCTGCAGAACTCGAATCTCGCGCCCAAGTCAATATGTCCTGGTAAGCGCCGTCGACCTTGTAGGAGTGCCGGGAAGTCGCGATAGCCAACTCGTAGCGCTCATCAAAGAAACCTGCGCGTCCAGACGCCTCGGCAATTTGGGCTACGACTTTGTAAAACTCCCGATCCGACGGTGTGAACCTGATCCCACGCTTGACCTGAATTTCGAGGGTGGCGCGTTTGCCGTGGAAGTCGTGGGCGTGAACGACGATATCGTCGAGTGCCCGGCCGTCCGCCGCTCCTTGAAACTGGACACGCTCGATCGTGGTGTCAGGCAATCCGCGAGGTTGAGCGCCGACCAACAACGACAACAGATAATGGGCGCCGACTTGCGCCTCGAAAAGAGAGCCTGCCGGCCCGCTGGATGAAGGGCTGTTCATCGTCCTAAACCAACCAAGTATACTGCCAAACCGATCCTTGAGATCCTATCTTCGAATCGAGAGAATCCCGAGCCGAGTCACAGGTGTGTTCCCAAGGCTTGGCACCCGTCGATGGAAGAACCATAACCCCTTGTCGAAGCAGCGTCAAAGCGTGGCGATCTCCAGGCACCCGGTTGCCGCCGCGAACCGCCGTCCTATGCTCCGACCGCCCGCCGGCCGCCGCGGCCCCGGCGCACGTTGACCAAGGCGCGCAACCCCAGGTCCGCGAGGAAGACGCCCAGAGCCGCGGCCGCCACGGCCCACCAGATCCCCGCGGCTGCGCCTGCGGCCGCGGGGTCGGGGGTGAACAGGCGCTCCACGCCCTCCGACAGGTCTTCGTCGCGCAGCACTTCTCCGCCGGTCTGCCGGGCGAGCCGTTCCAGCAACTCGGTGTCGGCGTCCATTTCCCGGTACTCCCGGGAGAAGGGGACGATGAAAGGCACGGTGAGGGCCACGGGGGGCGCGCCGGACGGGCTCGGGGGCTGCTTCACGGTGAGCAGGTTGATGCCCCGGCGGGGGGTGGCGAAGGTCGTGCGGTAGCGGCCGGGGGCGACCTGGCGGAAGCTCTCCCGTTGCAGGGTCTCGTCGGACCGGGTCAGCAGTCCCTCCAGGTTCAGGTGGTTCACCGGCCGCCCCGCGGGCGTGAACAGGTCCACCACCGCGCTCATGACGTCGCCCTCCCTCACGAAGTCGGTGCGGAGGCGGTGGTCGGAGACGTTCCGCACCGCGAGCCGGGCCATCTGGGCGGCCCACCGGGGGAACGCCTCCCAACGCACCCAATGGCGCCCCCACCTGCCGGACACGTCCGAGGTGAACGCATGGACCCGCCCCAGGCCGTAACGCCAGGAGACCAGCAGCGGGTCCTCCCCCGCCAGCAGGTGGAGCTCCGCGCCGGGCTTGGCGTGGGTCAGGACGTAGCCCAGGACCTGCGGCAGGGGCTCCGCGGCAAGACCGCGCATGGGTCCCGCGGAACCCGTGGCCGCGGGGGTCACGGTCTCCTCCACCAGGAGGTCCCGGGAGATGAGCAGCGTCTCGGTGGTGAATATCTGCGGGATGGTCCTCGGGTCCACGGTGGCGTAGCTCCTGCCGCTGCCGCCCTTGGCGAGCCGGGCCATGAAGCGCCGGTCGGCGTCGCCGCCGATGGACACGGTGGACACGGTGACCCGTTCCCCGGCCATGCGCCGCACCTGCTCCTCCAGCGCCCCCTTCTCGGTGAGCCCGTCCGACAGCACCAGCACGTGCTTGATGGCAGCCTCCTTGGCCGAGAGCGCCCGGCCGCCCTCCACCATGGCCTTGAGCAGGTCGGTGCCCCCGTCGGAACTCAGGCGCGCCACGTCCTCGGCGATGCTCGCGCCGTCTCCCGCGGCCCGGAAGGGGACCACCCACTGCCAGTTGGAATCGAAGGCCAGGATGCCCACTTCGTCGGTGGGGTTGAGGAGCTCGGCCGACGCCATGGTGGCCGCCTTGGCCAGGTCCAGCTTGGTGGTCCCGGAGGGGCCGCCCCCCATGCTGCCGGACTTGTCCACCACGAAGAGCAGCGCCACGTGCGGCATCTCCATGCGCACCGGGGGGCGCATCTCCACCGGCAGCGTCCGTTCCAGCGGCGTCCGGTAGTAGCCGCCGGCGCCGTAGCTCCGGGTCCCGCCCAACACGATGAGTCCGCCCCCGAGGTCGCGCACGAACCGTTCGACCCGCTCCATCTTCACTTGCGAGAGCCGGTAGGCGGGCACGTTGTCCAGGACCAACAGGTCGAATCCCGTCAGCTCGGGCAGGGTCAGGTTGGCCCGATCCGGGGTCTTCTCCACCACCTCGTACCCCTGGACCTGCAACGCTTCGGCCATGAAACGCCGGGGCGCGTCCGCGGCATGGAGGTAGAGGACCCGGGACGGCCCCTCGACGCTCACGATGCCCTGCAGCAGGTTGTTCTCCGCCAGCACGTCCGCGGCCGCGTCCACCACCAGCTCGTAGGTGTGGGCGCCCCGCTGCTCCACGCTGTCGGCGAAACTCAGGCGGTTGGCGCCGGGGGCCAGTTCCGTCCGCAGGGAACGGATCACGCGCCCGTCCCGCAGCAGGGTGACGCCCGCGGACGACTCCCGGGCGCTGTTCAAGGCGGCCTCGATCTCGAAGGTCTCGCCGCTGTCCACCACCGAGGGCACGGAGAACTCGGACAGATAGACCTCGTTCCTCCCCGCGGCAAGGCTCACCGGGTACGACCACACCGCCACGCCGTGGGACCGGAGCAGGGGCAGCACCCGCTCCACCGAACCCCGGTTCTCGTTGGCGTCGGACACCAGCAGTATCCGGTTCTCGCGCTCCTCGCTCAACTCTCCCAGCGCTCCCTGGAGGGCCGCGCCCAGGTCGGTGGCGTCGCGCTCCGGCGGCGGCGAGAGCCCGCCCGCGGGAAGCTCCCGGGTGGGCGGGAACTCCCATTGGGGACGGCGCGCGAAGGAGAAGAGGCCCAGGCGCACGTTGGGACCCGTGAGGCCCCGGGCGCGCTCCAGCACGTCCGCCGCCCGGGCCCGGGCTTCCTCTCCCACGCTGTGGGACAGGTCCACCGCCATCACCACGTCCAGCTCGGGGTCCTCGGCGAGGATGCGCGGGTTGGCCAGGGCCACCAGCAGCAGGGCCAGGGCGGGCGCCCGCAGCCACAGGGGGTAGAGCGACCCCCGGGCGCGGCACACCATCACGGCCTCGGCGAGCAGGAGGACCAGGGCCAGACCCAGCAGCGCCGGCCACAGGGGGAGGCGGGCGTCCCCCACCTCCGCCGGGGCCGGCTCCGAGTCCGCGGCCGCGGCGGCCTCCGGGCGGTAGGAGGGGCGGATGCGCGACTCTTCCTCGCTGAACAGGTTGACCGCGAACTCGCCTTCCCGGCGCTCGCCCCGGAACTGGTAGAAACCCACCTCATGGGTCTCGGCATAGACTCCCGCGCGCTCCCGGGTGCGGACCGGGCGGCTCGCGCCGGACGGGTTGACGAAGACCAGTCGCTCCTCTTCCACTCCCACGTCGGCCACGAAAGGCAGGCCCGCGGCCACCTGGCGGGCAGGGAACTCCCGGGCCGTGGGCCGGAACCAGGAGAAGGCGTTGCGCACCAGCAGCGGGAACGACACCCGGAAGGGGAG
Organism: uncultured Binatia bacterium (SeqCode); assembly: GCA_965242525.1. GTDB lineage: Bacteria > Desulfobacterota > Binatia > UBA9968 > JAJDTQ01 > JAJDTQ01. The sequence goes on from OZ251459.1 coordinate 2,338,195, forward strand.
GTCCGACCGGGTGAGGTCGAAGGCGAACACCAGCGCCTTGAGATCCCCCGACTCCACCGCATGGACCAGCGGTCCCCGCTCGGACCGGGCCAGGGTCACGCCGCTATCGGCCACCAGCTCCAGCGCGTCCCGGACGTGGAGTCCGTCCAGCCGCACTCCCGCGGCCAGGGGATGGTCCGCGCCCCCGGACACCCGCGCCGGGCCCGGGGTGCTCCCGGCCACCCGCAGGGGCAGCCCCGGGGCCACCGTGCGCACCAAAATGAAGTTGCCGCTGGCGAGGGGCGGGGACGGCACCCGGTCCAGTATCACCACGTCGTAGGCCGCCACCTGCTCGCTCACCCGGTCCACCGGGATGCGGTCGATGCGGGCCAGGGTCACGTGCGGGAAATACCGCAACAGGCGCTCCAAGTAGGGGTTGCCCGGGCCTGCGTACAGCACCCGGGTGGGGCGCTCGTCCGGGAAAGCCAGGAACGCGCGGTTGTCGGTGCGCAGGTGGTCGTCGATGGCCAGGAGCGCGGTGGCGCGCCCGCGCAGGGGTCCGGGGACGCCGTAGATGCGCACCTGCCGGGCGAAGGGGTCCAGGGACAGCAGCGTCCGGCTCACCACCCGGTCGGACACCGTGACGATGAGGGGCGCGTGCACCGGCCGCTCGGTGAAGTTCTGCACCACCACCATGGCCTCGTACTCGTCGGCCCCGCCGGGCGCCCGGCGGAACTGGAAGCCCAGGATGCCCACGTTGTCGGCGCCGCCCCCGACCTGCACCAGGTCGAGGTAGGACGCCCCCCACGGAAGTTCCTCCACGCCCTCGAAGGCGCCGTCGGTGATGACCGCCACCCGGTTGGCCCCCCGGCGCTTGAGGAACGTGTGGGCCAGCAGCACCGCTTCCTTGACCGGCGCCTCGGCGTCGGTGGCGGCCAAGCGCTCGGCCGCGGCCCTGAGCTGCCCCCGGTCCCGGGTGAATGGCTGGACCACCCGGGGCTCCGCGGCCGCCCCGACGATCATCATCCGGTCGTTGGCGTCCAGGGCGTCGATGCGTCGGAGCAGCGCGGCCCGGGCCGCGTCCCAACGGGAGCCCGACTCCCCCGCGGCCTTCATGCTGGCGCTCTGGTCCACCACCGCCACCACGTCCCGGCCGGCGCTGCCCACTCCCAGGAGCGCGGGGCCGGCCAGGGCGGCCGCCAGGGCGAGGGCGGCCAGGAGTTGCAGGAGCAGCGGCAGGTTGCGCGGCCAGAGCCGGCCGAGCCGCCGGCCCACGGGCCGTTCCCGCAGCGCCTTCTCCAGCAGGAACAGCGCGGTGACCGGGAACCGGGGGCCCCTGGGCCGGAGGCTGTTGAGCAGCAGGATGAGCGGGACCGCTCCCAGCAGGAAGAGGAAGGCCGCGGGAAAGAGCCACAGCACGGGGCTATCCTGTGCGCCGGGTCAGGTAGCGCAGCACGAACTCGTCGAACGGGACGTTGCTGGAGGCGCGCCGATATTCCACCGCCCGGCTCTCGCAGGACCGTTCCGCCGCGGCGAAGAACGCCTCCGCCTCCCGGTGGAACCGGTCCGCCAGGTCCCGGTCGAGGAACACCCGGCGTTCCCGGGCCGTCTCCACGTCCACCAGGGAGACGTCGCCGCCGGGGTCCAGCCGCGTCTCGTCCTCCCGGAGCACGTGGACCAGCACCACCTCGTGCCGCTTCCGCGTCAGCTCGTCCAGGGCCGCCCGGCAACCGGCAGGGTCCAGCAGGTCGGTGAACAGCACCACCAGCCCCGGCCTCGGGTAGCGCCGGACGAAGGTCTTCATGGAGGCTTCCAGATGGGTGCGCCCGGCGCACTGCAAGGCGGCGAGGAAGCCGAACAGGTCCAGCAGGTGGCGCCGGGTGCGCGCCGGCGGCAGGTGCGCCGCGGCGTCCTCGGCGAACCCCACCGCGCCTACCCGGTCATGGGTCTTGAGGCCGATGTAGCCCAGGGCCGCGGCCACCCGCTTGGCGAATTCCAGCTTGGCGGGGGCGCCCTCGGCCATGGAAAGGCTCGTGTCCAGCAGGAGATATACGGTGGTCTCCTCCTCCGCGGTGAACACCTTCAGCAGCAGCCGCTCCAGGCGCCCATACACGTTCCAGTCCACGTAGCGCAGGTCGTCGCCCCGGCTGTACTTGCGGTAGTCGGAGAACTCCAGGCTGTAGCCCTTGCGGACGGTGGGGTGCTCCCCCCGGGCCATGCCCCATCCCAGGCGCTTGGCCACCAGCCGGAGCTTGTCCAGCCGGGCCAGGAAGTCGGGCTCCAGGAACCGGTGCGCCGGGGCCTCGGCCATCAGGGCAGGACCTCCGGCACCTGCTCCACCACATCGGCCACCACCCGTTCCGGGGCCACGCCGGAGGCGTCCGCGGCCAAGTTGAGCAGCAGCCGGTGCCGCAGGCTCGGCATCAGGTCCCGGCGAACGTCGTCGAACGAGACGTTGGGCCTGCCGGAGAGCAGCGCCCGGGCCTTGGCCGCCAGGATCACCGCCTGCAGGCCCCGGGGGCTGGCGCCGTACTGCACGTACTTGCGCGCGGTCTCGATGCTGTGCTCGGTCTCGGGATGGGTGGCCCTCACCAGGCGCACCGCGTAGTCCCGCACCGCGCCGGCCAACGGCACCGCCCGGACCGCCTCGCGCATCCGCAACACCGACTCCGCGGCCAGCACCTTGGCCAGCCCCCCGGAAGGCGCGGCCGTGGTCAGCTCCGCGATCCGCCCCATCTCGTCGTAGGAGGGGTAACGGACCACCAGCTTGAAGAAGAACCGGTCCACCTGGGCTTCCGGCAGCGGGTAGGTGCCCTCCATCTCGATGGGGTTCTGCGTGGCCAGGACCATGAACGGGCTGCCGATGGAGTGCGCCGCGCCGCCCGCGGTGACGCTCTGGTCCTGCATGGCCTCCAGCAGCGCCGACTGGGTCTTGGGGGTCGCCCGGTTGATCTCGTCGGCGAGCACGATGTTGGCGAACACCGGCCCCGCCTCGAACTCGAACACCTTCCTTCCCGCGGCGTCCTCGTTGACCACGTTGGTGCCGGTGATGTCCGCGGGCATCAGGTCGGGAGTGAACTGGATGCGCGAGAAGCTCAGGTCCAGGAGCTCCCCCAGCGAGCGCACCATCAGGGTCTTGCCCAGACCCGGCACCCCCTCCAGCAGGCAGTGGCCGCCGCACACCAGCGCGACGAATATGCCCTCGATGAGCTCCTCGTGGCCCACCACGGCCTTGCGCATCTCGCCCTTGACTTCCTCGAACGCGCGCCGGGCGCTCGCCATGCGGCGCCGGACCTCTTCGGTGTCGGTGGTTTCTTCCGGGGTCACACAGGCTCCCTGCTACGGCCGTTCCCGGGCCACGCCCAGGGAAAGGAAGTAGCTCTTGATGGTTTCCTTGAACTCCGCGGGGATCTCCGCGGTGGAGAGGTCCGCTTCCGCCTGCCGTCGGTAGCGCACCACCACCGCCTCCTCCGCGGCCTCGCTCTCGCCCGGACGCGCCTCGCCCCGGAAGCCGAAGCCCCGGCTCGGCCCCTGCCCGACGAGCCCTCGGAGGTGCGCGCGCACCCGGGCCTGGAAGGCCGGGTCGAAGGGCTCCCCTCCGCCCCGTCCGGGCTCGTTGCCGGGCCGCGGCCCCGGAGCCGTCCCGTCCTCCTCGGGTCCCGCGGGACCGCCCGGGGCGGCCGCCTCCGCGGTGGATTGGTCCGCCGGATCCCCGGGCACGAGATCGGTGAGGAACTCCCGGGTGGCCGCCAGCGACCTGCGGTCCTGCTCCTCCCTGGCCTCCCGACGGAGACGGTCGAGGAACTCCCGCACTTCCTGCTCGCTCATGTCCGCGGAGTCACCGGGAAAGCGGTCCAGGGAGGAAAGGCCCATGGACTCCAGCAGTTCGCTCCTGCTCCGTCCCTCGAACGAGCCCTCCGGCCCGCCCTCCTCCGAGGGCCGGAGCCGCTCCCTCAGGCCGGCGAGGGCCGCGTCGGACAGGCCCGGCCACTCGACGCCCGAATCGGTGGAGCGCCACCGGGCCATCTCGTCCAGCACCTCCGCCATGGCGCCCACCGACGCCTGCAAGCTCGATTCGTCCGCGCCGGCCTCGTGCCGGTCGGCGAGCTCGCGCAACGCCCGGGCCGTGCGCAGGCTCTCGGCCAAGTCCCGGGAGCGCGCCCGCTCACCGAGGTCCCGGGCGTGCTCCCGGACCTCCTGCGCCATCCGCGCCGACGCCGACGACGCCTCGGGGGCGCCGCCCCGGGGCAGCCACGCCCCCCCGACCGCCAGCAGCGCCAGCAGCGGCGCCGCCCACGCATGCCACGTGAACCGCCGCGGGAGCAACGGCCGGAGGTCGGCCCCGGCCAGCCTCTCCGCGGCTTCCTCCACCACCAGGTCCTCTTCCGGTCGGCCTCGTTCCCGCTCCGGGGAGCGGCGCAGGATCTCCCACGCGGTCAGCGTCCGCTCCCGGAGTTGCAGCGCGTCGTCCACCCGCTTGAGCGAACCCACGAACGCCTGCTCGCGCCAGGGGCGCAGCAGGAACACCCCGGCCGCGGCGCCGGCGAACAGGGCCGGCGTCCACCACAACAGGCCGGCGTCCACCGGGAACCAGGGCCGCGCCAGCACCAGCGCCGCGGCCGCAAGCGCGGTGTAGCAAAGGCTTTCCAGCAGCAGGCGCTCGCGCCGCTTGCGCCGCTCCCACCGGCGCAGACGGTCGAGGTCCTCCCTCAGAACGGACCCGGGGTCGGTCACGAGTACCCTTTCCGGACGCGCCGCAAGCCCCTGGCCAGCAACGCCAGCCCCATGGCGAACACCAAGCCCTGGAAGGTCCAGTGGACGAAGGCCGGGGGCCAGCCCCACCCGGCGGTGGCCGTGGACAGGTCCAGGACGCCGAGATGATAGAGCAGAAACGCCACCGGGTTCAACGTCTGGGCCCACGCCCCGAAGGCCCCCGAGAGCAGGAAGAAGCAGACGAAGATCCACCGGATGAAGACCCTGCGGCTGTCCGGCTTGCGCTCCCACAGGGTCAGGGCCACGAGGCCCCAGACGCCGTAGCCCACGGCGTAGAGCAGGAGCAGCGGCAGGGTGGAGGCCATGTCGCGGAGGGGCGACCGGGCGATGGCCCCGGACCAGGCCAGCAGCGGCGCCGCCAGGGACCACAGGACCAGGGCGTGGACTGCCAGGACGGACAGCAACCCACACCCCACCGCCAGCACCCCCAGCCGCTCCTCCTCCAGCCAGCGCCGCAGCGGCGAGAAGCGCCAGGCGAGGAATTCGAGGCCGGCGAACCGCAGCGTCAGATAGACGATCAGCAGCAGCACCGCCACCGACGAGAACTTGAAGAGGAACGCGGGTCCGACCCAGAACTGGGCCTCCCCGGACGGCAGGACCAGGGCCAGGACCTGCAGCGCGCCCAGAACGACCACGTAGAACAGGTAGGAGACGTACGCATGCCCGTCCCGCCAATAGACCTCCGCGGCCTCCCGGAACACCGGGTTCGACCAGGGGGTCACAGGTCCTCCTCCGCGCCGCCCAGCGGAACGGCGACCCGGAACATGCGGAAGTGGTGCGCCGCGACCCGCGGGTCGTCCACCCGGAGCGCCGGCTCCCCGTCCCGGAACCAGCCCACCACGAAGGCGGTCCCCGGGTCCGGCGCGCCGCCGTCCGGGGACAAGGCGCGCTGCAGCAGCACGCCGCGCACCGGTTCGTCGAAGCGGACCTCCCGGACCTCGGGGCCTTCCCCTTCCCCGGACCGGGCCGCGTCCGGGAACGCGGGGACCTCCCGCCGCAGCACGCCTCCGGGCGGCACGTCGCCCAGTTCGTAGCCGCGTCCTTCGACCACCAGCCAGCATTCCGCGAGGCCCTCGGCGCTCCGGTTGGCGATGCCGATGCGGTAGCGGTCCTGCGTCTGCGCCCAATCCACGCGCACCGAAGAAGGCCGAACCGAGCGCAACCGGAACAGCGCCGCGCTCCATTCCGCCAGCGGGACCTGGACCCGGTCCCGCGGCCGCCCCTGCCGCAGCACCAGCGAGGCGTCGGACTCCCTGTCTGCGGCCGGCGCCAAGTCGAGCCGGGTCCAGCCCGGTTCGAGGCCGAAGGAGAAGTCCCGGCGCCGGGTGGCGAAGAGGCCCACGTCGGAGTGCTCCGACGCGATCTCCGACCACAGGCTCTCCTCCACCACCGTGGAGGAGACCAGAACGCCATCGGGCACGTAACCGCCCCGGTCGAAGTACCAATAGCCGCCGAGGGCGGAGGCGAGCACGAGCCCCGCCGGCGCAAGCCCCAGGCCGCGCCGGGACGGCCCGCCCGCCTTCCACAGACGGAACCACAGCAGCAGCGACCCCGCGTAGAGGGCCAGCAGCAACAGCAACGGCCCCACCGGAGAGCGCAGGCTCACGAAGCCGAAGTCCTGGAGCAGCCCGGTGAACTCTTCCTTGCTCCACGCGTTCCACCGGTCCGATGGCCGGGGCGGGGGCGCGCCCAGCATCTCCTCGAACAACGCCGGCAGGCCCTGCCAGTCCGCCACCGGCGGCCGGCCCACGTCCAGGGCCAGGTAGGCCACCCTGCCCTGGCCGTGGCTCCGCTCCACCACGATGGGGGTGTCCCCCTCCGCCAGCCGCACCGTGCCGCGGGTCGCCGCGGCCTGCTGGACCAGGACGTCTTCGAGGGCGCCGCCGAACCGCGCCGACAGGTCCGGGAGCGCCTCCAGCCGCTCCAGGCCCCGGACCTCCACCGGCAGCAGCCCCGCGGTGGCAGGGTCCCGGTAGAGGGCGAAGTGGACCCCGCCCAGGGCCGCCATGACCCCTCCCGAAGAGAGCCAGCGCTCCAGCGCGCCGCGCTGCCGCCTCGACAGGCCGCGCAGGGACTGCTCGTAGAGCATCACGCTCCAGACCCCGCCGTAGGCCCGGACGTCCTCCGGGAGCTCGCCCAGGGGCAGGGAGACCACGGGCGTCGGCGCCTCCCGGGACAGGGGGATGGCCGGGGCCACGTTGCTCCGGGTCAACAGCAGCACCAGGGGCTGGCCGGTGAACCGCCCCCGCAGGCTCACGGAGGTCTCATGGGCGCGCCCGGCGCCGGTGAAGCGGAGCCGCAGCGGCTGCGCCACCGAATCGGGATCGACGGTGAGGAAGACGACCTTGCGGGCGTGGGCCGACAGGAACACGTCCCGACGCTGGAGGAAGGAATAGGGCGGTATGCCGCGGGTGGGTCCGCCCCGGGCCTCTTCCACCTCCAGCACGCCCCGCACCGCGGCGCCGGAGTTGACCAGCTCCACCCGCAGCGGCAGCGGCTCGCCAAGGCGGAAGACGCCGCCGAACCCCGGCTGCGCCCGTATCGACACCTCTGCCCACGAGCAGGCGGGCCACAGGAGCCCCGCGAGAACCGCGGTCCGGAGGATGGCCCTGGGACTATTCCACGAAAGAGACGTCCAGAACCTCGAAGTTCCGCACGCCCGCAGGCGTGCGCACCTCCACCAGGTCGCCCACGCGCCGACCGATCAGGGACCGCGCCACCGGGGAGCCCAGGGAGATGCGGCCTTCCCGGGGCTCGGCCTCGTGCTCGCCCACGATCTTGTAAACCACGTTCTCGTCGTTGTCGTCGTCCACCAGCGAGACCGTGGCGCCGAACACCACCTTGTCGCCGGACAGCCGGGACACGTCGATGACCTGGGCCCGCGCGATCCTGTCCTCGATCTCGCGGATCTGGACGTCGAGCAGGGACTGGCGCTCCTTGGCCGCGTGGAACTCGGCGTTCTCCGACAGGTCGCCGTGGGCCCGGGCTTCCTCGATGTCGCGGACGTTCCTGGGACGCTCAACGGATTTGAGGCGCTGGAGGTCCTCCAGCAACTGTTGGTGCCCCCGCGCCGTCATGGGCACGGGGCCGTCGTTGTCTGCCATCTGGCTGCACCTCTGGATAGTGTCCGAACGAGCCGGCAGAATGCGGCCCGCTCGCGGGTTTTCGGCCCCGGGGGAGTGTAGCACCCGCCCGCGGGAATGCAAGGAACGGTTCGGCGCAAGGGGGAGGCCGCCGGGGAGAAGGAGGACGGAGGGGGCTGGGAGGAGGGGGGCTTCAACTCCAGGAGCGTTTGCCGGGGCCGAACACGTGGCAGGCGGCGGCGTGGCCGCTGGGGGAGAACTCCAGCTCCGGCTCCACCTCGGAGCAGACCGGCTCCCGGAACGGACAGCGGGGGTGGAAGTTGCACCCGGAAGGGGGGTTCACCGGGCTCGGCACGTCCCCTTCCAGCACCATGCGGTCCTTCTTGGGGTTGGGGTCGGGCATGGGCACCGCGGACAGCAGGGCGCGGGTGTAGGGATGGCGGGAGTCGCTGTAGATGGCCTCGCTGGGGGCGATCTCCACCACCTTGCCCAGGTACATGATGGCCACCCGGTGGCTCACGTGCTCCACCACCCGCAGGTCGTGGGAGATGAAGAAGTAGGTGAGGCTCATGCTCTCCTGCAGCTCCTGCAGGAGGTTGATGATCTGGGCCTGGATGGACACGTCCAGGGACGACACGGGCTCGTCCGCCACGATGAACTTGGGCGACACCGCCAGGGCCCGGGCGATGCCGATGCGCTGGCGCTGGCCGCCGCTGAACTCGTGGGGGTAGCGGTCGTAGTGGTCCTCCCTGAGACCCACCTGCCGGAGCAGTCCCATCACCTGCTCCCTGCGCTTGCCGCCGGACGCCATGCGATGGATCTTGAGGCCCTCGCCGATGATCTCGCCGACCCTCATGCGCGGGTTCAGCGAGGCGTAGGGATCCTGGAATATGATCTGCATGCGCCGGCGCAGGTCGCGCATCTCGGCGTTGGAGATCCGCATGATGTCCTTGTCCTCGAACAGGATCTCGCCGTCGGTGGGCTCGATCAGCCGGAGTATGGTCCGGCCCAGGGTCGATTTGCCGCACCCGGACTCGCCCACCACCCCCAGGGTCTCCCCTTCCTCCACGGTGAGGCTTACGCCGTCCACCGCCTTCACGTCGCCCTTGCGGCGGGACAACAGCCCTTCCTCCACCGGGAAGTACTTCTTGAGGTTCCTGATTTCGAGCAGGCTCACGGGTTCAGTTCGTCCTGTAGCAGGAGACCCATTGATGGCGCCCCTTCTGCTCCAGCGGGGGCTCGTGCCCGGCGCAGATCCCCGACGCCTTGAAGCAGCGGTCCCGGAAGCGGCACCCGCTGGGCAGTTCCAGGGGACTGGGGACCACCCCCGGTATGGCGTCGAGCCGGCGCCGGCTGGCGCCGCTGGGCAGCGAGTTCAGCAGGCCGATGGTGTAGGGGTGCAGGGGTTTGCCGAATATGGCCTCGGGCCGTGCGCGCTCCACCATCCGGCCGGCGTACATGATGGCCACCTCGTCGGCCTGCTCGGCCACCACCCCGAGGTCGTGGGTAATGAGCAGCAGGGCCATGCCGAGCTGGTCCTGGAGCTCGCCCATCAACTCCAGGATCTGGGCCTGTATGGTCACGTCCAGGGCGGTGGTGGGCTCGTCGGCGATGAGCAGGCTCGGGTTGCACGACAGCGCCATGGCGATCATGACGCGCTGGCGCATGCCGCCGCTCATCTGGTGCGGGTAGTCGTTGACCCGGAGCCCGGGATCGGCGATCTTCACCAGCCGGAGCATCTCCACCGCCTTGTCGCGGGCCTCCCGCCGGGTGACCTTCTGGTGGAGGCGGATGGCCTCCATGATCTGGTCCCCGACCGTGAACACCGGGTTCAGCGAGGTCATGGGCTCCTGGAAGACCATGGAGATCTCGTTGCCGCGGATCTGCCGCATCTCCTCGTCCCGCAGCTTGAGCAGGTCCCGCCCGCGATAGAGGATCTCCCCCGCGGACACCTTCCCCGGAGGGGACGGGATCAGCCGCATGATGGAGAGCGCGGTCACGCTCTTGCCGCAGCCCGACTCGCCCACCAGCCCCAGGGTCTTGCCCGCTTCGATGGTGAGGTCCAGGCCGTCCACCGCCGGCAACTCGCCGTCGGTGGTCACGAAGGATGTGTGGAGGTCCTTGAGTTCGAGCAGTGTCGCCATGTGGCCGCCGCTCCCTGCCGGCCGGGAGGAACCCGCAAGCGCGCACTCTACCAAAAATCACCGGGGCTGCAAACGTCCATCGGATGCGCGTCCGGGGCCGGGACCGTCCTCGGCCCGGGAGCAGGACAATCCCACGCCCGGGGATAGCACCTGAAGATCTCCATAAATCAGGGGAACCGGAAGGTGGAAGGCGCCAGAAAAACGGGAATGCTCAGCCCGAATCCTGCGAAAGGCGACGATCCGAGAAGAGCCCCTTGATGACCGCAAGAACCAATCCGATAACGGCCACTGCCGTACTGCCGACAACAGCGATCAGAACTTTTCTTCCTCGGTGGACACGTCAAAGCCCAGGGAATCAGAAAAGACCCTCAAATATCTCTTCAGGTGGCTTCTTGGCCGACACGGTCCCTTTCCATCCTGATCATTCCTCCAAAGTACTCTTGCATCGTCCCCCGCGGGATAACAAGCCCGATGGGCAGGACTTGACGGAGAAAATCCACCGAGGTGTCCTCTTCCCCTAACGCTTTGGTAACGGTGTCGTACCAAGGGGAACCTTTTTGATGAGCCATTGCTGACAACCGTATCGTACTCAAGGGACGGTACCCCTTCCAGATCATGTCTATGAAGTCGTGAGTCTCTCCATCGGAAACGACCGGACTTCCGGCCATGACTCGAGAAATATCCTCCCCTGCATGACCTGCCAACTTATAGTAGAGGGACGGGAAAACAGGTCCCCATGTCCATGCTTCAAGAGCTTCCTCGACCAGAGGCTTCCCGTCTTCAAATCCCAAAAACCATCCATGCGCGAAATAGACGAGTTTGTGAAGTCTCACAATACCCACTTTCTCTTCGTCACGGCTTGCCAAACCAAGGAAACTATGCGCCACCGCAATCGCTGAAGGCATAAAGCGCTCCGTTGGTCGTGAAGGATCGTTGAACATGGAGAAAACCCATGGGGCCTTTACCTACCATGGACGGAAAAGTCAAACCGTTGCCCTCGTCCATGGCGGAACGGAACCGCGAGTCCCGTTCCAGGTCGATCCGCACCGAGTCCCCGGCGCACCGGTCCAGGACGGTTTCCACCAGCGTCGTCTTCCCCACCTGCCGCGCCCCGTCCAGCAGGAGCACCGGCTTGTGGGGCGCGTCGTCGTCGATGAACCGCCTGAGCTCCCGCTCCTGGCGGCGCGGCACGTACAGGTTTGCCATATTCCATACCTCGACGGGGTATAGAAAGCCCAATTCCCTGCCGATCCCAAGGAAAGCCTGAACGGTCCCGGAGGAAGAGGCGTCCTTCGACTTCGCTTCGCTACGCTCAGGACGAACGGGTACAGGAAGGTCACGGGGAGTAATCCCCCATCCGCGGCTCTATTGTTGGCGCTTCCGGAATTCGTGTGGGTTGCGACACTCTCCACGCACGCGATGATGTCGCTTCCTCCCATTCCGACCATGCCGTCCCCGGTTTGGCGTCGCAGACGCCCCACCCCGCATTCCCGCAGCTACCCACACCCGTCATTCCCGCGAAAGCGGGAATCCATCCCCGTTCGTCCTGAGCGTAGCGAAGCGAAGTCGAAGGACGCGCTCTTCCTTCGGAATTGTTCAGAGGTTCCCTGATGTTCAGGGTTTCCCAAGGGCTTTCCGGTCTGGGCGGAAGCGGAAGGGCCGACCGCGGCGGACGGGGGCGCTACAGCAGTTCGACGTTGGCCCGGGGCACGGTCACGGTGCGGCCGTCCGGCAGGCGCGCGCGCAGGACGCGGGTGCGGGCACCGGTCTCGATGGGCTCGGGCTCGGGGGGCAGCGCCACCACTTCCGCGGCGACGCCGAAGTAGGGCGCCCGGACGATGCGGACGGGCGCACCGACTCGCAGGCCCGGGGCCGGAGACGGTCCCCGGGACGCGGGCGCCTCGCTCTCGTCCCGGGCGACGATGATCTCGGGGCGGACCGCGCCCGCGCGCACCTGGGTGGCGCCGTTGATGGAGGCGGCGCGGCCGTCGAGGCTTCGGAGCAGGGAATGGGTGCGTTCCGCCAGGGGCAGCCAGCCGAAGCCCTCGGTGACGATGAGGGTCATGGGGACGTCCTCGTGGCCGGTGAGGGCCACGCCCAGGTCGTAACCGAGGTAGCCCCGGAGGGTGTGGTCGTCCACCGACCCCACCACCATCCCCACCGCGCCGGCCGCGGCCGCCTGCTGCAACGCCGTGAGGCTCGGACAGGTGCCGCCCACCAGCACCTTGCCGGCCGCGTCCGCGGGTATCGTCTTCGCCCCCACCACGGTCCTGGGGCCGCCGTCCAGTACCCGTATGACGCCGCAGCGTTCGCCGCCGATGCCGAAGATCCCCTGGACGAACGCCCCGCGGCTCTCCACCGTGACGGACTTGTCCCGCTCGACCTCCGCCACCGTGCCGGGCAGGTACGCCCGCAGCTCGATGGCGTGGGCCGCCAGACGAAGCCCCACGTGCCCGGTGCGCGGGGTGACGAACTCCACCACGCCGCTCGCGGGCGCGTGGAACCGCGACCGGAACAGCCCGAACAGTCCCACGTGCTCGCACAGAAGGCCGCCTTCCGCCACCGGGTCGCCTTCCGCAGCCTTGAGGCCCTTGACCGCCTCGAAGGGTTCGATGCCGAGGCTCTCCGGGATGCGCAGGATGCGCAGCTCGCCCGGCAGCTCGGCACGGGCCACCACGGTGTCCGGCACCACCGTGTCGCCGACCTCGCAGAGTATCCGCCCGGGCGCCGGAAGCTCGCGGGTCTTCCGCACCACCGTGTGGTCCTGCACCCGGAGTCCGGGCGTGAACGCCGGCGTCATGGCTCCACCAGCCCGAGCCTGGCCATCACCGACCGGCGCTCCCCGGCCTGCTCGCGGGCGGACGCCGCGGGCCGGAGCGGGCGGTTGCGGCCGTCGAGGATCACGCCGCAAAGGCCGGCGGTGACGTCCCGCTCCAGGGGGACGCCGGCGCCGGCCCCCACGTCCACGTCCCGGGCCGCAGGCCGGACGGCGACCCGGACCGGGGCGCCGGGATCCAGCGGGATGCGGCCGACGACGCCGACGGTGACGGTCCCGGCCCGGGCCCCGTCCACCGAGACCTCGGCCAGCGCCGTCCCCGCAGCCCGTTTCCGCGAGAACACCGGGGCCGCGGCATGGGCCACGTCCACCAGGCAGTCGTGCAGGAAGACCTCCCGGGCCGCGTCGGGATGGACGGAGGCGAAGACTCCCAGGTGGGGCATCATGAAGACCGAGTCCACCGCGATCCGGGTGAAGCCTTGCAACTCGAAACCCTCCAGTATCATGAGCGCGGCGCTCATGCGGTCCGGGGCGTGGCTCAGGACGCCGCCGGAGCCGATGACCAGGTCCAGGCGCATCATGTCCACCAAGTCCGACCGGCCGGCGGTCTGGGAGAAGATGTCGGCGATGCCGCGCTGCTGCTGCACGCCGCTCAGGCCCACGGCCAGGGATCGGTGGTGGACCAGGGCCAGGCGCAGCGCCTCGCGGCACACCGCCTGCTCCAGCCACAGGTCCTCCAGGGTCTGGGGGATCGAGGTGGGCCGGATCATCTTGTTGCGCAGCCGGTCCCGGACCTCTGCGGGCTCCATGTCGCAGGGCAGCCAGCCGCGGATGGACTCCACCCCGGCCTCGATGAGCACGTTGGCCACCGAGTAGCTCATGCCCAGGTTGGCGCTGACCGTGCGGTTGAACACCGGCTCGCCTTCCCGGTCGTCGAACACGCTGAAGACGTCGGTGGTGGCGCCGCCGATATCGACGCACAAGACCGACCGGCCGGTGTCCCCGGCGTAGCCGCGCACCATGTCGCCCACGGCCGCGGGGGTCGGCATGACCGGGGCCGGGGTCCATCGCAGCAGCTTGTCGTACCCCGGCGAGTGGCTCATGACGTGGGTGAGGAAGAGGTCGTGGATGGCTTCCCGGGCCGGGGCCAAGTGCTCCGCCTCCAGTGTCGGGCGCACGTTGTCCACCACCGTCACCCGGGCGGTGTTGTCGAGCAGGCGCCGCACGTCGTCCGCGACGCGGCCGTTGCCGGCGTAGATCACCGGCAGCTTGAGGGAGTCGCCGAAGCGGGGACGCGGCGCCGCCGCGGCCAGGGTCTCCGCCATCTCCACCACGTGCTCCTGGGACCCTCCGTCCACGCCGCCGGTGAGCAGCACCATGTCCGGCCTCAGGTGGCGCAGCCGCTGGATGCGTTCGTGGTCCTCGCGCCCGTCGTCCGCGGAGATGGCGTCCATGACGATGGCGCCGGCGCTCAAGGCGGCCCGTTCCGCGGACTCCGCGCTCATCCGGCGCACCACCCCGGCCACGGTCATCTGGAGCCCGCCGCCGGCCGAACTGGTGGACAGGTAGAGGTCGATGCCGCGGGCCGGGTCGCCGCCGGACTCGATGAACGGAGGCTCGCCGCCCCTCGCTCCGTCCCGCTGGAGGATGGCGCGGCCGCTCACTTCCTCCAACTCGGTGAAGGCGTTCAGGGCGCCGACGGTCACGTCGGCCACGGGCTGCTCCACGGTGGTGGGGGCCTCGCCCCGGCGGGTCTGGCGCCACCCGGCATCGGTCTTCTCGAACAGCAGCGCCTTGGTGGTGGTGGAGCCGCAATCGGTGACCAGCACGGTCCGGAGCGCTGTGGGATCGGTCTTCATGGAACGAGACCGGCCATAAGGCCTCTTGACATCATCGGACGATCCGGGTTAGCTTCCGGCAGACACGGGGTTCCGTACATCGAAACCCTGATGGCGACGCGACAGAACGAGGACGATACAATGACTTGCCTTGGTCCGGGGTCAGGCCCCATCGTATAGCGCCATCGGATCGCCTCCGCTTCGGTCAAGGGCCCGGCACACGCCTGAAAACCCTTCCGGGAAACTGACGGTCTTTCAGGATACGCACCGTGCCGGTTGCGTTTTCGAGCGTGTCCTTCTGGGACTTCTCGAATAGTTGCCAGAGGGCGAGTTTTCTGCCAGAGGGCCAGCCTCTCACGAACTCCAGGTCGAAACTCTCCGCAAACGCGTGAAGCTCCGCTTCATGATGGAAGTACGACAGGACGATCTCTTCTTCCCGTTCGTCCAGTAGCTCCATTACCTCGATCACTTGGTCGTAGGTGAGATCGTCAGCGGTCGAACGCACCACATGCGGCGTGTACGACTCGTCCTGCTCGATCTTTTCCCGAATCGAGTCGTTGCGGTCCTTCAACGTTTCCAGGTCGCGGACAGCCTTGCTCGCATGATGATAGACCGCGTTGACCAGCTTCCGCCGTCGTCTGCCGCGTGATTCCAGGAAAATGTACGCGCTCAGGCACAGGGCTGCAAACGACACGAACAACGGGACGAATTCCAGGAACCGCGACATGCCGTTATGACTCCTTGCGCCATCCTTCCACGAGAGGACCTGCCGCTACAACACCAGGCGCGCCAGCGCGCCGTACCAGTCGATGAGCAGGAACTGCACCCGTTCCACCAGCAGCGCGGTGCGCGCCATCACCGTGGAGCCGAAGAAGGCGCCGAAGCACACCATCAGGAGCCAGCGCCCGGAAAGGGACAGGCCGTTGGCGGCCCGGTTCTCGTGCCGGAAGGAGAAGAAGAAGTAGTACATGACCGCCAGCAGGGTGAAGACGAAGAACGTGTTCTCCAGGCTGCCGCCCAGGGCCAGGGCGCCGTCCTCGAACACCGCCAGCGGCTTGAAGCTGCTGGCCACCTGGGGCAGGATCTGGTTGAAGAACCCCTTGAAGGCGAGCCCTCCGCTCATGCCCAGTGAGAAGCCGATGACCAGCTTGGCCAGCCACGCGTGCCTCCGGGAGTACAGGAAGTAGTAGAACAGGCCGAAGGCCATGGGCAGGGCGTAGAGCAGCAGCCGGGGGTCGTACTCGTGGGACACGCTGCCGTCGGGCCAGGTCACGATGTCCAGGCCGAGCATGGGCGACAGCACCTTGGGCCACAGGAAGTTCTTGATGCTGAGCACGAGGCCGAAGCCGGCCGCGATGCCGATGAACAGGTGCTCGAACAGCCGGAAGAACGGGTTCTCCCTGATGAGAAAGCTGAAGATGGCCAGGGTGCCGACGCCGCCCACGAGCACCGTGGCCGCGTGCCAGTAGTCCGCGCTCGTCATGGCCGGGACCTCGGCTTCCGCCGGCGCAGCAAGCCCGCGGCGTTGCCCAGGACGATGAAGGCGATCACCACGAGCTGGGCCACGCCCAGGCCCGTGTTCAACGTCAGCGATTCGTCCACCGGCCGCTCGGGGTAGCGCCGGCGCATGAGCTCGGAGTACCACGCCGCCCCGGCCAGGCCGCCGAGCAACCCCTGGATCTGGCCCGAGTCGAGGTAGATGAACGCCTCGGGGATGGTGATGGAGGTGCAGCCGTGGCCGAAGGCCGGCGTATAGTCCTTGCTGGAGAAGTACTGGACGTAGTTGTCGAAGACCCCCACCAGGCCGGTGAACTCGGCCAGGAAGGAGATCTGGCGGAGGGTGCGCAGTCCGCGGAACGCGGGGAGCTCGGAGATGCGGTTGCCGCGGGCGTCCTTCTCGAACAGTTCGGCCAGGTTCTCCGACTTGGGGATCGCCTGGATGAGGACGCCGGCGCCCGGCCGGTAACCGAGGTTGATCCAGTCGCGGCCGTACTCCCAGGTCTCGCCGGGATGCTCGCGTTCGAGCTGCCGCGCCACCTCTTCGGGGATGGACTTGAGGAAGGGCTCGGCCAGGTAATAGAGGGAGAACAGGATCACCGGGACGCGCTTGCGCATCAGGTGCTCCACCACCACCCGGGCCTGGGGCTGGTTCTCACCCTTGGTGCCGGGGCCGAAGTCCATGGCCACGAACGCGTACCGCCCCGGCTCGGCCCGGATGCCGTCCACCAGGTCGAAGAACCTGCCGGCGTCGTCCATGCGCGTGGGCTGCACCGTGTAGCCCGCGATGATGGGCGCGCTCAGCGCGAGGAAGACCAGCAGGTAGATCCAGCGGCGGTCCAGCCGCGCGAGGTCCATCCTACCGCTCCTCCCGGTCGAAGGACTCCGATTCGATGGAGAACCACATGCGGAACGCCATGACCAGCCCGGCCACGCCGGCCCCCAGGGTGATGGCCCGGAACGCCGCGGAGTTGGGCACCTCCAGGAGCCACAGCCTCACGTCCGGCAACCCGGACCAGATCCACACGCCGAAGGGGATCTGCCCGAGCATGACCACCACCGCCGCGGCCATCATCAGCGAGGACTCCGCGGAGCGCACCCGGAAGGCGCGATAGGCCGCGGCCGCGATGTAGAACCCCAGGAGCGAGAACATGGCCGACCCCAGGGCCACGAACAGCCCGTCGAAGAGCAGGCCATAGACCCGCTTCGCGGTGGAGTGCTCGTACTCGTGGTTGCGCAGGTTGCGCCAGGAGTCGGCGAGACCCCGCAGCGCCCGCGCCGCGGCGGTGTTGGCGGCCGCGTCCACCGGCCCTCCGTCCGCGGTGGCCAGCTCCTCCACCGCGGCCCGCACCGCGGCCACCCCCTCGCCGGCTTCCGCCAGGTATCCCTGTGCGAGGCGTTGGTCGATGCTCCCGGCCCCGAAGCGGCCGAGGTCGAAACCGGCCATCTCGCCCTCGACCCGGGCCAGCAGCCGGGCCGCGGCCTGCCGGAGCGCGCGGTTGCGTTCCGCCGCGGGCAGGACCCCGTCCGCCTGCTCCTCGTGGTCCGCCCGGATGCGCTCCGCGAAGTCCCCCAGCCGGGAGACGGCCGCCACGTCCTCCGCCACCCGGCTGGTCCGGGACCAGTCGTGGAAGGTGACCGCCATCATCACCGCCAGGCCGGAGAGGAGCGCCGCGCTGTAGCCCCAGTCCCTGCGCCGGAAGACGATCTTCGAGCCGTGCAGCAAGAGCAGGTTGACGAGGCCGAGGCCCACGGCCATGGCGCCGACGGTGATGAAGCCGTTGGAGATGGGGTCGTGGTAGGCGTCGATCTTCACCCCGAACAGGGCGTCCGGCAGCACGAACTCCAGGAAGAAGTAGATGCCGCCCAGGAAGGTGACCAGCTTGATGAGGCGCGTGCGGAAGTTCACCATCCGAACCCCCAGCCGACCCCCATCAGGGCGTCGAGGTTGGGGAGGCCGAGCTCCGGCCACACCGAGTTCAGGGTCGCGACCCCGACCCCGGCCACGATCAGCAGCACCAGGAAGAGCTTGGCCCGGTCCTGTCCGTGGAGGCTGCCGAGCTGGACCGGCTCCCGGGTCAGGTAGGCCGAGGCGGCGAACAGCTCTTCGCCGATGAGCGTGTAGTCACAGGAGGCGATGAAGAACGCCACCTGCTCCGGGCTCACCGAGGCCCCCACCTGCATGGCGCCCGCCTGCTGTCCCGCCTCGGCCAGGATCAGCGACTCCGCGGCGAAGTGGCCGAAGAGGAAGGCCCCGGCCACCCGTTCCCGCTGCACCAGGCCCGCGTACCCCGCGGCAAAGGCGAACTGCTCCTCCGAAAGGAAGATGACGTTCCGCGGGTCGAACCGGTCCGACCGGCCCTCGGCCCGGTAGGCGTCCCGGAGCACGTCCTCCGCGATGGCCATGACCTCGGGGTCGTTCTGGGGCAGCAGCAGCCGGGACTTGTAGCGCGCGGCCTTGCGGGCCACGTAGTAGAGCACCCCCAGGCACGCGTACAGCACCGGGCTCACCCGGGTGATGCCGGTGGTGAAGGAGAGGGGCCGTCCCATCTCCGCGGACCGCCCCGCGGCCTCGTCGATGGCGTCCACCCCGGCCAGGCGCCGCACGTGGAGGTCCCTCCGCCGCCGGGCCGTGCGGATGTAGTACAGCACCGGCCCGATCATCAGCGCGAGGACCACCACCACCGCGGGGGTCGCTTCGTCGAACCCGCCCATCAGCCCTTCCCGCCCTCCCCGGCCAACTCTTCGATGCGCCGGATGAGCCGCTCCACGTTGTCCCGGGACTGGAGGAACGCGGGCAACTCCCGCGCCCTGGCCCCGAACAGCGGCAGCATCACGGGAAGGCTCATGACCGCGGCCGCATGGAACAGCGAGGTGAGCGGCTTGTGGGTTTCGAGGAACAGGATGGCCGGTACCGCCATCCTGCGGGCGTGCACCGCGGAAGCGAGCTGCTCGATGAGGGCGTCCGGGGCGGCGCCGGCGCCGTGCCCAGGCAGTTCCATGGCTTCCCTCCTTCGTGGGCCTGGCGACAACCGATCGGGGAAACTCGGAACGATCGGGACAGGAGGCATGAGCGCGTCCTTCGACTTCGCTTCGCTACGCTCAGGACGAACGGGGACGGGATTGTCAGGGTGAGGGAATCCATCCGGGACGTCCCGATCGTTCAGGGGTTCCGCAGGAAAGTATGAAAGAGATTGGATGTTTCGGCAAGTTGCAGCAAAAAGGGGTTGCTACATGTATGATGAGCCCGAGCGTTGCAACTCGAGGAGGATTCCATGCGCGCCAGATGGACGGGAATCGCGGCGTTGGCCGCGTTGACGGTCGCGGTCCCCGCGGCTTTCGGCGATGAGGTCCGCACGAGCCACGGCATCGCCATGCACGGGGACCTGAAGTACGGGCCGGACTTCGAGCACTTCGATTACGTGGACCCCGAAGCGCCCAAGGGGGGCGCGGTGCGGCTGGAGGCCATCGGCGCCTTCGACAGCTTCAACCCCTTCATCGTCAAGGGCAACCCCGCGGCGGGCATCGGACGCATCTACGAGACGTTGATGACCGGGTCCGCGGACGAGCCCTTCAGCGAGTACGGCCTGCTGGCCGAGAGCGTCACCTGGCCCCGGGACCGCTCCTGGGTGGAGTTCACGCTGCGGGCGGAGGCCCGGTGGCACGACGGCGAGCCGGTCACCGCAGAAGATGTCCTCTGGACCTTCGAGACCCTGCGCACCAAGGCCGTCCCCTTCTACCGGGGCTACTACCGGGACGTGAAGAAGGCCGAGCGGCGCGGCGAGAGGACGGTGCGGTTCACCTTCGGCAAGGGCGTCAACCGGGAGCTGCCGCTGATCCTCGGACAGTTGGTGGTGCTGCCCAAGCACTACTGGACGGAACGGGACTTCACCCGGACGACCCTGGAGCCGCCCCTGGGGAGCGGTCCCTACCGGGTGGGCGCCTTCGAGCCCGGGCGCTACGTGGAGTACCGCAGGGTGGAGGACTACTGGGGCAGGGACCTGCCCGTGAACGTGGGGCGCGACAACTTCGACCGGGTGCGCCACGACTACTACCGGGACGGCACCGTGTCGGTGGAGGCGTTCAAGGCCGGGGAGTACGACTTCCGGGCGGAGAACAGCTCCAAGAACTGGGCCGCGGCCTATGACTTCCCCGCGCTCCGGCAGGGTCTCGTGAAGAAGGAAGAGGTCTCCCACGACCGCTCCACCGGCATGCAGGGGTTCGCCTTCAACACCCGCCGGCCCCTGTTCGCGGACCCGCGGGTGCGCCGCGCCCTCGCCTATGCGTTCGACTTCGAGTGGTCCAACCGGAGCCTCTTCTACGGCCAGTACACGCGCACGCGCAGCTACTTCGACAACTCGGAGCTCGCGGCCGCCGGGCTTCCGGGCGCGGACGAACTGGCGATCCTCGAACCCTACCGGGACCGCCTGCCCGAGGAGGTCTTCACTACCGAGTACGAGCCGCCCGCCACCGACGGCTCCGGCCGCATCCGGGCCAACCTCCGCACCGGGTCGAAGCTGCTGCGGGACGCCGGGTGGCGCATCGACAAAGCCACCCGCAAGCTGACCCACCAGGAGACCGGCCGGGTCATGGAGTTCGAGGTCCTGCTGGTGAGCCCGCTGTTCGAGCGCGTGGTCCTGCCCTTCACCCGGAACCTGGCCCGGCTGGGGGTCACCGCCACCGTGCGGACGGTGGACAGCGCCCAGTACCGGCGGCGGCTGGACGACTTCGACTTCGACGTGGTCATCGCCAGTTGGGGCCAGTCCCTGTCCCCGGGGAACGAGCAGCGCGACTTCTGGGGGTCGGACTTCGCCCACCGGCCGGGGAGCCGGAACCTCATGGGCATCGAGGACCCGGTGGTGGACGCCCTGATCCGGGGCGTGATCGCCGCCGCGGACCGGAAGAGCCTGGTGAGCCATGTGCGCGCCCTGGACCGGGTGCTCCAGTGGGGCCACTGGGTGATCCCCCAGTGGCACATCCCCTACGACCGGCTGGTCTATTGGGACAGGTTCGGCCGCCCGGAGACCACCCCCACCCAAGGAGTCCAGTTCGACGCCTGGTGGATCGACTCCGGCAAGGCCGCGGCCCTGGACGCCCGGCGCAGCGACGGATAGGCGCCGCCGCCGTTCCAACCGCGGCGCCCACTGACCGGGACCCGTCATGCTCGCCTACATCCTGCGACGGCTGCTGCTGATCCTCCCGACCCTGTTCGGCATCATGGTGCTGAACTTCGTCATCATCCACTCGGCCCCGGGCGGGCCGGTGGAGCAGCTCCTGGCCAAGCTCCAGCAGACCGACGTGGCGGCCACCGAACGTTTCGCCGGCGGCGGCGACTCGCGGGAGGCCGGGCCTTCGGCGCAGCCCTCCCGGGACCCAGGGGCCGGCGGCGGCAAGTACCGGGGCGCCCGGGGCATCGACCCCGAGTTCATCCGGGAGATCGAACGGCAGTTCGGCTTCGACAAGCCGGCGCACCAGCGGTTCTTCCTGATGATGGGCAACTTCCTGCGGTTCGACTTCGGCGACAGCTTCTTCCGCGACCGCTCGGTGGTGCAACTGGTGGCGGACAAGCTGCCGGTGTCCGTCTCCCTGGGACTCTGGACCACGCTGCTGGTCTATCTGGTGTCCATCCCCCTGGGGGTGGCCAAGGCGGTGCGGGACGGCTCGCGCTTCGACGTGTGGAGCTCGGGCGCGGTCATCGTGGGCAACGCGGTGCCGGGGTTCCTGTTCGCCATCCTGCTGATCGTGCTGTTCGCCGGGGGGCGCTACCTGGACTGGTTCCCGCTGCGCGGCCTGGTGTCGGACGACTGGAGCGAGCTCGGCGCGTGGCAGCGGGTCACCGACTACCTCTGGCACATCACCCTGCCGGTGCTGTCCATGGTCATCGGCGGCTTCGCCGGCCTCACCATGCTCACCAAGAACTCGTTCCTGGACCAGATCCGGCAGCAGTACGTCATGACCGCCCGGGCCAAGGGGCTCAGCGAGCGCCGGGTGCTGTACCGGCACGTGTTCCGCAACGCCATGCTCATCGTCATCGCGGGCTTTCCCGGCGCCTTCGTGGGCGTGCTGTTCACCGGCGCGCTGCTCACCGAGGTGATCTTCTCGCTGGACGGAGTCGGCCTGCTGGGGTTCGAGGCGGCCATCAACCGCGACTACCCGGTGATGTTCGGGACCCTGTACTTCTTCACGCTGCTGGGGCTGGTGATGAAGCTGGCGGAGGACCTGACCTACGTAGTGGTGGACCCGCGCATCGACTTCGAGAGCCGGGAGACCTGACCCCGTCCCGGTGGATCCATGACCCCGCTCAACCGAAGACGCCTGGACAACTTCCGCGCCAACCGGCGCGGGTACGTATCGCTGCTGGTCTTCGGCGCGCTGCTGCTGGCCAGCCTGTTCGCCGAGTTCATCGCCAACGACCGGCCCCTGCTGGTAGGCTACGACGGCCGGTTCTACGCGCCGGTGCTGGCGGACTACCCGGAGACGGAGTTCGGCGGCTTCCTCGAATCCGCCGCGGACTACAAGGACCCCGAAGTACAGGCGCTCATCCACGAGCGCGGCTGGATGGTGTGGCCCCCCATCCCCTACCGCTACGACACCATCGTTTACGACCTGGACACACCGGCGCCGTCGCCCCCGAGCCGGCGGAACTGGCTCGGCACCGACGACCAGGCCCGGGACGTGGCGGCGCGGCTGATCTACGGCTTCCGCATCTCCGTGCTGTTCGGCCTCGTCCTGACCCTGGTGAGCTCCGTGGTGGGCATTGCCGCAGGCGCGGTGCAGGGGTACTTCGGCGGCTGGCTCGACCTGGTCTTCCAGCGTTTCATCGAGATGTGGTCGGGCCTGCCCACCCTCTACCTGCTCATCATCCTCGCCAGCGTGGTGACACCGAGCTTCTGGTGGCTGCTGGGGTTCATGCTGCTGTTCAGTTGGATGGCGCTGGTGGGGGTGGTGCGGGCGGAGTTCCTGCGCGCGCGGAACCTCGACTACGTGAAGGCGGCCCGGGCCCTGGGGGTGGGCAACCCGCGCATCATCGCCCGCCATGTGCTGCCCAACGCCATGGTGGCGGCGTTGACCTTCCTGCCCTTCGTCACCAGCGGCGCGGTGGTGACGCTGACGGCGCTGGACTTCCTGGGCTTCGGCCTCCCGCCGGGGTCGGCTTCCCTGGGCGAACTGCTGAAGCAGGGCAAGGACAACCTGCACGCGCCCTGGCTCGGGTTCACCGCCTTCCTCGTCATCGCCGTCATGCTGAGCCTGCTGGTGTTCATCGGGGAAGGTGTGCGCGACGCCTTCGACCCGCGCAAGACCTTCGCGCACGAGTCCGCGGGCAGCACCGAACCCGCAGCGGCGCCGGCCGGGGCCGGGAACGCCGAACCCGCGCCGGGGCCCGGAGCGGACGCGGCGCTGCTCGCCATCCACGACTTGGCGGTGCGTTTCGGCTCGGGCCCCGGCGCGGTGGAGGCGGTGGACGGCGTCTCCCTCGCCGTCCATCGGGGCGAGACCGTGGCCCTGGTGGGAGAGAGCGGCTCGGGCAAGTCGGCCACCGCGCTGTCGGTCCTGCAGCTCCTGCCCTATCCCGCGGCCAGCCATCCCCGGGGCAGCGTCCGTTTCCAGGGCGCGGAACTGGTGGGCGCCGACCCCCGGACCCTGCAACGCATTCGCGGCGACCGCATCGCCATGATCTTCCAGGAGCCCATGACCTCCCTGAACCCGCTCCACACCATCGAGCGCCAGGTCGGCGAGACCCTGAAGCTCCACAAGGGGCTCGACGGCCCCGGGGCCGCCCGGCGGACCCTGGAGTTGCTGCGGCTGGTGGGAATCCCGGACCCGGAGCGCCGCCTGGGCGCGTACCCCCACGAGTTGTCCGGCGGGCAGCGGCAGCGGGTGATGATCGCCATGGCGCTGGCCAACGAGCCGGACCTGCTCATCGCGGACGAGCCCACCACCGCCCTGGACGTCACCGTCCAGGCCCAACTCCTGGACCTGCTGGCGAGCCTGCGGCAACGCCTGGGCATGGCCATCCTGTTCATCACCCACGACATGGGCATCGTGCGCAAGCTGGCCGACCGCCTGTGCGTCATGCAACGGGGCAGGATCGTCGAGGGGGGGGCCGCCGCGGACGTGCTGGAGCGGCCCCGGCACCCCTACACCCGCCACCTGCTCGCAGCCACTCCCAAGGGCGCGCCCGAGCCCACGGACGCGGCCTCCGAGCCGGTGCTCGCCTGCGAGGACCTCAAGGTCTGGTACCCGGTGAAGGCCGGGGTCCTGCGGCGCACCGTCGATCACATACGCGCGGTGGACGGAGTTTCCGTGGAGCTCCGCGAGGGCCGGACCGTGGGCGTGGTGGGTGAGAGCGGCTCGGGCAAGACCACCCTCGGCATGGCGCTGCTGCGGCTGGCGGCCAGCAACGGCGCGGTCCGCTACGACGGCCGGGACGTCCGGGACCTGCGCCCGGCCGCGCTGCGGCCCCTGCGCCGGGACATGCAGGTGGTGTTCCAGGACCCCTACGGCTCCCTGAACCCGCGGCTGTCCGTGGCGCAGATCATCGAGGAGGGGCTGGTGGTCCACCGCCTCGGCCACGACCCGGAGGAGCGGGACCGGCTCATCGTGGAAGCCCTGAGGGAGGTGGAGTTGGAGCCCGAGGCGCGGCACCGCTACCCCCACGAGTTCTCCGGCGGCCAGCGCCAGCGCATCGCCATCGCCCGGGCTATGGTGCTGAAGCCCCGGTTCGTGGTGCTGGACGAACCCACATCCGCCCTCGACGTGTCGGTCCAGGCCCAGATCGTCGATCTGCTCCGAAGGCTCCAGCAGCAGCACCGCTGCGCCTACCTGTTCATCAGCCACGACCTGAAGGTGGTGCGAGCCATGAGCCACCACGTCGTGGTGCTCCACGAAGGCGTGGTGGTGGAGCAGGGTCCCGCGGACGCCATCTTCGAGAGCCCCAGGCACGACTACACCAGGGAACTCGTGGCCGCGGCTTTCGACATGGAGGCCGGGCCGACCGGAACGTAGCCTGAAAATCGGGGCAAGGAGGGCATGCGCACGTCCTTCGACTCCGCTTCGCTACGCTCAGGACGAACGGGGATAGGGACGAACCGGGGATGAGAGGGTCAGGGGCAAGCGCCTGAACTCGGCCATTCCGGGGGTAACGACGAACCGGGGATGGGAGGGTCAGGGAGTGGTTCGGAGTCCGACGAGGCGGCGTGAGGCGGTTCAACCCGCGGGCGACGGGAGCGGGACCCGGACCGCGCCTTGGGGAAGGTCCTGGACGAAGTGGGAGTCGGGCAGGGCCACGTTGACTTCCGGCTCGTCGTAACGGACCTCGTAGGAACGTCCGAGCGAGGGCGTCTCCAGCGTGACCGTCAACGGGAAGGGTCCGAACGGGGTGTCGGAGAAGTCCTCGAAGGCCGCGGCGTAGAGGACCTCTCCGGACGGACCCACGCGCCACCATCGGATCGGGGCCGTCCTCTCGGTGTCGAAGGCGAGCACGTCGGCGCTCCCGTCGGGGCCCACGCGCCGCAACCCGAGGGAGTCCGCGTCCCAGGCCGCGTCCGGGTCCACCGGCGGGACCCCCAGCAGCAGCGCGGCCATCTCGTGGGGCTCCAGCAGCATCCGGGTAGCGCGGTAGAGGTTCTCCCGGGACGCCCTGCCGCGGTAGAAACGCGCTTCGGAGGGCAGGAAACCGGTCACTTCGCCGTCGTCCACCGTGAGGATCAGCGCCGCGCCCACCACGGAGAACGCTTCGAGCCTCAGGCGACCGGGTCTCTGGACCAGGACCGCGGCGCTGAACCCGCCCTTCTCCTCGCCCACTCGGTAGCTGATCCTGGCAAGGCTCCGGAGCGACCGGAACGCCTCGTCCCGCTGGGCCAGGACCGAAGCCAGGAGAGGGAGGGTGTCGCGCGGGGGCTCGGGGACGGGCGGGGGAGACCCCGGAACCGCACACCCCGCCAGCAGGGCGGCGACGCCGAGGCGCCCCGCGGCCGAGCCTATCCGCATATGCCACGAGTGGGTCAAGTCCGGTGCTCGAGATCTCCGATCTTCGATCGGATCCGTTCCGTCTGCTCGTCCTCGACCGAGGACTCCAGCGCCCTGCGATAGCTCCGCAGCGCTTCGTCCGGCCTGCCGTCTTCCAGGTAGGCGTCACCCAGGTGCTCGATGATCACGGGGTCGTCGATCACCAGACGGACCGCCTTCTCCAACTGCTCGATGGCCCTCCGGTAGTCGCCCTTGCGGTAATAGACCCAGCCGAGGCTGTCGATATAGAAACCGTCGTTGGGCTCCAGCTCCAGCGCGCGGAGGATGAGCCGCTCCGCCCGGTCGAGCTCCACGTCCATGTCCGCGTAGGTGTAGCCCAGGTAGTTCAACGCCTCGTCGTACTCCGGGTCCAGCTCGATGGCCTTCCGCATGTGCTCGATGGTCTTGTCCTTGTCCTTGCTCTCGTCGTACAGGGCCCCCAACGCGAAGCGCAGCCGGGCGTTCCCGGGGTCCAGCTCCACCACCTCGAGCATGGTCTCGATGGCCTTGGCGTAATCCTTCCCCCTGCGGTAAACCTCCGCGAGGAAGCGCAACAGGTCCTTGCGCCGGTCCGGGTCCCCCCGGTCCGGGTCCTCTTCGAGGGCGGCCCGGAGGGCCGCCGCCGCTTCGGGGAACCGCTCCCGTCCTTCATGGACCGAGGCGAGCTGCACCCGGGAGTCCACGAAATAGTCGCTGTCCGGGGGGATGCCTTCGAACTGCGCCGCGGCCCTCTCGGCGTCGCCCGACCGTTCGTGCGCAAGACCCAGGAAGAACCTCACGCGATGGTCGTCGGGCCGTTCCACCAGGGCGAGGCCCAGTTCCGTTATAGCGGCGTCGAGGTTGCCCACCTCGTAATGGGCGATGCCCACCTTCATGCGGGTCACGCCCGGCGCAGCCTCCCGGGAGCCCATGCGGGCGAACTCGGCGCGCGCCTCCGGGAGGCGCCCCAGCCCCATGCGCAGGGCCCGGAGCCGCGGCCCGGCCCAGTCGTTGCGCGGGTCCACCTCCATGAGTTTCCGATAGGTCTCGGACGCGGCGCTTTCCCGGCCGCGGAACTCGCGGACCAACCCCATCTCGGTGAGAACCGGCGCGGAGGTGGGGAGCAACTCGAGGGCGGCCGCGTAGCTCTCTTCGGCCCGGGCGAAATCCTGCGACTCGGCCAGGGTCCGCCCCAGGTAGTAGTGTCCCAGCGGCGACGCGGGGTTGTCCTGCGTATATCTCTCCAGGTGCTTCCGCGCCTCGCGGTATTGCCCCTCGGCCAAGTGGATCGCCCCCAGGTAGAGGCGCGCCCGGGCGTCGTCGGGGTCGAGCTCCAGCACCTTGCGGTACTCCCGAAGGCTCTCGGCCGCCCTGCCGGTGGCGCTGTACAGCCCCGCCAGCAAACGGCGGCTCTCCGGGTCGCCGGCGTCGAGCCCCACCGCGGCCTCCGCCTCGGCCACCGCGGCGTCGGTCTCTCCCAGGGCCAGATGGGACCTGGCCAGACGGGTGCGCAGGAAAGCGCTGGAGGGGTCGTGCTCCCGGGCCGACCGGAATTGCTCGTGGGCTGCCCGCGAGTCGCCGGCGAGGGCGTCCATGCGCGCCCGCAGGTAGCGGTACACCGCCCGGGCTTCCCGCGGGACCTCCGCCTTCTCGCGGTCCGCGAAAGGACCCGGCGGCCCCTGGGGAACTCCGTCGAGAGGAACGCAACCCGCCAGAAACAGGACCGCAAGGATTCCCCAACCAGGATGCCGCATGGTATTTTCCAGAGGGACGGATGCAGGAGACTAGCTAACACAGGCGGGTTGACCGGTCAATGTACGCGCCCCGCGCTTGCGCCCGCTGTTGCCGTGGACCGTGCATGGAGGCCGGGGCCCGGATCGAAGGAGCTGGATGATGACCGTTTCGCTGGACGCGCTCAGGGAGGAGATCCGGGAACTGACCGCGCAGGTGGAGCGCCACGGCTATCGCTACCACGTGCTCGACGACCCGGTCGTTGCCGATTCCGAGTACGACGCGCTGTTCCGGCGCCTGTGCGAGCTGGAACGGGAACACCCGGAGCTCGCCCTGCCCAATTCCCCCACCACCCGGGTGGGCGGCCCGCCGCTGGACAAGTTCGCCGCCGTGCCCCACACGCAGCCCATGCTGTCGCTGGACAACGTCACCAACCGGGACGAGTTGGCGGATTTCGAGCAGCGCATCCAGCGCTTCCTCAAGTCCGCGGACCCGCTGGAGTACGTGGTGGAGCCCAAGATCGACGGCGTGGGCGTGGAGTTGGTGTACGAGGACGGCGACCTCACGGTGGGCTCGACCCGGGGCGACGGCGTCCGGGGCGAGGACATCACCCGCAACGTCCGCACCATCCGCTCGGTTTCCCTGTCCCTGCGCCGGGAGGGGCCGCCCGTGCCGCGTCTGCTGGCCGTGCGCGGCGAGGTGTTCTACCCCACCGAGGGCTTCCGGCGCCTCAACCGGCAAAGGGAGGAAGCCGGCGAGTACGTGTTCGCCAACCCCCGCAACGCCGCGGCCGGCGCCCTCAAGCAACTGGACTCGAAGGTCACCGCGAGCCGTCCCCTGGACCTGTTCTGCCACGGCATGGGCGCGGTGGAGCCGGCCTCCTTCGCCAGCCACGCGGAGTTCCTTGCGGCGCTGCGGGAGTGGGGGCTCAAGCCGGCGCCGCTCACCCGCGTCTGCCGCAGCGTGGAGGAGATCGCCTCCTACCAGGAGGAGATGGAGCGCATGCGGGACGGGCTGCCCTACGAGATCGACGGCGTGGTGGTCAAGGTCAACAGCCTCGAGTTGCAGCGGCGCCTGGGGCAGATCGCCCGCTCCCCGCGCTGGGCCATGGCCTACAAGTTCAAGCCGCGCCAGTCCACCACCCGCGTCCTCGACATCCAGCCCCAGGTGGGCCGCACCGGCGCCCTCACGCCGGTGGCGAGCCTGGAGCCGGTGCAGTTGGCCGGGGTCACGGTCAGGAACGCGTCCCTGCACAACATGGACGAAGTCGAACGCAAGGACATCCGCATCGGCGACGCCATCGTCATCGAGCGCGCCGGCGACGTGATCCCCTACGTGGTGCGGGTCCTCGCCGAGCGGCGGGACGGCAGCCAACGGCGTTTCGAGATGCCGGCCCTGTGCCCCATGTGCCGGTCCCAGGTCTATCGCGAGGAAGGGGAGGCCGCCTACCGATGCGTGGGGCTCGCGTGCCCGGCCAAGCTGAAGGAGAGCCTCAGGTTCTTCGGCTCCCGGCACGCCCTGGACATCGAGGGGCTGGGGGAGAAGCTCATCGACCAGTTGGTGGAGAGGAAACTGCTGGAGGACAGCGCGGACCTCTACGGGCTCGAAGAGGACGTCCTGGCTTCCCTGGAGCGCATGGGCGCCAAGTCGGCCCGGAACCTGGTCCTGGAGCTGGAGCGCAGCCGGGACACCACCCTTGCCCGTTTCGTCACCGCCCTGGGGATCCGGCACGTGGGGGAAGCCACCGCCAAGGTCCTGGCCGACCATTTCGAGAGCCTCGACCGCATCATGGACGCCGACGAGGAGAGCCTGACGGACGTCCGGGACATCGGCCCGGAAGTGGCCAGGAGCATCGCCGGCTTCTTCGCCGAACCGGCCAACCGCCAGGTCATCGAGAAGCTGTTGGCCACGGGCTTCCGGCTCCGGGCGGAGCCCCGGGCCAAAGGCGGCCTCGCCGGGTTGAGCTTCGTGCTCACTGGCAGCTTGGCCACCCTGTCACGCGGCGAGGCGCAGAAGTCCATCACCGCCCTGGGAGGACGGGTGGTCAGCAGCGTCAGCGGCAAGACCGATTACGTGGTGGTGGGCGCGGACCCGGGCGCCAAGGCCGACAAGGCGCGGGAGCTCGGCGTCCGCATCCTGGACGAGGACGGGCTGCGCGCCCTGCTGGACGGCTAGCGGCCGCGGCGCGGCCTCACCTGACGCCGGCGGCGGCCCGGCCGGCAGGGAGACGGGACTTCGGTCCGACCAATGCTCTACGTGGTAGCCACGCCCATCGGCAACCTGGAGGACGTCACCTTGCGCGCCTTGCGCGTGCTGCGGGAGGCGGACGTGATCGCCGCGGAAGACACCCGGCACACCCGCAAGCTGCTGGCCCGCTACGAGATCCACACCCCCCTCACCAGCTACCACGAGGGCAACGAGCGCGCCAAGGCTGCGGCCCTGGTGCGGCGGCTGGAGGCCGGCGAGAGCGTGGCGCTGGTGTCGGACGCGGGCACCCCGACCCTCTCGGACCCCGGTTTCCACCTGGTCCGCGCCGCGGCCGGCAAGGGGCTGCCGGTAACGCCGGTGCCCGGGGTCTCCGCGGCCGTGGCCGCGTTGAGCGTGTGCGGGCTGGCCACGGACCGGTTCGCGTTCCAGGGGTTCCTGCCGTCCAGGCGGGGCCAGCGGAGGGAGAAGCTGAGGCGGCTCCGGGACGACGACAGGACCGCGGTGTATTACGAGGCGCCGCGCCGGATCCGGGATACGCTGTCGGACATGCGCGAGGTCCTGGGGGACCGGGCCGCGCTGGTGGGGCGGGAGCTGACCAAGGTCCACGAGGAACTGCTGCGGGGGACGCTTTCCGAACTGGCGGAAAGACTGGACCGCGACGCCCCGCGCGGGGAGTTCGTCATCGTGGTCGCGGGACGCGGCGAGACGCCAGCGGTGGATGAGGAGACGCTGCGGGCGGAGGCAGGCAGGCTCCTCCGAACCGGGCGCAAGGCCAACGACGTGGCCAAGCTCCTGGCGCAGACGTTTCCGTTGGCGAAACGCGACGCTTACGAGCTGGTGCTGGAAGTCGCCGGGAGACGGTGACCGGCCCGTCCGTCCGGCGGTACGAGCAAGTCTCGAACCGCACCGAGACTCGCCGGCCGAACGCCGCCAGCGCCGTTCCGACACCGATGACCGCGACGACCTCGCCCCGTCATTCCGCTCCCGGCGCCGGGTGGCTTTCCGGTTCCGTGACCTGCTCCGACGAGGGTGTGTCCGGGGGCCGGATCAGGGCCGACTGGAGTATCTGCAACTGGCCTTCCACCGAGAGAAAGCGGTCGCTCGTCTCCTTGCGAAGGGCTTGGTCCGCACTGCTCAGAGCCAGACGGTCTTCACGCACTTCGGCGCGCAGACCTCGTATCTCGGCGCGCAGTTGATCGAACTGCCCGTTCATCTCACCAAACCGTCCGTCCATCTCCGTGCGCGCTTGAGCGAACTTCTCGTTCATCTCGGCGCGCAGACCGTTCATCTCTGTACGCAGTTGAGTGAACTGCCCCTTCATCTCACCGAACCGTCCGTTCGTCTCCGCGCGCTGCTGACCAAACTGCCCGTTCGTCTCCGTGCGCTGCTGACCAAACTGCCCGTTCGTCTCCGCGCGCGCTTGAGCGAACTTCTCGTTCATCTCTGTGCGCAGTGCCTGGATCTCCGTGCGCATCTCGATGCGAAGGCTGTCGATGCGACCGGACAGGTTGAACATGCCGGCGCCGAGCATCAGCCCCATGGTGACGATGGCGATCAGCTCCGGGCTCAAGCGGAAGCCGGAAAACCTTGCCGAGTCTTTTGCTGCGTCGGCCATGGCAGTGGTGAGTTTCCTGTCTTTACTCTGCCTGTACTCTGTCCGTACCCGTACGAGAACGCCCCGATAATAAACCAATCGGCCCTTCCGATCAATTCTTTAGCGCCCTCCCGTCCTCTCTTCCGGCCGTGGCCGCGGATTGCCGGAGCGCGCGGTCAGGCGGGGTTCACCTGCCCCAGTCCCGGGAGTACCGGAAGTCCCGGTCGATGGTCCGGTGGGACACCTTGGCGATTACGGGAAGGCGGCGCTTGAACTGGGAGGTCATGATCCGCCGGGCGATGTCGTCGATGAACTCGGGCGCGAACCCGGCATCCATGAGCTCGGCCCGGCCATAGCGCTGGTCCACCATCAGGTAGAGCAACTCGTCCACTTCGCGGTAGCTGAACCCCAACTCGGCCTCGTCGGTCTGGCCGGTCCACAGGTCCGCGGAAGGTTCCTTGCGTATGACCGCTTGGGGAACGCCGACGGCCTCGCTCAGGGCCCACACCTGGGTCTTGTACAGGTCCCCCAGGGGGTTCAAGGCGGACGCCATGTCCCCGTGCAGGGTGCCGTAACCCAGGAGCAACTCGGTCTTGTTGCTCGTGCCCGCCACCAGCGCGTCCCAGCGCGCGGAGTGGTCGTAGAGGATGGTCATGCGTTCCCGGGCCATCTTGTTGCCCCGGCGTTTGGGGTCCGCGTCCGGAAACGCGTCGAAATAGGCGTCGATCTGCGGGGTGATCTCCACCGTGTCGCACCGGATGCCGATCTTCTCCGCCACCAGGCGGGCGTGCTCCAGGCTCTCCGCGCTGGAGCTCCGGTAGGGCATCATGAGGCCCAGCACCTGTCCGGGACCCAGGGCCTCGGCCGCCAGCATGGCGCTCAGGCTCGAGTCCACTCCGCCGGAAAGACCCACCACCACCCGTTCCAGGCCGACCTTGCGCACCTCGTTGCGGATGAACGCCACCAGGACCCGGCGCATCAGTGACACGTTGGTGGGGACCATGCGTCCGTCTATCCCCCGCGGATGCGCTCCAGCTCCCGGATGGTGAGGTCCACGTCCTCGTCGCGCATCAACGGCGCCCGGGTGCGCTTGCGCCGGACCACCGCGTGCGACACATCCCCGGCCACGAAGTCCTCCTCGTAGTAGTCCCCCCTGCACACGGTCCGGCCGAATGGGTCGAGGATGCCGGAGCCGCCCCAGAAGCCCACCCCGTCCTCGAAGCCCGCCCGGTTGGCGTGGACCACGAAGACCCCGTAGGTCTCGGCGTAGCCCCGGGTGACGAGGTCCCAGTAACGCGCGTTGTCGTCCTGGGCGGCGCCGTCGGCGACCCCGCGCAGGGGGCTCGCGGAGGGACAGAGGATCGTCAGGGCGCCGTCCAGCGCCGCCAGGTAAACCGTGGAAGGATGCCAGAGGTCCTCGCAGATGAGCAGGGCGAAGCGGCCGTGCCGGGTGTCGAAGGCCCGCAGCCGGTCGCCCCGGGCAAAGTAGCGCTGCTCGTCGAACATGCCGTAGGTGGGGAGGTACACCTTCCGGTGGACGTGGCGGACGTCGCCGTCCTCCAGATAGACCGCGGCGTTGAAGAACCGGTGGTCCGGGCTCTCCAGCACCAGCCCGGCCACCAGCGGCACGTCCCGGCTCAACGCCCTGAGCCGTTCCATCTCCGGGCTCGACAGCGTCACCGCGACGTCCGGCACCATGTCGCGCAGGAAGTAACCGGTGAGGCTCAGCTCGGGGAACACCACCACGTCCACGCTACGGGCCCGGGCGTCCCGCACCCCGGCCTCGTAGAGGGCGAGGTTCGCGGCCACGTCGCCCAGCTTCGGGTTGACCTGCGCCATGCCGACTCGGAACGACATGGAATGGGGGCTAACACATTTCCGCGGGGGGAGGAAGCCGCGGACCGGAGGGAGGGGGGTTCCATTCGAGGGGGGCATCGGTTACATGGAACCCCATGGAGCGGCTGCGGGAGCAAGTGGCGGAGAAGGCCGCGGAGGCGTTCGGAAGCGGCGCCCGGGTCACCGGGGTGGAGCCGCTGGCGGGAGATGCGTCTTCCCGCCGCTATTTCCGGGCGGGGGTCGAGGTCCCCGGGGGACCGGAGTCGGTCATCGTAATGGCGTGGAGCGACGTGGGGCTGCCCATCTCGTCGGACGAGCTGGCGGTGTTCGAGGAGCCGCCGGAGGAATTGCCGTTCCTGAACGTGCACCGGTTCCTCGAGAGGGTCGGGGTGAGGGTGCCCGCGGTCCACGGCCACTGGGTGGAAGACGGGCTGATGCTGCTGGAGGACCTGGGCGACGTGAGCCTCTGGGACAAGGTGCGGGAGGCGCCGGAAGCGGAGTCGCTCCGATGGTACCGGAAGGCCATCGACGAGCTGCTGGTGCTGCAAGTGGCCGGCACCCGGGCCCGGGACCACCACTGCATGGCCTTCGGACAGACGTTCGACCGGCGGCTCTACCTCTGGGAGCTCGAGCATTTCGTCGAGTACGGCCTGGAGCAGGGACGCCCGGGGAGCCTGCCGCGGGCGGAGCGGCAGGTGCTGGACGAGGAGTTCCGGGACATGGCGGAACGTCTGGACGGGCAACCGCGGGTGCTGAGCCACCGGGACTACCATAGCTGGAACCTCATGGTCCACGACGGCGCGGTGGCGGTCATCGACTTCCAGGACGCGCTGCTGGCCCCGCGGACCTACGACCTGGCCTCGCTCCTGAACGACAGGGAGACCGACCGGGTGGTCACCCCCGGGATGGAGGAAGCCCTGGTCCGCTACCACCTCGAACGCACGGAGGCTCTGGGCGAGCCCCGGGCGGACCGCGACGAGTTCCGGGAGGCATACCTGCTCTCGGCGTTGCAGCGGGACCTCAAGGTGGTGGGCCGGTTCCGCTATCTGGACCTGGTCAAGCACAAGCCCGGCTACCGGCGTTACGTCCCGCGGACCCTGGAGCGCATCGGGAGGAACCTCCGGCGGATGCCGGGAACGGAGCGCTTGGCCGCGGTCCTCGCGGCCCACTTCGAGGAGGTCGCGTGAGGGCGATGCTGTTGGCGGCCGGTCTCGGCACCCGGCTCCGGCCCCTCACCGACACCATGCCCAAGTGTCTCGTGCGGCTGCACGACCGGCCCATGATCGACTACCCGCTGTTGATGCTGCGCCGCTACGGCGTGCGCGAGATCGTGGTCAACCTCCACCACTTCGCGGACCAGGTGGAGGAATACCTGGGCGACGGCGCCCGCTTCGGCGTCCATATCGTTTGCTCACGGGAAGAGACGCTGCTCGACACCGGCGGCGGCATCCTGAGGGTCCGGAGCCTCCTGGACCAGGGCGCCTTCGTGGTGGTGAACGGCGACGTGCTCATCGACCTGCGGCTGGACCGGGTGCTGCGGTTCCACCGGCAGCGAGGGGCCGCGGCCACCCTGGTGCTGCGAAAGGACCCCGCGGCGGACGCCTACGGGGCCATCTGCACCGACGCGCACGGGAACGTCTGCCGGTTCCTCCACCACGAAGCCCCCCGCGCCCCGCGGGGGAAGCTGGAGCAGTACATGTTCACGGGAGTCCAGGTGCTGGAGCCGACCGTCTTCCGTTACATGGACGAGGACGAAGCCCCCTTCGGCATCACCCGGCGCACGTACCCGCGAATGCTGAAGGCGGCCGAGAGGCTGTCGGGTTTTCGCTTCGACGGCGAATGGCAGGACCTGGGAACGCCCGAGCGGCTGGAGAGCGCGGAGCGGAGACTGCGGAGCGGCGCCTGGAAGCCGCATTTCCTGTAGGGCCACGAAATTGCGGGCGGCCCCTATGGAAATTCCGTGCGTTGTCGATATACAATAGCAGGACAACGGGCTCCATGACGGAGGGAGGAAAGCGAAGGAGAAGCCCGATGGAGTGGATGACGATCCTGCAGGCCGTGGTCACCGTCGGCTTCGCCGTCCTCGCGCTGGCGGTGACCTTGATGGGGAAGCGCTTCGACGACATGCGCGGGTCCACGGACAACCGCTTCGACGACACGCGCCATCACACAGACACTCGCTTCGAGGCCGTGGAAAGGCGCTTCGATGACGTGGACCAACGTTTCAACACCGTGGACAAGCGCATCGACGACATGCGCCATGACATGGACGAACGCTTCCGCGGCGTGGACAGGCGTTTCGACGACATGGAGAAGCGTTTCGAGGATATGGAGAAACGCTTCGACCAGCGTTTCGAGAACATGGACAAGCGCTTTGAAAACATGGACAAGCGTTTCGACGACATGGACAGACGTTTCGACGACATGGCGAAGCGCTTCGACGACATGCGTGGATACCTGCTGCACGAGCGCGGAGGCGACAGGCCCAGCGCCGCCTGAACCGGCGCGCGGCGCGCCGAACGAGCGGTTACTTCCGGTCCCTCTTGTTGTCCAAGTACTCGCTCTGGTCCTTGTAGGCTTCGGCGTCGTAGAGCTCCCTGTCGATTCGATGCAGCAGGTCCTCCCCGGCCACGATGATCTTGCGCTTTTCCGAGACGCCCTTCCGCGCTAGGGAGATGTTGCGCCGCAGTGACCGTCGGACCACGCCCCTGGTGTCCCAGAACTCCGGAGTGAAGTCCCTGTAGCCGTCCTGGGTCGCCCTGGCCAACAGGGACAACCCGCCCTTGTAGCTCTCGAGGCCCGCTTCGTCGTCGCCCTGCTGCAACTGGGTCAGTCCCATGACCAGCCAGCCGATCTCGTCCTCCCGGTTCACCGCCAACGCCCGCGTGAGCACGTCGTAGGCGGCCCGGTACCTGCCCGCGTAATAATAGGCCCGCCCGAGTTGCGTCAGGCTGTCACGGTACTTGGGGTCCCTGCGGACCACGTACTGGAGGTCCGCGATGGCCTTGCGCGAGTTCCCGCCCTTCCGGCTCTTGCGCAATTCGTCCACGGCGTCGTTGTACTTGCCGCCGACGCCGAAACCCGCCGGCCTCCAACACCCCGCCGTGCCCAGGTTCAGGGCTACCAACGCGGCCGCGACCGCCATCCACGCAGTCCTCTTCGGAAACCCTGAACGATTCCGGCTTGAACCGCATCTCCCTGCGGGAAAGCGCGTCCTTCGACTTCGCTTCGCTACGCTCAGGATGAACGGGGATAATTGTTCCGAGTTTCCCTTCATCTTCGATTCCTCGTCTTGCGCATGTCTTCGGGATTCCGAACCCCTCGGAACCCCGCCATCGTACACGTGTAGCGCATACGGCTACCCGTAACCGTATAATCGAGAAACCACCCGCGGTCAAACCTGCCGTCGCTGTCCCCGCCCCCTCTCCCGCCCGAAACCCGGTTCCGAGTCGTTGACATGCAGCGGGCGAAGACGATAAGCACCGTTGTCAACATCGGAAGGGAACCCTGAACAATCACCTCCGTTCGTCATGAGCGTAGCGAAGCGAAGTCTCCCGTTCATCCTGAGCGTAGCGAAGCGAAGTCGAAGGACGGGCTTTCCCACAGGGAGATGCGATTCGAGCCGGAATCGTTCAGGGTTTCCGGAAGGGAGCTGCGCCATGACAGGGTTCGAAGCCGCGTCCGCCGCCTGCCGGAACGCCGAAGCCTTGCGGTCGCTCGTCAAGGGCATGGAGACCGCGCATGGGGTCCGGGCCGAATGAACAGATCCGAACTCGACCGCGTTGTCTTGTCTTCGGCGATGGCTTCCAACACCAAGCTGGCTTATGAAAAGGGCTGGGCCTGTTTCGCCGCGTACTGCGCCAACGAAAACATCGACGACCCCTTGGCGGCCTCTCCCGACTCCGTGGCCCTTTTCCTGGTTCACTGCGCCACACGGCCCCGTTCCACCAACGGCGTCCCCCTGTCCATGGGCACCGTCGTCCTCTACAACAGCGCCATCACCAAACGCTACGCCGACGCCGGCAAGACCTCGCCCACCCATCACCCCCTCGTCCGGGCGACCCTCAAGGGGCTGGCCCGCGCCAGGGGCACGGCCCCCCGGCGAGTCAAGGCTTTGCGCGAGGAGCA
Organism: uncultured Binatia bacterium (SeqCode); assembly: GCA_965242525.1. Taxonomy (GTDB): domain Bacteria; phylum Desulfobacterota; class Binatia; order UBA9968; family JAJDTQ01; genus JAJDTQ01. The sequence goes on from OZ251459.1 coordinate 2,375,769, forward strand.
CATCCGGGCCATGATCGCCCGATGTCCCGACTCGGTCATCGGGGTCCGTGACGCCGCCCTTCTCGCCCTCGGCTTCGCCGCGGCCTTGCGCCGGTCGGAACTCTGCGGGTTGTCCGTGGACGACGTGACCGTCCTGCCGCAGGACCGGGACCATCCCCGGCGGATGCTGCTGACCATCCGCCGGTCCAAGACGGACCAGGCCGGCAACGGCCAGACGATCCCCATCCCGGAAGGCCGGCTGATTCGCCCCATTGCCCGCGTGCAGGATTGGCTGTCCGCGTCCGGCATCACGCGCGGGCCGCTGTTCCGGGCCATGAGACGGGGCGGCTCCGTGCAGGAGGGACCGCTGCACAATTCGGACGTTCCGCGCCTGGTCAAGCGCTACGCCGCCCTGATCGGCCTGGACCCCGGGGAGGTGTCGGGCCATTCGCTGCGGGCAGGCTTCGTGACCAGCGCCGCGGCGCACCGCGCCCGCCTCGACAAGATCATGGCCATCACCCGCCACACCAACCCCGCTACGGTCCTGAAGTACATCCGTGACGCCGAAGCCTTCGCCGACCACGCCGGCGACGGGTTCCTGTAAACGTTGCCAGCGCCGCCTGCCCACGGAAACCCCGAACAAACATCCCCGTTCGCCCTGAGCATGGCGAAGCGAAGCATCCCGTTCGTCTGAGCGTAGCGAAGCCCCGTGTCCTGGGGGGAAAAGTGAAGTTCCCCGTGTCCTGAACATGGCAATGTGAAGTCCCCCCGTTCGTCCTGAGCGTAGCGAAGCGAAGTCGAAGGACGCGCTTTCCATAGTCCTCGGTTATCTACCTAACTGAGGACAACAACGAGGAGGGCTACCAGCAGGGCCAGATCCGGATTCGGCGGTTCCGCCCGTCCATCAACGTGACCTCGCAGCAGGGCTTCTACGAAGTGAGGTGGACCTTCAACGGAAACAGCGCAGCCTTCGATGGCGACGGCTACCTCCACTTCGAGAAGATGAACCCCTACCTCCCCACGGTGGGATTCGGGTTCAATCCCAGTATCACGGGCTTGAACGAGAGCGCCTATCGGGTTGAAGACTCCATCCTCGCTGACACTCTGGCTTTCGCAGGGAGCCAGGACCGGAGCCTCGTGTTCGCATGGAACAAGCTCCCTGCCATGGGAACCGCGAAGGTCGCTTACCTGAACTTCGCCATCGGCCATGACGAGAAGCCGGTCAGCGCCAAGGATACGTATATGGGCACGACCGCCTCGGGTGAAGCCGTCACCGTCACGGGTCCCTCGAGGGGGACGGACGAGTACGCGAGGCACCCGGCCGTCACCGACAACTCCCGTTCGATGCTCGTTACCCTCGGACTGAAGCCCCTTGGCGCCGCCAAGGCGATGGGGGGCATCGATATGTCCAGCTTCCAGTACGATTTCGCCTACGAGAACCTGAGGAACAGTTACAACGAAGGCGGCTTTGCAGGCGGCCTCTGGACCGTCAACGCCACCAAGAATGTCAAATTGGCCAGCCTTGGAAGCGCTGTAGGTGACCACACCTTCGTGGGGCACGGCCTCCAATGGAGCCCCCTAAAGCCAGTGTCTCTTGCCACTCATTTCATAGACTGGAAGGCCGACGCCGACGCGGGCGTGGCGGCCGACCTGCGGGCCACCGAGTGGAGGGTTGCGCTCAACATATGGCTGTGGGGTCCCAAGAGCGGCATGATGGGCGGAAGCAAGAGCGAAGGCGGCATCTCCACCTCTCCGATGTATTCCGTAGTGGACCTGAAAGACATGGGCACCGCACCCAATGGTGTTGCCAAGCCCATCGGCGAAGTGAAGAACCTGGGGTGGGCGGTCGTGTACAATGTCCCCGGCGGCTGGATGCAGATCCACGGTATCTGGGACAGGTACGAGTGCGACCCGCAGATTTGTGACCCCGCGGTGGCGCTGGTATCCGAAAACGGCAAGTCCTTCAGCACCTTCACCCTGGTCGCAGAGTACAGGTTCTAGGGTCATCGTTTCGGCTTGAAAAGGAGAGAAGGAAGGGCATCCTTTCGGGGATGAGCCTCCTTCTCTCCTTTTTTTCTCTCAGGAGGGTTGCAATGAAGGGAACGATTTTGGCGTTGGCGGTAGCAGGCGTGTTGAGTGGATTTAAGGAAGGAAGGCATCTTATGACACAAATCACGACAGCGACACACGATACGCTCGGTCGTAGCAAAAGGCGTTTGGTTGTACGGGGTCTTGCGTACATCCTCACCGTCGTCGCTATTGTCTCCGTTGTCTCCGTACTGTTTCGTTTCGACTCGGTGGAAGCGCAGACAACATGCACAAGGGGGGAGGCCGCCGCCGAAGCAGTGAGGCTCCAAGGCGGATATGTGATATCGGTCTCTCAAAGAAATGGGGAATTTGTCGTCCAAATGATCGACGGTAACGGCAAGCACAGGGAGATCAAAATCCTGCGGAAATGCTGAAGGCTGCAATTCTTCATGGGAGGTGCCGAATGTTTCGCAAGCCGAACGACATTTTTGCTTCCAACAAAGGCTTGGCGGCCACACGCTTGGTACGACACTGGAAACTTGTGTTTTGGCGACTACTCTGGTTTATTGCAATTACAGTTTTGTTCGGACACACTTTAGGTTTGCCTTTCAAGCAAACGGAGCCTTATCTAACACAAGACATCCATCTTCTTGGTCAGATGTTGCGTTTTGAAATAGAAAACAAGATGAACAACGGAGACACAGAGCAACAAAGTGACAACGATGACGGAAGGATCAAGAAGAAGAAGGCGGAGATGATTAGCAAGATTTCGCAAAACCTATTGACCGGCTTAAGTGCTACCTGGTACTTTGTTTGTGTTACTCATAGCGGAGAATTCTTGGCAGGAGCCCCAGCGTCCGCCAAGCATTGGTGCGATGGAGATACCATAGAGAAGCATTCTTCTGGTAATCTACACAAGAAGTACTATGTTGTGCAAGCGCGTAAGTCCGGAGGTATAGAGATACCTACAACGCTCCATTCTGTGAAGGATGGATATGGAAGCGGCTTTCACCTCTGGGTGGTTAAGAGACTTCAAGCAGAGCAAGTAGATCCGATATATTATTTGATCCAAAATAACTTTGTTCATGTCGTGCTGATACTTGGAATAATAGTGCTTTCCACGTATGCTCTAGGGCATTTCATTCGGCAGGAAAGTCGATCCAAGAATGATTCCGGCGGAGAAAGAGTCGACTGAACCCTGCGATACAGAAGGGTTATGGGCAAGAGGTGATCGAACCACTCCATTGGAGATACACATCAAGGATACCGAGATGGAAGTAGATGGCGTCACGGAAGCGCTGGCGATTGCGATAGCTGCAGACACGGTGCCCCAACCCCTGGAGGTGCTGTTTCGCAGGGCCGCGAACTCTTTCCACCGCTGACGCTTCAGGTTCTCGGGGTTCCCGAGCCACGGGTAGCGGGCGCCTTTCAGCCGTTGCGCCCCTTCTCCCGGCAGCTTGCGCTGTTCCTGTCGCCACGCAAGCTACTTCCCGTCGCTCTCAGAAAAGCCCCTGTCCGAGATTCGTCCTTCAGGAATCGGGTCGCCTCGCCCATGTACAGGCAATTACGCATCTGTTGCCGGGACAGGGGGACCCCGCCGTTCACTCGCTCGAAGATGTCCAGTCGAGCCTGTTCGGGAACCTTCGCGTCGATGACGTACAGGATCAGGTTGCAGTCCTCGACGCGATTTTGTAGCTTGGGCGTCAGATCTTCGAATTTCTTGCTGTTCAGTTCGGGCCGGTCCTCAAGTCAAAGCTGGAGTTCGTTGTTCACGAAACGCTGGAAGGTGGTCAGCCTTTGCAGCCCGTCCACGACCACCAGACGTTCCCGGTCGTCCTCCGCGAGATAGAAGACGGGCAGAGGGATCCGCATCACCACGGACTCGATCAGTCTGCTCTGCTTGTCCGGATCCCAGATGAAGTCACGCTGGAAGGCCGGATCCATCACGAAGGCTCCCCGCTCTATCCTGCGCAGAACATCGTGCACAGTGCGGGTCTCGTTCCGTATCAGCAGGGTGTCGATGGGATAGTCGCCCCAGGAGGCGGCTTTGTCGTCTCCCAGACCTTCGATCTTCTCAGGCTCGGTGTCGGTGGGTGTCGTCATGTTACTTGCCCTGTGTTGACCAGGCGTAGCGCACATCCCGGCCCACGTACCTGGCCAGACGCGAAAGGGTGGCGGCGCCGGCCGTTACCGGCGCGGCAGATGCTACCACTCCCAATACCAGGCGGAGAGAATGTCGCGGCCCACGTAATCGACCAACCGCCAGAGGACGACGGTGGCGGCCAGACAGAGCGCGGCCACGGGGATGGTGAGCCACCACCACCAGAAGCCGACCAGGTAGCCCAGGACGGCCAGAATCAGCAACGCTCCGGTCGTCCCTCCCGCAAGTCCCATGACTCCCATAACGACAAGCTGAAGGTCGAGCTTCCCGGCGTCACTCATACGGGCAAGGCGGCGGTCCAGCCGTGCTTTCAGGCGTGTCATGGCGGTTCTCCCTCCCGTGGCGGCGCCGGCCGTTACTGGCGCGGCGCGGTCCGTTCGATGACGGCCTCCATGCTCTTGACCGCGGCGCGCAAGCTCTCGCCCTGCTGCCGTAGTGCTTCCATTGCTTCGGCGTGGCGCTGGTCAGCTTCGGCGCGCTGCGCTTCGGCTTGGTGGCGCTGCGCTTCCATCTGCGCCTCGACTTGGCGGCGCTGCGCTTCCGTCTGCGCTTCGATCTGGCGGTGCTGCGCTTCGGCTTGGCTGCGTTGTGCTTCGGCTTGGCGGTGCTGCGCTTCGATCTGCGCTTCGATCTGGCGGTGCTGCGCTTCGGCTTGGCTGCGCTGCGCTTCTATCTGCGCTTCGATCTGGCGGGCGCGGTCCCGGTTGGACCTGTCCATGACCCGGATACCCCGGAGGACCACGAAGATCTGACCGAGGCCCACCAGTCCGGTGACGAGCGGGATGGCGACAGCGGCCCAAAACTGTAGCTGCTGCAAGGCAAGCGCGGCCTGCTGGTAGGCTACCGTTGCGGCTTCGAACTCCGTCATGGCGTGTCTCCCTTCCTCCCCTCCGGCAGCGGCCGCTACTGGCCCGGCGCTGCATGGCCGTAGCGCAACCTGGCAAGCGCGTCCTTCGACTCCGCTTCGCTACGCTCAGGACGAACGGGGATGGGACGCTTCACTACGCCCGGGACGAACGGGGACAGGAGGATCAGGATGAGGGAATCCATCCTGGACGTCTCGATTGTCCAGAGGTTCCTATCGTCTTCGACCGCCGCCTGTCAACGACCCGGACCGAGGTTCCGTGCGGGAAGGGTTGCCGGGAGTGCGAGGGCAAGGCGATGTTTCGTTCGGTCGGGATGGGAGCAAAGCGGGGCCACGGCAGCAGCTCAACGCCGTCCTTCGATCTCGTTCCGGGCCGCGCTGGACAGGAAGGCCGAGCGGGTCATGCCGCGGCGCTTCGCTTCGTCGTCGATGGCCTGGAGCAGGCCGTAGTCCAGAGAGACGTTGACACGCCGCGGAGAACCCTTGTCGAGGACGAGAGGAACGAAGGCCATGTCCGAGCCTTCCCGCCACTCGGCAAGGCTCGGGTCGGCCTTGATCTCCCCGACAGCGCGCGGTTCCGGGACCGCTTCCCCGTCCTCGATCATGCCCTCGACGTGAAAGGCCAACGCCGCGGCGCCGCGTTGGATCGTCTCCTCCACGGTGTCGCCATCCGATACACACCCGGGAAAGTCGGGGAAGCTGATGCCGAAACCGGGGCCGTCACCACCGTGGATGAACGCGACGTAGCGCATGGGATCCTCCTTTCACTTCCAGCCAGCCTGCCTGTAGATCGAGACAACCGTACCTCGTTTGAGGTCCCTGTTCGGGTGGGGCACCGTGACGCGGCTTCTTCTGACAGGATTCTTGAACTGGTAATGACTGCCCCTGGTGGCGACAAGAAACCATCCATCCCGTTTCAAGAGCCTGATCAACTTGCGACTGTCACGTTCCATGCCCTGCCATCTTTGTGTATTAAAATACACAATTTCGACAGCTCGGACAACCACCCTGAAGACCTCTCCAGGACTCTGTGTGGGTATAGACCGGTAACATGGTTTACACGGCAAGGGGTGTCGGCAAGGAGGGAGAGATAAGCGCGCCCTTCGACTCCGCTTCGCTACGCTCACTCAGGACGAACGGGGACAGGAGGGTCAGGATGAGGGAATCCATCTCCAAGGGGTGAAGCGGTTGGACGGGGGCGAGGGGCGGGGGCGGACGTAAAAAGGGGCCGTCCCCGGAAGGACAGCCCCTCTTGTTTCAAGCCGAAACGATGACCCTAGAACCTGTACTCTGCGACCAGGGTGAAGGTGCTGAAGGACTTGCCGTTTTCGGATACATCCTCCACGTTGTCGGCACACACCAACGGGTCGCACTCGTACCGGTCCCAGATACCGTGGATCTGCATCCAGCCGCCGGGGACATGGTACACGACCGCCCAACCCAGGTTCTTCACTTCGCCGATGCCCTTGTCAGCGCCCTCGTCGTCCACGCCGGTGTCCTTGAGGTCGATGACGGAATACATCGGAGAGGTGGAGATGCCGCCTTCGCTCTTGCTTCCGCCCATCATGCCGCTCTTGGGACCCCACAGCCATACGTTGAGCGCAACCCTCCACTCGGTGGCCTTCAGGTCAGCCGTCACGCCACTGTCGGCGTCGGCCTTCCAGTCGATGAAATGGGCAGCCAACGAGACCGGCTTGAGGGGACTCCACTGGAGGCCGTGTCCCACGAAGGTGTGGTCGCCCACAGCCTTTCCGAGGTTGGCCAACTCGACCTGCTTGGTGGCGTTGGTGGTCTTGAGCACGGCGGCGCCTTCGTTGTAACCGTTGCTCAGGCCCTCGTAGGCGAAGTCGTACTGGAGGCTGCTCATGTCGATGCCGCCCATGCTCTTGGAGGCGCCAAGTGGCCTCAGGCCGAGGGTGAAGAGCATCGAACGGGAGTTGTCGCTGACGTCTGGATGCTTGCCGTACTCATCCATTTCGTCGTGGCCGATGGCGAAGTTCAGGAAGGCGACCTTCGCGGCTCCCATGTTGGGGAGCTTGTTCCATGCGAGCACGAGGCTCCGGTCCTGGCCTCCGGCGAAGCCCAGGTTGTCAGCGAGGATGGAGTCTTCAACCCGGTAGGCTCCCTCGCTCAAGCCCTTGATGCTGGGGTTGAACCCGAATCCCACCGTGGGGAGGTAGGGGTTCATCTTCTCGAAGTGGAGGTAGCCATCGCCATCAAAGGCCGCGTCTTGGGAGCCGCCGCCGTTGAAGGTCCACTTCACTTCGTAGAAGCCCTGCTGCGAGGTCACGTTGATGGACGGGCGGAACCGCCGAATCCGGATCTGGCCCTGCTGGTAGCCCTCCTCGTCGTTGTCCTCCGTTAGGTAGAATGTCGAGAAGAGCTGCAGCCTCTGGGTGAAGTTGATGCTCCAGTTGTTGTCCGCGGCAGCGATGGTCAGGCCCTTGCCGGCGCCGTACTTGAAGCTCGGCATCTTCATCTCGGCGGCGAGGGCGCGCTCTTCGTCAACCGTCTCCTGCCTCTGCTTCAACTCGGCGATCTGGCGCTCCAGGTCGGCGATCTTGGCATCCACCTCGCTGGCCTGTAGCGGGGATGCCGCAAACGTCATTGCTCCAACCAAAAACAGGGCACTCGCGATGCCAAGCGCCCGCCTCGAGAGTTTTTTCATGACCTCCTCCTTCTAACCGAAAGTGTGCCGACACGGGAACGTCGGCCCGGAACGAACAAAAATCTTACGGGAAGTTATCTACTAATTCTACGGCCCTCCCGCAACTGACCGAAAGTACACTTTTCCCCGAAAACACCCTGTCAACGGTTCAGAGGGATAGGCCGAAAGTTGCAAACATCGACAAAAATGGGTAGAGTGTCGCCGAACTTGTGGAAAACATCGGAGGATTCCAGCCATGGAGTCGATAAGGATCGTGGTCGCCGACGACCATACACTGTTTCGCGCGGGTTTGAAACGGTTGCTGACGCGGGAGAAGGACCTGCTGGTGACCGGGGAGGCGGGGCGGGCCGAGGATACGGAGCCCGCGGTGGCCAGGGGCAAGGCCGACGTGCTGTTGCTGGACCTCAGGATGCCGGGCGGCGATGCGGTGCAGACGCTGCTGGACCTGGAGGAGCGGCGCCCCCGGACCCGGACGGTGATCCTCACCGCGTTCGACCACGAGGACGGCATACTCGACACGGCCAAGGCCGGGGCCCGGGGCTACGTGCTCAAGGGGGTTTCGCCCACGACCCTCTTCCAGGCCATACGGACCGTCCACGAGGGGGGGATCTGGATCGATCCGGGGCTGCCCCAGGCCGGCGAGTTCTCGGCCATCGCCTCGCGGCGGACCAGGACGGAGCCGTCGAGGAAGGAGCCCGACGGCATCGACACCCTGAGCCGGCGGGAGATGGAGGTGCTGCGGCTGGTGGCCGAGGGGCTCTCCAACGAAGAGATCGCCGCCAACACCTTCATCAGCGAACGCACCGTCAAGGCCCACCTGGCCAACATCTTCGGCAAGCTCCAGGTGAACAACCGGGTCAAGGCGGCGCTCGCGTTCCTGAGGAGGGGTTGAGGGGGCGTCCTTCGACTTCGCTTCGCTACGCTCAGGACGAACGGGGAGGGGTGTTCCCGATCCTCGATTTACCGCGCTCCTCGTCCACCCGTTGGACCAGCGCCAGCCCGACGACGAAGAACACCAGCACCACGGCCATGCCCGCGCGCTGGGAGCCGAACAGGCGCGTCAGCTCGCCCAGCAGGAAAGGGCCTACGAAGGCGGTGGCCTTGCCCGAGAAGGCGAACAGCCCGTAGAGCTCGTTCTTCTTGTCGGGCGGCGCGAAGCGGCCCAGGAGGGAGCGGCTGGCGGCCTGGTTGGGGCCGGCGCACAGGCCGATGAGGAGGCCGGCGCCCCAGAAGAGCGTCCGCTTGGCGGCGAGGAGGGCCGTCAGGGACGCCAGGATGAAGCCCACCAGGCTGATCTGGATGGTGCGCTTGCCGCCCAGCCGGTCGTCCACGAACCCGAGGGCGAAAGCGCCTGCGCCCGCGGCCACGTTGAGGACCAGGCCGAAGACCAGCAACTCCTCGAAGGTGAAGCCGAAGACGCCGGCCGCGTAGATGCCGCCGAAGGCGAAGACGGTGTTCAGCCCGTCGGCGTAGAAGAGACGGGCCAGCAACAGCCGGAAGATGTCGGGGTAGCGGCGGACTTGGCGGAAAGTCGCTGCCAACTGCCGGAAGGAGTCGGACAGGGGCGCCCGCAAGGCGTGTGCGGACGCGGGCCGTTCCCGCACCCAAAGGAAGAACGGCACGCTGAACACGGCGAACCAGACGGCCACCAGCAGGTTGGTGGCGCGGATGTGCTGGTAGCCTTCCCTGGCGAGGCCGAACCAGGGGGTCTCCGCGTCCACGAAGCCCACCAGGGCGATGCCCAGAGCGCTCAGGCCGCCCACGTAGCCCAGGGCCCAGCCGTAGCCCGAGACCCGGCCGATGCGGTCCGGCGGCGCCACGTCGGGCAGGAAAGCGTTGTAGAACACCCCGCCCAGCTCGAAGGCGACGTTGGCCAAGGTGAACCAGAACAGCGCCTTGGTCACCTGGCCGGGCATGGCGGTGTAGAGAAAGGCCGCGCCGACCACGGCCATCGCGGTGAAGGAGCCGAGGAAGCGTTTGCGGTGGCCCACCCGGTCGGCCAGGGCGCCCAGGAGCGGCGACAGCAACGCCACCGCGACCGCGGTCAAGCTGACGCTCCGGGACCACAGCCACGTGCCCGTGACCTCGTCGGGAGCGATGACCTTGGTGAAGAACGCGGCGTAGATGAAGGTGACCACGAGGGTCGTGAAGGCGGAGTTGGCGAAGTCGTAGAAGCACCAAGCGACGATGCCGCGGCGGTCGGTGGGGGGGACGGGGTAGCTGGTGGGGGGGTTGGGAGGGTTGGCGGGGCGGTCGGTGGACATGGGAACTCCGTGCTCCGTGTGGCGCCGTGGGTCGAGCGGGGCGCCGTGGTCGATCTGGGCGCCGTGGGTCGAGACGACGTTCGGCCCTGCTCCAAAGCCACCGATGCTACACGCCATTGGCGTCGGATGCCAGCGATGCCCCGGTTTCCCGGTCCGCAATTCTTGACAGCGCCGCGGGGTCGGAGTAACGTGTAAGCATGTCTCCCGAGTTCATCGCCGTCATCGGCGCCGCCATCGCCCTTGCCGCGGTCATCCTTTCCAGCCAACGGGCCATGCGAAAGGAAATCAGCGACATGAGGCAGGAAATGGGCGGCATGGGGAAAGAAATGGGCGACATGAGGAAGGAAATGTACCAGGAAATCGGTAAACTGCGTCAGGAAGTACGCCAGGAAATCGGCAAGGTGCACCAGGAAATCGGCAAGGTGCACCAGGAAATCGGCGACCTGCGGGAACGAATGGCGCGCCTCGAAGGGATGTTCGAAGGGTTCACGAGAACCATGCCGGGCCGTCAACCCGAGGCCGCGCCAAGCCCCCAATCTCCGCAGTAGGCCGTCGCCGCGGCCCCCGCCGAGGGGGGAGGAACCCATGAGCTTCGTACGGACGATCCGGCGCACCGCGATGGTCGCGGCAGTGGTTGCGGCGTTGGCGGGAGCCGCGGGCACCGCGCTGGCGGTGGACCCGGTCTTTTCCACCTACCTTGGGGGCGCCATCCGGGGATACGACCCGGTGGCCTACTTCACCGAGGGACGGCCGGTGAAGGGCAAGAGGGCCCATCGCGCCGAATGGATGGGCGCCACGTGGTCCTTTGCCAGCGAGGAGAACCGCAAGCTGTTCGAGTCGGACCCGGAGAAGTACGCGCCCCGGTACGGCGGCTACTGCGCCTGGGCGGTGAGCCGGGGCTACACGGCCTCCATCGACCCGGACGCATGGAGCATCGTGGACGGCGCGCTGTACCTGAACTACAGCCTGGGCGTCAGGGACCAGTGGTCGCAGGACGTCCCCGGCAACATCGCCAACGGAGACGCCAACTGGCCCGTGCTACTGGGACGGAAGTGAGCCGCGGCGCTGCGACGGGCAAACGCCATGCGATACGCGAAGCTCGACGCCAAGGACTACGCCCGTGAGAACATGAAGGGGGTCTGGGCCGCGGCCATGAACCCCTTTCGCGAGGACTTCTCGTTCGACGAGGAGGGGCTGCGCCGGAACATCCGGCACTGGATCGACGATCTGGGCATCGCAGGGCTCTTCATCGCCGGCAAGCAGGGGGAGTTCTTCTCCATGTCGCTGGAGGAGCGCAAGCGCAACTTCGAGATCGCGATGGAGGAAACGTGCGGCAGGGCCGGCGCCATCCTGTCCTGCTCGGACCAGAACTTCGACACCGTGGTGGCGCTGGCGCGCCACGCCGAGGCCGTGGGCGCCGACTACATCGTCGTGCACGCGCCCATCCTGCATTTCCTCACCGACCGGGACGACACGGTGTACAACTACTACAAGGAGCTCTGCGACCGCGTGGGCATCGGCATCGCCATGTGGAGCCACCCGGATTCCGGCTACCTGATGAGCCCGCAACTGTGCGCGCGGGTGGCGGAGTTGCCCAACGTCGTGGCCATCAAGTACTCGGCGCCGCGGCCCATGTACGCGGAGCTGACCCGGCTCGCCGGAGACCGGCTGATCGTCAGCACCGCGTCGGAAGCGGAATGGTTCGACAACATCGTGGAGCTAGGCTGGCGTCTCTACCTCTGCTCCTCGCCCCCCTACCTGCTCCAGACCCGCAACGACCGGCGCATGCACGAATATACGGAGCTCGCGTTCCGGGGCGAGGTCCATGAGGCCCGCCGGGTCCGGGACAGCCTGAACCCCGTCCGCGAGGCCCTGGAGACCACCCGCCCCGGGGGCAAGCCCCAGGCGCACCAGAAGTACTGGCAGGAGTTGCTGGGCCAAGTCGGCGGCCCGGCCCGACCGCCCCTGCTCCAGCTCACCCAAGAGGAACGGGAACGGACCAGGACCGCCTTCGAGACCTGCGGCCTGAAGCTCTGACGACCCGGGCCAAGCCATCGACACCTGCCCGATCCCGAGCAATCCATCCCCGGAAAACCCTGAACAACCACCCCGTTCGTCCTCGGGGATACCCTCATTGCCTTACGCGGAGGAAAGATTGCAACCTATTGGAATTACAGGAAAAATCACTACCGCGAGAACCGTGGACAGAGGGGCGTCACCGACCCTGAACCCGTTGGGGCGCGCGTTTCCGTCTGCGCGGGGGGTGGACAGTTGAGCGTCGTCCGGAACATGTCCGGGGGCCAAGCGGTGGCGCGGTGCCTTCGCAACGAAGGGGTCCGCCACGCGTTCTGCGTCCCCGGCGAGAGCTACATCGCCTTGCTGGACGGGCTGCGGGACGTCCCGGAGGTCACCCTCGTCACCAACCGGCACGAGGGCAGCGCCTGCCTGATGGCCGAAGCCTACGGCAAGACCACGCGCCGGCCGGGGGTGTGCATGGTCACCCGCGGCCCCGGCGCCGCCAACGCGAGCATCGGGGTGCACTTGGCCAAGTACGACTCGACGCCGCTGGTCCTGCTCGTCGGCCAGGTGGCCCGGGCGGCCCGGGGCCGGGAGGCCGGGCAGGAGATCGACTACACGCATTTCTTCGGCAGCATCGCCAAGTGGGTCATCGAGGTCCACGACCCCCGGGAGGCGCCGCGGATCATGGCCCGGGCGTTCCACGTGGCTCGTTCGGGCCGCCCCGGCCCTGTGGTGGTCTCCCTTCCCAGGGACGTGCTGGAGGAGGAGGCGGATGTGGCCATGGTGGACCCCTATCCCGCGGCCCGGCCCCATCCGGACCCGGAGTTGATCCGGGCCATGGTGGATCGCGTCCGCAAGGCCGAGAAGCCGGTGCTGCTGGCGGGTTCCGGCGTCCAGTACGCCGACGCCCGGAACGAGCTCGTGGCCTTCGCCGAGAAGTTCCAGACGCCGGTGCTGAGCGCGTTCAAGCGCCAGGACGTCTTCCCCAACCGGCACCCCCACTACGTGGGCAACCTGGGGAGCCGCGACAACCACGCCAGGCAGATCGTGCGCGACGAAGCCGACCTGCTCCTGGTCGTCGGGTGCCGGTTCAACCAGCAGGCGTCCGGCAACTATACGCTGCCCCATCCGGGACTCTCCACCGTCCAGATCGACGCCGACCCCGCCAACATCGGACAGAACTTCCGTCCGCAGTTGGCCGTGGTTTCGGACCCGGGGCTGGCGTTGGCCGCGGCGCTTGCGTGCGAGGGGCCGGGCGCCAACGAGGCCCGGGCCGCTTGGATCGCCGGTTACCACGCCCGGCAGCGGCGATACAGCACGCCGCCCGAACGTCCCACCCGCGGCGTTTCCATGGAGCGGGTCATGGCGGACCTCAAGGCGGAAGCGCCGCCGGACGCCATCCACACGGGAGACGCGGGCAGCTTCGGCGGCTGGGTCCAGCGCTACATCGAGTTCGACCACCCGGATTCCTACATCGTCCCGACCCTCGGCAGCATGGGGACCGGGGTGCCGGGCGCGGTCGCCGCCAAGCTGGCGCACCCGGAAAGGACCGTCATCGCCCACGTGGGCGACGGCGGCTTCCTCATGACCGGGCAGGAGCTCGCCACCGCGCGGCAGTATGACGTCCGCGTCATCGTGGTCGTCTATGCCAACGGCTCCTACGGCACCATCCGCATGGACCAGGAGGCCCGGTACCCGGGCCGGAACTACGGCACCGACCTGCTGAACCCCGACTTTGCCGCCCTGGCGGAGGGCTACGGCGCCCTGGGGGTCCGGGTGGGCCGGGACCACGAGTTCCTGCCCGCGCTGCGGCAGGCCCTGGCCGCCCCGGGGTCCGCCCTCATCGAGGTGACGACGGACCTGGAATACGTCTCCCCCACCACGACCCTGTCGGAGGCCGCGGCCTCGCGGCGGGTCGCCACGTGACGCCGCTCCCGTCGTCAAGCCACGACCCTGTCGGAGGCTGCGGCCTTGCGGCGGGCCGCCGCGTGAGGCCGCTCCCGTCCGTCAAGCCACGACCCTGTCGGAGGCTGCGGCCTTGCGGCGGGCCGCCGCGTGACGCTGCTCCCGTCGTCAAGCCACGACCCTGTCGGAGGCTGCGGCCTCGCGGCGGGCCGCCACGTGACGCTGCCCCCGTCCGTCAAGCCCCTCGCTCGCGGCGGAGCTCGGCGATGTAGTCCCGCACCCCCGCCTCGAGCTTGTACTCCGGCGCGTACCCCAACTCGGTGCGAGCTCGCGTGATGTCCATTCGCGGCCGGGCGGGGGTCAGGGCGCCGCGGCGCAGGCGGATGTCCGGGAAGACCTTCTTCAGCACCGCTTCCACGTCTTCCACTGTGGTGAGGGTGCCGCTGCCCAGGTTGTACACGTCGTGGGGCAGGGGCGTGGCGCGCACCGCCCGGGCGATGCCGTCGGCGAGGTCCTTGACATAGACGAAGTCCACGCTCTCGTAGGCGTCGAGCACCACGTCTTCCCCGGCCATGGCGGCCCATATGGCCTGTTGCACCGCCACGCCCGGGCCGCCGGCCACCGCCCGGTAGCCGTACACCCCGGCGAAGCGCAGCAACGCAAGCTCGAAGGCCTGCCGGGCGGCAAAGGTCCTGAGCACGTGCTCGCAGGCGAGCTTCGACGCGTTATAGACCCGGCCCCGGCTGTCCAGGGGCGAGTCTTCCCGGAGCAGCTCCTGGGGGTCCTCGCCCCGGTACAGCGCCTGGGTGCTGGCGTGCGCCAGCCGGCGCACGCCGGCGAGCCGAGCGGCCTCCGCGACGTTGAGGGTGGCCACGAGGTTGACCTGGAAGCCGGAGTAGAGGTTGGGGATGTTGGCCTCGCCCACGGACGCGGCCAAGTGGAGGACGCAGTCGGGCCGCACCGTCAGGAAAGCGTCCACCAGGGCCGCCAAGTTGCAGACGTCGCCGCGGATCAACGGCAGTTCCCTGCCGACGACGTGGCGGATGTAGTCCGGCTTCGCCGCCACGTCGAACAGCGTCACTTCGTCCCCTTGCGAGGTCAACTCCGCAGCCGCATGGGAGCCGATCAGTCCTGCTCCGGTGATCAATACACGCATGATGCCTTCCTTTCGGGAACCCCGGACAATCGAGCCGTGGATGGAGGGTGTTCCCTCACGTGACCTTCCTGTCCCCGTTCATCCTGACTGTAGCGAAGCGAAGTCGAAGTGCCCCGTTCATCCTGAGCGTAGCAAAGCGTGGCCCTCCGCTCATCCTGACCGTAGCGCAGCGAAGTCCCCTCGTTCGTCCTGAGCGTAGCGAAGCGAAGTCGAAGGACGCGCTCTTCCTCCGGGACCGTTCAGGGCTTCCTCTCGTTGGTCCGGGGCGCAAGCGGCTTGGCGAGGATCTACACCGAACCGGCCGGCAGGTCCATCGAGGGGAGGGAATCGGAGCACCCGGGCGTGCTTTTCAACGATGGCGAACTCTGTTACGGAACGTCCGAGCAAATTCCGTCTCCCTGTGGAAAAGCGCGCCCTTCGACTTCGCTACGCTACGCTCAGGACGAGTCAGGACGAACGGGGATAATCGTTCCGGGTTTCCTTGCCCGTGACGGGGCGGCGCGTCCGGTCCTTCACGCGGCGCGCCGCGCACGGGCAAGGAGTTTCCTCATGGTCATCGACGTCCATACCCACATGGTGCCGGAAGACTTCCCTCCGGCGGGAGGCCGCGCCGCGGGCAGCCGCTGGCCTTGCATGGACCACACCGGGCCGGACACCGCCAACGTCATGATCGCGGGCCGGAACTTCCGCACGGTGCTGGACCGCTGCTGGTCCGTGCCGCGCCGCCTGCGGGAGATGGCCGCGGCGGATTACGCGGTGGACCGTCAGGTGCTGTCGCCCATGCCGGAGCTCCTGGCCTACGGGCTGGAGCCGCAGGACGGGCTCGACCTCACGCGTTACCTGAACGAGGTCCTGATGCGCATGGTGGACCAGGCGCCGGACCGTTTCTACGCCCTCGGCTCGGCGCCGCTCCAGGACGTGGACTTGGCCGCGGCGGAGCTCCGACGGGTCAAGTCGCTGGGTCTCCACGGCGTGGAGTTGCTCAGCAACGTCAACGGCAAGAGCCTGGGGGAGCCCGAGTTCCTGAGCTTCTTCCAGGCGGCCGAGGAGCTGGACGTGCCCCTGTTCGTGCACGCCCAGCACGCCACCTTCATGGACCGCGTGGTGGGGCCGGGGTTCATCGAGAACATCGTGGCGTTCCCCCTCGAAGGCGCGTTGGGCATCGCCGGCATGATCACCGGCGGACTCATGGAAGCCTGCCCCCGGCTGAAGCTCTGCTTCAGCCACGGCGGCGGCACCTTCACGCAGCTCCTGCCGCGCATGGAGAACGCCTGGCTCAAGAACCCCCGGTTCCGTGAGTTGATGCCCCGGAAGCCTTCCGAGTACGCCCGCATGTTTTTCTACGACGACGTCTTCTTCGACAACCGCACCGTGCGCTACCTCATCGACACCGTGGGCGCCGGGCAGGTGGTCATCGGCTCCGACTATCCCTTCAACTTCCGGGACCAGTCGCCGGAGGACGAGTTCGACGACCTGGGGCTCACCGCCGAAGAACGGGAGTGGGTGGGGTCGCGGAACTGCCTGCGTTTCCTGGGCCTGTAACACAGGTCGGAAGCTGGCCTGCGAGGGCAGCGGACCGCGGTTCGCGGAACTCCTGCGGTTCCTGGGTTGGTACTCCAGGCCCTGACCCATCCACAAAGTCCCGAACCTCCCACATGGCCCGCAAACGCTCCGTCTGTAGTGACACGATCATTCCCCCAGTCTGCACCATCCCGGGCCTGCTCGTGCTCACTTACCGTTGGATTCATCCCTCCCCTCCATGCTCACTTACCGTTGGACAATTCTCCGTCTTGACGAAGGCGGCCCCAGCGGTTAAGGAAAAATCGGGAGAGGAAGGCATGAGCGCGTCCTTCGACTCCGCTTCGCTACGCTCAGGATGAACGGGGATAGGGGGTCAAGGTGGGGGAATCCATCCTGGATGTCTCGATTGTTCAGAGGTTCCTTAAGGAAAATCGGGGCCAACCGAACCATGGATAGGGGTGTCCCCTCACGTGACCCTACTATCCCCGTTCATCCTGAGCGTAGCGAAGCGAAGTCTCCCCATTCATCCTGAGCGTAGCGAAGCGGAGTCGAAGGACGCGCTCGAAGACGCCACTGTGTTCGACTTTTCGGGGTCGCAGGCCGCCCGCGGGGTGAAGGGCGCCCCCGCCGAAGCCTTGCGCTACCCGTAGGAAGGGAGCCGCGCCATGACGGAGTTCGAAGCCGCCACCCTCGCACTACAACAGCAGCAGCTTTGGGCCGCTATCGCCATTCCGCTTGTCGCCGCATTGGTGGGCCTCGGTCAGATCCTCGTGGTGCTCCACGGAATCCGGGTCATGGACAGGTTCAACCAGGATCGCGCCCGCCAGATCGAAGCGCAGATAGAAGCACAGCGCGGCCAAGCCGAAGCGCATCGCCGCCAGGTCGAAGCGCAGATGGAAGCACAGCGCCGCCAAGCCGAAGCGCGGATGGAAGCACAGCGCGACCAGGCCGAAGCGCAGCGCGAGCAGGCCGAAGCGCAACGCCGCCAAGTCGAAGCGCAGACGGAGGCGCAGCGTGAGCAGGCCGAAGCGCAACGCCGCCAGATCGAAGCACAGACGGAGGCGCAGCGCGAGCAGGCCGAAGCGCAACGCCGCCAAGCCGAAGCGCAGACGGAGGCGCAGCGTGAGCAGGCCGAAGCGCAACGCCGCCAAGTCGAAGCGCAGACGGAGGCGCAGCGTGAGCAGGCCGAAGCGCAACGCCGCCAAGTCGAAGCGCAGATGGAGGCGCAACGCGAGCAGGCCGAAGCGCAGCGCCGCCAAGCCGAAGCGCAGATGGAAGCGCAGGAACGCCAAGCCGAAGCGCAACGCCGCCAAGCCGAAGCGCAGCGCGCCGAATCTGACCAGCGCCACGCCGAAGCAATGGCCGCCCTCCAAGTGCTCATCAAGGGCCAGGACAGGCAGGCCGAAGCCTTGCTTGCCGCGGTCAAGAGCATGGAGCGGCAAGCCGACGCGCTCAAGGTGGTCATCGAACGGACGGCGCCCAGGGTTTGACCAGGGTCCCTATCCGGCGCGCGGACTGTTCACGGTGGACTGCTCTTCGGCTGCCTGCAAGTCAGGCCAGGGCCACGACTTCGACTTCCACCAGCGCCCCTTTGGGCAGGGCCGCCACCGCCACCGTGGTGCGGGCGGGCCTGGTCAACCCCAGGTACCCCTCGTAGATGGCGTTGACCGCGGCGAAGTGGCCCATGTCCGTCAGGTAGATGGTGGTCTTGACCGCCTTGCCCCAGGAAGAGCCGGCCGCCTCCAGGACCGCGGTGACGTTGTCGAGGACCCGGCGCGCCTGCGGCTCGACCCCGCCGGAGACGAGTTCCCCGGACGCGGGCTCCAACCCGATCTGTCCCGCGGTGTACACGAAGCCGTTGGCCTTGATGGCCTGCTCATAGGGGCCGATGGCCTCCGGCGCCCTGTTGGTATGGACTACTTCCGTCTGCATGGCGTCTCCTTGTCGTTTGTCGGGATATGCGGGATCTACTACGAAACGGGCCAAGAGGTCCATTGCGCGGCGCCGCAAAGCGCGTCGGCCGGGATGCACGAACCATGAGACTGATGACCGCCCACAAGATCCTCATCGCCACGTCCGTGGTCTTCTTCGTGTTCTTCAGCGGGTGGGAGTTGACCAACTACCTGGGAGCCGGCGGGGTCGGAGCGCTGGCCCGCAGCGCGCTCTACCTCTGCGTGGCCGCGGGTTTCGCGGTCTATTTCCGGTCTCTGAAGAACAAGGTGCTGTAACGTGGCCCCGGACCCCTTCATGGTTCCCGTCACCGAGGAGGAGATCCGCCGGGAGCGCTCGAAGGCGCGGGAACTGCGCAACAGCCAGTGGTGGAAGAACCGCAAGAGCCGGGGACTGTGCGCCCATTGCGGCGGCCGTTTCCCTCCCCGGGACCTGACCATGGACCACCTGGTTCCCATCATCCGCGGCGGCAAGAGCACCAGGGGCAACGTCGTCCCCAGTTGCCGGGAGTGCAACAGCGCCAAGCGGCACAGCCTGCCCTTCTAACCCCTATCGACCCGCAAGTTCCCTCGAGTCGTGTCTCCTCCAGTCGGGCACGTAGGCCGCCATCAACGCCTTGTAGAGCTTGCCGTGGTTGGGCACGCGCAGGTGCAGCAGTTCATGGACGATGACGAAGTCCTGGAAGCCCCGGTCCTGGTCCTCCAGGGCCGCGGCCAGGGTCACGGTTCCCGACGTCGAACAGGATCCCCACTTCCGCGTCATCGGTTGCACGCGGACCCGCCGGGGGCGGACGCGCAACCGCCGCTTCCAGTACTCGACGCGGTGGCGAAGGGCCTCGCGCCGGTGGTCACCCATCCGCATCCGCGTCCGTTCCCAGGAGGATCGCCAGGATGCGCTCCACGACCCGGCTCCGTTCGTCCCCGTCCAGTTGCAGCAGCGGTTGGTAGAGGGCGGCGCGCAGCCTCCTCTGCTCGTCGGCGTTGGAGCCTGCGTTGGGGAAACGGGCCAGGAGCGCTTCCGCCTGTCCCGCCAAGTCCAGGGAGCCGATGCCCGCGGCCTTCAGTTCCGCATGGTCCTTCAGCGCCCAAAGGACCCCGAACGCGCGCGGCGAAAGCCCGCTGTCCCTTGCGGCTTCCATGGCCGCGTCCTTCTCGCCGGCCAGGGCGGCCAGTTGATCCATTGCCGAAAGCCCGGTGGTCCTGCGCTCTTCCAGGTCCTTCAGGATGCGCTCCGCGCGCTCCTTCAGGGGCAGCAGCACGGCCTCCAGGTTCGGCCGGTTACCGGTCTCCTGCCGGAGGCCGCGCACGAGGTTGAACACCTTGGCCTCCGTCGAACCCGACTTGCGGCGGAGCGTTTCCAGGGTGTTCAGGTCGAAGGTCACCGTCTTCGCCGCGTACCCGAGGCCTTCCTGTACCGCCCGGTCCTGCACCAGGAAGCGCGTCTTGTTGGCTAGGTCCACCGCATAGTCCACGCGGTTCGCATAGGCGTTGCGCACCGCGGCGTAGAGGCCGGTGAGCCGCTGGAAGGTCTCCATATGGTCGCGCAGCTCGGGCGACGGAGACAGGATCTCCCAGAGCGCTTCGATTTCCTTGTAGTCGTCGAAGAACGCCTTGCGCGGCTCCGGGTGGAGGAAACGGCCATAGACCATCCCTTCAAGGCGTTCGTCCGCGCTGCCGCTCCCGGCGGCGTCGAGGTAATCCGCGTTCGCCCGTTGGATCCTCGCCAGGAAGTCTTCCATCAGGACGTCGAGTTCCTCGACCACGCCGCCCACGTCCGAGGAGTCGAAGCGCAGCGCCTTGCGCAGTTCGCGCAGCACGCCCACGAAGTCCACCACGAGGCCGATGCGCTTGCGCCGTCCTTCCGCGTCCACGTGCGGGCGGTTCACGCGCGCGATGGCCTGCAGGAGCACGTGGTCGCGCATGGGCTTGTCGAGGTACAGGCAATAGAGGAGCGGCGCGTCGTAGCCCGTCAGCAGCTTGTCCGTCACGATGAGGATCTTCGGGTTCTCGTCCGCTTTCTTGAACAGGAGGCGCGCGTCCGCCTCGCGTTCGAGCGAGAGTTGGAGCTCTGCGACCAGCGGGCGGTCCGCCGGGTCCGCGGCGTTTTCGGTATAGACCGCCGCGGACCATTCGGGCGGCAGATGCCGGTCGAGGGCGCGTTTGTACTTGGCGCAGGCCTCGCGGTTCACGCCCACGAGGAACGCCTTGTAGCCCAGCGGCGCCACGTTCTGCCGGAAATGGCCGGCGACGAACCGGGCCGCCTTTTCGATGCGGTGGTCCGCGGCCAGGAAGGTCCGCAGGCCCACCGCACGGTCGAGCACCCTGTTGAGCTCGTCCGCGTCGGTGACCCCCTCGGCCTCCGCCAGGGCGAAGAACTCCCGGTCCAGCCGCTCCGCCGGCACCGTCATCTCGCCGGGCGCCATGACGTAGCGGATGGGCAGGGTGGTCTCGTCCTCGATGGACTCGGCGATGGTGTATTTGTCGAGGTAGCCCCGGTGGTCGTCGGCGCCGAATATCCTGAAGGTGCCTTCCCCGTGCGCGGTCCGGTCGATGGGCGTGCCGGTGAAGCCGATGACGGTGGCGTTGGGCAGGGCCGCCGTCAGATAGACGCCCAGCTCCCTTGCTACCGAGCGGTGCGCCTCGTCGATGAACACATGGACGTTGCTGCGGGTGTTGGCGTCCTTCTCGATGCCTTCGAACTTGTGGATCATGGAGAGGATCAGGCCGCGCCTGTCGGTCGCGAGCAGGTCCCGAAGCTCGGCCCGGGAGTCCGCGCGCCACACCGGGATGTCCTGTTGCTGCATCTCGCCCAGCAGCCGTTCGACCCAGCCCTTGAGTTGTCCTTCCAGTTCCGTCCGGTCCACGACCACCACCACCGTGGGTCTGCGGTCCTGTTCCCCGCGTTCCAGGACTCGACGCGCCGCGGTGAGCAGGGTGAAGGTCTTGCCGGAGCCCTGGGTGTGCCAGATGAGGCCGCGCCGCCTCGAAGGCTCGGAGCAGCGCTCGACGATGCGCTCCACCGCACGGCGTTGGTGCTGCCGCAGCACGGTCTTCCGCGTCTCCCCGTCCTCGACGTAGAACAGGATCCAGTCCCGCAGCGTGCGCAGGAAACCGGCGGGCTCGAAGAAGGACTGGACGGCGAAGCGGTAGCTCTCCTCCGGACGCTCCTTCCAGCGCGCCATGAAGCGGCGCGAGGCGTTCCATGTGACGCCGTACCAGTAGTCCAGCAGGTGCGTGACGTTGAAGAGTTGCGCCGACCCCATCAACTCGGGGGTCTCCTTCTCGTAGCGCCGCAACTGCGCGACGCCCTTTTCGATGGCGTCCCGGTCCGCGGGGTTCTTGTGTTCGACGATGGCTACCGGCACGCCGTTGACCACGAACATCACGTCCGCGCGGTTGCCCTTTCGGGCAGGGGGCTTGACCCTCCACTCCCAGGTGACGTGCAGGACGTTGGCGTCCGGCCTCTCGAAGTCCAGGAGCCGGACGGGCCGGTGACGCTCCTCTGCCTCGTCGCGCCATTGGCGCTCGCCGCGCAGCCACGCGAGGGTCTCGCGGTTGCCCTCCACGGTGGGCGGCAGCGCCTCGATCCGTTCGAGCGCGGCCCGCGCCGCATCGCCGCCCAGCCACGGGTTGAACCGATGCAGCGCCGCTTCCACCTCGTCGCGGAACAGCATCCCGGCCTCGCCCCCGCGCTTGCGCAGCGCGGCCCCCGGCGGAAGCGGCGTCCATCCCACTTCCGCAGCGTGGCGGACCATCGGGAACTGGACGGATACGGCTTCGCTGATTTCGAGTTCGGTCATGGCCGGATCAGGGCGTTGCAGGCTCTCGAACAGGGGCGTTTCGGCGCGAACGAGTCGGCGCGCCTGCTAATAGCGCCCCCTGATAGAGCGCCCCCTGATAGCGCCCCATAAGCGCCCCCCGAGCGCCTTTATGCGTCTCTATAACTAGTTGAAATATCAACTGTTTTCTTCTTCGCACCTCTCTAAGCGCCCCCCATAAGCGCCCCTATGGCGCCCCACTGACCGTTCGAGTGGCGTTCGGGAACGGCCTCGGTCCTGTCGCCTGGAAGGTCAAAGCGAAGATCCCTCGCCGTCCTCCAGGAGAACGTCGATCAGATCCGCTCGGCGGAAGGTTGCCGAAAGGCGTTGCAAGGTCCGCTCTCGTGTGCGGAACATCGGTCGAAGTGCGTCTTCGATCCGTTGCTCGGCGCGAGACACGTAGCTGTCCGACCTTTGCTCTACGAGGCCGCGCGCCTGGGTGAAATTGCGGTGGTCGAGACGATCGAGGGGAATGCCCATCTCTTCCAGGAGGTAGCGGCCCATGAGCATGGCGATGAAACGGGAACCGTAGGCCAGGAAGTCGGGCGCGTCTTGCGGAGGCCGCTTGCGGCGATTTTCCGCATGTCTGAGCAACAGCGACGCGACGACGGCCTGTGCTCCGTTCAGGTCCTTACAGAAGATCGTGTCGTACAGCGCGCCGAAATGTTCCCGGCCGCTGAATCGCGCCTGGTGGGGCCGCTGACGCCAGACCGCCAAGACGGCTTCGGCAACGACGGCGCTCGTAAACTCATCGGGCGACGCCGTCCGCTCGTCACGTTTGGCGCGGTACGTATATCCCAATCCGGCGATGGAGGTGGCAAGGGCCTTTTGGCGGGGTTCGTTTGCCTTCAAGTCCCTCAAATCGACAGGGTTCTGGCTGTTGGTGGCGAAGGTGATGGCATCGACGACCTCGGTGTCTTCCTGCTGAAGCTCGTATATGCGGACCAGCACCTCCGCCCCTTCGATTTCCGCTCCGACCTCTTCATGTATCCGTTGCACGGTGCGGGCCGTCTGTCCGCCGTTCACGATTTGCAGGTCGTTTACCTGGACGGTCCAGTTGTCCCGTTGCAGCGCGTTGTGGCGAAACTGGGAGCAGGTAATGGTAATCCCGTTGTTGTAGAAATAGAAATTGGACCGTTGCGCCGGATCGCGCAGGGTCGCTGCTACCGCCTCGTTTACACGGTTGCCGGCTAAGCCCAGGTAACGGCGGATGTTCCTCTCGAAGAGGTGGTTGTCGTAGTCGTTGGCCAGCCGCGCAAGTTCGCCCACCGACATGCGTCCGATCAATACACGTCGAAAGTCGAAGGTCTCGACGGCGGCTTGTCCGATGAGCCTCAGTTCGGTGTTGATGGGTTGTCGCGCCTGCAACAGGGCCAGAAGCTCCTCCGGTCCGACGTACCGCCATCCGACCTGTCCGTTGAAATCCCTGGCGGCATTGTCGATGCGCTGCTGTGCCTCCGCGGTCCATCGCGTCCCGTTGTTCGCCGCGACCGCGGTAACCCGTGGAATTGCGCCTTCCTTGACGAACGAACGGATGTCCTCGACGCGCTGCTCCAGCCGCGGGTTCAACCGCACGGGCAACGTCGGATCGAAAAGGGCGCCGATGGCGGCGACCATATTGACGATGGCGTTCTCCGGGAACGCGGAATCCCCGCTGAGGGCGGTTCTATATTTCCCCTGGATCAGGATGACGTGAAGCTCGCCGTCGTCAGGCGGTTCGAAGTAAAGCGCATCGACCCCGAAATCGTTGCCCCCATCGACAATCCCGTCGAACGCTTCCTCGTCAGTGAGGTCGAAAGCCGTTCTGGCGACAAGGAGCAAAAAGGCCGCCGTGCGTTTCTTCCGTTCGTCGTTCCCCAACCGAAGCTCCCCGGCCAGGACACCCGAATGTTTCTCCACGATGCCGGAGACCTGCTGGTCGATGATCTGCGTAGCGAGAGACATGGTCCTCTTTCCGATGAGTTATGGAAACTCTGAACGATTACCTCCGTTCGTCCTGAGCGTAGCGAAGCGAAGTCGAAGGACGCGCTTTCGTCATTCCCGCGAAAGCGGGAATCCATCTCCAGAGAGGAAAGGCGGTCAGGAAATGGAATCGGGCAAGGAAGATTGAGTGGATAGAGAAAAGTAATACGAGATGGAGAGGTTTGTACAACGAAAGCGATGAAAGTGGATTCCCGCTTTCGCGGGAATGACGGAGGGTGGGCATCTGCGGGAATGACGGGGCAGGCCTCTGCGAAGCAATGACGGCGTGACCCTGGCGGTCCCTTCTCCTTCCTGCCTTACCTACACGAAAGCCGGAGGATCCCAATTTGTAATCCTCAGAGATCAAGCTCATTGATCCCGATCTCCTCTGTCATTAGCTTGTGCAAGAGTAACTTGAACAGATCGTCCAGGATAGCACCCTTCTTTTGATTGAGAGTGATTGTGTCCTGAACCTTCCAGAGCAGGTTCGCTATCTTCGCCTGCTCCTCCGAGTTGAATTCCGGTAGCTCGAAGTTACTGATGTGACGCCATGACGTCCGCGGATGCTGTACGCCGGTCGTGCCCGCAACGGCATGTTGGACAAAGCTCGGCATGTGGACGACTCCCACTACGAAGCGCGGGTCAATGCCTTTCTTCGGACGGAGTACGAGCAACTCCGTAGTGCAGACACCTTTGTCGCTAGCCAGAACGGCTTTGTCAAGATACGGACGTAGCTTTCCGTACAGCACGTCACCGGGTTGGAAGGCGTGTTTCGCGCTGTGAACTTCCGTGGCGCGCCCTTCCCCCTGTCTGACGAAGCGACCCGAAGCGATATGTTCGAGTCCGACGTACAGATCGTCGGGGCGATCCGCGGGGTTGACAGGCGTTGCAATAGGATCGCAAAGGTCGGCGAGTTGCATACTCGATCCTTACACCAACCCACGCAGCGTAGTCAGCGCGGTTGCGAGATCGCGGGAGACTGCGACTTCCGTATTGGTGATTTCGTCAAAACGATCGAGAATGGTCTTTAGGTCCAGGGCTTCATCGTCCGTTGAGAATCCCACCCACCGACTCGGACTCAAGTTGTAGTCCGCCTCCTCCGCCTGTTCCCGCGTGATCACCGCGATCTCCCCCTCGACCGCCTCCCCCCTCACGACCGCCTCCGCCAGCGGCCGCACGTCCTCCTCCGGGATGAAGTTCTTGGGCCGACCCTTGCGCACGCGCCGGCTGGCGTTCAGCAGCACGATCCGGCCCTTTCGCGCTGCGGGCTTGCGCTTGGACAGCACCACGATCACGCCTGCGGCGCTGGTGTTGTAGAACAGGTTGTCCGGCAGCAGGATCACGCCGTCGATCAGGTCGCGGTCCACGAACCACTTGCGGATGTTGCGCTCGCGGTCCTCGTGCTTGCTGCCCGAGCCGCGCGTCACCGCGCCCGTGTCGAGCACCACCGCGGCGCGGCCGCGCTCGTTCAGGCAGGCGAGGGTGTGTTGGAGCCATGCCCAATCGCCCTTGCCGCTGGTGACGCCGCCGCGGGGGCGGAAGCGGTCGAACGGGTCGTTGGCGAAGAGGTCGGGGCTGAAGGGCTGGTTCCACATGGGGTTGGCCACCACGACGTCGTGCGGGGCGATGCGCCCCGCGGGGGTCTTGAACTTGGGGTTGATCATGGTGTCGCCGCGCTCGATCTCGACTTCCATGTCGTGGATGATGGCGTTCATGTGGGCGACCGCGTAGCTCTCGGCCTGCAACTCCTGGCCGTGCAGCTTGAGCGGCACGCGGCTGGTGGGGTCCAGTTCCCGGGCCACGAGTTGGAGCTTGACCAGCAGCCCGGCGGAGCCGCAGGCGTAGTCGTGGCATTGCTCGCCGGGCCTCGGGCGCATGAGGTGCGCCATCAGGAAGCCGACCTCGGTGGGGGTGAAGAACTCTCCGGCGCTCTGGCCGGAGCCTTCCGCGAACTTGCGCAGCAGGTATTCGTATGCGCGGCCCAGGAAGTCGGGCTGCACGTCGGCAAGCCCGAGCCGGTAACGCGGGTCGGAGAAGGTCTCGACCACCGCGGCGAGCTTCGCCGGGTTGACGTCCCGCTCGCCGTTGCGTTCCGCGGCGAAGTCCACCAAGTCGATGACGCCCGAAAGCGAGGGGTTGTGCCGGGCCACTGCACGGGTTGCTTTGGTCAGGTGTTCCCCGATGTCCCTGGGCCGCGTGCTGCGTCCCTGGCCGTCCCGGGGCCATTCATGGACTGCACGACCGCTGATCACTCCCCACCGCGCTTCCGGGGGCAGGTAGAAGCGCAGCACTTCGTGGTCGCTCTCCGCGATCTCCTGCGCGACGTCCGGGTCGCCGTATTCTTCGGCCAGCCGCTTGACCTCGTCGTCGAACACGTCCGACAGGCGCTTGAGGAACAGGAGCGGCAACAGGTAGTCCTTGAACTTGGCCGCGTCCTTCTCCCCGCGGATGGAGCAGGCCGCATCCCATAGCATCTGCTCCATGGGCTTGGTGGAAGGATCGGCCGTCCGGCGCCGGCGAGACCGCCGCCGCGTCACCCGTGCCGCGGCTTCGGTAGGGGCCGCCGCCTCCGCGCCGTCCACCGCGGCTTCCGCGGCGAGCGCGGCGATGGCGTCCTGGGCGGCCTTCTGCGGCGTGGTCACGCCCCCTTCCCAGCGATTGACGCTGGCGAAGGAGACGCCGAGCCGCTCCGCAAGCTGTTCCTGTGTGAGGTCGAGTTTGGCGCGGATGGCGCGCAGGGTGCTCGAAACGGATCCCTTTGCTGTCATATCTGCCATGTTTGCATGTATAACACCCATCCGGGCCACTTTTCAACCCGTCCGACATTCTGGACGTCGGGATAGGTGACTACGGCAGGGGGAGTACGGTATCTAGCCGGTATGCAGTCGGTTGCCAACGGAGAGCATCATGGTTGACGCTGACCTGAGACGCCGCATCCGTTTGGGTGAGGATTTCGACGAGACCGCCGTGCCTGGGGCGGCATTGTCCGACCTGCACTATTCGCTGACACGGCGTTTCCTGTCCGGAGACGTCGTCGATGAGCCTTCGACCTCTGCGCATGAGGATGCCCTCGAAGCGTCCGAAGATACGTTGCGCAAGCTCCACGTGGTTACTGACGACGCGGACGGGAATGCACGGCTGACCCTCGCCGGCGTGCTCCTCTGCACGCCGGAACCCCAACAGTGGCTCCCTCACGCCTACGTACAGGCCGTCAGCTACGCCGGCGAGCGGACCGACGTGGACTACCAGACCGACGCACGAGACATCGGTGGGCCGCTCGACGAGCAGGTTGCGGAAGCGCTGCACTTCGTGCGGCGGAACATGCTGGTGCGAGCAACCAAGGTCCTTGCCCGGTCGGAACGCCCCCAGTTCAGCGAGCGGGCCGTGTTCGAGGCCATGGTGAACGCAGTGGCGCACCGCGACTATTCGATGGCCGGCGCCCGCGTGCGGCTCCACATGTTCGGCGACAGGCTGGAGCTCTACGTACCCGGCGCGCTGGTCAATACGCTTACCCCGGACAGCCTGCACCTGCGGCAGGCAAACCGGAACGAGCTCGTCGTATCCCTGTTGTCGCGCTGCAAGGCGCCATCCGGCGTCGGGCGCATACGGCTGATGGACCGGCGCGGGGACGGAGTGCCGATCATTCGTCGGGAATGCCGGGAGTTGTCGGGACTGCTGCCCGATTATACCCTCATCGACGACAGCGAACTGCGGCTGGTGATGTGGGCGGCGGCGTAGGGAGCGGACTCGATTTCCCTCTCCCTATGGGAAAGCGCGTCCTTCGACTTCGCTTCGCTACGCTCAGGACGAACGGGGATATTGTTCGAAGTTTCCTGAAGCAGGTCGTTTGCCTTGCGAACTCCCGGAAGCTATCGGGCCGGTGCATCGCGGGCCGGGAACGGAGCGAAGGACGTGGAGCAGGGAGTTGGGTTCGGCCGGTGTGTGACCTGTTCCGGTCGCGCGAGGAGGCCGTTGCGCAGGCCGTCGCGCGTCAGGCCGGGCGCATCGGCTTCGTGCGCGAGAGTCCTGGGGAGGAGCCGGCCGTCCTCCCCGCCGCCCGTCACTCCCCGAACGTGGCGCGGTAGTCCTCCCATGCCTTGGGGCCTGCCCGGTCGAAGACCTTCTCGCGCACTCCGCCGGCGTATTGGGCGGGGATGAAGTTGATCTTTTCGGTGAACGAAGGCTTCAGGCGAACGCCCTTGGCGCGCAACTCGTCCGCCATGACGAGGTTGTCCAGGACCGTGCGGATCTCCTCGTGGTCGGTCCACATGGCCTTGTACACCACCCGGCCGTCCTTGCCGACCACATAGACCATGTTGGGGAGGACGCCGTAGAGCCGGTGCACCGCGCCTTCGATGTCGTCCACCAGCAGCGGGTTCTCGATGCCGTCCTGCTCCCGGCAGTGACGTGCGTATTCCAGTTTTTGCTCGAAGTCCGCATGCGGGCCGTAGCGCTCCCCGGGATGGGGCTCGCGCACGTAGATGGTGAGGAACTCGAAGCCTCGGTCGCGGTAGTCCCGGTACAGTTCGTTGAGGGGCGAGACCTCGCCCACGAAGGGCGGTCAGGTGATGCTGCCGAATTCCAGCAGCACGTGCTTCCGATCCCTGAACCCGGAGAGCCGGACCGTTTCCCCTTCGAGGGTGGGGAGGCTGAAGTCGGGCGCCTCCTCGCCCGCCCGCAGGCGCCCGGCGAAGTCTCCGGCCTTGTTCGAGCTCTCCGACCGGTCGAAGGTATGGTAGTTGTAAGCGGCCAACGACTGTTCCATCCGTTGCTCCTTTCCTCCGAGGCTGACGGGCAGGCCGTCCGACACCGCGGGAATCTACTGCGAAAGGAAACCCTGAACAACCCTCCCCGTTCCCTGTCCCCGTTCGTCCTGAGCGTAGCGAAGCGAAGTCGAAGGATGAACCGATGTCTCCGCTACGCTCAAGACGAACGGGGACAGGAGGTCAGGACCGGGAATCCTCTTCCAGGGCTTCCATGAGCGCACGCATGTCGTGCGGCGGGGGCGCGGTCCATTCGAGGGGCTCGCCGGTCTCCGGGTGGCGCAGCCCCAGCCTTTCGGCGTGCAGCGCCTGACGCCGGAAGCCGCGCAGCCGCTCGGCCAGCTTCGGTCCCGGACCCTCGTGGTTGCGACTGCGGCCGCCGTACACCGGGTCGCCGAGGACCGGGTGTCCGATGTGCGCCATGTGCACCCGGATCTGGTGCGTGCGCCCGGATTCCAGCCGGACCTGCAGGAGCGTGTGGCTCCGGTACGCCGCCTTCACTCGGTAGTGGCTGGCGGCCTCCTTCCCGCGGGCGCGCACCGACATGCGGGTTCGGTGGACCGGGTGCCGCCCGATGGGCGCGGTGACGGAGCCCCCGGCGCGAACCACGCCCCGGACGAGGGCCAGGTATTCCCGCTCGACCTTTCGCGCCTGTAGCTGCCGGACCAGGCGCAGTCGCACGGCGTCGCTCCTGGCCACCGCCAGCAGCCCCGACGTGTCCTTGTCCAGCCGGTGGACGATACCGGCCCGCGGAACGGCCCGGAGCTCGGGTGCATAGTGCATCACCGCGTTGAGCAGGGTCCCCTCCGGGTTGCCCGCTCCGGGATGCACCACCATTCCGGGAGGCTTGTTGACCACCAGCAACGCGGCGTCCTCGTGGACGATCTCCAGGGGTATGGCCTGGGCCTTCCAGGAGGCGCCGACGGATTCCTTCGGCGGCAGGTCCATCTCGATGACCGCGCCGACCGAGACCTTGTCCGAGCACTCGGGGACGCGGCCGTCCAGCCGGACGTGCCCCCCGCGGACCCATCGCTGGAGCCGCGAACGCGAGTAGTCCGGCAGCAGCGCCGCCAAAGCCGCGTCCAGCCGCTTGCCCTGGAGCGTCTGCGGCGCCTCGACGCGGATACCGGATTCTCGCTCTTGGGTATTCGTGTTCATGTGGATGAAGGCCGCCGGCCAGAGGGCCGCCGATTCCCGCAGGGACCGACGGGACCGACGTCGAAGCTTGTTCCTTTCGCCGGTGGATTGCAACGGAACCGCGCCGGGGCGGTCCTTCCGCCCGCTGAACCTGCCCGGTTGAGGAGATGGGAAAGCGCGTCCTTCGACTTCGCTTCGCTACGCTCAGGACGAACGGGGGGATCTTCGCTACGCTCAGGGTGAACTTCCGCTACGCTCGGGACGAACGGAGGTCTTCGTTCCGGGTTTCCTGGAGGGCTCTTCGGGAATTCGTGTGGATTGTGACACTCCCCACGCACACGATGAAGTCGGCTTTCTTCCCATTCCGACCATGCCGTCTTCGGTTTGGCGTCGCGGACGCCCCACTCCGTCATTCCCGCGAAAGCATGTCCTCGCGGAAGCGGGGGCGGGAATCCACTTTTCTCGACTTCGGGAACCTCTGAACAATCGAGACATCCAGGATGGATTCCCTCACCCTGACCCTGTCTCCGTTCGTCCTGAGCGTAGCGAAGCGAAGTCGAAGGACGCGCTCATGCCCCCTGCCCTGATTGATCAGAGGTTCCTTCGTTGTCAAAATGGATGGATTCCCGCCCCCGCTTCCGCGAGGACATGCTTTCGCGGGAATGACGGAGTAGGCGTCTGTGGGAATGACGGGGGTAGGCGTCTGCCGGAATGACGGCGTAGGCGTCTGCGGAGCAACGACGGCGTGACCCCTGTCGCTCCCGTCTCCCTCCTGTCTTACCCATACGAAAGCCGGAAGCGCCTCCTTGAGATTGACGGGCGCGGCCGCGGGACTTAGACTTGGCCGATGGACCTGCGAACTTACCTCGAGTCCGTGAGGCGTGCGGCGCCCGACCGGCTGCTGGAGGTCACCGACAAGCACGACATCCGACTGGAGGTCTGCGCCATGATCGCCGACCTGGAGAAGCGCAAGCAGGACCCGCTGGTGCTCTTTTCCCACATCGACAACCTGAGCGGCGAGCCGTCGGAGTTCCCGCTGTTGATGAACGTGTTCGCGTCCCGCGCCGCCTGCGCCGCGGCCCTTGGCCTTGCGCCCGAGCAGGCCGGACGGGAGCTGATGATCGAGTTCCAGGCCCGGGAGGCGCGGCGGGAAACGCCGGTGGTCGTGGGCGCGGACGACGCTCCGGTGAAGCAGGTCAAGATGGACCCCAACCTCCACTTCCTGCCGGTGTTGACGCACCACGTGGCGGACCGGGGCCCCTACCTCACCATGACGTGGTCCGCCCGGGATCCGGACACGGGCATCTACAATTCCTCTTTCCACCGCTGCTACGTGCGCGACCCGAACCACGTGGTGATGTTCTTCGAGCGCCGCCACCTCTGGGACTACTACGTGCGCGCGGAACGACGCAACGAGGCGCTGCCGGTGGCCTGCGTCGTCGGGCACCACCCGGCCTACTACCTGGGCAACTGCATCCTCAACGGCATTGCCGACGACGAGTACGAGAGCATCGGGGGGCTCATGGGAGAGCCGCTACGGCTGGTGGCGTCCGAGACCTTCGGCGAGGAGTTGCTGGTGCCCGCGGACGCCGAGATGGTCATCGAAGGCCGCGCGCTGCCGCACCAACGGGACATGGAAGGGCCGTTCGGCGACTTCACCGGCCTGTACGGGGCCGCGGGCGAAGCCCCCGTGGTGGAGGTCACCGCCATCACCCATCGTCGGGGCGCGTACTGCATGGACGTCCTGGCGGGCCATCGAGACCATCGCCTGCTGGGCGCCGTGCCCAAGGAGGGCAGCATCTACCGCAAGGTCCGAGCGGTGGTGCCCACCGTGAGTTCGGTGTGCCTGCCCATGAGCGGCGCCGGCCGGTTCCACTGCTACATCAGCATCGACAAGCGCTGCGAGGGCGAGGCCAAACTGGCGGCCATGGCCGCGTTCACCGGGTCGGAATTGCTCAAGCACGTGGTCGTGGTGGACGCGGACATCGACGTGTATGACGAGGAAGAGGTGCTCTGGGCGGTGGCCACCCGGGTGGACGCGGCCACCGACGTCTCGATCATCGACCGGGTCAAGGGCAGCCGCCTGGACCCCGTGCATCCGGGCCGGGACTGGGGCTCGAAGCTCATCATCGATGCCTGCCGGAACGAGGGCATCGAGTTCCCCGAGCGCATCGCTACGGCCGGGTACGGGAAGCGGGCAGGGGAATCCCGCGGGTGAAGGAAACCGACGGACGGCAGGGGTCCGGCGTTCAGGAGTAGGGTATATGCCTTGGTGGGGCTGGGTGAGCTTCGGCATCGTCTTGATGGGGTTGGAGTTGACCGCCGTGGACGCCGCCTTCTACCTCGTTTTCGTCGGAGCCGCGGCGGTCTGCGTGGGGGTCCTGGGGTTTGCGGGAGTGGCCATGCCCGTCTGGGGCCAACTGCTCGCGTTCGCGGCGCTTGCCGTCGTATCCATGGTGTGGTTCCGGCGCAAGCTCTACGACAAGGTCCGGGGCGGACTGCCGGGCTTCGAGTACGAGGTGGCCGGCACGGTGGTGTCGGTCCGGGAAGAGGTGCCCCGCGGGGGGCGGACGCGGGTCCGCATGCAGGGGACGCAGTGGGCCGCGGTGAACGTCGGGCCGGCGTCCATCCCCGCGGGCGCCCGTGCGCGCGTGGTCCGGAGGGACGGCGTGGGCCTGTCCATCGAGGGGCTTGCGGACGACGAGGGGAAACCATCCGAGGAGGAGAAATAAATGGAAGCGAACCTGGGGAGCTTGGGGAATATCGGTCTTCTGGTCACCGCGGTGGTCATCGCCGTCGTCGTGCTGGTGGTGCTCATCAAGACCGCGGTGGTGGTGCCTCAGCAGAACGCCTACGTGGTGGAGAACCTGGGCAAGTACTCGCGCACGCTCAGGCCCGGTTTCAACATCCTGGTGCCGTTCCTGGAGCGGGTCGCATACCGGCACAGCCTCAAGGAGCACGCCCTGGACATCGAGGAGCAGATCTGCATCACCGCAGACAACGTCCAGGTGGGCGTGGACGGAGTCCTCTACCTCCAGGTGATGGACGCGCAAAGGGCGTCCTACGGCATCGGCGATTTCGTGTTCGCCATCTCGCAGCTCGCGCAGACCACCCTGCGCAGCGAGATCGGCAAGATCGAGCTGGACAAGACCTTCGAGGAGCGGGGCCACATCAACCAGTCCGTGGTGGCGGAACTCGACCAGGCGTCCGACCCCTGGGGCGTCAAGGTGCTCCGGTACGAGATCAAGAACATCAACCCGCCTGC
Organism: uncultured Binatia bacterium (SeqCode); assembly: GCA_965242525.1. GTDB lineage: Bacteria > Desulfobacterota > Binatia > UBA9968 > JAJDTQ01 > JAJDTQ01. Next base: position 2,409,229 of record OZ251459.1, read on the forward strand.
GGACGTGCTTTCCGCCATGGAGAAGCAGATGCGCGCGGAGCGGGAGAAGCGCGCCACGATCCTGCAGTCGGAAGGCGAACGGGACGCCAAGATCAACGAGGCCGAAGCCGAGAAGCAACGGGTCATCAAGGCTTCGGAGGCGGCCAAGCAGCAGCAGATCAACGAGGCGGAAGGCGAGGCCGCGGCCATCCTGGCGGTGGCCGGAGCCACCGCCGAAGGCCTGAAGAAGGTAGCGGAGGCGCTGGATTCGGACGGCGGCGACAAGGCCATGCAGCTCCGGGTGGCGGAGAACTACCTGGAGCGCTTCGGCAACCTGGCCAAGCAGGGCAACACGCTCATCGTCCCCGCGAACCTGAGCGACGTATCGTCCATGATCGGCGCCGCCACCACCGTCCTGCGAAGCACCATGGGGAGGAGCGACCGGGAGCCGGGCCAAACCGGGTAACGGCCCGCGCCGGGAACGGCGACGGCAGGGCGGGCAGCCCGTGGAACCCCTTCCGTCCGCAGGCCGCCCGCGCATGGGAGCTTTGGCGACAGACCCGAAAGCGGTGGCGTTGCTCGCAGGGTTGGTACGCGCCTTCCGGGCGGGCGACGTGGAGATGCGCTTCGACGAGGCGGACCGTGCAGTCCTGGACACGCTGTCCGCGGAAGGACTGGTGGACCTCTCCAACGACGGCTTCCGTCTGACCGGGACCGCAGGCTCCTATGCGGTGCGGTCCCCGGTCCCGCCGGTCACCTCCAAGGGGGTCCTCTACCTGGAGCGCCTCCCCATCGACGAGTTCGCGGACCGACCGGGCCTGTTCCGGTTCCTGGGCTGGCTGTAGGCTGGCCGTAATACGGCAGGGACGCCATGAAAGAGAGGCGCGCGACCGACGAAGCCCCGTTTCGGCCCGCGGCAATGCCGGCGCCGCGGGACGGGGACCGGCCCACGGTCCATGCCGACCGTGTCGGTGAGTGGTATGCCGCGGGGAAGTCCGACGAGCACAAGAAGGGTCACGGCCTCTACCTGACGCCTGTCCGCGTGGCCGACTTCATGGCCGAGCGGATTCGAGTGACCGGAGCGAGAGGCCGCATCCTCGACCCGGCCGCGGGCGCCGGCATCCTGTGTTGCGCCGCGGTGGAAGCGTTGGCCTCCCGGGATCCCGGGCCGGAGGCCATCGAGTTGGTTGCCCATGATGTCGATGAGGACCTGGTCCCGCCGTTGCGCGGAGTCCTGGGCCATCTTGCCGACTGGTGCCGCCGCCAACATGGGGTGACCGTGACCGTCCGTGTCGAACCCGGTGATTTCGTCATGGCGCATGCCGAGGCGTTGCGGCTGTTCGGGGGGGTTCCTGCCCTATCGGTTCGAGGAGCAGGGCTTCGACGCGGTGATCTCCAACCCGCCCTATTTCAAGATCGGCAAGGGTGACCCGCGGGCGGCCGCGGCATCCACCGTGGTCCACGGTCAGCCGAACATCTACGCTCTTTTCATGGCGGTAGGCGCCGCGCTTCTGCGCAGGCAGGGGCGTTTCGTCTCCATCACGCCGCGCAGCTTCGCATCCGGCCCTTACTTCCGACGGTTCCGCACCACTTTCTTCGACCTGGTCCGGCCGGTGGAGGTCCACGTGTTCGGGTCCCGGCGGGACACTTTCGGCCGGGACGAGGTGTTGCAGGAAAACGTGATCCTGTCGGGCATCCGTCAGGACTACCGCGGCCGGGACGGCGCCGAAAGGCGGCTGGTCCTTTCGTCGAGCCGGGGGGTCCGCGACATCAGAGAACCCGACCGCCGTGAGGTTCCGTTGGACTTGGCCCTGGATTCCGCTTCCGCGGACAGGGTGCTCCGGTTGCCGCTCTGCGACGAGGATGAAGAAGCGCTGGCGTTGGTGGATTCGTGGCCGAGCAGCCTTCGCGCCCTGGGGTTGAACGTCTCCACCGGCCCGGTGGCGCCGTTTCGTGCAACGGAGTTCGTCTGCACGGAGGGCAGGGCGCCGACGAGCCACGCGCCGCTCCTGTGGATGAACCATGTGCGCGCCATGAAGGTCACGTGGCCGCTCGCGGGGCACAAGCCCGAATACATCAGGCGGTCCGGCGCCAAGGCGCTGCTGACCCCCAGCCGGAACTACGTTCTCCTGCGTCGGTTCAGCGCCAAGGAAGAGGCGCGTCGGCTGACCGCGGCTCCGTACATCGCGGCGGATTTCGGGGTCCCGGACGTAGGGTTCGAGAACCATCTCAACTACGTCCACCGACCGGGCGGCGCCCTCTCCGAAGACGAATCCTGGGGTTTGGCGGCACTCTACAACAGCCGTCTTCTGGACACCTGGTTCCGCACGGTCAACGGCAACACTCAAGTGAGCGCCACCGAGTTGCGCGCGATGCCGCTTCCGGCCCACGAGACGATCATCGCCCTCGGCCGACGGTCAAGGCGGCTTGCCGACCCCATGAAGGATCTGGATGCGCTCGTCACGGACACGGTGGTCCGTACCGGTCGGGAAGGGGAAGCGGGGTGCTTTCCGGGTGCTCGGCCGGACTGGCGCGGGTCAGTGCGTTTCCGGATTTCGGAGAACTCCGGAAGCGCTCGAAGGTGACCGCAGGCGCGTCACCGGGCGTCGTCGGACCCGTCCTCGTCGGATTCCGGGACCCATCCTTCGCCGAATTCGTCGGATTCCCGGAAGCCTTCCGTGCGCCACTCGTCGATGAGTTGCCGGACGGGTATCTTGCGCCGCATGAGGCCCTTCATCAGGTCCTTGTACAGGGGCGCCACGGGGGTCTGGGCGTTGATGGGGCAGACCGTCAGACAGACCTTGCAGCCCTCGTACTCCTCAAAGAACGGGCGGCACGTGGGAGTGTCCACGTGCCAGCGCACGGCGCCGAACACCTCCTGTTTCCTGGGTACGATGGAGTCTCCGGGGCAGAAGTTCGTGCACGCGTTGCAGCGCAGGCAGAAGTCGTCGAAGCCGTAGTCGGCCGGCTTCGCCTCCGCGACCAGGGGCATCTCCGTGGTGACCGCGCCGAGACGCACGCTCGGACCGAACTTCTTGGTGATGAGGGAGCCGTGGCGGCCGAGCTCGCCGAGGCCGGCCTTCCAGGCCACCGGAATGAAGAGCAGGTCGCCTTCGTTGGGGTATCCCACCGCGTGGTAGCCGTAGGCGCGGATGTACTGGGCCAGCCGCACGGAAACGTCGGACAACAGGTAATAGACCTTGTGCACTTCCATCTGCGCCAACGGGCCCAGCCGCTTCATCTCCACGAAATCCATGTGGATGGCGAAGACCATGGCCACCTTGTGCCCCTCGGGCGCCCGGGCGCCGCGCACGAAGTCGAACTCGTCGATGGGGGCCACGCCCACGAGGTCGGCCCCCATGTCCAGGGCCGCCTTCTTGAAGGTGCGGGTGACCCCCGCCCAGTCGCCGGTCTCCAGGCGGTCGGGGTTCACCGGGCCGTCGTGCAGCTTGCGGCGGTCGTGGTCCTCCCGCATGAACATGAACCGCCGCGTCTGCGGATGGCGCCTGGCCTTGGTGGTCGCGCCCTTCTTCTTGTCGGGGAACGGCCATTGCTTGACCGCCTGCTCCCGACGCTCCGTGAACAGGATGCCGCTGGGTTCCATGGATCGTCCCTCCCCCTGCGTTGGCGCAACCGGACCGGCTTCAGACTCGCGACGACACGGATCTTACCAGACCGGCCCCGCGGATTCCACGGGATTCATGGTCCGCCAAGTCCACCGTCGAAGACGGGAGGACCTTGTTGGAGCCCGCATGAAAGGAACCTCGGAACAATCGGGACAGGGGACATGAGCGCGTCCTTCGACTTCGCTCCGCTACGCTCAGGACGAACGGAGATAGGGGCGTCAGGATGAGGGAATCGGGAATCCATCCCGGATGTCTCGATTGTTCAGGGGTTCCGAAAGCGGGTCGAGACGGTGGTTGCGTCCTCCTGCGGTCCCTGTCCCGGCGCCGGGCAGTCCGTTGGTACGCGGCCCGCCCTTGTGTTGTCCAGTCGGCTTCACTACGGTGCGGAATGACCGACATCGACATCGGGAACCTCTGAACAATCGGGACAGGGGGCATGAGCGGGTCCTTCGACTTCGCTACGCTACGCTCAGGACGAACGGGGACAGGGGCGTCAGGATGCGGGAATCGGGAATCCATCCCGGATGTCTCGATTGTTCAGAGGTTCCATCGGTTCGTGCGCGGCCGCAGCGGCCGGGAGGAGTACTGAGATGCAGACGACAGCGGGACATGCGGTGGCCGAAGTCCTGGCGCAGCTCGGCGTCCGCAAGGTGATGGGCGTCGTGGGGTCGTGCATGCTGGAGATCCTCGACGGCATGTATGGCCGGGACGACATCGGCTTCCTGTCCACCCGCCACGAGCAGGCCGCGGCCCTCATGGCGGACGGCTACGCCAGGGTCGCCGGCCGTCCGGGCGTGTGCATCGCCACCAACGGTCCGGGCGCCACCAACCTGTTGACCGGCGTGGCCAACGCCTTCCACGCACAGAGTCCGGTGCTGGTCATCACCGGCGCGCCCATGATGAAGGACATGTTCCGCGATTCGAGCCAGGAGATCGACCAGCAGGCCCTGTTCCGGCCCGTGGTCAAATGGTCGGTGCAGGTGCGCAAGCCCGAGCTGGCCGCGGCCCTGACGCGGGAAGCCTACGAGCGGACCGTGGCGGGAATCCCCGGACCCGTGCACCTGGACCTTCCGCGGGACGTGCTGAACGAGAGCGTCGAAGCGCCGGACCTGGGCCGCCTGCTGCGGGGCCAAGTGGCGGCGCCGGCCCCCGACGCCCGGTCCGTGGCCGCGGCCGCGGGTCTGCTGGAGAAGGCCCGGCGCCCGTTGCTGCTGGCCGGCGGCGGGGTGCTCTGGAGCCGGGCGAGCGACGAGCTCGTGGCCCTGTCGAAGCGGCTCGACGCGCCGGTGATGTGCTCCACCGGCAGGGACGACGTGGCGCCGCATTCGTATCCGCTGTACCTCGGCGCCATCGGGCGCGGGGCCCTGCCCGAGGCCCGGGCGCTGTTCGAGGAGGCGGACCTGGTGCTCGCGGTGGGCGCCAGCCTGGGCCACCTGACCACGTTCTGGCGCCCGGACTTCTTCGCCCCCAGGACGAAACTGGTCCACGCGGCCCAGGACCGGAGCAACATCGGCCGGGTCTATCCGGTGGAGGTGGGCATCCACGCCGAGGCCCGGGCCGTGCTCACGGCCCTGTCGAAGGCGGTGAAGCGGAAAGGGGGCGACCGGCCGGGCTGGCTGAGGAAGGCGGCCAGGGTGCGGGCGGCGCAGGAGGCCCATCGGGACCGGGCGTCCCGTTACGACGGCCGCCCCATCGACCCCCGGCGCGCCCACGCGGCGCTGCGCAAGGTCTTGCCCAGGGACGCCATCATCGCCATCGACGCAGGCGTGGGTCCCGGTTACGTGTACGAGTACCAGACCTTCGAGCTTCCCGGGAGCCTGCTGGCGCCCCAGGGACTCGCGGCCATCGGCGTCGGCTATCCCGTGGGGCTCGGGGCCAAGCTCGCCGCGCCCCGGCGTCCGGTGGTCACCGTCAGCGGCGACGGCTCGTTCCTCTACAACGGCGCCGAACTGGAGACGGCCGTGCGCGAAGGCATCCCCACCACCTGCATCATCCTGAACAACTTCAACTACGCCTCCGAGCGCGCCTACCAGAAGTACTACTACGACGGGCGTTACATCGGCGACGCCATCGGCAACCCGCCCTTCGACGAGTACGCGCAGGTCTTCGGAGCCGCCGGCCTCAAGGTCACCGATCCCGGGGAACTCGAAGACGCGTTCGCCGAAGCCCTCCGGCTGGGCCGGACCCAGCCCGTGCTGGTGGACGTCCTGTGCACTCCCGACGTCTTCCCCGAGCCCCGGCGCAAGGAGACCGTGAAGGCGGAACGGCTGCGGCAGGCGTGATGTGTCCGGCAAGCGAGCGTGAGGAGCGTCCGGACAATCGGGACATGGAGGATGGATTCCCTCACCCCGACCCTCCTGTCCCCGTTCGTCCTGAGCGTAGCGAAGCGAAGTCCCCCGTTCATCCTGAGCGTAGCGAAGCGGAGTCCCCCCGTTCATCCTGAGCGTAGCGAAGCGGAGTCGAAGGACGAGATCATGCCCCCTGCCTGACCCGTTCTGCGGATCTGGCAAAGTGGATTCCCGCTTTCGCGGGAATGACGAGGTAGGGCTTTCGCAGGAATTCGCGTGGGAGGGGAGTGTCGCAACCTACACGAAATCCTGAAGCGCCCCTGATCGTTCAGGGTCTCCATGAATGATCTGGCGGACTCGTCAGTCGGTGATCTCGAAGCGCAGCAACTCGGCCGGCGTCTTGTAGTAGGCTTCGCGGCAGTCGGCTTCGGACGCGTACCGGCCGGGTTGCATCCGGCGGGCGCGCAGCGAGACCCGGAGCGGTGATGCGTCGAAGGGGTAGGGCGCCATCTTCACGGAACCGTCGGCGTTGGGCGTGAGGCGCAACTCGACGGCGTCGTCGGGGGCGTAGCCCGCGGGGATGGGCGCCAGGCGCTCTTCCTCGAACCCGCGTTCGCCGTAACCGTCGCAGCAGAAGTAGAGCGACAGCAGGTCGAAGACCTGGAGCAGACGGTAGTTGACCCACAACTCGTCCTCGAAACGCGGGTCGGCGGCAGCGAGGGAACTCTTGTCGCGGCGCTGACGGTCCTCGAGCTCTTCGAGCACGGCCTTGACCCCGGCGCTGAGTTCCCGCGCCCGCGGCCGGGGGCTCGTCAGCACCTGGTAGCGGCCGAGCCACAAGCCGGTGCGGTGCATGGACACCAGGACGCCGGCGTAGAGGTCGTGGCCGCGGACCCATTCCACGTTTCGCCGGTAGGCTTGCAGTTCCACGTCCTCGAACGAAGGGATGGTCTCCCGGTGCCCGTACGGCCGGCCCTTCTCCACGTTCATGCGCGGCGCCCATTCCCATTCCCGGTAGCCGCTGTCATGGTGCGTGGTGGCGAAGACCATGGTGTCGTAGGGCCGGAGCCGCGCGAACCGACGGTTGCCCCAATGGGCCGCGAACTGCGCCGACAGGTCGGCGTGCTCCTCCTGGGTGCTCACGAAGGTCGAGCCGTCATCGACTTCACGTATGACCATGGCGTGCCTCCTCTGCCTGTGGACTGCCTTCTTCCCATTTCAGACTGCTTGCGGCGAGTCAAGGAACCTTGAACAACCGGGAGGGGCATGAGCGCGTCCTTCGACTTCGCTACGCTACGCTCAGGACGAACGGGAGGCTACGCTACGCTCAGGACGAACGGGGACAGGAGGGTCAGGGTACGGGAGTCCATCCTGGATGTCTCGATGGTTCAGAGGTTCCTCAAGGGGAGTTGCCCTCCCTGCCCGATGGTTCGTGACCCTCGTCCGCCGCGGTCGTCGCGGCCTCAATAGATTCCCTTTGCGCGCTGGAGCGCACGGATGTAGGCGGTGATCTTCTCCACGTCGTCCGGGGAGACACCCGGGACCGGGGGCATGTTGCCGAAACGCCAGTGGTGTTGCCGCACGCCGTTCCGCACCGCGGCCTGGAACGCCCGGTCCGGGTGATGGTTGGGTTCGTAGAAGACGTGGACGAGCGGGGGGCCGATGCCGGTGCCCCTTGCTTCCCTGCCGTGGCAGGTCTGGCAATGGACGGCGAAGAGGCGGGCGCCGGCCTTCAACGACGCCGGCATCGGGGCGCCGGCGCCCGGTCCCTCTCCGTCCCCCGCGGTCCGATACCCCCACCACACCCCGACGCCCAGCGCCGCGGCAAGGAGCACGGCCGCCATCCACACCTGTCGTTTCATCTCGCCTCCTCCGTACCCGTCCATGCTGGACTGCGCCGCGTTGATGCCTCCGTATCCGTCCGCTCGACCCGGTCGAGGAACCCCTGAACCACCGAGACATCCAGGATGGACTCCCTCACCCTGACCATCCTGTCCCCGTTCGTCCTGAGCGTAGCGAGCGAAGTCCCCCCGTTCATCCTGAACGTAGCGAAGCGGAGTCCTCCCGTTCGTCCTGAGCGTAGCGTAGCGAAGTCCCCCCATTCATCCTGAGCGTAGCGAAGCGGAGTCGAAGGACGCGCTTTCCCGCAGGGAGGGGGAAGTCGAGCCGGAACGGATCAGACGTTCCTTCATACCACACGCGCCGGCGCCGGTCAGTCACCGGGGCGCCCGGAGTCCGGCCAACGGCTCGCTGGTCCTGCCGGGCAAAAGGTTCGAGGGCTTGACAGACGCCATGCTCATGGAGCAGAGGGAGTGGTTGCAGCGGCGCGAGGCCGGGCGGACACCATGGACGGGGTGCGCGCCGTCTGCGAGGCGGCCAACGCCGGGCGCGGCCCGGACCGGAAGGAGTTTGCGTGAGCGAGGCATCGATCATGAGGACGGACGTGGTGGGCAGCCTGCTGCGTCCGGAGAGGCTCAAGCGCGCCCGGCGCCGTTTCGACGCCGGCGAGACCGGCGCAGGAGAGTTGCGCGCGGTGGAGGACGAGTGCATCCGGGAAGCGGTCCGGATGCAGGAGGCCGCGGGCCTCGGCGTGGTCACCGACGGGGAGTTCCGCCGGTTGAACTTCCAGGACAGTTTCGGCGCCTGCGTCGAGGGCTTTCGTTCCGTGGCGCCGCGCATGGAGATCCTGGAGGACCAGGCCCGGCACGGCAAGGCGCTGCAGCGCTGGGACGTCCGGCGCGACGCCGCGGCCGGCGTGCCCGTGTGGCACCGGCTGCCCGCGGCCGAGCGGCTGCGTCTCGTCCGCAACCTCCCCCTCGACGAGTACCGCTACGTCAGCACCGTGGCGCAGGCTCCCGCCAAGGTCACGCTCATCGGCCCCGACCGCATCAGCCAGCGGTTCGACCACGAAGGCTCGCGGGACGTCTACGCCACCCCCGAGGAGTTCCTCGACCATGTGGTGGCCATCGAGAAGGCCATGGTGGCGAGCCTGGTGGAGGCGGGCTGCGGCTACGTCCAGATCGACGCGCCCGGGTACACGGCCTACGTGGACGAGCCGTCCCTGGAAGCCATGAGGCAGCGGGGCGAAGACCCGGACGCGAACCTGGAGCGCTCCATCGCGGCCGACAACCGGCTCCTCGAAGCCTTTGGCGGCGCGGTGTCCGGCATCCATCTCTGCCGGGGCAACCAGCGCAGCATGTGGCACCGGGAGGGCTCCTACGACGCGGTGGCGGAGCGGCTGTTCTCCGGGCTGAAGCACCGGCGGCTGCTGCTCGAGTACGACTCGGAACGCGCGGGCGGGTTCGAACCGCTGCGGTTCGTCCCCAGGGGGACGGTGGTGGTGCTGGGACTGGTCAGCACCAAGACGCCGGAACTGGAGGGCGTGGACCGCCTCAAGCGGCGCATCGACGACGCGGCCCGGTTCCTGCCGCTGGAGCAGTTGGCCGTCAGCCCCCAGTGCGGGTTTTCTTCCGACGTGGTGGGCAACCTGTTGACCGAAGACGACCAGAAGCGGAAGCTCCACCGGGTGGCGGAGACGGCGAGGCAGGTATGGGGCTGACCCGCGGGCGGGGGTGGAGGCCATGAGCGACCCGGCGGCCTTTCCGAGCTTCGTGGACGGCCGTGTGACCGTCAAGGTCGGAGACATCACCCGAGAGGCGGTGGACGCGGTGGTCAACGCGGCCAACGGCGCGCTCATGGGCGGGGGCGGCGTGGACGGGGCCATCCACCGGGCGGGCGGCCCGGCCATCCTGGAGGAATGCAGGGCCATCCGGGCCGCGAGGTATCCGGACGGCCTTCCCGCGGGCGAGGCGGTCCTGACCACCGCCGGAAACATGCCCGCGCGCCACGTGATCCACACGGTGGGGCCGGTGTACGGACGCGGCGGCCCGGACAAGGCGGAGAAGCTCGCCCGGTGCTACCGCAACTCCCTGGCCCTGGCCGCGGCCCACGGACTGGCCACGGTGGCCTTCCCGGCCATCTCCACCGGCGTGTACGGCTATCCCCCGGACGAGGCGGCCGCGGTGTCGTCCGGGGCCATCCGGCAGGCCCTCGGCTCCAGCCCTTCCATCACGGAAGTCCGGCTGGTGTTCTTTGCGCCCGGCGACGCGGACGAGTTCCTGCGCTGCCACGCCTTCGACGAAGGCCGCGGGGACCCGTCCAGGTAGGCGGACCGTAGCAGGAGACAGGGGAAAGCCCCGGGGGTCGGGGCGGTCCGGTGGACCGCGGCATGGGGCCGGCCGGGGCGCGGATCCGGGCCCTCGGGCGGCCTTTCGGAAGGCAAATCCGGCCCGAAAAGTCAAGCCTGGGGACCGGGATTCATGGGTTGACCCCTCACTTGCGATGTTCTAAAGGTGGCTACTCCGAAACGCACCGGAAGAGGAACGACAAGAGGAACGACGTATGACGGCAGAGACTTTGACCGTGACGGACAACCGGACGGGCGCCACCTACGAGATCCCGATACGGAACGGCGCCATCAACGCTTTCCACCTTCGGCAGATCAAGGAGTCGGAAGGCGATTTCGGCCTCATGAGCTATGACCCGGGCTTCCTCAACACCGCCTCGTGCCACAGCCGCATCACCTTCATCGACGGTGACGCGGGCATACTGCGCTACCGCGGATACCCCATCGAGCAACTGGCGGAGGAGAGCAGCTACCTGGAGACCACCTACCTCATCTTCCACGGGGAACTGCCGACGGTCCCGGAGCTGGAGGAGTGGCGCTGGAGCGTGGCCAACCACATGCTGCTCCACGAGAACATCAAGAAGTTCATCGACGGGTTCAAGTACGACGCCCACCCCATGGGCATGCTGGTGAGCTCCATCGCCGCCCTTTCGACCTTCTACCCCGACGCCAAGAAGATGTTCGACCCGGAGTCCCGGCGCACCCAGATATTCCGCCTGATGGGCAAGATCCCCACGCTGGCGGCCTTCGTCTATCGCCACAGCATGGGACTCCCCTACGCCTACCCGGACAACGAGCTCAGCTACACGGGCAACTTCCTCAACATGCTGTTCAAGATGACCGAGCTCCAGTATTCGCCGGACCCGGTGCTGGAGAAGGCCCTGGACGTGCTCTTCATCCTGCACGCGGACCACGAGCAGAACTGCAGCACCAACGCCATGCGCAGCGTCGGCAGCTCCCAGGCCGACCCGTACTCGGCCCTGGCGGGGGCCGCGGCCGCGCTCTACGGCCCGCTCCACGGCGGCGCCAACGAGATGGTGTTGCGGATGCTGGAGGGGATCGGCTCCAGGGACAAGGTGCCGGGCTTCATCAAGGGGGTGAAGGCCGGCGAGGGGCGCCTCATGGGCTTCGGCCACCGGGTTTACAAGAACTACGACCCCCGGGCCAAGGTCATCAAGCGGGTGGCGGACCAGGTCTTCGAGGTCACCGGCCGCAACCCGTTGCTGGACATCGCCCTGGAGCTCGAACGCATCGCGCTGGAGGACGAGTACTTCATCGAGCGCAAGCTCTATCCCAACGTGGACTTCTACTCCGGCCTCATCTACCAGTCCATGGGGTTGCCCGTGAGCATGTTCCCGGTGCTGTTCGCCATCGCCCGGACCTCGGGCTGGCTCGCCCAGTGGGTGGAGATGCTGGAGGACCCCGACCAGAAGCTCGCGCGCCCGCGCCAACTCTACATGGGTTCGGACGTGCGCGACTACGTCCCCATGGACCGCCGCCGCGCGGCGTAGGGGAGTCCCCGACCCGATGGCGGATACGACGGCGCCGCGGCCGTGACGGCTCGGAGACCCCGCAAAGCCTCCCCGGAGTCCGGTCAGCGGTACGGTCCGTATCGCGTCTGGATCGGATGCCTTTCGTCGATCAGGAGTTCTCCCGACTCTTGACCGCTTGGTGGCGGCCGCCATCGGGCAGCGTGTTCGCCCACGAGACCGGCCGTTTGAAGGCTCGCTGCTTTCCGCCACTCAGGGATGATGTTTGATGGACACTGATTCCAGAGGACGAGACCTGTTCATCGTGGACAACAGCGTCTCTGGCTGGACGGGGCTCCGTTACCTGGAAGAATGGGCGAAGATCGCCAGCGCCTTTGACGTCGCCACCGGTTTCTTCGAGATCGGTGCCCTGCTGGCCCTGGACGGCAAATGGCAGGATCTTGACCGAATTCGGGTGCTGATGGGGGCCGAGATCAGCGCACGCACCCGGCGTATACTCGTTGACGGGGTACGCCGCCATGCAGCCGAGAAGCTGGACCGAAGCATCGAAGCCGACAAGCAGGACAATCCTTTCCTGAAGGGCGTTCCCGCGATTCTTGATGCACTGCGTGAGCGGCGGATAGAGTGCCGCATCTACGATAAAGGCAAGTTCCATGCCAAGGCCTTCATCACTCACGCAAGGATTGAAGTGGTAGGTTCCCAGGCGCTGGTGGGCTCCAGCAACTTCACCAAGCCGGGTCTTACCGAGAACATCGAATTGAATGTTCAGGTGCAGAGCGCCCGCGAGGTGGCCCAGCTTCAGGACTGGTTCGAAGCGCATTGGTCCGAGGCCAGAGAAGTCACGGATGAGATGATCGAGGTCGTCGAGCGCCACACCCGCCTGTACTCACCGTTTGACGTTTACGCGAAGGCATTGCAGGAGTTCTTCCGCGGCCATGAACTCACGGCCACGGAGTGGGACGAAAACAGCTCGAAGATGTTTCCCAGGCTGGACCGTTACCAACAGGAGGCGTACTGGGCCTTGATGAAGATCGCCCGGAAGCATGGAGGCGCGTTCCTTTGCGACGGTGTCGGTCTCGGCAAGACCTTCGTCGGTCTGATGCTTATCGAGCGTCTGGTGCTCCACGAAGGCAAGCGGGTGGTCCTGTTTGCCCCCAAGGCCACCAGGGAGGGTGTCTGGGAACCCCACCTGCGCGAATGGTTGCCTCATATCGGAGGCGGCCAGGATTTCAGCAACCTGGCTGTCTTCAGCCACACGGATCTCAACCGAAAGGGTGATTTTCCGGAACGGTTCCGGCGGGTTGCGGAACTCGCGGATTTGGTGGTGATCGATGAGGCGCATCATTTCCGCAATCCTGGCACCCGGGGCGGCGGCGACCGGGAACCCTCCCGTTACTACCGACTCTACGACATCCTTGACAACGCCGTGCGACCCAAAACCCTGTTCATGCTCACCGCCACACCCATCAACAATCGTCTGAGCGACTTTCGTCACTTGATCGAGTTGTTCACCCGCCGGGACCAGTCCTGGTTCGCCCGCACCCTTGGCGTGAACAACCTGAGCGCTCACGTAAACCGCATGGAGAACGTTCTTCGCCAGCGATTGGGAGATGTGACCGAGCATGCCGTGGAAGCGCAGGAAATTCTGTCGACAGACGCGCTCTTTCGTGAACTTGTGGTACAGCGCAGCCGGGCCTATGCCCGGGAGAGTCAGATACAGCAGACCGGCAATGCCGCGGTGTTTCCCGAACGCAAGGCGCCACAGGTGGCTGCCTATTCCATCCGAAAGACCTACGGTCGCCTGCTGGAACTGTTCGAGAAGGCATTCACCCGTGACAATCCGTTATTCACTCTGCCCATGTACTACCCGCTGCATTGGTACAAGGGTTCGGACCAGGAGATGGACCTTTTCGAGGAGAACCGCCAGAAGCAGGTGGTAGGCCTGATCCGGACGAACTTCCTCAAGCGCTTCGAAAGTTCGGTGACAGCGTTTGAAGTCTCCTGCGACCGCCTGCTGAGGAAGCTGTTGGCCTTCGTCGAGGTCCACAGCGAAAGCGACGGTGAAAAACGGCGGCTCGACCGCTGGAAACGGCAAAACGCCGATATACTCAACTACGCAGCGCAGCGTCAATTCGAGTTGTGGGGCGACGATGACGATGAATCCGAAGACGACGACATCGTCTCTGCAGAAATGCTGGAGGACGTGGTCAAGCTGGATCGAGAGGATTACGAAGTCGAGGAGATGATTTCCGAAACTTTCCTGGACCTCGACCAACTTGCACGGTTTCTGGACGAGGCTCGGAAATTCGAGTCGAAACACGACGACAAGCTCCAGAAGCTTACTCGACTCCTCCAGTCCAGAGACCTCAAGGGCCAGAAAGTGCTCATCTTCACGGAATTTGCGGACACTGCCCGTTACCTGATGCGCCAACTCGATGACGCCGGAATCGAGGGCGTGGCCCAGGTGGACAGTGCGTCCAAGACCAACCGCGCCGACGTGATTCAGCGTTTCTCCCCGTATTACAACGGCTGTTCTTCGGCGACTCTCGCCGTTCAGGGAGGGAAGGAGATTCAGGTCCTCATTTCAACGGACGTCCTGTCGGAAGGCTTGAACCTTCAGGATGCGTCATACGTGATCAACTACGATATCCACTGGAATCCGGTGCGCCTGATGCAACGCATCGGACGTGTGGACAGGCGCATGAACCCGGAAGTCGAGGAACATCTCGTTGCCGATCACCCTCGATTCAAGAATTCCCGCGGCAAAGTGGGCTTCTGGAATTTCCTGCCCCCAGAAGAACTCAACGCCATCCTGACCCTTTACACCAGGGTGACGCAGAAGACCCTGCTGATATCCAGGACCCTCGGCATCGAAGGCAGGAAGCTGCTGACCCCGGAAGACGATTTCGATGCCCTCAGGGAGTTCAATCATGCATACGAGGGCGCGCGTTCGGCAGTGGAAGACATGAATCTCGAATACCAGGCCCTGATACGGGAAGATCCTGGTCTTGAGTCACGGCGCAACCGTTTACCCGGGGCCACGTTCAGCGGCAAAGCGCCGTCGGACGGAGGCCTTCGGGGCGTATTCTTCTGCTATGCATTACCTGGTTTTGACAAGCGGACCGGCGAATTTACCGAGGAAACAGGCCTGACGCGATGGTACTTCCATGATCTCTACCGGGATGCGATTCTTGAAGAATCCGGAGACATCATTGCCAGTATCCGCTCCAAGCCCGATACACCCAGACGATGTACGGCCGACGAGAAGACGCTTATCGAGATCCGCTCCAGGGTCGAGAGCACATCAAGAACACCTATCTCAAGCGTGTCGATGCGCCGGTTGGCGCGAAGGCGTCGCTCAAGTGCTGGATGGAGTTGCTTGATGCCAACTGACCACCGCACCGCGCTTGCCGCCATCCGGCGTTTCGATCAGTTGATCGCTTTTCTACGGGACGAGATGGATTGGCCGATTGCGAGCGGCGATTTCGAGGATCTGACCTTCGACTACACTCCGGAGGAGCTCGGCATCAAGGTCCAGCATGCAGCAAAGATTCAGGAGATCAAGCGTCTTCGTCCGCTGGCTCCGAAACAGCCCTGGGGCGTGTTTTTCGTCAAGTTCGAGCCGAAGCGCCTGCCTGTGGTGGCGTTGCGCAGCATCCTGGGGCGAGTGGTGCTCAAGAAGCGTGCGTCAGTCAATGACGCGGAGCAGCCAACTTGGGCCATGGAGGATCTGCTATTCATCTCCAACTATGGCGAGGGAGAAGCTCGACAGATCAGCTTCGCGCACTTTGCGGCGCCAGCAGGCGGCAACAGACTGCCGACCCTCAAGGTGCTGGGCTGGGATGACCGCGCCACGCTTTTGCATCTGGACCACGTTGCGCGGGAGTTGACCCAACGCTTGGCGTGGCCCGATGACGAGGATGATGCCGATGCTTGGCGCGAACAGTGGCGGACTGCGTTTACCCTGATGCATCGGGAGACCATCAACACTTCGCAGGCACTTTCTGTACATCTGGCTGGTTTGGCCCGGTCCATCCGGGAGCGAATTCACTTCGTGCTGGAGATTGAGTCCGATAACGGTCGTATCACGGCGCTCATGAAGGCGTTCCGCATTGCCTTGATCCATGACCTCGATGAGGACGGATTCGCAGACATGGCTGCCCAGACAATCGCCTATGGCCTGCTTTCGGCACGCATCGCAGACCGGGAGCGAGCGACTGTTCCTGATTTCACCGGCCAGATGAAGACCAATCCGCTTCTGCGCGATCTGATGGCGACCTTCCTGCATCTCTCTCATGGTGACCATGGGACCAGGATCGATTTCGACGAGTTGGGGGTCGCGGATGTCGTCGAGTTGCTGGACCGTGCCAACATGGAAGCAGTGGTACGCGATTTCGGTGACCGCAATCCTCGCGAAGATCCGGTGATCCACTTCTACGAGAGTTTCCTGACGGAGTACGATAAGCGGAAGAGGTTCAAACGAGGCGTCTTCTACACTCCGCGCCCTGTGGTCTCCTACATCATCCGCTCTGTCGATGCCCTGCTGTGCGAGGACTTCGGCTTGGCTGACGGTCTCGCGGACACCTCAACTTGGGCAGAGATGGCCGAACGTGTGGAAGGTCTGATCATCCCGGAAGGCGTTTCGCCTGAACAGGACTTCGTGCAGATCCTCCATCCGGCATCGGGCACGGGCACCTTCCTGGTCGAGGTCATCGAGTTGATCTACAAGCGTTGCCAGGAAAAGTGGCAGTCGCAGGGTCATGACAAGGGGCGGATCGAAGCACTGTGGAACGAGTACGTCCCTCGACACCTGCTGCCGCGTCTCCACGGCTATGAACTACAGATGGCGCCCTACACCATCGCGCACCTGAAGATCAGCCTCAAGCTCTATGAGACCGGCTACCGCTTTGGAGTAGATGAGCGAGCCCGAGTGTATCTCACCAATGCACTGGAGCCGGCGCAGGATTTCTCCGACCTGCTCGACTTCGCCGTCCCGGCGATAGCCCACGAAGCGCAGGCGGTGAACGAGGTAAAGGCTGGGCAGCGATTTACGGTGATCCTTGGCAACCCACCGTATTCCGGCCATTCTGCCAACAAAGGAAAGTGGCTTCGGGGTCTGCTGCATGGCTGCGCGGGCGACAGATCGGTTGAAAGCTACTTTGATGTTGATGGCAATCGCCTGAAGGAGAGGAATCCCAAATGGTTGAACGACGACTACACGAAGTTTATCCGTCTAGCTCATTGGCAGATCGAACAAACAGGCCAGGGGATCGTTGGTTTCGTCACCAACCACAGCTATCTGGACAACCCTACATTTCGTGGTATGCGCGAAAGCCTCAGCGTCACCTTTCCCCGGATATTCCTGCTTGACCTGCACGGTAATACGAAAAAAAGGGAACGCACGCCTGATGGTGGCAAAGATGAGAATGTCTTCGACATTCAGCAAGGGGTCGCTATCGGCCTGTTTGCAAGATCTGCGAACGAGGTGGCTACAGTAAACCACGCTGACCTATGGGGTGGGCGCGAGCATAGCAAGTTTGTTTGTCTTCTTAATGACCATGTGTTGAGCACTCCATGGCAGACCTTGTCTCCTCAGTCTCCATTGCACCTGTTCGTGCCACGGAGCGATAAGTTCCAGGATGAGTATGACTCTGGCTGGAGACTGGATCATGTCTTCCCAGTCCACCAAGTAGGCATGACAACGGCACGTGACCGTGTAGTCATTGATTTCGAGGCTATACCTATTCTTGAGCGCGCCCGTCGCTTCCGTGACTCAAAGGAAGCGGATGTCCATCTTTGTGCAGAACTGGGGATTCCCATGAAGAAGGGATGGAATATAAGTAAGGCAAGAGAGCTTCTTCAGAGGGAGGATGATCTTGAGGACTTGATAAAACCAGTTCTGCGTCGTCCATTCGATGCGCGGTTGATCCTTTACCATGACTCACTCGTTTGGCGTACCATGAAGAAACTCATGGGTCACATGCTGGCCGGGAAGAATATCGGAATCATCACAACACGACAATGTAAGGACAATTGGAGTGCAATGGTATCGAACATGATTATTACGCACAAGGCATTGGACGCTTATGACATAAATTCACTGTTTCCCTTGTATATTTATCCACTAGATCTCGCCACGAAGACCAGCAGTCAGCGGACGCCTAATCTCGACTCGCAATTCACGCAGACCTTCAAGGCCGCCATCGGTCTCGACTTGATCACCGATGGTGTCGGTAATCTTACTGGCACCTTTGGTCCTGAGGACATCTTCCACTACATCTATACAGTATGCTACTCTCCGGAGTACCGCCGCCGTTACGCTGATTTTCTGAAGTCCGAATTTCCCCGCATACCGTTGCCGGGCAACCGTGCTCTGTTTGCAGAACTCGTTCCGGTCGGAGCACGTCTCGTCAAGTTGCACTTGATGGAGGCCGAAATCGGCAGTGCGGTTGCTCGTGTTTCTTTTCCGGTTTCAGGCACTAATCAAGTGGACAAGGTATCTTACACAGCCGGGGATGGCCGATCGGGGCGTGTCTGGATCAATCGTGACCAGTACTTCGATGGCGTAGCCCCGGACGATTTCACTTTCACCATTGGCGGCTATCGTCCAGCGGAGAACTGGCTGAAAGAGCGCCAAGGCCGCGTGCTTTCTCAAGACGATGTCCTCTACTACCAGAGGGTCATCACTGCCTTGGCCGAAACCCGAAGCAGGATGACCGAGATCGACGACGTCATCAGTCGGCATGGTGGTTGGCCAGACGCCTTTCAGCCAAGGAAGACGGAAACCTCGAGGGCCAGGATCATTCCGTTCCGCCCTCGCAAGATCGAACCAGAACTGTCGAACCGCTTCGTCACCTGTGTGCCACTCATCCCTCTGCAAGTAGCTGCAGGTGGCTTCGGCGATCCACAGCATCTTGAAGACGGAGACTTTTATGAATGGGTAGCCGTTGAGCCACGTCACCGTCTGCGAAAAGGCATGTTCGTTGCCCAGGTCGTCGGCAAGTCCATGGAGCCCTTGATCCCCGAGGGTTCCTGGTGTCTGTTTCAGTCGCCCGTTGAAGGCACGCGCCAGGGCAAGACCGTTCTGGTTCAACTGCGAGATGCGCTGGATCCCGAAACCGGTCATCGCTATACAGTCAAACGCTACACGAGTGAGAAGATCCAAGCGGACGATGCTTGGCGCCACACTTGCATTACCCTGAATCCGGTCAACCCCGACTTTGATCCTATTGTCCTCACCTCGGACGACGAGGGCGACGTCAAGGTTGTCGCAGAGTTGGTCGAGGTTCTGGAAGGCACACATGATTGAGACGGGACGGACAAACAGCGTAGTGCTGTGGCCATTTCCAGAATTTTGTGCCATGTGAGATCACTCATGGCAAGACTTGATATGGAGATGCAGAGAGAGATTGAACAGCCTTTTCGTCCCCGGGCAAGACTGCTGCAACTGCTCGGCGACGAACTGATTGGCAGTCCGCGTCTTGCGGTCTTCGAACTGGTCAAGAACGCTTACGATGCAGACGCTACCGAGGCTGTCGTCCGGCTTGACCTCGCTTCCGAGGATGACCCCAAGATAACCGTGACCGACAATGGCGAAGGCATGTCGCCAGATATCATACGGTCCGTATGGCTCGTCCCGGGACATGAGTACCGACAACAACAGCGCGAACGCCGTGAGCGTACCCCTGCACACCATCGACTTCCTCTCGGGGAAAAGGGTCTCGGGCGCTTTGCAGTACACAAGCTGGGAAACCACATCCGTCTGATTACCCGTGCGCAAGGCTCGGACGAATGCGTTGTGGAGATCGACTGGAATAAACTGATTGCCCAACCATATCTGGACGAGGCGCCTGTCAGGATACGCATGCGACCCGCGGAAATATTTACACAGGAAAGAACGGGAACGCGAATCGAAGTCACTGAACTGCGGCCGCCTGCGTGGTCAAGACGCGAGGTGCGACGTCTTCACAACCAGATCACGTCGATCTGTTCTCCGTTCAGGGAGCCGGGATATTTTCGAGTGACTCTGGAGGTTCCGGGAAGGGAAAGTTGGATCGGGAATCTCCCCGATTTTGCAGCAATAGTGGAGCAGGCGATATGGAAGTTTACATTTTGGCTGGAAGATGGAAAATTTGATTGGGAGTACGAGTTTCGGCGACTTCCAGGGTTCGGTCTGGATGGTCGCAAGGTTTCGAAGGAGAGTGACAGACTGCAACTTCCATTGAGATCCGACGGTAACAGGATGGAAAGAAAAGTTATCGCCGACGAAGCAACTACTCGGGGAATCGGTCCAATTCTTGGAGAATTCCATGTTTTCGATCGTGATCGGGAAGTGCTTCGGCAACTGACGAATACTCGTCTGATGACCGAATATCTGGATGAAAACGGAGGAGTTCGTGTTTATCGTGACGGTATTCGAGTTTACAACTACGGGGAACAGGGCGATGATTGGCTGGGTCTCGATTTGCGGCGCGTGAATATTCCGACTCGTCGTATCAGTCGTAACATTATCCTGGGTGCGATTCATCTCTCTCTGGATTTATCGGATAGACTGCTGGAAAAGACCAGTCGCGAGGGTTTCGTCGAGAACGACGCCTGCAACCGACTCAGGCAAATCGTGCTGGGGGCACTGGGGGCGCTGGAAGCAGAACGACAGAAGGACAAAGAGCAAATCAGACGGCTGGCAGAGAGCCCAAGGGACCCCGTGACCTCCCGGATCAAGAAACCGATTCAAGACTTGAGGGAAGCGCTTGCCGAACAGGAAGTGGCCGACAAATTTGAACCCTACGTAGCGAGGATCGAACAGTATTACGACAACATGCAGGAGACGCTGCTTGCCGCCGGCATGTCTGGCTTGAATCTTGCGGTGGTGTTCCACGAGGTGGAGAGGGGCGTCCGCGTCCTGCATCAGGTCATACTCGAAGGCCGGGACATGGCGGGTGCCGCCAGCCAAGCTCAGGAGCTAGTGCATCTTCTCGACGGTTTTGCCACACTGTTGCGTCGAGACAGCAAGAAACGACACCATGCAAGTCGCCTCGGTCGGGCGGCGCGGCAGTTCAATAGCTTGCGGCTTCGCCACCACCGGGTCAAGTTTACCTGTCCGCTGCTTGATGGCGAAGGGGATTTTGAAGCGATCTTTTCGTTCAGACTGATGGTGGGAGCCTTGAACAACCTGATCGACAATTCACTTTACTGGCTCAGAGTCCGATGGCCAGAAGTCCCGAAGGAGGATGAAAGCTTTGAACGCCGTCTTTTCGTGGGCGCGACCCGGGATTTTGACGACGGACCGGCCATTATCGTTGCAGATAACGGGGAAGGGTTTCAGGGTGATGACCCAGAGCATCTTGCATATCCGTTTTTTACGCGTAAACCGGACGGCATGGGTCTTGGCCTCTACTATGCAAACCTTACCATGGAGTTACATGGGGGACGCTTGGTGTTCCCGCAACCGGACGAAGTCGACGTCCCTGATGGATATGACGGTGCTATTGTTGCCATGATTTTCAAGGAAGAAAAGTGATGCTTACCTCTCCAAGGGTCATAGTCGTCGATGACGAGATCGACCATCTGCAAGGTTTGGTACGGTGTCTGAATCGCCATGGCGCGGCGTGTCTCGGAATACACTTTACAGGAGACCCTTCCGGTATCAAGCCGTGCCCGGACGTCCGAATCATCTTCGCCGATCTGCACCTTGCCGGTCCTGCATCCAATCCAGATGCGTATTTTGCTACAATCGGCGGACTCCTCGAGGAGACGATCCAGCCGTCCGGTCCTTACTTCATCGTGTTATGGACCGTATATCCAGATCAGGCGTCGGCGCTGTTGAAGTTCCTCGAGGGTCGGCTTCAGGGTGTAACGAAACCCTTTGACATTCTCCCACTGGGAAAAGGCAGATACCTCGACGAGAAGGGTCTGGTCAGGGACGAAGAAGCACTGATGGCGGAAATCCAGGCTATCACCGAAAGGCTTCCTCAAGTCGCTGCCCTTTTCAATTGGGAGCGTCGTGTGCTCGAAGCGACAGGGAAGACTCTGGCGTCGGTGCTTGAACTGGTGTCAGCAGAAGAAGTGGACAGACGGGCATCGGAGGTCGGCAGGATTCTCGCGAGCCTTGCAAGCGCGGCAGTTGGCCAGCCTCACGTGGAAGAGGATCGCTTTGGGGCCGTCAACGATGCACTCTTGCCAGTTCTCGCCGACCGGATTGCCAGTCTGCGCAAAACCGACAGCGACAGGGATGTCTGGGAGAAGGCTTTCGATTCTGTCGTTGTTTCACAAAACCTTTCAGTCCAGGTGAAGGCAAGGCTCAATCAGTTGATTCACATCGACGTTATGGAACTCGGCCTCGTGAAAGGATCCGATCTTGGGGCCATCGTTCCACTGCCGGAATCATTTCGGAAAGACTTCGAGGACATATTTGGAATCGGCGAGAAGGAAGCAGCTAAAACGCAGTTTCACTGTAAGGATTTCAATCCGCAGAGTGATCGTTTTCGCTGGATATTGGTGCAATCGCAGGCGGCGTGTGACCACGCTCAGACGCAGCCAGGATCGTTACCATACTATCTTGGCCTCGACCTTCCTCATGCCTGTGTCCAGAAGAATCGGACGCCTCCTGAGCATTTGTGGAGAACTCCCATATTCAAATTCGGTGGTGGAATTCGTGTTCTGCATGTCAGTGCCCGTTTCCCGACGGGAATGTCTCACGTTCAGGCTCAGAGTACCACACCGATATACCGACTTCGTGAACAGATCTTCAACCATATGATCTACAGACTCCACAGTCATGGTGCTCGTCCGGGCATGATCTCCTTTCCCGGGCGGTGAGTATCCCGCCGGTTACAGCGATCTTGCAGAGTATCTGGAACACATGGTCAGACGCTCGATACCAGTGACCGGACTACCGTTTCCATGACCGGCGGACATACGCCATTTCCGAGAAGCCGTATCTGGTCGCGGCGTGAACCTGCGGGCAACCTGAAGTCGTCGCTGAACCCCATGGCCCGCTTGAGTTCGGGCACCTGTAGCATCCGCATCCTCGGCGCGCCACCATCCCAGTGGACGAGTGCAAACCGGTCCACGGTGGTGATCGTGCGGAGGGGACGGTCGAGAGGCTGCCAGCCCCCGCTTCCGTCATTGCTGTAATAGACGAGCAGGAAACTGGCATATTCGCCAAGGGCGTCGAATCCCCGTTTCGCCCTTTCGAGGGTGGCGTTCGCACGCTTCGCCTTGAACAGAGGAGAGGTTCTCCACGTGCCGGCCGGATCGAGTATGGACGCTGCCGTCTTGCGGCGCCCAGAGTACCTGTTTAGTGTCGGGTTTGGGGGATGCTCGCGGTCGCACACCAGAAACAACCTTTTTCGCGTCTGGGGGACCCTGAAGTCGGCCGCGTCAAAGGTCCGCTCGTCGAGGTGGTAACCCAGTTCCCGGAGATTCCTTTTCAGTTCCTCGTACCGTGACCAGGGACGCATGTAGATGACGTTCTCGAGAACGAGCCAACGGGGTTGGAGAAAGCGGGCATACTCGACCACGAGCATTGCGGTGGCACGGCTGGACTCGTCTCTCGGCGCCGAACCTTTGGCGCAGGTGTGATTGCGACACTCTGGCGACGCGAGCAGGAGGTCGATCCGGCCCACCGCGGCCTTGAAGCGGTTGATAGACAGGTCTTCCAGCCGGCTGGTGACGACGTGGGCTTCCGGGAAGTTTGCTGCGAAGGTAGTGGTAGCGGTCGCGCACATGTCGATTCCAGCTACGATCTCGACACCTGCCGCTCTTGCCCCGGCACTGCTCCCTCCTGCCCCGCAGAAGATGTCACATCCCCGTATCACCTGACAGACTCGCTTGCGTCGCCCCTCTCCGAACCCAGGTAGTTCAGGAGGCGTTCCTGCATCGCCGCTTCGTTGCGGGTCTCGCACTCCCAGAGGACGAGGACCTGCCATCCGAGTCGTTTCAAGGCGTCTTCGTTTCGGTGATCTCGGTCAACGTTCTGGCTGAACTTGTCGGTCCAGAACTGCACTCTGGTTTTTGGTGTGTAGGCGTATGGGCAGCCACTGTGCCTGTGCCAGAAGCAGCCATGCACGAGGACAACGGCCCGGTGCCTTGGAAACACCAGATCAGGATGGCCCGGCAGGTCCTTGCGATACAGGCGGAAGCGGAATCCCAGGCGGTGCGCCATGCGGCGGACGACGAGTTCCGGGGTCGTGTCCCGCCATTTGATCCTGGACATCATCTCGCTTCGTCTCTTGCCATCCACGATGTCCATTTTGAAACTGTCTGTTGTCCGAGGACGGTCGCCACGACCGTCCTCGGATGGTCCCAACCGAGGTTTGAAGGTAAAAACCAGCGTACCATACCACAGGTTGGCCGTTATTGTGCAGCGGATTCGAGATAACGTCGGTTTCGGTTGGCTCGGAGACGGCATCGGCGTCTTGTCCATCATCGTAACCTGAATCATGGTCCTCCCGTCGCCGCGGCGCATGCGCGTGGACGCTGGACCGTCCGGGGTCGATCTGCTAGACGTACACTCTTTGTATGGCCGCCTCGGCCCCTTGAACACGTCGATTCCCAATGGCGCAAGACCGCGTGACCCTGGGGCTGATCCAGTCCGGAGCGGCCCCGGATCCGGACCGCAACCTCGCCGCGACCGCGCGGCGCATACGTCGTGCCGCGGAGGGCGGCGCCGAGGTCGTCTGCGTCCAGGAGTTGTTCCGCTCGCGGTACTTTCCCCGGACCGAGGACACTGCCTCGTTCGGCCTGGCGGAGACCATCCCCGGTCCCACCACCGAGCGGTTCCGCCCCCTGGCCCGGGACCTGGAGGTGGTCATCGTGGCCTCCGTGTTCGAGGCCCGCGCCCCCGGCGTCTATCACAACACCGCGGTGGTCATCGACGCGGACGGACGGGTCCTGGGCAAGTACCGCAAGATGCACATCCCCGACGACCCGGGCTTCCACGAGAAGTTCTACTTCACCCCCGGGGACCTGGGTTTCCCCGTGTTCCGCACCCGCCATGCCCGTGTGGGCGTGTTGATCTGCTGGGACCAGTGGTTTCCGGAAGCGGCGCGCCTGGCGGCCCTCGGAGGCGCCGAGATCCTCTTCTTCCCCACCGCCATCGGCTGGCGCGCGGACGAGGGCGCGGCGGCGCGCCGGGCCCAGCTCGACGCATGGGAGCTGGTGCAGCGTTCCCACGCGGTGACCAACGGCGTGTACGTGGCCGCGGTCAACCGCGTGGGCCGGGAGGGGGACCTCACCTTCTGGGGAAGCTCCTTTGCCGCGGACCCCTCCGGCCGGGTGCTGGCCCGGGCCGCCCGGCGCAAGGCCGAGACCCTGCTGGTGGAATGTGACCGGGCCGCGGTGGCGGAAGCCCGCCACGACTGGCCGTTCCTGAGGGACCGCCGGGTGGATGCCTATGGCGGCCTCACCCGCCGGCTGCTGGACGGCGAGCCCGGCTGAGCCGGACCGGTGGGGCAGTGGCGGAACAGGCCGTGAGCGAGGGCAGGGGAAGCGCCCGGGGCGCCCGGGGCGAGGACCGTCCGGCGCCGCCGCTCGCAGACCCGCAAGGCGCGGGTTACCGGATGCCCGCGGAATGGGAGCCGCACGCTGCGACCTGGTTGGCGTGGCCCCACAACGCGGACACCTGGCCGGACCAACTCCACCCAGTGCGCCGGACCTGGGTCGAGATCATCCGGGTGCTGGCCGCGGGCGAGGCGGTGAACCTGCTGGTCAACGACGCCGGCTCCGAGGCCGCGGCGTCGGCTTTGCTCCGGGGCGCCGGCGTGGACCTGCGCCAAGTGGCCTTCCATCGCATCCCCACGGTGGACGTATGGATCCGGGACTACGGCCCCACCTTCGTCACCCGCGGCCCCGGGTCCGGGGCGTTGGCCCTGGTCAACTGGCGGTTCAATGCCTGGGGGCTCAAGTACCCCGATTACGTGGCCGACGACGGGGTTCCGTCGCGTATCAACGAGTCCCTCGGACTGCCCGCGTCCACTCCCGGGATCGTGCTGGAGGGGGGCTCCATCGACGTCAACGGGGCCGGGCTTTGCCTCGCCACCGAGGAGTGCCTGCTCAACCCCAACCGCAACCCCGGGTTGACCCGGGATGAGGTCGAGGCGCGGTTGCGGTCCGCGCTGGGGCTGCGGAGCGTGGTGTGGCTGCCCGCGGGCCTGCGCGGCGACGACACCGACGGCCACGTGGACAACCTCGCCCGTTTCGTCAGCGAGACCACCGTGGTGTGCGTGGTGGAGGAAGACCCGCGGGACGAGAACCACTTGGCGCTCCGGGAGAACTACCGGCGCTTGGCCGCGGCCGCCGATGTCCGGGGCCGTAGGCTCGAAGTAGTCCCGCTGCCGCAACCCGACCCGGTGGCGGCGGCGGACGGTTCGCGGCTTCCCGCAAGCTACGCCAACTTCTACGTGGCCAACGGAGCGGTGCTCGTGCCGCTGTACAGCGGTCCCAGGGACCGGGCCGCCCTCGACACGCTGGCGGCGCTCTTCCCGGGGCGCCGGGTGGCGGGCATCGACTCGCGCGCGCTGGTCCTCGGCCTCGGGGGGGTCCACTGCGTGACCCAGCAGCAGCCGGCGGTTTGACGGGCGGGGGTCTCCCCCGGCGGCTTGACACGCCGTGCGGGTGTTTCTAGGGTTGTGTCTGGCGGGCCTGCGGGCGCGGTTTCACCAGATCATGCGCGCCACCCGGTAGTGGGCTTGCACGAACTCCTTGGCCTGGGCTTCGGCGGCCTCGGCCGACTCGCCGCTGAAACGAAGCGGCCTGCCCGACCGGGCGAGGACGAGGCAGGCGTCCTCCAGCGCAACGCCTCCGGTGAGGACCAGGTACGCCGACCACGCGCCGCGGTCTTCGGACGAGCGGATCTCGACCCGGACGACGCCGTCGATGGAAGGAACGTGGATGTCGAACTTCATGCGGCCTCAGTCTGGCGTCCGGCGGCCGGCAAGTCAAGGCGCAGGAAGTCTCGCGCGCCCGGGCGAGACCCGGGCGCGGCGGAGCGACGACGACGGCCGGGAGGAGCGGACGTCGAAGGAACCCTGAACGACGCCACCCGTCCCTGAACGACGCCACGCCGGAACGGGGGGTCAGTTATGGCCGTCACCGGATCCCCGTCCCTGAACGCCGCCGCCCGTTCGTCCTGAGCGTAGCGTAGCGGAGTCGAAGGACGGGATCTTCGATTGCTCAGAGGTTCCTCGAGCCGGAATGGACCATGAAAGGCGGGCGCCGTGCCGACGCAACCCAGCAAGGAAATCGAGACCATCCCCAACCCGCGGCGGGATCGGGACTACGAAGTGGCCATGGAGTGCCCGGAGTTCACCTGCGTCTGCCCCCGGACCGGACAACCGGACTTCGCCACCATCCGCGTCCGCTACGTCCCCGGACCCGCGTGCATCGAGCTCCTGTCTCTGAAGCTCTACCTCTGGTCGTTCCGTGAGGAAGGGGTTTTCCACGAGGACGTGGTCAACCGCATACTCGACGACCTGGTGGCGGCCTGCTCGCCGAAATCCATGAGCGTGGTCGGGGAATTCCACGTGCGAGGCGGCATCCGTACGGTGGTGAGCGCGGAGTACCGGGCGGCCGATGGCGGCGACGCGGGAACGGCCGAGGGGGGTTGAGCCATGGCGGACGTGACCGAGAACTTTCGCAAGCTCCCGCCCCAGAACCTGGAGGCGGAGGCGTCGATCCTCGGCGGCGTGCTGCTGGACAACGAGTCCATGAACATCGTGGTGGAGCTGGTGAAGTTCGACGACCTGTACCGGGACTCGCACCGCAAGATCTACCGGGCCATGGTGGACCTCTGGGAACGCAGCGAGCCGGTGGACCTCATCACCCTGAGCGACCACATGAAGGCCAAGGGCGAGCTGGAGTCCGTCGGCGGCTCCGCCTACCTGGCCGAACTCGCGACCCAGATCCCCACCGCGGCCAACATCGCCCACTACGCGCGCATCGTGCGGGACAAGGCCATACTGCGCCACCTGATCCGGGCCTCCACCGACATCGCCACACGGGGGCTGGAGGAAAGGGGCGACGTCGATACCTTCCTGGACGACGCGGAACGCGCCATCTTCGACATCTCGGAAAAACGCATCGGGGCCTCCTTCGTGAAGGTCGGCGACGTCATGATGGACGCCATCAAGAAGGTCGAGACGCTCTACAACCGCAAGGAGATGGTGACCGGAGTGGCCACCGGCTACCGGGACCTGGACCTGTTGACCGCGGGGTTCCAGCCGTCGGACCTGTTGATCGTCGCGGGGCGGCCGGCCATGGGGAAGACCGCGTTCGCCCTCAACGTCGCGGCCAACGCCTCGCTGCACCAGGGCGTGGGCGTGGCGGTCTTCTCACTGGAGATGGCCACGGAGCAACTGGTGCTGAGGCTGCTTTGCTCGGAGGCGAGGGTGGATCATGCCCGGCTCCGCACCGGCCACCTGAAGGAAAGCGAGTTCCCGGAGCTGGTGACGGCCGCGGGGAGGCTCAGGGACGCGCCGGTCTATATCGACGACACGCCCGCGTTGTCGGTGCTGGAGGTCCGGGCCAAGACCCGGCGGCTGTTGCGGGACAAGTCCAGCAAGCTGGGCCTGGTGGTCATCGACTACCTCCAGCTCATGCGCGGCCACGGCGATTCGCCCAACCGCGAGCAGGAGATCTCGGAGATCTCGCGCTCCCTCAAGGCCCTCGCCAAGGAGCTGAGCGTTCCGGTGGTGGCCATCTCCCAGCTCAACCGGCGGGTGGAGGAGCGGAGCGACAAGCGCCCGGTCATGGCCGACCTGCGGGAGTCCGGCGCCATCGAGCAGGACGCCGACGTGATCATGTTCGTGTACCGGGACGATGCCTACGACCCGAAGAAGAACCCGGGCCTGGCCGAGGTCATCGTGGCCAAGCAGCGCAACGGCCCGGTGGACACGGTGCAACTCGCCTTCCTCAAGGAATACACCCGCTTCGAGGACTATTCGGGACGCGACGACGAGGGTTACTCGGACGCCGAAGCCGAGGAGTATTAGGAGGGTTTCCCCGCACGCGCGGGGATAGACTCGAACCCGTCCGCACGCCGATAGCAATACGGGTTTATGGCGACGACGGGATATGTTTACTTGGGCGCGCCAATGGAGATCCTGCGGGAGAGTGGCCGGACTGGGCAGACGGGCGCGCCAAACGACGGCTACCCAGCCGGTATCCGGGGGAGCGTGCAACCAGCTATGTAGCCACGACTGGGCGGTTTTCAAGGCTTCGGAACTTGCCGGAATGCGGCCGGCCGTCTTCGGAGTAAGGGAAGGGAAATGGCAAAGGGGAAACTGGTTTGGCATCGACACAAGCGGACCGAAGGCACGGCCGTTGTTTGCGGCGCCAGTGTCAAGCGCGCTCGGGCTCGGGTGGAAGCCTGGTCCGATGTTTCCTGCATGGTTTGCATACGCAAAGGGCATGAAAGCGGGGAATACCCTTATGGGCAAGCGCCCGAAGAGGACAACCGGCAATAATGTATGTACTCCCTTACGATCACTTTGGTTCGATGGCAACTATAATCGGAACCTTAACAGGTTCCGGCAGGCCGTGGCGCCGGAAGCATTCACGCTACTCTCATGCCTGCGGGCGAGCGCGGGGGTCGTGGCCCGCCCGGCGCCACTCACCACTTTCCCTCTTGTCTATCGGACCTTCTTGAACCTTCGGCGGGCGACCCTGATGTCGCAATCTCGCCCGCGAAGTCGTCCACCAACTGAAAGGCGGCCTGCGCTCCTTGGACCGATCCGGCGACGGTCTCCAAGAACGCCTCCAGCGTCTGCGTGTCGACGCCGAGGACACGACTGACGAGGTTACGGACGCCGTTGCTGAGCGAAGAAGCCAGACTGGTCAATCCGACAGCCGCCGGCAGCGGGGACACCGACTTCGAGGCTCTGAGGACCTTCTTCAGCGATCCGGAGAAGTGATCGACGAAACGCAGGATCGCGCGCAGATTCAGGTCAGCCATGGTTGACTTTCAGGGTGGGAGGCATATATTCACAGTATGGATTTCATCATCGGCATCGTGCTCATCTGGATCGCCGTGAAGCTCTGGAGGATCGCCAAGAAACTGGAGCGGGTGGTGGAGGTGATGACAAGCATCGATCCCGACGACCTCGATGCGACGTTTAGGGCGCTAGACGAAATCGACCCACCTGCGAAGTCCGCTCCGCATTGAGCGCCTCACTCGCCCCGTCCTCCATCCACATCAACCCGTCCAGGGTCTCCGGCGCCAGAGGCAGCAGCCCCGACAGGTCCAACAGCGCCCGCCCCCTGGGTTCAGTCGAGGCCCACGCCACCGGCCCGAAGCCGGCTCCAATCAAGCCTCTCTCGGCCGACTTCACCGACTCTTGCGTCTGGTCCCGGCCACGGATGCTGATGAGCGCGGCGAGATTCGTGGCCATTGACTTGATTCCTCTGGTGCTCTATACGGGAGCCATGAGAGTCAGGATCGACCTTGATTTGGGCGGGGTCCTTAGCTGCATCGGCGCCATGCTTTACGTCTTGGTGACCGGGATCGTGCTGTTCAGCGCCGTGCTCCTCATGGCGGACGGCGTCCGCTTCTCGCTTCCCACCATCCTGATGCTGAGCCTGCTGGGCACGCTCGTCGTGCCGGCTGTGCGCTACATCGTCCGGTTCAATCGCTACGGCAGTTGAGCGCCGCGGCCGCGCCTTCCGCCATCCACATCAACCCGTCCAGCGTGTCCCGTTCCAGTGGCAGCAGGCCCGCCATGTCGAGGGTCGCTCGCACTCCGGGCCAGTCCAGACGCCAGATCACGTAGCCCGTCTGCCCGAGAGGTTCCCCCGCACGTGCAGGGATAGACTCGGCGCGGACCGGAGGTCCGTTCCGGTCCCGCGGGTGAGGTCGAATACGGCCTCGGCCGCCTCCTGGGTCGGCGTGGCCTGCAACGCGGTGTCCGCAATGCGACCGATCCGCCGGATGATGCCTATGCCGCCCAGGACGGTCAGGGCGTCGGCGCAGTACTTGCCGATGTTGCCGGCCAGGCGGCGGAAGCGCTTGTCGGCCGAATCCGTCCCCGCCTTGGTCCTGTCCAAGGCTTCGAGGACCGCCCCGAATCTTATGGGATCAGCCACTTGACACCAGTTCCTTCGATGGCTATTGGGATAGGCATGGCAACCATCGCCGAGTTCGTCCTGCGGGTAGGGTTCGCCGTGGCGCTGATCTTCGCCTCGCCGTTTCTGCTGCTCTTCATCTTGAGCTACCAGGAACATCCCGAGTTGGCCTTGATGTCCGGCGGAATAGCTGCATGGCTGCTCATGAAGATCTTCGTGCCGCGGCGGTATCAGTGATCCGCCTCATGTGACCTTCCGGTTCAGCGCATCATCGACCAAGACGAAGTACTCCAGCCCAACAAACGTCCTCCAGGACGGACCCGAGACCTACCTGCTCGCGCTGCACCGCATGGAGGAATACATCCTCGCCGCCGCTCGCCGGAAACCGAAGAAAATCAGGCAGGGAAGTCGAAAAGCTGTTGAGATGAGGCGCTGGGCGGGCCACAACCCCCGCGCTCGCCCGCAGGCATGAGAGTATTGCGA
Organism: uncultured Binatia bacterium (SeqCode); assembly: GCA_965242525.1. Lineage (GTDB taxonomy): Bacteria > Desulfobacterota > Binatia > UBA9968 > JAJDTQ01 > JAJDTQ01. The sequence continues at coordinate 2,440,340 of OZ251459.1, forward strand.
ATATGCTTCCAGCGCCAGCCCGGAACCTAACCCGGACCGCCGCAGTTGTCAATCAGAAGGTTGGCTTCTTGCGGCTTTTGTGTGGGCAGGATTTACGGCGTAGGTACGGCGAGGTTGAGGGAAGGAGTCGTCTACCGGGGAAGGCGTGGCCTTCGACCCCTAGCCGGGGCAGGAGCGGTTGGAGTGGCGGCGCTCCGGCAGGGTATTGCTACGTGGGAGTCGAGATCGACCCTCTATTTGCAGAGGTGGCTAGGCAGCAGCTATCTCTGATTGACAATGGCGACGGCCTGGTTTAGGTTCCGGGCTGGCGCTGGAAGCAGCACTACTCTCATGCCTGCGGGCGAGCGCGGGGATTGCGTCCCGCCCAGCGCCACTTCCTCGCTTTTCAAGTTTCTCCTGCTCTCCCACCTTCTTCCATTTCCGGCGAGCGGCTCGGAGGTTCCCCCGCACGTGCGGGGATAGGCCTTTGGTTGCCGGGTCCGTGCTCGGACGTCGAGGACGTATTCGGAGTTTGCGGCCGGGAATCTACGCTGCCCGGTCCTCGACCACGAGGCTGCGTCCGATGGCTCGCAGGGCCTTCTCCACTTGGCTGATGTGAGAGCGGTGGCCGGGGTTCAGCAGCTTGCGGACGGCGCCCTCGCTCAGCCCCAGGCGAGCGGCGAGGGCGACCTTGGTGACGCCTTGGCTGCGCATCGCCGAATAGAGGGCGACCTTGGCCGCGACGATGGGAGGAACCGCGACGAGTTCCTGGCCTTGGGCAGCGGCGCTTGGAGCCGGGACGTCCTCACGGCCATGAACGTAGGCGCTCAAGGCGGCCGCCAAGGCATCCTCGGCCATAGTCAGCGCCTCGGCCCGATCCTCGCCGCAGGTGAGCGCTTCAGGCACGTCCGGGAAAGAGACGGAGAAACCGCCGCCGTCCGCCTCGGGAGCCAGCACGCAGGGGTAGGCGTAGCGCATCAGAAGTCCTCCTTCGGGATGTCCAGTTGCTTCAGCATGGCCTGAAAGGCCCCAAGCTTCAGTTCTCCATGTTTGACGGTCGTGCGACGGTCGCCAACGTAGAGCACGCCATGGTTGCCCTTCCCGTGGCGTGGATCGAAACGGAACGGCTTTCCGACTTTTTAGAAGGCTTTGGCTACGGGAAGGGGAGAACCACCGTGACGGAGTTTGAAGCCGCAACGCTCGCACTACAGCAGCAACAGCTTTGGGCCGCTCTCGCCGTCCCCCTTGTCGCCCTCATTGTCGGAGCCGGGCAGGTCATCGTCGTCTCTGTCGGTATCCGGGTCATGCGGCGCACATCGGATCAGAGGGAGAAGCGCGAAGACGCCCGCCACGCCGAAGCGATGGAAGCGCTGCGACAGCAGGCCGAAGCCTTGCGCGTCCTCATCGAACGGACCGCGCCTCGCCGGTAACGGCCGGCGCCGCCGGGGAAGGGAGACAGCGCTACGGGAACCACCGGCCGCTACGGCCCACGGAGACGGAAACCGAAGTAGCGGCCATGCCTGCGTTGGCAGGTCCGCCGCGGAAAACAAACCCTGCATTCGTCTCTGTCGGGGGAGTCGCAGACGGGTCGCGCCGCGCAACGATGGCCCCGGATTCTGCGGGCGGTTCCGGTGCGGCGGCGGTCATTGGCTGTCTCTCTTCGGCGATGTTCTCTCGATCAGGGTCTCCATGCCTCTGATGAGGCCCCGGAGAGATTCGTCCTGCTGCCGGAGAGATTCGCCCTGCTGCCGGAGCGCTTCCATGCTTTCGGCATGGTTGCTCCGGAGCACTTCCATGCTTTCGGTATGGTTGCTCCGGAGCGCTTCCATGCTTTCGGCATGGCGCTGGTCTTCGCGACGCGCCCGTTCCTCCGTGGACTGGCGCATCTGCCGCAAGCCTATGAGGATGGCCGTAACCGATCCCAAAGCGGCGACGGCGCTGATGCCCCGGAGAACGGTGTTGGCAAGCTCGTAGTCCGTCATGTCCGTCTCCCTTCCTGCGATTGATAACACGCCCTGCATGGAACCACCACATGATCTACGGGAAACCCTGAACAACGGCCCGTTCGTCCTGAGCGAAGCGAAGCCGAAGGACGCGCTTGGCGAATCGAGAGTGCGCCAGCGTAGCGGCGAAAGCGCCCGCGGCGGACCCCGCTACGGCGCCAGGTCCAGGACGCGCCGGACCCGGGTGGACACGTCGTTGCCGCGGGTCAGGTAGCCGATCATGGCCGCGGCGTCGGCGCCGCGGCGCCAGGCTTCGGGCGCGTTGTCCGCGGTGACGCCGCCGATGGCGACGATGGGGATGCGCACCCGGCGTCTTACGGACTCGAGCATGGGGAGGCCGCGGGACGAATAGCCGGTCTGCTTGGTTCGGGTGGCGAACAGGGGGCCGAACCCGATGTAGTCGGCGCCGCCCTGTTCCGCCTGCTCCGCCTGGGCGAGGCTGTGGGTGGAGACGCCGACGAGTTTGCCGCCCATCAGGGGCCGGGCCGCTTCCAGGGGCAGGTCCTCCTGTCCCAGGTGCACCCCGTCGGCGTCCGCGGCCAGGGCGATGTCCAGCCGGTCGTTGACGATGAAGAGGCAACCGGCCCGTGCGGTCCGTTCCCGCACGGTCAGGGCGGTGCGCAGGAACTCGCCTGCCGGCCGGTCCTTCAACCGCAACTGGAGCACCGAGACGCCGCCGGCGAGCATGGCGTCCACCACCCGGACCAGCGGGCGGCCCCCGGTCTGGTCCCCGTCCGCGATGGCGTAGAGCCGCGACCGCAGGCAGCTCACGGCTCCCGCCTCACCGTGATGCCCAGGTCGGTGATCTTCTTCCGCAGGGTGTTGCGGTTGATGCCGAGCAGTTGCGCCGCGCGGACCTGGTTGCCCCGGGTGGCCTGGAGCGTCAGCTCGATGAGGGGGCGCTCTGCTCGTTCCATGACCACGGAGTAGAGGTTTTCCACCGGCGCCCCCCCGGTGCGCCGGAAGTAGTCTTCGAGCTTGCTGCGGATGATCTCTTCCAGCGACAGGCTGTCGAGGTTGCCGGACGGGGGTTCTTCCAGGCTCGACAGCATGAAGTCCCTTGCCGACAGGATGGGTCCCGGGGAGAGCACGGCCGCGCGGATGAGCGCGTTCTCCAGTTCCCGCACGTTGCCGGGCCAGTCGTACTGCTGGAGTTCCTTCAGGGCGTCCGCGGACACGCCCGAGACCTGCGTCCCCATATCGCCGTTGACCTTGGCCACGAAGAAATCCACCAGCGCCGGCATGTCGGAGCGCCGCTCCCGCAGGGGCGGGATGGTGAGCGGTATGACCTTGAGGCGGAAGTAGAGGTCGTTGCGGAAACGGTTCTCCTGCACCGCCTTCTCCAGGTCCTGGTTGGTGGCCGCCAGGAGCCGGGCGTCCGATTGGAGCGTCTCGTTGCCGCCCACCCGCCGGTAGGAACCGTCCTGGAGCACGCGCAGCAGTTTCGTCTGCAGCTCCGGCGGAAGCTCCGCGATCTCGTCGAGGAACAGCGTTCCTTCGTGGGCCAGCTCGAAGGTGCCGAGGCGCCGTTCGAGGGCGCCGGTGAACGCGCCCTTCTCGTGTCCGAACAGCTCGGACTCCAGCAGGTCCCTCGGAATCGCCGCGCAGTTCACCGGCACGAAGGGCTTGTTCCAGCGGGCGGAGTTGTAGTGGATGGTCTTGGCCACCAGCTCCTTGCCGGTGCCGCTCTCGCCCTGGATCAGGATGGTGGTGTCGGTCCCGGCCACCTGCCCGATGGTCTTGAACACCTGCTGCATGGCCGCGCTGGCGCCGATCATGTTCACGCCGGGCTCGTACTTCTTCTTGACCTCCTCCTTCAGGTCGCTGAGTTCGCGGCTCAGGCGGCGCCGGTCCAGGGCCCGTTCCACCGCCGCCTTCAGCACGTCCAGGTCGAAGGGCTTGGTGAGGTAGTCGAAAGCGCCCGCCTTCATGGCGTCGATGGCGTTGCGCATGGTGTTCTGCGCGGTCATGACGATGAAGGGGGCCTGGAGGCCCGAGTCCCTGGCGAAGTCCAGGAGCGACAGACCCTCCATGTCGGGTAGCTGGATGTCCAGCATGACCGCGTCGAAGGCCGTTTCCTCCAGGAGTTGGCGCGCCTCCCGGCCCGTTGCGGCGGCGGTGACCCAGTATCCCTGCGGCTCCAGCGCCTTCCGGAGCACGCGGCTCAGGGATTCGTCGTCCTCCACCAGCAAGATGCGGCCCTGCTCCATGGCGGCTCGGTCTATCGGACGGGCAGCGAGACCCGGAACACCGACCCTTCGCCCGGCCGGCTCTCCACTCGCAGCCGGCCTCCGTGCTCCTCCACGGTGCGGTCGCAGATGGCGAGCCCGAGGCCGGTCCCGCGCCGCTTCCGGGTGAAGAACGGCGAGAAGACGTGGGGCAGGTCGGCTTCCTCGATGCCCGCGCCGTCGTCGCGGATGTCCACCCGCACGAACCGGGTGCGGCGGGAACGGCCGGTGCGGAGCGAGAAGTCGGTCTCCATGCAGGTGGTGACGGTCATGCACGCCGGCGCCGCCTGCAGCGCGTTCTCGACGAGGTTGAGGAAGACCTGGACCAGCCGGCCGCGGTCCCCGGCCACCGGCGGCAGGCTGGGGTCGAAGGAGCGCTGGATGCGCACCGACGCGGCGCCCGCGCTGTGCGCCTCCAGGCTCAGGACGTGCTCCAGCACCTCGTGGACGTTCAGGGGCTCCAGGCGGAGTTCCGCCGGACGCGCGAGGTCGAGGAGCTGGTCCAGCAGTTGGTCCACCCGGTCCACCTCGCGGATCATGATGTCGGTGTTCTCCGCCAGCGACGGGTCGTGGGCGACCTCCGAGCGGAGCAACTGGGCCGCTCCCCGGATCCCTCCCAGCGGGTTCCTGATCTCGTGGGCGAGGGCCGCGGCCAGCTTGCCCAGGAGGGCCAGGCGGTCGGACCGCCTCAGGTCTTCCTCCATGGCCTGTCTCAGGGTCCGGTCCCGCAACAGCAGGACGCTTCCCGCCACCGCGCCGCGGCGGTCCCGAAGGGGCGAGACCAGGGCGCTGACCGGAACCCCCTTCCCGCGCTTCCCGCGCGGCCGGAAGAAGTCGTTCTCGGCGCGGCTCGTGCTCTCGTCCGATCCGAGGCTCTTCTCGACCATGTCGAGCAGCCACCGGTTGGCGCCGAAGAGGTCGCCGGCTGCCCGGCCCAGCATCTTTCGTGCGGACAGCCCGGCAAGGGTCTCCGCGGCTTGGTTCGTGAACGACACGGCCCGGGAGCAGTCCACCACCAGCACGGCGTCCTCCAGGCTGGTGAGCACGTTCTGCCAGGAGACCGCCGCGGAGACGTCGCGGGAATGCGGCGGGCGAGGCATGGGCTGTGGCGCGGTCATGGGCGGTTGCGGACGGCAGATGATAGCGAGTTCCCCTCTACGGGGCAACCGGCGGCAAGCTTGCATTCGGCCGTGCCAGTGTGTAAAACAACGGGCATCAGTGGGCAACTTGCCCGCTTTTTTATTTGAGGCGCCGATGCCGACCGGGGAGACGCTGGATCGCCTGTGGGAGATGGTGGAGCCGTTGGCCGCGGGCCGGGGCCTGGAGGTGGTGGACATCGAGCTCCGGCACGAAGGGAGGTCGGGCCGCGTCCTGCGCGTGTACCTGGACAGGGCCGGGGAGCCGGACGAAGCCCCGGGGTTGGAGGATCTCGGCCGGGTGAGCCGGGAGCTTAGCGACCTTCTGGATGTGTATGACTTGGTGGCGGGTTCCTATACGCTGGAGGTTTCCTCCCCGGGCGTCAACCGCCCCCTCAGGAAGCCGGAGCATTTCGCCCGCTGCGTCGGACAGAGGGTCCGGGTCCATACCGGCGAGTCGATCGACGGCCGGAGGAACTTCCTGGGGCCGCTCCACGAGGCCGGGGGGGACGGCGTGGTGGTGTTGCAGGACGGGCGCGAGGTCTTCATCCCGTTCGGCCGCATCGTCAGGGCCAACGTCGAGTACGAGTGGGCGTCGTAGGCCGCGGGGCCGGGCCTCGTCAGGGGGAAAGAGATGCAGCAGGATCTGAACCGGACCATCGAGCAGGTCACCAAGGAAAAGGGCATCGACAGGGAGGTCATCGTGGAGGCCCTCGAGTCCGCCATGGTGTCCGCGGCCAAGAAGACGTTCGGGGTGGACCGGAGTTTCGAGGCGCAGTACAACCCGGACATCGGCGAGATCGAGCTGTTCGAGGCCAAGGTTGTGGTGGAGGACGTGGAGGAGCCCGACACCCAGATCATGCTGAGCGAGGCCCGCGAGACGCTGGACCCGGACGTGGAGTTGGGCGACGAGCTGCTCATGAAGATCGACTCCACCGTGTTCGGCCGCATCGCGGCCCAGGCGGCCAAGCAGAACATCGTCCAGCGGGTGCGGGACGTGGAGCGCGAGATCGTCTTCAACCAGTTCAAGGACCGCCAGGGAGAGCTGATCCACGGCATCGTCCAACGCTTCGAGAAGAACAACCTCATCGTCAACCTGGGACGGACCAACGCCATCCTGCCCGAGAAGGAGCAGGTCCCGCGGGAACGGTACCGGCAGGGGGACCGCATCCGGGCCTATATCGTCAGCGTCGAGATGACCACCCGGGGCCCCCAGATCGTCCTCTCGCGCACCCACCCGGGCATGCTCATCAAGCTGTTCGAGCAGGAGGTCCCCGAGATCTACGAAGGGATCGTCGAGGTCAAGGGGGCGGCGCGCGAGCCTGGCGGCCGGGCGAAGATCGCGGTGGCCTCCAACGACTCGGACGTGGATCCGGTGGGCGCCTGCGTGGGCATGAAGGGGACGCGGGTCCAGTCGGTGGTGCAGGAGTTGCGCGGAGAGAAGATCGACATCGTCCACTGGACGCCCGAGCAGGCGGAGTACGTCTGCCGGGCACTGGCTCCGGCCAAGGTCAACAAGATCCTGCTGGACGACGACGCCCACAGCATGGAGGTCATCGTGCCGGACGAGCAGCTCTCGCTGGCCATCGGGCGCAAGGGACAGAACGTTCGGCTGGCCTCCCGCCTCACCGGATGGGGCATCGACGCGCGCAGCGAGTCCGAGGCCGAGGAGGAGAGCCGGATGGCCCGGCAGTCGCTGTCCGCCATCCCCGGCGTGAGCGAGGTCATGGCGGAGCTGCTCTACCAGTCGGGCTTCAAGTCGGCCGAAGACGTGACCGAGGCCGAGGCGTCGGTCATCACCGAGGTCACCGGCGTCGAGCTGGAGAAGGCGGCGGCCATACTCGATGCGGCCGCCAGGCACGTGGAGGAAGAGCGCGAGCGGGAGGCCCGTGAGGCGGAGCAGGCGGCCGCGGAGGCGGAAGCCGCGGCCGAGGCGGAGCAGGCCGCAGCCGACGAAGCGGAGCAGGCGGCAGACGAGGCAGGGTCGGCCGCGGCAGATGAGGCGGAACAGGCCGCGGCCGAATCAGAGCCGCCGGCAGACGAGGCAGTGGAGGCCGCGGCCGAAGCGGAACGGGCCGCGTCCGAGCCCCAGCCGGCCGCGGAGGGAGCCGAGGAGCCGGCCCCTGCCGAGGGCGAGGACGCCGCGGGACCGAGCCCGCAGCAAGGCGCGTGAAGCATGGGGTGAGCGCCCGTAAGCCCGTACGGACCTGTCTGGGTTGCGGCCGTCGTGACGAGAAGACCGTGCTGCTCCGGGTTGCGGTCACCGAGGACGGCCTTGCGCCCGAAGCGTCGAGGGGACGAGGAGGATACCTGCATCGCAGCGAGGATTGTTGGGGAGCTTTCCTGAAGCGGAAGAGCGTCCATCGGGCGTTCCGCCGCGACGTGCCTCGCAGGGACCGGGAGGCGCTGGTGGGAAGGCTTCGCGCTCAATGGGGTGGGAAATGAGCAAAGTGAGAGTGCATCAACTGGCCAAGGACCTCGAGATCGAGACCGGCGATCTCATCGCCCATCTCGAAAAGATCCGGGTGCGCGGCAAGAAGTCCCAGAGCTCCCTGGACGAATCCGAGGTCGAGGCCGTCAGGGCGGCCATCGCCGCGACCGAGAAGCCGAAGGTTTCGGTGGGCGAAGAGAGGGTCGTGGTCGATCGCACCATCACCGCGGAGGACCAGGACATGGGCGAGGTCCAGGCCCATGAGAAGATCGTCGAACGCCGGGTCCGGGCCAACGTCATTCGGCGCCGCACGAGCAGGGTCGAACTGGTCACCCGCAAGCCCATCCAGCCGGTCGCGCCTCCGCCACAGGAGGAAGCGGAGGAGCTCGCGGTGGAGGAAGCCGCGGTCGAGACGCAGGTGAGTTCCGAAACGGAGTCCCGGGAGACCGCGCCTCCGGCGGTCCCGGCGGCGGCCAGGGCCCCCGAAGTCGAGCCGGTGGATGTCCCGGCGCGTCCCCCGGAGGCGGCGCCGCCGACCGCGCCCGCTCCTGCCGAGACTCCTCGGCCCGAAGCGGTGAGCGCTCCGGAAGAAGAGGCGCAGCCGGCGCAACCCACGGAGGCGCCGGCGCCTGTGGGCGAACCCGCCGCGGTCGAGGCCCCGGCGGGTAACGGCGCCGCGCAGCCGGCGCAGCCCGCTTCGGTGACGGGTCCCCGGATCCTCGGCCGCATCGACCTGAACAAGAAGCCTGCCCCCGCGCCCGCAAAACCTGCCGCGGCCCCCGGAGATCGGGCGGCTCGCGCTCCCGGCGCACAGCCCCCCGCGGAACCGGAAGGACCGGAGAAGGCCGGAAAGGGCGGCAAGGGCAGGAGACGGGTCATTCGGAAACAGGAGGTCATCGAGCTCAAGGAGCGCGAGTTCCGCGCGCCCCGGGGCCGCATGCTCAGGAAGAAGCGCGCGTTGCCGGGGAAGGAGCAGAAGAAGACCGAGATCACGGTGCCCAAGGCCAGCAAGCGGGTGGTGCGCGTGGCGGAGGTCGTCACCGTGGGCGACATGGCCAGGGCCATGGGCGTCAAGGCGGGCGAGGTCATCAAGAAGCTCATGGGCCTCGGCATGATGACCACCATCAACCAGGCCCTCGACTTCGATACGGCGACGCTGGTGGCCAACGAGTTCGACTACCAGGTGGAGAACGTGGCCTTCGACGTGGAGACGGCGCTCCAGGACCAGCACGAGGTGGCGGATCCCGCGGAGGCGTTGGAGCCGAGGCCGCCGGTGGTGACCATCATGGGGCACGTGGACCACGGCAAGACGTCGCTGCTCGACGCCATCCGCAGCACCAACGTGACCGGGGCCGAGGCCGGGGGCATTACCCAGCACATCGGCGCCTACCACGTGCCGCTGGACGACAGGGGGGTGACCTTCCTGGACACTCCCGGACACGAGGCGTTCACCGCCATGCGCGCAAGGGGGGCCAAGGCCACCGACATCGTGGTGCTGGTGGTGGCGGCCGACGACGGGGTCATGCCCCAGACCATCGAGGCGGTGGACCACGCGCGGGCGGCCGAAGTGCCCATCATCGTGGCGGTGAACAAGATCGACCGCCCGGACGCGGACCCGGAGCGGGTCCAGCGCGGGTTGGCCGACCACGGCCTGGTGCCCGAGGCCTGGGGCGGCGACACGGTGTTCGTTCCGGTCTCGGCCGTGACCCGCGAGGGGTTGCCCGGCCTGCTGGAGATGCTGCTGCTGCAGGCGGACCTGCTGGAGCTCAAGGCCAACCCCGACAAGCTGGCCCGGGGTCTGGTGGTGGAAGCCAAGCTGGAGCGGGGCCGCGGCCCGGTCTCCACCGTGCTGGTCCAGGAAGGCAGGCTCAAGGTGGGCGACCCTATCTTCGCCGGCTCCCACCACGGCCGCGTGCGGGCCATGATCGACGACCAGGGCCGCAAGGTCGAGGCCGCCACCCCCTCCATCCCGGTGGAGATCCTGGGGCTTCAGGGAGTGCCGCAGGCCGGCGAGGCGTTCTCGGCGCTCACGGACGAGGCCAAGGCGAGGCAGATCGCCGAATACCGCGGGACCCAGCAGCGCGAGGCCGAGTTGACCAAGACCAGCAAGGTGTCGCTGGAGGAGTTCTACGACCAGGTCCGGGCAAGCGACGTCAAGGAGCTGCGCGTGGTGGTGAAGGGCGACGTCCACGGCTCGGTGGAGGCCCTCAACGAAGCGGTGGCGCGGCTGTCCACGGAGGAAGTCAAGCTCAGGGTCATCCACGGCTCGGTGGGCGGCATCAGCGAGAGCGACGTCCTGCTGGCCAGCGCCTCCAACGCCATCGTCATCGGCTTCAACGTGCGTCCCGAGCCCAAGGCCACGAACCTCGCGGCGCAGCAGGGGGTGGACCTGCGGCTCTACACCATCATCTACGACGTCATCGACGACATTCGCTCGGCCATGGAAGGACTCCTGGAGCCGGTCTTCCGCGAGGAGTTCCACGCACGGGTGCAGGTGCGGGAGGTCTTCCACATCCGCGGCGTGGGTGCCATCGCCGGCTGTTCGGTCACCGACGGCAAGATCCAGCGTTCCAGCATGATACGCCTGTTGCGGGACCAGGTGGTGGTGCACGAAGGCAGGCTGGCCAGCCTGAAGCGGTTCAAGGACGACGTGCGCGAAGTGGGCACGGGTTACGAGTGCGGCATCGCCATCGACGGCTACCAGGACGTGAAGGTGGGGGACGTCATCGAGGGCTTCGAGAAGATCCCCATGGCCCGGGGACAGGCGCGCGCGGACGCCGGAGGCTCGGCGCAACTCTCGGCCGCGGACCGGTAGCCGGGGGGCGGCGCGTCCTTCGACTTCGCTTCGCTACGCCCAGGACGAACGGGGATAAATGGTTCCGGGTGTGGGAGCAGCTTGCGGCGCGGGTCGATTCGGGCAGTGCAATTCGAGCAGTGCATGGTGGTCGGCGTTCTCAAGGTGGTCCTGATCCTGCCGGAGAACCACTCCCTGAAGGGAAAGAGGTCGGTGCTGCGCAAGGTCCGGTCCCGAGTCTCCCAACGGTTCAACGTCTCGGTAACGGAGTGCGGCGACCAGGACCTCTGGCAGCGGGCGCTGCTGGGTTTCGGCGCGGTGGGCAGCAACGCCAGGGTGGTGGAAGCGACCCTGCGGCAGGTGGTGGAGTTCGTGGACGGGTTGGGTCTGGCCGAGTTGGGAGAGTCGGACATGGACGTATTCAGGCACTAGTACCCGGTAACGGCGACCAAGTCACTGGCGTGGAACATCCTGTCATGCACGGCAAACATGTTTCGCGCTGTATGCCTGCTGACAGAGCGACCGTTACAGGGTACTAGGCCGCGGGCGTCGGCCGCGGCGCCGGGCGGGAACCGTGAAGAACCGTCGAGAGAACGACGCCTCGCGGGCGCAACGGGTGGGGGACCTGCTGATGGAGTTCGTCTCCCGGCTGCTCGCCCGTTCCCTGGAGGACCCCCGGGTCCGTTCCGTGACGCTGACGGGCGCGGAGGTGAGGCCCGACCTGAAGCACGCCCGCATCTACTTCACGGTGCGGGACGGAGCGCCCCGGAAGGACGAAGCGCTGGCCGGACTGCGGGCGGCCGCGGGTTTCATCCGCGGTCGTATCGCCTCGGACCTGGAGTTGCGCTTCGTCCCTACCATCGAGTTCGTCCGCGACGAGTCCCCGGACCGGGCCCGGCGCGTGGAAGACCTCCTCCGGCAAGTCCGACCGAAAGCGTGAGACGGGACGCCATGCGCCTGGCCCGGAGCGGCATCCTGCTGGTGGACAAGCCGGAGGGTCCGTCCTCCGCCCGTGTGGTGGCCGCGGCGAAGCGGATCACCGGCGCGCGGAAGGTGGGCCACCTGGGCACCCTGGACCCCTTCGCCTCCGGCCTGTTGCCGCTGGCGGTCAACGAGGGCACCAAGGCGGCGCAGCACTTCCTGGACGCGGACAAGGGATACACCGGCGTCATCGAGCTGGGGGCGGAGACCGATACCCAGGACCGCACCGGCAAGCTGCTGCGCCAGGGGGACGCGCCGGTCCTGGGCGCGCAGGAGCTGGAGTCCCTGCGACGGCAGTTCAGCGGTCTCCTGAGCCAGGTGCCGCCCATGTACTCCGCCCTCAAGAAGGAAGGGACCCGGCTCTACCAATATGCCCGCAAGGGGCAGGAGGTGAGCCGGGAGGCCCGCAGCGTCCGGGTCGAGCTGACCCGCCTGGAACAGGCGAGCGGCGGGCAACTGGAGTTCGAGCTGACCTGCTCCAAGGGCACTTACGTGCGCACCCTGGCCGCGGACATGGGCCGGTCCCTCGGGTGCGGCGCCTACCTGGACCGTCTCCGCAGGGTGGCCTCCGGCCCCTTCCGGGTCGCCGACGCGGTGACCCTGGACGACCTCGAAGCGCTTGCGGACCCCGGTTCGGTGCCGCTGGTGTCGTTGAACGACGCCCTGGGCCACCTGCGGTGCGCGGTGCTGGGCCCCGGCGCCGCGGACCGGCTCCGACAGGGGATCCAGGACGCTCTCGCGGACGTGGCCGCGCCCGCGGCCGGGGAAACGGTCCGCAGGGTGGTGGACCGCCAAGGCGCTCTGGTGGCGCTGATCGGCTGGGAAGAGGCCCCGGGAGCGTGGCGCACCCTTCGGGTGTTCCACCGTCCCCCATGAACCGGAGGAACGTCGGATCCCTGCCGGCTCTCCCTTGGGGAAAGTGCGTCCTTCGACTTCGCTTCGCTACGCTCAGGACGAACGGGGATGGGGCGGTCACGGTGAGGGAATCCACCCTGGATGTCTCGATCGTCCAAAGGTTCCTGAAGCTGTCCGGACCGAGGTTCCCGAGGCTGCCCGCACTCGCTACCAACGTTGCCAACCAGAAGCGGGCTGAAACGTCCGTATCGAGGTTCCTGAGGCTGCCCGCACCGGGGCGTCGGTTCTTCGACAGGTCCTCCGGGAAACTCCGAACAACCCTCCCGTTCGTCCTGAGCGTAGCGAAGCGAAGTCGAAGGGCGCGCGCATCCCCCTTGTCCCGATTGTCCAGGGGTTGCTTTACACGGACGGGGCCGGTGTGCTAGAAACGGGAGAGGAACGAAAGAAAAAAGGGAGAAAGCAAAGGGTACAGATGGAATCAGCTCGGGAGCAGACCAGCGAGACGATCAGGAATTTCAGACTCCACGACACCGACACCGGTTCGCCCGAGGTGCAGGTGGCCATTCACAGCCGCCGCATCGCTTACCTGACAGAGCATCTGAGGACTCACCGAAAGGACCATCACACGCGGATGGGCCTGCTCAAGCTCGTCGGAAAGAGGCGGCGGCTTCTCGATTATCTCAAGAAGAGGGATGTTCAGAGGTACCAGACTCTGATCCAGCGGCTGGGCATCCGCAGATAGCGGCCCCGCCTCCGGCCCCTCTTCCGCGTTCTTCTCTTCAGCCCCCACTGCCCTCGAGGGTACAACCATGCAGACCAGAATCGAGTTGGATTATTGCGGCCGCCCGCTGTGCATCGACTTGGGCAAGGTCGCCAAGCAGGCCGACGGCGCCGCCCTGGTCCGTTTCGGCGAGACCGTCGTCCTCGCGACCGCGGTGGCCTCGAAAGATGTCCGGGAAGACATCGACTTCTTCCCGCTGACCGTGGACTACCAGGAAAAGACCTTTGCCGCAGGCCGGATCCCGGGCGGGTTCTTCAAGCGGGAGGGGAGGCCGTCGGAAAAGGAAATCCTCACCTGCCGCCTCATCGACCGGTCCATTCGCCCGCTGTTCGCGGGGGGGCTCAAGGCCGAGACCCAGGTCATCGTCACCGTGCTCTCCGCGGACGGGGAGAACGACACGGACGTGGTGGCCATGCTCGCGGCGTCGTTGGCGCTGGAGGTGTCCGACATTCCCTTCGAAGGCCCCCTGGCGGGCGTCCGGGTGGGCAGGATCGACGGCGCATGGGTCATGAACCCGCTCCTGTCCGAGGTTCCCCGAAGCGACGTCAACATCTTCCTCTCGGGCACCCGCGACGGCCTCGTGATGGTGGAGGGCGGCGCCGCGGTGGTGCCGGAGGAGGGGGTGCTGGACGCGCTGTTCCAGGGGCACCAGGCGCTCCAGCCGCTCATCGACTTGCAGGAGAAGCTCAAGGACCAGCTCGGCAAGCCCAAGCGGGCCCTGCCCCAGGAGGAGAAGGATGAGGCGCTGAGGGCGCGGGTCCGGGATCTCGCGGAGGGGAAGCTCGCGGAGGCGGTGCGCATCGCCGACAAGAAGGAGCGCAACGCCCGCATCCACGAGGTCGGGGCCGAGGCCCTCGCCGCGGGCGCGGAGGAGTTCCCCGGGCGCGAAAGGGAGCTCAAGGGGGCTTTCAAGGAGATCGAGAAGTTCCAGCTACGGGACTTGGTGCTGCGCCATCGCAAGCGCATCGACGGACGCGGCCTCAAGGACGTGCGCCCCATCACCTGCGAGGTCAACCTGCTGCCCCGGGCCCACGGCTCGGCCCTGTTTACCCGCGGCGAGACCCAGGCCCTGGTGGTTTCCACCCTCGGCACCGCCGCGGACGTGCAGCGGATCGACGCCCTCAACGGCGAGCAGTTCAAGAAGTTCATGCTGCACTACAACTTCCCGCCCTTCAGCACCGGAGAGGTCAAGTTCCTCCGGGGTCCTGGCCGAAGGGAGATCGGCCACGGCGCCCTGGCCGAGCGGGCGCTGGCGCCGGTCCTGCCCGAGGCGGACGCGTTCCCCTACACCCTGCGCGTGGTCTCCGAGATCCTGGAGTCCAACGGCTCCACGTCCATGGCCAGCGTGTGCGGCGGGTCCCTGTCCCTCATGGACGCGGGCGTGCCCACCAAGGCGCCGGTGGCGGGCATCGCCATGGGCCTCATCAAGGACGGCGACGAGGTGCGGGTGCTGACGGACATACTCGGGGACGAGGACCACCTGGGCGACATGGACTTCAAGGTCGCCGGCACCCGTGAGGGGGTCACCGCGCTGCAGATGGACATCAAGATCAGCGGCGTGGACCGCGAGGTCATGCAGGAAGCCCTCTACCAGGCCCGTGAGGGGCGGCTGCACATCCTCGACGTCATGGACGGGACCCTGGCGGAGACGCGCAAGGAGGTCTCCCGCCACGCGCCCCGGATCACCACCATGAGGGTGCGGCCGGAGAAGATCCGCGACATCATCGGACCCGGAGGCAAGGTCATCCGGGGGATCGTCGAGGCCACCGGCACCAAGATCGACGTGCAGGACGACGGAACCGTGACCGTGGCTTCCACCGACGAGGCGGGAAGCCGCAAGGCCATCGACATGATCCAGGGGATCGTGGCGGAAGTGGAGATCGGCAGGATCTACAAGGGGACGGTGCGGCGCGTGATGGACTTCGGCGCGTTCGTCGAGATCCTTCCGGGCACCGACGGGCTGGTCCACATCTCGCAGATCGCCGACGACCACGTGCGCCAGGTGCGGGACGTGCTGAACGAGGGCGACGAGTTGATGGTGAAGGTCCTGGACGTGGACCGGCAGGGCAAGATCCGGCTCAGCCGCAAGGAGGCTCTGAAGGAGCAGCAGCAGTCCTCCAGGCAGGCATAGCAGCCCGCGATGTTCGAAAAGACCCTTCTGGACAACGGCGTCCGGATCCTGACGGAACAGCGGTCCGGCGCCCGGGCCGTGAGCCTCGGCGTCTGGGTGGAGAACGGTTCCCGCCACGAGCAAGGCCCGCAGGGGGGCCTCTCGCACTTCGTGGAGCACCTGCTCTTCAAGGGGACCGGGAGGCGCAGCGCCCAGCGCATCGCCCAGGAGATGGACTCGGTGGGCGGGGTCATCAACGCTTTCACCGGCAAGGAGTCCACCTGCTACTACGCGAAGGTGCTGGACGAGCACCTGCCGCTGGCCATCGACCTGCTCACCGACATCTTCCTCCATTCGGAGTTCGACCGTGAAGAGATCGAGCGCGAGCGCACGGTGATCCTCCAGGAGATCGCGTCCGCGGACGAGAACCCCGAGGACTACGTCCACGACCTGTTCAGCCTGGACTATTTCGGGGACCATCCCCTGGGTCGGCCGGTTTGCGGCGACGCGGACACGGTCACCGGGTTCACCCGGGACGACTTGGTGCGGTTCGTGGCCGAGCGCTACCTACCGGGCCGGGTCATCGTCGCCGGAGCGGGCAACCTGTCCCACGCCGCTCTCGTGGACGCGGTGGCCGGCGAGTTCGGCGCCATGCCCTCCGGGCCGGTGGAGGACGCCGACGCGGCCCCGGAGGCCCTCCGGGGCCTGTCCCTCCACCCGAGGAAACTGGGACAGGTGCACGTCTGCATGGGGGTGCCGGGACTGGCCCACGCGGACCGCCGGCAATACGCGGCGCACGTGCTGAACACGCTCCTGGGCGGGGGCATGAGTTCGCGCCTCTTCCAGGAGATACGCGAGCGCCGGGGCAAGGCGTACTCGGTCTATTCCTTCCTGGCGTCCTACCGGGACGCGGGCTATCTCGGGGTTTACGTGGGCACCAAGGCGGAATGGACCCGGGAGGTCATGGAACTCGCGGTGGCGGAGATGTTCAAGGTGGCCGAAGGCGGGGTGACCGAGGAAGAGATCGCCCGCGCCCGGGACCAGCTCGTGGGCAACACCCTGCTGGGCCTGGAGTCCGCGGACTCCTGGATGAGCCACGTGGCCCGGAGCGAGATGCACTACGGCAGGCAGGTGTCGCTGGACGAGATCGTCCGGGGCGTGCGCGAGGTGTCCCTGGACTCCCTCACCGAACTGGCCGGCGAACTGGTCCGGGACGACGGCTTCACCGCCACCCTGCTGGGCGACCTGGAAGGACACGACGTGGAGGGGATGCGGTTCGGCGGGGCCGCGCAGGGAGCGGCCGCGGGAGCCAACCCCTGACGAACCCCCGCTTCGGGAGGGTTGGCGAAAACTCCGGCGAGGGCCTCATGGCGGAGGTCAAGGTCCAGATCAAGCGGGTGCGGTTCGGCAAGGCCGCGGCGCCGTTGCCGCGCTACATGACCGAGGGTTCCGCGGGCCTGGACCTGGCCGCGGCGGTGGAGGAGGACGTCGTGCTGGCGCCGCTGGAGCGGAGGCTGATACCCACCGGGTTCGCCCTGGCCCTGCCCGCGGGGTTCGAAGCCCAGGTGCGCCCCCGGAGCGGCTTGGCCCTGGAGCGCGGCGTGACCCTGGCCAACAGCCCCGGCACCATCGATTCGGACTACCGGGGCGAGGTCCAGTTGGTGCTCGTCAACCTGGGCCGGGAGCCCGTGACCATCCGCCGGGGCGACCGGATCGCCCAGATGGTGGTGCAGCGGGTGGCCCGGGTGCGCTGGCAAGAGGTGCGCGAGCTGGACGGGACCGCGCGCGAGGCCGGAGGCTTCGGCCACACGGACGCCGGAGAGGCCCCGGGCGCCCAGGACGAGTCGCCCTGACCCGGGGAAGCGTTTCCCATGATCGACCGCTACACCCGCCCCGAGATGGCGAGGATATGGTCCGACGAGGCCCGCTTCGGCAAGTGGCTGGAGATCGAGATTCTGGCCGCCGAAGCCCTGGCCGGCATGGGCAAGGTCCCGCCGGACGCGCCCGCGCGCATCCGGCGCAACGCCCGGGTCGACGTGTCCCGGATCCACGAGATCGAACGCGAGGTCCACCACGAGGTCATCGCGTTCCTGCGCTGCCTGGCCGAGTCCATCGGCGACGACGCCCGTTTCGTGCACGTGGGGATGACTTCCTCGGACGTCATGGACACGGGTTTGTCGCTGCAGCTCAAGGACGCCAGCACCCTCCTGCTGGAGGACGTGCGCGCGCTGCTGGCGGTGCTGCGGCGGCAGGCCATGCGGTACAAGGATACGCCCATGATGGGGCGCACCCACGGGGTGCACGCGGAGCCCATCACCTTCGGCCTCAAGCTGGCCCTGTGGCACGAGGAGATGCGCCGGAACCTGGCGCGGCTGGAGCAGGCCGCGGAGGAGGTCCGCTGCGGCATCGTCTCCGGCTCGGTGGGCACGTTCGCGCAGGTCCCCCCGGAAGTCGAGGCGTACGTGTGCAAGGCCGCGGGGCTCACTCCCGAACCGGTCTCCAACCAGGTCATCCAGCGCGACCGCCACGCCTTCTTCTTCAGCGTCCTGGCGGTGCTGGCGAGCTCCGTGGAGAAGTTCGCGGTGGAGGTCCGCCACCTCCAGCGCACCGAGGTCCTCGAAGCCGAGGAACCCTTCGCCGACAAGCAGATGGGGTCCTCGGCCATGCCCCACAAACGCAACCCGGTGCTGTCCGAGAACGTGTGCGGACTGGCGCGGCTGGTGCGCTCCTGCGCGGTCTCGGCCCTGGAGAACGTCCCCCTGTGGCACGAAAGGGACATCAGCCACTCGTCGGTGGAGCGGGTCATCGGCCCGGACGCCACCATCCTGGTGGACTTCATGCTGCACCGGATCACCCACGTGGTCGGGAACCTCTGCGTCTATCCGGAGAACATGGAGCGCAACCTGGCCTCGAGCGGCGGCGCGGTGTTCTCCCAGGGAGTGCTGCTTCGCCTAGTGGAAAAGGGACTGTCCCGGGACGACGCCTACAAGATCGTCCAGCGCCACGGCTTGGCGGCGGCCAAGGAGGGGGTGGACCTCAAGCGGCGGCTGCTCGACGACCCGACGGTCATGGAGCACCTGGGCGCGGGCGAGATCGACGAGATCTGGGAACTCAAGGACTGTTTCAGGCACGTGGACGCCATTTTCGACCGGGCGTTCGCCGGGGCGTGACCCGGGGTTCCCGCCGGACCCGAGGCGCGCGTGCGCGAGGAGAAAGCATGGAAAAGCTCGAACGCATCTACGAGGGCAAGGCCAAGATCCTCTACTCCACCGAGGATCCCGGCAAGATGATCCAGTATTTCAAGGACGACGCCAGCGCCTTCAACGCCAAGAAGCTCGGCACGGTGGCGTCCAAGGGCGTGGTCAACAACGCCATCTCGGAGGTGCTGTTCAAGCACCTGGAGGCCAACGGCGTGCCGACGCACTTCCTGGAGCGCCTCGACGAACGGGAGATGCTGGTGCACCGCCTGGACATGCTTCCCATCGAGGTCATCATACGGAACATCGTGGCCGGGAGCATGGCCAAGCGCATGGGCCTGGAGGAAGGCCGGTCGCTTTCCCGGCCGATCCTCGAATTCTGCTACAAGTGCGACCCGCTGGACGACCCCATGATCAACGACTACCACATCCTGGCCCTGGGGTATGCTTCGGAGCCGGAGTTGGAGCAGGTCAAGCGTCTCACGTTCCGCATCAACGAGCTGATGACCGCGTTCTTCGACGAGCGGGACCTGATCCTGGTGGACTTCAAGCTGGAGTTCGGGCGGCTCGGCGACCGGGTGGTCCTGGCCGACGAGATCTGCCCGGACACCTGCCGCTTCTGGCAGAAAGGCTCCCTGGAGAAGATGGACAAGGACCGCTTCCGCCGGGACCTGGGCGGGGTCGAGGAAGCCTACCAGGAAGTCTGCCGCCGGGTCACCGGGGCCTAGCGGGAGACCCGCGGCGGCCGCGCGAAGCACGCCTCCCCGGGAACGAGACCCATGCGCGTCCGAGTCTTCGTGACCCTCAAGGAGGGAGTCCTGGACCCCCAGGGCAAGGCGGTGGAGAACTCGCTCCACAGCCTCGGCTTCACCTCGGTGAGCGAGGTGCGCATGGGAAAGTACCTGGAGTTGCGGGTGGACGCCGCCGGGGCCGAGGACGCCGAGCGGCAGACCCGCGGCATGTGCGAGAAGCTCCTGGCCAACCCGGTCATCGAAGATTACCGCTTCGAGGTCGCGGAATGACGCCATGCGTTGGGGCGTAGCCGTTTTCCCCGGCTCCTGCGACGACGACGACGTGGTCCACTGCCTGCAGAACGTCCTGGGCCAGGACGTGCGCACCCTGTGGCACAAGGACCGGTTCCCCGGCGGGTGCGACGCGGTGGTCCTGCCCGGGGGCTTCTCCTACGGCGACTACCTGCGGGCCGGCGCCATGGCCCGTTTCGCGCCGCTCATGCAGGGCGTGGTCGAGTTCGCCCGGGCCGGAGGACTGGTCCTGGGCATCTGCAACGGGTTCCAGATCCTCTGCGAGTCCGGGCTGCTGCCCGGGGCCCTCACCCGCAACGCCTCCCTGCGTTTCGTCTGCCGGCGCGTGTTCCTGCGCGTGGAGGAGACCGACGCGCCGTTCACGCGCCTGGCCCGGCCCGGCGAGCTGCTGGACATGCCGGTGAAACACGGCGAAGGCCGCTACCACGCGGACCCGGCGACCCTGTCCCGGCTCCGGGCCAACCGGCAGGTGCTGCTCCGCTACGCGGACGCGGCCGGCCGGGTCTCCGACCAGGCCAACCCCAACGGCTCGGTGGAAGCGGTGGCCGGCGTCTGCAACGCCCAACGCAACGTCTTCGGCCTGATGCCCCACCCCGAGGACGCCTCCGAGGCGGTGCTCGGGGGAGCGGACGGCCTCAAGATCTTTGCGTCCATGGCCGCCCACGTCCGGCGCGGGTCGCCGGCCGCACGCCAGGGAAATGGCTGACCCGACCGGCAGCGCCGCCGCCCCCGTGACCCCGGAGACGGTCCGGGCCCACGGCCTCACCGACGGCGAGTACGGGGAGATCCTCCGGCTGCTGGGGCGGGAGCCCAACCTGACGGAGTTGGGGGTCTTCTCGGTCATGTGGTCGGAGCACTGTAGCTACAAGAGCTCGCGGAAGCACCTGAAGCGGCTTCCCTCCCAAGGGGCGCGGGTGGTCCACGGGCCGGGGGAGAACGCCGGGGTCGTGGACATCGGCGAGGGCCTCGCGGCGGTCTTCAAGATCGAGAGCCACAACCATCCGTCGTTCATCGAGCCGTACCAGGGGGCGGCCACCGGGGTGGGGGGCATCCTGCGGGACGTGTTCACCATGGGCGCACGCCCGGTGGCGAGCCTCGACTCGCTCCGGTTCGGCAGCGTCCGCCATCCCCGGACCGCCTACCTGCTGGACGGCGTGGTGCGCGGCATCGGCGGCTACGGCAACTGCGTGGGCGTGCCCACGGTGGGCGGCGAGGTCCGTTTCGACGAATGCTACGACGGGAACGTGCTGGTGAACGCGTTCACTCTGGGGATTGTGGAGCGGGACCGGATCTTCACCGGCAAGGCCCAGGGCAGCGGCAACCCGGTGGTCTATGTGGGCTCCAGGACCGGACGGGACGGGGTCCACGGCGCCACCATGGCCTCGGCGTCCTTCTCCGGGGAGTCGGAGCAGCGCCGGCCTACGGTCCAGGTGGGCGACCCGTTCACCGAGAAGCTCCTGCTGGAAGCCTGCCTGGAGCTCATGAAGACCGACGCCATCGTGGGGATACAGGACATGGGGGCCGCGGGCCTCACGAGTTCGGCCGTGGAGATGGCCGGGCGGGGCGGTTCGGGGGTGGAGCTGGATCTCTCCCAGGTGCCGTTGCGGGAGCCGGGGATGACCCCCTACGAGATCCTGCTGTCCGAGTCCCAGGAGCGCATGCTCCTGGTGGCGCGCCCGGAGGCGGTGGCGAAGGTGCAGGAGGTCTTCCGGCGTTGGGACCTGGACGCGGCGGTGGTGGGCCGGGTCATCGACGCACCTGTGTTCCGGGTGCTGTGGGAAGGCCGCGTGGCGGCCTCGATTCCGGTGGCGGCCTTGACCGAGTCCGCGCCGCTCTACGACCGCCCTGCGTCCCCGCCCGCGCGCCAGGACGAGGTCCGGCGCTTGGACGCGGCCGCGCTGCCGCAACCCGATGACATGACCCGGACGCTGGAGCGGCTGCTGGAGTCCCCCAACCTCGCGTCCCGGGAACCCATCTACCGCCAGTACGACCACTACGTGCGCAGCAACACGGTGCTGGCCCCGGGAGCGGACGCGGCCGTGGTCCGCATCAAGGGAAGCTCCCGGGGACTCGCCCTCACCGTGGACTGCAACAGCCGGTACTGCTACCTGGACCCCTGCGCGGGCGGCATGGGGGCGGTGGCGGAGGCGGCCCGGAACCTCTCCTGCGTGGGCGCTGCGCCGCTGGGGCTCACGGACTGCCTGAACTTCGGCAACCCGGAGCGGGAAGAGGTCATGTGGCAGTTCTCCCAAGCGATCCTCGGAATGCGCGAAGCGTGCCTGGCCCTGGAAATCCCGGTGGTGAGCGGCAACGTCAGCTTCTACAACGAGACCGACGGGGCGTCCATCCACCCCACGCCGACGGTGGCCATGGTGGGCCTGTTGGAGGACGTGGAGCGGGTGGCCGCGCCGTGGTTCCGGACGGAAGGGGACCTGGTGGTGCTGCTGGGACCGGACCGGGGCGAGCTGGGCGGCAGCGAGTACCTCGAGGTGGTCCACGGCCGGGTGGCGGGAAGGCCCCCGACAGTGGACCTGGCCCTGGAGCGGGGGGTCCAGCGGACCTGCCGCGCGGCCGTGGAGGAGGGCCTCCTGTCGTCGGCCCACGACGTGTCCGAGGGGGGGCTTGCCGTAGCCCTGGCCGAGGCGTGCATGGGAGGCCCGGGCCGGGGCATGGGGGCGGTGGTCGATCCTCCCCCCGGGGACGTCCGTGCGGACGTCTTCCTGTTCGGCGAGTCCCATTCCCGGATCGTGGCGTCGCTGAAGGAGGAGGACTACGGCCGTCTCCGGGCTATCGCCTCGAAGGAGGGGGTCCCGGCCGCGGTCATCGGCCGGGTGGGCGGGACCAGCCTGGTCATCGGCGGCCTGGTGCGGGCGTCGGTGGAACGGCTGCGAGACCTCTGGTCCACCGGGTTGGAGCGGTGTATCAAGTGAACGGGGACCCGGTCACACGGGATACTCCATTTCCGGCGATGTTCGACAAGTTCCACGAAGAATGCGCGGTGGTCGGGGTCCACAACCACGCCGAAGCCGCGAACATGGTCTATCTGGGGCTCTACGCCCTGCAGCACCGGGGCCAGGAGTCGTCCGGCATCGTGTCCTCCGACGGCCAGGCGCTCATCTCGCACCGCCAGATGGGGCTGGTGGCGGACGTCTTCAACGAGGACGTCATCAAGAACCTGCGGGGCGCCGCGGCCATCGGCCACAACCGCTACTCCACCGCGGGGCAGAGCCACGTCACCAACGCCCAACCCTTCGTGGTGGAGTATGCGGACGGACCCATCGCCGTGTCCCACAACGGCAACCTCATCAACGCCAACCGGCTGCGGACGGAGCTGGAGGCCGCGGGATCCATCTTCCAATCCACCTCGGACACCGAGGTGATCGTCCATCTCATCGCCACCTCCCGCGAGAAGGCCCTTCCGGCCCGGGTCATCGACGCGCTCCACCGGGTCCAAGGCGCCTACTCGCTGCTCTTCCTCACCGCCGACGCCATGATCGCCGCCCGGGACCCCGCGGGGTTCCGGCCCCTGATCCTGGGCCGGTTCCGGTCGTCGAGGGGCAGCGGCCCGGGCGCCCACGTGGTGGCGTCGGAGACCTGCGTGCTCGACCTGATCGAGGCCGAGTACGTGAGGGAGGTGGAGCCCGGAGAGGTGCTGGTGTTCGGCCCCCAAGGCATGGAGTCGATCAGGCCCTTTCCGCAAGCGCCCCGGGCCCGCTGCATCTTCGAGTCCATCTACTTCTCGCGGCCGGACAGCAACGTGTTCGGCTACAGCGTCTATCAGTACCGGAAGGAGCTGGGCCGCCAGCTTGCCCGGGAGAGCCGCGTGGACGCCGACCTGGTGACGCCGGTGCCGGACTCCGGGGTCCCGGCCGCCATCGGTTACGCCGAGGAGTCGCGCATCCCGCTGGACCTGGCGTTGATCCGCAACCACTACGTGGGACGCACGTTCATCGAGCCGCAGCAGAACATCCGCAACTTCGGGGTCAAGATCAAGCTCAACGCCATGCGCGAGGTGCTGGAAGGCAAGCGCGTGGTGGTGGTGGACGACTCCATCGTCCGCGGCACCACCAGCCAGAAGATCATCCGCATGCTGCGCGAGGCCGGGGCCGCGGAAGTCCACCTGAGGATCAGCTCTCCGCCCACGGTCAGCCCCTGCTACTACGGCATCGACACCCCCACCCACAAGGAGCTCATCGCCTCGGTCAAGTCCCTGGACGGCATCCGCGAGTTCATCGGCGCGGACTCCCTGGCCTACCTCAGCCGGGAGGGCCTCTACACCTTCTTCGAGGGCGACGACGCCGGCTTCTGCGACGCCTGCTTCACAGCCAACTACCCGGTGCTGTCCGACGACGTGGGCAAGACGCCCCAGTTGCACCTGTTCGAGGCGGTTGGCGGCCCGCGCCAAAAAACCGGTCGATAGGGTATAATGCAAAACTGCAAAGGGGGCCGTTTATGAATAGAGGAAAGCAAGGCAAGGATGACAAGAATTCGGAAGCTGCATCCGAAGCTGTGAAAGGGGCCGCGGATGAGATGAACCGATCATTGGACGAGTTGGTCAGGTTTTTTGACATGATATTCGCCCTTCGTAATATAGTGATACTGTATGCAGTGCTGGCTATCATAGCAATTATAGCTTTTTTCTGGATTTTGTATAAGCTTGGGTATTTTTCAGAGTTGGGCCTCGATTCACCACGTCAAGTTCTTTTCTTGTCGACGGTCGTTCTAGCGGTGTTTTATGGAGCAGTCTTCACTGCATCTTGCGTCTATAGATTTCAACTACGAAAGCTGTACGAGAAAGAGTATGACCAATACGAGCAGTCCGCAGGCGGCATACCGAATATATGGGCCACTTGGTTTTTGCCTCTCGCTTCCATTCTTTTGGTACTCGGCGTGCAGGTCTCGTCTATCCAAGACCTAAGCATAGATGCTCCGGGACAGCTTCGTTACATCTTGGCATTTAATGCGGCTAGATTGGTCATTCTCTTAATGATTGGAATGGAATTGTCCTATTTCGTTCAAAAGCATCACGGTATTCATCGATGGTCGGTATTGGTTACGGTATCGCTGCTTCTCGATTTCGTGTCATATATCATCATGATAGTGGGGCTGGAAGAACCGATGTTTCCCGGGAATAGCAACCAGAGCGGAGAAAACCTGTCGGAGACGAAAGTTGAAAGTAGTAAAGCTCTGTACGTGATGGTGCTGGGCGTTGCGTCGCTTTGCTCAAGTTATTACACTATAGTGAAGGCTCGGCAGACAGATGAAGTTTTGGGATTCATGCAAAGGAACCTCTCTATTCCTCATTCCCAGGAGGATAAAGGTAGCGAAAAGAGAAAGCAAGAGGTAGGATAGGAGGATTACAGGGAAGTGGAGGCAGAGGGCATGAAACAGCAGACGTTTGGCGCGGTGAATTTCGAGAAGTACGGCAAGCAGACGCGGAAGGGGAAGTTCCTGGAGGAGATGAACGCGGTGATCCCGTGGCGGGAGCTTGTGGAGGCGGTAGAGCCGTACTATCCGCAGCCGCAGGGTGCGGGTCGGCGTCCGGTGGGGATCGAGCGGATGTTGCGGATACACTTTCTGCAGCAATGGTTCAGCCTGTCGGACCCTGGGGTGGAAGAAGCGCTGTACGATTCGCGAGCCATGCGGGAGTTCGTGGGGGTGGACCTGGGAGAGGAGCGGGCGCCGGATGAGACGACGATCTGCAAGTTTCGGCATATACTGGAGCGTCATGGATTGGGGAAGCAGCTATTTCGGACGATGAACGAGCATCTGAAGGGGAAGGGGCTGAAGGTATCGACGGGGACGATAGTGGACGCGAGCGGGCGGAGGTGGAGCATCTGTTTGGAGTGATGAAGCGAGGATTCGGTTTCACCCGGCTGAGGTACAGGAGGTTGTCAAAGAATGAGCACTACCTGTTCATTACTTGTGCTTTGGTCAACATGGTGATGGCGAAGAAGGAGTTATTGCGTGCGGCTGCGTAGATATATGGAGAACATCCCTGGAATATGCTTCCAGGGGTGCAAAACCCCCCGCTCGACACCTTGAACATTGTTTCTACGACTCTCTCCGGCGTCAAAAGATATTCCTGACATTCGTATCAACTGCATTTGGAATGCTTCCATCTTGATTCCTGAATTGTTCAGAGGTTCCCAAAGTGAAAGGAGGACATAATGGACTCTCTCTTTGGTCGTGTGATAGTGGTGGTGGTCGGAGTGACCATTACGGTACTTGTAGTTATTTTGTTAGGTTTATTGTCGGTTCAACAGGAAGAACAGCTAGAAGTCGAGACAAAATTGACACAACGTGTCGAAGAGTTACTAGAAGAACAGCGCCGTGCTAAGAAGAATGAGGAGAATTTGGAAGAGTCGCTTGAGAAGTTAAAAAGGGCGCGGACGGCCGCGGTTTCGGCATACAAGACGCATCTAACTGTACTGAAAGGGAAGCTAGGCGACCAGATGATGAGCAAGTCGGATATTGTCCGAAAGATCGAGGTTTTGATCGAAAAGAACAAGAAGTTGCCCGACTTGGAAAGAAAACTGTCCGACTTGGAGGGCAGAAATAGGGAACTGAAAAAACGTCTAAAAAATCAAACGGCGATTGCTAGTAGCGCGAAAGACCGTGAGGGGGTTACAGCAGGTGGCGGTGGGCAAGAACGGTGAACAGCGTTTGTCATCATGGATCTGGCGTTCGGGTAATCATGTACCTACAGGCACCTGGTACTCAACCTTACGCATCTTTCTTCATCGTTGTCCGTACCCAGTGCGC
The DNA here is from genome assembly GCA_965242525.1 of uncultured Binatia bacterium (SeqCode). GTDB lineage: Bacteria > Desulfobacterota > Binatia > UBA9968 > JAJDTQ01 > JAJDTQ01. Next base: position 2,466,643 of record OZ251459.1, read on the forward strand.
GAGCTCTTCGATGGGGCGCAAGTCATCCAGCTTCTTCGTCAGCTTGAAGGTGATACTTTGTTCGCCGCGGTTGGTATTCCCGACGTGACGGTATCCTTCCAGCGGCGAGCCCGTCCAGATCGATTCGGGGGAATGGTCCCTGATGACGGCCACCATCAACTCGATAGGATTCAACTCGACGCTTCCCACAGTCGATCCCGTCCGTTACCCTTCCAGAGCACGAGGAAATAGGAATGGTTCTTCCGGGCATGGACCTGTTTGACCACGCGGCTGACCCCCGGACGGTTGTTTCGGATCACCACGAACAGGTCTTCGGCGACAAACTTCATGCCGCGGCACATCTCCATGATCTCGACGTGCGTAAACCGCTGTCGGTTGGCGCAGACTTCGTCCTGGCATTTCACGATGAATACGCCGCGGCTGCGCAAGACCCGGTATGCTTCCCGGGCTGCTTCCCGATAAAGCTCCAGCACCGCTTCGTGGTACTTGGCTCCGGTTCGTCCCCGGGTCCGGTTGTTGGCGTAATAGTTCTCGAACGGCGGGTGGGACTGGTGGGCCGTGCCCCCCGGGGTATGCATGTAAGGAGGATCCAGGACGACACAGTCGATGCTCCCGTCCCCGTAGGGAAGGCTTCGGCAGTCGACGCCGTCCTGGATATCGGTTGCACGAAGGTCATACGCATCGGGCGGGACATTGCGCCAGAAGATCTTTCTGCCGTAGGTCACGTCCGCAACGACGCTGCCCGGTTTTACATACAACGCCAGAATACGCGGAAATACCTGTTCGTTCCCTTCTTCGTACGCGCTCAGAACCAGTGCGTTCGTCGCGACACCGTTTCGAACGACGCGCTTCGCTCGTTTCTCCCGCGCCGAGACAGGGGGCGTCCCCAGCCGCGCCGTCTCGGCAACGTCGAACGATATTTCCGCCTGTCCCGTACCGAGGTCACTCCGCTTTGCCAAACCTGTCCTCCGGGAGATTGCAGTTTATGGGAGCCGGCTCTCCTGTCAAGGGCCGGTACCGGGTATGCGCTCGCCGCCGTTATCCTTCACGCGGAGGCCCCGGGTCCCGTCCGGGTCCAGGGTGACGTCCACGCCCTGGGCGCGGACCGCGACGCCGTAGTCGTTGCGGGCCCGGGCCGGGGAGACGTAGCCTTGGCGCACGTCTTCCACCACGTCCTCCGGGGGGCGCTCCCGGGGGGCGCCCACGCCGCCGCCGCCCGGCCGTTCCACCCGCAGCACGTCTCCGCTTCGGAGGCGGCGGTCGCCGAAACGGGAGGGCAGCGTCTGCTCGTCCTCCCCGCCCGGGTTGACGACACAGGCGCCGGTGGCCCCGGGCCGGCCGCCATCGATGCCCTGGGGGGCGAGGGCGTGCTTGTCGGTCCTCATGGAGAAGCGCACCTCGTCCTGCAGGATGCGGTACTCGCGAACGAAGCCCAAGCCGCCGCGGTGGCGTCCGGGGCCGCCCGAGTCGCACAACAGCTCGAACCGCTCCAACCGGGCGGGGAACTCCGATTCGATGATCTCCACCGGGGCGATCTTGCCGTTGCTCAAGTGGAACGAGGTGGCGGACGCGCCGTCCCTGCCGTTCCTTCCGCCCACCCCGCCGGCGAAGATCTCGTACTGGACGTAGCTGCGCCTGCCGTCCCCGGCCCGGCCGCCCAGGGCGATGGCGCCGCTGCCCGAGCCCTCGGCGATGGTCCTGTCCGGGACCACCTCGCTCATGGCCCGGAGCACGGCCTCGGCAACCACCAGCGCGGTGGGCATGTAGGCGTTCACCGCCGCGGGATAGTCGGGGCACACCACCGTGCCCCGGCGGAACCGGGTCTCCACCACCCGGGCCAACCCCCGGTTGACGGGCAGGAAGGGATCCACCAGGGCCATGAGGCAGTAGTAGCAGCACGCCCGCACCAAGGGCGGCCGGATGTTGGCCGGTCCGGCGGTCTGGGGGCTGCATTCGGAGAAGTCGAACCGGATGCGCTCGCCGCTCTTCTCCACGGTGACGCGGATGCGCACGGGCTCGCGGAGGTGGATGCCGTCGTTGTCCACGCACGCCTCTCCCCGGTAGCGGCCGTCCGGCCACGAGGCGATGACCTGCCGCAGCCGGCGCTCGGTCTGGCGTGCGAGCTCATCGGTGGCGGCCGCTACCGTCTCCCTGCCGTACTTGTCCAGCAGCTCGGCCAGCCGTCGTTCCCCCAGCCGGTTGGCGCCCACTTGGCCGCGGATGTCCCCCACCACCAGCTCCGGCGTGCGGCTGTTGGCGTGGATGAGCCATTCGAGCTCGCGCACGGGTCGGCCCGCGTCCATGAACTTCACCGGGGGCAGGTGCAGCCCTTCCTGGAAGATCTCCCGGGCCGTGCCCGAGCCGCTGCCGGGAACGGCGCCGCCGATGTCGGTCTTGTGCGCCATGCTGGCGCAGAACCCCACCCACGCGCCCCGGTGGAACACGGGGGTGAGCACGCCCATGTCCGGGGCGTGGGGGCTGCCGCCCCGGTAGGGGTGGTTGACGATGAATGCGTCGCCCTCGCGGAGGTCGACCGCGGGGAAACGCTCCAGCAGGGCTTCCGCACAGGCGGGAAACGCCCCCATGTGGAGCGGCAGCACCACATGCTGGGCGATGACTTCGCCCCGGGTGTCGAGGAGGGCGCAACTCGCGTCGTGGGATTCCCGGATGATGGTGGAGAAGCCCGTGCGGAAGAGCGATGTCTGCATCTCCTGCACGATACCGTCCAGCGCGGCGCGAAGGACCTGGACCGTGATGGGGTCCGCGGCGCGGTTCGCCGACACGGGTTCACGCCCCCGCCTGGCGCCCGTCCGCGGAGGAGGGTTCCGAGGGTCCCGCGGTCCGGGCGCGCTCCCGGCGCGCGGCCGCGGTCCGCGCCGGGTCCAGCACGAACCCGCCCCGGGTCTCCCGCACCGCCACGCCATAGACCTCCAGGGCCCTTTCCCCGGACACGTAGCCGTTCTCCACGTCCCTCAGCACCGCTTCCGGGTCCCGTTCCAGGGGTTCCCCGAGGCCGCCTCCCCCGGGGGTCTCCAGCCGGAACACGTCCCCGGCGCGCACCGCTATGTCGGAGCAGCGGGAGGGGATCTCCCGGGCCTCCGGCGAACCGGGGTTGAGTATCCCCTTGCCGGTGCGCCCGCTGGCGCCGCCTTCGACCCCCTTGGGCGCCACCACGTGCTTGGTGGAGCGGAGCGAGAACCGCGTCTCCGGGTTCAGGAACTCGTACTCCCTGACGAACCCCAGGCCGCCGCGGAACCTGCCGGCGCCGCCCGAGTCCGGCACGAGTTCGAAGCGCCGGAGCCGGGTGGAGAACTCCGACTCGATGATCTCGATGGGCGCGATGCGGGCGTTGGACTGGTTCACGTTGGTGCCGGAGACCCCGTCCTTGCCGGAGCGGGCGCCGGAGCCGCCGCCGAAGATCTCGTACTGGACGTAGCTCCGTCCGGTCCTGGGGTTCCTTCCGCCGATGATGATGGAGCGGCTGGCGCAGCCGTCGGCGACCTTCTTGACCGGCGTGAGCTGGCTCAGGGCCTCGAACAGGGCCTCCACCAGCGCGTGCACCGTGGGGTTGTAGGTGTTCACCGGCGCCGGGAAGTGCGGGTTGAGCACGCTTCCCGGAGGACAGTCGATCTCCACCACCCGGGCGAGCCCCTGGTTGGTGGGCAGGGCGGGGTCGGTGAGCGCGGTGAGGCAGTACGAACACGCGGCCCGCACCACCGAGGGGCGGATGTTGGCCGGCCCCCGGGTCTGGTCCGCGCTCCCGGTGAAGTCGAACCGCAGCCGGTCGCCCTGCTTGTGGATGCGCACCCGGATGCGCACGGGCTTGTCCAGGTCCACCCCGTCGCTGTCCAGGAAGCGTTCCCCCTCCACGCTCCGATCCGGCCAGCCGGCCACCTCGTTGCGCACCCGCTCTTCGGTCAGGTCGAAGAGCCGCCGGTAGGAGGCCAGCACCGTCTCGCGCCCGTACCTGGCCATCATCTCGCCGAAGCGCCGTTCCCCCAGGCGGGCCGCTCCCACCTGCCCGCGGATGTCCCCCACCACCAGTTCCGGGGTGCGGCTGTTGGCGGCGATGATCTCCTCGATGTCCCGGTTCGGCTCGAAACGGTGGACGTACCTCACCGGCGGCACCTGGAGCCCTTCCTGATAGACCTCCCGCGCCTGGCTCCAGCAGCTCCCCGGGACCGGCCCGCCGATGTCGCTCTTGTGGGCCATGGTGGCCGCGAACCCTACCCACGCGCCGTCGAAGAAGATCGGCGTGAGCACGCCCATGTCCGGGGCGTGGGGGCTGCCGCCGAGGTAGGGATGGTTGGTGAGGAACGCGTCCCCTTCGCGGATCTCCCCGGGCGGATAGTTCCGCAGCACCCCCTGGGCGCACGCCGGGAAAGCGCCCATATGGAGCGGCAGCACCACGTGCTGCGCCGCCACCTCGCCGTCGCAGGTGAGCAGGGCGCAACTGGCGTCCTGGGATTCCCGGATGATGGTGGAGAAGCCGGTGCGGAAGAGCGAGTTCTGCATCTCCTGCACGATGCCCGCCAACCGCGCCTGGACCACCTGCAAGGTGATGGGATCGACGGAGTTTGCGCTTGCCGCGCCGGGTTCCGGATGAGCCATGGTTCCTTCCGGCAGGCTCCTGGCCTGCTTTGCCCGCGCCGGGGCCGCGGTCCCGGGGGACGCGCCCCGGCCCCGGCCGTCAAACTTTGGCGGTGATGAGCAGGTTCCTGTAGTCGTCCACCCGGGCGCGCTGTTCCGGGTGCACCACCGTGGTGGTGTCCATCTGCTCCACCACCGCGGGGCCCGCGAGCTCGTGCCCGGGCTCCAGGCGGTCCCGGTCGTAGATGGGACAGGGCCGGAAGCCGAGTTCGCGTCCGAAGAATATCCGGCGCTCCCCGGTGCGTGCGTCGGCCACGCTCCTTCCCGTGGGATTGAAGGTTGACAGCCGGGCCCGGGGCGTCCGCCCTTCGGCCACCAGCCGCACGCTCACCAGCTCCACGGGCTCGGACTCGGCCTTGTGGCCGTGGTGCTGCTCGTGGACCTCGTGGAACCGCCCTTGCACCAATTCCATGTCCCGCTCCTCCAGCGGCGCGGCCGGACACGGCACCGTGAGCTCGTAGCCCTGGCCGGCGTAGCGCAGGTCCAGGAACGGGGTCAGGACGGTCTCCGAGTCGGAGAAGCCCTCCTCCCGGAGCCCGTCCCGGGCCTGTTCCATGAGCTCTTCGAACAGGGAGTTCAGGTCGTCGGGCCGGAGCTCCTGCATGGGAGCGAGCCGGGAGCGCACGTGGTCGTGCTTCACGTCGGACATGAGCAGGCCCAGGGCGGAGTGGACGCCCGGGGTCAGCGGCACCAGCAGGGTCGGGATGCCCAGGTCCAGGGCCAGCCTGCCGGCGTGCATGGGGCCGGCGCCGCCGAAGGCCACCAGTGTGAACTCCCGGATGTCGTAGCCCCGCTGGGACGACACCGCCTTGATGGCTTCCTCCATCTTGACGTTGATGATCTTGAGTATGCCTTCCGCGGCCTCGTGGAGGCTCAATCCCAGGGGCCTGGCGATGCGCTCCTCCACCAGGGTCTCCGCCTTCCCCTTGTCGAGCTTGAGGCGCCCGCCCAGGAAGTGGTCGGGGTCCAGCACCCCCAGTATGACGTTGGCGTCGGTGACGGTGGCGTTCTCGCCCCCGCGGTCGTAGCAGATGGGACCGGGGTCCGCGCCGGCGCTGTCGGGTCCCACCTGGAGCGCGCCCACGGAGTCGATGCGGGCCACGGTGCCGCCCCCGGCGCTCACCGTATGGATGTCGAGCATGGGCAGGCTGATGGGCCGCTGGTCGATGCGCCCCTGGGTGGTGACCACCGGGCGGCCCCGGTGGATCAGGGCCACGTCGCAACTGGTGCCGCCCATGTCGAAGGTGATGAGGTCGTCGATGCCCGCCTTGCCGCTGACCGCCACCGACGAGATCACCCCTCCCGCGGGCCCGGACAGCACCGTGGCCACGGGTATGCGGGCGGCCGTGCGGAAGGTCGAGACGCCGCCGTTGGACTGCATGATGTAGAGTTGGGGAGTGGCGACTCCCATCTCCCTCAGGCGCGTCTCCAGCCGGTCCAGGTAGCGGCTCACCACCGGGGCGATGTAGGCGTTGATGACCGTGGTGCTCATGCGGTAGAACTCGCGGATCTGCGGCAGCACCTCGCACGACAGCGACAGGCTGGCCTCCGGGAACTCTTCGCCCATGATCTGCTTGACTGCGAGCTCGTGCTCGAGGTTCAGGAAAGAGAAGAGGAAGCACACGGCCACGGACTCCACGCCCTTGGCCTTGAGGCGGCGGATGGCGGCCGCGGCCTCCTCCCGGTCCACCGGCGTGAGCGTCCTGCCCTGGAAGTCCACCCGTTCGGGGACTTCCTCGGTGTGGTACGGGGAGGCCAGCAGCCGGGGCTTCTCGAAGAACAGGTCGTAGGTCACCGGCCCGTAGCCCCGGCTCTGCTCCATGACCTCGTAGATGCCGCGGAACCCCCGGGTCACCAGCAGGCCGGTGACCGCCCCCTTCTCTTCCAGCAGGGCGTTGGTGCCCACGGTGGTGCCGTGGGAGAAGAAACTCACGTCCCCCGCGGAAACTCCCCGGTCCAGGAACTCCCGCATGCCGTCGAGCACGGCCTGGAACGGCTCCCTGGGAGTCGAAGGCGTCTTGGCGACGTGGAGTTCGCCGCTGTCCTCGTCGAAGAAAACGAAGTCCGAGAAGGTGCCCCCGGTGTCCACCGCCACTCGATACCTGCCCATCGGAGCGGGGTTAACACGATTTACCCGACCGTTCAATCTGGCGAAACTCCGAACGATTCCGGCTCGAACTCCCTTTCCCTGCGGGAAAGCGCGTCCTTCGACTTCGCTACGCTACGCTCAGGACGAACGGGGGACTTCGCTTCGCTACACTCAGGATGAACGGAGGACTTCGACTTCGTTACGCTCGGGACGAACGGGGGACTTCGCTTCGCTACGCTCAGGATGAACGGGGGACTTCGACTGCGCTACGCTCGGGACGAACGGAAGACTTCGGCTTCGCTACGCTCGGGGCAAACGTGGTAATCGTCCAGGGAACGGAGTAGTTGTCCAGGGTTTTCCTGGCTCGGATGCGGGTTGACAGGAGCCGGGATTTCTCGATAGAGCATTGCCAGGACAGGTTTCGCGGCGCACCGGCGGCTCGGCGTACCGGGCGGCCGACCGACACGACCGGAGAGGAGCACGCATGATCGAAGGGTTGCAGGGCAAGGTGGTGATCGTCACGGGCGGAGGGCACGGCATCGGCAAGGCGTACTGCGAAGCCTTCACCAGGTCGGGTTCCCGGGTGGTGGCGGCGGACATCGACGCCGAGGCCGCGGAGAAGGTGGCGGGGGACTTGGCCAAGTTGAGCGAGGCCGGCTCCATGTCCGTGCACGTGGACGTGTCCGAGGAAAAGTCGGCCAACGAGATGGTGGCCAGGACCGTCGAGCGTTTCGGCCGGGTGGACGTGCTCGTGAACAACGCCTCGATCTTCGCCACCATCCCCATGAGCCGGGGCCGCATCGAAGAGATCAGCATCGAGGAATGGGACCGGCTCATGTCCGTGAACCTCAAGGGCGTGTTCCTGTGCTGCCGCGCGGTGCTGCCGCAGATGCGCCAGCAGAAGTCCGGCAAGATCATCAACGTCGCTTCGGGCACCGCGCTCTACGGCCCCCCGGGCCGCATCCACTACGTGGCTTCCAAGGCCGGGGTCATGGGGTTCAGCCGCACCCTGGCCCGGGAGGTGGGCGAGGACAACATCCAGGTGAACATCCTGTGCCCCGGGTCGACCCTGTCCGAGGAGAACCCCACCGAGGACATCCTCAAGATGCGCCAGAGCAGCATCGGCCAGCGCGCGCTCAAGCGGGTGCAGGTGCCCCAGGACCTCGTGGGCGGCGTCCTCTTCATGGCCTCTCCGCTGGCCGACTTCATGACCGGACAGACCCTGGTGGTGGACGGCGGCCAGAACATGCATTAGGAACCGCGGAACAATCGGGACAGAGGGTATGAGCGCGTCCTTCGACTCCGCTTCGCTACGCTCAGGACGAACGGGAATAGGGGCGTCAGGGTGAGGGAATCGGGAATCCATCCTGGATGGCTCGATTGTTCAGAGGTCCCATTGGGAACCGCGGAACATGCATTGGGGAACGGCGGAACCATCGAGACAGGGAGGACGGATTCCCGCACCCTGACCCTCCTGTCCCGTTCGTCCCGAGCGCAGCGAATCGTCCCATTCCGTTCGTCCTGAGCGTAGCGAAGCGGAGTCGAAGGACGCGCTCATGCCCCTTCCCGGTCCCGACCATGCCACAGACCGATGTCGTCCGGCGTCTCACGGTCCTGTTGGGCGCCGGCTCGGTCCTCACGGATGAGGACGAGACCGACCTGCGCGCCTGGGACGGGCTGAGCACGAGCCGCATCCATCCGCGCCGCCCCATCGACCCCGTCCGTCCGTTGTGCGTCTGCCTTCCCGCCTCCACCGACGAGGTCCGGGCCGTCGTGCGGGCGGCCAACGAGGCCCGGGTCCCGGTGGTCCCCTACGGCGGTGGTTCGGGCCTGATGGGGGGCGCGGTCTCGCTGGCTCCCGGCATCGTCGTGGACCTGGGGAGGATGGACGCGGTGCTGGAGATCGACCCGGAGGCCCTCACGGTCCGGGTGCAGGCCGGGGCGGTGCTGGAAGTCCTGGACGCGGCCCTGGGCGGTTCCGGCCTCATGCTGGGCCACGACCCGTGGACGCTGCCGGTGGCCACGGTCGGAGGAGCCGTTTCCACCAACGGCCTCGGGTATCGCGGCGGCAAGTACGGCTCCATGGGGAGCCAGGTGCTGGGGGTCGAGGCGGTGCTGCCCGAGGGGCAGGTCTGTCGTACCCGGGGCGTGGTCCAGAACTCCACCGGCATCGACCTGGACCGCCTCTTCATCGGCGGCGAGGGCTGCTTCGGGATACTCACCGAGGCGACTCTCCGGGTCTTCCCGAAGCCCGAGAAGCGTTCCCTCCACGCGGTCCGGTTCGACTCCTTCGCGTGCGGGTTCCGCGCCGTCCGGGAACTCTTCCGCGCCGGCCTGTCGCCGGTCCTGCTCGACTACGGTGACGAGACCGAGGATGCGGACGGACCCGCGCTCCTCTACCTGGGCTTCGAGGGCAAGGCCGAGCTGGTGGCCGCGGAGGACGCGGTGGCGCTGGAGGTCTGCTCCGCAAACCGGGGAGCGGACCTCGACGCGGGCGAGGCCGAACGGTTCTGGCGGGGTCGTCATGCCGCGGGGCGCCGGTTCGCCGCCAACCGGAGGGAACGCCGCGCCCCCAGCGAGCAGGGGGCGCACCAGGACTGGGTGCACGTGGCCTTGCCGGCGTCGAAGGTCCTGGCCTACCGGCGGGAGGCCCTCGCCATCGTGGCCGCGCACGGAGCGCGTTTCCGGGAGAGCGGGTTGTGGACTCGCCCGGAGCTCTTCTCGCTGCGCCTCTCCGTGGAAGGAGGGGACGAGGCCCGGGCGGCCCTCGGGGACGCGGTCCTGGCGCTGCTCCGGAGCGTACACGGTTTCGGCGGCTCGGTGGAGTACTGCCACGGAGTGGGGGTCAAGCTCGCTCCGCTCATGGCCGACGAGCACCGCGGCAACCTGGAACTGATGCGCTCTCTGAAGCGGCGCCTGGACCCCAACGGCGTCATGAACCCCGGCAAGCTCGGCCTGTAGCGGCCCTCCATGAGCCGGACGGACTCCCGGCGGACGACGGTTCCGGGACGCCGCAGGTCCCGTGCGCCCGACGCGGCTTGGCGTTCGGCGGCGCGCTGTGGTACGAAAGAGGGAATTTCCAACTATCCGGGGAGGTCCACAGTGTCGTTGGTCACCGTGAAACCGAAGTTCCAGGTCACCATCCCCGCCAAGCTGCGCAGAGGGATCAACCTGCATGAGGGTGACGTCATGGAGGCTACCGTCGTGGGGGACGGCATCCTGTTTCGACCCATGGAGGTGGTGGACCGGAACGCGGCCGCCGACCGTATCGCCGCGGGTTTGTCCGCGGCGGAGCCCTCGTCCGAGGACATGGGCCGCACCGAGGACGAGATCATGGAAGACGCCATCGCCGACATCGCGGCCTCCCGCCGGGAGCACCGTAACCGCACGGGATGAAGGTTGTCATCGACTGCAACGTTCTGGTTTCGGCATCTCGGATCGACGGCGCCTGCCGCAAGGTCATCGACAATGCAGTGCGATGGCACGCCATCGTCCTTTCGGACCCCATCCTTGCGGAATACGAGACCGTCGCGGAACGACCCAAGCACGCGCCTTACCGCGATGCCCTGCGAGCGGTGATCTGCGAGTTGGAGCGAGTGGCCGTCTTCGTCGAACCGGCGAATGTTTCATTCGGTCTCAGAGATCATGACGACGAAATCTATCTGGCGACCGCAGCAGGCGGTGGAGCGGTCCTGATCACCGGCAACAGCCGCGATTTCACGGAGTCGCGATACGGGTCCGTCAAGGTTTTCTCTCCGCGCGCCTTTCTCGATCGAACCACGTGACGGCTACCCAAGAATCTGGTGTGGGGAAGCAGCGATGGCCAGGACGATACCGGAATGGAAGGAGCGCCGGACATGACGGAACGGAGCATGAGACGCTTCAACACCGAAGGGCCGGTTCGCCCGGAGGACCACTACGCCGTTTCGCCGCTGGCGCGGGTGGACGTGGAGGAACTGCTGGGGCTGATCCGCGGCAAGCGCTACTTCGTGCTGCACGCGCCGCGGCAGACCGGCAAGACATCCGCCCTGATCGCCCTGCGCGACCACTTGAACGGCGGCGCGGCCGGCGACTTCCGCTGCGTGAACGTGAACGTCGAGGTCGCCCAGGTGGCGCGCGACGACGTGGCGCGGGGCATGCGCGCGGTCCTGGGCAGCCTGGCCGACAGCGCGATGCTGCTGGGCGACGACTACCCTGGCGGGGCTTGGCTGGACGTCCTGGCGGACATGGGGCCAGAGAACGCCCTCAAGGGACTGCTCACCCGCTGGTGCCTGGCGAACCCGACGCCGCTGGTGCTGCTGGTGGACGAGATCGACTCGCTGGTGGGAGACACGCTGCTGTCGGTGCTGCGCCAACTCCGCGCCGGCTACGAGCAGCGCCCGAAAGGCTTTCCCCAGAGCGTGGTGCTGTGCGGGGTGCGCGACATCCGCGATTACCGCATCCGGTCGAGCGCCGGGGAGGTGGTCGCCGGCGGCAGCCCCTTCAACGTGGCGGCGAAGTCGCTGCGCCTGGGGGACTTCACCGAGGCGGAGACCCGGGCGCTGGTGGGGCAGCACACGGAGGAGACCGGCCAGGGATTCACCGCCGCGGCGCTGGAGGCGGTGTGGACGCAGACCCGGGGGCAGCCGTGGCTGGTGAACGCGCTCTGCGCCGGGGCGTGCTTCGACGACAAGGCGGGACGGGACCGTTCGCGAACCATTGGGGAGAACGACATCTACGCCGCCCGGGAAGACCTCATCCTCTCGCGGCGCACGCACTTGGACCAGTTGGCCCACAAGCTGGAAGAGGAGCGGGTGCGTCGGGTCATCGAGCCGATCCTGAGCGGCGGGGATGCGCAGCACGAGGTTCGGGACCTGGAATACCTGCGCGACCTGGGGCTGATCGACGGCAGCGAGCCGCCGCGCATGGCGAACCCCATCTACGCGGAGGTGGTGCCGCGGGAACTGGGCTACGTCCTGCAGAGCAGCCTGGATCAACAGCCGGCGTGGTACGTGGACGGCGCGGGCGGGCTGGACATGGCCAAGCTGCTGACGGCGTTCCGCACGTTCTTCCGGGAGCACTCGGAGCACTGGCTGGGGCGCTTCGAGGACTACCCGGAGGCGGGTCCGCAGCTCATCCTGCAGGCGTACCTGCAGCGGGTGGTGAACGGGGGCGGGCGCATCGAGCGGGAGTACGGGCTGGGGCGTGGAAGGACCGACCTCCTGGTGCTGTGGCCCCGGGAGCCGGGGCAGCCGTCCGAGTTCTGGGAGAGGTTCGTGGTGGAGTGCAAGGTGCTGCGGGACTCGGACCGCAAGAGCCTGGCCGGGACCGTCGAGCGGGGCGTGGAGCAGACGTTGGGTTACATGGAGAAGTGCGGCGCGAGGGAAGGGCACCTGGTGGTGATCGACCGCCGGAGCGAGGAGCGGCGGCGCGGCGACGGGGAGGCGGGCGGAAGCGGGCCGCGCCCCGAAGGCGAGGAGGCCCGAAGCGGAGGCCGGCAGGACGGCGGCGAAGTCGTGGTCTGGACCCTGTAGCACCGGGCCGGCCTTTGACATTCGCGCGGAATCCCGATAGGGTGGCTCCAAAGAATGAAATCGAAGGCATATCGGACACGAATAGACGGCCGCGACCGGCGTTGAAAGAACTGCACCCGCTGAGGTGCAGTTCTTTTTTTTGCCGGGCGGCCGGCGGCTGGAGGACAACGTGTTGCGGGAGCAGTTGGAGACATTGGCGGTGCTCCAGGGCATCGACCTGGAGGTGAAGGGGCACGCCACCGCGCGGACGCAACGGCTCGAGGAGATCGAGGCGCGGGAGGGCGAGATCGCCAGGTTGGCCGCGGAAGTCAAGACGCTGAAGGAGGCGTGGGAGGAAAGGGACGAAGTCCGGCGCGCCAAGGAGCAGACGCTGCACGACGCCGGCAGGAAGGCCACCAACCGGCGCATGCGCATGGGCCAGATCAAGAACATCAAGGAGTTGCAGGCGCTCCAGCGGGAGATCGCGCAGATCAAGGAATCCAACGCCATCCTGGAGGAGGAGCTGATCGAGGTGTTGTCCGACGTGGAGGAGCAGGAGAGCGTGTGGAAGCGGAAGGAAGAGGACCTCCAGGGCCTTCGGAGCGATTGGGACCAACGCAAGGGCGCGCTGAAACGGGAGATCGCCGAGATCGAGGGGCGGATGGTCCAGGCGCGCAAGGGGCGCGACGAGACCGCGTCGCGCCTCGACGCCAACCTCATGGGCAAGTACGAGTTGCTCTTCGACCGGCGCGGCGGCACCGCGGTGGTGACGGTGACGTCGGCCATCTGCCAGGCCTGCCACATGAACATCCCGCCGCAGCTATGGAACGACGTGCTGCGCAACGAGCGCATGAACCTGTGCCCGAGCTGCCAGCGTATCCTCTTCTACAACCCGCCGGCCCCGGAACGGGACGGACAACCCTGAACCGGGTCTTCCGGCTTTCGCGGGTAAAGCAGGACCACCTCCCGTCATTCCCGCGAAAGCGGGAATCTATCCGGTTTCATCGATCTCGTTGTACAAACCTCCCTAGCTCGGATGACCCTTCTCTATCCCCTCGATCTTCCTTGCCCGATTCCATTGCTGGCGCACAGGTTTGGTCGGAAGGATGGATTCCCGCTTTCGCGGGAATGACGGAGTGGGGCGTCCGCGACGCCAAACCGAGGACGGCATGGTCGGAATGGGAAGGAAGCGGACCTCATCGCGCGGGTGGGGAGTGTCACAACCCACACGAATTCCTGAAGATCCCCCCTGATCGCCGGTTTCTCGGCTCCGGGGGTTGCAACCGCGCTCCATAGGGGGGAGACTGTGGCTTGGGGGCACAGTGGATCAGACGGTCGCTTCCGCGGCGACGCGGGAGAGGAAAGTCCGGACTCCGCAGGACAGGGTGGCCGTTAACGGCGGCCTCGAGTGATCGAGGGAAAGTGCCACAGAAAACATACCGCCCGACCGGCTCCGGGTCCAACCGGACCGTCGGGCAAGGTTGAAAAGGCGAGGTAAGAGCTCACCGGTCCGTCAGTGATGACGGGCGCATGGTAAACCCCACCCGGAGCAAGACCGAATAGGAGGGTCGGGTCGTCCGCCCGGAACCCCTCGGGTATGGTCGCTGGACCCCGTGAGCAATCACGGGGCAAGATGAATGACCGTCCCGCTTCCTGTTGGGAAGCGCGACAGAATCCGGCTTAACGATCCGCTGTCCCCCATCCCCCGTCGGGGTTCCCCCTTCAGCCCCGCCGTACCCCCCCCCCTGCGGGCGGGACGCCCGCGTTCCCGGGAAAGGCGCTTCCCCGGGCCGGCTCACTGCCCTCACGGGCCACGGACCCCCCTGGGAACGCGGGCGTCCCGCCCGCATCCGAACAACGTCCCGCAAGACCTTGCCCACACGGAAGCCGGTCGATCTCGAAAAAAAGAGCGCCGCGCCGCCGCGGCCCGTCACGGCCTTCCGCCGCCTGCACTCCTACATTTTGTGGCCGGTCTCCGTCCGAGCGCCCGGAAGCACCTAGATATGGGTGGCTCTCCCGTTGTCCGGGAGGCATTCCACAGCCTTTCAGCCGTGCGGAAACATGGGTTTTTGGTGTTGACAGGCGCGAGACCAAGTAGGTATAGTCCCGCATGGTGGGATAAAGTGGGATGAAATCCCATAAGCGATCTCCCAGGATTTCAGTCCATGTTTCGAGGCAGATACGAGCATACGGTCGATACCAAGGGGCGCTTGAGCATTCCGGCCAAGTATCGGGAAGTCCTCCTGGGCAAGGATGACGAACGGCTCATCATTACAAATTTCGTCATCGACTCCAAGCGTTGCCTCGACGTCTATCCCCTGGACGCGTGGCGTTCCCTGGAGGAGGCGGCGGACGCGAAGCCCCAGTTCGACCCCCGCATGGCGGCGTTCCAGAACTATTACATGAGCGGGGCAAAGGAATGCACGCTGGACCCCCACGGGCGCATACTCATCCCGCCCGAGCTGCGGCAGCACGCCGGCCTGAAGCGCGACGTGATGCTGGTGTCCGCGGGCAAGAAGTTCCGCATCTGGGACAAGGACGCCTGGCAGGCGGTGTTCACGGGAGCGGAAGCGCAACTCATGGAAGACCCGGGCTTCTTCGCGGACCTCGGGTTGTGAGTCCGGGCACAGAGACACCGAAGGAAAGGAGCGACCCATGATCGGACTCGACAGGAAGGCCATCCAGGACATTGCCGTCATCGACGTGAGCGGCGACATCGACCTCGGCGAAGCGGTGCGGATCAAGCAGATGATCGGGGACTTGATCGAGAAGGAGCGTCCGAGGGTCATCCTCAACCTCAAGGCGGTGGACTGGATCAACCACCTGGGCATCGGCGTGCTGCGGGAGCGCCTGCGGCTCTTGCAGGCCATGAACGGCGACCTCAAGCTCTCCGGCATGAGCCCCTACCTGAGGGACGTCTTCAGGATCGTGGGCATGGACGGGGCCTTCGAGTTCTACCCCTCGCTGGACGAGGCCATCCAGAGCTTCGACGACGACTGGGACGGGTCCGCGACCTGCCATTGAGCGGTGGGCTCCATGAGCTACGCACACCGGCCCGTCATGCTCCGCGAGGCGCTGGAGCTCCTCGCGCCCCGGCCGTCGCGGAGGTATCTCGACGCCACCGTGGGCGGGGGCGGGCACGCCCGGGAGATACTGCGCCGGTCGTCCCCGGACGGGGCGCTGCTGGGCCTCGACTGGGACGACCGGGCCATCGACGCCGCGGGGCGCGCGCTGGCCCGCTTCGGCGAGCGGGCGGTCCTGCGCCGCTCGGAGTTCACCCGGGCCCGGGAGGTCCTGGACCAGGTGGGTTGGCCGGGAGTGGACGGCGTGCTGCTGGACCTGGGCCTGTCCTCCCACCACCTGGACGCGCCGGAGCGGGGTTTCGGTTTCCTCGGCGACGCCCGCCTCGACATGCGCATGGACCGGCGCCGCCCGGTGGACGCCCGGGAGATCGTGAACACCCTGCCGGTGCGGGACCTGGAGAAAGTCATCCGGGACTTCGGCGAAGAGCCCCGGGCCCGCCGCATCGCGTTGGCCATCGACGCGCAGCGTCGAAGGGGCGCCATCGAGACCACCCGGACGCTGGCGGAGACCGTGGCCCGGGCCCTGGGCGCAGCCGGACGACGGCGCCCGGGGGCGAGGCCGCGGACCCACCCGGCCACCCGGACGTTCCAGGCCGTGCGCATCGCGGTGAACCGGGAGTTGGAGAACCTGGAGTCGTTCCTGGGGTCGGCCTACGAGCTGCTGCGCGCCGGGGGGCGTCTCGTGATCATCTCGTTCCATTCGCTGGAGGACAGGCTGGTGAAGCGCGCGTTCCGGAAGTGGGGCCGGGACTGCCTCTGCCCGCCCCGGATCCCCGGCTGCGTCTGCGGCTGGGACCGGAAGGCCACCGCCCTCACCCGCAAGCCGCGGGTGCCCACCAGCGAGGAGGTGGAAGTCAACCCCAGGGCCCGCTCGGCCAGGCTCCGGGCGGTGGAGAGGATCTAGCGCCCCGGGCGGGCGCAGGGTCCCGGCGGCGCCGGGCTCCGCTCCGTCCCCGGCGCGACCCGTGAGACGAAACATGAGGGCCTCCCGAAGAAGACCCGATCCGACCCCGTACCTCCCCGGTCTGCGGCAGGCCGCCGGACCCCCGGAGCCCCGGCGGCACGTGTTCCTCCCGGTGGCGCTGAGCGTCCTGCTGGCGGCGTTGGCGCTGCTGCTGGTCTGGCAGCGCCTGCGCGTGGTGCAACTCGGGTACGTGCTTTCCAGCGCCACCAAGCTGGAGCGCCGGTTGGAGCAGAAGAACCGCGAGTTGAAGATCGAGTTGGCGACGTTGACCGCGCCCGAGCGCCTGGAGTCCATGGCCCGGGAGCGGCTCGGGCTCCAGGAGCCCCACGCGAAACAGTTGGTGGAGTTGGGGGCGCTGCCGTGAAGAAGGACGAGGAACGGGAACGGCGGCCGTCCACGCTTCGGCTGCGCCTGGCCGGCGGCCTGCTGCTGGCCCTGCTGCTGGCGGTGGCGGTCCGGGCCGTCCATCTCCAGGCGTTCGAGGGCGCGAAGCTGGCGCGCATGGCGGAGAAGCAGCACCTCCAGGAGTTGACCGTGGCGCCCAAGCGCGGCTCCATCGTCAGCCGCAACGGCCAGCCGCTGGCCATCAGCATCGAGGCCCAGTCGGTGTACGTGAGGCCCCGGCGCATGAGCGCCGCCGCGGACGCGGCCCCGGAGATCGCCCGGGCCCTGGACCTGGAACGCCGGGAGGTGCTCCGCAAGGTCGCCTCCGACAAGCCCTTCGTGTGGCTCAAGCGGCAAGTGACGCCGCGCGAGGCCGAACGGGTCAGGGCCCTCGACCTCGAGGGCGTGGGCCTGCACCACGAGACCAGGCGCTACTATCCGCAGGGCCACCTTGCCGGACAGGCCCTGGGCCCGGTGGGAAGGGACGCCCAGGGGCTGGAGGGGATCGAGCAGAGCTACGACCGCTACATCCGCGGCCGGACCCGCTCTTCGCTGGTGGAACGGGACGCGCTGGGCCGCCGGGTCATGGTGGCGGGGGTGGACGACCTCCAGAGCCGGCCCGGGGCCGAGGTGCGGCTGACCCTGGACACCACCCTGCAGCACCTGGCCGAAAAGCACCTGGAAGCCGCGGTGAAGCAGTTCCGCGCCAAGGGGGGCGCAGTGGTGATGGTGGACCCGTCCACCGGCGCGGTCCTGGCCCTGGCCAGCTACCCGTTCTTCGACCCCAACCGGTTCGGTTCCCAGGACCGGGACCGGTGGCGCATCCGCGCGGTCACGGACACCTACGAGCCGGGCTCGGTCTTCAAGGCGGTGCTGGCCGCGGCCGCCCTGGAAGACGGAGTGGCCGCCCCCGAGGACCCGATCTTCTGCGAGTTGGGCCGCTACCGGTACGGCGGACGCACCATCCACGACTTCAAGGAATACGGCTGGCTGTCGTTCGCCCAGGTGCTCCACCTCTCCAGCAACATCGGCGTGGTCAAGGTGGCCCACAACCTCGGGAAGGCGCGGTACCACCGTTACATCCAGCGTTTCGGCTTCGGCCGGAAGACCGGGATCGATCTTCCCGGGGAGGCGTCCGGCACGGTGCGGCCGCACCGCCAGTGGTACGCCATCGACCTTGCCGCGGCTTCCTTCGGGCAGTCCATCGCCGTGACCCCCATGCAGATGGTCATGGCCTTCTCGGCCATCGCCAACGGCGGCCTGCTGCTGAAGCCTTACGTGGTGGAGCAGGTGTCGGGGGAGGACGGCCAAGTGCTGTTGCGGAACGGGCGCAAGGTGGTGCGGCGGGTGGTCTCCAGGGCCACCGCCCGCACGGTGGCGGACATGCTGAAGGGCGTGGTGGCCGAGGGCGGCACCGGCGCCGGGGCGGCTCTCGCGGGGTTCGAGGCGGCGGGCAAGACCGGCACGTCCCAGAAGGCCGACACGGTCAAAGGCGGCTATTCCGAGACCGGGCGGGTGGCCTCGTTCGTGGGCTTCGCACCCGCGCACGAGCCCCGTTTCGTCCTCCTGACCCTGGTGGACGAGCCCACGGTCAGCGTCTATGGGGGCGTGGTCGCGGCGCCGCTGTTCCGCCGCATCGCCGGTCCCGCCCTGCACGCCATGGGAGCGGCTCCGAGCCGGACGCTGCCGCCGCCGGCGCTGCCGGGCAAGGACGGCGGCATCCTGCGGGTGTCCCGGACGGACCCCGGGGGCCGGAAGAAGGGCCGCGGCGACGGCCC
Organism: uncultured Binatia bacterium (SeqCode); assembly: GCA_965242525.1. GTDB lineage: Bacteria > Desulfobacterota > Binatia > UBA9968 > JAJDTQ01 > JAJDTQ01. The sequence continues at coordinate 2,485,083 of OZ251459.1, forward strand.
CGGCAGCCTGGTGGGCCTGAGCATGCGCGAGGCCGTGGCCAGGGCCAAGGAACTGGGGTTCTCCGTGGTCCTCCAAGGCCACGGCTACGTGGTGGAACAGCGCGCCGACGGCGACCGCGGCCGTCTGGTGCTGAAGTTGAAGGACTGAAGTCGATGCTGCTCCGGGAACTCCTGCACGCGCCGGACGTCCGGGACGAAAGCGGCCCGCTGGAACGTCCCGTCCGGGGACTCGCCTGCGATTCCCGCAGGGTCGAGGACGGCTACGCCTTCTTCGCCCTGCCGGGACGGCTCGCCGACGGCCACGACTTCGTGGGCGACGCGGTGGACCGGGGGGCCGCGGCCGTGGTGGTGGAGCGGCCGGTCCCGGCCCCGCCCGAGGCCGCCTGCGTCCGGGTGTCCGACACCCGGCGGGCCATGGCCCACGCGGCCGCGGCGTTCTTCGGGCGTCCGAGCCGCGGCTTGGTGCTGGTGGGGGTCACCGGCACCAACGGCAAGACCACGGTGACCTACCTGCTGGAGTCCATCTTCACCGCGGCCGGCGGTCCGTGCGGGGTCATCGGCACCATCGAGCAGCGTTACGGCGAGTGGCGGCGGCCTTCGCCCCTGACCACTCCCGAGTCCATCGACATCGAGGAGCTGCTGTCCGACATGGCGCGCGCGGGCGTGCGGTTCGTGGCCATGGAGGTCTCCTCCCACGCCCTGGACATGCACCGGGCGCACGGCCTGGACTTCGACTGCGCGGTCTTCACCAACCTCTCCCGCGACCACCTGGACTACCACCGGGACATGGAGGCCTACTTCCTCAGCAAGGCGCGGTTGTTCACGGACTGCCTGCCCGCCAGCGTCAAGGACCGGCGGGTGGCGGTGGTCAACGCCGACGACCCACGGGGACCCGGGTTGATGCGTCTCGCCGAGGACGCGGGGGTCGAAGCCCTCGCCTACGGCCGGTCCCCCCGATGGGACGTCCATCCCCTCGACTACGAGAGCGGCATGGAAGGCTTGCGGGGGACCCTCCGATGCGGACCCCGGCGCATCGAGTTCGAGTCCCCGCTCGTGGGCGAGCCGAACCTGGAGAACGTCCTGGCCGCGGCCGGCGCCGCGTGGGCGCTGGGGGTGGAAGCGGACGCCATCGCCGCGGGGATCTCGCGTCTCCAACGGGTGCCGGGCCGCCTGGAGCGGGTCCCCAACGGCCTGGGGATCACCCTGGTGGTGGACTATGCGCATACGCCGGACGCGCTGGCCAGGGCCGCCCGCACCCTGCGTACGCTCACCCGCGCGAGGCTGGTCACGGTGTTCGGCTGCGGCGGCGACCGGGACCCGGGGAAGCGCCCGGTCATGGGCGAGGCCGCCGCGGGGGAAAGCGACTGTGTGGTGCTCACCTCCGACAACCCGCGGAGCGAGGACCCGCTGGAGATCATCCGCGGCATCGAGGAGGGGGTCCTGCGCAGCGGCATGACCCGGCGCCGGGGCCCGGCGGCCGCGGGAGAGGCCGGATACCGGGTGGAGCCGGACCGGCGCGCAGCCATCCGCATGGGCATTGCGCTGGCGGCCCCGGGGGACGTGGTGCTGGTGGCCGGCAAGGGCCACGAAGACTACCAGATCCTGGGGGACCGGAGGATCGATTTCGACGACCGCCAGGTGCTGCGGGAAGAGTTGGAGCGCGTAGGCGGGCTGGACCGGGCCTGCGGTTGAGGGAGGTCCGGTCGGGTTCCCGGTTACGAGACGCCCCATGGAGTGGACCATCGAAGAGTTGGCGCGAGCCGCCAAGGGGACCATCGTGCAGCGCGGCGCCGCGGGCAGGTTCGGCCACGTCAGCACGGACTCGCGTCAGGTGCGCGAGGACGGCGTGTTCGTGGCCCTCCGGGGAGAGGTCCGGGACGGCCACGCCTTCGCGGCCGAAGCGGTGCGCCGGGGCGGCGGTTGCCTCGTGGTGGACCGGGACGTGCGCGGCCCGGCCCGGGTGTCGGTGGTCCGCGTGCGCGACACCCTGCGGGCGCTGGGGGACATGGCCCATTTCCACCGTCGGAAGCTGGCGCCCCGGGTGTTGGCCATCACCGGCTCCAACGGGAAGACCACCACCAAGGAGATGCTCTTCTCGATCCTGCAGCGCGCGCGCGTGGAGGACCGTCCGTTGCGCGGAAAGGTGCTGAAGACCGAGGGCAACTACAACAACCTGGTGGGCCTGCCGCTGACGTTGCTGCGCCTTCGGGGGAACGAACGCGCCGCGGTGGTGGAGTTGGGCACCAGCCGCCCGGGGGAGATCCGGCGGCTCACGGCCATCGCCGACCCGGACTTGGCCCTGGTCACCTCGGTGGCCCCGGCGCACCTTTCCGGGCTGGGGACCCTCGCCGGAGTGGCCCGGGAGAAGGGGGCCCTGTTCCGGGGCATGAGTCCGCGCGGCGCCGCGGTGGTGAACCTGGACGACGAGCGGGTGGCGCGGCAGGGCCGGAGCTTCGAGGGCCGGGTGGTGACCTACGGCGCCCGCGGGTTCGTTCGCGGCGAGGACCCGGAGACGCTCCCCGGCGGCCGGCTGCGCTTCCACCTTCGGGTGGGCCGGGTGCGGCAGCCGGTGCGCCTGCGCCTGTGCGGCGCGCACAACGTGGGGAACGCAGTGGGGGCCGCGGCCATGGCCCACGCCTTCGGCGCGGACGCGGCCGCCATAAGGAAAGGCCTGGAGGCGGTGCGGCCCGCGCCCATGCGCATGCAGGTGGAGCGCCGGCGCGGCGTCGGCTTCATCAACGACGCCTACAACGCCAACCCGGCCTCCATGGAGGCGGCGCTGGCGGCGTTGCAGGCGGTCCCCGGACGCGGACGGAAGATCGCCGTGCTGGGGGACATGCTGGAGCTGGGCAGGGACGAGGCGGCCTGCCACCGCCGGCTCGGAGCGGCCGCGGCGGGCTCCGGCCTGGACGCCCTCTACCTGTTGGGCCGCTTCGCCCGGGACACCCGGCAGGGCGCCCTGGATTCGGGCATGCGCCGGTCGCTGGTGCGGGTGGGGGCGAGCCACGGGAAGCTTGCGGCGGAACTCCGCGGCGCGCTTCGCAAGGGCGACTGGGTGCTGGTCAAGGGTTCCCGGGGCGCGGCCATGGAAAGGGTCCTGGCCGCCCTGGACGACGAAGGAGCGTAGCCCGGTGCTGTACCTCTTGCTGTTGCCCCTGTACCCGGCGTTCCCGGTCTTCAACGTGTTCCGCTACATCACGTTCCGCGCGGCCCTGGCCGCGCTGGTGTCGCTGTTGCTGTCGCTGGTCATCGGCCCCTACCTCATCCGCGCCCTGAAGGACTGGCAGATCGGGCAGCCGGTCCGGGACGACGGTCCGGCCCGCCACGCCGGAAAGGCCGGCACCCCCACCATGGGCGGGGCCCTGATCGTGCTCTCCCTGGTGCTCTCCACCCTGCTGGTGGGGGACGTCACCAACGTCTATGTGCTGGTGGTGCTGGCGGTGACCGTGGGGTTCGCCGCCATCGGCTTCGTGGACGACTGCCTGAAGCTCAGGAGCAAGAGCAGCAAGGGGCTGGGCATGTGGGGCAAGCTGCTCCCCCAGGTGGCGGTGGCCGCCGCGGCCGCGGTGGCCCTCTACCTGGACGGGGACTTCAGCAGCACCCTGGCGGTCCCCTTCTTCAAGAACGTGCAGCCGGACCTGGGGGTCTGGTACGTCCCGTTCGCGGTGGTGGTGATCGTGGGGGCCTCCAACGCGGTGAACCTGACGGACGGCCTGGACGGGCTGGCCATCGGCCCCATCATGACCGCGGCGGCCACCTATGCCCTGATCGTCTATCTGGCGGGCCACGTGCGGTTCGCCGAGTACCTCCAGATACCCTACGTGTCGCGGGTGGGCGAGTTGTCGGTGTTCTGCGCCGCCATGGCGGCCGCGGGCCTGGGCTTCCTCTGGTTCAACGCCTATCCCGCGCAGATGTTCATGGGGGACGTGGGTTCGCTGGGGTTGGGAGCGGCCCTGGGCATCGTCGCGGTGGTGAGCAAGAACGAGATCCTGCTGGCGGTGGTGGGGGGGATCTTCGTGCTGGAGGCCCTGTCCGTGGTCATCCAGGTGGCCTCCTACAAACTGCGCGGCAAGCGGGTCTTCCTCATGGCCCCCTTCCACCACCACTACGAGCTCAAGGGCTGGCCGGAGCCGCAGATCATCGTGCGGTTCTGGATCGTGTCGATCATCTGCGCGCTGTTCGCGCTGAGCACGCTGAAGCTGCGCTGAGGGATGGACGGATGGTCGGCGGTGGAGCGCAGGGCGGAGGCGCCGGGAACCGGCGCGAGACCGGAGATGGACGTCGAAGGCAGGAAGGTCATGGTGGTCGGCCTGGCGCGGACGGGCCTGGCCGCGGCGCGGTTCCTTGCGCGCCGGGGCGCGCGGGTGGTGGCGGTGGACGCCCGTGAGGAAGCGCGCATGTCCGAGGCCCGGAGCGAACTGTCGCGGTTGCCGGTGACCTGCCGTTTCGGGCGGGAGGAGACCCGGTGGCTCGACGGCGTGGAAGCGGTGGTGCCGAGCCCCGGAGTGCCGAAGGAGAACCCGTTGCTGGCGGAAGCCGCCCTTCGGGGCATCGAAGTGCTGAGCGAGGTCGAGTTGGCGGCGCGGTGCGGCCGCACCCCGCTGGCGGCCATTACCGGCACCAACGGGAAGACCACCACCACGCGGCTGCTGGGGGAGATCCTCGGGGCCGCGGGACTGCGGGTCTTCGTGGGCGGCAACATCGGCGCCCCCCTCATCGACTTCGTGGACGGGGACTGGGACTGGGGCGTGGCGGAAGTGAGCAGCTTCCAACTGGAATGGGTGCGGGACTTCCGCCCCCGGGTGGCCCTCTGCCTCAACCTGAGCGAGGACCACCTGGACCGTTACGACGGACTGTCGAGCTACGGCGCGGCCAAGGCGAGGATATTCGCCGCCCAGGGGCCGGACGACACGGCGGTGCTGAACCGGGACGACCCCTGGGTCTGGGGCCTGCGCCGGGAGCTCCGCGCCCGGGTGGTCTCCTTCGGCTGGTCGGAGACGGACTGGGGAGCGTTCGTGGACGGGGACGAAGTGGTCTGGCGCGGCCCGGGGACGGAAGAACGGTTCCCCCTGCGGGACGTGCGGCTGCGCGGGGTCCACAACGTCGAGAACCTCATGGCCGCGGTGTGCGCGGCCAAGGCAGTGGGCGTGGCGGGACGCCACGTCCGGGAGGCGGCCCGGCGGTTTCCCGGCGTCGAGCACCGGCTGGAGTTCGTGCGGGAGCTCGGGGGAGTGCGCTACTACAACGATTCCAAGGGCACCAACGTGGGCGCGGTGCGGAAGTCCCTGGCGAGTTTCGACGAGCCCGTGGTGCTGATCGCCGGCGGGGTGCACAAGGGAGGCGCCTACGGCCCCCTGGCGCCGCTGGTGCGGGAGCGCGTGCGGAAGCTGGTCCTGTTGGGGGCTTCCGCGGAACTGATGAACGAGTCCCTGGGAGCGCTGACGGACACGGTCATGGTGGACGGTCTCGACGCCGCGGTGCGGGAAGCCCGGACGGCCGCCCGGGCCGGCGACGTGGTGCTGTTGTCGCCGGCGTGCTCGAGCTTCGACATGTTCGAGAGCTACGCCGAGCGGGGCCGCCTGTTCAAGGAGTTGGTGCAGGCCCTATGAGTGGCGCAGGCCCCATGAACGAGGCTCGGAACCCGGACGGCTGGATGCTCGTGAGCCTGGTGGTGCTGCTCGCCATCGGCATCACCATGGTGCTGAACACCAGCTACGTCTTCTCCCAGGAGCGCTTCGGAGACGGCACCTACCTCTTCCGCAAGCAGTTGACGGCCACCTGCGTGGGCCTCGCGGGGCTGACCGTCGCGGTGTTCCTGCGGCCGTCGGCCTACCGCCGCCTCACCGCCCCCCTGCTGATCGCGACCCTGGTGGCCCTGGTCCTGGTCCTGATCCCCGGCGTGGGCCTGAGCCGGGGCGGCGCCCAACGCTGGCTGGGGGTGCCGCCGTTCGTGTTCCAGCCGTCCGAGCTGGCCAAGGTGAGTTTCGTGCTCTACTTGGCCTGGTTCCTGTCCCGGAAGGCGGACCGGCTGCACTCGTTCGCGTACGGGGTGCTGCCGCCGCTGCTGGTGGCGAGCGCGTTCGTGGGCCTGCTGCTGGCGGAGCCGGACTTCGGCTCGGCGTTCATCCTCGCGGCGGTCTGCATGGCCATGCTGTTCGTGGCCGGGACCCGCTTGACCCACCTGGCCGCGGTGGCGTTGGCGGTGATCTCCGCGGCGGCCTTCTTCATCGTCACGGCCGACTACCGGATGAAGCGCCTGCTGACCTTCCTGGACCCCTGGAGCGATTCCGCGGCCAGCGGCTTCCAGATCATCCAGTCCTACATCGCCTTCGGTTCCGGCCAGTTGTGGGGCCGCGGCCTGGGACAGAGCCGGCAGAAGCTCCTGTACCTGCCGGAGGCCCACACGGACTTCATCTACTCGGTGATCGGCGAGGAGTTGGGCCTGTGGGGCGCGCTGCTGGTGCTGGCCCTATTCGGCGTCCTGCTCTTCCGCGGCCTGCGGCTGGCCCTGGACAGCGAAGACCTGTTCACCCGGCTGATGGTGTTCGGCCTCGTCATGCTCCTGGGGCTCCAGGCCGTCGTGCACATGAGCGTGGTCATGGGGCTGGTGCCCACCAAGGGGCTGGTGCTGCCCTTCATCAGCTACGGGGGCTCGGCCATGGTGGTCCATCTGACGGTGGCGGGTATGCTCCTGGGGGTCTCCCGGCGGAGGGGGGAGCCATGAGGCTCATCGTGGCCGGCGGCGGCACCGGAGGCCATCTGTTCCCCGGAATCGCGGTGGCGCGGGAGTTCCGCCGGCGCAACGGGGACGCCCGCATCCTGTTCGTGGGCAGCCGCTGGGGCATCGAGAGCCGGGTGGTGCCGGAGACGGAGTTCTCCATCGAGCTGTTGCCCGTCCGGGGCCTCAAGGGGCGGGGCCTCAAGGGGTTGCTGGAGGGTCTCTACGGCATACCCGCGAGCCTGTGGCGCTCCCGGGCCATCGTTCGCCGCTTCGACCCCCAGTGCATCATCGGCCTGGGGGGGTACGCCTCGGGGCCGATGGTGCTGGCCGGGGCGTCCCGGCGCGTGCGCTGCGCGATCATGGAGCAGAACCTGCGCCCCGGCTTCACCAACCGCGTCCTGGGACGGTTGGCGGACCGGATCTTCACGAGCTTCCGGGAGAGCGTCGAGTACTTCCCCCGGGCCAAGGTGGTGCTCACCGGCACGCCGGTGCGCTGGCGGGAGCTCCCGGACACGGGCCGGAAGGACCGCTTCCACCTGCTGGTCTTCGGCGGCAGCGCCGGCGCCCACCGGATCAACGAGACGGTGCTGGAAGCGCTGGAGCGCCTGGGTCCCGCGGCGGCCGGCTTCCGGGTCACGCACCAGACCGGGCGGGCGGACGAGGCCCTGGTGAAGCGGGGCTACGCGTCGCTTCCGTGCCAGGCGGAAGTGCTGCCCTTCATCGACCGCATGGACCGGGCCTACGCCGCGGCCGACCTGGTGGTGTGCCGCGCCGGGGCCTCCACCCTGTCGGAGCTCACCGCCTTCGGCAAACCCGCGGTGCTGGTCCCGTACCCGTACGCGGCCCACGACCACCAACGACTCAACGCGCTGGCCCTGGAGCGGGCGGGCGCGGCCCGGGTGATCGTGGAGCGGGACCTCACCGCCGCGGGCCTGGCCGAGACCGTCCGCGCCCTCCGTGACGACCCGGCGCGGCGGGAGGCCATGGGCGAGGCGGCCCGGGGGCTCGGTCGGAGGGACGCGGCCGAGCGGATCGTGGACGAGTGCCGCGCCCTCGTCCCGGAGTGGACATGATGGGGCCGACGCGCCACCGGGTGCACTTCGTGGGCATCGGCGGCGTCGGCATGAGCGGCATTGCGGAGGTGCTCTTGAACTCGGGCTACGAAGTCAGCGGATCGGACTTGCAGGACACCGACGTCACCCGGCGGCTCCGGTCCCTGGGGGCGGACGTCCGCGTGGGCCACGACGCCGCCCACCTGGCCGACGGGCTGTCGGTGGTGGTGATCTCCACCGCGGTGAAGTTCTCGAACCCGGAGGTGGTGGCGGCCCGGGAGCGGCAGGTCCCGGTGATCCCCCGGGCCGAGATGCTGGCGGAGCTCATGCGCATGAAGCACGGCGTCGCGGTGGCCGGAAGCCACGGGAAGACCACCACCACGTCCATGATCGGCCACGTGCTCACCGAGGCCGGCATGGACCCGACCCTGGTCATCGGCGGCCGGGTGCGGTCGCTGGCGGGCAACGCGCAGATGGGCAGGGGCGGCATCCTGGTGGCCGAGGCCGACGAGAGCGACGGCACCTTCCTGCTGCTCTCCCCGGTGGTGGCGGTGGTGACCAACATCGACCGGGAGCACATCGAGTACTACGGCGCCGCGGAGCGGCTGGCCGACGCGTTCCTGGAGTTCGCCAACAAGGTGCCGTTCTACGGCCTCGCGGTGCTCTGCCTGGACCATCCCGCGGTCCGGGGCCTGGCGCCCCGGGTGAAGAAGCGGGTGGTCACCTACGGCCTGTCCGCGGACGCGGACTTCAGCGCGCGGGACGTCCGGGGCCGGGAAATGGAGTCCACCTTCTCCGCGGTCCGCCGCGGCCGGACCCTGGGGCCGGTGCGGTTGCCCATGCCGGGCCGGCACAGCGTGGCCAACGCGCTGGCGGCCCTCGCGGTGGCGTCCGAGATGGGCATCGACTTCGCCGCCGCGGCGTCGGCCCTGGCCGGCTTTGCCGGCATCCACCGCCGCTCGGAGATCAAGGGCGAGGAAGCCGGCGTCCTGGTCATGGACGACTACGGACACCATCCCACGGAGATCGAGACCACGCTGGAGGCCATTGCCGAAGGCTGGGGCCGCCCCCTGACGGTGGTGTTCCAGCCCCACCGATTCAGCCGCACCCGGGACCTGTTCGAGGACTTCGTCTCGGCCTTCGACCGGGCCCACCGGCTGGTGCTCACGGAGATCTACCCCGCGGGCGAGGACCCGCTGCCGGGGACCACCGGCGAGGAGTTGTACCGCGCCATGCGGCGCAGGGGCCACATGGAAGTGGAGTTCGTGGCCGCCCGGGAGGACGTCGCCGCCAGGCTGCTTCCCAGGCTGGCGGCCGGAGACATGGTGCTGACCCTGGGCGCCGGGGACGTCCATCGGGTGGGGGAGGAACTGCTTGAGTCCTTGCGGGAAAAGCGCGGATGACCGCGGACCGGCTGGCCCGGGACCTGGACCTCGTCCCCGGGGTCGAGGTCAGGGTGGGCGAGCCCCTGGCCCGCCACACCTCGTTCAAGGTGGGCGGGCCCGCGGACTACTACGTGGAGGCCCACACGGGCCACGGGCTGAGCGACTGTCTGCGCCTGCTGGAGAGCCGGGGCGTGCCGGTGTTGCTGCTGGGCAACGGCAGCAACGTGCTGGTGAGCGACCTCGGGGTGCGGGGCGCGGCGCTGCGGCTGCGGGGGGAGTTCCGCAGGGTGCGGTGGCGCGCCCGGGACGCCGGGGCCGACGCGGGCGCGGCGTGCGCGGTGAGCCGGCTGGTGCGGGAGGCGGTGCGCCGCGGGTTGGGCGGACTGGAGTTCGCCGAGGGCATCCCCGGCAGCGTGGGAGGCTCCCTGGTGATGAACGCGGGGGCCTACGGGTCGGAAATGGAGCGGGTCGTGACCGGGGTTGAAGCAGTGACGGCGGGGGGCGAGGCCATGGCCCTCGGGCGCGAGGAGTTGCGGTTTTCCTACCGCCAAGCGCGGCTTCCCCGCGGCGCGGTGGTCACCCGGGTGGGGATGGCGCTGACGCCGGAGGCGCCGGAGGCGGCGGACGCCCGCATGAGGGCGGTCATGGCCCAACGCCGGGCCAGCCAGCCGTCCGGCCATCCCAACTTCGGGTCGGTCTTCCGCAACCCGCCGGACGACCACGCCGGGAGGCTGATCGAGGCCGCGGGGCTCAAGGGCCTGCGGGTGGGCGCCGCGGAGGTGTCCCGCCGGCACGCCAACTTCATACTCAACCGCGGCGGCGCCCGGGCCGAGGACGTCCGGCGGTTGATCGAGCAGGTGTGCAGCACAGTGGAGCGTCGGTTCTCGGTGGCCTTGCAGACCGAGGTCCGCTTCGTGGGGGAGTGGCGACCATGAAGATTCCATCCGGCGTCTGGCGGTCCCGGCGCGTGGGCGTGCTGTTGGGCGGCCCTTCCGCGGAACGGGACGTTTCGCTCGTGTCCGGCAGGGAGGTGACCGGAGCGCTGCGCCGGCAGGGGTACAGGGCGGTGTTCCCCATCGACGCGGGGCCGGACCTGCCCGCGCAACTGCGGAAGCACCGCATCGAGGTGGTGTTCAACGCCCTCCACGGCAAGATGGGCGAGGACGGGTGCGTGCAGGGACTGCTGGAGGTCATGGGCCTCCCCTACACGGGATCGGGGGTGACCGCCTCGGCCCTGTGCATGGACAAGGTGCTGGCCAAGCAGGTGCTGGCCCGGAACCACATCCCCACGCCCGAGTACGAGGTGGTGACCGGGGAGGGGCCGGAGCAGTCGAAACTGCCGTTGCCGGTGGTGGTCAAGCCCCGGGCCGAGGGGTCCAGCCTCGGGGTGGCCATCGTGCGGCAGCCCGAGGAGCTGGCGCCTGCGGTCCAGGAGGCGCGCCGGTACGACGGGGACGCCATCGTGGAGCGGTACGTGGCCGGCCGGGAGATCACCGTGGGGCTGTTGCACGGCGAGGCCCTGGGGGTCACCGAGATCCGCCCGCTGGAGGGCTTCTACGACTACCGGACCAAATACACGTCCGGCATGGCCGAGCACATCTTCCCGGCGCCGCTGCCGGAGTCGCTCCGCCGCAAGGCCCTGCGGCTCGCCGCCAGGTCCTGCGCGGTGCTGGGGTGCGAGGGAGCGCCGCGGGTCGATATGCGCCTGTCTCCGGATGAGCGGTTGTACGTGCTCGAGGTCAACACGCTTCCGGGGCTGACCCCGTTGAGCCTCCTGCCCGAGATCGCCGCGGGGGTGGGCATCGACTTCGAGGACCTGGTGGAGCGGATGCTCGACGGCGCGGCGCTGAGGAACGGCGCGTCCGCGGCAAGGACATGGGCGCCCCGGGAGGCCGCCAATGGCTGACGCGCGGGCCCGGTTCCGGCAGGCGGCCCGCCGGGCCGCGGGCCGGCTCGCCGCGGCCTGCGCCGCGGCTCTGCTGGGCTGGTTCGCGCTCGGGTGGTGGTATCCGGGCGCCGTCCCGGAGGCCTACGGGCGCGGCCGGACCATGGTGGAGCAGGCCGCGGCCGGCGTGCAGGCGGTCGCGGGCGGCGCCCTGGCCTACGTCCTGGACCACCCCTACTTCGCCGTCCGGGAGGTCCGGGTCCTGGGGGTCGAGCGGATCGAGGGCGCGGACGTGGTGGTCATGTCGGGGCTGGATCCCCACACGGTGATCTGGCGCATCGACCCCGCGCGGATCGAGGAAAGGGTGCGGCGCCATCCCTGGGTGAAGGAGGTGAAGGTGCGGCGGGAGTTGCCGGCGCGCCTGGTGTTCAGCGTCGAGGAATGGGTCCCCGCGGGCATCGCGGCCATGGACCAGCTCTACTACGTGGACGAGGACGGCGTGCTGTTCAAGGCCCTGGACGAAGGGGATTCCGTCGATTTCCCGTTCCTTACCGGCCTTCGGAGCGCGGAGCTCCGGCCGCGGGAGCCCGGCGTGCGGAAGAAGCTGTCCCAGGCCCTGGCCTTCGCCCGGTCGGTGGAGCGCACGACCCTGGGCCTCTCGGAGGTCCGTTTCCAGCCCGGCGGCGGCATCGTCCTCTATCCGGTCTCCTATCCGGTGCCGTTCCACGTGGGCTGGGGCGACTGGGACCGCAAGCTGGCCCGGCTGCGCTGGTTCGTGCAGGAGTTCCGGGGACAACAGGCCCGTTTCAAGGCCGTTGACGTGAGTTTCCGGGGACAGGTGATCGCGCGCCCGCGGGGAAGACACGGTCCCATGGACATGACCGCGGGGAGAGGCACGAAGAGCCATGGCTAAGAAGACGAACGTTGTCGTTGGCCTCGACATCGGGACCCACAAGACCTGCGCGGTGGTGGGGGAGCAGACCGAGCAGGGACCCGAAGTGGTGGGCGTGGGCATCTACCCGTCGAACGGGCTGCGGAAGGGGGTGGTGATCAACATCGAGGCCACCACGGAATCCATCAAGAAGGCGGTGGAAGAGGCCGAGATCATGGCCGGGTGCGAGATCAACACCGTCTTTGCCGGCATCGCCGGGGGCCATATCCGGGGGTTCAACAGCCACGGGGTGGTGGCGGTCAAGGACAGGGAAGTGACCGACGCCGATGTGGACCGGGTCATCGAGGCGGCCAAGGCGGTGGCGATCCCCATGGACCGGGAGGTGCTCCACGTGCTGCCGCAGGAGTTCGTCATCGACGGACAGGAGGGCATCCAGGAGCCCCGGGGCATGATGGGGGTCCGGCTCGAAGCCAGCGTGCACATGGTGACGGGCGCGGTGGCCGAGGCCCAGAACATCATCAAGTGCTGCAACCGGACCGGGCTCAACGTGGCCGACTTCGTGCTGGAGCCGCTGGCCTCCGCGGACGCGACCCTCACCCCGGAGGAGAAGGAGTTGGGGGTCGCCCTCGTGGACATGGGCGGCGGCACCACCGACATCGCCATGTTCCACGGCGGCTCGGTGCAGCACACCGCGGTGCTGAGCGTGGGAGGGAACCACCTGACCGGCGACATCGCCGCGGGTCTGCACGCGCCCATGTCCGCGGCGGAGCAGTTGAAGCAGCGCTACGGCTGTGTGGAGACCAACCTGGCCCGGGGCAGCGAGATGCTCGAAGTGCCCAGCGTGGGAGGACGGGTCCCCCGGTCGGTGTCGCGGCAGGTCCTGTGCGAGATCATCAAGCCCCGAGTGGAGGAGATATTCCAGCTCATCCATCGGGAGATCGCCAAGTCCGGCCACCAGGAGAGCGTGGGCTCCGGCATCGTCATGACCGGCGGCTCCACGCTGTTGCCGGGCATGATCGAGATGGCGGAGACGGTCTTCAACATGCCGGTGCGCCAGGGCGTGCCCACCAACGTCACGGGGCTGGTGGACGTGGTGTCCAGCCCGGTCTATTCCACCGGCACCGGGCTGTTCCTGTACGGCCTCGGCAAGCAGGAAAGGAACCTGTTCCGGGTCCGGGACGGCGACCTGTTCTTCAAGGTCCGGGGGCGGATGACCGAGTGGTTCAAGGAGTTCTTTTGATCGGACGGGCGCGGGGCGGAAGCGGGTGGTCCGCAGGACCGCTCCGCCTCCGGTGAAGCGGCAACCATAGGCAACACAGGTGAAAAAGGAGGAAGGTCCATGTTCGAGATGGTGGAACCGATAGATTCGGGCGCGCGCATCAAGGCCATCGGCATCGGCGGCGGCGGCGGCAACGCGGTCAACACGATGATCGACGAGGGGCTTCGGGGCGTGGATTTCATGGTGGCCAACACCGACAGCCAGGCGCTGGACGTGAGCAAGGCCGAGATCAAGATCCAGATCGGGGATTCCCTCACCAAGGGGCTCGGGGCCGGCGCCAACCCGGAAGTGGGCCGGCGCGCGGCCATGGAGGACAAGGAGAGGATCCGCGAGTACCTCACCGGCGCGGACATGATATTCATCACCGCGGGGATGGGCGGGGGCACGGGCACCGGCGCCGCGCCCATCGTCGCCAGCGTGGCCAAGGAACTGGGAGCGCTGACCGTGGGCGTGGTCACCAAACCCTTCATCTTCGAGGGGAAGCGGCGCATGCAGCAGGCGGAGGAAGGGATCCGGGACCTCAAGGACAAGGTGGACACCCTGGTGGTCATCCCCAACCAGAGGCTCCTGAGCGTCGCCGGCAAGTCCACGACCCTGCTGGAGACCTTCAAGGTGGCGGACGGCGTGGTGACCCAGGCGGTCCGGGGCATCTCGGACCTGATCGTGACCCCGGGGCTCATCAACCTCGACTTCGCCGACGTGCGTACGGTGATGAAGGACATGGGGTTCGCGCTCATGGGCGCGGCGTCCGCGTCGGGCGAGAACCGCGCGGTGGAGGCCGCGGGACACGCCATCTCCAGCCCGTTGCTGGAAGACATCTCCATCAACGGCGCCCGCGGGGTGCTCATCAACGTCACCGGCGGACCGGACATGGGCCTGTTGGAGGTCAACGAGGCGGCCACCCTGATCCAGGAGGAAGCCCACGAAGACGCCACCATCATCTTCGGCGCGGTCATCGACGAGAACATCGAGAACGAGCTGCGGATCACGGTCATCGCCACGGGGTTCGGCAACGAGGTCCGGTCGTCGGAACCGCTGCCGTCGAAGGAGCCGGCGCCGCAGAAGCAGGCCTCCCGCGGGCATGGCCTCAAGGGCGCCAGGGACAGGAAGGTGGTCCACCTCGGCACCCTGGTGGACGACGACTTCGACATGCCCCGGTGGGAGCACGAGGGCGAAGACCGGGATTCGGGCGCCTCGCAGACCCCCTACGAGCTCAAGGAGGACGATGTGAGCGAGGAGGACATCGACATCCCGACGTTCCTGCGCAAGCGCATGGACTAGAGGCCGGGCCGTCGGGGCGGTCCGCGATGGCCGCGGTCAGGGACCGCGCGCCGACCCCGGGCGGATGGACCGGGGGACGGGCCGTCGGGGCGATCCCGGCCGTCGCGTAAAGTAGAACTTCAGGTTCTCGGGCGGATGGACCGGGGCCGGGCCGTCAGGGCGATGGGGCGCCCGCCTGCCCGCGGGCGTCCGGCGCGCGGCCCTGCAAGAGGAGCGGCAGCGTGCCCCACACCCCGAGGACGAGGCCGGCCAGGGTCCAGCCCACCCGGTTGCGCCCGCCGTGCCTGGCGATGACCAGGCACAGGACGCCGTCGCACAGGTGCACCGCCAGCACCGTCGCCGCCAGTGCGTGGACGTCCAGGTCGGGCTTGATGAAATAGACGCCGGATGCGTATCCGAGCAGCGTGATCCAGTCCGCCATCTTCCCTTCCCCCAGGGCCAGCCGCACGCGGATGCTTGACCCTTCTCCGAAGGGTACTATATTGGAGTCTGCACGAAAGACAACCGGGAACTCCCCCGTTCGTCCCGAGCGCAGGGGAGATCCCCATTGACCCTGAGCGAAACGAAGCAGAGCCGAAGGAAGCATAGCGAAGCAGAGCCGAGGGGAGCGAAACGAAGCAGGGCCGAAGGAAGCGTAGCGAAGCAGGGCCGAGGGAAGCGTAGCGAAGCACATATTCCCCGTTCGTCCTGAGCGTAGCGAAGCGAAGTCGAAGGACGCGCTTTCCACAGGCAGAAAGCCCAAGCCGGATCGAACGCACATGGCCGTAAGAACCATCCAGTGGCGGCGCGGTGAGGTGGTCCTCATCGACCAGCGGCGGCTGCCCGGCAAGGAAGAGTACCGGGTGTGCCGCAACTATCGGCAGGTGGCCCGGGCCATCCGCGCCATGGTGGTGCGGGGCGCGCCCGCCATCGGCGTCGCCGCGGCCATGGGGGTTGCCTTGGGAGCGCGCGGGGTCAAGGCCCGGAACCGCCTGGGCCCGGTCATGGAGCAGGTCTTCCGCACCCTGGAGGACACCCGTCCCACCGCGGTGAACCTCCACTGGGCGCTGGCGCGCATGCGGCAGGTCTATGAGGCCCACCGGGACGGCGCGCTGGAGACGCTGAAGCGCCGCCTGGAGCAGGCGGCCATCGAGATGCACGAGGAAGACGTGGCCGCCAACCGCAGGCTCGGCGGCCTGGGCGCCGGGTTGCTGAAGGGTTCCCGGCGCATCCTTACCCACTGCAACGCCGGCGCCCTGGCCACCGCGGGGTACGGCACCGCGTTGGGGGTGCTGCGCGCCATGAAGGAATCGGGCGAGGCCATCGAAGAGGTGTTCGTGGACGAGACCCGGCCCTTCCTCCAGGGTTCCCGGCTCACCGCATGGGAGCTGCGCAAGGAGGAGATGCCGGTGACGCTCATCACCGACAACATGGCCGGCTACGTGATGCAGCAGGGGCGCGTGGACGCGGTGGTGGTGGGCGCGGACCGCGTGGCCGCCAACGGCGACGTGGCCAACAAGATCGGCACCTACACGGTGGCGGTGCTGGCCCGGCGGCACGGGGTCCCCTTCTACGCGGCCTGCCCCACCTCCACCGTGGATCTCGCGTGCCCGTCCGGCGCCGACATCCCCATCGAGCAGCGCAGCCGGGACGAGGTGACCCACGTGGCCGGCCGCCGGGTGGCGCCGGAAGGCGTGGACGTCCTGAACCCGGCCTTCGACGTCACCCCCCACCGGCTGGTCTCGGCCATCATCACGGAGAAGGCGGTGGTGACCGCGCCCTACCGAAAGAACCTGCGGGCCGTGTGCGGCGAGGGCGCCGCGGGCGTCCTCCCGTGAGCGCGGGCGCCATGGCCGTGGTCGAGCGACAGGACGAGCTGGAAGCCTTCTTCCACGACGCGGGCAAGCCCCGCGAGCAATGGCGGGTGGGCACCGAGTACGAGAAGGTGGGCATCGAGCGCGACACCGCCCGGGCCCTCTCGTATTCCGGCCCGCGGGGCGTCCGGGCCATACTCCAAGCGCTGGTGAGCGAGCACGGTTGGGAGCCGCAAGAGGAGCACGGCCATCTCATCGGCTTGGCCCGGGGCAACCACGCCGTCACCCTGGAGCCCGGAGGCCAGATCGAGTTGAGCGGCGAGCCGTGCGAGGACGTCCATTGCAGCAACGCCGAGTTCTCCCAGCACATCCGCGAGCTGATCCACGTGGCCGAACGGTTCGACGTGGCGTTCCTGGGCCTGGGCATCCAGCCCTTCAGCCGGGTGGAGGACATCGAGTGGCTGCCCAAGCGGCGCTACGGCATCATGGGTCCGTACATGGCCAGGACGGGCGCCCTGGGCCACCGCATGATGAAGCAGACCGCCACCGTGCAGGCGAACATCGACTACGGCGACGAGAAGGACGCCATGGCCAAGCTGCGGACGGCCATGGGGCTGGCGCCGGTCATCGGCGCGGCCTTCGCCAACTCGCCCATATCGGACGGCGAGCCCAACGGCTTCAAGAGCTACCGGGGCCACATCTGGACGCGCACGGACAAGGACCGCTGCGGGCTGCTGGAGTTCTGCTTCTCACCGGACGCCGGCTTCCGCCACTACGTGGAGTACGCCCTGGACGTGCCCATGTACCTCATCGCCCGGGACGGGGGGTACCTGGACATGACCGGCGTCCCGTTCCGCCATTTCCTGGAACGGGGACACCAAGGCCATTACGCCACGATGGAGGACTGGCAACTCCACCTGACCACCCTCTTCCCGGAGGCGCGGCTCAAGCACTACCTGGAGTTCCGCTCCGCGGACAGCCAGTCGCCGGAGTTCATGCCGGCCCTGCCCGCCCTCATCAAGGGCCTGTTCTACGACGCCGACTGCCTCGACGCGGCCTGGGACCTGGTCAAGGGATGGTCCTTCGACGAGCGGATGACGGCGTACCACGACTCCCACCGCCACGGGTTGGCCGCACGGTTCCGGCGCTACTCCCTGGGCGACTTGGCAAAGGAGATGATCGAGGTCGCCCGGGAAGGGCTGGTGCGCCAGCGGGCCCTGAACCGGCGGGGCGAAGACGAGACCATCCACCTGGAGCCCCTCCGCAACCTCGTCCACCAGGGCCTGTGCCCCGCGGACGTCATCCTCTCCAAGTGGCAGGGCGAGTTCCGCCAGGACCTGAGGTCGCTGATCGAGGACAGTTCCTACAAGCTGCCGTGAGCCCGGGCGGTGGAGCGGGGACGGGCAGGCCGATGGTTCGAGTCCAAGGTGGCGGAGCGAACGCCCACGCCATCATTCCCGCGGACGCCCGCCCCGTCCCGTCATTCCCGCGGACGCCCGCCCCGTCTCGTCATTCCCGCGAAAGCGGGAATCCACTTTCATCGCTCTCGTTGTACAAACCTCTCCAGGTCCGATTACTCTTCTCGACCCACTCGACCTTCCATGATTCTTGAATACGGCCAGCAGGTCGGAGACGCCCACCGCAAGTCCTTCGGGCAGTTCTTCACGCATCCGAAGGTCGCCGAGTTCATGGTGCGCTGGGTTCTGGGTTCAGGCGGCAAAACGCTTTTCGATCCCGCCTTCGGGCTTGGGGCGTTTCGAGCAGCGCTGCCTTCCGGGGCAGGCGTCGGGTTCTCCGGATTCGAGCTCGATCCCGACATCATCCGGTTCTGGGAGAAAAGGACAGGCGAGAGCGCTCACTTCGTCGCCATGAGGGACTATCTGTTGTCCTGGGGTCAACGTCATGCCAACATCGTCTGCAACCCGCCCTACATGCGCTTTCAGAAGTTCCTGAATCGCGAGGCGGTCTTCCCGGAGTTTCAGCGCCGCCTGGGGATCGGGCTTTCCGGCTACACGAACATCGCGTCAGCGTTTCTCCTGAAGTCGATGTCAGAACTCGGTAGTCGGGGAAGACTGGCCTACATCATGCCTTTGGAGTTCCTGAATACCGGCTACGGAGCGACGGTCAAGCGGCGGTTGGTGGAGTCGGGTCACCTGTTCGCGATGCTTCGTTTCGATTGCGAAAAGGAGGTTTTCCCGGACGCGACGACCTCGGTAGGCGTGGTCCTCTACGATAAAGGGGCCTCCTGCTCGTCCGTCCGATTCTACACGCTGGGAAGTATCGCTGACCTGGATGCGTTCGACCGGATGGCGCCGGTTACCGAGGTTCCCTGCGAGGAACTGGACCCGGAAGCCAAATGGTCCTCGTTGTTCCAGCGCCGGGAGTTCGAAGTGGATCGCGCGCGGATGGCGCCGCTCGCGTCCTTTGGCCGGTTCGTCAGGGGTATTGCCACGGGCGCAAACGAATTCTTCGTCCTTCGTCCGTCGGTAGCCAGGGAAAGGGGCATCGCTCCGGGTTTCGAGTGCGTTCCCTGCATCACCAGGAGCGCCCAGGTTCGCAGACCTGTGTTCGACACCGCGGACTACGATGCCCTGTACGAGTCGGACGGGCCGGTTCTGCTGTTTTCCGCTGGCGGTTCCCTCTCCCGGGCGGCGGCGGAGTACGTCCATTTCGGCGAGCGGTCAGGATTCGACGGCCGCTTTCTGACGAGAAACCGAAAGCCCTGGTACAGGACGGAAAGCAGAAGCCCTTCGCCGCTTCTGCTGGGCGTTTTCTCAAGAGGGGGGTACAAGATCGTCCTGAACCGCAGCCACGCCCTGAACCTGACCTGTTTCCACGGTTTTCAACCCAACCTGTTCGGCCACCGGTACGTCGAACACCTGTTCCTGTATTTCTCCTCCGAGACCGGAAGGCGGATCGTTTCGCTCTTCATGCGCAAGTACGGCGACTCTCTGGACAAGTTCGAACCCAACGACCTGAACCAGTCCCTGGTTCCCGCGCCGGACTTCTTCGCTGCGATCCCCGCAGCGCAAGTAACGGAGGCGGTGGCGGTTGCGCGGAAGACAGGGCAACTCCCGCAATGGGTCGAAGGCGTCTTTGCGCCGTTGGCGACACGCTCCGCCATTTGAGGGGAATCTCCCCTTGACACGCGCCGGGATTTGTGTGTAGATGCTCCCGGCAAGCTCAGGTCGGTTGACCGTAACCCGACCGGAACCCATGGCAGGTTCGAAGATCACTCCCGCAGAAGACCGTAGGACTCTCCACGAGAGGCAACCTGCCCCCCCCCCCCCCCCCCCCCCCCCCCCCCGATTTCCCGGAAACCTCCTGACTGTTCGACCTGTAAGGGTTTTCTTACCCCTTTCCATCCCATCCATCTGCCGGGCCGCTCCTTCCCGGCCCTCGTCTTGCTCCGTTCCGAAACCGGACTCCATCCGACCTCGGGTTCCGCGCCCCGGTCCCGGCGCCGAACCCGGGCCGGACCTCTGTATTCCTTTGTCAAGGACGCCTTTCGCGACAACATACGACGGAGGTGACGCCATGAACGAAATCAGGAGGCGTCGCCGTTCGTTGGAGCCGGAGAATCGTGGCTGGCAGTAACGGAAAGAGACTCGCTTCATGCAGAGGTCTCGAACAAACACAGGTGTTCCGAAAAGGAGGAAACCATGAATCCAAAGCACATGACGAATGATTCCGACCGCGTAGCCCCTGACCGCCGCATCCACCTCCCAACTCCAACCCCCGTGCGGCCTCGCCGGCGCATTGCCGCGGGTGTCCTGTCCCTCCTGCTCGGCCTCTCCTGCTTCGCCGCCTCTCCGGCCTGGGCGGTCAAGCTCGGATCGGGCGCCAATGACACGTACACTGTCCCGGAATTCGCCGACGTCCGCGCCTACCTTGCAGCTTCAGTTGAGGATCGCGATGGCTATATCGACGTCAAGATCAAACATTCAAGCTCAGGCACAGAATACACCTACACCCTTAAGCGGAGGCACCTGGATGCGTTCCATAAGGACTACACCCTGACAGACGAAAAACTGATCAAGCGGTATCGTAATGCTGCGGATTATAATGCCGACCCGACACGCGCTAACCGACTCTATGCCTACCTTGAGAACAAGGACAAGGTGTACCGTGTCAACGACCTCGAAATACGTAACAGGGACCCCTCCACCCTGAATGACCGCAACCTTCCAGACCCTGTAGAGGAGACCCCTGGAAATAATACGGCCATCGGCGTTGACGCCAGCGCAACAGAGTACAGAGCCATCGCCATCGGCCATAACGCCAGCGCAACGAACCGCGGCGCCATCGCCATCGGTCATCTATCCCAATCCTCCGGTTGGAAGTCCATTGCCATAGGCTCAGAAGCCAACGCCAGCGGTGGGATTGCAATGGGAAGGAACGCCCGATCCCGTGGGCACGGCATCGCCTTGGGCCGGTACGCTGACTCTGATGGCGGTGTGTCGTTGGGCAACAGGGCTACCACAGGGCAGTTCGCCACGGCATTGGGAGGCTATTCCAGGGCCACCGCCGCAGGCGGCGTCGCTGTGGGCGTAGGCGCTAGGGCTGAGGGCCTGAACAGTATCGCCCTGGGCCGGGGCGCGTCCGTTACCGGGACCAGGGGCATCGCCATCGGTTCGGGAGTCTCGGCCGTACAGAACGAGGTGGTCATCGGCGGCGCCAAGGGACAACATACCTACAAGTTGCCGGGCTTGGTCAAGACCACCCACACTTCAGGGACCCGGGTGGTGACCGTGGACAGCCAGGGGCGGCTCTCCACGCAGGCCGCAACCTCTTCCCCTGCCTCCCCTTCCCGGGGCGCCTCCCTGCGGGGCGGCGCAGTGCTTTCCTCCGAGGTGACCCCCCTGAACCGGGACCTCGGGACCCGGACGGACGCTGCCGACTACGAGAAGGCCCCGGCCATCGGTTCGGGTCCCGAGGCGCCGGAAACCGCAGAACAGCGCCGGGTGGTGGTGCAGGACACCAACCGGGACGGGTCGGTGCGCCTGCGCACCCTGGACTTCGGTGACCTGACGGGGGTAGACCGGCGGTTGGCGGGAGTGGAGCAGCGAGTGACCTCGCTCAGCGACCGGTTGAACAAGGCCACTGCCATGTCGGCGGCCTTGAGCGCGTTGCCCAACGTGGTGCCGGGGGACAACCGGTTCTTCCTCGGAGTGGGCGCGGGCCACTACAGCAGCGAGCAGGCCCTGGCCATCGGCATGAGCGCCCGGGTCGGGCGCCACGTGTTCGTGAACGCGGGCGCAGCCCTTGCCAGCGGCGACGACGCGAGCGTTCGCGGCGGCGTGGGCGTAGTCTGGTAGTCAGGATGAAGCGTTCCTATGACCTGTGCAGGGTCGTTCGGTCATATATCCGGTCCGCCAGAGTCAAGATCTTGTCCAGCATGGCCGGTTTCCGTCGCCAACCCCAGGAGGCGCCCGCGGAAACGGTCGGTGCTCATGCTGCGTTTCCCTTCCGGGATCGGGTGCTCAGGCCCGGCCGGCTGTTCGTTCGATGAGGACCCGGAGCGCTTCCATCGCTTCCCTGTGCCTAGCGTCTTCGCGCTTCTCGCGCTGGTCTCCGGCCCGGCGCATCTGCCGGATGCCGAGCCATATGGAGCCTACGGCGAGGGCTCCGACTGCAAGTTGGCCGACAGCTATCCATTCCGTTGGCGTCATCGTGTTTCTCCTTTCCTTTCTCCGAGAGACAAGAATCCTCATGCTGCCGATGGTTGGAATTGTCAAGTGTAACGCAACGCTTATCGCTCCGACGGTTTCAATTCCGTTCCTGTCCCTTCCCGGACTGTTCGGGGCCTGTACATA
This sequence comes from uncultured Binatia bacterium (SeqCode), assembly GCA_965242525.1. GTDB lineage: Bacteria > Desulfobacterota > Binatia > UBA9968 > JAJDTQ01 > JAJDTQ01. The sequence continues at coordinate 2,507,187 of OZ251459.1, forward strand.
TACAAGCAATTTATATGCCAACCTGGCGCACCTTGTCGTCGGGCGCCGGGTATGTCTGACTTCACGGGGTTGCTTGCCGCAGACGGGGGCGCGCCCGCGCCTTCCTTTCGATGGCTCAGGCTGGCGTCCCGTAGAGGCCGAGGCTATTGAGACGGGTCTGCTTGTTGAGGACGACGGATAGACGAAGGGGCTGTCAACCCTTCCAGTAAACCTTCCAGTCTTGCCATCCGCTCCCGGAGGTCGCCAATATCCCGTCGCATGGCGGCTTGACCGGGGAGAATCAACGCGGCGAGTCCCAAGCCGGTTCCGACGATGGCGATCAAGGTGGCAATCAGTTCCGTCATGTTGAGAGAATACACGGTGTGAGGGCTGGTGTCAAACAGGAACGGACTCCCTTACCCTGACCCTAAAACGCCTTCTTGATCCATCCTAAGCCGTTTTTGGCCGGCCAGTTCTCCATCTACTGCAATGCCTCGATTAGCAACTCATTAGTGTCGAGATTCGGCTTTATGCTGCTTATCCTTTTTTTGACCTTAGACCCTATCGACAAGAACGCTTCCAAGTCAGCTTTGAGTTCAGCATCCGACATGGGTTCAACCGGATCCGTTCCGTCGTCCAAGGGCATGGGGGGCATTTTCAGTATTCCCTCCTTCCAAAGGAGATACATTAATCTATCTAATTTCTTTTTCTCTTCAGGAGTTACATCACGAACAACAAGAGGGGTGCGGCTGCGTCTCCAGCGGCGCGGAAGCACGTGATCAACATTGGTCTCGATGGCCCACTCGTCCGCCCGCTTTTTCATCTGCTCTGGCTTGAGCCTCAGGATTTCGGCGGCGTGTTCGAGCGAGATGAGGTTTTTTTCGAACGCCTGCCGCACGAGATCCGATAGCCGACCCTCGACGAAGTGGTGCTCCGAGAGGCCGTCGGGTTCTCCCGAACGGCTCCAGTTCCACGCGAATTCGCTCTTCCTGATGGCTTCGGGTTCTTCGATCCTGCGAAGTGTCTTGCCGCGGTCGCTACGGTGCTGCCATTGGAATGTACGCCAGACCTCGGGCGTCTCACGCCCCGATTCTACCAACCGATGGAGCACGGTCTTGTAGCTAACATGGAAGATCAGTTTGACCTTGAGGACGCGCTCCAGCAAGGAGAGTCCACCGGTCGCGTTCCACTCGTCCATGAATGCGGACTCCGGCATCAAGAACTCGCTTGCAAAGGCGTCGGCTTCCTGCTCCGGCTCCACTTCCATCTTGGTGGCGTCCCTTCGGTACTCGGAGGGGTGTAACAGCAGGTGGCCGAGTTCGTGTGCAGCAGTGAAGATCCAGCGTTCTACCGAGATCCGCTCCCAAGTATTGACCACCACCCCGGGGCCACCGTCGCCTTTCCCGACGCTTAGCCCGAAAAAGGAGTCTCGCCTGGTCTCCAGGAGCAGGAGCTTCACGCCGTTCTCTTCAAGCAACCTGCCGATGTTCCTTACCGGCTCCGCTGGCGTGAGGCCGGCCGCCCGGCGAGCGGCTTGCGCAACTTCCGAGGGGCTTCCGCCACTCGTCGAAGCATCTTCCAACCGGAAGGGAGTGTGGTCATCCAGTTTGGCTTCAAGCTCGGCGTAGGCTCCCAGCCACTTCGAGACTCTTGCCAGAATCCGTTCTCGGGCATTGACCTGGGTCTTGGCGCGGAACCGCACACCCTCCAGGGGTCGAACCGGTGTAACCAAGTCACGAACCGGCACCGCCAACGCCTCTGCCAGATCATTGAGGGTTCGCGTCCGCGGGACGACCGCGCCCCGCTCGATCTTGCCGAGCGCCATCCGTGAGATACAGGCCTTTACAGCAAGCTGATCCTGGGTCAGTTGCCGGTCCAGCCGGAGGCGGGCGACATTTGCAGCAATGCATCTCTCCGTTGTCATGCAATTCTCTCTTGACAAAGCTACCATTTCTTGATAAGATCAAGAAATGTAAGGTTTGCTAAGCTATGTCGGAAGCCCTCCGCTACCGGTCTGGGGGATGTCACACGAGGACAGTGTACGGCTCGAAAGAGAGGAGGTCAACGGATGAAGGCATTGAGCGCCCACGAAAGGCATCTGACTCTTGGGTATCTGGCAAACATCTCCCGGCGCGTACATGGGCCATCGGCCCATGGCATACGAGAATGGGTCGTCGAGCACCGAGACCTATTCGGGTTGTCGAGCGTCCCTGACGACTGGCCGCGGATGAGGAAGATCTTGGAGCACGCCCATGCCTCGACGGCTGGTGCCAGGATGGATCGGACCGCCAGGAGATTGCACCGTCTGGGTGTGGAGATGGACCTTTCACAGACGGATATTGCCATCTTGGACTTCCTGCTCCGTTACGAAACACAGCCAGTCCTTGAAGCCTTGGCAGACACGGTGGGAGGGGGTTCCCAGGGCACTGGAGCGCAGGCGCGAACAGCGCGCTCATCCCGGCCATCCTTGGCCTGCCGGCGTCAACGGTCAACCGGTGTCTTTCGCCAGAAGCGCCGCTCGTGAAGCAGGGCTTGGTGACTGTCGATCCCAAGGATGGGGATGCCAGTGTTTTGGGCCGGCTGAACCGACTTGTGTTTCTTCCTGGCCCCGCTGACGGCGACGTGAGGAGTATCCTGTTCGAGCCCGCACCTCCTGCCGAGCTGCGCTATGAGGACTTCGACCACATCGCGGACGATCGCGACCACGCGGCTAGGCTCCTCAAGGGGGCACTCGAAGCAGGCGAGGCCGGTATCCACCTACTGCTGTATGGACCGCCGGGCACTGGCAAGACCTCGCTGGCAGCCGCCTTGGCCGCACGCTTGCGGGTCCCTCTTTATGCCCTCGGCGAGACGGATGAGCACGGGCGGGAGCCGAATCGGGACGAACGCCTTGCGGAACTCCGTCTTGCTGGTCATCTGCTCGGACCTGGAAGGGACGCGCTTCTCCTTGCTGATGAGGGGTTCGACGACTTGGCTCTGAACGGCTATGGCAGCAGCATGCCCTTCTTCGATGATGGCCTGTCCAAGCGACGGACTGTTGGAAGCAAGGTGTTCGTGAACCGACTGATCGAGCGGGCGCCACTGCCGGTGATATGGTGTTCCAACGATGTGAGGAGTGCATCCCCGGCCGTCCTGGACCGTATCACCTTCTCCATTCGGCTCCAGAAACCCCCGGTTGAGGTGATGGCCGGGATGTGGCGCAAGCTGGGCCAGGAGAATCAAATCAACCTGGATCCTAGCCATGCTGTGTCGCTGGCCGGGGACTTCGATGTGTCCCCACGCGCTGCCGCCAGCTCCGTTACGGCCGCCCGACTCGGTGGCGGAGGCCTATCGACCATCTGCAGGAACCTTGCCAGCGTCCAGCGCTTGGCAGGAGTCAAGCCGTCGCGAAGCGTGCCTGCTGGATGGTATGACCCGGCTCTGCTCGCGGCCGACGAAGACGTCGTCCAACTCGCGGACCGGCTCGTCGAAACGGGTGAGCGGCAGTTCTCGCTGTTGCTGAGCGGGCCGCCTGGATCCGGGAAGAGCGGGTACGCCCGTTACCTCGCGGGCAGGCTCGGCATGAAGGTGATGGAACGAAGAGCCTCCGACCTCCTTGGGATGTACGTGGGACAGACCGAGCAAGCCATGGCGCTTATGTTCGAGGCCGCCTGCGACACCAAGTCGTTCTTGATCATCGACGAGATCGAGGGTCTGCTCTCGGATAGAGGCCGTGCCCGGTATTCCTGGGAGTTGACTAGCGTGGATGAGATGTTGAGCTGGCTCGAGGGGCATCCCCAGCCGTTTGCTGCCACGACAAACTTGAGTTCATGGCTGGATCCCGCGACGCAGCGTCGCTTCACCTGGTGGGTAACGCTCGACTACCTGACCCGGGAACAGGTCGCTATGGCGTTCCACGGTTTCTTCGGCATGGAGGCGCCAGCCACGGTCCGGGAGTTGACGAACCTCACTCCTGGTGACTTCCAGGTGGTCAGCCGACGCGCCAAGGTGATGGGGGTCTTGGAGAACGCAAGCAGACTTGGGGAGATGTTGTCCAAGGAGTCCCAAGCTAAAGCTGACGCACCGAGGAAGATGGGCTTTGGGAGCTGAAGCGCGTTCGTACTGGATTCGCGGTGTTTCGCGAAAGAGGCCTTTCAAGGGCCTCTCTCGCGTGCCTGAGACCAACCGATACGGTTTCATTCTACGCTTACCGGCTAGGTGCTCGACGGGGGAAGATGATGAAGAAGATACTACTCAAGGACATTTGGCCAATCGACGAGGTTCAAGACCACAAAGTCCACTTCGCACGCTGGAACGGTGAGGACCAGCCCTTAGACGAATGGGTACGTGATCCGACAGCATGGGTCGGCTGGCAGAGGTACCGTCCCCATCCAGATAAGGACGACTTCAACAGGGATTACATCTTCTCGCTTATGAGCTTTTACCACGAGACAGACGTCTGGCTGTTTGGAGGGGTCTTCCGCGTGAAAGAGCGCCACAAGGATAGGTACGAGGTGGAGTTGACAGAAAGGGGCGGACAGTTCATCGGGAGACTCAAGCTCCGCTTTCACTATGTTGCAAGGAACCCAAGGCCGAATTTCGAGGGTAGCTACGACGAGTTTGAGGTGTCAGAAGTCCTCGCCGAGCCGTATTTCGGTCGAACGTTTCCCGGCTACGAAAGGGTGCATATCGATTTCCGAGAACTGGAGTCACTGGCGAAAATCGACCGGCCGGACTGGAAGGCGGCCCTTGCCAACGTAAACGGCGTCTATCTCATCACCGACGAGAGCACAGGCAAGCGTTACGTTGGCTCCGCTTCCGGCGAGCAGGGTTTGTGGGGTAGATGGAAGACCTACATCGAGACGGGCCACGGTGGCAACCAGGGGATCAAGGAGGCGACCGGCGATAACAGCCAGGAATATGCGCGGCGCCACTTCGTGTTCACCTTGCTGGAGTTCTTTGCTTTCAGGACACCGGAAGAGGTCGTTAGAGGTCGCGAGACCTTCTGGAAACAGGTTTTGCTAACCCGCGGCAAATACGGCCTAAACGAAAATTAGCTGGCTCTTCATGATGGGGATCTTCCGGCTTTTGTGTAGGCAAGGCAGGAGGGAAAGGGGAGCGAAAAGGATCATGCGGTGATGGATTCCCGCTTTCGCGGGAATGACGGGGGTGGGGCGCCTGCGGGAACGACCGGGCAGGCGTCTGCGGGAATGACGAGGATGGGGCGTCTGCGGAACGACGGGGCAGGCGCCTGCGGAGCGATGACCGCGTGAATCTCCCCGCTGGACTTCCCCTTCCTTTCGCGCTAGGATACGGCCCTCTTTCCGGGAACGGGGCTCCGGGAGCGGTCAGGCAGGGCCGACCGACTCGACGTGCGGAGCCGCGGAAGGACGCGCGCTGCCGCTTGGATCCGGGTGTGCCGGACCGGGACGGACGAGACAGCCTGGATACTGAAGTCTCAGTATCGTCCCAGGCGGTGGCGGGATGGCCTTCCGGTTCGGTCCGGGAGGCTATTTTTGTTTGGAGGAGGTGGCCCATGGAACGGAAGATGACGGTGCCGGAAGTCTTGGGCATGAAGGAGAGGGGGGAGAAGATCGTGAGCCTGACGGCCTACGACTACTGCCTCGCCCGTATCCTGGACGAGGCGGGGGTGGACGTGCTGCTGGTGGGGGATTCGTTGGGGTCGGTGGTGCAGGGGCACGAGAACACCCTGCCGGTCACCCTCGACCACGTGGTCTATCACACCCGGGCGGTGGTTCGGGGGCGCCGGCGCGCGCTGGTGGTGTCGGACATGCCGTTCCTGACGTTCCAGTTGGGGGTGGACGAGGCCCGGCGCAACGCGGGCAGGCTGGTCCAGGAGGGCGGCGCGGAGGCGGTCAAGCTGGAAGGGGGCGTGACCCGGGCCGACACCATCGAGGCGCTGGTGGACATGGGCGTGCCGGTCATGGGCCACGTGGGGCTCACGCCCCAGTCGGTGCACCGGTTCGGAGGCTACCGGGTCCAGGGCCGGGGCGAGGCAGACGCCCGGGCCATCCTCGACGACGCCTTGGCGGTGGAGCAGTCCGGGGCGTTCGCGGTGGTGCTGGAGGGCATCCCGGCGCCACTGGCCGGGGAGATCACCCGGCGCCTGTCCATCCCCACCATCGGCATCGGCGCGGGCGTGCAGTGCGACGGACAGATCCTGGTGGCCCACGACATGCTGGGCCTGTTCGACGACTTCACCCCCAGGTTCGTCAAGCGCTACGCCGACCTGAAGGGGACCATCGGCGGCGCGGTCCACGCCTACAGGGAAGAGGTGCGGACGCAGGCCTTCCCGGGAGAGCAGCACACGTTCCATTGACCGCGGAGCATCGACCGCGGGGACCTCCGTCCCGCGCTCCCGCGCCCCTGGTCATGTCATGTTGCCCAGCATCCGCAAGATACCGGAGATGCAGGCATGGAGCGGCGACGCCCGGCGCCGGGGCCGCCGCATCGTCTTCGTGCCCACCATGGGCTACCTGCACGAGGGCCACCTGAGCCTCGTGCGCCAGGGCAGGAAGCACGGCGACTGCCTGGTGGCGTCCATCTTCACCAACCCCGCCCAGTTCGCCCCGTCCGAGGACTTCGAAAGCTATCCCCGGGACCTGGAGCGCGACGTGCAGCTACTGGCCGCGGAGCGGGTGGACATGCTGTTCCACCCCGCGGTGGAGGACATGTACCCCAGGGGGTACCACACCTACGTGGCGGTGGAGCAGGTCGAGGACCGGCTCTGCGGCGCCCACCGGCCGGGCCACTTCCGCGGCGTGGCCACGGTGGTGCTGAAGCTTCTTCACATCGTGCGCCCGCACGCGGCCGTGTTCGGGCTGAAGGACTACCAGCAGGTCCGGGTGGTCCGCCGGATGGTGGAGGACCTGAACCTCGACGTGGAGATCGTCGCCTGCCCCACGGTGCGGGAGCCCGACGGTCTGGCCATGAGCTCGCGCAACCGCTACCTCGGCCCCGCGGAGCGGCAGGCGGCCGCGTGCCTCGGGAACGCCCTGGGCAAGGCGGAAGAGCTGGTGCGCCGGGGCGAGACCGCGGCCCGGAAGATCCGCGAGGCCGTGGCCGCGGAGGTCTCCCGGGAGCCCCTGGCCCGGCTGGAGTACGCGGACCTCTGCGACCCGGAGGAGCTCAGCCCGGTGGAAGAGGTCCACGGCCCCACGCTGCTGGCGCTCTGCGCGTGGGTGGGCAAGGCCCGCCTCATCGACAACACGGTGCTGCACGGAAGGGAGCGGTAGCGCCGCCTCCCGTGGACCGGGCCCGGCCCGGGGAATCGAACCGCCCGCTCATGGCCTCCAAAAACGCCAGGGAAACCGCACAGAAGAACGTCACCGTCAACCGGCGGGCGCGTCGGGAGTACTTCATCGACGAGTCCTTCGAGGCCGGCATGGTGCTGTTGGGCAGCGAGGTCAAGTCGCTGCGGGACGGACGCGCGAACCTGGCCGACAGCTACGCGCGCATCGACAAGGGCCAGGTGGTGCTGGTCAATTCCCACATCAGCCCCTACCCCGCGGCCAACGTGTTCAACCACGAGCCCACCCGCGCCCGGAAGCTGCTGCTGCACAAGCGCGAGATCTCGCGCCTCACGGGCAAGGTGAAGGAGCGGGGCTTGACCTTGGTGCCGTTACGGTTATACTTCAAGGAAGGAAGGGCCAAGGTGGAGTTGGGCTTGGCGCGGGGCAAGAAGCTCTACGACAAGCGCGCCGCGGTAAAGGAGAAGATGGTCCGGCGGGAGATGGAGCGCTCCATGAAGAGCCGCCGCAGTTGACCGCCCGGACTCGACGATGTTTCCGACGGGGGCGATATGGGTTCGACGGAGGTGGGAAGTCAAAGTGGCATGCCGAGGTCCTGCCGCCTCGTTAAACAGGCGGGGCTGCAAGTAACTGCAGACGAACAAGATTACGCCCTGGCTGCATAAGCCAGCGTCTTGCCGACCTTCTCCCGCGGGGTCGGACAAGGCGTCGTTCAGCGGGATGGACCGATTTTCCTGCCGGAGGGGATGAGGTCGAGATTCGAACCGGCTGGTTGCTCAGGACCCCGTCGCCGGGGGCCTGTGGAACGAGACTCGAACGGCGACTAAGCATGTAGTCACTTCTGGCGGAAAGCCTTCGGACGGGGGTTCGATTCCCCCCGCCTCCACCAAAACTCTCGTCAACCCCTGCCTGCCTCGACCGGGCAGGAGTTCGGCGGCGCGCCGCCTCCATCCCCTCCGGGTTCCCGCGCCGCTCATATCAGCGACCTGGACTGGCAGCCGTCCACGTTGATGCAGGCCCCGGATATCCAGCTCGCCCGTTCCGAGGCCAGGAACACCACCACGTCCGCCACCTCCTGCGGCGTGCCGAAGCGGCCCGCGGGGATCTCGCGCTCCACGAACGCGGCGATGGCCTCGGGGGCCTCCTTCCGCCGCCGGTCCCACGACCCCCCGGGAAAGAGGATGGAGCCGGGCGCCACGCTGTTGACCCGTACGCCGTGAGGCGCGAGCTCCCGCGCCATCTCCTTGGACAGGCTGATGAGGGCCGCCTTGGCCGCGTTGTAGGTCATGGGTCCGCCCCACTCGCGGCCGTAGATGGACGCGACGTTGATGACGCAGCCCCGCTTCCGTTCCCGCATGGACGGCGCCGCCAACCGGCACAGGTCCAGGGCGGAGAAGAAGTTCAGGTCGAACCCCCCGCGCCAGTCGCCGCGGGACGCGGCGAGGTCCCCGCCCGGCCGGGAGCCGCCCACGTTGTTCACCAGGACGTCCACCTCCCCGAACCGGGACCGGGTCTCCTCGAACCAGCGCCGCGCCTGGTCCTCGCGGGTCACGTCCACCGCGGACGCCGCGGCCTCCGCTCCCCGTCCGCGCAACTCCCGCACCGCCTCGTCGAGGCCGTCGCTCCCCCGGGCGCACAGGCTCACCCGGCAGCCCTCCGCGGCCAGCCCCGCGGCGACCGCCCTGCCGATGCCCCTGCTCCCGCCGCTGACCATCGCCACCTTTCCGTCGAGGCCGAGGTTCATGGTTCCTCCGTACGAGTCCGTTCGACGCTTCCGGCTTTCGTCCAGTCAAGTGCGGGCAAGGCAGGAGTGAAAGGGGAGCGGCAGGGGTCAGGCCGTCATTCCCGCGGACGCCCACACATCGTCATTCCGGCGGATACCCACACCCCGTCATTCCTGCGGACGCCCACACATCGTCATTCCCGCGAAGGCCCACACATCGTCATTCCCGCGAAAGCGGGAATCCAGAGGAATCGGGCATGGAAGAGTGAGCCGATTGAGAAGAGTAATCCGACCTGGGGAGGTTTGTACAACGAGAGCGATGAAAGTGGATTTCCGGAAAGTGGATTCCCGCTTTCGCGGGAATGACGGGGTGCGGGCGTCTGCGGGAATGACGGGGGTAGGCATCTGCGGGAATGATAGGGCGGGCGTCCGCGGGGATGACGAGCGTCAGCGTCCCATCATCCCGCGGAGCGTCAGGCGTCCCATCCCGCGGGGCGGCGGAAGCCCATCCAGCTCCACTGGTCGGGGTGGCGGCGCACCATCTTCTCGATCTCCCGGACGAACAGGGCGGCGTTGGCGCGGAGGTCCGCTTCCCGGTCGCCGGTGTGGGCGAAGCGGAGCTCGGGCTCCACGTGGAGCGTCAGCCGGTTCCCCCGGTCGCGCACCATGAAGACCGGGAGGACCGCGGCGCCGGTGCGTCGGGCGATGGTGACGGGGCCTCTCGGGGCCGGCACCTGGCGTCCGAGGAAGTCCACCTCCACCCCGGTGGTCTTGAACTCGTCCGGGACCAGGAGCACGATCTCGTTCCGCCGCAGCGCGCCGATGATCCGGGGGACGGACTCGCGGCTGGGGCGCGCGGGTATGATCTTGATCCCGGCCCTGGCGAAGTACTCGCTCTGGAGCGCGGCGAAACGGGGTTCCCGCGGCATCCGGATGACCACGCTGAACTCGTAGCCCTGGGCCACCAGCCGCGGGCCGATGATCCCGAAGTTGCCGAAGTGGGCGCTCATGGCGAGGACGCCCCTGTTCCGGGCCAGTGCCTCGCGCAGGCGCTCTTCGCCCTCGATGTCGATGCGCGAGCACAACTCCTCGTTGGCCGCGTAGAGGGTGGCGAGGGTCTCCAGCAGCGCGCCGGCGAAGTTGGTCCAGGCCCGCCGCACCACGGTGCGGCGCTCCGCCTCGGTGGGCAACTCCCGCCCCAGGGCGTCTTCCACGGTGTCGCGCATGCGCTTCCGGTACCGCCGGAACAGCAGCGCGCTCACCGGCTCCGTGAGCCTGGCGATGTAGAAAGGCGCGGCCGGCGGCAGCCAGCGGAGGACCGCGACCAGCGCGCGCAGGAAGTATTCCGCGGTTCGATAGCGGAGGCGGTACAGGAGCCCGCCGCGCCCGTCGGCTCGGCTTCGTCTCATGCCAGGCGCGGTTCCGGCAGGCCTTCCCCGGTTCCCACCCGGCCCAACGCCGAGAGTCCCCGCAGGCGCTCGACGATGCCGGGTATCCGGTCCGCGGCGAAGGCCACCTCCGCGGGCGTGTTGTCGCAGCTCAGGCTGAACCGCACAGCCCCTTGCAGCCATTGCGGCGGCGTCTTCATGGCCCGCAGCACGTGGGAGGGCTCCACCGAACCCGCGGTGCAGGCGGACCCGGTGGAAGCGCAGATGCCGAACTCGTCCAGCAGCACCAGGATCGATTCCCCCTCCAGGTACTCGAAGGCGATGTTGAGGGTGTTGGGCAAACGCTCCGACCCGGCCCCGTTCACCCGGGCCCCGGGACAGGCGGCCAGGAGCGCCCCCTCCAGTCGGTCGCGCAGGCCGGTCAACCGCTCGCGCGCCCCGGCCACGTCCCCGCCGGCCAGGGCCGCGGCCTCGCCCATGCCCACGATGCCGGCCACGTTCTCGGTCCCGGCCCGGCGGTTGCGCTCCTGGTGCCCCCCCACGATCAGGGGGCGGAGCGTGATCCCCCTCCGGACGTACAGCGCCCCCACTCCCTTGGGGCCGTGGAACTTGTGAGCCGAGACGGTCAGGAGGTCGATGGGGGCGTCCTTCACGTGGAGCTCGATCTTCCCCGGGACCTGCACCGCGTCCACGTGGAAGGGGATGCCCCGGGCCTTGACGATCTCGCCGGCCTCATGGACCGGGAAAACCACGCCGGTCTCGTTGTTGGCGTACATGATCGAGACCAGCGCGGTGTCGTCCGACAGGGCGTCCCGCAGCTCGTCCAGGTCCAGCCTGCCGTCCTCGTCCACCCCCAGCCACGTGACCCGGTAGCCCTTCTTCTCCAGGTGCTGGCCCAGGCCCAGCACCGCGGGATGCTCCACCGCGGTGGTGACCAGGTGGCGCTTCCCGGGCGCGGCTTCCAGGACGCCGCGAATGGCGGTGTTGTCGCCCTCGGAGCCGCAACTGGTGAACAGGACCTCCACTTCGTCGTCCGCGCCCAGGATCTCCGCCACCTGGCCCCGGGCCCGGTCCAGGGCGCGCCCCACCCGGCTCCCGAAGCCGTGGATGCTCGACGGGTTGCCGTAGAGCTCGGCCAAGTAGGGCGCCATGGCCTCGTACGCCTGCGGCGCCATGCGCGTGGTCGCGTTGTTGTCGAAATAGATGACGTCCGGCATGGCGGTGGCCCGCGGAAGCCGTGGGCGCGCGCGGCCTCAGACCACGAACGAGGCGCCGCAGCCGCAACTGCGCTTCACGTTGGGGTTCTGGAACACGAAGGCGGCCTCCATCAGGGTCTCCCTGTAGTCCAGTTCCGTGCCGCCCAGGTAGAGGAGGCTCTTCAGGTCCACGATCACCTTGGCCCCCTCCTGCTCGAACACCCGGTCCGTGGGCTTCGGGTCGTCCAGGTCCATCCTGTACTGCAACCCGGAACAACCGCCGCCCACCACCTTGAGGCGCAGCCCGGCGTAGTCCCTTTCTTCCTGGTCGAGCAGCTCCCTGATGCGGGCGGCCGCCCGTTCCGTGATCTGGACTCCTGTGGCCATGCGGTGTTTCCCTGCCTCCGTCCTTGCCGCGGCTCCCCGGTGTCCGCGCCGCCCCCGGTCATGTGTGCGGACGCGAGAGGTTGCCTTCCTCCGCGCCGCCCCGGTCCCCGGCCGCGGCGCCCGCGGCGGCGCGTTTCCCCGCGGACCGCTTCCCGTACAGCGGCGAGAGCCCGCGCAGCCGGGTGACCTCCTCCGCCACCCGGCCCACCACGTAATCCACTTCCTCTTCGGTGTTGAACCGGCCCAGGCCGAAACGGATGGCGCCGTGGGCGAGGTCTTCCCGCACCCCCATGGCCGTGAGCACGTGGGACGGCTCCATGGCCGCGGACGTGCAGGTGGAGCCGGAGGACACCGCCACGTCGTTGAGGCCCATGAGCAGCGATTCCCCTTCCACGTACCCGAAGCTCACGTTCAGGTTGCCGCACAGGCGCTCCGTGGGATGCCCGTTCAGGTGGACCTCGTCCAGGCGCGAGAAGATGCCGGCCTCCAGCCGGTCGCGCAGGCCGGCCACGTAGGGCGTCTCCTCGGCCATGCCCGTCCGCGCCAGCTCGCAGGCCTTGCCGAACCCGACGATGCCGGGCACGTTCAGGGTGCCGGAGCGCCTGCCGCCCTCGTGGCCGCCGCCGTGGATGGTGGGGCCCAGGCGCACCGCGGGCTTTCGGGCGCTCACGTAGAGGGCCCCCACCCCCTTGGGGCCGTGGAGCTTGTGGGCCGTCATCGAGAGCAGGTGCACCCCCGACGCTTCCACGTCCAGGGGCGTCTTGCCCACCGCCTGCGTGGCGTCCGTGTGGAACAGGACGCCGTGCTCCTCGGCGATGCGGCCGATCTCCGCCAGCGGCTGGATGGTCCCCACCTCGTTGTTGGCCGCCATGATGGAGATGAGCACGGTCCCCCGGTCGATGGCCGCCCGCAGCCTGTCGAGATCGACCCTGCCGCGGGCGTCCACCGGCAGGCAGGTGGTCCGAAAGCCTTGGGTTTGCAGGAACTTGCAGGTGTCCAGCACGGCCTTGTGCTCGGCCGCGCAGGTGACCACGTGGTCGCCCCGGTCCCGGTACGCCTCCGCCGCTCCCTTGATGGCGAGGTTGTCGGACTCGGTGGCGCCGCTGGTGAAGACGACCTCCCTGGCCGCCGCGCCGATGAGGGCGGCCACGCTCTTGCGCGCCTCGTGCACCGCGGCCTCGGCTTCCCAGCCGAACGCATGCTTGCTGGCGGAGTTGCCGAACCGCTCGGTGAAGAACGGCAGCATGGCGTCCACCACCCGCGGGTCCACCGGAGTGGTGGCGTGGTTGTCGAAGTAGATGGGCAGCTTCATGGTCGGCAGGCCTGCTCGCAGCGCTTCCATTGGGCCGGAAGCCTCGTGGACGTCAAGATTCATTGGCGGTCGGCGCTGTACGCGCCGTATATGCGGAGGCCGTCGTTGTTCGAATCGTCAGTGGACGCATGGAAAATCCCGACGGCCGTGTCCGGGTGGCCGCTGGTCCCTGCCCGGTAGAACTGGACGCCCCAGTGTCCCGCGGTGAAACTGCGGCCGGTGCCCCCGTTACCCCTCGCCTGGCCGCCAACCCACAAGTCCAGGTTGCCGCTGGAGCGGCTGGACGTAGAGTTGAGGTTCATCGTCCAGCCGAGGGATTCGCCCTCCTCCGTGAAGTTGGTGACGCTTCCACCTAAACTGAGACCTGAGAAGCCGCCGGACACGCCGAAGTTCGCGTTGATGGTGGCCGTTGCGCGGAAGGAGCCGACCTTTGCGGTTTGCGGCCTGCGGCTGCCGCCCGTGCCGCTCCAGGTGCCCTCGGTATAGATACCGGTTGCCGGACCTGTGAACGTGGCCGTGCCCCCGAGGGAAACGACGTTGGCCCCCGTCAGATTATTCGGTGAAACGGACTGCGAAAAGGTCCCCACGTTGTACGCGGTAACGGAGGCGGCGGGGTCGTTGGGGACAACCAACCATAGTCCGAGGGTCTGGTAGTACGAGTCCGGAGTTCCCGCGGAAGCCTGCTCGATGTTCGAATGGATGACGGCGTACGCGGTTCCGCCAGGGGTGGCTTTGCTCAGTATGGCGCCGTTCCAACCTTCGTCTCCAAGGTGGGGGACGTTGCTGTCCTCGTCAACCTCGAAGCTTTCCGTCCCCGTGCGTTCCACGGTCAACCCGAACGTCGGCGCCGCGCCGTCGTCCCAGGTTGCGGTGGGATCCACCCTCCGAAGGCCCTCGGCTGGAACGCTCCGAGTGTTGTGCACGATGGCCCCGTTCCTTACGGCCCACCCGTTGGACGAGTCGTCGAACGCGACGTTGAGGCCGGTTGCGGCTGCGCCCCTCCCCCCCCGATCTTCGAACTGCAAGGCGTAGGTTCCGTCCGAAGTCCCGTCAGGGCCGTCGTTGGCGGACCGGATCATGTCGTTGTACCGGGCCGCGAAGTAGGGGACGCCGCCGGTGGATTCGTAGTCGTCCTTCCCCAGGGTGACCACGCAGTCCTCGCTGTCTGCGCCTTCGGACGGGCACGCGAGGACGTAGCTCTTGGCAAACTCCCCGTTCACGGCATCGCCCATCTGTCGCTCTCCCCCCGCAGGGACCGTGCCCTCGGGGTTGCTGTCACTGGACAGGTCGATGGGCAGGAACAGGGCGGTGTAGGTCACGACCGTGGGCGTGCCGCCGGTGGATTCGGCGCCGCCGTCCTCCGTAGAGGAGACGACGCAGTCCGGGCCGTCGTCGGGGCATTTGAGTTCGGTCCTGGCGTCGAAGGTTTGGCGAAGTATGTAGGAGGTGCCGGCAAGGATGGTGATGGGATCCTCGGGCAGCATGAGGTCGCCTTCGGGCAGTTGGATGGCCGTGTAGGGAACGGTCTCCAGGGTGGGCATGCCGCCGGTGTATTGGGCGGCGCCGTCCGGGCCACCGGTGAGGACGCAGTCTTCGCCGCCTTGGGGGCAACTGGCGACGGCCCTGAGGCCATCGGCCTGTCCGACGGGCCGGCTCGTTCCTGCCGGGATGGTCAAGATGGCGCCCGGTTCCAGCACGATACCCTGAGGCAGCGCTATGGGCGTAGGCATGGGCAGCGCCGCCGCGGTCTTGCCGCCGCTGCCGCCGCCCCCGCAGCCGGCCAGGGCCGCGACCATCAGTACCGCTGCGAGGACGAAGATGGCGTCCTTCGACTTCGCTCCGCTACGCTCAGGACGAACGGGGATGATCGTCCGGAGACCACTACTGTCCGGGATCAGTAGTGTCCGGAGACCTCTGCATGAGGCGGGATTTCGGGATGGGGAGTGTCGCAACCCACACGAATTCCGGAAGCGCCCTGGATAGAGATGGTCTTTGGTTGAGCTCATGTTAGGTCTCCCTCCTGGTTCATACGGAGTACTCAGGGTGAAAGAGGGCCGCATTGTAGCATAGTTTCAATCATCGAGGCTACGGTAGATTATCCCGTCATTCCCGCAGACGCTCACTCCCCGTCATTCCCGCGAAAGCGGGAATCCAGAGGAATCGGGCATGGAGGATCGAGTTGACGGAGGCTGGCGTACCGAGAAACGGACCGCCTGTTTCAATGGGGGGGGGGGGGGGGGGGGGGGCATTCGTTTTTTCCTCTGGCTGTTCCAGCCATGTTCATAGCATATATCCGCGGGATAAACACCCCGAATCGACTGCCGAATCCGCGGCAGGCGGGCCATCCCGGCCCGTTTCCGCACGGTCTTCGACGAGGCGTCTTCCCCGTGGTCCTGCCCACCCTCAAGTGGCTCGCTTCCGCGCGGGCTCCGGCGAGGCTCCCCTCCTTTGGCCGCGGCTCCGGGGCGGGTCGGAGGGATCGGGCCGCGGAGACCCTGCATATGCCTTCAGGTATCGGCCGGTGGCGGACCCGGAAACGCCCATGACTTCTTCCGGGGCGCCCGCGGCCACCAGGTAGCCGCCATCGTCGCCGCCTTCGGGCCCCAGGTCCACGATATGGTCGGCGCGCATGAGGAAGTCCGGGTGGTGCTCGATGGCGACCACCGTGTGGCCCGCTTCCACCAGGCGGTCCAGGATCTCCATGAGCTTGCCCACCTCCTCGAAGTGGAGTCCGGTGGTGGGCTCGTCGAACAGGTACAACGCCTTGCCGCCGGACTTCTTGCCCAGCTCCCGCGCCAGCTTGACCCGCTGGGCCTCCCCGCCCGACAGCGTGTTGGCGGGTTGGCCCAGCCGCAGGTAACCCAGCCCCACCTGCCACAGGCTTTCCAGCCGCTGCCGCACCCGCGGCACGTTGCCCAGCAGGTCCAGGGCCTCGGCCACGGTCAGGTCGAGGACGTCCGCGATGCTGGCGCCCTTGTAGAGGACTTCCAGGGTCTCGCGGTTGTAGCGGCGGCCGGCGCACGCGTCGCAGGTCACCGACACGTCCGGGAGGAACTGCATGGCCGCTTCCACGGTCCCGGCCCCGAGGCATGCCTCGCAGCGTCCGCCCGGGGCGTTGTAGGAGAAGCGCCCCGGGGCGTAGCCCCGGGTCCGGGCCTCGGGCAGGCGCGCGAACAGGCTGCGCAGGGGGTCGAAGAGTCCGGCGTAGGTGGCCGGGGTGGAGTGGCGGCTGCGCCCGATGGAGTCCTGGTCCACGTAGAGGACCCGGTCGAAGCGGTGGAGGCCCGCGGCCTCCGGGGAGGCGTCCCTGCCGCGCCGTAGCCGCGCCGCCCGGTAGAGCGTGTCCACCACCAGGGTGCTCTTGCCCGACCCCGAAACCCCGGTCACGCAGGTCAGCAGCCCCACCGGGAAGTCCACGTGGATGTCCTTGAGGTTGTGGCGGCGCGCGTTCCTGAGCGAGACGACGCCGTCCGGCGTCCGGGGCGGCCGCGGGGCCGGGGCCGCGGTCCGGGCCAGGTACGGTCCGGTCCGGGAGGCGCGGCTTCGGCGCACCTGCTCCACGGTTCCCGAGGCCAGGACCTCGCCGCCCGCGGCGCCGGCCCCCGGACCCATGTCGATGACGTAGTCCGCGGCCAGGATGACGTCCCGGTCGTGCTCCACCACCAGCACCGTGTTGCCCGCGTCCCTGAGCTCCCGCAGTATGTCCATGAGCCTTGCGGTGTCGCGCGGATGGAGCCCCACCGTGGGCTCGTCGAGGACGTAGATGACCCCGGACAGGCGGGCGCCCACGTGGGCGGCGAGCCGGAGCCTCTGGCACTCGCCCCCGGACAGGCTGTCGGAGGACCGGTCCAGGGCTAGGTAGCCCAGCTCCAGCTTCCGCAGCGCGTCGATGCGCTCCCGGACCTCCCGGAGGACGTTCCCCACCACCCGGACCTCGCCGCGGTCGAGCTCCACCTCTTCGATGAAACCGAGGAGGTCGCTGACGGGCAGGGCCGAGAGTTGTGCGATGTCCATGCCGCGGACCTTCACGTGGAGGCTCTCGCTCCTGAGCCGGGCGCCGCCGCACCGGGGACATGGCGGTTCGGCGGAGTCCCCGCCCCCGGCGCCTTTCCGTACCCGGACGCCCAGGCCCTTGCACCCGGGGCAGGCCCCGTGGGGGCTGTTGAACGAGAAGAGCTGCGGCGTGGCCTCGGGGAACGGCGCGCCGCAGTCGAGGCAGGCGGACCGCCGGGTGTAGCCGCGGGACTCCATGTCCGGGGCCTCGTGGGCGTCGATCCGCACGGTATCGTTGCCGTGCTCCAGGGCCACCTCGATGGAGTCCGCCAGCCGCTTGGCCGCCTGCTCCCGAACCGCCAGCCGGTCCACCACCAGGTCCGCCCGCTCCACCGGCCGCACGTCGGCCGGGTGGTCCAGCTCCAGCAGCCGTCCGTCCACCTTCATGCGCACGAACCCGGCGCGCACCGCCTCCTCCCGGCGCCGCCGGAACTCCCGCGGGTCGCCGCAAGGCAGCGGGGCGAGCACCTGGATGCGGGTCCCGGCAGGGAGCTGCAACACGTCGTCCACCATCTGCTGCACCGAGTGGACCGTGATGGCGCGGCCGCAGGCGAGGCAGTGGGGCCGGCCCGCGTGGGTGAACAGCAGCCGCAGGCGGTCGTGGATCTCGGTCAGGGTGCCCACCGTGGAGCGGGGGTTCTCGCGGAAGCGCCGCTGGGGCACGGCGATGGCCGGGGACAGGCCCCGGATGGACTCCACGTCCGCCCTGGCCAGGGGGTGCAGCAGTTGGCGCGCGTACGTGGACAGGGACTGCATGTAGTGGCGCTGGCCCTCGGCATAGACGGTGTCGAAGGCCAGCGAGGACTTGCCCGAGCCCGAGACCCCGGTGACCACCACGAGCTTGTCCCGGGGGATCTCCACGTCCACGTCCTTCAGGTTGTGGACCCGCGCGCCCTCGATGACGATGTTCATGGAGACCGGCTCCTTCCCTCGCCGCGGGGGGAGGTCAGGGAGCGGACGCCCGCCGACGGCGCGCGAGCTCCGCGGCCAGCAGGATCGCCTGCTTCATGCTGCGGCCGTCGGCCACGCCCTTGCCGGCGATGTCGCAGGCGGTCCCGTGGTCCGCGGAGGTCCGCACCAGGGGCAGGCCCAGGGTCAGGTTGACGCCGTCGGTGAAGTGCAGCAGCTTGAAGGGGCCGAGTCCCTGGTCGTGGTACATGCACACCACCGCGTCGTACTCCCCGCGCGCGGCCTTGTGGAACAGGCTGTCCGCGGGGACCGGGCCGGACACGTCCATGCCCCGGGCCCGGCACTCGCGCACCGCGGGGCGGACCACCCTGCGTTCCTCATGGCCGAACATGCCGTCTTCGCCCCCGTGGGGGTTCAGGGCGGCCACCGCCAGCCGCGGCCGGGCCAGGCCGAACCACTGCCGCAAAGACCGATGGGTCAACTCCACGGTGGCGCGCACCCGCTTGCGCGTCAGCGCCCCGGGCACTTGCGCCAGAGGCAGGTGCACCGTCGCCAGCGCCACCTTGAGGCGCGGCCCCAGGAGCATCATGCGCACTTCCCGGGTGCGGGTGAGCTCGGCCAGGAGCTCGGTGTGGCCGGGGTAGAGGCGTCCGGCGTCGTTCAGGCCCTTCTTGTGGATGGGCGCGGTGGCCATGGCGTGGGCGCGGCCGGCGTCGATGAGCTCCACCGCCCGGACGACGTAGCGGTAGGAGGCTTCGCCGCCGGCCCGGGTGGGGCGGCCGGGGCGGCTCTCCGCGGGTCGCAGCCGGGTGACCGGCTCCACCAGGACGGGGGCGTCCGCGCGGGCGGGCGCTGTGCGGTCCGGCCATCGAGGGGCCCGGGCGCGCTCCAGCACCCCCCGGTCGCCCACCACCACCATGCGGCACGCCCGCCGCACCGCGGGGTCCCGGGCGGCCTTGACCACCACCTCGGGGCCGATGCCCGAGGGGTCGCCCAGGGTGACGGCCACCGTAGGTCTGGACATGGCGCTGCGGGCGGACGAGCCGCGGGACGCGAGACCCGGGGCGGACCCCCCGGTCCCTACGGAGAGCCTCCGGCGTCCGCGCCCTCGGAAGGCGCCGGCGCCTCGCGTTCGAGGGGCTCGTCCAGGGGCACGTCGTCGTCATCGCCCACGTCGGTGGTGAAGAGCGGCATGCCGAACAGGCTCACCACCTTGCGGTCGGTGGGGGCTCCGGACGGGTCCCGTACGACTTCCTGGTCGAAGATGTACGACAGCGGGTTGATGTAGTCCACGAAGCCCCACTCTTCGTCGTCGGCCGCGGACGAGGCCATCAGGTTGCCCACCGTGCCGCGCTTGGCCTGCTGGGCTTCGAAGGCGTAGCCCTCGAGCTTCACCTCCACCCGGTGCTTCTTGCGCAAGTCGGTCCGGAGCCATTTGTCGAACCGTTCCTCCAGCGTCCGGTTGTACAGTTGCTCCCGGACCTGCTCCGAGACCGCGCCGAACCCCAGCCGCTGGCCGCCCTCGCGGCCTTCCACCCGCACTAGGTGGTATCCCAGGCTCGTGCGCACGGGTTGGCTGACGGCGCCCCGGTCGAGGGTGACCGCGACCCTGGCGAGGGAGTCCGGCAGGTTCCCGGGCTCGACCCAGCCGATGGAGCCGCCCTCGCCGGCTCCCGAGCCCTGGGAGTGGGCGCGCGCCAACCCGGCGAAGTCCGCCCCGTCGAGGATCTCGCGGCGCAGCTCCCGGAGGCGCGCCAGCACCGCCTGCTCCCGGCGGTCCGGCGCGCCCTCTTCGAGTTCCAGCATCAGGTGGCGCAGATCGACCTTGAGGCCGGTCACGTACAGGTGCGGGTTGGCCTCGTAGTAACGCCGCGCGTCCCGGTCCGTGATGTGGACCTTCTTCCTGACGTTGCGTTCGATGAGCTCGCCCCGCTCGATCTGGACCCGGACGTCTTCCCGGTACCGGGCCATGTCCTTGCCTTCCCTCTGCAACAGGGAGGTCAACTGCGCGAGCGTCAGGTCGTTCCGTTCCCGGAAGGTCCGGATGTAGCCGTCGATGTCCTCGTCGCGCACGCGGATGCCCGTGCCCTTGACCTCGGCCTCGATGAGCTCTTCGGTGATGAACTGCTCCAGCCACTCCCTGGGCGCGCGGCCCGCGGTCAGGTCGTCGAGCTGCACGTCCTGCCGCAGCCGGGCGCTGGCGAACTCGCGGAAGTCGGAATAGGTGTGGGGGACGCCGTTGACCACCACCACGACCTTCTCCACGAGACGGGCCGAGGAGGAGCCGGGGAAGGCCGCGAGTGCGGCCGCCAAGACCGCGGCGCAAAGGCCGCTCCGAGTGCGTGCGCAAAGCCGTTCCATGTGTTCGATCCCCTGTCCGGACAACCTACATCCCTAGCAGAGCGCGCGCAACAGGTCGCACGCCTCGTCGATGACCGAGGGCCAGTCGGTGCGGCTCGGGGTATAGGAGAAGCGCCCCTCGGGCGAGAGCTGGAAGCCCCGGGGGTCGCTCGCCGCCAACTCCAGCAGCCGGTCCACATCGACTTTGGAGTCGGCGTGGAAACTCAGCGACAGGCGCCCGCCCTGGTAGATGGCCCGGGTCGCCAGGGAGCCAATGAGGGCGCGCCGGAGCTCCATCACCCGGAACAGGTTCTCCACCACCGGGGGGTAGGCGCCGTAGCGGTCCCGGACCTCGTCCCGGATCTCGTCCAGTTGCGCCGGGTCTTCCAGGTTGGCCAGCCGTTTGTAGAACAGCAGGCGCTGGTTGGCGCTGGGTATGTAGTCGTCGGGGAAGTAGGCGGGGACGCCCAGGCGGATCTCGGGCTCCACCGTGACCCGGGGCGCTTCGCCCTTGAGCTCCTGGATGGTCTCCTCCATCATCCGGGTGTAGAGCTCGAACCCCACCGCGGCGATCTGGCCGGACTGCTCCCGGCCCAGCAGGTTGCCCGCGCCGCGGATCTCCAGGTCCTGGAGGGCGAGCTTGAAGCCGCTGCCGAGGTCGTCGTGTTCCTGCAGCGCCCGGAGCCGCTTCTCCGCGTCCCTGGTCACCGTGCCGCTCCTGGGGAGCAGCAGGTAGGCGTAGGCGCGGCGCGACGAACGCCCCACCCGGCCCCGCAGTTGGTAGAGCTGGGCCAGGCCGAACCGGTCCGCCCGGTTGATGAGTATGGTGTTGGCGTTGGGGTAGTCCAGGCCGGACTCGATGATGGCGGAGCACACCAGCACCTGGGCGTCGTTCTCCTGGAACCGGGACATGTTCTTCTTGAGCTCCGGGGGGGCCATCTGCCCGTGGGCCACGGCGACCCGGGCTTCGGGCACCAGGTCCATGATCCTCTCGCCCACGCGCTGGATGCTCTCCACCCGGTTGTGCAGGAAGAACACCTGGCCCTCGCGGTTGACCTCCCGCAGGATGGCGTCGCGGATCACCCCCTCGTCGTAGCGGGTCACGTAGGTGCGCACCGCGAGCCGGTTGGGGGGCGGCGTCTCGATGACGCTCAGGTCCCGGATGCCCGCCAGCGACATGTGCAGGGTCCTGGGGATGGGCGTGGCGGTGAGGCTCATGACGTCCACGGTGTGGCGCAGCTTCTTGAGCTTCTCCTTGTGGCTCACGCCGAATCGGTGCTCCTCGTCCACCACCACCAGGCCCAGGTTCCGGAACGCCACGTCGCTCTGCAACAGGCGGTGGGTGCCGACGACCACGTCGATGAGCCCCGCGGCCAGGTCCCGGAGCGACTGCTGCACGCTCTTGCCGGAGACGAACCGGCTCAGGCTCTCCACCCGCACCGGGTAGGCGTCGAAGCGGTTGCGGAAGGTCTCCAGGTGCTGCTGGGCCAGGATGGTGGTGGGGGCGAGCACCGCCGCCTGCTTGCCGTCCATCACCGCCAGGAAGGCCGCGCGCATGGCCACCTCGGTCTTGCCGTAGCCCACGTCGCCGCAGATGAGGCGGTCCATGGGCTTGCTGCCGGTCATGTCCGCGAGGGTGTCGGCGATGGCCCGCTCCTGGTCCGGCGTCTCCTCGTACTCGAAGGCGGCCTCGAACTCCCGGTACACGTGGTCGGGGGGCGGGAACACGTGGCCTTCGTGCAGTTCCCTCGTGGCATAGACCTGGAGCAGCTCCTTGGCCATGGCCACGATGGACTTGCGCGTCCTGGCCTTGAGCTTGAGCCAGGAGGTCCCGCCCAGCCGGTCCAGCGCGGGCGCGGCGCCGTCCGCGCCGATGAACTTCTGCACCAGGTTGATGCGGTCGATGGGAAGGTAGAGACGGTCGCCCCCCTGGTACTCCAGGTGCAGGAACTCGCCTTCGGCGCCCGCGACCTGGAGGCGCCGAAGCCCGCGGTAGATGCCGACGCCCTCGTCCAGGTGCACCACCACGTCGTCCTGGCGCAGCTCGCCCAGGCTCGTGACGAAGTGGCCCTGGGTCTCGCGCTTCCTGCCCGCGGGGTCCCGCTTCCTCCGGCCCCAGAGCTCCTCCAGGGTGACGAGGACCAGCCCCTCGTCCGGGAGCCGGACCCCCTGGGTCAGGCCCCCGAGCACGATCTCCGGGCCGTTTCCCGCGGCGTCGCGGAAGGGGCCTTCGGAAACGGGAAGGTCCACCTCGTAGTAGGCCAGCAGTTGTTGCAGCCGTTGGGCGTCCCCCGGGTGCGCCGCCACGAAGACCACCCGCTGGCCGCGCCAGCTACCGAGACGCTCCACCAGCGGCGCCAGGGAAGGCTCGGTCCCGTGCTGCCGGGTGAGCTCCCCGTGGAGGTCGGCGTTGGAGTAGGAGCGCACCGAGAGCGTGGAGGACTCCTCCTCCGGCGGCGGGAGCGTGTCCAGGCTCTCGCCGTGGACCTGCCGGAACGCCCGGGCCTCCCGGCGCCAACCCTGGGGGTCCAGGTAGAGGGCTTCCGGGCCGGGATGGAAGCGGCCTTCCTCCGCCGCCTTGGCGGCCCGCTGGGCCACGAGCTTGTGGAACCGGTCGAGCTCTTCCTCCACCCGGGTCGGCTGGTCCCACCAGAGGACGCCGTGCCGCGGGAGGTAGGCGAGCAGCGACGGCAGGGGGTCGTCGTGGAAGTAGGGGGCCAGGAACTCCATGCCGGCGAACCGGACTCCCTGGCGCACCGACTCCAGCAGCGCCCGCTTGTCCTTGCGCGTGAAGCCCAGCTCGTCCGCCCGGTCTTCGAGCCGGAACAGGGTTTCGCGGCCGGTCTGCGGCCCGGAAACGAACTCCCGGACGGGCAGGAGCAGGAACTCGTCCCGGCTCCCCCGGGACCGCTGGGTGCGGGGGTCGAACTCGCGGATGGAGTCGATGCGGTCCTCGCACAGCTCCAGGCGGACGGGCCGTTCGCAGCCCGGGGGAAAGAGGTCCACGATGCCGCCGCGGGCGCTGAAGTCGCCGCGCTCCTCCACCAGCGGCGCACGCCCGAAGCCCAGGTCCGTGAGCTGCCGCAGCAGGCGCTCCCGGTCCACCTCCTGCCCCTCGACGAAGCGCGAGCTTCGGAAGGAGTCCCTGGGCGCCACCCGCTGCATCACCGCGGCCGGAGTGGTGACCAGCACCGGCGCGGGCTGTTGGGCGAGCCGGTGGAGGCCCTCCATGCGCGCGGCCATGTGCTCCGGGTTCGGGGACAGGTTCTCCAGCGGCAGGATGTCCCAGCCCGGGAACAGGTGGAGCCGCCGCTCCAGCCCGCCGGCCCCCGCCTCCTCCCCGAAGAAGAAGGAGAGGTCGGCGAACAGGCGTTCCGCCTCCTTCACGGTGGGCGTCAGCACGACCATGGGGCAGTGGAGGCGCCGGGCCGCCAGGAAGACCGCGTAGGCCGCGGCGCTGCCCCGGAGTCCGAAGATCCGCTTTTCGCCGCGCCACTCGCGCGCCATGAGTTGCGAGATCCGGTCGTTCAGTGAAGGTGGCGTGCGCATTCCGAAGAAGCGGGAGTGTAGCCGAAAGGAGCCGAAGCCCGCAACGGGAACGGGCCGCGGCAGGGCGGAGTTCGAGCGTGCCGCGGCGGGGTCGGAGTTCGAGCGGACCGCGGCAGGGCCGGAGTTTCCTTCCCCGGCGCGAGTGCGTTACAGTTGCGGAAGGAACCTCTGAACAATCGGGACAGGGGGCATGAGGGGACAGGGGGCATGAGGGGACAGGGGGCATGAGGGGACAGGGGGCATGAGGGGACAGGGGGCATGAGGGGACAGGGGGCATGAGGGGACAGGGGGCATGAGGGGACAGGGGGCATGAGGGGACAGGGGGCATGAGGGGACAGGGGGCATGAGCGCGTCCTTCGACTTCGCTTCGCTACGCTCAGGACGAACGGGGATAGGGCGTCAGGGTGAGGGAATCGGGAATCCATCCTGGATGTCTCGATTGTTCAGAGGTTCCGGAAGTTGCGGTTACGGAAACATCCCCGTTCGCCCCGGGACGGAAACCCTCCGTTCGTCCTGAGCGTAGCGGAGCGAAGTCGAAGGACGCGGCGTCTCCCGCAAAAGAAGGGCTCTTCCGGCTTTTGTGTGGGTAAGGCAGGAGGGAAAGGGGAGCGAAAGGGAACACGCCGTCATTGTTCCGCAGACGCCCACCCCTCGTCATTCCCGCGAAAGCGGGAATCCATACAGGGAACCCATGGGGTTTGCTCGCAGGGTCTGGATTCCCGCTTTCGCGGGAATGACGAGTTGGGGCTTTCGCGGGGATGACGGGATGGGGAGTGCCGCAACCCACACGAATTCCGGAAGCGTCAAAAGAAGGACCGTACCATGGCGAAGAGGAACCTGAAGGCCGCGAGCGCGCTGCCCGCGATACCGGAGCGGGGCTATCCGGACCTGCACGAGCATCTCCGGCGTCTGGACGACGCCGGCCTGCTGGTGCGGGTGGCGCGGCCCGTGGACAAGGACCGGGAGATGCACCCGGTGGTGCGCTGGCAGTTCCGGGGCGGCATCCGGGAGCGGGACCGCAAGGCGTTCCTGTTCGAGCAGCCCGTGGACCCCAAGGGGAAGCGCTACGACATCCCGGTGGCCATAGGCGTGCTCGCGGCCAACCGGCGCATCTACCGCATCGGCCTCGGGTGCGGCGAAGACGCGGACATCAACGCCCTGTGGAGCGAGGCCAGGACGAACCCCGTGGCGCCGGTGGAGATCCCGTCGTCGGCCGCGCCGGTCCACGAAGTCGTCCGCACGGGAGCCGAGATCAGGCGCCGGGGCAAGGGCATGGACGGCATACCGGTTCCCATCTCCACCCCGGGCTGGGACAACGCGCCCTACGTGAGCGCGGCCCACTTCTTCTCGCGCGACCCCGACAACGGGGTCCAGAACGTCGGCACCTACCGGGCCATGGTCAAGGCCCGGGACCGGGTGGGGTGCAACCCGTCCATCGAACTGGGGCAGGGGATCTACCGGCACTGGGAGAAGTACCGCCAGCGGGGGGAGAAGATGCCGGTGGCCCTGTGCATCGGCGGCGTGCCCGCGGTCTCCTACGTGGCGGCCCAGAAGCTGGCCTACGACCTGGACGAGCTGGCGGTGGCCGGGGGGCTGGTGAAGGCACCCATCCGGGTGGTGCAGGCCCGCACCGTGCCGTTGACCGTGCCCGCGGACGCGGAGATCGTGGTGGAGGGGTTCGTTTCCACCGAGTGGCTGGAGCCGGAAGCGCCCTTCGGCGAGTCCCACGGCCACGTGAACCCCAAGGAGTACAACCCGTTCATGGAGGTCACCTGCATCACCCGCCGCAGCGACGCCGTCCTCTGCTCCATCATCAGCCAAGTCACGCCGTCCGAGTCCAGCGTCATCAAGAAGATGGCTTACGAGCCCCTCTACCTGGAGCACCTGCGCGACGGCATCGGCGTCAAGAGCGTGGTGCGGGTCATGCTGCACGAGCCGCTGACCGCCACCCAGAAGCTCACCGTGGTCCAGTTGCGCAAGCCCACGCCCGCGGAGGTGTGGCGCGCGCTCATGGGCGCGGTGGCCTTCCGCCCCTCCATGTCGAAGATCGTCATCGCGGTGGACGAGGACATCGACCCGGACAACCTCGACGCGGTGTTCTGGGCCATGGGCTACCGCTCCAAACCCCACCGGGACGTGCAGGTCATGCATGGCATGGACGTGGGCCACGCGCCCCGGCACGACGCCCGGGGGTCCGCGGAAGACTCGTGCCTGCTGTGGGACGCCACCCTCAAGGAGAAGCTGCCGCCCATCTCGCTGCCCACCCGGGAATACATGGAGCGGGGCCGGGCGCTGTGGGAAGAGCTGGGGCTGCCGGAATTGGAGCCGGAATCCCCGTGGTTCGGCTACTCGCTGGGCGACTGGAACGAGGAACTGGAGCAGGAGGCGGCCCTGGCCGTGCGCGGGGAGTACTGGAAGACCGGCGTGAAGATAGCCCGGCAGCGCCGCTCCACCAACGACACGCCGCCCAACACCTCCTACTACGGCGAGGACGAAGACTGACGGCCCCCGCGGGTCGGCGTCCCCGGCAAGCGAAAGGACCGGTCGCCCATGGACTACAAGACCATCGAGTGGGCGGTGCGCGACAACCCGCGCCGCCCCGGCGAGCCGTGCATCGGCGTCATCACCCTGAACCGCCCGGCCCAACTCAACGCGGTGGACCCGCTGATGCGGCTGGAGCTGGACGCCCTGTGCAACGAGGTCGCCCGCAACTCGGTCCTGAAAGCGGTGATCCTCACGGGCGCAGGACGCGGCTTCTGCGCCGGCGGCGACCTGACCTCGGAAGGGGAAGTGCTGGGCGCGTTCGAGGGCTCCACCGGCATCGAAGGCCCCTACAAGGAACTGGCGGAGTACTTCCTGAACGACCTGCGGCATCGGGTGCTGCAGAGCGCCATGCGCAAGCTGGAGGACCTGCCCCAGCCCGTGATCGCCGCGGTGAACGGCCCGGCGGTGGGGGTGGGCCTGGAGATGGCCGCGCTCTGCGACATGCGGCTGGCCTCGGACCGGGCCCGGTTCGGCGAGGTGGCGGTGCCCGCGGGGTTCGCGCCCGAGAGCGGCGGCGCCCGCAACCTGCCCAAGCTGGTGGGCATCGGACGCGCCATGCGCCTGATCCTCACCGGCGAGGTCATCGACGCGGAGGAGGCCCTGCGCATCGGACTGGTGGACGAGGTGGTCCCCCACGAACGGCTCATGGACGAAGCCTTGGCCCTGGCCGGCCGCATCGCCGCCAACCCCTGGCTGTCCGTGCGCCACGCCAAGCGCCTGGTCAAGATGTACTGGAACTGGAACCGCACCGACGAAGGCTACCGGGAAGAGCTGGAGTCGGTGCTGGAGATCACCCGCACCCGGGACTGCCAGGAGGGCATGCGCGCCTTCCGGGAGAAGCGCCCGCCCCGCTACACCTACCCCTACGACGCGGGCTGGCCGTTCCCGGAGAAGGACGGAGAGGAGAAGGACGGAGAGGAGAAGGACGGAGAGGAGAAGGAGTAGGCGATGATCGAAGGACGATCCCGTTCCCCCTCCGTACCGGGCGCCGGGCGCGGTCTTCTGCGGCGCACGGCGCCCGTGACGACCGCGGCGGCTTCGTTGCTGCGTCCCGCGGTCCCGCTCGTGCTGTCGTTCCTGTTGCTGCCCGCGTGCCAGGGCGGGGCGGAACAGACGGAGCGACACGCTTCGCGGGAGCATCCGTTCCGGGTGGTCCCCGTGGCCACGGGGCTGGAGCGTCCCTGGGCGGTGGCGTTCCTGCCCGGCGGCGGCATGCTGGTGACCGAACGCCCCGGACGCCTGCTCCGCGTGGGCGCGGACGGCAGCGTCCGCTCCGTCCGCGGGATTCCTCCCGTGGCCGCGGTGGGCCAGGGCGGCCTGATGGACTTGGTGCTGGACCCGGGCTTTGCCGACAACCGGACGATCTACTTCTCCTACACGGAGGAGGTCGAAGGCGGCGGTTTGCGCACCGCGGTGGCGCGCGCCGAGCTGGCCGGGGACCGGTTGGTCTCGGTGCGCCGCATCTTCGCCATGAACCGCGCGTCGAGCGACGGTCGTCACTTCGGGTCGCGCCTGGCGTTCCTTCCCGACGGCGACCTGCTGGTGACCGTGGGAGACCGCGGGGAGCGCCACCGGGCCCAGGACCCGTCCGACCACGCCGGCTCGGTGCTGCGCATCCGGCCGGACGGCAGCCCGTCGCCGCGCACCGCCGCCCTCGCCATTCCCGGCGCCGCGCCCGAGGTGTTCACCTTCGGCCATCGCAACCCCCAGGGCTTGGCCCTCCATCCCGCCACCGGCGCCATATGGATCCACGAGCACGGCCCGAGAGGCGGCGACGAGGTCAACGTCCTGCGCGGCGGCGCCAACTACGGCTGGCCGGTGGCGACCCACGGCCGGGAGTACGTGGGGGGCAGCATCGGAGTCGGCAGCGAGGCCCCGGGAATGGAGCCTCCGCTGTTGCACTGGACCCCCTCCATCGCGCCGTCGGGGATGGCGTTCTACACCGGGACCGAGTTTCCGCGCTGGCGCGGCGACCTGTTCGTGGGAGCCCTCGCCGGCCGCCACCTGCGCCGCATCGTGGTGCGCGGCAGGGCGGTCGTTCTGCAGGAGGCGCTGCTGGAAGACCGACTGGGGCGCATCCGGGACGTGCGCCAGGGGCCGGACGGTCGCTTGTGGCTGCTCACCGACGAGCGCCGCGGAGCGCTCTACCGCATCGAGCCGGTGGCGCCGTAGGAGCGGTGGAGGTCTGACAGGTGGACGTCTCCGAGGAGGGCCCTGGAAGCGCTGCCGAAGTTGCGCGGGAGAAAGCGGCTGAAAGAAACCCTGAACCATTACCCCCGTTCGTCCTGAGCGTAGCGAAGCGAAGTCGAAGGACGCGCTTTCCTGAAAGAGGGGAAGGAGGATCGGATGTCGGACGAAGTACGCCTGTGGCGGATTGGACCTGACGAGAGCTTGAGCGAGGTCCAGCGGGAACCGCTCGACCTCGAGGCGCGCCTTCAAAATTGGGGCTCTTCCGGCTTTTGTGTGGGTAAGGTAGGAGGGAAAGGGGAGCGAAAGGGAACACGCCGTCATTGCTCCGCAGATGCCCATACCTCGTCATTCCCGCGAAAGCGGGAATCCATACAGGGAACCCATGGGGTTTGCTCGCAGGGTCTGGATTCCCGCCCCCGCTTCCGCGAGGACATGCTTTCGCGGGAATGACGGATCCACCCCCCGTCGCTCCCATTCCTCTCCTACCTTACCCACACAGCCGGGAGCGCCGCGAATTCTTTCCCGTGGATAGCCGTGGATAGAACTCCATGAACGACCGTCTCGAAGAGTCGACCGGAAAGGACGCCGGAAACGGGCCTGCCGCGCCCTGGCCGGGCTATCGGGAGATCCCGGCGCGGCTCAACCTCGTGCGGGAGGTGCTGGAGCGGCCGGTGGCCGCGGGGTTGGGGGAGCGCGCCGCAATGGTGTGGGACGGCGGCTCGCTGAGCTATGAGGCGCTGTTGCGCAGGGTGGACGGTCTGGCCCGCGGCCTGGAGGAGTTGGGGGTCTCGCCCGGAGATCCGGTGCTGGTGCAGATGCCCAACTCGCCGGAGTTCGCAACGGCCTTTCTGGCCGCGGTGAAGCTCGGGGCGCTGCCGGTGGCGGTGAACTCGCTCCTGGGAGTGAAGGAGACCGAAGCCATCCTGGAGCAGACCGAGCCCAGGCTTGCGGTCACCGAGGCGTCCCGGGCCTCTGCCCTGCGGCGGCTGCGCCGGCCCGCAGGTATCCATACCCTGGTATGCGCCGGCGAGGCCGGTGACGGCGAAGTCGCCTTCGACTCCCTGGTCCGGGAAGAGGAGGGCGTTCCCGCACGGGACGCTTCCGCCCACGAACCCGCGTTCGCGGTCTGCACCTCCGGCACCACCGGACGGCCCAAGGTCATCGTCCATGCGCATCGGTGGATCGTGGCCCTGGGGGACCTCAACCGCTACCGACTTCCGCCCGAGGACGGCGACGTGGTCATGGCCACGGGCGAGTGGAGCTTCATCAGCGCCCTGGGCCACAACCTGCTCTTTCCGCTCCGCAACGGGGTCACATGCGCGGTTCTGTCCGGGCGCGCCGCGCCCGATAACGTGCTGGCGCAAGCGGCCGCCCTGGGCGTCACCGTGCTGCATTCCGTGGCAACGGTCTATCGCCGGATGCTGGCCGCGGAGGGGATCGAGGACCGGTACGACCTCCGCCGGCTGCGGTGCGCGCACTCCACCGGCGAGCCCCTGCGCGAGGCCGCCTACCGGCAATGGAAGTCCCGTTTCGGTTGCGAGATGTACGAGCACTACGGGGTCTCGGAGTACCAGCTCGTGGTGGGGCAGGGACCCCGGCATCCGGTGAAGCCCGGGTCGGTAGGGGTTCCGGCCCCGGACGTGGGCATTCGCCTCATGGACGACGCCGGCGGCCCGGCGCCGGATGGGGAGGCGGGGCGGGCGGTGGTCTCCGCCGACGACCCCGGGCTCTTCCTCGAATACTACCGGGACCCCGTGCGCACCGAAGCGGCGCGGGGCCGCGGCTTCTACGATACCGGCGACCTGGCCTACCGGGACCCGGACGGCTATTTCTTCATCGTCGGACGGAGCGACGACTGTTTCAAGAGCCGCGGCCTGTTCGTCGCGCCCACGGAAGTGGAGAACGCCCTCCAGCGCCATCCCGCGGTGGCCGAGGCCGTGGTGGCGCCCGTGCCCGACCCGGAGATCGGCAACCGCGTGCTGGCCGTGGTGGTGCCGGCCCCGGGCCATGAGCCTTCCGCGGAACTGGCGGAGACCCTGCGCCGGAGCCTCGGGGAAGAACTCGCCCACTTCAAGATCCCTTACCGCATCGACTTCACCGGGTCCCTCCCCAAGAGCCCGGTGGGCAAGATCCTGCGGAGCGAGGTGGTCCCGGGAAAGTCCCGTTCGGGTTGAGGGGTGAGCCGGCGCCGGCAGATCCGTAGCGCGGCGGCGCTAAACTGCGATGAAATTCCTGAGAAGCTCGGGGAATCGCTCAACGAACCTGGTTGCGTCGGAGTAGAGGTTGTATATCTCTTCCGATGTCTTCTCGAGCGTGAAGTCGCTGAAGTCGCGGTGGACCAGGCGATTTCTTTCCCGTCCGATCTCCAGAAACGCCTTGATGGAAGAATTCAAGCTATCGTCGTCACGCACCATCTGCTCCATACTCTTCTTGAATGCGTCTCCAAAGAGGGCAAAAAATGTATTGGCGTTTCCCGATCTCCAAGCGAACCATGTGTAGTATTGGCCGGTGATCGCCTTTATGTTGATTAGGTAGGCCAAGGGATGCTTATCGCCTATGATCTCTCTGGCAAAGTCGAACACCGCGTCCTGCAGGGAACGTTCGAAGTGACTCGCAACAGCGATCAGCAACACTTTCCGAAAGTTTTCATCTGCAATTGTGCGCCACGACACCTCGCCATGGTCTTCCAGGAACTTCAGGATCTCCGAGAATTCGGTATGCAGGCCCTCGATTTTCGAGTTCATCGGGGATGGCTCTCGGTTTCCAGTGAACCGACGATCTTTCGTGCGCTGTCCAGTCTTTTTCGTATGCTGGACGTTTGCGTAGTGCCTGCGTGGCTCGCTTCGGCGAAGCCCTGATCCTTTTCAAGCTCCCGTATCCGATTGACGTCCAGGGAGCCTTTGACAAAGCTGCGATTCTTGAATGCCTTCTCACAAGCTGCGGTGAATGCGGCTTCATAGAGAGCTATGTTGAACCGTCCGTTCCTGACGAAAGCTTCCTTTGGCAAGGTCGAGCAGGCGTTCAGGAAAGACTTGAAGAGACCGTCGAGATACTGGTTGTTCTCATCGGAGTTGTACAGTTTGCATTTGTTGGAAAACTGGTTGAGGAACTTGACCATGGAAGGCGTGTAATTCTCTCCTTCGATGAGCATGGCAAATCCGCGGAGGAGGATTTCTACGTCCTTCCTGTGCAGATCGGGTTCGGGTCGATCCAGGAGCCTTCGCCACTCCGGAATGCTGTTGATCCGGTACAGCAGCTCATAGAAATTCGAATGGTACATACTACTGCGGATTTCCTGTGGTCCCAGGATAATGCCGCCTGAATTGAGTCGGTTGAAGATTTCGTATATCGAGGAATCATCGTCGGAAGGCAAATTTTGCTTGACAACGATATTTCGGAGTGGCCGCAGGTCGAACTGTACCTTATGTTCTCCAAGTGTCGAGTAGTTCAGGTTTTTGAAGCGGTTATGCTGGCTTGGCAGTTTATCGGGCAGTTGAAGGTTAAATGCCTGGAAGTACTTGTCGTCGTGCAGGATCTCATCGGGAATTTTCCCTTCACGATGAAAAACCTCACGGAGCGCTACTCTTTTGTCTGCTTTGGGGAAACGCATTTTCACAAAGTAGTAGATGGACATCAGGCGCTGTTGCCCATCTATCACGAGAAACTGGTTACGTTGCTGCTCGTACAGAAAGAGTTGAGGTATCGGCAGACCGAGGATAAGTGATTCGATCAGTCTGGAGGCGCGCCTCAAATCCCATACGAAGTTGCGTTGGAAGCCGGGAATCCGCACTGCGCCTGATTCCACGAAGCTGTACAAGGTCATCACGTTGAAGTCGTTGGGAGATACCGTGACGTCGTACTCTTCGACTTCTATTCCATCGGCGTCTTGCGCGTAATCCTCAAACCAAGAGGATGCTCCGTTGTCGTCCATGTGCTTCTCCTCGTTCACCCTTGCGCCGCAACAGTGCGACTCGGCCGCCTGAATATATCAAGGGAGTCCGTCCGCGTCAAGTTGGCAACTGCCCCGGGTCCCTTGCCAAAGGTCAGGCTGCCGATTGCAGCGCGTGCCGGATGACCTGTTCCAGGCAATCGGGCTCGTTCAGGAAATAGACGCCGTCCGCCTTCCAGTCGCGGGCGGGGCGTCCGCGGTCGTCGATGTCCGCGGCCGGTGTGACGGAGAGGACGTAGGCGCCCAGACGAAGGTTCGGGTCCACCCTGCGCACCTGCCTTTCGATCTCCGCCATGTTCCGGTGCAATTGCACCTTTTCCCGTTCCTTTCGACCGAACCGGCTCAGCCCCTTGGGGTCGAGGAACAGGACGTGTTGCCGCTCGCCTTCCTTCAGCCAGACGATGAAGTCCGGGTAGTAGCCGAAGTCGTCGAAGAACGACACGCCCCGGCCCCGGGTCAGGTTGCGGATGAGGAACAACTCCCTGCCCTGCAGGCAGGGGTCGTCCTTCCGGGCCAGCCGTTCCAGCCCCTCCACCACGCGCCTCTCCGTCACGTCCAGGGGAACGGGCTGGACCGTAACCACGCGGTCCTTCCTGGCGTAGAGCAGGGGCTGGTAGGCATGGGCGCGGGCGGGTATGACGCCGACCTTCAGGCGTGCGTACCAGTCCTTCAACTCGGCGTACCGGCCTTCCCGCAGGTTGGCGGCCAACTCGCTGGCGTCCCGGACCAACTGGTCCTCGGCCGAATCCACGGACAGGTCGTAAGCCCCGGCGTTGTTCGGGTCGTCCTCGTCCAGGGTGACCACCGTGACCCTGTGGTGCTCCCAGCGCCGGCGTTGCCCGCGCCAGAAGCGCTCTGCGTATTCCGTGACGAGATCGACCGCGACGTCCTCCAGGCCGCGCGCCTGCCGGAACCCGGCGGAGTGCAGCCGTTCCGGCGGCAGGTAGAGTTCGTACCAGTCGTCGCTTTGCAGCAGTCGTTCCACGGTCCGCAGCGGGACGGCTAGGTTGCGCCAGTCCCTCTGCCGCTTGCGCCGCAGCAGCCGTTCATGGACCCGGGCCGCGTCGAAGAAGGCGGCATGGGGCTTGAGGCTGGCCAGGGATCTTTCCGCTTCGCGGCCGGCCGCGCCGCCGGAAGCAACGGACTGGAGCCGGGAGTACAGGTCCAGCGTTACGTTGGGACGTCCGTCCTCCTCCGGCCCCGGCAGCGCGGGGCGTTGGTCGGAAAGGTCGTACCGCTCGTCCTCTTCGAGCCGGATGAGCTTCAGGTCCGTCTTCCGGGAGAAGTTCCAGGTGACCGGCAGCGAGAAGGTCTCCTGTTCGGTGCGCATCCCCTCCTTTGCCAGCAGGTCCCGGAATGCCTGCATGTAGTTGGCGCGCAGTCCGAAGACGTACAGCTTCTCCAACTCCGCCAGCTCGGCGCTGTCCGCGGGCGCCGCCGCCCCGGTTTCCCGGTGCCGCTTCAGGCTCATGTTCCAGCCCTTCAGGCGCACCCCGCGCCCGAACATCTGGATGATCTCCGGTCCTTCGCCCACGCCCACGTGCATCAGCCCCATGGTGCTCACGCGCCAGGAGTTCCAGCCCGCGATGAAGCGGCGCGCCCCGATGACCACGTTCACGGGCGAGCCCGGCCGGTCCACGTTGACGAACAGCCGCTCCGCAAAGCCCATCTCCCGCTCCACGTCGAAGTCCGGGTCGGGCTGCTCGGTGAGCAGTTTGTAGAGCGCCGCGGAGTCGCCGACGTTGACCACCCCGAAGGGGTCGTGGTCCGAGGTCCGAAGGTGCAGCTCGCCCTCGCCCGCGGTGAGATAGGCCACGTGCAACGGCCCCGGGCCGTGGAACAGCGTGTCGCACAGGTCCGCGTAGAGGTCCTCGCCGGCCGGCAGGTGGGAGAGGCGGTCGGCGAAGACGTCGCGGCCGGCGTCGTCGAGCAGGCCCGATTCCCCGGCCAGCAGGCGCGCGATCATGGAACGCACCGCGTCTTCGTGGGCCAGCACCCAGCCCAGGAAGCTCAGGATGCGGACCACGTCGGACCGGGTTGCCTTGTCCGCCTTGCTCGATCCGGTCACGGTCTTGCCCAGGAAGACCCACAGGGGCTTGGCCGGGTTGAACGCCCGCCAACTCGCGCCCTTTTCCCGCCAGAGGCGGCATTGCTGGTAGAAGGTCAGCAGGCAGCCCAGCAGGTACGTGTCGCTGTTCGCGTCCTGCACCCCGCCCGGCAGGTTCAGGATGGCGTAGTCCTTGCCGTAGCCGTCCTCGTGGAACCGGCGGTAGGAATAGTCGAACAGCAGGCACTTGCCGTAGGCGTTCAGCAGGTCCTCGTCCTTCTTCCGGCTCACGATCTGGTTGAAGGTGGCCGAGTACTCGAACGTGAAGCCGCCCCGGGAGAGTTCCTTGCGATGTTCGCGCCAGGCATTGCCGGACGCGCCGAGGTGCCCCTCGTCCACCAGCACCAGGTTGTCGTCGCCGAAGTCCTGCACCGCCACCCGCTTCACGCCCTTGCGCCTGGCCAGCTTGTTCAAGTCGATGATCTCCACCGGCGCGAACAGGTCCGAACCGGCGCCGCTGGAGAACAGCCGCGCGTGCAGGCCGCTTTCCCGCAACTCCCGCTCGTGCTGCGCCGACATCTGTTCGTTGGGGGTCACCAGCACGACGTTGTTCAAGCGCCCGCCGGCCCGTCCCAGGTAGCGCCGGTATTGCAGGATGTGGGCGTGCATGAGCAGGGTCTTGCCGGAGCCGGTGGCGCTCTGGAAGGCCAGGGTGCGCAGGTCGTCCCGCGTGTAGTCCGGGAGGCCGAAGGTTGGCGGGTAGTGGGATTTCGCCTTGTTCAGGTCTGCGCACAGGGCCTCGGGGTCGTCGAAGTAGCGGCACAGGTAGTGCTCGGTGAACAGCAGGGCCAGGTACTGGTGCGGCTTCCAGGTCCGCCCGTGCTCCCCGGTCATGCGCAGCCGCCGGCTCAGCGCCCCGATGTGGGCGTCGTACTCGGCGAACCGGTCGGGGATCACCTGGACACGCTTGGGGTTCAGGTACAGCGCCCGCGCGTACTCGCTCTCGCCGTCCCCGTCGAGCCCGGCCGGCGCGTCCCCCAGCCGTTCGAGCATCGCGCCCAGGTCCTCGTAGCCGAACTCCCGGCAGATGAAGCGGTGGAGGGCGAGGCGGTTTTCGAGGGGTATGCTTCCTATCTGACGGCGACGTGACAGCATCAGCAAAACAACTTGACTGCAAGCAAAACGATTGCACAAACACCCAAGAGCGCTGGGAAGATCAGTGGAGCGAAGATATACTCCAATGACCCAACAATGCGATAATAATACATGAACAACTGTATATCATACCTTTTTCTATTGGCAGAAATAGATTCATCACTTGGCTGTTTTGGCTCAGCTATGTCCTTCGATGATTCATCACTTGGCTGTTTTGGCTTAGCTGTGTCCTTCAAGATGTCCTCGCTAATAGACTTACTAAGGGGTTCACTGAAATGAAGCTCAAAATAGGAAGGTTGAGTGAATTCGCCTTTGCGCGAAGTCCAAAAATGCTTAAGGAGGCGGGTTCCATTCAATTGTCTGTGTAGTTTCCATGTGGAAAAAATGAATTTAACCATGAAGTAAGTCAATATGATGATTAAAAAAATCAAAAGTTTGCTTTCTGTAATTCCGGTAATTAGAATCCCCCGAACTATCGCACCTACTTCCTCTTCATTGCCAGTGTGTGCTACATTCAGACCCAAGTCTCCAAGAACGTAAAAAATGGAGATAAACGACCATAAAATGGTCAATTTACGATCGCGACGATTTAGGTCGTCGTCTACATGGACTTTGTATATCTCGATGAGTTCATCCAAGTCTTCAGCTTCCCGCTTCTGATCTTCTGTCATGACTCTATCTCCTCAAACATCAGTTCCCGGAAAACGGGATCGAGGGTTTCGGCAACCCAGGTTTCGCCGGGATGCTGCATGGCGTTCAGCGTGTGGTCGCCGTTGACGTAGATTAGGTCCAGGGATGAGACGAATCGGTCGCGGTTGCGGTCGAACCAGGCGTCCAGCGCGGCATAGTCCGTCTCGTGGATGTTGCGCCAGAGGATCAGGCAACGGCGCCCCTCGGCCTCCATGCCTGTGATGGTGAGTATGTCATCGATCCGGCGGCGGGACTCCACACGCAGGCCGATCAGGTAGTTGAAGGTTTCGGGCAGATCGACCGGGACTTCGCAGCGCACACCGTCGCGCACGACGGAGACGGTGTAGGCGAAGGGGTCCCGGAGCTCGTTGCCCAGCAAGGCGGGGCTGCCGGAGGTTTCGACGCCGAGGGCGTAGCGCAGCCGGTAGTCCTCTGCCATCTCCGGATTCTTGGCCAGGAGATCTTTCTGGCCGTCCGACAGTGGCGCTACTACGAGGCTGTCCATCGTATCTTCGTAGGATTCGAGGCGAACGTACTCGAACAACTGGCTGACGCCGTTGCGCGAGACCGGCTTCCCGTTCTTCCAGTCCGGCGAATAGACGACCTTCTTCATGCGCGGCAGGATGATCGTGTCGAAGTGGCGACCGATTTCCACGAGCGTGTACCGCTGCTGCCCGCCGTCCTCCCGGTTGAGGTTGACCACCGCATGGCCGGTGGCGCCGGAGCCGGCGAAGAAGTCGAGAACCCGCGCACCGGCTTCGTCGCCGCCCGAAGCGCGGATACAGTCCTCCACCAGAGCGACGGATTTCGGAAAATCGAAGGGGTTGTCTCCGAACAGTTCCTTGAGCACCCTGGCTCCGTGGTTGGAGGATGCATACTTGGCGTCCCCCCACCATGTCTTGGGCGTGGACTCCACGTCCATACGCTGCATGAAGTGGATGCTGATGCCCTCCGTCCCCGGACCGTTGCCGTTTCTTTGCACACGGTATTCGCCGGCTTCTTGAGAGACCCGCTCCCAACCGCGCTCCCAGTTCTTCTCGATCTTCGTCCCGTCCTGCTCCTTTACCGGCCAGACGACGGTTTCGTCCTTGCGCGGCTGCTCCAGGATTCGGTATTCCGAGCTTTGCTCGTCCCATTCCATTTTCGGAATACGCAACGTGTCGTCGTCACTGACGTAGATCGGGTAGTACAACTTCGGCCGGTCGGCCCGCCGGTCGTTCGTTCCCGTCCGAAGCAGGTTGCGCCAGGCGTACCGTCCGCTCTCGTCGGAGAGGGGGTATCTCTGCTTCTCTTTCTCCGTCTTGAGAAGCGGCCCGGGGACGGCTTTCTCGCTACCGTAGAACAAGGCGTATTCGTGGGTCGGCGACAGCTTTCCCACCGACGTCCGGCCGATCGGCGTCGAGCGAACCGGAGCGACGCCGATTTCCTTGTCGAACACGTCCTGCAACAATGCGCGTAACCGCCAGACCTCTTCGTCGTCGATGGCGCAACAGAGAATGCCGTCCTGAACCAGGAGCGCCTTGGCGAGCGGCAAACGGTTCTCCATCAGCGACAACCACGACGAATCCTTGAGGTCGTTCTTGTACAGTATCGACGACGATGCGGTGTTGTACGGCGGATCGATGTACACGCACTGCACCTGCCCCCCATACCGCGCCTGCAGCAGGTTCAGCGCCTGGAAGTTCTCTCCGTGCACCAGCAGGCCATCCGTCTGCTCGTCCAGCGGTCCGGCGTCGGAGAGGGCGGCCAGCAGCCGGTCTGTGAAGTCCCGGTCGAAGTGCCGTGTGTCCAGCACCAGGAAGGGGTTGGCCTTGAGGAAATCGACGCTCGGGGGGACGCTCCAGGCCGCGTTGCCGTTGGTCAAATCCCCCGCTATCTCGTCCACCGCGAACAACTCGACCCACTCCTCGCATTGCGCGGCGTTGGCGGCGACCTCCGGGTGCAGCGCTTCCGGCACCCGGTCCAAGGTGACGCACCAGTTGGTTTCCAACACCAACTTCTTCTTGAGCCAGAGCCGCTTCTGGAAGTCCTCCAGTTGCGCTAGGAAGTCGATGATCTTCCCGCCCACGTGGCGCATGGCCCGCACCCGGGCCAAGGCGCGGTCCAGCCGGGGGGCGTCGCCCTGTTCCAGGTCGTCCAGGTTCAGGACCTCGGTGTTCAGATAGAGGTCCAGTTCCTGGCGCAGGAAGCCGCTCAGGTCCTTGTGGATGAAGTAGTCGAAGCTGTTCTTCGCTGTGTAACGATCGAGGTGTTTCGCGAGCAGGGTGCGCTCGCCGTTGGCGTTGGTCGGGGCCGGCGCGGTCAGCGCGGCCTGCCAGTCCGGGTCCACCGCGTTCAGGATCCGTTCGACCGTCGCCTCGTTGATGCAACCCTGTTGCGAGACGCCGTTGCCCGGCCACCGCTTCTTCTCGCCCTCCGTCAGCGGCCGGTGCTCGAAGCGGACGGCCAGTTCCCCGTCCTCGACCGCGGCGGCGCCCTTGCCGCGCGCAAGCACGAAGCGGCGCTGCCGGCCGTTGGCTTCCTTGACGTTGTCCTTCTCGTTGTCCGCTGCGGCGATCTCGAAGCGCACGCGCCTCGCCGCATCGCCCGCGCCCACCGTGAAGGCGTAGCTCGCGTAGTTCTCGGTGGTCTTGACGTAGTACTGGTCCGCGTTGGCCCAGTGGAGCTTCACTTCCTCGCCGTCGTAGGGAACGAGGTAGGCGGACCGGCCGCCGCTCGAATAGCGGCGTTGCGAGACGAAGTCGCCCTCGGTGTAGTAGCGGGCGAAGAAGTTGGCCAGATGGTTGTAAACGTCGGCCTCGGCGTCCGCGTCCTTCTTCATCTCGGCGAGCCGCCGGTTCAGCTTGGCGATCTTGGGTGGGGGTTCGGCATTGGGGCTGAGCCCCAGCTCCCATGCCTGCTTGCGGGCGGCCTCCAGTTCCTCTTCCAGCTCGGCCCGTTCTTCGGCGCTGGTGAGCCGCAGCGTGTCCTTGACCTGCGGCAGCAGGTCCCGGTCCAGGAACGACACGACCTCCGCGGCCTTGAGGTTCATGATCCGGTACAGGCCGAAGTCCAGGTCGCCGCGGTCGAGTTGGAACATCTCGTGCAACAGGGTCTTCAGCCGGTCGAGCTTTTCCCCGGAGCCGGGGGCCGGCGCGGTTCGGGAAGGCGTCGAATCGCTCATGGGGTGTCCGTTCCGTTGGTGGATTCCAGGCCCCGGGTCGGGCCTTCGATCATGGGTCGTAGTCTATAACCGTTGTCGAGGTCCTTCAAGAACCCGTCGCCGGGCCCGTGTCTTTGACAACCAACCGCCGGTGCCACATACTGCGGTCCGACTACGAGACCGAGGAGGGACCATGCTGCGAATCACCCTGTCTGCACTGCTGCTCGCCGCGTCCTTGGACGCGGGGTTGCCGGCCCTTGCCCGGGGCGAGGGCAAGGCCGTCGAGCCCGATTTCGAGGGCAAGACCATCACCATGATCCTGGGCACCCGGCCCGGCGGTCGGCGGGACCGCATCGCCCGCACCATCGCGAGGCACCTGGCCGCGAACCTACCGGGCCAACCGACGATCCTGGTGCAGAACATACCGGGCGGCAAGGGGATACCCGCCCAGCTCAAGTTCTCCCGGTCCAGGCCGGACGGCAGCGTGGCGGGTCT
Source organism: uncultured Binatia bacterium (SeqCode) (assembly GCA_965242525.1). Classification (GTDB taxonomy): domain Bacteria; phylum Desulfobacterota; class Binatia; order UBA9968; family JAJDTQ01; genus JAJDTQ01. The sequence goes on from OZ251459.1 coordinate 2,547,485, forward strand.
CGTGGTCTCGTCGGACATGGAAGCCCCCTATTTCGGCGCTCCCGGGGCCACCTACAAGCCCCGTGAATACAGGTGGGTCGGCTCGGTGAGGACCGGCAAGCAGCGCAACGTGCTGTTCACCACCCGGAAGTCCGGCTTCGGCAGCATCGACGACCTGCGCGGCCGCGAGGTCGCGCTGGGCGCCCAGAGCGTGGGCCATCGGAGCTACCTCTACGGGCGGCTCATTGCGGAAGTCCTGGGCCTGAAGGTCCGGTGGGTCCTGGGATACTCCACCCCGGAGATGTACCTGGCCATGGAAAAGGGCGAGATCGACGGCCGCGTGAACGATGCGGCGTCGTTCAAGCGGGACCGGCCGGACTGGGTCGAGAAGCGGCAGGTGGTGGCCCACGTGGCCATGACGCTGCCCGGGAACCTTCCGCCCATACCGGGACCGCTGTTCGCCGACACCCCGGCGTTGATCACGTTCACGGACGAGGAGATCCACCGCAACCTCATCCGGAAGATGAACGCCACCAGCCGGCTCGGCGGCAGCGTGGCGCTGCCCCCGGGGACGCCGGAGCCCGTCCGCGCGGCCTACGAGAAGGCGCTGGTCACGGCCGGCAGGGACCCGAAGTTCCAGAAGGACTGGGAGAAGTTCGTGGGCATCCGGCCCTATGCGGGCGTGTCCGACAGCGCCGAGTTGTGGGAAGCGGTCCAGATCTACACGGACTGGAAGCCCGAGATCATGAACGAGTTCAAGCGCCTGGGCCACACGCCGCCGAAGTAGGCCGCGGAGTCCGCAGGCCGCGGCGCCCGGCGCGCGGGGCATGGGGCCCCGGGACGCCCACGCCGCCGCCCGGCCCGGGCGAAGCCATGATCGTGCACCCGTTTCCATGATCGAAGCCGCCCTCCAGGGTCTGCAAAACCTCCTTTCGCTGAACGTCCTGGCGGGGATGCTCGCCGGGGTCGGGGTGGGCACCTTCACGGCCGTCACGCCCCAGGGCCTGGGCACCCCGCTCATGTACGCGCTGTTCCTGTCGGTGGTGACCCAGTGGGACCCGCTGGTGGCCATCGCCTTCCTGGTCGGCATGGACGCGGTGAGCAGCACGTGCAGCGCCTACCTGCCGGTGCTCTTCGGCATCCCCGGCGGCGCCGGCTCCCAGGCCACCGTGCTGGACGGCTATCCCATGGGCCGGAACGGCCAAGCCCGGCGCGCCCTGGGGGCGGCCTTCACCGCGGGCGTCCTCGGAAGCCTGGTGGGCACCTTGACCCTGGCGGCCGCCATCCCGGCGGCCCAGGCCATCATCCTGTTCCTGGGCTCTCCCGAGCTCTTCGTGGTGTCCCTCTGGGGCCTCAGCATGGTCTCCGTGCTGGCCGGGCCGCGTCCGGTGAAGGGGTTGATGGCCGGGGCCGCGGGACTGGTGGTCTCCGTGGTCGGGGTCCAGCCCCAGTCCGGGGTCATGCGCTTCGTGTTCGACCAGCCCTACCTGCTGGAGGGAGTGCCCTTGGCGGTGGCCGCGCTGGCGCTCTTCGGCGTACCCTCCGCCCTCGACTTGGCGCTCGCGAAGGTGGGGGTCGAGCGCGCGCCCGCGCCCCTGGCGGGGCGGCTCCTGGACGGCGTCCGGGACGCCTTCCGCAACCTGTGGCTGGTGGTCCGGTGCAGCTTCCTGGGCGTCTGGGTGGGCATCGTCCCGGGCCTTGGCGCCCAGGTGGTGGACTGGCTCAGCTACGGCCATGCCGCCCAGACCTGCAAGGGCGCCAAGGAGACCTTCGGCAAGGGCGACGTGCGCGGGGTCATCGCGCCCGAGGCCTCCAACGACGCCAAGGACGGCGGCACCCTGATCCCCATGCTCACGCTGGGCGTGCCGGGGAGCCTGGTTTCGGCGCTCTTCCTGTTCGCCCTGACGGCCATGGGGTACGCCCCGGGTCCCTTCATGCTGGAGCGCAACGCGGACGTGGTCTATAGCATCGTGTGGGTGCTGGGCATCGCCAGCGTCATCGGCGGAATCCTGGGTCTCGTCTTCTCGAACCAACTGGCCAGGCTCGCGGAGCTGCGCTACTCCATCATCGTGCCGTCGATACTGGGTTTCGTGCTGATCGGGGCGCTGAACGCCAACCAGAGCCCGCTGGACCTGGTGATGGTGGTGTCGTTCGGCCTCGTCGGTTACTTCCTGAAGCTCTTCGGCTATCCCAGGCCGCCCCTGATCCTGGGCATGATCCTCGGCATCATCATGGAGAAGTACCTCTACATCTCCACCGCGCGCTACGGTTTCGACTGGTTGGCGCGCCCGTCGGTGCTGGCGCTCCTGGCTCTCGTGGCGGCGACCCTGGGCTACACCCTGTGGAGCCGGAGGGACAGGGGAGCCGCGTCCGGCCGAGGACGGGAGGCGGCGAGCCCCGGCCCGGGCTTCCGCGTCAACGGGGAAGCCCTGCTGGTCATGGGCTTCCTGGCGTTCTTCGTGCTGGTCATGCGGACCGGCGCCGAATGGCCCCTCGTGGCCAAGCTCATGCCGGTCTATATCGCCGCGGTTCCCGGGGCCGCGCTGGCCCTGTGGCAACTCTTCCGCGTGGCCACCGGCCGGGAGCGGGCCGCGTCCCGCGGCGTCGAGATGGACGAAGGTTTCCGGCAGGAACTCGATACGCGGGTGGCGCGCCGGCGCACCGCGGTCTTCTTCGCCTGGTTCACGGGCGCCGCCCTCGCCGTGTGGCTCCTGGGGATCACCTTGGCCGTCCCCCTCTTCGTCTTCCTCTATTGCCTCGTCGAAGGACGGGAAAAGCTCCGGGTCGCCCTGCTCATGGCCGCGGTCGCCTTCCTCCTGCTCTGGGGGTTGTTCGAGGGCGTGTTCCAGGTGCTGTGGGCCGACGGCGTGCTGTTCGGCGGCTGAGGCGCGGCCCGGTTCCTGTTGCGGCAGATATGCAGTAAGCTGAGGATATGCCGCCAAAGTGGATCGACAGGACGTTCCAGCCGGTGTTGACCGGTCCCGCGGAGCATCTGCGGCTCTTTCCTGTGTGGCTGTTGCTGGGACCGCGGCAGGTGGGCAAGAGTTCCCTGCTCGACAGGTGCGCGGACGGCCACGCTTACGTCAGCCTCGACGACCTCGACACCCGGGAACGCGCCAACCGGGACCCGGTGCTGTTCGTGCGGGAGCTCCGGCCGCCGTTCGTCATCGACGAGATCCAGTATGCGCCCCGGCTGTTGAGCCCCATCAAGCGCCTGGTGGACGCGGGCGGCCTCGCGCCCGGGGCGGTCCGGCTCACCGGGTCCCAGAACTTCCGGATGATGGCGGGGGTCACCGAGACCCTGGCCGGTCGGGTGGCGGTGCTCAACCTGCTGGGGCTTTCGGACGAGGAAAAAGGGCTCCCCCCGCTCCTTCCCCCCGACGAGTACTTCCGACGGTTGATCGAGACCGGGTTCCCCCGGCTCCGCGGGGTCGAGGACCGGGCCGCCCGGGACCTCTACCTTTCGTCCTACGTGCAGACCTACATCGAACGCGACATCCGCGAGCTGCTGCGCATCGAGAAGCGCCGGGAGTTCGAGACCTTCGTCAAGCTGTGCGCGCTGCGCACCGGACAGGTGGTCAACTACCAGGACCTCGCGCGCGACGCCAACGTCTCCCCCGCCACCGTCAAGGAGTGGCTCAGCCTGCTGGAGGACGGTTTCCTCGTCAAGCTGCTGTCTCCGTGTTTCTCCAACCGGACCAGGAGGATGACCAAGAGTCCCAAGTTGTACTTCCTGGACGCGGGGCTGGCGGCGTGGCTCGGCGGCTGGCGGAGCGCGTCCGAGGCGCGCCTGGGGCCCATGGGCGGCGCCCTGTTCGAGACCCACGTCCTCGCCGAGATCCTCAAGCGGTTCCGCCATCGGGCGCGGGAAGTGCAGGTCCACTTCTGGCGCACCCGGGACGGCCGGGAGATCGACTTCCTCGTGGAGACCGACGGCAGGACCTATCCCGTGGAGGTCAAGCTCGGTTCGCCCCGGTACGACCGCCTGGCGCCGTTGGAGAAGGTCGCCGGCCCGGGCTGGCGGGAAGGACAGGTGGTGTCGCTGGCGGCTTCGGAAAGCCCGGTTCGGCTGCGGGACGACTGGACCCTGTGTGCGCCCGGCTCGCTGGACGTGGGCATGGCCGGGACCGGCCGCGGATGAGACCCGCGGGTTGCACGACACCGGACGGAGGACGCGCCTCATGGGCCAGGGCTTCCTGAGCAAGGACCGCATCGTGGCGCCGCCGGGGTTCAACCGGTGGCGGATACCTCCCGCGTCGGTCGCCATGCACCTGTGCATCGGCTCCATCTACTCCTGGAGCATCTTCAACCCGGTGCTGACCAGGGAGTTGGGCGTGGTGGCCAGCGCCGCGGCGGACTGGAGCATCGGCTCGGTGGTGTGGATCTTCTCGGTGGCCATCGTGTTCGTGGGTCTTGCCGCGGCCGTGGCCGGCGGATGGATCGACCGGGTGGGGCCCCGCGCCGCGGGCGTTGCCGCGGCGTGCCTCTGGGGCAGCGGCTTCATGGTCGGCAGCGCGGGCATCCACTGGCACCAGTTGTGGCTGGTCTATGCGGGTTACGGCGTGTTGGGCGGATGCGGCCTGGGTCTGGCCTACCTCGCGCCGGTGCCGATCCTGATCCGCTGGTTTCCCGACCGGCGCGGGATGGCCACGGGCATGGCCATCATGGGGTTCGGCGGCGGCGCCATGATCGCCGCGCCGCTGAAGGAGTTCCTGCTGCAAACGTTCCGGGAGGCGCCCCGCTACCTGGGTCCCGCGGACGCGACGCCGCTGGTGACCGAAGGCGGGCGGCGGTTCGCCGAGGTGGCCGGCCAGCGGGTGGAGGTGGTGACCGCGGGCCCCGCGGCCGCGGAAGGCGTCTATGTGGTGGGCAGCGGCGGCACGGGCGCCGCGGAGACCTTCCTGGTCATGGGGGTCGTTTACATGGCGGTGATGCTGGCCGCGGCTTTCGCCTACCGGGTCCCGGCCAGGGACTGGAGGCCCGCGGGGTGGGACCCCGAGGGCGCGGGCGCGCCGAAACGCATGGTCACCACCGAGAACGTGCACGTGAGCCAGGCGCACCGGACGCCGCAGTTCTACCTGCTCTGGGTGATGCTCTGCTTCAACGTCACCGCGGGCATCGGCGTCATCGGCGTCGCCAAGACCATGATGACCGACATCTTCGGCTCCACCCTGCCCGCGGTGGCGACCCCGGCCTTCGCCTCGACCTACGTGCTGATGATCAGCGTGTTCAACATGGGCGGCCGGTTCCTCTGGGCGTCGGTGTCCGACTACATCGGCAGGAGGGCCACCTGTTCGCTGTTCTTCGTGGCCGGGGCGCTGCTGTACCTGTCCATCCCCTTGGCGGCCAACGGCGTGGCCGCGGACCCCGGGGTCGCGTGGCTGGTGCTGTTCTACGCCGCCACCATGCTGGCCTTCACCTTCTACGGCGGCGGCTTCGCCACCATCCCGGCCTACGTGGCGGACGTGTTCGGCGCCATGCACGTGGGCGGCATCCACGGACGCATCCTCACGGCCTGGAGCGTCGCCGGGGTGCTGGGGCCGTTCCTCATCACCCGCATCCGCGACCTGTCCATCCGGGGGTCCATCCGCGACTTGGCCGCCAAGGTCGATCCCGCGGACTTCGAGGCCCGCTTCGGCGCGCCCCTCGCCAGCCTGGAGGAGTTGGCGGCCGCCAGGACCGTGACCATCGGCAACCTGATGGAGCTCGCCCCGCCCGGAACCCCGGACCCCACGCCGGGCCTCTACAACCCCACCATGTTCGCCATGGCGGCGTTCCTGGCGGTCGCCTTCGTCGCCAACGGGATGATGCGTCCGGTGGACGCCAAGCGCCACGTCCGCAACACCCACCCGGACTTGGCCGATACGTAACCCGGGGGGCTCTTCCGGCTTTCGAGTGGGCAAGGCAGGCGGGAAAGGGGAGCGACAGGGTTCAGGCCGTCATCTCCGCAGACGCCCACCTCGTCATTCCCGCGAAAGCGGGAATCCAGTCACATAACCCGCACGCATTCTTGAAGCGCCTCCAAGGGAGGGCCGCCCTCGACAGCGCCTTCCCCAGCATCTCGAAATCCACCTTGACACCGGACGGGCTTGTTCGATATAGCACCGGGTTCTTATCGTAACACTCGAATGGTTGAGGAGACTCGGAACGGTCCCGGAGGAAGGGCGCGTCCTTCGACTTCGCTTCGCTACGCTCAGGACGAACGGAGGTCCCCGCTTCGCTACCATCGGGACGAACGGGGACGGGAAGGCGCGTGAGGGAATAACCCTCATCCACGGCTCGATCGTTCAGGGTTTCCTCGAGGAGGTTTCCATGAAGCCAGCAGTTGCGGGAATGGTTGCTCTGTGCGCCGCCGCGGCCGGGTCGCCGGCCGCCCACGCGGTGGATTTCTCCGGCAAGACGTTCGTGGTGATGGTGGCGTCGAACCCGGGCGGCGGCACCGACACCACGGCCCGCCTGGTCGCGCGCTACTGGAGCCGCTACCTGCCCGGAAAACCCGAGGTGGTCATCCGCAACAAGCCGCTCCAGACCGCGGCCGCCAACTTCTTCCAGCGCAAGACCCGCCCCGACGGCCTCACCACCGCGGTGTTCGCGGGCGGGGGCAGCCTCTCGCCGGTGGCGCGCAAGGCGTCGTCGGTCCGTTACGACCCCCTGAGTTGGGAGTACGTCGGCTCCATCGAGCGCGGGCCGTCCGTGCAGTTCATTCGCAAGAGCGCCTTGGCGAGGCTCGGGGACCCCGGCGCCCCGCCCGTGGCGGTGGGCTCGGCCGGGCCGGGCTACCGCCCCTCCGACGCCATGGCGGTCTATGGCGCGGAATACGGCGGCTGGAACATCAAGGTCGTGCACGGCTACCCGAGCTCCCGGGACGTGTACCTTGCCTATGAGCGGGGCGAGGTGGACATGTTCGGCTCCGGCACTTCCAGGATCATCCGGCGCTTTCTCGAGGGCGATGCGGTGGCCTTGGCGGTCCACGAGAAGCGGGCGGACTTCCCCAAGGTGCCCACCCTGGAGGAGCTCCTTGGCGACAAGCTGCCCCAGGGCATGGCCCGCAAGGCCTACCGCATCTGGTCGGGTCCCAGCTCGGTGGACAAGTACTTCGTGCTCCCGGCCAGGACCCCCGCAGCCGTGGTCAACGCCTTGAGGTCCTCGTTCGCCAAGGTGCTGGCCGACCCCGGCTTCCAGAAGGACGCCAGGAAGATCCTCGGCAAGGGCTACCGCCCGCTCACCGGGCCCGAGACGCAGCAGTTGGTCAGGGACTCGCTGGTGGTCCCCGACGAGGTCCTGGGCTTCAACCGCAAGCTGCGCGAGAAACACGGCCTGCCGGTCCAGTAATAGCCGCCCGGGCGGTTCGAGGCCCGCGGGGCGGGCGGTCCCCGACCCCCGGTCCCCGGAGCCTGGTCCTCCGGGGAGGCCGGGAAACCGAGGCGGCGCTTCCGCCTGCCGCGTGAAACCATGCTTGACGCCGCTTGGCAGGGCCTTTCGGGCATACTCGCGCCCGAGCCCATGCTGCTGCTCCTCTTCGGGGTCCTCCTGGGCGTCTGGGGCGGCGCCCTGCCCGGGGTGGGCGGGCCGTCGCAGCTCGCGGTCCTCCTGCCCTTCGCGATGGTCATGGAGCCCTTCAACGCCATCGCCTTCCTCATCGGCGTCACCACCGTAGGCAACACCGGCAACACCTTCACCTCCGTGCTGGTGGCGGTGCCCGGCGGGTCCGGGGCCCAGGCCACGGTGCTGGACGGCTACCCCATGGCCCGCAACGGCGAAGCCGCCCGGGCCCTGAGCGCCGCCTTCACCGTGTCCATGCTCGGAGGGATCTTCGGCGCCCTGGTGCTCTTCGCTTCCCTGCCGGTGCTGCGCGAGGTCGTTCGCAGCTTCGGCTCCCCCGAGCTCTTCCTGTTCACCGTCTGGGGCCTCAGCATGCTGGGCGTCATCAGTTCCGGCGCGCCCCTCAAGGGACTCACCGCGGGCATCCTGGGCGTCCTCCTGTCAACCGTCGGCCAGGACGACAAGTCCGGGGTGATCCGCTTCGATGTGGGGCTGCCCTACCTGTGGGACGGCGTGAGCGTGGTGCTCATCTCCCTCAGCATCTTCGCCGTCCCGGAGATGATCGCCCTGGCCGGCCGCAAGGGCCGGGTGGCCGAGGTCCAGAAGCTCGGCAGCGGCCTGCTGGAAGGGATCCGGGACGCCTTCCGCCACTGGTGGCTCCTGGTCCGGTGCTCGGCCATCGGCGTGTGGGTGGGCGTGTTGCCGGGTCTCGGCAGCGACGTGGCGGACTGGTTCGCCTACGCCCATGCCCGGCAGACCGAAAGGAACGGCGAGGGCTTCGGCCGGGGCGACGTGCGCGGCGTCATCGCGCCGGAATCGTCCAACAACGCCAAGGAAGGCGGGGCGCTCATCACTACCCTGGCCTTCGGCATCCCCGGCAGCACCTCCATGGCCTTGCTGCTCATCGCCTTCGTGGCCGTGGGCCTGACCCCGGGCCCCGAAATGCTCACCGACCAGTTGGGCTTCGTCTTCAGCATCATCTGGGCCCTGGTGTTCTCCCAGATCCTGGCCTCCGGGGTCTGCTGGCTCCTGGTGAAGCCCGCGGCGCGCATCTGCGTCCTGCCCTTCTACGTGCTCGTGCCGTTCATCGTCGCCCTGGCGTTCCTCAGCGCCTTCGCCGCCAACTTCGACATCGGCGACTTGGTGGCGCTGCTGACCCTCTCGCTGCTGGGCTACCTGCTGAAGGTCTTCGGTTGGCCCCGGGCCCCGGTGGTGCTCGGGTTCGTCCTGGGCCGCAAGATGGAGCTCTACCTGTGGCTGGCCGTGGCCCGCTACGGCATGGAGTGGGTCTTCCGCCCCGGCGTCGTGGTCCTGTCCCTGCTGGTGCTGGGGACGCTGCTGTTCCCGCTGGTCAAGGCCCGGCGGGCGGCGCCCGCCCCGTGAAGGATGCGTCCATGAGGTTCCGGCCCACGGACATCTTCACCCTCTTCATCGGGCTGGCCATCCTGGCGGCCATGATCGCCGCCTGGGACTGGCCCTTGCGGGCGTCCATCATCGTGCTGGTGCTGGGCAGCGCCGGGCTGGTGATGGTGGCGGCGCAGTTGATCCTGGACCTGGGCCGGAACCGCCGCAAGCCGGCCCCGGAGCCCAGGCTGGCTTTCGAGATCCCCTCGTTCGAAGAGGGCGGTCCCGAAGCCTTTCCCCGCGGCGCGCTGGAGGTCTGGTGCTGGTTGATCGGCCTGCTGCTGGCCGTATTCGTGGTGGGCCTGCCCGCGGCCCTGGTGCTGTTCGTCTTCCTCTACATGAAATGCTACGGAGCGGGCTGGCTCCTGTCCCTGGGCATGGCCGCGGCCATCACCGGGTTCGAGTACGGCGTGTACGACCGGATCATGCACGTGTACTGGCCGGAAGCGCTCATCTGGCGCCTGTTCGAGTAAAGGAACCCCTGGACCATCGAGACATCCCGGACGGCTTCCCTCACCCCGACCATCCCGTTCCCGTTCGTCCTGAGCGTAGCGAAGCGGAGTCCCCCCATTCATCCTGAGCGTAGCGAAGCGGAGTCGAAGGACGCTCTCATGCTCTCTGTCCCGATTGTTCAGAGGTTCCCTTAGTTGCGTGTGGGAGTTTTCCTGCCCGCGGGGCGCCTACCAGCGCCAGCGGGTGTAGAGCGTGAGGCTGTTGGTCCTGCCGCCGCCGGCCCGTGTCTCGTGTTGGCCTTCCAGGTCCATGGCCATGGCCTTCCCCAACTTCATCCGGCTGCCCAGACGGTAGCCTCGGCGCCCCGGTCCGCTGATGGACACGCCGCCGTAGGGGGTCAGCAGGCCCGCGCCTTGGTGGGTCACCACTCCATAGCCCACGTCCAGGTCCAGGCGTTGCGCCGATAGCCCCCGCGCCGCGTCCTCGGGGTCCACGCCGGCCCGCAACCCCGACGCGCCGCGCCACATCTCCTCCAGTCGGCTCCCCTGCGCGCCCCACACCGGCGCCATGGTGAACCACAGCCCTCCGCCGAACTCTCCCGGGTCCAGCCGCAGGGTCACGCTCGCGCCCCATTCGTCGAAGGACGACTCCTCGTGGAGCAGCAGGTACCGGCCCCGGGCCTCGACACTCAAGCCCAACTCCGTGTCCGCGAACTCCAGGCCGCCACCCAACTCCGCGCCCAGGCCCGTCTCCGCATCGCCGCGGTCCCACCGCCCACCGATCTCCAGGAACGGCGTCACCTGCGAGACCTCCGAGACCGGCCACTCGGTCCGTCCTTCCAGCATCAGCCGCATCCGTTGGGCATCGCCCGAGGCCTTCGGCAGCCCCTGTGCGGCGCCGACCTCCAGTCCGGTCAGGAAGGCGTCGGCCTTCATCGCCAGGTCGATCTTCCGCCAGGTGAACAACTCCTGCCGGGCGCCCACCGAGGCCAACAGCATCTCCAGGTCGGAATCCGCCTTCCCGGCCTCGTCCTCCAGGTCGGTATCGCCCCAGCCCGCGCCCAGCAGACCCCACACGCCCAAGCCGGAACGCGGGGTCCAGTGCACGTAGGGCAGCACGCTGGTCAGGCCCACGTCCACCTTGCCCCTGGTCACTCCGGTGGTCTCGTAGTCCACGTCGCCCCAGCTTTGGGCCAGCGCCATGCCCAGCAACACGTCCCGGCGCATGCGGTAGTCGAGGCCCACGTAGCCGGTGAACACGTCGCCGTCCATGGTGAAGCCGTCCACCGGCCGACCGCCGAACCCGTTGGCCGTGCCCCGGCCCCACAACGTCCAGCCCGTGGTCCGGCCGCCCCGGGACTCCCGGTCGCTCAACGGCAGCTCGAACCGGCTCCCGGCCAGTATCCCCGCCGCGGACACCTGCCGCCGGCGCCACGTCCGTCCGTCCGTCCCGGCCCACGGGCCGGCCGCGGCATCGAAGTCGCGCCAGACCGCGGAAACTCGCATGGCCGCAGGGTCGTCCCACGCGCCGTTGCCTGCCGCGGACGAGTGGACCTCCACGCCCAGGACCCGCGCCATGCCGAAGACCATGTCCGCGGCGCCGTCGCGCCCCCCGGGGTCCAGCCGCAGCCGCTGCCCGCCCACGACCGCCTGCGCTTCCGAAGGCGCACCCGTGAACCGCCCGCCGATGACGTCCACCGCGTCCGTCGCCAGCGTGCGGCCCACTCCCGCCAGCACCATGTGCAGCGCCCGATGGCGCGCGCCCTCCGTGTCGTCGTCCGTGATCGTCACCGTTCCCGAAGCCGCCTGCGGGTCCGGCTCGGCGTTGGTGGCCTCCGTCAGCCGCACCCGGAACGTCTCCGGGGGCTCCACCCGCAGGTCGTCCAGGGTCTCCACCCGCAACGTCTTCTCCCGGTCGCCCGGCCGGAACGTCAGGCGCCCGTCCGCAGCGCGGTAGTCCTCCCCCGCCTCGGCCGTACCGTCCTCCGTGGCCCACCTCACCGTCACCAGGACTTCGGAGGGCTCGTCCAGCACCACCCGCAGCTCCGCAACTTCGCCTTCCACCGCGGTAGCGGCCCCTGCGGCCCCTATGGTCGAGGCCCTCGTGACCGACGCGATGGCCTTGCGGTAGGGCGTGCCGGTAACCTCGGCGTATTCGTCGCCGTGGCCGTTGGCGAACATGGGGGTGACGCGCACGGTGTACATGACGCCGGGGTCGAGGTCCTCGATGGTGTAGGTGACCCGGTTGGCGTCGGCGTAGGGGGTAGCCCGGACCGAGGAGATGGAACGCAGGGCGCTGGCGCGGTCGTCTTCGACGGAGATGCAGGTCCGCCCTTCGGGGACGCATCTGTCTTCCCGGTTCGGGTCGCCGCCGTACTCCTGTGCGTCGGACCTCCACTCTACGCGGTAACCGGTCGCGTCGGGGACCCTCAGCCACGATACGTCCAGGCTCCCCGCTCCCGGCGTCACGGACGCGGTGATCTGGTCCAGCGGCGCGCCGGTGGCCTCGGCAGAGGGGGCGCCTTCGTAGAAGATCCCGAAGTCCGGCTTGACCCGCACGGTGTACGCGACGCCGGGGGTGAGGCCGGGGATCGTGTAGCTCCTCGTGTTCACGCCGCTCACCACGCGGTGCCGGTCCATGCCGGGGACATCGGAGTAGTCCGACGCAGCCCTGTAGGTCACGGTGTCGCTCCAGTGTTGCGCGCCGGACCTCCACTGCACCTTGTAGCCCTGGGGTTTGGTGCGCGTCTTCGGGTTCTCGGCGTCCGGCAGGGGGTCCCAGGCGACCGTCAGTTGTCCCGGCCCGGGCGTTACCCTCACGTTCTGCACCTGCCATTGCCGCGCCTGCTCCACGTCTCCTCCCCACACCGTGACGCCCCTTCCTCGAAGGGTCGCGATATGGCCGGCGGCGTCGGCGTTCAGGGCCGTAAGGTCGTCCAGCGAGACGTAGTCCCCGGAACCCAATCCCGAGTTGAGGACCAGCGGCGAGATGTCTTCGACGCCGGTCGCGTCGAGATCGAAATAGTAGATGCTGGTCAGGCCGCTCAACGGCGAGATGTCGCGGAGTCCATGGTTTTCCTGGAGTGTCAGGCGGGTCAGGGACGTCATCCCCCGGAGCGGCTCGATGTTCGTGATCCGGTTGACGTCGAGGGTTAGCCGATCCAGGCCGGTGAGGCCGGCGAGGGGGGTAAGGTCCGAGATCCGGTTGTCGTTGAGGTACAGCCGGGTCAGGCCGGTGAGGCCGGCAAGGGGGCTGAGGTCCGAGATCCGGTTCACGGTGAGGCGCAGCAGCCTCAGGCTGGTGAGACCGGCGAGGGGGGTGAGGTCCGAGATCCGATAGCTCGCGTGGAGCGCCAGGGTTTGCAGGTTGGTGAGACCGGCGATCGGCGCGAGGTTCTGGATGTCGCCATTTTCGATGGTCAGACTCCTCAGGCCTGTGAGGCCGGCGAGGGGGGTGAGGTCCGAGATGGGGTGAAACTGGATTATCACGCGGGTCAGCCCGGTGGCGTGCTCCAGTCCCGTCAGATCGTGGATGTGGCCGGCCACGTTGAACCGGTCCGAGAAGGGGCGCTCGAGATACAGGCAGCTAGTGGGGTTCGCAAAGGTGCAGGTCCTCAGCCCCGCCATGTCCGCATGGGTGATGGTCGCTCCGCTGGCCTTGTTCAGCGCCGCCTCCACCTTCGCCCGCAAGTTGGCGTCGGGGATGTGCACCGGGTCGGTGGGCTGGGCCCCCGCGCCGGTATGCGCCGCGGCCTCATGCGCGGGCGCCGCGAACGAGACCGCGGCCGCAACGGCCCACAGCGCGAGCAGGACGCGAAGGGAGCACCCTGAGTTTCGACCCGCGGCGGCGCAACCCCTTATCGGGGGGGGGGGGGGGGGCAGTGCATTCGGAAATCCCTTGCATGGTCGTCATGGCGTCCTCGGCTTGCCGGAGGTTGGTATCCATCGGGTTTGCCCCTCTCCGGTCCGCCTTGGCCTTCGTCCACCCCGGAACCGGCCGCGAGTCGATGACGGAAAGGGAGACGGAACATAAGGACAACCGTTCACCTTGTCAAGGCCGAAACGCCGCCGCGCCGCCCGGACCCTATAGTGGCTCTTCGGGCTTTCGTGTGGGTAAGGCAGGAGGGAAAGGGAAGCGACAGGGACCACGCCGTCACTGCTCCGCAGCCACCTGCCCCGTCATTCCCGCAGCCGCCCACTCACGTCATTCCCGCGAAAGCGGGAATCCATCCGGTTTCCTCGCTCTCGTTGCACAAACCGCTCATACATGGCGCCCACGGGGTTTGCCCGCAGGATCTGGATTCCCGCCCCCGCTTCCGCGAGGACATGCTTTCGGAAACTCTGCACAATTCCGGTTTGAACCCTCTCTCCTGTGGGAAAACGCGTCCTGAGCGTAGCGAAGCGGAGTCGAAGGACGCGCTCATGCTCCCCCGGAAGATCCCCACAGCTCGTCGATGTAGCCGCTGTCGTCGATCTCTCGCAGGTGGTGCAGGTCCCACATGGCCAGGGGATTGAAGCCGGCCACCTGCGGGTGGCGCTTGACCGCCAGGGCGAAGACGTTCCGTATGGCGTCGAGGGTGGGGTAGGGCCGGGGCTCCAGGGAAGCGGCCTGGTCTTCGTAGAAGGCGGCAAGCTCTTCGTCCGACTCGTACTTGTCCCCGCAGTGGGTCCTTATGATGTCCAGGGTCTCGTCCCGGCGGGTCTTGAAGAAGTGGACGCCGTCGATGAGCGCGCGGATCAGGGAGCGGACCTCCTCGGGGTGGCCGCGGACGTAGGTGGTGGTGGTGGTGAGGGTCACGCCCTCGATCATGTCCATGGTCGGGAGATCCAGGAGCCTTGCGTCCATGGCCCGTGCCCGCAGCCGGTCCACCGCGCGCACGAACGTGGCGTCGTATCGTCCCGACAGGACGCCGCGCACCCGCTCCACCGCGTTCTTGGGGCCGGTCACCAACTCCACGTCCCGCCCTTCCTCGATCCCGTGGAGCCTCAGGAACAGCCACACGTTGAGTCCGGTGTGGCCGTCGAAGTCGTCCATGGCCACCCGCTTGCCCTTGAGGTCCTGGAGGCCGTGGATGCCGTCTCCGGCCACCAGGCAGTTCTCGCGCCACCGGTTGTTGGACTGGGCCACGTGGACGAAGGGCTCCCCGTGCAGGGCCCGGCGCACGTAGAGGTTGTGGTGGTTCCCGGAGACGACGTCGATGTCGCCGGCCCGCAGCCCCTGCATGGCTTTCCCGCGCATGCCCTCCATGGAACCGAAGTCCATGCGGATCCCGTGCCGCTCCAGGAACCCTCCCTGCTCCATGACCTTCCACAGGGGCACGTGGCTCGACGCCCGGTAGTAGATGCGCATCCTGCTTGCCATGACGTGGCCTTTCGCCGGCTCCGGTCAGCCCGTGACCGCGGCCATCCTGGACTGCAACCCTTCACGGGCGAGCTCCCGCTCGAAGATCTCGCGGATCCTGGGGTCCTCGTCCTCGTACTCGATCTGGTCGCCGCCGTCCTTCACGCTCTTGTCCGTGCCGAAGCCCTTCTCCCTCATGGGGAACTTGCGGCTGTTCCAGCGCAGCGCCAGGTACCGGGCGGGGACGGCGCCCGAGTTGAAGTGCTGGTGGAACCACATCTCCGGCGGCACGATCACGCTTCGCTCGCCCCAGTCGAACTTCCGGATGTCCGACCCGCTTGGCCACATCAGGGAGAACCCCTTGCCGCCGAGGATCACCACGTGGGCCCCGGGCCCGTGGCGGTGCGCCTTCTTGTAGGTGCCCACCGGGAACTCGGCGATGTGCGCGGTCATGGAGTTCTCGGACAGCTCGACGCCCAGGAACCGGCCGCCCGCGCCCCGGTTCTCGCGCACGTGGAGGTCGATGGACCTTGCGTCCGCGATGAAGTTCGTATCCCACACCTTGATGGCGCGGAAGTCGTACTGCTCGCCCTTGCCGGAGAAATAGTCCTCGGGGCCGTGGAACCGGTCGTGGAAGGCGAAGGGGTTGTCGAAGACGAAGTCCGCGTTGTGGAACAGGTTGACGACCAGCGGCGCGGAGGTCACGGCGAAGAAACGCGCGGGCTCCGAGCCGCTGCCGTTGAAGTGCTGGCGCCAGGTGTTGAGGGGAGGGGAGAACACGCTTCCGGCGCCCCACTCGAAAGTGCTCTTGCGGCCTTCGTCGTTCCACACGGAGGTGGCCCCGCGTCCGCTCACCACGTAGATCATCTCCTCGAACAGGTAGCGCTGCGCATGGAGGCTCTTGCCCGGAGGGATCTCGCAGACGTAGGAGTCGTTGCTCTCCCCCGTGCCGATGAGGTTGAGGTACGCCCCCAGCCCGCCCTTCCACTCCCACGGCGCCAGCTCCACCGCGCCGAGGTCCTCCACGTAGAACTCCCTGAGGACCGGTATGCCCTGGGACGCGACCCACTTCTGGTACGGGGTGCGGCCGCCCAGCTCCGCTCTCTGGCCCTTCAGCACGTGGCGCTCCTTTCCGTCCCGGCAGCACGGCCCATCAGGCCACGGGAACGTCTTGACAACCCCCTATACCTTTGCGGAGTCCAATAAGCAACGCGGGCCGCTTGACTCTGCGTGCGGGTCTCAATAAGTCAATAAGAGGACAGGCTGGAGAGCGTCCCTCATCGCTCCATGACCCGACGGAGGTTACCCACATGGCTGACTTGCCCCACAAGGCGATACACGAATCCGTTGCGGAACTGCTCGACGAGCTGGCCAACGAGACCGGGCGGCCGGTGTCCTTCGCGGTCCTCGACGCGCACCGGGAACTGCTGCACTACACCCGCATGGACGGCGCGCCCTACCGGTCGAGCATACTCTCCCACAACAAGGGCTATTCCGCGCTGTGGTTCGGACGGGACTCGGTGGAGATCGAGAAGATGGTGGGTGACCGCGGCATCGCCGCCTACGGCGACGCCAACCTCACGTCCATCGGCGGCGGAGTCCTCATCCGGGACCGGGACGGGGCGGTGGCGGGCGCGGTGGGCGTGAGCGGCCGCACCATGCAGGAGGACATCGACGTGGCCGTCCGGCTGGTGGACAAGATCAAGGCCAGGGCCGGCCTCTGATGGCGCGGTTCCGTTTTCGGCGGGTGCGGCGGCCACCGGAGCGGGAACGGGACTCTGACGTTGTGATTCCAGCCGAGGGAGGAGGGAAAAGGCGCTATGACGGAATTCGAACTGGCCACCATCAGTTACCAGAACGAGATGCTGGGGCTTCGCTATCTGGGAAACTGGATTGCTGCAGCGGTCGGGTTCGGGCAGATCGTCTCGATCTGGATCGGGTTCTGGCTCATGTGGCGGACCACCGACCAGCGCCGAGCCGCAGACGGTCAACGCCACGCCGAAGCGATGGATCTCGCCGGTCAACGCCACGCCGAAGTGATGGATCTCGCCGATAAGCGCCACGCGGAAGCAATGGAAGTCGCGGGCAAGCGCCATGATGAAGCCATGGAAATCGCCGACAAGCGCCATGATGAAGCGATGGAAGTCGCGGGCAAGCGCCACGAGGAGGCGATGGCCAGCGCCGACCAGCGTCACGCGGAATCCATGGCCGCTATCCGTGAGCAGGGCGAGGCGCTGCGGACCTTGATCCGGGGCATGGAGGCCGTCCTCGAACGCACTGCGCCAAGGGGGGACAGCCGATGAAGACCCTGTGCTCCACCCTCGTCGATGCGGCCCCTCCCGAAATCCTCGCCGAGTACGGGAAGGCGGTGACGGCGCAGTGGCCTCCCTCCGCGGGGCGGAGGGGGATGGGACCGGATGAGCCGGGGAGACCTTGGCCAATCCCGGACGCGCCGAAGCGGCGTTGGAAGCCGGCGGGCTACCGCCCGGCCAGACCGCGCTCCATGATGTAGGCCGCGGCGGCGCAGAGGCTCTCCCTGGCCGGAACGAAGTCCATGTCCAGCAGGCTCCGGGCCCGGGCGCTGTCCATTTCGTAGCGCCGTCCGAGAAGGGGCGTGAAGGACCGGGCCTGCCGGTTGAAGATCCCCCCCAGGCGGACCACGAAGTCGGGCGCGACCCTCACGGGGATCCTGCGTTGGGGGTAGGCAGCCTTCAGGGTCTCGGCCATTTCCGCGATCCACAGGAACTCGGCCGCGGCGATGATGCGCTTGCCCGCGGCGCCCGGCGTCACAATGGCGCGGACGTGCATGCGGGCCACGTCCGTCACGTCCACCAGGGATATGCCCAGGTTGGGCACCATGGGGTCCCGGCCCCGGAGCAGCCGTTCCACCAGGCGCAGCGAGGCGCCGTAGAGGTCGTCGAGCGGACGGCCGAGGACGAGGCAGGGGTTGATGGCGGTGAGCTCCATCTCCGGCGCCGTGTTCTCCACGAAGTCCCACGCCGCCCGTTCCGCCAGCGTCTTGGATTTGGCGTAGGGCCTGATCCTGGGCCACGAGGGGTCGCTCCAGTCCGTCTCGTCGAACCGGCTCGTCCCCGGGCCCCGGGGCGAGTCGGTGACCGCGGAGGAGGATGAGGTCAACACCACGCGGCGGATGCCGGCGGCATGGGCGGCGCCCAGCGCCCGCAGCGTTCCTCCCACCGCGGGGCGGATGAGTTCGTCCTCGTCCCGCGGCTGGGTCACGGGCACGGGCGACGCCGTGTGCACCAGCACGTCCACGCCCGACATGGCGTCGCTCCAACCCTCGTCGCGGTTGAGGTCCAGCAGCACGAAGCGCAGACGCCGGTCGAGGTCCTCGTGGGTGGCGAGATGCGGCCGGACCGCGTCCCGGACTTCGTTCCGGCGCGAGTCCGACCGCACCGATCCCACCACGTCGTAACCCGCGTTCAGCAAATCGAGCACCACGCGCTTGGCGATGAAGCCGCTCGCGCCCGTGACCAGTACGGTTTTCGGTTCCGTCATTGGGGTTCCCGCGGCAGGGGAGGACGAAGCCCGGACATCGTTTGCGCTTTCCTCCGCTTGCGTCTAACGCTTCAGGCCGAACAGGCCGAAGAGTTCTTCGTCGTTCATTCGGTCGGACAAGTCCAGCGACACGTCGTCGATGATCTCGTCGAAC
Source organism: uncultured Binatia bacterium (SeqCode) (assembly GCA_965242525.1). GTDB lineage: Bacteria > Desulfobacterota > Binatia > UBA9968 > JAJDTQ01 > JAJDTQ01. The sequence goes on from OZ251459.1 coordinate 2,565,876, forward strand.
AGTTCCCGCTTGCGCTCCAGGACCTCGTCGATGCGTTCCTCGATGGTCCCGGAACAGGAATACTCGATGACGTTGACCTTGACCTTCTGGCCATAGCGGTGGCTCCGGTCTTCCGCCTGGCTTTCCACCGCGGGGTTCCACCATCGGTCCAGGTGGAAGACGTAGGACGCCTCCTGCAGGTTCAGGCCCAGGCCGCCGGCGCGCAGCGACAGGATCAGCACCTTGTGCTCGTCCCGGGACTTGAACCGCTCGATGACCTCGGTGCGCTCCCGCTGGGGCATGTCGCCGGTGACGGTGAGCGGAGCGAAGTCCTGCAGGTAGTTGGCTGCGGCGCGCACCCCCGACGTGTCGCTTACGTACTGGGAGAACAGCAGCGCCTTGTGGCCCTGGTCCGCCAGTCGTCCCAGGCGGTCCCCGATGTCTTCCAGCTTGGTGGACTCCCCGGTCCTGGGGTCCGCGTTGCATACCTGTTTCAAGCGGGTAACGAGCTCCAGCACGTGCGGTACGCGGACCTCGGCCCCCAGCGACCTGAGGTAGATGATTCCCTCCTGCTCGGCCTTGTCATAGCTGTTGCGCTGGCTGGGGCCTAGGTCGATGGTCACCTTGGTCACCTGCTTGGGGGGAAGGTCTTCCAGCACGTCGCCCTTCTTGCGTCGAAGTTGCAGTTCGCCGTGCCGCCATCGCAATTCCACGCCCGGCCGGTAGTGTCTGGGGGGTCCGGAACCGTCGTGGTCCACGAACTCCAGGATCGAGGCCAGTTCCTCTTCGTCGTTCTCCACCGGCGTTCCGGTCAACGCCCAGGAGCGCGCCCTCCGCAACCCCTTCAGGGCGTCGCTGGTGTCGTTGCGGTTCTTGATGCGCTGCGCCTCGTCGGCCACCACCACGTCCCACGTCCTGCGGCGCACCGGGGATTGCGCGCCGCCGCCGAAGTCCGAGCGCAGGGTATCGTAGCTGACCAGGGTGACGTCCTTCTCCGCTCTCCATTGCCAGGCGCGGTCGGACGTGGAGCCGCGGATGACGATGGCGGAGAGTTCCGGCGCCCATTTCTCGATCTCGCGCCGCCATTGGTCCAGCAGCCCCGCGGGGGCCGCGACCAGGCACGACCGGACCTCCCCGCGGGCCCGGAGGATGCGCAGCGCAGCGATTGCCTGCAGCGTCTTGCCCAGGCCCATGTCGTCGGCGAGCAACAGTTGGCGTCTGTCCAGCAGGGCCCGGACACCCTCCTGCTGGAAGGGCATCAACTCTCCGGGCCATTCTAGTCGGACGTCCGGGTCCCGTGGGCGCGGCGCGGCGAGCACCGCCCACAGCCGCTCCGCCAGGGTCAGGCCGGACCGAAAGGCCGGCGGAGGCTCGTGGACGGCGTGGCCGTTCCCCGAACCGCGGTTGGCGGAGTATTCCGGGCGTTCGGGCAGCGAAGAGAGGCTGACGACCGCGGCCATCCCGGGAAGCGTCGTCATGGCTCTGACGCGCTCGTCGTCGAAGGCTTCGTCCAGGCATCTGGCGGTTCGGTCGAAAGGTTCCACGGGGTCGCCCCGGTCCATGATCTCGTCGAGGAGCCGGTCGGCCCGGGTCTCGCCGTCGTGGCGGTCCCCTTCCCAGAGCAGCCGGAAGCGCCCGCCGGCAGGACTGCGGTGCGCCGGTTGGGCGTGGGGTTGAAGCCAATCCGTGCCGATACGGCAGAGGGGCAGCCCTACCCGGATTTCGTCGCGGAACGTGCCTTCCGGCACTTCGTCGGCCAGAGCCAGGATCAGTGCCGGCCGCGGGTCTGCGGCTCCGAACAGCGACTTCGCGAGGGACGACACGAGCGTTGGTTTCACGGGGTCCCGTTTCCCCGCGGTCTCGCGCCGCTCCATGCGGCTGAAGCAGAAGGCGAGGGGGTCGCCTCGAACCGATGTCTGGAACAGCGCGGCCCGCATGCCTTCGCCGCGGCTCTCCTCCATGAACCGCAGCCAGCCGATGGCGCCGGAGCCAGTGCTCCCCGCGCCCGGGTCGTGGAAAGGGATCGGCAATACGACATACCCTCCGGCGCAAGGGATGGCCGACCGCTACTCGGCGTCGTCCCGGGATTCCCGTTCCAGGTCGGCGTTCACCTCATAGGCGTGGTGGAACTCGTCTCCTTCGATCTCCGGTCGGGAGCCGGGGTAGAACCTGAGCAGGTCCCATTCGTTGATGGAGGCGCGGACCTTGTACCGCATGCGGTTCTGGAACCCGGCGCCTCCCGTATCCCCTTGCAGCGCCGGCGCGTTCCAGCCGTAGGCGGTGCTGTAGATTTCCCGCAGCTTCTCCACGGTTTCCCGGACGTCGGTCCCGGTGGGCGAAGCCAGCGGCAGGCATTCGCGTTCCAGCAGGCGCATCCCGGTCTCCGCCCGGGCGGCGATGCCCTTGTACCTGCTGCCCTGCATCTTCGCGCCGACGTAGTCGCGGTCCCTCTTGGACCCGGACCCGTCGGGGCTGATGACCGCGAGTGCGAAGTCGTCGGTCACGGTTCCGACGGCCACCAGTCCCGGACAGGGTTCGTTGCGGGTCTTCCCCTGCCAGCGGGCCAACTCCGCATAGGACCTGCCCCGTTGCAGGAGCGTGTAGGAGCCGATCAACTCGATCTCGTCCAGCAGCACCACCCAGCCCTCGAAGCCGGCGCCCCGGATGAGCTCGTTGGCGAACCGCAGGCGCTGCGGAGGCAGGTCGGCCGCCTTGGGCGCGCGAAACGGGTAGTTCTGCAATTGTCCGATCTTCCTGAGGCCGTCCTTGACGGTGGATACCCTGATCCGGTCGCCCGCCCAGAACGCTTCGATCTGGCCGTTGCGCTCCGGGTCTCCCGACCTTTCGTGGACCATCAGGCTCGCCGGAAAGATCGGACTGAGAAGGCCGTCGCGGGCGGCCTTGTCGGCCCACCGGAAGAAAGCGGCGTAGGCCGGGGAGTCCGGCCGGAGGGCTTGCGCCAGTTCTTCCATCAGCCGCCCGGTGTGCCCCGGCGCGCGCCCGTTCTCCACCGCCGATTGGAACACCTTGCCCAGGTCGTAGAGAGGCGTCTCCTTGCTGACGGCCACCTTGCTGCAAACGAACCCCTGCGACAGGGCCCGGTGTTCCAGGTGGGTCAGCAGGTGGGACTTGCCCGACCCGAAATCGCCGGAGACCAGCATTCCCAGGGCGCCGTCGGGGGGTTCGTCCGCATCCGCGGCCCTGGCCAGCAGGGCCGTGAAATCGCCTACCGCCCGGGGCTGGTTGCAGCCCAGGATCTCCACCGCGTCCCCGTTGGGAACGCCGTTGCGGAGCGCTTCGAGGGCGCGTCTGCAGGACAGGACAGGGTATTGATCCGCAGGCATGACGAGGGATCCTTTCAGGACAGTCGCACGAGGGAGGCGACGGGGTTGACCAGGCTCCTGTCTCGAACGTCGTCCATCACCCTGGTGCGCAGGGCCTGGTAGATGCCATAGCCTCTGGACCCGGGACTTTCGTCCACGAACTCGGAGTTGGCGGCCACCAACAGGAGGGTTCCCGACAGCCGGTCGATGTCGTCGATGAACTCGCGCAGCAGCTCGTAGTGGTCCATGGCCATGGCCCGGGTGTAGTACCGCTTGCCGTCCCTGGGGTTGCGGGCCAGGGTGACGCGGGAGTTGTCCAGCATGACGACGGTCCCGGCAAATCCAGCCAGGCGGACCCAGTGGAGGGCGGATTCGATGAAGTACCGGGCGGTGGTGCGGTTGATGCCGGTGTAGATGGAAAAGGGACGCACGCTGCTGACTCGCGTGTTGGCGCCGGTCAGCCAATCCAGTACGGGCTGGCCGTCGTACTCGCCGCGGTCACGAGTGTTTTCCATGAGGCAGAGTTGACTCATGGCCGCTCGGAAGTCCTTGGCCATCCGAGGGTTCTTGGAGACGCGCTCCTGTATTTCCGGGAGGATTGCCTGGAAGAAGAACCGCAAGTCGATGCCGTTGCGGTCGGCCACCGCGGCAAAGACGTTGCCGGACGCTCCGGGGTCCACGCCTTCGACCGCGTAACCCTTGTCGCCCGCCAGCCGCCGGATCAGCCGTCGGGCCAGTAGCCGCCAGTCCATGCGGCGAGCCAGCCCGAAGAAGAGGTCCTGCGGCATGTGCGCCCGCATGTCCGCGGCGTCCAGCGCCGCGAAGACGTAGTCCAGCTTCCGGCAGCGCTCGGCTACGGCTTCACGCAAGGCCGGTTTCAATTCGTCCTCGGTGACGGCGAACTTGACGGAGGCGCCGCCGTCCCTGACGAAAGCGGACAGGTACTCGCGGTCGATGTGCTGCAACCAGTCTCGCAGGGGGATGCGGTTCGCCATCAGTCGCCCTCGGTAAACCGGAGTCCGTAGTACTGGACGTCGCGGCCGTCCGGTCCGACGAAGGAGAACACGCCCTTGGAGCGCCGTGTGCCGGTGGACGACGGGAAGGAGACGGCCGCGCCCTGTTTCGTGCGTTCAGGGCCTTTCGTGTCCAGGATATACAGGTCTCTGGCGAAGTCCGTGCGGTCGTATTCCCGGCTGCTGCCCGGCAAGGAGGTGAACAGCCGGTAGATCCTTTCCAGGGGCACGACCCGCCCTGCGGTCCTCACCAGGCGGTCCGGGTTCTCTTCCCTGACGATGTCCGAGTACACGGCGTAGAGGGACTCGAGGAAAGCGCCTGACTGGTAGCGGCCGGGCTTCTCCTGGTTCTTCAACAGGACGTCCGCCAAATAGGACGGTCTGATGGAGGAGACCTTCTTCCTGTCGATCCTGACCGCGCGTTCGCCGGGCAGGATGCGCACCACGGAGGGATGGGAGATCAGCCGGTCGTCCCGCTCGTGCACGTCCAGGTTTCGCTCCGAGGCGATGCGGCGCAACTCGGCCGAGTATCCGTCCCTCAGGTACTGCTCTTCCTCGCCGTCCTGGAACGGCCAGGCCCGGACGGCGTTGGCCACGGTCTCCTCCAGGGAGCCCATCGCGCCGTCGAGCCTCCCCTGGGTCCTCTTCATGGCGGCAAGGTTCCCTTCCCTGGACGCCTTCTGCAACTGCTTGGCCAGCCGGATCAGTTCCCCGGCCGAATCCAGTGTCGATTTCGCAGCCCTCTCGGTATCGCTGAAGGCTTGTTCGAAGCTGTCCATTCCATGCTCCCGGAGGTTCCGCGTCGGTTTCGGCTCGTGGTTGGCCTTTCTGCCTGTCCCGCCTGTCGTGCAGGCCGGTTTCGGAAACCCTGAAAGATCGTCCCCGTTCGTTCCGAGCGCAGCGAAGTCGAAGGACGCGCTTTCCCACGGGGAGAGACGCCTCGAGCCGGGAGGGGCCGGGATTGCCCAGAGCTTCCTTTCTTGAATAACACGGGATAGCCGTCAATGCATCACCGCGTCAAGGGATCGGCCCTCGACCCGGCAGCCGCGGCTTCCGGTTCGATGCGCCGACCCCGGCGCGCGACGCCCCGAGGGGTTGAACGAGGCGGCGAAGCAAGGCTAAATGGAGACCATGCAGTCCGGATTCCGTCAGCGGGCGTGGGTCCGTCCGGGTCGCTGACGGTCGAGGGGGGCCGAAAACGGGACCGCAATTCGCGGGCGTCCACGAAGAAAGGGCGGCACATGGCGCGTCTGAGACACATCGCAATCGCAACCAGGGACCCGGAGAAGACCGCGGCCTTCTACCAGAAGGTCTTCGGTCTCAAGTTCGTCAAGCGGGTGCCCGCGTCGCCCCGCGGGAGCGGCGTGTTCCTCTCGGACGGACACGTCAACTTCGCCTTCCTGGACTATCCTTCCGACGAGGCCGCGGACATGGCGGGCGGGGCCGCGTACGAAGGGCTCCACCACATGGGTTTCCACGTGGACAGCCTCGAAGAGGCCAACGCCCGGTTGGGCGAGACCGAGGCGGAGGTGCTGGGCGACGAGGTGGGACCGCACGACAGCTTCTACTTCGAGCAGAAGGTGCGGGGACCCAACGGGGTCATCATGGACATCTCCACCAGGGGATGGGACATGGAGCCGCCGGGACCCGATCCTGCGGCCAAGAAGGGTTGATCTTGTTCTGTCCCTTGCACATGGAGTGCAGCTTCGGATCGTCCTCGTACCTGAAGGCGAGGACCGTCATGCCCAGATATCGTCCCTGGACTCCCAACGTTCCCTTACTGTGTGGAACCGGTCGATCCTCCCCTGGATCTTGAGGACCTCCCTTGGATAGAACTCGATCATCGTCTTGCACAACTGCAACATCCATTTCTTCCGTGAATACCCGTCGATCACGCGAATATCGTTGGAATTCGCGATCTGGATCTGGCCCCAGCCGAGTGCGCCGATGGTAAGGCAATCCCAGTCCAGGAATTCGATCGGAAAGAACAGAACTTCCGAGGCAGAGGCCCTTGTGCCTTCCATCGAGTACCTGATAATGAGCAACGAGAAGACATTGGCGTCGGATTCATAGAATCGCGCCAGCCGTTCTACCGATGTGAGATTGGGCATATTGAATCGGGTGTCTTCCCTGTGCGTCTTGACGTCTACGATGGAGTAGATGCCCTGCCTGTCGGTGAACGCCAAATCCACCATGGCGCGGCGAGCGAAGTCCTTCGAGTACTCGCTGCACCAGTCTCCAAGAAGTTCATCGAACCGCTCTGCTACGAGTAATTCCAGCGCGTCGCCAACCGCTCTTGGGCTTCCTGCCGTTTGCGGTGAAAGGAAACCCTGTGACGAATTGATGTACTCCTTGACGGTCGAGGCCACCTTTCGATGGTGACCCTCGTAGTAGAAGCCTGACCTCATGAAAACAGATCGCCTTGCCGGGTGGCCGAATGGGTCCTGTCGGGTTGGGCAGTGGGGGTATTCCTTTCCCGGAACGTACCGCCGGCATATCCCTGGATGGCCGGGTTTTTCCTGGCGGCAGCGATGCGTTTCAGCGTCCAGCACAGGTACTCGTCGTTGATGTCCACTCCACACCAACGTCTTGACAACTTTTCCGCCACGACCGCGGTGGTTCCACTCCCAAGAAAAGGATCGAACACGAAACCCCCCTTCTTCGAGCTCGCCAGTATCAATTTCGCCATCAGCTTCTCGGGTTTCTGTGTGGGATGGTCCGTATTTTCCGGCATCGACCAGAAGGGAATCGTCAGGTCGGTCCAGATGTTCGACGGATGGGTCAGGCGATAATCGCCGTCCTCTTCCCGTCGCCAATCCTTCGGTTCTCCTTCGAACGTGTAAGGAGCGAGGACCTTGCGTTTCACTTTCACCGCCTCAACGTCAAAATAATAGCGGTTCGACTTCGTGCAGAACCAGATGTCCTCCGTGTTGTTCTTCCAGTTCATCCTTGCTCCACGCCCTTTCTCCCGCTCCCAGGTAATGCGGTTCCGCACATGGAACCTCGACTCCAGGACCGGGAATATCAACGTGGATGTCTTCCAGTCCGAGCACACGTAGATCGTGGCGTCAGGCTTCATGGTCGGCGCCAGCAAATCGACGAGATCCTGGAACCAGGAACGATACCCGGTTCCGTCTTTCGTTCGGAAGCGGGTTCCGTTGAAGTTCTTCGACAGGTTGTATGGCGGGTCCAGGATCAGAAGATCGACGAATTCCGGGGGAAGGAATTTCGAGACGTCGAAGATGTCCCCTGCGACCAGCCGGCCTTCGATATCCTGGGGGATGACCGCCGTTCCGACTCGCATGACGTCCCGAGACAGTCGGGCGGTCTCCTCATCCGTACATGAAAGCGTCCGGTTCCTGGGAGCGCGTTTCCGCATGTGAACCGCCTCGTCGGGACGCTGCTCGATCGGACGAAAGGGAGCAGCAGAAAGGCAAGGGGGGCCTGCCGCCGCTGCCGCGGAAGCACGCCCCCCTTGCTACGTGTGAGCCAAGACGCCCTCTACTACTTGACGCTGATGTCCATGCCGTAGATGCGGGCGTCGGCCGGGGGTTGATAGTCGATGTTGCTGGCCATGCCCCACAGCAACTGGTGCCGCCACATGAAGCAGGCGGGGGCCATGTCCGTAATGAGCTCCATGGCCGTGGTGAGGTGCCGGTTCCGTTCTTCGGGGTCGAAGCTCTGCTGCTCCGCGTCCAGGGCCGCGTCCAGGGTCGGGTCGGAGAAGCCGATGCGCGGGGAGCCGCCCTTACGGAAGTACTGGTGGAACGCCGAGCTCGGGTCGAGCACGCCGCCCCGGCCCATGTAGAAGAACGGCACCCTGCCCTTCTGCACGTTGGCCCAGAGCGTGGGCCACTCCGGCGTCAGCAGCTTGGCCTTGAAGCCCGCGGCGTTGAGCATGGGGATCATGGCCTCGGTCACCTGCTTGTCCAGAGTGTAGCGGTTGACCGGGGTTTGCAGCTCCACCGACACCCCGTCGGGGTAGCCGGCCTTGGCCAGCAGCTCCCGCGACTTCTTGGGGTCATAGGTGTAGCGGGTCTTCAGGTCCGGGTTGTACCCCAACTGCCCCGGACCCAGGGGGCCGTCGAGACGGTTGGCCTGGCCCTGGAGCAGGGTCTTGATGATCTTGTCCCGGTCGATGGCATGGCACACCGCCTGGCGGGCTTCCTTCTTGTCGAAGGGCGGCTTGGGCTGCATGGCCAGGAACATGATCTCGATGGAGTCGGTGGGGACGATCTTGTGGTTCGGGGAGCCGTCCACCGTCTTGTACAGGTGCGGCGGGATGAACTGGGCGATCTGCACCTCGTTGTTCATGAGGGCCGCGACGCGCTGCTCGGGCTCGCGCATGACCCGGAACACGATCTCGTCGGGCGCGTTGGGGTTCAGCTTGGCGGCCGGGTGGTCGGGCCGTTTCTCGATGACCATCCGCTGTCCCGGCACCAGCTCGGCCAGGGCGTAGGGTCCGCCGCCCATCATGCGGTTCTTGTCGGCTTCCTTGGCCCCGTGCTTGTCATAGGTGGCCTTGCTGGTGATGATGAGGCCGTCGCAGAGGAAGTCCAGCAGCGGCGCGGTGGGTTTCTTGGTGGTGATCCGCACCGTGAACTCGTCCACCGCGGTGGCCTCCTTGACGGGCCGGGCCACCGATGCCTTCTGCTTGCTCTGGGGGTCGTTGAGTACGCGCCAGAGCGAGTGCACCACGTCTTCCGCGGTCACCGGGCTGCCGTCGTTGAACTTGTACTCCTGGTCCAGCACGAACACCCAGTTGTTGGGGTCTTCGACCTTCCAGCTCTTCGCCAGCCCCGGCTCCCACCGGGCCTTCTTCCAGTTATACTTGCACAGGGGGCCGGTGATCTCGGTCCAGATGCCGTAGAGCAGCGCGACGCTGTCCCCGTACGGGTTGGCGGTCTCCATGGTCTCGGTGACGCCGATGCTGACCCGGGTCTTCTCCTGCGCCAGCGACACCGTGGCCGTCAGGCCCAGGGCGAGGCCTGCGGCGACCAGTGTCAGGATCGTGGTTCGTATGCGATTCGTCATTTCGTCTCCCTTCCGAATGGCGTTGCGGCGGCGCCTGCTGTGATGCCGGTAGATGATCCGCGCTTCTATCAACGCCGCGGGGCCTTGTCAACCGCGTTGCGGGGTCGGGGCGCGGCCGTGCGGGAGGGCTTCGGCTCCCGCCTTCGGCGCGTCCGCGGTCCTGGGACGGCCGCGGCGGCGCGGGTGAGGCGCAGGGCAGGACGAGGAACGGCGCAGGCCGGCGATGTTGACAGCCGAGGCTTTTATCCAATAGTCTGTCGTTTCGACCGGGCCGCGAACCGGGACCGCCCCGGGCCTTCCGGGCGCGGATAACCACAGGATCACAGGAGGAGTTCCAATGAGCAAGATCGACGTCGTGGATGCGGACTCCCACGTCATGGAAGTGCCGGAGACCTGGGATTACCTGGAGGACGAGTTCCGGCACAGAAGGCCGGTGGTGGTGCAGGGGGAGGGACTGGCCACCAACTCCCACATCGACGCGTGGTGGCTCATCGACGGCCAGATCCATCCCCGGTTGTGGGGACCCGGCACCACCTTCAGCGGCACGCCGCTGGAGATGAAGTTCGCCCGGGACAAGATATTCAACGTCGGCAGCCAGAGCATGACCGACATCGACGCCCGCATCAAGGACCTGGACGCCTTCGGCATCGACATCCAGGTGGTCTTCTCCTCCATCCTGTTCCATCGCCTGACCGAGGACCCCAGGTTCGAGGCCGCGTTGATGCGGAGCTACAACACCTGGGTCTCCCAGCGTTGCAGCGAGCGGCCCGAGCGCCTGAAGTGGTCCGCGGTGATCCCCATGCGGGACCGCGAAGCCTGCGTGGCCGAGGTCCACCGGGCCCGGGAACTCGGCGCCGTGGGTCTGATGATCGGCGGCACCGCGGGCCAGACCCTGCTGCACCATCCGGACCTTTCGCCGTTCTTTGCCGCGGCCTGCGAAGTCGATCTGCCGGTGTGCGTGCACACGGGCTGGAGCGCGCCGGGCCTGACCCAGACCTGCGAGGACCCCTACTCGGCGTTGCTCCTGAGCTTCACACTGCCCGTGCTCATGGGGTTCTTCAGCGTCCTGGCCGGCGGCGTCCTCGACCGCTTCCCGAAGCTCCGGGTCGCCTTCCTGGAGGCGGGCTCCGAATGGATCCCCTACATGGTCGGACGGATGGACCACTACCATCCGGTGGTGGAGATGCTGGGGAACCGCTCCCGGAAGCTGCCCAGCGAGTACCTGAAGGAAGGCCGGGTTTACGTCACCTGCGAAGCGGAGGAGCCGCTCCTGCCCCACGTCATCGACCTTGTGGGGGAGGACCAGATCCTGATCGAGGGCGACATCCCCCATTCCGAGGCGCGTGAGACGGGCATCCAGGAGATCCGGGACCGCACCGACCTCTCGGACGCGGTCAAGCAGAAGATCCTGCGCGAGAACGGCCTCGCGTTCTACAACCTGTGACGCGCGCCAGAGGCCGCAGAACCGCTTCGGGTCGTCCGCCGGTATCTTCTCGATGACCCGGGACGGGACGCTGCCCTACGGTTTCAGGGCCTCCCGTATCGCGTCCGCCTCCCGGTCCACCAGGGTCATGAGACCCTCGTAGGCGGCGCGCGCGACTGCCGCAGGGCCGGGGTTGACGGCCGTGCCGCTGTTCCTGGCCCAGTTCCGGTAGTCCGCGTCGTCCATGGCCTTGACCACGATCTCTTCCAGCTTCGCGGCCCGGTCACGGGGAACGCCCGGAGGGATGGCCACGAGCCGCAGGATCTCGTTCACGAAGTCGATGCCGAGCTCCCGGGCGGTGGGCGTGTCCGGGCATGCCCACGAGCGCTTCACGCCCAGGTGGACGATGCAACGGATGTCGCCGTCCCGGGCCAGCGGCCCCACGGTGGAGTGCTCGCTGGGGTTGAGCCAGGTGATGAAGTCGCCGCGCATCAACGCGGGCACGCTGTCCCCGGTGCCTCGATAACCCGTTACCAGGTCGAACCGGAGCCCCAGGGTCCTCGCCGACAGGAAGCTGGGCAGCCACCGCCCGGTCCCGACCCCTTCGGAGCCCCAAGTGAGCCGGGAGAGTCCCTTGAGGTCGTCCAGGGTCTCGTGGGGCGACTTGCCGCTCACGAACAGGGTGTAGGGCTCGTTGCCCATCCGGGCGATGTACTCGAACTGGTTCAGGTCGTAGATGGTCTTCCCGGTCCCGGACAGGACCTGGGGAGTCACCAGCCCCAGCATGTCCAGCACCCCCACCGTGTGCCCGTCCGGCTTGGCCCGGTACAGGCTCACCGCCCCGCGCCTGCCGCCGGCGCCGGTGACGTTCTTGACGATGACCCGGATGCCCTCGGGCAGTTGCTTGTCGATGCTGCGGGCCAGGGCGCGGCTCATGGCGTCGTAGCCGCCGCCCGGCGGGAACTGCACGATCCACGTCAGGTCCCTGCTCGGAAAGTCGGCTCGGGCCGGCCCGGCCGCGGCGCCGAGAACCAGCAAGGCCAGGAACGTCGTTGTCGTCCGCAGGATGGTCTTCATGGGCTCCTCCGTTCTGCCGGTCCCGTCGTCAGGCCTCCGCCTCGACGCGCAACTCCATCACGCCGATCTTCTCGATCTCTCCCCGGAGCCGGTCGCCGTCCCGAAGCGTGTGCACCCCGGCCGGCGTCCCGGTGGTGATGAGGTCGCCCGGCCGGAGGGTCGCCACGCTCGACAGGAACCGGATGTGGTCCCGGACTCCGCAGATCATGTCGCCGGTATGCGCGGTCATCACCTGCTCGCCGTTGTGCCACGCGGTGAGCGAGAGGTCCTGCGGCTCGGGGATCTCGTCCCTGGTGACGATCCAGGGTCCCAGGGGACTGAAGGTGTCGAAGCCCTTGCGGACGTTGCGGGTGTTGTGCTTGCCGCGCCCCCAGGGGTCCCGCTGGCTGATGTCCCAGCAGATGGTGTAGCCGAAGACGTGGTCCAGCGCCTGCTCCTCGGTCACCTTGCGGGTCACCTTGCCGATGACCACGCAGAGCTCGCACTCGAAGTCCACGTCGTGGGACACCTTGGGGATGACAACGGCGCCGCCGGGTCCGATGATGGACGAGACCGGCTTCAGGAAGTCCTGCGACATGTGGTCGTCCTTGTCCGGCAACTCCTGGGCGCCGCTCCCCATCCGGGTCTCCATCTCCTTGCGGTGATCCATGTAGTTGGCGGCCGCGGCCCAGAGGGACGTGGGGTTGTCGATGGGCGCTCGAAGCGTCACCCGGTCCAGTGGCGTGGCGTCCCCGGACCGGATGCACTCCTCGGCGCAGGGCCGGGCCGCGGGGTTTCCCGCCAGCGCCTCGATGACCTGGACCATGGTGTAATCGGCCTTGAGCAGGCCCGCGGCGACCATCGCCGCTCCGATGGGATAGACTTGGTCGTCCACCACCGCCCCGGCCTGCTTCGCGTCGTAAGTGCAAACCTTCATGCTTCGCCTCCCTCCGCCTTGGCGTCCCCGAGCCTCGGGACGCTCCATGGTGCCTTATACCACAACGGACCCGGACTGGCATCTTCCTTGCCCGAATCTTCCTGCTTGACAGCGGCGCGGAAATGTCGGATTTCCTGGTAAGCCGCGGCGAGCCGCGGCAGCCGACCCCGCGGAGGTGGAGCCATGCCAACGCGCATCCGACACGTGGCCCTCTACACGGAGAACTGGGACCGGATGGCCCGTTTCTACCGGACGGTCTTCGGGATGAAGAAGATCACCACCGGGATGACCGACGAGAAGGGGAACTACAACCCGAACCGGGGCCACGTCAGCGATGGGGTCGTCGGCTTCGCCATGCTGCAGAAGCATCCGGGGAACCAGTCCGGGCTGGACCACTTCGGTTTCGAGGTGGAGGAAATACCGGTGGTGCTGGAGCGGATGCGCCGCGGCTACCCGGACCTGCTGGTGGCCAGGAGCCTGCCCCACGTGCCGTTCTCGGTTTCCCGCGGCACCGATCCCTGCGGCGCGCAGTTCGACGTCTCCCGGAAGGGCGCCGCCAAGGTCCGGGAGGGGTACCTGGAGGAGGGCTGGATCCAGCCGCGCCGGCTAGGCCACGTCTCCATCCGCTCCAGGACCCCGGAACGGGTGGCCGAGTTCTACCACCGCGTGTTCGACCTCGACGTGGGCGAAGCGCCGGCGCCGGACGGCAGCTTCCGGGTCACCGACGGCACGGTGGACCTGCTGGTGCGCCCCTGCGACAACGCGCTGTACCGCGGCATGCGCGAAGGGCTCGACCACATCGGCTTCCTGGTCGAGGACCTGGAGCGGACCCGGAAGGACATCGAGGCCCTGGGCGAAGCCGCTCCGGAAGCCGCCCCCGCCAACCTGGACGCGGGCCGTTTCGGCCCCATGACCCGGGCCGACCTGGAAGGCTGCATCATCGGCCAGTACGCCATGGCCGACCCCGACGGCATCCTGCTCGACCTCTCCGAGCCGTGAGCAAGGAGGCCGCGTCGCGGCGGCAGAGGCCCCTTCCTCCGGGGCGCCGCCCCGGTGACTAGTCTTCGCTCTTCAGGAACTCCGCCAGCCGCTCGCCGATCACATATACGGTGGCGTTGGTGTTGGCGTGCACCACCGTGGGCATGACGGAGGCGTCCGCCACCCACAGGTTGTCCAGTCCATGGACCCGCAGTCGTTGGTCCACCACCGCGGCGGGGTCTTCCGACGGCCCCATCTTGCAGGTGCCGGAACCGTGGAGACCGCTGCTGTGGGTGGAGCGGGCGAAGGTTGCCCAGTCCTCGTCCGGACCCGGGGCCGCCAACGAGCCGTAGAATTCCTTCATGGGCGAGGTCCGGGCCAGCTCCCGGACGAACCCCATGGCCGACACCATCTTTTCCCGGTCAAGGGGGTCTTCCAGCAGCGCCGGTTCCACCACGGGGTCGTCTTTGGGGTCGGAGCTCTCGAGGCGGATCCGTCCCCGGGCCGTCTGCTCCAGCAGATTGATGCTCAGGGACAGCAGGGAGTCCATGTCCGGGAACTTCATGGGAGGGCGCAGGAGCACGTAGAAGTCGGCGTGGTCGAGGCTCGGCGAGGTTCGCGCCATGAGGCGGACCTGCAGCCCGGTCCAGGGCGCGCCGAATTCCCCGAGGGCCTTGAACGTCATGTGGACCATCGCGTGGTCCTGGAAGTTCTCACCGACGCCCTCCAGCGGGTGGGTTACCTCGACGCCGAGTCGTTCGAGGGCCGCGGGCGGGCCGATACCCGACAACAGCAGGACTTGCGGGCTGCGATAGACTCCCGCGGCCAGCACCACGTGTTGGGCGGCGGCGGTGTGGACCACGCCGTCCCTTTCGTAGCGCACGCCGTCCACCCGAGTGCCGGAGACCGTCAAGGCGAGCACCGAAGCCTCCGCCCGGACGGTGAGGTTCGGACGCCCGCAGGCGGGGGCGAGATGGCTCACCACCGCAGACTGGCGCCTGCCGTCCCTGACGTTGCGCACGCTCGGGCCGACGCCCGAGGGATCGGCGATGTTCGTGTCCGGGAGGCTTGGCAGCCCCATCTCCATGGCGCCGTCGATACAGGCCCGGGTCACCGGAGACAGGTCCGACGCCAGGAGGAAGGGTCGCTTGACGTACACGGGTCCGGCGTTGCCGTGGTTCGGGTCGTCGGGGAAGTCCTGATCCGTTTCGATGCGCTTCAACACCGCGTGGACCGCCTCCCAGGACCAGTCCGGGTTCCCTTCCGCAACCCACGTTTCCATGTCGTGCCGCGTGGGCCAGACGTAGCCCATGGCGTTGACCGACGAGCCGCCGCCCATGATCCTTCCGACTGTGAGGGGGAACGAGCTGCCGTCGATGGGTCGCCGGGTCGTCAACATCTCCACGAAGGGAGTCTCCGACCACACCCGGTACCAACTGGCGGCGTCCCGGATCACGTCCGGAATCGGCTGGGGATGGGGCGCGGCTTCCAGCAAAAGCACCCTCCGGCGCGGGTCCTCGCTGAGTCGGCCCGCGGCGACGCAGCCCCCGGAGCCGCCGCCGATGACGACGACGTCATAGTGTTCCGACATGTTCGTCCTCCTCCGAGCCGGCGTCGAACCTTCGGTTTTCCCTGGAGCGAGGGCCGCGGCCCCACTTCGTCACTGTCGGGGGAGGGGGCAGACCGCCTGTCTCCCGGGCGTGGCGATACTCGCGAGCACGCTTGCGTCCTCCAACTGCGCCGCGTTGCGGCAGGCTTCGATCATCTCCCGGGTCGATGCAGCGCCCAGCAGGGGGTCGGCGAGGGCGTGCACCTTGTCTTCCATGTCCTGGTCCGACAGCGGACGCTCCAGGCTTCCCGAAGCATGCTCGACCGCGGCTTCCACGGAACGGCCGCCCTGCAACCGTATCCGCACCACCGCGGCGGACTCGCTCACGGCGCCGTCCGCCGCGGCCGAGACCCGGTCGCGCAGGGCCATGATCTCGGGGTGGTTGACGGTTTCGTCCGAGAACTCGGCTACGCCGACCCGTCCGAGCGCGAGCGCGGCCGCGGCCGCGTGATATACGCTGAACTTGCCTTCGAGCCCGGTCCGCGGCGTCCGGTTCCCGGTGAGCTCCAGCACGAGCGGGTGGACTCGCAACTCCACGGCTTCGACGTCGCCGGCGGTGATCCCGTGTTCCCGTTTGAGCCGGATGCAGCCGTCGAGGCTCGGGTGGATCACCACGCCGCAAGGGTAGGGCTTGTAGGTGTTGCGCGCGATCTCGTAGCCGTCGCCGAGTCCTTCGCAGATGGCCGCGTAGTCCTGCTTGGCGGAGAGCACCGGGGCGAACCCCCTGGGCGCTTCGATGGCCCGCTCGGAGCTGGTGAACCCGCGGGCGGCGAGCAAGGCCGCGGACAGGCCGTTCTGGGCGGCCCGTCCGACGTGGAAAGGCTTGCACATGGTCCCGAACATCTCCCGCAGCCCTGCGGCCTGGGTGGCGGCCGCGCCCAGGGCCCAGCACATGCGCCGGCGGTCCAGTCCGAGCGCGCGGCCGGCAGCGGCAGCGGCCCCGAAGACCCCCGCGGTGGCGGTGATGTGCCAGCCCGCGTCGTAATGGTCGGGGTAAACTGCGTTGCCGATGCGGCACTCCACCTCCACCCCGAGGATCAGCGCATGGAGGAACTCCCCGCCGGAGACAGGCCGGTGCTCGGCCAGGGCCAGCAGCGCCGCGGCCACCGGCCCGGCGGGATGGATGATGGTGCGCAGGTGCGTGTCGTCGAAGTCGAACACGTGGGAGCTCAGGCCGTTGAGCAGCGCCGCATGGAGCGCATCCACCCGCTCCGTGCGGCCCAGCACCGACGCCTGGGGCTTCCCCATGAAGGGTCCCAGGGCCCGCAGCGCGATGTCCACCGATTCGTGGCGCGAGCCGCCCACCGCGCAGCCCATCCAGTTGAGCAGCGTGCGCGCGGCTTCGCCGCGCACGGCGTCGGGGACGGAGCGGAACTCCGACTCGCAGACCCACCGGGCCAAGCGTCCGGTCACTTCCAGGTTCGAGGCGCTCACGGGGGACTTTGGATCCATTCGGGAAAACGGCGCCGGACGGCGTCTCCGCTCGAAAGCCGGAGAGCGGTGTGGCGCTGCGGGACGGAGCGGAGCGGCCGCCGCGCCGTGGACCCACCCGCGCATGGGGCCGCCCCGCTCCTTGACAACGCGCCTTGGCGCCTTCAATGTTGATTCGGTAATATACCCCAAATCGACGGAGGTGTGAAATGAACGTTGTTGACGCTGACGGCCACGTGGAAGAGTGCCTGGCGACCTTCGACGACGAATACCTCGACCCCGGGTTCCGGGGCCAGCGGCCTCGCGTGGTGGGCGTGGACGGCATGGCCTACTGGATGATCGACGAGCAACTGTTCCCCCGCCGGGTGGGCCGGGGCTGCAACAACCTGGGCACGCCGGTCACCATCGACGGCAAGCCCGCGAAACACTCCGAAGGCAAGCCGGAAAGCGTCGGGAGCATGGAACTCACCAACATCCCCGAGCGGCTGGAGATCATGGACGAGGAAGACATCGCCGTGCAGGTGGTCTATCCGACCCTCTTCCTCGCCTATCCGCTCACCAGCAACACGGCGTTGGCCACCGCCCTGTGCGACTCCTACAACCGTTGGCTGGGAGACCGGTTGGGCGGCCACGACCGGATCAAGTGGGCCGCGGTGGTGAACCTGGACGACGTGGACGGCGCGGTGCGGTCGGTGCGCGAGGCCAGCGGGATGGGAGCGGTTTCGGTCATGGTGCTGGGCACCGCGGGCGACCGGCTCCTGGACGAGGACGACCTGCTGCCGTTCTACGAGGCGGTGGAGGGAGAGAACCTCGCCCTGGGCGTCCACGTGGGCTGGTCCTGCCCGTCGGTGAACAACCTCTACTCGCACATCTATCCCTCCGGCGTCATCGCGTTCCACATGCCCGTCCTCATGGCGTGCACTTCCCTGATGGCCGGCGGCGTCCTCGACCGGTTCCCGGACATGCGGGTGGTGTTCCTGGAGGCGGGATGCATGTGGGTGCCCTTCATGCTCGACCGTCTGAAGCATCGCTACGAGAACCAGGGGGAGCTGCTGCTCAAGTTCATCCCCGAGACCGTCCCCAGGCAGGCGCTCCCGGCCATGGAGTACGTCAGGAAGGGCAACCTCTACTTCAGCGCGGAGATCGAGGACTCCCTGCTGCCGCAGGTGATGGACCTGGTGGGGCAGGGACAGATCGTCACCGGAACGGACATGCCCCACGGCGACCGGGAACGCTATGCCGCGCGCATGCTGTGCGAGCGGACCGACATCTCCGACGCCGCCAAGGACGCCATCCTGGACTCCAACCCCAGGCGGCTCTACGGGCTGTGAGGCGGGGATGGCGCTGAAGGCTTCCCTCGGGGCCGGCTACGGCCGCCTGTTCGAGCACGAGTACGAACGGGACCCGTCCCCGGCGTGAAGTTGCAATGGCATCCATGACCGGCATGTTCGAAGAGCGGTTGCAGTCATGTAGCTCCCCGATTCGGGGCTTGGCGGGCTGGATAGCTCTCGCCTCGTTCGTGGCGATGCTTTCCTCGTGCGGGGGAGGCGGCGGGACGTCGCCCCTTTCGGGACCGTCCCGGTCGGGGCCCTCGCCCGTGCCGGTGCCGCCCGCGCTGCCGCCCGCAGCACCGCCATCACAGCCATCACAGCCGGAGCCGACACAGCCGACACAGCCACAGCCGACACCGGCGCCGCCATCACAGCCGGCGCCATCTCCACCGCAGACGGCGGGCACTACGGTGCGCGCGTTTGCTTCGGAGGTTCGCTACACCTCCCCTGCGGGCCACCCCAGGCCGGCGACCACCATCTACAGGGCCGAAACCCTGGAGCCTGCGACGAACCCCCGGACCGCCAGTTCCTGGGAGACCAGCGAGTACAACGCCCAGGCCGGCCTGGGGTTGATCCGCGCAAGCACGGGATACGCGGCGCGCACCACCGGGCGGCCGGGCGGCGGCGGCAAGACCATCGCCATCGTTGACCAACTGATCCCCGTTGACGACCACGAGTCCGTCGGCCATCCCGATTTGCAGGGCGCGAGGGCGGTGACCATCTCGGGACGGGGAATTACCGGCACCCACGGAGCGCGCGTCGCCGGAGTCGCCGCCGCCCGGCGCAACGGATTCGGGATGCACGGGGTCGCCTACAACGCGAACATCGTCAACATCCCTTCCTCCGACAGCCGGAGGAGGGACTTCGAGGCGATCATGGCGTCCATCGCCGGCCTGACCGGGCGTTACGTGGAATGGGACTCCAGGCCCGGGGCGAGCGCCCATGTCGCGAACTTCAGCCTCGTCGTGAGGATAGGGGGCGGGCGCGACATCGAGCCCGTCAGGAGGGGGATGCGGCTCATGGCCCGGGAGGGCCGCGTGATCACCGCTTCCGCGGGGAACCTGGGGGCGCGTGACCCGACGTCCTATCCTTCCCTCGGAGTGGCGGACGAGGGGGTCGCGGGGTGGGCCATCGCGGTGGGCTCGCTGGACGCGACGGGCGAGGCCGCGTCGTCGTCGAGCAACCGGTGCGGCAGGGTCAAGAGGTGGTGCCTGTTCGCGCCGGGGGACGGAATCAACTCCACCAGCGGCGAGTACTTCGGTACGCTCCGGAACTATCAGGTCAGTTCGGGCACGTCCTTCGCCGCGCCGCACGTGGCCGGGGCCGTGGCCGCGGTCTGGGGCGCGTTTCCGAACAAGACCGGCACGCAGATCGTCGATCGCATCCTGAGCACCGCCCGGCAAGTGGACTCCGCAAACGGCGCTTACGACGCCGACGGCCTTTCCGCCATCTACGGCCATGGCGCCCTCGACCTCGGCGCGGCGATGAACCCGGTGGGCTTCACCAGCCTGGCGGTGGGCGGCTCCGGGACGGTCCCGGTGCGGCGGAGTTTCGTCTCCCTGCCGCCGGGATTCCGGCATCGCCCCACCGCGGCGCTGCGGGACGCCATCGTCTATGACACCCAGATGTTCCCGTTCCTGCACGACCTGAACGGCGCGGTTCGAGCGCACCGCTGGCGTTCGGCCGCGAGCGCGGTGGACGATTTCCTGTCCCTGCGGCGCTACGTCCGGTGGGCGTCGCGTCCGGGCCGCCGGACCCGGTTGGAGTTGGCGGGGCCGCAACGGGACCGCACCGGCCGGGACCCGTCGGATGAGGTGCGCGGCCCCCAGTTTCTCGTGTCGGCAACGTCGGCCCTGTCGTTCCGGTTCGGTCCGAGCTTCGGAGTCCGGGGGGTTTCGAACGACTTCGTGGCCCGGCGCCTGGGGCGGGGCTTGTTCGGGGAGGGGTTCGTGGTGGGGCCGTTCACGGAGTTGGTGGGGAAAGGCGCGGCGCTGGGGGTGGACTGGCGTGGGGACGAGCGCACGCGGCTGGACTTGGTGGGGAAGGCGGGGTCGGGTTATTTCGGCGATGGACGGGCGTGGCTGGCTTCGTTCGGGGTGACCCGGGGGTTGGGGTCCGGCCTGAGTCTGGGGGCGCGCTACGGAGCGTTGCGGGAGCGGGGTTCGCTGCTGGGCATCCGGGGGAGCGGCGCGTTCCGGGGGGCTTCGGGTGGACACACGGACTTCGTGGACCTGGGGGTGGAGTGGCAGGCCGCATCCGGCCCGGTGTTTTTCGGCAGCGTCGGTCGTGGGTTGACGAAGGGCGAAGCGGGCGGCCCCGGGTCGCTGATAACGGGGTGGAGGGGAGGCCGTGGGGAGTCGTTCGCGCTGGGAGGCGAGTGGACGGACGTGTGGCGTGATGCGGACCGTCTGACCCTGTCGGCGTCTTCGCCGTTGCGTCCGCGGGGAGCGGGGATGTACGTGGACGTGCCGGACCGGGAGTTGGGGGACGGAGTGGTGGGGTACACGCGGCATTGGGTGGACCTGTCGCCTCGGGGTCGGGAATTGCGGTTGCAACTGGTGTACGAGACGGACATGGCCCCGGGAGCGGCGTTGACCCTGGGCAGTTTCCTGCGGCTGCAACCGGACCACGACCCGAGGGCGGCGTCGGAATACGGGGCGGCCGCAAGACTGCGGGTGGATTTCTGACGGGAGCGTTCTCGCGCCGGACGCCTGACAACCTCCCGGGGAAGGCGACGAGTCCGGGGCCGCATGGCCTTCGGAAGATGTTGACACGGGGCCGTCCTCGACCCGCACTCGAGGAAGCAAGCCAGACCTGACAGGGGGAACGATCGGTGACCCGGAAGCATCTCTTGCAGGAAACGGCGGCGTGCGGCAAGTACGCCCCGCTCCACCGCCATCTTCTCGCTCTCCACACGGCGCCGGAATGGCGTGCCTCGTTCGGCGAGGTCGAGGCGATCCTGGGCTTTCGCCTGCCGGACTCCGCACGACTGCACCGCCCCTGGTGGTCGAACCGGAAAAGCGACCGCGGCCACAGCCATGCGCTCGCCTGGCAGGCGGCAGGATGGCGGACCCGCGCTGTCGATCTCGAAGCGGAGAGGCTGACCTTCGAGCGCACGGACGACGCACCCTCCCGGCGCGGTGCGTTCTCGGTCTCGGAGATCCTGCCCCCTCACGACCCCGGTCCGTGGCCCCGGGGCTTTACCGCGAGCCGCGAGCAGATCTACGGCGACGACGTCCGCTGACCGGCCGTGTTCATCGACACCAACGTTCTCGTCGCGGTCCGGTTCGTGACCGCGCCCCATCATGCGAGGGCCCGTGCGAGCGTCGATCGCGCTGGCGGCGGTGCGGAACCCCTGCGCATCAGCCGTCAAGTCTTGCGCGAGTCAAGGCCCAAGTCCCCGGCATGAAGTTGCAATGGCCTCCATGACCGGCGTGTTCGAAGAACGGTTGCAGTCATGCGGCTCCCCGATTCGGGGCATGTCGGGCTGGATAGCTCTCGCCTCGTTCGTGGCAATGCTTTCCGCGTGCGGGGGAGGCGGCGGGACGTCGTCCGTTTCGGCGCCGTCCCGGTCGGGGCCCTCGCCCGCGCCGATACCCGCGCCGCCGCCCGCAGCACCGCCGACACAGCCATCACAGCCATCACAGCCATCACAGCCGGCGCCGACACCGGCGCCGCCATCACAGCCGGCGCCATCTCCACCGCCCCCGCCGTCCCCGGCGCCCGCACCACCGTCGCCACCCCCACCACCGGCGCAGGCGGCGGGCACTACGGTGCGCGCGTTTGCTTCGGAGGTCCGCTACACCTCTCCGGCGGGCCATCCCAGGCAGGCGACCACCACCTACAGGGCCGAAACCCTGGAGCCTGCGACGAACCCCCGGACCGCCAGTTCCTGGGAGACCAGCGAGTACAACGCCCAAGCCGGCCTGGGGCTGATCCGCGCCAGCACGGGATACGCGGCGCGCACCACCGGGCGGCCGGGCGGCGGCGGCAGGACCATCGCCATCGTTGACCAGCTAATCCCCGTTGACGATGCCGAGTCCGTCGGCCATCCCGATTTGCAGGGCGTGGAGACGGTGACCGTCTCGGGACGGGGAAGCAGCGGCTCCCACGGAACGCGCATCGCCGGAGTCGCCGCCGCCCGGCGCAACGGATTCGGGATGCACGGGGTCGCCTACAACGCGAACATCGTCAACATCCCCTACGCCGACGACGGCCGGAGGGACTTCGAGGCGATCATGGCGTCCATCGCCGGCCTGACCGGGCGTTACGTGGAATGGGACTCCAGGCCCGAGGCGAGCGCCCATGTCGGGAGCTTCAGCATCGGCGTGAGGGGGCCGCGCGACATCGAGCCCGCCAGGAGGGGGATGCGGCTCATGGCCCGGGAGGGCCGCGTGATCACCGCTTCCGCGGGGAACGAGGGTGGCGCGGACCCGGCGCACTATCCTTCCCTCGGAGTGGCGGACGAGGGCGTCGCGGGGTGGGGCATCGTGGTGGGCGCGCTGGACGCGACGGGCGAGGCCGCGGCGTCGTGGAGCAACCGGTGCGGCAGGGTCAAGAGGTGGTGCCTGTTCGCGCCGGGGACGGACATCAACTCCACCAGCGGCGTTTACTTCGGTACGAGCCGGAATTATCAGGCCAGTTCGGGCACGTCCTTCGCCGCGCCGCACGTGGCCGGGGCCGTGGCCGCGGTATGGGGCGCGTTTCCGAACAAGACCGGCACGCAGATCGTCGATCGCATCCTGAGCACCGCCCGGCAGGTGGACACCGCGAACGGCGCTTACGACGCCGACGGCCTTTCCGCCATCTACGGCCACGGCGCCCTCGACCTCGGCGCGGCGATGAACCCGGTGGGCTTCACCAGCCTGGCGGTGGGCGGTTCCGGGACGGTCCCGGTGCGGCGGAGCTTCGTCTCCCTGCCGCCGGGCTTCCGGCATCGCCCCACCGCGGCGCTGCGGGACGCCATCGTCTATGACACGCAGATGTTCCCGTTCCTGCACGACCTGAACGGCGCGGTTCGAGCGCACCGCTGGCGTTCGGCCGCGAGCGCGGTGGATGATTTCCTGTCCCTGCGGCGCTACGTCCGGTGGGCGTCGCGTCCGGGGCGCCGGACCCGGTTGGAGTCGGCAGGGTCGCAACGGGACCGCACCGCCCGGGACCCGTCGGACGAGGTACGCGGCCCCCAGTTTCTCGTGTCGGCAACGCCGGCCCTGTCGTTCCGGTTCGGTCCGAGCTTCGGAGTCCGGGGGGTTTCGAACGACTTCGTGGCCCGGCGCCTGGGGCGGGGCTTGTTCGGGGAGGGGTTCGTGGTGGGGCCGTTCACGGAGTTGGTGGGGAAAGGCGCGGCGCTGGGGGTGGACTGGCGTGGGGACGAGCGCACGCGGCTGGACTTGGTGGGGAAGACGGGGTCGGGTTATTTCGGGGACGGTCGGGCGTGGCTGGCTTCGTTCGGGGTGACCCGGGGGTTGGGGTCCGGCCTGAGTCTGGGGGCGCGCTACGGGGCGTTGCGGGAGCGGGGTTCGCTGCTGGGCATCCGGGGGAGCGGTGCGTTCGGTGGGGCTTCGGGTGGGCGCACGGACTTCGTGGACCTGGGGGTGGAGTGGCAGGTCGCATCCGGCCCGGTGTTCTTCGGCAGCGTCGGTCGGGGTTCGACGAAGGGCGAAGCGGGCGGTTCCGGGTCGCTGATAACGGGTTGGCGGGGAGGCCGTGGCGAGTCGTTCGCGTTGGGAGGCGAGTGGTCGGACGTGTGGCGTGATGCGGACCGTCTGACCCTGTCGGCGTCTTCGCCGTTGCGTACGCGGGGGGCGGGGATGTACGTGGACGTGCCGGACCGGGAGTTGGGGGACGGAGTGGTGGGGTACACGCGGCATTGGGTGGACCTGTCGCCTCGGGGTCGGGAAGTGCGGTTGCAACTGGTGTACGAGACGGACATGGCGCCGGGTGCGGCGTTGACCCTGGGCAGCTTCCTGCGGCTGCACCCGGACCACGACCCGGGGGCGGCGTCGGAATACGGCGCGGCCGCAAGACTGCGGGTGGATTTCTGACGGGAGCGTTCCCGCGCCGGACGCCTGACGACCGTATCCTGCGCATTCGTGAAGGAACGGTGAAGTCCATGAAGAAGAAAGCGGCTGAAGCCGCCGCGCCCAACGGCGCATACCGGTCCTTGGTGGGCGGCATCAGCGGCGTCGTTGAGGACGCCAGACGCACCGCGGTCCGCTCTGTGAACGCGGCCATGACGGCCGCGTACTGGTTGATCGGGCGGCACATCGTGGAGTTCGAGCAGGGCGGGAGAGACCGCGGTGAGTACGGCGGCAAAGTGGTGGAGCGGCTTGCGACGGACCTTTCCGCCCGCTACGGGCGAGGGTTCTCGGTCCGCAACCTCTGGCAGATGCGAGCGTTCTATGCAGGTTGGCCGGTCCTCCGGCCAGAACCGGCCGAGTCCGCGGCGGCGGAAAAACCGCAGACACCGTTTGCAGAATCACGGTCAAGGGAAAAACCGCAGACGGCGCCTGCAGAATCGGAGCCAACGCAAAAACTGCTGGAGGCGTCCGGAGATTCTCTGCTGGCCGGAATAGCCAGGCGCTTCCCTCTGCCATGGTCCGCCTATGTGCGCCTTCTGGCCGTCAAGAACCCAAACGCCCGTTCGTTCTACGAGGCGGAGGCCTTGCGCGCCGGCTGGTCCGTCCGTCAGCTTGACCGTCAGATCAACTCCCGGTTCTACGAGCGCACCGCCCTGTCCAGGGACAAGGCGAATATGCTCAGGAAGGGCGAGCAAGCGCAACTCGCGGATGCCGTGATACCGGAGGAAGCCATCAAGGACCCATTTGTCCTGGAGTTCCTGGACCTCAAGGACGAGTATTCCGAGAGCGACTTGGAGGACGCCCTGATCCAGCGCTTGGAGAGCTTCCTGATGGAACTCGGCGGCGACTTCTGCTTCATTGGCAGGCAACGACGCCTGCGCATCGACGACGAGTGGTACCGCGTGGACCTGATGTTCTTCCACCGAGTGCTGCGCTGCCTCGTCCTCATCGACTTGAAGGTAGGCAAGTTCACCCACGCCGATGCCGGCCAAATGCACCTCTACCTCAACTACGCCCGTGAACACTGGGTCCACGCGCACGAAAACCCGCCCGTCGGCCTGATCCTCTGCGCCCAAAAGGGAGAATCCCTCGCTCGTTACGCACTCGAAGGCTTGCCGAACAAGGTAATGGCCGCCGAATACCGCACCGCCTTGCCGGACGAAGCGTTGCTGGTGGCCGAAATCGAGCGGGCGAGAGACGAACTTGACCCGAAGAACGATCATCTCTCAGACCGGCGGGAAGGAGCATAGACTTTGGCCCGATCACTTCTGCTGTCCGGAATCGGCGTGTTCGAAGAACGGTTGCAGTCATGCGGCTCCCCGATTCGGGGCATGGCGGGCTGGATAGCTCTCGCCTCGTTCGTGGCAATGCTTTCCGCGTGCGGCGGCGGGACGTCGCCCGTTTCGACGCCGTCCTCGCCACAACCGCCATCGTCGGAGCCGACACCGGCGCCCCCGCGCGCGCCCACGTCGGCCCGGGCGGCGGACGCCACGGTGCGCGCGTTCGCTTCGGAGGTCCGCTATACCTCCCCTGCGGGCCATCCCCGGCCGGCGACCACCATCTACAGGGCCGAAACCCTGGAGCCTGCGACGAACCCCCGGACCGCCGGTTCCTGGGAGACCGGCGAATACAAGGCATCCACCGGGCTGCCGCTGATCCGCGCCAGCACGGGATACGCGGCGCGCACCACCGGGCAGCCGGGCGGCGGAGGCAGGACCATAGCCATCGTCGATACGAAGATCCCCGTGGACGACGGCGAGTCCGTCGGCCATCCCGATTTGCAGGGCGTGAAGTCGGTGGACGTCTCGGGGCAGGTAGTCAACATCGACCACGGAACACGCGTCGCCGGAATCGCCGCGGCTCGGCGCAACGGGTGGGGGGTGCACGGAGTCGCCTACAACGCGAACATCGTCGGCCTGAGCTCCGGGGACGAAACGAGGAGGGACTTCGAGGCGATCATGGCGTCCATCGCCGGCCTGACCGGGAGTTACGGCGCCGGCGACCGGAAATGGGACTCCAGGCCGGAGGCGAGCGCCCACGTCGGGAACTTCAGCCTCGGCCTGAGGCGTCCCGAGCACGACCTCGATCCGGTCAGGAGGGGGATGCGGCTCATGGCCCGGGAGGGCCGCGTGATGGTCGCGGCCGCGGGGAACGACGGCGAGGTCGATCCGTCCACCTATCCCGCCATCGGAGTGGCGGACGAGGGCGTCGCAGGGTGGGCCATGGCGGTGGGCGCGCTGGACGCGACGGGCGAGGCCGCGGCGTCGTGGAGCAACCGGTGCGGCAGGGTCAAGAGGTGGTGCCTGTTCGCGCCGGGGACGGACATCAACTCTACCCAAGGCGCCTACCATGACACGTCCCGGGATCATGGCCCCAGCGAGGGCACGTCCTTGGCCGCGCCGCACGTGGCCGGGGCCGTGGCCGCGGTCTGGGGCGCGTTTCCGAACAAGACCGGCACGCAGATCGTCGATCGCATCCTGAGCACCGCCCGGCAGGTGGACACCGCGAACGGCGCTTACGACGCCGACGGCCTTTCCGCCATCTACGGCCACGGCGCCCTCGACCTCGGCGCGGCGATGAACCCGGTGGGCTTCACCAGCCTGGCGGTGGGCGGCTCCGGGACGGTCCCGGTGCGGCGGAGCTTCGTCTCCCTGCCGCCGGGCTTCCGGCACCGCCCCACCGCGGCGCTGCGGGACGCCATCGTCTATGACACCCAGATGTTCCCGTTCCTGCACGACCTGAACGGCGCGGTTCGAGCGCACCGGCAGCGTTCGGCCGCGAGCGCGGTGGACGATTTCCTGTCCCTGCGGCGCTACGTCCGGTGGGCGTCGCGTCCGGGCCGCCGGACCCGGTTGGAGTTGGCAGGGCCGCAACGGGACCGCACCGGCCGGGAGCCGTGGGACGAGGTACGCGGCCCGCAGTTTCGCGTGGCGGCAACGCCGGCCCTGTCGTTCCGGTTCGGTCCGAGCTTCGGAGTCCGGGGGGTATCGAACGACTTCGTGGCCCGGCGCCTGGGGCGGGGCTTGTTCGGGGAGGGGTTCGTGGTGGGGCCGTTCACGGAGTTGGTGGGGAAAGGCGCGGCGCTGGGGGTGGACTGGCGTGGGGACGAGCGCACGCGGCTGGACTTGGTGGGGAAGACGGGGTCGGGTTATTTCGGGGACGGTCGGGCGTGGCTGGCTTCGTTCGGGGTGACCCGGGGGTTGGGGTCCGGCCTGAGTCTGGGGGCGCGCTACGGGGCGTTGCGGGAGCGGGGTTCGCTGCTGGGCATCCGGGGGAGCGGTGCGTTCGGTGGGGCTTCGGGTGGGCGCACGGACTTCGTGGACCTGGGGGTGGAGTGGCAGGTCGCATCCGGCCCGGTGTTTTTCGGCAGCGTCGGTCGTGGGTTGACGAAGGGCGAAGCGGGCGGCCCCGGGTCGCTGATAACGGGGTGGAGGGGAGGCCGTGGGGAGTCGTTCGCGCTGGGAGGCGAGTGGACGGACGTGTGGCGTGATGCGGACCGTCTGACCCTGTCGGCGTCTTCGCCGTTGCGCCCGCGGGGAGCGGGGATGTACGTGGAGGTGCCGGACCGGGAGTTGGGGGACGGAGTGGTGGGATACACGCGGCATTGGGTGGACCTGTCGCCTCGGGGTCGGGAATTGCGGTTGCAACTGGTGTACGAGACGGACATGGCCCCGGGTGCGGCGTTGACCCTGGGGAGCTTCCTGCGGCTGCACCCGGACCACGACCCGATGGCGGCGTCGGAATACGGCGCGGCCGCCAGACTGCGGGTGGATTTCTGAGAGCCGGAACCTCTGAACAATCGGGACATCCGGGATGGCTTCCCGATGCCCTCCCCCTGACGCCCCTATCCCCGTTCGTCCTGAGCGTAGCGAAGCGGAGACCTCCGTTCATCCTGAGCGTAGCGAAGCGAAGTCGAAGGACGCGCTCATGCCCCCTGTCCCGATTGTTCAGAGGTTCCAGCCGTGTGTCGGGAGGTCCCGAAGTGACCTGCCCGGTGGTAGATGGTATGGTATAGCCATGCCTTCAGCCCTGCGACCCCTGCGGCTCTTCGCCCGATCCCTTCAGCGACGGATCCCGTGAGGGTACGGTCGTGGCGCGCGGACAGGAGATGCAATCGTGCGGACCGTAAAGCAGGCTTGCAGACCCCGGCCAAGCGTCTTCGATCCCACGCGCCGCGACACGGTGCTCGACCTGACGGACCTGGTGGACGGCCGCATCGACCCGGCCGGATTCTTTGCCGAGAACCACGTCACGGAGGGTATGAGGACCCTGCTCACCGAGGGGTTCCGGCGTCTGGAAGGGAAGTCGGCGCAAGGGGTTTTCAAGCTGACCCAGGCCATGGGCGGCGGCAAGACCCACAACCTCCTGGCGCTTGGGCTCCTGGCAGGGCATCCCGACTTCCGGGCCGAGGTCATGGGCGGTTTCTACACCCCGGACCCTGAACTCGGGCCGGTGCGCGTGGTGGCCTTTTCCGGGCGCGAGAGCGACGCGCCGCTCGGCATCTGGGGCGCCATCGCGGAGCAGCTCGGCAGGAAGGAGCAGTTCGCCGACTACTACGCGCCTCTGGCCGCCCCGGGCCAGACCGCCTGGGTGAAGCTGCTCGAGGGCGAGCCGCTCGTCATCATGCTGGACGAGTTGCCGCCCTATTTCCTCAACGCGGCATCCAGGAGCATCGGCAACTCGGACCTGTCCGCGGTCACCACCACCGCGCTGTCGAACCTCCTGGTCGCGGTCGGACGGGACGAACTGCGCAACGTCTGCCTGGTGATCTCCGACCTCAAGGCGACGTACGGCGCGGGGGCCGCGCAGATCGTCGCGGCGCTGGAAGACCTGGAGGCCGAGACCGGCCGCACCGCCATGAACCTGGAGCCCGTCCGCATGAACACGGACGAGTTCTACCACATCCTCCGCAAGCGCATCTTCGAGGCGCTGCCGGACGAGGCGGAGGTCCATGAGGTGGCGCAGGGCTACGCCAAGGCGGTGCGCGAAGCGAAGCAGATGGACGTGACGAACGCCTCGCCCGAGCGGTTCGCCGCGCAGGTCGCCGAGTCGTACCCCTTCCATCCGGCCATCCGCGACCTCTATGGCCGCTTTCGGGAGAACCAGGGTTTCCAGCAGACCCGCGGGCTGATTCGCCTGATGCGGATCGTCGTGTCGCGGATCTGGGATACCGGCCATGACCCCCACCTCGTCGCCGCCCACGACGTGGACCTGGAGAGCCGCGAGACCCTCACCGAGATCAACCAGATCAACCCGACCCTCGAGAACGCCATCGCCCACGACATCGCGTCGGGCGGCGCCGCCGTGGCCGAGACCATCGACGCCAACCTGGGAGGCGGCGAGGACGCCCGGGACGTCATGCGGCTGCTCCTGGTCGCTTCGCTGGCGAACGTCCCGAACGCCGTCAAGGGGCTCGCCGTCCCCGAGATCGTCGCCAACCTGTGCGCGCCCGGGCGAGACCTCTCCAAGCTCCAGAACGAGGTGGTCGCGCGCCTCGCGACCGCGGCCTGGTACCTGCACACGACCAACGACGGGCGTCTGCACCTGCGCAACGTGCAGAACCTCATCGCCCGCGTGACCACCACCGCGGGCGCCTACCTCCGCGACCAGGCCACGAAGGAGCTCAAGGAACGGCTGACGGAGATCTTCGATCCGGTCGAGGCCTCCTGCTACCAGCGCCTGCAACCGCTCCCGGCCGTGGACGAGATCGACGTCCAGCCCGACCGGGTGACGCTGGTGGTGACCGAGCCGCATCCGGCGGGCCTGCACCCGGACCTTGCCATCCTGTACGATCAACTCACCTACCGGAACCGCATCTGTTTCCTGACCGGGCAGCGGGCCTTCGGCTCACTGCTGGAACGCGCGCGGGAGTTGAAGGCCATCAACCAGATCATCGGCGAGATGCAGGAGGAAGGCGTGGCCGATGGCGACCCGCAGATGCAACAAGCTCGGGACCAGCTTATGCCGCGCTTCCTCGCCCAGTTCCACAGCGCCGTCCGGGAAACTTTCACCACGCTATACTACCCCACCAAGGACCGGCTGGCGAAGGTGGACTTTCTCATGGAGTTCAAGGAGAACCGCTACGATGGCGAAGAACAGGTGAGGGAGGCGCTCGCGGACCGGCAGAAGTACACCACGGACGTCGCGAGCGAGAACTTTCGCAAGAAGCTGGAAGCCCGGCTGTTCACCCAGAAGTCCATGTTGTGGACGGAGGTCGTGCGCCGGGCCGCGGCCAACCCCGTGTGGCAGTGGCACCATCCCGACGCCCTCGACCGGATGAAGCAGGACTGCCTGCACAAGGACCTCTGGCGGGAGGAGGGGAGCTACGTCGACAAGGGACCCTTCCCAAAGCCCACGACCAGCGTGCGCATCCGGGAGCTGTCCCGCGACGAGGACACCGGAGCGGTGAAGCTGCGGCTCGCTCCCGCCAACGCCGACCGGCTCCATGCAGAGTTCGGCGGCGCGGCGACCCGGGCTTCGATGGCGGTGGAGGGAGCGGATTTCGAGACCGCGGAGCTTCGCGTTTCCTTCCTCGCAGTGGACTCCGGGGGCGAGCATGACACCGGGGAGCCAGTGGAGTGGTCGAACCGTATCACATTGAAGTCGCGCGAGTACCCGGACGGCGACCGACGTATGGTCGAGCTCCGCTCGGCTCCGGAAGCGCCCATCCGCTACACCACGGACGGCTCCGACCCGAAGGTCAACGGCGGCGCCTATGAAGGGCCGTTCGCGGCGCCGGAGGGCGTCCGCCTGGTGCTCGCGGTCGCAGAAAAGGATGGAATCGCTTCCGAGGTCCACCGGCGCGACATAGCCGACAGACAGGAGGCCAAGCCCATCGACAAGAGCCGTCCCGCGGTGTGGCGTCCGTCCGGAGGGTTCTCGTTCCAGGCCACCCGCAGCGCCTACGGCTTCATCAACCGGTTGAAGAAGCACGAAGCCTCCGCGGGCGGACTGCGCTTCGCGGCCCAGGCCGGCGGGACTTGGGGCGAGGTCATCCTCTCCGACGACGTGGAGTTGGGCGGCGACCGGGTAGAGCAGACGGTCGAGCAACTCAGGGGGCTCGTGCCCGACGGCGAAGTCTCCGTCGAGGCGAAGCTCGTGCGCTACGACACGGGCCAGCGTTTCCTGGACTGGGTGGCGGAGACCCGGGCGGAATACGACCGCGACGACGTGGAGCCTTGAGCGTGGAAACCCGTTCCAAGCCGCTGGGGTTCGGTTTCCGGCCCGAAGAGTCGGAGCACCACTTCGTGGTGACCGTGCCTTCGAGGAGCCGTGAAGACGTCCTCGTCGCCGAGTACCTGCGCTTCGACCCGGCGACGGGCTACGGGCCTCCCTCGCTCGGAGTCGGCCCCCATGATTCCAGGCTACGGGCCGCGCTGCCGCGCGCCAAGTGGGACGCCATCGCCGACGAGGCGCGCGTCGAGTTCAACCGCCGGCTCAAGAAGCAGGGCCTGCCGCCGGGACGCTGGAAGCGGGGCGACACCCCGGTCGCCCGCCTGCTGGGCAAGGAGCTGACGCTCCTCGCCTGGGCGGTGGAAGACGCCGACCCGGCGCTCATCCCCCCCGCGCTCAAGAACTGGCTGGGGCTCGCGCCCGAAGAACGGTGGTGGCTGTTCACCATGACCAACGCCGCCACCGGCCACGCCCTGCACGGCAGGAACAAGGGCTGGCGCAAGGCGGTGCGTTTCGCCCTCACCGAGAACCCGGTGACCGGCGACCGCCAGGAGCGCCAGAGCGACATCTTCCGGCTGGTGGCCGCGGAGGAGCGTTCGGACCCCCCGCGCCGGGACCGGAGCCGGGAGGACGCCGCGCCGCGCAGGGCGGTTGCGGCGGGCCGCGGCGGGGCGTGAGGCGCCCGATGCCAAGCAGCGCGGAGATGCGTTCCTTCGAGGCAGCTTGAAGCATTGCCGTCAATCTGCAATCATAACGCTCTCCATTCGCAGGAGTTCAGGCCATGGCCAACGTAACCGTACGCAACATCGACGACGACGTGATCGCCTCCCTCAAGGCGCAAGCAAAGGCGCACCACCGGTCCCTGGAGGGCGAGATCCGTCATCTCCTGGCAACGCACGTTTCGCGGCGAACGCGGATGGCAGGCTTCCGCGACCGCACGGCGCACCTCAGCGCCCAAACCGAAGACCGCCCTCAAACCGATAGCGTCGTTCTCCTGCGCGAGGACCGGGATCGTTGAAGCTGATCGTTGACGCCAGCATCGCGGTCAAGTGGTTCTTCACGGAATCCCATACGGCCGAGGCCCGACGGCTTCTGGCGCACCGCATCGTCTTGCATGCCCCCAGCCTCATACTCACGGAGGCGGCCAACGTGATATGGAAGAAGGCGCGGCGCAAGGAAATACCGGACGCGCAGCCCTACCTTGCCGAGCTTGTCGCTCTTTCGGACGTGGTGACACTGCGTCCGTCCGCGGACCTCATCGTGCCGGCAATGACCATTGCCCTGGCGCTCGACCACCCCATCTACGACTGTCTCTATCTCGCGTGCGCCGAAGCCGAAGGCGTGCCGCTCGTTACCGCGGACAAGAAGCTGCGAGAGGCTGCCGCACGCAACTCCGTGGATGTCTGGTACATCGGTGACGAAGACGCCAACCAGCGCATTGACGCCGCGGCCAACGGCTTGGTCATTCCGGAAGACAAACTCCGAGAGCTGATCGCAGCCTACGCAAACTTCCGTGACACCGCGGATTCCGTGATAGAAACCGTTCCCCTCCGTGGCCGACGGGTCAGGATATTGAGCAAGGAAGACCGGGACCGCTACCTCGACACTCCCGCTTATCGCCGCCTGGTCAATCTCCTCACGGAACTCTCTTACGACGAACGCATCGACCTGATGGCCCTCGGGTGGCTGGGTCGGGGGTCCGGTTCCTGGGCTTCGTTGCTTGAACATGCCTACAAATCGGGAATAAACGATACATACACGAAGCATGTCCACTACGAAGCGGGTCTCGGCTTCTACTGGCAGAAGGGGATCGACCGGCTACGCAAGGCGCAACCAGCGTGAACACCTCTCCAACCTTCATCGAAACGCAGTTTCCCGTTTCGCGGCTGTCGAAGGAAAGCTACAAGGAGCGCAAGGCGAACTACAGCCAGACCCTGACCGGGCTCGGCAAGTGGTGGGGCCGCAAGCCGCTGGTGATGGTGCGGGCGATCATCCTCGGGCTGCTGATGCCCGCCTCGGACGATCCCCGGAAGGACCGGGACGTGTTCCTTGCGCTCCTGACGATGGACGAGGAAGGGCTGTGGCGGCGGAAGAACGGCAACATTCCGCTCAAGGAAGTGTATGGGCGGCTGTCGCCGGAGGAGCGGGCCGAGTGGTTTACCCATGACGCCGAACCTGACCGTCCCCGGCTCCGGAAGGGCACGAAAGCCGCGGATCGAGCGCGCCTGCAACGCATGGTCTTCGAGCGCATGGGCTATGACGAGAAGCTCAAGTTGTGCGACCGGCCCGAGCACCTGGAAGGACCGTCCCCAGACGCCTGGAACGCCATCAACCGGCATCTGGGTACGGAGGCAGCCAGCCTGCCCGAGCTGGTGCGGGAGTTGGGCAAGCGCCGTTTCGGGCGCGTGCCGCGGGTGGGGGATGCGTTTTGCGGGGGCGGCAGCGTGCCTTTCGAGGCGGCCCGGCTCGGTTGCGAAGCCTATGGCTCCGACCTGAACCCGGTGGCCGCCCTGCTCACCTGGGGCGCGCTGAACATCGTCGGCGGCGGGGAGGATGTCGCCGAACGGATCCGGGCGGCGCAAACCGAGGTATTCGAAGCGGTGGACCGCCAAGTCACGGAATGGCGCATCGAGCACGACGAGGCCGGCTGGCGGGCCGACGCCTTCCTCTACTGCACGGAGACCGCCTGCCCCGAATGCGGCTGGCGCGTGCCGCTCGCGCCGAGCTGGGTCATCGGCGAGAAGACGCGAGCCGTTGCGCGGCTGACGCCCGAGCCCGCGGAAAGGCGCTTCGCCATCGACGTCCGTTCGGGTGTTGGCCGGGAAGCGCTTGCCGCCGCCCGCAACGCCGGTACCGTGCGGCAGTCGCGGCTGGAATGTCCCAACCCCGCTTGCAACGCATCCACGCCCATGACCGCCATCCGCGGCGACCGGCGCGGGGACGGCGGACGCGGCCACGGGCTGCGGCAATGGGAGAACGACGACCTCGTGCCTCGGCCGGACGACGTGTTCCAGGAACGGCTGTACTGCGTGCGCTGGCGCCTCCCGTCCCTCGCCGCGCTGCTGTGGATGGAGCAGCGGTTGCGGGCGGCTGGCCGGCTTGAAGATGGGGCGGGCGGGAGGCCCGTGCCCCGGACGGGCACGCCGGTCCCGGGACACTTGGATTCCCGCTTGCGCGGGAATGACGGAGGGGGCGGGATGTCCGTGTTCGACCAGGACATGCCGGGCCCAGAGGGGTTGCGACGGGAGGCTCCGGCGGGCGGGGTGACTGCCGTGCTGGAAGGCGCCCGGCGGAACTTTCATGCGGGCGAGACGCCCGCGTTCCCAGGAAGCGACCCTTCGCCAGCCGGCGGGATGCCCGCATTCCCAGGAAGCGAACCTTCGCTAGCCGGCGGGATCCCCGCGTTCCCAGAGGCGCCTCTCAGCCGTCATTCCCGCGAAAGCGGGAATCCAGAGACGCCCGTGCCCCGGGGGAGCACGCCGATCCCAGGAGCGTCCGGGATGCCGGATGTTGCACGGCGGGACGCTCATACAGGCGAGATGCCCGCGCTCCGAAGGAGCGCGCCAGTCCCAGGAGGGTTGCGCCGGGATGTTCGTGCGGAAGGGATGCTCGCGTTTCCGGACGCTTCACCGCCGCCCGTGCCGGAGTGGGTGGACCTCGAATGCGCGATTGCGGCCCTGGTCGAACGACTCGAAGCCGACGAGCAACGCGAAGTCGCGAAGCTGCGCAAGCGCGACTGGCCGGCCGAAGACCGCGCAGTCGAGGAGGCGCAACGCGAGTTCGAGGCCAAGAAGAGCGCGGGTTGCCCGAAGCGTGAACTGACGGCGGCGGCGCAACGGCTCAGGAAGGCGAGGGAGGCGGCGGACCGGAGAAAGGATCGAGTCGAGGCGCTTGCGAAGTCGCTCCCGGCAGCGCTGTACCGGGCCGTCGATGACGCCGATCTGGAGCGGGAAGCGTCGGCGCTCACCCTGCTTCGAGAGCGCTTCCCGGAGTGGCAGGCGCTCGGGTACGTCCCGAGCCGGGCGATCACCCCGGGTGCCAAGACGGACGAACCAATCCGGACACGCGGCTGGACGCACTGGCATCATCTGTTCACCTCGCGACAGCTCCTGGTCCACGGATCACTGGCCGAGAAGTCGGAGACGTTATCGGATGCCGCGGTGTCCGGCGCCGCCTGCCTCCTCGGACTCGGACGCGCCGCCGACTGGAACAGCAAGCTCTCGCGTTGGTGGACTGACGCAGCGCATGAGAAAGTCATTCAAACCTTCAGTAATCAGGCGCTGAATACGCTGATGACCTTCGGCAGCCGGGGCATTCACGCACTGGCCGACTCATGGTTTCTCAAGCCGAGCGACGCTTCGGTTCATGGACCGTACACCTTGCAGACGACGGACGCGCGCGCCATCGATCGTCGTGCGGAGATCTGGATCACGGACCCGCCCTACGCGGACGCCATCAACTACCACGAGCTGTCCGAATTCTTCCTCGCTTGGTACGAAAAAAGGCTGCCGGCCCTGTTCCGGGACTGGTACTCCGACAGCAAGCGCGCCCTCGCCGTTCGCGGCGCGGACGCCGACTTCCGGCGCAGCATGGTGGACTGCTACCGGAATCTCGCGGCCCACATGCCGGATGACGGCCTCCAGGTCGTCATGTTCACCCACCAGGACGCATCGATCTGGGCCGACCTCACCCTCATTCTCTGGGCCGCCGGCTTGCGCGTGACCGCGGCATGGACCGTCGCGACGGAGACGCCGTTCGGCGTCAAGGAGGGCAACTACGTGCAGGGCACCGTGCTGATGGTGCTGCGCAAGCAGGCCACCGGAGAGACGGCGTTCCTGGACGAGGTGGTCCCGGAAGTCGAAACCGAAGTGGAGCGCCAGCTTGCATCCATGCTCGAACTCGACGACCGCGAGGATCCGAATTTCTCCGACGCGGACTACCAGCTTGCCGCCTACGCCGCGGCGCTCCGGGTGCTGACGCAGTACGGTTCGATCGAGGACATCGACGTATCCCATGAGCTGTCCCGGGAACGGCGCCGCGGCGAACCCAACCCCATCGAGAAGATCATCGGCGACGCCGTCCGCACCGCAAGCAACTTCCTCGTCCCCGCGGGCCTGCCGGCCCACCTGTGGCGCGGGCTCGCCCCCGAGGAGAAGCTCTACCTCAAGGGCCTCGACGTCGAGCGCCACGGCGACTTCCGTTCCGGCGTCTATCAGGAGTTCGCCCGCGGCTTCGGCGTCCGCGACTACCGCGACCTCCTACACACCGGCAAGGCCAACCACACCCGCCTGAAGACCGCATCCGAGTTCGGGCGCCGCGACCTTGGCGACCCTGCGTTCGGCCGCAGCCTCGTCCGCCACGCCCTCTACGCCGTCTGGCAAGCCGCCGAAAGCGGCGAAGTCGCCCACAGCCTCACGTGGCTCCGCGCCGAGCTGCCCGGCTACTGGCCGCAGCGCGAGGCGCTGGCCTCGGTCCTCCGCTACCTCGCCGCCATCGACGGCGACCATTGGCGCGAAGACGCCGCCGCCGCCCGCCTCGTCGCCGGCGCCGTGGAGAACGACCATGTCTGACCGCCGATGCCCCCCATCCGCACCGGTAGCCTGACGACTTCCAATGCGGTCGCCATGTCAAAGGCGCTTACACGCTACCGTCGGACGCTACGGTTCAAACCCGTTCGCTTGCGTGTAAACTCCATATGTGTTTCAATGGCTTACGTTATTTGGAGGAACGGCTATGGCAGAGCAAGGGCAGATCAACGACCAGAGTATCTACACCGTCGTTGACAAGGTAATCCAGGATCTCCTTCCGTTCGACCCATACAGTCGACTGAGGGTGTATCGGACCGTCGGAACCTTCTTTGGCTTTGAAGATTCGTACCCGAAGGTCGTCAAGGATGCTGACAGCGGAGTCCCCGCTAATGTCTCGCGGGAGCCACGTTTCTCAAGCAAGGAGGAGTTGACTCCCAAGGAGTTCTTACTTCAAAAACACCCAAATACCAACGTCGAACGTGTTTCCTGCCTTGCATACTACCTGGCCCACTACAGAGACATTCAGCAATTCAAGACCATTGATATAAGTAAACTTAATACAGAAGCTGCCCAGACCAAGCTCTCCAACGCTTCCTACGCCGTCCACGACGCCGTGAGAGCGGGATACCTTGCAGCAGCGACAAAGGGCATGAAGCAATTGTCCGCACAAGGGGAGCAATACGTTGAGGCACTGCCTGACCGTGGCGCTGCAAAAGAAGCCAAACCGCAAATGAAATCGAGACGATCTCGCAGGAAGACCAACAAGAACCGTGCAGAAAACGATCACGGTCGAGTCGCGCCAAATGAGTGATCCTGTACGCATCACGATCTATAACCATAAGGGTGGTGTAGGAAAAACCACACTTACGGTCAACATTGCGTTTGCGCTTTCATCTTTGGGAAAGTCCGTTCTCTTGGTCGATAGCGATCCCCAATGTAATCTCACTTCATATCTTCTCTCCGACGATGTCGTCGATGACCTTCTGAACCACTCCAATGACCAGGGAGGGCAAACTATCTGGAGCGCAGTCAAGCCGATCATCGACAATGCAGGGTCAGTTCGTCTAATAGACCTGATAGAGATCGAACACCTTGCTCTCCTGCCGGGCGATATAAGGCTTTCCGAATTCGAGGAGTTTCTGGGAGACTCCTGGGCTGATGGATTCAAGAGGCGCATTGGCGCGTTGCGGGCGACTTCGTCGATAAGTTATCTGATCTCCAGTTTAAGTCGCCAGCATGATTTTGATTTCGTATTCTACGATACAGGACCAAATATAGGACCACTCAACCGTGTACTTCTGTTAGACTCCGATTTTTTCATAGTACCGGTGGCATGTGATTTGTTCTCCACACGGGCGCTCGCTACACTTGGCCAAACGGTTAAGAAGTGGATTATCGACGCGGCTACCATTGATGCCATCGCGCCTGATGACGCGATGCTACTGGAAGGGCGTCCGAAGTTTCTCGGCTACATACCCCAGGGATTCAAGGTTTATGGCCGAGAGATGACATGGGAGGCCGGTTCTTACTACAGGGAAATCAAAAGCCGAGTGTACAAGGATGTTTCCTCGGTGTTGCGCGGGATTGATAGAAAATTGGCGCCGGCGGCTTCGGTAAATCCCGTAGTCGGTAGAGTTCAGGACCTTGCGTCAGTTGTTCAGGTAGCTCAACGTGAAGGCGTGCCCATTTGGGATTCCGAGGCTTCGGCCAACCGCTCCCTGAAAAAGGTAGCGAGGAAATCGTTCTTTCAAATAGCCAAACACATCATGCATGCTGCAGGTGATCGAGGAATACCTGATGCTGTCAAGTACTGACCGTCGCCGGATCAATGAAGCAGTCGAATACTTCAAGTTTAATCGGCAACTGTTCGAACCATTTGCACGGTCGCTCATGGACTACTTTGAGAGCAATGAAGAACTCCGGAAGTTTATTCATTTTATCAAATATCGGATCAAGGACGAAGGAAGTCTACGGGCAAAACTGGAGAGAAAACTTGCCATCGCAGGCGACCGGAGCCTGGTGGATGAGATTACGGATTTCGCAGGCCTTCGGATCATTCATTTGCACGTGGACCAGTTGACGGCCATACATCCCCTTGTGTTGAGTATTCTGGAAGAGCAGAAGTGCGAACTGCTGGAGAGCCCGAAGGCTTACTGTTGGGATTTGGAATACCAGGATCTGTTTCGCCAGATGGGGGTCGAAGCGGTTCATAGAGACTCCATGTACATGACGGTGCACTACGACATAGTGGCCAACCAGCGCAAGAGGATTACCTGCGAACTTCAGGTGCGCTCCCTGATGGAGGAGTTGTGGGGAGAGGTTTCGCATCGAATCAACTACCCGAACGAGTCGTCGAGCGCGTCGTGCCAGGATCAACTGAAGGTGCTGGCGCGCCTGACTTCAGGCTGCGGTCGTCTGGTAGATTCCATATTCAAGACACACCGTGAGGCTGTCGAACGATGACGTTCTCACGATGGAATAGAGACGCACACGTCGTGCGAATGCATAGCCCTCCATGCTCAAGCGATACTCCTCGCGCCACGACCCGCTCGATACCGGCTTTCTGATCCCTCGCCTCAGCGGAGCCAGGAGCTACGACCGCATCGCCGGCTATTTCTCATCGTCGATCCTCGAAGTGGCGGGCGAGGCGCTGGAGAGCGTCGAAGGCAAGGTCCGGGTGGTGTGCAATTCCGGGCTGTCGCGCGCCGACGTGGAAGTCTCCAAGGCCGCCCGGGCGGTCATGCGCCGGGAGTGGTGCGACTCCCGCCCCGAGGACCTCGGTGACGGCGCCAAGCCGCGCTTCGAGCGGCTCTACGACTTCCTGCGTTCCGGGAAGGTCGAGGTCCGCGTACTGCCCGATGACGTCTTCGGCCTCATCCACGGCAAGGCGGGCGTGATCACGCTGGCGGACGGCCGACCCACATCCTTCCTCGGCAGCGCCAACGAGTCCGGGGCCGCGTTCCGGCTCAACTACGAGATCGTCTGGGAGGACGACTCACCGGAAGCCGTGGCATGGGTCCAGGAGGAGTTCGACGCCTTATGGTCGTCGCCTTTCGCGGTCCGGCTTGCGGACTTCGTGGTTCGGGACCTCGACCGCCTGTCGCGCCGCGAGACGGTGGGAGACGTCGCCCGCTGGCGGGAAGAACCGGACCCCGCGTCCGTCATGGTGGAAGCGCCGGTCTATCGCAAGGAGGCCGGGCTGTGGGAACACCAGAAGCACTTCGTCAAGCTCGCCTTCGATGCGCATCGCGGGCCGCATGGCGCGCGCTTCGTGCTGGCCGACCAGGTGGGGCTCGGGAAGACGCTCCAGTTGGCGATGGCGGCGCAACTCATGGCCCTGGCGGGCGATGGGCCGGTGCTGGTCCTGGCTCCCAAGCCCCTGCTCCGGCAGTGGCAGGACGAGCTCGACACCCTGCTCGGGTTGCCGTCCGCGGTCTGGACCGGCCGCGGTTGGGTGGATGAGCACGGGGTCGAGCATCCGGGGGCGGGCGCCGAATCGATCCGGCGCTGCCCGCGGCGGGTGGGTATCGTCTCCACCGGCCTGGTCACCGGCAACGCCGAGGCCGCGGCGCGGCTGGCGGAGATGCGCTTCGAGTGCGTGGTCCTGGACGAGGCGCACCGTGCGCGGCGCCGGAACCTCTCCGGCCGCGGGGCGTTCGCCGCGGCGCAGCCCAACAACCTCCTGAAGTTCCTCCGGGAGGTCTCGCCCCGCGCCAAGAGCCTGCTGCTGGCCACCGCCACCCCGGTCCAGCTCCATCCCGTCGAAGCCTACGACCTGCTCGACGCGCTCGCGCGAGGCTCGCACGCAGTGCTCGGCGCACCCGGAAGCCGCTGGCGCAACGCCAAGGCCTCCCTCGACCTGCTGCTCGGCAACGCATCGCCGCCGGCCGATTTCCACGAGTGCTGGGACTGGCTGCGCAACCCCTTTCCTCCCCGCTCCGAAGGGAGGGATTTCGAGATCCTGCGCCGCTCGCTCTCCCTGCCGGACGAGGCCGCGTATGCGCCCGGGAACGCGGTGGAGTCGTTGCGCCCGTCGGACCGGCAGCGGATCGAGAGCGGGTTCGCCCGCTTCGTCGAGCGGCACAACCCCTACATCCGCACCATCGTGCTGCGCACCCGCGAGTATCTCGAAAACGCCATGGACCAGGAGACGGGCGAACCGTTCCTCACCCCGGTGGGGGTTCGGTTGCACGGCGAATCGGACGAGGACGCCATCGTGCTGCCTCCCTTCCTGGAGGACGCCTACGCCCAGGCGGAAGCGTTCTGCCGCTTGCTCTCCCAACGCGCGAGTACGGGGTTCTTCCGCACCATGCTCCTGCGCCGCATGGGCAGCACCATGGAGGCTGGACGCCTGACCGTCACCCGGATACTCGACGGTTGGGAGGACCTCGGCGACGAGTACGATGAAGACGAGGAAACGGCCGGTCCGCTTCGCACCCTGACCGGGGAGGAAAGCCGGGCGCTGTCAGGGCTTGCCCGAGCGATGGAGGCGAACCTGGACCAGGATCCGAAGTGCGCTGCGGTCCTGCGCTTGCTGGTGGACGAGGGCTGGCTGGAACACGGCTGCATCGTCTTCAGCCAGTACTACGACTCGGTGCGGTGGCTGGCCCATCGACTCACGGAGTCGCTCCCGGCTGAAACCATCGGCATCTACGCGGGCGCCGGCCGTTCGGGGGTCATGCGCCGCGGGGTCTTCGAGACCCGGGGCCGCGACGCCCTGAAGGACGGCGTGCGCCGGGGGGAACTACGGCTGCTGCTCGGCACGGACGCGGCGTCGGAAGGGCTGAACCTGCAACGGCTCGGCGCGCTCGTCAACCTGGACCTTCCCTGGAACCCTTCCCGTCTCGAACAGCGCAAGGGTCGGATCCAGCGCATCGGGCAAACCCGTCCCCGGGTGGACGTGTACAACATGCGCTACGCGAACTCGGTGGAGGATCGGGTGCGCCGGCTCCTCTCGGAACGCCTGGAGAACATCTCCCGGCTCTTCGGCCAGTTGCCGGACACCCTCGAAGACGTCTGGGTCCAGGTCGCCCTTGGCCAAGTGGAGCAAGCGAAGCGGACCATCGACAGCGTCCCTGACAGGCATCCGTTCGAGCTCCGGTACCGCGAGGTCGGGCGCGTGGACTGGGAATCGTGCGCGCGGGTGCTCGACGACGCGGCGAAACGGCAAAGCTTGGCGCGCGGCTGGAACGCTTAGGGAAACACGGAACAACGGTCCCCGTTCATCCCGAGCGCAGCGAAGCGAAGAACCCCGTTCGTCCTGAGCGTAGCGAAGCGAAGTCGAAGGACGCGCTTTCCCATAGGGACTCAGGCGAACTTCGGCGCCACCTTTTCGGTGAGCAGGCGGATGGAGTCGAGCACGTGCTCCTGGGGGATCTGGCCGCCGTAGTTCATGTCGAGGATCAGGCCCGTCAGTCCCGTGCGCTCGCGGAACTCCTCGATGCGGTCGATGACCGATTCGGGCGTGCCGAAGACCACCCGGGTGCGCAGGAACTCGTCGTAGTCGTCCAGGAACTCCTGGGCCTTGGCCACCCGGTCGGCTGCGCCCATGGCCCGGGCTTCGCCCATGACCCGGTGGAGGTCGTGGACCACGCTGGCTCTCGGGACCTCCTTGGCCAGGGGCTCGGACTCCGCCACGAAGAGGGGCACGCGCACCTGGATCTGGGGCGCCTGGGCGTGGCCCGCCTCCCGCCATGCGTCGCGATAGACTTGCAGGCACTCCTCGTAGTAGTCGCCCATGAACCACAGCACCACGGAGAAACCCCGCCTGGCGGTGGCGGCGAAGCCTTCGGGAGTGCGCACCGCCATGTAGATGGGCGGATGGGGTTGTTGCAGCGGCCGCGGCGATATGCTGACGTCGTGGTACGAGTAGTAGTCCCCTTCGAATGAGAATGTGTCCCGGGTGAAGGCCCGCAGGACGATCTCCAGGGACTCGGCGAAACGCGGGGCGCTTTCCGAGTAGGGGATGTTGAAGCCGTCGTAGAACTTGGGGATGCTGCTTCGGCCGATGCCGAAGTCGAAGCGCCCGCGGCTCATGTGGTCGATGGTGGCGACCTCTTCCGCGATGCGCAGGGGGTTCCCCAGGGGAAGCACCTGGACCGCGGTGCCGATGCGCACGCGCTCGGTGCGGGAGGCGATGGCGCCGGCCACGGCCATGGAGGCCGAGAGCACCGAAGCCTTGGGCCGGAAATGGTGCTCCACGATCCAGATGGAGTCCATGCCCATGGCCTCGGCCGCGTCCACCTGCCCGAACATCTCGTCGAAGGCCAGGGTCTGTCCCCGGCCCTCGCGCACGTGGCAATCCACCAGCAAGCCGAATTTCATCCCGCTCATCCCCCCTCCCGCCATCCGGTCATGCCGCCTGCAGGTCCT
Organism: uncultured Binatia bacterium (SeqCode); assembly: GCA_965242525.1. Taxonomy (GTDB): domain Bacteria; phylum Desulfobacterota; class Binatia; order UBA9968; family JAJDTQ01; genus JAJDTQ01. Next base: position 2,609,143 of record OZ251459.1, read on the forward strand.
TGTAATGGGCGTCCTTGGAGATGGGCGCCAGCCCGCTGGCGATGATGGACCAGCTTTCTCCGGCGTCGTCGCTGCAATAGACTTCGCCCGCGGTGGTGGCGGCGAAGACCGACACCCCGTCCCCCGACTCCTCCAGGCACAGGGCCTCGATGCTGGGCTGCATCAGGTCCGGCAGCCCGTTGCCGAGTATCTCCCAGGTGCGGCCGCCGTCCCTGCTGCGGGAGATGCGCGCGCCGGCGAAATGCGTCCTGGACCACTCTCCCGGCCCGTGCTGTGCGCCGCCGATGAACATGAGGTCGGGCTTGCGGGGATGGAGCACGCACCCGTCCGGGTAGTTGCCGATCTCCGACGGCCGGGAGATCCATTGCTCGAAGCTCTTGCCCCCGTCCGCGCTGACGTACAGGCCGCGTCCGGTGACCACGTACAACCGCCGTCCGTCCTCCGGGTGGACCAGGAGCCGGTGCGCGTCCTCGTAGATCCCGTGGATCTGCTCCCAGGATTCGCCCCCGTCCGTGCTCTTCATCAGCCCGCCCACCTCCACGCAGACGTACAGGACTTCCGGGTCGTGTGGGTCGAAGTTCAGGTGCTTGGCGTGGGCGATGTGCGGCGGCACGGGAAACTTCCAGCGGGGGACGCTGGGCACCGACCGAAGGGCCGGCAACTCGCTCCAGTGCCCGCCCAGGTCGTCGCTGGAGAACAGGTGCGCGGGCTCCGTGCCGGCGTACACCCGGGTGCGCCCGTTGGCCCGGGACGACGCGATGCTGTACACGTCCCTCTGGCCGAGCCCGGTCTCCCGTGCTTCCCAGGTGGCGCCGCGGTCCGCGCTCACGTGGATGCCGCCGTGGAACGCTCCGACGAAGAACAGGCCGCTGTCCGGCTCCTGGTGGATGGCGCTGACGTGCTTGTCGGCCAGCATGTGGCGCGCTACCCGCCACCCCGGGCCATCGGCGTCGCGTTCCAGCACGGCGATGCCTTTCCGGGTGCCCACCCAGACTTCCCGTGACCGGGAAGGCGACGAGTACATGGTCGTTCCGCCGTGGGACAATGCGATGGTCATGGCCGTACCTCCTCGAAGCTTCGCCCCGGTGGGGGCGCGTGCGGGAACGGGACGCCCGGGCCCGCGGGCGCAACCCGTCTATGCAAGGCGGTACACCTTCGCTATGGTGGTGTCAACCTCCGGCCCGCCCGCGGACGCCGGCGCCGGAGGCCGGGAGGCGCGATGGAACCGAAGCTGAGAGTCCTGTACGGCGTTATCGGGGAGGAAGGCGAACGCGTGGCCCGGGACCCCACAGGGTACTTGGCCCTCGACGAGGGCATCTACCGGCGGCACGGGCTGGAGGTGTCCTGGGACCACGTCCAGGGCACCGACGAACGCCTCCAGGCGCTGGTGGACGGCCAGGCCCACCTGTCCCTGGTCATCGGACGGGCGTCGCTCAGGCACTTTCTCGAATCGGGATCGACGCGCGTCATCGGCTCCTGCATGAACCGCAGTCCCTACCTGCTGGTGGCCCCGCCCGAGGTGCGCGGCGTCCCGGACCTCAAGGGCAAGTCCCTGGCGTGCCGCGGGAGCGTGGCGGCCACGGCGCCGCTGGCCGAGACCCTTCTCGACCGCGGCCGCCTTGCAGCGGGCAGGGACGTGTCCATCGAGCCGGTGGACACCGATCAACACGCCCTGGACCGGCTCTCGGAGGGAGCCGCGGGCGCTGCCCTGTTGCCGCGTCCTTTCGATTTCGTGGCTCTGGAACGCGGCTTTGCGCCGGTGCCCGACTGGCCGGAGGCGGCCGCGGACCCTCTGCCCATCACCATCGAGACCACTGCCTCCCTGCTGGCCGAAAGGGGGGACGCCATGGCGGCGTTCCTCACCGCCCACCGGGAGGGCATCCGCTGCCTCAAGGAGCGCCGAAGCGAGACCCTGGCCATGCTCCGGCGCGTGTTCGGGTACGCCCCGGCCCTGGCGGCGACCCTCTACGACGACTACCTGACGACGCTGGACGAGGGCTTGGCAGTCGATCCCTCCCAGGTGGAGAAGTTGGTGCGGCTGACCGCGCCGGACGCCCGGGTGGCCGTCCCGGAGCTGGCCTCCCGGTGGCTTGCGCCGTGGGCCGCGGGCGGCTGACCGGCGCCGGACGCGCTCCGGACGTCACCCGCGTTACCTCCTCGTGCCGAGACCGGGCACCTTGCGGCAAAGTTGGCAAAGTTCAGGAATTGCCCGGAGGGACATCTGGACAATCGGGCAGAGGGCATGAGAGCGTCCTTCGACTTCGCTTCGCTACGCTCAGGACGAACGGGAGGACTTCGCTTCGCTACGCTCAGGACGAACGGGGATAGGGGCGTCAGGGTGAGGGAATCGGGAATCCATCCCGGATGTCCCGATTGTTCAGATGTTCCTCGACGATCTTCGAGGAATCCGGGATGTATCGTAGAGTCGTGCAACTCGGACGTACCGTGACACCGTTCGGCGAACCGTTCTGTGGCTCCTGAGCTCACCGCCGTCCTGTCCGCGGTCCTCTACTCCCTCAGCTTCGTGGTGGCGCGCCGGGGACTGCGGTACTCCAACTCGGCCACCGTGACGGTGGTCTCCCTGGTGGTCCAGAGCGTGGCGTTCTGCGCGGTGGTCGGGGTCACCGGGGCGCCCGCACTGGACGGGGCGGCCCTGGGGTTGATCGTCGTGGCCGGCAGCTTCCAGCCCTTCGTGAGGCAGATGACCTACCTGGGCATGCAGAAGATCGGCGCCGCGCGCAGCGGCTCGCTGCGCGCCACCCATCCCTTCTGGGCGGGCCTCATCGCGGTGGCGCTGCTGGGGGAGACCCTGACGCTGCGCCTGTTCCTGGGCAACGTCACGGTCATCGCGGGCATCGCGGCCATCTCCTGGCAGGGGTCCCGGGTCCGGCTCGAAGTCCCCGGTTGGTACGCGCTCTTTCCCATGGCCGCGGCGTTCCTGGCCGGCGTCGCCTTCCCCCTTCGGCGGGCGGCCCTGACCCTTTCGCCGGAGCCGCTGTTCTTCGCCGCGGTCATCGGCGTGGTGGGGCTGTCGCTGGTGGGGGTCGCCCAGGCGGTCCCGGGGCTGGCCCAACGGTACGTCTGGGACCGGCGGGCGCTTTGGGCCTTCCTCGCCGCGGGCGTGTTCGAGGCGGTGGCCAACGCGGGCATCCTCTACGCCCTCCGGGGCGGCGACGTGGTGGTCATTGCGCCCATCACCGCCACCCTGCCCATGTGGACCCTCCTGGGCACGGTGGTCTTCCTCCGCGACATGGAGCGGGTCACCCGCTCCACCGTCCTCGGGACGGCGCTGGTGGTGGTGGGCATCGTGCTGGTGACCACGGGGGGTTGACCCCGGCCGCGGCGCTCACGGGTCCAGTAGTTCGAAGTCGATCTCGCCCTGGAACAGCTTGACGCGCGCCACCCGGACCGTCACCGGGTCGCCCATGCGGAAGGCGCGGCCGTGGTTCTGTCCCTTGATGACGTGGGCGGTCTCGTAATAGCGGTAGAAGTCGTCCTGCAGCGACTTGAGGCTCACCATGCCCTCCACGAACCAGTCGTCGAGCTCCACGAAGAACCCGAAGCCGGCCAGGTCGGTGACGACGCCGGTGCAGGCTTGGCCGATCTTGTCGGTCATGAACTGCGCTTTCTTGAGATCCACCATCTCCCGCTCCGCGTCCATGGCCAGGCGTTCCCGCGCGGAACCGTGGTCCGCGGCCTCCCGGAGGTAGGCGGCGAGCTCCTCCCGCGCCCTGGGGTCCGGCCTCCGGCCGCTCATGGCCAAGTCGAGCAGCCGGTGGACCACGAGGTCGGGGTAGCGCCGGATGGGCGAGGTGAAGTGCAGGTAGGCGTCGGAAGCGAGGCCGAAATGGCCCGCGTTGTCGGGGTCGTAACATGCCTGCTTCATGGAGCGCAGCAGCATCCGGTTCACCACCCGTTCCTCGGGCTTTCCCCGGCACGCCTCCAGCACTCGCCGGACGTCCCCGGGGGCGACCTTGTCCCGGCTGGGGGGCAGCGGATACCCCAGAGTGGACAGGAACGGGGCCATGGCGTCGAGGGTGTCTTCGTCGGGTCCCTCGTGCACACGATAGACGCAGGGGAACTTCCGCTCCCGCAGGCAGCGGGCCACGGCCTCGTTGGCCGCGATCATGAACTCCTCGATGATCCGGTGGGCGATGGTGCGTTCCGCCCGGCGCACGTCCGTGGGCATGCGGCGCTCGTCCAGCACGATCTCGGTCTCCGGCAACTGGAAGTCCAGGCTGCCCCGGGCGTTCCGGCGCTCCATGAGCAGGTGGGCGAGCTCCTCCATGACCCGGAGGGGCTCCACCAACCCGGCATGCCTGCCGGTCACGGAGGGGTCCCGATCCACGAGGATCCGCCCCGCCTCGGTGTAGGTGAGCCGGGCGGCGCTGCGGACCACGGACGGGAACACCTCCGCCCGCTCCACCTCGCCCTTGCGGTTGACCTCCAGCAGCGCGGTGCGGCAGAGCCGGTCCGTCCCCTCCTTGAGGCTGCATATCCCGCTGGAAAGCGCCTCGGGCAGCATGGGCAGGGCGCGGTCGGGGAAATAGACGCTGGTCCCGCGGGCGTACGCCTCGCCGTCCACCGCGGAGCCTCGCGGCACGTAGTGGGCCACGTCGGCAATGGACACGTAGAGCCGGAAGCCCCGGTCCGGGGTCCTCTCGACGCCCACCGCGTCGTCGAAGTCGCGGGCGGTCTCCCCGTCGATGGTGAACGTGGTCAGGGGGCGCAGGTCCCTCCGGGAAGCGATCTCCGCGGGGTCCGGGTGCGGACCGAGGCGGTCCGCCTCCTGCCGCGCCTCCTCCGAAAACTCCTGGGGCCAGCCGTAGCGGAAGATCACCGCCTGGGCTTGGACCTCCGGGTCATCCGGCGCCCCGAGCACCCGTTGGAGCCGGGCTTCGGGCGGCGCGTACCCCGTGCCGTAGCGCGTCATCTCCGCCGCGGCCACCTGGCCGGAGCGCGCCGCCCCCGGGTCCCGGAGCGCAATGCCGGGCGCGACCCGGGGGTCCATGGGGACCAGGAAGGCCCGGGGGCCGTCGGTCCGGACCACGCCCACCAGGCGTTGCTGGCCCCGTTCCAGCACTTTCACCACGTGCCCCCGGGCGTCGCCGCGTCGTCCCCTCTCCTGGCGCACCAGCACCCGGTCCCCGTGCATGACCCGGCGCATCTCCCTGCGGTCGAGGTAGACGTCCTCCAGCCCTTTTTGGTCCGGGATCACGAACCCGAAGCCTTCGGGATGGCCTTGGACCACCCCGGACACCACGCTGGCCGCCTTGGCCAGGGCATAGCGGCTCTTGTGGAGGCGCACCACCTTGCGCTCGTCCACGAGTTCCCGGAGCGCTTCCTGCACGGTCTTTTCGGCCGGCTTTCCGAAGCTCTTCCGCATCTCCCGGACGCTGAATCGCTCTCCCGGCCGGGACAGCAGGAAGGAGAGGATACGGTCCTTGAGGGCAGACGTCGTGCTCATGGGAAGGAGGCCGCGGTCACCGGGGCTCGCGCTCCTCGCCGGCGCCGGGTCCGGCGTGGGCGAGCTCGCCCAGGAGCCAGTCCCCGCCCAGACCGTCGGGCCGGGGGACCTCCTCCACCGCCACTTCGCCGGCCAGGGCGGCCAGCACCTCGCGGGCGAGTTCGAGGGAGTCTTCCAGCACCAGCAGGACGATGACCGCCTCCCGGGGGTCCACGGTCCGGACGATGCCGAGGACCTCGTAGGACTCGACGATGAACTTGAGGTAGGCGATGTCCTGCCGGCGCACGCGCAGGTAGATCTCGTGCAGGTCCATGCGCATGGAGGAAAGCGGGCGGGGATGTGGGCGTCGGCGATGCGGGTCGGGAAGCGGACGGCGCTCAGCGCAGCAACTCGCGGAAGCCTTTCCTCACCTTCTCCCACCAGTCCATGAACCCGTCGTCGCGCTCGTCCCTCGGTCCCCTCTGTTCGGCGAGCTTGTCGTACATGTAGCGCGTGATCTGCCGCACGTCGGGGCGGACGGCCACGTCGGGGAAGTTTCCGGCGAGCCGGAACGGCACGCTGATGCCGTCCGCGTCGAAGAGGTAGCGGACGTTGCGGTAGCGCCCGCTCAGGTCCCGCGAGAATTCGGGGGAGAGGACGAGCGTGGCTTGCAGGTCCACGCCCCCGTCGTGGCCTGCCCAGCCCTTGCCGACGATGCTGAACTCGTCCGCGGCCAGCAGCAGGTCGTCGCTCCGAAGGCGGCCCTTGCGGACGGTGAACGTCCCCTCCAGGCGGTCGAACGACGTCCGCTCGCCGCGCACCAGCGAACTGTACGCAGGCCCCGCGGAGTCGATGCGGTCGATGCCTTCCACCGCGCCCATGGCGGCGAGCACTCCGCGCACGGGGTTGAAGCGGCCGAGGACCCCCTTGGACAGTGTAGCGCGGCCGTGCCCCTCCAGGGTCTGGGCGATGGACGGCCAGTCCTTGCCGGAGCCCGTGAACCGGCCCGCGAGGTCCAGGCGCCCCTGGACGGGCTCGGTGGGACCGGTGCGGACCAGGGCCAGGATGCTCCGCACGTCCAGGTTCTCCAGCACGGGGGCCAGCTCGAAGTCGAAGCGCTGGCCGTTGCGGTTCGTGACCGCGCCGCGGCCCCGTATCCTGCCTCCGAGGGTCTCCACCGAGAGGTCCTCGACCTCCAGCGCGCCGCGGGTCCAGCGCATGCGTCCCTCGAGGTTGCGGTAGGCGGCGCCCCTGAACCGGCCGCTGCCGGAGGCGAGCCGCCCCTCGACCGACAACGCTTCCTCGTGGAGCTCGGCCGTCCCTGTGCCCACCACGTCGCTGAAGGAATCCGCCCGGTGCGCGGCGTCGCCGGTCACGTCGGCCAGGTTCAGCAGGTTGGACTGGACGCGGTAGTGGAGGATGGGCCGGGCCAGGTCCGTCACCAGTCCCTGGAGCCGGAGGTCCGACACCCCCGAGCGCAACCGGAGGTCGGGGATCTCGACGTCGTTGCCGAGGAACTCCAACCGGCCCCGGAGTCCCTGGACGGCCCCGCGGGTCCACGGGGCGCCGGCGATGCTGACGTTGGCCAACCGGAGGCTGCCCGTGACCGTGGGAGGCTCGTTCCGGGGCGTCAGCTTCCGCACGAGGGAGACGCTGGCGTTGACCGTGCCGTCGAGCTCGTAGCCGGCCGCCGCGGGCGCCAGTTTCGCCCATTCCTTCAGCGACGCGTCGCCGGTCTCCACTTGCAGCCGGAGCACGCGGTCCCGGTCAACCTCCCCCGAGAACGCCGCCTCCACGTCTCGGAGCCGCACCTTGGACTCGTGGATGACCAGTCGGTCGCCGCGCAACCGCACGGCTACGGTCAACGCGGCCGGCGCCCCCGGAGGCTTGTGGAGCCACTGGCCGTACCGGACGGCGTTGGCGTCGGCCGTCACCGAGACCCGGACCTTCAGGTCGTCCGGGCTCCCTTCGACCACGCCCGACAGGTGCAGCGGCTCTTGCACCGCCAACCCCGCGGGCGTCACCCGGTCCACCCAGGGGATCCGTCTGAGCCGGTCCAGGTCCACCGGCCCCAGTTGCAGCTTCGCCTCGACGCGGCCCCGGCGCCAGGACGCGGCCTCCGAAAAGTCCACTTCTCCGGTGACCCGGGCGTTTCCGGCCGCGCCGCCGAGCAGGGCGCCGGTCACGTTCATTTGCCATATGCGCGGTCGGCGGAGGCTGCCCGACACCCGCGCGCTGACGGCCAAAGGGCCGGAGGGGCGGAGGTAAGGCGGCAGGTGCGCTTCCAGCAGCTTCCAGGCCCGCGCCGCCAGGGCCTCGGGCAGGGACGCGGCGTGCAACTCCAGGTCCACGGCGTTGCCGGTCCAGTCCGCCAGGGGCCGTGCGGCGCCCACCGTCCCGGTCACCGAGAACGGAAGTCCTTCGTCCGGCTCCAGCGTTCCGCGGACGTCCACGTACAGGCTCTGCTCCCCCGACCATCGAAGCGTTGCGTCGAGGCGGTGCAGGCGCAGCTCTTCGGGCTCGTCCGACGACCGATCCACGAAATGGAGCTTCCCTCGGTCCACCCGCACCGCGGTGGCGGCTCGCCGGGCCAACCGGAAGCCCGCCAGCAACGGCTGCGCCGGCGTGAGGACGTTGAGGTCGCCGTACTCGTTGCGGATGACCTGGATCTCCGGCTGGTGGAGCACCAATTCGGAGACCGTGGAGCCGCCCGTGAGGAGCGACAGCCAGCCCACGGAGATGGTGAGTTCGTTGGCATGGACCAGCGGGGTGGCCGCAAACCGGGGGTCGTCGGCCACCCGCAGGTCGGTGACCGTGACGCTCAGGGTCCCCGGCCGTCTGGGGAAGTTCAGGCGGATGGACTCGAACGCCACCGGGTGGCCGAGGGCGCTCTCGATCTGCTGGCGTATGGACTCCTTGCGGTTGTCCAGCAGCGCTTGCAGTCCCACCACCGCGGCCACGCCCAGGACCGCGGCCAGGGACAGGAATGCCAGGAGGATGGAAGCCGTCTTTCTCATGGGAGGGCGTCTGTGGTCATGTGCGCCAGGGAAACTCCGAACGATTGCCCCCGTTCATACCGAGCATAGCGAAGCGAAGTCCCTCGTTCATCCTGAGCGAAGCGAAATCTTCCGTTCGTCCTGACCGTAGCGGCCAACTCCCCCGTTCGTCCTGAGCGTAGCGAAGCGAAGTCGAAGGACGCGCTTTCCCACTGGGAGAGCGGGTTCGAGCCGGAATCGACCGGCCATTCCCTAATCCGCCCGTTCCACGATGGTGGCGATCCCCTGTCCCACGCCGATGCACATGGCGGCCATGCCGTAGCGGCTGCCGCGCCGCTTCATCTCGTGGACCAAGGTGGTCAGGATCCTCGCGCCGCTGCAACCCAGGGGGTGTCCCAGGGCGATGGCGCCGCCGTTCACGTTCACCTTGTCCGGGTCCAGGTCGAGCTCCCTGACGCAGGCCAGGGACTGGGACGCGAACGCCTCGTTGAGCTCCACCAAGTCCAGTTGGTCCGCGGTGAGTCCGGCCCGCTGGAGCGCCTTGCGGCTGGCCGGGATGGGTCCGATGCCCATGAAGGCCGGATCTACCCCGGCCACCGCGGAGGCGACGATCCGCGCCAGGGGCTTCAGCTTCAGGGCCGCGGCCTTCTCCCGGGACGCCACCACCAGGGCCGCGGCGCCGTCGGACAGCGGCGACGAGTTGCCTGCGGTCACGGTGCCGTCCTCGACGAACGCGGGCCTCAGGGCCGCGAGCTGCTCCAGGGTGGTGTCGGGCCGCGGGCCTTCGTCGCGGCTGTGGACCACCGGGTCGCCGCGCCGTTGGGGCGTCGCCACCGGGATCATCTCGTGGTCCAGCCGGCCCGCTTCCGCGGCCGCCACCGCGTTGCGGTGGCTCCTGAGTCCGAACGCGTCCTGTTGCTCCCGGGTGACCGAGTACTTCTCGGCCACGTTCTCCGCGGTCTCGCCGAGGCTGACGAGCGGGTAGAGCTCGCCCAGTCGGGGGTTCGGAAAGCGCCAGCCGAGCACGCTGTCATAGACGGTGACGTTGCCGCGGGCGAACGGGGCGTTGCCCTTGGGGATCACCAGCGGGGCCCGGGTCATCACCTCGACGCCGCCGGCCACGAACAGGTCTCCCTCCTCGGCGCCCACCGCGCGGCCGGCCTGGTTGACGGCCTCCAGCCCGGAGCCGCAAAGTCGGTTCACGGTGGCCCCGGGAACCGAGTCCGGCACGCCCGCGAGAAGGGATGCGTTGCGGGCCACGTTGCGGCAATCCTCCCCGGCCTGGTTGGTGCAGCCCAGGATGACGTCCTCGACGGCCCCCCCGTCGATGCCGTTCCGGGCCATGAGCCGGGCGATGACGTGGGCCGCCAGGTCGTCCGGCCGGATGTCCTTGAGGATGCCCCCGTAGCGGCCCATGGGGGTGCGGGCGGCGTCCAGGATCACGGCTTCGGGCATGGCCTGCCTTCCTTCGGCGCGGGGCGCCGCAGTCGGAATACTTTATTTTTCAGCATCTTGTCCGGTTCGTCAAGGCTTGGCGCCGTCCCCGTCGGGATATTCGTGGAAACCCCGGCCCGCGGTCTCCCCGAGGCGTCCGGCCTGCACCATCTTCCGCAGCAGCGGCGCAGGTCGATAGCGGTCGTCCCCGGTCTCCTCCTGGAGCCCTTCGAGGACCGCGAGGACCTCGTCCAGCCCGATCTCGTCGGCCCAGCGGAGCGGCCCCTGTGGGTAGTTGGTCCCCAGCCTGAGGGCGATGTCGATCTCTTCCGCGGTGGCGACCCCCTCGTCCAGGCTTCGCGCGGCCTCGTTGACGATGAGGCTCAGGATCCGGGGGAACACGAGCCCGGGCGCGTCCTTGACCTCCGCGCTCTCCTTGCCCAGGCGCTCGACCAGGGACTCCGCGCACGCGAAGGCCTCCCCGCCGGTGTCGAGTCCCCGGGCCAGCTCGATGACCTTGCGCCGGGCCAGGGGATGGAACGTGGCGAAGCCCACGATCCGTTCCGGCCGGCGGCTCCAGGACGCGACGGCGGCCGCGGACCAGCGGAGGCACGAGCTCATCACCAGCGCCGCCCCCGGGACCGCGGCGTCGAGCTCCTCCAGGAGCTGTCGCTTGCCTTCCTCCCCGTGGGCCAGGGTCTCCACCACCGCCTCGGTGGCCGGGTCCACCTGGTCCGCCCGGGCGCACCGGGCCGCGGCCAAGCCCCGGTCGAGCGCGAGCCGATGCCAGTCCTCGGCCAGACGGTTGTCGCCCAGGATCGCCAGGCTACCCGGTTCCATAGTCGTAGAAACCCTTTCCGGTCTTTCGTCCCAGGTGGCCGGCCAGGTAGAGCTTCTGCTGGAGCGGACTCGGCCGGAAGCGCGGGTCTTCGAAGAAGGCCCGGTAGAGGGTCTCGGTGGCTGTGAAGTTGACGTCGATGCCGATGAGGTCCTGGAGCTCGAACGGACCCATGCGAAAGCCGCCGGACTCTCGCATGACCCGGTCCACGGTCTCCACGTCCACGCCGCCCTCGGTGAGGATGCGCAGGGCCTCGTTGTAGAACGGCCGGGCGATGCGGTTGACGATGAACCCCGGGGTGTCCTTGGCGCGGACCGGGGTCTTGCCGAGTTTCTTCGTCAAGTCCACGGCCTTGTCCACCGCCGCGGCGCCGGTCAGTTCCCCCTGCACCACCTCCACCAACGCCATGAGCGGGGCGGGGTTGAAGAAGTGCATGCCCAGGACCCGGGATGCGTCCTCCACCGCGCCGCCGATGGCGGTCACCGACAGGGACGAAGTGTTGGTGGCCAGCAGCGTTTCCGGGGCGCAGGCCGCGTCCAGCTTCCGGAACAACTCCTGCTTGACCCCCAGGTCCTCGGTGGCGGCTTCGACCACGAGCGCGGCCTCCGCAAGGTCCTCCAGGGCCAGGGAGCCGGTGAGTCGCGCCAGTATGCGCCCTTCCTGTTCCCGGTCGATGCGGCCCTTCTCCCGGCTGCGTCCGACGAAGCCCCGTATCCTCTCCAGCCCCCGATCGAGGAATTCCCGGGAGACGTCGTACACCACCGCGTCGAACCCCGCCTGGACCGCCACCTGCGCGATCCCGGCGCCCATGGCGCCCGCGCCGATGACGCCGATCCTGTTGTCGTGGACCATGGTTGGTTCCCCTGGAGAGGGCGCGGGAGGCCGGCCGCGGGTCCCGGGGCCTACTCCCCCGTGAACACGGGCGCCCGCTTCTCGGTGAAGGCCCGGACCCCCTCGTCGTAGTCGGAGGTGCGGCCCGCGATCTCCTGGATGCAGGCTTCGTATTCGAGCTGCGCCTCCAGCTCGCCGTACATGGAGCGGTTCAACGCCCTCTTGATGAGGCCGGTGCTGCGGGGGCCCCGGGCGATCCTTTCGGCCATGGCCCGGGCCTCCGCGGCCAACTCTTGCGCCGGCGCCACCTTGGCCACCAGTCCGCAGCGGAGCGCGTCCTCCGCCTCCAGGGGCTCGCCCAGGAGGAACATCTCGGTGGCCTTGCCCAGCCCGATGAGGCGGGGCAGGAAGTAGCTGCCGCCGCAGTCCGGGCCCAGTCCCACGCGCACGAACGCTTCGATGAAGCGCGCGTTCTCCGAGGCGATGCGCAGGTCGCAGGCCAGCGTCAGGTTGCACCCCGCGCCCGCGGCCACCCCGTTGACCGCGCAGATGACGATCTTCTCGGTGCGCCGGATGGCCAGGATGATGGGGTTGTAACGGGACCGGAGGGACTCGCCCAGGGAGCCTTTCCGTTCCGGCGCCCGGTCCTTTAGGTCCTGGCCCGCGCAGAAGGCCCGGTCGCCGGCCCCGGTCAGCACGAAGCAGCGCACCGCCTTGTCCCGATCCCCGTCCCGGAGGGCGTCCAGCAGCTCCCGGTTCATCTCCCGGTTGAAGGCGTTGAGCGCCCGCGGCCGGTTCAGCGTGACGGTGGCGACGCCGTCCCGTTTCTCGTAGAGCAGGGTCTCGTAGCTCATCTTCCCTCGAACTCGGGCTTGCGCTTGTCGAGGAAAGCCTGCATGCCCTCCCTCCGGTCCTCGGAAGCGAACAGCGCGTAGAAGGACTTGCGCTCGAAGGCCAGGCCCTCGTCCAAGGGCGCGTTGGCGGCCTTGAGGATGGCTTCCTTGGCGAACCGCACGGCGATGGGGGGCTTGCGGGCGATGGTCTGCGCCATGGCCCTGGCCTCGTCCAGCAGCACTTCCACCGGCACCACCTTGTTCACCAATCCGCACCGCTCGGCTTCCGCGGCGTCCATGAACCGGCCCGTGAGCACCAGCTCCATGGCCTTGTGCTTGCCCACGATGCGCGTGAGCCGCTGGGTCCCCCCCGAGCCCGGTATGGTGCCCAGGTTGACTTCGGGTTGGCCGAAGCGGGCCGACTCGGAGGCGATGACGATGTCGCAGCTCATGGCCAGCTCGCATCCGCCTCCCAGGGCGAAGCCGCTCACCGCGGCCACCACGGGTTTCGACAGGTGGTTGATGCGGTCCCTGAGCGCCAACCGCTCGTGCGCCCGGCCGGCGAACGGGGTGGCCTCCACCATCTCGTTGATGTCCGCGCCCGCGGCGAACACCCGGTCGCCGCCGGTCAGTACGAACACCCGGACGGAGTCGTCCCGGTCGAGCCCTTCCAGCGCCTCGCACAGGTCCTTGCACAGCCCGTAGGAAAGCGCGTTGAGCTGTTTCGGCCGGTTCAGCGTGGCGACGGCCACGGCCCCGTCCCTCTCGATGACGATGTTTTCGAAGTCCATGTGACCGGGGAGTTATACTTAACCATGAATACATACAACATGAGGCATGGCGATTCAACGTCGCCGGCGTTTCGTTGACTTCGGACGGGCGGTCTGACAATATCCGCCCCGATGCCGCGCGATTCGGGGTCCTCCACCACCCACCACGACGAGAGGCTGCGGGAGATCCTCGGGCATTCCGCCCGGATATTCGCCGAGAAGGGGTTCGACGGCGCCTCCATCCGGGAGATCAGCCGCGCCACGGGCATGAGCTTGGCCGGTCTCTACTACTATTTCCGCACCAAGGAAGAGCTGCTCTGCCTGATCCAGGAACGGTGCCTGGCGACCCTGCTGGAAAGCGGGCGGAAGATCGCGGCGTCCGGAAAGACCCCGCGGGAGAAGGTCGCGCTGTTCGTCCGCAACCATCTCGGTTTCTTCCTGCACAACATGAACGAGATGAAGGTCATGTCCCGGGAGGACACCGCGCTGACGGCCGACTACGAGAAGAGGGTGCTCGACCTGAAGCGCCTCTACCTGAAGGTGCTGGTGGACTTGGTGGAGGATCTCCGGCAACACGAACGGGCGGGGAAGCTGAACGCGCGCGTGGCCGCCCTGTCCCTGTTCGGAATGATGAACTGGATCTACGCCTGGTACCGTCCCGACCGGGACCCGTCCCTGGGAGACCTCATCGAGCAGATGTTGCGCATATTCTTCTTCGGCGTGCTGAACCGCGGCGCGGAAGACCGGGAGGCGGACGACTGCCTGTTCGAGCGCTTTCCGGCCGACCGCGAGGGCTTCGCGCTGTGGCCGGGCTCGGGAGGCCCGGTCCGGTGAGTCCGGCGCGCCCGGGTCCGGCGCGCGGCCCGCACGCGTGCGGACGGTCCTGACAGGGTTTCCCTATACGCCTAAGGAACCTCTGAACAATCGGGACAGAGGGCATGAGCGCGTCCTTCGACTCCGCTTCGCTACGCTCAGGACGAACGGGAATAGGGGCGTCAGGGTGAGGGAATCGGGAATCCATCCCGGATGTCTCGATTGTTCAGAGGTTCCCTAAATCACCCACGCCAGCCAGCCCGTGTGCGGACGGTCCGGTGAGTCCGGCGCGCCTTCAGGCGGCCGCACTGGGCCGCTGGCCCACACGTTCGCGCCAGTCGGTGGCGTGGCGGAGCTCGGGCGGGAGGCTCATCTTGATCCACGCCGCGTAGTCCACCGCCACCTGGGCGGTGATGTCGGCGATGGTGTAACGCTCGCCCGCCACGAAGGGGCAGCGGGCCAGTTGCTCGTCCAAGGCCTCGAAGAAACGCTCCACCCGCCGGCGCCCGCGCTGGACCAGTTCCGGGATCTGCTCCACGCGGTCCGGCCCGGTCAGGGCCCGCCCCGCGAGCCCTTTCGCGCCGTTGCGGAACGCTTCGGTGACGGCGAGGAAGCCGTCGATCTCGAACCGGTGGTTCCACATGGCCACCACCGCCCGGTCCCGGGCGTCGGTCCCCATGAGCGGCGGCTCGGGATACGCGTCCTCCAGGTACTGGCACACCGCCATCGCCTCGCTCACCGCGGCGCCGTCGTCGAGTTCCAGCACCGGCACCGTGCACCAGGGGTTCAGCTTGCGGAACGCCTCGGTGAGGTGCTCGCCGTTGCGCAGGTCCACCTGGACCACCGGGACGTCGATGCCCTTCTCGGCCATGAAGATGCGCACCCGTCGCGGACTCGGCGCCGTGCTGCAATCGTAGAACCTCATGACGTCGTCGCCTCCCTTCCCGTCGAGGAAACCCCGAACAACGATCCCCGCCGACTACAACCCGGAACCTCTGAACAATCGAGGTAACATGAGCGCGTCCTTCGACTTCGCTTCGCTACGCTCAGGATGAACGGGGATAGAAGTGTCAGAGTGAGGGAAGCCATCCTGGACGTCTCGATTATTCAGATGTTCCACCCGTTCGTCCCGAGCGCAGCGCCTCGTCAACCATATCCGTCCCGAGCGTGGCGCCTTGCCAACCATACCCGTTCGTCCTGAGCGTAGCGAAGCGAAGTCGAAGGACGCGCTTTCCCGTGGGGACGAGGTTCATCGAGGCGGAACCTTCAAGTCGAGCCGCGGAAGGAGCGCAGCAGTTCCAGGGTCTCCCGGTCTTCCTTCAGGTCCTTGCCCTTGGGGGTCTCCAGGCACATGGGCAGGCCGAAGAAACGCCGGTCGTTCACCAGCAGGCGGAAGGCTTCCAGGCCGATGTGCCCCTTGCCGATAATCTCGTGCCGGTCCACGCGGCAGTTGAGTTCCTTCTTCGAATCGTTCAGGTGGAACGCGGCGATGAGGCCCAGGCCGATCTTCTCGTCGAACTCCTCGAACGTGCGTTCGTAGCCCTCGCGGGTGCGGATGTCGTATCCCGCGGCAAAGGCGTGCTCGGTGTCGAAGCAGACCCTCAGCCGCTCGCCGGTCTTCACGCCGTCCATGATGCGGCGGATGTGCTCGAAGCGATGGCCCAGGTTGGTGCCCTGGCCAGCGGTGATCTCCAGCGCCACCCGGACCCGGTAGCCTTGGCAGCGCCGATGGACCGCGTCCAGGGAGCGGGCGATGGTGCGGAGTCCGGCCTCCTCTCCCTGTCCCGTGTGCGCCCCAGGATGGGCGACGAGCCAGGGGATGGCCAGGGCCTCGCAGCGCTCCATCTCGTCCACGAAGGCCGCCACCGACTTCTTGCGCAGCTCCTGGTCCGGGGCGCCGAGGTTCAGCAGGTAGGAGTCATGGGCGATCACGGTGTGGATCGGCCCGGCCTCCCAGGCGTCCCGGAACGCGCGGACGTCCTCCTCGCCCAGGGGCGCCGAAGCCCACTGCCGCGAAGACTTGGTGAAGATCTGTACGGCCTCGCAGCCGACGCTCTCCCCGGCGTGCAGCGCGTTCCGGACCCCGCCCGCGATGGACATGTGCGCTCCCAGCAACGGACGGTCCGCGGGTTTCTCCTTTCGGGGCGCGGAAGTCATGGACGCTTCTTACCACAGAGACGCGGTGCGCTACAGGGGGGACGGACATGGTGGTTCCTTCGCCCCGGCCCCGGTTGCTCCCCGCGCCGGATTGAAGTATTCCAGACAACCGGGAACGAGGAGGCTTGCCATGGCGAACTGGCTGCTCAAGACCGAACCCGGCGTTTATTCCTTTGCGGACCTTCAGCGGGACAAGAGGACGGTGTGGGACGGGATCAAGAACAACTTGGCCCTCATGCACCTGAAGACCGTGAAGAAGGGCGACCGCTGCATCATCTACCATACCGGCGGGCAGAGGGTGTGCATGGGCCTGGGCACGGCCACCACCGGCGCCTATCCCGACCCCGAGAAGGACGACCCCAGGCTCCTGGTGTTCGACATCGAGGTGGGCAAGCCCCTGGCTCGCTCGGTGTCGCTGAACGAGATGAAGCTCAACCCCAAGCTGGAAGGCTTCGACCTGTTCCGCCTGGGCCGGCTTTCCTTCGTGCCCGTGAGCGACGCCCACTACGAAGTGATCCTGGACATGTCCCGGAGTTGAACCAACCTCTCCGGCGCATCCGGGAGGCTCCGGGCAACGAGAGGAGGGACCCGTGAAAAAGGCGGACTTCCGGCAGTTCTACCGCGACGCCCACGCCGTCGATTGCCTCAGCGAGCGGGAGAAGATCTTCCTGGGCCTCGCCGTGGCCATGACCCGGAACTGCGACCCGTGAGTGGATCGACGCCTTGCGGACGCAAGGAAATCGGGACTCACGGAGGAAGAATTGGACGCCGCGGTGGACGTCATCGCCGCGGTGGACGCCGGTATCCTGCAATCCCTCAACCAGCGCATCAAGCAGCGGCGGAAGGAGCGGGAATGACGGGGGTGAGCGTCTGCGGGAATGACGGGATAAGCGCCCGTAGCCTCGATGATTGAAACTATGCTACAATTCGACCCTGTTTCACCCTGAGCACTCCCGATGAACCAGGAAGGAGACTCCGCATGAGGAAACTCTACACGATCATCCCCGTTCGTCCCGAGCGTAGCGGAGCGAAGTCGAAGGACGCCCTCTTCGTCCTCGCAACCGTCCTCATGGTCGCGGCCCTCGCCGGCTGCGGCGGCAGCGGCAGCAAGATGGCGGCGCTGCCCATGCCTACCCCCATAGCGCTGCCTCAGGGCATCGTGCTGGAACCGGGCGCCATCTTGACCATCCCTGCAGGCACGAAACGGACCGTCGGGCAGGCCGACGGCATCAGGGCCGTCGCCAGTTGCCCCCAAGGCGGCGAAGACTGCGTCATCACCGCCGGAGCCGACGGCGCCGCCCAGTACACCGGCGGCATGCCCACCGTAGATACCGTTCCCTATACCACCATCCAACTGCCCGAAGGCGACCTCATGCTGCCCGAGGATCCCATCACCATCCTTGCCGGCACCTCCTACATACTTCGCCAAACCTTCGACGCCAGGACCGAACTCAAATGCCCCGACGACGGCCCGGACTGCGTCGTCTCCCTTGCCGAGAACGGCGCCGCCGAATCCACCGGCGGCGCCCCCACGGTCGTGACCTACACCACCCTGTACCTGCCCATTGGCCATACCCTGACCGAAGGCCCCATCCTTGCCGGTGAGAGCCGGCCGTTGGGCGGCTATTCCAAAGGCAGCAGCAATGTCCTCGTGTGCCCGGCCGACGGCCCGGACTGCGAGATCGTCCTCGGGGAATACGACTTCGAATCCACCGGCGGCGCGCCCTACGTCGATACCACGGTCACCAACCAGATGGTCTGGCAGGCCAACAACGGCCCTGACGGGACTTCCGACGGAGCCCACGCCAGGGGCCTCGAAGGGAGGCTGATCCGGGGCAGCAACCTCAACGTCACCAACCCCCTGCTCGGATCAGGGGGGAGCCAGCGGGCCCAAAGGCAGACAGCCGTGGTGAACAACACTCGGAACATGGGATCGGATCCCATGCGGACGGTGACGCCCACCGCAAGCTGGGCCAGCAGCGACGCCGCGCCGACGCTGGGGTTGACCGTGTCGAACACGGGGGCCAACACCTTCTCGGTTGACGACGACAGTGATCTCCCCAGCCTTGGAACCGGTTGGAACGGCGCCGTGCTGCACAAAACCGTCCCCACCGGAAACACCGGGCATGCCATCCTCTACTCGGACATCACGAAGCAACCTGCCGGGGGAAGCGCGGACACCTTCTACATGACCCTCGGAGTATGGCTGGTGATGCCCGACGACCCCGCCGCCGCCAGCACCCTCTACGACCTGGGGGCCTTCGCGCATGGCTCGTCGGGCCTGCTCAGCAGTGTGACCGGCTCAATCCACCCTATCACCGGCATGGCCACCTTCAGAGGTCCGGCAGCCGGTCTCTATTCCGCGGCTACCTACAGCGACTCGGGCGGCTCGCGCGCGCTGGAAACCGCAGAGGTCGGCTCCTTCACCGCAACCGCCACCATCAACGCGAACTTCGGCGGGGCTGGCTCCTTTTCAGGTGTCAGCGGAACCGTGACCGATTTCATGGAGAACGGCGAATCCCTCGGCAATTGGAGAGTGAACCTCGACACTACGTCCAACAGCACCGCCGGCAGTCCGGCACTCTTCATAGGCCAGATTTCTGGCGGTCAAGCAGGCAGTCGTAGTCTGGGTACCGGAAACTGGGGAGTCGAGTTCTACCGGAGCGGCGCCAGCGGTCACCCGGACTTCGCCGTGGGGATTTTCACTGCCTCCACCCTCGGCCCCGCTGAAGATGCCCTGCACATCGTCGGCGCCTTCGGCGCAGAACGACAATGAAACCGCGCGCTTCATGCTTTCGTCCCCCCGAAAGCATGAAGCGCCCTCCCGCCCAACCCCAACTCGCCTGCCCCGGGTCCGATGGCGGACCCGGGGCTCCGGCGTTGTTGAAACCCGCGGGCCAAGGTGCTAAAGGTCAGGGATCCGTGGTCGCATAGCTCAGCCGGTTAGAGCGCTTGCCTCACATGCAAGAGGTCGCAGGTTCGAGTCCTGCTGCGACCACCACGAACTCCCTTCCTCGTCCCTTCCTTCCGCATCCAGGAAACCCTGAACGACCCTCCCGGTTCGTCCCGAGCCTGGAATCCCCGTTCATCCTGAGTCT
Source organism: uncultured Binatia bacterium (SeqCode) (assembly GCA_965242525.1). GTDB lineage: Bacteria > Desulfobacterota > Binatia > UBA9968 > JAJDTQ01 > JAJDTQ01. The sequence continues at coordinate 2,628,359 of OZ251459.1, forward strand.
GAACAGCCATCCCCGGTTCGTCCTGAGCCTGAACGACCATCCCCGTTCGTCCTGAGCGTAGCGAAGCGGAGTCGAAGGACGCCTTTCCCGGGAAAGACGACCAGACGTTCCTTCACCGTTCCCGACGGAGAGACTTGGCATCGCGTCCCCTCCTTCCCCGCCCTCGGAGGACCAGCGCCGCCGCGGTTCCGTAAACCATGCCGTTGAGGACCGCGATGCACCCCACCGCCCACACCGGGCTCGGGACGAGGTTGACGACGGGAAGCGAGAGCGCCACTCCGGGAGCCGCAAGGAACTGGATCGCCGCGTGGATTTGCGGGGTCGCTGCGGGAAGGGCGGCTGCGCCCGCCAGGACCACGGCGAACCCGGCCAGGAATCCCCATGTGAAGACCCGCGCCCCGGACATTCGAGGACCCTCCAGGACTGGACGACGGCCTACGCGGAGGTCTCGCGGACGCTGATCACCAGCAGTCCGAACACCGCGAAGGCCAGCGCCGACCCCAGCAGCATGGACAGCGTCATGCTGTCCAGCCAGGTGATGAGCTGCCCCATGGCCACCGGGGTGGTGAGGGCGGCCACGTAGTGCATGGACATGATGAGGCCGCTGGCCGCGCCCACCCGCCCCGTGGCCGCGGAGTCCTGGGCCAGGGCCACCACCAGCGAGGGCACCGGGGACTTGCAGAGGCCCAAGAGGCAGATCCCCGCGGCCAGCGCCAACGGCTGGGCCAGCCATCCATAGACGGCCGCGGCCACGGCCACGCCGGGAAACGCGCCCAGCAGGATGATCCGCTTCCGCCCCAGGCGGTCCGACAGTATCCCCAGCACCATGGCGCCGATGATGGGTGTGGCGCCCCAGGAGGCCATGACCATCCCGGCCTCGTCCAGGGTCAGGCCGGCGGCCGTGCGCAGGAACGTGGGCGTCCAGGACGAGGTGATCCAGAACACCGCGCCGCCGAAGAACTGCGCCACCGCCAGCAGCACCATGTTGCGGTTCAGCACCCCGGCCTTTCCCTTGCCGGACGGGCGGCGGGCGGGCCCTGCCCGGCGCGGTTCCCGCACCCGCAGCCACTGGACCAGCGCGATGGCCCCGGCGATGAAGCCCACCGAGGCGGTGGCCCCGCGCCAGCCGAAGCGCCGGATCATGGCCGCGGCGGTGACGGGGCCGGTGACGCTGCCCAGGCCGTAGGTGGAAGAGAGCAGGCCCATGCCCAGTCCCCGCCTGCCGGGCAGGAGGTCCGAGACCAGGGACAGCACCGTGGCGGTGATGAAGCCGTAGCCCAGCCCGGCCACCGCCAGGAACGCCACCGCGGAGCCGTAGTCCCGGACGGCGGACACGAGCCCGAACCCGGCGCCCAGGGCGATGCCGCCGGCCACCAGGACCCGGCGCCGGCCCAGGCCGTCGGAGAGTCGTCCCGCCAGCCAGCTCGCGGATGCCGCGGCGACGAACACCGCGGAGAAGAGGGTTCCGGCCCGGACCGCGGAAAGGTCCAGGGCGGCGCGGATCTCCGGCAGGGCGATGCCCAGCACCGAGACCACCATGGCCGGTCCCACGGCCGAGAGGGCGGCGATCCAGACGGACCCCCAGTCGGTGCGGACGGACTGGGGGGGTTCGGCAGGCACGGGTCAGGGGTTCCGGGAACGCGCGGCTGCGGGCTCCGCGGTCGGACCGAGGCGCAAGACGGCCAAGCGGGCTACGCGCCGAAGGCGATCTCGGATATGCACGGCAGCCCGCTGGCCACCGTGCGGCAGCTCGATCCCTCCACCACCATGATCTCGCCTTCGGAGGTGGCGGCGATGACGCCGGGGCCGTCCGGGTCGGGCACGGTGTCCATGATGCCGCCGCGGAATCCCTCGGCCAGCACCTTCCAGTCCGCGGCCTCGTGCTCGCTCCGCAGGATGGCCGAGCTGGCCCGTTCCTTGCGCACCCAGGTGTTGGGCCGGCCCAGGGCGACCCCGAGGTAGAGGCTGCCGTCGTCGGTCTCGGTCACGGTGGTGCCGTAGGTCCGGGCTTCGGACGGGGTGATCTCTTCCCAGTGGGCGGCCCGGTCCAGGCTGCGGAAGACGCCTTCGCCGCACGCGGCCACCACCAGCTCGGGCTCGTGCTCCGAATGGTGGAGCTGGTGCACGTCCCGGTCCCACATGCCCTCGTTGGCGGCGCGCCAGCCCCCGCCGTTGTCGTCGCTCAGGAGCAGCCCCCCCACCTCGATGCCCGCGTAGAGGCGCGACGGCGAGGAAGGGTCCGCGGTCAGGTAGCGGGTGCGGGGCGCCTGGGCCGGGTTCGGCGGAAAGGTCCCGCCCGCGCCGCCTTCCCGCACGTCCGGAAGCTCTTGCCATCCCTGCCCCGGGCTCCCGTGGAAGAGCGCCGCGGGACGGGTCCCCACGAACACGGACCCGGGCACGGCCCACAGCGAGAAGATGTCCAGGTGCGGCACGTTGGGGTCGGACCGGGTCCAGGTCTCCCCCCGGTCACGGCTGAAGAACAGGCCCGAGTGCTCGGTGCCCGCATACACGGTCCGGGGGTCTTCCGGGTCCACCGCGACGCAGGTGAGGGCCCAGAACGTGAGGGCGCGATCGACCTCGTTCCAGGAATCGCCGTTCTTCTCGAAGCGGTACCACCCGGAATGGGTCATGACGTGGAGTGCCCTGGTATGCCCGTTGGTGCTGCTCATGGCGCTTTCCTCCGGCGGGGTTGGCGGACGACATGGGTAACCTGCGACCTGTACCAGCCCTACCAGCCTCCCGGCTCCGGTGTCAAGCTCGGAGAGGCCGGGGCCGGCGTGTTGCCGACTTGGTGGCGGCCGCGGAGCAGGGGGGGTGAGGCGTGTGTCAAGCTCGGAGAGGCCGGAGGCGGCGTGTTGCCGAGGCCGGGTTCCGGCTCGAACACGCCGCAACGCCGCTCGAAACCGTCGGCGGTCCGGGGGAGGGGCGCACGGCCGCCCTGCCTCCGGCCCGGTCCCGGGGCCGGCGGGGTCAGGCGTCGGACAGCAGCGGGTTCAGGTTGCGGAAGAACTCGCCGATCTCTCCCTGGTAGAGGTAGTCGGCCAGGGAGTCCATGGGGGTCGCCTCGCGGTTGACGATGGCCAGCAGCGCGCCCGCCTGCTTGGCCACCACCGGGAACGACGCCGCGGGCTGGACCACCAGCGAGGAGCCCACCACCACGAAGACCTCCGCGGCTTCGCTCCACGCCTGCGCCCGCTGCATGGCCTCCCGCGGCATGGGCTGGCCGAAGGAGACGGTGCCGGACTTGAGCAGGCCGTTGCACGCGTCGCAGCGCGGCGAGACGAACTCTTCGCCCAACGCATCCAGCACCGCGTCCGGGTCGAACGCCTTGCCGCAGCCGAGGCACGCCACGGTCCGGTCTGAGCCGTGCAGCTCGACGATCTTGTCCTCGGAGACGCCGCCCCGGCTGTGCAGGCCGTCGATGTTCTGGGTGATGAGGCCGAGCAGTTGCCCGCGCTTCTCCATGTCGCGGATGGAGGTGTGGCCGATGTTGGGCTCCACCTCCCGGTAGAGGCGATGGCTCTCCTTCTTCCGCCGCCACGCCCGCACCCGGGCCTCTTCGCTGCTCAGGAACTCGTCGAAGTAAACCGGCTTCATCCGGGTCCAGGTCCCGCCCGGGCTGCGGAAGTCCGGGATGCCCGACTCGGTGCTGATGCCGGCCCCGGTAAAGAACACGATGTCCGCGGCGCGCCGGACCCTTGCGGCGAAGTCTTCCAGCGTCATGGCTTGGCCCCCGGAGCGGACGGACGCCCGGAACTCCCGGCGGTCGTCCGCTCGCCCATGGCCCGCAAGTGTCGTGAATGTCGCTCGAGAAGTCAAACCCGGCCGCCGGGGGAGGTTCCGTTGACTCGCTTCATGGAGAGGGATATTCATGGAACGTCTGGTCGATTCCGGATCGATTTCCGTCTCCGTGCGGGAAAGCGCGTCCTTCGACTCCGCTTCGCTACGCTCAGGACGAACGGGGAGGATTCCGCTTTGCTCGGGGCGAACGGAGAGGACTTCGTTTCGCTGCGCTCGGGACGAACGGGGAGAGTCGTTTCCTCATGGAAACTCCGAACAATTCCGGCTTGAACTCCATCTCCGTGCGGGAAAGCGCGTCCTTCGACTTCGCTTCGCTACGCTCAGGACGAACGGGGAGGACTCCGCTTTGCTCGGGGCGAACGGAGGGGACTCCGCTTTGCTCAGGACGAACGGAGAGGACTCGGTTTCGCTGCGCTCGGGACGAACGGGGAGAGTCGTTTCCTCGTGTTCGACGGGGGAAGGGATGCATGCCGGTGACGGAGTTCGAAACGAGGCAGGGCCAATCCGCGGGTCCCGCCTGACCACTCGCCCACGCGCCCCATGTCCAACTGGTGGATCGTCTTTGCCGGCGCCCTCGCACACGCGGTGAGCACTGGCTTGGCCTACTTCGGCCTGAGCGCCTACTTCCCGTCCTTCGAGCGGGAGTTTGGCTGGAGCCGGACCGCCATCTCCGGCGCGTTCTCCCTGGCCCGGGTGGAGTCGGGCCTCCTGGGGCCGGCCGAGGGGTACATGACGAACCGGCTCGGGCCGAAACGGGTCATGTACGTGGGCATCGTCATCTGCGCCCTGGGATTCGTGGGCCTGAGCGCGGTGACCTCGCTGCCCATGCTCTACGCCAGCATCGTGCTGGGCATCGTGCTGGGTTCCAGCATCGGGTTCTACATCCCCATCAGCGTGGTGGTGGCCACGCTCTTCCGCGCCCGCCGGAGCCTCGCCTTCGGCATATTCAGGATGGGGCCGGGCCTGTCCGGGGCGCTGGTGCCGGTGGTGGGCTCGATGATCGTCTGGTGGGGCTGGCGCACCGCGGCCCTGGCGTCGGCGTTGATCATCGTCGCCCTGGGCTGGCCCCTGGCCCGGTCCATCGGGGGAGCGTACGAACGGCATGAACGGGGCGAGGAGCCGCCCCCCGCCCGAACCGGCGCGGCTTCCCGCGGCTCCCGGGAGCGCGCCCCGGACCCGGAGTCCTCGCTGACCCTCCGGCAGGCGCTGCGCACCCGGTCGTTCTGGCTGCTCTCCGCGGTCATGGGGTTGCGGCAGATGGTCACCGAGGGGGTCTCGGTCCATTTCGTGATCCTCCTGGTGGACCGGGGCTGGGGCCAGAAGGCGGCCAGCAGCCTGCTCGGCGCCTCCACGCTCATGGGCGCCCCGGCGCGGCTCCTCTTCGGGTGGCTGGGGGACTTCCTGGACAAGCGGCGCCTGATGATGGGCCTGCTCCTGGCCCTGGGCGCGGCCGTCCTAGTCATGGGCGCCACCGACGACACCCGATGGTTCCTGTCCGCGGTGGTCGTGTATTCGCTGTGCTACGGCGGTCTCGCGTCGCTGCAGGAACCCATCCGCGCGGACTATTTCGGCATCCGCCACTTCGCCAGCATCCAGGGTTTCAGCCGGCTGTTCGTGACCGCAGGCAGCGTCATGGGCCCCATCAGCGCAGGGTTCTTCTTCGACCGGACCGGCAGCTACACGGTGACCCTGACGGCCTTCTCCCTGGCCTCGTTCGCCTCCACCGCACTGATGTACTGGACCACCGCCCCCGCCAGACCCGCCCCGGAGGAAGCGCGGGGGCGCTGAGGCGCGGCATCTCCGGGAAATGTCCCCGCGAACGCGGGCGGCTTCGTCGGAACCGAGCGGAGGAAACTCTGAACAATCGGGAGGAAACTCTGGCTCTTCCGGCTTTTGTGCAGGTAAGGTAGAAGGGAAAGATGAGCGAAAGGGGAGGGAAAGGGGTCATGCCGTCATTGCTCCGCAGACGCCTGCCCCGTCATTCCCGCGAAAGCGGGAATCCAGTTTCATCGTTCTCATGCAGGGGGCCATGGGGTTGGGTCGGAAGGATGGAAGCACGGGGAGTTTTCACAAGGATGGATTCCCGCTTTCGCGGGAATGACGGGATGGGGCGTCCGCGCCGCCAAACCGAGGACGGCATGGTCGGAATGGGAGGGAAGCGGATTTCGTCGCGTGCGTGGGGAGTGTCTCAACCCATACGAATTCCTGAAGCGCCGAAACTTTGAACAATCGAACCGTGGATGAGTGGTATTCCCTCGCGTGACCTTCCTGTCCCCGTTCGTCCTGAGCGTAGCGAAGCGGCGTCGAAGGACGCTCTCATGCCCTCTGCCCGATTGTTCAGAGGTTCCTCTCGTCATTCCCGCGAAAGTTCCACTCTCGTCATTCCCGCGAAAGCGGGAATCCATAGAATCCGGAGTTTCCCGGAAGTTGCCACCGGGCAGGCTTCTAGTCTATATCCCACGGATACCGCGCCGGGCGGACCGGGCTCGGCCGGGTGAGGGACGGCGATGAAGGCGCAAGGGTTCAGCGTTCCCGTAGAGGAACGGTACTTCGAGGACTACGTGTCCGGCTCGGTTCACGAGTTCGGCCCGGTGACCATGGAGGAGTCCGAGATCATCGAGTTCGGCAAGCGGTTCGTGCCGCAGCCCTACCACACGGATCCGGAGCTTGCGAAGAAGACCATCTACGGGGGCATCATCGCCAGCGGCTGGCACACCGCCGCGGCCATGATGCGCGTCTATTCCGACAACTACCTGTCCAGGGTGGCGAACCTGGGTTCGCCCGGGGTGGACGAGCTCCGCTGGAACAAACCCGTGCGCGCGGGGGACCGCCTGGCCATCCGCGTAACGGTGCTGGAGACCCGGCGGTCCAGGTCCAGGCCCGAACGCGGCATCGTCGTGTCGTTGGTCGAGACCCTGAACCAGCACGGGGAAGTGGTGATGAGCATGAAGATGACCAACTTCATGACCGCCCGGCAGGCGCCGCCCCGGGAGTCCGAGGGGGACTCGTCCGCGGCGCGGGGAAGCGAGTGACGAGCACGTGATCTACGACATCGAAATCAATTCCGCGGCCCACTACCCGGCCGCGGACGTGGTGGGTCTGGTGGAGCGGGCGGAGCAGGCCGGCTTCGGCGCGTTCTGGAAGGGCGAGTCCAACAGCACGGACCCCATGGTGCTGATCTCGGCCGCGGCCAGCCGCACCAGCGCCATCGGGCTGGGGACCGCCATCTACCACATGTTCGGACGCAGCCCCGTGGCCCTGGGGTTGCAGGCGGCGACCCTCCAGGACCTCTCCGGGGGGCGCGTGCTCCTGGGCCTGGGCGTGGCCAACAAGGCCATCGCGGCGTGGCACGGCGGGGTCTTCGACCGTCCGCTACGGCGCGCCCGGGAATACATGGACATCGTGCGCAAGGTGGTTGCGGGGGAGCGCGTGGAGTACGAGGGGGAGATCTACCGGACCGGCAAGCGTTTCCAGCTCTCGTGGAAGCCCAGGCACCCGGAGGTGCCCCTCTATCTGGCCGGCCTGGGCCCCCAGATGACCCGGCTGGCGGGAAGGATATCCGACGGCGTCTTCATCAACATGGCGACGCCGGACAAGATCCGCGAGATCGCGGCCCGGGCCCGGGCCGGGGCCGAGGCGGCCGGCCGGGACCCGGGCAGGTTGGAGATCATCGGCAAGGTGCGGGTCTCCCTCGCCCCGGACCGGGACACGGCCCGCTCGAAGCTGCGCCAGGCCCTGACGTTCTACAACATTGCGGACCATTACGGCGACATGCTGCGGGAGCAGGGCTTCGCCGCGGACGTGGACGCGGTCCAGGAAGCGTTCAAGAGCGGCGGCTTCAAGGCGGCCATGGCCCGTCTCACCGACGACTACATGGACCGGCTGCCGGTGGTCCCGGCCACCTCCGCGGCCGAGATCAAGGACCGGCTGGCGCCGTTCGTGGAGGCCGGGGTGACGCGGATGGTGGTGCCGTACGTTCCGGTGGGCGAACCCGCGGCCGAAGACGCCGCGCGGTTCATCGCCGCCTGGGGACGGGCGTAAGGGAAACGCCGGGCAACGACCTCCGTTCGTCCTTCGACTTCGCTTCGCTACGCTCAGGACGAACGAGGGCAATCGTTCAGTGTTCGTTCAATGTTTCCCTGATGTATGGGGCAAGGGCGCGCTGCCGGCGCGCGAGGGAAACGGAAAAGCGAGGAGACCATGTGTGACTTTGCAGCGGACGCGGAAGCGGCGGGCATCCTGGTGGGGCGCACCCTGACCCTGGAGCGGGTGCGGCAGCTCAACGCCAAGGACTACTTCTACCAGATGCTCAAGGACAACCCCGAGATGCTCAAGATCTACCCGGGCATCGAGGACTCGCTGCTGGAAGGCGCCATCGACTGCCACATCCACGCCTACCCGGACTTCGTGCACCGTTCCCAGGACATGATCCAGATCGCGGTGGAGGCGTCCCGCGCGGGCATGAGGGCGCTGGCCTTCAAGGACCACTGGAACGTGAGCGCCAACGCCTGCTACCTGGCCCAGCGCCACGTGGACCACCTGGTGGAAACGGGAGAACTGGAGCACCGGGTGGAGGTTTACGGCGGCGCCGGCACCTGCCACGGCATGAACCCCGAGTACATCCGCATCGCCTTGCAGTACCCCAACGCCAAGATGATCTGGTTCCCCACGTTCACATCCCTGGGCTTCTGGCGCAGCGCCGGCCATCCCGAGAAAGGCGGGGTGCGCTTGGTGAGCGAAGAGGGGGAGGTGCTCCCGGAGGTGGTGGAGGTCATGAAGATGGCGGTGGAGAAGAAGGTGGGCATCGGCTTCGGCCACACCGACTTCCAGGAACTGCTGCCCCTGGCCAGGAAGGCCGGGGAACTCGGCGTGCGCGCCACTCTGGACCACCCGCTGCTGGAGCTCAACAAGCTGCTGCTGGACGAGATGAAGGAGCTGGCGGACCTGGGCGTGTTCGTGGGCACCTACTGCCAACCCATGATACCGAGCCTCTACCAGCCCATAGCCGACCCCATGGAGACCGTCCGCACCATCGCCGAGATCGGCCCCGAGCGCTGCATCATCGGCAGCGACTTCGGCCAGGTGCTGCACCTGAACGCCATCGACGGCATGCGCGTCTTCATCCGCGCCCTGCTGGGCTTCGGCATCACCGAGGACCAGATCGCCGTCATGCTCAAGGACAACCCCGCCAAACTCATGTGGCTGGACGACTGAGGGCGGGCAGGGAACGAGGCCGCCGCGGTTGCGGCCACGGTCCGCGGCAAGTGGCGTCCCTGCCGTGAGAACACCGACTGGCAGCAAGGGACCGGGGGGATTTCGGAGTTGATGGGACCGGCCGACTCCCATATACTGAAGGCATGGCGATGAGCCGGAAACCGGCGGTGAACGCATGAAGGTCCTCCAGGTTCGTCTTCACGACGCGACGATCAACGTCAGCTTCAAGCTGGGCCGGTTCATTGCGGATTGGCCGTCGGCGCAGTCGAAGTTCATCACCGGAATCGCCGACGGGTTCCGTGACTGGCTTCCGATCGGCCCGCGGAACTTCAGTGTGAACCCGGCCTTTGCGCTGGAAGACCTGCGGTGCAGATGCCATCTCTTCGGGGGCGCATGCAGCATCGTCCTGGCGCCGGAGGCGTTGCATCTCGATTTCGAAAACGTGAAACAGGGAGACGGCCCCATCGTCCAGGAGACGGTTCGCAGGGCATCGGGATGGCTTGCCGACGCTCTGGGAGACCACGGCCGGGACTCGCTGTCGTTCCAGACAACTGCGCACCTGGAGGCGCTGGAAGCGGACGCCGCGGATGCTTACCTCGCTCAGTTCATGCCGGCGGAAGCCGACGAGTTGATGAGGTCGGAACCGAACGTGAAGTGCCTGCCTTCCAGCCGCATCCTGTTGTCGGGAGAGACGGAAGGATGGGTGTTGCGGCGGGTGTTCGAGAAATCGCTGTCGGCCGACAACGCCGTGTTCGTGCATACATCGGTTTACATGCAGTCGTTGGATCCCGTGGGATTCGACGATCAGATACGGCTCCTTGGCCGCGTCGAGAAGCTGGCGGACCGGGCGGTCGGGCTCGATTGCGAGGACAAGTGATGACTACGATACAGTACGGGAAGGTCTCGGCATACGACGTCCATGAGCGTCCGCGGATTGGGCCGGAAGACGTTGCGCGGTTTCTGGCGGAAAGCGGCGCGGGATACGAAGTTCCCAGCGTCGAACCAGGCCTCCGAGCCTTCGGGAGCGGTCGGAATGCGCCTCCGTCGCGCTTCGCTTTGGTGACGCCGTGGAAATGGGCGCTGTCGGGTGATCCGAACGCGACGTCATCAGGTGAGGCGCGCGCGTTCGACGCGTACGGGCGGTTCCACCTGCCGGAATCGCGCTGGCTCGCGGACGCCCTGGCGGAGCTGGCGGAGGTCGACGACGAGATCGCGGAGGATGATCTTCCCCAAGTCGGTGATACCACGAAGGCGGAAGCGGAAAGGCTCGTCAGGGCCTTGGCGTGGACTCCGCTGGCGCCTTCCGTCTACCCCACGCAGGATGCCGAGATCGCCCTGCATTTCAAGTCGCCCGGCGTGTCGGGCACCGTCGTCATCCTGTTGAGCGATGGCGGGCGGGCGGACTGCCATGCGTACGTCGACGGCAGGAGCCGGCGCGCCCACTATCAGACTTCCTCGGACCTTCCTGATGCATTCGTCCTGGATCAACTGCGACGCCTGACGCCGGATGGAAATGCCTTTTCGGGGGCGGTCGCAAGAGTCCTCCCGTTCCCGACGGCGTTTCAGACGAACCTGCTGTCGAAGTGGTGAACACAGGAGCGCGATCGACCCAAGCGCCGTCGGCGGAGCTGGATGCGAACGAAGATCTGGGCCGAGCCGTGTTCTCGCGGCGGAGGCGCGACCGTGCGCGCAAAGTCGGCCGCATCCACATGGATGTCTTCCTGGAACGCGAACAAGCCGAGTCGATCTCGGTCGACCGGATGGACCATGCGCCGATCGATGAATTGGCCGAGTGGTCCCGGGAGCAGGCGCGGAACCGGGAGCCTTCCCGGCAGTTCTACGGCTGGGCAATCCTGAAGGTCCAGGATGCCGAGAAGAGCGGGAGAACCGTCGAGGCAACCCCTACACCGCAGAACAGATGCCACGCGGACATCTTTCTGAACGTCACAGGGGAGGAGAGAAGGCGCCGGCAGAGGGACCACGCCGTTGAACTGGCGGACAAGTCCTGGTGGCTGGAGGCTCCCGCGGTTCCGGATTCCGGGTGACGGGACCCGCCGGACGCTTCGCCTTCGTCGAAGCCCGCTCCGGCAGGAAGCGCCGATGCTGCGTCTCTACGACAACCGCCTGTCCGGCAACGGCTACAAGCCGCGGCTGTTGCTCGCCCACTTGGGCCAGACTTACGAGCGGGTCGAGGTGGATATCCTGAAGGGCGAGACGCGGACCCCGGCTTTCCTCGCCATGAACCCCAACGGGCGCATTCCCCTGCTCGTGCTCGAAGACGGCGCGTACCTCGCCGAGTCCAACGCCATACTGTGCTACCTTGCCGAGGGGTCCCGTTTCTGGCCCGACGACCGGATGGCGCGAGCGCTCACTTTGCAATGGATGTTCTTCGAGCAGTACAGCCACGAACCCAACATCGCGGTTGCCCGCCACTGGCTTCAACACGTTGCAATGACCGAGGCGCAACGCGCCCAACTCCCCGCCCGGCAGGAGGGCGGCCGCGCCGCGCTCGCGGTCATGGAGCGCCATCTCGCCAGTTCCCCCTGGTTCGGCGGGGAAGCCATGACCATCGCAGACATGGCGCTCTACGCCTACACCCACGTCGCAGACGAAGGAGGCTTCGATCTGGCGGACTATCCGGCCGTCTCGGCGTGGCTTGCGCGGGTGGCCGCCGAACCCCGCCACATCCCCATGAACCCGGCGCCGGAGGGCATCGTCACCCCGGCGCCGAAGGCGGATTGAAAACCGGGGAGCTTCGGGGTTTCAGGCGGCTGACCAACGACCCGCCGCAATTGGGACAGGCGGCGTCCATCGAAGCCGTGCAGTTCGGGCAGAAGGTGCACTCGTGGGAACAGATGAACGCCTCCGACACTTGCGTCAGCGGCGCGCGGCATCTCTCGCACTCGGTTTTCATTTCAGCGCCATGTCCGTGCTCCTCTCCCGGTGGCCGGGGGATTTTCCGGTAGCCATGGTCGGAGGCCCCCTTTCAATCTGTCTTGGTTGGATCGCACCTGATCTCCAGTTCAGGAAAGGCGCTTCGCAGAGATGCCGCGGCCTCAGCAGTCTCGTCGCCCCATTGATTACTTATCGCGTAGGTTTATTGGAGTCACTCCAACTCTTTGAAATTATTAAGGTTTCTTCTACATCGGGCGTTCCCGAAAGTCAGGGGCGAAAGGTGGGAAAATCGGGTCCCTGGGGACGGTTCCGGGCGCCGTCTTCAGGGTCAGCCCGGACTAGGGGTCAGGGGTTACTCCGAATACACCTTGCATGTCTTTGCTCCTATCTCCATATCCTATGTATTCAAATGCATCTTCGTTATCAGGATCCTGCTTCCTTATATGTAGTCGCCTGAAATAACCCGCAATCTCCGCCCTCCCGGCAGGGTTCCCTTCATAAGGTGTAAAGTCAATCGCATAGTAATAGGGAGCCTCCGCGTCGCCAACGAGTCCGACCTGGTTGTCTGAATCAGCATAAACCTTTTGCGAACCACTCCAATCGTTTAGATTGGAAATAAGCCTTATGGGCGGAAAATTTATTTGGCCATGTCCTGTTGAGAAGTCCAGGGATAAGGTTGCAGTAGGGTCATCAACATCGTCGATTGCCCTTCCGTAGTAATTGGTCAGGCTAAGGTTCAATGTGGCAGTTGCCCAGTTGCCCTTCGAGTCAACGGCCTGTCCGCTATATGCTGCGGACAATGCAAACGGCGAGGAGGGGCCAATGGTATGGGAAGTGTCGCCGAAGTCCCCGAAATCCTCATCGAGCATCACATCGCCCATTCTACCGAAATGGACAATGCCCTGATCCTCTGTGGACTCTACAATGAAGATGGCGTTGTCCGTCCAACCACCCCAAAAATTCGACGGATAGGAAGTGGCGCTGGAAACGGGCTTGGGCGGCGGCACAGGGGATCTTAGTGTTGCAGTTCCCGAAAACCGCTGTCTGGCATAGTCATAGTCTGCGTCCTCGAGAATCTCATCAATCCGAGATGGGCGCACCAGGTCTTCCATATAGGGGTTCCATTTACCGCCTTCATGCCCGACCGTCCCGAGAGAACCAAAGCTGACAGGAGTATAAGTTACCGAGTCTATAGAGAGTCGGTTGTTGAACGAGTTGCTATCATACAAAGCATCAATCCTGTCCAGCAATAGCCCCCTGACTTCCGCTGCACCGCCGCCTCCGCTAGGCTCACCGCTGCCGCTTCCAACAGGCTGACCGACTTCGTCCATAGACGCGGTTTTGCTCCCGCCTCCGCACCCGGCCAGCATCAACACTACCGCCAACGCCAGGACAATCCCCACCGGACGCCGACCGGCACCCTGCGGCCACGGATAGTAGGGATCTACCGCATCCACCAGCTTCTGCCACGGGATCATTGCGTTCATCTCCTCCAGAAACTTCCCCTTCCGCGTCTGCTTGCCGTACTCCTCGAAATTCGCCGCGCCAAACGTCTGCTGTTTCATACCCTCTGCCTCCACTTCCCTGTAACCCTCCCATCCTACCTCTTGCTTTCTCTTTTCGCTACCTTTATCCTCCTGGAACAGGGAATAAATCAGAGGTTTCGAAGTCCTTGAAAGAACATTGGCTATACGGCATTGTTTCAGGGGACTTTCCTTTGCCGTAGCCGGAAGCAGGAGACGACGTACATGGCGGAACCACTGAATCGACGCAGCCGGGTCATTACCCAGGGGCCGGACCGGGCGCCGTCCCGGGCCATGCTCAAGGCTGTGGGGTTGACGGACGAGGACCTGGACCGGCCGCTGGTGGGGGTGGCCAACACGTGGATCGAGGTGATGCCGTGCAACTTCCACCTGCGCCGGTTGTCGGCGCGGGTCAAGGAGGGCATACGCGCGGCCGGGGGCACGCCCATCGAGTTCAACACGGTGGCGGTCTCTGACGGCATCTCCATGGGCACCGAGGGGATGAAGGCGTCGCTCATCAGCCGCGAGGTCATCGCCGACTCCATCGAGCTGGTGACCCGCGGACACCTGTTCGACGCGGTGGTGGCCCTGTCCGGCTGCGACAAGACCATACCGGGCACGGTGATGGCGCTGGCGCGGCTGGACCTGCCGTCGCTGATGCTCTACGGCGGGTCGATCATGCCGGGGCGGTTCCAGGGCCGCGACGTGACCATCCAGGACGTGTTCGAGGGCGTGGGCGCCCACGCGGCCAAGAAGATGACCGACGCGGAGCTCCTGGACCTGGAGAGCCGCGCCTGTCCGGGTCCCGGGGCCTGCGGCGGGCAGTTCACCGCCAACACCATGGCCACCGCCTTCGAGGTCCTGGGGATCTCCCCGGTGGGCACGGCGAGCGTGCCGGCCATGGACGAGCGGAAGGACGACGTGGCGTTCCGCGCCGGGGAGATGGTCATGGAGCTCCTGAAGAAGGGCGTGGGCGCGCGCCAGATCATCACCCGGCCCGCGCTGGAGAACGCGGTCGCCGCGGTGGCGGCCACCGGCGGCTCCACCAACGGCGTGCTGCACCTGCTCGGGGTGGCGCGCGAAGCGGAGGTGGAGTTGCGCATCGACGACTTCGACCGCATCAGCTCCCGGACCCCGTTGATCGCGGACCTGAAGCCCGGCGGCCGGTTCGTGGCCAACGACCTCTACCACGCCGGCGGCGTCCCCCTGGTGGCGCGCCGTCTGCTGGACGCGGGCCGGCTGGACGGCGGCTGCATGACGGTCACCGGGCGCACCATCGGGGAGGAGGTCCGGGACGTGGAGGAGACCCCCGGACAGGAGGTGGTGCGGCCGGTGGCGGCGCCGCTGAAGCCCACGGGCGGACTCGTGATCCTCCGGGGCAACCTGGCCCCGGAAGGGTGCGTGGTGAAGGTGGCGGGCCACGAGCGCAAGCTGCACCGGGGTCCCGCGCGGGTGTTCGACCGGGAGGAGGACTCCTTCCGGGCGGTGCAGAACGGCGAGATCCGGGAGGGCGACGTGGTGGTGATCCGTTACGAGGGTCCCGTGGGAGGTCCGGGCATGCGCGAGATGCTGGGGGTGACCGCGGCCCTGGTGGGCGCGGGTCTGGGCGAGTCCGTGGCGCTCCTCACCGACGGCCGGTTCTCGGGCGCCACCCACGGGCTCATGGCCGGCCACGTGGCGCCGGAGGCCGCCCGGGGAGGTCCCATCGCGGTGGTCCGGGACGGCGACCCCATCGTCTTCGACGTGGACGCCCGGCGCCTGGACGTGGAGGTCTCCGAGCAGGAGATGGACGCGCGCCTGCGCCGGTGGAAGGCGCCGGAGCCCCGCTACGCCAGCGGCGTCATGGCCAAGTATGCCCGTCTCGTGTCTTCGGCTTCCGAAGGCGCGGTGACGCGTTGACTCGAAATCCGTTCCGGGGAGGACGACATGGCCAAGTACAACAAGCTCTCCATGCCCATAAAGGACGTGAAGGACAAGGAGTTCCTGGCGCGCCGCCTGAAGTGCGAAGGGGTGGGCTTCGGGATCGTCCGCATCAAGCCGGGCAAGGGCGCGGAGTACGTGCACCAGCACCGGGTGCAGGAGGAAGTGTTCATCACCCTCAAGGGCGACGGGACCATCATCCTGGACGGCCGCAGGATCGCCATGCCCGAGGGAACCGTCGTCAGGGTCAGCCCGGAAGTCAACCGGGCCATCGGCAACGACTCGAATCGGGACGTGGTGTTCCTCATCATGGGCGGCGTCCCGCCCAAGGACTTCCCGCTGGGCAGCCGCACGCTCTTCGGCGACGGCATCCCCCATCGGGACAAGGTCCCGCGCTGGAAGCCGGCCGGGAAGCAGGCCAAGTAGGCGCCCGGCGGACCGGCGGCCGGCAGGCCGCGGAGAGGTCCCGGCGCCGGGCCCGTCCATTGAACCCTCGTCCCGGTCGTACTAACATGCACGGCAACCTGCACGGCGCGGAAGAGCCTTCGGGGGACCCACTTCATGAGCGAGCACCAGCGAGACCTGGACCGCGACGTCGTCGTCGAAACCGAGAAGAAGCTCAAGCGCCCGTCCCTGTTCAAGGTGCTGCTGCACAACGACGACTACACCACCAAGGAGTTCGTGGTCCAGATCCTGGAGTACGTCTTCCACAAGGACAACACGGAGGCGGTGCAGATCATGCTGCACGTGCACCGGACCGGCATCGGCGTAGCCGGGGTGTACACCTACGAGGTGGCGGAGACCAAGGTCAAGACCGTGGAAGGCTTGGCGCGCCAGTACGAGTTCCCGCTCAAGTGCAGCATCGAAGAGGAGTGACGTGATCACCCGGAACCTGGAAGCGGTGCTGAAGGCCGCGTTCGACAACGCCAGGGAGCGGCGGCACGAGTTCGTCTGCGCCGAGCACCTGCTGTGGGTGCTGGTCGAGGACAAGAGCGCCCGGGACGCCATCGTCAACTGCGGCGGCGACCTGGAGCGGTTGCGGCGCGAGCTGGAGGAGTTCTTCGGCGCGCACATGGAGACGCTCCCGGAAGGCATGGACAAGGAGCCGGAGCAGACCCTGGGCTTCCACCGCATCATCCAGCGCGCCTTCATCCACGCCCAGTCCTCGGAGAAGGAGGAGATCCAGGGGTGCGACCTGCTGGTGGCCATGTTCCGGGAGCAGCAGTGCTACGCGCGCTACCTGCTGGAGCAGCAGGACATCAGCCGTTTCGACCTCGTCAACTACATCTCCCACGGGGTCTCCAAGCTGCCGGAGGAAGAGCCCCGGACGACGCCGGGAGCGGAGGACGACGAGGAGACCGGGCAGGGGAACGAGCGCGACCCCTTGAAGGCGTTCACTGTCGAGCTGGTGGAGAAGGCCGCCAACGGGCGGGTGGACCCGCTGATCGGCCGCGGGAACGAGATCGCCCGCACCATCCACGTCCTGTGCCGGCGGCGCAAGAACAACCCCATCTACGTGGGCGACCCGGGCGTGGGGAAGACCGCCATCGCCGAAGGACTCGCCCTGAGGATCCACGAGGGGACGGTACCGGAGGCGCTGCGGGAGACCCGCATCTACGCCCTGGACATGGGCGCGGTGCTCGCGGGCACCAAGTTCCGCGGCGAGTTCGAGGCCCGGCTCAAGGGAATCCTCACCGCCCTCAAGGGACGGCCGGACGCGGTCCTGTTCATCGACGAGATCCACACGGTGGTGGGCGCCGGCGCCACCAGCGGCGGCTCCCTGGACGCCTCCAACATCCTGAAGCCCGTGCTCGCCTCGGGCGAGCTCCGGTGCATCGGCTCCACCACCTACCACGACTACCGGAGCTACTTCGAGCGGGACCGGGCCCTGTCGCGCCGGTTCCAGCGCATCGAGGTGCCCGAGCCGAGCGTGGACGAGACCTGCAAGATCCTGCAGGGGCTGAAGCCCTACTACGAGAAGCACCACGGGGTGTCCTACACCCAGGCGGCGCTGCGGGCCGCGGCCAGGCTCTCGGCCAAACACATCAACGACCGCTTCCTGCCGGACAAGGCCATCGACGTCATCGACGAGGTGGGCGCCTCGGTGAAGATCCTGCCCGCCGAGAAGCGCAAGAAGACCATCGGCCCCAGGGACGTGGAGCACATCGTCGCCACCATGGCGAAGATCCCGCCGCGCAGCGTCTCCACCTCCGACCGGGAACAATTGGCCAACCTGGACCGGAACCTGAAGCTGGCGGTCTTCGGCCAGGACGAGGCCATCGACGCCCTGGCGAGCACCATCAAGCTCTCGCGTTCCGGGCTCGGACAACCCGAGAAGCCCACCGGCTGTTTCCTGTTCTCCGGTCCCACCGGCGTGGGCAAGACCGAGGCGGCCAAGCAGTTGGCCCGGATCATGGGCATCGAGTTCCTCCGCTTCGACATGAGCGAGTACATGGAGAAGCACACGGTGTCACGGCTGTTGGGGGCGCCGCCGGGCTACGTGGGGTTCGACCAGGGAGGGCTGCTGACCGACGCCATCCGCAAGACGCCTTACGCCGTCCTGCTGCTGGACGAGATCGAGAAGGCCCACCCGGACCTGTTCAACGTGCTGTTGCAGGTCATGGACCACGCCACCCTCACCGACAACAACGGCAAGAAGGCCGACTTCCGCAACATCATACTCATCATGACCACCAACGCCGGCGGCCGGGAGATGAACAGCGCCGCCCTGGGGTTCGCCCACGACTCCAACATCCACAAGGGCAAGGAAGCCATCGAGAAGATGTTCAGCCCGGAGTTCCGCAACCGGCTGGACGCCACGGTCTTCTTCAACTCCCTGGACCCCGCGGTCATCGAGAAGGTCGTGGACAAGTTCATCACGCAGCTCGACGCCCAGTTGAACGAGAGGAAGGTCACCATCCAACTCGCCTCCGCGGCCCGGAGCTGGCTCGCCGAGCGGGGCTACGACCCCCAGTTCGGCGCCCGGCCCATGGCCCGGCTCATCGACAACGAGATCAAGAAACCGCTGGCCGAGGAGATACTGTTCGGCCAACTCCAGAACGGCGGCCGCGTGCGCATCGACGCCAAGGACGGCAAGCTGGTCTTCGAGTACGCGGCGTAGTAGGGACGGTGTAGGGATCGCCCCGCGGATCAGCGCCTCTTCCAGGAACGCCGGACTGCAGGCCGAGACGCACTCCGGCAGGCAACAGCCAAGCGTCGCGAAGGCCCGCCCCATCGCCCCTGCAGGCACCCAGCCCCTGCGGACGGGACGCCCACCTTCCCGCGAAAGCCCACCCCTCGTCATTCCCGCGAAAGCGGGAATCCATCTGCCTTACCCACGCGAAAGCCGGAAGAGTCACTCAAATGAACGGGTTGACCACCGTCAGATCCCCGATGCGCCGGCCGGTCTGGAGGTCTTCCGTCAGCAGGGTGTCGCATCCGGCTTCGAGAGCCGAGGCGATGATCAGCGAGTCATAGAAGTTGAAGCCGTTGGAGCGGGCAAGAGAGACGGCTTCGGTGTGGGTTGAGACGTCGATGGGACGAACGGGGTCCAACGTGGTCCTCATGTCGGCGATGGCTTCTTCGATCACGTCCCAATCCAGACGGAACTTTCGGCGAAGGACTGCGGCGAACTCGTTGAGAACCTGCACGCTGATGACGCCTCCCGTGAGGATCAACTGTCGCGCAACCTCGCCTTTGGCGTCGTCGCTTTGGGCATAGACCAGTACGTTGGTGTCGAGGAACGCGGTCATCGGGAGTTGGCTTCGTCTCGGTTGAATGCGTAGCCTTCGGGTATTGGCCAAGCGCGCTTCCGCATCCGCTCAACCGCCAACCGCCGACGCTCATCCTTGGCGACGACGACCCGTTTCGGCGTGGCGGACACCAACTCCAACTCGTCGCCAGGCTTCAGGCCGAGATCCTCAGCCAACGCCTTGGGCAGTCGGATGGCCAAGCTGTTCCCCCATTTCGAGACCCGCATAATATCCTCCATGAGCGTGATATACTCCACAATATCCCACAAAACTTGAAATGGCAAGACTCCCCCAGATCACTGACTCCTGGCCTCCTGGTCGCTCTCTTGCCGTAGGGAACTCCGATCAAAGGGCTGTCCTGGGTTTACACGGGGAAGCCGCGAAACCCCAGGTTTTAGTCACCACATATTGAATAAACTTATTCATCTGGTATTATCTGAATCCAGTGGCCGTTGCTGATCCCCGCTTTGCACCGCACAACCTTCATCTTGAAGATCCGGACCTGTTTCGCAGCATGGATCCGCAGCTTCGGGAGTTGTGTCGTCTGCCCGTCGCGTACCGTTACCCCATCCTCGCCCACCTGCCGGCGGATCAGCCGGGGACCTACTCCATTACCGGCGGCCGGAGGGTCGGCAAATCGACGGTGCTCAAGCAGTGGATGTGTGACCTGCTGGACCGGGGCGTGAACCCGCAACGCATCCTCTACCTGACCGGAGAACTGATCGACGACCATCACGCCCTCGTTGCGTTGATTACCAGGACCGCCCCGGACCGCTCCCCCGAACGGCCGGCCTACCTGCTGGTGGACGAAGTGACCTACATTCGCGGCTGGGACCGCGGCGTCAAGTTCCTGGCCGATGCAGGTCTGCTGGAAGACGTGATCCTGGTCCTCACCGGCTCGGACTCGGTCGTCATCGGCGAAGCCCGCAGGTTCCTTCCGGGTCGCCGAGGCCGCGCGCCGCGCGTCGATTTCCATCTCTACCCGCTGTCTTTCGCGGAGTACCTCAATGTGACGGGAATCGCCGGCCGCGCCTCGGGAAGTCCGTTTTCCTCCGAGGCCGCCGCGGTCCTGACCGACGCCTTCCAGCGTTACCTGATGCACGGCGGATACCTGACCGCCATCAACGACATGGCGGCGCACGGACGCATCGAACCCGCCACCTTTGCGGTGTATTGCGACTGGATTCGCGGCGACATGGCGAAACGCGGCAAACAGGATCATTTCCTCAACGAGGTCCTTGGCAGCGTGGTCCGGCGTCATGGCAGCCAAGTGACCTGGAACAGCTTGGCGCGGGATCTTTCCATCGACCATCCGGCGACGGTGGCCGACTATATCGCGCTCCTTTCCCGGATGGACGTGCTCATCGTGCAACACGCGCTGCGGGAAGACCGACTCGCCGCGGCGCCGAAGAAGGCGCGCAAGGTGGCCTTTACCGATCCCTTCATCTTCCACGCGGTGCGGAGTTGGCTCGATCCGGTGGAGGACCCCTTCGACACCCAGGTCAAGGAGGCGCTGGCGGACCCCGAGTGGACGGGAAAGCTGGCCGAAGCCTGCGCCGTAGCGCATCACCATCGCCTGCATCCCACGTTCTACATCAAGGGCGACGGCGAAGTGGACATCGCCTACGTCACCCGCGGCGGGTTTCAGCCCGTGGAGGTAAAGTGGACCGGCCAAGTCCGCTCGACGGACCTGAAGCAGGCCCGGAAGTATCCCAACAGCGTCATCTGCTCGAAGGCCGCCATGGCGGACCGCATCCACGGCCTGCCGAACGAGTTGCTGCCCTTGCACCTGCTGCGCCTGGGCCAGTCGCCCTGCTACGTTACTTGGTAGCCGGATGCGAGGACCAGCAGTTCTCCGGTCTCAACCGGAACGATCCCCTCCGTCTTTGGCTTCCCACCTCGTCATTTCCGCGAAAGCCCACCCACGTCATTCCCGCCGACGCCCACCCACGTCATTCCCGCGAAAGCGGGAATCCATTCAGATCCGCGGAACGGGATTCGACGTGACACCGACAGATGGAACCACGGGGAGTTTTCACAAGAATGGATGGATTCCCGCTTTCGCGGGAATGACGGAGGGAGGGGAATGACGGGGGTGGACGAAGGACGGGGGTGGGGGGTCGTGGGATGGACGGGATAGGGGCCGCGGGAATGGCAGGATGGGCGTCTGCGGGATGGACGGCTCACTCGGACAACATCCCGGGCTCTTCGGCCTTCTTGAGCGGGCTTTCTTCCAGCAGGTATTCCTGCCGGGCGAGGGTCTCCGAGCGTTCTTCCTGGAGGTAGCGGGCCAGGGCGTTCCGGAAGCGGGGGTCGCAGATGTAGTGGGCGCTGTAGGTCTTGGCGGGTTCCAGGCCGCGCAGGTTCTTGAAGCTGCCGCCGGCGCCGGCCTCGAAACGGGCCAGGGAACGGTGGATGCAGTGCTCGATGGCGGCGTAGTAGCACACGTTGAAGTGCAGGTAGCGGTGGTCCTCGAAGGCGCCCCAGTAGCGGCCGTAGAGGGCGTCGGGTCCCCGGAGGTTGAAGGTCCCGGCGATGATCCGGTCGCCGCGTCGGGCCACGATGGGACAGAGGAACGGGAAGGGCCGCTTCAGCAACTCGTCGAAGAAACGCGCGTTCAGGTACTGGTTGCCGTAGTAGAGGCGGTCGATGTGGTGCTTGTACAGTTCGAACAGGGTGCGCTGTATCTCCGGCGTCAGTTCGTCGCAGGCCAGCGCGCGGATGCGGATGCCCTGCTTGTCCAGCTCCCGCCGCTCCCGCTTGATCTTGTTGCGGCGCTCGCTCCGAAACGCTCCCAGGTAGTCGTCGAAGGTCTCGTAGCCGCGGTTGCGCCAGTGGAACTGGAGCCCGATCTTCGGGATGAAGTCGAGATGCTCCAGCACATCCATCTCGTCGGCGCTGCAGAAGTTGACGTGGATCGACGACAGCTCGTTGCTGCGGCAGACCTCCACCAGCGCCCGCCCCAGGAGGCCGACGAGCCCGCGGCGGTCGGTCCCCGCCGCGGTAAGGAAACGCGAGCCCGCCACCGGCGTGAAGGGCACGCCCACGAGCATCTTGGGGTAGTACCGGATGCCCGACTGCGCGGCGTAGGAAGCCCACTGGTGGTCGAAGACGAACTCTCCCATGCTGTGGGACTTGAGGTACAGGGGGCAGGCGCCGACCATCTCCCCTCCGCGCTCCACGACGACGTGGTGCGGCGCCCATCCGGTGCGGTCGCAGACGCAGCCCGATGCTTCCAGGCAGTCCAGCCAGTCCCACTGCATGAAGGGCGAGCCGTCTTGCAGCAGGGCGTTCCAGGTCTCCCTCGACACGTCGGCGATGCGGCGAACGACTCGAACCGAGAGCCCTTCCTCCATGGCGTCACCTGTGGCTCGTGGTCACGAGCGCGTCCTTCGACTCCGCTTCGCTACGCTCAGGACGAACGGGGAGTGGGTTGGGATCGACATATGGAACCCCTGATCAATTCCGGCTTGAACTTCCTCTTCCTGTGGGAAAGCGCGTCCTTCGACTTCGCTTCGCTACGCTCAGGACGAACGGAGGGTCTTCACTACGCTCGGGACGAACGGGGACAATTGTTCAGAGGTTCCATATGGGACAAGGCTCATGAAGCGGCTTCGCCATGCTCAGGGCGAACCGGGAAGGGAGGGGGTCGGGGTGGATTCCCTCACCCTGGCTCTCCCGTCTTCGTCCGTCCTCGTTCCCGTTCGTCCTGAGCGTAGCGAAGCGAAGTCGAAGGACGCGCTCATTCCCCCTGTCCCGATCGTCCGGAGGCTCCCTAAGCCTTTCCGGCCAGTTGCCGGAGCACGTACTCCAGGATGCCGCCGTGGCGGTGGTACGCGAGTTCTGCGGGCGTGTCGATGCGGCAGGTCACCCGGAACGAGGTGACCGCGCCGTTCTCGCCCCTGGCGGTGACCTCCAGTTCCTTGCGAACGCCCAGG
This sequence comes from uncultured Binatia bacterium (SeqCode), assembly GCA_965242525.1. GTDB lineage: Bacteria > Desulfobacterota > Binatia > UBA9968 > JAJDTQ01 > JAJDTQ01. Next base: position 2,651,402 of record OZ251459.1, read on the forward strand.
CCGTCGGCCACTCCGGTGATGTCGTAGGTCTCGAAGCCGGTGAGTCCCAGGGACTCGGCGTTCTGGCCCGGCAGGAACTCCAGCGGCAGGATGCCCATGCCGATGAGGTTGCTGCGGTGGATGCGCTCGAAGCTCTCGACGATGGCGGCCTTGATCCCCAGGAGGCGGGGTCCCTTGGCGGCCCAGTCCCGGGACGAGCCGGTGCCGTACTCCTTGCCCGCGACCACGATCAGCGGCGTGCCCTCTTCCTGGTACTTCATGGCGGCGTCGAAGATGGACATGGACTCGTTGTCGGGCTGGTGCACGGTCCAGCCTCCCTCGGTCCCCGGAGCGATCCGGTTCCGCAGCCGCACGTTGGCGAAGGTCCCCCGCATCATGACCTCGTGGTTGCCCCGGCGGGCGCCGTACTGGTTGAAGTCCCGGGGCTCCACGCCGTGCTCGGCGAGGTAGCGCGCGGCCGGCCCGTTCCGCTCAATGGACCCCGCGGGCGAGATGTGGTCGGTGGTCACCGAGTCGCCCAGCAGGGCCAGGACCCGGGCCCCCCTGATGTCCGCGGGCGCCTCGGGCTCCGCGGGCATGTGGGCGAAGAAGGGGATCTGCCGGACGTAGGTGGAGTCCGGGTCCCAGGCGAACAGTTCCCCCTCGGGCGCGGGCATGCTCCGCCACATGTCGTCGCCCTGGAACACGTCGCTGTACTCCTTGCGGAAGGCGTCCGCGGTCACGCCCCTGCCCACTTCCCGGCGCACTTCCTCGGGCGTGGGCCAGATCTCCCGCAGCATGACCGGCTTCCCTTCCGGGTCCTCGCCGATGGGGTCGTTGTAGAGGTCCACGTCCACGTTGCCCGCGATGGCGTAGGCCACCACCAGCGGAGGCGACGCCAGGTAGTTGGCCCGGACGCTGGGATGGATGCGGCCCTCGAAGTTCCGGTTGCCCGAAAGCACGGCGGTGGTCACCAAGTTGCCTTCCCGGATGGCGTTGTCGATGTCGTCCGGCAGCGGTCCGCCGTTGCCCACGCAGGTGGTGCAGCCATAGCCCACCAGGTGGAAACCCAACTCGCCCAGGGGTTCGAGCAGTCCCGTCCGCTTCAGGTATTCGGTGACCACCTTGGAGCCGGGGGCCAGGCTGGTCTTGACCCAGGGCTTGGCCTTCAACCCCCGGGCCGCGGCCTTCTTGGCCAGCAGGCCCGCGCCCACCATCACCGACGGGTTGGACGTGTTGGTGCAGCTCGTGATGGCGGAGATCACCACCGAGCCGTGGGTGAGGTCGTAGGAATCGCCGTTCTGCTGCACGCGCACGCGGCTCGGGGCGTCGCCGCCCTTCATGCTCGGCAGGACCTCGGCGAAGGCCTGCTTCACGCCCCGCAGCGGCACCCGGTCCTGGGGCCGGCGGGGACCCGCCAAGCTGGGCTCCACCTCCCCCAGGTCGAGATCCAGGGTGTCGGTGAACACCGGGTCCGGCGTGTCGTCCGTGCGGAACAGGCCCTGCTCCTTGCAGTACGCCTCCACCAGGGCGATGAGCTCGGGACTCCGGTTCGACAGCTTCAGGTACTCCAGGGTCTCGTGGTCCACCGGGAAGAAGCCCACCGTGGCGCCGTACTCCGGGGCCATGTTGCCGATGGTGGCCCGGTCCGCCAGCGCCAAGCTGGACAGCCCCGGGCCGTAGAACTCCACGAACTTCTCCACCACGCCCTTCCGGCGCAGCATCTGCACGATGGTGAGCACCAGGTCGGTGGCGGTGGCGCCCTCGGGCAACCGGCCGTGCAGCTTGAAGCCGATGACCTCGGGGATGCGCATGATGAGCGGTTGCCCCAGCATGGCGGCCTCGGCCTCGATGCCGCCCACGCCCCAGCCCAGGACCCCCAGCCCGTTGATCATCGGGGTGTGGGAGTCGGCGCCCACCAGGGTGTCCGGGTAGGCCAGGGCGTGGCCGTCGGAATCCCTGGTGAAGACCACCTTGCCGAGGAACTCCAGGTTGACTTGGTGGACGATGCCCGTGTCCGGCGGCACCACGCTGAAGTTGTCGAAGGCCTTCTGGCCCCAACGCAGGAACGCGTAACGTTCGCGGTTGCGCTCGTATTCGAGGCCGGAGTTGAAGGCGAACGCTTCGCTGGAACCGAAGTGGTCCACCTGCACGGAGTGGTCGATGACCAGGTCCACGGGCTGCAACGGGTTGATCCGCGCCGGGTCGCCGCCCAGGCGTCGGATGCCTTCCCGCATGGCGGCCAGATCGACGATGGCCGGGACCCCGGTGAGGTCCTGCAACAGGATGCGCGCCGGCATGAAGGCGATCTCCCGGTCGGACTCGGCGGCCGGGTCCCAGCCCGCCAGCCCCTGGATGTCGGCGCCGGTCACGTGCCGGTCGTCCTCGCAACGGAGCAGGTTCTCCAGCAGGACCTTGAGGGAGAAGGGCAGCCGGTCCACCGGCAGGGATGTCTCCCGGGCCAGGGAATCGAGCCGGTAGATTCGGTAGCGGTTGCCGCCCGCCTCGAGGGGGGCGGCGGTGTGGAACGTGTCGATGCTGTTCGATGCCATGATGATGGGCTCCTCGATGTGTCTTTGGGGTCCACGCAGCGCGGGAAACGCAGGCGGATGGCCGACCCGGGGCCTGGAAACCTTCCCTATCTAGCGTAACGGGGGCGGCTTTCCAAACCGCCCGGAACCGGTCCGTACCGGCGAGGGGGGCGCCCGCAGGACTCAGACCGCCTTCTCCCGGCGCAGCCGCGCGATGGAGTCGGCGTCGTAGCCCAGCTCCTCCAGGATCGAGTCGGTGGCGCCGCCCAGTTCCGGGATGGGGTCCAGGCGCGCGGGACTGCCGGACAGGCGCAGCGGGCTGCCGATGACCGGCACCTTGCCCACGGGCGAATCCACCTCCCGGATCATGCGCCGGGCCGCCACCTGGGGATGGGCCAGCACCTGGGCGATGCCCCGGACCCGTCCGTTGGGCAGGCCCGCGTCTTGCAGGCGCTGGAGCCAAGTCTCGTGGCCGTGCTCCAGGAACAGGTTTTCGATGGTCTCTTCGAGCACGCCGCGGTTCTCCCGCCGGGCCTCCACCGTGGCGAAGCGGGGGTCCTCCGTCAGCGAGGGGCGCTGCATCACCTTGAGGCAGAAGACCTCCCAGTCCCGGGGGGTGGCCACCGCCAGGTTGACGTACTCGCCGTCGCCCGCCAAGTACGGCCCGTAGGGGGTGACGTAGTGGTGGCGCATTCCCACGCGGGCGGGTTCCTCGCCCCGGTGCCAGTAGTGGTGCGGGAAGTACCCCAGCCAGGAAAGGATGCTCTCGAACATGGAGATGTCGATGACCTGCCCGGCGCCGGTCTTCTCCCGCTGGAACAGCGCCAGCACGATGCCCAGGGCCGCGTACATGCCCGAGGCGATGTCGGAGATGGACACGCTCGCCCGGGCGGGCCTGTCGGGGTAGCCGGTGGTGGCGATGATCCCGGCCTCGCCCTGGATCAGGAGGTCGTATGCCTTCACGTCCCGGTAGGGGCCGTCCTGTCCGTAGCCCGAGAGGGAGCAATAGACCAGGCGGGGGTTCAACTCGCGCAGCCGCTCCCAGCCGAGGCCCAGCCGCTCCGCCACCCCCGGCGCGTAGTTCTCGAAGAAGACGTCGCTCTTGCCTGCGAGCTTGTGGAGGACCTCCAGGCCCTGGGGCTTCTTGGCGTCCACGGTGAGGCTCTTCTTGTTGCGGTTGAGCCACACGTAGCCCGACGACAGGCCCCGCACCGCGGTGTCCCAGTGGCGGATCAGGTCACCCACTTCCGGGCGCTCGACCTTGACGACCTCCGCCCCCATCTCCGCCAGCAGGCCGGTGCAGAAAGGGCCGGAGAGGACCTGTTCGAAGGCCATGACCCGCACGCCGCCCAGGGCCAGGGCGTGGTTGCCGCTACTCGCCATCGACGATCTCCGGGAAGATGTCCCGCCGGGGGGCATGGGCCTTGCGCCATACCATGACGCTGCGGACGTAGTCGATGACCACCTTGCCTTCCTGCTGCACCCCCCGGGTGCGGACCTTGACGATGCCCCACTGGGGCTTCGACTTGGAGTCGCGCTTCTCCAGGACCTCGGACTCGGAGTAGAGGGTGTCCCCGGCGAACAGCGGGTTGGGCAGCCGGATCCGGTCCCAGCCCAGGGCGAACCCGTTCTCGCTCACGTCCGCCACCCCCATGCCGGCCACGATGGCCAGGGTCAGCGCGCTGTTGACGAGGCACTTGCCGAACTCGGTCCGCTTGCCGTACTCGTTGTTGAAGTGGATCTGGTTCGTGTTGTTGGTGAGCAGCGTGAACCAGATGTTGTCGTTCTCCGTCACCGTGCGCCCCACCCGGCACCGGTACACGTCGCCGACGGCGAAATCCTCGAAATAGCGTCCTTCCCAGCCTGTCTTGACTGCCATGGGGGCCTCCTCGATCCAGGGAACGTCTGACCCATACCGGCTTGGGCACGAACCGGCAACATGGTTTACACGGCAAGGCGTATGGTACAAACCGGGAGCATGACTTACAATGGGCGGAACCCCGGCCCCGAAGAACAGGGCCGCCCGGACTGGCCGACCGGGCCAGGGAGCCGCCCGGGAGAAGGAAGAGGACGCTGATGACGACTTGCGCCACCGCCACCCCTGAAACCGTGCGCCGTGTCCGCCGGCGTCCCTGACCGGCAGGGAGAATCCGCCATGGCCGCCCTCAGCCGCCCGGACGCCGAGCTTGCCGCCAAGATCGACCTCAAGCAGGAGATCGCTGCGTTCAAGGCCAATCTCAAGCAGGAGTTCGCTGCATTCAAGGCCGATCTCGCGCAGGATCTCAGGGCGGTCAGGGTTGCCATCGCTGCGGTCAGGGCTGACATCGCTGTCTCTCGGTCTGAGCGGGAGGCCGCCCTCAACGCCGCCGTTCGCAAGATAGTGTTCGGTCAAATTGCCGTCGCCGTTTGGCTCTTCGTCGCCATCAAGTGGTTTTAGTGGACTTTCCCTCCTTGCCCGTACCCCTTGCCGTGTAAACAATGTTCCAGGTCTGTACCGATCTATTAGACACCATCGGCATTCTGTGCTACAGAAGCAGGTGGTTAGACAAGGAGAAAAAAAACATGGAATATCAGGTAGCCTTATCTTTTGCTGGTGAACAACGGTGCTATGTTGGCAAGGTAGCAAGGTCTCTTCAGGAGCAAGGCATCAGTGTATTCTACGATGAATTCGAAGAGGTATCTCTTTGGGGAGAGTCCCTTATCGAGAAATTTAAAAAGGTATATGCCGAAGATGCTTCATTTGTCGTGATGTTTATTTCCAAAGAATATGTCAAAAAATCATGGCCATCTCACGAGGGACGTTTGGCTCTAAATTGTGCGGTCCAGGAAAAGACAAATTTTGTTCTGCCGGTTCGATTTGACAACACACCGGTTCCTGGATTGCCAGAAGACATTGGCTTCGTAAATGCCGAGGAACATTCGCCAGCGGAACTTGCGGCGATGGTTGCCGAGAAGCTTGGCATAAAGCCTTTCGAGGGCAAAGCATCCCAGGGGCCGCCGCCACAAGAGGTTTCGCCGACTGGCGAGATTGAGTTCGACTACAGCAGGTATAACGGTCGCTACATTATCGGCTCTGGACAAGTGAAATTCGAGACGGAATGGACCAGGGCGAGTAATACATGTATTCATGTGTACAACGATCCTGAGTCTATCAATGGTGTTGCGCTTGCCTCTGAGTTCAGATCCATTGGAGAAGTGAAGGACGCCAGTTCATTGGACTACACGTCGCGTGCGCATTCTCCTTGTCTCGGACAGATCGTCGTATGGCGTAACGTAAACGGCTTCTACGCTGCTGTTCAGGTGCTTGAAATCAAGGACTCTACGCGTGGGGATGACAGAGACGAAGTTCGTTTCCGATACGCCATTCAGTCCAATGGTTCAGATAGTTTCGCCGAATTCCAGGGCAACGAGTAATATGCAACATCGAATCAGATGGCGAGTTCGCCGTTCATCTATCCGTGAGTGCGATCGTCGATGGGCCTACAGGTCCTTCACCCGTATGTTCTCTTTGCGCAACAACTTCGGGTCGGCTTTGGGTTTCTCCAAGGTCTTCTCGGCTGATCGCGCCCTAGTCGGATTAAGCATTGCATCCTTTACGCGCTTCGCCGTCGCCAGGCCAATCGGAGACCACGATACCGCAACCACAGCGACCCGTTGACCATTTGCCGGATGCGGTACAACCCACCGGCCTACGATGGAGAGACCCGTTAGCGTCACGGCCTTCGCCTGTGACTCCAGTTTTTCGACGAACTGGCTCCCAACGGCTCCGCTGATCGACGCGTCGGCGTATTCGATGGCGATTTCGCTACCTTCCTCCGAGGTCTCCGACCTCACCACCTCACCGACAAATCCCCTTATCGATCCCTTGGCTCGGAGTTCAGCGCGGCGCAGTGCTGCTTCTTCCGCGCGGGAGCGACGACTTGGCGACGCCTTGCGGGGCGCTGCCTGCCCAAAACCGATGAAAACCTGATCTCCATTTTCATCTGTCAGTTTGTGGACCCCCCAACTCGCAGCTATCGACTCCTTTTGCTTCGGCAACCAGTCTGCAATCCGTACACCGGCCTGTCCCTTGTTCCTGGGTGCGTGCCCGTCCGCGATGGCCCGCGCCGCGACCTCCAGTCTGGGGCTCCAAACCAAACCCACCAGAACCTCGTATGAGTTCCCCTCCTCGACCGGCCCCTCCAGCACCTCCAAGGGAAGTGCACCGGATATGTGGCTTGACGCTACTTCTCGAATTTGCCGCTTGAAAGCTCCTCGAAATGCCTGTTCCTTCTCTTTTCGACTACCGTACCTACTCGGATCGTAATCCGAGTCAATCTTCTCAAGTTCTCGGTCGAGCGTCGCTTCGGTGAGGTCTTTCAGTTTCCTGGAAATCCTATCGGTCTGCTTCAGACGCTGAAGAGCTTCGCCTTGGCCCGTCGACCATTGAGCGTTTTCCAGCGCCTGGTAGGAGTTGTTCTGCTCGATGGAAGCTCCCAAAAATTTCACCAGCTCTGTTTTCGCCCTGAGAAACGCGATGTCATACGCTACACTGCGAGATTCATGGAAACCTGGATGATCAAGAGGAAAATCCACTGTCTTCCGGCCACTGGCTACGAAAATATCCCGTTCGTTAGCCCCCTCTCGAAGACGCTTTTCGTCGAGACCCTTCTCCCACTCTGCCATCAGACCAGGGCTATACATTCCGACATGCTGGTTGTCCGCCTCGTCGGCTGCCATCGCCGACCATAGAGACCCAAACAGTAAAACCGACACAACGAAAGCCCCGGTCAAGTTCTTGTTCATCGTTCATCCTCCTTTATCGCGCCACATACCAGGTTGCCTACTTCCCTGGACAGTTCGTTGGAGTAAGACAACGTGTAAACGAACAGCAGTCTTGACCCCGCCGCCTTCCGTGATCGACGCACCATGTTCCGCAGGAAGCCGGCGGTCTTGGATGAACGCTTGATCTCCACGACCGTAGCCCCATCCTCATTTGACTCCATAGCCGTCGTCCCCACTGTCTCTGTGCCAAACAGGTGTTCCACCAGAAGTTGCTGTGCCCGACTTCGCGCTCGTCGCGTCTGCACGGCCAAATGCCGCCCTGACGCCATCTCCACAGTTACGTAATAGTCTGCCCCCGCAGGGCATAATCGTTGCTCCACTGCGGGTCGAACCCCGAAGGGCGCTGCAGATGCCATACCGACGATTCCCAATCCAATGAGTATGGGGATACATCTCATTTGGCTAACATCCCGAGGTTGCGCTGAAGGTCGTGCAGCGCTATGGCTCCGACTAGTCCGAAACCCTCGTGGAAAAATTCGCGACGGGCGACTTGCTTATCATTTGCGCTCTTGACGAGGCCTTGGGATTCATATGGTTGACGAAACGACCGGCAATCACCACTGTGGGTATCACAGATCTTGATTTGGAATATTGCCTTCGCTTCGAATCTTTCACCCGTAACCAATTGAGGCGGATCTCCACAGGAATCGGCGCTGCTGACCAGGGCTGCGACGATTCCCAGGATCGCCAGGCCCTGCTCAAGCGATCCCTTTTGTTGGCCGGGGCTTTGGTAGTGTTGGTTCTGTTGGTTACGAGTTTGAGCACGTTGCTCCTTCTTCTGAACGCAGTCCTTGTGCGCCTGTACTTCATTGATGTTGGTATAATTGCGTACTGAGATATTCTCCGAAAACACCTGCCCCAGCAGTTTGTATGCGGCCTCGTCGGCACGCAGCTCGCCTGGCCGCACCAACTGAATTCGATCTGTCGGACTGTGGAATCGAGACTGCATCCATTCGATAATTCCGTGCGCCTCTGACCTGACCTCCTCGATCCGAACGTACCAGACTTGGTCCGCAGGAGTTACGCAAACGTTCACGCGCATCGTGATCCTCAACGTCTCTCGACTGCCAATCCGTCCAGGTGTTCTTTCCAGTATTTCGTGTGACGTGACCGTACCGCGGAACCGCTGTGAGGTGTCGGACTTGAAGCTGATGTCGTCGTTGCGGATACTCTCGCTACTTTTGCTCAACACCCGCGTGGTCGTGACCTGTTCCACCGCCAATCTGCGGCCATTTGCTATCAGTCTCGACATCAGGTCCGTAAGGGAAGTGTCGTCTACGTATTCTTCCGGATGGACCGTCACACTGGTTACATCGTCACAGATACGGCTGTCTGCCGACAAGGCTGGCCGCTCACCAAACGAAACCAGGCAGAAAAGGCACATGACACTGGCGCGTATTATGCGTTCCATGGCGCTCCCTCCTCGGATTTCCTACCGATGTACCCATACCTTGCGACCGTTGAGCGCGTCAAGCAGTGGGTGGTAGAGGGACTGAAGGAGGTCTCTCCAAGGAGCGGAGTAGTCCGAGGGAACCACTCGAGGTCAGGCCGTGGCTGCGAGGATGGCGGCGATGCGGCGAGCGGTATCGGTGAAGTGCTGGACCTCCTCCGGCCGCAGCGGGCGTCCGAGGACGTCGCGTTCGCGGTAGGAAAGCCATTTCTTGAGGACCTGGTAGCCGCCGAGCTGGTAGCTCCAGACCGCGGCGGGGACGTTGCGCCAGAAGGCGCGGGCGTTCAGGTACACGTCCAACGTCGTGTTGCCGAGGGCGGGGAGCGCGTCGCCCATGGCGGCGCGTTCGTCCGGCGCAAGGGCGCGTTCGATTATGCGGCCCTGACCGGGCATGACCGTGCCGCCGTTTTCGTAATGGCCCCAGCCGACGGTGAGGGCGAAGTCGTCGCCGGTCATGTTGCGCCCGTCCGTGGTGGCAGGCACGGCGACGGCGGCTATCTCCGGGCGCAATGCGCCGGTGGTGACTTCGGGGACCGGCGTATCGGGACCGAGCAGGGCCGCGAGTTGGCGGCCCCGGGCCGCTGATCGGGCGAGGGTTTCCGCCGCTTGCCGATCCGGGGATGCGGGACTGCGTTGGGATGCGGGCGAAACGCCCGTGGCGCCGGGGGCGGACCAACCGGGAAGCGGGATGCGCGGCCACTCCATGCGGAGCGCCCCGGCGTTGGCCTCGCGGTAAGCGGGGTCGTGGAGGGTTGCCAGGACGTGGTGGAACAGGTCCTCGACGCCGAGACCGTGGCGTTTGAGGTAGCGTTGCGCCGTGCCCGAGAGATTGGGGCGGCGGCCGCCGTCTTCGTTGTCGTCGCGGAGCCATGCGGGGATGCATGTTGCGCCTCGGTCCATGAGATCGAGGCAACCGATATGCGGGATCGCTTGTGGCGGCGACCATTCCCGGCGAGGTTTCTGCTGCGTCACCAGCCATGCGTTCCTCTCGAATACATGGGATGGGTAGTCGGCGCGCGGACGGTCGAGCAGCCCGCCATCCGCCTCCCAATACAGCCATCGGTTGTCGAACGGCCGGTAGGCAAAACGAACGAAGCCGTCTTCGTTCGGCCCGCCGCGGGAAAGCAACGCCTCGCGCACCGCGCGGGCGTCGAAGCCATCCGTCGTCTTCATCGCCGCGGGATGGCGCCGGGTGATCTCCTCGTGGCTCGAACCCGGATCGAAATAGTCCCTGATCCGCGCTTGCAACAGGTCGAGGTCGGTATCGACGAGGAACGGGTCCCGGCTGGTCTTGACCCCCGGGAACGACACCGGGAACAGGTCGGGCAACGACGGCCAGTCGAACCAGTCCTTGCTGACCGACGTTTGCATGAAGGGGAGGCCAAGGGGCAGGACCGGATGCACTTCTTCGTACAGGTGGTCCGGTTCCGCCTCTGCTGTCGCGAGCAACTCCTGCCGCTTCGCCTGCCCCCACAGATGGCGGAAGCCGATGGCCTTTGCCGGGGCGTGGTCGCCCTTGCGCACCAGCGTCGTGATCGCCGTCCCCACCTGGATGCCCACCGGCCCTCCCTCGGTCGAGAAGATGCTCGGGTCCGGCGTCCCGTCCGGCGCTACCTTCCCGGTCTTGTACTTGTCCCCGTTCAGGCAGTCGATGCGCACCGCGTCGAAGGCGTCCAGGTAGCGTTCCCGCATTCCCGTGAACGCCAAGCCGTCGAGCCAGGAGTAGTTGGAGATGAAGCAGACCACGCCCCGGCCCGTCTTCTCCGCAATGCGCCGTTCCGCCATGCGGAAGAAGCGCACGTACAGGTCGTTCAACTTTCCCTTGGGCCGCCTTACCCGCTTCGTCCTTCGGTAGGACTCCGAAAGCTCCCGCTCCTCGTTGCCTTCCGGCTCGGGGGCAAAGCCGTTGTAAGGCGGGTTGCCCAGGATCACCAGGATGGGCCTGTCCTGCTTCACCCGCTCGGCCCGGTCCCGCTCCTCCTCCAGTTCCAGGAAGGGCAAGGGCTTGGTGGTGTGCGGCTCCCAGCCGGTGAGCGCGTTGGTGAGGAAGACGCCGGGCCGTTCCTCCCCGTCATCCTTCAGGGGCGCGTCCAGGGCTTGCATGGTGAGTCCCACCTGAAGGTGAGCCACCACGAAGGGCGCGGGCATGATCTCGAAGCCGAACACCCGCTCGGTGGCCGCCTGCTTCACCCGCGCCCCGACCAGCGCTCCCATCCCCCGGCCTTCCAGGTTGGCGGCGATGCGGCGCAAGATCTCCGCCAGGTAGGCCCCGGTGCCGCAGCACGGGTCCAACACATAGACGTTCTCCGCGGCCAGTCCCTCCGGGATGCCCAGGTCGTCCTTCAACGCCCGGTCCGCCCGCGCCACCATGTAGCGCACCACTTCGGAAGGCGTGTACCAGACACCCAACTCTTTGCGCAGGTCGGGGTCGAATGCCTTGAGGAAGGGTTCGTAGAAATAGGGCACGGCCTCGCCCTCGTCGAAGCGGGCGAAGAAGGCGGCGTGGTCCACCCGGTCCAGCGCCGCCGCGGTCCAGTCCAGCACTTCCACCAGGCCCAGGGGTTGCAGGCGGCCGGGGTCGGACAACTGCTGGAACAGCGCACGGAGCACCGGCGCGCGCAGGTGCCATACCGCGGTGCGCCAGTCGAAAGAAGCGGGCGGGACGCCCGCGTTCCCAGGGGGGACGTTGGCAGGGATGTTCGGACTGCCGGCCCTTGCCCACAGCACCCAGGCCGAGAAGACGCCGTAGAACAGCGTCTGCACCAGGGTCGAACGGAAGAAGCGCACGCCCCGCTCCCCCTCGAAGCGGACGCCCAACGCCTCTTCCAGTGCCTTGCGCACCAACTCCAACGATGGCGCGTCGCCTGCGGCCTCCACCCGCGCAAGCCCGTCCCGGGCATAGGACGCCAGCAGCCACGCCAAATCCTTCGCTGCGGTCATCGTGTCCTTTGTCGCCGAGCGCGGCCTGACATGCAAGCGCTACTCATGCCCCGGCCTTCACCTTGGCTTCTTCCAGAGGGAGAGCGCGTCCTTCGACTTCGCTTCGCTACGCTCAGGACGAACGGGGAGAGGATGGTCAGGGTTAGGGAAGCCCCCCATCCCCCGTCCATGAATCGATGGAAAGCTGCGATTCGCTGAATCGGACAGGCCCTTGGCCCGGTCACGGGGCGGCTCAGGACCCCTTGAACACGATGTCCCCGAAATAGGCGACCGCGGACTCTCCCGTGTTGTCGGTGTCGGTCATCACGGCCACGCCGGAGATCAGGGGCGGGTCTTCGCCGAAGGCGTTTCGGTAGTCTTGGTAAACGTTCCGCGACTCGGTGACCCACTGGCCGACCTTGGCTTCCCCGCTTTGGATGACGATCATCATGGCGCGCTGGGTGTAAGGGTTCGGGACGATGGTTCCCGCGGGGGTCCTGGCCTCCCAGATGTAGTTGATGGCGCCGAGGGGCGGGTATTGCCCGTGGATGAGGCGGTACGCTTCGTACTGGGTCCTCTCGAAGAAACCGGCCTTGCTGCTGTCGTATGCGAAGGTGATGTACAACCGGGCCGGGTAGTCGTCGCCGTCCTTCTCCATGACGTTGCCGTTCTTCAGGACGTTCTCGACCTTCCAGCGCCATTGGACCACGGGATACTGCTTCGGGTCGATGCTCACGGCCCGGGTCAGGCCGGAGGCCGCGGCCCGGCTCACGGCCTTGAGGACCACCGTCCCGTGGTCCTCCACCAGAGAGTACTCCGTGTGCTTCTCGATCTTCTCGAAGGTCAGGGGCTGCCAGGAATCAGGGTGGGGTCCACCGGCTTTCGCGCTTGAGAACTTCCCGACTTCCAGGGTGGCCGGCGGTTCTTCCCGGAGGTTCGGCACCCCTTGGGACGAGGGCGTCCCGCCCGTCCCCGTACCTTCCAGGGCGGGCGGCGTTTGTCCGAGGAGGTTTGGCGCAGACAGGGCAAGGATCAGGCATACCGCGGCGGACCCGACGAGAGACCCGGGGACCGTATGCCTGGCTGGACGACCCATGCGATACCTCCTCGTCGCCGGACAACGCCGGAATTGGTCTGGGCAATCCTTGCCCTACAGCCTTTGCCTATGGGAACCTCTGAACAATCGAGACATCCAGTTCCCGATTCCCTCACCCTGACGCCCCTATTCCCGTTCGTCCTGAGCGTAGCGAAGCGGAGTCCCCCATTCATCCTGAGCGTAGCGAAGCAGAGTCCCCCGTTCATCCTGAGCGTAGCGAAGCGGAGTCGAAGGACGCGCTCATGCCCTCTGTCCCGGTTGTTCAGAGTTTCCTATGGTGTGCCGAGGGTCCGGGCGCGTTCCGTGAAGACCGAAGGGTTGGCTCGCCAGTCCGAATAGTCGATGCGCCCGTTGTCTGTGAGCAGGTTGATCTTCCGGTCGAGACAGGCCGCCAACGCGGCGTCCCCTGCATCGAGGGCAAAGCCGCCGCGTTCGCGTTTGGCCGGGTCGGGGTCCTGCACCGAGACCGCCAGGGCGCCGCGGGACGCCGCGCTGGCCTCGCCGTTGCCGATGTTGCCCCTCGCCACCGCGTCGATGTCTCCGTTCTTCAGGGCGGCCAGCATCTTTCCTTCCTGGTCGTAGTACCTCACTTGCGGCATGGTCGGGCCTGCCGGGGTGATGGACGTCCGTCGTTCGAGTTGGTCCGACTCCCTGGCTGCGGTGATGACATGATCCTTGCCCCCGTCCGCGGTCACTACCGCCCCTCCCTCCACCGTCACCTTCGTACCCGCGGCCAGGACCCCCTTCCCGTCGGTAAGGCCCGTCAGTTGCAGCAGCCGCTCTTCCCCGGTGGTTTCCGCCACCACGCCCACCCGGTGGGCGCTGGTCAGACTGTCGTAATCGCCGAGACGCTCCTTGTCCGCGGCGCGCACCAGCAGGGTCTGCAGGAACGAGATGTGCCCCGAGGTGAAGACTACTACTTTCTTGCCGGCCTCGTTGCGGGTGCGGTCTTCACGGATGGTGATGCCGCCGCCCACCACGTCGAACTCCGGCCGCGCCGCCTTGAGCCAGATGCCGCGGAAGGGGTCGCCGACGCCCCGGCGGGAAAAGGCCAGTCCGGCGCCCTCCATGGCCTCCAGCGCGGTGAGCAGGTCCGCTTCGTAGCCTCGATGGACGTCGAACCCGGGGGAACCCGGGGTGCGGTCCCGGCTGTAGCTGACGGGCTTGAAGTCGGAGTAGAACCCTGCGTTGAGGACACGCCCGCCGTGGGTGCACGCTTCCGACCCGGAGGCAACCAGAAGGGCAGCCACCGCGGACAGGACCGCCATGAAGACGACTTTGGGAAACCCTGAACAATTATCCCCCTTCGTCCTGAGTGTAGCGAAGCGAAGGAAACCCTGAACAATTGCCCCCGTTCGTCCTGAGCGTAGCGAAGCGAAGTCGAAGGACGCGCTTTCCCGCAGGGAGAGACGCCTCGAACCGGAATTGATCAGATGTTCCCGAAGTCGAAGGACGCGCTTTCCCACAGGGAGAGACGGTTCAAACCGGAATCGTTCAGGGTTTCCCATGCTCGAAGGTTTCGTCGAGAAGATCATGCCCCATGATACACCGCGGCGATGGCCAAGTGAACACTTGGCGCGGCGTCGCGTGCCTGCCTTGCACATGGTTGGCGACCGGACGAGGCTGTGGCCTGCGGCGGCCTCGGGCTGCCCACCGCTGCCGGAGTCCCAAAGGGACTGCGCTGTTGCACACTGAACCAATCAGGAGTAAACTCCTGTCTGGTTAGACCAATCGGGAGTGCGCTACCGATGAGTTTCCACCGACTCCTCACGATGGACTTGCCTCCGGGGCGGTCTGCGTTCCTCTGGGGGGCGCGTCAGACCGGCAAATCGACGTTCCTTCGCGAGCGGTTCCCGGACAGCGTTTACGTCGATCTGCTCGACGCCGACACCGTGTTGCGCCTCGGCGCCCGCCCTACGCGGCTTGGCGAGGAACTGCAATCCGCGCCGGCAGCCCTTGCCCATCCCGTCATCATCGACGAAGTCCAGAAGGCGCCGGGGCTGCTCGACGAGGTGCACCGGCTGATCGAGAACCGCGGCCTGTCGTTCGTGCTCTGCGGCTCGAGCGCCCGGAAGCTGAGGCGCGCGGGGGTCAACCTGCTGGGCGGCCGCGCCTGGCGCTTCGAGTTGTTTCCCCTCACCTGGGCGGAGATACCGGACTTCGACCTCCTGCAGGCGTTGAACCGCGGCCTGCTCCCCGGCGTCTATTCCGAGCCGCGTTTCCGGCGGTCGCTGGCCGCCTACGTGCGCGACTACCTCACCCAGGAGATCGTCAACGAGGGCCTGACCCGCAACCACGCCGCCTTCACGCGGTTCTTCGAGACGTTGCGGTTCTGTCACGGCGAACTGCTGAACTACGCAGCCATCGCCCGCGACTGCGGCGTCGAGGCGAAGACCGTGCGCGCCTACTTCGAGATCCTCCAGGACACGCTCGTGGGTTACCTGATCTACCCGTTCCACCGTCGCACGGGCCGCCAGAGCATCTCCGCGGCGCCCAAGTTCTACCTCTTCGACGTGGGCGTGGCCGGGCAGGTGTGCGGGAGGACCCTGACCGCCGCGGGGGGAGCGGAGTTCGGGCGCGCCTTCGAACATTTCCTGCTGCTGGAGATCATCGCCGCCCGCAGTTATCGGGAAATGGAGTACCCCATCGAGTTCTGGCGCACCAAGAGCGGCCTGGAGGTCGATTTCGTGCTCGACCGCGGCGCGGTGGCGGTGGAAGCCAAGGCCCGGGTGCGCAGCGGCGACCTGCGGCCCATCAGGGCCTTCGTGGAGGAATTCGCGCCGCGCAGGGCCATCGTCGTCACCGCGGAAGCCGACCGCCGCCGGGTCCACGGCATCGACGTCATGCCCTACCACGAGTTCCTGGAAATGCTGCACGCCGGTGAAATCGTCTGAGGCGCCGGCGGCTGCTCCGAGGGACCGGGCCGATTGGCATTCCCGCCCCTCGTTTGTATAGTTGCGGGCGCCCATGATGGACTTCACCCTGACCGACGAGCAGGCGCAACTCCGGGAGGAGATCGGCAAGGTCTGCCAGGACTTTGCCGACCCCTACTGGCGCGAGGTGGATGCCAAGGGCGAGTATCCGGAGGCTTTCGTGCAGAGGCTGACGGAGTTGGGCTGGCTTGCCGCGCTGGTCCCCGAAGAGTACGGCGGCGCCGGACTCGGCGTCACCGAAGCGAGCATCATCCTGGAGGCCGTCAACCGCTGGGGCGGCAACTCCACCGCGTGCCACGCGCAGATGTACACCATGGGCACGCTGCTGCGCCACGGCAGCGAGGAGCAGAAGCGGCGCTACCTGCCCGGGGTGGCCAGCGGGGAGCTCCGGCTCCAGGCCTTCGGCGTCACCGAGCCCGACTCGGGCTCCGAGACCACGCGCATCCGCACCACCGCCGTGCGCAGCGGCGACCGTTACGTGGTCAACGGGCGCAAGGTCTTCATCTCCCGCGTGCTCCAGTCGGACCTGATGTTGCTGCTGGCCCGGACCACGCCCTACGACGAGCTTTCGGACAAGACCCGGGGGCTGTCGGTCTTCTTGGTGGACTTGAGGGACGCGGGCGGCGCCATGGAGGTGACGCCCCTGGACCTGATGATCAACCACCACGCCAACGCCCTCGTGTTCTCGGACCTGGAAGTCCCCGTGGAGAACCTCGTTGGCGAGGAAGGGATGGGCTTCCGTTACATCATCGACGGGTGGAACGCCGAGCGCATACTGATCGCCGCGGAGGCGGTGGGGGACGGCCGGTGGTTCGTGGAACGGGCGTCGCGCTACGCCGGCGAGCGGCAGGTGTTCGGCCGGCCCATCGGCGCCAACCAGGGCGTCCAGTTCCCCATCGCCCAGGCATATGCGCACATCGAGGCGGCGGACCTGGTGCGCTACCACGCCGCCTCGAAGTTCGACCGGGGCGAGCGTTGCGGCGCCCAGGCGAACATGGCCAAGCTGCTGGCGTCGGAAGCGGCGTGGGAAGCGGCCAACGCCTGCATGACCGCCCACGGCGGCTACGGGTTCTCGGTGGACTACGACGTGGAGCGGAAGTTCCGCGAGACCCGGCTGCTGACCGTCGCGCCGGTGAGCAACAACCTGGTGCTGGCCTACCTGGGGCAGCACGTGCTGGGCATGCCGCGGTCCTACTGACGGGAGGAACCTCTGAACGATCGAGACGTCCGGGACGGATTCCCTCACTCTGACCCTCCTGTTCCCGTTCGTCCCGAGCGTAGCGAAGCGGAGTCGAAGGACGCTCCCATGCCCTTTGTCCCGGTTGTCCAGAGGTTCCGGGAACAGGACGGTCCGCCGAGGTTTCCCCCCTCGGCCCGGACCGGAGACAGGACGCCTCCATGGATTTGCAACGTTCCTGGATGTTCGTTCCGGGCCACCGGCAACGGATGATCGACAAGGCATTGGGGCTGGACGCGGACGCCCTCATGCTGGACATCGAGGACGGCGTGGCTCCCGCGGAGAAGGACCAGGCCCGGCGGCTCATCGGCGAGGCCTTGGCGCGGGAACGCCAGCCGCGGGAGCCGTTGCGGTTCGTGCGCGTCAACGCCATCGGACACCGGCGCATGGAGGACGACTTGGCCGCGGTGCTGCGCCCCGGGCTCGACGGGCTGGTCCTGCCCAAGGTGGAGACCCCGGCGGAGGTCGCCGCGGTGGAGTCCCGGGTGGCGGCCCACGAGGCGGCTTGCGGCGCCCGGTTGAAACTCCTGGTGGCCATCGAGAGCCCTGCGGGGCTGCTGGCGGCGCCTACCATCGCCTCGTGCTCGGATCGGGTGGCGGGCCTCATGTTCGGCGCCGAGGACTTCGGGCGGGAGCTGGGGCTGCCCGCGTCCCGGCAGGGGGAAGCGCAGGATCTCCTGTATGCGCGCTCGGCGCTGGTGGTGGCCGCGGCTTCGGCCCGGGTCCAGGCGGTGGACGGGGTGTGGGTGGACCTGCGAGACCCCGAAGGCCTGGAGCGCTTCGCCCTGCAGTCGCGGCGGCTGGGCTTCACCGGCATGTCGTCCATCCATCCGTCGCAGGTGGCGCCCATCAACGCGGTCTTCCGCCCCGGGGCGGAGGAGATCGACTACGCCCGAAAGGTCATCGCCGCATACGAGGAGGCGGCCGCCCGAGGCGACGGATCGGTGGCTTTCGGCGGTCAGCTCATCGACCGTCCCATCATCGAGCGGGCGCGCCGGACCCTGGAACTCGCCCGCTCCCTGACCGACGAAGAACCTTGAGGAGGACGCACACATGCCGGAAGTGGAGAACGCAGAGAACGTCCGTTGCCTGACCGCGGCCAACCCCGGCTACATGACCCTCAAGGGAACGAACCAGTACCTGCTGGGCCGGGGGGAGGTCACGGTCATCGACGTGGCCTTGGGCTCGGACGCCAACCTCGACGGGCTGCTGGCCGAGATGGAGGCTCTGGGCGGGACCCGCATCAGCCGCATCCTGCTCACCCACGTCCACCTGGACCACTGCGGCGGCGCGCTGGCCTTGAAGCAGCGGACGGGCGCGGAGGTGGGCGTCTCGCAGGTGCGCGCGGGCCATCTCGGTTGCGAGGACTTCACCTACGCGGAGGGAGACCGCATCGCCTACGATGGCGGGGAGCTGGAGGTGGTGTTCACTCCGGGGCACGAGGCGGGGCATTGCTGCTTCTACGAGCCGGAGCGGAAGATCCTCTTCTCCGGCGACCACATCCTCGGCAAGGGCACCACGGTGGTGCCGGCCGGCGAAGGCAACATGGCCGACTACATGGCGTCCCTGGAGAAGCTGCTGTCGCTGGACATCCGCCTGTTGCTTCCGGGGCACGGCCCGTTCGTCACCGACCCCCTGGGGAAGATCCGGGAGTACATCGACCACCGGGTCCTGCGGGAGGAGCAGATCCTCCGGGGGCTGCGGGAAGGGCGGCGCACCATCGGCGACTTGGTGGCGGCCATCTACGCGGACTACCCGTCGGCGTTGATGCGCGTGGCCCACTCGTCGGTGGAGGCCCACCTGCTGAAGCTCGTGGCCGAGGGACGGGTGCGCCGGGAGGGCGACCGGTATCTTCCGGGCGGCGGCGCCTGACGAAGCCGGGAGCCTGTCCGAGCAAGCGAATGGTAGCGAGAGGCAGGCAAGGGCGCCCGGGATCGGGATCCGCCTCAGGGCTCCACCGCTGGCCACTTTTCCACCACCATGGCCGGGAAGCCTTCCCGTGACAGGCGGGCGGCGTATTCCCTGGCCTCGGAATGATCGTCGAAGGTCCCGAGCCGGACCCGGTGGTAGCCCGCGTGGGGCTCGATGACCACCGGCCGGTCGTAGCGGCTCTCGAGTCGCGCTTTCAACTCACGGGCCTTGTCCGGGTCCGCGAACGCCCCCAACTGCAAGGTGTAGTCGAGCCGGTCGGGGATGGCCGTGAGTTCCCGGCCGCCGGTGTCCAGCACCTCCACCCGCACCGGCGCCGTTCCCGGCCCGATCATGTCCACCGCCTGGGCCGCGGCATAGGAAAGGTCGATCACCCGCCCCTTGACGAACGGCCCGCGGTCGTTGACCAGCACGGTCACCGACTTGCCGTTGGCCAGGTTCGTGACCCGGACGCTCGACCCCAGCGGCAGGGTCTGGTGCGCCGCGGTCATCCCGTACTGGTCATAGACGGCGCCGCTGGTGGTCTTCTTCCCGTGGAAGCCGGGACCGTACCAGGATGCGATCCCCCGTTGCGAAAGCTCCACGGACGGCTCCCCGACGCCGGGCGAAGGGGCAGGCGCCGGAGGCTCCGGCGCCGAAGGCGCGCAGCCCGAAAGCAGGAAGAGGACGACCGCGGCGCAAGGCAAGGAGCCTGCGCCCCGCGGCCAGGGACGTGCAGAAACCATCGCCCCCTGATTATAGCGCAACGCCGCCCGCATGGAAGCGGTACGCCCGCCGGCGCTTACGGTGTGGGGGGAATTATGGTACTTTTCTCACAGGTCCGCGGACGAGAACCGCGGGATCCAGTCCCGTTCGAGGAGAAGGCGGCGTCATGTCCGGACATTCCAAATGGAGCACCATCAAGCACAAGAAGGCTGCCAAGGACGCCAGGAGAGGCAAGCTGTTCACCAAGTTCATCAAGGAGATCACCGTGGCCGCGCGCATGGGCGGGGGAGACGCGGCCACCAACCCGCGGCTGCGCACCGCGGTGCAGACGGCCCGTGACAACAGCATGCCCAACGACAACATCGAGCGCGCCATCAAGAAGGGCACTGGCGAGCTCGAAGGGGTCTCCTACGAAGAGGTCAGCTACGAGGGCTACGGACCCGGGGGGGCCGCCTTCCTGGTGCAGGCATGGACCGACAACCGCAACCGCACGGTGTCGGACATCCGGCGGCTGTTCTCCAAGCACGGCGGAAGCCTGGGCGAGACCGGCTGCGTGGCGTGGATGTTCGACAGCAAGGGGCTCATCGTGGTGTCCAGGGACGCGGTGGAGGAAGAGGCGTTGTTGGGGCTGGCCCTGGAGGCCGGGGCGGAGGACGTGACCGAAAGCGACGACGTGTTCGAGGTCCTCACCCGGCCCGAGGACTTCGCCGCGGTGCGGGAGAGCCTCGAGAACGGGAAGGTCCCCATGCTCTCGGCCGAAGTAACCATGATCCCCAAGAACACCATGAAGCTCGGCGAGAGGGAAGCCGAGCAGACCCTCAGCCTCACCGAAGACCTCGAGGACCTCGACGATGTCCAGAGCGTTGCGGCGAACTTCGACATCCCGGCCGACCTCCTCGAGAAGACCGGCTGACGCGGACGGGGTCGGAGAAGGAAGATCGTCACGATCCTGGGCATAGACCCCGGAACCGTCAAGACCGGTTGGGGCGTGGTCCGGTCGGACGGCAGCCGCCTGGAGCACGTGGCCCACGGCACGGTCCGGGCGTCTCCCGGCCAGTCCCAGGACCGGCGCCTCCACCGGATACACACGGAGTTGGCCGAAGTCATCCGTCGGCACGAGCCCGCGTGCGTCAGCCTGGAGAAGGTCTTCCTCGCGCGCAACGCCCAGAGCGCCCTGAAGCTCGGCCAGGTGCGCGGGGTGGCGCTGCTGGCCGCGGCCCAGGGCAGCGTCCCCGTGTCCGAGTACAACTCGGTCCAGGTCAAGAAGGCGCTCACCGGGTACGGGCACGCGGGCAAGGGCCAGATGCAGCAAATGGTCGCCGCCATCCTCCGCCTTGCCGACGAACCCCAGGAGGACGCGGCCGACGCTCTGGCGGCCGCCATATGCCACGGCCACCTGAGCGCTTACGGGAGCAGGGTGCTGGCGGCCGCGGGGCGGACGGGGAGGAGCTCCCGGGGGTTGCGCTGGGGGGCGGATGCCCTGTCCCGCCGGTAGTCCGCGGATGCCGGGAGCCTCCGCGGGCCGCAAGGCCCTGGGGGTTTCCGGTGGAACGCCGGGCGTCCCCCGGTCGTCACGGATCCCGTCGTGATCGCCAAGGTTCGCGGAACCCTGGACCACAAGGAGCCGGGCGAGGTGGTCGTGGACGTCGGCGGCGTCGGCTACCAACTGTCCATCGCGCTGAGCGTGTTCTACCGGCTGCCGGAGGTGGGCGAGCCCGTGACGCTGCTCGCGTACACCCATGTCCGGGAAGACTCCCTCCAGTTGTTCGGCTTCTTCGACCCCGCGGAGAAGCAGGTCTTCGTGCTCCTGACCGGGGTGTCGGGCATCGGTCCCCGGCTGGCCCTGAACATCCTTTCGGGCATGGCGGCCGACGAGTTGCTGGGGGCCCTCAAGGACGGCGACGTGGCCCGGCTGGTGTCCATCCCCGGGGTGGGCAAGCGCCTGGCGGATCGCATGATCGTGGAGTTGCGTGATAGGATAACGACGCTTCCGGAAGCCGCGCCGGACCCGGCCGCGGACCCGGGCGTCAGGGCCGACGCCCTGTCGGCGCTGTCGAACCTGGGGTATCGCCGCGCCGATGCGGAGGGGGTCGTGCGGCAGGTGCTGCGCAAGGGAGCGTCCGACCTGGAAACCGTGCTCAAGGAAGCCCTCCGCCTGCTCAGCCGGTAGCGGACCGGCGGGCTGCGCAGCGGACCTCCGTTCATGGAAAGCAGGATCATCTCTCCCGCGGGCGCCGAAGAGGACGTCGTTTACGACAACAGCCTCCGGCCTCGACGGTTCAGCGAGTACGTCGGACAGGACAAGGTCAAGGCGAACCTGGGGGTGGCCATCACCGCGGCCAAACGGCGCGGGGACGTCCTGGACCACCTGCTCTTCCACGGGCCTCCCGGCCTGGGCAAGACCTCGCTGGCGCACCTCATCTCCAGGGAGATGGAGGTGGACATCCGGCCCACCTCGGGTCCGGTGGTGGAGCGGCCCGGGGACCTCGCCGCGTTGCTCACCAACCTCGACGCGGGGGACATCCTGTTCATCGACGAGATCCACCGCCTCAACCACGTGGTGGAGGAAGTGCTGTACCCCGCCATGGAGGACTTCCAGGTGGACGTCATGATCGGCCAGGGACCAGGGGCCAAGTCCATCAAGCTGGAGCTCAAGCGCTTCACCCTGATCGGCGCCACCACCCGTTCGGGGTTGTTGACCCCGGCCTTGCGCAACCGTTTCGGCGCGGTGTTCCGCCTGGACTTCTACGAGCCCGCGGTGCTGGCCGCGCTGCTCGCCCGGTCCGCGTCTCTGCTGGGGGTGGACGGCGACGAAGAGGGTTTCCTGGAGATCGCGCGCCGGTCCCGGGGCACCCCGCGCATCGCCAACCGGCTGTTGCGGCGGGTCCGGGACTACGCGGAAGTCCATGCCGAGGGAAGGATCACCCGGCCGGTGGCGTGCCATGCCCTGGAGATGCTGGAGGTGGACGAGCAGGGCTGCGACAAGATGGACACCCTGATCCTGGCCACCATCATCGACAAGTTCGACGGCGGCCCCGTGGGGCTGGACACCCTCGCCGCGGCCATCGGCGAGGAAAGGGGCACCGTAGAGGACGCGTACGAGCCGTACCTGATCCAGGCGGGCTTCCTGGAACGGCGGCCCCAGGGCCGGGTGGCCACGCCGGTGGCCTACCGGCACCTGGGAAGGTCCCAGTCCGAGTCGCGCATGGACCGGGAGAAACGGCAGAAGCGGCTGTTGTGAGCGCGGCGGTCCCTTTGCGCTTTGCCGGCGCAAGCGATAGCATGTCCTTTGGGAGCAAGCAGTCGGGTCATTCCCATGAGCGCGGTCAAGGCTGACGAAAAGTTGGCGGAGACGCTCCGTTCCGACGAACGGAAGCGGCGCAGGCGCGAAGGGTGGGTGATTTTCGCCGCCACCCTGGTGATACTGCTGTTCGCCTACTCCGAGGTGTTCCTGCCGGGCCTGCCCGCGGACTACGGCTTCTTCGGCAACGCCGCGGTCTTCCTGCTGTTCAACCTCAACATCCTCCTGCTGGTGCTGGTGGTCTTCCTCGTGGCCCGGAACCTGCTGAAGCTGGTCCTGGACCGGCGGCGGCGGATCCTGGGGTCCCGTATCCAGATCCGGCTCGTGCTGGCCTTCGTCTGCATCGCGCTGGCGCCCACCGTGACGCTGTTCGTGCTGGCCGAGAGCTTCGTGACGCGGGCGGTGGACAAGTGGTTCGACTCGCAGATCGTCAACGCCCTCAGGAACTCCCTCGACATCACCGAGACCTACTACGAGAACTCGGCCGGCAACGCCCTTTTCTTCGCCCGGCAGATCAGCGGGCGCGTCGGCGGCGCGGAGCTACTGGACCCCGGCAAGCTCGACGAGTTGCAGCGCCTCGTCGAGGACAAGCAGAAGGAGTACGGCCTGGGCACTGTGGAGATCTACCGGCCGGACGGGGCCGCGGTGGTGAAGGCGTTCAACGACCAGGTGCCCACCGGGGTTACGGTGAGCCCCCAGGCGGACTTCCTCAAACGCGCGCTCCGGGGCCTGGAGGCCACCCGCGTCCAGCCCTTGGGCGAGGGCGACGTGCTGCGCGGCGCGGTGCCGGTGTACGGCGAGGGCCGACGGATCATCGGGGTCGTGGCGGTGGACTACTTCGTGCCCCGGAGCATCAGCAGGAAGGCGCAGCAGGTATCCCGCTCGTACGAGGAGCACAAGGATCTGGCGGTGCTCAAGGAACCGGTGAAGCGGACCTACATCACGACCCTGCTGCTCATCACCCTGACGATGATCTTTGCGGCCACCTGGTTCGGCCTCGCGCTGGCCAAGGGCATCACCGTGCCCATCCGCCAGCTCGCGGAAGGCACCCACGAAGTGGCCCAGGGCAACCTGGATCATCGTATCGAGGCCGGCGGAGACGACGAGTTCGGCGCGCTGGTGGCCTCCTTCAACCGCATGACCGAGGACCTCGAGCATACCCACTCCGAGTTGGACCGGCGGCGGCGCTACATGGAGACGCTGCTGGCCAACATCACCGCGGGGGTGGTCTCCGTGGACTGGTCCGGCCGCGTGAACATCGTCAACAAGGCGGCCGAGATGACGCTGGGGATCCGGGCGCCGGAGGTGCTCCACCGGCCCTACGACGAGGTGTTCCAGACCCCCAGGCTGCAACCCCTGCTCGACGTGGTCCGGGACGTGAGGGGGGGCGCCGGCGTGGAGCGCGACGTCCGCATCACGGGCAGGGACGGGAGCCTGACCCTCATGGTCGTCGCGGCGAGCCTCCAGGACGACGAAGGCAACACCCTCGGGGTCATGGCGTTCATGGAGGACGTGACCGAGATCCAGAAGGTCCAACGCGTGGAGGCTTGGCGCGAGGCGGCTCGCCGCATCGCCCACGAGATCCGGAACCCGCTGACGCCCATCCAGCTTTCCGCCCAGCGGCTGCGCAAGCGCTACGGGAACCTGCCGGACGGGGACGGGGCGGTCCTCGACAAGTGCACTTCCACCATCATCCGGCAGGTGGAGGAGTTGAAGACCCTGGTGAACGAGTTCTCCAACTTCGCGCGGCTGCCCACGGCCCGGCTCGTCCCGGACGACCTCAACGCGGTGGTCCGGGAAGCGCTGGTGCTGTTCCGGGAAGGGCGCCGGGAGGTGGAGTTCGACTTTTCCGAGGACGCGGCGATTCCGCCCGTGGAGCTGGACCGCGACCAGATCAAGCGCACCCTGTTCAACCTGCTGGACAACGCGGTGGCCTCCCTCGACGGCGCCGGACGGGTCGAGGTCGCCACGCGGTTCGACGAGGCCTTCGACATGGTGCGGCTGGAGGTGGCGGACGAGGGCGGGGGCATCGCCCGGGAAGACCGGGGCCGGATCTTCGAACCCTACTACTCGAGCAAGGAGGACGGCACCGGACTCGGCCTGTCCATCGTCGGGACCATCGTGGCCGACCACCGAGGATACATCCGCGTGCGCGAGAACCAGCCCCGGGGCACGCGCTTCATCATCGAGCTTCCCGCGGCAACGCCCGGGGCCGCCGTGGAGGCGAGGGCCAGCAAGGCGTCGTGACCGGCGCCGGACGATAAGAACCACGGGGGGACGCCATGCAGTCGGAGCAGAAAACGGTGCTGGTGGTGGACGACGAGGACGGCATCCGCGAGACCGTGCGCGAGATCCTGGCCGACGAGGGTTACCGCGTGGTCGCCGCTCCCGATGCGAGGGAGGTCCCGGACTTGGTGGCCGCAGAGGCCCCGGACGTGATCCTCCTGGACGTGTGGATGCCGGAGCTGGACGGCATCACGCTCCTCAGGCGCATCCGGCGGGAGCGTCCGGAGGCCCGGGTCATCATGATTTCCGGTCACGGGAGCATCCACACCGCGGTGGCCGCAACCCGGCTGGGAGCTTTCGACTTCATCGAGAAACCGTTTTCCCTGGACGGGTTGCTGGCCGCGGTCGAGCGGGCTTGCGGCGACCCCAGGCGGCGCGAGGACCCCGCGGCGGTGGAGGACCTGCAGGCTCGTCGGCTCCGGGCGGCGGGGCCGTCCGGCCCGGGGGAGGGCGGCCGCGGCGCGCCCCAGAAGACCATCGGGAAGAGCGTGGTGGCGTGCGGCCTGGGGCTGCATTCCGGCGTCAGCACGGGCGTCATCCTGCATCCGTTGCCGGAGGACAGCGGCATCCAGTTCGGCGGCATCTCCACGGACGCCACCGTGCCGGCGCACCTGGACTGCGTGCGCTCCACCGAGTTCGCCACCTCGCTGCAACGGGGCGGGGTGGTGGTAGGCACCGTGGAGCACCTGCTGGCCGCCCTCCACGCCTATGGCATCACCAACCTGCTCATCAAGATGTACGGCGAGATCCCCATCATGGACGGTTCCGCCATCGAGTTCTGCCGGTTGATCGAGGAGGCCGGGGTGGAGGAGCAGCGCGGGGAATGCCCGGAGATCGTCATCGACCGGACCTTTCGCGTGCGCGGGGACGGCCCGGAAGAGATCGTCGTCGAACCCGCGGACCGCTTCACCGTCCACTACGAGTTGCAGTACCCGAGCCCGGTGGGGACCCAGGAACACACCTACGTCCACTACGGGGCGGACTCGTTCCGCGACGAGATCGCCCCCGCCCGGACCTTCGGTTTCCTGCGGGACTTCGGGAAGCTCGAGGGCATGGGCCTGATCAAGGGGGGCCGGCTGGGCAACTGCATCCTCGTGGACGACGAGAAGGTGGTCAACACTTCGCTCCGGTTCGAGGACGAGTTCGCGCGTCACAAGATCCTGGACATCGTGGGGGACTTCTCGCTCATCGGCCGCCCCGTGCGCGGCCGCGTGACCGCCCGGATGACCGGCCACGCGGACAACATCGCGCTCTTGCGGCAGGTGGCCGAGGCCTTCGGTTCCCCGGAACCCCGTTCCGCTTCGGCGGCTCGTCCGTCCGCGGATACGCTGTCCCCTTGACGGGGTCGGCTCGTCCCCTATTCGAACCCGAGCAGGCGCGCGTAGGTTTGCGGCAGGGGGATGAGCTTGCGGTCGCGGCCGAGGCAGGCGTGTTTGGTCCAGCCCGTTGCGATGGCGGCGCGGTCCGCTTCCCGACCGATCCGGTAGTGGAACTTCAGCGCCACGCGGTTCAGCGATTCGACCGTGGTCTCGATCCGCAGCAGGTCGTCGTAGCGGGCCGGCCTGCGGTAACGGCATTGCGCCTCGGTGACCGGGAAGAAGACGCCGTCTTCCTCGGCTCGCCGGTAGGGTATGCCGGCTTCGCGCATGAGCTCGGTCCTGCCGACCTCGAACCAGCGAAGGTAGTGGGCGTAGTAGGCCACTCCCATCTGGTCCGTGTCGCCGTAGATGACGCGGTAGGCGGTGACGTTCTTCACGTGCGGAGGAGGCTCTCCCCGCGGGTCCCGGCGGCGTTCAGTGGTCCGCTTTCCCGCCCCGCGGGCCGGGTTGGTTGAAGTCCCAGCGGTCACGGCTGGCCACCCGGACTTCCATCGAGCCGTCGCCCCGGAGGACATGGAAGTTGACCGGGTCTCCGGCTTGCTTCTTCCAGAGCTCCCGGTAGAGCTGGGGCCGGGTCTGCACCTCCCGGTCCTCGACCGTGAGGATGATGTCCCCCTGCCTGAGGCCGGCCTC
Source organism: uncultured Binatia bacterium (SeqCode) (assembly GCA_965242525.1). Classification (GTDB taxonomy): domain Bacteria; phylum Desulfobacterota; class Binatia; order UBA9968; family JAJDTQ01; genus JAJDTQ01. Next base: position 2,678,604 of record OZ251459.1, read on the forward strand.
TTCCGCGGGTCCCGAGGGCGTGACCCCGGTCACCACCACGTGGCCTTCCACCCCCTGGGGATGGAAGCCGAGCCAGGGTCGCGGCGGCCGGCTGCGGACCCGCCCGAACCGTTTCAGTTCGTCCGCGTCCCGGAGGTAGTACTCCACCGGGATGGCCAGTGTGAACTTGGCGATCTCGTTCAGGTTCAGGGACACCACGCCCAGGAGACGGCCCCGGGAGTCGGCCAGCGTGCCGCCGCCGAAGCCCGGGTTGAACGCGCTCAGCCGGATGGAGCGTTCGAGCAGGTACTCCCACTGGGCGTCGTAGCCTTCCAGGGAGGTGACGCAGCCATCGCTGACCCGTCGAGCCTGCTGGCCCCCGCTGGCGACCATGAACGCGGGTTGGCCGACGTTGACGGACTCCGCCGGCCGCAGGAACGGCAGGCCCCCGGCGTCGATCCTGACCAGGGCGAGGCCGGTGTCGAAGTCCTGCGCGGCCAGCCGGCCCGGGCGCCGTTTCCCGTCCGAGAGCGTCACGGTGATGGACTCGGCCCCGTTGACCACGTAGTTGACGGTCAGGATGACGCCGGTGGGATCGACGATGGTCCCGGAGCCCATCCTCTCGGAGCCCAGGTTCCGCGCGGAAGGATGGCTCGACGGCACCCTCACGTCGAGGTCCACCGTGGCCGGCAGCACCGAATGTACCAGACCCAACCGTGCGTTCACGCGCAACCTCCCACTTTCCCGCAGGGAGAGGGAATTCAAGCCGGAATCGCCCGGAGTTCCACGAGGAAACCCTGAACGATGGAGCCGTGGACGGGGGATTCCCTCACGCGGCCCTCCCGTCCCCGTTCGTCCTGAGCGTAGCGAAGCGGAGTCGAAGGACGCGCCCTTCCTCCGGGATCTTTCAAGGTTCCCTTAACAGAATCGGCGTGGGTCCACAAGGTTCCGCACTCCGGGGTCCGGGTCCGCGGGGCTTCGGGCCGTTTGGCGGGGCCGGCGGCAAGTAGCCGGAACAACGGGGCTTTCGTCGTGCCCGGCGTTTGACAAAGAGGCCGGCCGGCGGGTATGAAGACCGTTTCGACGGGGGTTGCCTTGAGGATTGCATTGGCCCGGATCGACGCCGTACCCAGGGAAAGCCGTTTCTCCGAGACCCTGGACTTGGCCCGGGATGACGTTTCGGCAGGGGTGCGCTTTCCCTCGCCCATACAGGTGAACGTGAGCTGCTACCGGTCGGGCCGGGAGATCTTCTTCCGCGGCGGACTCAGGGGCGAAGCGGAGGGGGATTGCAGCCGTTGCCTGGAGAGCTTCCCGTTGGTCATCGAAAAAAGTTTCGACTTCGTGTTGACCCCGGACCCCCTTCCGACTAATAGAAACATGGAGCTCACCGCGGACGAGATGGGTTTGAGCTTCTACTCCGGCGAGGACATCGACCTTTCGCCCTATGTCCGCGAGCAGGCGTTGCTTGCCTTGCCCCTGCGGCCGCTGTGCAGCGAAAGCTGCCGCGGACTTTGCCCCGACTGCGGCGCCGAGTTGAACCGGGATCCCTGCGGGTGCACGCCGCCCGGGGACCCCCGTATGGCGGTTTTTCGCAACCTCCGGTTGGACCGGTAGCGCCGGCGGGCGCCGGAAACGACGAACAGGCAGGACGGATACCAGACATGCCCGTACCCAAGAGACGAACCTCCCCCAGCAAGCGAAACAAGCGCCGGTCCCATGACGCCATTGCCGCGCCGCAGTGGATCACGTGCCCTCGTTGCGAGGAAGCGGTCCTGAGGCACAGGGTCTGCGCCAAGTGCGGCCACTACAGGTCCCGTTCCGTGACTCCCGGCGAAGAAACCTGAAGCCGCCTGTTGCCTGGTGATGCGGCGGGTTATCGTTGACGGGATGGGCGGTGACCACGGCCCGGGTGTCGTCGTAGCGGGGGCGCTGCAAGCTGCGAAGGAATACGGGGTGGAGGTCACCCTGGTGAGCGAATCGGGCGCGGTGGAATCCGAGTTGTCGCGCCATTCGTTCGACCCGTCGTCCGTGCGCGTCCTGTCCGCGGCCGCCTCCATCGGCATGCACGACTCGCCGAGCCGTGCGCTGAAGCGCAAGGACTCCTCCATGCGGGTCGCCTTCGACCGCCTGAAGGCGGGTGAAGGCGACGCGGTGGTGAGCGCCGGGAACTCCGGGGCGATGATGGCCATCGGCATGTTCGTGCTGGGACGGTTGCCCGGGGTGGACCGGCCCGCCATCCTGACGGTCAGCCCCTCCCTTTCCGGCGGCACGGTCCTCCTGGACGGGGGGGCCAATACCGACTGCAAGCCGCGGCAGTTGGCGCAGTTCGCACGGATGGGCGCCATCTACGCGGAGAAGATCCTCGGAGTCCCGCGGCCCCGGGTGGGCATCCTGAGCAACGGCGAGGAGGACGAGAAGGGCAACGACCTCACGCGGGAGGCGGTCCGCGAGTTGCGGGCCACGGAGTTGAACTTCGCGGGCCACGTGGAGGGCCGGGACATTGCCAACGGCCGAGTTGACGTGGTGGTCTGCGACGGCTTCACCGGCAACGTGGCGTTGAAGACCATGGAGGGACTCGGACAGTTCGTCTCCTCGGTCCTGAAGGAGGCGTTCCGCAGCAGCCTGCTCAGCCGGCTGGGGTTCCTGTTGTGCCGGCGGGCGGTGCGGCGCGCCTACGACCGCCTCGATTATGCGCACTACGGCGGCGCGCCCCTGATCGGCCTGGACGGCGTCGCCATCGTGGCCCACGGCGGCTCGTCCGCCAAGGCCATCAAGAACGCCGTGCGGGTGGCGGCCGAAGCCGTCTCCCAGGACATCAACGGCTACATCGTGAACGCGTTGGAGCGTGCGCCGGAGCCTCGCGAGCGGACGGATGGCTCCGGTCACGCCTGAGTGGGGCTGATGGCGGACCCGGGACGTATCGCGTTCGTCTTTCCCGGGCAGGGATCCCAGTACGTGGGCATGGGGAAGGCCCTGTGCGAGGGGTTCCCGGAGGCGAGGGCGGTCTTCGACGAGGCGGAGGACGCCCTGCGGATGGACCTCCGCAAGGTGTGCTTCGACGGTCCCGAGGCCGACCTGAACCGCACCGCTTGCACCCAACCCGCGATCCTCGCCGTGTCCGTGGCCGCGCTCCGGGTGCTCGAAGGACGTTGCCGGGCCAGGCCCTCGTGGGCGGCGGGACACAGCCTCGGCGAATACAGCGCCTTGGTGTGCGCGGGTGCGCTCCGGTTGGCGGACGCGGCGGCGGTGGTCCGGGAGCGGGGGCGGCTGATGCAGGAAGCCGTGCCCGAGGGCGCAGGGGGCATGGCGGCGGTCCTCGGTTTGGAAGCGTCGGTGGTGCGGGAGGTTTGCGAGCAGGCGGGGGGCGGGGAGGTGGTGGCTCCCGCCAACTTCAACGGCGGCGGGCAGGTGGTGGTTTCCGGCGCTCGCGAAGCGGTGCGGCGGGCGGCGCAACTGGCCCGGGACCGGGGCGCGCGGAAGGTGGTGGACCTCCCGGTGAGCGCTCCGTTCCACTGCGCGCTCATGGAGCCCGCGTCGGAGGGGTTGCGGGAGGTGCTGGAGGGAGTCGAGGTGCGGCCCTTCCGGGTGGGCGTCGTCACCAACGTGGAGGCGGCTTCGAACTCCGACCCGGAGCGTGTCAAACCCCTTCTGGTGGAGCAGGTGGCGGCCCCGGTCCGATGGGAGGAGTCGGTGGAGACCTTGGCCGGGCTGGGCTGCGAGTGCGCCGTGGAGCTGGGTCCGGGGAGGGTGTTGTCCGGGCTCATCCGGCGCATCGACCGGAGGATGAAGACCCTCCACATGGAACGGCCCGAGGACCTGGAAGGGGTGCTCGCGGAGTTGGGGGGCTGAACCGTGGCCGCGGGACCGCTGGCGGACAGGGTGGCCCTGGTCACGGGGGGCAGCAGGGGCATCGGGCGCGACCTCGCCCTGTGCCTGGCCCGCATGGGCGCCCGTGTGGTGGTCAACTACCGGGAGAACCGGGAGGCGGCCGAGGAGGTAGCCGAGCAGGTCCGGCGGGAGGACGGCGCCGCGGAGACGGCGCCCTTCGACGTGGCGCGCCAGGACCGGGTGGACCAGGCGGTCAAGGACATCGTTGACCGGCATGGAAAAATTGATATTCTGGTCAACAATGCGGGGGTCGCGGTGGACGGCCTGCTGTTGCGCCAGAAGGCCGCCGATTGGGAAAGGATCATCGACGTCAATCTCAGGGGTGTCTTCCACTGCACCCGGGCGGCCAGCAGGAACATGGTTCGGCGGCGGTACGGCCGCATCGTCAACTTGGCCTCGGTGGCCGGACAGATGGGGAACGTGGGCCAGTCCATATACGCGGCGTCCAAGGCGGGCATCGTGGGGTTCACCAAGTCCATGGCCCGGGAGCTCGCCCCGCGCGGGATCACCGTCAACGCGGTTGCTCCCGGTTTCATCGAAACGGAGATGACCGCGGTCCTGGACGAGGACACGCGGAGCCGGTATCTCGACGCGATTCCCCTGGGCCGGTTCGGCAGCGGCGGCGACGTGGCCCTGACGGTGGCGTTTCTGGCAGGCCCCGGAGGGCAGTACATTACCGGACAGACCATCGGCGTCAACGGCGGCCTGTACATGTGACCCCGCCGCGGGAGCCGTGTTTCGAGCGGCTCTTCCGGCTTTTATGTATGTGGCAGGGTCCTGTGTGGGCAGGGTCTCACGGCATGGCGTCCCCTCCAGCTCAGGAGGGGATCGGAGTTTCCCGCCATGCCGAACCGAGGACGACGTGGTCGGAACGGGAGGGATTCGGAATCGGGCAGTGGTACGGAACAGGAGGTGCAATATGGCAACGGACGTCGAGGCGAGGGTCAAGCAGATCATCAGCGAGCAATTGGGAGTGAGCGACGCGGAAGTCAGCCCCGAGGCTTCCTTCGTCGAAGACCTGGGAGCCGATTCGCTGGACATCGTCGAGCTGGTGATGGCGTTGGAGGAAGAATACGAGATGGAGATCTCCGACGAGGACGCCGAGAAGATCAAGACGGTGCAGGACGTCATCGAATACATCGAAAGCCACCGATAGGATGATTACCGCAAGCCTGGAGCAAGTCGATCCGGAAGTCTTCGAAGCCATCCGGGACGAGGGCGAGCGCCTGGAATCCAACCTGGAGTTGATCGCGTCCGAGAACGTGGTCAGCGCCGCGGTCCTGGAGGCCCAGGGATCCCTCATGACCAACAAGTACGCCGAGGGCTATCCCGGCCGGCGCTACTACGGCGGTTGCGAGTACGTGGACGTGGTGGAGCGTCTGGCGGTGGAGCGGGCCGGGGCGCTGTTCGGCGCGGAGCACGTGAACGTGCAGCCCCACTCTGGCTCGCAGGCCAACATGGCGGTCTATTTCGCGGTCCTCAAGCCCGGCGACACCTACCTGGGGATGGACCTTTCCCACGGCGGCCACCTCTCCATGGGGAGTCCGGTCAACTTCTCCGGCCGGTTGTACGGGGTGGCGCCCTACGGCGTGTCCGAGGAGACCGGGACCATCGACTACGACGCCTTGGCCGAGCTGGCCCGGGAGCGCCGCCCGCGGCTCATCGTGGCGGGGGCGAGCGCCTACCCGCGGGTCATCGATTACGAGAGGTTCCGCGCCATCGCCGACGAGGTGGGGGCGCTGTTGATGGTGGACATGGCGCACATCGCGGGGTTGGTGGCGGCCGGCTGCCACCCGAGCCCGGTGCCCCATGCGGACTACGTGACCACCACCACCCACAAGACCTTGCGCGGGCCCCGGGGCGGGATGATCCTCTGCCGCGGGGAGCACGCCAAGACCCTCGACAGCCGCGTCTTCCCGGGCATGCAGGGAGGCCCCCTCATGCACGTGATCGCCGCCAAGGCGGTGGCCCTGAAGGAGGCGTCCACCGAGGAGTTCGCGAGCTACCAGCGGCAGATCGTGGCCAACGCCAAGGCCCTGGCCGGCGCGTTGACGGCGCGGGGTTTCCGCCTGGTCTCCGGCGGCACCGACAACCACGTCATGCTCCTGGACCTGCGGGACTCCGAGGTCACCGGCAAGCTGGCCCAGGAAACGCTGGAGCGGGCGGGGGTCACCGCGAACCGCAACACCGTGCCCTTCGACCGCCGCTCCCCGTTCGTGACCAGCGGCGTCCGCATCGGCACGCCCGCGGTCACCACCCGGGGCATGAAGGAGCCGGAGATGCGCGTCATCGCCGAGCTGATCCAGCGCGCCCTCGCCAGGGTGGGGGACGAACGCGGCCTGGACGCCATCGCCGCGGAGGTGCGGGCCTTGTGCGAGCGTTTCCCGGTCTATCGCGGGAGCGGCGCCGAGCCGGCCCCGCAACCCTGACCTGCCGGGCGCTGGCCGGGTCCCCGGAATCGGCAGGCCTGCCATGAAATGCCCATTCTGCCGCGACGCCAAGAACCGGGTCATCGACTCCCGTCTCGGGAAGGACGGCGAGATGATCCGTCGGCGCCGGGAATGCGATTCCTGCCGGCGCCGCTTCACCACCTATGAGCGCGTGGAGGAAGCCATGCCCATGGTGGTGAAGAAGGACGGGCGCCGGGAGGCCTTCGACCGCCTCAAGATCGTCAACGGCCTGAAGACGGCCTGCCAGAAACTTCCCGTCAGCATGGACGCCATCGAGGCCATCGCCGACCGCATCGAGCGGGGGATCCAGGAACGGGGAGAGAAGGAGGTGCCGGGCTCCGCCATCGGCGAGGCCGCCATGCGCGAGCTCCACGATACCGACCCGGTGGCCTACGTGCGCTTCGCCTCGGTCTATCGCTCCTTCAAGGACCTCGACGAGTTCATGGTGGAGCTGGAGGACCTGCTCCACGAGCGCAAGCGCCGGGCCGCGGCCGCGGGCCCGGAAAAGGCGGCCCGAAAGACGCGCCGGAAACCCGCACGCGCGGGGAACGCCTGAACCGTCGTCGTGCGTCACCGCACGCCCCTGCGCGGAAACCCGCGCAGGGGGAACGCCTCAACGGCAGTCCGGCGGTGATGAACGGGAGGCGCGGAACGTCTGTTGCCCGCCGGGGCCTTGCCCAGGGAGACCGGCGGAAACCCGCACGCGCGTGGGCCGCGGCGCGTGAACGGGAGCTGCGGAAGATGGCGCTTCCGGAATTCGTGTGGGTTGCGACACTCCCCATCCCGTCATTCCCGCGAAAGCGGGAATCCATACAGGGAACCCATGGGGTTTGCTCGCAGGGTATGGATTCCCGCCCCCGCTTCCGCGAGGACATGCTTTCGCGGGAATGACGAGGGGTGGGCGTCTGCGGAGCAATGACGGCGTGTTCCTTTTCGCTCCCCTTTCCCTCCTGCCTTACCCACACAAAAGCCGGAAGAGAAACCCTATCCCATGTCCTTGGACCAGGACGAGCGTTACATGCGGGCGGCAATCAGGCTCGCGGGCCGGGCCGCGGGGCGCACCAGTCCGAACCCCATGGTGGGGGCGGTGGTGGTGCGGCAGGGCCGCATCGTGGGGCGCGGCTACCATGCCCGCGCCGGCGGCGACCACGCGGAGGTCCGGGCGCTCCGGCAGGCGGGGGAGGCGGCTCGCGGCGCCACGCTCTACGTCAACCTGGAGCCTTGCAGCCACTTCGGCCGCACCCCTCCGTGCGTCAAGGGTGTGGTCGAGGCGGGGGTGGAACGGGTGGCCGCGGGCATGATCGACCCGAATCCCCAGGTGGCCGGCAGCGGCGTGCAGGCCCTGAGACGCGCGGGCGTCCGGGTGGACGTGCCGGTCCTGGAGGAGGAATGCCGCCGCCTCAACGAGGCGTTCGTCAAGCACGTCACCCGGGGTCTTCCCTTCGTCGCCCTGAAGTTGGCCGCGTCCCTGGACGGCAGGATCGCCACGGCCGCGGGAGACTCCAAGTGGGTCACGGGGCCGGAGGCCCGGAAGTTCGTCCACCGGCTGCGCAACCGCTACGACGCGGTCCTGGTGGGTTCCGGCACGGTGCTGGCGGACGACCCGCAACTCACCTGCCGGCTGCCGGGAGGGCGGGACCCCTTGCGCGTCGTGCTGGACGGCCGCCTGCGCACCCCGGCCACGGCCCGGCTCGTGGCCCAGCCGGAGCCCGGGAAGACCGTGCTGGTCACCGGGCGCGACGTCCCCGCGGCCCGGAGGAAACGGCTGGAAGACCTGGGTGTGCAGGTGTGGAGCTTTCCCATGAGGCAGGGGCGGGTGGCCTTCCGGCGCGTGCTCCGGCGGCTGGCCCGGGAGGGGGTGCTCAGCGTCATGGTGGAGGGAGGCGCGGTGACCGCGGGCCGGGCCATCTCGGAGAAGGTGGTGGACAAGGCCCTGTGCTTCTATGCGCCCAAGTTCATCGGCGCCGAGGGGCTGCCCATGGTGGGCGATCTCGGCATCACGCGCCTGCGCCGTTGCCCGCAACTCGGCAACCCCGAGGTCAGGCGCCTCGGCGCCGACATCCTGGTGTCGGCCTACCTGTGACAACCGAAAGCGCGTCCTTCGACTTCGCTTGCGCTACGCTCAGGACGAACGGTGATAGGAGTGTCAAGGTGAGGGAATCTGTCTGGATGTCTCGATTGTTCGGATCTTCCTTGGACGACACCCCCCGTTCGTTGTGAACACAGCAAGCCCCGTTCGTCCTGAGCGTAGCGCAAGGAACCTCTGGAAAATCGGGACAGGGGGCATGAGCGCGTCCTTCGACTCCGCTTGCGCTGCGCTCAGGACGAACGGTGATAGGAGTGTCGAGGTGAGGGAATCCATCCCGGATGTCTCGATTGTTCAGATGTTCCTCGGGCGAAGGGGCTCCGGATCGAGAAACCCTGAACCACGATCCATCGAGGAAACCCTGAACCAAGCCTCCCCGTTCGTCCTGAGCGTAGCGAAGCGAAGTCGAAGGACGCGCTTCTTCGAAGCGGGGCGTGACCGTCGAGGGCAGTAGCCATGTTTACCGGACTCATCGAAGACGTGGGCAGGGTCCACCGCTGGACCGGCAGGGCCGGGGCGGGGGAGCTCGCCTTCGAGACCGCGCTGCCGGTCCGGGAGATCGCGCCGGGGGCGAGCATCGCGGTGAACGGCTGCTGCCTGACCGTGGTCGGGAAGGCCGGACGCCGGCTCACCGTGGACGTCTCTCCCGAGACCTTGCAGCGCACCAACCTCGCGGACCTGCGCCCCGGGGACGGCGTGAACCTGGAGCGTTCCCTCCGGGTGGGCGACCGGCTCGGCGGCCATTGGGTCACCGGGCACGTGGACGCGGTGGGGCAGGTGGCCCGCATCGAAGAGAGCGGCGAATTCACCTTCTTCCGTTTCCGCGCCCCTGCGGCCGTGGGCCGTCTCCTCGTGCCCAAGGGTTCCGTCTCGGTGGACGGCGTGAGCCTGACCGTCAACGAGTGCACGCAGCGTTCGTTCTCCGTGGCCATCATACCCTTCACCCTGGCGCATACGAATTTGCAGAGCCGCAACGTTGGTGATAGAGTCAACCTCGAAGCGGACATCATCGGAAAGTACGTCCTCCGGTTCGCCGATGCCTACCGCAAGACGCCGCGCAAGCCCGGCCCCGAGTGACGCCCGCGCGGCGCGGCACACGACATGTCCCTGAGCCCCATCGAAACCGTTCGGGAAGAGCTTCTCCATGGCCGCCCGATCCTGCTGGCGGAGGAGGAAAGCGACCACGGCGCGGGCTTCGTCTGCATGGCCGCGGAAAAGGTGACCCCGGAGCACGTCAACTTCATGACGCGCCATGCCGGAGGCGTACTCTACCTGGCGCTGGAAGCCCCCCGGGTCCGGGAGCTGGGCTTCTGCGTGGACGCGGCTGCGAGCATCCTCCCGGGACAGGCCCCGGTCGGGGCGCCCGTGGGAGCCAACTCGGTGCTGGGCCTGGAGGTCTCGGCCGCGGGCAGGGCCCATACCATCCGGACGGCCGCCAAGCCGGACGCGGAGCCCCGGGACTTCGTGACCCCGGGCAACGTGCTGCCGCTCCAGGCCAGCAAGGGAGGCGTGCTGGTCAAGGCGGGACCGGCGGAGGCCGCGGTGGACCTCGCGTCCCTCTGCGGCCTGCAACCGGTTGCGGCGATCTGCCAGGTGCTGAGCGAGGACGGCGCCGTCGCCGCGGGCGCCGAGCTGAAGGCATTCGCCGAGCGCCACGACCTGCGGATGGCGTCGGTGGTGGACTTGGTGGCGTCCCGGCTCCGCAACGAAGCCACCATACGGAAGGTGTGGCAGGAAGACTTCCCGACCATCCACGGCAAGTCCTTCAAGGCGATACTCTACCGGACCAACCTCGACCCGTTCGAGCACATGGCCCTGGTGAAGGGCGAGGTCGAGGCCCGGGACGACGTGCTGGTGCGGGTGCATTCGGAGTGCCTTACGGGGGACGTGTTCTCGTCCGAACGGTGCGATTGCGGCGAACAGTTGCGGGCGGCCATACGGATCATCGACAGGGAAGAGTGCGGCGTCATCGTCTATATGCACCAGGAGGGCCGCGGTATCGGCCTGACCAACAAGATCAAGGCATACGCGCTGCAGGACCGGGGGCGCGACACGGTGGAGGCGAACCTGGACCTGGGGTTCGAAGTCGATCTGAGGGACTACGGGGTGGCGGCCGAGATACTGCGGCACCTGGGGATCCGGCGGCTGCGCCTGTTGACCAACAACCCGCGCAAGATCGTCAGCCTGGAGGGTTACGGCATATCCGTGAGCCAGAGGGTCCCCCTGGAGGTGGAGCCCCGCGGCCGCAACGCCGGTTACCTGCGGACCAAGCGCGACAAGCTCGGGCACCTGCTGTCCCGGGTCCGGGACGAGACTGCCCGCTGAGGGCGCCGGCCATGGAAGTGATCGAAGGGAAACTGGACGCCGCGGCCATGCGCTTCGGCATCATCGCCAGCCGCTTCAACGGCTTCATTACCGAACGGCTCCTGGACGGGGCCGCCAACGCCCTGAAGCGGCACGGCGCGGGCGACGACGCCGTGGACGTGGTATGGGTCCCGGGCGCGTTCGAGATCTCCTTCTGCGCCCACAAGATGGCGGCCAGCGGCAAGTACGACGCGCTCATCTGCCTCGGCGCGGTCATCCGCGGCGAGACGCCCCACTTCGACTACATCTGCGCCGCGGCCTCCCGGGGGGTGGGCGACGCCATGGACCGGTACGGCGTTCCCATCGCCTTCGGCCTGCTGACCACCAACACGGTGGAGCAGGCGGTGGACCGCGCCGGGGCGAAGATGGGCAACAAGGGGTTCGAGGCCGCGGTCACCGCCATCGAGATGGCGAACTTGAGCAGAGATCTGGGGTGACCTCCGGGCGCGGTCCCAGCGGGCGGGCCACGGCCGGGCGCCGGGTTCCGTCTCCAGCCGATGATGGGTATTCGCCGCAAGGCCAGGGAGCTGGCGCTGCAGGTCCTCTACCAGATGGAGGTCACGCATGACCCGTCTCCCGCCGGTCCGGACAGTTTCTGGGGCCACTTCCCGTCGCGCCCGGCCTCCCGGGACTTCGCCCAGCGCCTGATCGCCGGAACCGTGGAGCACCGGGCGGAGATCGACGGGTTCCTCACGGACGCGGTGGAGAACTGGAGGCTCGACCGCATGCCCAAGGTCGATCTGATCATCCTTCGGCTCGCCACCTACGAGCTGGTCTATTGCCCGGACATTCCCTTGAACGTCAGCATCGACGAAGCCATCGAGATCGGCAACCGCTACGGGTCGGACGACTCCCCCACGTTCATCAACGGGGTGCTCGACCAGGTGGCGCATGCCAACGGACTCGAGGAGAGCGAGCGGCCGGAGCCATGATGGAGAAGTACGAGTTCTGGAATATCGAGGCCAAATGGCAGGGCGAGTGGGAGCGGAGCGAGAGCTTCCGGGTGGACGAGTCCTCGCCCCTGCCCAAGTACTACCTGCTGGAGATGTTCCCCTATCCGTCGGGCCGGATCCACATGGGGCACGTGCGGAACTATTCCATCGGGGACGTGATCGCGCGCTACAAGCGCATGCGCGGGTTCAACGTCCTGCACCCCATGGGCTGGGACGCCTTCGGCCTGCCCGCGGAGAACGCCGCCATCGCCAACAAGGTCCATCCCGCCCGCTGGACCGTGGAGAACATCGACTACATGCGGACCCAGCTCAAGCAGATGGGCTTCAGCTACGACTGGGCCCGGGAGCTGGCCACGTCGGACGCCGGCTACTACCGCTGGGAACAGTCGTTCTTCCTGGAGATGCTCGAGCGGGGGCTGGCGTACCGGAAGAGCGCGTCGGTCAACTGGTGCACCGGCTGCGAGACCGTCCTGGCCAACGAGCAGGTGCAGGAGGGCCGCTGTTGGCGCTGCGAGCATGAGGTCCTCATGCGCGAGTTGCCCCAGTGGTTCTTCCGCATCACGGCCTACGCCGAGGAGTTGCTGGCGGCCTGCGACGAGCTCCGGGGATGGCCCGACAAGGTGCTCACCATGCAGCGCAACTGGATCGGGAAGTCCATCGGGGCCGAGATCCGCTTCCCCCTGGCGGACCGGGACGACGCCCTCACCGTCTTCACCACCCGGCAGGACACGGTTTACGGCGCCACCTTCGTCTCCCTGGCCGCGGAGCATCCCATGGTTTCGGAGCTTTCCGAGGGGACGCCGCAGCGACAGGCGGTCCGGGAGTTCACCCGGCAGGTGCAGCGCATCAGCCATTCCCGGCGCGGCGACGTGGGGACGGAGAAGGAGGGCGTCTTCACCGGCTCGTTCTGCCACAATCCGTTCACCGGGGAGAAGATCCCCATCTACGTGGCGAACTTCGTGCTGATGGAATACGGCACCGGCGCGGTCATGGCGGTGCCGGCCCACGACCAGCGGGACTTCGAGTTCGCGGTGAAGTACCACCTGCCGGTGCGGCCGGTGATCCATCCCCCCGGCGCGACCCTGACGGCCGGGGACATGGCCGAAGCCTACACCGCCGACGGGGTGATGGCCGACAGCGGCGAATTCAGCGGCCTGGGCAGCGAGGAAGGCAGGGCCCGGATCGCCGCGTTCCTCGAGGAACGGGGCTGGGGCAAGGGCACGGTGCGCTACCGGCTGCGGGACTGGGGCATCTCCCGCCAGCGCTACTGGGGGGCGCCCATCCCCGTGGTCTATTGCGACCGCTGCGGCCTCGTGCCCGTGCCTCGGGAGGAGTTGCCGGTGCGGCTGCCCACCAACGTGGAGTTCACCGGCGCGGGGGGCTCGCCGCTGGCGAGCCTGCCGGAGTTCCGCGACGCCGCCTGTCCCGCGTGCCGCGGGCCCGCCCGTCGGGAGACCGACACCATGGACACCTTCGTGGAGTCGTCGTGGTACTTCGCGCGCTACGCCTGCCCGGACGAGGACCGCCGCCCGCTGGACACGGAACGCACGGCCTACTGGATGGCGGTGGACCAGTACGTGGGAGGGGTCGAGCACGCGGTGCTGCACCTGCTCTACGCCCGCTTCTTCACCCGCGTCCTGCGGGACCTGGGCTGGCTTTCGGTGTCCGAGCCCTTCGCCAACCTCCTGACCCAGGGCATGGTCATCAAGGACGGCGCCAAGATGTCCAAGTCCAAGATGAACGTGGTGGATCCGGACGAACTCATCCACCGCTATGGCGCGGACACCGCGCGCCTGTTCACCCTGTTCGCGGCGCCGCCGGAGAAGGACCTGGACTGGAGCGACCAGGGAGTCGAGGGGTCCCACCGTTTCCTGAACCGGGTGTGGCGCTTCGCCATGCGCCATCGCGAGCGCCTGGCGGGCGTGGCCGCGGACTCGGGTGGAGCGCCGTCTTCGAGCGGCCTCGAGGAACTGCGCCGGCGGATCCACTGGACCGTCAAGAAGGTCACCGAGGACATCGAGACCCGGTTCCACTTCAACACCGCCATCGCGGCCATCATGGAGCTCCACAACGCGTTGGGTTCCGTGGCTCCGGAGGACCTGGATCGAGCGGACGGAGCCGCCCTGATCAAGGCCGCCCTGGAGACCGAGATCGTCCTCCTCTCGCCCTTCGTGCCGCACATCGCCAGCGAGTTGTGGGAGCGGCTGGGCCACTCGGAACCCCTGGCGGACATGGGCTGGCCGGAGTACTCCGAGGAGGCGCTGGCCCGGGAGAACCGCCTCATCGTCGTCCAGGTGAACGGCAAGCTGCGCGGGAAGGTCGCGGTGCCGACCGACGCTCCCCCGGAGCACGTGGAATCCGCGGCCCTGGCCGACCCGAAGGTGGCGGCCTTCCTCGACGGCCGTCCGGTCAGGCGGGTGGTGCAGGTGCCCGGCCGGCTCGTCAACATCGTGCTGGAGGGATGAACCCTGGTCCGGCGACCGGTCTTGCCGGCGGTCCTCTCGGTCTCCGTGGGCCTGGCGCTGCTGACGGGCGCCTGCGGCTACCGCTTCACCGGCTCGCACACGGGGCTTCCGGCCGACGTGCGGACGGTCTTCGTGGAGACCTTCCTCAACCGGACCCGGGAGGTGGGCCTGGAGGACCGCTTGGCCGCGGCCTTGCGCAGGGAGTTGGCGAGCCGGGAATCGCCGCGGTTGGTGGAACGGTTCGAGGACGCGGACGCGGTGCTTTCCGGGGTCGTCCGGTATTACGGGGTCGGGGACGCGTCGGTCAACCGGTTCGACCAGGCGCTGGAGTGGGAGGCCCGGATGGACGTGGAGGCGACGCTCCGGCGCAGGCGGTCGAAGGAGGTGCTGTGGCCCCGGCGCGTGATGCGGCTCCGGGAGGTTTACGCGGCTGCCCGCGGGGCGGTGGTTCCCACTTCCTCCGGGTTCTCCCGGGACACGCTGGACATGAGGGACGTGGGCCGGTTGACGGACGCCAGGTTGGCGGAAGACTCCCGCAGGGGAGCCAGGGAACGGCTGCTCGAAAGGTTCGCCCGGTCCATACGGGAGCGGATGGCGGAGGGGTTCTGACGGAGCGCGCCGACCCGGGCGCGGTTCGCGCTACGCGGGCTGCTCTGCTTCGGCGGAGGTCCGGGACGAGGCCCGGGCCAGGTATGCGGCCTTGGACAGGCGGGCCAGCTTCCTCGACGCGGTGTTGCGCTTGAGGACTCCCTTGGTCACGGCCTTGTCCAGCATCCGGTTGACTTCCCGGATCTTCCGTTCGATGGCTTCCGGGTCGCGGCTCTCGATGGCCGCCCTGACCTTCTTGACCAGGGTCCGGACGCTGGACCGGACCGCTTGGTTGCGCTCGCGGCGCCGGACGCTCTGGTTGTGCCGCTTGATGGCCGATTTGTGGTTCGCCAAGAGCTACCTCCCGAAAGCCCGTCAACTTAGCACCGCTTGCGCGAGGAGTCAACGGTGAGCGAGCTCCGCAAGGTAGCCAGGGCAACGGGCGTGGTCGGCTCCATGACCCTCCTGAGCCGCGTTTCCGGCCTCGCCCGGGACATCGCCATCGGGTATCTCCTGGGAGCCCGAAGCGCCGCGGACGCGTTCTTCGTCGCCTTCCGGATACCGAACCTGTTGCGGCGCCTCACCGCGGAAGGCGCCCTGTCCGCGGGGTTCGTTCCGGTGGTCTCCGGTTGCCTGGCCACCCGAGGCCGCGGGGCCGCGGTGGAGGCCAGCCGCGTGATCGTGACCTTCGCGGTCCTGTTCCTCGTCCTGCTGACCGCGGTGGGCGTGCTCTTCCCGTCTCCGCTCACGCGGCTGTTCGCGCCGGGGTTCTCCGCGACGCCGGAGCGGTTCTCCCTCACCGTGCAGCTCCTTCGGATCATGTTCCCCAGCATCTTCTTCGTCAGCCTCCTGGCCCTCGCCATGGGCTACCTGAACACCTTCGGCCACTTCATGGCGCCGTCCGTGGCGCCGGTGCTGCTGAACCTGTCCATCATCGCCTCCGCGGTCCTCCTCGTTCCGCTGCTGTCCGAACCGGTCCTGAGCCTGGCCTACGGGGTCCTGCTGGGCAGCGTGGCGCAACTCCTCTTGCAGCTCCCCTTCCTGCGCCGCCACGGGTTCTCCTGGCGGCCGAGCCTGGACTTTCGCAGCGAGGCGATGCGCCGGTTCCTGCGGCTCATCGGTCCTGCGGTCATCGGCGCCGCGGTGTATCAACTGAACGTCCTGGTGAGCACGGTCCTGGCTTCGTTGCTGGAGCCGGGCAGCGTCTCCTACCTCTACTATGCCGACCGCTTGGCGCAGTTCCCCCTGGGGGTCTTCGCCGTGGCCCTGGGCACCGCGGCGCTGCCGAGTTTCTCGTCGTTGGCGGCGCGCGGCGACATGCCCGGGTTGAAGACGACCCTGGGCTACTCGCTGCGGATGGTGAACTTCGTCTCGCTCCCCTCGGCCCTGGGGTTGATGGTGGTGGCCGTGCCCGCGTTCTCGCTGCTCTTCCTGCGGGGCGCCTTCGACGCCGCGGACGTGCTCGCCAGCGCCCGCGCCCTGGTGTTCCTTGCCCTGGGGTTGTGGGCGGTTTCCGGCAGCCGCGTCCTGGTGGCCCTGTTCCATGCCATGCAGGACACCCGGACCCCGGTCCGGGTGGCTTTCTGGAGCTTCGCGCTGAACCTGTTCCTGAGCCTGCTGCTGATCGGCCCGGTGGCCGCGGGACCGGGGGACAACCCGTTCGTGCTGGCGGTGGCCGCGGTCAGCCATGGCGTCGGCCTGCTCAGCCTTTCCTACGTGGGCCTGGCCCTCGCCAACTCGTTGTCCGCGACCTTCCAGTTCACGGTGCTCCTGTGGCTCGTCACCCGCCGCCTGGGGGGGTTCGCCTGGAAGGAGTACCTGTCGTCGCTCGGGCGCAACCTCACCGCGGCCGCGGTGATGGCGGGTCCCCTGTTCCTGATGGCCGGACGCATGCAGTGGGACCCCCGCACCGGCGCATTGTCCATGCAGGCGCTGGGCTTCCTCGCCCTGGTGGCGGGCGGAACGGCGCTCTACGCGCTGGCTGTCAGGTGGTTGCGAAGCCCGGATTGGCCGTTGGCGCGGGAAATGGGAGCCGCCCTCCTGGAGCGGCTCCCACGCTTGACGAAAAAGTGACCCGGGACGGGGTGATGACTTGATACAGGCGACCCCAGGTCACCGGGATGGCGGCGTCGGACGCTATTTCCGCATGGTCTTTTCGAACATGGCCGCTGCCCTGGCCGCGGCGCGTTCGGCTCTTTCCGCGGCGCGTTCGGCGCGTCCGGCAGCGGCGTCGGCCCTGCCGACTGCGGCGTCTGCGCTACTCGCGGCGTCTGCGGCGCGTCCGGCAGCGGCGTCCGCTTTGCCCGCGGCGTCTTCAGCGCGTCCGGCGGCGGCGTTGGCCTTGCCGGCCGCATCGTTGACCGCCTGGGCGTCGGCCTTGTACGCGGGGTGCTGGTGATCGACCACTGAACAACCGCTACCCAGCAGGGCGAGAACCCCCAGGCAAACGGCCGCCCTTCCCATGTTCCTCATGTATCTCGACGACTGCTTCACAGTAAGCCTCCTTCCGTGGCTCTGGTTTCTCGAATCGCGCGGGCGCCGCTGATTCTGCTGGTCAGGAAAAGTTACAAGCTCTTACCTTATAGCCTTATTCGTGCGCAAGAGCAAGGGACGCGACGGTTCCCGCCGGAATCCGCGGCCCGTCGCAGTGAGCGGCCGGATCTGCTAAAGGAAACTCGGGACAATCCCGGAGGAAGAGCGCGTCCTTCGACTTCGCTTCGCTACGCTCAGGACGAACGGGGACGGGAAGGTCGCGCGAGGGAATACCCAGCGGGGGTTCCTGCCTCCCTCAGGATGTTTCGGACAGGAAGGTCGCGCGAGGGAGCGCCCCTCGTCCACGGCTCGATTGTCCGGGGTTTCCTGGGGATGGAAATGGCCGGCCGCGGGTTCCCGCCGTCGGTCCGCGGCCCTTGGCCTCCGTCTCCCTGCTCGACCACCATGACCGCGATCCTCCCGAAGCTCACCCGCGAGATGGAAAGGGTGCGTTCGTGCCTGATTCGGTCCCTGGCCGCGGTGCTGGCGCTGTTCGCCGGAGGACTGTTTCTCGCCCCGCAACTCTTCGAGGTGCTGGTGGAGCCCCTGAAGAGCCGGCTTCCGCCGGGGCAGAGCCTGATCGGTACGGGAGTGGCGGAGGTCTTCTTCGTCGAGATCAAGGTGGCTTTCCTCGCGGCCGTCCTGGCGGGAAGCCCGGCCATCTTCTACCAGGTATGGCGTATCCTGGCGCCGACGTTCGGCGCCGAAGGCAGGAAAGCCCTTCTGGTGGGCTTCGTCGGCGCCGCTTCGCTGTTCTTCGTGTCGGGCGCGGTGTTCTGCTACCGGAACGTGCTGCCCCTGGCGTTCCTGTATTTCCTGGACCAGTACGGCGCGCTCGGGGTCAGCCCGGAAATCCGCGTGTCGGAGTATTTCTCCTTCTTCTGCCGCATCGTCGTCGCCTTCGGCGTGACGTTCCAACTGCCGGTGCTGACGTTCTTCCTGGCCCGCACCGGGGTGTGGAACCACCGTTTCCTCTGGCATCATTTCCGCTACGCCCTGCTGGCGATGTTCGTGCTGGCCGCGGTGCTGACGCCGCCGGACGTGGTCTCGCAACTGCTGTTGGCCGGGCCGCTGATCGTCCTCTACCTGTTGAGCATCGGAGTGGCCTACCTGGTCGGACGCGGCCGGTAGGCCTCGGGACGGCAGGCGGAGTCTCGATGAAACCCTGAACAAGAGCGAAAGGGATCACGCCACCATTGCTCCGCAGACGCCCACGATGGATTCCCGCTTTCGCGGGAATGACGGGGAGGGGTAGCGTCTGCGACGCCAAACCAGGGACGGCATGGTCGGAATGGGAGGGGAGCGGACCTTGTCGTGTGCGTGGGGAGTGTCACAACCCACACGAATTCCTGAAGAGCCGACAATCGAGCCGTGGATGGTGGTATTCCCCCACGTGACCTTCCTTCTCCTTCAGGCCGCCTATGGGCAGCACGCTGCCCCGGGAGCATTCCCTCGCGTGACCTTCTTTCCCCGTTCGTCCTGAGCGTAGCGTAGCGAAGTCGAAGGACGCGCTCTTCCTCCGGGATTGTCCCGGGTTTCCTCAAGGGGGTCGGACGGGGACGGGTTGCGGGCCCGTGGACGCCGGGCTTCGGAGCCCCGGGCCGCGGCCTTGCGGGAACAGGGGCCGGGGTCAGGTCGCGTAGTCGGGCTCTTCGCGGTCGAGGATGCGTTTCAACGCTGCGAAGTGGCGCTCCGCGGCGAGGTCCTCGCCGCCGGCCCGTTGCCGCCGGAGGTAGTCGGTGGTCTGCGGGGAAAGGCGCGCGAGTTGGTGGCCGCCCGTTTCCGCCAGCACCTGGACTTGGCAAGCGCGTTCCAGGAAATAGAGCCGATCGAAGGCCTCCGCCACGGTCCTGCCCGCGGCGATGACTCCGTGGTTGGCCATGAACAGCACGTTCTTGTCCGCCATGGCATGGGCGATCCTCCCTCCCTCCGCGCCGTCGAGCACGAGGCCGTTGTAGTCCTCCAGGTAGGCCACGTCGTCGGCGAACCGGGTGCTGGTCTGGTGCAGCATCTCCAGGCGGCCCCCCTGGCGGCAGGCGATGGCGGTGGCGTAGGGCATATGGGTATGCAGCAGGCAACGGAACTCTCCCGGGTTGGCCCGGTGCAGCGGCGCATGGATGTGCAGGGCGGTGGGCTCGACCTCGTGGACGCCCTCCACGCGGGTCCCCTGCAAGTCCACGAGGATGAGGTTGCTCGCCGTCACTTCCGACCAGTGGAGCGGGTAGGGGTTCAACAACATCAGGTCGTCCCGCCCGGGCACGAGGAAACTGAAGTGGTTGTCGATCCCTTCGTGGAACCCGAACCGGACGGCGAGACGGTAGGCCGCGGCAAGGTCCAGGCGGGCCTGCCTTGCCGCTTCCCGGTCGTACCAGAGGCTTCGTTTGGCCACGGATGGCGCCTCCTGTGCGTGATGTGCGCGGCTTCGCGGCCGCCGGCCGTGCGGCGTCGGCCCGGCGCCCGGAAACCGCGCGCCCCGGAGTGTGCGACAAACGAGCGGCGGGCGCAAGCGTCCGGGGTTCCCTTGATTACCGCGGCGCCAACCCCTAGACTGGCCCGGATCGATCATCCCCGCGACCGGGCCATCTGGCATGCATACCCTGGAACAACTCTACAACAATTCGCTGGCGCTGCTGACCGACCTCTACCAGTTGACCATGGCGTACGCCTACTGGAAGTCCGGCACTGCGCGAAAGGAGGCGGTGTTCCACCTCTCCTTTCGGGAGAACCCCTATCGCGGCGGGTTCGCCGTCGGGTGCGGGCTCGGCCACGTGGTGGGGGTGCTCAGCCGGTTCGGGTTCGACGCCAGCGACCTGGACTACCTGTCGCAACTGCGCGGCAACGACGACGAGCGCCTCTTCGAGGACGCCTTCCTCGACTACCTGCGCGACTGCCGCTTCGTCTGCGACGTGGACGCGGCGCCGGAGGGGACGGTGGTGTTCCCCCACGAACCCCTGGTGCGGGTCCGCGGCCCCATCCTGCAATGCCAGATCCTGGAGACGGTGCTGCTCAACGTCATCTGCTTCCAGACGCTCATCGCCACCAAGGCGGCCCGGGTCTGCCAGTCCGCCCGGGGGGAGCCGGTGCTGGAGTTCGGACTGAGGCGCGCCCAGGGGTTCGACGGAGCGCTGGCGGCGAGCCGGGCGGCCTACGTGGGGGGCTGCGCGGGGACGTCCAACGCCCTTGCCGGAAAGCTCTTCGACATCCCGGTCAAGGGGACCCACGCCCACAGTTGGGTGCTGTCCTTCGACGACGAGACGGAGGCTTTCGAGACCTACGCCGAGGCCATGCCCAACAACTGCCTCCTGCTGGTGGATACCTTCGACAGCCTGAACGGCGTCCGCAAGGCGGTGGAGATCGGCCGCAAGCTGCGGGAGCGGGGCCACGAGATGGTGGGCGTCCGGTTGGACTCCGGAGACCTGGCCTTCCTCAGCGTCGAGGCGCGCCGTATCCTGGACGAGGCCGGCTTTCCCGACGCGGTCATCGTGGGCAGCAACGACCTGGACGAGCACGTGATCGCCTCCCTCAAGGAGGAGGGCGCGCGCATCAACGTGTGGGGCGTGGGCACCAAGCTCGCCACCGGCTATGACCAGCCCGCCCTCGGCGGAGTTTACAAGTTGTCCTGCGTCCGGTCCGAGGGCGAGCAGTGGGTGAACAAGGTGAAGCTGTCGGAGCAGGCCATCAAGGTATCGACGCCGGGGATCCTCCAGGTGCGGCGTTTCCACGGAGCCGGCCGGTTCGTTGCGGACGCCATCTACGACGAGTCCCTGGGCATCGCCGACGGCTGCACCATCGTGGATCCCATGAACATGACCCGCAGGAAGCCCATACCCGGGGGGACCGGGTTCCGGGACCTGCTGGTGCCGGTGTTCCGCAACGGCGAGCCGGTTTACGACGTGCCGTCGGTGCACGCCGCCCGGGAGCGGGCCCGGGACGAGTTGACGGGTTTCCACAACAGCATCAAGCGCAGGGTGAACCCGCACGAATATCCCGTGGGCCTGGAGGCGCGGCTCCACGACATGAAGACGCAGCTCGTGCTGCACGCCCGCGGGGTCAACGGAGCGGGTTAGCCTTCCCCGCCTCCCCGAGGTCCATGGGGCGCGCTCTGCGAAGAGGCGAACGGGGACAGGGGTCAGGGTGAAGGAATCGGGAACCCGTCCCGGATGTCCCGATCGTTCAGAGGTTCCCCATGAACATCCTCGGACGGCTCCACGACGCGGTTGGCCGGTTGGGCCGGGAGCGTCTCCGGCTCCTGGGTTTCATCACCCTGGCCCACTTCGCCATCCACTGGTTCATGCAGCTCTTCCCGGTGATCGTGCCCACCCTCAAGGGGAGCATGGGCCTCAACGACGTGCAGGTGGGCGGCCTCACGTCCATGCGCATGGCGTCCCAGGCGGCGTTGAACTTTCCCTCCGGGGTCATGGCCGACGCATGGGTCCACCGGCGCTCGTTCATCGTGACCTCTTCGCTGGTCTTCATGGGGCTCTGCTACTGGGTGTTCGGGTCCCTGTCCGGTTACGGATGGGCGCTGCTCGCGGTGGGCCTTCTCTCGGTGGGCACGTCGCTGTTCCATCCCGCGGCGATGGCCTCGTTGTCCAACCGGTTCCCGGAGCGCCGCGCCACCGCCATCGCCATCTACGGCATGGGCGCGACCCTGGGGAACACCGTGACGCCGCTGGCCGTGGGCGTCCTGCTGGCCAGCTTCCCGTGGCAGCGGGTGCTGGAGAGCCAGCTCCCGGTGGCCCTTTCGGCTGCGGGCCTGGTGTGGCTCTACGCCGCGCGCATGTTCGAGGGCGACGAGGTCCCGGTCAAGAAGGCCAAGCCGATGGCGGAGATGAAGGGGCTTGCGCGCAACCCCGTGTTCCTGGCGCTGGTGCTGGCGCGCAGCTTCAACCACACCGCCCGGCAGGTGACCATGACGTTCCTGCCCATCTACCTCGTCGAGCACCTGGGCTACGCCTCGGTGGGACTGGGCGCCTACCTCATGTTGATGAGCGTGTCGGGCCTGGTGGCCCAGCCGGTGATGGGGGTGCTGTCCGACCGGGTGGGCCGCAAGGCGGTGCTGGGGCCTTCGCTCCTGGCCCTGGGGCTCGCGTGCCTCCTGCTCCAGTGGGCAACGTCGGACACGGCGTTGGCTCTGGTGGTCATCGCCATCGGGTTCCTGTTCTACACGGTGGCCAACGCCACCACCGCGGCGGTCCTCGACGTGGCCACCAAGAGCAGCCAGGCATCCGCCTTCGGACTCATGTCTCTGGGCACCAACCTCATGGTGGTGCCCATGCCCATGCTGGCGGGATACCTGAGCGTGCGTTTCGGCATACTGGCGGCCTTCGTGTTCCCGGCCGTCTGCCTGCTGGCGGGCGGTTGCCTCATCCTGCTGCTGCGGTTCGAGAGGGACTGAAGGAACGTCTGCTCCATTCGGCTCCCTGTGGGAAAGCGCGTCCTTCGACTTCGCTTCGCTACGCTCAGGACGAACGGGGATAGTCGTTCCGGGTCCATGCCTACGAACGGGACGGTTTCAACGCTACGCTCAGGACGAACGGGGGTAATCGTTCCGGGTTTCCCGAAGACGCGGCGGGCGGGACCCGGCCCGGTTGACCGCGGCGGGGCCTGATGTTAGGGAACGTCCGGACAATCGAGACATGGAGGATGGATTCCCTCACCTTGACTCTCCTATCCTCGTTCATCCTCATCCCCGTTCGTCCTGAGCGTAGCGAAGCGGAGTCGAAGGACGCTTTCATGCTCCCCCTGTCCCGATTGTCCAGAGTTTCCTCAGGCAGGTCTTCTCGAAACCCTGACCGCGGGAGGTTTCCATGAACGCAAGCGAACTCGCCGTCGTCGATGCCGACGGCCACCTGATCGAGTCCATCCCCGAGATGGCGGAGTACATGGCGCCGGAAGCGAAGGAATACGCCCTGAACCCGCCCCGGAACCGGGCCGGCGTGTTCCCGTCCATCGACGGCATGCACTACCCGGAGACCGAGGAGAACACCGCGGCCAGCCGCATCAACCCGGTGCGGGCCAGCGACCAACGGCCGGGCTCCGGCGAGGACATCTTCGAGTTCGTCAAGAAGGCCGAGATCGCCGACTCGGTGCTCTACGCCACCGAAGGGTTGTCCCTGGGCTTCATCCAGCAACCGAGCTACGCGGTGAAGGTGTGCCGGGCCTACAACGACTACGTCACCGAGCGGTACCGCGGCATCAGCAAGCGGCTGCATCCCATCGCGCTCCTGCCCATGCAGGACCCCGGGGCCGCGGCCCTGGAGTTGCGCCGGTGCGTGAAGGAGATGGGGCTCCTGGGCGGCATGCTTCCCTCCACCGGCCTGGAGTTGCACCTGGGCCACGAGTTCTACGGTCCGGTGTACGAGGAAGCGGCAGAGCTCGGTTGCGTGCTGGGCATCCACGGCGGCTCCAACCGGGGCGTGGGCATGGATTCGTTCAGCAGCCGCCTGGGGTCCCGGTTGCTGCACCACCCGGTCCCGCTCATGATCGCCCTGGTCTCGTTCATCTACCACGGCTGGTTCGACCGTTACCCGACCCTCAAGGTGGCCTTCCTGGAGGGAGGGTGCGCGTGGCTGACCTGCATCGCCGACCGCATGGAGCGGGACGCGGAGCTGGAAGGGCTGTCGTGCCGCCCGCTGCCGGAATACATCGCCAGCGGCCAGGTCCTCATCGGCTGCGAGGGCAACGACGTGAGCCTGCCGTACCTGGCCGGGCGCGTGGGCATCGAACCCTTCGCCTATTCCTCGGACTACCCCCATGAGGTGGACCTGCCCGCGGCCCGGCGCATGATCGAGGAGACGCGCAACCACGCGGAGTTGTCCGAAGAGCACAAGGCGGCGGTGCTGGGAGACAACGCGCGCCGCTTCTACGGCCTGGACGGATGACCCGTCGGCCGGCCCCCACCCGCCGTGGTCGTTGAAGTCTCCGGCGTCTCCAAGCGCTTCGGCGCGCGGGCGGCGGTGGACGACCTTACCCTGGACGTGCCGCAAGGGGTCTGCTTCGGCCTCCTGGGCCCCAACGGCGCCGGCAAGACCACGACCCTCCGCATGGTCTATGGCGTGGCCCAGCCCACCCGGGGGCGCGTCCGCGTCTTCGGCCTGGACGTGTCGCGCCACGTGCGCGCGGTGCGCAAGCGGCTGGGGGTGACGCTGCAACAGAACGTGCTGGTGGAGCCGTTGTCGCCCCGGGAGAACCTGACGGTCTTCGGGCGCTACCATCTCCTGGGCGAGGCCGAGTTGGCCCAGCGGGTGGAAGAGCTCCTGGACTTCATGGAGCTCCGCTCCCATGCGGACGCGCCGGTCTCCACGCTATCGGGAGGGTATCAACGGCGGCTGGCGGTGGCCCTGTCGCTGGTGAACCGCCCGGAACTCCTGATCCTCGACGAACCCACCACCGGGCTCGACCCCGGGGTGCGGCTCGCCCTCTGGTCGAGGGTGCGCGAGCTTCGGCGCAACGGCGCCACGATCCTGTTGACCACCCATTACATGGACGAGGCCCAGCGCTTGTGCGACCACGTGGCCATCATGTCGGCCGGCAAGGTCATCGCACAGGGACCGCCGCAGGAGCTGATCCTGCGCTACCTGGCCAGGGAGACCGTGGAGATCGAAGCGACGCCGGAGGAAGAGTATGCGCTGCTGCGGCAGTTCGACGAGGTCCCGCAACTCTACCGCGCCGGCAACCGCACCATGATCTACCTGGACCACCCGCAGCGGCTCCTGGACCGTATCCGGGACCTGGAGCGGTCCGACTGGGGCGCGGTCATCGTCCGGCCCACCAACCTGGAGGACGTGTTCCTGACCCTCACCGGTGCTACCCTCGAGGACTCCCCGTGAGCCTCTCGGTGCGGCACGCCCTGGCGGTGTGGCGGCGGAACGCCACCATGTACCGCCGCACCTGGAGGTGGAACATCCTCCCGAACTTCTTCGAGCCGGTCCTCTACCTGGTGTCCATCGGCGTGGGCCTCGGGGCCTACATCACCACCATGGGCGGGGCCTCCTACATCGAGTTCCTGACCCCCGGGCTGGTTTGCGTGGCCGCCATGAACGGCGCGAGCTTCGAGGTGACCTACAACGTCTGGGTGCGCATGAAGAACGAGAAGATCTACGACGCCATGCTGACCACGCCCATCCAGCCGGTGGACGTGGTGGCCGGCGAGGCGGCCTGGGCGGTCACGCGGTCGTCCGTCTATGGCATGTGCTTCTTCCTCGTGGCGGCCCTGGCCGGGCTGGCGCCCCTGCCGCAGGCCCTCTGGGCGCTCCCCGTAGTGCCCCTGACCGGCCTCCTCTTTGCGTCCGTCGGGCTGGCCTTCACCCTGCGCATCCCCCAGATGGAGCTCTTCAGCTTCTACTACACCCTCTTCCTCACCCCCCTCTTCCTCTTCTCCTCGGTGTTCTTCCCCCTGGAGGAACGCCTGTCCGGTCCCTGGCTCTGGTTCGCCGAGGTCCTGCCCCTGCTCCACCCTGTGCGGCTGGTCCGCGCCGCGTTCGAGGGCGCGCCCTCCATCGGACTGCTCTGGGACTTGGCCTATGTCCTGGGTTTGTCAGCGGTGCTGCTCGCCTATGCTGTCCGCCGTATGAGGCAGAGGTTGATCCAGTAGGGGGGCGCGTGAGTGGGCGGTTCCTTCGGGGGGTTGGGCGGGGTAGGAGAAACGGCAATGGATTTTTTGGCAAAGAATCTATTGCCAAAAAATCCATTGCCAAAGGCCCGGATCGGGCAAACGCCGATTCAGGCCCGCAACGTCTTCCACTGCCTTGCGGAGGCATGGAAGCCGATTTGCCTTGCATTGGGCAGCTCTTCCCCTTGACATGATTGTTAGATATAATTAACGTACCTGGGTGGAATACGAGACACTCAAGCTTCGCTTGGATACCGGACAGGTTCCCTTTGAAGAGTGGCTTGACGGCCTTGGCGATCCTGTCGTGAAAGCACGAATCCTTGCCGCGATCAGGAAGATGGCTGTCGGCAACTTCGGCGGAGCAAGGTCCATCAAGGGGTCGCCAGGGGTGTTCGAGTATCGTGTCGATGCCGGTCCGGGGTATCGGATATACTACCGTCTCAAGGGTCGAACCGTCGTCTTGCTGTGGGGTGGCACGAAGGGCACTCAGACGCGGGACATCGAACGCGCGAGCCTCTTTGCCAAGCGCTTAGACAGCGGGGAATGTTAATGGTCAGAGGGAGGGTTGCCAATGGCCAGTGCAACGACCGAACGATTCGATGTAGCCGACCACCTCGACACTCCTGAAGAGGTCGCCGCCTACCTGGAGGCTATCCTCGAAGAAGGGGACGACAGGCTGTTGCTGCTTGCGCTCCGCGATGTCGTCAAATCAAAGGGGTTTGCCAATGTCGCCAAGAGGGCCGGTTTGCGACGGGAGACCCTGTACCAGGCATTGTCGGAGGACGGCAATCCCCGCCTCTCCACCTTGTGCGGCGTCCTCGGGGAGTTGGGCATGCGGCTCAGCGTGGCGCCTCTGGCGAAAAGCGCCTGAGCCGCGGGTGCTATGGTGCAAAAATCACTGAATCCGGGTACACGCCATGCCTCGTCTGACCATCCGTTTGACCGACGCTACGCATAGAGCGCTGAAGGAAGCCGCGGTCCGACAGAACCGTTCCATGGGTTCCATCATCGAGGAGAGCCTGGAACTGAGAGGCATCCGGCCCTACGACACCGTCAGGGAGATCGTCGCCAAGGCGCGGGCCAAGTCCGGGTTGAGCGCTGGCGACGCGATGGCTCTGGCAGTCGAGGAAACGCGGCGTCTGCGCCACGGGCAAGTGAAAGATTATCGGCGTCCGGCGTAGCGGGCCAAGCGGTGACGTACAGCGGCCTTGGGAAGGCGGCAACGTGGATGGCGCGAGATCGTGGTCAAGGCGTCGTGCAGTTCCTCAAGGCTGGCCGCGGCCGCATCCTGTATCTGGTCGAGAAGCCATAGCAGGCCGTGGCACTCTACGCCTTCTTCGGCCGCGGACCTGCGAAGTGCGGCATCGCCGCTCAGCAGTATCCAGGCCCGTGTTCGGGCGAGCTCCAGGGCAAAGCAGTCGGGCAGGGAAAGCACAGGCGCTCGCTGTCGATAGGCAAGGGCGCGCCGGACGCCGTCGCCATCCAATTCTTCCACTGCGAGGCCAAGCTCAATGAGTTCCTCGCCACCGTGGTTCTTCAGTTCACGCTCGTAGAGCAGGTCCGGGACGGCGAACCGGAACGGCAGACGGAATGCGGCCCCAAGCAGGGATCCGCGATCGAAGTCAACGAGAACGGAAGTGTCGGAGACGAGCGCCCGCATCGGGATCAGTTCCCCGACAGGTCTTCGCGTTCGAGAGCGGGCGGTTCGTCCATCCGCCAGTTGAGTTCACGGACGGACAGGCCAAGCAACTCCGCGGCCTTGGCTTCGGAAACGGCTCCCTCAGCAAGGGCGCGGAACGTGAGTCGCTCGAAACGCCTGGGTTCCTTTCCTTCCTTGGCGCAAGGCTCCTCGTAAGGCGGGGTGCGCCACCCAAGGAGGCTGAATTCGTTGAACAACCGCCGGAACAGCGTCTCACTGAAGATGCCGAGGTCCTTGCATCGGTACGTGATCGCCTGAACGCTCGCGCCGAAGAGTTGCTTCAACTGGACAAGTTCGCCCAGAGCGACCGAAGTCCGGTGTTTCCCGATCTTTGCCCACAGGGCTTCGGCGGGCATGAGAAAGGCCCCGGCGAAGCGGTGCGCGACTTTTTCTTCGTCCAGGCCGGGCGCCGTGTCCACGACAAGGTGTCCAAGCTCATGGGACAGGGTAAAGCGTTGGCGTTCCAGCCAGTCGTGCCGGTTCACGACGATGACGGGAACTTGGCTCCTTCCGGCTCGGCGGACACGTGCGGTCAGACCGTCGATCTCTTCCGATCCGACGGCAAGCACCTTGATGCCCTGCTCCTCCAGCAACTCGAAGAGGTCGGGGATCGGGTCGTGACCAAGGCTCCAGTGGTCCCGAAGGCTGCGAGCCGCCCGGTCCGCCTCGGAAACGTCCCGCACGACAGGATAGGGCGCCTCGCGCGGACGGTTCCACTCCGCGCTCGGAAGCTGAAGCAACTCCTCGACCATGAGGTAACGCTCCAGAAGGTGCAGAACGTTGGCCTCGATCCGGGACTCCTCTTTCCTGCTCGCGCCCGTCTTTCTCCTGAACTCCACCGCTTCGAGGACCATCTCCTGGTCGCTGAGCAGGTAGTCCACGGAGACGCCAAGGGCGTCCGCCAGCGCGATCAGGACCCCGGAGCTGGGCATGGATTCGTCGCGCTCGTACTTCCCGATGGCCTGGGCCGTGACCCGGTTTCCAATCTTCGTCTCCAGTTCGCGGAGAGAAAGACCGGCAGCGGAGCGGGCAAGCTTAAGTCTTTTTCCAAGCATAGGTTTAACCTCCCTCTTGACAGTTTCTAAAATATCTGATAAAATGAATTTTGTAAACTCAAGCGGCGTCAATTTCCCTTTCCTTGGCCGGAGGGTGGGGAATTCCGTATCCTGTGCATTCATGGAGGCGACAGACTCGAAATCCTAAAGAGCCGTAGTCTTGAAGTCCCCCTTGAAGTCTCCTATCCTGAAGCTGACTTAGCGCGCCGTTACGAAGACTCGAATGGGACCCGGAAATGATGGAAACTGATTTTCACAGACCCGCCGTTGTCGTAGATGATCTGCGAGAAATCCTGATGGTCGACAGGCTGCCCGTTGGCTTTCTTCTCGGGGCGGGTTGCCCATGCTCAATCAAGGTCCCGGACCCAGATGGCTCACCTCTCATCCCGGACGCAAGAGGACTTACAAAGGCAGTCGTAGATCGGTCTTCCGTCACCGATATGGCTGACTCATTCCAACGCCTCCAAAAGATGCTAGTCGAGGACGGACAAAAGGACCCGACTATCGAACATATGCTAACCCGTGTTCGTGCGATGGAGACCGTTGTTGGCAACGCTAAAGTACGAGGCTTTTCCGCGTCTGATCTGCAGCAACTGGAGCAGTCGA
This sequence comes from uncultured Binatia bacterium (SeqCode), assembly GCA_965242525.1. Taxonomy (GTDB): domain Bacteria; phylum Desulfobacterota; class Binatia; order UBA9968; family JAJDTQ01; genus JAJDTQ01. The sequence goes on from OZ251459.1 coordinate 2,707,883, forward strand.
TCTGCCGGACCATCTCCAGCATGGTAAACAAACAGCTTCCTGAGTCAACGACGACACCCTATCACTCCTTGGTCAGATGGATCGGACAGCGCACGAATAGAACCGTCATTTTCACTACCAACTACGACTTGCTTATTGAGCAGGCATTTGAGGCGCTTCAAGCGCCATTCTTCGACGGATTCATCGGTTCCTACCAGCCGGTTTTCGATCAGTATGCGATGGAACAGGATGACCTGCCAGCGCGATGGGCTCTGGTCTGTAAGCTCCACGGCTCGATCAACTGGCGATTCATCCACCAGAGAAATACGATCGTGCGAAGCTTGGACGAAGCAGGAGACGAGCTCCTCATTCACCCTTCGCACCTGAAATATACCGAAAGTAGACGCATGCCGTACCTCGTAATGCTTGACCGCCTCAAGGCGTTTATAGGGAACGACAGAAAGCCGGCCGCTCTGTTTACGATCGGCTACTCGTTCTCCGACGAGCATATCAATGACACGATTGCGGATAGCCTTCGAGCCAATCCTTCTGCAGTATGTTATGCGCTTCAGTACGGCAAGCTGTCGGCTTATCCGCAAGTCGATAGCTTGGCCGAACGGTGCTCCAATTTGCATGTTCTTGCTCTTGATGAAGCGGTGACCGCTGGCCGGCGTTCCTGTTGGGAAACGTGCTCTCGTGAGCAGATAGAACAACTCGATGATGCATTTCGTTCTCCATCTTCCGAAGAGGAGACTTCCAAAGCTGGCAGCGAGGGCGTCGATGGTGACGAGGTTGCTGTTGAGTTCCGTCTTGGGGATTTCGACATTTTCGGGCACTTTCTCGCGTCTTTCTCACCCTTGAAAGTACCATCATTAGGTTATAGCTGAGGCAACTCCGTGAATATCGACCCCACGTTTCTTGGAACTGTTGAGGATGTGTCCGGTACGACGGTTCGTGTCAGATTGGATGACGCCACGGCCTCTGGCCTTAGCTTCATAGGTGGTCAAAGCTATCGAGTCGGCCAGCTTGGAGGATTTGTACGCTTCCCGATGGGGTTCGTGAATCTCTACGGGATAGTATCGCAAGTCGGAGCGAGCGCGGTACCGCAACGTTCGATGGCGGAGTTATCCCAGGACAATAGATGGATCACGGTTCAGCTTGTGGGCGAAGTGCGTCCAAACAAGGACTTTCAGAGGGGGATTTCGCAGCACCCCACAGTAGGAGACTCTGCGCATTTGGTGACCAAAGAAGATCTCGGGACGATCTACCGAAGGCCCAGGGACCCCCGCTATGTTGCAATTGGTCATTTGGCCGCGGCTGAGTCGATTCCGGCGTTGATCGACCTGAACGCTCTCGTCACTCGGCACAGCGCGGTCGTAGGAGCTACCGGGTCAGGGAAGTCCACTACTGTGGCTGGCGTTCTGTCGGCGTTAGCCGACGGGAATCGGTATCCTTCCGCGAGAGTGCTTATTATCGACATACACGGCGAATATGGGGCTGCACTGGGAAAGAGGGCGGCAATCTATCGTACCAATCCAGACGAAGAAAGGGGTGAAAGGCCGCTTCGGGTCCCTTATTGGGCAATGAGCTTGGAGGAACTAATGCCCGTGACGTTCGGGCAACTCGAAGGCCGCGAAAGGGGAGCCCTGGTAGATCGGATCGTGACCCTCAAGAGGCAGGCGCTTGAAGCTTGCCCGAGGAATGGCGTAGCTGAGGACGATCTAACGGTGGACACGCCGGTGCCTTTCAGTATTCACAAGCTATGGTTCGACCTTCACTGTGAGATTAACGCAACGCACGTCGAGAAGGCCGGCACGAAACAATCAAGAGAGACATGGGCCTTGGAGAAGGGAGACGATGGCAGGCCTGTTCAGCCAGGGGATGTGATGAAGGTTGTGCCTCCACGTTTTCGGGGAGCCAAGGATGTAAAGGGCGATGAGGAGAAAATCCGTCTGAGCAACTCGAACTTGAACATGGGTAGGCCAGTCGATGCTTTGGCGGCAAGATTGCGGGACACGAGATTCGACTTTCTCTTTCGTTCTGGTCCGTACCTGCCCGACGAGAATGGAAAGGTACAGGCTGACCTCGGCGAGCTGTTGGCTGAGTGGCTAGGAGAGGAACAGCCGGTTACCGTACTGGATCTGTCGGGAGTGCCAAGCTCGATCCAGGCGGAGATCGTGGGTACACTCCTTCGTGTGGTGTATGACGCCTTGTTCTGGGCAAGGAACCTTCCCGAAGGCGGACGTGAGCGCCCGTTGCTGATCGTGTTGGAGGAGGCGCATGCATATCTTGGCAGTGATGTTGAAGGAAGCGCGGCGGCAGGCGTGCGGCGAATAGCGAAGGAGGGTCGCAAGTATGGCATCGGGGTCATGTTGGTTAGCCAGAGGCCATCAGAGATCGACGCAACGGTTCTTTCTCAGTGCGGGACGATTTTCGCCATGAGGCTAGCGAACCGAGAGGACCGCGGAAAGGTGGAAGGGGCGGCGAGCGACAGCTTGGAAGGACTGTTCGGCGTACTTCCAGTGCTGCGGACCGGTGAGGCCCTGATCGTTGGCGAAGCGGTCAACATACCTATCCGTGCGAACGTTGACCGTGTGCGTCGACCACCGGACAGCGAGGACCCTGCAGTAGTGGTTGAGGGAGACGAAGAAGACGGGTATGCGGCGCCAGGGGGTTGGAATCAGCGGCGCGACAAGGCAGACTACGATGAAGTTGTCGAGGTGTGGAGGCGACAAAACCCGCATCCTCGCAGAGTGCTAGAGGCAAGTAAGACAGTAGATGGAGGAGAAAATGATACGTCAACCGGTTAGCTCGAGCAACTTGGTAGAGGTCGGCTACGACCCCACGAGGCAGATCCTGGAGGTCTATTTCAAGAGCGGCCACACTTACCAGTACTTCGACGTCCCTGAGCGTATCCATGAGGACTTGATGACGGCTGGGTCTCCGGGTGGGTACTTGAGTCGTGAAGTAAAGGGCAAGTACCGGTACGCCAGGGTTTGATCGAAGGGATAGGCCGTCGCTTCGACTGGTGCCGATTCGCACGTCCGCAAGGCCAAGTATCAGGTAGCAAGCCTTAGGCGTGAGGCACGAGCTTGGAAGGCCGGATGACGGTCTGTTGCTGCGAACCAATGCTAGGGGAAGCAGTCCCTAAGTCGGTGGGCTGACTTGAGTCCCCTCGGGTTGTCGAAAGGGTCATTGGTTGATCCTGGAGTTTGCCGGATCATCTCCGAGTCTTTCCAGAGCGTCATGCAGTAGCGTGTCAAGTAACCGTCTCCGCGTCGTTTCTCGTTCCATCTGCACCGCTTCCAGCCCATCGCACAGCGCCATCAGTTCATCGACCTTGGTGACAATTCGGCTTTGTTCACTAAGGGGCGGAAGTGGGAAAGGTGCGATGATGGCGTCTTCCGTCCGCAATCTTGGCATTTTCGTTCCCTGCCCGAGTCGCGTCACGTAGGCGACGAAATCGGGGCGCCGCAAGGCCAAGCCGCAATAGTGTGAGCAAATCGGAAGATACGGACGGAGGGCGACAATCTCAGTCGTTGAGTAGCCTGGTTCGTCTGCAACAATGACCTTGTTCAAGTACGGTCGCAGCTTTCCATAAAGAATATCGCCAACGCGAAATTCGGATTTGGTACTCTTGGATTCCCTTCCAGATGCTTGAATCCGAGCGAGCAAGTGCCCGGTGTCTTTTTCAACATCTTCAAGTTCCAAGAGCCACAGGTTTTGATCCAACGATACAGGCTCCCGTTTACTTCCTGCATCGTACAAGAAAAGCTCACCGAGAGCGCTCCATTCCCATGATCGTGGCAACTCGAAAGGGGCTTCGGCCATGCGAGCCGGATTGACTTTGCTTTTCTTGATCTCCCCCGTCTTCACCAACCGCGCCTTCTCCTCCGCTATCCGCTTCAGCAACCCCGCTGCCGGCTCATCCTTCGGGTCCTGCGGCACGAGCTTGCCGCGGACCGCTAAATCGAGGATGAAGCGTCGCAGCCGCTCCACGGACTCTGGTGACTGAATCAGCCGGTCGAAATTGCCGAGCAGTGCCTCGATGCTCATGGCGTTCGCGCCTCGCTGCGTTCAGTCTGCGGTCCCAGAAGGTCGAGTCGTTTCCCGGCGTGAGGAGTCAGTTGAGACGGGGTCGCCATGTCAGGTTGCAGTCGAATCCTCGTCCTCGGATCTCTTTGCGGTCTCGATCAGCCGATTCCCGTACTGCTTCTGCATTTCCATGTAGAAGGCCACCAACCGCGCAGGATCATGACCAAAACGCGCTGAAATGCGATGCCGCACTTCCCGGATCTCATCGAGGACGGGATCACTCAGGTCCTGTTTCATTACTTCCTCTAAAGAGTTCCAGCGGGGTCACCAGCATCTCCTTCAACGCTGTCCCCTAAGCGATAGGCTGTAGCGTCAGTCGGAGTCCAAGCGCTTTTGCCACTATGGCCACGGTGGAAAAAGAGGGATTTCCCTCACTCGACAACGCCTTGTACAAGCCTTCGCGGGTCAGGCCCGTATCCTTGGCGATTTGGCTCATGTTGCGGGCGCGAGCGGCAGCCCTCAATGCCTGCACGATGAATGCAGGATCGTCCTCCGCCTCTTCCAGGCAGGCTTCCAGGTACAGCCGTATGTCTTCGTCAGTCCTGAGATATTCTGCCGAGTTCCAACGGGTTGTGGAAAGAGCCATTGGTCAATCCTCCAGTTTGCCTGCCAAGGAACGTCTGATCAATTCCGGCTTGAACTCTCTCTCCCTCTCCCTGCAGGAAAGCGCGTCCTTCGACTTCGCTTCGCTACGCTCAGGACGAACGGGGATGATTGTTCAGGATTCCCTGATTTCTGGACCTCAACGTACTCAATCGTCCGGGGCAAGGCAAGCCTTCACCTCCCCAGCGCCTCCCCCAGCATCGCCCTCAGCCGCTCCCGCAGGGCTGCGGTCTCGGCCTCCGCTTCGGCCAGTTTCGCCAGCAGTTCTTCCGGGTCGCCGTGGTCGGCTTCCGCGGCGTGGGGGTTCTTGACGTCCAGGTTCCAGCCGCGGGCCGCGACCTCGTCCGCGTCCACTTTCCAGGCGCGGGGGGTTGCCTTGCGGCCCTTGCGGTTCGGGCCGCCCCACCAGTCCATGCAGGGTTGCAGGTGTTCCAGCTTGATGGGCCTGGTCATGGAATAGGCTTTCCGGTCTTCGGGCACGAGGTGCTCGTAGAACCAGGTTTCCCGGGTGGGCTCGCCCTTCTCGAAGAACAGCAGGTTGGTGCCGATGGAGGCGTAGGGCTTGAACACGGAGTTGGGCAGGCGGACGATGGTGTGGAGGTTGCACTCCTCCATCAGGTGCTCCTTGAGCCGGGTCTTGACGCCCTCGCCGAACAGGGAGCCGTCGGGCAGCACCACCGCGGCGCGCCCGCCGGGCTTCAGCAGCCGCACGATCAGGGCCAGGAACAGGTCCGCGGTCTCCTTGGTGCGGAAGTGCGCGGGGAAGTTGCTCTCGATGCCGTCTTCTTCCTTGCCGCCGAAGGGCGGGTTGGTGAGCACCACGTCCACCCGGTCCTTCCGCCCCCAGCTCGTGTAGGGCCGCGCCAGGGTGTTGTCGTGGCGCACGAAGCCCGGGTCCTCGACGCCGTGCAGCAGCATGTTGGTGACGCACAGCATGTGCGGAAGCTGCTTCTTCTCCACCGCGCGCAGGGACGCCTGCATGGCCTGCTCGTCCTCGGGCCGCTTGACGTAGCGCTTGCGCATGTGGCGCAGGGCGCAGGTCAGGAACCCGCCGGTGCCGCAGGCCGGGTCGAACATGACTTCGCCCGGCCTGGGGTCGATGCGGTCGGCCATGAAGGCGGTGACGGCCCGGGGCGTGTAGTACTCGCCGGCGTTGCCCGCGGACTGCAGGTCGTTCAGCAGTTGCTCGTAGATGTCGCCGAAGTGCTGGCGTTCGGTGAGGTCGTTGAAATCCACGTCGTTGATGCGGTTCACCACCTGCCGCATCAACTGGCCGGACTTCATGTAGTTGTAGGCGTCCTCGAACACGTCCCGCACCACGCGCCCCCGGTCTCCAGCCCGGCCGCCCGGCCGAAGCGCCTTCAGGGCCGGGAACAACTCGTCGTCGATGAAACCCAGCAGCGCGTCGCCGGTGACGCCTTCGGGGTCCGCGGCCCAGGCGCGCCACCGGAACCGTTCCGGGATCGGGGAAGCGTAGCCTTCCCGCATCAGTTCCAGTTCCCGGTCCTGGTCGTCGATGATCTTGAGGAAGAACATCCAGCACAACTGGCTGATGCGCTGGGCGTCGCCGTCCACGCCCACGTCCTGGCGCATGACGTTCTGGACGGACTTGACCAGGGTGCGGACCGACATGGTTCAGGCGGTCTCCCGGTACAGGGCGTCCTGCAGGGTGTGGACGGCCTCCACGAAACCCTCCCGGCCGCCGAACGCCTCGATCAACTGGACCGGCGTGCCCAGGCGGGTGAACGGCGCGATGCGCAGGACCTCGGTGTCGTCGAGGTTGAGCACCCCCTCGTCCGCGTACTTGTCGAGCAGGGCGTCGAGCACCGACCGGGCCCGGCCGCCGTACCGGGCGAACACGTCGCGTTTCCGGACGTTGTCCGCCCGTTCCCGGCGGGTCAGCGGCTTGGCGTCGAAGGCCACGTGGCAGATGAGGTCGAAGGGGTCCAGGTCCTTGCCCAGTTCCCAGGCCATGGCGTCGAGGCTCAGGCCCTCGGCCTCCAGCTCCTCGACCACCGCCTGTTTGCGCTCCGCGGCCTTCCAGCGCCGGAGGAAGGAGTCGAGGCTGGCGAAGCGCCGCTTCAACGCCTTGCGGGTGAAGTCGTACAGGGACTCGGTGACCAGCTTGCCGTGTTCGTCGAGGTGCTCCACCCGCTCGGCGACGATGCGCGCCCCTACCCGTCCACATAGACCTTGCGCCGGGCCTCGGAGGGTGGCGGACCCACCGGCGTACAGACGATGGTCTCGTCCTCGCCCGGTTCCCGCGGTATGGGGTCGTCCTCGTCGTCCGGGGGCGGCGCGTGGTCGGGCGGGGCGACGGGGTCGTCGTCCCCCGGTTCGTAGATCTGCACCGGCTCCCCGTCGAAGTCCGGGTCGGCGAAGTGGCTGGCAGCCCCGCGGAAGTCCATCAAGGTGAAATAGAACTTGCGCGTGTCCTCGTGCACGCGGCTGCCGCGCCCCACGATCTGCTTGAACTCGGTCATGGACCCCACCGGGCGGTCCAGCACGATCAACCGGCAGGTCTGGACGTCCACGCCGGTGGAGAGCAGGCGCGAGGTGGTGACCAGCACCGGGTAGCGGGATTCCGGGTCGATGAAGTTCCCCAACTGCGCCTGCCCTTCGGCGTCCTCTCCGGTGATGCGCATGACGTAGCGATGGTTCCGGCCCGTCAGGTCGGCGTTCTCGTTGACCAGCGCCTGCCTCATGCGGGCGGCGTGTTCCTGGTCCACGCAGAAGACCATGGTCTTCTGGAAACGGTCGCCGCTCTGTTCCAGGAACTCGGTGACCTTGCGGGCCACCAGTTTCGTCCGCTCGTCCAGCACCAGGGTACGGTCGAAGTCCCGGGCGTTGTAGATGAGGTCCTCCACCTCCCGGCCCTCCCGGTCGAGTTGCCCGGCTACCGGGCGGTAGCCCTCCACGTCCCGGTCGATGTGGACCTTGACGACCTTGTAGGGGGCGAGGAAGCCGTCGCGGATGCCCTGTTTCAGGGAGTAGGAATAGACCGGCTCGCCGAAGTAGTGGATGTTGGAGGCGTACCGGGTCTCCCGGGGCGTGGCGGTCAGTCCGACCTGCGCGGCCCCGGAGAAGTACTCCAGGATCTCCCGCCAAGCCGAGTCCTCCGCGGCGCTCCCCCGGTGGCACTCGTCGATGACGATCAGGTCGAAGAAGCCGGGCGAGAACTCGCGGAAGAGCTTCTGCCGCTCCTCCGGTCCGGTGATGGCCTGGTAGAGGCCGAGATAGACCTCGTAGGCGGTGTCGATGCGGCGCTTTCCGCCGTGGGCGTCGGTGGAGGTTTCGGCGCCGCGGTCCTCCCGCCGGATGGTCCCGGAGCGGGTGGAGAGCTTGGCCATGGCCGGGCCGAAGGGCCGGAAGTCGTTGACCATGGCCTGATCGACCAGCACGTTGCGGTCGGCCAGGAACAGGATGCGCTTCCGGCGGCCCGCCTTCCACAGCCGCCAGATGATCTGGAAGGCGGTGTAGGTCTTGCCGGTTCCCGTGGCCATGACCAGCAGGACCCGGTCCCGGCCCTTGGCGATGGCCTCCACCGCGGCGTTGACGGCGTTGACCTGGTAGTAGCGCGGGGCCTTGTCGCCGCCGTCGTCGAAATAGTCCTGGAGGACCACCTCCTCGGCCTCGGGGGTCAGCCCCTTCCAGGCCCGGTAGCGCTCCCACAGGTCGTCCGGCGACGGGAAGGAGTCGAGTCCGAGGGTGGTTTCCCTTTCGCCGCTCTTGCGGGTCCGGTCGTGGAACACGAAGCCGTCGCCGTTGGAGGAGAAGACGAAGGGGACCTCCAGCGTCTCGGCGTAGTCCAGGGCCTGCTGCATTCCGTCGCCCGCGGCGTGGGTTTTGTCCTTGGCCTCGATCAGCGCGATGGGGAGGTTGGGCCGGTAGTACAGCACGTAGTCGGCCCGCTTGGCCCTGCCCCGGCTCACCAGCCGGCCGCGCACGACGATGCGGCCCTTGGTGAAGCCTACCTCCTCGCGGACCTGCGACATCTCGTCCCACCCGGCCTTGCGCAGGGCCGGGGTGATGAACTTGGTGCAAACGTCGCGTTCGCTGAGTTTCCGCCCGTCCACGCCCGGGGCTTCCTTCAGGCTTGGCCGCTTCCCCTGTACAGGGAGGAACCCTTGTAGCGCTGGGCCAGGAACCGGGCGAGGACGCCGAGGATGGCGACCGCGGGCACCGAGAACAGTATCCCGACGAGGCCGAACAGGGCGCCCCCGGCCGCCAGGCCGAAGATCAGCCAGAGAGGATGCAGGACCAGCCTGGGGTCGATGATGCGCGGGACCAGCACGTAGTTGGCCAGCAGTTGGCCCGCGGCGAATATGCCCGGCACCAGCGCGATACGGAGCCACTCGGGCCAGTACTGGATGAAGGCAATCCCCAAGGACAGGACGAGGCCGAAGACCGTCCCCACGTAGGGAATGAACGAAAGGACGCCCACGAGCAGGCCGATGGCGAAGCCGTAGGCCAGCCCTGTCAGGGAAAGCGCGGCGCCGTAGAACGCCGCCAGCGCCGCGCCCAGGAGGAAGGACCCCCGGAGGAACCCCTTGAGCACGCCGTCGATGTCGCGCGCGATGCCCCGGACCGCCTCCGCATGGTCCCGGGGCAACCCGTCGTCGATGGCGGCCACCACGTCCGGCCATTGCAGCAGCAGGTAGAAGGCGGTGACCGGCGTAATGGTGAGCAGGGCGGCCGCCTGGAAGACCGCGGCCCCGTTGCCGAGCAGGCTGAGGCCGTTGACGAGGCCCCAGACCACCGCGCTCATGGTTTCGATCCCGCCCAGCACCCCTTGCTCCAACTCCGCGGCCTGGCTGATGCCCGCCTGGACGAGCAGGGGCCCGATGAACTTGACTAGGCCCGACAGGAACAGCGGGAGTTGCCGGAGCAGTTCTGCGGTCTGCAATCCCACCGGGGGGAGCACGAGCAGGAACGCAGCGAGCCCGGCGCCCAGGAATCCCCCCATGACCAGCGCCGCGGCAGGAAGCCGCGGCATCCCGCGCCTTTCCATCCACGCCGCGGCCGGGTCGAGCAGCCAAGCGATCCCGGCGCCGAGGACGAAGGGAAACAGGACCGGGCCCAGGAGCCAGACCAGCAGCAGCGCCGCGGCCAGCGCCGCCAGCCAGAAGAATGCCTGTGAGCGCGCGTTCATGGGAGACCCGTGGGTTGCCGACTCAGGCCGGGCCGGGGTCCGGCGGCCCGAGCCGCAGCTCCCTTGCGGCGCAGAACCGCGCCACTTCGCGTTCCAGCGCGGCCACGTCCTCGCAATCGACGATCTCGGATGACTCCCGGTGGTCCAGCGCCGCGCCGGCGAGCCGGTCGGCCCAGCCCCCGGACCCCTGCAGGAGGTAGATGGGGCGTCCGTGGATCCATCCGAAGCAGAGCTCGGACAGGGAGCCGGCGCCGCCGCCCACCGCCACGATGAAGTCTCCCGCCAGCGCGGTCAGGACGTTGCGCGCGTGGCCCAGGCCGGTGGGGATGACCACGCCGCACCAGGGGTTGGCCGCGTCCGCGTCCGTGCCGGGGGTGATGCCCACCGTGAGGCCGCCGGCCCGGGCGGCGCCTCGGGCGGCCGCTTCCATGACCCCGCCGCGGCCGCCGGTGACCAGCGTGACGGAGCGGCGCGCGAGCATCTCTCCGGCCTGCTCCGCCAGCGCGAGGACCGGGGCCGGGGCGTCCGAGTCCCCGACCAGGGCGGCTTGCGCAAAACGTGCCGCGCCCGGGTTCACCGGTCCGTCCGTCTGCCCTCAGTCCAGCAGGTAGCCGAATTTCTCATGCGCTTTCCGCACCACTTCCGGGCTGGGCGCGTTCACCTTGGGGTACTTGTCGAACCACTCGAAGGGGCGGCAGGCATCGACGACCACGCGGGAGTTGGTGATGTCGCGGGCCGCGCGCTGCTCCGGGGTCACGCGAGGGTCCGCGGGCGAGGTGCGCATCTTGCGCAGGATCTCGATGGAGGTCTCGGGGTCGCACCGGGTGAGCATGGCCCAGATCAACTGGTCCAGGTTCGACACGTCGATGTCGTCGTCCACCACGATGACGAACTTGCACCCATAGACCACCGAGCCGCAGGTGGACGCCAGCGTGCCCGCCTGCCGGGCGTGGCCGGGATACCGTTGCTTGATGGCGATTCCGTGCATCAGGCGCGAGGCGCCGACCTCGTGGCACCACACCTGGGTCACGTCCGGGACGCCGGCGTCGGCCAGTTCCTGCTTGAGCATGGCCGAACGCATGATGGCCCGGTAGCGCGCCATCTCGTCGGGGCCGGCGCCCAGCGGCGGGACCCCCAGGATGACGGGGTCGTTGCGGTGGTAGATGGCGCGCACGTCGAGGGTCGGTTGCTCGCTGGCGCCGCCGGCGTAGTACCCCGTCCACTCGCCGAAGGGTCCTTCCACCGCGCGGTTGCCGGAGGTCAGGAACCCTTCCAGCACGATCTCGGCGTTGGCCGGGAAGGGCAGGCCGGTGACCTTGCCCCGCACCACTTCCACCGGAGCGCCGCGCAGTCCCCCCACCACGTCGAACTCGCACACGCCGTAGGGGAACTCCGTCCCTGCCACGAAGAACGACATGGGGTCGCTCCCCACCACCAGGGCCACGGGCATGGGTTGGCCCCGGTCGAAGTATTTCTTTCGGTGCATGTAGGCGTGCTTGCCGGGGACGAACAGCAGGCTCACGGCGTTCCTGCCCTGGACCATGGCCCGGTAGGTGCCCACGTTGATCCACCGTTCCTCCGGGTCGATGGTCACGCAGAAACAGCCCGTGCCGATGTAGCGGCCGCCGTCGTCCGCGTGCCACTTGGGGGTGGGGAAGAGGGTCACGTCCACGTCGTCGCCGGTGAGGACGTTCTCGAACACCGGCCCGTCATCGACTACCACGTGGGGCAGCCGCCGCTGGACCTTGATGTAGTGCTCGAAGAACGCCTGGCTGAGCTCCTGCTTGGTGAGGTGCTCCGGGAACCCCAGGGTCATGTTCCGGCGCTTGCCGGCAAAGGCGTTGATCATGACCCGGAACCCCTTGGGACATCCGGGGACTTCGTCGAACAGGACCGCGGGTCCGTCGTCGGCGCGGATCACCGCGTCCGCGGCCAGCCCGATGTCCTCTTGCCAGCTCGCGCCAGTGACGGTGCGGAGCTCGCCCAGGGCGTCGGCCCGGGCCATCCATTCGCGCAGGTCCCGGTAGGGGAGCCTGGCTTCCATGGCAGCGGTTGTCGTCACGTGTCTCGACCTCGTTTCAGGCGGCCATGGACTTGATGCGCTCCACCGCCTCGTCCACCAGTTCGTCGGTGGTCTCGTTGGCGCCGATGACGCCCACCCTGGACTTGCCGGTGAACCACGAGCGCTCCAGGTCCTCGACCTTCTCGATCCGGTGCACGTTGTCGTTGAACGCCCGGGCCACTTCCTCCATGCGGTTGGTCATGCCCTCGGTCCAGCCGAAGATCACCACCGCCTCCACGTCCCGGGCCAGGTCCTCGACCTTCGGCAGGCGCTGCAGCGAGTCGATGCACGCGGTGTTGCGGATACGGACGTTGGCGAACCGCTCCAGCAGCAACGCCATGATCTTCTTGTAGCTCTCCATCCAGAACGTGGTCTGGACGATGACCCCCACGGGCTCGAAGCGGGTCAGGCGGATGTCCTTCACGTCGTCTTCGTCCTCGACGATGAAGACCTCCCGCTCCTTCTCCGCGGCGATGCCCATGAGGCGCGGAATGCCGTGGTGCGTGCGGCTGCTCAGGATCACCAGGTGGCAACCCTGCTCCAGCAACTCCAGCTCGGCCTCCTCCTGCTGCACCACGAAGGGGCAGGTGGCGTCCGCCAGGAGCTCCAGGCCCTGTTCGCGCGCCTTCCGGCGGACCTCCGGCGGCGCTCCCCGGACCCCATAGATGAGCTTCTCGTCCCGGATGGACTCCATGTCGTTGGTGGAGCGGATGCCGTCCTCTTCTTCCAGCGACTGGAAGGCGATGAAGTCGTTCTCGGGCCTCAGGGACCACACCGCCAACCCGCCGCCGTATTTATCGACCATCTTCCGGTGCATGGCCCCGGCGCGGTGCACGCCCACGCAGAGGCCGGAGGGGGGGATGCCCTTGGTGTCCGCGAAGCCCACCTTCACCACTTCCATGAGAACCTCCTCGCTGAAGCCGAACCGCCGAGGGAGCCCGCGGTTGGCGCCGGCGCCGGGACCGGACGGGTTACCCGTGCGCGGGTCGGACCTTCCCGGCCTCGACGGCCACGTCCTTCAGGTATTCTTCCTGCTCGACGATGGTGTAGAGCGCCAGCGAGCCGTCGTCCTTCACGGGCACGCCGCCGAAGAAGTGGAACGCGTGGCCGTCCCAGTCGTAGAACTCGTCGCCCCGCTCGTACATGGCCTTCCACTGGTAACCCACCGGGCTCCGGTGCAGGCCGGTGCGCGCGGGAAGCGCGTCTTCCTCTTCCAGGGTCATGCCGGCCTCTTCCTTCGCCCTTTCTTCCTCCGGCAGCCCTTCCCACATGCGGCGGTAGTTGGGCATGAACTCCTCCGCCCGCACGGTCAACGCCGTGTGCATGTCCCACCAGGGTCCGTGCCCGGCCACCCGCTCGTCCACCCGGTCCACCAGTTGGTAGATGAGCCGTCCGCCGGCCCGGAGCCGCAGCACCAGCATGCCTTCGGCCACCGCGGAGATCCTTTCCGGTTCGAGGGCGCAGTAGGTCTCGAAGAACCTGGCGGTGCGCCCCAGGTCCCGGGAGCCGTACACCGCGTGGCTGATCCGGCCCACCCCTTCCGAGGTGCAGACCTCCATGGCCCCTTCGGGCATGCGGTCGGGGGCCCAGAACTCGTACTGGTTGCCGTCCGGGTCGGCAAAGTGGACCACGGTCCCTTCGTCGCCGCCCGCGGCCGTCCGGACCGGGTCGGTGTGCGGGATGTGGTGGCGGTCCAGCCGCCCGAGATGGGCGTCCACGTCCCCGGGCCGCACGTAGAAACCGCACCGGGGCGTGTCCTCGCCCAGGGGCTTGGCCGGCGGATAGACCTCGGGCTGGAGGAACGCGCCGATGCGGCAGGACTCGCCGTCCCACCAGAGGAAGCACATGATCGGCATGTCCTTCTTGCGCCCGGCGGTGGTGATGCCCCGGATGGGCCTTCTCGTGATGCCGGTGGCGTTCACCGCCCAATCCACCCAGGCCACCATGTCGTTGGTGCCGACGATGAAGTGGTCGATCCAGTGGACTACTCCGCGAGGCTCCTGGTCCGACATGGGTCACCTCCCTGTGCTGGCGAGTCGCGGCTCGGCGCGTCCTGGCGAGTTCCATCCTGCCGCCGAGATTGCGATTACCAGAGCGCACCCACGCTGTCAACGATCCCGGATCCCCCTCCGGGCCTCCGGCGGACGTCCACGTAGCAAAGCAAACCCTGAACGACGCTCCCGTTCGTCCCGAGCCTACCGAACTCATCCTCCCGTTCGTCCTGAGCGTAGCGAAGCGAAGTCGAAGGACGCGGTTGAAGTCCCGCCTGCTTCATGCTAACAACCGACGCCTGTTCTTGCAGTAGGGTCACACGGCCCTCCGGTGCGCGCGCACAGCGTCGCCGGGGCCGTGTGATAGACGGACGGCCCCTTTCGACCAGACCCCATCCCGACTACAAGCGGAGAGAGGTAGAGGAGCAAGGAGTACCATGGCAACGCTCTCGGATGTGCAGAAGACCATTTCGGACAACAAGGTGCGGCGAGTGGAGTTGCTCGTCACCGACCTGATCGGTCGGTGGCAGCATTTCGCGATACCGGCCGCCAGGGTGAACGACAGCCTCGTCAACCGCGGCCTCGGCTTCGACGGCTCCAGCCTGCGCGGCTTCCAGTCCATCGACGAATCGGACATGCTGCTGGTCCCGGACCTCGACACCGCGCGCATGGACCCCGTCGAGTCGGAACCGACCATGAAGATCATCTGCGACATCGTGGACCCGATGACGGGCGAACGCTACTCCAGGGACCCCCGCTACGTGGCCACCAAGGCCGAGGAGCACTTGAAGGCCACCGGCATCGCCGACAAGGCGTTCTTCGGCCCGGAGCTGGAGTTCTTCCTGTTCGAGCACGTGCAGTTCGGCCTCAAGATCAACTCTTCGTTCTACACGGTGGAGTCCGACGAGGCCGACTGGAACTCCGGCCGTGACGAGGACGGCCACAACCTCGGCTACAAGGTCCCGCCCAAGCAGGGTTATTCCCCGGTGTCCCCGTTCGACAAGCTCGGCGACCTGCGCTGGGAGATGGCCGAGAAGATGGCCCAGGTGGGAATGGAGTTCGAGGTGCACCACCACGAGGTGGCCACCGGCGGCCAGAGCGAGATCGCCACGCGGTTCAACACCTTGCGCGCCAAGGCGGACGAGTCCCAGTGGTACAAGCACATCGTCCGCAACGTGGCCAGGGCCGGCGGCAAGTCCGCCACCTTCATGCCCAAGCCCCTGTTCGGGGACAACGGCACCGGCATGCACGTGCACCAGTCCCTGTGGCTCGGCGACTCGCCGCTGTTCTACGACGAGGACGGCTACGCCCAGCTATCGGAGCTGGCGCGGCACTACATCGGCGGCCTGCTGAAGCACGGTCCGTCGCTGCTCGCCTTCTGCGCTCCCACGACCAACTCCTACAAACGCCTGGTCCCCGGGTTCGAGGCGCCGGTCTATCTGGCCTACTCGCAGCGCAACCGTTCGGCGGCCGTCCGCATCCCCACCTACGAGACCTCGGCGGCCAGCAAGCGGCTCGAATTCCGCCCGCCCGACCCCTCGGCCAACACCTACCTGGCCTTCTCGGCCATGCTGATGGCGGGCCTCGACGGCATCCAGAACCGCATCGAACCCGGCGACCCGGTGGACACCGACATCTACGAGCTCTCTCCCGAGGAGATCGGCAACATCCCCGCGGTGCCGACTTCCATGGAAGAGGCGGTGGCGGCCCTGGGCGCCGACCACGAGTACCTGACCCGGGGCGGCGTGTTCACGCAGGACGTCATCGACCACTACATCTCCTTCAAGGAGCAGGAGTCCCGCGACGTCTTCCTGCACCCGGTGCCCGCGGAGTTCTTCCACTACTACCACATCTAGCCTCCTCGCCGGGGAGCGGCCGCGCGCCGCTTCCCGGCGCCATCCGCCACCGGCAGCCTTTCCCGCACGGCCCCCGACAACGCTTCCCGAAAGACAGGAACCTCTGAACAATCCGGACAGGGGGCATGAGCGCGTCCTTCGACTTCGCTTCGCTACGCTCAGGATGAACGGGGGACTTCGCTACGCTACGCTCAGGATGAATGGGGATCCTCGCTTCGCTACGCTCAGGACGAACGGGGGTAGGGGCGTCAGGATGAGGGAATCGGGAATCCATCCCGGATGTCTCGATTGTCCAGAAGTTCCGATACGGATACCGTACTGCCCGCAGGACGCGCCGGCGTCCCGCCCCGCCCGGGGCGTGACGGAACAGGGACGATGTGCTAGGGAAGGTTGCCATGCGTATCCTGATCCATGGCCAGCAGGCGTTCGGCAAGGCGGTGCTGGAACGGCTCCTTGCGGGACCGGACGAAGTCGTGGGGGTCTTTTGCGCGCCGGACCGCGAGGGCCGGCCCATGGACCCCTTGAAGGAGGCGGCGCTGGAGCGGGGGCTGCCGGTGCACCAGCCCGGAAGCTGGAAGGACGAGGCGCTGGTGGACCTGGTGCAGTCGTTCCGGTCCGACCTGTGCGTCATGGCCTACGTGACCCTCCTCGTGCCCCGGGGGGTGCTGGACGCCCCGAGGTTCGGCACCATCCAGTATCATCCCTCCCTGCTGCCGTTGCACCGCGGCCCCAGCTCCATCAACTGGGCGCGGATACAGGGAGACCAAAAGACCGGCCTCACCATCTTCTGGCCGGACGAGGGCCTCGACGAGGGGCCGGTCCTGCTCCAGAAGGAGGTGGATGTCGCGCAGGACGACACCGTGGGCAGCCTCTACTTCGACAAGCTGTTCCCCATGGGGGTGGAAGCGGTGGCGGAGGCGGTGGAGCTGGTGCGCGCCGGTACGGCGCCGCGGGTCGAGCAGGACCAGAGCCGCGCCACCTACGAGGGCTGGTGCCGCGAGGCGGACGCGGAGGTGGACTGGTCCGGGTCGGCGCCGGAGGTCCATCGGCTCATCTGCGGAACCGATCCCCAACCCGGCGCCTGGACCACTTTCCGCGGGAACAAGCTGAAGCTGTACGGCAGCCGCATGGGCGCCGGCGCGGGCGCGCCCGGGGAGGTCCTGGCCGTGTCCGACCACGGCATGGAGGTGGCCGCGGGCTCGGCCAGCGTGGTGGTCCGAAGGGTGCGGGCCCACGACTCCCGGTCCAAGGCGGCCGCGGCGGAATACGCCGCCGCGGTCGGCCTGGGTCCCGGGTCGCGCCTGGGCTGACGGCGCCCGCGGACCTCCGGGGCGTTTTTCCGGCGCACCGACCGTTTCCGGGGTTGGCCGTGTCCGCGTTCCGTGTCAGTATGGACAGGGGGACCATGGATCGCTCGCAGTGGGACCGGCTCGACGGGATGCTTGGCGAGGTGCTCCGGACCAACGAGTTCTACCGCCGCAAGCTCGGCAGCGCCCTGCCGGCGTTGGAGAACCGGGAGCAGTGGTCCCGCCTGCCGTTCACCACCAAGCAGGAGCTGGTGGACGACCAGCTCCGGCGGCCGCCGTTCGGAAGCGGCCTGACGTACCCACTGGAACGGTACGTGCGGGTGCACCAGACCTCGGGCACCACCGGGCGCCCCCTGTACTGGCTGGACACCGACGCGTCGTGGGACTGGTGGGGCGAGTGTTGGAAGGCGGTGTTCCGGGCCGCGGGGGTCGGGTCCGGGGACCGGGTCTTCTTCCCGTTCTCCTTCGGCCCCTTCGTGGGGTTCTGGAGCGGGTGGGAAGGCGCCCGCAAGGTCGGCGCGCTGGCGGTTTCCGGCGGGGGGCAGAGCACGCAGCAACGGCTCAGGAGCCTCGTGGACTACGGCGCCACCGTGCTGGTGAGCACCCCCACCTACGCCCTGCACATGGCCGCGGAGGCGCGCCGGGCGGGGATGGATCTGGCCCGGGAGTCGTCCGTCCGGGTGACCGTCCACGCGGGAGAGCCCGGAGCGAGCATCGCCTCCACCCGGCGGCGCATCGAGGAGGCATGGGGCGCCCGGTGCTTCGACCACACGGGCGCCACCGAGGTGGGCGCGTTCGGCTTCGCCTGCAACGCGCCCGGGGAAGGGGTGCACGTCAACGAGGACGAGTTCGTCGCCGAAGTGGTGGACGTGGACAGCGGCGAGCCCTTGCCGGACGGAGGCCGGGGCGAGTTGGTGCTGACCAACCTGGGCCGGGTGGGGAGTCCCGTCATCCGGTACCGCACCGGCGACCTGGTGGAGGCGCGCCGCGGTCCCTGCGCCTGCGGCCGCTCCTCCCTGGTGCTGGACGGAGGCGTCCTCGGGCGCGTGGACGACATGGTGGTGGTGCGGGGCGTCAACGTGTTCCCGAGCGCGGTGGAACGGATCGTCCGGCAGTTCCCCGAGGTCGAGGAGTTCCGTGTGGACGTGCGGGAGACCGACGGTCTGGCGGAGCTCAAGGTCACGGTGGAGCCGGGGGCGTCGGAGAGTCCCGCGGGGCTCCGGGAGGGCGTGACCCGCTCCATCATGGACAACCTGCGCATCCGCCCGGTGGTGGATGTAGTGGCCCGGGGAACGTTGCCGCGTTTCGAGCTCAAGGCAAGGAGGTTCTTTCGGAGTTGAGCGGCCGGGAGATCACCGGAAAGCAGTTGTTGCGCCTGTGCGTCAACGGCGAGGTCCACGAGGTCGCCGGCCACGTGACCCGAAGCTTGCTGGAGGTGTTGCGGGAAGAGCTGGGGCTCACCGGCACCAAGCACGGCTGCGAGTTGGGGGAGTGCGGCACGTGCACGGTGCTGGTGGACGGCGAGCCCATCTACTCGTGCCTGATGCTGGGCCTGGAGGCCGAGGGCCGCGAGGTCACCACCGTCGAGGGGCTCTCCGTGCAGGGCCGACCGCATCCGCTGCAACGGGCGTTCTCGGACCTCGGGGCGGCCCAGTGCGGTTACTGCATTCCCGGCATACTGCTGGCGGCCAAGTCGCTGCTGGACAAGGACCCCAGCCCGGCCCGGGCGGACATCGAAGCGGCCCTGTCGGGCAACCTGTGCCGCTGCACCGGGTATGCCAAGATCATCGAGGCGGTGGAGCGGGCCGCGGCCGACCCGGGGCGCGAGGGGCCGCGGGCAGGGGACGGCTAGGGCCGTGGGCCGGCCGGGAGGGCGCGCCGCGGGAGGCCCGGGGACAAGACGCGGCGCGGAGGACGTTCGGGCATGAAGCACAAAGGGTTCTCGGTCATCGGCAAGCCGTTGCCGCGCATCGACGGGCCGGCCAAGTGCGCCGGGACCACCCGTTACGCCGACGACGTGGTGTTGCCGCGCATGCTGTTCGCCAGGCTGTTGCGCAGCCCGCATCCCCACGCCCGGGTCCACGGCGTGCTCACCGGGCGCGCCCTGGAACTGCCGGGCGTCCTGGCGGTCATCACCGGCGAGGACGTCCCGAGGAAGTTCGGCATCATGCCTTCCACCCAGGACGAGGAGGCGCTGGCGGTGGACAAGGTCCGCTACGTGGGGGACCCGGTGGCCGCGGTGGCCGCGGTCAGCGAAGACGCCGCGGAGGCGGCGTTGCGCCTCATCGACGTCGAATACGAGGTGCTCGACCCCATACTCTCCATCGAGGGCGCCTTGGAGGCCGAGGACTGCCGCATCCATAGCTGGAACCGCCGCGCCAACGTCCAGAAGGCCGTCTCCTTCGAGTTCGGCGAAGTGGAAGCGGGCTTCGACGAGGCGGACGAGGTCTTCGAGGGGACGTACTTCTTCCAGGGCAACACCCACCTGCCCATGGAGCAGTACTGCGCCCTGGCGGACTACGCCCCGGACGGCAAGCTCACCCTGTGGTCCTCGACCCAGACGCCCCACTACGTGCACCGGGCCCTCGCCAGGGTGCTGGACCTGCCCATGGGGCGCATCCGGGTCATCGCCACGCCGGTGGGCGGCGGGTTCGGGGGCAAGAGCGACCCGTTCTCCCACGAGATCGCCGCGGCCAAGCTCTCCATGGTGACGGGCCGGCCAGTGAAGATCACCCTCAACCGGGAGGAGTCGTTCTACGTGCACCGGGGGCGCCACCCGGTGAAGATGTGGCTGCGCACGGCGGTCGAGCGCGACGGCTCGCTCAAGGCCATGTGGTTCCGGTCGTTCCTCGACGGCGGCGGCTACAGCAGCTACGGCTTGGCCACGGTCTATTACACCGGCGCGTTGCAGACGGTGACCTACGACTTGCCGGCCTACAAGTTCGAGGGCGTGCGGGTGTTCACCAACAAGCCCCCCTGCGGCCCCAAGCGCGGACACGGCACGCCCCAGCCCCGGTTCGCGGTGGAAGTGCAACTGGACGAGATCGCCGAGAAGTTGGGGCTGGACCCGGTGGAGATGCGCCTCCGGCAGGTGGTGAAGCCCGACACGGTGACCGTCAACGGGCTGCGGGTGAGCACCATCGGGCTGCGGGAATGCATCGAGAAGGTGGCCGAGAGCTCCGGCTGGAAGGAGAAGCACCGTTCGCTGCCCTGGGGCCGCGGCGTCGGCTTTGCCGCGAGCTCCTACATCAGCGGCGCGGGGCTGCCCATCTACTGGAACGACATGCCCCATTCCGGGGTCCAGCTACGCGCGGACCGGGGCGGCGGCGTGACCGTCTTCTGCGGCTCCACCGACATCGGCCAGGGCTCGGATTCGATCCTGGCCTTTGCCGTGGCCGAGGAGCTCGGGCTCATGCCCGAGGACGTGCGGGTGGTGACCGCGGACACGGACCTCACGCCGGTGGACCTGGGAAGCTACTCGAGCCGGGTGACGGTGATGACCGGGAACGCCGCCATCGAAGCGTGCGGCAAGCTCAGGGAGCGCCTGTTCCAGGTGGCCGCGGAGCTGCTGGACGCGCCCGCGGACGACCTGGAGATGGAGGACGGCCGGGTGCGTTGCCGCAGCCTGCCGGACCGGGGCGTGGGCTTTGCGGAGTGCGTGGAGCGGGCGGAGAGCCGCTTCGGCACGCTGGGGGCCACCGGCAGCTATCGGCCGCCCCGCCATCCGGGGGACTACAAGGGCGCCGGGGTGGGTCCCACCCCCGCCTACAGCTATTCCGCCGCGGTGGTGGAGCTCCACTGCGACGGCGACACCGGCGAGATCCGCATCGACAAAGTGTGGATCGCCCACGATTGCGGCCGGGCCTTCAACCCCCTCTGGGTCCAGGGGCAGGTGGAGGGAAGCGTTTACATGGCCCTCGGCGAGGCGTTGATGGAAGAGCAGGTCTTCCGCAAGTCGGGGCTGCACAAGATACCCTCCATACTGGAGTACAAGAGCCCGACTACGCTGGAGACGCCGCCCATCGAGACCATACTGGTGGAGACCGACGACCCCGAAGGACCCTTCGGCGCCAAGGAGGCCGGCCAGGGGCCGTTGCTGCCGGTGATCCCCGCGGTGTCCAACGCGGTGTACGACGCGGTGGGCGTCCGGGTGCGCGAGATACCGGTGACCCCGGACAAGGTCCTGCGGGCCATGGACCAACGGCTCAAGCCGCCGACCGTGCCGGAGTTCGAGTTTCCCGCCCCCATCCGTTGGGCTCCCGGCCAGGGGGTGGAGGTCCCGCAGAAGAGCTGAGGCCATGCTGCGACTCCCGGATTTCACCTATGTGAGGCCCCGGACCCTGGCGGAGGCGTCGCGGGCGCTGCGGGATCTCGGTCCGGAGGCCATGGCCGTGGCCGGCGGCACGGACGTCTATCCCAAGATGAAGCGGGGGCAGTTCACCCCCCGCTACCTGGTGTCGCTGGGCCGCATCGAAGAGCACCGGGGCATCCGCCGGGAGGAAGGCCGCGGGCTGTGGATCGGCGCCGGGGAGAGCCTGAGCGCGGTGGCCGGGCACGACACGGTGCGGGGGGCCTTTCCCGCGCTCGCGGCCGCGGCCGGGCTGGTCTCCACGCTCCAGCTTCGGAACGCGGGGACCATCGGCGGCAACCTGTTCGTGGACACCCGCTGCAACTACTACGACCAGTCGTTCTTCTGGCGGCAGGCGGTGGGCTTCTGCCTCAAGAAGGACGGAGACATCTGCCTGGTGGCGCCCGGGAGCCGGGTCTGTCTCGCCATCTCCTCGTCGGACACCGCGCCGGTGCTGAGCAGCCTGGACGCGGAAGCCGTGCTCGTGGGCGCCGAAGGGAGCCGGCGGGCGCCGGTGGACCGCCTGTACCGGGACGACGGCATGCATTACCTGGCCAAACGGCCCGACGAGCTGCTCCGGGGCGTGTGGATACCGGAAGCGTCCTTCGGCTGGCGCAACGTCTATCTCAAGCTGCGGCGGCGGGGCGCCTTCGACTTCCCGGTCCTGGGCGTGGCCGCGGCCCTGCGCATGGCGGCGTCGGGGGTGTGCGAGGCGGCCAGGGTGGTCCTGACCGCGGTGGCCTCGGCGCCCAAGGCGGTGGAGGACGTTCCCGGGGTGCTGTGCGGCAAGCCGGTGGAGTCCGGCTCCATCGAGGCGGCCGCGGACTTGGCCATGCGCGTGTCCCATCCGCTGGACAACGCGGACATGGACTACTGGTACCGCAAGCGCATGACCCGGGTGTACGTGGCCCGGGCCCTGCGCCAACTGGCGGACGCAGGGGAGGACCGCTCGCATGTCCCGGTGGCGTGAGTGGTTGAGGTGGAAAGGGGCGGCCGCGCCGTCCGAACTGGAAGCGAGGCTGGAGAGCCTGGAGGCCCACTTGCGGACGGAGAACCCCGTCCTGCTGGACGCGGTCCGGAGCTTCCGCAAGCTGGACGTGGTCTCGCGCCGCCTGGGGTTCCTCGGACCGGAGGAGTCCCACGCCACGCGCATTCCCTGGTGGCCGCTGGTGGCGGTCCTGGGGACCTATTCGTCGGGCAAATCCACCTTCGTCAACGACTTCCTGCAGCAGCCGGTGCAGTCCACCGGGAACCAGGCCGTGGACGACCGCTTCACGGTGTTGTGCTTCGGCAAGGAAGAGGGCGTCCGGGTGCTGCCGGGGGTGGCCCTCGACGCCGACCCGCGCTTCCCGTTCTACAAGATGAGCCGGGCCATCGAAGAGATCAGCGCGGGGGAGGGAAGCCGCATCGACGCCTACCTCCAGCTCAAGACCTGCCCCGGCGAGGTCCTTCGGGGCAAGATCTTCATCGACTCGCCCGGTTTCGACGCGGACCAGCAGCGGACCGAGACCCTGCGGGTGACGGCCCGCATCATGGACCTGTCGGACCTGGTGCTGGTGTTCTTCGACGCCAGGCATCCCGAGCCCGGCACCATGAAGGACACCCTGCAGCACCTGGTGGAGGAGACCATCCACCGGACCGATTCGAGCAAGTTCCTCTACGTGTTGAACCAGATGGACCACACGGCCCGGGAGAACAACCCGGAAGACGTGGTGGGCTCGTGGCAGCGCGCGCTGGCCCAGAAGGGGCTCACCGCGGGGCGCTTCTACGCCATATACAGTCCCGGGGCCGCGGTCCCCATCGAGGACCCGGGCCTGCGCGCCCGTTTCGAGCAGAAGCGCGACCTCGACCTGGCGGAGATCCACCAGCGCATCCGGCAGGTGGAAGTGGATCGGGCCTACCGCGTCATGGGAGTGCTCGAGCACCGCGCGCGCGACGTGGAGCTCCGGCTGGCCCCGCGCCTGGATGAGATGTTGACGGAATGGCGCCGCCGGGTCCGGCGGCTGGACGGGGTCGTCTTCGCCGTGCTCCTTGCCGCGTTCCTGGCCTGGACCTTCCGCACCGGGGAGTGGGGCCTCCTGCTGCCCACGCATCCGTTCTGGTCCACGTTCTGGGGCTGCGCCGCCCTGGCCGCGGTCTTCCTGGCCGCGGGCTATACCCATCACTCCGTGTGCCGGCTCGCGGCCCGGCGCATGCGGAAGCGGCTTCGCCGGGAGTCGGAAGACCCGCGCGACGCCGAGGCGATGGACGCCCTCGCAGGCGGTTTCCGGAAGAACGCGCGGATATGGCGCTCGGTGTTCGCGCTCGGGCCGTCCGGCTGGAACCGGAGCACCCGGCAGCAACTCTCCCAGATCATCACCGAGGCCAACGGTTACGTGCAGGCGCTCAACGACCGGTTCGCCGACCCCGGCGGGTCCGCGGACCCGCCGTCCTCCGCGGAGCCCCCGGCATGACGCGGCTCCCCGGACCCGCGCCCTGCCGGAGGTTCCGCGGCGCAGGCTACCGGGCCTCTTCCGGGGCCGCGGCCGGCGAGGGTTGCCCGGGCGCAGCCGGCGGACCGAACGACCTGCCGACGATGCCCGACGAGACGATGAACTTGAAGGCTTCCTCCACGTTGTAGTCGGTGTCGATGACGTCGGTTTCCGGCACCTGGACGAGGAAGCCGGAGGTCGGGTTCGGCGTGGTGGGCACGAAGACCGACAACAGCGCGCCGGAGGAGGACAGGTCGAAAGGGTCGGGTCGCCGGGTCGCCACGAAGCCCATCATCCAGACGCCCTGTTTGGGATATTCCAGCAGCACCACCCGCTGGAAGCTGCGGTTGGGGCCGTGGAGGGTCTCGACCATCTGCTTCACCGCGCCGTAGATGCTGCTCACCAACGGCAGGCTCATGACCAGTTGGTTGAGGGCCGCCAGGATGCGTCGGCCGATGACGTTGGCGCCGAACAGCCCCATGAAGAAGATCAGCATCAGGGCCAGGAGCAGGTTGATGAACGGGACCAGCGGCGTGAGCCAGCGCAGGTCGTCCAGGTCGAAGAAGGACAGGACGCCCAGGAGGATCGGCGCGCCCGCGTTGTTGAGCAGGTTGAACAGGAACGCGATGAGGATATAGGTGACGAACAGCGGGATCAGGATCAGGAACCCCGTGATCATCGTGTTGCGCAGGAAATGCGGCTTCTTGGCTTGCATGGCGATGGACTCTCGGCGGGAACGACGACCCGGCGGCTCGGCAACCGGGAAACCATACTCGAACCGGCCGCCGGTGGCAAGCGGGAGCAGGTGGGAACTTGCATATGCCGAGCAACGCCCGGAAGTCTGCGGCGGGTGACCGCCCCGGGCGCGGCTTGAGGCAGTCGGGACGCCGTGGTATCTTCGTCGCTTTCTCGACGAGGCGCGTCCTTCGACTTCGCTTCGCTACGCTCAGGACGGACGGAGATGGTCGTCCGGCCCTGACCCTTCCCGGAACTTCACCGGGCGCCCCGGGAGACCCCGCGCGATGGATTACGTTGGTTATCCTCCCCCCAGTGGCCGGTTCCGCGGTGCGCTGCGGCGCATCGGCTGGAATGCGCTCCTCATGGTCGCGGGCGTCGCGCTGGTGGCGTTGGCCGGAGAAGCCTGGTTCCGCCTGACCGTGCCGTTCATGAAATCGAGCCGACCCCTGGAACACGTCCCGAACGTCGGCTCCCTCAGGCCGCCGAACACGGAGATACGCCATACCAACGGACTCGACTACTGGAACGCCTCCCGCACCAACAGCCTGGGCTTCCTCGAC
Organism: uncultured Binatia bacterium (SeqCode); assembly: GCA_965242525.1. Lineage (GTDB taxonomy): Bacteria > Desulfobacterota > Binatia > UBA9968 > JAJDTQ01 > JAJDTQ01. The sequence continues at coordinate 2,733,045 of OZ251459.1, forward strand.
CGGGAACCCCCGAACCCCGAACGCGCCGCAGCAACCTGCCACGTCTCCATCATCGGCGACTCCTTCGTGGAGGCGATGGAGGTCCCCATCGATCGAAAGCTCCAGGTTCGCCTCGAAGAACTCGCCGCCAGCCGGTTGCCCCATCTGGACGTCACGACCTCGGCCTTCGGGTTGAGACATTCCGGCCAAGTCCAGCAACTGCCGTTCTACGACGAATATGCCCGGCGCCTCCGTCCCAAACTGCTCGTGCTGGTCTTCGTCGACAATGATTTCCTCGACAACACGCCGGTTCTGCGGGAACTGAACTCGGGAAGATGGGGCCGCGGAAGAGGGGAACATCGTTTGGAGCCCATCGTGAGAAAGCGCTCGGACGGGGAGTTGGAACTGGGATGGTCCTCCCCCCAGGACCAGCTTCCGCCGAGTTCCTGGCCCCCGCCACCGTGGACCGCCCGCGCCATGAGGAAGATGACGGACCATTCGTGGCTTGCCATCTGGTTGTACGTCAAGAAGGGAGTCCTGTTTCCTGCTGACCGGGGGCAATGGTTCACCATGACCGTGGAGGCGCTGAGGCGGCAGCCCGGCTATGCCGCACTGCTCGAAGGATGGCAGCCCACCACTCGGGGCGCCGTGCGTCGAATGTTCACTCGAAAAGACATCCCTCCCTTTTTCGAGGATGCCCTGCAATACACCCGCTTCGCGCTGGAGCAGTTCCAGCAGCGCGCCGACCGGGACGGCGCCACGCTGGTCATCCTGGCGACACACGGATTGAAGCTCCACGGAACCCACGCGTTCGAACGGATGAGCAAAATGGCCGCAACCTTGGGCATTCCCGTCATCGACCATGCCGACTACATCCTCCGTCAAGGCGCCGAGCTCGCGGACGCCCGATGGCCCCACGACGCCCACTGGAGCCCCGCCGGCCACCAATGGGCCGCAGAGGCCCTGTTCGAGTACATCGAGCAACGCCCGGAAGTCTGCGACGGGTGACCGCCCTCGGCGCGGCTCGAGGCAGGCGGGACGCCTTCGGTATGGGAAAGATCGCTTGTCCACGCCGCCGCCATCCTGTTGACATTTTCGTCTAACTTGTCGTATGATCTGAACAATTCGTGCCTATTTTCACGGCATTGGAGGACCAGGCTTGACTTTCCTGAACGACGCGCCGGATATACCGCAATTTTCCCCGCCCCCGCCCGAAACCGTCAACGGCAACGGCCGGAACGGGACTTCTCCCGGCCTGGAAGAACATCGGCCGGAAGCGTCCTTCGACCTCGCCGACTACGAGGAGGTCATCGGCAGGCCGCGGATGGAAGAGCTCCGGCGGCTGGCGGAGCCGTTGACGGACTACGGATGGGTGAACGTGAACTCCACCGCGGTGGGCGGAGGGGTGGCCGAGATGCTTCGCAGCGCCGTTCCCCTGGCCCGGTTGCTGGGGGTCGATGCCCGGTGGTGCACCATTCGCGGCAACCGCGAGTTCTTCCAGGTCACCAAGAAGTTCCACAACCTGCTCCAGGGAGCGGGGGAGCCCATTTCCCTGGAAGAGATCTTCGGCGCCTACCTGGACACCATCGACGAGAACGCCCGCAACACGTTCATCGCTTCCGACCTCACCGTGGTCCACGACCCGCAGCCCGCGGCCATGATCATGAACGCGCCGATCTTCGGCAACGTGGTCTGGCGCTGCCACATCGACACGTCGGCGCCGGACAAGACCGTCTGGCGGTTCCTCCTGCCTTACGTCAACCACTGCGACGGCGCGATCTTCACCATGCGCGAGTTCGTGGGCCCGGGGCTCAAGGTCCCGGTCTATGAGGTCATGCCCTGCATCGACCCCCTGGCGGAGAAGAACCGGCGCTACACCCGGACCCAGGCCCTGGACGTCCTGCAGCCGCTGTTCGAGGCCCACCAGGTGGACCCCGGGCGGCCCATACTCGCGGCGGTCTCCCGCTACGACCGTCACAAGAACCAGGGCGCCATCCTGAAGGCGTTCCAGCGCCTGGGCCGGGAGCGGCGGCGCGACCCGAGGCCGTACCTCGTCTTCATCGGGAACACCGCGTCGGACGACCCGGAAGGGGACGACGTCCTGAACGAACTGAAGCAACAGGGGGGCGACCACCCGGACGTTCGCTTCTGGGTCAACGTCGAGGACAACGACCGGGTGGTGGGCGCGCTGATGAGCGTCGCCCACGGCTTCGTCCACGTCTCGACCCGGGAGGGTTTCGGCCTGGTGGTGGCCGAAGCCCTCTGGCAGGGCGCGCCGGTCATCGGGTCCCGGGTGGGCGGCATCAAGCGGCAGGTCATCGACGGGGTGACGGGCCATCTCGTGGACCCGCTGGACACCGACGCCATCGCCTCCCGCATGGCCGCGGTCCTGGACGACGTGGAAGGAGCGGCCGCCCTCGGTCGCCGGGGACGGGAGCACGTCCGCCAGCACTTCCTGCTGCCGGAATTGGTCAAGCGCTACCTGGTCCTCATGAGGTACCACTCCCGCATCAGCGAGGAGTTGCCTCCGTTCCGGTACGACGACCTGACCCACAGCGACATCGTGAGCGCGTTCCGCCGCCCCCATCCGCAGTTGCCCGACTGGAGGAACCCGTGACGTTTTCGTCGTTTTCCGTTTACAATCGCGTTGCGATTTCGTAAGTTACGTGGGAACTGAAACGGCGCCCCGTTCCAGGGAGCGCAGGGAGGGAAATGCATGGCAGCAGCAGCGAAGATGACGCAGGCAAGGATCGTGGCCGACTTGGCGGCAAAGTGCGACCTCGACAAGCGTACCGCGAAAGAGTTTCTGGACAACCTGGCGGCTTTGGCCGTCAAGGAGACGAAGAAGAACGGGGTCTTCATCGTGCCGGGTATCGGGCGGCTCGTGAAGACCAACCGGAAGGCTCGCATGGGGCGCAATCCGGCTACGGGCGAATCCATCAAGATACCCGCGAAGAGGGTCATCAAGTTCCGGATCGCCAAGGCCTGCCAGGAAGCCATCGTCCCGCCGAAGAAACCCAAGTAGGCGTCGTCCGGGCGTTCTTCCCCGTGGCGGAAGCGCGCGAGGAGATGCGACGGACCACCGCGGGCGCGGCAAAGGATCCGTTTCCCGCAACGGCTGCGGCCGGGCCGCGGACCGGGGACGCCGGGGACTCGTTCCCCGGTTCCCCGACTCCCGGCTCCGAGACCGCAGCCGATGCCGTCCGCACCGTGTTGTGGGCCCAGTACCTGACGGTCCGCGGCAACGAAGAGGGCATCCTCGACGACACGGACGCGGAGTGCCTGCACGACTTCCGGGTCGCCGTCCGGCGCGCCCGGTCCGTCGTCGGACAGTTCAGGGACGTCTTCGCGCCGGGACCCGCGGCCGGGCTCCGGCGCGGCCTCTCATGGCTCGGCAAGTCCACCAATGCGCTGAGGGACCTGGACGTCTATCTGGCGCATGAGGCGGCATACCGGGGAATGCTCTCTGGACCCCTGGCCCGGGACCTCACGCCGCTGTTCGACTACGTCCGACGCGAGCGGGAAGCGGCCCTTCGCAAGCTGGCGGACGTCATGCGTTCGCCCGAATACGCGGCTGCGCTCCGGCGGTGGCGCGAATGCGTCGAGGACCCCGCCGCCATCGGGCGTCGGGGCTCCGAGCCCGTCCTGGGGTTGGCCGGGGCGCGCGTGGCGAAGAAGTGCCGGGCCGTCCTGGAGCAGGGGAATCGGCTCTCGGGCCGCGCCGAGGCCGCGGACCTCCATTCCCTGCGCATCGAGTGCAAGAAGCTCCGCTACCTCCTGGAGACCCTCGCGGACCGGATGCCCGAGGCCGGGGCGGTGGCGCACTGCCTGAAGAAGCTCCAGGACGCCCTGGGGCGCATCCAGGACCTCACCGTGCACGAGTCCCGGAGCCGGGACTTCGCCCATGCGGTGTCCTCCGCGGGGGTCGGCTGCGTGCTGCCGGCCGTGGACGTGCTGGCGTCGCGCATGCGGGTGGAGAGGGAGTTGGCCGGCGCCGAGGTCCCGGGGCTGTTGGCCCGGTTCCACCGCGCCCTGCGCGAGACCGATCCTCCTTACGTCATGCTGCTCCCGTGGCTGCGCCGGATGCAGGGTCTTGGCGCAGCGGGAACAGGGCGGCGCCGATGATGCCTGCGGCGTTCCCGAGGCGCGCCGCTTCCACGCGGCAGCCCACGCCCTCGAGGCAGGGAAGGAACTTCTCGAACTTCTTGCTGACTCCGCCCCCGATGATGAACAGATCGACTCCGAGAAGGTACTCCACGTGGACGAGGTAGTCGTTCAACCTCTTGCCCCATTTCTTCCAGCTCAGGTCTTCGGCGGTCCGCACGTTGCCCGCCGCCCTCTTCTCCGCGGCCTTGCCGCGCATTTCGAGATGCCCCAGCTCGGTGTCCGGCAGGAGGACGCCGTCGCGGAAGACCGCGGTGCCGATGCCGGTACCCAGGGTGATCATCATCACGGTCCCGCCCGCGCCCCTTCCGGCGCCGAACTCGAACTCCGCCAGTCCCGCGGCGTCGGCGTCGTTGCCGATGGCCACCCGGGGCGCGTTCATCCCGGCCTGGAGCCGGGCGGCGAGGTCGTAGCCGATCCAGGATGAATCGAGGTTCGGGGCCCGCTCGACCCGCCCCCTCTTGACCAGGCCGGGGAAGCCGCAACCGACGGGCCCGCGCCATTGCAGCCGCCGCTGCAATTCCGTGACGGTCTCCAGGACCGCTTCCGGCGTTGCGGGCTGGGGCGTGGGGAGCCGCAGCCGCTCCGTGGCCATCCGTCCGTTCCGGGTGTCGATCAACGCGGTCTTGACCCCGGTGCCGCCGATGTCGATGCCCATGACCGTGTCTTCCTGGCTCATCGTTCCTCCCGTTGGCGCTTGCGGCTATTCATGGATTTCCCAATGGTCTATCATCGTTGAAGCGTACGGGGAACGCAACACATGCTCAACGTACTCACCAGCCTGGTGGCGGTCCTGGCCCTCACGGTGGCCACGGTCTTCGCCTTCCACAAGCTCAAGCTCCCCACGGTCATCGGTTTTCTCGCGGTGGGCGTGGTCATGGGGCCCCACGGCTTTGGCGTCATCGGCCACGGCGCCGAGATCGAGCTGCTGGCGGAGATCGGCATCGTGCTGCTGCTCTTTTCCATCGGCCTGGAGTTCTCCTTCGAACGGTTCCTCTCGGTGAGGACCCTGGTGCTCCTGGGCGGCTCGCTGCAGGTGGCCCTGACGGTGCTGGCGGTGATGGCCGCAGCCCTCCATTTCGGCTACCCGCCGCGCATCAGCTTCTTCTTCGGTTTGCTCGCGTCCCTCAGCAGCACCGCCATCGTGCTCAAGATCTACAGCGACCGCGAGGAGCTCTCGGCGCTCCACGGCCGGCTCGCCGTGGGCACGCTCCTGCTGCAGGACATCATCGCCGTGCCCATGATGCTGTCGGTGCCGGTGCTGGGCGAGACCGAGGCGTTCTCGCTCCAGGTGGTGGGCCTGACCCTGGGCAAGTCGGTGTTGGCCGTGGCCGTCATCTTCACCGCCTCCCGGTTCGTCGTGCCGTGGTTCCTGCACCAGGTGGCGCGGCTGCGGAACCAGGAGATCTTCGTCCTGTTCGTGCTGCTCATCTGCCTCGGGACCGCCTGGCTGGCCTACCAGTCGGGCATCTCCCTTGCATTGGGAGCGTTCGTGGCAGGCCTGCTGATCTCCGATTCGGACTACAACCACCAGGTGATCTCCGACGTGCTCCCGCTGAGGGACAGCTTCGCCGGCATCTTCTTCATCTCCATCGGGATGCAGGTGGACCTGGGTTTCGTGCGCGAAGAACTCTCCCTGGTCGGCGTCGCGTGGCTCTTGCTGGTGCTCATCAAGGGCGGCATCATCACCGTCGTCTTCTCGTTCCTCCAGCGTTCGTTCCGCCTGGGCCTCCTGCTGGGCATGGCTCTGGCCCAGGTGGGGGAGTTCTCGCTCATCCTGGCGCGCATGGGGGGCGCTTTCGACCTCCTTTCGCCGGACCAGGAGCAGGTCTTCCTCGCCACCGCGATCCTCAGCATGCTGGCGACGCCCCTGTTGATCCTCGGCGGCGGGCGGGTGGGGTTCGCCCTAGGCCGGGGCATGGCGGCCGAGAAGCCCCAGGCGGACTCCCTGTCCGGCCACGTCATCATCGTCGGTTACGGTCTCAACGGACGGAACCTGGCCCGGGTCCTCCGCGAGGTGGCCATCCCCTACCGGGTGCTGGACCTCAACCCCCAGGTGGCCCGGCAGGTCCGGTACGAGGGGGAGGAGATCGACTTCGGCGACGCCACGCGCCCTGCGGTCCTCGCGGGCATGGGCGCAGCCCGGGCCCGGGCTCTGGTGGTGGCCATCAGCGACGCCATGGCCACGTCCCGCATCGTCTCCCACGCGCGGCGGCTGAACCCCCGTTTGTACATCATCGTGCGGACGCGGTACGTGTCCGAGATCCCGCACCTGACCCGCCTGGGCGCCAACGAGGTCATACCGGAGGAGTTCGAGACCTCGGTGGAAATCTTCGCGCGGGTGCTGCAGGAATACCACGTGCCGCGCAACGTCATCACCCTGCAGGTGGAGATGGTGCGCCGGGAAGGCTACGGCATGCTGCGCGGGCTCAGGCTGGAGGGCAAGAGCCTGGACCGGTTCAGCCGGTTCCTCACCGGCGCCGCCGCGGACACGTTCCTGGTGCAGGAGGACGCGCCGGGGGCTTCCTGCACCATCGGCGAGCTCAAGGACCACTTCCAGGGAAGGACCAGCGTGTTGGCGCTGGTCCGCGACGGCGCTTCGGTGGAGAGTCCGCCCATGGACTACCGGCTGCAGCCCCACGACATCCTGGTGCTGCTCGGAAGCCACGCGGACCTGGACCGGGCTGTGCAACTGCTCACCGCGCCCGTCCCGGACGGGGAGGAAGGGTAGCCCCGGCAAGGTCGGCCGCGGCCGGTCAGGGCACGGGGTCCACGGGATCGGAGAACCGCCCCGAACCCGCGAAGCGCAGGCTGAGGCCCACCACCGGCGCCAAGCCCGCGGCCACGATGAGGAGGGCCGCCGCGGCCGCCTGCTCGAAGGCCTCGTAGGACGCATATTCATAGACGTGGGTGGCCAGGGTGTCGAAGTTGAAGGGCCGCAGGATCAGCGTCATGGGCAACTCCTTCATGCCGTCCACGAAGACCAGCATGGCGCCGGTCAACAGGCTGCTCCGCAGCAGGGGAACGTGGATACGGGCCAGCACCCCTCCCGGACGGTGTCCCAGGGAGCGGGCCGCGGCGTCCATGTTGGGGGTGACCTTGGTCAGGCCGGCTTCCAGGGAGCCGAAGGACAGGGCCACGAACCGTACCGTGCAGGCGAAGACCAGGGCGCAGAGGGTGCCGCTGAAGACCAACCCGGTGGGTGCGCCGAACCATGCGTCCATGAAGCCGTCGATGGCGTTGTCCAGTGCGGCCGCGGGGATCAGGACCCCCACGGCGAGCACGACCCCGGGCACGGTGTAGCCGATGCTGGCCAGGCGCGCCGTGGTCTTGACCAGGGGGGCGCCGGACAGGCGGGCGCCGTAGGCCAGGAAGAGGCCCGCGCACAGGCAGGCGAGGGCGGCCATGCCGGCCACCGCGATGCTGTTGCAGGCAAGGGCGAGGGTGCTGACGTCCGCGGCGGCGTCGGCGCCTGCCGCGGAGGCGGCCATGAGCGCGGCCGGAACGGCGAACCCCAGGGTGACGGGGGCGGCGCAGGTCCCCAGGGCGAGGGCGCCCCGGGCGCCCCGGAGCCTTGCCAGGGCGCGGCGCCGGGGCGCGTGGCGGTCGGCCTGGTAGCGGCGCCGACCCCGGGCGGTCCTTTCCAGGGCGGCCAGCACCAGCACCAGCGCCAGCAGCATGGAAGCCAACTGCGCCGCCGCAGGAGCGTCGTTCATGCCGAACCAGACGCGATAGACCCCCACGGTCAGGGTCTGGACCGCGAAGTAGTCCACGGTCCCGAAGTCGTTCAGGGTCTCCATCAACGCCAACAGCACGCCCACGGCAATGGCCGGCCGGGCCAGCGGCAGCGCCACCCGGGCGAAGCAGCTCCAGGTCCCGAGCCCGAGCCCCCGGGCGGCGTCCCACAGGCTCTGGGACTGCTCCACGAACGCCGACCGGGCCAGCAGATAGACGTAGGGGTAGAGGACCAGGGAGAGGAACGTCACGGCGCCGCCCAGGGAGCGGACCTCGGGAAACCAGTAGTCGCGGGGACCCTGCCAACCGAACAGTTGCCGCAAGCCCGTCTGCACCGGACCGGCGAACTCCAGCAGGTCCGTGTAGGTGTAGGCCGCGATGTACGAGGGCATGGCCAACGGCAGCAGCAGCGCCCATTGCAGCACGGAACGGCCGGGGAACTCGAACATGGTGACCAGCCACGCGGTGCTCACGCCGAGGATCAGCACGCCGGCGCCCACGCCCAGGACGAGGCAGAGGGTCTGGCGCACGTAGTTGCCGAGGACCGTGGCGCCGAGGTGGGGCCAGGCGTCGCCGCTGCCCTCCATGGCGATTCCCAGCACCGCGAGGATGGGGCTGGTGAGCAGCAAGGCTAGGGCGAGGACGCCGACGGTCCAGCCGGTCACCCGCGGAAGCCGTGGGGCGGGGACGCGCCCCGCGGCGGGTCCCGGGGTCACGGTTCCGTCACCGAAAGGGTCTGCGCGCGGCGCTGGATGGTGGTCATTGCAGTTTCGGCCGCGGGTATCGGGCGGTCGCGGCTCGCCGGCCGGACGAAGTCTTGCGCATCCTCCCGTGCGGCGGGACGGACCCTACGCTAACACAGGAAGTCGCAGTCCTCAAACCGCGAGTTTTCGGTAGCGGGAACTTTTCAGGAACCGCTGGCCGAAGACGGCTGCCTTGCCTCGCGGATGCGGGTCCTGTGGAGGGTTTCCCCGGCCGGGTCCGCGGCCCTGGGCCTTCCTTCCTGCCGGTCCAGGTAGGTGCCGCCGGCGAGGACCTCGGTGAGTATGCGTTCCAGCCGCAGGGCAGGCGGGGCCTCCGGAGTCGGGTCGGGTACGGCCGGGAGGACCCCGGGCGCATGTGCGCGCACCAGGCCGCCGTAGCCCCAGCGGGCCAGCATGTCGGCGCAGGTGTCGGGCTTGCGCACGTCCACGACCTCGACCGCGCCATCGCCGTCGGTTTCCACCGTGACCGCGGCCGGCCGGCCGAACAGGTTGTGGTCGCTGCTCAGGGCCTCCTGGTAGGCGCCCAGGAACAGGATGGCCAGGGTGTAGGAGTCCTCCCAGGGGAGGGCGTGGAGCTCGAAGGTGGACCGGGGCTCCTGGGGGTGGGAGAACTTGTTGATGACGCCGTCCGAGTCGCAGGTGAGGTCCGCCAGGATCGCCTTGATGGCAGGCTTTTCCTTGAGCCGGCAGGTGGGCATGATGGGGAACAGCATGTCGAGGATCCAACTGTCCGGCAACGACCGGAATATGGAGAAGTTGAACGCGTGCAAGCGTGCGGCGATACGTTCGAGGGCGGCCTTGTCCTCGCCGTCGAACCGGCCGTGGCGCGAGAAGCGGCTGGCGAGTTCGACGATCCGGGAGAACGCGGACTCCGCCTGGGCCCGCTGTTGCAGGGAAAGGAAGCCCAGGGAGAAGGCCGAGAGCATCTCGTCCTTCTTCTGGTAGGCGTCGTGCAGGTACTCGCGCCAGTTCTTGCCGTTGATCTCCACCGCCATGTCGTCGAGCTCGTTGACCGCGTCCACGTTGGAGGCCCGGGTCCGGGGCCGGCCGGACTTGGGGGTCGCTTGCGGCTGCTCCAGCGGGTCCACGAGCAGGGCCACGTGGTGGGTCACCAGGAACCGGCCCGATTCGGTGATGATGCGCGGCTCCGCGATGCGGGCCCGGTCCAGCACCTCCTTGGTGGTGTAGATGATGTCGTTGGCGTATTCCTGGACGTTGTAGTTCACGCTGGAGTCCGCGGAGCTGTTGCTGCCGTCGTAATCCACGCCGAGGCCCCCGCCCACGTCCAGCGTGTCCAGGGGCACCCCCATCTCCTTGAGCTCCACGTAGAAACGGAGCGCTTCCTGCAGCGCCTGCTTGAAGTTCCGGATGTTGGTGATCTGCGAGCCTAAGTGGAAGTGGAGGAGCCGGAGGCGGTCCAGGAGCTTGCATTCCTTCAGCAGCCGCGTGGCCTCCAGCAGGTCCGAGGCGGTGAGGCCGAACTTGGACAGGTCCCCCGAAGACTCCTCCCAGCGGCCCATGCCGCTGGCGTTGAGCTTGACCCGGGCGCCGAGCCGGGGGCACCGGAGCCCCTTGGCCCGCAGCTCGCTCACGAGCTCGTACTCCCTCGGCCGCTCGAACACGAGCACGGTGTCGTAGCCGGCTTCGCCGGCCGCCGCGGCCAGCTCCACGTAGGCGCGGTCCTTGTAGCCGTTGCAGAGGATCGGCGCCCGGCTGTCCCCGATCATGGACAGGGCGATGCAGAGCTCGGCCTTGGTGCCCACCTCCAGGCCGACGCCGTAGGGACGCCCGGTTTCGCAGATGCGCGACACCGTGGCCTTGCGGCTGTTGACCTTGAGCGGATAGACGCAGGTGTAGGACCCGCGGTAGTCGAAGGTTTCCGTCGCGGTCCGGAACGCCCGGTGGAGGGTTTCCATCTGCCGGTCGATGAGTTGCGGAAAGCGCACCAGCACCGGCGGGCGCACGTCCCGTTGCTGCAACAGGGTCACGAGCTCGTGCAGGTCCACCCGGCTCCGCTTGGCGGGGTTCGTGACCACCTCCAGGTGGCCCGCGTGGTTGACGTTGACGAACCCCTCGCCCCAGGACCGCCATGCGAACGGGTCGCCGGCTCCCAACGGCAGCTTCTTCATCTCGTTCGGCGCCTCCTCGTTTCCTGTCCTGCCGAATGCGTCGGCGATGCCGCGGCCATGCAGCCGTCCGGGGCGGGGGTCCCGTGCGGGTTCCCCGTCCGGTCCGGGCGCGTTCCGCCGCGGTTTCCGGGACCGCGCCCGGACCGCCGCGCCCGGCTCACCGCGCCAGGGACAACGGTGCGTCGGCCTCCGGCCGTTGCGTGTGAAGCTGGTTCAGGTAGGCGTAGATGGCTTCCTGGGCGCGCGTCCGTTGGCCGCCTGCCGCCGTCCGGTACCGGTTCTCCAGGTCCTTGTCCAGCACCCTCGCCTTGACGTCGTCGTTCCACAGTATGTCCAGCACGTCCCGGATCTGCTCCTTCAGGGACGGGTCGTAGATCGGGCAGGCCACCTCCACCCGGTGGTCCACGTTCCGCTCCATCCAGTCGCCGGAGGCGATATAGATTTTCTCGGCGCCGCCGTTGGCGAACGCCATGACCCGGGAGTGCTCGAGGAACCGGTCCAGGATGGCCGCGGCCTCGATGCGCTCGCTGAAATGCCTGACCCCCGGGACCAGCGAGAACATCCCCCGCACCATGAGTTTCACATGGACTCCGGCTTCGCTCGCGTCGTAGAGCTTGCGGATGAGGCCCCGGTCCTCCAGGTTGTTGACCTTGAGCATGATGTAGGCGGGCAGGCCCTTGCGGGCGTTCTTGATCTCGGCGTCGATGAGCTTCGTGAGCCTGCGGCGCGTGTCGTAGGGGGACACCATCAGGTGCTTGAAGGCGGTCCGCCGGAAGTTGTTCTCCAGGAAGCCGAAGACCCGGCTGACTTCGCCGGTGATCCGTTCGTCGGCGGTGAACAGGCTGTCGTCCGTATAGACGCGCGCGGTGGTCTCGTTGAAGTTCCCGGTGCCCACGTGGGCGTACAGCAGGGTCTTCCGATGCGACACCCGGGTGATGAGTATCAGTTTCGCGTGCACTTTCAGGCCCGGCACGCCGTTGATGACGCGGACCCCTTCTTCCTGCAGCCGTTCCGCCCAATAGACGTTCTCGGCCTCGTCGAACCGGGCCTGCAGCTCCATCACCACGGTCACCCGCTTGCCGTTGCGGCTGGCGTTGATGAGGGCGTTGACCACCTTCGAGTCGCGCGCCACCCGGTACAGCGTCATCTTGATGGAGCGCACCTTGGGGTCGATGGCCGCTTGGCGCAGGAACTCGATGAGGTAGTCGAAGGTCTGGTACGGGTAGTGCACCAGGATGTCCCGGCGCCGGACGGCCTTGAAGAAGGTCTTGGCCGCGTCGATGTCCTTGTGGGCCAGCGGCGGCAGCGGGGCCGCGGACAGCTTCTTCGAGCCGATGCGCGGGAACCCCATGAAGTCCTTGAAGTTGTGGTACCGCCCTCCGGGGATGAACGGGCCGGACTCGGCGTCGAGGCCCATCTTGCGCTGCAACAGCTCCAGCAGGCGCCGGGGTATCCGGGTGTCGTAGATGAAACGGACCGGCGTCCCGGTCTTCCTCTGCTTGAGGCCCTTGGAGATCTTCCCCATGTAGCTCTCGTAGAGGTCGTCGTCGAGGTCGAGTTGCGCGTCCCGCGTCAACTTGATGGTGAAAGCCTCGAAGTGGTCGAAGGGGAAGATGGAAAAGATGTCCTTCAGGCAGTAACGGATGACGTCGTCCAGCAGGATCACGCACTCCCGGCCTTCCGCCCTGGGGAGTATGACGAACCGCGACAACACGTCGGTGGGTATCTCGATCAGCGCGTATTCCGACCGGCGGGAACGGGTGTTGGAGAGGCAGACGGCCAAGTAGATGGCCTGGTCCTTCAGTTGCGGGAACTCCGCCAAGTGGTTGATCATCAGGGGGATCAGCGTAGGCCGCAGCTTCTGCCGGTAGAACTCCTCGATGTAGCTCTCCTGCGCGGGGTCGAGCTCGTCCTCCCTGACGATGGAGACGCCGTTCTCCCGGAGCTCTTCCAGGATGTTCCGGTAGATGCTCTCGAACCGGGCCTGCTGTTCCAGGACGATCTCGTGGATCTCTTCCAGCACCGCGGCCGGGTCCTCGCCCATGAGGCGCCGGGCACCCGCGCCGAGCTGTTCCAGCCGCCGGAGGTGGGCCACCCGCACCCGGAAGAACTCGTCGAGGTTGGACGAGAAGATGCCGAGGAAGCTCAGCCGTTCCAGGATCGGCACCGACGGGTCCGACGCCTCCTGGAGCACGCGGCCGTTGAACGCGAGCCAACTGAGCTCCTTGTTCCGCAACGGCAGGGCGGATTTCTGTTTCTGCTTCGGCATGGCGACGCAGCCGGAAGGATTACAATAAATCCGGCTGCGCTTCAAATCCACGCGCAGACGCGCGCGGCGGAGGGGCAGGTTCTTCACCGCGGCGTCCGGCCCGGGCGGTCGCACGCCCGGGCCGGACGCCGCGGCTTCGGAGTGGCGCCGGAGGCCGTCCCAGGCCCTGTGGAGGGCCGGTCCGTCCCCTAGCGGACGGCTTCTTCGCCGCGTTCGTTGGTGCGGATACGGATCACTTCGTCCACGCTGGTCACGAAGATCTTTCCGTCGCCGATCTTGCCGGTCTGGGCCGACTCCAGGATGGCGTCCACCGCGCCGGCCAGCAACTCGTCGGGCAGCAGCACCTCGATCTTCACCTTGGGCAGGAAGTCCACGGTGTATTCGGCGCCCCGGTACAGCTCGGTGTGGCCCTTCTGGCGCCCGAACCCCTTGACCTCGCTGACGGTCATGCCCGAGACCCCCACCGCGGTCAACGCCTGCTTGACTTCGTCCAGCCGGAACGGCTTGATGATCGCTTCTATCTTCTTCACGGAGTTCCTCCTTGCGCGAATGGAGCGGGGACGCGCCTACCAACTGTAACCGCGTTCCTCGTGTTGACTCAAATCCAGGCCCATCTGCTCTTCGTCGTCGGACACGCGGAGACCCATGGTGGCGTTGAGGATCCCGAGGATGGCCAGCGTGCCCACGAAAGAGAACACCGCGGTGGCGGCCACGCCCACGAACTGGATCCACAGTTGGCCGGGGTTGCCCAGGAAGAGGCCGTCCGCGCCGCCGGAGTTGACGAGCGTGGAGGCGAAGAGGCCGGTGGCCAGGGCGCCCCAGATCCCGCCGACCCCGTGCACCCCCACCACGTCCAGGGAGTCGTCATAGCCCAGCCGGGCCTTGAGGTTGCAGGCCGCATAGCACAGGAGTCCGCCGCCCGCGCCGATGACGATGGCGGACAGGGGGCTGACGAAGCCGGCCGCGGGCGTGATGGAGACCAGGCCGGCGACGGCGCCGGTGGCGGCTCCGAGCAGCGTGGGCTTGCCCCCGGTGGCCCATTCGGTGAACATCCAGGCCAGCGCCGCAGCCGCGGCCGCGGTGTGGGTGGTCACGAAGGCGATGGCCGCCAAGCCGTCCGCGGCAAGCGCGCTGCCGGCGTTGAACCCGAACCAGCCCACCCACAGGAGCGAGGCGCCGATGACGCTGAAGGGCAGGTTGTGGGGCATCATGGCGTCCCTGCCGTAGCCTCGCCGCGCGCCATAGACCAGGGCCGCGGCCAGCGCGGAAACCCCCGAGCTGATGTGCACCACGGTGCCGCCGGCGAAGTCCAGGGCCCCCATGCCCCCGATCCAGCCGCCGCCCCACACCCAGTGGGCGAGCGGGGAGTAGATGAGGGTGCTCCACAGGAGCGTGAACACGAGGAAGGTGCTGAACTTCGCCCGCTCGGCGAACGCGCCCGTGATGAGCGCCGGCGTGATGATCGCGAACATCATCTGGAACACCATGAAGGCCAGATGGGGAACGCCTTCCACGTAGTCCGGGTTGGGCTCGGCGCCGACCCCGTCGAGGGCGAACCATTCCAGGTTGCCGACCAGGCCGCCCACGTCGGGGCCGAAAGCCAGGGTGTAGCCCCACAGCACCCACTGGATGCTGATGACGCCCACCACGATGAAGCTCTGCATGATGGTCCCCAGCACGTTCTTGGTGCGGACCAGGCCGCCGTAGAACAGGAACAGCCCCGGGATGGTCATCATCAGCACGAGAGCAGAACAGGTCAATATCCATGCGGTGTCACCGCTGTTGATCTCCACTACCTTGTCCCCCGTTTCGTCGTGTTTTTTCCGTCCGTTGGAATCCGTCCGCGGGAATGGATGGACTTGAATGAAGCAAATCGAGTGCCAACGAACGATGACGGCAAGGGTGGCGACCGGGGGCCGGTACAGATGCTCTTTCAGGTGGAAGCGACAGCGGCGCCAACGGTCACCGCACGACCGCGGCTGCCCAGGGAACGGGCAGGTGCGTAAAGGACAGGCAGGCCGGGAGCGGGGAGGGAGCGTTACCGGGGTCGCAGCCTCTGCCGCAGGGCGGCGTGCTGCTCGCGGATCCCCGCGGGGAGCCGGTCCCCGAACTTCTCGAAGAACTCCGACTGGCTCCGCAGGTTCGTGCGCCAGCCGTCGCGATCCACGTGCAGCAGCCGGCGCATGGCCGCCTCGGGCAGGTCGAGGCCCTTCCCGTCGATGCTCGACGGCTTGGGCAGGTAGCCGATGGGGGTCTCGTCCGCGGCTCCACCGCCCCGGGAACGCTCGATGATCCATTGGAGCACGCGCAGGTTCTCGCCGAAGCCCGGCCACAGGAACCCTCCCTGTTCGTCCCGCTGGAACCAGTTCACCCGGAAGATCTTGGGGGGACGGGTCAGGCGCCTGCCCATGGAGAGCCAGTGGCTCCAGTAGTCCCCCATGTTGTAACCGCAGAACGGCAACATGGCCATGGGGTCGCGCCGGACCACTCCCACCGCGCCGGTGGCGGCCGCGGTGGTCTCGGACGCCAGGGTGGCGCCGAGGAACGTGCCGTGGGACCAGTCGAAGGCCTGATAGACCAGGGGAACGAGCTTCTGGCGCCGGGCGCCGAAGAGGATGGCGCTGATGGGGACGCCCCTGGGGTCGTCCCACTCGGGGGACAGGGAAGGGCATTCGCTCGCGGGCACGGTGAAGCGGCTGTTGGGATGGGCCACGGGCCCCTCCCGGGAGGCGTTCCACGGGCGCCCGCGCCAGTCGGTGACCGTCCGGGGCCTCGGGTCGTCGTGCCCCTCCCACCATACCCCGCCGTCGGGCTTGAGCCCCACGTTGGTGAAGATGGTGTTCCTGCGGACGGTGCGCATGGCGTTGGGGTTGGTCATGGAGTTGGTGCCCGGAACCACGCCGAAGAAACCGGCCTCCGGATTGACCGCCCACAGGCGGCCGTCGTCGCCCACGCGCAGCCACGCGATGTCGTCGCCCACCGTGAACACGCGCCAGCCATCCATGGACCCGGGCGGCACCAGCATGGCCAGGTTGGTCTTGCCGCAGGCGCTGGGCAGCGCCCCGCACACGTATGTGGTCTCGCCTTCCGGGCTCTGGACCCCCACGATCATCATGTGCTCGGCGAGCCAGCCCTCCCGCGCCCCGAGGGCGCTGGCCAGCCGCAGCGCCATGCACTTCTTGGACAGCAGCGCGTTGCCGCCGTAGCCGGAGCCCACGCTCCAGATGGTGTTGGCCTCGGGGAAGTGGCAGATGAACCGCCGGTCCATGTGCAGGTCGGCCTTGGAGTGGAGCCCCCGGGTGAAATCGTCCGAGTCGCCGAGGTGCTCCAGGGCCGCGTCGCCCATGCGCGTCATGGCCCGCATGCTCAGGGCCACGTAAACGCTGTCGGTGAGCTCGACCCCCACCTTGCTGAAGGGAGAGCCGGGAGGCCCCATGAGGAAGGGGACCACGTACAGGGTCCTGCCAGCCATGGCGCCGTCGAACAGCCCGGCGAGCCGGTCGTAGGCCTCGTCCGGCGCCATCCAGTTGTTGACCGGCCCGGCGTCGTCCCGCTCGCGCGAGCAGACGAAGGTCAGGTGCTCCGTGCGCGCCACGTCGTTGGCGGCGCTGCGGTGCAGGTAGCAGCCCGGCAGCGTCTCCTGGTCCAGTGGAACGAGGTCCCCGGACCGGATCGCCACCTGGATCAACCGCTCGCGCTCGGCTTCCGACCCGTCGCACCACACCACGTCGTCCGGGCGGCACATGGCCGCGGCTTCCTTCACGAACTTGCGAACCGACGGATTCACGTCCATGCTAACCCCTCTTCCGGCACCGCCGCACCGGCCCTACTTCGCCTTCTTCCGGGTGGACGAGGTGCGGCCGGGGTCGCTCCCGGCCGGCGCCGGGGCCTTCGGCTTCGGAGGCGCCGTCTTTGCGGACCCGGGCTTTCCCGCGGTCTGCGCGGAGGCCGCGGGCCTGGACGCCTTGTGGCCCCTGGTGGGCTTGCCCGATGGACGGTTGGTGATGAAGTGCCCGCAGTTGATGCAGTAAACGGTGTAGGCCGGCTCCCGGCGGTGATGGACCGTGTGGAAATGCCCCTGGGAGCTGTTGATGCTGATATCTACCTGGTAGAGCTCGATAACGACATTGTGGTTGCAGTTCGGGCAAACCACCGTTTCGGGTACATCCGTTCTCGCCATCCGAACTCCCAGAAAGCCGGCGAACTCCGAGAAGCCGACGCCTGACACGGGGCTACCATATAGCCCGGTATCCGGCTCATGTCCAGTAGTCTTCCCGTCCGCCCTGGACCCACCAGTTCTCCCGCGGCCGGATGTCGAGTTCGACCCCTTTCCCGTGCTCCCGGGCCAGGTCGTAGAGCCTCTTGGCCAGGGCCAGATCCACGATTCCCTGACCTCCCTGGTTCTTGTACAGGATGATCTGGCGGTCGTCGGTGCGCCCCGGGGCCTTTCCGGTCAGGACGTCCGACATGTCCACCACCTTGTCCCAGGAGATGACCCCGTCCTGCACGGGCCAGTAGATGTCGCCCTGCTGGGAGTCCACCGCCTGCTCCCGGGACAGGGCGACGATGAAGTCGCACCGTACCAGCGTGCCGTCGTCGATCTCGCGCCGGGGCTTGTCCAGGTTGCCGCTCTTGACCAGCTCGATGTTGCTGCCGATGACCGAGATGACGTACTGGCCCGGCTCCAGCCACGCGCCGTCGATGACCGGGACGTTGGTGTTGGTCATGCACAGGACGATGTCCACGTCCTGGGCGGCCCGGGGGGCCTCGTCCACCGGCTGCACCGGCACCCCGGTGACCCGGGTCATCCTCCGGGCGAAGGCTTCCCGGTGCGACCGGGTGGGGCTGAACACCTTGGCGCCGTCGATGGGCCGGAGCTCGGTCAACCCCACGAACGTGGAGTAGGCCTGGTTGCCGGACCCGTAGATGCCCACCAGTCGGGCGTCCTCCCTGGCGAGCCGGTCGAGGCCCACCAGGCTCGTGGCCGGCGTCCGCAGGTCGGCGACCCCCGCGGCGTGCTTCGGCCGGTGCGCCATGACCCCCAGGAGGGAGCCCGAGTCCGCGTCGTAGATCAGCGCCAGCTCCGTCTGGTCCGGGTT
This sequence comes from uncultured Binatia bacterium (SeqCode), assembly GCA_965242525.1. Taxonomy (GTDB): domain Bacteria; phylum Desulfobacterota; class Binatia; order UBA9968; family JAJDTQ01; genus JAJDTQ01. Next base: position 2,751,184 of record OZ251459.1, read on the forward strand.
GTACGGCGGCCGCCTTTGCTGGTCGCCGACGATGGCCTTCCGGTGCAGCGCCACCTGGGCGCCCACCGCGCCGTAGCTCGCCGCCCCGCCGGCATAGATGTTGAGCACCGTGTCGAAGGACGCCTCGCCCACGTTCCTGTGCAGGTTCAGGCGCTTGCGGGGCGCGTTCACGCCCTCCGGCGTGGCCACCTTCCCGAGCGCTTCCGCGGTGATGGAGACGGCTTCCGGGAACGAGACCAGCTCGTCCACGTCCTGGGAATGAAAGAACAACGCCATGACGCCTCCAGGTTTTCGCGCTTGCCCGAAACCGGACCGTCCCCGCTCCGCGGAGAGGGCGGCCGAAGGCCGGGGGACCATTGGCCCCGTCCGAAAACAGACCAGATAGCCCGGGCGCACGAGAAAGGCAAGGAAACCCTGAAGCATCGAGCCGCGGACGGGATCATCGAGCCGTGGATGAGACCATCGAGCCGTGGACGGGAGTATTTCCCCACGTGACATCCCTGCCCCCGTTCGTCCTGAGCGTAGCGAAGCGAAGTCGAAGGACGCGCTTTCCCGTAGTCGGATGTTCCGCCACGCGGCCCGCGGTCGTTGGCGGCGGTTCCGCGGCCGTGCTACGAGAACCCCTGACGCGCGCCGGTCGCCGCCGGTCGCGTCCGGGAGAGTCGTCATGGATGCAGTGCAGATGGAAGTCGTCTATCGGGCCACCGCCCAGATCGCCAAGGAGCTCGCCCTCAACATGCTCCGGACCGGCTATTCGAGCGTCATCAAGGAGAGCCAGGACTTCACCTTCGCGATCTTCGACGCGGCCGGGCGCATGGTGACCCAGGGACTGCCCCAGCCCCTCCACATCGGCGGCATCTCGGCCCAGGTGGGCGAGGTGATCCGGGTGTTCGGCGGCGCCATGGCGGAGGGCGACGTGTTCATCGCGAACCACCCCTACTTCGCCTGCCAGAACCACGCCACGGACGTGACCGTGGTCTCTCCGGTGTTCGACCGGGGCCGGCTCGTTGCGTTCATCGCCAACACGGCCCACAAGCCGGACCTCGGCGGCAAGGTGCCGGGCACCAACTCGCCGGACGCCACCGACGTGATCCAGGAAGGGCTGCTGCTCCCGGCCCTGAGGCTCTACCGGGAGGGACGGGTCAACGAGGACCTCAAGACCATCGTGATGGCCAACACCCGGACGCCGGAGACCACCTGGGGCGACGTGCAGGCCCAGGCCCAGACCAACTTCTACGGGCTCGGGAAACTCGCGGAGCTCATGGACCACTACGGCTCCGACCAAGTGACCGCGTGCTGGCTGGAATGGATGGACATCTGCGAGGCGGAGGTCCGAAAGGCCATCGAGACCATCCCGGACGGGAGCTACGGCCCCTGCGTGGACTTCCTCGACGACGACGGGCTGGACCGGGACCGCTCCTACCGCATCGAGGCGTCCCTGCGTGTGGCCGGCGACGAGATGCGCTTCTCGCTGGACTCCTCGGAGCAGGCCCGGGGCCCTGTCAACCTCCGGCCCTGCGTCATCCGGAACTTCATCGAGTGCATGGTGGTGGCCGTGCTCTGTCCGGACCTGCCGGTCAACCAGGGGGTCTCCCGGCCCATCCACGTCTCCTTTCCGCCCGAGGGGTCCATCCTCAACCCGCGTTATCCCGCGCCGGTGAACATGTACGTCCGTCCCAGCCAGATGGTCACCTCGGTGGTCCAGATGGTGCTGGCCGTGGCCCTGCCCGAGCTCGTGCCCGCCCCGGACAGCGGCGCCGGAGGCTCGGTGTCCATCTCCGGGCAGGACGCCGAGCGCGGACGGTGGTTCTCGCTCTACGACCTCAACTGCGGCGGCGCGGGCGCGCGTTCCGACGGCGACGGCCCGAGCGTGGTGAACTCGCTGGTGATCAACGTGATGAACACCCCGGTGGAGCCGTTGGAGACGGAGTTCCCCATCCGTATCGAGCGCTACGAGCTGTTCGAGGAATCGGGCGGCGCCGGCCGCTTCCGGGGCGGCCTGGGCATGGTCAGGGACTGGACCATGCTCGCCGACGAGGCCTACGTGAACCTGCGCAGCGACCGCTTCAAGCACTCGGCTCCGGGCCTGCACGGCGCGCGCCATGCGCTGCCCTCGTCGGCCTGCCTCAACCCGGGCACGGAGCGGGAGCAGGATCTCCCGTCCAAAGTGAGCCGGCTGCGGTTGGGGAAGGGCGACGTCTTCCGCATCCGGTACGCCGGCGGGGGCGGCCGCGGGGATCCCTTCGACCGGGATCCGTCACGGGTCCTGGACGACGTCCGGGACGGCTACGTCAGCGCGGAGACCGCGCGGGAGGCTTACGGCGTTGCGGTGGCCGGACGGCCCCCCGAAGTCGATGAGGCCGAGACCGCTCGGCTGAGGCGCGCCGCCCGGCCCGCGGGCAACGGCCCGGAGCCGGAGTAGCCTCCCCGTGGAAGCGCAAGGCGGCGCGCCGGACGGTTGGGTCCGCAGCTTCCTGTTGACCAGCGGCGCCCGCTTCGGGGTCTTCTTCGCCCTGTTCCAGATCGAGCCGGTGTTCCCCCTCTACCTGGAGGGGATGGGGGCGAGCTCGTTCATGATCGGGCTGGTCATGGCCGCGTTCCCCTTCGGCGCCACGGTGGTGCGGCCGCTGGTGGGAGCCTACATCGACCGCCTGGGCAGCAAGGTCTTCCTGGTGGGAGGGCTGGTCATCTTCGTCACCGCGGCCGCGGGCTACGTCTGGACCGCCTCGGTGCTGGTGGCGCTGTGCCTGCGGACGTACCACGGCTTCGGCTGGTCGGGATGCACCACGTCGGTGGGCACCCTGGTGGCCGACATCGCCCCCGACCACCGGCGCGGCGCCCTCATCGCCTACTCCGGGGCGGTGAGCACCGTGGCCGGCGCGGTGGCCCCGGCCGCGGCCTTCTGGATGGTGGCGCAGCATGGTTTCCCGACGCTGTTCCTGTGCGCCGCGGCCGCGGCGGCCCTGGGCCTGGCCGCGGCCGTGTGGATACGCGAGCCGGAGCGGGTCCGCACCGAGACCCCGCGGCGGCGCTGGTTCGAGACCTTCATCCTGCCCGAGTCCCTCATGCCCGCGGTGAGCATGGGCCTGCTGGGGGTCTCCCGCGGCAGCATCATCGCCTTCCTTTCGCTGTACGCCCTGGACGTGGGGCTGGAGAACCCGGGCCACTGGTTCGCCCTGTTCGCGGTGGCGGTGGTGGCCGGCCGCCCCATCTTCGGTCCCCTGTCCGACAGCAAGGGGCGGCCCTTCGTGATCATCCCCTGCTACCTCCTGGCTCTGGCGGGCATGGTGGTGCTGTCGCTGGCGGCCTCGCCCCCGATGCTGCTGGTGTCCGCGGCCATGGTGGGACTCGGTTACGGCTCCGCCCATGCGGCCCTCATGACCATGGCGGTGGACTTGGCGCCGCGCCAACGGTGGGGCCTGAGCATGGCCCAGTACCACCTGTTCTACGACCTCGCCATCGGCGTGGGCGGGGTGGCGGCCGGCGTCATCCTCGACTTTACCGGCAACGACTATCCGGCTATGTTCCTCGCCACCACCGTGGTGGGCCTGGGCGGGTTCGTGCTGTTCATGATGCGGTACCGCGCCGCGGTGGCGCGCTGAGGCGAGCGTCCCCGGGGCGTGCCCGGAACCGACCGGCAATGAGACTCAGGATCGGCATCGACGTGGGCGGCACCTTCACGGACGTGACGGTCCTGGACGAGGACACGGGCCGTATCCGCGAGGTGCGCAAGGTCCCGTCCAATCCCGCAGCCCCGCTGGAAGTGCTCGACGGGGTGCTGGCGGACATGCGCGCCCGGTGGGGTCCGGAGGCCCTCTCCTACCTGTTGCACGGCTCCACCCACGCCCTCAATACGGTGCTGGAGGAGAAGGGCAGCCGCACGGGTCTCCTCACCACCTGGGGGTTCCGGGACGTATATGAGATCGCACGCCAGTGGAAGGGCGAGGAGGTCTTCAACATCTTCTATCCCGGGGGCAAGCGTTTCGTCCCCCGGCGGCGGGTCGCGGAGGTCCCCGAGCGGCTCGACAAGTCCGGCCGGGTGCTGACGCCCCTGGACCTGGACCGTGTGGACGAGGCCGTGTCCGGGCTGGTGGAGCAGGGCATCGACGCCCTTGCCGTCGTGTTCCTGTTCTCCTACGTGAACCCGGTCCACGAGCGGTTGGCGGCCGAGCGCGTCCGCTCGCGCTACCCGGACCTGTTCGTGTCGGCGTCGTCGGAAGTGAACCCGGTGTGGCGCGAGTACGAGCGCACCGCCACCACGGTGCTGAACGCCTACCTGGGCCCGCGCATGGAACGGTACTTCGCCGGCATGGAGGAGACCGTGCTGCGCCGCTTCCCCGGGGCGCACCCCTTCCTGATGAAGTCCAACGGCGGCATCGGCGCGCCCCGGGCCATGGCGCGGTTCCCGGTGCAGACCCTCATGTCCGGTCCCGTGGCGGGGGTGGTGGCGGCCCACGAGCTGGGCGCCCGCGCCGGGGTCTCCCACCTCATCTCCCTGGACGTGGGCGGCACCAGCAGCGACATGTCGCTGATACCGGGAAAGCAGCTCTTCCGCACCGAATGGCGCATCGGGCGCCATCCCGTGCGCGTGGATTCGGTGGAGGTGGAGAGCCTGGGGGCGGGCGGCGGCAGCTTGGCCCGGGTGCGCTACGGCAAGGTGCTCCAGGTGGGGCCGCAGAGCGCCGGGGCGGTCCCGGGCCCGGCCTGTTACATGAGGGGCGGGGACCGGCCCACGTTGACCGACGCCCTGGTGCAACTGCGCCACCTGAACCCCCGGGCGCTGCTGCAAGGCGAGATGGCCATCGACCCGGAGTCGTCCGCCGCGGCCATCCGGCGCGCGGTGGCGGAGCCCCTGGGCATGTCGGAGGACGAGGCGGCCCTGGGCATCCTGCGCGTCCTGGCGGCCAACGTGGTCTCCTCCATGCGCACCATCACCATCGAGCGGGGCTTCGACCCCGCGGACTTCACCCTCGCCGCCTTCGGCGGCATGGGACCCACCCTGGCCACCGCGGTGGCCTCTTCCCTGGGCGTCGGCCGCATCCTGGTCCCCGCGGACCCGGGCAACTTCAGCGCCTTCGGCATGCTGCTGTCCGACCTGCGCTCGGACGCCGTCGCCACCCGGGTGGCGGCCCTCACCCCGGATTCCCTGGAGGACGCGGCGACGGCCCTGCGCGGCCTCGAAGAGGAGGTCCGGCGCGAGCTCGCCTCCCAGGGGCCGTCCCCGGACCGGATACGTGTTGATTGGCTGCTGGACATGCGTTACCGTGAGCAGGCCTACGAGTTGACGGTGCCCATCGCCAAGGACCCCGCCAGGCTCAACGTGGACGAGATCCGCGACCGGTTCGGCGCGGCCCACGAACGGCGCTACGGCCACCGGGCGGACGACGAGGTGGTGGAGGTGGTCAACTTGCGGGCGTCCGCATACGCTTCGCTGGGCAAGCCGGAGTCGTCCCGGAGGGCGGCCGGCGGGGAGCCGCGGCCCGCTCCCGAGCGGCGCCGGGTGATCATGCTCGACGGTGCGCACGATACGCCGGTGTTCCGCCGGGACCACCTGGACCCGGGCGCGGCGTTCCGCGGGCCTGCGGTCATCGAGGAGAAGACTTCCACCACGTTGGTGGAGCCGGGCTGGGCCGTGCGCGTGGACCGGGAGGGCAACCTGGACCTCACACGGGTCCCGTCCGAAAGGTGACCGGGCAAGCGCTCGAGGAAGACCGGTCCGAAGCAGACACGGAGGCAACGCATGAAGATCCTGATTACGGGCGGCATGGGGGTGAACGGCGCGGTGACCGCCAGGCGCTTGGTGGCCGCGGGCCAACGGCCGGTCCTGCTGGACAACCGCATGGACCTGTCGCTGATCTCGGACATCGAGAAGCGCGTGGACCGGGTGGTGGGGGACATCCTGGACCCGGACAGCCTGGACAAGGTGATCACGGACTTCGGGATCACCCACGTGGCCCACTTGGCGGCGTTGATGCCCGGTCCCGCGGAAGCGGACCCGGCCCTCGGCATCAAGGTCGGGGTGGACGGGACCCTGAACGTCCTGGAGGCCGCCCGTCACCGGAACCTCCAACGGGTGGTGTTCACCAGCTCCAAGGCGGTGTACGGCGAGATCACCGGACGCCACGCCCATCCGGATTACGTGCCGATGGACGAGGACCACCCCCAGGACCCCGCGGACCTGTACGGGACCATCAAGGTGTGCTGCGAGACCCTGGGCGCGTATTACCGCAAGCGTTACGGCGTGGACTTCGTGGCCCTGCGGTTCGGCTCCATCTACGGCCCGGGCAAGGAGGTGCGCCACGGCGCCCTGTCGCTCTACGGCCAGATGATCGAGAACGTCATGTCGGGCAAGGGCTTCTCCATGCCCAGCGGCGGGGACCAGGTCAACGAAGCGCTCTACGTGGGCGACGTGGCCCGGTCCATCATCCTGGCCCTGGAGGTGAAGGACCCGGCGGAGCGCGTGTTCAACATCGGCACCGGCCAGGGCGTCACGCTCCACGACTTCCAGCGCATACTCGGCGCGCTCTACCCGGACAGCAGGATCGAGGTCGGCCCGGGCCTGGATTTCCGCATGGGCGAGAAGAAGAGCTACTGCATCTTCGACATCGCCAGGGCCAGGGAGCACCTGGGCTTCACCCCGGCCTACGACCTGGAGGCCGGCATCAAGGACTACATCGACACCATCGAGCGGCTGCGTCCGCAGTAGGGGGGCGGGGACGGCGCGGTTGCCGGTCTCCGTTCAGGAACGTCTGAACAATACCGCCTTGAGTTCCCTCTCCCTCTGGGGAAGGGCCAGGGTGAGAGAATACCCCTCCATATCTCGATCGTTCAGCGTTTCCCTTCCGTAGTAGTTGCTCTACGTAGCGGGCAAAGGGAAACTCCTGTCTCCGTTCGTCCTGAGCGTAGCGAAGCGGAGTCGAAGGGCGCCGTCCCGTTGCGTTGCCCCCAGCTTGGTGATCCGTCTCCCTAATCAGGTGGCGAGGGGCGAACTCAGATCCGCACCGTCGTCCTTGTATGCTTCCCAGAATACCTTGGGCCGGTTGACAGCGCCCCAACCGTTTGTCTATACAGTGCAGTTGCAACAGTCGGCGTAGGTATCCGCGTGTCGGGTCACCTGCCGAATACAAGAGCTTTTTGTGCGTGGCAAGGGGTAGCTCCCCGAGCCCTAGTGAATAAGCAGGACTCTCACTCTACCTACGTGTGACTGTTGCAATGGCCCGGCAATCCTGCCGGGCTGTGGAACTGATGGCGTAGGATGGGTTCACGGGACGTTTTCCCGTGACGAAAGGAGAGAGGGAATGAAGCGCGGACGAAGATGGACGATGGCTTGTGTGCTGGCGGGGTTGATGGTGCTGTCAGTGGGATGTTCCGGGGGCAAGGGCGGTGGTGGCTCAGTGGCGCCGATGTCGGCGCCGGTGGTGAACCCGACCACTCCAACGCAGAGAAACTATGAGCGGCTGGCACGGACGAATACGGCGGCGCAACCGGGGAGCGCCCGGGCGGCGGCCAATGCCTTGCCAGAGTTCGGAAGCATCGTGCAGTCCAGCAATAGGGACGCTTCGGGCACAACCACGGACACTGTACGGGTAACCTTTGAAGGCGACAACATGAGGGCGATGCTTACTCGACAGGACGGGAGCACCCTGGTGATGGATACCGCGACGGATGCGATTGAAAGCAATCCAGCTTCTCGGTCTTTCGTCGAAGGAATTTCCGCCAAGGACTGGACACTCATCGATCTCAACGACCGCTATATTGCCGTCGTAGGCCGTGCTTGGGCAACGGCTTCTCCATCCCTATGGGCTGGTTATGGCTACTGGCTTCACTTGCCGTCCGGCGGCAGCGCGGAGATGGGCAGCTTCATCGACAGCCCGGATCTTCGGCTGTCTGATCGGCCCACCATGCCGGCCAGCATGAACGCAACATATCGGGCAGCGGCTGAGGGTGGTTATGTAAGGGAGTATGGGACATTTGCTCCCCGTGTTCCAGGGAGCACGGAGGTAGGACAGTGGACGGGGGATCTTGTTTTGAACGCAACGATAGGCGGCGGAACTAACAGGGTCTCCGGTTCGATCGACAACATCCAGAGCACAAGGGCTGTTGGTGCAACGCCATCTGGAATCGGGTTTGTCGGTGGTTTGACTCCGTACCCTGGCCTCCGTCTTGATCTTGGTTCGGCGCGCATTACTCCACGAGGAACCTTCCGGGCGAATAGTGTGAGATGGACCGACTCAGGTTCAGCGTATCGGATCACTTCCTCAAGCGGTTCCTGGGGCGGGATGTTCTCGAAGACGGTCGATAGTAGTGGCGTTCCGGTAGCAGCAGGGGGAACGGTCGGGGGTAGCGTGTCCTATGCCACAGGGGACAATGTCTCCTACATTGGCGCATGGGGCGGATTACGCACTCAGTGAATGCTATTTTTGGCTCTTCCGATTTTTGTGTGGGTAGGGTCTCACTGCCTAGCGTTCCCTCCCCCTCAAGGGGGAGGGAACGGAGTTCTCCGCAATACCGAACCGAGGACGGCAAAGTCGGAATCAGATCTCGCCGCGTGTATAGGGAGTGTGGCAACCCACACGCAATCCTGAAATGCCCTATCTTTCTTCCAGAACGATCGGCACATCGAATCCCCCTTCGACGCCAATCACGAAATCCAGCGACTTGAGCCCCCGGGCCTGCTTGGCGGCATCCGCACTGAAATCATGTTTCGGCGCGCCTTGCACGCGCCAAGCTCCAAAGCCTTGGTCAAGCAGAATGGTTATACTCCGGCCATCTCCAAGACGAAGTGCAAAGCTTCGGGCGTGGGGTAATTCCGATTTCCCGCGGATGTCGATCTGCGCATTCGGCAACAGTGCCTGGAGCACAGCATGGCGCATAGCGTCATCGGCAAAGGTATGGAAAATAGTCCATCCTTGTCGTTCAGGACTGAATATCCGCGCCGTCGATACGAACAGGTCCGTCTCTTCTGAGCCAGGCATCCTCCGAACTACCTCGAACATAAGTCGCAGAGCAAGAGGCGTCAGAAGGTAACGATCCGTGTAGGTCAGGGTTTGGATCTTGTATGTGCGGATCGCCGCAACCGTCAATGGGGACTCCTCGGCCAAGAGTTTCCAGAAGGTGCGACCGAATGAAGCAACTCGACCGTCGAGTCGTATGCCAAGCCGAATCAAGCGCGCATTTCCGCTGGAAAGTTCTACAAGCCGGCTGCTTGCCAAGGTTTTCGGTGCAGGTAGATCGGGTGAGGGTCCCTGAACTAGTGCTACCTCGGTGCCGCGGCCCCATTGAAGGCCTGGAATTGCATCCTTGTCATCGTGTGCAGCGATGGCGGTGTTTCCATTCGCGTTCTTGACTACAGCCACTATTGGGAAATCGTTCGCTCTCGGCAGATCAGGGACTTCGCCTAGAGTTGCATGGGTCGCCAACCGATGCAAATCGAGCCGTTGCGCCAAATCCATCGACCTGTTGACCAAGATGCGACTTTCTATTACGAGTTCAAGCTCTATCCCAGATTCTTTCAGCCGGGCGAAATGCTCAACGACCGGCCAAGCGGCAAGCTCCCATTCCGATGGGGAACCGTGCAGGTAGAGTCTGACTGCGGCAAGCGTCCCTGTCCATCTTCGTCGATCAAGCCATTCGATGAGCGGCAGGCCCAGAATAGTTGTATCTGGGCCGAATACTCGCATGGCCTCTGGAAGTTGGAGCCGGTCTCGAAGGGCTTGCACGACATCCCTTCCGCCTGGCCGGTCGAGTAGTTCCTTTTCAAAGCTGAGGTCGGGACGCAGAACACAGGCCGGGCAACCATGTGTGCAATCCTCCGGACAGGAAAGTCTTTCGAGAGCTTGTTCCAGACAAGCATTGAACCATTCCTGCTCTGACAATCGCAAAACGAGCCCCGCGCCCCCAGATGCACGGTCATAAAGGAAGGCGGATACCCGGTTCTCGCCACTTGGACCGGCCGAAAGACCAACGGCGACGCCGATCTCACGAGCCTCGGCCCCGAGCCGTCCGGCAAGTGCCTCGCGCAGTGCGGCGGCAAGCGCGAGTCCCTGATCCCGGCGAGTGCCGTTTGGTAGTTGAAGCTCGAATACATCGGTACGGGAGTCGTGAACGAGGCGAAGATTTCGTTGGATCCGTTGCGGCTCGGTGTATCCTCCTGGACAGTAGCCGTGTGCCAATTTCATCTCTCGAGCTTCGGCCAGCGGAAAATGTTTTTGGATCTGGGATGGAAGTTGGGACCCCGGTCCCTCCTCGGTCTCGGCCTCGGCTCGTCCACAGGAAAGACACAGCGCATAGCCCTTACCCTTGAGTCCCGAGCCGAGTGTGATTACTTGTCCATCTGGGTCTGCACGTATCCGCCCTGCCTCGGGATCCGGCAATGCCCGCCACGGGGAGCCTGCTGCCGAGAGCCGAGGCATTTCATAGATCGCGGGGCCAAGATTCTCGTATCCGGTGTGAGGAGCACGGCGACCAAGGAAACCCGCGGGCCGCAGGCAACGCTTCCAACCCCTTGCCGGTGTGTCGCATTGCGGGCAGACCGCAGGAACAGCACGCGCCAAGTCGAAGTAGCGGCAAGACGGACACTCCCAGAAGTCTTGCAGGTCTTCCAGGTTCGAGGTATCGGTCCTTGCTCCCCAAGCGGGGAAGACGCCCTCGGAGCGATGTACGAGACCATCCACTACGATCTCCGCTCCCGGTGCATACTCGCGGATCGCCACGTCGAGCGTACGGGAGGCACCCCCCCGGTACTCGCCGAAGGCGATTACACCGGCCGCCTCATCACGATGGTGGCCTGAGAGATGATCGAAGGCCACAACATCGACCGGAAAGCCGTAGGACGGCGTAAACCCACGCCGGGCGAGTTCCCCCAGAAGAAACTCGCCTTTCATGCGGCGTGCCCGCATCTGAAAAGCCTTCTTCACCTCTGTCTCTCTTGCCGCTTCACGCCGGGCAAGAAGCTCTGAGTACTCGCTACGCCAGCGGCCCAGAATCCTTTCGAAAGCCTCAGCCGTCTCGGCCACGAGGTACGCAGAGGCTTTGCCTTCCAGTGCCGTACTGCGCGTCAGATGAGCGAGATTGGCTGCGAGTACATCGTTCCGGCCCCAGTCCCCTCGCAGGGCGTCCAGAAAATCGTTGGCCACAGATGCTGACGCCACAGGTGTGTCGGCTTCCTCTGTCGCTCCGAAGCAAGCGCCGGCCGACGCCTTCAGGTCAAAGCCGTCAGGTTGTTCCCGAAGGAACGCGGCGAGCAGCGCGGCATGGACATGACGAGCAACAAGCCGGGCGCTATCGAATCTTACGGCCGGCGCCGTGACAGGCGCTGAGAGGAGTCGCGTGGGTTTGTCGAAAACAATCTGGTCGAGCGGAAGATCCCGGCAGAACGTAACACCAAAAGTCCAAGGCTCTCTCCGTCGTCCGGCTCGGCCTGTCCGTTGCCGATAGTTGGACACCGAAGGCGGCACGTTGGCATTGACCACTATTTGGACATTCGGGATGTCCACCCCCATCTCCATCGTGGTAGAGCAGTTGAGCAGATTGATTCGCCCTTCTTTGAACCGTGTCTCGTAGTCGGCAAGCACGAGACGTTGGATCTGCGCCGAGTGTTCTTGTGCGCGAAGGAACGGTGCATAGATGGCGACGCGATCGTGAAGATCAGTCCAGAGACCCGCTTGGCGCAGACCTGCGATGACGGCATCGGTCTCGCACCAGCGCATCACCTCGTCTCGGTGGACGGGATCCAACCCGCCCGCATTGGCTGCGGGTGGGCGTGGCAGTTCGATGGGTGAAAGCAACCGGTTTGGATCGTAGGGTGACCGTCCCGCAGGTGAATACCCAAAGATCCGCCGAGTGATCGGACAGAGCCAACCCTGGTCGAGCCGCTCCACGGCTGCGTTCTTGAAATCGAGTTGAAAGACACCGCCGCCAACATCGTTGGCGGCCGTCGAGGCGATGAGGGACCAGAGAGATGCGAGTACCTCACCCGCTAGGTCCTGATCCGTCTTGTTGTCCCAATCCCCTCCAATTAGCGCATAAATCAGACGATGTACTCGGGATGGGCGCCCGTGTCTTGGATTCGGGACAGGCCATGGCCGGCCGCCTACGGGGAGATCGGCCTGGTCGAGTCCGGGAGGATAGATGGAATTGAGATGCTGTCCTGAGCGTGGGCTTACAAACCGGATCATCCAGTCTGGCATGATCCGGGTTGCAAGCTGGGCGCGGAATACGAAATCCACCGCGGCCAATGCGAGTCCGATCCATCCGTCGGCGTCGACTCCCACGTCATCGAGAATACGGGGTAATCGTGTGCGGGCTGTGTCTTCGAGCTTGGGGAATGACAGGCGCACGAGCCCCATCGTCTCGGCGTTGTTCTGCACCTTGGGACGTCGGAAGAGCTCACGGTAGAGGAACATTGTCGCGAGCTTGTCCGGCTCGTTGGCCATCTCGCGCCCGCCGAGTGCCCGTTCGCGCCAGACATCGGTGGCGAACTCGCGCAGCTCGGACTGCTGTGCGAATCGCTCTACCAATTCAGTCCAGGGGATGGGTTTAGCATTGCCGGCAAGTTGCGCTTCGATATTTCGGATGTCTTCGGCGAATTCCGGATCGTTGAATTTGCGAAACTTCGCGAGCTTCCTTTCAAGGTTGGCACGGTCTGCGCCCTCTGGGCCGCGATTCTCTTGTGCGGCGTGGTAAAGGAATGCCCGTGTCAGGTTTCGTTCCGCATCCTGCTGAAGCTTTGCCGCCAATCTCGCGGTTCCCTGACGACTGTCGGAGAACGTGATCGCACGCCGCCCACCCATTGGCAGGCCAGCTTGGTCCAGCCGCTGGGCCAGAGATTCGATAAATGCCGGGACTGCTGTACCCATGAAGAAAGGCGGGCCGTACCGCTGCGGGACGAGCCTCGCGCGAGTCGATTCGGGACAGCAAGTGCGCGCCGATTCGTCCTCCTCCAGCGCAAGGCGCACCGAGCGCGCATCCTGTGGGGGCGCGTTGTCGAACACCGTCCCGTCATCGAGCTTGAGAAAGCGGTCATCGGAGTTGTTTCGTGCAGGAGACAGAACGACAGTGTCGCTCGCGATCGGGCCTTCATCCTCGATCTCTGTGTCAGGCTCGGCATCCACCGCAAAATCGTCCGTCCCGATGGTGCGTAGCGGCACGAGCCGTGCGGAGGCTCCGGCTTCGAGTCCGGCGAGTAGGTGTGGTGTGCCACATTCGTTGCAGGCGAAGAGCTCGAAGACCGGAGCGCCACACTCGCAGGTGTCGCGTTGCTTGAGCCAGACTGCGCCGAATCCCCAACCCGAACCATCGGCAGACAGTTCGGGATCTCGGTGCTGACAGGTTGTATCGACACAGACCCAGATCCCGCCTTGTGAACGGTGAAAGATGTGTGCCCGCCACGGCAGAAGCCGGGTCTTGGTCGTCGCGCATTTCGCTCGGGCCGCCGCATCGAGCAAGGCTTGGGCTTCTGCTTTGCGTCTGACATCGGCAGAACCGAACAAGATCTTGGCCACTTCGGTGAGGGTAGCGCTCTGCTCCGATAATGCCTGTTTGAGGGTCCGAATACGTGGATGAGGCGCCAGAATCTCCCAGAGGGCAGTAGAATCGAGTTCTTCCATACCTCCCGGTTCAAGCGGTGTATCTTCCTGTGTCGGAGGCAGGTCGGGTTCCACCGTGCGCCCTTCGATCACCCGTACATGTCTCTCATCCAGACCGGCGAGGTCGGAGGTAAAACGCCTTAGCTTTCCTTCGGTTCCTTCACCCTCGCTGATCGTCGCCGAGGTTGCCATCAGCCGCACTTGGTCCGGCGCGACACCGAAGGCGGCACGTACCCGGCGGAGTAGAAGCGCCATCTCGGCTGCTTGCGCGCCGATGTAGCTATGCGCCTCGTCCAGCACGATCCAGCGCAAGAGTCCTTGCGACCGTTCCAGAATTGTGCGGTCTTGGGTACGCAAGAGCAGGTATTCCAGCATCGTGACGTTCGTAACAAGAATTGCAGGCGGGGTATCGCGGATCTCCCGCCGGTTGCCGACTTCGGCGGCGGCGAGCCTGCTGCGATCCGTCTCGCGGGGAGTCTCGGGTGTAAGACCATTGTAGAGTGCAAAGCTCATCCGGTTTTGCAACGTCTCCGTCCAGGCTGCGAGGCGCTCTCGCTGGCTCTCGATCAAGGCGTTGAGTGGATAGATCAAGATCGCGCGCACCCCAGTGAGCTTGCCCCTTGCGGAGTCGCGCAGCAGGTCATCCAGTATCGGGACCATGAAGCACTCGGTCTTGCCCGAGCCGGTGCCGGAGCTGACAAGACAGGACAGACCCTCCCGGGTTGCTTCCCAGGCGGCAAGCTGATGTGACCAAGGGCTACGGTCACGAGGCATCCGTTCCGTCCTTGCTCCATCCAGGGCTGTGACCAGATCGGGGTGCAGTAATCCCCCCGAAAGATCATCGAGACTGCAATCGGCAGATTCCCAAACGCGGGATGCCTCGAAGACCGGATCGGCCAGAAGTGAATCTTTCAGTCCCGGCTCGCTGGAAAGGCGACGCAACAGAGCCGCGTTCAGCGCGGGAGACGCGAGCCTGCCTCGCGCGATAACTGACGACGCCGCACGGGCGGATATACGGGAGAGCGTCTCGCCAAGATGTGAAGCGGTCATGCATGAGCCTCCTTCGCAAAGAGAAGATGAAGAGCCGCGGGTAAGGCAGTGTCGAAATAGATGGGATCAACGAGGCGCAAGTTGATAAGGATCAACTTTTCCGGGACGCTCGGAGCGGCCCTTCTGCCTGCCGCCATCTCGGCGGCCACGAGAGGGGCATCGATCACCGATTGGGCGTAGGGATTGAAGCAGAGCTTCGCGGGGCGGTGGAGCGCTTCAAGACCCTGTACACCGGACGGCAAGCGGTCGAAGCGTCGAACCGCATCCTGCGCGCTTTCAGTCAGACGATCTCCGGGGTTGGGGAGCAATAGCGGCTTCAGCATTTCCTGTAGCTCGGGGGAAAGAATGAACCGGTAGAACAGATCGGCCTCCATCAGTGCCCACACAAAATGCCCGGACAACTCTGGCATGATTGTCGATATCTGACCGATCCGTTTGACGAGGCCACGATCCGCCTCGTCTTCCAATTCCTGTGCCTCGAAGAACGGTGATAGCTTTGCCAGTATGCGTTTGCGATCAGCCTGCACTGCTTCGGTAAAATCGGTTACCGGCACCGTTGGCCAGAAGATTGGAGCAGCCGTGTCCAGAGCTCGGATCTCCCACAGGTTAGAATAAGGGTGAATGCGTAAAGCCATAGAAATCGCAGCTTTCGGTACTTGGGCTAACGCCTGTACTTCATCGAGTACTCCGGCATCACCTCTCTGCCCCGCGGCCGTGATTAGATGCGATAACCGCTCCCATTCAGGATCCTCCGGGGTAGAGACCAGTCGACGCCATTCCTCCGCGTAGATCTCGATCCGTTCGTCACGGGATATTTGTGGTGTCGGACGCGGACTCCAGACGACGGCACGCTGAACCCGTCCTTCGAGACATGGTTGGATCAGCCAAGGTCCACCTGTATCGCCAAGTAGCGAATGGAGGGAGGCAGGTGAGGACCCGGAATCGTCACGCAACCTTCCGGGGGCGCCCATATCGACTGCATGGAACGTAAAGGTCTGGCTTTTGCACAGTTGACTTGCCAAGGTCGTTTCAGGTGTGATCGAAGCATCTCGACCAAGACCAACGCGCAAGAATCCGTCTTCGATCACTGTCCGCTCGTGATAACGTCGGACCTCTAATCGCCTGCTTTCGTCGCCGCTGACTACCAGGGACAGATTCACCTGTGCGTCGGGTCCGCCTTGAGCCAACATCGCTTCGATCAAGGGGCGATGGGCGGTAAGCGATCCTTCCCCCGCGACCGGTAGAGCAATTGCACGCCGTCCCTTTAGCTGTAGCTGGAGATCGCCACGCGATGTTTCCGGCACGACCACCCGCCATCCATAAAGCCCCTCGACAGATATCGGCCGATTGTCGAGAAGCCGTTCCCCCTCCGGGTCAAGGATCATACCGCTTCGAGCCGGCCAAGGAGTCTGAAGATTGAGCGCGGCGCCGGTCACCGGTTCGGACAGCCTGAGGTCGATCAGGCCCGGAGCCATACCTTGCGTTTTCAGAGACAATTTCACAGCGCCGCCGACAACGTCATCTCTTGTTTCGACTCCACCAGCCCGCATGGCGACGCGCCACTCGCTTTCGAGTCCTTCAGCTTCGAGGGTAACTTGCCCTGGACTTGCCTCTCGCAGTTCGAAATGTGTGTCTTCGGGAATTCGGAAAAGCTGAAAACTTGCCAAGGTAGCGCCTTGTCGCACCCATTCGACGATTTCGCTGAAGAGAAGCTGCCCGCGCGTTCGTTGAAGTTCGTGCTCTGGAATTCGGTATAACCCGGATGCGCCGATCTGTCCGAAGAAGACTATTTTGCCTCGGTAAAGTGGCGCGTCTCTCTCAAGACGCCATCCACGCAGGATCTTGCCAGATACCGTAAACCGTGCTTCAGGTGCTTCGTCCTCGGAGTCTGTCTCGATCCGATAGTGCCTTTTGCCAAGTTCGAGGCTGCCTTTTCCTGAGATACGCCAGAGAAACCCACCAGGCGCGATTTCAGGTTCTTCAAGCCTCAGGCCGGTATCAGTCTCGGGATCGACATCCGGAGACGTCAAGAGCCAAAGGCAAGCCGCCCGTGTCTTCCCACCACTCGACAGGGACGTCAACCGCTGGGCTGCGGTGCCTTCGGTCCGATCTACGCTTCTCCAAAAGCTTGGCGCTTCCTCCGGAGCGGGAACTCCCGGGTCTATCACAGCCTCTCCTTTCATCCGGCCGTCGGCGAAGGCTGTCAGTGTGAATGGTTCCTGTGGATGAAATGGAAACGGCACCCCTCCAGGTGCCCCAAAGCGGCGGAGCCGCCAGCCCCTACCCTCAGGTGCGGCACTGTAGGTGAGTCCGTCGATTGACTTTGTCCCTGTGGGCAGCAGTCGAAGTCTGAGTTCCTCGGCATCCGGGAACAACGACGCGGGCAGCCACCCGTCGTCATTGAGAGCCAAGTAACCATGCCAAGCCCCCGTTTCGTCACGCCGTAGTTCACGCTTGCACAATGGTCCCGGCACAGCAGAGGGAGATTCACGTTCGGCGCGAAGCGCGGGATGTATGAGGGTTTCGGCGATTTTCGGTGTCATGCGCAGGGGAAGGCATGATATCCAGCCGTCCCTGTGCTTGTTCAGCCAACATTCGGTCGCCGCCTCCGGCAGATCGGCGGGCAAATCCGCGCGAAGCGCAGCGAGAGAAAGTGCGAGCCCGGCCAGAAGTCGAGCGATATCAGGGTATTGGAAGGTTTGAGGCAGTCGCACGACCCAGCGTGCTGCGATCCGATCCGACCACGACTCTGCAGCCACCCCACCTTCAGCCTCGATCTCCTTCAGAAGTCCCAACACAACATCGCGATAGAGTCCCGGGCTGCTTAGAAGCGCCTCCGGAATTCCGCCTTCGGCCATGAGGCTGTAGAGAAACATACGGGTACCCGCATCTGATACCCGGATCTCACGGTCCCACCATGCGAGACCTTTTTCGGTAAGTTGTCTGCCAAAACCCTGATCCTCGGGGCAGTCAATGGCACTGAAGACAAACTCCCAGGTCAGCGGGCCACCGGAGAATTTCGCTCGTATGTGCTCGGCGGCCCAGAATACGAACCCTGCAGCCACGAAGTCTCTTCCCGAACCAGCGCCGACGTTGGACCTCAGAGCCTCTGCCAGCTCGGCGAAGTTTTCCGGCGAACAGTCATAAGCGTGGAGAGGCCGGCCATCGGGTTCCGTCAATCCGCACTGGTTGATGATTTTGGATACCGCTTCCATGTGCCGGTCACCATTCAGAAACCGTCAGTGGTTTCGGGGATTCATCTATGGAAACCCTGAACAATTCCGGCTTGAACTCCATCTCCCTGTGGGAAAGCGCGTCCTTCGACTTCGCTTCGCTACGCTCAGGACGAACGGGGTAATTGTTCAGGGTTTCCTTTACTCGATTCTTCCAGGAAGATCCGTTTTGCAAATGCCTGAAGCTCGACCTTGGACCGTCGCAAGGGTGGGAAGATGGTGTAGGCTCGAAGGATTCCGGTCAACCGTCATCGGTCGAGATAGCTGGCCTTTGGTCCGGGTTCGGGTTCGCTGTCCTGGGGATCGGCGACCGGATGGCGATCTTCGTAGGGGAGGCCAAGCCGGTATCCCGGTTTCCTGGCTCGCGGTAGATTGGCAAGCATTGCCTGGTTTTTCTCGAAGATCTCCTTCACGTGCGGGTTTGTTTCTAGAAGTGCATCGATGTCCAGCTTCTTCTTTGCCACTTTTACCCCCATTTTCGCCCGTCGAAGATTTTGCGGGTTTGAACCACACTCTGAAATTGCCTCTTGGTAGAGTAGTCCAGTGCAAGCTCGTGATAATTACGGACGGCGACTCTTAACGGACGGCTTTTTCCGAAGTCATCGATATGCAGTTTCAGTTCGCGCCGGAGGCGTTGCATATTGATTCCAATCCCGTGCGAATTCCATTTACGTGTATCGTTCAGCTTGTTTGCGATTTCGTTGGCCCGTTCTTTTCTCATCTGTTCCGTCACGGGCAACTTTCGCGTTTCTGTTTCCGTCCAATTCCTGAATTTGTATCTCGCCAACCACTCCTCCAGGAGTGCTACGGACAAGTCCCGGGCCTGACCATACGCGTACAACTCGCCTTGGTCGAAACTGAGCAATATCTGCAACTCCGCCGCGCCTGCCTGGCCGCGGTTGGCTTTATCCATGAGGTCTTCGTACCTCACGAGGTATCCAAGTGCGGGTACAAGCTGCCGCCCATCTTGACTGGGGACTTGTGGATCGACAGGGCCGAGCACCGAGTAGTAATCCATCCATATCGCATTTCCGGACAAGGCAAGGATGGTCCCGGCAGACATGGCATGACTGGGTATGAGGAAATCGACTTCGCGATAGTGATGCCTCAGGGCGTCTGAAATGCGGCGAGCATCCTCGGCAAAACCACCGGAAGTCTCGAGCACGAAAATGAGCTTCCTGCGCCGCTTGTCAAAATTTTCCACGGCATCTCGAATCCGGTCGTCGGCGCCAAACGCAATTTGCCCGCGATAGAAGAGGCAATCCGCGCCCATCTCGGTTTCGATTTTTACGAGCAAATCGGCCAAGTGCGCCTCTATGAGGAGATTGGCGTTCGCTGGAGGCGTCATTTTGCGACCGGTGTGGGAACAACGCGCCGGTGGTCCCGAAGCGCCAGCTACGCGGCCCCCCGTCTTTCCAGGATGTGGGCCATGTCCACCTTGGCGCCGGAGCGTCCGCAGGCGTCCACGAACAGGTCGATGACGTCGTCGTCCTCGTCTTCGTGCTCGATCTGCCAGCCGCCCTGGTTGAGGGGCACGTCGGACTGGATCTTGCCCGGCGCCAGCTTGAACATGCGGCTGAGCATCTTGAGGGCGAGGTAGCGGGCGGGTTGGGGGCCGGAGTTGAAGTGCTGGTGGAACCAGCCTTCCGGAGGCACCACCAGGGAACCGGGCTTCCAGACGAACTGCCGCTTCTCCTCGCCTTCCGGCCACATGAGCGAATAGCCTTCGCCGGAAAGGATCATCACGTGGGCGCCGGGTCCGTGGCGGTGCGCCTTCTTGTACCGTCCCACCGGGAACTCCGAGACGTGCGCTCCCATGTGGCTCGCCACCAGCTCGAAGAAGACCGTGCGGCTTCCCTTGCCCCGCTCCTCCCATGCGATGGGCTCGATGTGGGCCACGTCGGGGATGAAATTGGTCTCCAGCACCCGGTCGTTGTACAGGCGCGCGTGGCCGCGGAAGTCCCGGTGGTCGTCGAAGCGGTCCCTGAAGGCGTAGGGGTTGTTCATGACGAAGTCTTCGTTGTGGAAGATGTTGTGGACCAGCGGCGCGTTGGTGACCCCCAGGAGCTTGGCCTCCCGGTCGCCCTGGCCGTTGAAGTGCTGGTAGGTGGCGTTGACGGGGATGGCGAACAGGCTTCCCTCCTGCCACTCGAAGCTCTGGCCCTTGCCGCCGCCCTGCCACAGGGTGGTGGCGCCCCGGCCCGAGAGCACATAGACCAGCTCCTCGTACAGGTGCTTCTCCGGGTTGAGGCCCTTGCCCGGCGGGATGGACACCACGAAGGCGTCGTCCAGGTAGCCGGCCCCTTCCAGGTTGATATAGACGCCGTGGCCGCCCTTGCGGTCCCACCACTTCATCGGCGCCTCCTTGAGGTCTTCGACGAAGTAGCCCCGGACGACGTCCACCCCCTGGGCCTCCACCCAGCGGTCGTAGGGCGTGTCCATCACTTCGGCGTTCCGGTCCACGCGCTCGAAGTTGCCGAGACTTTCGATCTTCATTC
Organism: uncultured Binatia bacterium (SeqCode); assembly: GCA_965242525.1. Lineage (GTDB taxonomy): Bacteria > Desulfobacterota > Binatia > UBA9968 > JAJDTQ01 > JAJDTQ01. The sequence continues at coordinate 2,771,551 of OZ251459.1, forward strand.
CGTCCCTCCGCAGACCGGCCGCCGCCCGGCTCTTCCGCTCACGGGTTGGCGTCCATGGACTCCGCGTCCATGGGCTTCGCGTCGGCGGTCCCGCCGGCAGCCATGGCGTCTTGCGGCGGGTCCATTTGCGAGCTGCCCAGGTGGCGGAACAGCCGCGAACCTTCCGACAGGATGGCGGTGCTCTTCTCCGGCAGGAACTTCTCGTAGGCTTCGAGACTGCGGACGAAGCTGTAGAAGTCGGGGTCCTGTCCGTAGGATGCGGCGTAGATGGCCGTGGCCTCGCCGTCGCCCTCGCCGCGGAGCTTCTGGCTCGTCCGATAGGCCTCCGCCAGCAGTATGGTCTTTTCCTTGTTGGTCCGGGCGCGGATCTTCTTCGACTCCTCCTCGCCCTCCGAGCGGTAGCGCTTGGCGATGCGCTCGCGCTCCGCCCGCATGCGCTCGAACACGCTCGCCTGCACCTCGGAAGGGAGGTCCGCCCGCTTGACGCGGACGTCCACCACCACCACGCCGTACTCGCTCTTGGCCTTCTCGGCCGAACGTTTGGCCACCGCCTCCATGGCCGCTTCCCGCTGGGCCGCGATGATTTCGGCGAAGTTCCGCGAGGCCAGTTCCTGGCGCAACTCGGAGAACACGATGTCGTCCAGCAGCAACCGGCCGCGCTGCTCGGTGAGGGCGGTCTTGAAGAACTGCAAGGGGTCGTCGATGCGCCACCGGGTCACGTGGTCCACCACCACGCGCTTCTTGTCCAGGGTCAGGTAGTCCCTGGGCTGGGCGTCGCTGGCGAGGATGCGCCGCTCATAGGTGGTGATGTCTTCCACCAGCGGCGTCTTCCAGTGGAGCCCGGGCTCGCGCACCGCGCGCTTGAACCTGCCGAACTGGGTGACGATGGCCTGTTGCCATTCGCCCACCACGAAGAACGGGCGGACGGGCGGGAACAGCAGGACCACCACGACCGCGCCGACCAGGATTCCGACGATGTAGGACCGGTTCATCAGTTGCCTCCCGTTCCCGGAAACCCCGCCATGCCCTTCAACGGCAGCAGCGGCACCACGTTCTGCGCCCCCTGCGAATCGACGATGACCTTGTCCACGTTGGGGAGCACCCGCTCGATGGCTTCCAGGTGCATCCTCTCCCGCGTCACCCGGGGCGCCTTGCGGTATTCTTCCAGCACCGCGTTGAACCGGGCCCCGTCGCCCTTGGCCCTCAACGTGCGCTCCTGCTTGTAGGCCTCGGCCCCCTGGACGATCTCCTGGACCTCGCCCCGGGCCTTGGGGATGAGGTCTTCCCGGTAGCCGCGGGCCTGGTTGATGAGCTTCTCCCGGTCCTCACGCGCCCGCACCACCTCGTCGAAGGCGTCCTTCACCTGGCTCGGGGCCTCCACCGTCTGCAACTTGACCTCGGTGATCTGGATGCCCGACTGGTAGGTGTCCATGAGCTGCTGCAGGAACTCCTGGGTCTCGTTCTGCACCCGGTCCCGCCCCACCGTGAGCACCTCCTCGATGGTGGTGTTGCCGACCCGGCTGCGCAGCGCCACCTCGGTGGCCGCCTGGAGCGTGTTCACCGGGTCCCGCAACTGGAACAGGAACTTCTCGGGGTTCCTGACGCGGTATTGCACCGTGAGCTGCGCGCTGACGATGTTCTCGTCCCCTGTGAGCATCAGGGACTCCGCGGGAATGAGCCGCACCAGGTTCGGCCGCAGCGGGTTGCTGCGGAACCCCACCTCCAACCGGCGGATCTCCGCCACGTTGACCTTCCGCAACTCCTCGATGGGCCAGGGGATGCGGTAGTTGAGGCCCGCGGTGGAGATGCGCGCGACCTTGCCGAACCGCGTCACCACCCCTTCCTCGCCGGGCTGGATGGTATAGACCCCGCTGGCCAGCCAGATGACGACGATGGCCCCGGCGATGAGGAAAGGCACCCCCGACTTCAGGAAACCGGGCAACTCCGGCAACCGGGAGAGGATGTCGTCCCAATCCGGTCCGCTCTGCCGCCGTCGCCCCCAAGGCCCCTCGGATCCGCTTTGCATGAAAAGCTCCTTTGTCTGCCGGCCGCGGCCGGTCGTTTCCTCTCAGGACTCTACCATTGCCCGCCGGGGTGTCAAGCAACGCCCCTGGGAGGGGGAGCTTCGTCCCGCGGCGGTATCCTCGCGGTGAGCCAGTACCACTGGTCGGGATAGCGGCGAACCAGGTCTTCCAGACGCTCCATGAAGCGGTCCGTGTTGACCTGGACATCCCGGCGCAGGTCGCCGGTGCGGACCATCTCCATCTCTTCCTCGACCACGAGCTCCAGTCCGCCGTCATAGCCCCGGACGAGGTACACAGGAAGCACCGCGGCCCCGGAGCGGATGGCTAGGCTTGCGGCGCCGCGGGACGACCGCACCGGCCGGCCGAACAGCCGGGTTTCGAGCTCGCCGCGTTTGAGGCTGTCCCCGAGGATCAGCACCACCTCGTTGCCCCTGAGCACGGCCAGGATCTTCCTCACTGCGTCCCGGGCGGGTATGGACGGGATGAGGCCGGCAAAGAACCGTCGGCTGTGGTCCAGCACCAGTTCCATGAACCTTTCGTCCTCCAGGAAACGGAACAGGCAGTGCACCGTGTAACCCCGGAGTCCCAGGGCGGCGCCCAGGAGCAGGAAGTTGCCGAAGTGGAACCCCAGGGCGACCACGCCCCGGCCCCGGCGGAGGGCCGCGTCCAGATGCTCGAGTCCACGGACGCGAACCATGCCGCGCAGCCGTTCCGGGTGTCCCACATGGACGAGGCAATCGACGATGCCGTCCGCGCATTGCCGTTGCGCCCCCTTGGCCAGCCCCCGCTTGGTTGCCGGAGCGCAGGATTCGCCGAACGCGGCGTCCATGACCGCGGTCATGCGCCTGCGGGAGACGGCAAGGGAGACGAAGGTCCTGACCACCGGCCGGGCCAGGCGTCCGAACCGTTCCGCGGACATCCTTCGCAGGAGCCGGAGCAGCACGCGGGCGAGGCCCGCGCAGACGCGGAAGAACAGGGCGCGCGGGCGGTGGCGCGTGGGTGGCGGCATGGCAAAACGTTCGTCCCGCGTAGCGAAGCCTCCCCGTTCCGTTCGTCCCGAGCGAAGCGAAGCCTCCCCGTTCGTCCTGAGCGTAGCGAAGCGAAGTCGAAGGACGCCCTTTCCCAAGGGAGAGCCGGCATCGAGCGGACGTTCCTCAAGTTGACACACGAGAAGGGAGACGGCAACGCCTCCGGCCGCCGCGGGCGCCCCACAGGTCTCGCCGAGGAGTCGGAGGACCGCGTGCAACCCGCGGCGCGGCCCGTCGCTGCCAGCCGCCGCCGCGAGCCTCGACCCGCGCTGCACCACGTTGACAGGCCGCGGCGCCGTGTGATAGCTTGGCGGTTCCTCTGCCAAGGTGTTCCAATAACTCTAGCGTTTTCGGGAGGTTGACATGATACACCGGTATGTCTTCGCGGTGCTTGGGGTCATGTTCCTGGTCTTGGCCGCGGCGTCTGGCGCCTTGGCGGCCAAGGACGACAAGTTTCCCAGCAAGACCATCACGTGGCTCATCAACGCCAGCCCGGGAGGCGGGTTCGACCTGCACAGCCGTGCGGTGGCCCGGGTCATGAGGAAGGAGCTCGGGGTCAACATCATCATCAAGAACGTGCCGGGCGCGGGAGGCGTGATCTCCTGGAACCTGCTGAGCGCGGCCAAGCCGGACGGCTACACCATCGGCATCGTCAACCTGCCCGGGGCCATCATCAGCGAGCTGTTCCGCGAGACGCAATACAAACTCAAGGAGTTCAGTTGGATCGGCCGCATCTCCGCGGCGCCGTACATCTGGGCCGCGGGAAAACAGTACGGGCTCCGCACCCTGGACGACTTCCGGAAGGCCAAGGAAGTGCTCATCACCGAGTCGGGGGTGGGCACCACCGGCTGGGTCAACGCGGCGCTCACGGCCGCCACCCTGAAGTTCAACCCCAAGTTCATCATGGGCTACGGCGGCGCGCCCGCGGCCAACATGGCCATCGTGCGCGGCGAGGGGCACGCCCGGGCCTTGGGGCTGGACTCCCCGGGCCAGATGGCCTTCATCAAGGACGGTTCCATGGTCCCCACGTGGGTCTATCTCAAGAAGCGCGACCTCCGGCATCCGGACGTGCCCACCGTGGGCGAGCTGGGCTATCCGCAACTGAGCGTGCTGGCGGCCAACCGCGTGGTGGCCGCTCCCCCGGGAATGCCCAAGGACCGCATGGCGACCCTCATCGCGGCGTTCCGCGCGTCCATCGAGAGCCCCGAGACCCAGGAGGCCTTCAAGGGCATGAGAGCCAAGACCGCGCCTATCTACGGGGACGACTGGCTGCCCGAGATGCAGACCATGTTCGACTTGATCGAGGCCAACGCAGACGTGTTCCGGAAGGCCTTGAAGTAGGCTGTCCTCGGGGTTCCTCCCCGTCCATGGCGGAAAGGGGCAAGTCCGATGGGGGCCTGCCCCTTTTCGCTGCCGGCGGCAATGCTGCTAACATACCGCCGTTCGACCACAGGGTGTCGTTCGACCACGAGGTTCCGAAGGAGGAGTTCATGAAGATCGAGGGGAGTCATCAGTTCAACGCGCCGCGCGAACGCATCTGGGAGATCCTGCAAGATCCCCAGGTCATGGCCCAGTGCATGCCCGGGTGCGAGAGCATGGAGGAGATCGGCCCGGACCAGTACGAGGCCACGGTCAAGGTGGGCATCGCGGCCGTCAAGGGCAGTTACAAGGCCAAGGTGGCCATCAAGGACAAGCAGGCTCCCAGCCACTACGTGCTGAGCGGCCAGGGCTCCGGCGGCCCGGGCTTCATGCAGGGCGACCTGGTCATCGACCTGGAGGAGAACGGCGACTCCGGCACCACTCTGCGCTACAGCACGGACGCCAAGATCGGCGGGTTGATCGCCGGCGTGGGCCAGCGAATGCTGGGCGGTGTGGGCAAGATGATGGTGGACCAGTTCTTCAAGAAGATGGAAGGGTTCGTCTAGCGGCCGCGTCATGGGCGTCCTTTCACCGGATGTTCGTAATCCCCGCCGAACCCATTGCGGCGCTCATGGAGAGGGAAGATGGGCAGGCGTATCGGTCTGACACGGTCATCGAATCTGGACCGGCTGCTTGACTGCCGACCCGTCCGGGGGAATAATCATGAAACGCGAGCGGGCGCCGCGCCGTCGAGGCGGGGCGCGCTCGTCCAGGGAGGATCCGCCTATGCCCGTCTGGGACGACATCCTGACCGACCGTGACAAGGAAGTGTTCGCCCTTTCCGGTTACGGCCAGCACGCGGGGTTCGGCCAGCGTCCGGCCGTGCTCGTCATCGACGTGAACTACAACTTCGTCGGCGACCGGCGGGAGCCGATCCTCGAATCCGTCAAACGCTTCCGCAACAGTTGCGGCGAGGAGGGATGGGTCGGGGTCGATCACACGGTGGAGCTCCTGGCGGAGGCCCGGAAGAAGCGGCTGCCGATCTTCTATACCACCGGCCACGGCGAGGAAGAGTCCGTCGCCTTCGGCCGCTGGCACGGCAAGAACCGGCGGGGCGCCGAGGACTTTTCCGAGCTGGCCCGGAAGGGCAACGAGATCGTCGCGGAGATCGCCCCCCGGCAGGGCGACGTGGTGGTGCGCAAGCAGAAGCCCAGCGCCTTCTTCGGCACCGCGCTCATGAGCATGTTGAACGAGTTGCACGCGGACAGCGTGCTGGTGACCGGGACCACCACCAGCGGCTGTGTCCGGGCCACGGTCATCGACGCGTTCTCCTACAACTTCGGCGTCAGCGTGGTGGAGGAATGCACCTTCGACCGGGGCCAAGCCTCCCACAAGATCAACCTCTTCGACATGAACATGAAGTACGCGGACGTGGTGTCGCTGGAGGAGACCGTGGATTACATCCGGGGCCTGCCCGACAACCTCTTCGCTCCGCCGCTCTGAGCGCCGCGCGCAGCATGAGCGGGGTCGCACGCCAGATCGAGGGGTTCGGGGACTACCTGCGCGACGGAGCGCGGTTCTCCCCCCACTCGGTCAAGGGCTACCTGACCGACCTGGAGGGGTTCCGCCAGCACCTGGAGCGGGACGGCCCCGAAGAGGACGGGGCCGCGGCCTTGCGAGCGGTGGACGCGCGTTGCATCCGGGGCTACCTGAAGACCCTCTACGAAAGCCGCAAGAAGAGCACCATCGGGCGCAAGCTGGCCGCCCTCAAGGGCTTCTTTCGCTACCTCCTGCGCGAGGGGGTCATCCACAGGGACCCGCTGGTGGGTTTCGCCACTCCCAAGCAGGAGGCCCCGCTGGTGAAGTTCCTGTCCGTGGACGAGGCTTTCCGGGTCCTGGGCTGCATGCCGGAAGAGGGGGTCCTCCCGGCCCGGGACCGCGCGGTCATGGAGGTGCTGTACTCGTCCGGCGTCCGGGTCAGCGAGCTCGTGGGCCTCGACTGGCGCGACGTGGACTTCCCGCTGGGCGTGGTCAAGGTCCTGGGCAAGGGGTCCAGGGAGCGCATCGTGCCCGTCGGCGAAGCGGCCCTGGCGGCCCTGCGGGACTACGCGGACCACCAGCGCACCCGGTGGCGCCGCACGGCCCGGGGGGAAGAGCCGGTGTTCCTGAACCGTTCGGGCAACCGGATCACCACCCGGAGCGTGGCCCGCATCGTGGAGAAGTACCTGACCCTGGCCGGCGTCCCCGTGCGCATGGGACCCCACGGCCTGCGCCACACCTTCGCCACCCACCTGCTCAACGCCGGCGCAGACCTGCGCTCCATCCAGGAACTCTTGGGCCACGCGAGCCTCTCCACCACCCAGCGCTACACCCACGTCAACCTCGACCAGCTCACCGCGGTGTACGACCGCGCCCACCCCAGGGCGTGAGGCCGTGAGAAGCCGCCGCAAGGCCGCGTAGTCTTCTTTCCCCGCCATCTTCGGCCTTTCACGCCGGCGCTTGGCTTTCCTTGCCGGGAAATATGGGCTATCCGTAGATTGATCTGTGCCGCCTGCCCTACGTAACCAAGCAGGTGCATGGAGTCGGGCGGGTTCCGCGAAATCGCGTGGGGTACACAGTCCTGACAGGCAACTCATGGCAAGAGCAAAAGCGAAACTAGGCCCGGTGGTAGCGACACTCAACCTCAAGGGCGGAGTCGGCAAGACTACGGTGAGCGCTCACGTCTTTCGAGTCTTCTGGGAGAAATTCAGAATCGCTACCCTGCTCGTGGACTTTGATCCACAGTTCAATCTCACCCAGACTCTCTTCGACCAGCGACGCTATGAGCGAGAACTCAAAGCGAAGCGCACCGTCATGGCGGTAATGGAGGCGCCTCGGTCCACAAGCCTGTTCCAAGTCAACACTGCAAGCGCTCCGCCTCCGGACCCTATCGACGTCAGTACACGGTTCTGGTACATGACGAACAACCATGACATCGACCTCCGTGTGGTCCCGGGCGATTTCGAACTCGTGAAGTACAGCTTGATGGACGACAACAAGCAACTGACCAAGGTGCAGAACAGGTTTCTGAAATTCATCAAGAAATGTCGCCAGGGCGGGCGACTCACGGTCATCGACTGCAACCCGAGCAGTTCGTTCCTGACCATGTGTGCCCTTCAGGCGTGTACTCATTTGCTCGTGCCGGTAAGACCGGACCGTTATTCCATTCTTGGCCTGAATATACTGGAACAGTTCATCGCAAGGATTCTTTCCGTCGGATCCGTCCCGAAGAAAATGATACTGCTGAACGGCGTGCCTCGGCAGCGTTACGATCGCACCATAGAGAACGAGCTGCGCTCGCATCCCGAGTTGGGAGCGGCGACGCTCAAGTCTCGGCTTCATCAATCGAACCTATTGCTGGCCAAGCCTGGATTTACGGGTTTTGCCACCGACAAGCAAGTGCCTTACAAGTATCGCTTGAAGAACGAAATTTCGGCAGTCGCTACGGAATTGGCTGAATTGATGGGCGTTGCGTCATGAAAAACAATACAAAGCGTTGGCTCTACCTCCTTGCCGGATCGGGCCTTTCCGCAAACGAGATCCGTGACCTTTGCAGTTGGCTTGCGACGGACGCAGCCGATGACATCGTAGTTTCGGTTCTCGAATTGCGTAAACGAGAGTTGCATATGGTAGCTCTAGGAGAACACGTTCCCGGCATGTCCGGTGAAGGCGCACGGCGAGCAGGCACGGGCAAGAGCGGCAACGACGTTGCGGACGAAATCGATCTGATCCTGAGAAAGGAAGCCAAGCTGTCGGCGCGAGCCGCCGCGGAACATCTTGCACACGAGCTGGAGAAGGAGCTTCGCACGTCATCCCCCGCGACCTCGGACATCCCGAATATACCTCTTTACTCGAAGGAAGCGTTCAAAACCTATCTGTCCAAGCTGCTTCGACTTACGTCGCCTCGGATGTTGCTGCATCTGGCCCACCGTATCCGCGATCATGTGGCTCCAAGACCAGCGATGGCATGGCCCCTGCATGTCAGGGACAAGTGATGCCTGACGACTTCCAGCACCAAGTCGACGACCTTGCGGCGTCGGTAGCGGCCCACGTCAAGGCAAACCGCGATGAGTTCTGCCGGCGCGTTTCCGAGGAGGCGAATTGTCTGCTCGCCTGGTTGGAGTACCTGCGGACGTCGGAGGCAACCGGCGTAGCCGATGCGCTGTTGCATGGAGTTCAAGGCGCCATCATCGAAGCGGCCGGTTGTCTCACGCTTGGTCTCGTCAGGCCGGCGCTGTCGTCTCTCAGGTTGCAAGTGGACATGACGCTAAGTTGGATCTACTTCAAGGACCACGAGGTGGAGTGGGACCATCTTCGGGATACCGGGAAAGGATTTCAATCGAAGAGCGGCGTGTGGAAGTACGTTTCAGAGCATCATCCGCGGTTCGAAACGAGATTCGGACTGCTGGAGCAGGTCAAGTCGCGCAGGGAAGCGGACCCTTACCGGCTTCTGTCGGCCCACATACACGGACAGACCGACTTTACCGCGCCGACGATTGGCCCGTTGAGCGGGCTCGTCGCGGAAAGACGCCTCTGTGACGAGTGTGTGGAACTCCAAGGGGAAGTCTCGGAATATCTGAGTGATTTCCTGCTGTCGGCATACGGCGACAAATGGGCGTCTCTTCCTCCGTGTGCGCGGGACGAGCTTGAAAGCAGGCTTGGACTCGACCAAAGGGCTGCGTTCTTCGCGTCCTCGCATGGCAGGTAGTCAACCCGGGGCCTGCCAAGTCCGCGGTTTCGTGTTACAGTGGCGGATCGTCCCGGTTGGCCGCGGACGGTCCCCTGACGGGGAGCGGCAGTGGCGGGGGCCTTGGGAAGCGGGTTCGGACCATGTTTCATGCAACCACCATCCTTGCGGTGCGGCACGGGGGCCGGGTCGTGGTCGCGGGGGACGGCCAGGTGAGCCTCGGCGACACCGCGCTGAAGCACACGGCCCACAAGGTGCGGAAGCTCTACGGCGACCGTGTGATCGCCGGGTTCGCAGGCGCCACCGCGGACGCGTTCACGCTGTTCGAGAAGTTCGAGGGCAAGCTCGAACAGCACGGCGGGGTCTTCAAGCGGGCCGCGGTGGAGTTGGCCAAGGATTGGCGCACGGACCGGGTGCTGCGGCGGTTGGAGGCCCTCATGATCGTGGCCGACGCGGAGAACTCGCTGGTGGTGTCGGGCAACGGCGACGTGGTGGAGCCGGACGACGGCGTCATCGCCATCGGCTCGGGCGGCAACTATGCGCTTGCGGCGGCGCGGGCTTTGGTCCATCATAGCCCGCTCGACGCCCGGGCCATCGCCGAAGAGTCCATGAAGGTGGCCGCGGCCATCTGCGTCTATACGAACGACAACCTGACCATCGAGGAGTTGCCCTGACCCCGGCGTCCGCGCGCGCCGCGGCGTCTCGAACCGGAGCCGATGAAGGACGAAAGCAGACAGTCGAGCAGTGGGCGGGCGTCGGAAGTGCGGTCGCTGACGCCCATCATGACGCCGCGGGAGATCGTCTCGGAGCTGGACCGCTACATCGTCGGCCAGCGCGACGCCAAGCGGGCCGTGGCCGTGGCGGTGCGCAACCGCTGGCGGCGCCAACTGGTGCCCGAGGAGCTGCGGGACGAGATCGCGCCCAAGAACATCATCATGATCGGTCCCACCGGGGTGGGGAAGACCGAGATCTCCCGGAGGCTGGCGAAACTGGCCCAGGCGCCGTTCCTCAAGGTGGAAGCCTCCAAGTTCACCGAGGTGGGGTACGTGGGACGGGACGTGGAGTCCATCATCCGCGACCTCATGGAGCTGGCCGTCAAGCTGGTGCGCGAGGAGGAACAGGAGAAGGTCAAGGTCAAGGCCAGGGACCTGGCGGAGGAGCGGGTCCTCAACCTGTTGCTGCCCGAGCCGGAGGCGCCGGCCCCGGGGGACGGGGACAAGGGGGAGGACCGGCCGTCGCCGGCCACCCGCGAGAAGCTCCGCAGGATGCTTCGGGCCGGGAAGCTGGACCATCGGGAGGTGGACATCGAGCTCACCCAGAGCATGATGCCCATGATCGAGGTGCTCACACCCCAGGGGATGGAGGAGATGGAGTCGAACATCAAGGAGATGTTCTCCAACCTGCTTCCCAAGCAGTCCAAGCGGAAGACCGTCCGGGTCCCCGAGGCCATGCGGCTGCTCATGCAGGAAGAGGCGGCCCGGCTCGTGGACATGGAGGCGGTGGTGGGCGAGGCCACGCGCCGGGTGGAGCAGTCGGGGATCGTGTTCATCGACGAGATCGACAAGATCGCGGGCCGCGAGTCGGCCCACGGCCCCGACGTGTCCCGGGAAGGGGTCCAGCGGGACCTCCTGCCCATCGTCGAAGGCTCCACGGTGAGCTCCAAGTACGGCCTGGTGCGGACCGACCACATCCTGTTCATCGCTTCCGGCGCGTTCCACAACTCCAAGCCGTCGGACCTGATCCCGGAGTTCCAGGGCCGGTTCCCCATCCGCGTGGAGCTCAGCTCGCTGGACAAGGACGACTTCGTGCGGATACTGACCGAGCCCAGGAACGCCCTGATCCGGCAGTACGTCGCGTTGCTGGAAACCGAGAAGATCCGCCTGTCGTTCCAGCCGGACGCCATCGAGGAGATCGCCCGCATCGGCGCCGAGGCCAACGAGAAGATGGAGAACATCGGCGCCCGCAGGCTGCACACGATCCTCGAGAAACTGCTGGACGAGGTCTCCTTCGACGCGCCGGAAATGCCGGGCCGGGAAGTCCGCATCGACGCCGGATACGTGAGCGAGCGACTGGACGCCATCCTGAAGGACGCGGACCTGTCCCGGTATATCCTCTAGGAACCCCCGCAGGAACCGTGGACGACTTCATCGGCAAGGCGGAAGTGCTGCTGGAGGCGCTCCCGTTCATCAAGCGCTTCTACGGCAAGACCTTCGTGGTCAAGTACGGCGGCGCGGCCATGGTGGACGAGGAGCTCAAGCAGAGCTTCGCCCAGGACGTGGTCCTGCTGAAGTACGTGGGCATCAACGTGGTGGTGGTGCACGGCGGCGGCCCCCAGATCGACCGGACGCTGGACCGGATGGGGATCCGGAGCCGTTACGTGCGGGGCATGCGGGTGACGGACCCGGAGACCATCGACGTCATCGAGATGGTCCTGGTGGGCAAGGTGAACAAGGAGATCGTCGGGCTCGTCAACCACCACGGCGGGGCCGCGGTGGGCCTCAGCGGCAAGGACGGCCAACTGGTCCTGGCCCGCAAGATGAACATGGCCGTGCCGGGCGACGGGGAGAGCACCGAGATCATCGACATCGGGATGGTGGGGGAGATCGTGCGGGTGGACCCCACGGTGATACGCTCCCTGGACGGCAACCGCTTCATCCCGGTCATCGCTCCGGTGGGCGTGGGCGAGAAGGGGGAGACCTACAACATCAACGCGGACCTGGTGGCCGGGCGCGTGGCGTCCGCCCTCGCCGCGGAGAAGCTCATCCTCCTCACCGACGTCGAAGGCGTCCGGGACCGGGAGGGGGGGTTGATGAGCACCCTCACCATGGCCCAGTGCACGGACCTCATCGAGAGGGGGGTGGTCTCGTCGGGCATGATCCCCAAGGTCGAGTGCTGCATGGACGCCCTGGACGGGGGGGTGGTCAAGACCCACATCATCGACGGGCGGGACCGCCACGCGGTGCTGCTGGAGATCTTCACCAACCGGGGCGTCGGCACCGAGGTGGTCCGGGGTTGAGGGGTCGCGCGCCATGTCGAACCGCGAAGTACGACAGTTGACCGACGGGTACGTGATGCAGACGTACGCGCGCTTTCCCATCGCCCTGGTGAAGGGGAAGGGGGTCCGCGTATGGGACGCGGACGGGAAGGAGTACCTGGACTTCGCGGCGGGCATCGCGGTGAACAGCCTCGGCCACTGCCACCCGGCCGTGGCCCGGGCCGTGGCGGACCAGGTGGACACCCTGCTCCACGTCTCGAACCTCTACCATATCGAGCCCCAGGCGCGCCTCGCAAAGGCCCTGTGCGAGCATTCCTTCGCCGACCGGGTGTTCTTCTGCAACAGCGGCGCCGAGGCCAACGAGGCCGCCATCAAGCTGGCCCGGCGTTACGGCTCGGAGCAGGCCCGGGGGAGGAACGAGGTCATCACCGCCTTCAACTCGTTCCACGGGCGCACCCTGGCCACCATGACGGCCACGGGCCAGGAGAAGATCCGGCTCGGCTACGACCCGCTGCCCGCGGGGTTCCGCCACGTCCCGTTCGACGACCTGGAGGCCGCGGAGGCCGCGGTGGACCGCCGCACCGCGGCCATACTGGTGGAGCCCATCCAGGGCGAGGGCGGGGTGGTGGCGCCGGACCCCTCCTACGTGCGCGGCCTGCGCCGGCTCTGCGACGACCGGGGGCTGCTGCTGATGTTCGACGAGGTCCAGGTGGGCATGGGGCGCACCGGCAAGCTCTTCGCCTACGAGCACTTCGGCGTCGAGCCCGACGTCATGACCCTTGCCAAGGCCCTGGGCGGCGGCCTTCCGCTGGGCGCCATGCTCGCCCGGGAGCGCGTGGCCGAGAGCTTCCCTCCGGGGTCCCACGCCTCGACCTTCGGCGGCAACCCGGTGGTGTGCCGGGCCGGGCTGGCGGTGCTGGAGACGCTGCTGGAGGACGGACTGGTGGAGCGTTGCGAGGCCATGGGGAACCTGCTCCGGGAGGGCCTGGAGGGCTTGGCCGGGCGGTTCGCCTTCGTCCGCGAGGTCCGGGGCAAGGGGCTCCTCCTGGGCATGGAGCTGGACCTCGATTGCGCCCCGGTGATCCGGGAATGCATGGGGGAAGGGTTGCTGGTGGCCGGCGCGGGGGCCAACGTGCTGCGCATGGCGCCGCCCCTGACCATCGGGGAAGAGGACGTGGCCGAGGCCCTGTCCGTCCTGGAGCGGGTGCTGGCGAGACTCGAGGGCGGTCGGGGCGGAAGCGGGACGGGATGAGGAAGCGGGACCTGTTGACGCTGCGGGACCTGGCCCGGGCCGACCTGGAGGAGATCCTGGCCCTGGCCGCGGCCCTCAAGCAGGAGCGCAGGGAAGGGCGGCAGCGGCTCCCCCTGGCCCGCAAGAAACTCGCGCTGGTGTTCCAGAAGCCCAGTCTCCGGACCCGGGCCACCTTCGACGTGGGCATGACCGAGCTGGGCGGCAGCGTGCTGTTCCTGGGGCCGGAGGACGTCCATCTCGGCGTCAGGGAGACCCCGGCCGACTGCGCCCGGGTGTTGAGCCGCCTAGTGGACGTCATCGCGGTGCGGACCTTCGCGCAGGAGACCGTCGAGGAGATGGCCCGCTCCGGTTCCGTGCCGGTGATCAACGCGTTGTCGGACCTCTACCACCCGTGCCAGGCGCTGGCGGACCTCCTCACCCTGCAGGAGCGCAAGGGGAGGATCGAGGGGCTCCGCGTGGCCTTCGTCGGGGACGGCAACAACGTGGTCCATTCCTGGCTGCTGGCCGCGGAGAAGCTGCCGTTCCGGTTCACGCTGGCGTGCCCCGAGGGTTTCGAGCCCCGCGGGGAGATCCTCGACGCGGTGTTGTCCCGGGGGGGCGACGTGGCCGTCACCCGGGACCCGGCCGAGGCGGTGAGCGGCGCCGACGCCATCTACACCGACGTGTGGACGAGCATGGGCCAGGAGGCGGAAGCCGACGCCCGGCAGCGCGCGTTCGCTCCCTACCAGGTGAACGAAGCCCTGGTGGCCCGGGCCGGGGACCACGCGGTGGTGATGCACTGCCTGCCGGCCCATCGCGGCGAGGAGATCACCCACGACGTCATCGAAGGGCCGCGTTCGGTGGTGTTCGACCAGGCCGAGAACCGGCTCCACGCCCAGAAGGCGCTGCTGGTGTGGTGCCTCGCCGGCCGGGCCTAGCGGTCATGTGAGGAGGGCCATGAAACCGAACAAGGTGGTGCTTGCCTACTCGGGCGGTCTCGACACGTCCGTCTGCCTGCGTTGGGTCAAGGAGCGTTACGACTGCGAGGTCATCGCCTACTGCGCCGACGTGGGCCAGGAAGAGGACCTGGAGGAGGTCCGCCGCAAGGCGCTGGCCACCGGCGCCAGCAAGGTGGTGGTGGACGACCTCCGGGAAGAGTTCGTCCGCGACTACGTGTTCCCCATGCTTCGCGGCAACGCGGTGTACGAGGGGTCCTACCTCCTGGGCACCTCCATCGCCCGCCCGCTCATCGCCCGGCGCCAGATCGAGACGGCCGCGGCGGAGGACGCCGAGGCCGTCTCCCACGGCGCCACGGGCAAGGGCAACGACCAGGTCCGTTTCGAGCTCACCTACTACGCCTTGAAGCCCGATGTCCGGGTCATCGCCCCCTGGCGCGAGTGGGACCTCGACTCGCGCACCGCGCTCATCGACTACGCGCGGCGCCACGGCATCCCCGTGCCCGTGACCCGGGACAAGCCCTACAGCATGGACCGCAACCTGTTCCACATCAGCTACGAGGGAGGCGTGCTGGAGGACCCCTGGCAAGAGCCCCCCGCGGACATGTACCAGTGGACCGCGGCCCCGGAAGACGCCCCGGACCGGCCGGAGTACGTGGAGGTGGAGTTCGCTTCCGGCGACCCAGTGGCCATCGACGGCCGGCGGCTGGGGCCCGCGGAGACCCTGGCGGCGCTCAACGCGATCGGGGCCCGGCACGGAGTCGGGCGCGTGGACATGGTGGAGAACCGCTACGCCGGCATGAAGTCCCGGGGCGTGTACGAGACCCCCGGGGGGACCATCCTGCACGCGGCGCGCCGGGCGGTGGAGCACCTCACGCTGGACCGGGAGGTGATGCAGTTGCGGGACTCGCTGGCGCCCCGGTACGCCCAGATGATCTACAACGGCTACTGGTTCGCGCCGGAGCGGGAGATCCTCCAGCAGGCCCTGGACGCAGCCCAGGCCCGGGTCGACGGGACCGTGCGCCTGAAGCTGTACAAGGGTTCGGTGTCCGTGGCCGGGCGCAAGTCGCCGGTGTCCCTCTACGACCCGCAGACGGCCACCTTCGAGGCCGACGCCGGCTACGACCAGGCGGACGCGGACGGGTTCATCAAGTTGAACGCGCTGCGGCTCAAGATGGCCCGGCGGGCGGGGGGCGCGTAACCGGCATGGCGGGGAAGAAGCGGTTATGGGGCGGTCGGTTCGGCGATTCCACCGCGGACTCGGTGGTGGCTTTCACCGCGTCCATCCACGTGGACCGGCGCCTCTACCGGCACGACATCGCCGGCAGCGTGGCCCATGCCCGCATGCTCGGCCGGCAGCGCATCATACCCCCCGGCGACGCCCGCAAGATCATCGCCGGGCTGCGGGCCGTCCAGAAGGAGATCGAGAGCGGCGCGTTCCCCTTCAGCGCCGCGGACGAAGACATCCACATGAACGTCGAGCGGCGGCTGACCGAGAAGATCGGCAGCGTGGGCGAGAAGCTGCACACCGCCCGGAGCCGCAACGACCAGGTGAGCCTGGACATGCGGCTGTACCTGCGGGAGGCCCTCGACCGGGTCCTGCAGGAGCTCGGTTCCCTGCGGCAGGCGCTGGCGGGCGCGGCCCGGAGGCACGAGGACGTCCTCATGCCCGGCTACACCCACCTCCAGCGGGCCCAGCCCGTGCTCTTCGCGCACCACCTGCTGGCCTACGTGGAGATGCTGGAGCGGGACGAGAGCCGCTATCGCCACTGCCGGGAGCAGACCAACGTCATGCCGCTGGGCTCCGGCGCCCTGGCCGGCACCGGCTTCCCCATCGACCGGGCCTACGTGGCCGAGCTGCTGGGCTTCCCGCGGCTGTCGCAGAACAGCATCGACGCGGTGAGCGACCGGGACTTCGTGCTGGAGTTCCTGTCCGCCTCCGCCATCCTCTTCGTCCACCTGAGCCGTCTCGCCGACGAGCTCATCCTGTGGTCCAGCGAGGAGTTCGGGTTCGTCGAGTTGCCGGACGCCTACTGCACCGGCAGCTCCATGATGCCGCAGAAGAAGAACCCGGACGTGGCCGAGTTGATCCGGGGCAAGACCGGCCGGGTCTATGGGAACCTGCATGCGCTCCTGAGCGTCATGAAGGGGCTGCCGCTGGCCTACAACCGCGACCTCCAGGAGGACAAGGAGCCCCTGTTCGACACGGTGGACACGGTCACCGCGTGCCTGGTCATGGCGCGGGAGCTGCTGGACGGGCTGGATGTGCGGGGCGGGAGGATGCGCGCCGCGGCCGAGGACGGCTTCATGAACGCCACCGACCTGGCGGACTATCTCGTGGGCCGGGGCTTGAGCTTCCGCGCCGCCCACGACGTGGTGGGACGGGTGGTGCGCCACTGCATCGAAACGGAGCGCAAGCTGCAGGAGCTTTCCCTGGAGGAGTTCCGGGCGTTCTGCCCGGCCGTCGACGCCGGGGTCCACGAGGTCCTGTCGCTCCGGGCCGGCGTGGAGCGCCGGCGCGCCCCTGGAGGGACCGCCCCGGTGAACGTCCGCCGCCGGCTCAGGAAGCTGGGAGCATGACCGGAGGGCTGGGGGCATGACCGGAGGCGCCCCGGGCCGCCCGGACGCGGGCGCCGCGGACCGGGGCGCCGTGTGCGCGGCGCGCTCCCGGAGGCGCCGGGCGGGGGTCCTGTGGCTGGTATTGCTGCTCGCCCTGGCGGCCGGTTGCGGCAGGAAGGGACCGCCGCGGGCCCCCGGGCTCGCGGCGCCCGAGGCCGTCGCCGACCTGACCGCCCGGGTGGAGGGCCGCGGCGTCCGGCTGGGATGGTCGCGTCCGCGGCGGACCCTCGACGGGCGCGCCCTGGACCACCTCGGGGCCTTCGTGCTGTACCGCAGGAGCGTGCGGGCGGATTGCCGGGACTGCCGGGCCGCGTACCGGGAGCGCGCGGTCATCCGCGTGGAGGACGAGGGGAAGTTCTTCCGGCGGTCCCGGTACGGGTTCACGGACCGGGAGCTCCGCCCCGGCACGGTTTACGGGTATCGGGTCCTGGTCCGACTGCCGGACGGTTCCGCGAGCGGGCCGTCCAACGAGGTGAGCGTCGAATGGCGACCGTGAAGGATGGTTTCACCCACAGGAACGACGAGATGTACTGCGAGGACGTGCCCGTCCGGGACATCGTGGACGCGGTGGGTACGCCGGTGTACGTCTATAGCCTTGCCCGGCTGCGCGGCGCCTTCCGGGCCTTCGACGACGCGTTCGCCGGCGCCCGGCGCCTGGTGTGCTTCTCGGTGAAGGCCAACTCCAACCTCGCGGTGCTGCGCTCCTTCGTCAACGAGGGGTCGGGCTTCGACATCGTTTCCGGGGGCGAGCTCTTCCGCGTGCTCAAGGCCGGAGCGGACCCGGGCAAGGTGGTCTTCTCGGGGGTGGGCAAGACCCGGGAGGAGATGGAGTACGCGCTCCGGTCCGGCATCCTCATGTTCAACGTGGAGTCGGAGCAGGAGATGGAGGCCCTGAACCAAGTCGCCGAAGGCATGGGCGCGGTGGCGCCGGTGAGCTTCCGCATCAACCCCGACGTGGACCCGAAGACCCATCCCTACATCGCCACCGGCATGAAGCAGAGCAAGTTCGGCATCGGCGTGGGGCCCGCGGCCGAGGCGTACCGGCGGGCGCTTTCCCTGCCCCACGTGGAGGTGGTGGGAGTCGATTGCCACATCGGCTCGCAGCTCACCTCGACGCTGCCGTTCTCCGACGCCGCGGCGCGGGTCCGGGCGTTCATCGACGCGCTGCGGCGGGAGGGGGCCCACATCCGCTACGTGGACCTCGGCGGCGGCCTCGGCATCCGCTACGACGCCGAGGAGCCGCCGGAGCCGGGGGAGTACGCCAGGGCCCTGATGGACGGCGTGCGCGGCCTGGACGCGACCCTGGTGCTGGAGCCGGGCCGCTCGCTGGTGGGCAACGCCGGGGTGCTGGTGACCCGGGTGCTCTACCTCAAGCGGACCGAGGCCAGGAACTTCGTGGTGGTGGACGGCGCCATGAACGACCTGGTGCGCCCGGCCCTCTACGGCGCGTTCCAGGGCATCCGCCCGGTGTTCCGACGGGAAGCCGAGTCCATGACCGCGGACGTGGTGGGACCCATCTGCGAGAGCGGCGACTTCCTGGCCCGGGACCGGAGCATCCAGACCCCGGTCCAGGGGGACCTCCTGGCGGTCATGAGCGCCGGGGCCTACGGCTTCACCATGGCGTCCAACTACAACACGCGGCCGCGGGCCCCGGAGGTGCTGGTGGACCGCGGGGAGTTCGCGGTGGTCCGCGAAAGGGAGACCCTGGAGGACCTCGTTGCCTGCGAGAAAATCCCGGCAACGCTGTGAGGCGAGGACCCGGAGGAACCCATGGCGGAGATCGCGTTCACCAAGATGCACGGCTGCGGCAACGATTTCGTGGTGCTGGACTGCATGGAGCGGCAGCCCGCGGGCCTGGCCGAGATCGCCCGGAGCCTGTGCCACCGCCGGTTCGGCGTGGGCGCGGACCAGTTGCTCACCATCAAGCCGTCCGAGTCCGCGGACTTCCGGATGGAGATCTACAACGCCGACGGCAGCGAGGTGGAGATGTGCGGCAACGGCATCCGTTGCTTCGCCAGGTACGTTTACGAGCACGGCCTGACCCGGAAGCGGGAGATCGAGGTGGAGACCCTGGCGGGCCTCATCCGGCCCCGGCTCGATGGCGAGAGGGTGGAGGTGGACATGGGCCGGCCCGTGCTGGACGGCCGGGCCATCCCGGTGGACGCCGACGGCCGCATCGTCAACCGTCCGCTCACCGTGGATGGCGGCGAGTACGCGGTCACCTGCGTGTCCATGGGCAACCCCCACTGCGTGCTCTACGTGGACGACGCGGACGCCCTGGACCTGCCGCGCCTGGGTCCCTCCTTCGAGCGCCACGCCTTCTTCCCCAACCGCGTCAACACGGAGTTCGTCCAGGTGTTGGGGCGGGACCGGGTCCGCGTGCGCGTCTGGGAACGCGGGGCCGGCGAGACCTGGGCCTGCGGCACCGGCGCCAGCGCGGTGGCGGTGGCCGGAGTCCTGACCGGCAGGACGGACAGGCGGGTGACCGTCCACCTGATGGGCGGCGACCTGGAGATCCGCTGGGCGGACGACGACCGGGTCTATATGACCGGGCCGGCGCAGGAGGTGTTCCGGGGCAGCGTCCGGGTGTGACCCCGGGACGCACGAGCGGGACGCAGGGGAGCCATGACGATGTTCACCGGATCGATGACGGCCCTGGTCACGCCGTTCGAGGACGGCAGGGTCGATTTCGCTGCGCTCGAAGCCCTGGTGGAGTTCCAGGTGGAGCAGGGAAGCCACGCGGTGGTCCCGTGCGGCTCCACCGGGGAATCGGCTACACTGGACCACGGCGAGCACGACGCGGTGGTCCGGGCGGTGGTCCGGGCCGCCCGGCGGCGGGTCCCGGTCATCGCCGGCGCCGGCTCCAACTCCACCCGCGAGGCCATGGACCTCACCCGCAGGGCGGAGGAGTCCGGGGCCGACGGCGCGCTGCTGATCTCCCCCTACTACAACAAGCCGACCCAGGAGGGCATCTACCGGCACTACCGGGCGGTGGCCGAGCACGTGGGCATCCCGCTCATCGTCTATAACATCCCCGGACGAACCGCCTCGAAGATCGAGCCGGAGACCCTGGCCCGGCTCGCGGAGGTCGGCAACGTCGCGGGCGTGAAGGAAGCCACCGGGTCGGTGGACCAGGCACTGGACGTCGTCCGCCTGTGCGGCGACGCCCTGGCCGTCTATTCCGGCGAGGACTCGCTGACCTACTCGCTCATGGCCCTGGGCGGCAAGGGCGTCATCACCACCACCGGCAACGTGGCCCCCCGGGCCATGGCGGACCTTGCGGAAGCCTGCCTCCGGGAGGACTGGGCCGCGGGCCGCCGGCTCCAGTTCGAGCTGCTGCCGCTCATCCGCAGCCTCTTCACCGAGACCAACCCCATCCCGGTAAAGACCGCCCTGGCCCTCATGGGCAAATGCGGGCCGGAGCTCCGCCTCCCGCTGACCCCCATGGCCGAGCCGAACCGGGAGCGCCTGGAGGCAACCATGAGGCAATGCGGACTGATTTAGGGAACCTCGGAACAATCAGGCAGAGGGTATGAGAGCGTCCTTCGACTTCGCTTCGCTACGCTCAGGACGAACGGGGATAGGGGCGTCAGGGTGAGGGAATCGGGAATCCATCCCGGATGTCTCGATTGTTCAGAGGTCCTTAGTGTGAGATGTCCTCGAAAGAACTTGAGGCGCTTCAGGAATTCGTGTGGGTCGTGACACTCCCACCCACGCGATGATGTCCGCTTCCTTCCCATTACGACCGTGCCGTCCTCGGTTTGGCGTCGCGGATGCCCTACTCCGTCATTCCCGCAGCCGCCCGCCCCGTCATTCCCGCGGACGCCCACTCCCCGTCATTCCCGCGAAAGCGGGAATCCATCCGTTCTTATGAAAGGAACATCTGAACAGTCGAGACATCCGGGATGGATTCCCTCACCCTGACCCTCCTATCCCCGTTCGTCCTGAGCGTAGCGAAGCGAAGTCGAAGGACGCGCTCATACTCCCCCGATTGTTCCGAGATTCCTCTGGATTCCCGCTTTCGCGGGAATGACGGGAGGTGGGCGGCTGCGGGAATGACGAGACAGGTGTACGCGGGAATGACGGGGTGGACCTCCACAGGAATGACGAGGCGGGCGTCCGCGACGCCGTCCCAGGCCTACTGTCTCCCGGAGAAGGACCGTGGAAGCGGAGGAATGACAGGCATTCGTCTGATGTGGAGGGGATGGGAACGGAAGCCTGCCCGCAGCGTCATGGCGGGGAACCGGGTTGCAAACCGAGACCCGATCCATTATCCCCGTTCGTCCTGAGCGTAGCGAAGCGAAGTCGAAGGACGCGCTTTTCCACAGGGAGATGGGGTGCAAGCGGGAACCGTCCAGTTGTTCCTTGGGAAACCGGCATGAAGTCGAACGCGTTGGGCTTGGTCGTGTGCGGCGTGGGGGGGAGGATGGGCGGGGTCCTGGTGCGGCTGGTCCGGGAGACCTCGGGGGTCGCGCTGGCGGGGGCGGTGGACCGGCCCGGCGGCAGACGGGTGGGGCGGGACGCGGGCGAGGCGGCGGGGGCGGGGCGCATGGGCGTGGCCGTCGGGGACCGCATCGAGGCGTTGCTTGGGCCGGGGCGGGTGATCGTGGACTTCACCGCGCCGGAGGCGTCCGTGGTCCACATGGAGGCCGCGGCCGAGACCGGGACCCCCATCGTCATCGGGACCACCGGCTTCGACGCGGGACAGCTTCGGCGGATCCGCAGGCTTGCGGCGCGGACCCCCACCGTCCTCGCCCCCAACATGAGCCTCGGGGCGAACCTGCTGCTGGGCTTGGTGGGACAGGCGGCCCGCAGCCTGGGCGACGCGTACGACGTGGAGATCGTGGAGGCGCACCACCGTTTCAAGAAGGACGCCCCGAGCGGCACCGCCCTGGCCCTGGCCGGGGCCGTGGGCGAGGCCCTGGGGCGGAGGGCCGAGCGCGTGGGGGTGGCGGGGCGCAGCGGGTTTTCCAGGAGGCGGAAAACCGACATCGGCCTGCTCTCCGTGCGCGCGGGAGACATCGCCGGCGAGCACACGGTCCTGTTCGGCGGCATCGGCGAGCGCGTGGAGATGACCCACCGGGCCCACACCCCGGAGGCGTTCGGGCGCGGGGCCATCCGGGCGGCCCGATGGGTTGCGGTCCGGGAAAACGGCCTCTATACCATGCAGGACGTGCTGGGGTTGGCGTCCCGTGGTTGACATGGGGAGCCTTCTATACTAATCAGGGTCTCTACTCTCAGTGGCTTCGGAACCTTCAAAATCGGACCATGAGTCTGCGGAAGAAGAGGTGGAGCGGCTCGCCGAGCGGATCGGCAGGCTGATCCGTTCCGTCGAACCCGAGATGCGGGAGGACCTGAAGGAACTGGCCTTCTCGCTGGTGCGCGAGGAGTTGATCCGGGGCGAGGAGCCGCAGACGGGCGAGGGCGGTTCCGCGGCGCCGGCGCCGATGAACCCCCTGGGCGCCGGGGTGCTGTTCCTGCTGTTGGGGGCAGGCCTTTCTTTCGTGTTCGGGCCGGTGGGTCTGGCGCTGATGGCCGGAGGCCTGTTCTTCATCGTCTGGGGGGCCGCCATAAGCTGGCTGAAGAAGTAGGGGCGCGATGGCTGCGAACGAGAAAAGGGAAATCAAGAGGGGCATCTGGAGTCGTCGGGACTTCTTCGGTCGGCTTGGCTGGTGCGGTTTCGGGGTGTTCTCCCTGGTCAGCCTCTTCGGCTTCCTCCGGTCTGCGTTTCCGCGGGTGCTGTTCAAGCCCCCCTCCACGTTCAAGGCCGGTTTCCCTTCCGACTACACGGTCGGCGAGGTGAGCGAGAAGTTCAAGAAGGATTACCGGGTGTGGATCGTGCGCGAGGAGGCGGGCTTCTACGCGGTCTTCGCCAAGTGCACCCACCTGGGCTGCACCCCGCGCTGGCTCGCGGCCGAGGCCAAGTTCAAGTGTCCCTGCCACGGCAGCGGCTTCTTCAAGTCGGGGCTGAACTTCGAAGGGCCGGCGCCCCGGCCCCTGGACCGGTTCGAGATCGCGCTGGCGGAAGACGGCCAGCTCATCGTGGACAAGGCGAAGGAGTACCGGATGGCCCCGGGCGCGGAGCCGGACGAGCAGCACCCCAACAGCATCCTCAAGGCTTGAGACGGACCATGATCAACCTGGAACAGATCAAGAAGGACATCGTGGAGAGCCATGTCTGGAAGTCCATCTTCCGGCACGGCTACGAGGACACGCCCAGGAACCGCGTGCTCATGGTCACGGGCAACGTGTGGATGCACCTGCACCCCGCCAAGGTCCGCAAGCACGCCGTGCGCATGCGCTTCACCTGGTGCATGGGGGGGCTCACCTTCCTCATGTTCCTGCTCACGGTGGTGACCGGCATCTACCTCATGTTCTACTACCGTCCGGTGCCCCAGTACGCCTACGCGGACATGAAGTACCTGGAGTTCGACATGCCCTTCGGCATGCTCATGCGCAACATGCACCGGTGGGCCGCCCACGCCATGGTCATATTCGTGTGGCTGCACATGTTCCGGGTCTTCCTCACCGGCTCCTACAAGCCGCCGCGGGAGTTCAACTGGATCGTCGGCGTGCTGCTGCTGGTGCTGACCCTGCTGCTGAGCTTCACGGGCTACCTGCTGCCGTGGGACCAGCTCGCCATCTGGGCCGTGACCGTGGGCTCCAACATGGCGCGGGCCACGCCGCTCCTGGGGCACGAAGGCCCCTTCGCCGAGCTGGTGGGGGCCAACCCGGTGTACGATGCGCGCGCGTTCCTGTTCGGCGGCGGCGAGATCGGTCCGCACACGCTGCTGCGTTTCTACATACTCCACTGCATCTTCATCCCGCTGGTGGCCAGCCTGCTCATGGCGGTGCACTTCTGGCGCATCCGCAGGGACGGCTTTTCCGGCCCTCCGCTATAAGAGTCCACGGGGTTCGTCGTTCCAGGGGAAAGGTAGCGAGGGCATGGCTCAGGCCGAGGAAAGAAGCCGGGCGATCATCGTGGACGACAAGATCCACACGTGGCCGCACCTGGTCCGGGGCGAGTTCCTGGTGACCATATTCGTGCTGGTGGCCATGGCGTTGTGGTCGCTGCTGGTGGACGCGCCGCTGGAGGAGCCCGCCAACCCCGCCCGCACCCCCAACCCGTCCAAGGCCCCCTGGTACTTCCTCGGCCTGCAGGAGATGCTGGTCTATTTCGACCCGTGGTACGCGGGGGTGGTGCTGCCCACGTTCATCATCATCGGCCTGATGGTGGTCCCCTTCATCGACATCAACCCCAAGGGCAACGGCTACTACGCCTTCAAGGACCGCAAGTGGGAGATCCTCACCTTCTACCTGGGGTTCCACGTCCTGTGGGTGGTCACCATCATCATCGGCACGTTCTTCCGTGGCCCCGGGTGGAACCTGTTCTGGCCGTGGCAGCGCTGGGACCCCCACAAGGTGGTGGCGCTCACCAACGTGGACCTGCCGTACCTGGTGGGCCTGCGGGACTACTGGGCCATGGCCGCCTTCGGGTTCGTCCTGGTGCTGCTCTACTTCGTGGTCTCGGTGTGGCTGTTCTACAAGTGGGTCATCTGGATCAAGGGCAGGGAGTTCATGGTCCGGTGGGGCGCCGTCCGGTTCGCCATAACGGCCTTCCTCTTCGTGACGATGATGGGGCTCCCGGTCAAGATGTTCTTGCGGCTGGTCTTCAACATCAAGTACATCATGGTTACCCCCTGGCTCAACATCTGATGTTCTACGTGGCAAAGCTCCTCCAGGCCCTGGGCATTGCAGACGTGGGTTACGCGGTGTTCGTGGGCGTCTTCCAGGGCATCGCAATGGCCGAGGAGATCGTCCTGACCCTCATCGGCGTGGCGGTGTTCTCGCTGGGGCGCCTGTTGGAGAGCAAGGCGGCCTGAGTCCGCCGCAAGACGGCGGCAGGCCGGATCCTCTGCGTGCGGCAAGGGAGAGTGAATGGCGGTTCGCGGCGTCGATCCCGACGAAGAAAAGAAATCCTACGGGACGGCCTTTTTCGTAGGCTCCATCCTCCTGGTGGTGGTGTCCCTGTGGGCGGTCTTCGACGACAACTTCACGAGACGGGTGTGGAAGGTCCACCAGTCGGAGTTCTTCCGCACGGATTACGAGCGCGCCGCGGCGGCGTTGGCCGGGGAACAGGAGCGCCTGGACGCGGACCCCGAGTACCAGGAGCTGGTGCGGAAGCGGGACGCCGAAGCCCGGAGCCTGGAGAGCGGCGAGAAGGGCGCCCGGCTGGCCGCGCTCAGGGAGCGCCTCGCCCAGGTGGAGGTGGAGTTCTTCGACGCCGACCAGAACGTCAAGTTCGTCAAGAGCGAGCTCGAAGAGGCCTGGTACGAGTTCGACCACGCGGTCCAGCAGGGGCGCGACGGCAGTCCCTACAGGAAGCACATCGCCGAGCTGGACGAGGTCCGGCACTCGCTGGAGCCGGCCCTGGAAGCCGCGCGCAAGGAGCGCGTGGACCTGAAGGCCGAGATCAAGGCGCTGGAGAGCGGGGTCAAGGAGATCGAGGAAGAGATCTACGGGCTGGAAGGCGAGAAACGGAAGTGGCGGCGCCAGATGGACAACGCCACCGTCACCGTCGGCCCGGAGGGTCTCCCGCAGTTCACGCTGTACAAGGTCCCCAAGATCGAACAGGTGGTGCTCAAGGACTTCGACCGCAACAACTTCGACCAGATGGTGGACCGGGTGGACCGCTGCCAGACGTGCCACATCGCCGTCAACCGGGAGGGTTTCGACGACCTCCCGCATCCCCTCAGGACCCATCCCAAGCGGAGGCTGTTCCTGGGCGACGCGGCGCACCCGCCGAGGATCTACGGCTGCACCACCTGCCACGACGGACAGGGCGAAGCGGTGAACAGCCTGGCCCAGGCCCACGGCCATGTGAAGTTCTGGGAGCATCCGCTGCACGAGGGCGACGACGTCCAGGCCAACTGCGTCACCTGCCACCTGAACGTCCAGGGCCTGGAGGGCGCGGAAGTCGTGGGACGGGGGCAGCGCATATTCGAGCAGGTGGGTTGCACGGGTTGCCACCTGGTGGAAGGCTACGACGACATCCCCAAGGTGGGTCCGAGCCTCCGGCGGGTCCGCGCCAAGCTGGATCCCGGCTGGATGGTCCGGTGGATCCTGGACCCCCGGGCGTACCGGCCCCATACCCGGATGCCCCACTTCTATTTCGACGAGGACCAGGCGCTGGCCGCGGCCTCCTACCTGTGGTCCGCGTCCAGGAAGGATGCGGAGGCATGGCTGGCTGAGCACCCCATGCCCGAGGGTTACCGGCCCGACCACCCGGCCACGGTCGAAAAGGGCGCGGAGCTCGCCCGTTCGCTTGGGTGCCAGGGGTGCCACGGCTTGGCCGAGGGCGAGTTCGCCACCCGCATCGCGGGCAAGGACTTGGTCCCCAACCTCAAGGACATCGCCGCCAAGGTAGGGCCTCGATGGACCTACAACTGGCTGCGGAACCCCGAGAGCTACAACCCCGACACGCGGATGCCGAGCCTGCGCCTGACCGACGACGAGGCCTTGGCCCTCACCGCCTACCTCATGACGCTGGGAACGAAACCGGAACCCGCCCCCGAGTTGGCCGCGCGCCTCGATGACCCGGCCAACGTGGCCGAGGGCGAGAAGCTGGTGCGGAAATACGGCTGCGCCGGTTGCCACGACATCCCCGGGATGGAGAATGAGTCCCGCATCGGCGTCGAGTTGACGGTCTTCGGCTCCAAGCCCCTGGAAGAGCTGTTCTTCGGCAACGAGACGGAGGTCCCGCATACCTGGAGCGACTGGACCTACCACAAGGTCCTCAACCCCCGCGTGTACGCCACCGAGCGCGTGGAGCAGTTGATGCCCCATTTCGACCTCCCCGGCGAGGACATCGAGGCGCTGCGGGTGCTGCTGCGCGGTTTCGTAGAGCGCAAGGTGCCCGAGGCGTTCCGGGCGGACCGTTCCGAGCGCGCCGCGCAGATATCCAGGGGCCGCCGCAAGATCCAGGAATACAACTGCGTGGGCTGCCACGTGGTGGACGGGGACGGCGGGTACGTTCGCAAGTATTACGAGGAGAGTCCGACCCTGGCGCCACCGGTGCTCGACGGCGAAGGCGAGAAGGTCCAGCCCAACTGGTTGTTCGGCTTCCTGCAGAACCCGCAGCCGGGCATCCGGCCGTGGCTCAGGATCCGCATGCCCAGCTTCGGTTTCGACGCCCCGCAGGCCGACGTCTTCGTGGACTATTTCGCCGCCCGGTCCGACGTGGAGATCCCCTACGTCCACTTCGACGAAGCGCAGGCCCCCGCGGGTTACCTGGAAGCCGGCCGCAAGCTGTTCTCCGACGACTACTTCGAGTGCGGCAACTGCCACCAGCAGGGGGACAAGAAGCCGGAGGGCCCGGTGGAGGACTGGGCGCCGGACCTGAACCTGGCCTACCGGAGGTTGAACCCGGACTGGATCGAGAAGTGGATCCTCGACCCGCAGAAGCTGGAGCCGGGGACCAGGATGCCCTCCTTCTATCCGGGCGGACCCGAGGACATCCTCGACGGGGACGAGAAGAAGCAGATCGAGGCGCTGACCGACTACATCATGAGTCTGGGCCTCGGGCCGGCCAAGGCCGCCAGGGCGCGAGGCGCGTCCGCCGCGGCCGGGACCGGTGTTGCGGAAACGAACAAACGGGGCTAGGCTGGAGAAGAGACGCCTCAGAAGGAGAGACAGACATGAACCGCAGTTTCGCAACCCTCGCCGTGCTGTTCCTTTCGATGACGGTTCCGCCTGCCCTGGGCGCTTACGTGGGAGGCGACGTCTCCAACGGCGGATCGATCTCGGGCGCCGTGCTGTTCGAGGGGACCGTGCCCAAGCCCAAGAAGCTCAAGGTCACCAAGGACAAGAAGCGGTGCGACCAGTCGCCCAAGTTCGACCAGTCCCTGGTGGCCAAGGACGGCAAGCTGGTGAACGCGGTGGTCTATATCCGCGAGATCGAGAAGGGCAAGAAGATGGACATGTCGGGGGTCACCCTCGACCAGAACGGTTGCGAGTACCAGCCGCACGTCCTCGCCGTTCCCGCGGGCGCGGACGTCACCATCCTGAACCCGGACAAGGTGCTCCACAACATCCACACCTACAGCAAGGTCAACAAGCCCATGAACCGGGCCCAGCCGAAGTTCAAGAAGAAGCTCAAGGTGAAGTTCGACAAGCCGGAGATCATGGAGGTCAAGTGCGACGTCCACGGCTGGATGGGCGGCTGGATCTTCGTGGCCGGCAACCCCTACTACAGCGTCACCGGGGAGGACGGCGCGTTCAGCCTCACCGACGTGCCCGCGGGCAGTTACAAGGTCGAGCTCTGGCACGAGACCCTGGGCACGCAGTCCGTGGAAGTCGAAGTGAAGGCCGGAGAGACCGCCAGGGTCGATTTCAAGTTCGCCGGCTGAGCCGCCCCGTCCGCACTCGCCGCGGCGCCGGTCATCGCGCGCCGCGGCGCGACTACATCCCCACACGGTTCCTGAAGAAGTTCCAGGCGCGTTCCATGTCCGGGGGCGGGAGGGCCTCCCTCTGCCGCGGGCCCGCGGCCTCCCGGGGAAGGAACCGCGGCTTGCCCACCTGCATGGCGCCGTAGAGCACCTGCGCCGCTTCCTCCAGGTAGATGGCCATCATCACCGCTTCCGGGACGGTCCTGCCCACGGTCACCTGCCCGTTCCCCTGGAGCAGCACCGCGGGCCCGTCGGACAGGGCCGCGGCCGCGCCCTCGCCCAGGGCGCGGGTGGAGACGAGGTCGATGGTCCTGAAGACCGGCACCCCGCCGCTGAAGAAGCTGCCGTGGTTGTGCACCGCGTCCAGAGGCGTGTCCGTCACCGAGAAGACGTTGGCGGTCCGGGCGTGGATGCGCGTGACCGCGTTCACGTCCGGCCGGGCGTTGAAGACCGCGGTGTGGAGCGCGGTCTCGAACGGCGGCGGCGCCGGCGCTTCCAGCACCTGCCCTTGCAGGTTCAGGACCACGAGCTGGCTTGCCTCCACCAACTCCAGGCTGACCCGCGGGGTGATCACGAACAGGTCCGAGTCCGGGATCCGGGCGCTCACGTGGCCGAAACCCTGCACCAGGCCCTCACGGCTCAAGATCCGCGCCGCGGCGATGACGTCCTCGTTGAGTTGCTCGACTCCGTCCGGCATCCTTCGTCTCCCACTTCGGCTTCGAGGATAACTCCGGTCCCCTCCCCCCGAACTCCGATTACTACCACACGTACCGGCGTGCTGACCAGCCAGGCATCGA
The DNA here is from genome assembly GCA_965242525.1 of uncultured Binatia bacterium (SeqCode). Lineage (GTDB taxonomy): Bacteria > Desulfobacterota > Binatia > UBA9968 > JAJDTQ01 > JAJDTQ01. The sequence continues at coordinate 2,800,733 of OZ251459.1, forward strand.
GGAACATCTGGACGATCGGGACATGCAGGATGGATTCCCTCGCCCCGACCCTCCTATCCCCGTTCGCCCCGAACGTAGCGAAGCGGAGTCCCTCCGTTCATGCCGAGCGTAGCGAAAAGCGGAAGCCCCCTTCCGTTCGTCCTGAGCGTAGCGAAGCGGAGTCGAAGGACGCGCTCATGCCCCCTGTCCCGATTGTTCAGAGGTTCCTTGATTTCGGGGCGTTTGCGAGCGACGTAGTTGTCGGCGGTCATAGGGCCGCCGACCGGGCGGCTCAAGGATCCCCTCGTTCCTTACGCGAGGGAGAGGTTGCAACCTGTTGAAATTACGGGCAAAATGTAACTTGTCATTGCAAGATGGCACGTTGCCGAGCCTGCTGGGGGAGTGCGGACATGCTCATCAAGCTCTGGAAGAGGCGAACCCGAAGCCCATTACCATTCCGAACAAGCCGGGCTACCGTGACCCCGATGCAATCCCTAGCGGAACGTGGGAGACGTTCGAGCGTATCCCGGGACCGTCCTGAGCGAAGCGAAATCGAAGGACGCGCTTTCACGGAAACGCCGCCTATACCCTCCATGCAGGGAAGAAGCCCATGATGAAGAACAGGCTCGATTCCATAACCCTCAAGGGCTTCAAGACCATTCAATCCCTGGATGACTTCAAGCCCGGTTCGTTGACGGTGCTCATTGGCCCCAACGGAGTGGGCAAGTCTAACTTCATCTCGTTCTTCCGCATGATGAGATGGGCGCTGGGGGATGAGGGCGGCCTCCCGGAATACGTGGCGCGGCAAGGAGGCGCAAGCGCGCTCCTGCACGACGGTTCCGATCGCAGCCGCGAGATCGAAGCCGAACTGACGATCCGAACCGTTCGCGGCGAGAACCAATATGGTTTCCGTCTGATCCATGCGGCCGGAGACACACTGATATTCACCGTCGAACGCTACCGTTTCTCCAGCGAAAGCCGCGACGATACGGCCCCCTGGCAGGGCGAGGACGAGGCCGGCCACCGCACTCCGAGCCTCACTCGACACGCCGACACCCACCGGACGGCTCTCGTCATTCGGAACCTCCTGCGCAGGATCATCGTGCACCAGTTTCACGACACCTCTGCGACCGCCCGTATCCGGAACAAATGGAACGTGCAAGACGCCCGTTATCTCAAGGAAGACGCAGCCAACCTCGTGCCGGTGCTGAATCGTCTGCAACAGCACGAACCCGATTACTACCGGCGGATCGTGGACACCATTCGCCTGATCCTGCCCTTCTTCTCGGATTTCGAGTTGGTTCCCGACCATGGATACCTGCTGCTCGCCTGGCGTGAACGGGACAGTGACCGGGTGTTCGATGCGTCACAGGCATCGGACGGGATGCTCCGAGTCATGGCCCTCGTTACGCTCCTGCTTCAACCGAAAGACGACCTGCCTGACGTCCTGATCCTAGACGAACCGGAGCTTGGACTTCACCCCTACGCCATCAACGTGATAGGCGGGCTGATACGCGCCGTGTCCACGAAAGTACAGGTCATTGCCGCTACCCAGTCCACGGCCTTCGTGGACAGCTTCGATCCCGAGCAAATAGTCGTCGTGGAGCGCGACGGACGCAGGTCCGTATTCCGACGGCTGGATTCCGACGGCCTGGCGGAGTGGCTCGGAGACTATTCGCTGTCCGAGCTATGGGAGAAGAACGTGCTCGGCGGACGACCCTGATTTCGGAGAATGGCTCAACCGCTTGGAAAGTATCGAGTAAGGATGACGCCGCGATGGGGAAGATTGATCCCATGACGTATTCTGAACTGCTATCGTGTATCACCGCACGCCCCGATGTCTTCAGCAAGGAGGACCGCAACATCGCCGCCTTCGAGATGGAGCGCGCAGTATAGGTCTGTCGCAGGGCCGACGCCGTCCTGTCCCGCTCCAACAGGCATCCATGGATGCAGGTTGAAGCCCTGACGACCCATACCAGGAGATTGACACATGCTCATCAAAAGCATCCGGCTGACCAACCTGCTCTCCTTCGGACCGGACACGGAGGAGTTGGAGCTCGCGCCCCTGAACGTCTTGATAGGACCCAACGGATCGGGGAAGTCGAACTTCATCGAAGCGCTGGGCCTGTTGAAGGCCATACCCAGGGACCTCACGGCTCCCATCGTGGCGAGCGGAGGCATCTACAACTGGATCTGGCGAGGCGAACCCGAAGCGTCCCTTGCCTGTATCGAGACGGTTATCGACTATCCCCAAGCCAATTATCCCCAGGCTCGGACACTCAAGTATCGTCTCGGGTTCACCGAAAAGGGTCAAAGGTTCGGATTGACGGAGGAATGGATCGGGAATGAATCTGCAATCGAAGACCATCGTAAACCGTATTTTTACTACGAGTTGCAGGGCACCCGTGCGGTGCTGAACTACAAGGATGGCGAAGAACGTCAGTTGCGACCCGAGGAGTTCGATCCCGAGCAGTCCATCCTCGCCCAGCGCAAGGACCCGGACCATTACCCGGAATTGACTTGGCTCGGCCAAGAGTTCGCCCGTATGCGAATCTATCGGGAGTGGTCCTTCGGTCGGCAGACGCCGCCACGTGTGCCACAGGATGCGGCACTGCCCAATGACTTCCTGAGCGAAAACGGGAACAACCTCGGCCTGGTGCTGAACAAGCTGCGAAGGACACCGAGCACCAAACAGCAAATGCAGGAAGCGTTATGCCAACTCTACGACAGCGTTAAAGACTTCGACGTGGTCATAGAAGGCGGAACCGTTCAAGTCTTCATGGAGGAAGACGACATAACCAGGACGATGCCGGCCACACGCCTGTCGGACGGGACCTTGCGCTACCTCTCCCTGCTGACCATACTGTGCCATCCCAATCCGCCGCCGCTGGTCTGCATCGAGGAGCCGGAACTGGGTCTGCATCCCGACATCCTGCCCGGTCTCGCCGACCTCATCCGGGACGCCTCCGAACGGTGCCAATTGGTCGTGACCACCCATTCGGACGTACTCGTGGACAAGCTCACCGACACCCCCGAAAGCGTCGTCGTTTGCGACAAACACGACGGCAAGACGGAAATGCAACGCCTGGACAAGGACAAGCTCTCCGATTGGCTCAAGAAATACAGTCTGGGAGACCTATGGACGAAAGGCGGGTTGGGAGGGACGCGCTGGTGAAAACCATAATATACGTCGAAGGCGGTGGAGACACCAAGGTTAACAGAACCGCATGTCGGAAGGCGTTTAACAGGTTTTTCGACAAGGCAGGGCTGAAGGGTCGTATGCCCCGGATTTTCGCCAGTGGCGGCCGGGAGCAGGCTTACAGGGATTTCTGCAACGACTTCGAGAAAGCCAGCAGCAGCGAATTCATTGTCCTGTTGGTGGACAGCGAGACACCGGTGGACAAGGACTCTGATGCCTGGTCGCACTTGAAGGCCCGCCCCGGCGACAACTGGGGCAAACCTGCGGGAGCAGACGCTGACAACGTGCATCTCATGGTCCAGTGCATGGAAGCCTGGTTCCTGGCGGACAAGGAGGCACTGAGCGAGTTCTTCGGCCAGGGATTCAACCGAAACGCCTTGCCAGCGCACGTAGAGATCGAAGACATCCGGAAGGAGGACATCTATCAAGGCCTAGAGAGGGCCACGCGCCAGTCTGTCCGAAAGAAAACGTACCACAAGGGACGCCATTCGTTCGACATTCTTGCCGAACTGGATCCTGCCAAGGTGGTAAATGCGTCGCCGCACGCGGAGCGACTCGTCCGCACGCTGCTGGACAAGGCGTCGGGAAGTTGAAGTTGCCGTCAAGTCTTGCCGGTCGAGGTTCGGGGAATCTCCCTGTTTCACGGATATCCTTCGATGCTTCCCGTATCGCGCTTCCGGGAGGCTGGCTTGCAAGTTTCGGCGGGGTTTCCGAGGGAATGCGATGCAGGTTGCCTTCGTGATCGAGAATCTTCATGGGGGCGGCGCTCAACGGGTGGTGCTGGGTGTGGCGGGAGGATTGGCCGACCTTGGCCACACGGTGGACCTCGTGCTGTTCGAGCCGATCATTCGCCAGACGGTTCCGGACGGAGTGCGGCTGTTCGCCATAAAAGACACGCCGGACAAGCCCACGGAAGAACGATTCGGTCAGGCGCTGGCGAGAGTGGCGCAACTCTCCGTCACTTCCGGCATTCCGGACTGGATACGAGTGGCAGGCGCTTTCCGCTGGGATCCGTTCTGTCTTCCGAGCAGACGCAGGGTTCATATGGCTCGCGGCATGACACATTACGCGGCCCGTGAGCAGCCGGACTGCATCCTGCCGTCGCTGCACCGTTCGATCGTGGCCACCCTCCTGGCTCGCGGTTTGTCCACCCGCCATCCACCCGTCATACCCATCGTCCATTCCTCCCTGGAAGCCGGTCAGAACCTACGGACCAGAGGCAGGTACCGGCGCCTGTTCGCGGCCGCGACACATTTCGTTGGCGTCTCCCGGGGCGTCTCCGACAGTCTGGAAACGGTCGCCAGGGTGCCGAGAGACAGGATCAGGACCATCTACAATCCGGTGGTCACCCCGGACCTTCATGACAAGGCCGCAGAGCAACCGGACCATCCGTGGCTTCGGGACGACGGCGCGCCGGTGGTCCTCGCCGCAGGTAGATTGACACGGGAGAAGGACTATCCGACTCTCATCAAGGCCTTCGCCCGGCTCGCAACTCGGCGCCCGTGCCATCTGGTCATCCTTGGCGAAGGAAGCAAGAGGAAGGAGATCGAAGGACTGGTCGAAGAATCTCGGCTGATCGACCGGGTCTCGTTGCCTGGATGGGTGGAGAATCCCTTTGCCTTCATGGCTCGCGCCTCCCTGTTCGTGCTGTCATCCCGATGGGAAGGGTTGCCGACGGTCTTGGTGGAGGCGCTGGCCTGCGGCTGCCCCTGTGTCAGCACGGACTGTCCTTCCGGTCCGGCAGAGATACTTCGGAATGGAGAGATCGGGCCGCTCGTTCCCGTCGGCGACGACGTAGCTTTGGCGGAGGCGATGGATCGGGTGTTGGACCGTCCGCCGGAACGTCATGTGCTGCAACGGCGGGCTGCCGACTTCTCCGCAGACCGGGCGGTCACCGCTTACGAGAAACTGCTCTCGGAACTCGTTCGTTGATTCGGTTCCGATCCGGTCACGTGGGGTCAACGTCAGGAATCCCGGGGAAACATTACGTGCACGTTGCCTTCGTGATCGACCACCTTGGGGGCTACGGCGCCGAGCAGGTCGTGTACAGGTTGGTCCACGGTCTGAGCGAGCGCGGCCACAAGGTGGACGTCATACTGCTTCAGCCGATCATCCACCGTCGCCTTCCTCGAAACGTCCGGGTGTTCTTGCAAGGAGGGAAACCGGACCGGCTCACGGAAGAACGGTCCGCGTACGTGCTTGAGCGGACCATCTGGCTCCGTCCACGGTCTCGAACCCTCGAATGGGCGCATCGAGCCTTCGAATGGGCGTGCGCGGCAAACGTCCTGCACCGGGATCGTCGTGTTCTGCCGAGCAAGCGCTTGCTTGACCAAGCGCGTGCACTGGCCTCGTACTTGAATGTTGAGGGACCGGACTGCGTGCTGCCACAACTCCCACGTGCACTGTGGGCGACGCTTCTGGGATGTCGCATAACAGGTGGACACCCACCCGTCATAGCCGCGATTCACGGCAACGTTCATCATCTAAGCCGCCGTTCCAAGCTAAAGTTCCACCGCCTGTTTTCCGAGGTGACACATTTCGTGGGAGTATCTCATGGCGTTTCCGACAGTCTAATGACCGCATTCGAAGTCCCGAGAGAACGCATCACCACGATCTACAATCCAGTGGTCATGCCGGATCTTCACGTCAAGGCTCTGGAACAGCCGCACCATCCGTGGTTCCTGGACCGCGATGCGCCATTACTTCTTGCCGTCGGACGACTGGAGGAAAGGCAAAAGGATTGGCCAACTCTGATCAAGGCTTTCACCCGTCTCGCAACGCAGCGTCCGTGTCGCCTGATCATTTTGGGCGAAGGACCGCTCAGGAAGCAGATCGAAGGACTGGTCGAAGAATCCAAGCTGACCGACCGGGTCTCGTTGCCGGGATGGGTGGAGAATCCCTTCGCCTTCATGGCCCGGGCCTCCCTGTTCGTGCTGTCCTCCCGATGGGAAGGGTTGCCGACGGTCCTGGTGGAGGCGCTGGCCTGCGGCTGCCCTTGCGTCAGCACCGACTGTCCTTCCGGTCCGGCAGAGATACTGTTGAACGGCGACCTCGGGCCGCTCGTGCCCGTCGGCGACGACGCAGCGTTGGCGGAAGCAATGAAGCGAGTACTGGACCGGCCGCCCGACAAACGGGTGTTGCGGCAGCGGGCTATGGACTTCTCGGCTGAAAGAGCCCTTGACGACTACGAGCAGTTGATCGAGAGCCTGCTCGTCTCGCACGGCAAGACGTCCGAAGACGCGCGTCTTGCCTGAACCAGTGAAGAAAAGCCGCATGCATATCGCTTTCGTCATCCATGATCTTGGCAGAGGCGGCGCCGAGCGAACGGTGCTCCAACTCGCGTCAGGGTTGAGCTTGGCGGGACACAGGGTTGACGTGGTTCTGTTGACGGGAGAAATTGGTTATCCCGAGGAGGTCCCGGACGAGGCAGGCCTCTTCGTCTTGCAGAAGGCCCTCGACAGACGTACGGAGGACGGTGCAGCAGATGCGTTGCGGCGTGCGGTCGAGCTTCGCGGGTCGCCGCAGGTTCTCGATTGGTTCCGTCTGGCAAGCGCCTTGAACTGGGACCCGCTCTGCCTGCCTCACAGGGGATTGGTGCGTCAGGCTCGCGCCATCGCGTCCTACATGGAGCGTGAGAAGCCGGACTGCGTGCTGCCAAGCCTCCCCCGTGCGGACGCAATTACCCTGTTGGCCTCTCGCCTCCTGAAAGAACCTCCGCCAATCATCCCGACGCTTCACAACGTCAGTAAGAGTAACCGACCCATCGACGATCGTCGATACCGTCGTTTATTCCCCTACGCGTCGCACGTCGTCGCGGTATCCCAAGGCGTCGCAGACGATCTGGCCGTAACCGCGGACGTACCGAGAGACAGGATCACCACCATATACAATCCGACGATCACGCCGAACCTGCATGCCAAGGCCGCAGAGCAGCCGGATCATCCTTGGCTCCTCGACCGTGGCGCGCCCGTGATCCTCGCCGCCGGGCGACTTACGGAACAAAAGGACTATCCCACCCTCATCGAGGCTTTTGGCCGTCTCGTGGCGCGGCGCCCGTGTCGCCTGGTTATTCTGGGTGAAGGCCCCCTGCAGCAGGAACTCGAAGGACTCGCCGGGAAGCTCGACCTTACCGACCGAATCTCGTTCGCCGGGTGGAGCGACAATCCCTTCGCCTTCATGTCCCGCGCCTCCCTGTTCGTGCTGTCCTCCCGATGGGAAGGTTTTGGGATGGTTCTTGCGGAGGCGCTGGCCTGCGGCCTCCCCTGCGTCAGCACGGACTGTCCTTCCGGTCCGGCAGAGATACTGCTGAACGGAGAGATCGGGCCGCTCGTTCCCGTCGGCGACGACGCAGCGTTGGCGGAGGCAATGGGACGAGTCCTCGACGACCCGCCCGACCGGCGCCTGTTGCAACAACGGGCAGCGTATTTCTCCGCAGACAGGGCCGTGGCCGCATACGAGGAATTGATCACATCCGTAGTCCGGCGTTCCGGGGGACCCCCATGCGTATCGTCCTGATCAGCCTGGAGCGCGCGGCGCACCGGCGAGCGGAAATGGCGCGCGAGTTCGACGCCGCCGGCTTGCGGTACGAGATCAAGACGGCCATCGACGGCCGCCGCCTTTCGCCGGACCATCTCGTCCAGGTCGATTGGGAGGGGCGGCGGCGTCTCGGCCTCCGTCCCCACGACAACGGCTCCATTGCCTGTTGGCTGACGCATCGAGAGGTCATGCGCGACCTCGTAGCGAACGGACCCGACATGACGGCGGTGTTCGAGGACGACGCCCGGTTCACCCCCGAGCTCCCCGATGTTCTCAAGGCGCTGGAAACCAGGCCCTTTGCCTTCGACCTCGTGGCACTCTACCGGGGACATCCCCGACGGCCCTTCGTCCCGTGCGTCTCGCTGGCGGACGGCCACTCCGCGGGCCGGGTGCGGTACTCCGACACCGGCTCCGTGGGATACGTCATCACTCGACCCGCTGCCCGCCATTTTCTCGAGACGACGCCCAGGATGGTCCTGGCCCTGGACCACGCCCTGCTGCGCTTCTGGGTCAGCGGACTCAACACGTTCTACGTGGACCCGCCGGTGGTCCGTCACGGCGGCGCGCACGACTCCGAGATCGACGACCACCGCGGCACAGCGCGGGCCGAACGAGACGCGACCGATGCACCGGCCGCGATCCTCTGGCGGCGCACGGTTGCCGGCGCACGGCGAGCGGTCAAGAAGCGTCTCGCCTTCCGCAGGCTCCTGCGGGGAGAGATCGGAGTGACGCGATGGCTTTAGGGCCCTGCTCCGCGTGAGCCGGACAGCCGAACGATCGGGTACTGCGGATACCTCCGAGCTACCTGATACCTCTTGGCAGGGTCCGAACCGAAGTCCACGACTTCCCCGGGATGCCATACTCCTTGACGGAAAGGACCCTTGTACGATAGGAAAACAGGCACGTTAGAGAAGCTATTCTACCTTGCAGTCCCGGATCGAAGGGAAGGCCGATGCTGCAAAGACTATACGTCGACAACTACAAGTGCCTGGTCAATTTCGACCTGCGCCTTCAGCATCTCTCGCTACTGCTCGGACCCAACGGCGTGGGAAAGACCTCCGTCCTCGACGTCGTGTTCGCACTACGCCGGCTTCTCGACGGGAGCGCCAGGATCACCGACGCCGACGCGTTTCACGCCCGCACGTTGACCTGCTGGCAAAAAGGGCAACTTCAAGTCTTCGAGATCGAGGTCCTGCTGGACCCGGATCGTTTTACGTATCGGCTCGAGGTGGAGCATGATCGGTCGGCCCGGCGCGCTCGTATCCAACTTGAGAAACTGGTTCACCAGGATGACCGGGGTAAAGGACCCCTGTTCGAGTTCGAGAATGGCGAGGTGCGGCTCTATCGTGACGACTACTCGCCTGGTCCCAAGTACACTTACGATTGGTCGGAGTCCGCGCTGGCCCGAATCATGCTCGGGAAGGACAACCAACGCCTTGCGCGCTTTCTGGATTTCGTCAGAAAGATCATGGTGTGCAGCCTCTACCCACCCGTCTTCAGCACAGAATCGAGGAGCGAGGCCCCGCTCCTTCAGCGAGACTCCCGGAACTTCGCGGCTGGTATCGGCACGTGGTCCAGGAACGTCCGGACCTGTTGTCGGAGTTCACGAATACGTTGCAAGAAATCATCCACGGCTATCGCAGCATCCGGCTGGAAAAAGTCGGCCAGGAGACACGCGCCCTCATGGTCGCATTCGCCGAGGGCCGCGAACGATACGAGTTGTCGTTCGATGAGCTTTCGGATGGACAGCGGGCGCTCATCGCGCTGTATGCCATGGTTCACCTGACCGCAGACCAGGGCTACACGCTTTTCCTCGACGAGCCCGACAACTATGTCGCGCTTCCGGAGATTCAACCCTGGCTCCAGGAGATCGAAGACGCCTGCGGAGAGACGGTGCCACAAGCCGTAATCAGCTCTCATCACCCGGAATTGATCGACTATCTGGGCTCCGAAAACAGCTACATGCTTCAGCAGGAGAAGTCAGGGGTCGTGACAGTGCACAAACCGGAGGCCAATCCGGCCGAGCCCGGGCTCAAGCTTTCCGAGTTGATCGCCAGGGGATGGGATACGTGAGCAGGGAAGCGCACATCGTCCTGTTGTGCGAAGACAAGCAGCATCAAAGGGATCTTCCGGCTTTTGTGTGGGTAAGGTAGAAGGGAAGGATGAGGGAAAGGGGTCACGCCGTCATTGCTCCGCAGACGCCTGCCCCGTCATTCCCGCGAAAGCGGGAATCCAGTTTCATTGTTCTCATGCAGGGCGCCATGGGGTTGGGTCGGAAGGATGGAAGCACGAGGAGTTTTCACAAGGATGGATTCCCGCTTTCGCGGGAATGACGGGATGGGGCGTCCACGCCGCCAAACCGAGGACGGCATGGTCGGAATGGGAGAGAAGCGGATTTCGTCGCGTGCGTGGGGAGTGTCTCAACCCACACGAATTCCTGAAGAGCCCGTAGAGAAAGGAATCCCGATACTTGTATTTGAGGTCTTCGTCGATTTGGCCTTTCTTGAACCGCTGGAGATAGGCGCCGCCCTCCGGATCGGACCCGGCCGGGTTTTGCGGATCCTTGAACTCGATGTACAGGTAATGGTCAGGAAGCTCCACGATGAAGTCCACGGCCTTCATGCAATGGCTGAGTCCGTGGTCGAGTCCGTCGAACTTTCGCGCAGACACGACGTTCGTGAAGGTGATTTGCAGGTCGTCTTCGGTGAAGGTGCTCACTTCAGCGACCCTCCCAAGCTGCGCTCGATCTTCCGGTCGTAGAGGCTGTCGAACGTTTCTGCAATCGCATTGGGATCGATTTCAAGGTAACTGTTCGCAGTGTTGCACGCTATGTCCACCTCCCCTTCCCCTTTCAATTGGTACAGGGAGTGAAAAGCCACCTCGTCCGTCTTCTCCTTTCGGAGATCGATCTCCTCCAGGATGACGTAATCGTGCGTCGCAAGGAATACCTGGACTTCCCTGCGTTGGAGTTCGAGCAGGATGGCCGTCAGTGGGCCGAACAGTTTCGGGTTCAGGTTGGCCTCGGGCTCGTCCCAGAACAGTACGGAGCCGGCCCCGAGGGAGCCGTTCTGTACCAACAACCACAACAGCGCGAGCTTGCGCATCCCTTCCGCGAGCAACGTGAACTCGAGGTTGCCCTGTGAGTTGTGCAGGAAGAACTCCTCGTTGCGGACGGTGACCTTGCCATCCATGGCTTTCTCGAGTTCGCGGAGCAGGCTCTTGCGTTGTTGGTCCGCGGGGCCGCGCAGCACCGGGAGGTAGGCGCGGCGCAGGATGTCCGCATAGACTTCCTCGAAGTGGATTTCGCGGCTCTCGTAAAGGGACCGGAACCCCGGGGCGTTGGAAAGCATTTCCTTTACCGGGATGTACACGCTCTCGACGGGTTCTCGAGTCCAATCCGGAACGCCGGTGACGCGGACCTTGTCGGAAGTCGCTTTCGTGACCAAGGTAGAGAACGAGGCGGTCAACTTGCGATGGCCGCGGCACACTTCCACGACTGCTCCTGCGCGCCCCTGCTGCCGCTTCACCAGCCGACCCGGCCCCCGGCCTGACGGCAGAAACACCCGGATCATCTTCTCCACGAAATGTACGTCAGGCCTGGATGCCTCGCACGCCGCATAGCAGACCTTCATCAAGTGGGTCTTGCCCGTGCCGTTGGCTCCCACGAGGACGTTGATGCCGGGGGAGAAGTCGAGGCTGAAATCCGAAAACGCCGTAAAGCGTTTCAGTCGTACTCTGGTCAGGGCCATGCCTTGGCACCCTCCTTCAGCGGCTCTCCCGTTTCCTTGTGGCGTCCCACTCCACGCCGGTGCTCAGCAAGTCGCCGTTGATCCTGACCTGGCCCTTCAGGCGCCCGATGAACTGCGCAAAGCCCGGTTCATCTTCGGTCCGGTCGTCCTTCGTTGCTTTCGGTTCCATCTCTCGTTCGCTTCCATCTTTCACCAAGGTATTCCTCTGGCATGGACCGGTTGACATGAATCTGGTATCGCACACCGGGACGGACATTTCCACCCGGCTGTGCTTTGACCCTTCCTTGGCAAGGGGTTATGGTGTCTCCATGAGCCTTCCCGGCACCGCTTGGCGCAAGCTGCCCATCGGCGTCCAGGCCTTCCGCAAGGTCCGCGAAGAGGGCCGCTACTACGTGGGCAAGACCCCCTGGATCGAGCGGTTGGTGGACGAGGGAAACCAATGACGGACGCGAACGAACAGGTCACCTTCGAGGAGTTCCGGCGGATACGGATCCATGCCGGCACCGTCGTGGAGGCGGCGCCCAATCCCAAGGCGCGGACGCCGGCCTACGTGCTGCGCATCGACTTCGGGCCGCTGGGGATGCGCACGAGTTCCGCCCAGGTCACCCGGAACCATACACCGGAGCAGTTGGTGGGCCGGCAGGTGGTGGCGGTGCTGAACTTCCCGCCCAAGCGGGTGGCGGGAGTCAAGTCCGAGGTCCTGGTGCTCGGGGCGGTGGACGAAGCGGACGGCGTAGTGCTGCTCCAGCCGACGTTCCCGGTGGCCAACGGCTCCCCCGTGGCCTGAGTACGGACTCCCTCCCCCTGTGGGAAAGCGTGTCCTTCGACTTCGCTGCGCTACGCTCAGGACGAACGGAGACGATCGTTCCGGGTTTCCTGCACCGCCCTTGCGCGCACGCCCTACAACGTCTTGGCGCGCACGCGCAGGGAGTTGCCGATGACGGACAGGGAACTGAGGGTCATGGCGGCGCTGGCCACCATCGGGTTCAGCAGCAACCCGAAGAACGGGTAGAGCGCGCCGGCCGCGACAGGGACCCCCATGACGTTATAGACGAAGGCCAGCCAGAGGTTCTGGCGGATGTTGGCCATGGTCCGGGCGCTCAGCCGCCAGGCTCGCGCCAGAGCGCGGATATCGCCGTTGAGCAGGGTGATGCCCGCGCTTTCCACCGCCACGTCCGCGCCGGTGCCCATGGCGATGCCCACGTGCGCCTGGGCCAGGGCCGGAGCGTCGTTGATGCCGTCGCCGGCCATGGCCACCATGGCGCCGCCATCCTGGAGGCGTTTGACCACGGCGCCCTTCTGCTCGGAGGACACGTCGGCCTCCACGTCTCGGATGCCGAGACGGTCCGCCACGGCGCGGGCGGTGGTGCGGTTGTCGCCCGTCAGCATGACGACCCGGACGCCCTTCCTGCGCAGTTCCTCGATGGCGGCAGGCGCGGACGGCTTGATGGGGTCGGCCACGCCGATCATGCCGGCCGGCCGGCCGTCGATGCCCAGGAAAGCCACGGTGCAGCCGTCCTGCCGCTGCGGTTCCGCCCGGTGGTAGAGGTCGCCGCCGTCGATGCCGTGCTCTTCCAGCAGCAACCGGCTGCCCACCACCACCCGCCGGCCGTCCACCTCCCCCACCATCCCCTTGCCGGTGACCGCACGGAACCCCCGGGCCTCGGACAACGCCAAGTCCCGCGTCCGGGCCGCATCGACGAACGGCACGGACAGGGGATGCTCGCTCTGCTGCCCCAGGCTTGCGGCAAGACCCAGGAGGTCGTCTTCCTCGTATCCCGGCAGCGGCGCCACCGACACCAGGCGCGGCTTGCCCTCGGTGACGGTGCCGGTCTTGTCCACCACCAGGACGTCCACCTTGTCCAGCAACTCCAGGGCGGCTGCGTCCCTGACCAGCACGCCGGCCACAGCGCCGCGTCCGACGCCCACCATGACCGCCATGGGCGTGGCCAGTCCCAGGGCGCAGGGGCAGGCGATGATGAGCACGGCCACGGCGTTGACCAGACCGTGGACCAGAGCGGGGGCCGGACCCGCGAGGGTCCAGACGACGAAAGCGGCTGCGGCCACGAGTATCACCGCGGGGACGAAGTAGGCGGCCACCCGGTCCGCGGTCCGCTGTATGGGCGCCCGGCTGCGCTGGGCCTCGCTCACCATCTGCACGATCCGGGCCACCAGCGTGTCCCGCCCTACCCGCTCGGCGCGCATCACGAAGCTGCCGGCGCCGTTCATGGTGCCCCCGGTCACCGCGTCGCCCTCGGTCTTGGCCACCGGCAACGGCTCGCCGGTGACCATCGACTCTTCCACCGTGGTGGCGCCCGACAGGACCGTCCCGTCCACCGGCACCTTCTCTCCGGGCCGAACCCGCAGCCGGTCTCCCGGAGCCACCCGTTGCAGCGGCACGTCCTCCACCGAGCCGTCGTCCCGCAGCCGCCGGGCCGTGTCGGGCGCCAGGGCGAGCAACGACCGGATGGCGTCGCCGGTACGGGCCCGGGCGCGCAGCTCCAGCACCTGGCCCAGGAGCACGAGGGTGACGATCACCGCCGCGGACTCGAAGAACACCGGCACGTAGCCGTCCGCGGCGCGATACGACTGGGGGAACAGTCGAGGGAACCACAGGGCCGCCAAGCTGAAGAGGTAGGCCGCTCCCACCCCCACCGAGATCAGCGTGAACATGTTGGTGCTGCGGTTGACCACCGAGGCCCAACCGCGCTGGAAGAAGGGCCAACCGCCCCAGAGCACCACCGGGGTGGTCAGCAGGAACTGGAGCCATACGCCCATAGTCCGCGTCATGTACGTGGACCACGGGGGGTCCGGCATCATCTCCGTCATGGCCAGCAGCAGGACCGGCGTCGAAACCACCGCGCAAACCCGGAACCTGCGGCTCATGTCCGCGAGTTCCGGGTTTGCCTCTTCGTCCACGGACACGGTTGCGGCTTCGAGCGCCATGCCGCAGACCGGGCACGGGCCGGGCTCGTCCGCGGCCACTTCCGGGTGCATGGGACAGCGGTAGGCGGCGTCCCCGGCAGCCCCCGGCAGCCGTTCCAGCGCCATGCCGCACAGGGGACAGGGCCCCGCCTCGGTCCGGCGCACTTCGGGATGCATTGGGCAGGTGTAGTCGCCGCCGAGCGGCGCAGGGCCCGAAGAACCGGAACCCTGCCTCTCTACGGAATCCTCGTCCACAGCAGGAGCCTTTCCCTAGCCGGAATGACGTTCGGACGGCCCCTCTTGCAGCGCTGCAACTCGGAGGCCCCGCTTCGGCGCTCATGGACGAGTCCGAACGGAAGGAGTGGTCGGGGCGACTGGATTTGAACCAGCGACTTCACGGACCCGAACCGTGCGCTCTACCAGGCTGAGCCACGCCCCGACTCCCGGTCCGACTGGACCTTGGGTTGAGAAATATCTAGCACACGAGCAGCGCAAGGTAAAATCATGCAGCCCGCCGGGGAGGCACGACTTGGGAAACCCTGAACAATCGGGACAGAGAGCATGAGAGCGTCCTTCGACTTCGCTTCGCTACGCTCAGGACGAACGGAAATAGGGACGTCAGGGTGAAGGAATCGGGAATCCATCCTGGATGCCTCGATTGTTCAGATGTTCCTTATGGAAACCCTGAACAATTATCCCCGTTCGTCCTGAGCGTAGCGAAGCGAAGTCGAAGGACGCGCCTTCCCACAGGGAGAGGGAGTTCAAGCCGGAATTCAGGGAAAGTCGAAAGAGGCGCTCCACGAGGTCGGCAAAGACCGCGAAAAGGGGCGTGCGGACGCCGCAAGCGGCAACGAACTATTGCTGAGGCTGGGGACTACTTGGCGCGGCCGGCGTAGCCGGCGCAGATCTCGTAAACCCTTCGAACAGGCCTTCGATGCGGGCCATCCGTTCCCGAAGGTCACCGATGTCCCGGTGCATCTCGCCCATTTCCTGGCGCATGGCCCGTTGGCCGGGAACGATGACGGCCGCCAGGGAGATGGCCACGCCGATGACGGTTACCATGATGGTTGCGATGGCCGCGAGTTCGAGCGTCATGGTTCGACTCCGAAACGGGAAACCTGACTCACGTACCGATGACCTCCCGCTGTCCCCCCGAAGTCAAGGATCGGGTCCACTGCTTCCGTCTCTGGGACCCGGCCCGGTCACGAAGCGGCAACGAACTACGGCTGAGGCTGGGGACTTGGCGCGGCCGGCGTAGCCGGCGCAGATCTCGTGAACCCTTCGAACAGGCCTTCGATGCGGGCCATCCGTTCCCGAAGGTCACCGATGTCCCGGTGCATCTCGCCCATTTCCTGGCGCACGTCTCCGATTTCCTGGCGCACGTCCCCGATTTCCTGCCGCATGGCCCGTTGGCCGGGAACGATGACGGCCGCCAAGGCTATGGCCGCGCCGATGATGGTCAGCATGATGGTTGCGATGGCTATGAATTCGAGTTTCATGGTTCGACTCCGGGACGGAAGACTTGGCCCACGCACTGATGATCCCCCGATGTCCCTCCGAAGTCAAGACCGAGGTCGCTGCTTCCGTCCGCGGGACGCCGCCCGGTCACGAAGGGGCAACGAACTACGGCTGAGGCTGGGGATCTGGCGCGGCCGGCGTAGCCGGCGCAGATCTCGTGAACCCCTCGAACAGGCCTTCGATGCGGGCCATCCGTTCCCGAAGGTCGCCGATGTCCCGGCGCATCTCGCCCATTTCCTGGCGCACGTCCCCGATTTCCTGCCGCATGGCCCGTTGGCCGGGAACGATGACGGCCGCCAAGGCTATGGCCGCGCCGATGATGGTCAGCATGATGGTTGCGATGGCTGCGAGTTCGAGTGTCATGGTTCGACTCCGGGACGGAAGACTTGTGGAACCTCTGAACAATCGAGACATCCAGGATGGATTCCCCTCACCCGGACCATCCTGTCCCCGTTCGTCCTGAGCGTAGCGGAGCGAAGTCGAAGGACGCGCTCATGCTCCGCCCGATTGTCCAGAGTTTCCCTGACCCATCTTACTGATGATCTCCCGATGTCCCCCCGAAGTCAAGACCGAGGCCGTCGCTTCCGGCTGCGGGACCCGGTCCGGTCACGAGGGCGCCGGGAGCCGGCGCAACCGGGCGGCGAAGAAACCGTCCGTGTCGTGGCGGTGGGGCAGCGCGAGGAGATACCCGCGGGCGGTCATGGGGGCGGCCGCGGCCGGGAGGCAGGCGGCGGCGTCCTCCACCGCGAAGTCGGGGCGGCGCTCGACGAAGGACTCCACCACCTGCTCGTTCTCGATCCGGGAGAGCGTGCAGGTGGCATAGACCAGGACCCCGCCGGGGCTTACTCGTCCCGCGGCCTGTTCCAGTATCCGGCTCTGGAGCGCCGCAAGCCGGTGCAGGTCCGCTTGGGTGCGGCGCCACTTGACCTCCGGATGCGAGCGCAGACTCCCCAGGCCCGAACACGGCGCGTCCACCAGCACGCGCTCGAAGGCCTCGGGCCCGCCGGGCAACCCGCGGGCCGAGTCGCACGCGCGGGCGCGGATGCAGCCGAGCCCCAGTCGGCGGGCGTTGTCCCCGAGCTTCGCCAGACCGCGCTCCGAGACGTCGCACGCCACGACCCGGCCCCGGTCCTGCATCAGTTCCGCCAAGTGCGTGGTCTTTCCGCCGGGCGCGGCGCAGACGTCGAGCACGCGCATGCCGGGCTTGGGATCGACCAGGAAACCGACCATCTGGGAGGCTTCCCCCTGCACCAGGCACAGGCCGTCGCGGAACTCGGCCAAGCCCGCGGGGGACGCCGACCCGCGCAGGCGAACGGCGAGCGGCGACCACGCCCCGGGCCGGGCGTCGAGGCCGCGGGAACCCAGGCGCCGCACCAGTTCGTCCCGGTCGATCCTCATGCCGTTGGCCCGCAGCACCAGGGGGGCTTCGAGGTTGTTGGCCTCCATGAGGCGCCGGCTCTCCACCGCGCCCAACTCCCCCCGCCACAGGTCCACCAGCCAGGACGGGTGGGAGACCAGCGCGGCCACGTCCCGGTCCTTGCCGGACGCCGGCGGCGACCAGGCGTCCCGCTCCCGGCGCGCCACCTGCCGCAGCACGGCGTTGACCAGCCGCGCCTTGCCCGGGCCGGCGCGCTTACGGGCCAGCGCCACCATCTCGTTGACGGTGGCGTAGGAGGGCACCCGGTCCAGGAAGAGCAACTCGTAGCCGCCCAGCCGGAGCAGGTTCCGCACCAGGGGGTCCAACTCGTCCAGGGGGTCCCGGAGCAGACCGCGGAGGACCCAGTCGATGCGCCCGCGCCACCGAAGGGCGCCGTAAACCGTGCGGGTCAGCAGCGCGCCGTCGGCCTGCGGCAGGGCCGCCTCCCGGAGGCGCGCGTCCAGCAGGGCGTCGGCGTAGGCCTGCCGCCGCTCCACCCGGTCGAGGATGGCGAGGGCGAGCTCACGCGGGTTTCTGGACAGGGGGCGGCTCAAACCGCATGCCCTCCCGGAGCCCGACGCCGCGGAGGAAGGCGTCCGCAGCCATCCGCTTGCGGCCTTCCAGTTGCAGTTCCGTGAGCACCAGCGCGCCCGCGCCGGTGCTCACCCGGACGCCGTCCGCGCCCGCCCCCACCACCGTTCCCGGCGCCGCCGCTCCCTCCCCCGCGGCCCCGAGCCTGGCGCGGTGGACCTTGACGCGCTTGCCCCGCCAGTAGCTGAACGCCGACGGCCAGGGGTCGAAGGCCCGCACTTGACGCTCGATCTCGCCGGCCGGCCGGCTCCAGTCGATGATCCCGTGCTCCTTCCGGAGCATCGGAGCGAATGTGGCCGCGGCCGGGTCCTGGGGGCGCGGCGCGAGGGTCCCCCGCCCCAGCCCCGCGACGGTCTGCACCAGCAGCCGCGCGCCCACGGGAACCAGCTTCGCCTCCAGCGAGGCCGCGGTCTCCCCCGGATCCATGGCCACCTCCTCGGCCAGCAGGACCGGCCCCGCGTCCATTTCGGCCACGAGCCGCATGGTGGTCACGCCGGTCACCGCCTCCCCCCGGAGGATCGCCCATTGCATGGGCGCGGCGCCCCGGTACCTGGGCAGCAGCGAATAGTGGACGTTGACGCAGCCGAGGGGGGCCGCGTCCAGGACCGCCTGCGGCAGGATGCGCCCGTAGGCCACCACCGCCACGAGGTCCGGGCGCCAGCCTCGCAGTTGCTCCAGCAGGCCGGGGTCCTTCGTCCCCTCGGGGGCCGCAACCGGTATGCCGTGCCGGGCCGCGGCCAGCCGCACCGGCGCGGGGGCGAGGGCCTGGCCCCGGCCCGAAGGGCGGTCGGGACGGGTCACCGCGCCCACCACCTCGTGGGCGCTGCCCACCAGCGCTTCCAGCGAGGCCGCGGCCGAGGCCGGGGTTCCCATGAATACGATACGCATGGAGCGTCCGTGCAAGGCGCGTGTCCGGCCGGGGCGCCCCGGAGACGCCGCCGTTTCCCGCGGGAAGCGGTCCGCGGGCCGGGACCGGCGCGTCCGGGTTTCCGGGGAGCGCGGGTCAGATGACGAGGCCGCGGCTCTCTTGCGGTTCCTTGCCGGTGCGAACGGACTTCTTGAGCTTGCGCAGGTAGATGTCGCGCTTGAGGCGGCTGATGCGGTCGATGAAGAGCTTGCCGTCGAGATGGTCGATCTCGTGCTGGAGGGCCACGGCCAGGAGGCCGTCCGCATCCACCTCCACCTCCTCGGCGTTCTCGTCATACCCCGAGACCACCACCCGCTCGGCCCGACTCACCTCCGCGGTGAAATCGACGACGCTGAGGCAGCCTTCCTCCACCACCACTTCGCCCTCGGCCGCCCGGACCACCGGGTTGGCCAGCTTGAGGACGTTGGCGCCGGGGTCCTCGTGGTCCACGTCCAGGACGATGACGCGCACGGACACCCCCACCTGCGGCGCGGCCAGTCCGATGCCCGGCGCGGCGTACATGGTCTCCAGCATGTCCTGCATGAGCGCGGCGGTCTCGCCCGTGACCGCTTCCACCGGCCGGGCCGGCCGCCGCAGGACCGGGTCGGGAAACTTGAGGACGTCCAGGATCATTCGAGGAACCTCTGAAAAATCGGGACAGGGGGCATGAGTGCGTCCTTCGACTTCGCTTCGCTCAGGACGAACGGAAATGGGTCAGCGTGAGGGAATCCATCCTAGATGTTCGATTGTTCAGCGGTTCCTCGAGGGCATTCCAAACCACGTCTCTTCCGGCTTTCGTGTGGGTAGGGTAGGAGGGAAAGGGAAGCGACATCACCGCGGACGCTCACCCCGTCATTCCCGCAAACGCCCCACCCTCCGTCATTCCCGCGAAAGCATGTCCTCGCGGAAGCGGGGGCGGGAATCCATCCGCTTTCCTCGCTCTCGTTGTACGAACCTCTCATACAGGGCGCCATGGGGTTTGCTCGCAAGGTCTGGATTCCCGCTTTCGCGGGAATGACGAGTCGGGGCTTTCGCGGGGATGACGGGATGGAGAGTGTCGCAATCCACACGAATTCCTGAAGCGCCTGAACAACGTCCCCGTTCGTCCTGAGCGTAGCGAAGCGACGTCCTCTGTTCCCCTCGAGCGTAGCAACGCGACCTTCCCCGTTCATCCCGAGCGTAGCGAAGCGAAGTCGAAGGACGCGCTCATGCCCCCTGCCCGGATTGTTCAGAGGTTCTTATAGCATGTGGTACGGGTCCACATCAACGTGGATGCGGACGGCCTTGCCTCCGGGCATGAGCGCAACCGCGCGTCGGGCCATGGCCAGCAGCGTCGGACGGCTCCGCCCCTTGAGCAGGATCTGCCAACGGTAACGGTTGCGCAGCCGGGAGATGGGCGCGGGCGCGGGGCCGAGTATCTCCACCGCGGCCCCGGCCGAGTCCCGGCGCAGGCCGCGGACCAGTTCACGGGCGCCGCGGGCCACCCGGCCCTCGTGGGCGCCGTCCAGGCGCAGGTGCACGAGGTGCCGGAACGGAGGGTACCCGAGCTCCCGGCGGAACTCGGTCTCGGTGGCGAAGAACCCCCGGTAGTCGTGGACTCTGGCGTGGTCGAAACAGTAGTGTCCGGGAGCCAGGGTCTGCACGATGACCCGGCCCGGCCCCCGGGCGCGCCCGGCGCGGCCCGCCACCTGGCTGATGATCTGGAAGGTCTTCTCCGCGGCCCGGAAGTCGGGGAGGTTGAGCGAGGAGTCGGCCAGGACCACCCCCACCAGGGTGACGCCGCCCACGTCATGCCCCTTGGCGATCATCTGGGTGCCCACGAGGATATCGAGGTCGCCCTTCTCCCAGGACCGGAATATCCGCTCCTGGGCGCCCCGGGGGCCGGTGGTGTCCCGGTCCATGCGGCCGATCCGGGCCTTGGGCAACAGCCGCCGGAGCTCGTGCTCGACCCGCTCGGTGCCGAAGCCCACCTCGCCCAGGGACAGGTTGCCGCAGCCGGGGCAGGCGTCCGCCTTGCGCCGCCGGAAGCCGCAGTGGTGGCAGAAGGTGCTGTCGCGTCCGAGATGGTAGGTGAGGCTGATGCTACAGTGCGGACATCGGACCACGAAACCGCACGCTTGGCACTGGAGGAACGAGGCGAACCCCCGCCGGTTGAGGAAGACCAGGCTCTGCCGGCCCAGGGCGTGGTTCTCCTGCAACGCCTGCAGGAGCGGCGCGGAAAAGATCCCGTCCCGGGCCGCCGGTCGGGCCGGGCCGGTCTTCAGGTCCACCACCTCCACCTCGGGCATGGGCCTGGACTCCACGCGCCCGGTGAGCTCGGCCAGGCGGTAACGGCCGCTTCGGGCGTTGTGGTAGCTCTCCACCGACGGGGTGGCCGAGCCCAGGATCACCGGACAGCCGACGATGCGGCCCCGGACCACGGCTAGGTCCCGCGCGTGGTAGCGGACCCCCTCCTCCTGCTTGTAGCCGTGGTCGTGCTCTTCGTCCACCACGATGAGGCCCAGGTTCCGCACCGGGGCGAAGACCGCGGAGCGGGCGCCCGCCACCACGTTCACCCCGCCGTGGACGATGCGCCACCACTGGCGCCACCTTTCGGCCGAAGCGAGGCCGCTGTGGAGCACCGCCACGTCGCCCGGGAAGCGCGCTTCGAGCCGGTCCAGCAACTGCGGGGTCAGGGCGATCTCCGGCACCAGGATCAGGCATTGCCGGCCCCGGCGGCGCACCCGCTCCATGGCCTGGAGATAGACCTCGGTCTTGCCGCTGCCGGTGACGCCGTGCAGCAGCACGGTCTCGAACCCGCCCTCCCCCAGGCGCTCGTCCATGGACCCGAGGGCGCGCCGCTGCTCCCGGGTGAGCGCGGGAGCGCGGCTCGCCGGCGCCGCGCCCGGGACCTCTTCCGGCAAGGGCTGCTTCCTGCGCCGGGCCTCGCGCACGTGCCCCCGGAGCCGGTCTTCCAGGGTCACCGCGCCGGCTCCGGCCAACCGGTCCAGGGCCGCCTTGACCCCCCGGCGGGGGAACCGGCGGCTCAGGGCCGCGGGCGTCATGGGACCGCGCCGGAGGGCGTCGAGGACCTCCCGGTCGATCTCCCCGTGGATCTCTTCCGGGTACCGCGCGAACGCCGCAACCACCCGGCTCTCGGTGCGCAGTAGCGGCGGCAGGGCCGCGGCCAGCACCTCCCCCAGGGGCGCCACGTAATAGTCCGCGGCCCACCGGCACAACTTCAGGAACGCCTCGTCGAGCAGCGCTTCGTGGTCCAGGCACTCGGCGACCTCCCTGGTCCCGGCAACCGGCGACCGCGCCTGGAACCCCGTCACCACTCCGGTCACCCGCCGCCGTCCCAGCGGCACCAGCACCCGCATGCCCACCTCGATACGGGACCCGAGGGCCTCGGGCACGGCATAGGTCAAAGGCTCCCGGAGCGGCGCCGGCACCGCCACCAGAGCGAACTTCCTCCGCGCGTCCATGCTTCCGAATTATTGATGAGACTGCGTCAGAATGCCACGTCGTTGACGCGGTTTCGACGCGGCGGAGGGCGCCGCCTTCCGCTCTTTCCCGGAAGACGGACTTTCCGGCCCTCTCTCCGACGGGCAGACCGCGCGGTTCGCCGGACCCCCGAACGTTCCCGTTGCCGCGCACCGGGGGTTGGCCCCTGATTTGCTTCTAACAAACCCTGAACGATTGCCCCCGTTCGTCCCGAGCGAAACGGAGTCCTCCGTTCATCCCGAGCGTAGCGAAGCGGAGTCCTCCATTCATCCTGAGCGTAGCGAAACGGAGTCCTCCATTCATCCCGAGCGTAGCGAAGCGGAGCCCTCCGTTCGTCCTGAGCGTAGCAAAGCGGAGTCGAAGGACGAGCTTTCCCACAGGGAGAGGGAGTTCGAGCCGGAATTGGCCAGACGTTCCTTTACGAAGCCCATGGGCCGCATCTTCCCGCTCCGACGGGCGCGAGCCTGGTTCGCCATCGACGTGGGCTCCAGCTCGGTCAAGGTCGCCGAGGCCATCGACGGCCGCGACGGCGCCCAGGTGCTGCGCACCGCGGTGCTGCCGACGCCCGCGGGAGCGGTGGAAAACGGGTTCGTGCGCCAGACCCGCATCCTCGGGGACGCCGTCCGGGAGTTCGCCGGCGCCGCCCGCGGAAGGCCGCGCCAAGCGGTGGCGTCGATCCCGGGCCGGGGGGTCATGCTCAAGCGGCTGCGCCTTCCCGGCCAGGGCAGGGACGGGCTCGACCGGGTCATCGAGTTCAAGGCCATGGACGCGGTCCCGGAAGACCTGGACAACGTCAACCTCGACTACCACGTCCTCGGTCCCTCGGATGACGGCGACGGACTGGAGGTACTCCTGGTGGCCGCCAGGAAGGAGCTGGTCGAGAACTGCGTGGAGTTCCTGGAGGCCGCGGGGCTGGTCCCGGCCATCGTGGACGTGGACCACTTCGCCCTCCGGTCCGGCAGCCGCGGACTGCCGGACCGGCGCGCGGACGTGCTCGTCCACGTGGGCGCGCGCTCCACCACGGTCCACGTCCCCACGGACGACTTGCCCGGCTATACCGCGGACCTGCCCGTGGGCGGGGAGCAGTTGACCGAGAGCCTGGCCGAGGACCTGGGCGTTTCCCGCGACGAAGCCGAGGCGGTCAAGTGCGGCGACCACTCTCCCGGCGTCGCCCGCCTGCTGGCATCCCCGTGCGACCGGTTCGCCGCGGAGGTGGCGCGCAGCCTCAACCTCTTCGGCGCACTGGGCGACCGCACGGAGCCGCGCCGGGTCTCCCTGAGCGGCGGCAGCGCCCTGCTGCCCGGCCTGGGTCCGAGCCTGGCCCGCGCCCTGGACGCGGAGGTCCGGGTCTGCGGGCCTTTCTTCGGCGACAGCCTGCCGCCGGAGGAAGCACACACCGGACCCGCCTTCGCGGTGGTGGCGGGCTTGGTGACCCGGAGTCCGTCCGAGTAGGCGAGTCGCCGCGGACGTGAACCGGCGCGCCCGGGCGGTTCGGTACGTCCGGGCGGGAGGGCCCCCAGCGGCGAAACTCGGCGGCGGCAGGCGCGGCGAGGCGCTGCAACGGAGGGCTTCCCGACGGAAGGGACATCCGTTCCATTCCGGCTCGAGGCGCCTCTCCCTGCGGGAAAGCGCGTCCTTCGACTTCGCTTCGCTACGCTCGGGACGAACGGAGGAATTCACTCCGCTTGGGACGAACGGGGACGATTGTTCGGAGTTTCCGGAAGGCGCCACAGGAGGATATCGTCATGATCCGCATCAACCTTCTGCCCACCCGGGAGATCCGGGCGCTGCGGCGCCGGCGCCGCACGATCGTCGTCGGCAGCGCCGCGCTCTGCGTGGTCGTGGGCGCGCTGGCCGCGGTCAACGTCTCGCAACTGCGCCGACGCTCCGCGTTGGAGGCTGAGCTCACTGAGGGTCGGCGAGTGGCCGGGGAACTGCGGCTCCGTACCGGGGAGGTCGAGGAGTTGGAGGAGGGGATCCAGCGGCAACGGGAGAAGAACCGGGCGGTCCGGGAGTGGCTGGAACGCCGGGCGCAGCACCCGCGCATCCTGCGAGCTCTCTCGGCCGCGGCCCCGGACCGACTGTGGTTGACCCGCTACGCAGAGTCCCGAGGCGCCGTGACCCTGGAAGGCCGCGCCATGGACGACGAGTCCATCGCCCGGTTCCTGCGCAACCTCTCCGACGCCTTCCATGCACGGGACCTCGCGGAGGCAGGCAAGGCCGAGGGAGAGGATGGCGTCCGGCGCTTCGTCATCCGCGCCGCGAACGAGCCGCCGGACGCCGCCCCGGCCGGGGAATAGCGGAAAAAGGACGGTCGAACCGGCCATGTGGCTCCAGGTTCTGCTCGAACGCCCGCTCACCCAGCAGGCACTGCTGATCGCGGCCGCTGCGCTGTCGTTGGCCGCCCTGGACTATGTCTTCGTGTATCGCCACCAAGCCGGGAACATCGCCCGGGCCGCGGGGGAGCTCAAGCTCGTCCGCCTCGACGAGACCCGGCTGCGCGCGGAGCTGAGCCGCCTGCCGGGGCTGCGCGAGGAACTCGCCGCGCTCCGGGCCGAACTGTCCTCGACGCTTCCCCGGGGGAGCGGGGCGGCGACGCCCCTGGAGACCATCGCGGCGCGCGCGGACGCGGCCGGACTCGAAGTGGTCCGCTTCCATCCCGGCGAAGCGGAGGTCGGAGAGCACTTCAGCGAGGTCCCCATGGCGGTGGAGCTGGGAGGGACCTTCCACGAGCTCCTGCGGTTCTTCGATCTCTCCGCCGGGTCGGACCACCGGCTGAATGCGAGGGACCTGGCCATCGACGCCCACGCCCCGGACCACGGACGCATGGCGCTCCGAATCGAGTTGGAGATGGCGGCGATCCGGTTGCAGATGGAAGACGCTGGCGACGCGGCAGGGAACCGTACGGCGCCGGACACGGCCGCGGCCGCGCATGCCCTCGTCCACGGACAACCCGCAGAGTTCCGACGCGCGGGGCCGGACACGGCCGCCCCGGCCCCAACGCCCACACGAGAACCGGCGGAAACCGAAACTTGGCTGCGGGACCCGTTCCAACCTTACGAGCCTCCCGCCCCGCACGCCCCGGACTCGCCGATGGAACCGCCCCCGCCGCCGGAGGACCCGGCGGAGCCCGTCCCCGAGCCGCGTTTCCATGCGGTGGGCATCGTCTGGGAGCCCCGCGCCGCGGTGGCGCTGGTGAAGGACGCCGACGGGTTCGGACACGTGGTCGAACCGGGAGAGCCGTTGGACGCCTTCGGCTACCAGGTCAAGGCCATCACCTCGTGCGAAGTCGTCCTGGAAACCACCCGCAACCACGCGCAGCCCCGCGAGACCCGTATCAGGGTCCCGCGATGCGGCGACCCCGCAGGCCCGGCGCGTCCGGACGCCGAGCCGTAATCGCCTACTTGCCGAGGGCGCGGGTGACCGCGTCGGGGTCCCGGTCGATGACGGTCAGCAGGACGCGGGCGGCCCGATCCGGGGCGCGCCGGCCCTGTTCCCAGTCCTGCACCGCGCGTGCATCGAGGTCGAAACGCTCCGCGAACTTCCGCCGGCTTGGTCCGAGGCGCTTGCGGAGCGAAAGTATCCGCTCGGCCGACGTATCCTCGCTGATACGGCATGGAAGCGCGGCCTCGCCGCGCATGTGGGCCAGGACCTCTTCGAGAGCCGCTTCGACCTCGCACCCCACCCGGCTTCGTTCCGTGCTCATCCGACTTTTCCTTTCGTCTTCATCGCGGCCACCAGTCGCGACAGCCTCTTCTTGTCCGCTGGGGTCAGGTCATCGCGTTCTGCTTTCGCATAGACGGTCAGCAGGTAAACGGCTTTGGCGCCGGCGTCATAAAGGTAGATCGCCCGGATGCCGCCCCGCTTACCTCGTCCTGAACCTGTCCAACGCAATTTGCGGATGCCTCCCGTCCCCGGAATGATCGGCGCGTTCTCGGGATCGGTGACGACCACCGCTTCCATTTCCACTCGCGCGTTGTCGGGCATCAGCTTGCGCACGGCTCGCTCATAGGTTCGGGTGACGAATAGTTGCACCGATTTCATATGCTGCATCTCCGCATGTTTCAAGAGATTTCCCCATCCGGGTTTGGGAAACCGGGCCTGCTCTCCTTTCCTTCGAGGGAGGAGGGCGGACTGAGGAAGACGGCGCTAGTCCAAGGAACGCCACGCCGCCAAGCGGACGCGGTCTTGGGGGCTGACGCCCGCGGGGTGGTGCTCCAGCAGGGCCTCCACCACTGCCTTGGCGTTCTCCTGCGGGCACGGGTCGCCGGCCGGATAGCAGGCGGAGGACTCCAGGCGAAGCCGCGGCGGCGATGAGCCGGCCACGGGCGTAGCGACCACCGTGTAGCTGCCGCCATGGAAACCCATGCCGCTGAAGAGCGTCGTCGGCGTCAGGACGGCGGCGAAGTCGCGGTCGCCATCCCCGTCCGACAGTTCATGCCGGCCGTGGACGAGTCCGGCCTCGGCGATGTGGAACACGACCACGCTCCGGTAGTAGGCGCCGGTGATCTTGAGGTCGGTCAGGGTCGAGGTCATGCTGGCTGCGCCCACCACGGCCAGGACCGCGACCAGCATGAGCACCGACGGCAGGACGACGCCCTCCTCGTTTCCGGGAAGGACCCCTCGCCGCCGCGCCTTCGCCCCTGGATGATTCGTTTCCACTCCATCCAGGAAACATCGGCGGATGCCGCAGAAACCATAGGAAACGCTGAACGATTATCCCCGTTCGTCCTGAGCGTAGCGAAGCGAAGTCGAAGGACGCGCTTTCCCACCGGGGAAAGGGAGTTCGAGCCGGAATCGTCCAGGGTTTCCCGGAGGTTGCCCGACCGGGGAGAACGGACGAAACAGCGCATCCGTGGGTTTTTCGCGCGCGCTGCTGTAGGATAACGGCGTGGTGCGGACCGGACTGGAAAGGCTTCTCAACGACCCGCGGGCGTGGCTCAGCAGCGCGCGCGTGGGGCTGGTGGCCAACCCCACCGCGGTGAACCGCGGCCTCGACCACGCCGCGGACCTGCTGCATCGGAGCCCCGCGGTGGACCTGCGCTGCCTGTTCGGCCCGGAGCACGGACTTCGCGGGTCCGCCCAGGACATGGCGGCGGTGGCGGACCACACGGACCCGGCCACCGGCCTGCCGGTGGCGAGCCTCTACGGCGACACCCTCGCTTCCCTGTCCCCCACCCAGGAGCAGCTCGCCCGGCTGGACGTCCTCCTGTTCGACATCCAGGACGTGGGCGCACGGTACTACACATACGGGGCCACCCTGGCCCTGTGCATGCGCGCGGCCGCGGCTTCCTGGGTCAAGGTGGTGGTGCTGGACCGGCCCAACCCCATTGGCGGCGCCGCGGTGGAGGGCGGCGGCCTGGACGAAGGTCTCGAGAACTTCTGCGGCCTCTACCCGGTGCCGCAGCGCCACGGCATGACCCTGGGGGAGCTCGCCCGGCTCTACAACGAGACCTTCGGCATCGGGTGCGAGCTGGACGTGGCGACGTGCGAGGGATGGTCCCGGAGCGCCTACTACGACCAGTGCGGCCTGCCCTGGGTGATGCCGTCGCCCAACATGCCGACCCCGGACACCGCGCTGGTCTATCCCGGCATGTGCCTGCTCGAAGGCGCCAACCTGTCCGAGGGCCGGGGCACCACGCGCCCCTTCGAGCTCTTCGGAGCGCCGTTCATCGACGGCCCCAGGCTGGCCGAAGAGTTGCGGCGCCACGACCTGCCCGGGGTCGTCTTCCGCCCCTGCGTCATCGAGCCGGCGTTCCACAAGTTCCAAGGACAGCGCTGCGGCGCGCTCCAGTTGCACGTGAGCGACCGGGACGCCTTCGAGCCGTACCGCACGGGCTTGGCCGTGCTCGTGGCCGTGCGGAAGCTCTGGCCCGAATCCTTCGCCTGGCGCACGGAGCCCTACGAGTTCCGCGCGGACGTCCCGGCCATCGACCTCCTGACCGGGCGCGCCGCGGTCAGGCAGGCCATCGACGGGGGCGCAACCCTCGAAGACGTGGTGCGCGCCGCCGGCGGCGGCACGGAACTGTACGACGCCGGGCGCGGCAAGGCCCTGCTGTACGACTGAGGAACCGAAGCGCCGTCGGCAAGGTCCGGACCCGCGGATCATCGAGGAAAAACCCGGACAATCCGGGAGGAAGAAGAGCGCGTCCTTCGACTTCGCTTCGCTACGCTCAGGACGAACGGGAATAGGGGCGTCAGGGTGAGGGAATCGGGAATCCATCCCGGATGTCTCGATTGTTCAGAAGTTCCCAAAGATCCTCAATAGGAACCTCTGAACAACTACCCCGTTCGTCCTGAGCGTAGCGAAGCGAAGTCGAAGGACGCGCTTTCCCACAGGGAGATGGAGTTCGAGCCTGAATTGTTCAGGGTTTCCATAACCGGATTACGGAGGAAGGAGAAGGTCATGGCGGATCAGGAAGTAGCAGTGGTGGTGGGGGGAGGGCCGGGGCTCAGCGCCTCGCTCGTGCGGCTGTTCACCCGGGAAGGCATGAAGGCGGCCATCGCCGCCCGCAACCCGGACAAGCTGGCGGAACTGGCGGAGGGCGCCGGTTGCCGCGCGTACCGTTGTGACGCGGTGGTTCCCGGGGAGGTGGACGACCTGTTCGCCCAGGTGGCCCGGGACCTCGGGGACCCCGACCTGGTGGTCTATAACGCCAGCGCGCGCGTGCGCGGCCCCATCACCGAGCAGCCGCCGGATGCGGTCCGGGACGCCATCCTGGTGACCTGCTACGGCGGTTTCCTGGTGGGACGGGCGGCCGCGGCCAGCATGCTCCGGACCGGCGGGGGCACCATCCTGTTCACCGGGGCTTCGGCCAGCGTCAAGGGCTACGCCAACTCCGCGTCCTTCGCCATGGGCAAGTTCGGCTTGAGCGGCCTGACCCAGAGCATGGCCCGGGAGCTCCAGCCGCAGAACGTCCACGTGGCCCAGGTGGTCATCGACGGCGGCATCGATTCGCCCCGGCGCGACCCCGGCCGCGGCGACGATGCGTGGCTCCGTCCCAACGCCATTGCCGAGACCTACCTGCACCTCCACCGCCAGCACCGCAGTGCATGGGCCTCCCACGTGGAGCTGCGGCCCTGGACCGAGAAGTTCTGAGCGGCAGGGGGTCTCTCTCCTTGCCGGGCGTGCGGGCGTCCCGCACGCATGCCGGCGAAGGCCTGCGACGGGAGGATGCGGGCAGGATGCCCGCGCCCGGGCCGCGGCGGCGTCAGCCCGCGCCCGCCCTGGAGAAGACCAGCAGCAGGGTGCCCACGAAGGTGAACGCGACGCCGACGCACACCCGCAGGTTCACGGTCTCCACGTCGCGCAGGAAGAGCGCGGTGAGGACCACGGTCAGCACCGGGTTGGTGCTGATGAGCGGCTCCACGATGACGATGTCGCCGGCGGAGAGGGCGTAGAAGTTCGCCAGCATCCCGGCGGTGTTGCAGACCCCCGCGGCCACGAACCACGCCAGCACCTTGCGGGACATGCGCAGCGCCTTGCGCGGACCGCCCTGGCCATGGACCATGAAGACGGCCAGGGCGAGTCCGGTGGTGGCGTTCACGCACGACGCCATGAGCGGCAGGTTGTCGATGAAGAAGCCGAGCTTGCGCACGCTGGCCGCAAGGGAGAACGACAACGCGGCCAGGAGCGGGAAGACGAAGTCCCGGCGGCGCCACTCGGCCTTCTGCTCGTGGGTGCGCGAGATGACCACGACGCCGGAGATGATCAGGGCGGTGCCGAAGAAGGCCCCCAGGGTCCAGTGCTCGCCCACGATGAGGACCGCGAGTATGGAGGCGAACATGGGCGTGGCGCTGACCACCGGGATGGAGCGCGCCACCCCCAGGCGGTCGATGGACACATAGACCAGCCAGCGTCCCAGGCCGGACGCAAAGACGCCGCCCACCGCGAAGTACCAGACGGCGTGGGTCCGGAAAGCGGCCAGGGGCAGGTAGGCCCCCACCAGGGACCAGAGGGTCGCCGCCGAGATGACGATGGAGAGGAAGAACCCGGCCAGGGGGTTGGACTCGGCCAGCCCCCGGCGGATCAGGATGTGGGACACGGCGAATCCCATCGACGCCGCCAGGGCGAAGAGGACGCTCATTTCAGGGCGCGCCTTGCCGACGACGGGTCCCGGACGCCCGGCCGGCGGTTGGTGCGCGGCGAGGCACTAGGGCTCCGCCTCGTACCAGCGGGCGACGCGTATCCTGATGGCCCCTACGGGACAGTCCCACTCGCAGATGAAGCAGCCTTGGCAGTCCTCCTCGTACATGGCGAACGGGTAGCCGTCCTTGCCCATGCGGATCACGTCCGTGGGGCAGGCGTCGTCGCAGGCCGTGCACGAGATGCAGGCTTCCTTGCAGATCTCGACCTTCGGCAGGTGTTGCGACCGGGCCATGCCTACGCGCCTGCCTCCGCCGCCCGGCCGGCGACCTTGAAGAACGGGTGCAGCGTCTTTCCGGGCTTCGGCCGGTAGCGCACGTAGAACTCGTCGCGGGGGATGGGTTCGTCCCATATCTTCAACCCGCCGTCCTCCCGCACCGACTTGCTCAGCACCAGCCACCTGTCGTTGTCGGTCTCGGGATGGTCGCGGTTGACCACCGAGCCGCGGCTCTCCTGCCGGTGCAGCAGGTAGTCGAGCACCGCGGTCAGGGCCTCCATGGAGTTGCGCAGCCCCAGGACCTTCACCAGCTCGTGGGGGTCCCTGGCCATGACGTCGTCGTAGGTCTCCAGTATCTCCAGGAGCCCCCGCCGCACCCGGGCGATCTTCTCGTCGCTCAGGACCACCCCCAACTCGTGGAGCAGGTCCGCGGCCCTGCCGTGGACCTCGGCGAAGGCGGCGCCCCGGGGCTTGAGATAGCGGGTGGCCTCGGCGGAAAGCGACTCCACCTGACGGGCCGCGGCGCCCCGGAGGTCCTCCTTCCGGGCGTAGTCCGCGGCGTGCCGGCCGGCCCACCAGCCCAGCACCATGCACCAGGACAGGTTGAGGTTCGGCGAGATGTTCATGCCGTCGCTGCTGGCGCCCGCGGCGAACAGGCCCGGCAGGGAGGTCATGCACCTGTCGTCCACCACCGCGCCGCCGCCGTGGCTGGATCCGTAGGTGGCGGCCAGCACCGGGAGGTAGGGGATCCGTTCCCGGCTCACGTCATAACCCGCGGCGTCGAAGGTGCTCATGATGATGGGGATGACCTCGTGCAGCAGCCGGATCTTCTCCGGCGGCAGCCCGGTGCAGTCCAGGTAGATGGGACCCTTGTCTTCCAGCATCTCCAGCGCCGCGGCGTGCCCCAGGGACAACCGCCGGGTGAGCTCGGCTTCCGATTCCCCGAACCGCCGCATCACGTCTTCGCCCAGGCGGTTGAAGTAGCCGGCGCCCATGGTGGTGAAGTGCTCGATGCCCGGCGCGCACAGGAACTCCATGGTCTGGAGGTACTTGCTGCCCACCGCCATGTTGCCCATGACCGCGCCCGCCCGGAGCTGCATGGCCACGCCGTCGCTGGTGATGTTGAGGGGCATTCCGGCGAACCACTGGCCCGGCTGCTTGTAGCCGAAGTTGAAGCCGCCGGCGCACATGACCACGGACTTGGCCTCGCACACGTGGACCTGGCGCTCCCGGCCGGAGACGCCCAGGGCGCCCACCACGCGGCCGCGGGTGGGAAGCCTGCCGTCGGAGGTCAGGAGGTCGGTGGCCGAGACCCGGTTGAGCACCCGGACGCCTTCGCGCAGGGCCACGCCGCGCACCACCTTCATCATGGCGGTGCCGCCGCCCACCAGGCCCGCGGCCAGACCGCCGCTCGCCGCGGCGCCGGACCCGCCCTTGCCGCGCCAGATCTCGCCCCGTTCCCTGACGAACTTCACCCCCCAGCCGTCCAGGATGCCGAGCACCTCGTGGGTGGCGTGGATGGCCTCGATGGCCCGGGTCTGGTTGGTGAGCACGCCGCGCCCGCCCAGGTGGACCATGATGTCGTCGCCCGGCATGTAGGTGATGTACGCGCCCGAAGCCAGCGCCGCGCAGCCGCTCCGCCCGAACACGGACTTGTCCACCAGCAGCACGTCCGCCCCCTCCCGGCGGGCGCGGATGGCCGCCATGGCCCCGGCCGCGCCGCCGCCGATGACCAGGACGTCGGCTTGGTGGTGGATGGTCTGGTGGCTCATGGTCGATCCGTTACCTGGGGGAACGTCGTATCCATACCGGCTCGGGTTCACTCTGCCATGGGAAAGCGCGTCCTTCGACTTCGCTCCGCTACGCTCAGGACGAACGGAGTTCGTCGTGCCGAGTTACCTAGACCAAGTGAGAGCCGGTGTCAAAGCCGGCGGGTGCACGGACCGTCGGCGCTTGCGCACCGAGGGCCACAAGGTTTATGCAGACTCGGGGACCACATGAAAGAAGCCGGGAGACGCCCATGAGCCGCAGCCGTTACACGGACGTTTACGAACGCGCCCTGAAGGACCCCGAGGGTTTCTGGGCCGAAGCCGCGGAGGACATCCACTGGGACGAGCGCTGGGACCGGGTGCTGGACGACTCCCGGCCGCCCTTCTACCGGTGGTTCACCGGCGGCGCGCTCAACACCTGCTACAACGCGCTGGACGTGCACGTGGACCGGGGGGACGGCGACCGGACCGCGTTGATCTACGACAGCCCGGTGACGGACAGCGTCAGTATCTTCACCTACCGGGAGCTTCGGGACGCGGCCGCAACCTTTGCCGGCGCGCTCCGGGACCACGGCGTGGGCGTGGGCGACCGCGTGATCCTGTACATGCCCATGATCCCCGAGGCGGTGGTGGCCATGCTCGCGTGCGCCCGTCTCGGCGCGGTCCACTCGGTGGTGTTCGGCGGCTTCGCCGCCAACGAGCTCGCCGCCCGCATCGACGACGCCAGGCCCAAGGCGGTGGTGAGCGCGAGCTGCGGCATCGAGGGCAACCGCGTGGTCGAATACAAGCCGCTGCTGGACGAGGCCCTGCGGTTGGCGCGGCACGCGCCGGCGCATTGCGTGGTGCTGCAACGGCCCCAGGCGCGCGCGTCCATGTCGGGCGGACGCGACGTGGACTGGAACGAGGCGGTGGCCGCGGCCAGCCCGGTCCCGTGCGTCCCGGTGGCCGCCACCGACCCGCTGTACATCCTCTACACTTCCGGCACCACCGGCCAGCCCAAGGGCATCGTGCGCGACAACGGCGGCCACGCCGTGGCCCTCAAGTGGAGCATGGGGAACGTTTACGGAGTGGACGCGGGCGAGGTGTTCTGGGCCGCCTCCGACGTGGGCTGGGTGGTGGGCCATTCCTACATCGTCTATGGGCCGTTGCTGAAGGGTTGCGCCACCGTCCTCTACGAAGGCAAGCCGGTGGGCACGCCGGACCCCGGCGCCTTCTGGCGCGTCATCGGCCAGCACCGGGTGAGCGTGCTGTTCACCGCCCCCACCGCGTTCCGCGCCATCAAGAAGGAAGACCCCCGGGGCGACTACGTGGGGAAGCACGACCTGGGCGGCTTCCGGGCCCTGTTCCTGGCCGGCGAGCGCTGCGACCCGGACACGCTGCTGTGGGCCCGGGACCTCCTGGGGGTGCCGGTCATCGACCACTGGTGGCAGACGGAGACCGGGTGGGCCATCGCGGCCAACTGCATGGGCATCGAGCCTCTGCCGGTGAAGCCCGGGTCGCCCACCCGGGCCGTGCCGGGCTACGACGTGCGCGTCCTCGACGACGAGGGCCGGGAGACGCCGGCCGGCGGCATGGGCAGCATCACGGTGAAGCTGCCGCTGCCGCCCGGTTGCCTCCCCACCCTGTGGGGCAACGAGGAAGGCTACCGCAAGGCGTACCTGGAGCAGCATCCGGGCTACTACGTCACCGCGGACGCAGGCTACCGGGACGAGGACGGCTACCTGTGGATCATGGGGCGCATGGACGACGTCATCAACGTGGCCGGACACCGGCTCTCCACCGGCGCCATGGAGGAAGTCCTCGCCTCCCATCCCGCGGTGGCCGAATGCGCGGTGCTCGGAGTGGCGGACCAGTTGAAGGGGCAACTGCCGCTGGGGCTGGTGGTGGTCAAGGCGGGGGTCGAGACCACCGAGGAGGCGCTGGCGCCCGAGCTGGTAAGCCTCGTGCGCCGGAAGATCGGTCCGGTGGCCGACTTCAAGCAGGCCCTGGTGGTCAAGCGCCTGCCCAAGACCCGTTCCGGCAAGATCCTGCGGGGCACGGTGCGGAGCATGGCGGACGGGACCCCCTACAAACCCCCCGCCACCATCGACGACCCGGCCATCCTGGACGAGATCCGGGAAGATCTGGCGCGGCTGGGTTACCCGAGGCAGTGAGGGTCCCGTGTCCGGGACGGGGGCAGCCGTTGCCTGTTCCCCTCCCTCTGTCGTAAGAATAACCTTGCAGCGCCGTCCCGCTTCGGACCGCGGCGCCCGACCACAAGGAAAGGAGACGAAGCAATGCTCAAGATCGAAGGGGTCACCCACTGGTCGATTCCGGTGAACGATTTGGGCGAGTCGGAGAAGTTCTACGGCGACCTGCTGGGGCTCAAGCCCCTGGGGCGCCTCGCCAACGACGTCATGGCGTGTTTCAACGTGGGCGACCACAACATCCTCCTGTGCGAGCGCAGGGAGGTCCCCGCCCAGGCGGAGGACGACCGCGTCCACCACTCCTTTACCGTCAGTCCCGAGACCCTGGACGAGGCGTGCAGGGTGTTCAAGGCCAGGAACGTCCCGGTGGTGGAGCTCTACTACCGCAAGGGCGGATACTTCCCGGGGCGGGAACTCTACTTCACGGACCCCAGCGGCAACCGGCTGGAGCTCCGGGACCCCACGTGGAAGGACGGCATGCCCGAGCCGACTTTCGACGAAGTGGCCGGTTCCTGAGACCCCTCACCGACGAGAAGGAGAAACGTTCCATGGCGCAGGACGACACCCGGACGAGTCCCGACGATTCCGTCGCTCCCGACCTGGAGGTCAAGGAATACACCTACGACGACTGGATGGCCTCGGTGGGCGTGCCGGTCCACCGAGGCTACTTCATCGAGGACCTGCGCACGGTGGAGCTGGGCTGGTGGGAGGAGCGCGGCTGCGAGAGCGCCTTCATCCAGCTCGTGGGGCAGGAGGGAGTGACCTCGGCCATGGTGCAGGAGATCCCTCCCGGACAGACCCTGCCGCGGGTGAAGTTCGCCCTGGACGAGTTGGTGTACGTGCTCCAGGGCCAGGGCGTGACCACGGTGTGGCGGGGCGAAAACGGCCCCAAGAACAGCTTCGAGTGGCAACCCCGGAGCCTGTTCCAGATCCCGCACAACTACCACCACACCATGAGCAACATGCGCGGCGACCGGCCGGTGCGCATCCTGCGCTACAGCTACCTGCCGCTGGCCATGTCCCTGAACACCGACCCGGCGTTCTTCTTCGACAACCGGTACGAGGGCGAGGACCGCCTGTCCGGGGGCGGCGAGCTCTACTCCGAGGCCAAGCTCGTCCGCGACGGCAACCCCGCCAGGACCTGGGGCGGGCGCAGCGGCATCTTCTGGTACGGCAACTTCTTTCCCGACATGGGCTCCTGGGACAAGCTCAACCGCAGCAGCCGCAGAGGCGCCGGCGGACACAGCGTGCTGATGACCTTTCCCCACTCCGAGATGTCGTGCCACATGTCGGTGTTCCCCTCCCGCACCTACAAGAAGGCCCACCGCCACGGCCCGGGCCGGGTCATCGTCATTCCCGCGGGAGAAGGCTACTCCATCCTCTGGGAGGAAGGGAAGGAGAAGGTGGTGGCGCCGTGGCACGAGGCGAGCATGTTCGTCCCCCCGGGCAAATGGTTCCACCAGCACTTCAACGCCGGGGGAACGCCCGCGCGGTATCTGGCGCTGCATCCGCCGAGGCAGTTCCGGGGCCACGCGGAGAAGATCGAGGACCGGGCCAGGGACCAGATCGAATACGCGGATGAGGACCCGCGGATCCGCGAGCGTTTCGAGGCCGAGCTCGACAAGAGGGGACTTGCGAGCCTCATGCCCGAAGAAGTCTATCAGGACCGCGATTTCCAGTGGAGCTACCGGGACGCCGCGCCTCCGTCGCCTTAGTCGAAACAGGGCTTCGCATGGAGATCATCGACTCGCAGGTCCACATATGGGCGCCGGAGACCCCTGACAAGCACTGGGACAGGGTGGACGCGGCCAAGCCCCACCGACCGGAGCCCCTGGGACACGAAGAGTTGCTGCGCGAGATGGACGACGCCGGGGTCCATCGTGCGGTGCTGGTGCCGCCGACCTGGGAGGCGGACCGGAACGACACTTCCCTGGAAGCGGCGCGCCTGCATCCGGACCGCTTCGCGGTCATGGGCCGGTTGCCCCTGGACGCGCCAGCCAGCCGGGAACGGATGGCCGGGTGGAAGGACCAGCCAGGCATGTTGGGGATCCGCCTCACCTTCCACCGCGGCCGCTACCGCACATGGCTCGAAGACGGCGCCGCGGACTGGTTCTGGCAAGCCGCGGAACGGTATGACGTGCCGGTCATGGCGCTGGCGCCGCACTCGCTTCCCCGGTTGGGCGAAGTGGCCGCGCGCCACCCGGGGCTGCGTCTGGCCATCGACCACATGGGGCTCAACGCCAGCCTGGTGGGCAAGCCGCTGGCCCCCATCATCGACGGCCTGCTCGAACTGGCGCCGCTGGAGAACGTGGCGGTGAAGGCGTCGGCCCTCCCCTGCTACTCCACCGAGAGCTACCCCTACCCGTCGCTGCATCCGCAGATCCGCCGGGTCATCGACGCCTTCGGGCC
Source organism: uncultured Binatia bacterium (SeqCode) (assembly GCA_965242525.1). GTDB lineage: Bacteria > Desulfobacterota > Binatia > UBA9968 > JAJDTQ01 > JAJDTQ01. The sequence continues at coordinate 2,837,764 of OZ251459.1, forward strand.
GCAGCGCGTGTTCTGGGGCACCGACCTGTCCCACCTTCCCTGCCCCTACCGGCAGGCGCTGACGCTGTTCACCGAGGAACTGCGCGACCTCACCGCGGTCGAGAAGGAGTGGATCCTGGGGCGCGCCATCGCCGAGTGGCTCCGTTGGCCCCTGCCCGAGTCCGGCTGACGACGGATCCGGGAAGCCGGGGAAAAAGACGCCGCGGCTCCTCCGGGGCCGGCAAGACCAGGAGGGGAAGATGCTACCCGACACGTCACTCGAACAGCGCATGGAGATGCTGCGCAAGATGCTGATGATCCGGCGCGCGGAAGAGCACGTCATCCGGTTCCACGAAGAGCACGAAGGGCTCGTCCGGGGCCATTTCCACCTCTACATCGGCCAGGAAGCCACCGGCGTGGCCGCCTGCGCCGCGTTGGCGCCGGAGGACTACGTCTTCAGCACGCACCGGAACCACGGCCACGTCATCGCCAAGGGTGGCGACCCCGGCAAGGTCCTGGCCGAGGTCATCGGGCGCGCCACCGGCTACTGCCGGGGCCGGGCGGGGACCTTCCACGTGGCCGCGCCGGACCTGAACGTGGTCCACACCTCGGCCATCGTCGGCGGTTGCGTGGCCCTGGCCGCGGGGGCCGCGCTGGCGGCCCGAATGAGGGAGACCCACGCGGTCACCGTGGTCTTCTTCGGCGACGGCGCCATGGAGGAAGGGGTCTTCTACGAGACCCTGAACATGGCCAAGCTGTGGCGGCTGCCGCTGATCTTCCTGATGGAAAACAACTACCGGAGGGCCGGAAGGGTCAACCCGGGCCACGCCGCCGGGGACCTGGCCAACGTGCCGCGGGCGCTCAACGTGGAGACCGCGGTGGTGGACGGGGCCGACGCCGGCCTCGTGCACGGGACCGTGTCGGATCTGGTGCGGCGCACCCGCGCGGGCGAGGGGCCGTTCTTCGTCGAGGCGCGCACGCACCCTTGGCCCGGGAACGATGGCGCGCACCCCCATTTCGTGGCCGGCGCCACGGACATCGGCTGGGCCTGGGACCCCGTACCGGCGCCCGAAGCGGTGCGCTCCTGGTACTCCGAGGGGGACGGGGTCCTGGCCTTCGCGCGGGAGCTGGCGGACAGCGAAGGATGCGACCGGGACGCGGTCACGCGCCTGGACCAGGAGGTGCGCCGGGAAGCCGACGCGGCCGCGCAGTTCGCGTTGACGAGCCCGCTTCCCGACCCCGAAGCGGCCCTGGACCATGCGTACGCGGGAAGGAGTGGTTGAGCCATGCCGCGAGAGATGACCCTGGGAGAAGCGCTGGTGGACGCGCTGGCCGAGGCCCTGGACGAAGACCGGCGCGTGATCCTCATTGGCGGCGGCCTGACGAGCTCGGAGCCCGGCCAGGCCCGGTTCGCCGAGGTGCGCAAGCGGCACGCCGAGCGCATACTGTCCCCGCCCATCGCCGAGCTGGGCTATTGCGGCATCGCCGCGGGCGCGGCCATGGCCGGGCTGCGGCCCCTGGTGGACATCGGCACCGCCACGTTCTCGTACGAGGCCATCCCGCAGATCGTCAACGAAGCGGCCATCGCCTACTCCAACTCGGGCGGCCAGACCAGCGTGCCGGTGACCTATTGCATGCGCTACGGCATCCGGGGCGGCGGGGGCGTGCAGCACTCGGGCAGCCCGCAGCCGTGGTACTGGAACACCCCGGGCCTCCAGGTGGCCATGCCGTCCACTCCGGCCGACGCCAGGGGACTGCTGCGCACGGCGCTCCTGAAAAGCAGCGACCCTACCGTCTTCCTGGTCCACGAGCGGCTCATGGACCAGCGCGGGCCGGTCCCGGACGGACCCCACGAGACCGCCTTCGGCCAGGCTCTGGTGGCCCGGGAGGGGACGGACGTGACGGTCATCGCCACCGGCGTCCAGGCGCCCCGGGCCCTCGCCGCCGCGGACATGCTGGCCGGGGAGGGGGTGTCGGTGGAGGTGGTGGACCCGCGCACGCTGGAGCCGCTGGACACCGGCAGCCTCGTGGCCTCGGTCAGGAAGACCGGCCGCCTGGTGGTCACCGACGAGAGCCACGACAACTGCGGCGTGGCCGCGGGGCTGGCCGCGTTGATGGCGGACCTGGCCTTCGACGGCCTGCGCGCCCCCATCCGGCGAGTCGCCATCCCGCACGTGCCGGTGCCCTTCGCCGTCTCCCTGGAAGACTACGTGACGCCTTTCGCCGAACGCATCGTGGAGGCCGCCAAGGAAACTCTGAACAATTGCGCAGGGGGATGAGCGCGCCCTTCGACTTCGCTACGCTACGCTCAGGACGAACGGGGATAAGAAGGTCGGGGTGAGGGATCCATCCCGGAGTCTCGTGTTCAGATGTTCCTCAAGTCGCTGCTCCGGTGAGGTCCGCAGGGGAGGTCCGTGGACCGGGAACGCGCAGGCGCCAACGGCAGGCGACGGACCGGGAGGCGAGTGTTGCGAGCGGGCGGTCGCGCCTGCGAGCCTGCCCGGCCTCGGGTCCGCGGGCGGGGAGAGGGATGCGTTCCGCGCGCGGGTCACCCGGACCCGCGGTACTCCCTGACGAACTCGCACAGCCGCTCCACCGCCAGCTCGAACAGCTCGGCGCCCTTCTCGGCGCTGGCGAGGTTCGGATCGCCCATGACTCCCGACGGCGACAGGTCCTCCCGCGGGGTCTGGACGTAGCCGCCGACCTTGCGCACGAACTCGGGCATCTGCGGGCCGAGGTGGGTGACCAGGCTGCCCTGGGCGGACAGTTCCGGGCGCAGGTGCAGGTTCATGGAGGTCTCCACCGCGCCGGCATGGCCCACCCGGCCGCCGGGCATCTTCTCGTCCGGGAACAGCCGGCCCATGTCCTCGTTCACCAGGCCGAACCAGTTCAGCGCCGCCACGCGTATCCCCTCCTCGTCCTGGAGGGCGGAGACCGCGGCCCGGGACAGGGCCACCTGTCCGCCGTGGCCGTTGAACAGCGCGATGCGGGTGAAGCCGTGCCGCGCCACCGACCGGACCACCTCCCGGATCAACGCCGTCCAGGTGGCCGCGGTGAGGCTGATGCTGCCGGGGAAGTTCTTGTTGCTGGGGGTGAAGCCGAAGGGGACCGTGGGACCCGCCAGGATCTCCGGGTCCCGCCGCGCGGCCTCACGGGCGATCTCCTGGGCGATGAAGGCGTCGGTGTCCAGGGGCAGGTGATGGCCGTGCTGCTCGATGACGCCGATGGGGACCACCACCGCGAAGCCCCGCTGGGCGCACTCCCTGATGCGCGGCCAACTCAACTCGTTCCATACGGGCATCCGTGCTCCTCTCCGTCCACCGGCCCGCTTCAAGGCTCGCGGTCGATCCACTGCCTCATCAGCCGTTCGAGCTGCGTCTGGAAGGGGACCCCGTGCTCCCGGGCCTTGTCCTGGAACGCCTGCAACAGGTCCTCCCGCACCTCCACGGGGACGAGACGGGTCCCCGCGGGACGGGCCGGCGCCTGGAGCCGGCGGAACTCGTCGAGGAACCGCAGGATCTGCTCCGGCGTCATGCTCTTGCAGCGTTCCAGGTACTCTTCCGAAAAGAACTGCACGGGTCTCATGGGCCGACGCTCCTCAAAGCCTTGACGTCCTCCAGGTCCTGGGGCCGGGCGCTCTTCTCCTTCATGCGGATCAGATCGGCCCTGGAAACCACCGGGAATTCGAGCCGTCCGATGACGATGGCATCGACCTTCATGGCCTGGAGGTCCTCGGTGATGATGACGTCCACGATTTCGACGGGGTTCGCGTGGTTGACGAAGCTCCAGGCGATGAGGTTGCGGTTGCGAACGTACTCCTGTCGGAACCGGAAGACCTCGCGGGCGTTCACCGGCAGACGGGACCGCAGCCCCAGGCGGTTGAGCGCCGCTTCCGCGGCTACGAGGTTCTCCTCGGACAGCGCCAGGACCAGGTCCACGTCCGCGGTGGCGCGCACCGCCCCGTGCAAGGCGACTGCGTAACCCCCGGCGATGGCGAACCGAACTCCTTCCTGCCGCAGCCCGGCGACCACGCGCTCGATGAACATGTTACCGAAGGCCTGATCCATTCCGGCTCGATTTCCATCTCCCTTGGGAGAGAGCGCGTCCTTCGACTTCGCTTCGCTACGCTCAGGACGAACGGGGATGGTCGTTTCGAGTTTCCCTGGAACGGGGAGGGTCCTATCGATTTTCCTCGCTCCGGTCAGTCCATCACGAACACGCACTTTCCGGTGGCCGCGGCGTCGAAGGTGCGGAAGGCCTCGACGGCCTGGTCGAGGCGGAAACGGTGGGTGACGAGGTCGTCCACCGGCACCTTCTCTTCCACCATGAAGCGGCAGATCTCGATGAGCTCGGACTTGCTGAAGGTCCACGAGCCGAAGATGGTGGCCACCTTGAAGATGACGTCGTTCCGGAAGTCGATGGTGGACGGGTCGCCCATGCCCACGTAGCAGCAGCGTCCGAAGGTGCGCAGGGCCTTGAGGATCTGTCCGCGGGCTTCCGGGTTGCCGGAGGTTTCCAACGCCGCGGAAGCCCCCAGCCCGCCGGTGAGGTCCCTGACCGCCTCCACCGGGTCGGCGTCCCGGGCGTTGACCGCGTGGTCGGCGCCGTACCGGCGCGCCAAGTCCAACCGTTCCGGCACCACGTCGATGGCCACCACCCGCGCCCCCATGGCCTTGGCGCACATGGTGCCGCTGAGGCCCACCGGCCCTTGTCCGAAGATGGACACCACGTCGCCGCCGGCCACGTCCATCTTCCGGAGGCCGTTCCAGGCCGTGCCGGTGCCGCAGGAGATGGCCGCCCCGGCCTCGAACGACAACTCGTCGGGGAGGTGGCAGAGGAGGCGCGACGGCACCAGGATGTAGTCGGCGTTGGCCCCGTGGGCGTCCACGCCGCCGAAGGTCACGTGGCCGCGGGGACACGCCTGCTCGAAGCCCAGGGCGCAGATCTCGCAGATGCCGCACCCGGCGTAGTGGTGCACCACCACCCGGTCGCCGACGGCCAGCCCGTCCGGCGCGCCGGCGCCCAACTCCGCGATCACGCCGCAGGGTTCGTGGCCGGTGATGGCGTCGATGGCCGCGGGTCCGCGGTACCGATGCAAGTCCGTGCCGCACATGCCCGAAGCACGGACCTTTACCACCGCTTCCCCCGGCCCCGCATGGGGGTCCGGAAACTCCCGGATCTCAGCTTGCCTGTTGCCGTTGAACATGACGCCGCGCATGAGCCTTCTCCCGTATGGATTCGTCCCAAGCCCTATCACGGCCTTCGACCGTCAGGCAAACCCGTTGTCACGGGTTTCCGTCTCCCGAACCGCGTTCCCAAACTTGGGGATTGAGGCAAGCGGGACGCCGTGGTACTTCTTTGCTTTCTTGACGAGGTTCGTCCTTCGACTTCGCTTCGCCATGCTCAGGACGAACGAGGATGGTTGTTCAGCCCGACCTTTCCCGGAACTTCACCGGGCGTTCCATGTGACCCCGTGCGATGGATTGCATTGACCCACTTCCCCCAGGCGGCCGGTTCCGCCGTGCGTTGCGACTCATCGGCTGGAATGCGCTTCTGTTGATCGCTGGCGTCGCGCTGGTGGGGTTGGCCGGAGAAGCCTGGTTCCGCCTGACCGTGCCGTTCATGAGATCGAGCCGCCCCCTGGAGTTCGTCCCGAACGTAGGCTATCTCAGACCGCCGAACACGGAGATACGCCATACCAACCACCTCGACTTCTGGAACATCTCCCGCACCAACAGCCTGGGTTTCCTCGACCGGGAACCCCCGAGCCCCGAACGCGCCGCAGCAACCTGCCACGTCTCCGTCATCGGCGACTCCTTCGTGGAGGCGACGGAGGTTCCCATCGACCGCAAGCTCCACGTTCGCCTCGAAGAACTCGCCGCCGACCGGTTGCCCCGCCTGGACGTCACGACTTCGGCCTTCGGGTTGGAAAATACCGGCCAGATCCAGCAACTGCCGTTCTACGACGAATATGCCCGGCGCCTCCACCCCAAACTGCTCGTGCTGGTCTTCGTCGACAATGATTTCAGGGACAACACGCCGGCTCTGAAGGCACTGAGAGGACGTCCCTTGGAGCCCATCGTGAGAAAACGCTCAGACGGGGAGTTCCAAGTGGCATACCCCCCCCCCCCCCCCCAAGACCAGCTTCCAGAGGGTTCCTTGCCCCGGGCATCGTGGGCCGACCGCGACGGAAGGGATACCATTGCCCATTCAAGGTTTGCCGTCTGGTTGTACCGCAAGATCAAAATGTTCATCCACGTTGTGGAGAAGCCGAGGCGGCAGCCCGACCGCCGTGCTACGCTGCGCCGAGCCGCGTTGCGAGAGGACACCCTGCCATATACCCGCTTCGCGCTGGAGCAGTTCAAGCAGCGCGCCGACCGTGACGGCGTCAAGCTGGTCATCCTGGCGATACACAGACTGAAGCTCCCCGGACTGAAGCTCCTTGGAAAAACCCGGATGTTCGAGCGAATGAGCCAAATGGCCGCTACCCTCGATATTCCCGTCATCGACCAAGCCGACTACATCCTCCGCCAGGGCGCTGTACTCTTGGACGCCCAATGGACCCACGACATCCACTGGAACCCCGCCGGCCACCAATGGGCCGCAGAGGCACTGCTCGAATACATCGAACAACGCCCGGAAGTCTGCGACGGGTGGCCACCCTCGGCGCGGCTTCCCGGATCCACCACCCAATAAGGGATAGCCTCGTTGACGCCCGCGGTGGAGATGGCAGAGAGGATGTGGTTGCGGAGGCGGAAGCGACGGGAGTTGAAGAAGCCGGCGGTGCGGCGCGTCCGCCATGGGTCAGGTGGTGGATTGGGGGAACCTCGCTCCTCGCTACGCCGGGCCGAATCTGATAGACACGGACGGACGAGGACCCGCGGTCCTGCGGGCGCACGGTTGCATACAAGGAGGGGACATGGCCGTTCGACTCATCGTCACGATTACCGCGGCTCCGGGAAAGGGAGCCGATCTCGGGGCCGCGTATCGGGAGCGTTGCGCGGAAGTCATGGAGGAGCCGGGTTGCGAGCAGTTCGAGGTGTTCCGGAGCGTGGTGGACCCGGACAGGCTGGTGCTGGTCGAACGCTGGACCGACCAGGCCGCACTGGACGCCCACGCGGAGGTGAACCGCACCCGGCCGTCGCTGCGGCCGGAGTTGCGGGCAGGCGCAAACGAGCGGGAAGACTACGAATACAACCATGCCCGAAGCCCGGACCTTCACCACCGCTTCGCCCGGCCCCGCATGGGGTCCGGAAACTCCCGAATCTCAGCCTGCCTGTTGCCGTTGAACATGACGCCGCGCGATGGATTACATTGATTCCCCCCCTCCCGGTAGCCGGTTCCGCCGTGCACTCTGCCTCATTAGATGGAATGCGCTCATCATCGTCGCGGGGGTCGCGCTGGTGGGGTTGGCCGGAGAAGTCTGGTTCCGCCTGACCGTGCCGCCCATGAAATCGAGCCGCCCCCTGGAGTTCGTCCCGAACGTGGGCTATCTCAGACCGCCGAACACGGAGATACTCCATACCAACCACCTCGACTACTGGAACGCCTCCCGCACCAACAGCCTGGGCTTCCTCGACCGGGAACCCCCGAGCCTCGAACGCGCCGCAGCAACCTGCCACGTCTCCGTCATCGGCGACTCCTTCGTGGAGGCGCCGGAGGTCCCCATCGACCGCAAGCTCCAGGTTCGCCTCGAAGAACTCGCCGCCAGCCGGTTGCCCCGCCTGGACGTCACGACCTCGGCCTTCGGGTTGAGAAATACCGGCCAGATCCAGCAACTGCCGTTCTACGACCAATATGCCCGGCGCCTCCGTCCCAAACTGCTCGTGCTGGTCTTCGTCGACAATGATTTCATGGACAACACACCGGCTCTGAAGGCACTGAGAGGACGTCCCTTGGAGCCCATCGTGAGAAAACGCTCAGACGGGGAGTTCCAAGTGGCATACCCCCCCCCCCCCCCCCCCCCCCCCAAGACCGGCTTCCAGTGGGTTCCTTGCCCCGGACCTCGTGGACCGCCCGCGCCGGAAAGGATGCCATTGCCCATTCAAGGTTTGCCGTCTGGTTGTACCGCAAGATCAACACCTCCATCCACGTTGTCGAGAAGCCGAGGCAGCAGCCCGGCCGCCGTGCCGCGCTGCGCCAAGCCGCCATGTCCAAAGGATGGTTCGAGGACGCCCTGCCATATACCCGCTTCGCGCTGGAGCAGTTCAAACAGCGCGCCGACCGCGACGGCGTCAAACTGGTCATCCTGGCGATACACAGACTGAAGCTCCCCGGACTGAAACTCCCCGGAAAACACCGGATGTTCGAGCGATTGAGCCAAATGGCCGCTACCCTCCATATTCCCGTCATCGACCAGGCCGACTACATCCTCCGCCAGGGCGCCAAACTCACGGACGCCCACTGGCCCCACAACTACCACTGGGGCCCCGCCGGCCACCAATGGGCCGCAGAGGCCCTGCTCGAATACATCGAGCAACGCCCGGAAGTCTGCGACGGGTGACCGCCCCGGACGCGGCTTCCCGGATACACCACCCAATAAGGGATAGCCTCGTTGGCGCCTGCAGTGGAGATGGCGGAGAGGATGTGGTTGCGGAGGCGGGAGCAACGGGAATCGAAGAAGCCGGCGGTGCGGCGCGTCCGCCATGGGTCAGGTGGTGGATTGGGGGAACCTCGCTCCTCGCTACGCCGGGCCGAATCTGATAGACACGGACGGACGAGGACCCGCGGTCCTGCGGGCGCACGGTTGCATACAAGGAGGGGACATGGCCGTTCGACTCATCGTCACGATTACCGCGGCTCCGGGAAAGGGAGCCGAGCTCGGGGCCGCGTACCGGGAGCGTTGCGCGGAAGTCATGGAGGAGCCGGGTTGCGAGCAGTTCGAGGTGTTCCGGAGCGTGGTGGACCCGGACAGGCTGGTGCTGGTCGAACGCTGGACCGACCAGGCCGCACTGGACGCCCACGCGGAGGTGAACCGCACCCGGCCGTCGCTGCGGCCGGAGTTGCGGGCAGGCGCAAACGAGCGGGAAGACTACGAATACAACCGCACCCGCTGACGCGCCCGCCCGGTCCGCACCAGGAGCGCGCTTCGCCGGTGGCCGCCGGTCCCGGCGCGCAGGCTGGCAACACGCCCAATCCCCCGGAAAGAAAGGTCACCGCCCCATGAACGGAGCACTGGAAGGCATCAAGATCCTCGACGTCACCAACTACATCGCGGGTCCCTATGCGTCGCTGCTGTTGGCCGACCTGGGAGCGGAGGTCTGGAAGATCGAGACCCCCGGGGCCGGAGACCCGTTCCGCACCTGGGACAAGGAGCCCAAGGACTACAGTCCGAGCTTCTGCGCCCTCAACCGCAACAAGAAGAGCCTCACCCTGGACATGAAGACGCCGGAGGGCAAGGAAGTGTTCCTGCGCCTGGCCCGGGGCGCGGACGTGGTGGTGGAGAACCTCCGGCCCGGAGTGGTGGACCGGCTGGGCATCGGCTACGACGCGGTGCGCGAGACGAACCCGCGCATCATCTACTGCTCCATCTCCGCCTTCGGCCAGGACGGCCCGTACCGGAAGAGGCCGGGCTACGACACCATCGGCCAGTCCCTGAGCGGCCTGCTGAGCGTGTTGACCGACCTGGAGCACCCGCACGGCCCGGGCGCCGCCTTCTCCGACCACCTCGGCGGCCTGTTCGGCTGTTACGGCGTGCTGGCCGCGCTGGCGGCCCGGGAGCGCACCGGCGCGGGCCAGAAGGTGGAGACGTCGCTGCTGGAGTCCACCATCTGCTTCCTGGGCCTCGGCATCACCCAGTACCTGTTCAGCGGCGACGTGCCCAGCATGCGGAGCCGCATCAAGACCGCGGGCGTCTATGCGCTGGTGGCGGGGGACGCCAAGCCCTTCGTCATCCACCTGTCCCATCCGCCGAAGTTCTGGGTCGGGGTCACCGAGGTCATGGGCCGACCGGACTTCCAGACCGACGAACGCACGAAGGACCGCCCGGCCCGGGCGCGGAACTACGACTTCATCTCCGAAACCTTCGCCGCGGTGGTCCGGTCCGCTCCCCGGGAGCACTGGCTGAAGGAGCTGGAAGCCAGGGACGTCCCGTGCGCGCCCATCAACAACTTCGCCGAGGTCTTCGAGGACCCTCAAGTCAAACACCTGGACCGGCTGATGGAAGTCGATCATCCCGAGTTCGGCCCGTTCCAACTGGTGCGGAACGGCCTCAACCTGCGCGACACCCCCGTCACCCTGAGGCTCCGACCGCCGAAGCTGGGCGAACACAACGAGGAGGCCCTGCGGGAGTTGGGGTACGGCCCCGAGGAGATCCGGTCCTTTCGGGAGAGGAACATCGTATGACCGGCGCCGCGGCCCCGGGCTCGAACCGCGGCCGCCGTCCATGAACGCGCCGGCCCTCCGCCGTAGCGCGGCCGCCCTCCGCCGGCGGACGCCCGCCATCCTCGCGGCCCTGGCGGTAGGGGTCCCGGCCGGGTACGCGTGCCACTCCCTGGACCTGCCCATCCCCTGGATGCTCGGGCCCATGGTGGCGGTGGCCGTCTTCAACCTCATGGGCGCGCCCATGGACTCGCCGCCGTACGCGCGGCAGATGGGGCAGGTCCTGCTCGGTTCCGCGGTGTCCCTCCATTTCACCCCGCCGGTGGTGGCCGCCCTGGCCGCCAACTGGACGCCCATCGTGCTGGCGACCCTGGCCACGTTCCTGATCGGCGGCCTGGGCGCCCTGCTCCTGAGCCGGATCTCGGGGGTCGAGAGGCGGTCCACCTTCTTCGCCTCGATTCCGGGAGGCGCCATGGCCATGGCCAACCTGGCCCACCGGTACGGCGCGCAGGTCGCGCCGGTGGCGGTGGCCCACAGCCTGCGGGTCTCCATCGTGGTCATCGTGGTGCCCTTCGCCCTGACCTACGGCGGCATCCCGCTGGAAGCCGCGGCCTACCGCCCGTCCGTGCCGCTGGACGCGGCCGTGCTGGCGCCCTGGCTGCTGGCCGGGTTCGTGCTGGGGGAGGTCTCCGAGCGCCTCCGCATGCACAACGGCTACCTGCTCATGCCGATATTCTTCGGCGCCGCCTTCACCATGAGCGAGGTCCGGCTGTCCGCGGTGCCCCAGTGGATGACCCGGTTCGCCCAGCTCATGTTCGGCCTGGTGCTCGGCGCGCGCTACGAACGCGCGTTCTTCGCGCGCCACAAGCTGTTCATCCCGTTCGCGCTGCTCAACGCCTTCTTCGGCCTCGCGGCCTCGGTGATGGTGGCCCTCGCCCTGGCCTGGACTTTCCGGCTCCCGGTCGCCACCATGATCATCTCCACCGCCCCCGGGGGGCTGGTGGAGATGGCCATCACCGCCCAAGCCCTGGAGATCGGCGTGCCCACGGTGGTGGCGTTCCATCTGGCCCGGGTCGTGGTGGTCAACCTGGGCACGCAACACATCTACAGCGGCTGCGCCCGATGGCTGGGCCGACGCCCGTAGCCGGAGGGACCGACGCGAGAATCCGGGAGGGCGCCATGGAAGAGAAGGTCCGGTTCTTCAGCGGCCCCGGCTACGGCCTGTCCGGGGTCGTCTCCGTCCCCGACTCCGGCGGCGGCCCGCACCCCGGCGTGGTCCTGTGCCAGGGGTACGCCGGCCTCAAGGAAGCGCTCATGCCCGCGGTGGCCCAACGGTTGTCCAGGGAGGGCTACGCGACGCTGCGCTTCGACTACCGGGGCTTCGGGGAGAGCGAGGGGCCGCGGCACCGGCTGATACCCCTGGAGCAGGTCGAGGACATCCGCAACGGCCTCACCTGCCTCGGCCTGCGCGAGGACGTGGACCCCGGGCGCATGGGCATATGGGGGACCAGCTTCGGCGGCGCCCATGCAGCGTATGCGGCCGCGGTGGACCGCCGGGTCCGGTGCATCGTGAGCGCGGTGGGCGTGGCCGACGGCGAGCGCTGGCTCCATTGCCTGCGCCGGGAATGGGAATGGCAAAAGTTCCTGGAGGAGCTCCGCGAGGACCGCAACCAGCGGGTGCGGACCGGACGGTCCCGGCGCGTGCACCCCTACCACATCATGGAGACCACGCCGGAAGGCTGGGATTTCTGGAACGAGACCGTGGCGGCCAACCCGGAAAGGGCGGAAGTCGCAATACCCCTGGAATGCGCCGACGCCATCATCGAGTACAAGCCCGAATCCGTGGCGCACCGGATGGAGAGCCCGGCCCTCTACGTGTCCGCGGGGCTGGACGCCCTGACCCCCGTGAGCGAGCAGGCCAGCCTGTACCGGCGCTCGCCCGAACCCAGGCGCCACGTGGTGGTTCCCGGCGTCGACCACCACGGCCTCTACGAGGAGCCGCACCTGGGCCGGCTGCTGGACCTGTCCGTGGACTGGTTCCACGAGCACCTGGCGGGCAACGCCGGCGGGCAGCCGCACCGGGCAGGCCCGGCGCAGGGTTGACAAACGCCCCTCGGTTGATGCTGTATCATGCCGTATCGGACAGGCGAGGGAGATCGGACGGGCGAGAGGGTGTTCGGGGTCGGCCGCGGCCGACGAAGGAGGACGAGATGACCAAGTTCGCAATCGGGCTGTTGGCGCTGGCGTTCCTGGCTCCGGGAGTCCATGCGCAGACCGTGAGCATCGGCACCAACCCGCAGGGCTCGCTGGCCTACGCCACCGGAGCCGGCGTCGCCAAGGTCGCCATCGAGGAGGCCAAGGTCAACATGCGCGTGGTGCCCCAGGGCGGGCCGGTGGTGACCCTGCCGCTGCTCAACAACGGCGAGCTGGACTTCACCATCTCCAACGTGGCGGCCAGCTCGTTCGCCTACCTGGGGAAGGCCATGTACGACGGCAGGAAGCAGGACAAGGTGCGGCTGGCGGCGGTGCTGTTCCCGCTCTACAGCATGTTCTACGTGCGCGCCGATTCGGACATCGAGACCTTGAACGACCTCAAGGGCAAGCGGCTGCCGAGCCGGTTCACCAAGCAGAAGATCGTCGGCCTGAACGCGGAATCGGTGCTGGCCACCGCGGGCCTGGACTTCGACGACGTGGCCGGGGTGCCGGTTCCCAACGGCGTCCGGGGAGTGCGGGACTTCATGGAAGGGAAGAGCGACGCGGCCTATTTCTCCCTCACCTCGGGCATCACCCGGCAGGCCCACGCGGCCGTTGGCGGCATCCGCGTCCTCTCCATGGAGGACACGCCCAAGGCGCTGGCGGCCTTGCGGAGCGTCGTCCCCGCGGGAAGCATCGCCACGCTCCAGCCGGCGAAGCTCTTTCCCGGGGTCATGGGCCCCACCCATGTGTTCGCCGCGGCCTTCGTGGTCAACGCGAGCGCCGGGACGCCCGACGAGACCGTTTACAAGGTGGTCAAGGCCCTCCACCGCAACAAGGAAAAGCTCATCGGCTCCCACGGCATGTTCAAGCAGTTCGACCCAGGAAGGATGCGCGTGGACCTGGGGGTCCCGTACCATCCCGGGGCCCTGCGGTACTACGAGGAACAGGGAATGTAGCTTGGCCCCCGTGTCTTCGGGACCGTCGCCATGACCGGCGGTGACGAAGGAGGCGCGGTCCGGACGCCCGCCGCGTCCTGGACGGTGCGGGTGGTCGGACGACTGCTGGGCGGACTGTTGACCGCGGCGGCCCTCGCCGAGGCCGCGGACCTGTACCGTGCGGTCGGCATCGTGGTCTTTGCCGAGCAGCGTCTGCTGGCGCTGCTCGGCCTCGCCCTGGGGACCCTCTACGTCCTCAAACCGGCGAAGCCGGGGGCCGCCCGTCCGAGCGTGCCCTGGTTCGACGCCCTGGCGGCAACCGCCGGGGTGCTGGTGTGCGCCTACCTGAGCTGGCACTACGAACGGATCTTCGAGGAGCTCTACGCCCGCCCCCGGGACGCCCTGCTGGGCGGCGCGGTGATCCTGGCGCTGGTGGCGGAGGGGGTGCGCCGCACCGCCGGACCGGTGCTGTTCGTCTTCCTGCTGTCGTTCTTCGCCCTCGGCCTCCTGAGCCACCTCATCCCCGGCCAGTTCCAGGGCCGCGAGGTGGATCTGGACCGGCTGGTGATCTACCTGAGCCTCGACTCCAACTCGCTGGTGGGCATCCCCCTCACTGTGGCCACCACCATCGTCATCGCCTTCATCTACTTCGGCAACCTGCTGGACCTTTCCGGCGGTTCGAAGTTCTTCACCGACATCTCCACCGCGCTCATGGGCCGGTACCGCGGCGGTTCGGCCAAGATCGCGGTCACCGCCTCGTCGTTGTTCGGCTCCATCTCCGGCAGCGCCACCTCCAACGTGGTCTCCACCGGGGTCATCACCATCCCGCTGATGAAGAAGGGCGGTTACCCCGGCCATACCGCCGGCGCCATCGAGGCGGTGGCCTCCACCGGCGGCCAACTGATGCCGCCCATGATGGGCGCCGCGGCCTTCGTCATGGCCGAGTTCCTGCAGATCTCCTACCAGGAGGTGGTGCTGGCGGCGCTGATCCCGGCCGTCCTCTACTACGTGGCGCTGTTCATCCAGGCCGACCTCTACGCCGCCCGGGAGGGCATCGCGCGGGTGGGCGAAGACTCCATCCCTCCCCGCTGGCCGGTGTTCCGCGCCGGCTGGCCCTACGTGGTCCCGTTCGCGGTGGTCATCCTGTGCCTCTTCCATTTCAACCTCCGGCCGGAGACCTCGGCCCTGTGGGCCTCCGGCAGCCTCATCCCCGTGGGCCTCTTCATCGGCTACCGGCGCGAGCGCATGTCCTGGTGGGTGATCGTGGCCGTCCTGGCCAAGACCGGGGTCCTGTGCGTGCAACTCCTGATGATTAGCTGCATGGCCGGGATCATCATCGGGATCCTCAACATCACGGGCCTGGGCTTTGCGCTGACCCAGGCCATCATCCACCTGGCCGGGGGGGAGATCGCCCTGATCCTGCTGCTGGCGGCGCTGATCTCCATCGTCCTGGGCATGGGCATGCCCACCCTCGGCGTCTATCTGCTGCTGGCCACGCTGGTGACGCCATCCATGGTGGAGGTGGGCATCCCGCCCATGGCGGCGCACCTGTTCGCCCTCTACTTCGGCATGCTCTCCCTCATCACGCCGCCGGTGGCGGTGGCGGCCTTTACCGCGGCCACGGTGGCCGGGGCCGACTTCATGCGCACGGGCTTCGCCGCGGTCCACTTCGGCTGGACCGCCTACGTGGTGCCGTTCCTGTTCGTGCTGGCCCCGGAGCTCCTCATGCAGGGTTCGGCGCTCGAGATCCTCCACACGTCGGCCACCGCGGTGGTGGGCGTGTGGCTGGTGTCGGCAGGCTTCATGGGCTTTTTCGCAAGGCCCCTGGGCGCGTCCCACCGCCTCCTGTTCATCACCGCCGGACTGCTGTTGTTCTTCCCGGCCAGCGGCCACGCCCACGGCGCCTGGACGGACGTAGCCGGGGCCTGCCTGGCCGGCGCGCTGGCGCTGACGGGAGGCTTCCGCAGAGGCGGGAGCGCCCGGCCGCCGGCCGCGCCCCGGAGCCTGGAGGGTCCCACATGACCGAAGTCATCATGATCGGAACGGGAGTCCCGGAGCCCAACCCCAACCGCCAGGGTTCCTGCATCGCCGTGGTCATCGACGGCAAGCCCGTGCTTCTCGACTGCGGCCGCGGCGCCCTCACGCAGCTCGTCCGCGCCGGGATCGACCCGGCCCGGGTCGAGCAGGTGTTCCTCACCCACCTCCACTACGACCACATCATCGGCCTTCCCGACCTGCTGCTGGGGAGTTGGATGGTGGGGCGCAGCACCGGGATCGAGGTGTTCGGCCCCGCGGGAACCCGGGCGTTCGTGGAGGGGATCCTCGAAGCCTTCAAGATCGACATCCAGGGGCGCAAGGCCACCGGCACCAAGTCCAGGTTCGAGGTCTCCACCCGCGAGATCGACGAGGGTCCCGTGTGGGAGACGCCCGCGTGGAAACTCGACGCCGTGCGGGTGGTGCACATACCCAACAGCCTCGGCTTTCGAGTCGATACCAGTGACCGGTCCATCGTGTTCTCCGGCGACACCCGGCCCTGCCCGGCCCTGGTGGAGCTGGCCCGGGACTGCGACCTGCTCATCCACGAGGTGCTGTTCTCGCCGGAGCTGGAGCAGCAGGGCGCTCCGCAAGGCCGCCACCCGGAGTTCATCCATCCCGAGTGGGCCAACCGCATCCGCCACACCAAACCGCACCAGGTGGGCAAGATCGCCGCGGAAGCCAACGCCGGCAAGCTCGTGCTCACCCATCTCTGGTCCGAGAAGGAGGAGGAGCGGCTGAAAGCGGAAGTGGCGGCCGACTACTCCGGGGAGATCGTCGTGGCCCGGGACCTGATGACGGTCTGACCCGCGGCCCCATCCTCCGGCCACGCCGACGAAAAGCCGACGCGGCCCGCGCAGGAGCGCGCCCTTCGACTTCGCTTCGCCCAGGACGAACGGGGATCGTCGTTCGAAGTTTCCGTAGGCGGGCGGCCCCGGCCGCATCGAGAGCACAGGAGGCAGATCCATGATCTACGAGGTGAGGTTCCAGACCGTCGATCCCGACCGGCGGGACGAATACGTGGAGGCCTACAGGGAAGCCATCCAGTCCGGCAAGGAGGCCGGCTGCCACGGCGGCCTCATCCTGTGCAGCGACGAGGACCCCGGGGCCGTGCTGGTGCTGCTCCATTGGGAGACCAGGGAGCACCATGAGCGTTGGCGCGGGACGCCGCCGCACCGGAAGTTCCGCCAGACCATCGACCCGTGGCAGACCCGGCCCAGCACCGGCGCCTACTACGTGGCCGAGACCATCTGAGCGGCGGCCGCGTCCCGGGGCCGGGCCTCGCCGAGGAGAACTGCGGCATGACCTTCTACGCGGACCTGCACGTCCACTCCCGGTTCTCCCGCGCCACCAGCAGGAACTGCGACCTGCAGCACCTGTCCATCTGGGCGCGCAAGAAGGGCATCGGCGTGGTGGGCACCGGCGACTTCACCCACCCCGCCTGGCGCGCGGAGTTGCGGGAACAACTCGTGCCCGCGGAGCCGGGGTTGTTCCGCCTGCGGCCGGACCTGGAGAAGGCGGTGGAGGACCGGCTCCCGCCGGCCTGCGCCGGCAGCCACGGCGCGGTCCGGTTCATGCTGTCGGTGGAGATCTCCACCATCTACAAGAAACTGGACAAGACCCGGAAGATCCACCACCTGGTGTACGCACCGGACTTCGAGTCCGCGGAACGGCTGGTGGCGGCCCTGTCCAGGATCGGCAACCTGCACTCGGACGGGCGTCCGATCCTGGGGCTGGACTCCCGGCACCTGCTGGAGATCACGCTGGAGTCGGGTCCCGGCTCGTACCTGGTCCCGGCCCACGTCTGGACGCCGTGGTTCGCCGCCCTGGGGTCCAAGTCTGGCTTCGACGCGGTGGACCACTGCTACGCGGACCTGGCGCCCCACGTCTTCGCGGTGGAGACCGGCCTTTCGTCGGACCCGCCCATGAACTGGCGGGTGTCGTCCCTGGACCGTTTCCGGCTCATGTCCAACTCCGACGCCCATTCGCCGGAGAAGCTGGGCCGAGAGGTGTGCGTCTTCGACACCGAGATGGACTATTTCGCCATGCGCCGGGCGCTGGAGACCGGCCGGGGGTACGGCGGCACCCTGGAGTTCTTCCCGGAAGAGGGCAAGTACCACCTCGACGGCCACCGCAACTGCAACGTCCGCCTGGACCCCAACGAGACCCGCCTGCGCCGCGGCCTGTGCCCGGTGTGCGGCAAGCCCCTCACCGTGGGGGTCATGCACCGGGTCGAGGACCTGGCGGACCGGACCCCGGACGCGGCGCCGCCGGACACCGCGGGCGACACCCGGGGCCTGGTCCCGCTGCCGGAGATCCTGTCGGAGATCCACCGGGTGGGACCCAAGAGCAAGCGGGTGGCCCAGGACTACGAAGGCCTCCTGGCCCGGCTGGGACCGGAGCTCCCGATCCTGAACTCCCTGCCGCCGGAAGACATCGGCGCCGCGGCGTCGTCGCTGGTGGCGGAGGCGGTGGCGCGCCTGCGCAGACGGGAAGTGATCCGGGAGGCCGGCTACGACGGCGTGTACGGCGTCATCCGCCTGTTCCGGGACGCCGAACTGGAACGGCGCGCCCGCGGGGCGTCGCTCTTCGGGGAAGAGCAGGCGGCGCCGGTGGAGGAGCCGTCCCCGCGTGCGCCCCGGGCCGCGTCGGAGCCGGCGGCCGGGGCAGGGCCGCCCGCGTCCCCGGAACGACCGCGGCTCCCGGCGGAGTCCTCCCCGGACGGCCGCGGCCTCCTGGCCGCACTGGACGCGGACCAGCGGCGGGCTGCGGAGACCGTGGACGGCCCGCTGCTCGTGGCGGCCGGCCCCGGCTCGGGAAAGACCCGGACCCTGACCCATCGCCTAGCCCACCTGATCCTCGACCGCGGCGCGCCGCCGTCCGGCTGCCTGGCCGTGACTTTCACCCGCCGGGCCGCGGACGAGATGCGCAGCCGGCTGCGGACGCTGCTGCCGGACGCATGGGAGGAGGTCCCGCTGCACACCTTCCACTCCCTGGGCCTGGCCATCCTGCGGGAACACCGGAACGCTGCGGGGCTGCAACGCGGCTTCCGGGTGGCGTCGGAAGCCGAGCGGACCGGGTTGCTGCAAGAGGCCCTGGACGTCTCCGAGCGCCAAGCCCGGACCTGGCTGTCCGCCATCTCGCGCACCCGACGCACCGGCGCGGGCGCGGACGGCAAGGCCGCGCAGGCGTGGGAGGCCTACCGGAACGGGATGGAAGCGCGCAAC
Organism: uncultured Binatia bacterium (SeqCode); assembly: GCA_965242525.1. Classification (GTDB taxonomy): domain Bacteria; phylum Desulfobacterota; class Binatia; order UBA9968; family JAJDTQ01; genus JAJDTQ01. The sequence continues at coordinate 2,856,455 of OZ251459.1, forward strand.
TGGTGCGACTTCGACGACCTGGTGGTCCGGGCCGCGGACGTGCTGGAGTCCGACCCGGAGGTCCGGGAAGAGACCCGGTCGCGGTACCCGTGGGTGTGCATCGACGAGTACCAGGACGTGGACGCGCAGCAGGTCAGGCTCGTCCGGCAACTGGCGCCGCCCGACGGCAACGTCTGCGCCGTTGGCGACCCCGACCAGGCCATCTACGGCTTCCGCGGCGCGGACCCGCGCTTCTTCTCGGAGTTCCCGCAAGACTTCCCCGGCGCACGGGTGGTGCGGCTCCACCGAAACTACCGTTCCGACCGCAATATCGTCACACTCTCGTCGCAGGTCCTGGCCCGGTGGGCGTCGGACGGACGGGCGGCCCCGGTCCCGGTCCTCGAAGATACGCGCAACCGCGTCACCCTCCACGAAGCTCCCAGCGAGAAGGCCGAGGCGGAGTTCGTCGTGCAGTCGCTGGAGCAGGCCCTGGGCGGCCACAGCTTCTTCTCCATCGACAGCGGCCGCTCGGCCGAGGTCCATGGACAGGACCTCTCGTTCGCGGACTTCGCGGTGCTCTACCGCACCGAGACCCAGGCCGCGGCCCTCGTGGAGGCGCTGCAACGCTCCGGCATGCCCTTCCGGCAGCGCTCCCACAACCCCCTGCTGGCCCATCCCGGAGTGGCCGCGCTGATGGACGCGCTGGCCAGCGCCCCGGGCGACGGCACGGTGCTGCAGCAGATCGACGCCGCCTGCCGCGGCGACGAATCCTCGCCCGCGGCGATACGCGAGGCCCGCGAACTGCTCAAGCCCGCGGCCCACGCCTGCGGACACGACCTGGAGCGGTTCCTGTCCGAGACCTCCCTGGGCGCGCAGGTGGACGCATGGGACCCCCGGGCGGACCGCATCTCGCTGCTGACCCTCCACGCCGCCAAGGGTCTCGAATTCCCCGTGGTCTTCATCGTCGGCTGCGAGGACGGCGTGCTGCCCCTGACCTGGGGCAACGCCGGACCGGAGGACCTCGCCGAAGAGCGGCGCCTGTTCTACGTGGGCGTCACCCGGGCGAAGGCCAAGCTCTACCTCTGCCGCGCACGGACGCGACTCTGGCGGGGGAAGGTCCGCGAGATGCCCGCCTCCCCGTTCCTCGCCGACGTCGAGGAACGGCTGCTGGAGCGAAGCCGGCCGCGGCCCGCCGCCGCCCGGAACCGCGATCGGGACAGCCAGTTGGACCTGTTCCCGCGGTGAGGGCTTGACACCGGACAGGATTCTGGAAAACTCATAGTGAGGAACGTCTGGACGATTCCGGAGCGCGTCCTTCGACTTCGCTTCGCTACGCTCAGGACGAACGGGAGACTCGCTCCGCTAGGCTCAAGATGAGCGGGATGCTTCACTACGCTACGCTCAGGACGAACGGGATATTTCGCTCCGCTACGCCTAGGATGAACGGGAGACTTCGTTTCGCTAGGCTCAGGATGAGCGGGAGACTTCGCTCCGCTAGGCTCAGAATGAGCGGGAGACTTCGCTCCGCTCAGGATGAGCGGGAGACTTCGCTCCGCTCAGGATGAACGGGGATCGCCGTTCAAGGTTTCCGTAAGTGGCTGCGCCGCGGAACCGGGGGGCGACAGCGCGGAGACATCGACGGAACCGCGGACCGGGTCGGGTCCGCATCGAATCAAGGAGACGCCATGTACGCACTGAGGATCATACTGGTGGGCCTGACGGTTCTGGCGCTTGCCGCCTGCACCAGCAAGGCGGGACCCAAGGAAACCGTCGGAACGCTACTCGGCGCGGCCGCGGGAGGACTCGGCGGCGCGCAGATCGGCAAGGGCCGCGGGAAGCTCGTGGCCACGGGCGTCGGCGCGTTCCTCGGCGCGATGATCGGGAACGAGATCGGCAAGTCCCTCGACCGGGCGGACCGGCTGGCCATGCAGCGGACTACCCAGCAGACGTTGGAATCGACGCCGACGGGTCAGACCAGCACGTGGAAGAACCCCGATTCCGGCAACGAGGGAACGGTGACCCCGCAGAAGACCTATCAACGCGACGACGGGATCTACTGCCGCGAGTTCACCCAGACCATCACCATCGGCGGCCGCACCGAGGAAGCCTACGGCACCGCTTGCCGTCAACCCGACGGCGCCTGGAAGATCGTCTCCACCTGACGTCCCCTATCCCGGGGCGCCAACCCGAAGCATCCTGCCATCCTGCGGAAACTCGGAACGATCATCCCCGTTCGTCCTGAGCGTAGCGTAGCGAAGTCCTCCGTTCATCCTGAGCGTAGCGAAGTCGAAGGACGCGCTTTCCCACAGGAAGAGGGAGTTCGAGCCGGCATTGTCCAGGGTTTCCCTCCCGTGGTTCCGGCGGAAGCCGGGACCACCGCGGCTTCCGCATGCTGCCCGGACTTGGTGGAGCCGGCGCCGCCGCGCCGGACGCGCCTCCGTCCCGGCTTCCTTCAGGCGCCCCTCCGCCCGAGCCGTAGCGAGAGGCCGCCCTGCCGGACGTGGACCTGCCGCACCTCGCGCAGCCCCGCAACCTGCTTCATCAGGGCGGAAACCGGACGGCCGGCGTCCAGGTATTCCCTGGGAGCGCCCGCGGCCAGCATCTCCTTGACCCAGTCCGCGCCGACGATGACCCGCAGCACCAGTTCCTCGTCCGACACCCCGGGGCCGCCGAACTTGCGCCGCACCTCCTGGAGGGAGGGCTCCGGCCGCGTCCAGCCCTCCCAGGCCCGCGCCCGGGCGCGGCCGAGGATCCGGTCCTTCACGTCCGCGTCCATGAGCCGGGCGCCCTCTTCGCCCCAATGCCCCAGGGCGTACTGGATGCTCTGGTCCGTGACCTCCCGGTAGCGCTCCCCCACCATCACGTTGATGGCCGCCTGGGTCCCCACGAACTGGGCCAGCGGCGTGACCATGATGGGATAGCCGTACTCTTGGCGCACGCGGCCGGCTTCCTCCAGGGTCTCCTCCAGCCTGTGGCCCATGCCCACGGTCTCCAGTTGGTGGCGCAGGTTGGAGATCATGCCTCCGGGGACCTGGTGCCGGTACTGGGCGTAGTCGTACTCCCTGGGCGCGCCCATGGGGCGGCCTTCCCACTGCGCCACCCGGGTGAAGTGCTCCTCCACGGGCTTCACCGCTTCCAGGTCCACCCGCGGGGTCAGGCCCAGGGCCGCGGCGTTGGCCGCCGCGTTGTAGATGGAGGGTTGGGACGAGCCGTTGGCCAGCGGCGGTATGGCGGTGTGGAGGGTCCTGACGCCGAGCCGGAGGGCTTCCACGTAGCACAGCGGGGCCAAGCCGTTGTTGCAGTGGGCGTGGAACTCCAGCGGGACGTCGCCCACGTTGTCCATGACCAACCGGAGCATCTCCCGGGCGCGCTCCGGCGTCAGCAACCCGCCCACGTCCTTGAAGCAGATCCGGTAGGGCCGCAGCGCCGCCAGTTCGCGGGTCTTCCGCACGTAGTAATCGTCGGTGTGCTTGGGGGAGACCGAGTAGATGACGTTGGCCACCACGTCCATGCCCATCTCCCCCAGGAGCCGGATCTCGCGGGCGAGCACGCCGTAGTCGTTCCACGGGTTCGACGAGCGCGTGAGGGTGATGCCGTGGGCGATGACTCGCTCCATCATCAGGCGCAGCACGCAGGAGGGAATGGGATCGAACCCGGAACTGATGCCCCCGTGGTAGCGCAGCCGGGTCCTGGAGAACCGCTTCACCCCCAACCGCACCCAGTCCCACGGGTTCTCCTTGTGCTCCCGCACCTGCTTGATGATGCTGGCGAAGCCGAAGAACTCCATGGACTCGAACCCGCACCTGTCCATCTGCCCGGCCGCAGCGAGCATGGCGCCGGTCCTCATGCCCAGCGCCCAGAGGCTCAACTGCCCGTCCCTCACGGTGGTGTCGATGAAACGAACCTCGCTCATGCCTACAGCAACCTCTCTGCCGGCGCGCCCGGCGGCTTGCGCATCCCTGCGGGGACGGGGGGCAGTTCGTCGGCTCGGAAGCACGGCCCTCGGGTCACCGCGTCGAGCAGGCGCTCCTGTTCCGGGTAGCTTGCCAGCGTGGCTTCCAGCACCCAGAGCAGCTCCAGCAACTCGGTGGTGAACCCCGGCGTCCATCGGTCCGGGCGGACGTCGTCCAGGGGCGAGGACTTCTTGCCGCCCCCGTCCTTCATGCGGCGCCTGAGCCATGATTGGACCACCTTGAGGCCGGAGACCTCGAACCCATGGACCTCGGGCGCCACGGGCGCGAACTCGCCCGCGCCCACGTGAAGCGTCTGTGTCGCGTCGTCGTAACGGAACGCTTCAGGATAGCCGGTCGGGTCGCCGGGCACGGCCCTGGCGCATCGGGCCGCGCCGCGGGGAACCCGGCCGCACTGCTCGCCTTCGGGAACGAAGCGCTCGCCGTAGGTATGCAACCGCAACAGGTGGGCGCCCGTCTTGCGGACTTGCTCGAACAAAGTCGGGTCTTTCGTGAGGGGGACGCGCAAATCGCGTGTTTCCAGTTCTTGAGAGAAACGCTCGGTAAAGGCCGGGTGGGCCAGCACGCCATAGACGTAGGCCAGGAAGTGTTCGGGCGTGACCTTGCGCCCAAGGGTCTTGCCGAGGAGGTCCTCCAAGCCGGGCAGGAGGTTGGCCTCCGATGCGTCCGCGGTCCGATAGAGCGGAACGATGCTCTTTCCGCTTCCGCCGGGGAAATGATGAAGATCGGGAAGCAGCGCACAGGCGGTGAGCGCCGGTCCGTGGCCGAGGACTTGGCTGAGGAGGCTGGTCACGTAAACTTGCCGCTCGCCGTGGGCGCGCCAGAGTTCGGGACGCGGGCGGGAGATCATGCGGCCGTCCGCAATCAGGTATTGACGGTCGAAGGAACGGTAGGCGTAGCGCCGTACTTCCGGGACGGGAGCGTCCCGGGACAACTCGGAGAGGGGGGTGGAGCCGTTCCCGTCTTCTTTCGTCAGGGCAGCGCGGTACGTCCCGGCAACGGTACGGTCTCCGGTTTCGCGGAACGCCGCGGAACGGTCAGCGGGCCGTAGAAGCCCGCGCCAACGGCGTTCCAGCGTGTCCTCGTCCGGCGCGATGGGCCACGTCCGTTTCAACTGGACGCCCGAATGCTGCCACGGCATCAGGTCGGTGAGCAGCGGCCACGCGAAGTAATCCCCTTTGCCCGCGGGACGGAACGCCGCCTGCCACTCACCGGGGCAGTCCTGCCAGTCCACCTTCCGGAAACCGTCGATGGCGTCGAGCATGGCGAGCTTCTGTCTGCGCGTGCCGTCGAGGCGCGCGTAGCGGACCTTCGCGGCTTCGTCCTCCTTCGCCTTGCCCGTGCGCACCGCAACCGCTATGGCCACCGGCGTCTGGATGGCGAAGACGTTGTCGCTCCTGCGCGTGCCCCGGCCCTCGCCGCCCAGATCCAGGATCCACACTTCATCGCACACCCGGCGCATGTGTTCGCGCATGCCACGGAAGGCGTCGCCATCGAGGTAGCTGGACGCGGTGATGAAGCTGACGATGCCCGGGCCAGCGGCCGTATCGTGCTCGAACACCTTCCACAACGCCCAGCGCCAGAAATAGACGTAGAGGTTGTAGAGGTTCTTGATGTGGACGCCGCGGCCGGCGTCCTTGGCCGGGTCGAGAAAGTCTTTCAGGATGGAGAGTTCCTGGCGTCGTTCCAGCCGGGCTTTGGCTGTTCTCCCTCCTCTTCGCCTGCCTTTGCCGTTCGCGCCCCCGGCGTCCAGCGGGTCGCCGAACCGCACCCAGCCGCCGTACGAGGACAGGTTGTCCTCGGTGTTCCGGTCCACGGCGTCGTGTCGGTCGTAGGGCGGGTTGCCCAGGCAGACGATGACCGGTGTCTTGCGTTTGATTTCGAGCGCCTTTCGGTGCTGCTTGGCGATGGGCTCCAGGATGAACCCCAATTGCCGCGGCTCGGTGCGGGGACTCTCCAGCGTGTCGGTCAGATAGACATGCGTCCCTTCCTCGGGCAGGTGCGCGCCGCGGTCGCGCAGGGCGCGGGTGACGCGCAACTCGCTCACCGCGTACGGGCCGACCATCACCTCGAAGCCGTAGAGGTTGTTGGCCAACGCCGCCGCCTGTCCCGCCACCGCGCCCGCTCCCTGTTCCGCTTCCACCCGCCCCAGGGCGTGTTCGACCACCCCCAGCAGGTACGTGCCCGTGCCCGCAGCCGGATCCAGCGTGACCACATCAGGTTCCGCAAAGCCCAGCCGTCTGTTCAGGCGGTGGACCAGCAGGTCGTCCACCAGACGCACCTGAGCGCGGACCACTTCCACCGGAGTGTAGTAGGCCCCGGCGTCCTTGCGCAGCTTGGGGTCGTAGGCCGCCAGGAAGTCTTCGTAGAAGTAGAGCCACGGGTCCTGCGGTCCGGCCAGCGCCGCAGGCGGCACGACCGCGAGGACCCGCAGCAGCAGGTCCAGGGACGCGGCCATCTCCGCCCGCACGCCCGGGTCGGTCAGGACCTGAAGGGCGCGGGAGAGCAGGCCGTGCTGGGCGGCGAGGGCGGCCTGGGCCCCTTCCAGCGTCAACGGGTCCGCCCCCTCGCTGCGCCCCAGCAGCAGGGCGAAGGCGACGGTCTGGGCGTAGGCGTCGGCGAACTGGACGTCCGAGGCGTGAGGGAACAGCAGTTGCCGCCAGTCCTTGGCCAAGTGGACGAGAGGGGAGGCCGGGTCGGCGAGGGCGTCGGTCACGTCGTCCCGCAGCATCCGGCACAGGGGGGCCAGCAGGTCGGCGAAGCGCCGGAGGTCCATGCGGCCCTTGCCGTCCAGTGGCAGGAACGGCTCCCACGACAGGAAGTCCCGCACCAGGCGCTCGACGCCCGGGGCGTCCTCCACCGCCGCGGCCCGCCGACCGTCCCGGGCCACGTCCCCCGAAAGCCGGACCACGCCCCCCGCCCGTTCGCCGCCCCGGTACAGCCCCCATTGGTTGCCGTCGGTGTAGAGGAGGTTGGGGATCGCCGAAAAGCGCTGAAACTGTTGGCGGTTGCGGCCCTTGAAACGGCTCGCGTCGGCGCCCGTGCCCGGGGCCTTGACCTCCACGTAGCCCACCAGCGCTTCATGGAGATGGACTGCGTAGTCGGGCCGGCCGAGCCGGTCGGGCAGCAGCGTCTCGCCGGTGCAGGCGACGCGCCAGCCCAACATAGCGGCGACGTCCGCCATGAAGCCCTCGAACGGGGCGCGGAGCTGGTCCTCGGGTTCGCCCGGGGTGAGCTGCGTCGTCTTGGCCGTCACCGCGGCGGCGAACTCTTGCAGGGCTTCGTGGATGGACGTGCTGCTGCTCATGCCGGCGCCGCGGTTCGATTCTTGGCGTCAACCCGTCGGAGGCTTGCGGAACCTCTGATCAATCCTGGATCGAGGCGCCTCTCCCTATGGGAAAGCGCGTCCTTCGACTTCGCTTCGCTCAGGACGAACGGAGGCAATTGTTCAGAGCTTCCTTGCCTCGAACGGAACCCTGACGATCAACATACGGCAACCGGGAAACCATGTCCAACCTCGTTCCCGCGGCGGTCCTTCCTCGCCACGCGGCTCCCGATCTGGTACCATGTTGCGGAAACCCTGAACGGTTATCCCCGTTCGTCCTGAGCGTAGCGAAGCGAAGTCGAAGGACGCGCTTTCCCATAGGGAGAGGGGGTTCAAGCCGGAATTGCCCAGGGTTTCGTTGCCATTCCCCACGCGCCGCGGGGCGCGGGAAAGGAGACCCCGATGGCCGACCGGATGACCCTGGAGGTCTTCACCGACTTCGTCTGACCGTGGTGCTACCTCAGTACCGGGCGTATTGAGAAACTGCGACGGAACTATGAACTCAACGTGGTGTTCACGCAATTCCCGCTGCATCCCGAGACCCCGGCGGAGGGCAAGCCTCGCCACGTGAGCGGGCCGAGCCGGGTCGAAGCCATGCTGGCCCGGGAGGGCCTGCCCTTCGGCGAGCGCAAGTTCAGCTACAACAGCCGACTCGCCCAGGAGCTTGCCAAATGGGCGGAAAGCCAAGGCCGGGGCGACGCGTTCCACGACGCGGTGTTCCGCGCCTACTTCGTCGATGCGGTCAACATCGGCGATGCGGAAGTCCTGCTCCGACTGGTGGAAGAGGCCGGGTTGCCGGTGGAGGAGGCCCGCCAAGCGCTGTCCGACCGGACCTTCCGGCAAGCGGTGGACGACGACTGGCAGCGGTGCCGTTCCCTGGGGGTTTCGGCCGTGCCCACCTATCTCTCCGAAGGCCTGGCCATCGTGGGCGCCGAGCCCTACGAGAGGTTGGAGAGGCTCGTGACCGAGGCCGGCGCCGCCAGGCTCACCGCGTGATGGCAGGCATACCCGCGGTCGATTTCGGACCCTTCCTGAGCGGCGGCGCCGAGGCCCGCAGCCTCGTGGCGCGTCGGATCCGCGCAGCCTGCAGCGAGTTCGGGTTCCTCAACCTCACCAACCTGCCGTTGCCCGCGGGCTTGAGGGAACGGGTGGCCGCCAAGGCCAGGGAGTTCTTCGCGTTGCCGCGGGAGGTCAAGGAAGCCATCGGGCGGTCCCACCGGGACGCCATCTCGGGCTACGTGGGCGTGGCCGTGGAGCGTCTCGATACCGGGCAACCGGGGGACCTCAAGGAATCCTTCAGCGTGAACCAGGCCAGTATCGAACTCCTCGACCACTGGCGCATCCCCGTGGACGGCTTCCGCCAGACGGTGCTGGACCTCCACGAGGCCGGCGCCCGGGCCTGTGCGGCGCTGGTGCAGGCCATGGCCCTGTCCCTGGGGGCGCCCGGGGACTTCTTCGAGGACAAGCATGCGCCCCACGCCAGCACCGTGCGCCTGTTCCACTACCCGCCGGTGGAGCGTCGGCCCGGCGCCGGCCAGTTGCGGGCGGGAGCCCACACCGATTACGGCACCGTCACGCTGGTCTTCCAGGACCGGGTGGAAGGGCTGGAAGCCCTGGTGGACGGCCGGTGGACCACCGTCCCCGCGGTCCCCGGCGCGGTGACCGTCAACGTGGCCGACCTGCTGTCACGCTGGACCAACGGCATCTACCGTTCGCCGAAACACCGTGTGGCGCTGCCCGACGCGGACGTGGAGGAGTCCCGGTATTCCGTCGTCTTCTTCTACAACCCCAACGGCGAGTCCACCGTCCGTTGCATGGAGTCGTGCTGCGGTCCCGATCGTCCCCCTGCCTACCCCCCAATCCGGGCGGGAGAGTTCCTCCGCCGCCGCCGTGAGGCGTCCTACCGCTGATTCCCTCACCCTGGCCCTCCCGTCTCCGTTCGTCCTGAGCGTAGCGGAGCGGAGTCGAAGGACGCGCTCCTGCCTCTGCCCCGATGGTGCAGAAGTTCCTATGGACGCCCGCGAAGGTTCTCGTCGAGGAAACGCAGCAACACCGGCGCCACCGTGGCGTTGGGCTCCTCATGGACGCGGCGGCGGTCGGGGTGGTCGTCGAGGTAGGTGAACCAGGAATGGCCGGCGCTCGGGATGAACAGGGTCTCGACGCGGGCGCCGGCTGCACGCAGCGCCGCGATGAAGCGCTCGGACTGGTCATGGTGGACGATGGGGTCCTGCTCGCCGTGGATGATGAGGTAGGGGACCCCCGGCGGCGCGCCCCGGGCCTGGACGCCTTGCAGCGGCGAGAACCGCCGGTAGTCTTCCGGGGCCTGGGCCGGCGTCTTGCCCATGAGCCTGCCCACCGGGTCGTCGAGCCTCCCCCGGGTGGTCTCCCACCAGTCCACTAGATCGTAGATGCCGTACACCCCCACCACCGCGCGCACATGGGGCCTCACCCAGTCCTCCAGGGAAAGCAGCGCCGCCATGTGCGCGCCCGCGGAGTCGCCCACGAGCCCCAACCGCTCCGGGTCCACGCCCAGCCCGGGCGCTTCCCCGACGAGCCAGCGCAGCGCCCTCCGGACGTCATCGTGCACCCCGGGCCACGCGGGCGAGACTCGATACGACAACCGGTAGTCCACCGCCGCGACGGCATAGCCCCGGGCTGCGAGCCACGGCCCCCACTCCTGGTACTGGCGCGAGCTGCCCCGGGCCCACGCCCCGCCGTGCAGACACAGCAGCGCGGGATGCGGCCCGGTCCCTGCGGGCAGGTACAAATCGTTGCACAGGTCGCCTTCGGGGCCGCCCCCGTAAGGCACGTCGAACCGGGTCTCCACATCGAGTCCTGCCGTACCCACCTTCCTCGCGCTCCCTTCCGGTACCCGTATGCCTCCTGCCCGGGAACCTGCCCCTCGCCGCGATTCATTGGCTCGGACAGGCTCCCGGAGTACCCGGGACGCTAATAGACCGCGTGCCGCTCTGTCAAACCGCCCCATCCGCTATCCCGGAAGCGCCTGCAGAATAATCCGTCAAGCGGATCGGTCAAGCAGGGAAAGGCGGCAAGGGGCCTGTCCATGCAAACGCCGTCTTCCTCGGCCGACCTTGAATCCCATGTTCCCATGCAGTATCTTGGCAACCGAAGGGGTCCCGACGTATGGGGTGTGGTGAACCGGCGTTCCCTGCGAGTCGTAGCGTGAGCACAGTGCTCACGAGAGAATATGGTCCTTCTGCATCGTAGATCGGCGAGTGACGATGTACACCAGCCTCGAGTGGATCGATTTGACTTACGACGTGGAGTTCGACCCTCCAGCGTTTGCTCTGCCCAAGACCAGCACAGACGTGCTCGAGGCCCTCTACGAGAGGATTCACCCCCGGTTCCCCATCAACACGCGCGACATGCAGGTGACCGGCGGCAACCAACTTTCGGATGTACACCTTCACGCCACCCTGTTCGGCGGGAACGGCGTCATCGATGTATGGGTGGACCGAATGTCGCTTGGTTTCGGCAACTTGAAGAAGGAAGCAGACTTGACGGAGTGCAAGGACTGTATCCGGCTGAGCGAGGCCGCGATGCAAGATGCGCTTCCGTCCGTGCGCTTCCGCGAAGTAGCCATCAAACCGACCCTGTTCCTGGAATTGGAAGGCGGACAAGAAGAAGTCGAAAATTACCTGTCGCGGCTGCCGGGGACATGCCCCCAACTCGACCTGAGCGAATTTGGGGCTGCCGTTCAACGTCCCGAAGTGAGTCTTGAAGTCGGTAACCCCGAGGAAGGATGGGATGTTCTCTTCCACGCGTTCCGGGACCGGGAGGAGGCGTCGTCCTTGATCCTTTCGTGTCAGGCTTTCTATCAGGCGAACGGACGGGTGAGTGGACTCGAAGACCGGGCGGACCACCTGAAGAGACTGCTGAAGGCGTTTCTTGACGGCATCGGCCTGGAACTGGAAGGTCGGACTGAATGACTTCCGATATCCTCGAACCTCTGGGTTCCATACGGCCATCGGATGGTTGGGGAGGGCGTGTGTTCGGCGGTCATCCCGTGCCCGAATCGGGTAGGCGTGAGGCAGTAGTCAACCGGGGTAGACGGTCTCCATGGAAGCGGTCTCACGCCGAGCGGCGGCAGCCACCGAAATCCTGGAATGAGTCGGAACGACGGAAAACCATTTCGTATCGGCATCTGTCTCGACACCATGTCGCTCGGCTGCGGAAACCCATCGTTTATGAAACATGGTCCGCAGAAGAATCCCCCTACCGCGGCAGAATCACAGGGCCGGTCAGGTTCATCAATCGGCTTCTCGTCGTATGGCGTCTGGAACCGGAGTATGCCTGTACCCTGCTCGGATTCGAGCGTTCCGAGTCCACCTACGTGACCCATGTACTCCAAGGTCACGCTACCCTTCGGGGAAGGGATGCGAAGGACCGAATCGCCCACCTCTTCCAGATCCGCAGGTTGTTGTGGGCGCTGTTCCGGGACGAGACCGTCGAGAACGAGTGGCTGAGAGAACCTCGCGCTGTTTTGGAGGACAAGACGCCCATGGACCTGTTGATAGAGGGTTCGATGGAAAATCTGCTCCTTGTGAGAGAAGTTGTCGAGTTGACGGCGGGAAGATGAACCATGCTCGAATCGGTCCCTACCGAATCGTTGCGGACGGAAGTATTCCGGTTGGCGGGCCAGCTACAGGATTCGGAATTCCTCCGTGTGGAGGGATTCGATGACCGGAGTGTGGACGAGATGCTCCAATTGCTGGCGTCTCGAGAGGTTTCCGGCGGACCTGACGACCTGTGTGACGGCCCGTTCAGACCCAAGCCGCAACTTCGGAAGGCGGGACATCGCACCCGTTTCTCCGACGGCTCTTTCCCTGTTTTCTACGCTTCCCTGGAAACCGAGACGGCCGAGATCGAGATGAAGTACTGGTTCCTGAAGAACGTCAGTCAGCCAACCAGGGCTCGCACCGCTTACTATTCCCGCTTCTCATGTCAATTCGACGGCTCCGTAAAGGACTTGAGGCCGCTACACGTCAATTGGCCGAATCTCATTCACGACAACGACTATAGCTTCTGCAACCGTTTGGGCGACGAGGCAAGGGTTTCCGGTCTCGACGGGCTGTTGACGCCGTCCGCGCGAAGGCCAAGCGGGACAAATCTTCCGGTGTTCAGGCGCCGCGCCGTCAGCAATCCCGTGGTCCGCGCCTTTGTGGCAATGACGTTGGATCCGTCGAGCGGAGAGGTTGCCGTTAGCGAAAGAGACCCGAAAGGTTGACGACGGTCCTCCGTACCGGCACCGCCCCAGACAAGCCACGTAACCCAACGGAGTCCACCGCTCATGAAGAAACATTCCGCCGTGCTCATACCCGGTGACGGCATCGGTCCCGAGATCACCGCGGCCGTGCGCCGTATCCTCGAAGCGGCCCGCGCTCCCGTGGAATGGGTGGAGCGCGAGGCCGGCGTGACCGCTCTGGACCGGGGGCCGGACGTGCTGCCCGAGCCCACAGTGGAAGCCATCGAGCACCACGGGGTGGCCCTCAAGGGTCCGTGCACCACGCCGGTGGGCGAGGGCTTCACCTCGGTCAACGTCCAGCTACGGCAACGCCTCAACCTGTACGCCGCGGTGCGCCCGGTGCGCTCCCTGGCCGGGGCCCCCACCCGCTTCGATGACGTGGACCTCATCATCGTCCGCGAGAACACCGAAGGACTCTACAGCGGGGTGGAGAACCAAGTCACCGACGACGTGGTGATGAGCATGAAGGTGGCGACCAAGAGCGCCAGCCTGCGCATCGCCCACTGGGCCTTCCGGTTCGCCACCCGGCGCCAGCGGCGCAAGATCACCGTCTTCCACAAGGCCAACATCATGAAGGTCACGGACGGGCTGTTCCTGCAATGCGCCCGCCGCATCCACCAGCACGAGTACCCGAACATCGAGTACGAGGAGAACATCATCGACGCCGGCTGCATGAAGCTGGTCCAGGACCCCGGCCGGTTCGACGTGCTGCTGCTGGAGAACCTCTACGGCGACGTGATCAGCGACTTGTGCGCGGGGCTCGTGGGCGGCCTGGGAGTGGTGCCGGGGGCCAATTTCGGAGACGACCGGGCGGTGTTCGAAGCGGTCCACGGCTCGGCGCCGGACATCGCCGGCGCGGGCGTGGCCAACCCCCTGGCCATGCTCATGTCCGCGGTCATGCTGCTCAACCACTTGGCGGACACGCGCGAGGACGAACTCTGCCGTCAAGCCGCGGAACGTATCGAGGGCGCTTACGACCGGGCGTTGACCCAAGACTGCAAGACCCCCGACCTGGGCGGCCGGCTCGGCACCGACGCCTTCGCCGACGCCGTCATCGAGCGGCTGGCCGACTGAACGACCCCGGGGCGCCGAACCCCCGCGTCTCCTTGCGGGCGGGACGTCTGCGTTCCCGGGAGGGGCGCATACTCGGACCGGCGCCCGACGCCGGCAGGGTCGGTTCTCTGTCCACCGAGGAACGGCGACTCAACGCAGGGCGGGCATGACCTCCCGGGCGAAGAGGTCCAGGGACGCCATGGACGCCCGGCGGGAGATCCCCGGAACCGAGAAGCGGCAGATGAGGTGGGTGAGTCCGAGCTCCTGCCGGAAGCGCGCGATCTCCCGGACGCAGGCGTCCGGGTCGCCCAGGATGATGCGGTCCTCGGCCAGCCGTTCGATGGTGAGGTCTCCGGCGGGCCGCTTGACCACGGGGTGCGGCCAGCGGAAGTACATGTCCTCGTAAGCCCGGACGAAGGACGCGCCCGCGGCGGAACGCGCCTCCCCGGTGGTGTCGGCCACGAACACGTAGCGGAACGCCGCGACCTCGCCCGGTTCCTTGCCCATCTCCGCGCGCGCACGGCGGTACGACGCAGCGCAACTCGACAGCTCCGCCAGCGCCGCGGACGGCCCGCCCAGCCAGGCGTCGCCGAGGCGCGCGGCCCGCTCGATGGCGGGCGCGGTCCAGGCGCCGAACCAGATGGGCGGGGCCGGACGCTGCACGGGCCGCGGCCCCACGGTGGCGTCCTCCACGCGGTAATGCCGTCCGTGATGGGTGACGCGGGTCTCGGTCCACAGACGCCGCACAAGGGCGGCCGCCTCGTCGAGCCGGCTGCCGCGCTGTTTCACCGACAACCCGAAGGCCGCGAACTCCTCGGGGGCGTAACCGGCGCCCACCCCGAGGATGAGGCGGCCGCCGGAGATCATGTCCACCATGGCCCCTTCCTCGGCCACGCTCACGGGATGGTAGAGCGGCAGCAGCAGCACGCCCGTTCCCAGCGCCACGCGCCGGGTGCGGGCGGCGACGGCGGCAAGTCCGACGAGCGGCGCGGGATAGAGGACGGGGTTGTTGTGGTGCTCGCCCAGCCAGACCGAATCGAACCCCGCGGCTTCCGCCCGCTCGCATTCCAGGATGGTCTCCTCGAAGCTCTCCGTGCCCTGCAAGGGGCTCAGTCCCAGTTTCATGTCACGGTCCATCCCCTGCCGCGGCCCCGGAGCCCGGCCCACGGTACCCGGCGGTCCGGCCAAGCGCACACCGTACCCGGCGCGCCCCGGAATCGCGGCTCACGGCTGTCCGCGGCCAATCGAAGCCGGTCGTCGTCGATGGCGGAGTATTTCGTCCCGGCCCCGGAATCACGGCTGTCCGCGGCCAACCGTCTCCACGTAGCGCCGCAGCACATACAAGCCGTCCGGCGTGAACGGCCGGGCGGCCGCCTGCTCCAGGACCTCGTCGATGGCCATGAAGGCGCCGCTCTCCACTTCCTCTTCCTGCAGCGTGACCGGGCCGTCGTACACGCACCGGTAGGCCGCGCCCCAGACCCGGTTGTGGGCGTCCGCGTAGTAGAACTCGAACAGGTCCCGGAGCGGGACGCCGCGAATGCCCATCTCCTCCTCCAACTCGCGCAGGGCTCCCTCCATGAAGGTCTCGCCGGCGAGCACCACGCCGCCGGCCGCAGGGTCGTAGTATCCGGGGAACACGTCCTTGGTGCGGGTGCGCTTCTGCACGAAGACCCGGCCGCGGGAATCGAACACCAGGACGTAGGTAGCGCGGTGCGGCAGCCGCCGCGCGCGCATCTCCCGTCGGGCCGCAGAGCCCACCACGCGGTTGCGCTCGTCCACGATGGCCACGATCTCGTCGGCCGGGTCCACGTGCGCCAAGTTACTGGCCCGGCCGACGGGTGTCAACCCGCGGAGCGCGGCGGACGGCCCGATGCCCGCCGGGAAACGTCTGGACAACCGAGACATGGGGAGGCATGTTTGGCGTCGCGGACGCCCCACTCCGTCATTCCCGCGAAAGCATGTCCTCGCGGAAGCGGGGGCGGGAATCCACTTTTCTCGACTTCGTTGTCAAAATGGATGGATTCCCGCTTTCGCGGGAATGACGGAGTAGGCGTCTGCGGAGCAACGACGGCGTGGTCCCTGTCGCTCCCCTCTCCCTCCTGTCTTGCCCGCACGAAATCCGGAAGCGCCGGTCAGAACAACGTCAGCACGACGCCTCCGGCACAGATCAGCACCGCGCCCAGGACCGCCTTGGACGTGACGCGCTCCTGGCCCTTCAGCAGGAGGTGGGTGAAAGTCACCGAGAACAGCGGCGTGGTGGCGATCAGCGGGTCCACCAGCACCACGTCTCCGAGACTCAGCGACGTCATGTACGAAGTGATGCCGCAGCTCGTCACCACCCCCGACAGTCCGAACCAGAGCAGCGTGCCCCGGTTGACCGCCACGTCGCGGTAGCCCCGGCCCGCGGCCAGGTAGAGGACCAGGCCGCCGAGACTCCCGATCAACGTCAGGCAGACGGCCAGGGGCACCGAGGTCAACAGCAGATAGCCGTACTTGCGGATGGGGCTGGCAATGCCTCCCAGGACCGCAGCGCCCACCGCGAACAGCAGGTCGCGCTTGCGGAAGTCCGTGAGCGCCTGCCGGTCGCGCATTCCCAGGACCGTGGCCCCCAGGATGATCATGACCGTGCCGCTGGCCACCGCCACGGTCCACTGCTCGCCGAGCCACATCACCGCCAGTAGGCCGGCGAACAACGGCGAGATGTTCCGCAGCGGCGACGCCCGGGCCACGCCCACGCGGGAGATGGCCGCGTAGAACAGGAACTGGGTGGTGAGCGGCGCCACCGCCCCGGCCAGCGTGAACCATCCGAAGGCCGGCAGCGTCGTCTGCTCCCACGCCGCCTGCGGCCCCATGACCGACAGCAGCACCGCGGCCATGGTGGCGATGTTGAAGGTGATGGCGGTGGTGGGCGACCCGGTGCGCAGTCCGTAACGCACCAGGATGTGGGCCAGGCCGAAGCAGAAGGCGGCTCCCAAAGCGGTCAGTATCGCCATGTACGGGCTCGATCCACGACGCCCCCGGGAGACGCGGCGCTCCGGGCGGGACGCGGCGGCAAGCGGGACCGGGAGGCCGTGTGAGACCGCGACCAGGAACGTCTCGTCAATTCCGGCTTGGACTCCCTCTCCCTGTGGGAAAGCGCGTCCTTCGACTTCGCTACGCTACGCTCAGGACGAACGGAGGACTCCGCTTCGCTACAACCAGGATGAACGGGGGTGATCGTTCAGGGTTTCCACTATACAATACCCGCCCGGGATAGGCTAATGTGTCCCCGCGGACCCGGGCCGACGCGGCCCCGCCGCAAGTCCCGCGGGGAAGGAGAACAAGGCATGACCTACGACGACCGCAGCGTCAAACCCATGAGCTCGAGCCTGTTGCGCGCGCAGATCGGGACCAAGCTCCTGGCCGGCCTCTACGACACGGTTCCCACGCTCATGACCAGCGCCGTCCGGCTCTCGGTGGAGCTGCCCGGCGCTGCCGCCCCCTCCGCGGGCCCGCCCTTCGCCTTCCACATGGCCATCAGCCCCGCCTGGTGCAGCGGGGTCCGGGGCGCCCGCCTGGTGGGCCGGGGCAAGATCGACATCGGCTGGCTCAACCCCTCGGTCATCGCCTCCATGGCGTTCCACGGGCGCGGCCCCTTCCGCCGACCGCTGCCGTTGCGCGCCCTGGCAGTGTTCCCCTCCAACGACCGGCTGGTGGTGGCGGTGGCCCGCAAGTTCGGCGTCCGCTCCATGGACGAGCTCCGGCGCCAACGGCCCGCCCTCCGGGTCTCGGTGGCGGACAACGACTGCGTGAACTTCGCCATCAACGCGGCGCTGCGAGCCCACGGCATGAGCCTCGAGACCTTCGAGGAGTGGGGCGGCGTGGTGGAGCCGGTGGTGCGGCCCAGCAACCCGCGGCGCCTGGAAGGGATCGCCTCCGGCCGCGTGGACGCGGTCATCGACGAAGGGCTGCCGTCCTGGGCCAAGGCCGCGGTGGAGCAGGAAATGGCGTTCCTGCACTTCTCCGACAAGGCCCTGTCACGGCTCGACCGCTACGGCTTCAGCCGGGCGCCCCTGGACGGCCCGCTGTTCGACGGCAAGCTGGGCGAGCCGGTGACCGCGGTGGACTACAGCGGCTGGCCCATCGTCACCCACGCCGACCTGCCGGAAGAGCTGGCCTACCACATCGTCCAGGTCGTCGAGCAGATGCGCGAGAACGTCTCCTACGACACGCCCGGGGTACCGCCCATGACGCAGTTCTGCACGGACACTCCGGACGGGCCGCTGGACCTGCCCCTGCACCCCGGCGCCGAGCGCTACTACCGGGAGAAGGGCTACCTGTGACGCGCTTCCCGATCCGTGCGCCTTGCGGAACCTCTGGACAATCGAGACATCCGGGACGGATTCCCCCACCCTGACCGCCTATCCCCGTTCGTCCTGAGCGCAGCGAAGCGAATGCCTCCGCTCGTCCTGGTCGTAGCGTAGCGGAATCCTCCGTTCGTCCTGAGCGTAGCGAAGCGGAGTCGAAGGACGCGCTCATGCCCCTGTCCAGATCGTTCGGGGGCTCCTTACGCCGAGCAGATGACGTTGATCACGGCCTGGCGCTGCTCCACCTGCACCGCCTTGAGGCCGCGCTCCAGCGCGGGCATGAGGTCGGCCGGGTCCTCCACCCGCTCGCCGTAGCCGTCGGCCACCTCCACCGCCTTCTCGTACTTGTCCACGCCGTCGAGCATGGTGATGGGCGGGTGGTCGCTCCGGGCCGCGTGTCCGTCCGGGTTGAGCCCCACGGTGGCCCGGCGCACGGCTTGCCAGCGCCGGTTGTTGAAGATGACGGTGAGGACGGGAAGCTGCTGCTCGGCGCCCACGTAGTGGCTGGCGATGGGGTTGCCGAACATGTAGGAGCCGTCGCCGTGGGTGCCGATGACCAGCCGGTCGCGGGCCGCGAGCTTGGCCCCCAGGGCGACCCCGAGGCCGTGGCCCAGGCCCGAAGCGGCGCCGGCGTTCAGGAGCGTGCCCGGCCGGGTGACGTCCAGGTGGGAGGACGCGAGCGGCGACTCTTTCACCACGATGGCGTCGTCGCCCTTGAGCCGGTTGATGCAATGGGTGACCCACACGGGATGCAGCGGCTTGTCGTCCTTCACCTGCTCGAGCTTCGCGGCCCAGCCGTCGCGCTGCCGCCGCCACATGTCCGCCAGGGTCTGCCGGCGCCGGTCGATCTTCGTGCGCACCCGCGCCTCGTGGGCAGCCAGGGCCTCGCCCAGGACCGTGAGACCCGCGTCGGTGGCGCAGGCGAGGGCGATGTCGCAGGGGTGGCCGCGCAGCGGCACGTAGCTGTGCAGCGGGTCCGCGCCCATGTGGATCACCTTGGCGTCGTCGCGCACCTCGTCGGTGGCGGGCAGCCACGGCACCGCCACGTCGACGGCCAGGATCACGTCCGCCTGCCCCAGCAGGGGCTGCAGGTCGTACCCCAGGTTCATGGGATGGTCGGTGGGCAGCGACATGTAGCGGTTGCGGTACTGCACCACGGGGATGGCGCCGCGCTCGGCCAGTTCGGCCAGAGGCCGCCACACCCGCGGGTTGCGCCCGGCCCAGTTGGTGATGATGAGCGGGTGCTCGGCATCGGCCAGCAGCGCCGCGGCATGGTCCGCGGCCCCGGCGTTAGGGTAGGGGGGCGCCGAGGCGCGCTGGCGCCCGGGCGACTCGTAGGTGAACTCGTCCATGCGCTCGGCCAGCACCTCCCGGGGCAGGCTCAGATAGACGGGTCCGGTGGGCTCGCTTTTGGCCACCGCCAGGGCCCGATCGACGATGGTCTCGGTCTGCTTGCCGTTCCGCAGCTCGTAGTCCCACTTGGCCGCCTCGCGCACCATGGCCGCCTGGTCGAACATCTCCTGGGTCCAGTGGATGTCCAGGCTCCGGTGCCCGGCCAGGCCCTCCTCGTTGGTGGGGGTCCGGCCCGCGGTGAACAGCACGGGGATGTTGCCCCGCGCGGCGTTCAGGAACCCGTTCATGCCGTTGGCGGTGCCCACGTTGACGTGCACCATCACCGCCTGGGGCTTGCCCGTCACCAGGTAGTAGCCGATGGCCATGTGCAGGGCGGTGTTCTCGTGGGGGCAGGTGACCGCCTGGGGCACCCGCGTCTCCAGGTTCTGGGCCTTGGCCAGGGCCTCCACGATGGGCGCGAAGTCCGTGCCCGCGTTGGCAAAGAAATAATCCACGCCGCGGTCCGCCAAAAGCGCCAGGTAGGCGTCCGCCACGGTCACGTTCAACAGGGTCGTCTTGGCCATCTCTCTCCCTTCTTCGTCCAGGGTCCCCTGCTCGTCCAGGGGCTCGGGCGTCGCCTCCCGGTCCGCGGGGCGCCGCCCGCGGCTATTCCTATACGACCCGGAAGGCCGCGGTCAACATTCGGCCTCCGCGGTGCTATCATGCCGTTCGCCGCGGGAGAAGATCCGGCGAGGGCGGCGCATCATCGAGTACGAGGGCGAGGGGGTTCCCTCCGGCGAGACGAGGTGGTGAAGACGGCCAACGGCGGCAGGGAGTGACGCCGGCGGTTTCCCGTTCCTCCATGCCCATGCCCCATCCATTCACCGAGCGGGACCGGGAGCAGCTCCGGGAGCGGGGCATCTCGCCCGAGCAGGCCGCGGGTCACTTGGCGGCGTTCGCCGCGGGCGCGCCCCATGCTGTGCTGGACCGTCCCTGCACCCGGAACGACGGCATCACGGTGCTCCGGGAAAGCGAACTGGACCGACTGGGCCGGATCGGGGACGAGGCCGCCCGGGCCGAAAGGCTCCTCAAGTTCGTGCCGGCATCGGGCGCGGCCACACGGATGTTCCAGGAACTCGCCGCGGCCAGGGACCGCCCCCCGGACTTGATGGCGAGGGTGGCGGAGCTGGAGGGTCTGCCGGAATACCCCGTCCTCCGGGAGTTCATGGACCAAATCGAGCGGTTCGCCTTCCACTCCGACCTGGAGCGGGAGCTCCGACGCCGCGGCCACCGGCTTCGGGACCTGCGTGACGCGGGGCGGTTCCGGGAAATCCTGGACTGCCTCCTGGACGAGCGAGGACTCGGCTACGGCGCGCTTCCCAAGGCGGTGGTCCCGTTCCACCGCTACCCCGACCACTGCCGCACGCCGGTGGCCGAGCACTTGGCCCAAGCCCGGTCCTGCGTCCGGGACCGGAACGGGGGGGTGCGCGTCCATTTCACGGTGTCGCCGGAGCACCGGAGCGCGGTGGAGCGGCACGTAGCCGAGACCTGCCGCGGCTACGAGGACGACGCCACCCGTTACGACCTAGCGACGTCGGAGCAGCGGCCCGACACCGACACCCTGGCCGCGGGACCGGACAACCTGCCCTTCCGGCGTCCGGACGGAAGCCTGTTGCTCCGGCCCGGCGGCCACGGCGCCCTGCTGGCCAACCTGAACGACCTGGCGGCCGACCTGGTGTTCATCCAGAACATCGACAACGTCACCGTGCGTCCCGCCGCCGCCATCCGCTACCGCAAGGCCCTGGCCGGCTGCCTGGTCGAGACCCAGGCGCGCGCGTTCGAGTACCTGGACGGGCTCCGCCCCGAGGCGGCGCCGTCGTTCCTGGACGACGTGCTCGACTTCGTCCGCGCCGTTCTGTCGGTGGTCCCGCCCGAAGGCCTGGAGGACGCGCCCCCGGCGGAGCGCGTGCATTTCCTGCGGGAGACCCTGGACCGTCCCCTCCGGGTCTGCGGGGTGACGCCGTCCGCGGGCGAGCCCGGGGGCGGCCCCTTCTGGGTGAGGGGCGACGACGGCGCGTGCTCGCTCCAGATCGTCGAGTCCGCGCAGGTGGATATGGCGCAGCCCCGGCAGAGGGAGGCCTTCGCCGCATCCACCCACTTCAACCCCGTGGACATGGTGTGCGGCGTCCGGGATCGCCGCGGCAGGCCCTTCGACCTGGCGCGCTTCGCCGACCCGGCCCTCGTGTCCATCTCCTTCAAGTCCGGCTACGGGCGCAGGCTCAAGGCGCTGGAACTCCCCGGACTCTGGAACGGCGCCATGGCGCGGTGGAACACCCTGTTCGTGGAGATCCCGGGCGAATGCTTCGCCCCGGTGAAGACCGTGCTGGACCTGCTGCGGCCGGAGCACCAGGGGTCGTGAACCCGCCCCGCACGCGGTGGACCCGTCCCGCGGTTTGAAATGGCGGCCGTGCAAGTCTATAGTTCGGAAGCGTCCGGACCGGGCGGACCTCCCCGGCGTAAGGGTCGGCTGATGCAGTTGCCGTCCGGCCCGGGCGGTCCCCGGGCGGGCCGCCCTTTCGGAGGGATTCGGAGCCGCGTGCGCGGGGAGAGCGGAGGACGACGTCATGTGGGTCTTTGGAACGCGGTTCCGGCGGCGCAACGCCGGCGAGGAGAAGAGGAAGGACATGTCCAGCGCCAATCGGGAGTCGGTTCTCGCAGCCTTGAAGACCGTGCAGGATCCGGAGCTGCACAAGGACATCGTGACCCTTGGCATGGTGAAGGACCTGGAGGTGGCGGACGGCAAAGTGTCGCTGACGGTGGAGCTGACCACGCCGGCGTGCCCCCTCAAGGACAGGATCAAGGGCGACGTGGAGCAGGCCCTGGCGCCCCTCGGCGTGTCGGAACTCGCCCTGGACTTCGGCGCCCAGGTGCGCGGCAGCAAGACTGGCGCGGGGACCACCGACCTCTTGCCGAGCGTCAAGAACATCGTGCTGGTGGCGTCCGGCAAGGGCGGGGTGGGCAAATCGACGGTGGCGGCCAACCTGGCGGTGGCCCTCGGGATGCACGGCGCCGCGGTGGGGCTGCTGGACGCGGACATCTACGGCCCGTCCGCGCCCATACTCATGGGGGTCACCGAGGAGCCGGCCAAGGTCCCCGTGGGCGACGGTTTCAAGCTCGCGCCTCCGGTGGCCCACGGTATCCCGGTCATGTCCATCGGCTTCTTCCTGGAGCCGGACCAGGCGGTGATCTGGCGCGGACCCATGCTGGGGAAGGCGCTGCAGCAACTCATGGGCGACGTGCACTGGGGCGAGCTGGACTACCTGGTGGTGGACATGCCTCCGGGCACCGGCGACGTGCAGATCACGTTCTCCCAGCAACTCAAGTGCAGCGGCGCCCTGCTGGTGGCCACGCCCCAGGACGTGGCCCTGGCGGACGTGGTGCGGGCCAAGTCCATGTTCGACAAGGTCCATATCCCCATCGTCGGCATGGTCGAGAACATGAGCTACTTCGTGTGCGACGGCTGCGGGAAGCAGCACGAGGTCTTTTCCCGGGGCGGCGCCCGGCGGGCCGCTGAGAGGTTCGGGATGCCGTTCCTGGGCGAGGTCCCCATGGTGTCGAAGGTGCGCGAGTGGGGCGACAAGGGGGTCCCCATCGTGGCGCAGGAGCCCGGTTCCGAGACCGCGGAAGCGTTCCTCGACGTGGCCGCGCGGCTGGCGGGCCAACTCTCCGTCGCTTCCGCGGCCACCGACCAGGCGCCCGCCTTGAGGATCGTGACGAGTTGACCGGGCGCCGGCGCCAAGCGGGAACGACCCTCCGCAACACCCCATGGCCGTCCCCGTAGAGATCAACCACGTCAAGGCCCGGGGCGTCGTCCGCATCACCTGGAACGACGGGCACACGGGGGAGTACACGAAGGAGTACCTGAGGGGCTACTGCCCCTGCGCCCTGTGCCAGGGGCACGGCGCCTCGGTGGAGAAGCGTTTCGTGGAGGCGCCCGGGGTGGAACTCGACGCCATCGAGCCGGTGGGCAACTACGCGGTGGAGTTCCGCTGGAGCGACGGCCACGCCACCGGGATCTACACTTTCGACTACCTGCGCTCGCTGTGCCCGTGCAGCGAGTGCGGGAAGGGTTGAACAGGAGGAGAAAATGGTTACCAGGGAACAGGTCTTCGAGGCATTGCAGGACTGCTATGACCCCGAGATCCCGGTGAACATCGTGGACCTGGGGCTGGTGTACGAGGTGGAGGTCGAGGACGACGCCGTGGCGGTCAAGATGACCCTGACCACGCCGGGATGCGGCATGGGCGGGATGATCGCCTCCAACGCCCAGTCCCTGATCATGGGGATCCCCGGGGTCAAGGAAGCCAACGTGGACTTGGTCTGGGACCCGCCCTGGGACCCCGGCCGGATCAGCGAGGAAGCCCGGCAGAAGCTCGGCATCGCCTGACCGCCGTTCCCCGTACCCCTGTTCCCCGCTTCCCATCCCCGTCATGGACCAGGGCTGGATACACGTCCGCGGCGCCCGGCAGAACAACCTCAAGGACATCGACCTCCGGATTCCCCTCAACGCCCTCACGGTGGTGACCGGCGTGAGCGGGTCGGGCAAGTCCACCGTCGCCTTCGACATCCTCTATGCGGAGGGACAGCGGCGCTACGTCGAGAGCTTCTCGGCCTACGCGCGGCAGTTCCTCGACCGCATGGAGAAGCCCGACGTGGACGCCATCGAGAACATCCCGCCCACCATCGCCATCGACCAGACCCGTCCGGTCAAGACCTCCCGCTCCACCGTGGGGACCATGACCGAGCTCCACGACCACCTGAAGCTGCTGTTCGCCAAGGTCGGCGTCCTCCACTGCTCGGGTTGCGGCAAGGTGGTGGCCAAGGACAGCGCCCCGTCCATCGTGAGATGGCTCCAGGCCCGGGGGGAGGGCCGCCGGTGGGCGCTGACCTTCCCGGTGCCGGCGCCGCGCTCGCTGCCCTGGGACGAAGTGCGGGAGGGGCTGCTGCAGGCCGGGTTCCACCGGCTCCTGCAGGATCGGGGCGTGGCGGAACTGGAGCGACTGGACGCGCCGCCCGGAGAGGTCATCGACGTGGTGGCGGACCGGTTCGTGTACCGCAAGTCCACGCGCAAGCGGGTCACCGACTCGCTGGAGCAGGCGTTCGAGTTCGGCAAGGGGAGGCTCGACCTCCACGACATGGACGACGACTGGCGCCGGGAGGGCTTCAGCAACCGCCTCCAGTGTTCCGACTGCGGGACCTCCTACGCCGAGCCGCAGCCCAACCTCTTCTCGTTCAACAGCCCGCTGGGGGCGTGCGAGACCTGCCACGGGTTCGGCCGGGTCATCGACATCGACCCGGACCTGGTGGTCCCGGACCCCTCCATGTCCATCGCCGAGGGCGCCGTCAAGCCCTGGACCACCCGGTCCGCGCGCTGGGAGATGCGGCAGCTCAAGAAGTTCTGCCAGCGCAAGGGCATCTCCACCGAGGCCCCCTTCGCCGAGCTGTCGGAAGAGCATCGCCGGCTGGTGCTCGACGGCGAGGGCAGTTACCGCGACGGAGACTATTTCGGCGTCCGGGGCTGGTTCCGGTGGCTGGAAGGCAAGAGCTACAAGATGCACGTCCGCGTGTTCCTCGCGCGCTATCGCCGCTACGTGACCTGCGACGACTGCCAGGGGACCCGCCTCCGGCCCCAGGGCCTGAACTTCCGGGTCGCCGGACGGAACATCGCGGAGATCAACCGCATGAGCGTAGCTGACGCCCACGGCTACTTCCGGTCCCTGGCCCTGGACTCCGGCCGCGACCAGGTGGCGCGGCTGGTGCTCCACGAGATCCGCCGACGCCTGGACTACCTCATGGGAGTGGGTCTCGACTACCTGACCCTCGACCGGCAGTCCCGGACCCTGTCCGGCGGCGAACTGGAGCGCGTGGACCTGACCACCGCCATCGGCTCGTCACTGGTCAACACCCTGTACGTCCTCGACGAACCCTCCATCGGGCTGCACCCGAGGGACAGCCACCGGCTGGTGGAGATCCTGCACCGGCTTCGCTCCAACGACAACACCGTGGTGGTGGTGGAGCACGACCCGGAGATCATCAAGGAGAGCGACTACGTCATCGACCTGGGGCCCCGGGCGGGCGAGCACGGCGGCGAGGTGGTGTTCGCCGGCCCTTACGATTCGCTGCTGGAAAGCGAGAACTCCCTCACCGCGGACTACCTGGCCCAGCGCGAGACCATACCGCTGCCCGCCCGTTACCGGCCCCGGATCCCGGGGCGGACCCTGGATGTCCGCGGCGCCCGGGCCCACAACCTCAAGGACATCGACGTGAGCATCCCGCTGGGCCGGCTGGTGTGCGTCACCGGGGTGTCGGGGTCGGGCAAGTCGAGCCTGGTGGACGACGTCATCGCCCGCAACGTCCAGCGCCGCAAGGTCTCTCCGCTGGCGGCGTTGACGGACTGCGACGAGATCCGGGGCATGGAGCGGGTGCCCGAAGTGGTGCTGGTGGACCAGTCCCCCCTGGGCGCCACGCCCCGGTCGAACCCGGTGACGTACATGAAGGCCTTCGACCCGGTCCGGCATCTCTTCGCCGGCCTGGATCTCTCCCGGTTCCGGCGCTACACGCCTTCCACCTTCTCGTTCAACGTGGAGGGCGGCCGCTGCGAGTCCTGCCGCGGCGAAGGGTTCGAGAAGGTCGAGATGCAGTTCCTCTCGGACGTCTTCGCCACCTGTTCGGAATGCCGCGGCGCCCGCTACCGCCGGGAAGTGCTGGAGGTGGCCTACCGCGGCAGGAACATCCGCGACGTGCTCGGCCTCACCGTGGCCGAAGCCATGAAGTTCTTCGCGGACCGGCCGGAGATCCTGCCGGGGCTCCGGCCGCTGGCCCGGGTGGGGCTCGACTACCTCCGCCTGGGCCAGCCCGTGACTACACTCTCCGGCGGCGAGTCCCAACGCCTCAAGCTGGCCTCGCACATGGCCCGGTCCAGGAAGACCGGCGCCCTGTTCATCTTCGACGAGCCCACCACCGGCCTGCACTTCCACGACGTGCGCCGGCTGCTGGCGGCGCTGCAGGAGCTGGTGGAACAGGGCCACTCGGTGATGGTCATCGAGCACAACATCGAGGTGGTCAAGTGCGCCGACCACGTCATCGACCTGGGCCCCGAGGGGGGCGAGCGCGGCGGCGAGGTGGTGGCCGCGGGCACGCCCG
Source organism: uncultured Binatia bacterium (SeqCode) (assembly GCA_965242525.1). GTDB lineage: Bacteria > Desulfobacterota > Binatia > UBA9968 > JAJDTQ01 > JAJDTQ01. The sequence goes on from OZ251459.1 coordinate 2,882,930, forward strand.
CGAAGGTGGCCGCGACCGCGCGGTCCCACACCGGACGCTACCTGAAGGAACACCTGCGCCGGTCCTCGGACCGGTTCGCCCCTACACTGGCCAAGACCCGGCCGCGCCCGGCCCGGGCCGCGCAGGCCGACGGGCAGGGGGCCATACGGATCGTCGGCGCCAAGGAGCACAACCTCAAGGACGTGCGCGTGGACATCCCCCGGGACCGGCTGGTGGTGGTCACCGGCCTCAGCGGCTCCGGGAAGTCGTCCCTGGCCTTCGACATCATCTATGCGGACGGCCAGCGGCGTTACATCGACAGCCTGTCCGCGTACGCGCGCCAGTTCATGAAGATCATGGCGCGCCCCAACGTGGACGTGCTGTCGGGCATCCCGCCCACGGTGGCCATCGAGCAGCGCATGAGCCAGGGGGGGCGGAACTCCACGGTGGCCACGGTCACCGAGATCTACCACTACCTGCGCCTGCTGTATTCCAAGGTGGGCAAGCAACACTGCGTCCAGTGCGGCGGGGCCATCACCTCCCTCACCCGCAGCCGCATCCTGGACCGGGTGGGCCGCAAGCACCAGGGTATGGACGTCACGGTCCTGAGCCCGGTGGTGCGCGGGCGCAAGGGCTACCACAGGGACGTGCTGATGGCGGCCCGCCGGCTGGGTTACACGCGCGCGCGCATCGACGGCGCCATGACCAACCTGACCCCCGCGGTGCTGCGGCAGGAGTTCCTGGAGCGTTTCCACGAGCACGACATCGACATCGTGGTGGGCACGGCCCGGGCCGGACGCGGCAACGTCGAGACGGTGCTGGCCCAGGGGCTGCGGCTCGGCAACGGGGTCGTCCACGTGCTCTCCCGGGGCTCGGAGGAGGTTTACAACGAACGGCTCTTCTGCCGCGCCTGCGAGGTGGGTTACGAGCCCCCGGACCCCCGGCTGTTCTCGTTCAACAGTCGGCAGGGCGCCTGCCCGGACTGCCGCGGGGCGGGTTCGTCGGAGGAACTCGACGCCGACCTCGTGGTCCGGGACCCCGAGTCGAGCCTGACGGAGGTGGTGGACCGGTTGAGCTCCGAGGCGCCGGAAGGACGCGCGGCGCTCAAGCGGCGGCTGGGCCAGTTCCGAGGCGAGCTGGAGCGGAAGCTCGGCGTTCCCGCGGACGTCCCCGTAAAGACCCTGTCGGCGAGGCAGCGGGACGCGATGCTCCACGGGCGGGCGCGGCCGAAGGTCCCCGGCCTCCTGACGGTGCTGTCGGGGCTCCGGGTGAAGGGCGACGGCGCCCTGGCCGGTTACCTGTCCTCCTTCGCGAGCGAGCGCGTCTGCCCGTCCTGCCAGGGCGCCCGGCTCAACCCCCGGGCGCGCAACGTGCGCATCGCCGGCAGGGCCATCTGGCAGGTCACCGCCCTGTCGGTGAAGGAGGCCCTGCGCCGTTTCGAGTCGCTGGAAGAGCGCTTGGCCAGGCGCAGCCCGGCCAAGGAGCGGCTGGTGCTGGAAAGGACCCAGCGGGAGATCCGCCACAAACTGCGGTTCCTGGACGAGGTGGGACTGGGCTACCTGACCCTGGACCGGCGCGCCGGCTCGCTTTCCGGCGGAGAGGCCCAGCGGGTGCGGCTGGCGGCGCAACTGGGATCGAACCTGCGGGGCGTGTGCTACATCCTGGACGAGCCGACCATCGGGCTGCACACCCGCGACAACCACCGGCTCCTGGCGACCCTGCGGCGGCTGGTGCAGTCGGGCAACACCGTGCTGGTGGTGGAGCACGACGAGGCCACGATCCGGGCGGCCGACGTGCTGGTGGACCTGGGTCCCGGCGCCGGCGTGCGCGGCGGCCGGGTGGTGGCCATGGGCACGCCGGAGGAGGTCCGCGCCAACCCGGCCTCGGTCACCGGCGCCTTCCTGGGCGCGGTCCGGCGGCGGCTCTGGCCCGAAAGGTCCCTCAAGGGAACCGAGTGGATGACCGTGGCCGGCGCCCGGGCCAACAACCTCAAGAACCTCAAGGTCCGGTTGCCGCTGGGCCTGTGGACCTGCGTCACCGGCGTGTCCGGGTCGGGCAAGAGCACCCTGGTGAAGGAGGTGCTGTTCAAGGGCGTCAAGGCCAGGCTGGGCCAGAGCGCCGGCCGGCCGGGGCGGCACGAGGACCTGGCGGGCTGGGAGCGCATCGAGCGCGCGGTGGAGGTGGACCAGACGCCCATCGGCAAGACCCCCCGCTCGGTGCCCGCGTCCTACGTGGGGTTCCTCGACGAGATACGCCGCATCTATGCGCTGCACCCGGAGGCGCGCCTGCGCGGCTACACGCCGAGCCGGTTCTCCTTCAACGTGGGCGGCGGCCGGTGCGACGAGTGCGCCGGGCAGGGCCGCATCAAGAAGGAGATGAGCTTCCTGCCCGACGTGTTCGTGAACTGCGACGGCTGCGCCGGCCAGCGGTTCAACGAGGAGACCCTGTCGGTAAGGTTCAACGGCAGGAACATCGCCGAGGTGCTGCACATGACCGTGGAGGAAGCGGTGGAGTTCTTCCGTCCGTTTCCCAAGGCCTACCGTCCGCTGAAGATCCTGGACGACATCGGCATGGGCTACATCACCCTAGGACAGGCCAGCAACACCCTGTCCGGCGGGGAGGCCCAGCGCATCAAGCTGGCCTACGAGCTGGGCAAGGAGTCGCGGGGCAAGACCCTCTACGTCCTGGACGAGCCCACCACCGGCCTCCACTTCGCCGACGTGGAGAAGCTCATCGACATCCTGCACCGGCTGGTGGACACGGGCAACACCGTGGTCACCATCGAGCACAACCTGGAGATCATCAAGGACGCGGACTACATCGTGGACCTGGGGCCGGAAGGGGGCGACAAGGGCGGGCGCGTGGTGGCGCGCGGTGCGCCTTCGGAAGTGGCCCGGAACGGAAAGTACTCCCACACGGCTCGCGCCCTGCGGGAGTACTTGGCGGCCGGCGGGGAGGCGGCCGGCCCCGCGGCGTCCTGACCGGGACCGGCAGTCCCGCCCGAAGGCGGAGACTGCCTGCCGGTCCCGGGTTGCATGATCCACTTCCAGCCGCCCGCACTTGGCACAACGCCAGCCGTCCCGATCCAGAACCGCCCGTCGAGCCACAGCCCACGCCCGCGTCTGGTAGATCCGCCTGGCCATTCCGGTAACGCCTCTATCCGGTAGAATATAATATCAAGCGCACGCCGGAGATACAAAAAGGGCGGGAACCTCGACAGGCTCCTGCCCCCTTGCAACTGCATCCAGGTAGGTAGCCGTAGTCTTTACGGGACCAGCTTTGCTCCGAATGCCCCAGCCGTTGTATTGGCCACCGTCTGCGGGCATGGCGAGACGCCTCCGCAATTCCTGTATACGAAGCTTCCCCCAACTTCGTTACCCCGCCAAAAATAGCCGCTAAAGCGGGCTAGATCGCCAGAGTCGTTGAGACGGGAGGCCCCATACTCCTCGGGGTAGGGAAACTCTCCCCACATCACCGTACGATCAGTGACAGGAACGCCCGGAAAAGTCATGACCCCAAACCTATTATCTGGTATGTTTATCGTCAAGTCCACCTGCCCCAACTTCTGCCCTGACCCCGCTGTATAGTTCAATTCGGAAGTTCCCCAGTTACCCTCAATATCAACGGCCACTCCTCGATATGTCCCCTGAATCAGGGAGTACCCCTGCCCAACCACATACTCCCCGCCAATCATTCCATACCTGCCAAAACTGATGGCACGCGACTCGATTCCATGTGCTACCAGGGTTTTTCTCTCTAAAAGAAACATGCTATTATCAAGCCATGCACCCCAGAAAGTCACAGGGCCTTCAACTCCATCCTTGGTAATTTGTGCAATCGTAGTCCCCTGAAACCGCCCTATTGTTCCAGTCGGTCCCGTTTCGGCCTCGATTGAAACCGCAACGGGACCGACTTCCGTTGCGGCCTCAATCCGGTTTTTCAGCAGGGTTCGACACATATCAAGCGTGCCAGTGTGACACGGGATCTTATCCTGGCCGGTCAAGCCACCCAAGGTCGATAAACCACCCCAGCCGTTTATCCAACTAGTATCCTCCTCTCCACCACTCCCGAGCCCCCCGTAGCTGCCGTAGGTGCCACGACTTAACCAACTACGATCAAGCAGACTCGGCAATTGATCCCAACCAACCGAATCCGTTGACGTTGGCGGCGGTGTTTCGGGGTCGACGCCGGGGCCTTGCGGTGAATCTCGCTCTCCCTCGCCGGGGTTGGACGGTGTTCCGGGGGCGACGCCGGGACCTTGCGGTGAATCTCGCTCTCCCTGGGCGCCGGGGTTGACAAGGACTGCCTTCGGTATTCCCGATGTTGGCATCATGGAAGCAGTCTTACTCCCGCCTCCGCAACCCGCCAGCATCAACGCTACCGCTACCACCACGACCATCATCATTCCCTTCATGGTTCCACCCTTTCGTTAGTCATTCGTCCCGTCGGACCCACCCTTACGGAAGACCGAACCTCGGTTATCCACAACCAATTCAACTCCCCACGCGGTTGACGCAACGGCCCAACCAAGTAGGACGCCAAGAGAGCCGCCAACAGCCCGGTCTGGCCGTTCCCCCTCCCCATGCTGACCGCCGCCAAGGTCACATCTGGTTGCAAGGCCGCGGTCAGGAACTCCCGCTCCCAGGGAAACAGGGTCAGCTTCTCACCAGCTCGCCGCCCTTGCGTCACCACCAAGCTTTCCATCCACGTCGCCACTGTTCCACGTCCGGGCGATCCGGATCCGCGATGGCACCAGTCGCTTGCAAGGCGTCCCGAAGGTCGCTTCGGCCCCCTCCCTTCAGGGGAAGGAGGCTCGGGATCCGGACGTCTAGCGCAACGGCGAGAAGGACGCGGGCACGACGATCTGGTTCTCCTGGCGGAGCAGCATCTCGCGCGTGGTCGGCGGCCAGTTGGGCAGCCGCATGGATTCGGCGCGGATGCGGCTCCGTTCGGCCATGTCCTTGTAGGGCCAGATGTGCACCCACTGGTTCAGCGTGCCGTAGGTGGTGAACCAGCCCGCGGCCAAGGGTGACAGCTTCACCCGGTCCTCGATGCACTCCTGCCAGCGCTCGATCAGCGCCGGGATCGACCCCGGCAACACCGTGTAGGTGCGGATCTCGTAGATGTTGCCCATCTCCCGCGGCTCCAGGGGCGGAGAGAACGGCGCCGCCTGGAACACCTTGCTCTCCTGCGTGACCATGAAGTCCCGAACCTTGGGGGGCCAGTGGCCGGTCTTGCGCGCCTCGGCGCCGATGCGGTCCTTCTCGGCAAAGCTCTCGTAGGGCCAGATGTGGATGACCTGGTTCAACGGCCCCACCTCGGAACGAAAGAACGCGCCCAGGGGAGAGAGCTTGACGCGGTGCGGCAACCCCTCCTCGAAAGCCTTCTCGAAATCGGGCGTGGCCCCGGGCTTGAGCGTATAGGTCCTCATCTCGATGATCATGGGTTTCCTCCTGAGACTGACGCTGCTGTCTGTCCCCTGTTTTTCGACGTTTTGCTCCCGAAATGCAAGCCTTGAGCCGCATGGAGCGAGACCGGGATGCTTCCGATCCATATGGGTTGCCCATAAAGCGCCATGTCCTCTGCCAGCGCTTTCAACGTGGTGACTCCTTGCACGGCGTCGCAAGTTTTGACCCTGCCCCGGTAAGGGGTTATGGTGGATTCATGGGCCTTCCCGACGACGGCGCCGTCCGGCGCAAGCTGCCCATCGGCATCCAGACCTTCCGGATGATCCGGGAGGAGGGCTGCTACTACGTGGACAAGACCCCCTGGGTCCGGCGGCTGGTGGACGAGGGCCGCTGCTACTTCCTGTCCCGTCCCCGGCGTTTCGGCAAGAGCCTGCTGCTGGACACCATCAAGGAACTGTTCGAGGGCAGCGAGAAACTGTTCCGGGGGCTGGCTATCCACGACCAATGGGACTGGACCCCTCGCCCGGTGGTGCGGATCAGCTTCGGCGGGCGGAACTTCACCCAACCCGGTCATCTCGACTTGAACCTGACCGCCCAGTTGGACCGGGTGGAACAGCAGGCCGGTTTCCGTTCACCCTACCCTACCGGCCCGGAGCGTTTCGCCTACGTGATCGAAAGGTTGCACGAACGCACGGGGCGCCGTGTGGCGGTTCTGGTGGACGAGTACGACAAGCCGATCCTGGACGCGCTGGACGCGCCGGAAGTGGCCAGGGCCAACCGCGACTTCCTGCGCGGCATCTACTCGGTCATCAAGGACAGCGACGCGCACATCGAGTTCACCCTGCTCACCGGGGTGAGCAAGTTCTCCAAGGTGAGCCTCTTCTCCGGTCTCAACAACCTCATCGACATCACCCTGGACCCGCGCTATTCCGCCGTCTGCGGCTATACCGAAGCCGACCTGGACGCCGTGTTCGCGCCCGAACTGCCCGGCCTGCACCGGGACGAGATACGCCGCTGGTACAACGGTTATAGTTGGCGAGGGAACGAGAAGGTTTACAACCCCTTCGACGTCCTCTTGCTGTTCGACACCCGCGAGTTCAAGGCCCACTGGTTCGAGACCGGCTCGCCCACGTTCCTGGTGGAGACCCTGCTACGCCGCAAGGTCAACGCCGCAACCCTCGAAGACCGCTTGGCCGGCGACGCCCTGCTGTCCGCCTTCGACGTGGACCACATGGCCACCGAGGCGCTGCTCTTCCAGACCGGCTACCTCACCATCACCGGCGAAGAACACGACGAGGGAACCACCGTTTACCGGCTGGGCCATCCCAACCACGAGGTGCGGCGCAGCCTGAACGGCAGCCTGCTGGCGGCCGGGGACCCGGAGGTCTCGGTGGAGGCGGAGGGCCTGCGCCTGCGCCGGGCGCTGCGCAGCAACGACTTCGAGGCAGTGGAGGCGTTGTTCCGGGCGTTCTTCGCCAGCATCCCGTACGAGTGGTACACGAACAACGACATCGCCCTGTACGAGGGCTACTATTCCAGCGTGTTCTACTCGTACTTCGCGGCTGCGGGACTGGACGTGCGGGTGGAAGAGAGCACGAGCCAGGGGCGGCTGGACATGGCGGTGCTCTACCACGGGCAGGTCTATCTGTTCGAGTTCAAGATGGTGGACGAGGCCCCGAAGGGGGAGGCCATGCGGCAGCTACGGGAGAGGGGCTACGCGGACAAGTACCGCCGCCCGGACCGGCCCGTCCACCTGGTCGGCGTGGAGTTCAGCAGGCAGGACCGCAACATCGCCGCCTTCGAGGTGGAACGGGCCGCATAAGCCCGTCACCCGGACCACCGTATCCCCCGGTTTTTGACCCTGCCCCGGTAAGGGGTTATGGTGGATTCATGGGCCTCCCTGACGATGGCGCCGCCCGGCGCAAACTGCCCATCGGTATCCAGACCTTTCGGAAGATCCGGGAGGAGGGCTGCTACTATGTGGACAAGACCGCCTGGGTCCGGCGGCTGGTGGACGAAGGCCGCTGCTACTTCCTGTCCCGTCCCCGGCGTTTCGGCAAGAGCCTGCTGCTGGACACCATCAAGGAACTGTTCGAGGGCAGCGAGGAACTCTTCCGGGGGCTGGCCATCCACGACCAATGGGACTGGACCCCGCGCCCGGTGGTGCGGATCAGTTTCGGTTCAGGCGACTTCAACAGGCCCGGGGAGCTCGAAGCCGGCTTCCGGGAAAGGCTCACCGCCATCGAACGTTCGGCCGGAGTCGGTTCCGACTTTACGACCGCAGCCGGACGCTTCGCGGCGCTGGTCGAGGCGCTCCACGAACGCACGGGCCGGCGTGTGGCGGTCCTGGTGGACGAGTACGACAAGCCGATCCTGGACGCGCTGGCCGCGCCGGAAGTGGCCAGGGCCAACCGGGACTTCCTGCGCGGAATCTACTCGGTCATCAAGGACAGCGACGCGCACATCGAGTTCACGCTTCTCACCGGGGTGAGCAAGTTCTCCAAGGTGAGCCTCTTCTCCGGTCTCAACAACCTCATCGACATCACCCTGGACCCGCGCTATTCCGCGGTCTGCGGCTACACCGACCGGGACCTGGACGCCGTGTTCGCGCCCGAACTGCCCGGCCTGGACCGGGACGAGATACGACGCTGGTACAACGGCTACTCCTGGCGAGGGGACGAGAAGGTGTATAACCCCTTCGACGTCCTGTTGTTGTTCCGGTCGCGCGAGTTCAAGGCCCACTGGTTCGAGACCGGCTCGCCCACGTTCCTGGTGGAAACCATCCTGCGCCGCAAGGTCAACGCCGCAACCCTCGAAGACCGACTGGCCGGCGACGCCCTGCTGTCCGCCTTCGACGTGGACCACATGGCCACCGAGGCGCTGCTCTTCCAGACCGGCTACCTCACCATCACCGGCGAAGAACACGACGAGGGAACCACCGTTTACCGGCTGGGCCATCCCAACCACGAAGTGCGGCGCAGCCTGAACGGCAGCCTGCTGGCGGCCGGGGACCCGGAGGTCTCGGTGGAGGCGGAGGGCCTGCGTCTGCGCCGGGCGCTGCGCAGCAACGACTTCGAGGCAGTGGAGGCGTTGTTCCGGGCGTTCTTCGCCAGCATCCCGTATGAGTGGTACACGAAGAACGACATCGCCCTGTACGAGGGCTACTATTCCAGCGTCTTCTACTCGTACTTCGCGGCTGCGGGACTGGACGTGCGGGTGGAAGAGAGCACGAGCCAGGGGCGGCTGGACATGGCGGTGCTCTACCACGGGCAGGTCTATCTGTTCGAGTTCAAGATGGTGGAGGAGACCCCGAAGGGGGAGGCCATGCGGCAGCTACGGGAGAGGGGCTACGCGGACAAGTACCGCCGCCCGGACCGGCCCGTCCACCTGGTCGGCGTGGAGTTCAGCAGGCAGGACCGCAATATCGCCGCCTTCGAGGTGGAGCGGGCCCACGTCCCGGGTGAACCGGGCTGACCCTGCCCGAAACCGCGGGCGGACGAGCGAGCGCCGCGCGCCCTACGCCTCCATCAGGCAGCTCTGTATGAACCGGTCGATGTCGCCGTCGAGGACCGCGTCGGCGTTGCCGATCTCCAGGTTGGTGCGGTGGTCCTTGACCATGCGGTAGGGGTGCAGCACGTAGGAGCGTATCTGGCTGCCCCAGGCGATCTCCTTCTTGTCTTTCTGGTAGCTGTCCATCTTCTCCCGCTGCTTCTCCACCTCCAGCTCGTAGAGGCGCGAGCGCAGGATGCGCATGGCCATGGCCTTGTTCTTGTGCTGCGACCGCTCGTTCTGGCAGGCCACGACGATGTTGGTGGGGAGGTGGGTGATGCGCACCGCGGAATCGGTCTTGTTGACGTGCTGCCCGCCGGCGCCGCTGGCCCGGTAGGTGTCGATGCGCAGGTCGGACTCGTTGACCTCCACGTCGATGGCGTCGTCGATCTCGGGATAGACGAACACCGAGGCGAACGAGGTGTGCCTGCGGGAGTTGGCGTCGAAGGGGGAGACCCGGACCAGCCGGTGGATGCCGGCCTCGCACTTCATGTAGCCGTAGGCGTAGCTGCCGGCGACGGTGAAGGTGACCCGCTTGACCCCGGCCTCCTCGCCTGGCTGGTACTCCAGGATCTCGGTCTCGTACCCCCGCCGGTCGCCCCAGCGAAGGTACATGCGCAGCAGCATCTCGGCCCAGTCCTGGGACTCGGTGCCGCCCGCCCCCGGATGGAGCGTGACGATGGCGTCCCGGCGGTCGTCCGCGCCCCCCAGGAGCCGCCGCAACTCCATCTCCGCCAAGCCCTCGGACACATCCCTGAGCCGGGACCGCGTCTCCTCCAGGGCCTCCGGGTCGTTCTCTTCCTCGCCCAGGTCCAGGAAGATGCGGGCTTCCTCGATGCCCGAACGGCATTTGCCGTAGTCGTCCAGGGCCTCCCGGAGCAGGGACTGCTCCTTCAGCACCTCCTGGGCCTTGTCCGCGTCGTTCCAGAAGTCGGGCCTGGCGGCAAGGGCCACGAGCTCGTCCATGCGCTTCTGCTTGCCCTCGACGTCAAAGACGCCTCCACAGCAGGCCGAGCTTCTCTTCGAGTTGCGTCAGTCGTTCGCGTGCTTCTTCGAACATGGCGGACTCCCGTTACGTTGGAAATGGTCGGCGAAAGAGCGCTTGCGCGGACTCAGGGACCGGTCCGGCGGACGCCCTCCCTGCCGCCGGACTTGAGCGCGGTGCGGATGCGCCGCTCCATGGCCTGCATCCGTTTCTCGTCCTCCGGCGAACGCTCGTGGTCATAGCCCAGGTCGTGGAGTATCCCGTGGACCAGGAGCGCTTCCAACTCGTCGTCCAGGGACCGCCGCCGCCGCCGCGCCTGTTCCTCCGCCCGCTCCACGGAGATGACCACGTCGCCGATTAGGCGGCGCCCGGAGGGCAGCCGGTGGTCCGACGGAAACGACAGGACGTCGGTGGGCTCGTCCCTGGACCGGAACCGCGCGTTGAGGCCGCGGATCTCTTCGTCGCCCACCAGCGCCACGCTGAGCTCGGCCGGCCCCAGGTCCAGGATCTCCATGATCCTGCGCGCGCTTGCCCGGAACCCGCGCACCGGCACGCGCCGGGCCGCCCCCAAGCGTACCACGTCCACGGTGGCGTTCCGAATCCCGCGCTTGGGCGGCGCCGCGTCCATCAGCAACGGACCGGCGCCGGAGCCGTGCGCCGAGCCCCCCTTCCGGCGCGCCCACAGACCCCCGCCCCGGTCATCCGTCTTCCGGGCTGCCGGTATCCCGCTCGTACGCGGCGATGATGTCCTGCACCAGGCGGTGCCGGGCCACGTCCTTCTCGGTGAAGGTGACGAAGCGGATGCCCTCCACCCCTCGCAGTATGCGCCAGGCTTCCTTGAGACCGGACAACCGGCCGGCGGGGAGGTCGATCTGGGTGACGTCGCCTGTGATCACCGCCTTGGAGCCGTAGCCCAACCGGGTGAGGAACATCTTCATCTGCTCCGGGGTGGTGTTCTGCCCCTCGTCCAGGATGACGAAGGAGTCGTTGAGGGTGCGCCCGCGCATGAAGGCCAGGGGCGCCACCTCGATGCTGCCCCGTTCCAGCAGGCGCCGGGCCTTGTCGAAGTCCACCATGTCGTGCATGGCGTCGTACAGGGGCCGCAAGTAGGGGTTCACCTTCTCGGCCAGGTCCCCGGGCAGGAAGCCGAGCTTCTCCCCGGCCTCCACCGCGGGGCGGGTCAGTATGATCCGGGCATAGTGGTTCCGGGTCAGCTCGGCCACCGCCATGGCCATGGCCAGGTAGGTCTTGCCCGTTCCCGCGGGACCGATGCCGAAGACGATGTCGTGGCGCCGGATGGCGTCGATGTAGCTCTTCTGGGCGATGCTCTTGGGGGTGATGGTGCGCTTGTGGGACGAGATGTAGATGGTGTCGAGGAAGATCTCCTGCAGGTTCGCCTTGCCGTTGCTGCTCAGGATGCGGATGGCGTAGTCCACGTCGCTGCCGTACACCGGGTAACCCCGCTCCAGCAGGCCGTAGAGCTGGCGCATGACCTCCCCCGCCAGCTCCGATTCGGGCCGGTCGCCGCGGATCTCCATCTCGGCGCCGTGCACCAGGAACCGGACCCCCAGCGCCCGCTGGGCGATCTTCAGGTGCTCGTCCTGGTTGCCCAGGAGGTCCCGGAACAGGCGCGGGTCGGCGAACGCCAGACGGGGCGCAGTCGGCGCGCTCTCGATGGTCGCCCGGCTCACTCGGCCCCTATTTTCGACACGATCTCACGGGCCAGGCGCAGCGCGTCGTCGGTCTTCCCGGGCTGCTTGCCCCCGGCCTGGGCGAAGTCGGCGCGGCCTCCCCCGCCGCCCCCCACCACCGGCGCCACCTGCTTGACGATGTTCCCCGCGTGGTATCCGTCGGCCAAGCCGCTGCCGGCGCCGGCCGCCAGCATCACGTTGTCCTCGCCGGGGCACGCCAGGAAGACGAACCCCCCCGGCAGCCGCTGCCGGAGCTGGTCCACGGTCTCCCGGAGTTGCCGGGCGTCCAGCCCCTCCACCTTCTCGATGACGAAGCTCGCGCCCGCGGCGTTCTTCTGCGCCTTGCCGAGAAGCTCCGGCACCCGGTTCTGCCCGAGCCGGCTCTTGAGCTCGGCCACTTGGCGCTCCAACTCCTTCTGCCGCTCCAGCAGCCGCCGCACCTTGTCCGGGGCCGCGTCGTGGGTGCTCCGGAGCAGCCCGGCCACCTCCGCAAGGACGGCGTCCGCGGCCCGCATCACGTCGAAGGCGGTGGCGCCGGTGACCGCCTCGATGCGCCGCACCCCCGCGGACACGCCGCTCTCGGCGCCCAGCCGGAACAGCCCGATGTCGCCGGACTGGTGGATGTGGGTGCCGCCGCAGAGTTCGGTGGAGAAGTCGCCGATGCGCACCACCCGCACCCGGTCGCCGTACTTGTCCCCGAAGAACGCCCTGGCGCCGGAGCGGATGGCGTCGTCGTAGTCCATCTCCTCGGTGGAGACCCCGGAGTTGTCCCGGATGCGCCGGTTCACTTCCCGCTCGATGCGCTCCAACCCCTCCGGCTCCACCGGACCGCCGTGGGTGAAGTCGAACCGCAGCCGGTCCGGGGCCACCAGCGACCCGGCTTGGCGCACCCCCTCCCCCAACTCCTCGCGCAGGACCGCGTGCAGGATGTGGGTGGCCGAGTGGTTCAGCATGGCGCGCCCGCGCCGCTCGCCGTCCACCGAGAGCTCCACCGGATCCCCCGCGGCGATGCGGCCGCTGACCACCTTCCCCCGGTGCATGGCCACTTCCGGGGTGGGGCGCCACGTGTCCAGCACCTCCACGGAGTCGCCCCGTGCCGTGCGGATGAAGCCGCGGTCCCCCACTTGGCCGCCGGACTCGGCGTAGAACGGCGTCTCCGCGACCACCAGCGCCACCGTATCGCCCTCGTGGGCCTCCGCCACCGGAGCGTCGTCACGGTAGAGCCCGGTCACCTGCGACTCGTGGCTCAAGCGGTCGTACCCCAGGAAACGGGTGTGGGGCAGCGCGCCGGCCGCGCCCAGGCCGTCGCCCCGGGAGACCGTGTCCCGGGCCCCGCGGGCCCGGGTCCGCTGCTCCTCCATGAGCCGCTCGAAGCCCTCGTGGTCGACGGCGATGCCCTCGCCGCGCAGGATGTCCTCGGTCAAGTCCAGGGGAAAGCCGTAGGTGTCGTACAGGCGGAAGGCCACATCCCCGGGCAGCGACTTCCCGCGGGCCTTGCGCAGGTCCGCCAGCGACTCCTCCAGCAACACCAGCCCCTTGTCCAGGGTATCGGCGAAGCGCGCCTCCTCGGCCTTCACCGTGCCCTCGATGCGTTCCGCCTCGGTCCGCAACTCCCCGTAGGCGTCCCCCAGCACCGCGGCCACCGGCGCCATCAGCCGGAACAGGAACGGCTCGTCGAAGCCCAGCAGCCGCCCGTGCCGGGCCGCCCGCCTGAGCAGCCGGCGCAGCACGTAGCCGCGGCCGTCGTTGCCCGGGAGCACCCCGTCGGCGATGAGGAAGCTCACCGCCCGGGCGTGGTCGGCGATGACCCGGAAAGACACGTCCGCATCGGGGTCCCCGCCGTACGCCTTTCCGGCCAACTCCTCGGTGGCGGCGATGACGTTGTGCAGCAGGTCCACGTCGTAGTCGGAGAAGACGCCCTGCAGCACCGCGGTGATGCGCTCCAGCCCCATGCCCGTGTCCACGTGCTTGGCCGGCAGCTCGTGGAGCGTCCCGTCCGCGTCGCGGTTGTACTGGATGAAGACCAGGTTCCAGAGCTCGATGTAGCGGGCGCAGCCGCTGTTGACCGCGCACACGTGGCCGGAACGGCCCCGGAGGTCGCAGGCGTCGGCGCCCCGGTCCAGGTGGATCTCGCTGCACGGACCGCAGGGGCCGGTGTCGCCCATCTCCCAGAAGTTGTCCTTCTCGTCGAAACGCTGCACCCGGTCGGACGGCAGGCCGGCGATGCGGCGCCACAACCCCTCGGCGTCGTCGTCGTTGCGGAACACCGTGGCGTAGAGCCGGTCGGCCGGCAGCCGCCACTCCCCGGTGAGCAGCTCCCAGGCCCAGGCGATGGCCTCTTCCTTGTAGTAGTCCCCGAAGGACCAGTTCCCCAGCATCTCGAAGAACGTGTGGTGGTAGGTGTCGCGGCCCACGGACTCCAGGTCGTTGTGCTTGCCGCTGATGCGCAGGCACTTCTGCGCGCTGGCCGCGCGCGGGAACGCCGGCCGCTCCAGCCCGAGGAAGACGTTCTTGAACTGGACCATCCCCGCGTTGGTGAACAGCAGCGTGGGGTCCTGCCGCGGCACCAGCGGCGAGCTCCGCACCACCGTATGGGTCCTGCCCTCGAAGAAGCGGAGGAAGCTGTCCCGTATCTCTTTTCCCGCGGTCATGACGCCCCTTGATAGCATCCCCGCCGAAGCCGGGGCAACGGCGGATCAGCCGGTACGGGAAGGCGCGCGGCGCGGGCTTCCGCTCCGGGACGAGGCCGGGGAAAACACCGGGGAACGGGTCATTTGCCCCGGTCCTTGACCGCCCCCCGCTCCGGGTCCAGTCCGTTGGCGGCCTCCTGCCGGGAGTTCCCGACCCCGGCTTTCGCCCGTATGAGCTCCGTCAGTTGGCCGGCCACGTCGGAGTGCTCGCGCAGGAACTGCTTGACGTTCTCCCGGCCCTGCCCGATGCGGTCGCCGTCGAACGAGTACCAGGCGCCGCTCTTGGCCAGGACGCCCAGGTCGCTGCCGATGTCCACCAGCTCCCCTTCCCTCGATATGCCGGCGCCGTACAGGATGTCGAACTCGGCTTCCCGGAAGGGCGGCGCCAGCTTGTTCTTCACCACCTTCACCCGGGTGCGCCCGCCGATGATCGCGTCCGCGTCCTTGAGGGCGCCGGTGCGGCGTATCTCCATGCGCAGGGAAGCATAGAACTTGAGGGCGTTGCCCCCGGTGGTGGTCTCCGGGTTGCCGAACATCACGCCGATCTTCATGCGTATCTGGTTGATGAAGATCACCACCGCCTGGGAACGGGATATGGTCCCGGTGAGCTTGCGCAGCGCCTGGGACATGAGGCGGGCCTGGAGGCCCATGTGCGAATCGCCCATCTCGCCCTCGATCTCGGCCCGGGGCACCAGGGCCGCCACCGAGTCGATGACGAGGACGTCGATGGCGCCGCTCCGCACCAGGGTCTCGGCGATCTCCAGGGCCTGCTCGCCGTGGTCCGGTTGGGAGATCAGCAGCTCGTCGGTCTTGACCCCGAGCTTCTGGGCGTAGCTCAGGTCCAGGGCATGCTCGGCGTCCACGAACGCCACCATGCCCCCCTGCCGCTGGGCCTCCGCGAGGATGTGGAGCGCCAGGGTGGTCTTGCCGGAAGACTCGGGGCCGTAGATCTCCACGACCCGGCCCCGCGGCACCCCGCCCACTCCCAGCGCGATGTCGAGGCCGATGGAGCCGGTGGATATGGTGGCCACGTCCCGGAGTTGGCCGCCTTCGCCGAGCTTCATGATGGCCCCTTTGCCGAACTGTCTCTCGATCTGGCTCACCGCCAGGTCGATGGCCTTCTCCTTGTTCGCGTCCATGGGTTCTCCTTCGATCGTGGTCAATGGCCCCGGACCGGCGGGCGCCGCCATCCCGCGACGGCGGCGCGGGGCCGAAAGCGCTCCGCGGTCCGCCGGACCCGCGAGGTCGGCATGGCGTCAGCCCTGTACGAAAGATCTCTTTCGGCGCTTCGGGAGCTTTCTTTAGTCGGCGCCGTCATTCGGGTCTTGGGGGAGCAGGCTGGCGGTCTTGGGGTCGGACGTCAAGCGCGCGAAGAACAGGTCCCGGGTGTCCTCGAAGATCTCCATGAGCAGGGGGTCGAGTTCGTGCTCCACCGGGATCTTGGCTCGCAAGGGGTCGATGTAGCGGTCGTTCTGCCACATCTCGAAGTGTAGGTGCGGGCCGGTGCACAGGCCGGAACACCCCACGTAGCCGATGGTCTGACCCTTCTTCACGGACACGCCGCGCCGGATGCCGGGGCCGTAGCGCCTCAGGTGCGCGTACCGGGTCTTCATGGCCGTCCCGTGGGTCACCTCCACCATGCGGCCGTAGCCCCCCTTCCACTTGGCGTGGGTAACGCGCCCGTCCCCCACCGACCGCACCGGCGTGCCCGTCCGGGCGGCGAAATCCACCCCCAGGTGCGGCCGCCGCACCTTCAGGACGGGGTGGAAGCGGCTTTTGGAAAAACGCGAGCTGATGCGCCGGAACTCCAGGGGATAGCGCAGGAACGACCGGGACACCGAGCGGCCGCGGGCGTCGTAGTAATGGCCCGCGCCGTCGGCGCCCTCGAAATAGACCGCGGTGTGCTTGCGTCCCCGGTTGACGAACTCCACGGCCAGGACGTGGACCTCGGCCGACCCGGCGTTGCCCGGGCGGAACTTCCTCCGGTAGAGCAAGCGGTAGGTGTCGCCGGAGCGCAGGTCCCTGCGGAAGTCGATGTCCCAACCGAGGATGTCCACGATCCGGGAGATGACCCCGACGTCCACCCCCGCGCGCTTGGCGCTGGCGTAGAGCGACCCCGACCCCTCGGCGATGCGGCCGCTCACGGACTTGACCTCCTGCCGGTACGGCACCTCGTCCCGGTAGAACAGTATGCCCTGCTCGCCGCGGTACCATGTCAGGCGCAGGTTCGAGCGAAGCGCCACCTCCAGGGCCTGGATGCGTCCGGCCCCCTTGGACCCGGCGGCGCCGTTGCCGTTGCCGTTCGCGGGCGCCTCGAAGTACATGTGGATCCGGCTTCCGGCGCCGAGCTTGCGCACCTGCTTGTGCTGCTGGACCGCGGTGAGCCACAGCCGCCTCTCCCCGTCGTCCAGCACGTAGCGCCGGAGCACGCCCCACAGGTGCTCTCCCGATTTCAGCTTGTGGGTCACCCGTTCCGCGTCGTCGAGGGCGAGCGCCGGCCGGGTCCCGCCCCCGTTCCGGTCCGGCTGCGGCGCGTATGCCAGCAACCCGTTCCGTTGCTTGATCCAGGCCAGCGCGTACTCGGACAGGAGCCGCCCCTTCCGGGCGCCGGAAGCCGGGCCGTCGGAAGGCGCCTCGGTCACCGCGGACCGGCCTCGCCCCAGCACCCGGCCCGTCCCGAAACGGATGCCCTTCCCCACCCGCTCCCAGGTCAGCTTTCGCCCCTTCCGGACCTCCAGCTCCACCGCCTTGAGGCCTCCCCCCGGGGGATTCGCCGACGCCTGGGCGAAATACAGGTGCAGGCGTTGTCCGGGCTTCAGCCTCGTGACCGGATACTGCTTGCCGATGGCGTTGGACCACGCGCTGCGTTCCTTGCCGGAGACGCCCAGGGACTTGAAGATGCGGCCCAGGGTCTGGCCCCTGGCGATGGTCTTCACCACCTTCCGGAGGGGCTCGACGGAGGGCGCGGACGGCTCCGGGCCGCGCACGCGGGCGGGCTCGCCCGCCGCGGCCAGAGTCTTGACCGGCGCCGGCGGCGCGGCCGCGACCTCGCTCTCCACTACCCGTTGGTTCTTGCCCCGGTACGCGACCCCGTCGCCGGCCGCCTGCCACGTCAGCAAGTCCCCGCCCCTCGACTCGACCTGCAATGCGCGCAGGGTTCGCCTACCGCCGGCTTCGGACGCGAAGTAGAGGACCACCTTCCTGCCCGGATACAGCCGCTCGAGCGGATACCGTTTCCCGACCGCCCGAATCCAGCGGTTCGCCTCGGCCCGGAGTATCCCCTTGCCGCGCAGCACCCGGGTGAAGGTCTCCCCCTTGCGGATGACATGGATCACCCGCTCCACCGCCGGCGCCGCGGCCGCCGAAGGCTTGGCCGCCGTTTTCGTGGAAGTCTCCGCCGCGGCCGGCGGCGCGGCCGCGATCTCGCTCTCCGCTACCCGTTGGTTCTTGCCCCGGTACGCGATTCCGTCGTCAGCCACCTGCCACGTCAGCAGGTCTCGCCCTCGGGACTCGATCTGGAGCGCGCGCAGGGTCCGCGGCCTGCCGGGTTCGGAAGCGAGGTAGAGGACCACCTTCCTGCCCGGATACAACCGCCTGAGCGAGTACCGTTTGCCCACCGCCTGGGTCCAGCGATGCGCCTCGGTCCTTAGTATCCCCTTGCCGCGCAGCACCCGGGTGAGGGTCTCCCCCTTGCGGATGACGTGGGTCACCCGCTCCACCGAGGACGCTGCTTCCGCGGAAGGCCGGGGCGCCGGTTTCGTCGAGGTCTTCGCCGCGGCTTCCGGCGCGGCGGCAGGCGGTGCGGACCCGTCCCCCGGCGGCGTTTGCCGCGCCGCCGCGGTCACGGGGCGCAACTCCGCGTCCCGGTGATAGACGATCCGGCCGCGGTCCAACTGCCAGGTCCGAGGCTTGGCGCCGGCGCGCTCGACCCGGAACGCCGTCATGCGGCCCGGGCCGGGCGCGCCCCACTCCGAGACGAAGTAGAAGACGGCCGTATCCCCCTCGCCGAGGACGTTGGCCACGTCAACCCGTTCCCCTACCGCCCGGAGCCAGCGGTCCCTGGCGGCCCGGGGCACCCGGAGGTCCGCCAGCAGACGAGGCAAACGGTCGCCGGGACGGATCCGCTTGGTGACGCGCCGCTCGTGGGTGTCCGTTTCGGCGTCCGGCGGCGTCCCGCCCTGCTCGACGCGGGTGGACGCGGCCTCGGCCCGGGGGAGGTCCCCCACCGATGTGAACGAAAGGAACAGGGCAACGAAGCCGAGCCTGAGAAAGACCCGGGCGCTGCCCGACCACAGGTAGTTCGTTGCAACGAACATGGAGAAAGGGTCGGCTGCCTACTGTCTATCATACCCGGACCGGACGGTCCAACACAACCCGGGGGAGACGACGGCGGGCCGCCCCCGGCCGGAACCCCCGTCAGCCCTCCTGGCGGTTGGCCTTCCGGTACCCCAGGGCGTCCTGGGCGATGATCAGCTTGTGGATGTTCGACGAACCTTCGACGATCTGGTAGGACTTGGCGTCCCGCAGGTAACGCTCTACCGGAAACTCGGTGGAATATCCATAGGCCCCCAGGATCTTGAAGGCGTCGTCCGCGGCATGGGCGGCCGCCTCCGCCGCGGCGTACTTGGCCATGGACACCTGGAGGTCGTTGGGCTGCCGCCGGTCCGCGAGACAGGCCGCCCGATAGACCAGCAGGCGCGCCGCCTCTTCCTCCACGATCATCCGGGCCAGACTGTCCTGGATCATCTGGAAGCGTCCGATCTCCCGGCCGAACTGCTTGCGCTGGTTGGCGTAGGCCACGGCCGCCTCCCGAGCGGCCCGGGCCACGCCGAGGGCACCGGCCGCGCAGCTCAGGCGGGTCTGGTTGAGCTGCCACATGCACATGGCGAACCCCTGGCCCTCGGCGCCCACACGATGCCCTTCGGGCACCGGCGCGTGGTCGAACTCCAGGGTCCCGGTGGGCGACGCCAGGGCGCCCATCTTGTCCAGGGAGCTGCGGCGCACGCCGGCCCCGTCCAGCTCCACCATGAAGGCGGACAGTCCGCGGCGCCCCGCGGCCCGGTCGGTCACCGCATAGACCAGGGCCAGGTCGGCCACCGGCGCGTTGGAGATCCAGGTCTTGGTCCCCTCGAGGACGTAGCCGTCGTCGGTCCGGACGGCCCGGGTGGACATGGAGGCCACGTCGGAGCCCGCGTCGGGCTCGGTGATGGCGAAGCAGCCGATGCGGGACGCGTCCACCAGACCCGGGATCCAGCGGCGCTTCTGCTCTTCGGCGCCGAACCGGGCCAGCGTCACCGCGGGCGCAAGCTGCGTGTTGACGTGCACCCGGACCGAGCTGTGCACCCGCGCGATCTCCTCCGTCAGGAGCGCCATGGCCAAATAGCCCAGACCGGTGCCGCCGTACTCTTCGGGGACCACGCAGCCGAAGAAGCCCAGCCGCCCCATCTTCTCGAAGACGTCCCGACGGAAGCGATGTTCCCGGTCGTCCGCGGCCGCGGTGGGAGCGATCTCCTTCTCCGCGAACTCGCGGCCCAGCTCCCTTACCGCAAGCAGCTCGTCCGAAAGCTCGAAGTCCATGGGTCCTCCCGCGGGGAAGATGGAGGCGGTGGAGACCGGACCCCGGTCAGGACGCCCCCAGCAGGTCGCGCGCGATGATCAGCTTCTGGATCTCCGACGTGCCCTCGTAGATGCGCAACGCGCGCACGTCGCGATAGAGCCGTTCCATGACGCTCCCCGCCACGAGTCCCCGGCCCCCGTGGATTTGCAGCGCCTCATCGACGATGCGCTGGGCCGCCTCGGTGGCGAAGAGCTTGGCCATGGACGACCTGCGGCCCAGGCCCGCCTCGTCCTCGTCGTGGGCCCGGGCCGCCCGATAGACCAGCAGGCGCGCGGCCTGGAGCTCGGTGGCCATCTCCGCGACCTTGAAGCGGATGGCCTGGAAGCGGCCGATGGCGCGGCCGAACTGGCGCCGGCGCCGCGCATGGCGGACCGCTTCGGCCAGGGCCCGGGCGGCCATGCCGGTGGCCGCGGCGCCGACGCTGCAACGCAGCGCCTCCAGGGTCCCGATGGCGATGGCGAGGCCCTGGCCGGGCCTGCCCAGGAGTCGGGTCTCCGGCACGCGGCAACCCTCGAACGCCACCGCGCCGATGGGATGGGGCGAGAGCAGTGCCGGACGCTCGGTGACGGTCACCCCCGGCGTCGCGGCCTCCACCAGGAAGGCGCTGAGGCCGCGGCCCTTGCGCGCCGGATGCGTGCTGCCGAAGACCACGTAGAGATGCGCCAGGCCGGCGTTGGAAACGAGGCTCTTGACCCCGTCGAGCACGTACCCCCCGCTCCGCTTCCTGGCCCGCAGCCGGGCCGAAGCCGGGTCCGAGCCGGCCTCGGGCTCCGTCAGGGCGAAGGCGCCCACGTCCCGGCCCGCGGCCAGACGCGGCAGGTATGCGGCCTTCTGCTCCGGCGTCCCCGTGCTCGCCAACGGGTACGCGGCCAGCGCCTGCACCGCGAACAGGGTGTCCGCCAGGGGCGACACCCCCGCCAGGGTCTCCCGGATGACGCAGAGGTCCCGGGCCTGCACCCTGGGGCGCACGCCCCCGAAACCGCGCGGCGCCACGTGGCGGAAGACCCCCCGCTCGGCGAGCTTGCGGAACACCGCCTCCGCGGCCGCGTCGCCGCGGTCCGGGTCGATGCCGCCCAACTCGGCCTCCGCCCACGCCGACAGTCCCCTCTGCAAACGGGCCTGCGGCGCAGGCAGGCCGTCCCCCGTGTCCATGTCTCGCGCTCCCGGCGTCCGCTCCGCTGGCCGGCGCCCGTTCTTCAGGAACCGCTGGACAATGAGCGCGTCCTTCGACTCCGCTTCGCTACGCTCAGGACGAACGGGGGTCATCGTTCCGGGCTTCCTTCAGTCCCGGTCCCCGCCGCCGCGGTTGAACCGGGGCGCTTCCCGCTCCATGAACGCACGGAAGCCTTCGCGGAAGTCGGCCGTCTGCATGCAATGGGCCTGGGTCACGGCCTCCATCTCCAGGGCCGCGTCGAGACCCATCCCGGCTTCCAGGTCCAGGAGTTTCTTGGTCGCCCCGATGGCGAACCGGGGTCCGTCCTGCAGCCGCCGGGCCAGCCGGAGGGCCTCCGGCATGAGGACGTCGTGGGGCACCACCCGGTTGGCCAAGCCGATCCGGTAGGCTTCCGCGGCGTCGATGGCGTCTCCCAGGGAAAGCAGTTCCATGGCGCGACCGAGGCCCACGATGCGCGGCAGCAGGTGGACGGCGCCCATGTCCGACCCGGCCAGCCCCACCTTGACGAACAGGAAGGCCACCTTCGCCCGCTCCGACAGCAACCGGAAGTCGCTCGCCAGGGCGAGGGCCGCGCCCGCCCCCGCGGCCATGCCGTTCACCGCGGCGATGACGGGTTTCTCCAGCCGGCGCATGTTGCGCACCACGTCGCAGGTGAGCCGGGTGAAACGGTACAGCCCGGCGCCGTCCATCTTCAAGAGCTCGCCGATGATGTCATTGACGCTGCCCCCGGAGCAGAAACCCTTGCCCGCGCCGGTGAGGATCAGCACGTTCACCCCGCGGTCCGCGGCCAAGGCCCCGGTCAACTCCGCCAACTCCTCGTAGGCCCGGAAGGTGAGGGCGTTGAGCTGCTCCGGGTTGTCGAGACGGACGGTGGCGATGCCGTCGTCCACCGAATAGTCGAAACTCTCGTACACGGTTCCGGCCTCCCCCTGTCCTCAGCCCATGACCGCGCCGCCATCCACGTGGATGCCCTGGCCGGTGACGGCGTCGGCCGCGGGGCTCGCCAGGAACACCGCGAGGTCCGCGACCTCGCCCGCGGCCATCAGCCGTCGCTGGGGCGACGTGCGGGCAAAGCGCTCCAGCGCCTCCGGCGTCGTGCCACCGGTCCTTGCGGCCATGCGCCGCGCGTTCTCGCGGGTGAGCTCCGTATCCACGTATCCGGGACAGATGGCGTTGACGGTGACCCCGTCCCGCGCCGTCTCCAGGGCCACCGCCCGGGTGAGGCCCAGCACAGCGTGCTTGGAGGCGGTGTAGGCCGCGGTGTTGCGGTACGCGGTCCTGGCGGTGGTGGAGGCGACGTTGATGACGCGGCCCCAGCCGGCGCCGACCATCGCCCCCAGGAACCGCTTGCAGCAATAGGATGTCCCCAGGAAGTTCACCCGCAACACTTCCTCCAGCAGCGCGTCGTCCATCTCCAGGAAGCCTGCGGCAGGGGCGATGCCGGCGCCGTTCACGAGGACCTGCACCACCCCCAGCCCGCGCGCGGTCTCCGCCAGAGCGTCCACCGAGGCGGGGGAACCCACGTCGCAGGTCACCGGGAATGCCTCGCGCCCGTACCCTCGTATCTCCGCGGCCACCTGCTCCAGAGGCTCCCGCGTCCGCGCGGCGAGCACCACGCGGCAGCCTTCCCGGGCCAGCGCCAAGGCCACGGCGCGGCCGATGCCGCGGCCGGCGCCGGTGACGAGAGCGAGCCTGTCCGCCAGCGAATCCACCGAGTGTCCCCTGCTTGCGGCGAGCCGTCGGCCGGGAACCGGCTTCGGTCCAATCCAACGCAGGCTTCGAGTGGCCTGCGCACGTTCCCGCACGCGGTCGCCGCCACATGAACTTACCAGACGCGACGCCAACGTGTAACGCCGTCGCCCGGCCCGAAGCACGGCAGGGCACTGTGAAGGAACGTCTGACCCATTCCGGCTTGGACTCCCTCTCCTGGTGGGAAAGCGCGTCCTTCGACTTCGCTTCGCTACGCTCAGGACGAACGGGGGTAATCGTTCGGAGTTTCCTGAAGTCGCTTCCGGCTTTCGTGTGGGTAAGGCAGGAGGGAAAAGGCCGTCATTCCACCCCTTCCACGAGGCCTGCCCCGGCAGGCAGTAAGCCGAGAGGCAGGCTCCGCGGATGTCCGCCCCGTCATTCCCGCAGACGCCCCACACCCGTCATTCCCGCGAAAGCGGGAATCCATCCGGTTTCATCGCCCTCGTTGTACAAATCTCTTCGTCTCGAATTACCCTTCTCGGTCCACTCCATCTTCCATGTCCGATTCCATTTCCTGACCGCCCTTTTCTCTCTGGACCGAAATGCAGGGCGCCAGTGGGTTTGCTCGCAAGGATGGAAACACGGGGAGTTTGCACATGAACGGATGGATTCCCGCTTTCGCGGGAATGACGAGGTGGGCTTTTGCAGGAATGAGGGAGTGGCATCCGCAGGAATGACCGGGCGGCATCCGCCAGAGAGGACGGGGCAGGCGTCCGCGGGAATGGCGGAGCGGGCATCCGTCAGAGAGGACGGGGCGGGCGTCCGCTGGAATGACGGGGCGGGCGTCCGCTGGGAGGACGGAATGGCGCCCGCAGGAATGGCGGAGCGGGCGTCCTCAGTCGAAAGACCCAAGAGCCTCGTGCGGTTCGGTGGCATGGCTTTTGCGTTTCTGTGGAGGCAGCGGGGAGACGTTAGCCGCTTGTAGATGGAGCCGCGCGGATTGTGGTAAGTGCATCCGCGTCCGAACCGGCAAGTACGCCGGGTGGAAGGAGGTCGTTATGCGAGGCCATGGGAGTTGTGCCGCCTTACTGTGGATCGGGGCGTTGGTGTGGACGGTCCATGCCGCGGACGCGGCGCCGAACCTGCTGACGCTGCACGACGCCGAACGTCTGGCCCTGGAGAACCATCCGGGCATCCGCGCCGCCACCGAACGGGTGAAGGTGCAGGAGGCGGTGGTGCAGAGGGCCTGGGCCGGCTACGTTCCCACGCTCAGCGCCAGGGGCGTGTACGAGAACAGGACGGTGGAGAGTCCACTCGCGGACAGGAACCTCTACAACACCACGGGCGCGGTGAACTGGCTGGTGACCGACTTCGGCCGCCGCGAGGGCTCCATACGACGCGAAGAGGACACCCTGGAAGCGCGCCGCTTCGCCCGGCGGACGTCGGTGGAAGAGGTGCTGCTCACGGTGCGGCGGTTCTTCTTCGAGTACCTCCGGGCCGAGGCGCTGGTGCGGGTGGAGCAGGACACGGTCAAGGACCGCGAAGCGCTGGTGCGGCAGGCCCGGGGGTTCTTCGAAGTGGGCACCCGGCCCAAGATCGACGTGGCCCGGGCGGAAGCAAGCCTCTTCGCCGCCAAGGCGAACCTCATCGGCGCCCAGAACGGCGTCAAGCTCGCGTGGGCCCGGCTCAAGAACGCCATGGGCGTGACGCGGTTCGAGCAGCGCCCGGTGGCCGCGGAAGTCAACGTCCAGCCCACGACCCTTTCCCTGGAGGAGGCGGTGGCGGCGGCCTTCGAATCACGCACCGAGCTCGAGGACTTCCGGTCGCGCCTCGACGCCGGCCAGGAAGCCATCGAATTGGCCAGGAAGGCCCGCCTGCCGAGGATCCAGTTCGACGGGCAATACGGCTGGCGCTGGCACGACGAGCAGGACGTCGTAAGGTCCTCGCTGACCCTGACCGTTCCCCTGTTCGCCGAGTTCACCATCCGGCCCGACATCGAGAGGAACGTCCGGGAGTACCACGCGGTCAAGGCGCAACAGGACGAGCAACGCCAACGCATCGCCCTGGAGGTGGAGGAAAGCTATCTCGCGGTGCTGGAGGCGGGGGAGCGGATCAAGGCCAACGAGGCGCAGAAGAAGTCGGCCAAGGAAAACCTCGACTTGGCCAACGGCCGATACCAGGTGGGGGTGGGGTCCATCATCGAGATCACCGAAGCGCAGGTGGTCCACACCCGGGCCCAGACGGACCACATACGGTCCATCTACGACCACAAGCTGGCCGAGGCGCGGCTCGCCCGGGCCATGGGCAAGGGTTCCGCATTCAGCCCGTGACGCGGGCGGGCGGCGTCAGGGTCCCGCCGGCGGGGTCGGAAGCTCCCGGGGCTTGCCCACCCCTTCCTCCCGGAGTTGCCGGTCGATGGTCTCCAGCAAGCCGGACCGGGCTTCGGCGTCGCCGCCCTCTTCCTTGGCGGGTTGGGGTTTCCTGGCCGAGAAGAGCGCAGGGTCCGCGGCCGGTGCCGGAGGCGCGCCCGCCTCCGGTGCTCCCCGGCCGAGCCCGGCGTCCACCTCGCCCAGGACCGCGGCCGGGTCGCCCACGGAGACCTTCTCTTCCGGGTCTTCCGGCAGGTCGCCTGCCGGCGGTTCGAGGGTTCGGCGTTCCGGCGTCCCCAGGGTCTCGTCGATGCGCTCCACCACCGCCCGGGAAGGCGAAGACGCCGTCTCCGCGGGGTCCGGCTTCCCTGCCGCTCCTTCGCTTTCGCCGCCGCCCCACGAGAACGGGTTCAGGAAGCTGAAGAAACCCCCGCCTTCCTCCGCGGGGGCCTGCCCCTCGCCGCCTGCCCGGGCTGCGACCTCTTCCGACTCCTCGCCATCGCCGCCCCACGCGAACGGGTTCAGGTACTCGTACCAGCTCTTCCCGTCCGGGTCTTCGTGGTCATAGCCTTCCTTGGTGATGAGAAGCGGCTTCTCCGGCGCGGCCTTCCCGGCCGGTCTCGCCGCAGCCGGAGGGTCGGGGGCCGCCGGGCTTTCCGGGGGAGACGGCGGCGCCGCGGACAGCCGGGCGGCCTCGGCCCGGGCCCGTTCCGCAAGCGGGTCCCCGGGATGGCTTTCCATCAACCGCCGGTAAGCCGCCAGGGCCTTGGCGGCGTCGTTTTCCCGTCGATGGGCGTCGGCGAGGGCGAACAGGGCCCTGGGCGCCGCCGGAGTGTCGGGATAGTCGCGCAGGACGTTCTCGAAACGTTCCCGGGCGGCCCAGTAGCTCTCCTCCCCCAGGTAGAACTCGCCCACGTACAACTCGCGCTCGGCCATGTGGACACGGGCTTCCTCCAGCTTCTCGCGGGCGTCCGCAACGTGCTCGGAATCAGGGTGGTCCTGGATGACGGACTCGAAGTGTCCCTTTGCCTCCCTGACCTTCACCAGGTCCCGGTCCATCCCGGTGAACTGGTCCATGTTGACCCGGCCGAGCTGGTACTTGACGTAGTGCGTGTGCCGGCCCGTGGGCTGGAAGGCCAGGTAGTTCTTGTAGGTCTCCTCGGCCTGGATGTGCTCCCCGTTCAGGTAGTAGGCCTCGGCGATCTTCAACTCCGCGGTCTCGGCTTCCTCGCTGAACGGGTGCTCGTCCCGCAACTTCTCGAAGAACGAGATGGAGCGCGCATACCGCCCCCGCCCGAAGTAGTCCATGCCGTCCTTGTACAGGTTGGCCGCGGTGGGGTCGGAGTCGGACAGGGGGTCGTCCCTGAACCACTCCCGGACCGCGGCGGTGATGTCTCCCGGCTTCGGGAACCTCGGGCGTTCGCCGGTGGGACCGATGCAGCCGCCCAGGACCAGCACCGCAACGAGTCCGCAGAGCATCGGTTTCAGGCAGTCTCTTTCGCGCATGTCAGGGGCTTTCATGGGGCTTTCACGGACCATGGAAGGATGATGGAATCTACCTGGAATCTACCACGGCCTCCGCACGCCCTTCAACTCCGACGGGAACGCCGGGTTCCGGCCGCCGCGTCCGGGACGCCGCCAAGTCCGCCGCGGCGCCGCCCGCGCGGACGCCGAGCCGCATGACCCGGTCCATGCGGGTCCATCGGACCCGGACACGCGCGTCCCCAACGTGTCCATCGCGCGCCCCGGTCCATGCGGGTTCATCCCCCGGGCGGAGGGCCGAACTTCCTCGCGAAGGTCTGCCGCTGGCCGGTGCTGCCGAGCATGATCAGCTCGGTCTCCCGCTGGAGCGGCGTGTCCGGCGGCGGGTTCGTCACCACCGCGCCGTCCCGCTGGACCCCCACCACGGTCAGGCCCGTGCGCTCGGGCACGTAGCAACTGCCCAGCTTGCGCCCCAGCATGGACGCCGGCGCCGGGACCACGAACAGCTCCGCGCCCTCGCCCACCACCAGCAGCTTCCGTCCGTGCAGTTGGGCGAAGACGTCCTCCACCCCCTCGGAGGTGTAACTGAGCGCGAAGTCCGCCCCCGCCCGGTAGATGGCCTCCAGGTTCCTCTGGTGGGTGAGACGGCTCAGGATCAGCAACTCCGGGTTGAGGCGGCGGCAATAGACGGTCAGGTAGATGTTCATGGCGTCGTCGCTCCCGGACAGGACCACCGCCGGGGCCTCGTCCAGGCCCGCGGCCATGAGCAGCTCCCGGTCCGCGGCCTCGCCCAGGAAGAGCCGGCTGGGGATGTCCCCGATACGCGGCCGCAACGCCTCGTTGCGCTCGATCAGGTGCACGTCCATGTCCTTGCGCCTGAGCGCCCTGGCGGTGGCGCGCCCCACCTTGCCGCCCCCGATGACCACCACCGGGTGGTAGTTGACGTCGTAGATCACCAGCAGCAGGTTGACCTCCATGATCTGCTGCTCGGTGCCCATCACCACCAGCAGGCTGGAATGGGAAAGGTAGGTGTCCGGCCGGGCCGGCAACAGCTTGCCGCGCTCCCACACGCTGACGACCTCCACTCCCGTGGCCTCCCGGAGCCGGGTCTCGCCGATGGTGCGCCCGGCGAACGGCGTGTCATGCACCGCGAACTCGGCGATGCGGAGGTTCCGGATGGACCCGATCACGTGCACCTCGGCGTGCCCGGCGTTGATGCGGTTCGCCAGGCGGTGCGCCAGTTGCCGGTGCAGCGGCAGCACGTGGGTGCAGCCGCTCAACTCCAGCACGTCGATGGCGTCCTCGGCCTCCACCGTGGCCACGATGGGGACCTCCGGGGCCACTTCCCGGGCGGTGAGTATGATGTTCGTGTTCACCGTGTCGCTGACGTTGGCCAGTATCAGGCGCGCGTGCTCGGCGCGCAGGTTGACGTAGGTCTGCCGGCTGTCCACGTCGCCCGTGACCACCGACACCCCCTCGCCCTGCCTGCGGGCGGCCGCCACCGGGTCCGGCTCGATGAGGAAATAGGGGATGTTGTCGAGCTCCAGCCGCTCCATGAGGCCCGGGGCGATTGCGTCGTAACCGCACAGGATGACGTGCCCGGTGACGTCCTTCGGCGCCTCCCGCCGGGCGCGGCCCCGGATCTGGGCCTCCAGCCACGGCGCATAGAAGGAGCGGATGAACGTGAACGGAAGCACCACCAGCAGGAAGAAGGTGCCCGACACGAGCACGAAAATGCTGAAGCCCTTTCCCACGTCGCTCTGGAACACGACGTCGCCGAAGCCCAGGGTGGTCATGGTGGTCAGCGTCCAGTAGAAGCCCGTGAACCAGGAATGGTCCTGCCCCTCCACCGTGGCCATGATGATGTGGAAGACCAGCGTGTAGCACGCCACCAGCCCGAGCAGGACGCCGTGGAGCTTGACCAGCAGGGCGATGTTGCGCCGGCTTTCCGGCAGTTCCAGGAAGTAGGCGACGGTGCTTATGAAGAACTTCATGAAACGACGGCGCTATTCCGGGACCGTCCCCGTTCCGTTCCGGGACACGTTCCGACGGGGTCAGTTCTCGGCCAGCCAGCGCCCGAAACGCAACAGGTCGTAGTCTCTCCGGTAGAACCCGATCAACTGGACCCCCAGGGGCAACCGGTCGAGGACGAGCCGCGGCAGGTTCAGGGCCGGGGCACCGAGCACCGACGAAGGCTCGCCGTAGAGGGAGTTGCCCACCGGCATTCCCCGGGGCGCGGCGTCCACCGAGTTCAAAGTGACGAACGCGTCCGCCCCCGACGCCATGGCGGCGTGCTGCCTGCGGAAGTCCCGGCGCCAGTCCAGGGCCCGGGCGTAGTCCTCCGGCCCCAGGCTCCGGCCCGCCTCCACCCGCTCCAGCACCCGCTCGCTCAGGAGCTCGGGACAGCGGTCGGCGTACAGGGCCAGGGGGTAGCGTCCTTCATAGGTGAGGATCAGGAGGGTCACCTCGGGCAACTCCCTGAGCCTCTGCTCCAGGGCCTCGACCTCCGGGTCGTCGGCCCGGCCCCTCAGCTCGACGCCCCGGGACCGCAACTCGTCGAGGTACGCCTCCCACGCCACCCGGGTCTCGTCCGGGGTCACGTCCCATCCCGCGGTCTCCAGCCGCACCAGCCGCCGGGGCTTCCTCGCCTCGGGCAGCGAAGGCTCGCCCCCGAGGCTCGGATGGCCCGGGTCGCCGCCCGCGGTGTGGGAGACGTAGTAGGCGGCGCTCCACATGTCCGCCAGGCTGCCGGCGAGGATGCCCAGGTGGTTCAGGCTGGGCGCGGAAGGAAAACCGCCCAGGGTGTGGATGGCGCCGTAGGATGCCTTGAGTGCATAGGTCCCGCAATAGGCGGCCGGCCGCAGCACCGAGCCGCGCACCTGGGTGCCGGTGGCCACCGGCGTCATGCCCGCGCCCACCGCGGCCGCGCTGCCGCTGGAGGAGCCCCCGGGAGTGCGCGATACGTCCCAGGGGTTGCGGGTGGGTCCGGGCGCGGCGAAGGCGAACTCCGTGGTCACCGTCTTGCCCAGGATCAACGCGCCGCCCTTGCGCAGCCAGTGGACCGCGGCCCCGTCCCAGCCGGACCGGTTGCCCTCCAGCACCCGGCTCCCCGCCTCCATGGGCATGTCCTCGGTGTCGTGCACGTCCTTGACCGCCACCGGCATGCCGTCCACCGCCGACAGGGGCCGCCCGTCCCGGTATCGCGCGGTCGCCGCGTCCGCGGCCTTGCGGGCGTTGTCCACGTTCAGCCGGACGAACGCCCGGACCTCCGGCTCGCGCTCCTCGATGGTCTCCAGGCAACGCTCCAGGTAGGCCCGGGGCGTGTCGCCGCCGTCGAGGAAAGCGGGGACCGAGGCGGCGTAGCACAAGAGGTTCGCGGTCGCGGGATGGTAGGAAACTTTCCGTCCGGCCATGAGACTCCCTTCGGCGGCCCGGTCTGCTGCCGAGTGCCGAGCCGTTCTTCCGCGTGGTATTATAGATGACAAAATGCCAAGTCGAAATGCAAGATGACCGGACACCCTCGAAACCTAGCCCGGCAACGGTCTCCGGCGGTGCAGCCGTGAGCGCGGGAACCCGTGCGGAGCGCGCGCGGCCGCGGGCGCGGCTGGGGGCCCTGGCCGGGGCCGCGATGCTCGCCGCGGCCCTCGCCGGTCCCGCCTTGGGGGCGGAGCGACTGCTGGTGTTCGCCGCGGCCAGCCTGCAGGGGACCGTCGATGCGGTGGCGCAGCGGTTCGAGGAGCAGGGCGGGGCCGCGGCCGCGGTGTCGTTCGCGGCCAGCTCGACCCTCGCCCTCCAGATCGAACGCGGCGCCCCCGCGGACCTCCTGGTGTCGGCGAGCCCCGAGTGGACCGACCGGCTGGAGGCGGCGCGGCTGTTGCGGCCGGGGACCCGCGGCAACCTGCTGGGGAACCGGCTCGTGCTCGTGACCTCCGCGCTCCGCAACGCCACGGCGCCCATCCGCCGCCACTTTCGTCATTCTCCCGTCACTCGTCCTTCCCCTGCCATTCCCCATTCTCCCGTCATTCCCGCGAAAGCGGGAATCCATACCCTGGCGCAGCTACTGGGCGACGGACGGCTGGCCATGGGGGACCCCAACCATGTGCCCGCGGGCCGGTACGCCAAGGCCGCCCTGGAGCGCCTGGGGGTCTGGCGGACGGTGGCGGACCGCGTGGCCGGGGCCGCGGACGTGCGCCGGGCCCTGGCGCTGGTGGCCCGCGGCGAGGCGCCCTACGGCATCGTCTATGCCACCGACGCCCTGGCCGAGGACCGGGTGACGGTGGCGGGAGTCTTTCCCGAAGACTCCCATCCGCCCATCCACTATACGGTGGCGGTGCCCGCGGCCAGCGCCCATCCCCAGGCCGGGGCGTTCCTGGAGTTCCTGTGGACGCCCGCGGCCCGGGCCGTCTTCGAGGCCCGCGGCTTCGTGGCGCAGGAGCCATAGACCGTCATGTGGCCCCTTACCCCGGCCGAGTCCGAAGCCCTGGGCCTGAGCGTCCGGGTGGCCGCCTGGAGCACGCTCCTGGGCCTTCCCCCGGCCGTCCTGGCCGCGTTCGCGCTGGCCCGCGGCCGTTTCTGGGGCAAGGAGGCGCTCAACGCCGTGCTGCACCTGCCGCTGGTGCTGCCGCCGGTGGTCACCGGCTACCTGCTGCTCCTGCTGCTCGGGCGCCGGGGCGCGGTGGGGGCGTGGCTGGAGCAGACCTTCGGGCTGGTCCTCGCCTTCCGCTGGACCGGGGCGGTGGTGGCCGCGGCCGTGGTCGCGTTCCCCCTGATGGTGAGGCCCATCCGGCTTTCCCTGGAAGCGGTGGACCGGCGCCTGGAGTCGGCCGCGGCCACCCTCGGGGCCAACCGGCTGTGGACCTGCCTCACGGTCACCCTGCCCCTGAGCCTTCCGGGCATCGTGGTGGGGGCCGTCCTCGGCTTCACCCGGAGCCTGGGAGAGTTCGGGGCCACCATCACCTTCGTCTCCAACATCCCCGGCGAGACCCGCACCCTGTCCCTGGCGGTCCACTCCGCGCTGCAGGCCCCCGACGGGGAGCCCGGGGCCATGCGCCTCACCCTCATCATCGTGGCCGCCACCGTTGCGGCGCTGGCGGCGTCGGAAGCGCTGGGCCGGGCCGCGGCGCGGAGGACCCGGGGCTACCATGCTTGAAGTCCAGGTGGAGCGGCGCCTCGGGGACTTCCGGGTGGAAGCCCGGTTCCGCAGCGACCGCGGCGTCACCGCCCTCTTCGGCCGCTCCGGCGCGGGCAAGACCTCCATCGTGAACATGGTGAGCGGACTGCTGCGGCCCGACCGGGGCCGCATCGAGGTGGACGGCCACGTGCTGTTCGACAGCGCCCGGGGCATCGACCTCCCGCCCTGGCGGCGCCGGATGGGCTACGTGTTCCAGGAAGGGCGGCTGTTCCCCCACATGACCGTGCGACGGAACCTGCTCTACGGTTGGCGGCATACCCCTGCCGCGGGGCGCTACCTCACGCTGGACCAGGTGGTGGAGCGGCTCGACCTGGGCGCGCTGTTGCAGCGCCAGCCGCCCTCCCTTTCCGGCGGCGAGAAACAGCGCGTGGCGGTGGGGCGCGCGCTCCTGAGCAACCCCCGGGCCCTGCTCATGGACGAACCCCTGGCCTCCCTGGACGTGCTCGCCAAGAGGGAGATACTGCCCTACGTGGAGCGCCTCGACGAGATGGGCATCCCCATCGTCTATGTGAGCCATTCCCTGGACGAAGTGTCGCGCCTGGCCCGCAACCTGGTGCTGGTCTCCGGGGGGCGGGTCACCGCGTCGGGAGGGGTCGAGCAGGTCCTCGGACGCCGGGAACTCTGGTCAACGGAAGACGAGGCCGAGACCGGCACCATGCTGGCCGCGCGGGTCTCCGGCCACGACGCCTCGGGCCAGCTCACGCACCTGGACTTCCGCGGCGGCCGGTTGCGGGTCCCCCTGGCGGACATACCCGTGGGCGCGGCCGTGCGGGTATGGATCCGGGCCCGGGACGTGAGCGTGGCCACGGCGCCGCCCCGGGGCCTGAGCCTGCGCAACGTGCTCAAGGGGACCCTGCTGGAGGTGGCGCGGGACGAAGACCGCGGCCCCCTGGCGGAACTCCGGCTGCGCATCGGCGATACGCCGCTGACCGCGCTGGTGACCCGGCACGCGGTGAGCGAACTCGCCCTGGCCCCGGGACAGGAAGTCTATGCGCTCATCAAGAGCGCCAACCTCGACCGGCGCCAACTGAGCCTGGCCGCGGCCATGACCCGCGGGGAGCCGTAGGCGGACCGCCATGCCCTCCGCAAGATCGTCCGGCACCTTCGCGTCCCTGCGCCACCGGGACTTCCGGTACCTGTGGGGCGGCACCTGCTTCATCAGCGGCGGCCTGTGGATCCAGCAGGTCACGCTGGGGTGGGCGGTCTATGAGATGACGCGCTCGTCGGTGCTCCTGGGCGCGGTCAACGGCCTGCGGACCATACCCTTCCTCCTCTTCAGCCCGCTGGCGGGGGTGGCCGCGGACCGCACCGACCGGCGCCGGCTCATGCTCGGCACCCAGTGGATGATCCTGCTCACCGCGGCGGGCATGGGAGCCGTCGTGAGCCTGGACCTGCTGGAGGTCTGGCACCTGTTCGCCTTCACGCTGGTCACCGGGACGGTGTGGTCCTTCAGCGAGCCGGTGCGCCAGGCGCTGGTGCCCGACGTGGCGCCCCGGGAAGACCTGATGAACGCGGTGGCGCTCAACTCCGCGGCCTTCAACTTCACCAAGATCATCGGCCCCAGCGTGGGAGGCGTGCTCATCGCCTGGTTCGGGCTGGCGGGGAACTTCTACGTCCAGAGCGGCGCCTACCTCTTCGTCCTGTGGATGATCTACCGGATGCGCGTCCCTCCGGCGGCCAGGGAGACCACCCGTTCCTCGGTGCTCCAGAACCTGCGGGAGGGGTTCCGGTACGTGTGGTCGGACCCCGTGGCCTTCGCCATCATGACTGCGGCCCTGGTGCCGCGCATCTTCGCGATGCCCTACCAGACCCTGATGCCGATCTTCCAGAAGGACGTGCTGGGGGTCGGACCGGAAGGCCTCGGGTTGATGATGGCGGCGCCGGGACTGGGCGCGTTGCTGGCCATACTCGGCGTCGCCCGCTTCGCCCACCGAGTCGGCCGGCCCGGCCAACTGCTGGTTGCGGCCCTGCTGTTCCAGGGGGTGGCCCTCATCCTGTTCGCCCAGATGCGCACCCTGCCGCTGTCGCTGCTGTCGCTGGTGTGCGTGGGAGGGTGCCAGATCCTGTTCATGACCACCACCAACTCCGTGCTGCACATGACGGTGCCGGCCGACCTCCGCGGCAGGGTCATGAGCATCTACATGCTGGACCGGGGCATGACCCCGGCCGGAGCGTTCCTGGCCGGCGTCAGCGCCCACTTCATCGGCGCCCCCCACACCGTGCTGGGCATGGGCGTCATCGTGCTCGTGCTCGCGGGGGTGGTGGTCCTGTGCTTCCCGAACCTGCGCAAGGTGGCCACGTGAGCGGGCCGCGGAGCGCACCGGCTCGGCGACGGCAGGGACCCGTCCGCGGATCCGTCCGCCGCCGATTGCGCGAATCATCCGTCGTTGTATGTTAGGGAAACCCTGAACAATCGGGACAGGGGACATGAGCGCGTCCTTCGACTCCGCTTCGCTACGCTCAGGACGAACGGAGATAGGGGGTCAGGGCGAGGGAATACATGCTCCATGTCTCGATTGTTTAGATGTTCCGTCAGGGAAACCCTGAACAACGATCCACGTTGGTCCTGAGCGTAACGAACGGCGCATGATGGCAAATCCCAGGGAGGGTCAGGGCTGAGCAACAAGCAGGGTCGGGCCGAGCAAGACGGCAAATCCAGGGAGAGTCAGGGCTGAGCAACGAGCAAGGCCAGGGCCGAGCAAGACGGCAAATCCCAGGGAGGATCAGGGCTAAGCAACGAGCAGGATCAGGGCCGAACAACGAGCAGGATCAGGGCTGAGCAACTATCCCCGTTCGTCCTGAGCGTAGCGAAGCGAAGTCGAAGGACGCGCTTTCGACACGAGAACACGTCGGGAGGCACCGTGCCCAACAGCAACCGAGGGAACGGCACATGGGTCGATCTGGACCGGGGCGTGGTCAGCCGGGAGATCTTCGTCAACCCGGACATCTACCAGGAGGAACTGGAGCGGATCTTCGCGCGCACGTGGCTCTTCGTCGGACATGAGAGCCAGATCCCGCAACCGGGCGATTTCTTCCTCTCCAGGATGGGCGAGGAGTCGGTCATCGTCACGCGGGACCCGCGGGGCCAGGTCCACGTCCTGCTGAACACCTGCCGGCATCGGGGCATGAAGGTGTGCCGCTACGACCAGGGCAACACGTCCGTGTTCACCTGTCCCTACCACGGATGGAGCTACTCCACGGACGGCGGCCTAGTAAAGGTCCCCGGCGACCTCTACGGCGTGCCCCAGTACCGGACGGGCTACCGCGAACGGCTGGACAAGTCGGAGTGGGGCTTGGTCCACGCGGCGCAGACCGCGGCGTACAAGGGCGCCGTCTGGGCTACGTGGGACGAGTCCGCGCCCCCCTTCACCGACTACCTGGGGGGCATGCGCGTGTACCTGGACGCGCTGCTGGACGCCCGGGACGGGAGCGAGGGGGGAAGCGAGGTGCTGGGCGGGGTGGTCAAGTGGCGGATGCCGTGCAACTGGAAGTTCGCCGCGGAGAACTTCGCCTGGGACACGTACCACAGCCCCACCACCCACAAGTCCGCGGAGATCGCCGGGCTGGGGCCGGGCGGGGAAGGACAGGAGCGCCACGGCTCCGTCCACCGCAACCAGGCCAAGCGGTTCACCGGCGGCCTCATGGCCTTCCCCGGACTCGGCCACGCCACCATCACGGGTCCCCCGGAGACGGGCGCCGAGGCGTGGTTCCCCGAATTCCCCAACGACCCGGCGGTGGCGCAGTACTTCGAGGAGGTCCGGGAGAAACGGAGGCAGCGCCTGGAGGGGAAGGTCACCGTGACCCCCGGGAACGGCAACGTGTTCCCGAACACCGCGTTCCACCCCTGGTTCCCCCGGACCATGGTGGTGTGGCACCCGGTGGGGCCGAGCCGGACCGAAGCGTGGCGCTGGTTCCTGGTGGACCGGGACGCGCCCTGGGAGGTGAAGGACCTGCTGCGCCACTACTACATGCGGTTCTCGGGTCCCAGCGGCATGGTGGAGTCGGACGACATGGACAACTGGGTCTATGCCACGGAGGCCAGCCGGGGCGTCATCGCGCGCCGCTACCCCTACAACTACGGCATGGGCCTGGGCTTCGCGCGCCCGGTGGACGGCCTCCCCGACGCCGTGACCGTGGACGCGCCCTTTTCCGAAGAGGGAGCCCGGGCCTTCTACAAACGCTGGGCGGAGCTCATGGATGGCAAGGCGTAGAACGACACCGGCAAGGACGCTTCCCGGGCCTCACGAAGCCCCTGCGTCGAACGCGGGCGGCGACGAAGGAAAGCTGCGCCGCATGCTGCTCACCCACGAGGTCCACGAGTTCCTCTGCAACGAGGCCGACCTCCT
Organism: uncultured Binatia bacterium (SeqCode); assembly: GCA_965242525.1. Classification (GTDB taxonomy): domain Bacteria; phylum Desulfobacterota; class Binatia; order UBA9968; family JAJDTQ01; genus JAJDTQ01. Next base: position 2,919,100 of record OZ251459.1, read on the forward strand.
GGACGAGCGCCGCTACGAGGAGTGGCTGGACCTGCTGACCGACGACGTCTCCTACTGGGTCCCCATCCGCAGGAACGTGCAGTTCGGCCACTGGGACACGGAGAACACCCGGCAAGGCCTGGACATGAACTGGTTCGACGAGGGCAAGGCCACACTGAGGCTCCGCGTCAAGCAACTCATGTCGGGAGTGCACTGGGTGGAGGAGCCGACCCCCCGGGTCTCCCGTCTGGTCTCCAACGTCCACGACGTCCGGGCCGTCCCGACCCCGGAGGACCCCGAAGAGGTCAGCGTCAAGTACCGCATCCTGATCTACCGGAACAAGCTCGACGACAGCACCGACGTCTTCGCCGGCAAACGCCACGACGTGCTGCGCAAGGTCAACGGCCAGTGGAAGATCGCCAGGCGCACCATGCTCCTGGACCAGAGCGTCCTGCTGGCCGCCACCATGCCGGTGGTGCTGTGAGGGGAGCGGTAGATGGCGGCAAGTCCAGCCGTCCCGACGAAGGAAAGGTCGTTGTGGCGCATTTTCGATCGGACTCCGTTCGAAGATCTCATCGCAGTCGAGCGAACAAGCGGCGACCGCGTGCTCCAGTTGATCGACTACCCTGCGTATTTCGAGTTGCTCGGGCGTCCACTCCCTGCGAACCGCAGCAGGATCCTGGAAGCGTTGGCCAGCGAGAAGTTGATCTGCCGGTGCGACGCAGGTGATTGGAATATAACGAACCTCGGAGCGATACTGTTTGCAAAGAAGCTGGGGGATATGCCCGGCCTGCGCCGCAAGGCCATGCGAGTCATCCAGTATCGCGGACACGACCGCACCCGAACCCTGAGGGAGCAAGTCGGGGACAAGGGTTACGCACCCGGTTTCGAAGGCTTGATCCGCTTCATCAACGCCCTGCTGCCCTCCAACGAAGTCATCGAGGAAGCCCTCAGGAAGACGGTGCCGGAGTTCCCCGAACTTGTAGTGCGGGAACTTCTGGCAAACGCCCTGGTCCACCAGGACTTCACGGTCACCGGCGCAGGTCCAATGGTGGAGATCTTCGAGGACCGCATCGAGGTCACCAACCCCGGCGCGCCGCTGGTGGATGCGCGACGCTTCGTGGACACGCCGCCACACTCTCGCAACGAGACCCTGGCATCCTTCATGCGCCGAATCGGTATCTGCGAGGAACGCGGCAGCGGATGGGACAAGATCGTTTCCGTGAGTGAGTTCTATCAGCTACCGGCCCCGCTCGTGGAAGTACCCAACGACCACACTCGTGTGGTGCTGTTTGCGCCTCGTCCGCTGTCGAAGATGGACAGGGCCGATCGTGTGCGGGCCGTCTATCTCCACGCTTGCCTGCGGTACGTAAACCGGGAATACGTCACCAATACGTCTGTGCGCGGCCGTTTTGGCCTTGAAGGAAAGAACACCGCGAAGGCTTCACGACTGATTGCAGAGTCCCTCGAGGAAGGTGCGATTTTGTCCGACGACCCGACAGCCCCCCGCAGGCTGATGCGGTACGTGCCGTGGTGGGCAAAGAACGAGGATCCGACACCCCTCCGATGAAAAACCTGCATCCCGTCCGGGAGAAGTCAAAACGAGATCTTCCTGCTTTCGTGTGGGCGGGGTCCCACGGTGGGGGTGCAGCGGGGTTGAGGGGATGGGTCCTCTCCACGAACCGCCCCAACCGTGTCAGCCATCCGTCCGTCGGTGCACTGTGAAGATGCTGACAGCTTCGGTTTCGTCAGGCTGCGATCCGCCGCAAGAGCTTGCGGTTGAAGTCCTCGTGAGACGCCAGCGACGAGATCATGTCGCCAGCCACGTCCGAGAGCCGGGCGAGATCCATCCGGGGAATCTGGGCTTGGTCTTCGAATACCAGGATCGACTCGAAGGCCAACCCATGCCGGTGAAAATAGGACAACATGATCGTCGTCAACCTTGCCTTGTCACGGTTGGGCACACCGTACAGGAACAACGGAACGTCGCCCTTGCCTTCGATCCGGTAGTCCACCGGATAGGCCTGGGAGTTCGGCACGTCCGGTTGGTAATCGTGCTCGACCTTCTCTTCATCCACTAGGCGGGAAAGGAGATCGGCAAGATCGTCGTAGAACGTGGAACCGACGTTCGAACGGGACAGGAATGTCAGGCCGTAGATCCTCGTGAGCGCCTGTCCGAACTGGAAAATGGCCTCGGGCAACCGGTTGGGGGAAGTGTCGAAGCAGAAAGCGCCGCCGTCCCATCCCAGTCCGCTCTCGCCCATGATACGTTCGAGGAGCATTCCCCGGGTTCCGTCCATGAAAGAGTCGATGTCGTGCTCGTAACTGATGTGCATGAGCGTATGGCCGCGATCCGACAGCCTCAGCCCGCCTGACGCGGCTTCGGAAAGATGGATCGGGTAACCGTCCCCGTCGGGAAACTGAAAATGCGTGCGAAGCATCAGGGCGCCGTCCGGACGCTCCTCGACCTGCACGTCTTCGCACAGGCGCTCGCACAAGAGGTTTCGGAGGGTATCCGGGTTGATGGTCACGGAAACAGCCTTGGCTCATCAGGTTGAGCGTTGATCCCTGTCAGCCCGAAGTCCTGTATCAGACAATACAGGGCCCTCTCAAGATTGCCCTAGCCTTCCCGGGCCTGCACCACGTCATACAGGTCGAAATCCGTGATCGCCCTTGACCCAATGATACACGCATTTCCTTGTCTCGGACCGTCCGAACCTCCCCATCTGCTGGCTGGAGTTCCCCTTGCCGCGGGGCAGCACCCAGATGGCTTCGCATCGGAACCCGGATTGCTCGGCGAAGTCCGACAGGATCAGGTCCACCGGCGCCTCTTGCCCGTGGTAGCGCACGTTGTCGTTGACCATGAAGACGTTGCCCCCGGACCGGACGACACGTCCCAACTCCTGTACGATGACGGCCATCTCCGTGAAGTAGTTCTCCAGCAGCGTAATGACGTTCCGGTTGCTCAACTCCGAAGCGTGGGCGCGCAGTACGGAAAGGACCTCCTGCAACGCGGCCTGTTGGTCCACCATGCGAAAGGTCCGGGCAAGCCGCGGCGCGCCCCCGTATGCGGCCCGAAGCGTCGCGCGCTTCGAGTGGTTCTCCACCGTGGCCGACAGAAGCGCTTGCCGCAACGCCTTGATGGCCGGCGCGTCGTGGCCGAGATAGACCAGTTCCAGCGCGTACGTCCTCGTGTAGTCGTACCGGTTCGCATACGGCGGAGAGGTGACCACGCAATCGAAACGGCCTTCGGGCAGTTTCCGCAACTCCGTCAGGCTCGAACCGGTAATGAACGTCGGAGCCGGCCCCGCGTACCGCGCCTTCAACAGGGAAAAGTCCTGCGCGATCTGCCGAAGTCGGACCGACAAGGCCGCGGAGAACGACGGCAGCGGTCCCTTGTCCAGTTTGGCCGATACGGTCCTGCCCGAGCGCGGGTCCCAACGCAGGAACTGCCCGTCCTTCCGGGTGTAGCTCACCTCTTCCAGCACGCTGAGACAGGCAAGGTTCAGGACCGCGGCAAGGCCGGGGTCCTGCGCTTGGGCCAGGAACTTCCGGGCGTTGGCAATCTCGCCTTCGGTGGACGGCGAAAAGGCGCCCCGGGTGATGGGGACGTGTGCGAGCGCGTACCGAAGGTCCGGCTCCTTACGGGAATTACGGGAAACGGCTCGAAGCAGGGCTTGGGAAGCGTTACGGAAGTCATGCGCCGACAACCCGTTCGCCGCATGGACCACCGCCTGTGCGGCCAGGTTGCCCAAGGGCAGTATCTCGATGCCGGTTCCCTGGACTCCCAGGCCCATGGCCGTCAGCGCCGTAGTGCCAGCCCCCGAAAACGGGTCCAGGACCTCGGTTCCCTTGCCGGACTCGATGAGTTGTCGAGCCAAGTCGGTGGAGAACCCCTCTTTGTACTTCATCCACCGGAACCCCACCGACCCCTTGTTGCCCTGGTAGGACACGAGCTTGCGGGTCAAATAGGGGTTGACCCGCACCCGTCGGGCAAACCGCCGGTGCAGGTCCGCCCGGGCCTCCGTCAGGCCGTTGCCGGGGACGTAGGGAACGGGCACGCCGTCATCGAACAGGGTCCGCATGATCCACCCGCCAGAGTACCAACTTTCGATGCTCGTAGAAACCGAGGCGAGGCTTTCGGTATTTGACGGGATTCCGCCAATCGGGCAGCCCGTGCCTCGGGCAAACCAGGGAAGCCTTTTGAATCCAAATAGTTACAAGGATCTCGTTTATTTGACGGGTATTTGATGGAACGCAACAGGGGCAACGTCGAAAAGTCCTTGTCGGGGCGCGGACGGCGAAGTCATGGAGGAGGTCGGCAGGCCCCTCACACGTCAATGAAAAGATCATGCAGGTCCGGCCTGCGCGAGATCAGGCCCTGGGCCATGGAGTAGTCCAGGAACTTGTCGAGGGCCTTCCGGTTGGCTTCGATGCCGTGGGGCCAGGGGTCGGAGCCGAGGATGGCGGCAGTGTCCTCCACGTATTCGGAGAACCAGGGGAGGACCCCGGACGACCGTACCCGTTCGAGCCTCCGGTAAAAGGACTCCTTCTCCTTCCCCAGCACCCTCTCCAGCCTTCGCGCGATGCCGGGACCCTTCGCCAGATGCTCTTCCTTGAGGGCCAGGAGGTGCATGATCGGGATGACCCCGTGCTTGCGGTAGTACTCCCTTTCCCGTTCCACCGCGTCGGGGAAGAGGCAGCGCACGCTGCCAAGCGGCGCCGGCGGGCGGGTCAGGTGGGCGTAGATCACCGCGTCGAGCCTGCCTTCGAGCAACCAGTCGAAGAGCCTCGCCTCCTTGCCCACGTACTCCACCCGGTCGGCGACCTCGCGCGGCAGCCGGACCCGCTCCACCCGGCCCGTGAACCAGCGGACGGCCTCGGGTCTCACGCCGAAGTCCTCCTGGAGAAGGCCGCGGACCCACACCGCCGCGGTCATGTGGAAGTCCGGCGCCCCCACCCGCCGCCCTTCGAGTTGCTCACCGCTCACCAGAGGGCTGTCGGCTTTCACGAACAGCGCGGAATGGCGGAAGCGGCGGGAGGTAAAGATCGGCAAGGCCCGGTAGGCGCGCCAACCCTGTTCCCGCATCATCGTGTAGCTCGACAGGGACAACTCGGTGACGTCGTAGCGCGGCGACCTGAGCACCTGCCGGAAGAGCTTGTTGGGCGGGTCCACATAGCGCCAACGGATGTCGAGGCCGTGGGCCTGGTGGCGTCCGCTGGTGATGGCGCCGAGGAACGGGTAGTCGTTGCTGGCGAAATCGAGCCGGAGTCGAAGGGGCGCCGCGCCTGCCTGCTTCTCAGCCAAGCCTCCCTCCTCGAAGCCGGAGCCGGACCATCCGGAGCCGGAACCTCACGTGCGGCCCTTCTCCGCGAACTTCTGCACCGCCTTGGGCGCGAAGGCCGCGACCAGGAAGTACAGGACCAGTTCCGTCTTGCCTTCGCCGGACCCCAGGCCGAACGCTTCCACGAACGCCAGGGCCGCGGCGACCAGGAACGCCAGCATGGACATCAACCGCATGGACGACGGGTTTCCCTGGTCGTCCGTCATGAACCTCTTGCCTGCCCCATTGGCAGCGGAATTCGTGGTCTCGCTCATGGACTGCTCCTCCGATGGGTCCCGGTTGGGGTTCAACTACCACCTTCCTGGCGGATTTTGTACCTTGGGGGACCCTGAGCAATCCCGGAGGGAGGACACGTCCTTCGACTTCGCTTCGCTACGCTCAGGACGAACGGGGATGGGGAGCTCGGGACGAACAGGGACAGGGAGCTGAGGACGAACGGGGAACGGGAGGTTTGCGGCGCGTGGCGCCGGGGGCGTTGACGCTTGCGGGGTCGCTGCTGCATAGTAACGGGGCATGCCGCGGGACCGGAGGTAGTATCCAGTGGCGAAACGAAGCCTGCAGGTCATACTCGCCCAGCCGAGGGGTTTTTGCGCCGGCGTCGTCCGGGCGGTGGACATCGTCGAGCGCGCGATCCGGGTCCATGGCGCGCCGGTTTATGTGCGGCACGAGATCGTCCACAACAAGCACGTGGTGGACGCCCTGCGCGACAAGGGCGCGCGCTTCGTGGAGGAGGTCTCGGACATCCCCGAGGGCGCGGTGACGGTGTTCAGCGCCCACGGCGTCTCCCGGAAGGTGGAGGACTCCGCGGACGGGCGCGGCCTGCGCGTCATCGACGCCACCTGTCCGTTGGTGACCAAGGTCCACGTGGAGGCGCAACGCTACGCCCGGCAGGGTTGCGAGATCGTCCTCATCGGACACGCCGGACACCCGGAAGTCGAGGGGACCATGGGGCAGGTGTCGGGTACCGTCCACCTGGTTTCCGATGTGGCCGACGTGGCGGCGCTGGAACCGGCCGACCCGGCGAAGCTGGCCTACGTGACCCAGACGACCCTCAGCGTGGACGACACCCGCGAGATCATCGCCGCGCTCAGGTCCCGTTTCCCGGAGGTCCGCGGCCCGGACGTGAAGGACATCTGCTACGCGACCCAGAACCGGCAGACCGCGGTGCGGCTGCTGGCGGCCCGGTCCGACGTGGTCCTGGTCATCGGCGCCGACTACAGTTCGAACTCGAACCGGCTCCGGGAGATCGGCGAAGAGACCGGGACCGACGCCTACCTCATCCCCGACGCCGGGAGCCTGGAGCCGGCCTGGCTGGACGGCGCACGGACCGTGGGCGTCACCGCGGGCGCGTCCGCGCCCGAAGAGTTGGTCCAAGGGCTGGTGGACCGGCTGCGTGAGACTTTCGACGTCAGCTTGACGATCCTCGACGGCGTCGAAGAGAACGTCGCCTTCAAGCTGCCGCAAGAGCTTCGCGGCGCCGAAGAACCGGCCGGAGACCCCTGAACCATAGGGATAGGAAGCGGAGCGCGCCCTTCGACTTCGCTTCGCTACGCTCAGGACGAACGGGGACAAATTGTTGGCGCTTCAGGAATTCGTGTGGGTTGTGACACTCCCTGTCTCGTTATCCCCGGGAATGACGAGGGGGTGGGCGTCTGCGGAGCAATGACGGCGTGGTCCCTGTCGCTCCCCTTTCCCTCCTACCTTACTCCTGCCTTACCCACACAAGGGTTTCCTCATGCCGGGCTGAGGCCCACGTGTTCTCCGGGCAGCGACTCGCTGCCGGGGCGGTGGGACAGCAACCGCAGGGCCTGTTGGAAGATCCCGTCCGCGCTCAGGCCGTAGTTCTTGCGCAGGAGGTCCTGGGGACCCTGTTCGATGAAGCGATCGGGCAGCCCCATGCAGCGGACGGGCAGGTTCACGATGCCTTCCCCGGCCAGCAGCTCCAGGACCGCGGACCCGAACCCGCCCATGGCCGAGGCTTCCTCCACGGTGAGCAGGCATTTCACTTGCCGCGCCACCTCGCCGATCAGGGCGGCGTCGAGGGGCTTGACGAACCTCGCGTTGACCACCGCGGCGGAAACCCCCTCCCGCTCCAGCCGCTCGGCCGCGGCCACGGCCTGGTGGACGGTGACGCCGATGGCCACCAGGGCGATGTCCGCGCCTTCCCGCAACAGCTCGCCCTTGCCCAGGGGCAACGCCTGCGGCGTCGGGTCCATGTCCACCCCGAGGCCCGACCCCCGGGGATAGCGGACCGCGGCGGGCCGGTCGTAGCCGACGCACGACTTGACCATGTGCTGCAGCTCGTTCTCGTCCCTGGGGGCCATGACCACCATGTTGGGCACGTGCCGGAGGTAGGCGAAATCGAACGCCCCGTGGTGCGTGGTCCCGTCCTCGGCAACGAGTCCGCCGCGGTCGATGCAGAGAGTCACCGGAAGGTTCTGGGTGGCCACGTCGTGCACCACCTGGTCGTAGGCCCGTTGCAGGAACGTGGAGTAGATGGGGATGACCGGCCTCATGCCCTGTGCGGCCATGCCCGCGGCGAAGGTCACCGCGTGCTGTTCGGCGATGCCCACGTCGTAGAACCGCTCCGGGAACACCTTCTCGAAGGCGGACAGCCCCGTCCCCTCCGACATGGCCGCGGTGATGGCCACGATGCGCGGGTCTTCCCCCGCCATTCGGACGAGGGTGTTGACCGCGACGCTGCTGTAGGAAGGCCGGGCGGGCCTTCGCTTGGGGCGGCCCGTGTCGCGCTCGAAGGGGGAGCTCGCGTGGAACCACACGGGGTCGGCCATGGCGGGTCCGTAGCCCAGCCCCTTCTTCGTCACCACGTGCAACAGGGTCGGACCTTCCATGCCGAGCACGTTCTCCAGGGTCGGCAACAGGTGGTCGAAGTTGTGGCCGTCGATGGGGCCGAAGTACCGGAAACCCAGTTCCTCGAACAGCAACCCGGGCAGCACGGTCCCCTTGGCCAACGCCCGGGCCCGACTGGCCATCCTCTGCATCTGGCCGCCGATGCGGGGCATCTTGCCCAGCGCCCACCGGGTCTCCCCGGTCACCCGGTCGAAGAGCCTGCCCGTGATGATCCGGTTCAGGTAGGCCGAGACGGCGCCCACGTTCCGGGAGATGGACATCTGGTTGTCGTTCAGCAGCACCAGCAGGTTCTTCCCCGAACTCCCCGCCTGCTGGAGCCCCTCCATGGTCAGGCCGGAGGTCAACGCCCCGTCGCCCACGACGCAGACGACCTTGTGGGTCTGCCCCCGGTTCTCCCGGGCCTCCACGAACCCCACCGCGGCCGAAACGCCGGTGCCCGCGTGCCCCGCGTCGAAGGTGTCGTACCCGCTCTCCTCGCGCTTGCAGAACCCGCTCAACCCGCCGAACCGCCGAAGGGTATGGAACTGCTCCTGGCGCCCGGTCAACAGCTTGTGGGCGTAGGACTGGTTGCCGGTGTCCCAGACGATCAGGTCCCTGGGGGTGTCCAGCAGGTAGTGGAGGGCCACCGTCAACTCGACCACGCCGAGGTTGGAGGCCAAGTGCCCGCCCACGTCGGACAGGACCGTGAGGATGCGGTCGCGGATTTCCTCGCAAAGCTGCGGGAACTGCTCCGGCGGCAACTTCTTGAGGTCGGCCGGGGAGGCGATGGTCTTCAGGATGGACATGACATGCAATAGGGCTGATTACACTTGGCAAGTCAAGAGGACCCGGACCCCCCGCCGGACAAGGGAAGGACCTCGTTGGCGCCCGCGAAGGAGCGGGCTGATCCGGGAAGAACGGCGGCAGCGGGCGCAGGGCTTTCGCAAGCCTCGTCCCTGCCGTGCGGCTTGCAGGGACGAGGCCGCAAATCGTGGACTCTGCCGTCTCGACCGCGGGACACGGACTCGACATCGCGAGCCCGCAAGACCGCTAAGCGGCCGGCAGGATTACCAAGTCGAGGGAAAGAAAAATTTCCACACGCCGCTACCGTCGTCGACCATCGTCACGGAACCGCCGGCGACCGCCTGCAGATCGTCTTCGTTCAGTTTGCTGTCGGGGGGAAGGATCAGGTGCACGGTCGTGGCGGTCTGTTCGTGGACCTCGACCGACATGGACTCCGGAACCCTGACGCCCAGCGCCTGCTCGACGGCTCCCTTCGGATCGCTGAGCAGCCGGGCGCGAAAATCCGCATCCTGGTCCGCCTTGCCGATGATCTTCTCCTGCATTTCCCTTACGGTTTCCATAGGTTACTCCTCCTTCAGAGCCGGTTTTCAGGTACACCGCACGACTACGCGCAACCTATGATACCGATTGGACCATGTCAAGACCCAATGCACGAAAAATACGGTTGTCAGGGATTTTCGGGGAAAGCGCCCACGCCCGCCGTCCGTGCGTGATCGCCCGGTCCCCGCACGCTCCAGCGAGGTCCCCTCTTGCCGGGCGGCGGCTTCGGGGCGCGCAGAGGCTCCCCGGTCTTGACCCGCGGCGCCGCGGGACGCTATACAGGGTTCCTGTTCCCGGGCCGGGCGCGAAGCCGGCCCGTTTTCGTTGCCCGGACGTCGGGGGCCTGCGCCACCGGCGTTTCCGACCACGTCCATTCCAATCCAAGGAGCGATTCCATGGGAGAAGACATCAGCGGCGCCGTAGCGGAGAAGACCAAGTTCACCTATGACCACTGGATGGAGTCCCTGGGTATCCCGATCCACACGGGGTACTTCATCGGCGACCTGCGCACCTGCGACCTCGAATGGTGGGAGGCCCGCAAGTGCAAGGCGGCCTTCATGCAGCTCATGGGGCAGGAGGGCGTCACCGGGGCATGGATCCAGGAGGTCGCCCCCGGAGAGTCCACGCCGCCGGTGAGGTTCGCCCTCGACGAGGTGGTCTATGTGGTGGGGGGCCGGGGCACCACCACCGTATGGCGGGACGACGACGGCGCGAAGAAGACCTTCGAGTGGCAGAACAACAGCATGTTCATCGTGCCCCGCAACTACCACTACGCCATCAACAACATGCAGGGGGACAAGGTGGTCCGCCTGCTGCACTACAACTACCTGCCCCTGGCCATGTCCGCGGTGGGAGACCCGGACTTCTTCTTCGACAACCCCTTCGCCGGGCAGGACGTGATCGCCTCCGAGGACGGCGAGTTCTATTCCGAGGCCAAGATGGTCACGGATTCGGGCAAGTGGAACGTGTGGAACCGGCGCGTCTATTGGTACGGGAACTTCTTCCCGGACATGCGCGCCTGGGACAAGCTGGACGAGAACAAGCGGCGGGGGGCCGGGGGCCACAGCGTGTTCATCGAGTTCCCCAACTCGGAGCTCTCCTGCCACATGTCCGTGTTCGCGGCGCGCACCTACAAGAAGGCGCACCGGCACGGCCCCGGGCGGGTCATCGTCATCCCCGCGGGCGAAGGCTACTCGATCCTGTGGGAGGAGGGGAAGGAGAAGATCGTGGTGCCGTGGCGCGAGGCCAGCGTGTTCGTGCCGCCCAACAAGTGGTTCCACCAGCACTTCAACGCCGGCGCCACGCCCGCGCGGTACCTGGCCTTCCACCCGCCCATGCAGTTCCACGGCTACGCGGAGAAGGTCGAGGACCGGGCCAAGGACCAGATCGAGTACCCGGACGAGGACCCCTTCGTCCGGCAGAAGTTCGAGGAGGAGTTGGCCAAGCGGGGCACCACCAGCCTGATGCACGAGGAAGCCTACACCAACTACGACTACGAGTGGTCCAAGGGGATGGGAAAACAGTAGGCCATGCACGACGACCACGAACACCCCGAACACTTTCACCCGGGCGCCGACGCCATCGTGGAGGACATCGAGGGAATCGAGATGTTCTCGCTCACGAGCGTGGGCATCGACATCGGCTCTTCCACCTCGCACCTGGTGTTCTCCCACCTGACGCTCCGGCGCGAGGGCGCCGGGCTGTCCGCCCGGTTCAAGGTCACCGACCGGGAGGTGCTGTACCGCTCGCCCATCATGCTGACGCCGTACAGCTCGGGCGCCCTCATCGACACGGCCAGGGTGCAGGACTTCATCCACGAGTCCTACCGCGCGGCCGGCTACACCCACGACGACATCGACACCGGCGCGGTGGTGATCACGGGCGAGGCCCTCAACAAGGAGAACTCCCGCCCGATCCTGGAGTACTTCGCCAAGGACTCCGGCAAGTTCATCTGCGCTTCCGCGGGACCCAACCACGAGGCGCTGCTGGCGGCCTACGGCTGCGGCGCGGTGGACCTGTCCAAGTCGGCCGGCGCAACGGTGCTGAACATCGACATGGGCGGGGGCACCACCAAGCTGTCGCTGATCCGGGACGGGACGGTGACGCAGACCGCGGCCATCAGCGTGGGGGCGCGCCTCATCGCCTTCGACGAAGACGACACGGTGACCCGGGTGGAGCTTCCCGCCAGGTTCATCACGCGGGAGCTGGGAACCCCGGTGGAGGTGGGGCAGGTCGTCACCGAGGAGGTCAAGCGGGCGTTCGCCGCCTACATGGGGACCTACCTGTTCAACGTCATCCGGGCCAAGCCCCTCTCCGACCTGGAAACGCACCTGCTGGTGACCGACCGGCTGCCCGACTACGACGGCTTGGAGAGCATCGACCACATCGTCTTCTCCGGCGGGGTGTCGGAGCACATCTACGACCACGATACGCCGTCCTACGGCGACGTGGGTCCCTACCTGGGCAAGGAGATCCGCGCCCGCATCGCCGAACTCAACCGGGCGGACCTGGTCAAGGAGCCGGTGGAGGGCATCCGCGCCACGGTCATCGGAGCCGGCGAGTACACGATCCAGGCCAGCGGCAACACCAGCTACCTGTCCAGCGAGACGCCGCTCCCGGTGTACGGGCTGCAAGTGGTCAAGGCCCTCATCCACGAGGATTCCGACGTGCAGGGCGCGCTGCGGACGGCGCTGGCCAAGTTCGACCTGGAGAAGTTCCAGCCGGGCCTCGCCCTGGCCCTGGGGCTGCAAGGCGTGCCCAACTACAAGTTCATCCGGCGGGTAGCCGAAGGCGTCGCCGCGGTGGTGAACGAGTCGGAAGAGCCCGACCTGGACGTCTTCCTGATCCTGGACATGGACGTGGCCAAGTCCCTGGGCGGCATCCTCAAGGAGGAGTTGAAGGTGGCCCCGGAGGTCATCGCGGTGGACGGCATCGACGTGGGCGACCTGGACTTCATCGACGTGGGCAACGCCATGGGGGTGACCGAGGTCATCCCGGTAACCATCCGCTCGTTCATGTTCCCGGAGAGCCGCCTGGTCTAGCGGCCTCGCCGGACACCGAAGCCGGATACCCAAGGACCCGCGGCGAAACGGTCCCATTCCACTTCCAGAGGTGAGCCAATGGCGGAAACACACAACGTGGGCGTCCCCACGCCCCGCATCGACGGCGAGTACAAGGTGAGCGGCAAGGCCAAGTACGCCGTGGACGTCACCTTCCCCGACATGCTGTGGGGCAAGATCCTGCGGAGCCCCATCTCCCACGGCCGGATCAAGGGCATCGACACATCCAGGGCCATGCAGGTCCCGGGGGTGGTCGGCATCCTCACCGGCGCGGACGTTGCCGGACTGCGCATCGGTCGGCGGGTGGTGGACATGCCCATCGTGGCCGACGGCGTCGTCCGGTTCATCGGCGAGAAGGTGGCCGCGGTGTCCGCGGAAACGGAGGACGCGGCCGAGGAAGCCGCGGCGCTCATCGAGGTGGAGTACGAGGAGATGGACCCCGTGCTCGACCCGCTGGAGGCCATGGAGCCGTCGGCGCCGCTGCTCCACCCCGAGGTCCACACCTACAAGGGCCTGCCCCAGAAACTCGCCGGGCCCACCAACCGGGTCATCTACGTCAACTGGGAGAAGGGCGACGTCCACAAGGGGTTCGAGGAAGCGGACGTCATCGTCGAGAACACCTTCACCACGCCCAAGGTCCACCAGGCGTACATCGAGCCGCATTCCTGCGTGGTGAAGACCGATCCCGCCACCGGAGCGGCCGAGGTCTGGGCGTGCAGCAAGGTGCCCTACGGCATCCGCGACCAGGTGGCCAACGCGGTTCGGGTGGACCCGGAGAAGATCGTCGTCAACCCCTGCTACATCGGCGGCGACTTCGGCGGCAAGGGCGACTTCATGGACATCGCCCTGTGCTACTCCCTTTCGAAGAAGAGCAACGGGCGCCCGGTGAAGATCGTCATGGACTACGACGAAGAGTTCATCGCCGGCAACCCGCGCCATGCGTCGGTCATCAAGGTCAAGACCGGCGCGAAGAAAGACGGGACCATCGTGGCCCACCACATGGACTTCGTGTTCGACACCGGAGCCTACTGCGCGTTCAAGCCCAACGGCATACTCGGCGGACCGCAGAAGTCCCCCGGTCCCTACAACATGCCCAACACCCTGGTCGAAGAGCACATGGTCTATACCAACCAGGTTCCGTGCGGGCACATGCGCTCTCCGGGCGACCCCCAGGGGTTCTTCGCCAACGAGAGCCAGTTGGACCTGCTGGCCCAGGCCCTGGACATGAACCCCGCGGACCTGCGCAAGAAGAACCTGCTGGAGGGGGTCGCCGACTCGCCCGTGGGCGAGAAGGTGGATTACGTGGGCTCCCACGAGATCTTCGACCGGGCCCTGGAGGAGGTGAAGTACTACGAGGCCAGGCCCAGGAACGTGGGGCGGGGCATCGGCCTCGTGCAATGGTCGGTGAACGGCGGCAAGGGGCTGGTCAAGTTCCGGCTGGACGAGACCGGCACCCTGACGGTGTCGTCCGCCATGCTCGACCAGGGGGTCGGCACCTTCACGCTGCTGGAGCAGATGGCGGAGCAGGAGCTCAAGATCCCGGCCGAGTGCATCCGGTTCGAGCACTTCGACACCAGCGCCGGCATCAAGGACTCGGGGCTGGGCGGCAGCCGCGGCACCCGGGTCTATGGCAACGCGGGCTACGACGGCATCATCAAGACCCGGGATGCGCTCCTGGAGCACGCGGCCAACGCCCTGGACGCCCCCAGGGAGGACCTGGACCTTGCCGACGGGCGGGTGGTGCACAAGAGCGCGGACCGGGGCGTCAGCTACGCCGACGTGGTCAAGGCCAAGGGCTCGGCCATCGAGACCACCGGACTCTACGACGACACCTCCAAGGTGCCGGACGCGGCCATGTGCGCCCAGATCGCCGAGGTGGAGGTGGACCCGGAAACCGGCAACGTCGAGCTCAAGCGGCTGGTCACCAGCCACAGCACCGGCACCATCCTGAACCCGCTGATGCACCAGGGCCAGATCGAGGGCGCCAGCATGACCGGCATCGGCTACGGCCTGATGGAGCACCTGATGGTGGACGACGGCAAGGTCACCACCGCCAACTTCGGCGACTACAAGATCCCCACCATCCGGGACGTGCCGGAACTGAAGACCCTGCTGTCCGAGACCAGCCGCGGCCCCGGCCCCTACAACAGCATGGCCATCGGCGAGACCGCCAACATCCCCACCGCCGGCGCCATCGCCAACGCCGTGGCCGACGCCGTAGGCGTCCGCATCACGTCCCTGCCCATCACGTCCGAAAAGGTGTTCGAGGCGCTGAAGGGGAAGGGGTAGGGGACGAAACGCGTCCTTCGACGCCCCGGGCCGGATAGGGTCCACGGCGCCGCCCGGGATGGCCGCTACCCGGCTTCGGAGGGGACGTTGACAGGGTGGGCCGGGGTGTCGTATAAGCAGGCCTGACCAACAGGAGGGATGGACATGCAGGGAACGATCTTGCCGTTGGCAGTAGCAGGCGCGTTGATGCTGGCCGGGTGCGGCGGCGGTGGCAAGAGCGCGTCCATGGCAGGCGGGCCTTTACCGACGCCGACACCGGCGCCTACGCCAACCTTTGAGCCGGAAACCATATTGGGGCCGGGAACCATACCCTTGCCCAAGGGTCATACGTTGCAGACAGGCACTATCTCTGCCGGTGAGTCCCGGACGGTTCGGGAAGCCGACGGCATGGAGACGGTGGTCAGGTGTTCTGCCGGCAGCGAAAACTGCAGGATCACGGTTGCGGCCGACGGTACTGTTATTAAGGGTCCGATTTTAGTTGCCATAGAACCAGAAGTATAGTATGATAACGGGTATGAACACGGACGGACGAAAACTGGATCATCGGACCTTGACGGAATTGCGCCGGCGCGGGATTGCGAGCCTGCAAGCGGGGTCGAAGCCGACAGAAGTGGCGGCGGCCATGGGAGTGAACCTGCGCACGGTGTTCCGTTGGTTGGCGTTGTACCGCAGCGGGGGATGGGGGAAGCTGGACGCCCGCAAGCGAGGAGGGCGGCCTCCGAAGCTGGATGCGAGGGCGCTGAAATGGGTTTATGACACGGTGGTGGAGAAGAACCCGTTGCAGTTGCGGTTTCCGTTTGCGCTGTGGACGGCGAAGATGGTGCAGGAGCTGATCGACAGGCGATGGGGTGTGCGGCTGAGTCACAGTACGGTGTGCCGGTTGCTGGGGCAGATGGGATTGAGCGTGCAGCGTCCTGTTTGGCGTGCCTATCAACAGGATCCGGAGGCGGCCCGTCATTGGCGGGAGGAGGAATACCCGAAGCTGCATGACCGGGCGAAGCGTGTGGGGGCGCAGATCTTCTTCGGAGACGAGGCGGGGGTTCGTTCGGACAGTCATTGGGGCACGACCTGGGGGCTTCGGGGGCATACTCCGGTGGTGTCGGGCACGGGGGCGCGGTTCGGGGCGAACCTCATCTCTGCCATCAGCGCCCGTGGGCATCTTCGCTTCATGGTGACTCCGGGGCGAGTGACGGCGCCGGTGTTCATCGGGTTTCTCAGACGCCTGATGGTGAATGCGACCTCTCCCATTTTCCTGATTGTGGACGGCCACCCGGTCCATCGGGCCAAGTCGGTGCGGCGTTTCGTGGAGGAACAGGAAGGGATGCTCGAGTTGCATTACCTGCCGCCGTACTCGCCGGAACTCAACCCGGACGAACTGGTGTGGAACAACTTGAAGAACCAGGCGTTGGGGCGCAAGCGGATCACATCCCGGGAAACCTTGCGAGCCATGACCATGTCTCACCTGCGTCGGATGCAACAACTGCCTGCTTTGATACGGAGCTTCTTCCATGCTCCCACTACTTGTTATACGAACTTGTAATGGTTTCTATTCTGAGAACCTTAATACCTTGATAGCCGGTAGTCTTCGGATTGAAATTCGAGGTATCCGGGTTGTAACTCCGACTACTCCGCCGCCTCCGACAACTCAGCCAGTTCCGGTCTTTGAATCCCCGCTTGTGAGTTGGCGGGAACTGCCTGCCCTGGTTGACAGGTATGACCACTTGACGCAGATAATATCAAACAGCGTCCCGGACCCGAGACTGTCATGTGACGACGGCGTTACGGTCTGCCAAGACGTAGTGAAAAACCTGCTTGCGACCGCAACGGAGGAGACTGGAGTCCGAGGCTGGGACGGGGGGGAACGGTTTGGAGGACGTGCCGCATCCTGGTTAGGGAAACAGTTTTCAGGGACTAGGAACGACATCCATGAGGGACACTATTGGGGTGGCTGGCTCGATAATAGCATCTTCATTGCAGAACGCCGCTATAGATTTACTTCCATGGGCATAAGGGATACCAACCCGGTTATCGGGGTATATCGGGGAGATGCCGTTGGGGAAGGCGGCAGTAGGGGATATTTCGAATTGAACTATACATCGGGCGCCCAGGAGGGTCAGCTAAGCATGACGATAAAAAATCTGTATGCGTGTCACCCGTGTGTCTGGTCGGACATTCCTGTTGATGATAACGGGGCGTTCGATAATGGCATAAGACCTGTTCGCCGCCTTCCCCTCGACGACTTCGAAACAGCCCCTAGCCAACTGACAGGTAGGTTTTATCAAGGCGGCGAGGTAGGGGGGGTGTTCGCTTACAAGTCTGGCGGCATCAATGTCTATGGGGCATTTGGGGGAAAGCGGAGCCCTGACGGACCCTAGCCAACCCTGACCCCCGGAAACGCCGCCCACGCTTTCCCACGGCGCCCAGGGCGGCGTTTCATCTGGACAATTCCAACTGGTCCATGATTTCGCGGACGCTTTCATCGGGGTGCAGTACGTCGAACGGGAAGCAGAACAGGTCCAGCCGTTGGCCGGGCACCCTGTCGTTGAACTCGTAGCGCAGAGGCGAATCGAAGTCGGGCGTCCGCGGGTATAGCAACGCCACCTTGGCGCAGCCGAACTTCCTGCCGTAGCCGTATAGCTGGTAAACGTCCCCCTGGCTGATGCCGTGCTTCGGGTCCCGGGCGTTGCCGTCGATCTTCTTCCACTTGGCGTCGAGCACGAAGCGGACTTCGCCGGATCGAACGAGGGCGATGTCGGGCTTCATGTGGAAGGCGTCCGCCCCGTCGATGCGGGTGAACGCTCTCTGCGGCCCCTGTGTCCTGACTCGGTAGTCACGCTGGTAGCGCCGGAAGCCGTCGGCCACGTAGTCCTCGAAGACCTCCTCCATGGGGAACAGCAGCGCCTGGTTCACGTGCTTGCCGGAGAACGTGGCCAAGCCGTGGTTGAACAGGAACAGGCCCACCCAAGCCATCACCGCGTCGTAATGGCGCATGGACCGGTCGATCCAGTGGCGTTCCCAGTCCACCTCCGGCCGCTCCGACCGGGGCACCTCGGAAAAGCAGATGCGAAGCTGGTGGAGTAGCTGCTGGTTGTCGGGGTGGGTGATCGACCGGAGCTTGTGGATGGCGCTGTGGATCAGCCGGTTGACGGGGCGGTCTGCGGTGAACTCGTCGAAGGCGACGTAGAAGCGGGCGCGGTTCGCGACATTCCGGCGAATATGCTCCCGGAACCGGATGCGCCCCCGGAGCCGAAGAAGGTTGTCCTCCACGCTGCTGTAGTGGCGAGCGAGTCCGCGCTGCGTGAGCAGCACCAGATTGGTCAGGAACAGCCTGACGAACACATCGAGCATGTTGAAATGGCGGAGGGCGGAGATGGCGGTCTCGTTGAATTGTGCGGTGCGGAGGCCCCGGTAGGTGCGAAGCATCTCGAGAAACGCCTTCCGGGTGAGCCCCTCGTCGTCATCGACGAAATCCACCTTCGGCAAGATCTCGATCACCGTGCCGCGCCGGGTCTGGATGACGCCCACGTAGTTCCGGGTGTGGAGTCGCCCGTTCTCGAGGGCCAGCACGGGGCGGTAATTGCCCTGCCGGTCCGTCTGGTTGGCCAGCGCGAAGTCCTTGAGGTCCGCGTACTCCGTCTCGTCGAGACCTGAAAGGCGTTCGTGTTCCCTGAAGACGCGCACGCTAATCCGGCTCTTCGGCTCGTTTGCCGAGGTAGATTTGCCGGTAACTTTCGGCTTGCTTCCACTTCTCGTCGCTTTGTGCAAGCAACTCGAACATGGGCCGCTCAGGAGAGGCGTCCTGAATCGGGGTCTCGACCTCGCGTCTGCACACGAACGGGTTGTCGCCCAACACGAACTGGATCTTCGCCCAATCGTCGTAGAAGTATTCCTGCAGCAGCGGCACGATGCGGCGCTGGAACACTTCTGCGAGACCGTCGATCCCGCCGATGGCCTTTACCCCGATGAGGTAGGTATGGCCGATCTGGTGCTCTCGGTCCAGGCATGCCGTGATGCGCTCGTTCATGGCCTTCAACATGGCTTGGCCGTCAACACCCTCGATGTTCGTTTCGACGAAGCTCACGTCCGGCATCTTCTCGATGAAGTCGAAACGCCGCCGCAGGGCCGTATCCAGGAGCGCGATGCCCCTGTCCGCGGTGTTCATGGTCCCGACGAGGTACAGGTTGCCCGGAACGCTGAATGAGTCCTGAGAATAGGGGAGCGTGACCACAGCCTCATCTTCGCCGCCTGACCGTTTGGACGGCTCGATCAGGGTGATGAGCTCTCCGAATATCTTGGCGATGTTGCCGCGGTTGATCTCGTCGATGATGAGGACGTGCCGTTTGCCCGGATGCTCGCGGGCGTGGGAGGAGATCCGTTTGAAGACGCCGTAGCGGATTTCATAACGGAGGTCGTTCCCCTCCAGGACCGGCCCGATTCCCTCCATGAAGTCCTCGTAGGCGTAGTTCTGATGGAACGTGACGAACTCGACCCGCTCTTCCTTCCCGAGTTCCATGAAACGCGACTTGACGGCCCGCCTGTCCTTCGCTTGAGCCAGGTCCTCGGGAGCCTTGCCGTCCATGATCGCCACGGCATGGGAAACCGCCTCCCACGTCTTGCCGGTGCCCGGAGGGCCGAACAGGATGGTGTTCAAGGGGAACGACACGCTGGACTCCTCGACCCGTAGGTCGACACCCTCGGACGAGGCGTCGGACTCAGGCTGTGGTTCAACGCCGTGGTCGCCGGTCCACCGATCAATCAAATCGAAGGTATCCTCGTAGGCGTCGGCATTGCGGAATGCT
This sequence comes from uncultured Binatia bacterium (SeqCode), assembly GCA_965242525.1. GTDB lineage: Bacteria > Desulfobacterota > Binatia > UBA9968 > JAJDTQ01 > JAJDTQ01. The sequence goes on from OZ251459.1 coordinate 2,938,765, forward strand.
GATTTCGTTGACTCTCCGGCTCTGCTGAATCCTATTCGCAGCCCTGTCTCGACAGGAGTAGTCGTCTTGTTTATCCAGTGGACGTAGATGACTGCTTCCTTGGTCCAACCGCGGGGAGCGTATTGGTTCTCCTCCACTACACCTATGGCTCGCCCTTCCCGCATTCCGGTACGAACCAGAATGATGTCGCCGCGTTTGGGTTCAGTCAGTGGATACGTTTCCGGGCCGCCTGTGTACACGCCGTTGCACTCCTTGAAGGGCCTGGCGTCTTTTGGCAATTCATCGGTCTTTTCCCAGTAATCGATTCCGTCGTTGTAGGCCCTGGTGCTGATTTGGAAGAAGCTGGTCTCCTTGGTGATAAAGCCCCCTTTTGCTTGGACATAGAGGAAATTATTGATTTCGTAAGGCTCACATCCCGGGAACTTGTGCTTGATGGCGTCCATCCTGTCAATGTAGCTTTCGTAGTCTGTCACGCCGCCAAGAGGCTTCGATTGAAACAGGACAGACTTGAAATGGTCCGCGGGAAGGAAATAGCCCGGGTTTACAAGGAACAACGTCTGTGTCAGTTTTGTAACGCCAACTTGAGGAAGAGCCAGAACACCATTGAAGTCATCAGCTTTGATGACGGGTACGGGTCTCTCACGGATTGGCGCCATATCGCCGAACAGACGCCAGAGCAAATCCGGGTTGAACGACTCTCCATCGTGGAACAAACTCTGGGTGTTCGGCGTTGGCGTGGGCATGATTGGCCCGGTTTTCTGGAGTTCCGAATCGATCTCGAACACATCATGGACGCTCTCGAAGACAGGCTTGTACTGGTTCGAGGTATTTTTTTGCGCCAAGAAGTAGAAGAACGACATCGGATCGATGTTCTCATCTCCGTAGTTCAGGAGACTTTTGTTACCTCTCCAGTCCACGGCCTTTGCCCTATCGACCAAGTAGCCCTTGCCATTCTCGGCGATCTTGCCGGCCAACTCCTCGAACCAGGCTACCCAAGTGTAGTCGATCATCGGAACCTCTGGTTTGAGGCGCCTCTCCCTATCGGAAAGCGCGTCCTTCGACTTCGCTTCGCTACGCTCAAGACGAACGGGGGCAATTCCGTCAGTGCAGCGACCGGGGTTCGCCGAGGACGAACTCGGCGATCTGGGCGTCGAAGCGGTCGCCGCCCCGGGTGACCATCTGGTAGGTGCCGTGCATGGATCCGTAGGGGGTGGAGAGGGGGCAGCCGGAGGTGTACTCGAAGGACTCTCCTTCCTCGAGCACCGGGGTCTCGCCCACGACGCCGGGGCCCTTGACTTCCTCCACGTGGCCCGTGGCGTCGGTAATGATCCAGTGGCGGCTCACGAGCTGCACAGCCTCCGAGCCTTCGTTGCTGATCTCCACGGTGTAGAGATAGAACCACCGGTTCTGCTGGGGCATGGAGCGCGTCGGGTCGTATTCGGTGGTGACCTCCACCCGCACGCCTCGCGTTACCGTCTTCGAGTTACCCAAGACAACCTCCGGGACACGTTACGTTGATTCTTCGCCGCACACCGAGAGTATGGTGAGCGCGTACACCTGGGTTGCGGCAACCAGGTCCGCAACCTTCATGGCGCGGTTGCGCGCCTGGCTGATGGTTTCCTTCTGGCGGGGCGGTCCGTAGCAGACCGCGGGGATCCCCACTTCGTTGAACACGTTCATGTCCCGCCACATGCTCATCTCCGCGGCAGGGGGCGCCGGGGGCTCGGCGCCCATGACGTCCCGGTGCGCACGGTCGATGGAGTCGATGAGCACGTCGGCGTTCCGCGCCACGTGCCCCCTTGAATACTGATAGACGGAGACCTCGAAGTCGAAGTCCAGGGCCGCCACCACCGCCTCGACCTCGCGCCGGATGGCCTGGGGATCGGTCTTGGGCACGATGCGCACGTCGTAGTAGATGTCGCAGTAGCCGGGGCCGCCGCGAACCCCCGCCACCTGGGCCTTGGGGATCATCGCGCCGCCGGGGAACTCGAAGCGCGCCCGGTCCTCGTAGGCAACGGCCCACTCTTCCAGCGCCGTCACCGCGCGGGCCATCTTGATATAGGGGTTGGGATGCTCCCGCAGCGACCCGCCCCGTTCCAGCCGCGGCGTGTAGGTCTCGCGCCCCTTGCACCGGATCTTGAGCCACACCGCGCCGCATTCCCCGGTGATGATGCCGAACCCGGAGGTCTCCCCCACCAGGCAGTAGTCCGCGGTGACGCCCCTGTCGATCAACCATTTCGCGCCGAAACCCTCGCCGGGGAAGTTCACCCCCTGGGTGTCGTCCACCGACGGCTCTCCGGTCTCGAAGGCGACCCCGGTGACGTACAGGTCGCCGCCAAGCGCCACTCCTGCCTTCACGAGCGCCCGGGCCGCGATCATGAACGCGCAGAGTTGGGCCTTGTCGTTGATGAGGCCCTTGCCGAACAACAGGTCCCCGTCCGCCCACGCCCCTTCCATGCGAATGTCCGCCTCGGAGGCGTCCGCGGGAAGCTCCGGGCCGGTGTCCATGTGGGCGTTGAGGATGAGGCTCGACCCGCGGCCCGCGCCCCGGACCACGCCCACCGCGTTGACGCTCTCGTCGGTGATCCACTGGAGCCAGGATTCGATGCCGTTCTGCCCGAGCCATCGCACCACGGCTTCGCCGAGTGCCTTTTCCCTGGCGTGGGGGGAGGGGAGGTTGCCGAGTTCCAGGCAAAGCCGGACCAGGTCCTGCCGGTCGTCGGCGATGATCTCCTTGAGCCGCTGCGCCGTATCGCTCATGCCCCTATTCATACTTGAGCCGCGCGCCTGCCGCAAGGAACGGGCGCGTCCGGCGCCTGCGGCGAACGTCCGCCTAGTCCCGGGCCACGGTCAACGTCATGCGGTGGCCGCGGACGACCTTCACCTGGGCGCCCGCGGGTATGGCCGCGGCGCCGGCTTCGGTGCGCGCGCGCCACAACTCGCCGCGCACGTAAACGTAGCCGGTGGGGTCGAGATGGTCCCGCGCCACCCCGCGCAGGCCCGCGAGTTGGGCCGCGCCCGAGGGTTCCAGGCGGTATGCCTTGCGCAGGAACGGGTAGCAGACCACGTCCTTCACCACCACCAACCCGAGGCCGGTGAGCGCCATCCATGCCGGCAGGCCCAGCCATGAATGGAGGACCGCCAGCAACGCCGCGGTCAGGAGCCAGCCGGGTATCTGGAAGAGGTAGTAGCGGGCGAGGGTCCGCACCGGCGGCGGTTACGTGGTGGCCTGGGCGAACAGCCGCAGGGTCTCCCCGCGGTCGGCGCCGCCCACGTCGTAAGGGATGATGGCCACCTGCTGCACCGCGCTCCGCCGGAGTTCCTCGACCTTGGCGCGGCATTCGTCCGGGCCGCCGGCGATGGCGAACTTGTCCACCAGCCAGTCCGGGATCACACGCGCCTGGCTGGCCCGCTGGTCCATGTGCTGGTAGTAGTTGTAAGCCTGCCGGATGTCGTCCAGGACCTTCTGCTCGCGATGGTCCAGGGAGAAGGGAAGCGGGTGGGCGATGACCCGGGCCACGTGGGCCTTGACCGCGTCCTTGGCGCCGGGCCGCTCGGAGACCGCGCACGGGACCCACAGCACCAGGTGGATGTCCGAGAGCTTGCGGCCCGCGGACTCGGCCCCGGCCTCGATCCTGGCCACGGCCTTTTCCAGCGCGCCGGAATCCACCCCCACGAGGATGATCACGCCGTCCGCCACCCGCCCGGAAAGCTCCAGCATCTTCGGCCCGCTGGCCGCCACGTAGAACGGGATCTTGCGGTTCTGTGAGAAGTTGAGGCGGATGTTGCCGCTTTCCAGCGCGGCCTCGCCCCCCTCGATGACGGCCCGCATCTGCGCCACCGCCTCCTCGAAGTCCGCCAGCCGCGCCTGTTTCCGGCCCATGGTCTCCAGGGAGCTGTCGCCGAGCCCGATGCCCACCGCGAACCGCCCCGGCGCCATCTCGTCCAGGGTCGCGTACGCGCTGGCCAACACCGAAGGGTGCCGGGTCACGGGGTTGGTCACGCCGGTGCCGATGACGACCCTGGACGTGTTCAGGGCCACCGCGGCCATGTTCACGAACGCCTCGCGCCAGATGAGGTGCGAGTCGCCGATCCACACGTGGGTGAACCCCGACTCCTCCGCCTGCTTGCCCAGTTGGACGATCCGCGGGATGGGCTCCGTCGGGAAAAGTCCGACGCCGTACTGTAGTGAACTCACCTTTCCTCCTTGTCCCGGCAGAGCGGCGCCCCGATGCGCGGGCCGCGTCAATGGGGGACCCGCCCACTCGGACGACTCTCGCCGCAGCGGCCTTGCGTTCGCATGGGTCGGGCGTCCGCTTCGGGCAGCTTCGCGCTACGCGCGCGGGCTGCTCGCATGGGTCGGGCGAACGTCCGCCGCGCCCGTGTTCCGGAAACCCGGCTACCGGCCCATCAGCCGCGGATCACCGCGCCCCGCTCCGGCGGCGGCGTCTGCTGGCTCCTGCCCGGCACGGTCAGTTCGCCGTCGATCATCACCACAGAGATGCCCGGCAGGTCCCCCTTGGCGAAGGAGTCCAGGGCGTCCCCGGACACGGACCCGGTGATGCGGTCCATGATCACGAGGTCCGCGGGCCTTCCCTCGGCGATGACTCCCAGGTCCAGCCCGTGGGCGCGTCCGGTGTTGCCGGTGGCCATGGCCACCGCCTGTTCCGGCGGGATCCCTCCCAGGGAGGCGAGGAAACAGATCTCCCGCAGGATGCCGCGGGGGACCACTCCGGTGCCGCCGGGCGTGTCCGTGCCCACCAAGACCCGATGCCGGGCGTCGTGGGCGTTGACGGCCTCGGTCAACTTGAGTCCCATGCGCAGGTTGCCGGAGGTGCAGATCTCCACGTCGCAGTCGGTCTCGGCCACGATCCGCCGCAGGTCCTCTTCCGGCATGGGGATGGGGCCGCCGGTGCTGTGGCCGATGACGTCCGGGTCGATGGCCTTCACGATGTCCATGCCCGCCACTTGGCTGACCCCGGACCGGGACACCCCGCCCGAGTGGATCTTGACCTTGATGCCGCGCGCCCGGGACCACCTCACGTAACGCTCGGCCTCGCCGTTGGGCAGCAGGCCGTAGTCGTAGAAGATGAACTTGACGAGGCCGATGCCCGCTTCGGCGATGGTGTCGAAGTCCTTCTCCTCCAGGCCCGGCACCAGCAGCAACGTGCCCCCGTGCACCTTGACCCCCGAAGGCCGGAGGTTGTCCCAGCAGCGCTTGGCCACCACCGCCAGCGACACCGCGCACAACGGGTCCGGCGGCAGCGGCAGCCCGGGAACGTGCAGCTCCCCCGCGGAGATGATGGCGGTGACCCCGCCGTGCATGTAATGGGTGATCCACCCCTGGGAGTTCTGGGCCGGCGTGAAATCCCCGAAGGTCGGGTGCGAGTGCGAGTCGATGAGGCCGGGGACCACCGTGGTCCCGTTGGCGTCGATGGTCCGATCCGCGCTGCCGCCCAGCCCCTTCCCGATCTCCCGGAAGACCCCGTCCGCCACCAGGATCGAGTCCGCGTCCCGCAGAGGGTCGTCGATAACCCCGGTTACCAGCGTCCCTATGTTCCTGATCAGCGTCGTGCCCATGTTCCCGGCCCCCTTGCGGCGTCGAGACTCCAACCGGCCGTAACCGGCCGTCGGTGTGACGAGCTTGGGGAACCTAGCACAGATACCGGAGAAATTCAGGGGTTGGGCTGCCAGGGGCTCGATGGCAAGGAGCGTTGACGTGAAGTCCAGGAGGCAGGAAGGCGTATGTGCAAGATGCAGGAAGGCCACCCCCGCGGACGTCCCTCCCCGTCATCCCCGCGAAAGCATGTCCTCGCGGAAGCGGGGGCGGAAATCCATCAGGCGTCGAGGTCGAGGAGGAAGCTCTCATCGGGTCTGCCTGCCTGCTGTCCGACCCCGTTCATGCCGCTGGATATGCTCGCGGAGCACCAGGTTGATCTCCGTCTGGTAACCGCGGCCTCCCTGCGCATGCGCCTTGAACCACGCCACGATCTCCGCGTCCAGCCGCAACGTGACCTGTTGTTTGACAGGCCGATAGAATGCGCCTCGCCTTGCCCCTGACCAATCGAGAAGCTCAGGGACCTCCGTCGTGTCAATCCGGTCGTCGGGCAATTCCGAAAGCGCCCGGAGCTCCTTCTTCTGTCCGGTCGTCAATTTGGAATGCATGAGGCCGCCCCCTTCATGGCACAACTCCCCCAGGGAACCCCTGGACAATCGAGACATCCAGGCCGGATTCCCTCATCCTGCCCCCTCCATCCCCGTTCGTCCTGAGCGTAGCGAAGCGGAGTCGAAGGACGCGCCCATGCCCCTGTCCCGATTGTCCAGGGGGTCCCTTGCAGGTTATGAACGGCAAGGGCATGTGGTATGGTTGGAGCGGAGGCCCTTCATGCAATGGCGCCGCTACATCCATAGCGACCCGTCCATCCTTGCGGGCAAACCCGTAGTCCGGGGAACCCGACTGTCCGTCGAGTTCCTGCTCGGCCTGATGGCCGACGGCTGGACCGAACGGCAGATCCTGGAGAACTACCCGCAACTTTCCGTAGAGACGTTGCGGGCGACCTTCGCTTTCGCCGCGGAATGCACGCGGGACGAACGGGTTTACGCCGTACGTGGCGGAACGCCACGTTGAAGTTGCTGGCAAACGAGAACGTGCCTCTGGCCGGCATGGAGTCTCTCTCCGAGTATGGAACATGACGTTAATCGGTTTCCATTTCCGCGCCAAGGCGCTACGATCTTCCGTGCCGGGTCAGGGGGAAACTCAATGAGCACGGAATACACCATCGTTATCGAGGAGGACGAAGACGGCTACTACGTGGGAAGCGTTCCCGCCCTTCCGGGCTGCCATACACAGGCCAAGTCAATCGACCAATTGCTCGAACGACTGCGGGAGGCGATTGCGCTCTGGCTCGATGTAGAAGACTAGGCGTGCCGGGGTCGCTCGAACTGGTCAGCATTCAAAGAATAGCCGTATGAACGGGATGCTGCAGGTGGCAGGCGGTCATGTAATACGAGTTGTGTAGCGACGAACCGCCATCAACACTGATGTCTATGGACCGGTTACTTGCGCGGATAGCGTGCCACTGTCGCCCGTAACTGGTCAGCATAGTCCGAGATGTTGTCGAGGGATTTCAAGGAGTGTTGCGTCTCCTTCTTGGCTTCGTCAAACAAACCCAGTCTCATCACGTTTGTTGCTTTGAAGTATAGCCGGCAGATGCGCTTCTGTTGGTTGTCATCAAGCAACACCGTGCAGTAAGATCGTGCAGTCCGCACATCAATTCGGTTCTGATCAACTATCTGGGCGACGATGTTTCTCACTTTATTGAGACCTTCCTTCTCTTGGTCCGTGGCTTTTCTATTTCTGCCTTCCTTGACCTCTTCATGTGGGTCGTCAGGTCGCCTGACTCTCGAACGCTCTGTGACCGAGACTTCGTAATTCTCCTGAGTAGCATTCATAGACGAAGCCTTCTCCAAGGTTTTCTTGACCTCCTTCTTCGATTCGTCGGAAATAAACTCATGGAAAGCCTGTTTTACCAAATCTGTAAAAGACTCTCTGATTTTTTGGGTCATCTTCTTGTCATAGACTTGACGGGCGAGTAATATCACGAAGTCTTTGTCTGGTTGATTATACATCTCATGCAAATACTCCTTCATACCCCCGACGTACTTCAGCTTTTCAGCAGCATCATAACCTTTCTCGACATCGAGGGAAGATTTGTCAAGGTGTAGCTTATTTAACGCATCCACATCACTCTGGCTTAGATGAGCGAGGTCGATTTCCAGAAATGGGTTCGTGTCCATCTTACCCTTTTTGTTAAAATCGCTGTAGAATTTATAGACGATACCATTCGTGAGGATAGCGAAGCGTGCGTCGGTATCATTAAAATACCTACCTAACTGTTCTTCTTTACCAGCGTCTAGCGGATCACTGACTTTCTTGCACTCGATCAGGATTACGGGCTTACCATCGTGCATGATGGCGATGTCCACTTTCTTGCCCTTCTTATCTGCAAAGTCAGCAGTAGATTCAGGAACAACTTCGGCTGGGTCAAAAATGTCATATCCCAACTTCCGTATAAACGGCAGAACCAGAGCAATCTTGGCAGCCTCCTCCGTGTCCAAATAGTCCTGTTGCTCTATGGCCTTCTGCGAAAGCATCTTCAAAGCCTCTGATGACAACATGTTGTGCCTCCTTTTCGACCGCTGGCAACTCACTGCCCCGAAATGCCCCTCGCGGGTTACTTCGCGGCGGCCTTCCTCTCGACGACCCCGCAGGCGATGCGGCCGCCGGCGCCGCCGATGGGTTGGGTCATGTGGTCGTCGGGGTTGGCGTGGATGATGACGGCAGAGCCGTCCGCGTCCAGCAGCGCCGGGGCGCTCTTGCCGTCGGCAACGCTCACCAGGGTGGTGTAGAACTCGGCCATGCCGGTTCCGTCCGCGGCCACGTACAGGTTGGGCAGGTCGCCGTTGTCCGGGCCGTCCGGGTTGCGCAGGCCGTGGGCGCGCTTGTGCGGGTTGATGTGTCCCTTGGCGGCCTTGAAGTCGGGGGCGCAGCCGCCGACGCTGTGCAGGTGGATGCCGTGGGGGCCGGGGGGCAGGCCGGCCACCTTGACGAACAGGAGCACGCCGCCGGGGGCCTGCTCGAAGGCCACTTCTCCGATGACCTTGCCGTCCGTGTTGACCATCTCGGCCGCGGCCATGTCCGCGGCCGTTGCGGGCAATGCAGCCACGGAAAGCGCTGCGACCGCGGCCAGAACCAGCGTCCCGGCATACCTTCCCACCGCGTTCGCGCTTGCCCGCAGCGACTGCGAAAACAGGAACTGTCCACTACCGCATTCTTCGAGACTTCCCATTGGTGACCTCCGTTCCTGAAACATCGCCATCCGTGCCTGCCGGCTCATCCGCAGGTTTCGGATTCGATACGCCTTCCGCTTCCGGCTTTATGCGGCGCGCCGGGAGTCTGATATACCTTCTCCCGCTCGCCCGTTGCTGAGCTACCAGGTCTTCGACGATCCGATCCGGGTCGTAGTCGAACTGCGCTGCGTGCTCCTGCCTGTATCGCCGTATTTCTTCGACTATGGGATCGTCCTTCATGTTCCGTCCCTCGATAGTTCCTTCGGCGTCCATGTCGCGTCCTTCGACTTCGCTTCGCTACGCTCAGGACGAACGGAGGCAATTGTACAGGGTTTCCGCAAGTTGTCCAGTCGTTCCCCTCCACTACTCCGGTCCAGGGCCGGGCTTCGACGGACGAGGAGATATGCGAGTCGTTCAGGGCTTCCTTGACGGTCCGTTCAGAGTCTCCTACGGTCCTTCACGGGACCGTTGTGCAGAGTTTTCCATGGCCACCCGCCGCTACCATGACAGCCTCGCCGCTAATGCGACAATATCTGGCTCAGGAACAGCTTGGTGCGGTCGTTCCGGGGGTGGTTGAAGAACTCTTCGGGGGTGTTCTCCTCGATGATCTCGCCGCCGTCCATGAAGATGACACGGTGGGCGGCCCGGCGGGCGAAGCCCATCTCGTGGGTGACTACCAGCATGGTCATGCCGCTCTCAGCCAGTTCGATCATGGTGTCGAGCACTTCCTTGATCATCTCCGGGTCCAGGGCGGAAGTCGGCTCGTCGAACAGCATGATCCGGGGCTGCATGCACAGGGCCCGGGCAATGGCCACCCGTTGCTGCTGGCCGCCGGAGAGTTGCCCCGGGTACTTGTGGGCCTGCTCCGGGATGCGCACCCGCTCCAGCAGCCGCAGGGCGATCTCTTCCGCGTCCCGCCTGGGCAGCTTGCGCACCCAGATGGGTCCCAGGGTGCAGTTCTCCATCACCGTGAGATGGGGGAACAGGTTGAAGTGCTGGAACACCATCCCCACCTCGGAACGGACCCGCTCGATGTCCTTCAGGTCCCGGGTCAGCTCCACGCCGTCCACCACGATGGCGCCCCGCTGGTGGACTTCGAGCCGGTTGATGCAGCGGATCAGCGTCGATTTGCCGGATCCGGACGGCCCGCAGATGACGATGCGTTCCCCCGCGGTGACGCGCAGGTGGATGTTCTTGAGCGCGTGGAACGCGCCGTACCACTTGTTCATGCCGGTGATCTCGACCATCACCTTGGAGGGGTCGAGGGAGGACTCGATGCGATCGACTTCTTCCATGGCGCTTCCGTTCCTACCGGTCGCCCACGCTCAACCTCTTCTCGAGCCACAGGGAGTAACGCGACATGGCGAAGCAGCTCACGAAGAAGAACAGCGCGATGAACAGGTACGTTTCGTTGGAGAGCCCGTTCCACTTGGCGTCCGCGAGGATGGCCCGGGCCACTCCGAGGGGGTCCAGCAACCCGATGATTACAACCAGCGTGCTGTCCTTGTAAAGGCCGATGAAGACGTTGACGATGCCCGGTATGGAGATCTTGAGGGCCTGGGGCAGGGTGATGAGCCAGGTGGTCCTCCAGTAGGACAGGCCCAGGGCGTCGGCCGCCTCGTACTGGCCTCGGGGAATGGCCTGCAGGCCGCCGCGCACGGCTTCCGCGATATAGGCCGCGGCAAAGAGCGTGACCATCACCAGCACCCGCAACAGCAGGTTGAAGCTGGTCCCCGGGGGCAGGAAGTAGTTGAGCATGGTGGAGGCGATGAACAGCAGCGTGATGAGGGGGACGCCGCGCAGGACCTCGATGAAGGCGGTGGAGAGGACCCGGATGGCGATGAGGCGCGACTGCCGCCCCAGGGCGAGCAGGATGCCCAGCGGAAGCGAGGCCACGATGCCGGTGACCCCGAGGATCAGCGTCAACAGGAAGCCGCCATAGGCGCCCGTATCGACCACCGGCAGGAACAGGCCGCCGTAGATCAGCCAGGCCGCGACCGCGGGATAAGCCAGTGAGAACCAGAGCAGCCGGCGGCGGAAGGGCGTGCGGTCGAACAGCACCGGGGCCAGGGCCGGCGCCAGCAGGACGAAGGCCAGGATGGGGCGCCAGCGCTGGGCTTCGGGATAGAAGCCGTAAACGAACTGGTCCATGCGCGTGGCCACCACCGCCCAGCAGGCGCCGTCCCCCAGCTCGGCGCATTCCGTGCGGGAGCCGGCCTCCACCACCGCGTCCAGCACGAACCAGCCCAGGGTCGCGGTCACGAACTCGTAGATCAGCCACAGACACACCACGGTGAGCGCGGCGTTGAGCGGCGACGAGAACAGGTTGGCCCGCAGCCAGCCCACCACGCCGGTGGACCCCGGAGGGGGCGGCAGGTCCGGGTGGCTTCCGGGCGGGTATTCGCGGGGCGCGGTCTGGACGGTCTGGACCATGGTCAGCGCTCCACCAACCGGACCCGCCGGTTGTACCAGTTCATGAACAGGGCGATGCCGAGGGAGATGGCCAGATAGACCACCATGACCAGCATCATGGCTTCGATCTCCCGCCCCGTCTGGTTCAGGGTGATGCCGCCCAGGGTGGCCACCAAGTCCATGTAGCCGATGGCGATGGCCAGGGACGAGTTCTTGGTGAGGTCCAGGTAGGACGAGGTGAGCGGCGGGACGATCACCCGCATGGCCTGGGGCATGACCACCAGGCTCAGGACGCGCCGCCGGGGCAGCCCCAGGGACTGGGCCGCCTCGACCTGGCCCTTGTCGGTGGCGAGGATGCCGGCGCGCACGTTCTCGGCGATGAAGCCGGAGGTATAGACCGCCAGGGCCCAGGTCAGGGCCACGAGCTCGGGGGTGAGATAGACGCCGCCCTGGAAGTTGAAGCCCCGGAGCTCGGGTATCTCGAAGGAGACGGTGGCGCCCACCGCAACGAAGGTCAGCACCGGCAGGCCCAGGAGCAGGGCCGCGGAGATCCAGCCTCCGGGGAGCTGGCGGCCGGTGGCCTCCCGCACCCGGCGCACCCGGCGGCGCACCCGGAACACGGCCGCTACGGCCGCAACCGCGGCCAGGGCCACCCACGTGAAGCCGGACTCGAACATCGGCCGGGGAACGTAGAAGCCCCGGTTGGTGAGGAACGCGACCTCGCCCAACTCGATGGCCTCCCGGGGATGGGGCAGCGTGTTGATGGCGACGCCGTGCCAGAGCAGGATGAGCAGGAGCACCGGGGTGTTGCGGTTGAACTCCACGTAGAGGTAGGCGAGGCGCGAGGCCAGCCAGTTCTCCGACAGCCGGAGGATGCCCACCAGGAACCCCAGCACCGTGGCCAGCGCGATGCCCACCAGCGCCACCAGCCCCGTGTTGATGAGGCCCACCAGCGCCGCCCGCAGGTGCGTGTCCCGGTTGCTGTACTCGATCAGGGTCTGGTTGATGTCGTAGTTGGCGGGCAGTTGCCAGAGGAAACTGAAACCGAAGGTCTTGTCGAGGGCGGCGTAGTTGGCGACGACGTTGCCGATCATCCAGGCGACGGACGCGAACACCGCGAACACCACCATGATCTGGACGGCCACGCCGTGCACGGTCTCGTCGCGCCACAGGCGCCCCGCACGCGACAACGCGCCTGACACGGTGTTGTGAGGTTTCGCCACGCCCGGCGTCGGGCGTGAAGCCGTGTGGAGCCGGGGCGGCCCCACACGGCTCACGCGTCGAGGAAGGCCCCCTCCGGGCCTACCGGAAGGGCGGAGCGTAGATCAGCCCGCCGTCCGTCCACTGGGCGTTGACGCCCCGGCCCAGACCGATGGGCGTATCCTTGCCGATGTTGGCCTCGAAGGACTCGCCGTAGTTGCCCACCTGTGCGATGACGTTCACCGCCCAGTCCCTGGACAGGCCCAGCGTCTCCCGGCCCTGCAACTCTTCGTTGCCCAGCAGGCGGTTGATCTCCGGGTTCTTGGTGCCTTCCGCCATCTTCTTCGCGTTCTTGGAGGTGACGCCCATCTCCTCCGCGGCGATCATGGCGTTGAGGGTCCAGCGGACGATGTCCGCCCACTGGTCGTCGCCCTGCCGCACCAGCGGACCCAGGGGCTCCTTGGAGATGACCTCGGGCAGCACCACGTGCGCATCGGGGTCGTCCAGCGCCGCCCGCGTGGCCGCAAGGCCCGAACGGTCGGTGGTATAGACGTCGCAACGACCGGCCAGGTAGTTCGTGCGCGCTTCGGAGTTGGTCTCGATGGGCACCGGCTCGTACTTCTTGTCGTTCGCCCGGAAGAAGTCCGCGAGGTTCAGCTCGGTGGTGGTGCCGGTCTGGATGCAGACGGAGGCCCCGTCCAGGTCCTTGGCGGACTCGACGTTGAGCTTCCTGGGGACCATGAAGCCCTGGCCATCGTAGTAGTTCACGCCCACGAAGGTGAACTGCAAGTCCACGTCCCGGCTGAAGGTCCAGGTGGTGTTGCGCGACAGCATGTCGATCTCGCCGGACCGCAGGGCGGTGAAGCGCGTCTTGCCGGTGAGGTTGGTGTACTTGACCTTGTCGGCGTCGCCGAACACCGCGGCCGCCACCGCCCGGCACACGTCCACGTCGAAGCCCCGCCACACGCCCTTGTCGTCCGGCGCGGCAAAGCCCACCAGTCCGGTGTTGATGCCGCATTGCAGGTGGCCGCGCTTGCGGACGTCGTCCAGCGTACCCGCCGCGGCGTAGGACGCCGCCAGCGCCGCCGCCACCAGCGCGGCAAGGCCGCTCGAAAATACACGCAAGGATCTCTTCCTCTTCATGGGTGCCCTCCTGTGAGAATTTTGGGCAACCATAGTAACTGAACTCCGCTTTTGCAACCCGCGCTGCCGCGTCCCTTGACACCGCAATCGGCTACCGGATACATTCCGGGGGAACGCCGAGTTGGGAGAACGCTCGAATGGCGCCCGATAAGTCCACGGTCCGACCCCCGTCAGCTTCCCCGATCCCGCCTCCGGGTTCGGGCGGCGCCGACGTGTCCCGACCGGGCATGGGGGCGTTCGCCACGTACGAGCTCGACGAGCGCTTCTACGACGAGATGTTCGAGTCGGACGGGAGCCCGCGGGAGGCGTCCCGACGCCTCAACGGGGCGCTGACGGAACTCACCCCCGAGGACCTCACCAAGTTCCAGGAAGGCGTCTATCGACACTTCCTGCACGAAGGCATCACCTTTACGGTCCTCGACGCCGACCAGGCCACCGACAAGATCATCCCCATCGACTGCGTGCCCCGGCTGCTGACCGCGGCCGAGTGGGACCACGTGGAGCGGGGCCTCAAGCAGCGCCTGGCGGCCCTCAACCTGTTCCTCAAGGACGTGTACCACGAGGGCCGTTGCCTGCGGGACAAGGTGGTGCCCATCGACCTGGTGCTCGGCTGCCCGCAATACCGCATGGAGATGCGCGGGGTGAAGGTCCCCCACGACGTCTACGTGGCCGTGTGCGGCACCGACCTCATCCGCACCCACGAAGGGTTCGCGGTGCTGGAGGACAACCTGCGGGTCCCCTCCGGGGTGTCCTACATGCTCGCCTGCCGCAACGCCACCAAGGACGCGTTCCCCAAGCTGTACCGCGCCCACCGGGTGCGCGAGGTGGCCGATTACGCCCAGCGCCTCTATTCCGTCCTCGCCTCCCTGAGCCCCTCGTGGGACCGCCCGAACATGGCGGTGCTGACCCCGGGCATGTACAACGCCGCCTATTACGAGCACGCCTTCCTCGCCGGCGAGATGGGCATCGACCTGGTGGAGGGGCAGGATCTGGTCATGCGCGACGCCGCCCTGTATGCGCGCACCACGTCCGGACTCCGCCGCGTGGACGTGCTCTACCGGCGCGTGGACGACCACTTCCTGGACCCGGTGACGTTCTGGGGCGAATCGATCCTCGGGGCCCCGGGCCTCTTCCACGCCTACCGGTCCGGCAACCTGGCCCTGGCCAACGCCCCCGGCACCGGGGTGGCGGACGACAAGAGCCTGTACGCCTACGTCCCGAAGATCATCCGCTACTTCCTCGACCAAGAGCCGATCCTGAACAACGTGGAGACCTACCTCTGCCGGGAGGACGAAGGGTTGGCCTACACCCTGGATCACCTCCCCGAGCTGGTGGTCAAGGAAGTGGGCGGAGCGGGCGGCTACGGGATGCTGGTGGGGCCCCACGCATCCGCGGACGAACGCGCCCGATACGCCGAGCGGCTGCGCGCCGACCCGTCGAACTTCATTGCGCAGCCGGTGCAGGGCCTTTCCCGGGCCCCGTGCTTCGTGGACGGGGTCATCGAGCCGCGCCACGTGGACCTGCGCCCCTTCGTGCTGCAGGGGCGCAGCGAGCAGCACGTGGTCCCGGGCGGGCTGTGCCGGGTCGCGCTCCGGCGCGGCAGCCTGGTGGTGAACTCCAGCCAGGGAGGCGGCTGCAAGGACTTATGGATCCTGGACGACTAGCGAGGTCTGGACCGTGCTGGCGCGGGTAGCCGCGGACTTCTACTGGCTGGGCCGCCACGTGGAGCGCATCGAGCACACCGCGGGGCTGCTCCGGTTCCAGCTCACCCGGCTGGTGGACCGGCCCGCGGACGAGTTGGCGGTGGGGTGGCAGGCCGTATACCAGGCGCTGGGACAGGCCCCGCCGGGGGTGGACACCAGCATCGGAGAGGCCGAGAACTTCCTCATCGCCGACGCCTACACCCTCGCCGGCAACCTCGTGGAGGAGACCGCGAACCCGGACTCCCTGCTGTCGTGCTGGCAGCGCGGACGCGAGAACGCCCAGCGGGTGCGGGCGCAGCTCCCGCTGCCGGTATGGACCTGCCTCAACCAGGGCTACCTCTGGCTCCGGGACAGCAACTTCGCCCTGACCTGGGCGCAGGGGCCGGCCGCGCTGGTGCGCGAGACCATCGACCGCTTGCGGATGCTGGCCGGCGTGGTGGACGACACCATGGCCCGGGACGACGCGTGGCGCTTCCTCGAACTCGGCCGGTTCATCGAACGGATACAGCACCAGGCCGGCCTCATCGGTTGCTGGATCGAGTTCAGCCGGGACGACCGGAGCGACGCCGCCCTTTCGTGGGCGGACCTGCTGCGCGTGTGCGGCGCGTACGAGACCTACTGCCGCCGCTACTCCACCCGGGTCGAGCGGGAAGAAGCCCTGGGCCTGCTCACCCGGCAACCCGAGATCCCCCGCTCACTGCGTTTCTCGGTCCAGCGCATTGACGAGATGCTCGCCGGCATCGACCCTGTGGGCGCCCACCACCCCCTGGCCCCGCCCCACCGGATGGCGCTTCGCATCGCCGCGGCCATCGAGGTCGAGGCCACCCGGCTCTCCGGCGCCGCGGAATCGAGCGGGTTCTTCCAATCCATGGAGGAGCATGGTCGAACCCTCCACGACCTGGCCATGGCCTCCTACGTCGATCATTCCCTGGCGGAGGAGCTGCCTTCGTGATCGCAACCTACGCCATCGAGCACACCCTGCGGTTCGACTACGCCGCGCCGGTGCGGGCGTCGGTGATGACGCTGTACCTGTGCCCGGTCCGCAACCGGGCCCAGACGGTCCGGGACTTCTCCGTCCAGACCGACCCGGACGGCCCGCTGTTCGAGTTCACCGACCCGTTCGGCAATACGGGCCACTTCCTGGACCGGCTCCGGGCCCACGAGCGCCTCGGCATTACCGCCCGTTCCACCGTGGAGGTGGGGCCGCTCGCGCCGGCCCCGGAGCGCCTGGACGCCGACGCCGCCGAGCGCCTCCGCCGGGCGGTGGACACGGTGGAACTCTGGCCCATGGCGCATCCCAGCAGCTTCGTGGGCTCCAACCCGGCCCTGGAGAAGTTCATGGCGAAGCACGACATCGCGCCGGGGGGCGACCTCCTCGCGAGCGCGAGGGAGCTCTGCGGGAAGCTCCATCGGGCGTTCGAGTACGTCCCGGGCCATACCTGCGTGGATTCGCCCATCGAGCAGATCCTCGAAACCGGCAGGGGGGTGTGCCAGGACTATGCCCACGTGATGGCTTCCATCCTGCGCGGCTGGGGCGTCCCGTGCCGTTACGTGTCGGGCTACCTCGGGCCTCCCGACCGGGGCGTGGCCAAGGGCGAGAGCCACGCGTGGGTGGAATGCTGGTTCCCGGGCCTCGGGTGGACGGGGTTCGACCCCACCAACGACACCGTAGGGGACGAGCGCCACATCCGGGTGGCGGTGGGCCGGGACTACGCGGACGTGCCGCCCAGCCGGGGCGTCTTCCGGGGCGCTTCGGACTCGGCCCTGGAGTCCGAGGTGGTCATCGAACGACTCCACGACGCGGACTCGCCCGGAGAAGACCCCTGGAACTGAACGCCGGAAACCCCGGCTTGGTGAAGGACCCTGGAACTGAATAGCGGAAACCCCGGACGCCCCCCGTTCGTCCCGGGCAAAGCAAAGTTTCCCGTTCGTTCCGAGCGAAGCGAAATTTTCCGTTCGTCCTGAGCGTAGCGAAGTCGAAGGACGCGCTTTCGCGCAGAGGGAACGAACTAAAAACAGGAATCAACAGGAGGCAGACATGAGCAACGACCCACATGGACCACGTGACCGCGGCCGCGGCGAGAGGCTTCGCCGCACGGCGACCGCGGCCGGACTGCTCGCCGCGTCAGGCGTGCTCCTGTCCGCGACCGCCGCGGACGCAGCCGTCATCGACAAGGAGACCCAGTTCACGCTGAACACCTTTGCCTTCCTCGTCTGGGGCGCCCTCGTGATGTGGATGTGCGCGGGCTTCACCATGCTGGAGTCGGGCTCGGTGCGCACCAAGAACGTGTCCATGATCTGCCTCAAGAACTTCGGCCTCTACTCCATCGCGGGGCTGATGTACTACATCATCGGCTACAACCTCATGTACGTGGACGTGGGGAACGTGATCGGCTCCTTCATCCCGTTCTACGGTCCTTCGGCCGACGAGATCGCCCTGTTGGGCGACAACGAGGAGGCCCTCGCCGCGGTCCTGAAGACCGACTACGCCGTCATGTCGGACTGGTTCTTCCAGATGGTCTTCGTGGCCACCACCGCGTCCATCGTCTCCGGCGCCCTGGCGGAGCGGGTGAACCTGTGGTCCTTCTTCATCTTCATCGCCCTCTTGACCGCCATCGTCTATCCCATCGTCGGCGCCTGGACCTGGGGCGGGGGCTGGCTCGGCTCCATGGGCTTCAAGGACTTCGCCGGATCCACCATCGTGCACTCCACCGGCGGCTGGGCCGCCCTGGCGGGCGCCCTCGTGGTGGGGCCGAGAAGGGGCAAGTTCCGGGCCGACGGCAGCGTCAAGATCACGCCGCCCTCGAACATCCCCATCGTGACGTTGGGCGTCTTCATCCTGTGGCTCGGCTGGTTCGGCTTCAACGGCGGCTCGCAGCTCGCCCTGGGCGGCGCCAAGGACGCAGTGGCCATCAGCCACCTGCTGGTGAACACCAACCTTGCCGGGGCCGCAGGGTTCCTCGTGGCCCTCATCATCGCGCGGCCCATCCTCGGGCGCATCGACCTGCTGGCCGGCCTCAACGGCGCCATCGCGGGGCTCGTGGCCATCACCGCAGGACCGGACTTCGTGGCCCACTACTGGTCGATCATCATCGGCGCCATCGGCGGCGCGGTGTGCGTCGCCGGCCTGAAGTTGCTGGAGACCGTCAAGCTGGACGACGTGGTGGGCGCCATCCCGGCCCACCTGTTCGCCGGCGTCTGGGGCACCTTGGCCACCTGCATCGTCGCCGGGGGCAACTTCGGCGTGCAGCTCCTCGGGATCGTGGCGGTGGGCGTGTTCGTGTTCGCGGTCTCCTGGCTGCTGTGGCAAGCCATCGACCGGACCCTGGGAGCCCGGGTCTCGCAAGCGGTCGAGGAGCTCGGCCAGGACGCGGGAGAGCTCGGCATCGAGGCATATCCCGAGTTCGTGGTCATGCCCGACCCGGACGACGCAGCCGAGGTCCGCAGCAAGAACTGACCCCGCATCCCCTGCACGGGCGGCGCGCCGGGAAGGACCGGCGCGCCGCCCGTGTCACGCTCCGGCCCGCACCGCGGCATTCGGCCCGGTTCCCTCTTCCTGCGGGAAAACGCGTCCTTCGACTTCGCTTCGCTACGCTCAGGACGAACGGGGGCGGTTGCTCGCCTTTCCATCCAGTTTGATGGTTGTTCCGCCCTTCGCCAGTAAGGTAGGGACCATCTGAACAATCGAGACATCCAGGAGGAATTCCCGATTCCCTCACCCTGACCCCTGTCTCCGTTCGTCCTGAGCGTAGCGAAGCGAAGTCGAAGGACGCGCTCATGCTCCCTGTCCCGATTGTTCAGAGGTTCCGTATAAGGCGAAGGGAGAGCGAAAAGGATCACGCGGTCATTGCTCCACAGACGCCTGCCCCGTCATTCCCGCAGACGCCTCACCCTTCGTCATTCCCGCGAAAGCCCACACCCCGTCATTCCCGCGAAAGCGGGAATCCATCCGGTTTCCTCGCCTCGTTGTACAAACCTCATTTCCTGACTGCCTTTCCTCTCTGGATAGTGCTTTCCATGGGTTCAGGGACCTCGTATCCAACCGGTGCATAGTGATGCGTGGCGCGATGGGGTTGGGTCGGAAGGATGGAAACACGGAGAGTTTTCACAAGAATGGATGGATTCCCGCTTTCGCGGGAATGACGGGGTATGGGCATCTGCGGGAATGACGGGGTATGGGCATCTGCGGGAATGACGGGTGTGGGCATCTGCGGGAATGACGGAGGGAACCTCTGGACAATCGAGACATCCGGGATGGATTCCCAATTCCTTCATCCTGACCCCTATCCCCGTTCGTCCTGAGCGTAGCGAAGCGGAGTCCTCCATTCATCCTGAGCGTAGCGAAGCGAAGTCGAAGGACGCGCTCATGCCCCCCGTCCCGATTGTTCAGAGGTTCCGGAGGGTGGGCTTTCGCAGGGATGACGGAAGGTGGGGCGTCTGCGACGCCAAACCGAGGACGGCAGGGTCGAAATGGGAGTGGGTCGGAGTTCTCCGCTATACTCGGCCGGGGCGCGGCGCGGGGGCGCCGCTTCGATCAGGCGTGCTGTTCGCCGGACTGGGACGGTTCGCCGGGGATGGTCAGCCAGAACTCGGTGAACGAGCCGGGTTCGCTCTCGACGCCCATGGCGCCGCCGTGCTGGGCCAGGATGTCCTGGGACAGGGACAGGCCGAGTCCGGTGCCTTCTCCCGTGGCCTTGGTGGTGACGAAAGGCTCGAAGATCTTCTCGACCATGTCCTGGGGAATGCCGGGGCCGTTGTCCCTGATGCGGAACTCCGCGTTCTCCCCCTCTCGCCGGCTCGACAACCGGATGGTGGGCTCGTAGCCGTCCGCGGGCTTCTCGAAGTCGCCGGTGGTCTTCTTGAGCCGTTCGAACGTGGCTTGGCAGGCGTTGGTGATCAGGTTGAGGAAGACGCGGCTGATGTCCTGGGGCACCACCTCGACTTCGCCGATGCCGCTGTCGAGGTCCTCTTCCCAGGTCACGTTGAAGAGCTGGTTCTTGGCGCGCATGGAGTGGTAGGCCAGGTCGGCGTACTGCTTGAGCAGCGCGTTCAGGTCCACCGCGCGCCGCTCGCCGGACTGGCCGCGGGAGTGCTCCAGCATGCTGTGCACGATGCCGTCGGCGCGCTTGCCGTGCTGCTGGATCTTCTGGAGGTTGCCGTTCAGGTCGTCGAGGATGCTGCCGATCTCCTCCCGCGCGTCGTCGGGGAGGCCCTCGGTGATCTCGTCCAGCACTTCGCGCACTTCCTCGATCAACTCGCCCGACACCTCGGAGAAGTTGTTGACGAAGTTGAGGGGGTTCTTGATCTCGTGGGCGATGCCCGCGGCCAACTGCCCCAGGGAGGCGAGCTTCTCCTGCATGACCACCTGGTTCTGGGCCGTCTTCAGGTCCTCGAGGGTCTGCTCCAGCTCCTCGTTCTTGTCCTTCAACTCGTCCGCGAGCTTCTCCACCAGGTTGAGGCGCTGGACTTCGAGGGCGTGGCGCCGGAACACTTCCAGCGCTTCCGCCATGTCGGTCACCTCGTCGTTGCCCCGGACCTCCACCGGCACCTCCAGGTTGCCTTCGGCCATGGAACGCATGGAGCCGGCCAGGCCCGTCAGACGCCGGATCAGGTAGCGTCCGATGAAGATCCAGCCGAGGGCGACCGCGCCGATGATGTTGAAGATGTTGAGGACCACCAGCAGCAACATGCCGGTGTTCACCGCGGACGTGGAGGCGGTACTGGCTTCGGACGCGGACTCGTCCGTCACCATCACCACCCGGTCCATGGTCGCCAGCAGCCGGGCCGCGTTGGCCCGGTTCTCCGCGATGTACTGCGCTTCCAGGTCCGCTTCCCGGAGGATCGCTTCCTGCAGGTCGAAGATGCCGTCGGCGCCCTGCCCCAACGACTTGAGCTGCTCGACCTGGGCGGACAGCAGCCAGGACTGGAACGAACGCTCGAAGGATCCCACCGCGGCGTCGTAGCGCTCCCGGAGCGGCTGGATCAGGGCCCGGTCGTTCACCACCGCGGTTTCCGCGAGCAACCGGCCGGCGAGGCTGGCCTGGGTGTGCAAGGTCAACAGGTCGCGGTAACGCAGCAACTGGTTGTAGGCCGTCCGCTCTTCGACGGGAGCGGGCTCATCGCCGATGTCCCGGAGCCCCGTGGCGAGGAAGAACGCCTGGTCGTCGATGGCAGGGACCAGTATCTGGTCGATCTGCCGGGTCACCACCGGGATCTCGTCCTCGCGAGCCTCCAGGCGGCGCTCCTTCTCGCGCCGCAGCGAGGCCGCCGACTCGATCTTCTCCAGCGTCGAGGTCAGCGCGTCGGAGAGCGAACGGAGCACGCCGGCCTGGGCTTCCAGGGAGGCGTTCTGCCGGAGTTCGTCGATGAGCTCGTAGAGGAGGTCCTTGTCCCGCGCGATGGCCGTCTTGACCTGGGCCAGGTCCTCTGCGGACACCGCGGAGACCAGCCGGGGAGCGGCGTTGACCAGGGCCGAACTCTGCTGGGCGGCCCGGATGGCCGCGGTCAGGCTCGGCACGCTGTCCTCGATGATGCGGCGCTGCGAATCGCTCACCGCGCGGAAGGACAGCAACGCCACCGTGCTGGCCGCGAGCATCAGCAGGACTCCCGCACCGAAACCGGCGTAGATCTTGAGACCGAGGCCGACCCTACGGCCGGTGGGCCGCTTCGGGGAATCCGGGTCCGCCATGCTCAAGGCCGCTCCAGGCGCCGGAGGGAACGAAACTCCCCGGAGTCGCCGATCATGGTCAGGTAGACCTGGTCGGAACCCTGGTTGTCGGATTCCCCGTAGCTCAACTCGAACCCGCCGAGGTCGATGGCCCCGGCTTTCTGGAGGGATGAGATGAACCCCCGGCGGGTCAGGTCGGCCCCCGTCCGGCGCAGCGCCTCGATGGCCACGCGGCCCGCCAGGTAACCCTCCAGGGAAACGAAACCCGCGGCCGCCTTCGGATCGACGGCGCGAAGCGCCTCATGGTATTCGGTCACGATGGGGATCCGGGCGTCGTGTGGGAACGGCACTACCTGGGTGACGACGACGCCCTTGCCATCGGGTCCGAGGGCCTTGGCCAGAGCGGAGCTGCCGACGAACGAGATGTTGACGAAGACGGGGTTGAAGTCGAGGAAGCGGCACCACTTGATGAAGGTCGCGACGGGCTGGTAGGCGCCCACGATGATGATCGCCTCGGGGAGGCCGACCCTCATGTCCAGCACCGCGGTCTTCACCGCCTCGGTGTTGCGCGGGTACGTGGCCTCGACCGCCAGCCTCATGCCGCGCCGGTCGAGGGCCTGGCGCGTGCCCGCCAGCCCCGCCCGGCCGTACGAGTCGTCCTGGTAGAGGATGCCGATGCGCTCCATTCCCAGGTCCTGGGTGAGGCGCTCCACCATCTCTTCGGTCTCCTGGTAGTAGGAAGCGCGCACGTTGACCACGGTAGGACGCTTCTCCACGTCGCGCAGGAACTCCGCGCCGGTGAAGGGTCCGAGGTAGGGGACGCCCGCCTTCGTGGCGATGGGCTCCGCGGCTTTCGACGTGGGCGTGCCCACCGCGCCGATGAGGGCGAAGACCCGGTCCTCCTCGATGAGGCGCTTGGTGTTGGCGATGGCCGCCTCGGGTTCGTAGCGGTCGTCGAGGCTCGTCAGGTCCAACCGGCGGCCGTGCACCCCGCCCGCGCGGTTCGCCTCGTCGAAGGCCGCTTGGATGCCCAGGCGCATCCCTTCGCCGAGGGCCTTCGCAGGCCCGTCCAGGGCGCAGGACTGGCCGAACTGCACCGCCTCCGGGCTGACCCCCGGGGTTCCGGCGCCGTCCGGCGGCGTCTGCGCCGCGGCCTCCGACCCCAGGCAGGCGGCCGCCAGCAGCAGGGCGGCGAGCAGCTCGATGGCTCTCAACTCGAGGAACCTCCGAACGATCGGGACAGGGGGCATGGGCGCGTCCTTCGACTCCGCTACGCTACGCCCAGGACGAACGGGGACAGGAGTGTCAGGGTGGGGGAATCCATCCTGGATGTCTCGATCGTTCAGAGGTTCCTCAAGACTCCGGACGGGCTCCTAGCCGCCGTGGTAGCGCAGCACTACGCAGGTGATGTCGTCCGACTGGGGGTTGTCACCGGCGAACGCCCGCACCTGATCGAGGACCCGCGTGGAGACATCCTCGCACCCGGCGCCGTCGATCCCGGCGAGCAACTCGTCGAGCCGCTCCTCGCCGAACTCGGCCGCGCCCGGCCCCTCGGCTTCGTTGACTCCGTCGGTGTACAGGAACAGCGTGTCGCCGCCCTGGAGCTGGATCGATCCCTGTTGGTACTCATGCCGGGGAACCACCCCCAACGCCACGTTGCGCGTGGTGGGCAAAGCCTCCACCTGTCCGTCGCCGCGCACGGCCCGGGGCAGGTTGTGGCCTCCGTTGGAGTACTCGAAGACGCCGCTTTCCGGGTCGAAGACGCCGTAGAAGAGGGTCACGAACATGCACGTCTCGTTGTCCTCGCAGAGGGTCTCGTTGACGTAGTTCAGGCACTGGTTGGGCGCCCCCCCCTCCATGGCGTAGCTCCTGAGCAGGGTGCGGCAGGCCATCATGAACAGGGCCGCGGGAACGCCCTTCCCCGATACGTCGCCGATGGCCACGCCGATCCTGCCCTGGCCCAGGGGGAAGAAGTCGTAGAAGTCGCCCCCCACTTCCTTGGCCGGAACCATGAGGCCGTGGGTGTTATAGCGGTCGCTGGAAGGGAAGGTCCGGGGCAGCACCGACGCCTGCATCTCCCGGGCCACCTCCAGCTCGCGGCCCAGGGCCACCAGTTGATCCCGGTTGGCCAGGGCTTCGCGTATCAACTCCAGGTGCTTCAGGGTCTTGTCGATGGTGATTTCGAGGTCGTTGAAGTCGATGGGCTTGGTGACGAAATCGAACGCCCCGCGGTTCATCGCGGTGCGGATGTTGTTCATGTCGCCGTACGCCGACACGATCACGGAGCGGATGTTCGGCTTGCTCTCGTTGAGCTGCTTGAGCAGCGTGAGGCCATCCATGACCGGCATGTTGATGTCCGAGATGACCATGGAGATCTCGTCGTCCTCGTCCAGCTTCTCCATGGCCTCCTGGCCGTTGTGGGCGAAACTGAAGGAGATCTCCTGCTTGCGGATACGGCGGCGGAACTTCTGCAACACCAGGGCCTCGAGGTCCTCCTCGTCATCTACCACCAGTATCTTGACAGGCAAGTCGCTCAACCGAATGTCCTCGACAGAGATGGGTTCCATGTCAACTTGCGTTGACAGCCTCCTGGCGGGTGGCGTGGATGGCCAGGATCTCGTTGAAGCCGCTGATCTTGAACACCTCGGAGATGTGGTCGCGCATGGCGCAGAGCACGATCTTCCTGCCGCCGGCCTGGAGCTGCTTGGCCGCCAGGAGCAGCACCCGGAGCCCCGCGCTGCTGATGTACTCGATGTTCTCGAAGTCCACCACGAGGGAGCCGGTGCCCTCGTCGATCAATTTGAGCAGCGCCTCCTGGAACGGGCTTGCAGTGCTGCCGTCGATGCGGCCGGCGGGGATCACCACGATGGCGTCGCCGCTCGTTTCCGTATTGAGGTCCAAGGCGGTACCGTTTGCCATCACCTAGTCTCCTTTCAGGGGTAAGCGCAGAGTCACACGGTTGAAACCGTCGGAACGCTGGTAGTCCGGGTTCGGGAACAGGGCCTTGGTCAGGAAGACCCCGAGCCCGCCGATCTGACGGTCGGCGAGGCTCGCGTGGACGTCCGGCTCGGGGGCTTCCTCGAACGGATTGAACGCGACTCCCGTATCCTCCAACCGGACGACGACTGCGTCGGCTTCGAGGCGCAACTCCACCCGGAGCTCCGTGCGCTCCGCATCCGCGAAACCATATTCGATCGTGTTGGTGGCCAACTCGTCCAGGGCAAGGTTCAACTTCTGGATCTGCGCCTCGGACAGCCCGTTGGCCTCTCCGAAACGGGTCAAGGCTTCGGTCATGGCCGGCAGCGCGGACGAGAGGTCGGGCTCCAGTTCGATAGAAAGCCGAGGCAGCGTCATCTTCGTACCTGACTACCGTTGCATAATGATAGTGGATCGCCAACGGGGTGTCAAACCGCCCGGCTCCGGCGGCTCAGGGCTACGACCGGTCCTCGATCCACCGGGCCAGCGCCTTGCGGGGGTCGGCGACCTCCGCCGCGGAACCGTACCAGTATTCATCCCAGCCGGTCTCCGGCAGACCGGCGAACACCATCAGGTTCAGCGGATAGGCTTCGCTGTCGGTGCAGCGGCGAAAGTCGTCCCGGAACAGGAACACCGGCTTCTCCCAGGCGATGGCCATGCCGAGCTCCACCATGACGCCCTCGTCCGGGGGACAGCCGTTGACCACCGCGAACAGCCCGTCCGCATCCCGCACGTCGCGGAGGTCGGCCTGTCCGATGCGGTACGCCCAGCCGGGCTGCGCCCGGTCCACCTGGTTGTTGCGGGCGAAGGGCTCCCACACCTCCGCGCCCAGGGCTTCCAGCGCCGACACCAACGCCGCCAATGGCCCCTCCCGCTGCTGCGAGGAAAAGCCGTAGGGGTTCGCCAAGTACAGGGTCTTCTTCGTGTTCATCCGCATGCCTCCCGTGTATGCCGTCCTGCGGACAGGATCGATGAACATGGCCGAGATCGGACGTTTTGTCCAACGAAGCGCGCTCTTTCTCCGGGATTGTTCGGAGGTTCCCAAAGGGGAAAATCCATAGCGGCGCTTTCGATTTTCCCGTATAATGTCGGATGTGGTTCCCCGTACCCGACATGAAGCAGCGCTTCGCGAGCTGCTGGACCAGTTCCCCGTGGTGGGTCTCGTCGGCGCCCGACAGGTGGGCAAGACCACGCTTGCCCGTCGTGTGGCCGGACGCGAAGAGCGGCCCGTCACCGTCTTCGACCTCGAAGACCCGACCGACGAGGCGAAGTTCGCCGACCCCAAACTTGTCCTCGAACCCCTGCGGGGCCTGGTGGTCATCGACGAAGTGCAGCGGAGCGAAGGACTCTTTCGGCTGTTGCGGGTGCTCGTGGACCGCCCGGACAACCCGGCCCGGTTCCTGGTGCTCGGCAGCGCAGGCCCCGACCTGCTGCGCCAGTCGTCCGAGACCCTCGCGGGGCGCATCGCGTACTACGAGCTTCCGCCCTTCCGGGTCGGCGAGACGGGCGCCGACGCCATCTCGCGCCTGTGGTCCCGCGGCGGCTTTCCACCGTCGTTCCTCGCCCCGGACGACCGCCGGAGCTTCGCGTGGCGGACCGCCTTCATCCGCACGTTTCTCGAGCGCGACCTCCCGCAGCTCGGGGTCCCGGTGGCCGCGGCGACCATGCGCCGCTTCTGGACCATGGTGGCGCACTACCACGGCAATCGATGGAACGGCGCCGAGGTCGGCCGCGCTCTCGGGGCGACGGCCCCGACCATCAACGCCTATCTCGATGCGCTGGCGGACGCGCTGGTGGTGCGCCGGATGCAGCCTTGGCGCGAGAACCTGAAGAAACGGCAGGTCAAGGCGCCGAAGGTGTATCTCGCCGATACCGGGCTGCTGCACGCGCTGCTCGGCCTGGACTCCGAATCCGCCCTCGCCGGCCATCCCAAGTCCGGCGCCTCCTGGGAAGGATTCGCCATGCAGGAGGTCGTGGGGACGCTCGGAGTCGATTGGGATCGATGCTACTACTGGGCGACCCACCGGGGCGCGGAACTCGACCTGCTGGTCCTGGACGGGGGCCGGCGGCTCGGGTTCGAGTTCAAGCGGACCAGTGCTCCGGCAATGACCCGCTCCATGCACTCGGCGCTGTCCGACCTGGAGCTCGACCGGCTGTTCACGGTCTTCCCGGGCGACTCCCGCTTCCCCCTCCACGAGCGTGCGGAAGCCGTCGGCCTCGCCCTCGCGTGCGCCGAGGGGTTCTGACCCTACCGCCGTTCCTCCGGGATCAGGCCGTGGGGGGCGAAGCGCATGACCAGCAGGAGGACCAGCCCCATGACCACGTGGCGCATGTGGGCGGCGCTGCCCAGGAGATGGCTCCGGACGGGGTTGTCCGGGGCCAGGGGGGAGGTGGCGGCCTCCATCAGCCACAGGCCCACGGGCTCCGCTTCCACCCATACGTACCAGATCACGAAGCCGCCGAGGACCGCCCCCCAGTTGTTGCCGGAACCGCCGACGATCACCATGACCCAGATGAGGAAGGTGAAGCGCATGGGCTGGTAGGAGACCGGCGTGAACTGACCGTCCAGGGTCGTGAGCATGGCTCCGGCAATGCCGATCACCGCGGAGCCGAGCACGAAGACCTGCAGGTGCCGGGCGGTGACGTCCTTTCCCATGGCGCCGGCCGCGGTCTCGTTGTCCCGGATGGCCCGCATCATCCGTCCCCAGGGCGCGCGCAGCGCGGACTCGGACAGCCACATCAGGACCACGAGCACCAGCGCGAAGAGGACCGCGTAGCAGAGTTTCACCACCACGGACGAAAGGTCCACCGGGGTCGCCCCCAGGCTTTCGGCCCATCCCCGGAACCACAGGGCCTGCTGCAGATCGACCTCGTAGGGCACGGGCCGCGGCAGGCCGCTCACGTTCTTCACCCCCCGGGCGAGCCATTCCTCGTACTTGAGGAAGGCCACGATGATCTCGGAGATGCCGAGGGTGGCGATGGCGAGGTAGTCGGAGCGAAGGCCGAGGCTGATCTTGCCCGCGGCCCAGCCCGCGGCCGCGGCCAACGCGCCGCCCGCGAGCCAGGAAAGGACGATGGGAAGCCCGAACCCCCCGAGGTAGCCGGTCCTGGAGGGGTCCACCGCCTCGATGGCCTGCACCGCGGGCTCGAACAGGGCCCGGGCCGCGAGATACCCCCCGAGCAGCACCAGCGCCACCGCGAGCTTCCGGTATCGCGGCCGCGCGACCATGCGGCGCACGCGCATGGCGGCGAATATGGTGAGCAGCGCCAGCGCGAGAGCAAAGGCCACGCCCGCGCCGCCGGCCCGCCACGCCTCGGCCACCGGGGGCATGGACACCACCACTCCCGCCAGCCCGCCGATGGCGGCGAAGCCCATGATGCCGGCGTTGAACAGGCCGGCATAGCCCCACTGGATGTTGACCCCCAGGGTCATGATCGCCGAGATCAGGCACAGGTTGAGGATCGCCAGCGCCAGGGGCCAACTCTGCGCCGCGCCCACCAGGCAGACCAGCGCCCCCATGACCGCGAACAGGACGGGCTTGCGGGGCGTCCGCAGCGCCCGGCCCACCCGGCCGGCGAACCCTCCCGCGGCCGCGGAACCGTCCGTCATGGGGACTTCCCGCTGAATATGCCGGTGGGCTTCACCAGCAGCACCACCACCAGGATGAAGAACGACACCGCGAACTTGTAGTCGGTGGAAAGGAACTGCACCAGACCGTCCGGCTGCCAGCCCTCCGGGACCAGGTAGGTCAGGAACTTCCGGTAGGGATAGGTGAGGAATACCTCCGAGAAGGCCACCACGAAGCCCCCGGCGATGGCCCCCGGGGCGCTGCCGAGGCCGCCGACGATGGCCGCGGCGAAGATCGGCAACAGCAGGGACAGGTAGGTGAAGGGCTTGAAGCTCTTGTCGAGCCCGTACAGGGTCCCCGCCACCGCCGCCAGGGCGCCGACCATCAACCAGGTGACCGCCACCACCCGTTCCGGGTCGATGCCGGACAGCAGGGCCAGGTCTTCGTTGTCGGAATAGGCGCGCATGGACTTGCCGGTGCGGGTCCGCTCCAGGAACCAGAAGACCGCGGCCACCAGGACCACCGCCACCGCCACGCTGAGGACCTGGGTGGTCTTGACCGCCAGCCCCTCGGCCAGTCCCGTGTAGGCCTTGAACTGGCGGGCGGTGACCAGGAAGCGCTCGCCGTCGGTGAAGACCCGGTCCCCGGGGCCGATGACGAAACGGACGAGGCCGTTGAGCAGGAACATGACCCCCACGGAGACCACGAGGAAGATGACCGGCGCCGCCTTCCGCCGCCGGTAGAACCGATAGACCCAACGGTCCACCAGCACGCAGAGTCCCGCGGCGGCGAGCATCCCCGCGGGAAGCGCCAGCAGGGCCGTGGGCAGGGGCCCGATGCCGACGTTCCAGGACTGCAACAGCCAGGTGACGAGTATGGTGACCATGGCGCCCACGGCCATGGTCTCGCCGTGGGCGAAGTTGGAGAAGCGCAGTATGCCGTAAACCAGGGTGACGCCCAGGGCGCCCAGGGCGAGCTGGCAGCCGTAGGCCAGCGCCGGGACCACCAGGAAGTTGCTGAGCAGCACGACCGCGTTGGCGACGCTCTCCAAGGATCACCCCCCGAGGAACGCCAGCCGGACTTCCGGGTTCGCCAGCAGGGCCGGACCCGTGTCCGTGTGGCGGTTGCGGCCCTGCACCAGCACGAACCCCCTGTCCGCCAGGCCCAGGGCCTGGCGCGCGTTCTGCTCGACGATGAGCACCGCGACGCCGCTCCGGGCCACGTCGGCGATGCGCTCGAAGAGCTCGTGGGTGACGATGGGCGACACCCCGGCCGTGGGCTCGTCGAGCATGAGCACCCGGGGCCGGCTCATCAACGCCCGGCCGATGGCCGCCTGCTGGCGCTGGCCGCCGGACAGCTCGCCCACGGGCTGCCGCCGCTTCTCTCCCAGCACGGGGAACAGGCCGTACACCTCCTCCAGCGTGCCGGAGATGTCGTCCTCCCGCAGGAAGGCGCCCATCTCCAGGTTCTCCGCCACGCTCATGGAGGTGAACACGTTGTCGGTCTGCGGCACGAAGCCCATGCCCTTGCGGGCCCGGACCTGCGGCGCCAGGGCGGTGATGTCCTCGCCGTCCAGGCGCACCGTGCCGGCGCGAAGCCGCACCATCCCGAACAGGGCCTTCATGGCGGTGGATTTGCCGGCGCCGTTGGGTCCCACCACCACCGCGATCTCGCCCCGATCGACGGCGATGCTGCACCCCCGCAGGATGTCCGGGCCGCCGTAGCCGCCCATCATGTCCTCGCCCACCAGCAGGCTCATGGGGACCGCCCCTCCCGGGACACGGACTCCCTGCCCAGATACGCCTCGATGACCCGCTCGTCGGACCGCACCTCCGGGGCCGACCCCTGGGTCAGCACCGCCCCCTCCGCCATGACGATGACCGGGTCGCACAGCAGCGAGATCAACTCCATGTCGTGCTCGATGACGCAGAAGGTGTAGCCGCGCTCCAGGTTGAGGCGCAGGATGGCGCCGGCGATGTCCTTCAGCAGGGCACGGTTGACGCCGGCGCCCACCTCGTCGAGCAGCACCACCCGCGGCTCCACCATCATGGTGCGGCCGAGCTCCAGGAGCTTCTTCTGCCCGCCCGACAGGTTGCCGGCCCGCTCCCCGGCCACCGCTTCGAGCTTCAGGAACTCGATCACATCGTCCGCCCGGGCGCGGATGGCTTCCTCCTCGGCGCGGATCTTCCCGGGCCGGAACCAGACGTCCAGGAGGCTCTCGCCGGACTGGCCGGCCGGCACCGTCATGAGGTTCTCCCGAACCGTCAGCGTGGAGAACTCCTGCGCGATCTGGAACGTGCGCATCACGCCCTTGGCGAAGAGCTCGTGGGGCCTGAGCCCGGTGACGTCCTCGCCGTCGAGACGGACGGCGCCGGAGGTGGGCCGGTACATGCCGGCGACCACGTTGAAGAGGGTGGTCTTGCCCGCGCCGTTGGGGCCGATGAGGCCGGTGATGGAGCCGCGCTCGATGACCAGCGAAGCGCCGTCCACGGCCCGGACGCCGCCGAAGTGCATGTGCAGGTTCTCAACGGCGATCATCGAAGGAGGGAGGGGCGGTCCGCGGGACGGATTTCGGCGTCCCGCGGACCGCCGGAGGGCAGCCTACCGGTAGGCTGCGGTCGTGATCTTGCCGCCCTCGACGAGGATCTCCCGGTAGTTCCCGGCGCTTTCGCCCGGCCCGATCAACTCCACCGCGCTGGCGCCCACGTAGTCCACGTCGCCGCCTTCCGCCAGGATTTTCAGG
Source organism: uncultured Binatia bacterium (SeqCode) (assembly GCA_965242525.1). Classification (GTDB taxonomy): domain Bacteria; phylum Desulfobacterota; class Binatia; order UBA9968; family JAJDTQ01; genus JAJDTQ01. Next base: position 2,970,028 of record OZ251459.1, read on the forward strand.
GCCTTGCCGAGCTCCCCGGGATAGATCTTCTCGCCCGGGGCGTTGGCCACCATCGCCACCTTGTCCTTGAGCTTGGCGCTGTCCGCGGACTTGGCGGCCTGCATGGCCAGCAGGATCAGCGCGGCCGCGTCATACGACTCGCCCGAGAAGGGGCCGGTCTCGAAGCCCGCGGCCTTGGCCATGTCGGCGTACTTGGCCGCCCCGGGGCTGTCGGTGCCGGGCACGGTGCCGATGGAGCCGTCGAGGCCCGAACCGATGGCCTCCGCCAGCGGTTCACCCACCATGCCGTCGGGCAGGAAGAACTTGTCGAAGGCGCCCGTGTCCAGGGCCGCCTGGATAATGCCCTTGCCGCCCTGGTCCAGGTAACCGGCCACGATCAGGATGTCGCCGCCGGCCGCGGCCAGCGCCGCCACCTCGGCGCTGTAGTCGCCCTTGCCGTCCTCATGGGGCGAGGACACGGTGATGCGGCCGCCGCGCTTCTCCACGTTGGTCTTGATGCTGTCCGCCAGCCCCTTGCCGTAGTCGTTGTTGGTGTAGGTCAGGGCCGCCTGCGTGATCCCCTTGTCCTTCAGGATGTCCGCGACCACCTCGCCTTGGCGCGCGTCCGAAGGCGCGGTGCGGAAGAAGAGGCCGTCGTCCTCGATGGTCGAAAGGGCCGGCGAGGTGGCCGAAGGGGAGATCATCACGATGCCGTTGGGCCGGGCCACGTTCTTCAGCATGGCGATGGTGACCCCCGAGCAGTCGCCGCCCACGATGGCGTTGACCTTGTCCGAGGTGACCACCCGCTCGGTGGCCGCGGTCCCCGCGGCCGTGTCCCCGCACGTGGAGTCGCCCCGCACCGACACCACCTTGGCGCCCCCCAGCAGCGCCTTGCTGTCGGTCACTTCCTTCATGGCCAGCTCCGCGCCCTTGGCCATGGCCGGCGTCAGCGACTCGATGGGTCCCGTGAACCCGATCACCACCCCCAGCTTGACGTCGGCCGCAAGGGCCGCGGCCGGCATCAGCGCAAGGGCCATACCTGCTGCAATCAAACCGCGTTTCATAGCGACTTCCTCCTCCGAGTAATGTTGCGCACGCCGCACACTCGCATGTGCCTTTACGATACCGCTCACTCCATGTCAAGGCCGACCGGATAAAGAACGGGGCTATCCGGGATTTCCGGGTTCCGGTCCGTGCTCGTCCCGTCCATCGTCGTCCGTTGACTCGAATAGTACCGCCAAAACCCCCGAAAGGCAATAACCCGGGGCGAGCGAACCGCGTCCTGCATCTGCAAGGCGTGCGGGTTCTCCGAACGGTACGACCTCGCAAGGCTCGCCGGACGAGCCGCAGGCTGGAGGCGTCAGGGGCGAGCCGCAAAGTCCCGGATCGCATCCGGGAACCAATCGACGAATGTCGTCGCGGATCTGTACAAGTCATAGATTTCGGATGAAGTCTTTTCCATCGAGAAGTCCGCGAAGTCTTCGTGAACCAGCGTGTTCCGTTCCTCACCTATCTGCATGAACGCGTGAATCGACTGGCGCAACTCGTCGTTTTCACCAACTGCGCGAGCCGCGTACTTTTCGAAATCAGGGCCGAACATGCGGAAGAACCTGTTTGCATTCCTTGCATCCCAGTTGAACCATGTGTGGTATTGGCGTGCGATCGCTTTCTGTTGGATCAATGACACGAGCGGATGATCATCACTCGTAGCCTCCCTGGCGAAAACCTCCACCGCGTCCCGCAAGCGTTTCTCGAAGTGGCTTGCCACAGCCAGCAACAGCGCCTTCGGGAAAGTTTCTTCGACAATGAACCGCAGTCGGAATTCTTCGCCATCGGTCAGGAAACGATGAAGTTCAAGATAGTCATCGTGCAGCCGTTCGATTCCGCTAGAGCTCATTGTCCGCGCCTATCCGGTTATCAGTATCTCGGATGCGATCTTCAATCTCTTTTTCACGTTCTCCGTCCGTGTGGTCGATTTTTGTGACGCGGCATTGAACTGGGGGTCCTTCCTTATGCGATCTACTTTCTCCGCATCCAGACCATTTTCGATGATGCCCTCGTTTGCGTAGGCGTTGGCGCAAGCACCGGTGAAGACAGCCTCGAAGAGTGCGAGGTTGAAGCGATTGTTGGCCTTGTTGATGAAGGCGTCGTCCGGCAGCCCGGAAGCGGCCTGAAGGAAAGACAGGAAGAGGGACTTCAGTTGACGGTTGTACGCGGCCGTATTCTTTTCACACTTCTTCGAAAATTTGTTCAGGAACCTGACCATGGACGGACTGTACTCCTTGCCGTCGACGAGCATGGCGAAGCCTCTCAACAGGACCTCGATATCCTTCATGTGCAGGTCAGGTTCGGGAGAGCCAAGCATGGTCCGCCAACCTGCTTCCGCGTTGATTTCGCTCAGCGTGTTGTAAAACGGAGAATGATACATGCTGGTGCGAATCTCCTGCGGGTGGAGGTTGACGCCGCCGGAATTGAGGCGGTTGAACACTTCGTACATTGCCGTGTCGCCGTCGGAGGGACTGTTCTGCTTGATAATGATGCAGCGGATGGGACGTATGTCCAGCCGGGAACGGTGGAGCCCCAAGGCTTCGTAAGTCAAGCCGCTCAACTCGTTTCTCTGTTCCGGCAAACTCTCCGGCAGCCGCAACTTGAAGTCCTGGAAGTAGGCGTCGTCCTGCAGAACGTCGTCCGGAATCTCGCCGTTTTCGTCGAATATGTGTCGAAGATCAGCGCGCCTTTCCTTGCGGGGAAAACGTTGCTGTTTGAAGTAATAAATGGACATCAGGCGTTGTTGCCCGTCGATGAGCAGGTTCCTGTCCGGACGCTGCTCGTAGAGAAAGAGCTGGGGAACGGGCAGGCCGAGAATGAGCGACTCGATCAGTTTCGATGCCCGGGGCAGATCCCATACGAAGTGTCTCTGGAAGCCGGGAATACGCACCCAGCCGTTCTTCACCAGTTGGTCCAACGTCATCACGTTGAAATCGCTCGGGACGGCAGTGATATCGTATTCGCCGACTGCCAAGTCGGCGTCACGGTCGACGTAGTCGTCGTACCTTTCGTCAGACGTACTCGCCATGGAACTCCTCCTTGGCCGATGGTTGCCGTCCAATGTACGAAGCGGGAACGGGCGCGTCAAGTACGCGGACCGGGAGCCTCGACCAGACCGGATCCCTCCGGGAACCGGCGCTCAGCGCGAGACCTTCTTCACGCCGTCGAGGGCGGCGATCTTGTAGGCTTCGCCCAGGGTCGGAAAGTTGAACACGTTGTCGATGAAGTAGTCGATGGCGCCGTTGTGGCTCAGCACCGCCTGTCCCACGTGGATCAGCTCGCACGCCTGGTCCCCGATGATGTGCACCCCCAGGAGGTGCCCGGCGTTGGGCTCGAACAACAGGCGCAACATGCCGTGTTCGTCCCCGATGATGCCCGCCTTGATCACCTCCTCGTAGGTCGCCTGTCCCACCGCGTAGGGGATGCCCTTGGCCTGCAACTCCTTCTGGGTATAGCCCACCATGGCGATCTCGGGGATGGTATAGACGCACATGGGGAACAGGCTCATCCGGCCTCCCACCCTGCGCCCCAGGGCGTAGCTCGCGGCCATGCGGCCCTGCTCGCTGCCGGTGGACGCCAGGGCCGGAAAGCCCACCACGTCGCCGGCCGCATAGATGCTGGGAACCGAGGTCTGGAACAGCTCGTTGACCTGGATCAACCCGTGCCGGGTCACTTCCACCCCCACGTCCTCCAGACCGAGGACCTTGGAAGCCACTTCGCGCCCCTTGGCCACGATCAGGGCGTCGGCCTCCAGCACCCGGCCGTCGGTCAGGCAGACCCGCGCCCTGCCTTCCGGGGTCCGCTCGATCTTCTCGTGGACGCCGTCCCACACGAACTCCACGCCGAAGTCCTCCATGCGCCGGATCAGCATTTCCACCAGCGGACGTTCCGCGAAGGAGAGGAACTCGCGGTCGTGCTGGACCAGCGACACGTTGCAGCCCAGCACCGCAAAGGCGGAGCCGTATTCCGCGCCGATGACCCCCGCGCCCACCACGATCAGCGACTCGGGCAGGGTCTCGCGCTGGAGCTCCAGGGTGAACGCGGAATCGGAATCGAAGATGACCTCGTTGTCGATGGGGATGTCCGGTACCTGGCGGGGCCTGGAGCCGGTGGCGATGATGATCTTCTCTGCTCCCAGGGTGACGGACTCCATGGGGTTCTTCAGGAGCCAGGCATGCACCGAGTTCGGGCTCTCCACGGTGGCGTGGTAGCCTCGAAAGACGTGGATCCGGTCCCGGTAGCCTTTCAGTTGCTCATCCATGGCCGCTATCTGGCGCTCGACCACCTTGCGGACCCGGACGAACAGGTCCGATACGGTGATGTCCTGCTTCTCGGTGAAGTCCATGCCGTAGAACGGACGCTGCCGGACCCCGCGCAGGTACAGTATGGCCTCGCGCAGGGTCTTGCTGGGTATGGTGCCCGAAAGCAGGGTCACGCCGCCCAAGGTCTCCTGCCGCTCCAGGATGGCGACCCTGGCGGCCCCCAGCTTGCACGCCTGGACCGCGGCGCTGTAGCCCGCGGGCCCGCTGCCGATGATGACGACTTCGTAGCCGGTGTCCTGCATAAGCCCTCTGGTGTGGCGCCCCGTCCCCCTCCACGGTCCAGGCGGTCCTTCGCCTGACGCGGACCGCTTGCGGAGCCTGCGTCACTTTAACCCGTTCGCGCGCGAACCGCCATCCGGCCCGGCGGCGGGCGTTCACGACCGGAGCGCCCGGTACACCAGCGTCACGCCGGCGAGCATCAGCAGCGCCAGGATGGCGCGGTTGAAGGTCTGTTGGCGGATGCGGTCCTGGGTCCGCAGGCCCAGGTAGAAGCTCGCCAGGACGAACGCGGTGACGAACAGGGAGAGTTTCAGGGCTTCGACGCTGAAGAGGTTCCATGTGGAGATGGCGATGACCTGCCAGAACTTCGCCATGACGAAGGTGGTGGCGATGGCCTTGACGAAGTCGGCCTTCCCGAGCCCGAGGCCCTGGAGGTAGAGGGCCATGACCGGACCGATGGTGTTGGTCAACCCCAACAGGAAGCCGGCGGCGAAACCCGCCACCGGCGACGCCAGCGGCTCCGCGCGCCGGGGCACGGTGAACTTCCAGGTCAGGAGGCTGGACCCCGCGAACAGGATGACCACCGTCCCCAGGATCAGGTTCAACACCCACAGGGAGAGCCGGGCGAGCCCCCAGGTGCCCAGGAACACCCCGGCCAGGGCGGACAGGAACACGGAGGCGAAGCGCCGGAAGAGGGCGGTGGGAACGCCCCCGCGGAAGATCTGGCCCAGGTCCATCAACACGCTGGGGAGGACCAGCACGACGATGGCCATGCGGACGTCCAGCAGCAGGGTCAGCATGGGCGTGGCGATGAGCGGGAAACCCATGCCGGTGGCGCCCTTGACGAACCCCGCGAAGAAGAGGGCCAGGGCCACCGGGACCAGGGTCCAGTCAAGCGTCATGGGCGGGGCCGCTCACTCGGGCTTCCATCGTTCCCGGACGTCTTGCAGCCGCTCGCCGCGCTCCACGGGCACCGCGCGCCGGTCCAGCTTGGCGCCGGTGCGCCGGTGCTCGCCCCTGGCCGCCAGCGCCGCCTCCTCGTCGAGCTCCGCCGGCCACATGCCCAGGGAATAGCCGTGCCACGGGCTGCCGTGCTGCAGCTCCGGCAGCCCGAGCTCCCGCCACAACTCCTTCGACCGCTCCATGAACTCCCTGGCGGGCAGGGACACCGGCGGGAAGTCCGCCTTCCGGGTGGCGTCGATGAGCAGGGAGGAGTCCTCGCCGTCGTAGTCTCCCCCCTGGCCGTGCATGCGCACCAGGTTGATGGGCGAGTGGACCGTCTGCCGGCCTTCGATGATGCGCGCGTCCCGGTGGGGCTGCGAACGGTGGCAGATGGCCCAGTTCACCGCGGCGAAGTTCTCCGGGTCCACGTCCTCGTCCACCGCGACCACCACCTTGCCCAGGTCGTAGCGGAAGCCCAGCACCGCCATCATGGCCTGCCACGGCTCCTGCTTGTGGGTCTTCCGCATCTGCACCACCACGAACTGCCGCAGGTTCACCAGGGGCTCGTGCATGCCCACCCGCACCACGCTCTTCAGGTTGCAGTGGTTCCGCAGGTGGTCCAGCACCAGCGACTCCCAGCCCCGGTGCTTGATCTTGCTGCTCTCGCTCGGCGTCACTTGGCTCAGCACGCCCACGTAACGGGGGTTCTTGCGGTGGGTGATGCAGGTGGCCTCGAACACCGGGCTCAGGCTGCGGGGGTCCATGTACCCGTGGGACTCCCCGAACGGACCCTCGGGCTCCAGCACGTCGGTGCGGACGTAGCCTTCGATGACGATCTCCGCGTGGGCCGGCACCTCCAGGTCCACCGTCTCGCACTTGACGAGCTCCAGCGGCCGGCCCAGGATGGCGCCGGCCACGCCGAGCTCGTCCACCCCGTAGGCGATCTTCTGCACCGCCACGTAGGAGAGGCACGGGACCGCGCCGATGACGCCGGCCGCGGGCAGCGGCTGGCCCAGGGCGTTGGCCTTGTTCCAGTGGACGGCCAGGTCCTGCTGCCCGCTGATGAGATAGACGCCGGTCCTGGTAGGGGACTTGACTTGGCCCCGGTAGTTGCCCACGTTGCGTATGCCGGTCTCCGGGTCCTTGGTCACCCAGTGGCACGCGGTCAGGTACGGGCCGTTGTCGAAGCCCGGGGTCGAGACGGGGACCGGGAACTCGTCGAGGCCGCCGTGGTCCAGGAGGCCCTTGCCCACGTGGACTTCCTCTTTCACCGGACCAGTGGCCGCCATCTCCGGGGCCAGCGGACTCGCCACCGCCGCGGACCACTTCTCGAAGCTCCTGCCGGGCTCGCACCCCATGCCCAGGGCGTAGATGGCCTCGTTGGAGGCCAGGGCGCCCAGCAGCACCGGCGTTTCGTACCGCCTGCCCTTGGCGTCCACCACGTTCTCGAAGAGGAAAGCCTTGCGCTGGCGGTCCGGCAACCCCAGGAACTGCCAGCGCACCAGCGGATGCAACTCGGTGTCCTTGTCCACCGGACGGGCCACGCGCACCAGCAGGCCCTGCCGGTCCAGGAGGTCGATGTACTCCCTGAGGTCCCGGTACATGCCGAAACCCTCGCTCAACGGCCCCGGAACCGGGGCTTGCGCTTGTCGCGGAAGGCCGCGGGTCCTTCCCGGGCGTCCTCGGTGCCGCCCACCATGGCGCGGAACCCGGCCTCGAAGCGGATGGCGTCCGCAAGCGGCAGGTCCAGACCCCGCAGCACCACCTCCTTGACCGCCTGGATGGCCAGCGGCGGGCCGTCGGCAATGGACCGGGCCAAGTCCCCGGCCGCGGCCATCAGCTCGTCCCCGGGCACCACCCGGTTCACCAGGCCGCACCGGAAGGCTTCGTCCGCGGAGATGGACGCGCCGGTGTAGAGCATCTCCAGGGCCATGCCCAACGGCAGGATGCGGGGCAGCCGCACGGTCCCCGAGCTGCCGGGGAAGAACCCCCGCCGGATCTCCGGCAGGCCGAAGGTGGCGTCCTCGCTGCAAATGCGGATGTCGCAGGACAGGGCGATCTCGAAGCCCCCGGCCAGGCAGTACCCCTGCACCGCGGCGATCATGGGCTTCCACACCGGCTCCCGGCGCCCGGGGTCCCGGGCCAGCGCCGACGACCAGAAGTCCCGCGCCCGGGGGTCGCCGGCCTCCGCCCGCTCCTTCAGGTCCATGCCGGTGGAGAACGCCCTGCCGCCCACGCCGCTCACCACCGCCGCCCGAAGGTCCGCGTCCGCGGCGAATTCGTCCCACACCCGCCCCAGCTCGCCCCACATCTCCTCGTTCATGGCGTTGAGCTTGTCGGGCCGGTTCAGGGTGATGAACGCGACGCCGTCCCTGCGGTCGAGGTCAACCTGGGACATCAAGTACCGGCCCTCCAAGCGTCAACGCGCCAAAGGGTTCGATCATCAGGCTCATACAGGTCGGAAGCGAACGATGTAGCGTGCCAAGACGTTGGTATCGAGACCGATCATCCGGTCACCGCCCGCGCGTGACCGCCCTCGCAATGGCCTCGTCCATTGCTTCGAGGCTGACCGGGGATTCGGGTTTCGGCGCCATGCCCTTGAGTTGCGTAACGGATGCCGTGACGGGGGTGATCCGCAAGCTGCCGTCTTCTTCCAGCACGAAGTCGACCTTGTCGCCCGGCCTGAGACGCAGCTTGTCCCGAATCGGCTTGGGGAAGGTCACCTGCCCCTTGCTGGTCATTGTCGCTTGCATTACTTTTACCTCAAAGGCTTACCTTAGCGTAAGGCAATGTCAGGGCGGATTCAAATGGCGCTTCAGGAATTCGTGTGGGTTGCGACACTCCCTATCCCGTCATTCCCGCGAAAGCGGGAATCCAGACCTTGCGAGCAAACCCCATGTATCCCTGTATGAGATGTTTGTACAACGAGAGCGAGGAAAGTGGATGGATTCCCGCCCCCGCTTCCGCGAGGACATGCTTTCGCGGGAATGACGGGGTGGGCGTTTGCGGAGCAATGACGGCCTGACCTCTGTCCTTCCCCTTTCCCTCCTGCCTTTCCCACACGAAAGCCGGAAGAGCCGCAAACGATCTCGAACCCGGTCAAGTCTCGTTCCTGGTCCTCGGTCTCTTCGGCGGGGTCCATTTCGAGATCGTCGGAATCAAGCCTTGTCGTCATCTGTGAGGTCCTTCCCTTCGCGTCCTTCGACTTCGCTTTGCCATGCTCGGGACGAACGGGACAATCGTTCGGAGTTGCCCGGCGCCGCTGGCGAGGAACCGTTGCCGTGGCACGCCCTCGGAGGCCATGCTCGCCGGAAAGGCCGCTACTCGATGAACTGGGCCAGGGTCTCGCCCCAGATTTGGCGGGTCACTTCCAGGCCGATCCTGCCCTGGACGATTTGCTGGATGCGGGTCTCGTCGATGGGGTGGCTGAACTGCTCGTTGCGCATGCGGAGGCGCTGCACGCCCCGCTCCACCATCAGCTCCCTGGCGCCGTCCACCGCCTCCTGGGTGTCGAAGGCGCCGGCGATCTGATAGACGTTGGCGGGGCCGTGGCCCCGCTCGTCGTCCAGCACCACCGTGAAGGCCCTGGCCAAGCGGTCGTTGAGTTCGCTGCCTCCGAGTTGGGTGGCGGCGTAGAACAGGCCGCAACTGCCGCCTTCGAGCAGGCCTTGTGAGTTGACCAGACGCGCCCAGGGCTCGGGCCGCGCCTCCTGTTCCCGGAAGACCTCGGCCAGCCGCACCCATTCCTTCATGTCGGGAAGCGTGGGGTCGGGGTTCCAGCGGTTGTAGCGGCGCACGACTTCCTTGATGTCCACGGTCTCGCCCGTCAGCCATTCGATGATATCGACGCACAGGTTGCCGTGGTTGAGCTCCTGCTTGGTGCGGTAGAGGTTTTCCTCCAGCCACTGCCGGTCCACGTCGCCGGTCCACTCATCGACCCAGTACCGGTCCGACCTTCCCAGGCCGCCGCCGAACTTCTCGACGATCTCCTTGAGGGCCGTGAACGTGGCCTCGATCTCCCGGCCCGCCTGCCTGGTGAGCCACGCCACCTCCTTGTCGCGGTCCCGCCGGTCCCACTCGAAGTAGGTCCGGGCGATCTCCGCTTCGCCCGCGGCGAAGATGGCCGCTACCCGGGCCAACTCCCGGGTGGCCCGTTCCGTCAAACCGTTCCCTGCGTCGCTCATGGCGTGTCTCCTGTCATCCGGTCCCCTCCGGTCCCGTGTCGTCGGCCGAACCCGGTCCCCGTCCCGGAGGAAGCCGTATCCCGGAGGAAAAGGGCCGGGAACGGGCCGGGAGGGACGCTCCGGGAGGGCGCGCGCCTACCCGCGGGAGCGGGCGAGCTTCCATTCCTCGCCGCGGACCGTCTCGTGGAAGAGATCGTCCACGTCCGGCTCCCGCTTTATCATGCCCTGTTCACGGGAGTAGCGCGCCAAGGTCCCCACGTTGTTGCGGTTGGCGTCGTTGAGCCCGTAGATCCACGGGTCCGCGCCGAGCAGCTCCAGTTGCTCCTCCCAGGAGTCCCGGAAGAACGCCAGCGGCACGACCCGGGGGTTGTCCATCCTCCGGTAGGCCGCCTGCTTGGACTTCTCGAAGGCCACCATCATGTTCATGGGAACCCACGGGTGCCTGTCCACGATCTCCCGCCGGATGACGGTGGTGTGCATGATGGGGAAGATCCCGGTGCGGCGGAAGTAGTCCAGCTCTACAGTCTTGGGGTCGTCGAACAGGCGCTTGACCCGGGCGTCCCCGTCCAGGACCGGCGACAGGACGTCCGGGTGGATGACCGCGTCCAGCTCGCCCTCCGCCAGCATCTCCTCCACGCGCTTCCCCTTGGGGAGGCGCTCCATCCGGAGGCCGTCGGGCGGATCGAAGGGCACGTCCTCTTCTTTCTCGGAGCGCCACTCCATGTCCTTGAACGACACGCCGTACTCGTCCTCCAGGATGCCGCGGATCCACAGCAGCGCGGTGGCCTGCCAGTTCTTGAGCCCCACGGTCTTGCCCGCGAGGTCCCTGGGCTCCCGGATGCCCTTGTGGGCGTTGATGAAGACGAAACCGTGGCGGAACCGGCGGTGGAGGAACACCGGGATGGCGGTGAGGTCGTCCGCCTCGCCCCTGTCCCTGGCCAGCAGGTACGACGAGCACGACTGCTCGGCCACGTCGAACTCGCGGAAACGCGACACCCGCCAGTGGCGCGTGGACGAGTCCATGTCCGTCAGCACGGTGAGCTCGATGCCGTCCGGCTGGACCGTCCCCTCCTTGAGGGCGCGGATGCTCTCGTAGTCGCCGCAAGCCAGCGTCAGGTGAAGCTTCTCGGCCATTTCTCCCTCCGAATTCCACGGCCACGGGCAAGCGCGGGCGCCCGGTGGCGTCCCGGGTCCCGGACCCCCGGCCCCGTCAGCCCGGGTCCCGGCCCCGTCAGTCGATGGCGAGCCGCTTGGCCCGCCGCACGAAGTAGTCCCACATGCTGCCCAGCCGGTGCGGGGTGTAGATCTGCTCGTACTTCTCGCGCGCTTCGTCGTCGCTGCTCCAGGTGGGGTCGCCCGAAGCGCTGGCGAGGAGCTGGATGCGGCACGCCTTCTCCAGGAATATGGCGTAGAGGGTCGCGGTCTCCACCGATTCGGCCACCACGGTGGAGCCGTGGTTCTTCATCAGCACGGCCCGGTGCCGGTCCAGCTTCCGGGCCACCTCCACACCCAGTTCCGGCGTGCGGACCAGCACCGTGGTGTAGTCGAAGAGCGGCAGCCCCTCGCTGAAGATGGACCCCTCGTGGCTCACGGGCCGCAGCTTCTGCCGCAGGGAGCCGAAGGCGGTGGCGTAGGGCGGGTGCGAGTGGATGACGCAGTGGACGTCCGGGCGGGCGCGGTAGATCTCGGTGTGGATGAAGACCTCGGAGTGGCGCTCGTAGTCGCCTTCCACCTTGTTGCCGTCGAAATCCACCTTGATGATGTGGTACGGGCGGATCTCCTCGAAGCCGTAGCTGTGGGGCTTCATCAACATGGCCTCCTCGCCCGGCACCCGGGCCGACACGTGCCCCAGGATGTGGTCCCAGTGCCCTTCGAAGGCCAGGATGTTGCACGAGACGGCTACCTTGTCCCTCAGCGTTACCAGGTCGTCCATGAAACCCCCCGATCGCAATCCGCTCAACCGGCTTCCCTGAGCCGGAACCTCTGTATCTTGCCGGTCTCGGTCTTGGGCAGGTCGTCCACGAACTCCACCCAGCGCGGGTACTTGTAAGGCTCCAGCCTGTCCTTGACGAACTCCTGCAACTCCCGGCCCAGGTCGCCGTCGGCGCCCCCGCGGTCCGCCTTGGGGACCACGTACGCCTTGGGCTTCACCAGCCCGTCGCCGTCCGCGGCGCCGGCCACCGCGGCTTCGAGCACCGCGGGATGCTCCATCAGGGCGTTCTCCACCTCGATGGGGGAGACCCACAGCCCGCCCACCTTGAGCATGTCGTCGGAGCGGCCGCAGTACCAGAAATAGCCTTCGTCGTCCCGGTAGTAGGTGTCGCCGGTCTTGAGCCACTCGCCGACCATGGTGCGCTTGGTCTGCTCGTGCTTGTTCCAGTAGCAGGGCGCGGTGGCGTCGCCGCTCACGTACAGGTTCCCCACCTGGCCGTTGGGCACTTCCCGCCCCTCGTCGTCCACCACCTTGGCGACGAAGGCCGGCGTCACCTCGCCGCTGCTCCCGGGCCTGGCCCGCCCGGGACGGTTGGCGAGGAAGTCGTGGGTGGCCTCGGTGGAGCCCACCACGTCCAGCAGCTCCACGCCCGCCTTCTCCCGCCACTGGTGGAACAGGGCGGGCGGCAGCGGCTCCCCCGACGACAGGCACACCCGGAGGGAGCTCAAGTCGTACTCCCGCTCCACCCGCAGCATCCGGGCATAGAGCGTAGGCACCGAGAAGAAGAACGTGGGGCGGTAGCGCTCGATGGTCCGCAGCACCTTCTCCGGCTCCGGCCGTTCGGGCCACAGCACGCCCGCGGCGCCGAACCGGAACGGGAAGTAGAGGGAATTGCCCAGCCCGTAGGAAAAGAACAGCTTGGAGGCCGAGAAGCAGACGTCGTCCTCGGTCATGCCCAGAACGGGCTTCACGAACAGGTCCGTGATGGTGACGAGGTCGTGCTGGAGGTGGACGGCGCCCTTGGGTTCGCCGGTGCTGCCCGAGGTGTAGTTCCACATGACCACGTCGTCGCGCCCCGTGGCCTCGGCTTCGAGCTCCGGGGACTGGCCTTGCAGCAGCGCCTCCCAATCCTCGGTCCCGTGCCCGGGGGTCCCCACCGACACCACGCGGCGCAGGTGGCGCCGCCCGCGGCGGACGGCCTCGACCTCCGGCAGCGCGGACTCGTGCACCACCGCGATGCGGGCCCGGCTGTCGTCGAGCAGGTACTCGTAGCTCCGGGCCTTCATCCAAGGGTTCACCGGGATGGGGACGGCGCCGACCTTGATGGCGCCGAAGAAGCTGAAGGCGAACTCGGGGCAGTCGGGAAGCACCAGCAGCACCCGCTGCTCCAGGTCCAGACCCAGGGCGCGGAACGCGTTCCCCGCCCGGTTGACCGCTTCCTGGACCTGCCGGTAGGTGAACCGCCGGTCCTCATAGAAGATCGCGGTGCGCTCGCCGCGGCCCCCGGCCACCACGTCGTCCACGAACGTAGTGGCGGCGTTGTAGGGGTCCGGCAGTTCGAGTCGTGGAGCGCTCATGCTCGGGGAACCTCTGGTCGATCCTGGCTGAGTGCTTTTCCCGTGGGAAAGCGCGTCCTTCGACTTCGCTACGCTCAGGACGAACGGGTCAATCGTCCAGGGTTTTCCCAAGCATTGCGCCCGGCCGGCGCCCCGGCGCGTGCTCCGGGCTATTCGCCTCCGACCATCTCCGACCGTTGCTCGGTGGCCACCACCACGGACTTGACCTCGCTGTAGTGCTCCACGGCCTCGTTGCCGTGCTCCTTGCCCACGCCGCTCTGCTTCACCCCGCCGAAGGGAAGCTCGTCGTAGATGATCTGCGCGGAGTTGACCCAGGTGTATCCCGCGTCGAGCTTCTCGGCCGCGTACAGGGCCTGGTCGATGTCCTGGGTCCACACCGAGGAGCCCAGGCCGAAGATGGAGTCGTTGGCCTTGGTCAGGGCCTCGTCCAGGTCCTTGACCCGCACCACCGGCAGGGCGGGGCCGAAGACCTCGTCGGCGAGCAGCTTGGACGCGGGGTCCACGTCCACCACGATGGCCGGGTTCAGGAAGAAGCCCTTGTCGTAGTCGCCGCCGGTGGGCCGGTCGCCGCCCACCAGCACCCTGGCGCCGCGCTGCACCGCGTCCGCCACCTGCTCCTCCACTTCCTCGCGCTGGGCCTTGGTGTGCAGCGGGCCGAGCATGGTGCCCCGGGTGAGGCCGTTGCCCACCCGCAGCTTGCGGACCTTCTCCACCAGCTTCTCCACGAACGCGTCGTAGATGCCGTCGAACAGGTAGAGCCGCTTCACCGCCAGGCACGCCTGGCCGCAGTTGAAGAAGCGGCCCACCGAGGCGGCGCTCACCGCCCGGTCGATGTTGGCGTCGTCGCACACGATCATGGGGTCGCTGCCGCCCAGCTCCAGGGTGACCCGCTTGACCTCCTGGGAGGCCACCTCCATCACCCGCTTGCCGGTGTCGGTGGCGCCGGTGAAGCCCACCTTGCGGATGACCGGGTTCTTGAGGATCTCCTCGCCCACCGCCCCCCCCGGCCCGGTGACCATGTTGATGGTCCCCTTGGGGAGGCCGGCCTGTTGCAGGAGCTCCACGCACCGGGTGGCCGCCAGGGGCGTGGTGCTGGCGGGCTTGACCACCATGGCGTTGCCCGCGAGCAGGGCGGGACCCACCTTGTTGCCCATGAGCGACACCGGGAAGTTCCACGGCACGATGGCGCCCACCACGCCCATGGGCTTGTTCATGATGAGGCCGTAGCGCCCGTCGTCGAGCTTCACGTAGCCGCCCCGGAGGGTCTTGGCCATGCCCGCGTAGTGCTCCAGCGTGTGCGCGAAGCGGCGGATCTCCAGCACCGACTCGCGCAGCGCCTTGCCCTGTTCCCGGGTGAGCAGCTCGGTGAGCTCCTTCTCGTTGTCCAGCACCATGTGCGCGGCCCGGGACAGGCACTCGCCGCGCTTGGGCGGGGACATCCGGGACCAGGCCGCGGCCGCTTCCTGGGCGGCCGCAACGGCCTTTCGGACGTCCGCCGCGGTGCCCTTGGGGACCGTGTCCACCAGCTCTCCGGTGGCGGGGTTGTGGATGGCGGTGGTCTCGCCGCTCTCCGTGTCCTGGTACTCGCCGGCAATGAACATCTGCATGGAACGAACTCTCCTCGTGGTTTTGGTCGTCAGCCCGCGGGACTTGGCCGGAACTTGCTTCGGAACGGGTCGAAAGGGTCCGTTCGACGGCGCGTTTCGTCGGTCGAAGGCCGAGGCGCAATCAACCACGTTCGCGGAACCGTGTCAAGGAACGCGGACCGCCCGGCCCCGGCGTCAGAACGGGGTCCGGGTCTCCCTGCCGCTCGACTCCACGTAAACCTTCTCCGACTCGACCGGCTTGCCGTCGAGGCAGTCCTTGAGCCAATCCACGATGACGGTCCGCGCCGAAGGGTTGCGGATGGAATGGCGCTCGCCCTCGTACACGTAGAGGACCTTGGGACAGTCGGCCTCTTCCACCACCCCATGGACGAACTCGATGGGGCAGAGCTCGTCGTCCTCCCCCGCGGACACCAGGTAGGGACAGCGGATCCGGGCGGCCACCCCCTCCAGGGTCAGGGTCTTGCAGAACTCGTCGAACTCCGCCTCGTCGTCGTAGCCGGCCATGTACATGAAGTTGAGCTTGAAGGTGGGGGCCGCGGTGTTGAAGATGGTGTACTGGGTCGGCTCCAGGCACACGCCGGTGACCGCGCAGGCCTTGAAGCCCGGCTCCGCGGCCGCCATGCGCGTGCCCCAGTAGGAACCCATGCTGGAGCCGAACAACGCCACCCGGTCGCCGTCGATGTCCGGGCGGGTCTGCAAGTAGGCGTATGCGGCCCTGCCGCCCTCTTCGCAGTTGGAGGCGGTCACGGTGACGCCCCGCTCCCGGGTCTCGCCCTGGCCCGGCCCGTCGATGGAAAGGATGGCGAGACCCCGTTGCAGCAGCGGGTCCCCCATGAGCGGGTTGTCCTCCTTCACCCCGTCCATCCCCGGCTGGTAGAGGACGCACGGCAGCCGCTCCCCCGGCGCCGGCCGGTACGGCAGGTGCAGCAGCGCCGCCATCCGCTTGCCTTCCAGCGGCAGGTCCACCCGTTCGATGGGGTGGTCGGCGAACCGGATGTAACGGTCGTAGCAGTCCCGCTTGCGCTCCGCCCAGGCCATGCGGTCCGGGTTGCCGTCCTCGAAGATCCCCCATTGGGCCGCGGTGTAGTAGGTGGCCGCCACGTAGTAGTGCTCCCGCGCCTCCACCGTGTGGCCCAGGTCCTCGGCCGCGCGCCCTTGCCGTTCGCGCTTCCCCGCGGCCCGGGAGAACTCCCGCGGGAAGTCGGTGAACTTCTGCACCCGCTGCCCGAGGCCGCGAAGCTCCCCGGCGATGCCCGGACCGCAGTTCCGCAGCATCTTGTGGGAACGCCCCTGGTCGAAGTCGAGGCCGCTCACCTTGATGACCTGGTCGAGTATCCAGCGTTGCTCCTGCCAGCGTTTCGTCTTCCTCTCGGTCCTGGCCCGCATGTGAAGTCCTCCTTTGCCGACCCGCGTCGCGGCGCGTGCGCGTGTTGACCGTCTCACCCCGTGTCTGTATAGGAAACCCTGAACATGGGCGAGGGCATTCCCTCACCTGACCCTTCCATCCCCGTTCGTCCTGAGCGTAGCGAAGCGAAGTCGAAGGACGGCGCTTCCCTTCCGGGACCGTTCAGGGTTTATACAACCATCATGGAGGGACGCAACATCCGCCATCCGCGGACCGGCGAAAGGGCCTCGTCCGGCAGGGCCGCCTTGGCGGGCATGGCCGCGGCGCTCGCGTGCCTGCTCCTCGCGGCCCTGGCGCACGCGGCCTCCCTCGACGACGACTTCGTGGCCTCCGAACGCCACTGGGCCGTCACCGAGACCAAGTTCGAGATCTCCCTCAAGCGTTTCCGTCTCAGGAAGACCACGCCCCGCCCGCGCCCCGTCATCCTCATGCACGGGCTGCTGGTGAACAGCCGTTTCCTCGACTTCAACGCGGACGCCAGCCTGGCGGAATACCTTGCCGAAGCCGGTTTCGACGTGTGGAACCTCTCCCTGCGCGGCACCGGCCGGAGCCTGAACCCCCTGGGATGGGGCCACAGGCCCTGGACCCTGGACCACATGGTGTCCGAGGACCTCCCGGCCGCGGTCGCATACGTGCGCAAGGAGACCGGCAGCACGGAGGTCCTGGCGGTGGGATACGAGTTGGGCGCGCTCCTGGCCTTGGCCCACGTGGGCACGGCTTCCCGGGCGGCGAGTACGGTTACTCCGCAGGCCTTGGCCCGCGTGGGCAAGGCCCCGGAACACGCGGTGGCGGGGATCGTCAGCATCGCCGCGCCCATGTCCTTCGACGCTTCCGCACAGGAATGGCTCGACGTGCTGCTCACCCTGGAGCGCCACCCGACCCTGCGGGACGCCCTCTTCAACTGGAGCGGTCCCGGGATCCACAAACTGCTCTTGCTCGTGCCCGGGTTCGAAGACATCTTCTACAACCCCGGGAACATGGCCCCGGAAGTCAAGGAAGAATTGCTGAACAGCCTGCTCACCCCGGTCAACCGCGGCGTGCTGGACCACCTGGCCGTCATGGTGGAGAACGGGGAGTTCGTATCCGCGGACGCCGCGACCAGCTACCGCGCCGCCCTGTCCGACATACGCATCCCCGTCCTCGTCCTGGGAGGCGCCGCAGACCCCATAGCGCCCCCCGAAGCCCTTCGCACCATCCACTCGGAACTCGCCTCCGAAGACCGCGAACTCACCATCGTCGAACCCGACAGCGACGAGGACGGAAGCTACGGCCACTTCGACCTGATCCTCGGCCGCAACGCCAAGGCCGAAGTCTTCCCGGTAATTCGCACGTGGCTGGAAGCGCACGATGGGAAGTAGCGGCGCCGCGGATATGGTACGGGCGGATGGTATGGGTGGATCACAGGGCAGACCCTCGAACACGACGGCGTGGAGTGCCGTGCGCCTCCGGTGTGGAGGGACCACAGGCCACTGCGTCCTCCCGCGCCATTCCCGCAGACATCCAACCCTGTCATTCCTACAAACGCCCCCTCCCGTCGCAGACGCCCATCCCCCGTCATTCCCGCAAACGCCCGCCCCCGTCATTCCCGCGAAAGCGGGAATCCATTTGACGGCGAGTCGCCAAGAGGACTAAGATGAAAACGAACGACAAGAACTCGAACCCGGAAGACGAGAAGAAAGTCATAGACCTGGAGATCGAACTGAACGAAGAAGGGGAGTTGTTGGCGAGAATGCCCCTGGACGACGGTTACATAGAGTTCGATTGGGATGCCTTGGTGAACATGGAGGAGGTTTTCAAGGAATTGTTGGAGGAAGAGGGCTGTTAAGGTTCTCAAAAACAGAGACCACCACAATAGAAAGAACTGCGTAATGGCGAACTTGATCGAATACTTGAAGAAGTTCAATCGCAAGGAGCGGTATTGGCTGCTCTATAACGCTTTAGAGCACGATTCCGACACCCTCCGTAGAACACAGAATCTGGAAGTGTTTGGTCCGGAGTTTGTGTACGAAGACAACGGCCCGTTCATTCTTTCTGCCAACTTCCGTAAAAAGCTGGAGGGTAAGCTTGAACCGAAAGTCCCTATTCCACCAGATGCGTTCGTGGCGATGGACTACCATTTCGACTGGATCACAATGGCGCTCTTCTCAGCAAGCAACCCTGACAAGGCGTCGGGGGACTCAATCGATATTGAGGGATCAGGGGTATTCAAAGAGGAACTCAAGAAGGTCAACAATAGCCAACAAGACATTGACTTGCTCGTTGCATTCAGGAACGGCGGCAAGAACCACCTTATCTTGATTGAGGCAAAGGCAGACACCCCATGGAGCAACGAACAACTAAAGAAGAAGGCGAAACGCCTGAAAATTTTCGATAAGGAGGAAATTCGCGCAAACTGCGAATCTCACTTTATCTTGATGTCGCCGACAAAACCTAAAAAATTAGATGTCGAATGGCCAGAATGGATGAACGATGGTAAGATGAAGACCGACAAGAAGCCGCACTGGCTTCAACTGGACCTGGATGAGCGCTACCAAGTTGAACGGCAACCCAAGGGAGGGGGGCGGAATTACACTCATATACAAGTTAAACGTATCCCGAAGAACCAGACAGGATGAGGGTAACAGCGGTCCTACGAGAAAGAGACGCCCACGGCTGAAAGGACACCATGAGAATCTGCATCCCCCGAGGCACGCAGGAGATCGGCGGCACGTGCATCGAGATCGAGGTGCAGAGCAAGCGCATCATCTTGCACCTCGGCCTTCCGCCCACGTTGAATTCACCTATGGTGAACAGGATATGGGATTCTTTGGCGTCAAGAGAAAACTACATCAAATCATATCCTGATAGATCGTCTTGTCCACGCATGGCGAGATGAAAGGCAGTAGGGCTTGGAGCCTGACTAACCAGAGGAGTGTTGAAATGAAAGGGTTGCTGGCGTTGGCGTTGATGGTGGCGTTGCTGGCCATCGGGAACACTGCCGCAGCGGGTCCCTTGGGGGTCAGCATGGGAGACCCCTTGAAGCCGGATGAAGGATGGAATCAGGGAGGCTTCGGGGCGGAAAGCAAAGAGTATAAGGGAACCTTTCCTTTCTATGAGCTATCTGTGGAAGGGACGCGGGACGGTGGGGCTTGTGCGGTTATGGCCGTGGGATGGAAAGAGGCACGGGAGACCTACAAGAACTTGCGGGAACGCCTGTCGAGAAAGTACGGGGAACCGTCTTCGGAAGGACAGCATGACGCCGGATGGAGACTGCGGGGGAACCCGGACAAAATCAGTTCAATTGCCCTCTGGTTTAAGTCGTCATTGTTCTCGACAGTCCACCTACAGTACCGTTTCGAGAACCATCTACAATGCCAGAATGCCAAGGAAACCGAACTGTAAACCCGAAGACGCCGCCCACGCTTCCCCACGGCGCTCAGGGGCGGACCCCCGGAGACCGCGCCCGCGAGGTCCCCAGATGGCCGATTCCCCTTGACAAGGACGAGTGGGCTTATGTAGAAGGCTCTTCCGGCTTTCGTGTGAGTAAGGTAGGAGCTTGATCTTGCGATTCTGAGCCATCGGTATGATCTAGCGTATGCGAGGCAATTCGAGCAGGACTTGACGACGGGTAGAACGCATATGGTCAGCAAGGAGGAGTGCTGGAAAGGAGTTCGTTGTGAGTAAATTCAATCGTCATCTCACCCCTGGTTTCGTAGAGGCATTGAATCGTGAATACGAGAAAACAGATAGTTGGTGGCGTCGCTTTGTGGACGACAAGGATCTATTCGTTGCCATCCGTAATAACTATCTCGACGTTTACTATTGTGGTGTGAGGATTTTGGGAAATCTTCAATGGAGAAAGAAAACCCTAAGATCAGAGATTCACTACAAATACCTCCGAGATCCGGATAGTGACTACGTTTACGTCATTGATGGCAGGCCCGAGATCAGCACTCTCAAAAATGCCATTGAACGCCATCAAGACGGCAAGAAGCAAGAGAAAGCCGGGGTCCATGACATCATTCTAAGAAATTCAAACAGCGCCTTGGACGTCGAAGTGGCAATCCCTGAAGAAAAGTCCCGCATTGACTTCACAGCTATCCAGGAAACAGACATCGGCCTCACCATTGTTTTTTACGAAGCCAAAATTACTGATAGCGATGAACTTCGGACTAACTCAGGTGATCCCAAAGTCTTGCGTCAGATGAGACGATATGAGCATCTACTGGAAACACATGAGAAATACATTACCAATAGCTACCGCGAAGTTTGCAAGAACCTCTACGACCTGAACGGACTTGCTGAACGACACCCTAAGCGTCATGCAATCCTGAAAGAAGTTGCAAACCGACCGAAAACGCTATCTATCGATCCTCAACCCAGATTGGTCGTGTTTGGAAAACTCGGGGAAAATAGACAGCCTAAATCCTGGATACCCCACCGAGAACGACTTGAAAAAGAGCTTGAAAGCAGAGTGCTCTTCCGAGACGACCCCAAGCAGATTATTCTTCCCAAATCTGCGTAGAACCAGAGTGGCAAACCTATTCTATCTTCGATCCGCGTCTGAAAGGACACCATGAAAATCTGCATCCACCGAGGCACGCAGGAGATCGGCGGCACGTGCATCGAGATCGAGGCGCAGGGCAAGCGCATCGTCCTGGACCTTGGCCTTCCGCTCGATGCTCCCGACCGGGAGCCGCACGAAGACCTGCTGCCGCAGGTCCCGGGCTTCACCGAGCCCGACGACAGCCTGTTGGGGCTGCTGATCTCCCACCCCCACCTGGACCACTACGGTCTGGCGCGGCGCGTCCGTCCGGAGTTGCCGGTTTACATCGGCAAGGACGCGCACGGCATCATGAAGGCCGCCAGCGCCTATGTGCCCGATGGCCACTCGTTCGCGGACCCGCGCTTTCTACAGAACAGGATCCCCGTGGAAATCGGCCCGTTTCGCGTCACGCCCCGTCTCGTGGACCACAGCGCCTTCGACGCCTACGCCCTGCTCGTCGAAGCCGACGGCAAGCGCGTCTATTACTCCGGCGACTTCCGCGGCCACGGCCGCAAGGCGGCCCTGTTCGCGGGGATGGTGCGCCATCCGCCCGGGAACATCGACGTCCTCCTCATGGAGGGAACCACCATCGGACGCACGGGATCGGAGGAAGGGTTCGCTACCGAGGCCGACCTCGAGAACGAGTTCCGCCATGCCTTCAGGCAAACCCGCGGGATTCATTTCGTCTGGACCTCGTCGCAGAACATCGACCGCCTGGTGACGGTGTTTCGAGCGGCCAAACGATCGGGACGAGTGCTCGTCGTCGATCTCTACACCGCGGTCGTGCTCGAAGCGACGGGTCGAGACAGCATCCCACAGTCCGATTGGCCCGAGGTCAGGGTCTATACTCCGTATCGCCAGCAGCGGCTCATCAAGGAAAGGGAGTTGTTCGCCGACCTCGGGCGACACGGCGCGAACCGCATCTACCGAGAGGACCTGCCCGGCCTGAAGGGACGCGCCGTGATGCTCTTTCGCCCGATGACGATGTATGACCAGGGCGTCAAGAACGTACTCGACGGCGCCAGGTTCACCTATTCCATGTGGCAGGGTTACCTGAAGGACGAGACCGGACAGAAAGTCAGGAAGTGGCTGGAGGACAACGACATCCCCTTGCAAACGATCCACACCTCCGGTCACGCTTCGGTGGCCGACCTGCGGCGCTTCGCGTCCGCCCTCGCCCCTCGCCGCCTGGTCCCGATCCATTCCTTCGAGACCGCCCGGTTCGGGGAGTTCTTCGCCAACGTGTCCCAACAGGAAGACGGCGTCTGGTGGGACGTCTGACGAAGATCGGCTCAACGAAGTTCAACCCTGATCTGCTCCGCCTTGTCCACTGCCCTCTTTTGCGCGAACACGGCCTTGTCCCTGTCCCTCATCCAACCGGACTTGCGGTTCTCGTCCACGAGCCCGCGCAACGTCAACTGCGCCCGCTTTCGTCCATTGCACGGACGACACAGCAAGATCCGATTGGTTATGTCGTTGGGACCTCCGGCCGCCCTCGGCCTGATATGATCCAACTCCATGAACTCCGCCTCCAACTCCCTCCCGCAACCCGCACAACCGACCAGCCCCTCCCTCACCCGCTGCGCCTCCAGCAAGTGCTCCATGATTTCATGCCGGGACAACCGCTCCCAGCGGTAGAGCAACTTTCGTTTCCTGGTAACGGTCGCCAGGAACGGAACCGCCTCGTTGCCGTCGTCCGTCCGTTCGGGGATCTCCCTGGAGTAGGTGACCTGGCCTTCCACGATCAGATTCCCGCCCGTATCGCCATCCAGTCCGGACAATCCCTCGCCCTTCAACCTCTTGATCATCGTCTCATGCGCCTCGTTCCATATGTCGATTCCCACCCACTGGCGCCCCAACCGCTCGGCCGCCACCAGCGTCGTCGCACATCCACAAAACGGATCGAGAACGACACACCTCTCGTTGCTGGACGCCTTGATGATCCGCTCGTACAGGGCGACCGGCTTCTGGGTGGGATAGCCGACCCTTTGCGGATCTTTTTGTTGCATATGGGTGATATCGGTCCAAACATCGAAAGGCGTCATTTTCTCATCGTCGTAATACTTGTAAACCTTTCCCGCTGATTTGATGCTCCAATAACCTCTCCCGTCAGGATCTTCTCCCCGTTTCATGTTGTTCCGCCTTTGACTGCCGCGCAGAACCCCAACGGCATCCGGGTTGAAAAACCAAGTCTTGCTTTTCGTGTAAAACAGGATGTTGTCATGCTTCTTCGAGAACAGCCGTTTTTGACGCCCGCCGCTCTGGTAGTGCCAGACAACCTCGTTCCGAAAATTCTTCCATCCGAAGATCGCGTCCATGACCGCCTTCAAATAGTGGGAGGCCGTCGGATCGCAATGCAGGTAGATGCTCCCGTCTTCTCTCAAAACCCGCCGCATCTCCAGCAACCGGACCGCCATGAAGCACATGTAAGCGCCCATTCCGTCGGAATGGGCATACCGGGCGCTCTCTATCGCCTCCATCAACTTCGGGAAGTCGTCCTTGAGCTGGTCAACCCAATCCTGATGAACGTCCCGCTCCCAGGACCACCGATCCTGGAACGACGCTCCCGAAGCCAGGCTGTCCGGCGTCGCATGGAAGTCCCGGTTCTTGTTGAACGGGGGGTCTGTCGCAATCAAATGAACCGACTCGCTGTTCATCCCCCGCAAAAACCCCAAGTTGTCCCCGTGAAACAACGTCCGGTTTCGCCAGTTCGGTTCACCCACGTCGTTCCCTCCGTATTGTTCCCTGTCCGGTGACGCAACCGCTGCCCGTTCCTGTCCCGTTGACGCGCTCCGTCCCGTCCGCGTACCCCTCGACCGGGACTCGACCTGCCAGTGGTTCCGCAACCACGATAAACCACGCGGGGGTCCGTGTAAACCGTCGCCCCCGGCGCCGTCCGCCTCCGAACGAAACCCTGGAGGCCTCCCCGTCCGTCCTGTCCCCCAAGCCGAATTCTTGGAGCTAAAGAACGGCGCCCTGCGGCCGACCATTCCTTCAAGGGACCCTGAACGAAGGTCCCGTTGGTCAGCCGCAATGAGCGCACTGGAACAAGCGTGGGGGCTTCCGCTCTTCGTTCTCGGAACCTGCTTCGGGAGCTTCCTGAACGTCTGCATCACGCGCCTGCCCGCGGGGGAGTCCGTGGTCTTCCCCGCGTCCCGGTGCCGCGACTGCAATGCGCGGGTTCCCGGCTGGGCCAACGTCCCGTTGATGGGCTACGTCCTGTTGCGCGCCCGGTGCGCGCATTGCCGCGCGCCCATCTCCCTCCGCTACTTCCTGGTCGAACTGGCCGCCGGGGTCCTGGCGCTGGCGCTGCGCCGCCGGTTCGGCCTGGGCAGGCCGTTCTGGGCCTACTTCCCGTTCACCGGCGCGCTGCTGGCGGCTGCGGTCATCGACTTCGAGACCGGGATCATCCCCGACGCCATCAGCGTGTGGGGCACGGCCGCGGGGTTGCTGCTGTCGTGGTGCGCGCCTGCGCTCTCGATCCACGGCTTTCCCTCTCCGCTCGGCTCCCTCCTGGGCGCGCTGCTCGGCGGAGGCGCGTTGTGGGCCGCGGCCCGCGGCTACCGCGCCGCCACCGGCAGGGACGGCATGGGCGGCGGGGACGTGAAGTTGCTGGCGATGATCGGAGCCTTCGTGGGCTGGAACGGCGTCCCCGGCGTCCTCCTGGTCAGCGCCCTCACCGGCTCCCTGTGGGGCGCGGGGCTCATGGTCCTCCGGAAGGACGCGTCCCTGACCACGCCGTTGCCGTTCGCCCCGTTCCTGTGCGCGGGAGCGCTGTGCCGGGTGCTCTGAAGGACCGGCCATGCCCATGGCAGGGAAGCTCAAGGAGACCGCGGGATTCTCGCTGACCGGCCAGCTCATCACCCTGGCCCTGGCCGCCATCCTGGTGGGCATCGCGGCCCCGTCCTACCTGGACCTCCTGCCCAGGCACCGGCTCAACGGCGCGGCGCGCCAACTGGCGGGGGACCTCATGTGGGCGCGCATGAAGGCGGTCCAGAGGAACAACCGGTTCCGGGTCTTCTTCCTGAACGACCACGAGTACAAGATCCTCGACGACACGGACAACGACAACGACATCGACACCGGGGAGTGGACCGTCACCAGGGACCTGTCGGCCGAGTATCGAGACGTGGTGATGAGCGCCAACAACAACCCGATCTTCAGTCCCCGGGGGACCGCCAGCAGTCTCGCCACCATCACCCTCGCCAATGCCGCAGGCTCCAAGCGCATCACCATCAGCATCGCCGGCCGCGTCCGGGTCCGGTGACGGCACCGCCATGGGACCATCGACTCCACGCCGCAAGGACTGCCCGGACGGTCTCTCACGGACTCGGGCGCCGCGGAAATCCAGGGCGCCGCGGAAGTCCACCTCGCGCCGCAAGGGCTTGCCCTCGCAAGGAGCCGCGGTCGAAGGGACCGCCCGGCCCGCCCCATGCAACAAGGGCTTCTCCATGATCGAGCTGCTGGTGGCCATGCTGGTGCTGTCCACCGGCCTGCTGGGCATGGGCCGTCTCACGGTCGGGGTGATCCGGGGGAACATCGACAGCCGGAACCACAGCGTCGCCACGCTCCTGACCCAGGACCGCATGGAGGGCCTCAAGGGTCCCGGCGGGGGGAACGCGAACCCCACCACGGAAGCGTACGGGACCATACCCGGGTTCCTCCAATACAAACGGGTCACCGAGGTCCAGCGCGACGCGCCCGAAACCGGCCTGAGCACGGTCACCGTCACCGTCTATTGGGACGAGGACGCGAGGTCCGCGGTCCTCAAGACCATCGTGAGCCAATGACCGCCCGTCCGAGCATGCCCCGCAGGAGCTCCACGGAAGAGCCGCGTACCCTCGCGTGGCCCGCGGCGCCGCCGCTCCGTGGTGGCCGGGGCTTCACCCGAACGGCTGGCGGCGTCGGACCGGGGTATCCGCGGCTCCCCCGCGGCTTCACGTCATTCCCGCGAAAGCGGGAATCCATCCATTCGCGGCCCCTCGCGGCCGCCGGGGTTTCACGTGGATTCCCGCTTTCGCGGGAATGACGGATGGAGGTGGGGAATGACGGATGGAGACGGCCTTCAGCCAAGGACGGGTCTGCTACGTTTCACATGGATTCCCGCTTTCGCGGGAATGACGGATGGAGGCGCGGGAATGACGGGGCGGCGGCTCCCTCGCGGCCGCCGGGGCTTCACCCTGATCGAGCTTCTGGTGGTCCTGGCCATCCAGGGCGTGGTGCTGGCCGCGGTGGTCACCAGCTTTACCGGCCAGCTCACCGCCTACGACTTGCAGGAGCAACTCAACGAGATGCAGCAGACCGCGCGCGCGGCCATGACCATGGTGATCCGGGAGGCCCGGCTTGCAGGGTACGACCCCACCGGGACGGGTATCGTGGGCGCGCCATACGACGCCGACCCCACCCGCTTGCGCATCACCGCGGACCGCAACGGCGACGGAGACGTCCTCGACGCCAACGAACGAGTGACCTACTTCCACGACCCCGGCCGACGGGTCCTGCGGCGCAGGACCGGGGTCGCGGGACAGCCCGTCGCCGAGAACGTCCAGGCGTTCACCGTGGAGTACCTGGACGCCGCGGGCAACCCGACGACGGTCAGCGGCGCCATACGAAGGCTCAGGATCACCGTAACCACGAGGACCGCCAAGCAGGACCCGCGCTACCCGCACAACGGCGGACGCCGCACGCATACGCTGCGGTCGCTGGTGACGCCCGCGAACCTGGGGAATTGAGGATGGAGTTCCCGGGGGACGGCTGATGGGGAAGCCGTGAAAGCGCGTCCTTCGACTTCGCTTCGCTACGCTCAGGACGAACGGAGGGATGACTTGGCCGATCACCACATCCACCGCAGGCTCGGACTACGCTCAGGACGAACGGGGGGATGACTATGCCGCAAGGAATTCTTCTACCGTGACGCCCGCTTGTTGAAGAATCGCCGCGACCGTTCCTTCCGGCAAATCCCCCGGATGATTGGGAAGGGTCGTTCGGCGGCGGGTAGCGGGATTCCACCAGATTTCGTGGCTGCCACGAGCCTGCCGATCAAATGCAAATCCCAACCGTCTGAGTCTGCGAGACACCTGTCGATAGGTGAAACCGGCCAACCGGCCCATCAGGCGCCCACTGGAACGGTAAACTCGAACGCAGCATCATCCATGGGACGCAGACCCTCGGGCAGCGGGTCGCCATGTTCTCGGTAGGATTCGATGAGCTTCTTCGCAACGTCTTGAGAAGTTTCCATCGTTTCGGCCAGCGTTCTCCCCTGGACCACGAGACCGGGCAGGTCTTCCGAGGTTGCAAGGTACTCGCCCGTGTCCAACCGCCTGATCTGGAGACGCAACCGGTATTCTTTCGTCATCGCATGTTCCTCTCGACGGGCGGTTGACCCGGGCTTCCGTATGGTGGAAACAGGGCTATCATGGACGGCTCGCGCCTTGCAACGGCCGCGGCGAGCAGACACCTGCTGCTATGTCTCGGTCGGGATAAGTGTTATCCTTGGACCGTGGGGGATCGGGGGGAATCCCGGTCACCGAGAGCCGCAAGGGTAGATACGCCACCTTGGGCCGTGGAGGCGCGACGGGAAGGCCGGAGCGGATGCGGCGTTTCGTGACCATCGAGGGGGGCGACGGCGCGGGGAAGACCACGCAGGTCCGGCTGCTG
The DNA here is from genome assembly GCA_965242525.1 of uncultured Binatia bacterium (SeqCode). Lineage (GTDB taxonomy): Bacteria > Desulfobacterota > Binatia > UBA9968 > JAJDTQ01 > JAJDTQ01. The sequence goes on from OZ251459.1 coordinate 2,997,426, forward strand.
GACGACTACCTGGGCGCTCGGGGCGTTTCCCGGCTGGTGACGCGGGAACCCGGAGATACCGGGGTGGGACGGACGGTGCGGCGCATCCTCATGGAGCGCGGCGGAGCCTCCCTGGCGGCCGGCGCCGAGTTGTTCCTGATCCTGGCGGACCGGGCGCAGCACGTCCAGGAGGTCATCCGGCCCGCGCTCGACGCCGGCCGGTTCGTGCTGTGCGACCGTTTCACGGACTCGACCCTGGCCTACCAGGGTTACGGCCGGGGCATGGACCTGGACCTGTTGCGGGAGGCCAACCGCCTGGCCACCGGGGGCGTTGCGCCGGAGTTGACCATCATCCTGGACTGCCCGGTGGAGGCGGCGCGGGCGCGGCTGGGCCGGAGGTCGGGCCGCTCCGCTCCCGCGGACCGTTTCGAGGCCGAAGGCGCCGAGTTCCACCGGCGGGTGCGGGAAGGGTTCCTGGCGCTGGCCGAAGCCGACCCCTCCCGTTGCCGGGTGATCGACGCCGAGGCGCCGGTGGAGACCGTCCGCGCCCAGGTGGAGCGGGTCGTCGAAGAGCATCTCACGTGACGTTGCGATTCCGGGACATCGTCGGCCATGAAAGCCAAGTCGAGGTGCTGCGGCGCGCCCTGGAGCGGGACCGGCTCCATCACGCCTACCTGTTCGCGGGGCCGGAAGGCGCCGGCAAGAGGACCACGGCCACGGCCTTGACCGCGGCCGTCCAATGCGCCGACGGCCAGGGGGATTCCTGCGGCGAGTGCCCGAGCTGCCTGAGCATCAGCCGCGGCAACCACCCGGACGTGCACTGGCTGGAGCAGCGCAAGGGCAAGCGGGACATCACCATCGAGCAGGTGCGGGAGTTGCAGAGGCAGCTCGTGCTGCGCCGCATGACCGGCGCCCGCAAGGTCGCGGTCATCGACCCCGCGACTTCCATGAACATCCATGCCCAGAACGCGCTGCTCAAGACCCTGGAGGAACCCCCCGAAAGCTCCCTGTTGATCCTCATCGCCAGCAGCACGGGCGGCCTACTGCCCACGGTGCTGTCCCGTTGCCTCCGGCTCCGGTTCTCGCCGCTGGCCATCGAGCAGGCGGCCGCGGTGGTGGCCCGGCGGCTGGAGATTTCCGAGGACGACGCGCTGGTGCGGGCCGCCCTCGGCCGCGGCAGCCTGGGCAAGGCCCTGGCCGAAGACGACCCGGACCGGCTGGCGCGGAGACGCGCCTGTTTCGAGCGGCTGGCGGCGCTTTCGTCCGACGACGTCCGGGGCATCGGCGCGCTGGCGGAAGAGATGGGCGGCGAGCAGGAAAAGTGCCTGGAGTTCCTGGACTGGGTCAAGGGATGGTGGCGGGACGTCATGGTGCTCCAGGTCACGGACTCCACCGCCACCCTCTACAACCGGGACCTGCTGGAACGGCTCCGGCCCCTGGCCGCGAAACGGCGGGCGCGGGACTCCGCGGCCGTGCTGGCGGACCTGGACGACGCCGCCCGGGCCGTCCGCAGGAACCTCAACCGGCGCATGGTCCTGGAAGGGTTCCTCGGCAGGCTCCTGGGTTGAAGCCGAGCGGAAGGAGCGGGCGGAACGCCATGGACCCCATATACTTCACCACGCCGCTGTACTACGTGAACGCCCAGCCGCACCTGGGGCACACCTACACGACCATCATCGCGGACACCCTCAAGCGCTACCACCGCATGCGGGACCGGGACGTGTATCTGCTCACCGGCACGGACGAGCACGGGGACAAGATCGCCCAGGCCGCGGCCGCGGACCACACCGGGCCCAAGGAGTACGCGGACCGCATCAGCGCGCTGTTCCGCGCCACCTGGGACGAGTGCGGCATCGACTACGACCACTTCATCCGCACCACGGACGACTACCACAAGGCCACGGTCAGCCGCATCCTGCAACGGATCCACGACGCCGGCGACATCTACTTCGGGGAGTACGGCGGTTTCTACTGCTACGGCTGCGAGCGCTTCTACACCGAGAAGGAGTTGCAGGAGGGCAACTGCCCCGACCACCAGACCCCGGCAACGTACATCGAGGAGAAGAACTACTTCTTCCGCATGGGCAAGTACCAGGACCGGCTCATGGACCACATCCACCGCAACCCGGGGTTCATCACTCCCCAGCGGTACCGCACCGAGGTGCTGTCGTTCCTGCGCGAGCCCCTGGAGGACCTGTGCATCTCCCGGCCCCGGAGCCGGCTGCAATGGGGCATCCCGCTGACCTTCGACCAGGACTACGTGACCTACGTGTGGTTCGACGCGCTCATCAACTACGTGAGCGCGCTGGAGGCCAAGGGCGCGGACTTCTTCGACGCCTACTGGCCCCGGGCGAACCACATCATCGCCAAGGACATACTCAAGCCCCACGCCGTGTTCTGGCCCACCATGCTCATGGCCGCGGGCCTGCCGCTCTACGACGAGTTGCACGTGCACGGCTACTGGATCATGGACAGCGGCAAGATGTCCAAGAGCCTGGGCAACGTGGTGCGCCCCCTGGACATGAAGGAGCGCTACGGCATGGACGCGTTCCGCTACTACCTGCTGCGCGAGATGGCGTTCGGCCAGGACTCCGCGTTCTCGCTGGAAGCGTTCGTGAACCGGGTCAACGCCGACCTGGCCAACAACCTGGGCAACCTGGTGAGCCGGGTCCTGGCCATGCAGAAGCGCTACTTCGGCGGAGTGGTGCAGCCCATGGGCCATGAACTCCGGGCCGAGGACCGGGAGTTGAAGGAGGCGTTCCTCGCCGCGGCCGCCAACATGGACCGGCACATGGAGGAGCTGGCCTTCCACCGGGCGCTGGAGTCGGTGTTCGCAGCGCTGGACCGGGCCAACCAGTACATCGTGCAGACGGCCCCGTTCACACTGGTCAAGGACCCCGGGCAGAAGGCGCGGGTGGGCGAGATCCTCCACCACCTGCTGGAGGGCGTGCGCTTCACAGGCGAGTTGCTGGAACCCTTCCTGCCGGAGACGGGCGCCGCGGTGCGCAACCTCCTGGGACTGCCCGCCGGGGGTTCGCTCCGCACCGAGTGGGGCGGCTCCTTCCCCGAAGGGCACCGGGTCGAGCCGCCCGAGATGCTGTTTCCCAGGATCGAGGAGACGGAGAGCGCCGGCGAAGGGAACGGTTCGGAAGGATGACCCGCGCAGACCCGGGGCCGGCCGCCCTCATCGACACCCACTGCCACGTCCAGACCGAAGAGTTCGATGCGGATCGGGAGGCGGTGCTGACCCGGGCCCGGGGCGCGGGCGTGGAGACCCTGGTGGTGGTGGGAGGCGCGGGCGACCTCTCCGCCAACGACAAGGCGGTGGCCCTCACGGAACGGCACGCCGGCCTCTTTGCCACCGTGGGCATGCACCCCCACGACGCCAAGGATGTGGGGGCGGAGGCCATGGACCGGCTGCGCAGCTTGGCTAGGCATCCCAAAGTGGTGGCCATCGGGGAGACCGGCCTCGACTTCCACTACGAGCACTCGCCCCGGCAGGCGCAGAGGGACATGTTCGAGCGTTTCGTCGCACTGGCGTTGGAGACCAAGTTGCCCATCGTGGTGCACAACCGGGAGTCGGACCGGGAGGTGGCGGAAACCATCCGGGAGCGCGGCAAAGGAAAGCTCGCGGGGGTCATCCACTGCTTCAGCAGCGACGCGGACGCGGCGCGGAGCTTCCTCGACCTGGGCTTCTACCTGTCGTTCTCGGGCATCGTCACCTTCCGGAACGCGGAAACGCTGCGGGACGTGGCCCGCTGGGTCCCCTTGGACCGCCTGCTCGTGGAGACCGACGCGCCGTTCCTGGCGCCCGTTCCCAAGCGGGGGCAGCGCAACGAGCCCGCCCACGTCCGTTTCGTGGCCGAGACCCTGGCCCGCGTGAGAGGGGTGGGCGTCGAAGAGGTCGCCCACGCCACCACTCGCAACGCCCGGACGCTGTTCGGGCTGCCGTCGGGGGAGACAGCGCCGGAAACCGGCGCGGCCGCTCCGGTCCGGGACGGGCCGACATAGGGAACCCCTGAACAAGGATGCGTCCATGATCGACGGGGCCACGAAGCTCCTGGGGGTGATGGGATGGCCGGTGGAGCATTCCCTGTCGCCGGTCATGCAGAACGCCGCCATCCGGGCCGCGGGGATCAACGCCTTCTACGTTCCCCTTCCGTGTTCGCCCGGGAACCTCGGCCAAGCCGTGGCCGGACTGCGCGCCGTGGGGTTCGTCGGCGCCAACGTGACCATCCCGCACAAGCAGGCGGTCATCGAGCATCTGGACGGGCTGACCGACGAATCCCGCTTCACGGGCAGCGTCAACACGCTGTACTGGCAGGGCGACCGGCTGATGGGGACCACCACCGACGCCGCGGGTGCGGTCTCGAACCTCCATGAGGCCGGCGTCGAGCTCGACGGCAAGCGCGTCACGCTCCTGGGGACCGGGGGCGCGGCCCGGGCGCTGGCCTTCGCGTTGGCCCGGGGCGGCGGCTCGGGCACGGGCGGCAGCTCGGGCACGGGCGGCAGCTCGGGCACGGGCGGCAGCTCGGGCGCGGGCGGCAGATCGGGCGCAGGCGGCAGATCGGGCGCAGGCGGCAGCGACGCAGTGTTCCGGCTGCCGGAGCTCACCCTGCTGGGCCGGGACCGCGGCAAGGCCGACCGGCTGGCCCGGGATGTGGCGGCGGGCGCCGCTTCGACCACCGCGGTGCGGTCCGGCCTGCTGGCGGAGTTCGCCGGGCGCGGAAAGGAGGCCGACCTCATCGTCAACTGCACTTCCGCGGGCATGGCCCCGGACGTCGAGGGATGCCCCATCGACGCCGACCTCCTGGAGCCGCGCCACGTGGTCCACGACATCGTCTATCGACCCCGCGAGACGGCGCTGCTCAGGGAAGCAAGGCGAAAGGGATGCCGCACCGTCGAGGGCATCGGTATGCTCGTGCACCAGGGCGCCGCGTCCTTTCGGGCGTGGTTCGGCCGCGACGCGGACACGACGGCGATGTTCGAGACCTTGGCGCCCTTCGGTTACGGGAACGTCTGAACAATAAGCGCGTCCTTCGACTTCGCTTCGCTACGCTCAGGACGAACGGGGGTAATCGTTCGGAGTTTCCCTACGGGTGACTGCCCAGAGTTTCCTTGCGGATGACGAAAAGAGAAAGGGGAGAGGGCTTGCGCCCTCTCCCCTTTCGAGTCGGCCCGGGTTTCGGCCCGGGCTAGTAGTCTTCCGGCATGGCCGGGGGAGCGTCCTTCTTCTTCTCCGGCTTGTCGGTGATCATGGCCTCGGTGGTGATGAGGAGGCCGGCCACGGAGGCGGCGTTCTGGAGCGCCGAGCGCACCACCTTGGTGGGGTCCAGGATACCCGCCTTGATGAGGTCCTCGAACTCTCCCCTGGCCGCGTTGTAGCCGTGGGCCCCTTTGCCCTTCTTGATGGCGTCCACCACCACGGAGGCGTCCGCTCCGGCGTTGGAGGCGATCCAGCGGGCGGGCTCTTCCGCGGCCCGCTGCACGATGCGCACGCCGAAGGACTCGTTCTCGTTCACGTCGAGGTCCTTGAGCGCGGCCGCGGCCCGGATCAGGGCGACGCCGCCGCCCGGCACGATGCCTTCCTCCACCGCGGCCCGGGTGGAGTGCAGCGCATCCTCGACCCGCGCCTTCTTCTCCTTCATCTCGATCTCGGTGGCCGCTCCCACCTGGACCACCGCGACGCCGCCGGCGAGCTTGGCAAGCCGCTCCTGCAGCTTCTCGCGGTCGTAGTCCGAAGTGGTCTCCTCGATCTGGGCGCGGATCTGCTTGATGCGGCCCTCGATGTCGGCCTTGCCGCCGGCGCCCTCCACCACCGTGGTGTTCTCCTTGTCCACGATGATCTTCTTGCACCGGCCCAGGTCGTTCAGGGTCACGTTCTCGAGCTTGATGCCGAGCTCTTCCGCAATCATGCGCCCCTTGGTGAGGATGGCGATGTCTTCCAGCATGGCCTTGCGCCGGTCGCCGAAGCCGGGGGCCTTGACCGCCACGCACTTGAAGGTGCCCCGGATCTTGTTGACCACCAGGGTGGCCAGGGCTTCGCCCTCCACGTCCTCGGCGATGATGAGCAGGGGCTTGCCGCTCTTGGCGATGTTCTCCAGCACCGGCAGGAGGTCCTTCATGCTGGAGATCTTCTTCTCGTGGATCAGGATGTAGGGGTCGTCCAGCACCGCTTCCATGCGTTCCGGGTCGCTGACGAAGTAGGGGGACAGGTAGCCCCGGTCGAAGCGCATGCCCTCCACCAGCTCCAGGGTGGTCTCCAGCCCCTTGGCTTCCTCGACCGTGATGACGCCTTCCTTGCCCACCTTGTCCATGGCGTCGGCCAGGATGTCGCCGATGGTCTTGTCGTTGTTGGCGGAGATGCTGCCGACCTGGGCGATCTCCGAACGGTCCCGGGTGGACTTGGACTGGCTCTGGAGCTCGGACACGACCTTCTCCACCGCCTTGTCGATGCCCCGCTTCACCGCCATGGGGTCGTGGCCCGCGGCGACGATCTTGAGGCCCTCGCTGAAGATGGCCCGGGAAAGGACCGTGGCCGTGGTGGTGCCGTCGCCCGCCACGTCCGAGGTCTTGCTGGCCACCTCCTTGACCATCTGGGCGCCCATGTTCTCGAACTTGTCTTCGAGCTCGATCTCCTTGGCGACGGTCACGCCGTCCTTGGTGACGTTGGGCGCGCCCCAGGACTTTTCGAGCACCACGTTGCGGCCCTTGGGGCCCAGGGTGCAGGTTACCGTATCTGCGAGGATCTTGACCCCCTTCAGGACCTTGGACCTCGCCTCCTCACTGAACCTTACGTCCTTTGCAGCCATTTCCGTTCTTCCTCCTTACTCGACGATCCCGAGGATGTCGTCTTCCCGCATGATGAGATGCTCGTCGCCGTCCAACTGGATCTCGGTGCCGGAATACTTCCCGAACAGCACCTTGTCCCCTTCCTTGACGTCGAGAGCGACGACCTTGCCGTCCTCGCGCTTGCCTGAGCCAACGGCGACCACCATGCCCTCCTGAGGCTTTTCCTTGGCCGTGTCAGGGATGATGATGCCACCCGCGGTCTTCTCTTCCTCGTCCAGCCTCTTGACGATGATCCTGTCGTGCAAAGGCTTTACTCTTGCCGGCATAGAAACCTCCCTTGAGAGTGTGATGATGGGTTTGGGCGCGAATCTAACCACGATTTCCTTGCAGTCAAGAGGGTGACGGTTGGAAAATTTCGTAGTAGAGTCCCCTTGCGGCTCCGGCGCGGGACCTTGCGCGGTCCGTCCGGGGCCAATCCCCTCATGGAGGTGTGACAGGTGCTGAAGATCTGGGGAAGGAAGACGTCGTCCAACGTGCAGAAGGTCCTGTGGTGCTGCGGGGAGCTGGGGGTCCCGTTCGAGCGCGTGGACATTGGCGGGGAGTTCGGCAAGAACCGGGAACGGCCCTACCTGGACCTGAACCCCAACGGCGTGGTGCCCACCATTGAGGACGACGGTTTCGTGCTGTGGGAGTCCAACAGCATCGTCCGCTACCTGGTCAACAAGTACGGCGGCGGGAAGCTGGTCCCGCAGACGCCCGAAGGACGGGGCGACGCCAACCGCTGGATGGACTGGCAGCTCACCACCATGAACGCGGCCATGGTGCCGGTCTTCTTCGGCATGGTGCGGACCCCCGAGGACCGGCGCGACATGGCCGCCATCGAGAAGGCCCTCGGGGAAGCGGGGGCCAAGTGGGAGATCGTCGAACGGCATCTCCAAGGCCGCGACTACCTCGCGGGCGAGTCCTTCACCATCGGTGACATGCCTCTGGGCATCTGGGCCTACCGCTGGTTCGCCATGGCCATCGACCGCCCCTCGCTGCCCAACGTGGAAGCGTGGTACGGACGGCTCCGGGAGCGCCCGCCCTACGGGGAGCACGTCATGATTCCGCTTGGCTGAGGGGACTCCCTCCCGAACGGCGCGTCCACGACGCAGGACCACTCCACGGATCCGGACGGAAACCACGCGGAAACGAAGTGGAAATGAAACGCGGATCAGTGTACGATTTCCCCAACGAAAACAACGAAGTCATGTGAAATGAACGGGAAATGATCCGTAAGTGAAACCCGAAGAAGTCAGCCGCTACGCCGCTCCGAAACAGTGGATACGCCACGACGCCGCGGCCGTCTTCGACCTGCTGGTGGAGGCTCGGACCGCCGGGGGCGTGCTGAACCGGCTGCCGTACCTGCGTCGATGGATCGAGCAGGTCCACGAAGAGCAACTGCGTTTGGAGGCGGCGGGCACCTCGCGCATCGAAGGCGCGGAGTTCACCCGGCCGGAAGAGGATGAAGCCCTGGCTCCCGACGCTGCCGCTCGCACCGACCTGACCCGTTCCCAGCGGCAGTTGCGGTCCGCGGACGCCGCCTACCGCTGGCTGCGCGGCCAACCGGCCGACCGCGGGGTCACCGCCGAGTTCATCCTCGGCGTCCACCGGCGCATCGTGACCGGCTGCGACGACGACCATTGCGAGCCCGGGGCGCTGCGGCCCGCGGACTGGAACGTCACCTTCGGCACGCCCCGCTGCCGCGGGGTCCGGGGCGGCGACGCCTGCCGGGCGGCTTTCGAGGCCCTTTGCGCGGCCGTAGCCGGGGAGTTCCGGCAACACGACCGCATCATCCAGGCCGTGGCCGTCCACTACCACATCGGCGCCATGCACCCCTTCGGCGACGGCAACGGCCGCACCGCCCGTGCCATGGAAGCGTTCATGCTGCGGCAGGCCGGCGTCAACGACGTGGTCATGGTCAGCCTGTCCAACGACTACTACGAGCGCAAGGACCAATACATGGCGGCGCTGTACGAGTCCCGGCGGAACGGACACGACCTCACGCCGTTCCTCCGGTTCGCCCTGTCCGCGGTGACCCGGAGGTGCAACGCCGTCGCCGCGGCCATCGTCGCCAACAACCGGCGAACCCTGTTCCGCGAATTCGCCACGTCGCTGTTCGGACGTCTGCGCAGCCCCCGCCGGCGAGTCCTGGCGGAACGGCAACTGAATATCCTGGAGACCCTGCTGGACGGCGGCGGCTCGATGGGCCTGGATGATATGGGGAAACGATCCTTCATCCATTACCAAGGTCTCAAGTTTCCCGCTCGCGCGCTGGCGCGTGATCTGGCCGGGCTGCTGGACCTGTCCGCCATCACCTACGACAGCCACGCCGAACGGCTCGCCGTCAACCTGGACTGGCCGCAACAGACGTCGGAATCGGAGATGATGGAACGGTACGAAAAGATGCCGCCTGCTGCGTCCACCCGGCATCCGGCCATGACGGAACTGTCCGGACTCCTGGGCCGCCGGCGCCCCTGACCATGATTCCGCTTGGCTGAACAAGGTTGCATTACCCCGGTAATGCACGCCAGGATGCCCCCATGTCGTCCATGGAATCGAGGATTACCTCCCAAGGCCAGACCTCCGTCCCCGCCCGCATCCGCCGCAAGCTGGGCCTGACCCCGGGGTCGGTGGTCGAGTGGCGCGAGCGGGGTGACGAGGTCGTGGTCCGGCGTGCTTCGAAGCGTTCGTCACAGGACATCCACGACGCGGTGTTCGCCGCGCCTCCGGACCCGGTCAGCGTCGCCGGAATGGACGACGGCATCCGAGACCACTTGCGACGCAAGCATGCGCGCCCTTGACACGAACCTCCTGGTCCGGTTGATCGTGCGCGATGACGCGCAACAGGCGGACCGTGGCACGCATCGACGGCGCCGTCAGCCCCTGATCCACAAAACAGCGGAGGGCAATACGCCGGCATCCGGCCATGACGGAGCCGTCAAGACTCCTGGACCGGCGCCGCCCCTGGTTACGCGCTCGCCTCTCTCCTACCCTTGAGCGTGGGCAGGGATTCGATGCTCTTGGCGGCTTTCCGCTCCGCAACCCGCAACTCGTAGAGTTTCTGCAAGTTCATCCAGAACTCCGGGCTGGTGCTGAAGAAATGGCCCAGCCGCAGGGCCGTATCGCCGGTAACCGCCCGCCGTCCGTTGAGGATCCCGGTAATGCGGTTGGTCGGCACCCGGATCTGCCGAGCAAGCGCCGCGGCGCTCATGCCCAACTCCTTCAACTCGTCGGCGAGATGTTCCCCGGGGTGGATTCCAGGTAATGGCATGACGGTTTTTCCCTCAGTGATAGTCAACGATCTCTACATTCAAAGGTCCCGGGGACCAATTCGGCCACTCGAAGCAGATCCGCCATCGGTCGTTGATGCGGATGCTGTACTGACCTTTTCGGTCTCCCTTCAGGGTTTCGAAGCGGTTGCTGCGCAATGCGGCAAGATCCCGTCGAACACGCTGACTCCAGCCGGTCCATCTTCAACCGGGCGGCGCGCTCGATGCCCGAGAAAGCGCTGATCCGGTTCCCGTCTGCAAAGTCTCTGGTTCGCTTATCGCGATAGCCGATGATCATCGTCAACCCTATCCTGCGTTATGCGTTACGTCAAGAGTAACGGACAATCCGGACGCAAACCTTACCACCAGAAGCAAACACCGTGCCGATACTTCAAGCTGAAGTTCTGGCGCGGTGACAAGCGAACTGGTTGTTTTCATTGGGTTTTACGCTGTGGAGAGGGAGGGTTTCTGACTACATATGGAGTTTGACGCCGATGAGGTCGAGGGCCTTTCTCTGTATGGGGGTGGGTACGGTGAGCAACTCGAAGGTGTCATTGGAGCCGTGCATCCGTACCGTGTTCTGTGTGAGGGTGGCAAGGTGATCGAGCAAGCCCCGGAAGTGATGCACCGGGAACTCGTGGTCAGTGGTGCGCCGGGTGCTGGTCTTGTGTTGGGCGCTCCGGGAGCATTCCGGGGGCTGTACGGGTGAGGGGCGTAGCGTTGCGGAGGCGTGGGGGTCGTCGTCGGCGAACAACAGGGGAGCAAGCCAACGGCGCATGTGCCACTCCACGTGATAAGCGAGCATGCACAGGAAGACATGGGCGCGCACGCGGTGGCCGAGTCGGTGGTAGATGGGACGCACGTGCAAGTCCAAAGTTGTTCCAGGGTTGTTCCCAGTGCTCTTGACAAAAGGATGCCTTCGGACTATACTTCCGACGGAACAACACAGGAACAACCGGGGGGGGTCTTTTATGGCAACACAACGATACACGGCCAGCCTGAGCCAGTCTCAGGGACGGTCGGGATACTCGATTATCTTCCGACATCCGGTAAGGAGGGACGAGACGGGGAAACCGGGAATCAGGGTCCGACGAGGTTTGGGGACCCGCGACAAGGCGGAAGCCGAGCGACTCCGAGACGAGTTGAACCGGCTTCTCGCAGATCCGAAATACCACGACCCAGCGGCCCGAGCCGAGGCCGAGAGGCGGTTCGACCTCTGGGTCGTTGACATCTTCTTCGACAAGATGGTCCCGGAGAGGGTCAACTACTCCGACCTACGCGAAAAGGCTATTCATCTCCCCCCCAGTGGCGAACCCGATGGCTACCGACACGTACTGTTCCTCGGCACGACCGGTGCGGGAAAGACGACCCTCGTTCGGCAACTCATCGGGACAGACCCCAAGACGGAGCGCTTCCCGGCAACCTCCACGTCCAGGACCACCATCCACGACACGGAAATCATCATGGACGACGGTCCTTGGCGCGCTGTTGTAACCTTCGTTTCGAGTGACGAAACTCGCGAATACCTGAAAGAGTGTATCTCTAGCGCCATTCTCGAAGCTTACCGAGACCGGGATGCTGATGACACGAGTGTGCTCCGGCGTCTTCTAAACCACGTCGATCAGCGCTTCCGTTTCAACTACGTCCTAGGTAACGGCCCAAGGACCGAGCCTGATATTTCTGACTTCGATGAGGAAAGTGAGTCCGAGGACGACGTCGAGTCGTTCCTGAACGATGAACCTGAGGCAATCGACCTCGCTGCCACCAATAAGTTGCTTGCGCACACCGTGGAGCAATTGCGGGAGTTGGCGACGCGACACGGAGACCGGTTACGCGAGGAACTGGATGCGGAAAACCAAGACGATGAACGCACTATCAATGAGCTGTTCGAAGAGGAGTTGGACAATCTGTTGAGGGAAGATGAGGACTTCCACAGAATTACCGATAACTTGATGGATGAGATCGAGAAACGCTTCGAACTGCTCAGTACGGAGAACGTGAACAGGAACCAGCAAGACTGGCCTCAGACATGGACAAGAGAATGGCCAGCGGAACAACGCGCCGAGTGCCTGAAGGAGATCGGCAGGTTTTCGAGCAACCATGCGTCCAGGTACGGCTATCTCCTGACCCCGCTCGTGACCGGAGTGCGTGTCGCCGGCCCTTTCTCTCCCACGTGGACAGACGGGCAAGCCAAGCTCGTGCTCTTGGATGGGGAAGGGCTGGGACACACCCCCAAGTCGTCCTCCTCGGTATCAACGGCGGTGAGTCGGGGCATCAAGGCTGCCGACGCGGTAGTCCTCGTAGACAACGCGACACAACCGATGCAAGCTGCCCCGATGGCCGCCATGCGTGAAGTCGTTGCAACCGGTAATGGATCCAAGTTGATCTTGGCTTTCACGCACTTCGATGAAGTGACGGGAGACAACCTTCCCGGCGTCCGTGACAAGGAGCAACACGTGCTGGACTCGGCAAAGAGTGTCTTGGCTGCTTTCGGTAAGGATCTTGGTCCATCTGCTGAGCGTGTTCTTCGGAAGCGAATCGAAGGAGCCCGCTTCTTCCTCGCCAACATCCACGAGCCGCTATCGGACAATGCCAAGGCTGGCCGACGTACCATGGATCAACTCCGAAGACTTCTCGGGGTCATTGACCAAGTCATCGAGAGGCCGCAACCTGTCGAAGGACGCCCGGTTTACGACCGTACGAGACTGGTACTTGCTGTGCATGCGGCGGCCAAAGCCTTTCAGGAGGAGTGGCGAACTCGGCTCGGCCTTGAATACACCCCAGGCTTCGAGAAGGAACATTGGGCACGCATCAAAGCTCTAAGTCGTCGTATGGCTACAATGGGAGAAGACGAATACAGATGGCTACGTCCAGTTGCTGACCTCAGGCGGGAACTGACGAACAGACTCTATCCGTTTATCCAGAATCCATTAAGATGGCATGGCCCTGATCCCTCGGAAGAGGAAAAACAGAACAAGTATGACGATCTGGCAAACAACTTGAGCGAGAGACTTCTCGATCTGGCGACACGTCGCGTGTGGAAGATGCGGGTCAATGAGTGGCAGGACGCCTACGATCAGTCCGGCCGAGGCTCGACCTTCGATCGTGCGCGCATCATCGACAGCGACATCTATGAACCAGCCTCACTGATTCCGGATCCGGACGTCACGCCTTCGCCAGATCGCAATGAGTTCATGCGGGAGGTAGTGGCCGAAGTGGAAGCTGCTACTAGGGAAATTGGCGCAGAGCTTCGATAATTTTCGACACTTGCTTCCCATGGAGCGGTGGAGTTCAAACCTTGCTGCCTTTTGTGCGTTCAGGGGTAGTGTAGGAGCAGAGTGTTAGAGACATCATAATGTGTTGCAGTTAGTGATAGTAGTAACCTGTAACGCTGACTCAGTTAGTTTTGATACGGTGTGAGACATCGGTGTAGCGCCACTTGATGGGTTTCGCGGTGCGATTGGAAAGTCGGATGTAGCGCATGATCTTTCGTTTCAAGTCGGTCAAGGAAGTAAAGACGCCGCGGGCAATGACATCGCGTTGGATTCGGGAGAACCAGAGTTCCACCTGGTTGAGCCAGGAGGAGTAGGTCGGCGTGAAGTGCAGGTAGAGACGAGAGTGGCGAGCCAGGAACTCCTGCACCTGTTTGCTCTTGTGGGCAGCGAAGTTGTCCAGGATGATATGAATGGGACGTTGGGGTGGTTGTCGTGCCACGATGTCCGAGAGAAACGCAATGAACTCCTGCGCGTCATGTCTGGATGCGGTCTTGCCCAGGACCTCGCCGGTCCGAGTATTCAGGGCGGCGTACAAGGAGAGGGTTCCGTGCCGGCGATACTCGAAACCGTGGCGTTCGGCCCGCCCAGGCGACAACGGCAATACCGGGTCCTTGCGGTCCAGGGCCTGGATCGCCGTCTTCTCGTCCACACAGAAGACCGCAGCATGCTGTGGCGGATTGACATACAAGCCAATGACATCCGCCGCCTTCTTCTCGAAGTCCGGGTCGCTGGAAGCCATGTACCGTTTCATGCGGTGGGGTCGCAGACCCGCGCGTTTCCACACCCGCGCCACCATCATGTGGTTGATACCCAGATGCTGCGCCAGCCTGCGAGTGCTCCAATGAGTCGAACCATCCGGCGGCGCTTTCCGGGTCCACTCCAGAATCCGCGCCTCCAGGGCCGGCGTACGTTTCTCTACTGCCCGTCCCCGATGCCGGCCATGCAATCCCCCCAGTCCCCCTTCCACGAAACGCTTCTTCCAACGACTGATGAACCCTGCATCACATCCCACCTGCTCCTGAATCCTGGCGTAGGTCTCCCCCTCTCCCAGCATCAGAATGACTTGTGCCCGGCGAACATCATCCCACCTCAATCTCTGGGATCGCGCTCGCCGTTGCAGCTCCCTTCTCTCCCCACTGCTCAACTCGATAGCTATGGTAGTTCTCATTCATACATGCTATCATAGACAACTAATGCTGTCAATGTTACAGTGTAGTAGTAGGATTATAGCTTAAAGGAGGAATGCAAATGGCGTTGCGGATTTTGCATACAGCAGTGGCGCAGGTGCCTTCACAGTGGGACGATACCTGTGGTGTATTCAGGACGAGTGACACCGGCGCAGTGCCGCAGGTGAGTTTACCGCTGGACGACACCGGGTTCACACAAGACGCTCAAGAACTCGATGTTGCCCAACGTAGCTAAGATGAAGGGTGGGTTACTTGCCGGGATTCACAGCATGAGCAGGACCGGAACAGCAAAGACGAACGGCAAGGCGACCCTGGCTTTTGACGCCACGGATGTTGATGAGGCTATCCTTCCTGTCGGTTGGATCATCAACGATGCCGGGACTTACCGATACTCCAATCTACCGGGAATCGCTTCTCGCAAGGTAGTGGTGCTTCCTCTTGCTCCAGACACCTTGATTGAGACCGACATGATGAAGGAAGGCGTGGGCACCGGAGCGGTTACGGCCGTCAGCGACGGACAGTTGACTGCGGACTTGTCCATTACCGCCGACAAGCTGCTCAAGGTCGTGCTTTCCGGTGGCGGAGGGAGTGGAGCGGTGATTATGGCCAAGGTGGAGACCAGCGACAAGGACAGGGTGGTGTTCACTGTGGTCAATGGAGGCGTCGGCTACACCACATCACCTACGATCGACCTTTACGACGATGACACCAAACTGGCGTACACGAACGCACGCGAACCCAAGGCCACGGGGCTTTTCCCTGGCGTAAGCGTGTACTTGGGCGCGACTGGAGACGCAGGGAAACCTACCATCAGTCAATTGAACGGTGGTAAGGTCGGTGTGATCGGGTACTTGGTTGGGGATGATAAGCTATGGGGCACGATTCCGCCCGGATTCGCCCGGATTCGGATGCTCTAGCTGGCCTGCCTTGGCGGGACTTCCCGGCCTGACCGCAGCCACGGTCCAGAGTCGCTTTGCCGCAGACGCGCCTCTAGTCAAGTCCGGTCTCGTGTCCTTCGACAGCGATGACGAGGGATGGTGCTCGAACGGCCGAACCCGTTGGTTTTCGTACCCGGCCCCGCGGACGGCAACGTGAGAGACCTTCTCTTCAAGGCCGCGCCGCCCGGTGACTTCGACTGGTCGGACTTCGACCACGTGGGAAGACTGCTGCAAGGGACATTGGGAACCGGCGCCACCGGCGTGAACGTCTTCGTGTACGGCTCTCCGGGCGTCGGCAAGACCAAGTTCTGCAAAACCCTGGGGCCTCCCTGGAAGGCGCGGATGAGCTTGCGAAGATGCTGCGCAGGAGCCGCTGCCAAGCCGGACGGACAGCGGAAGGTGGGCTTCTGACGCCGCGGCTCGGCGATGGCGCCATCCACGTCAAATTGCAATATCCCGCAAGAGTGGATAGCAAGAAACGAGGCGGGCATGAGCGGCAACCCACAAATACTGCGGATCCAGGAACGCTTGGAGAACGACCTTGCTCTCGGTGAGAGCCACTTCCGGGAGTTCAAGAGCGCCCACGAAGGACCCGTCCATCGGAAGCGGCGGCGAAAGGTGAGCCAGGTCGCCAGGGACGTGGGGGAAACCCTGGTGGCGTTTGCCAATGCCGATGGGGGGACGCTGATCGTCGGGGTAGAGGACGATGGCGCGATTTCGGGAGTTCCCTACGCTGACGACGGGATCGAGGTGCTCCGAAACGCGCCTGCGACCCATGTTCACGAGGACACGCCTCTGGCCGGTGTCAGACATCACCTGGTTCAGACGGGAGAACGGACGGTGCTGGTGTTCGAGGTCCAGAAGGGGACTCAATACATCCATCTCACCAGCGATGGGCGCTGTTTCCAACGCAGGGACACGCGCACTGTACCGGTAGCTTCGGAGCAGATCCGGTTCGAACGCCACGAGCAGGTGTCGAGGGAGTACGATCGCCAGTGGATCGATGGCGCCGCCGTAGCCGACCTTCGCCTCGACCTTCTGGAATCCGTCAAGGAAACGGTCTCGCCGGGCATGTCTGTGGAGAAGTGCCTGCAGACCCTCGGACTGGCCGAGTTCGTTGCCGGGAGGTTGCGCCTGAGAAAGGCTGCCCTGTTGCTGTTCGCGCAGGACATCGGACGGTGGCATCCAAGGTCGGAGGTCCGCATCCAGCAGGTTGCAGGCCCGGAATTGCGGACGGGCGCCGATTACAACGTCATCAAGGATGAAACGTATCCGGGGAACGTGCTCGAACTGCTGAGTGAGGGATGGGAACAGTTCAGGCAGTTCCTCGTCCAGCGGCGCTTGGCGGGCGGGACCTTCCAGCTTCGAACCTCCTATCCCGAAGACGCCTGCCGTGAAGCGTTCGTCAACGCCATCGCCCACCGGGACTACAGCATCGAAGGGCGCTCCATCGAAATCCTGGTGTTCAGCGACCGGCTGGAGATACGGAATCCCGGCAGACTGCTCTCGACGATCGACCTCTCGGAACTGAAACGAGGAGCCGGGGTTCACGATTCACGAAACACCTATGTTGCCCGCGTCCTGAGGGAACTCGGTTACATGCAGGAAATGGGCGAGGGCATCCGCAGGATCAGCGACCTGATGAACGGCCACGAGCTCGCCCCTCCGGACATCGGCTCCGGCGACCATAGCTTCCTGATGACCTTCTCCCACAGGAATATCTTCAATCCCGTGGAACAGAGATGGTTGGAAGCATTCGAGGGTTTCAACCTCGGCCGTGAGGAGAAACTGGTGGTCTTGATGGGGCGGGGAGGAAAACTGATTGCTCCGGCGCAGGTATCAGAGGCGCTGGACCCCGTCGATACCGAAGAATACAGACAGATCATAGAGCGGCTCCAGACCAAGGGGTTGCTGTCCGCGCCGGTGTCACGAAACGCCGCGAGCGCCACTGCCCGCCGGAAGGGGATCTCGGCCCGACAGGTGCCGAGGTTTGCCATACGGACACCGGACGTCTCCCAGAGAGACCATCGGGAAGTCGTCGAGGTCCTCGTTTCGCTCGGTCCCCTGAACCAGGTAACGGGCTCGAACCTCGAACGGATACGCGACCGGCTGAGCGGCCGGAACATCTACCGCGGCACGGCAACGATCCGGCGGCTCCTGCGGTGGCTGGAACTGATCGACGACGACAGCATACCGACCCAACGGCTGCGGGACTTCTGGTCGGACGACAGGGACGCTCCGTCCGGTCGGAAGCCCGACACCGCGGAAACACAGCCGTCCCTTGCCCCGGTCAAGGACATTTACGTTGGCAACCTCGACTACGGAGTCACGGAGGAAGAGCTCACGGGGATGTTCGAACGAGTCGGCAAGGTGACGAGCGTGACCATACCGAAGGACTACCTGACCGGCCACAACCGGGGTTACGCGTTCGTGCGAATGGCCGACTCGGCAGCGAGCCTCCAAGCCATTGCGGAGATCAACGGACGGTCCCTGGGGAATCGGGCGCTGAAGCTCGGCTGGTCTTACCGATAGGCGGACGACCCGGGTCCGCAGTGGCGAGCAGGGAGGGCGCGTCCTTCGACTTCGCTTCGCTACGCTCAGGATGAATGGGGGACTTCGCTTCGCTACGCTCGGGACGAACGGAGGACTCCGCTTCGCTACGCTCGGGACGAACGGGGATAGGAGGGTCAGGGCGAGGGAATCCATCCTGGATGTCTCGATTGGTCAGAGGTTCCAATAATCTCATCCGTGGCTCGACTGTTCAGAGTTTTCGCAAGGAGGGATTCATGTCACGCGTCGTCCGTGCGGTCACGTTGGTTCTCATCGCGTGTGTCGTTCCGGGGGTCGGACACGGCGCCAAGGCCGAGGCGTCCGCACGGGAGGAAATCCGGACCGCGGCGGCCGCGGCCCAACGATTCCTGAAGACCCTCGACGAGGGCCAAACCGGAAAGGCGGTCCTGCCGCCGGGGAGTCCGCTCATCACCAACTGGACGAACCTGCCGTGGTTCGACCGCAACGGCGTGCGCGTCGGCGACTTGAACGCCGGGCAGCGAGCGGCGCTGTCCGACTTTCTCTCCAAGGCGTTGAGCCCCGCGGGCCACAGGTTGGTCCGGGGGGTGGTCGAGGCCGAGAGGGTCCTGGCCGGTTCCTGGGGAGCGTCCTGGTGGGGCTTGAGCCCCGACAACTACTACCTGGCCTTCTTCGGCGCGCCCGCGTCAGACCGGGACTGGAACTGGCAGTTCGGCGGACACCACCTTGCCGTCAACGTTGCAGTGAGAGACGGCGTCATGAGCATGTCCCCCTCGTTCATCGGCATCGAACCGGCGACCTTCCAGGTGGACGGAACTAGGTGGACGCCCCTCGCCGACCACGTGGCCCGCGGCGCGGCCCTCGTGAAGGCGTTGCCCGACCGCCAGCGGCAAGCCGCCGCGGTGGGCAACCGCCCCCGGGAACTGTACGCGGGGGCCGGCCGGGACGGCGACATCCCGCCTTTGGAAGGGAGCCTTGTCGGCGACTGGCCCGCGGCCCGGCAACGGCAACTCATGGACCTGATCGGCCTGTGGGTACGGGTCATGCCCCAGGCCGCGGCGGAGCGGAGGCTGGCGGAGATCGAAAGGGAACGGTCCCGACTCCGCTTCGCCTGGAACGGTCCGACGGACGGGTCCGGTCCCATCTACTACCGGATACAGGGGCCGACGCTGGTCATCGAGTTCTCCATCCTGTCCGAAGGCCATTACCACTCCATCTACCGGAACCCCGCCAACGAATACGGCGGCTGAGGGCGGCGCCGGAGCGCCCGCTGGCGGTCCCGGCCAGGACCTTCAGGTGGAAACCCTGAACGATTATCCCCGTTCGTCCTGAGCGTAGCGAAGCGAAGTCGAAGGACGCGCTTTTCCACAGAGAGAGGGAGGGAGTCCAAGCCGGAATCGGAATCGATTGGACATTCCTCGTCCCAACCGTTGTGACGGGAGCGCCGGGCAGGAGAGACCTAGTTTCAGGAAAGAGCGTAGGCGGGAGGTCTGCTTCATGCTGCCCCGGCGCTGTCGAAGGGCGCCAGGTTTCGTCCCGGGGCGCGCGGCTCTATCTCCCGCTCGATCTCGATACGCAAGGTGCGCTCCGCAACATCGAGGTCGTAGCGGATCTGAAGATGGATCCAGAACTCCGGCGTGGTGCCGAAGTAGCGACCAAGACGCAACGCGGTATCGGTCGTCACGCCGCGGCGACCGAGCACGAGGTCGTTCAGCCGCGGCCTCGAAACCTTGATCTCCCGAGCAAGCCGGTACACGCTGAGCGCCAGCGGTTTCAAGTACTCATCGCGGAGGACTTGGCCGGGATGCACCGGCGGCAGCCGTCTCCCGGAGGTCACGTCCGAGAAATCGACTGCCCGCCGGTCCACGTCTTCACGCTTGATGGTCATGGTGGCCTTGTCCACAAAGCTCCGGATCATTCACTAACGTAACGAGAAACGGAACGCGAGCTCAAACCCCACCGGCCTGTGGGTACGGGTCATGCCGCAGGCCGCGGCGGAGCGGCGGCTGAGGGGGGTGCCGGAGCGCCCGCCCGCGCAATCCGACCAAAATACGATATATCGTCGAATAGTCTTGACTAAAATACGATGCCGTAGATAATGGTCGGGCATGGAAGCTCAGGCTCGCATCTACGACGCCCTGCTGGCGGAACACCTTGCCCAGAACCGGCAGATGGCGTTCGTGAGCGGTCCGCGGCAGGTGGGCAAGACCACCACCTGCCGGCGGCACGCGGACGCCTACCGCAACTGGGACAACCTCGACCACCGGGAGTCCGTTCTGGCCGGTCCGGCTCGACTCGCCGCAGATCTCGGGGTGGACCGGCTGTCCGGGACGATTCCCGTGGCGCTCTTCGACGAGCTTCACAAGTTCCCGCGATGGCGTCCGTTCCTGAAGGGGATGTACGACACCTGCGGCGACCGGCTCCGCATCGTCGTCACCGGGAGCAGCCGCATGGACATCTACCGCCGCGGCGGCGACAGCCTGATGGGGCGGTATTTCTCCTATCGGATGCATCCTTTCTCCGTGGCCGAGACGGTGAACCGGGACCTGCCTGACCCGGACCGCATCATCCGTGAACCCGCGGCCATGGAGACCGACGACTTCGAGGCGCTGTGGCATCACGGCGGCTATCCCGAACCGTTCCTCAAGCGCGACGTCCGGTTCAGCCGGCGGTGGCGTTCGTTGCGCCTCAAGCAACTGGTCAGGGAAGACCTCCGCGACCTGGCCCGTATCCAACAGGTGGACCAGATGGAAGTGCTGGTCCGTCTGCTCGCTCAGGGATCAGGACGCCAACTGGTGTACGGCAACCTCGCGCGGGAGGTGCGCGTGTCGGTGGACACGGTCCGGCGCTGGGTCGCGGCCCTGTGCGACTTCCACTTGGGCTTCCTGGTCCGACCCTGGTTCAGGAACCTCTCCCGCTCCCTGCGCAAGGAGCCGAAGTGGTACTTGCGGGATTGGGCGGACATCAAGGACCCGGGGGCCAAGGCCGAGACCTTCGTGGCGTGCCACTTGCTCAAGGCCGTGGACGGCTGGAACGACATGGGCCTCGGCCGGTTCGACCTGGGCTACCTGCGCGACAAGGAAAAGCGCGAAGTCGATTTCGTGGTGGCCCGCGACGGAAAGCCGTGGTTCCTCGTCGAAGTGAAGCTCCGCGAGGGGTCCATGAGCCCGGCGCTAAGGTCCTACCAGGAGCGGCTCAACGCCCCGTTCGCGTTTCAGGTGGCGGTGGACGCCGATTACGTGCACGCGGACTGCTTCGCCGCGCCGGGACGTCCCCTGATGGCGCCGGCGCGGACGTTGCTGTCGCAACTGTTGTGAACGGGAACGCCGGACTATCGGAAGCCTCGGCTGCGAACACAGCATGTCACCGGCGGGCCGTCATGGCTTGTCGGTTCGCTGCTGCACGTATGGCTTCCTCAAGCTCTCTCGCCTTCACTTCGTAACCGGCAAAATCCTGGATGTTGTCGTGCCGGACGTGAAGTTGGCCTTCGCCGACGTTGCCGCGGTGCTGGCCGTGGGAATAGTACTGATTGGTCTCTACTTCGCGTGAGGAAAGGACCCAATACCGAATGACGTCACGCCACACTGCAATCCACACGAACACGTCACAGCAACTCGGCTTGACTTGCTGGAAGTTCATCCAGAATTCCTTCCGTGAATCGGAAGCAAGCGCCTTGACGTATAGCGGAGCGTCCATGTTCGCGTCCACGGCTCGAGACGCCTTTACTTCGATTCGGACGCCGTCAAGGTAAAAATCGTATTGACCAGAGTAGTCCGGGTCCACCTTCCTGGACGGTTTGACCAGGTCAGGGACGAGTTCCTTCAGGTGGCCTTGTGCCCACGCTTCTCCGAATGAACGCGGCGCGCTAATCTCGAAGATGTAGAGGAAGAGGTTTCTGTGGATATAATTATCCCGGAGTTCATGATAGCCATCCAGGGTAAGCAGGTCCTTGGCCAACAGGGTTGCGATGATGTACTCGTACTCGTTGAAAGGATAAACGGACACCAGGGTATCGAGCCTGTCGCGGATCTCAGGTTCTTCCGGCAGTTGCGCCAACAACGAATCGAGTTCTTCCTGAAGACGTTCCATGAGCCTAGAGCAATGTCTTCTGTGCCGCAGATTCAGATTCGGGACCGCGGTCAAGCGGCACGTCGGCAACCTCGGCTTCAAACGAGTGGCCATTCTGCCAGCCGGTTCGACCTGTCGTACGGAACCGTTCCAGGCGTCGAATGGAAATTTCGGCATAGATCGGATCCACGTCCATTGTGAAACACCTCCGGCCGAGTGTTTCCGAAACCAGCAGCGTCGTCCCGGAATGAGCAAAGAAATCAATCACCAGGTCGTCAGGGTCCGAGCTTGCCCGGACGATGCGCTCAATGCACTTCATGGGCTTTTGCGCATAACAGCCCGAGACGTTTTCTTCCATGCGGTAGAATACCTGCTGGATGTCCACCCAGACGTTCCCCGCCCGGATAGTGTCGGAGCGGCTTCTTTCCAGGTTCTCCGTTTTCTTCCCGTTTACGTCCTTGTAGTACCCACGCAGGATCTTCGGTATGTCGGTGTATTCGGCATCCACGTTGAACCGCGGTTTTCCCTTGGCATAGTAGAGCAGCTCCTGCCGGACAGCCATCCAATTCCCTTGAGTGCCGTATCCGCGTTGGTTCCTCATGGTGATGAAGCTGCGTGGACGAAACGGCTGGTCCCGCATCATCAAGATGAAGTCCGCCAGCGGCTGGAACCCATCGGTCTGATCCGCCCCAACCCAGACGTAAAAGGAAGAATCGGGCGCCAGCGCCGTCTGCGTATGGGAGACCCATCTTCGGCACCAATCAACGAATTCTCCTATCGAACGTCGCTCGAACGCAGCCAGGTTATATGGTGGGTCGTGGATCGCCAGCGTCGCCTGTTCTCCGTTCATGAGGCCATCGACCGCCTGCCGGTCGGCGGCGTCAAGACACCCGACACGGTGGCCCCGGAGGGAATCGGTCCAGACTTCGCCAACTCGAAGACGACAATGCGGCATCAACTTTCGCCGCAGGCGAGGCGCCGTGTCGAGCCTCGGAAGAGGGTGATTGTTCATCACTGTGATCGCCGTATGAAACTTGTCGTGGACCCCGAACCGTCCTTCTCCAAGCCAGACCTGGCAGGCCACGCGCGATGGCTGCCAAGACACACACTCAGCCTATCATGGCGCACGTTCGGCGGCAACGCAGGGTGTCGTATCCCGCCTATGGACGCAATACGCTGCTCATTTTCCCCAGGTCGAAGCCGGCATATTGGCGCACACGCTTGAGTTGCGGTCCATCGTGAACCCGCCTCCCGGCGCTCTGAAGTAGATGGCCATATCCACCGGGAAGCGTTCGGAGCGCTTCGTGAACCTTTCGCATCCTCCGGGTTCCGGAGCCGCAGGCTCGAACCATACGGAGTCTTCCACCTGACGGGGTTCCGTAGGAAGACTACAGGCGGCGCCCGTCAACAGTGCGACAGCGAACACGATGCTTCGGCTCACCATGTCAACCTGTAACCGAGGCCTATGGACGTTCTCTTGCGGCCACTGACGTGCCCTGCATTGACCGCGTGCGCTACCTCTACTGCGACGTGGCCGACTCCTACGTCACGGTCATGGCGAAGCGACAACCGGACTTCCCGCGCGTCCGGCGACAGCGCGAAGTTCCGCGACGTGTAGAGCCATTCTCCATCCCGGGTACGTCCAACCGGATAGGTGACGGTCCCGGCGCCGGTCTCGGCCCTGAGCGGTTGCGAGAGCGAAAGCCTGGTAATGGCTTCTTCCATCCCATAGGCGATTCCTGCTTCGGCCGCGGTGTAGAGCGCCGGGGTCGTCTGCAACATCGCGCCCTTGGCGTGGTCGGTGTCGCCCGCGGCGACCGTCCACGTCCCTTCGAAGCGAAGCGGGCCGGCGTCGTGTGCGTACCTTCGGCTCATGAAGACGATGGAACTACCCGCACCCAGGCCGAACGCCCCACCCTGGCTGGCGCCTTGATTCGTGTCAGGCTCATGAACAAGGCCGAACCGTAGAGTGGTCCCCGGAAAGTTGGCCGAAATGCCTGCTGTACGAACCGCATGGTCACCCTTGGACACGTCCGCGGCAAAGCGAAGTTTCCAAGTCTCGCCTGTCCGTCCCTCCATCCACGACAAGGCAGGCATGAGATGCCTTTCCTCGTTGGCGTCCACCGCGCCAGGGCGGGGCGGAACGTATGAGGCGGCAACCGACCTGAAGCGCCCGGCCAGCGGACTCCAAAACGGCGCGTTCCATTCATCGAAGGCGGCAAACTCGGCGCCGAGCAACCGCCCGCCAACGTCTCCCCATGAAGACGGAACCGCTGCGAAAGTCGCATCGACCGATGCCCTTCGGCTCCCCGTTCCGGTTGTCAGGACCCCGATGGGTCTGGTCGCCGTATCCAGGTCCATCACGCCAGCACCGTAGATCGTGGAATCGGCGTAGATTCCCCGGTTGTTCGCCGTGTTCACCATGCGGAGCCCGATTTCCCGCGGATGCAGTTGCCCCCGGAACGCCTCCATCATCAACGCGAGCCCACCGGAGATCATGGGCGCGGCAAAGGATGTTCCATTTACCCGAATCGGCGTGTTGCTGCCGGGTTCAGCCACATTGATGTTCCACCCAGGCGCAGCAAGGCAGTAGTGGCGTCCGTGCCGTGCCAGGTTCCAATTGCTCGGGAGTGGCCCGCATCGGTTCGAGTTCTCCGCGATCACCGCCCCGCCACCGCCGGATTCCAGTCCCGCGGCAGCAAAATGTAGTCCCCGCAGCTCTGGAATGAATCCGGCCGCCGCGGCGCCGGGGGCCGGGAAGCGGAGACCATCATTGCCAGCCGCGGTCACGTAAAGCGTCTTGTCCCCTTCCGCAATATCTTGTTGTGTATAGGCTCGCCAAAACCTCGGCAGGTTATTCCGTATCCATGTGAATATCCGCCCTTCTCCTCGGTATTGTCGAAATAGCTGAATATCGTTGTCAGCCCCGATTCCGTACGATTCGTTGACGATGTCCACATGACCGGCTCCCTCACGGAAGCCGTCTGCGATGAGTTCGTCGATTTCTCTTGTTTCTTGCGGTGTGGCAAACCCTCGGTCGATCGCCACCAGGATGGCGTTTACAGCATCGTTTTGCGCTCGTTGTGTCGCCGGATCGTTGTCTAGCGGTATCCCTCTGGGAACGATTGTGGCGTCCGGGGCGACTCCCAGACGATCTCCAGCCGCTACGGACGCCACCGCGGTGCCGTGATTTCGAAGCACCCGGCCATCGTTCCCGCGCTCAGCGAGAGCCGGTATCTCGTGGTACCT
The DNA here is from genome assembly GCA_965242525.1 of uncultured Binatia bacterium (SeqCode). Taxonomy (GTDB): domain Bacteria; phylum Desulfobacterota; class Binatia; order UBA9968; family JAJDTQ01; genus JAJDTQ01. Next base: position 3,022,754 of record OZ251459.1, read on the forward strand.
GCCAAGCGGATTTGCACTCAAAACTCGGATATAGACATAATCATCGTATTGGGGCCACCCGTTCTCTCGAACCCAATTGATGGCTACCCGATCAACGTCTTCAGGGGAGTCGGCATCGACGTAGATACACCTGACACGGGGACACGGTGTACCGGTTACCACAGGATGCGTGATGGTGATTCCGGCGTTCCTGGTGTCGATACGTCCGGCGAATTCCCTATGGAGGAAGTCGAGCGTCTCGTCTTCGATGCCGATCCTTACACCTCGCCCGGTAAGACCGCGTTCGTATGCGTTACGCGCCGAGACGGGGCGCAAGGCCGTCTGTCTCTGTTCACGTGCGTCGATTTCGAATGCCGACAGACCTCGGGACGGAGCCGGTTGAGGCGCAGGTCCCGAAGCCGAAGGAGCGTTCGACCCTCCCCCGCTACAAGCTGCAAGCACCAATACCAGACCTCCGACTGCAACCTGCCTACACGTCGAAAAGATGCCTTTCCTTGATCTCATCTCACATTCTCCTCATGGCCCCGTGAAGAAACCCCGGCCACGGAACCGATGACACGTTCGACCAGACCGCGGCAAGATTGCCGGGCCAGTGAACACATCCCACAGAAGGTGTTGATGTTTCCGCTCATGGCTATTCCGGTTTTTGTGTGGGCAGGATTTCACGGGTTAGCGTTTCTTTTCTCCTTGAGGATGAGGGAATCGGAGTTCTTCGCGTGGGTGGGGAGTGTCACAATCCACACGAAAGCCGGAAGAGCCTGAAAACCCGGCCCCTTCCCTGACCGGCTACCGGCCCGTTGCATATGCCGTCAACAGAGCCACTTCTCCAGAACCCCCCTCCGGTGCGACAATGCCGGCAGCCTGCGCCTCACTTCCTCCAGGTAGTCCAGGTCGATAGGCGCCAGGATGACGCCCGGTTCCGTGCCCGCCTTGGCGATCACCTTGCCCCAGGGATCCACTATCATGGAGTGGCCGTAGGCCGACATGCTGGCGGGGTGGTTGCCGGTCTGGTCGGGGGCGATGACATAGACTTGGTTCTCGATGGCGCGGGCGCGGAGCAGCGGCTCCCAGTGGGCGGGGCCGGTGGCGGTGGAGAAGACGGACGGCACGAAGACGATCCGGGCGCCGCGTTGGGTGAGGCGGCGGTACAGTTCCGGGAAGCGCAGGTCGTAGCACACGGAAAGCCCCATGGGGCACAGGGGGGTGTCCGCCACTGCCACGGCGTCGCCCGGCTGCCGGAACCGGGACTCGCGGATGGGATCTTCGCCCTCGATGTCCACGTCGAACAGGTGGATTTTTCGGTACTTGGCGAGGATTCCGGTTCCGGGGCCGAGGAGCACGCTGGTGTTGAAGGCCCGGTCCCCGCCGTCCGTGCGCTCCAGGATGGAGCCTGCCAGCAGGTACAGGCCAAGCTCCGCGGCCAGGGCGCTCATGCGCTCGGTCGAGGGACCCGGCACCGGCTCTGCGTTGGCCCCGGTGTCCGCGCCGCGGCCCCGCCAGTTGAACACCTCCGGCAGCACCACCAATTGCGCCCCTTGCGCGTGGGATTGGCGGATCCAACACTCGGCTTCCCGGAGGTTCGCTTCCTTGTCGGACGTGGCCAGCATCTGGACCGCTGCGGCGAGGAATTTCATTGGAACACCTTTCGGAACGTCTGATCCATTCCGGCTTGAACTCCCTCTCCCTGCGGGAAAGCGCGTCCTTCGACTTCGCTTCGCTACGCTCAGGACGAACGGGGATAATGGTTCAGGGTTTCCTATACCAACGTACAACGCCGCTGCGGTTCTGCCTAGCCGCGCCGCTGTCCCGGTGGAACGCTGCGCGGACGGAACTCCCGTGAGAACGGAAATCCGCGCCCGGACCCTTGGGGGGCTCCGGGAAGAATGATAACATGAACCCATGTCCGGAGAGACATCCAGGAAGGGACCCCGGCAGGAGAGCCTGTTCCGTGAGCTTCGGAGTTTTGCGGAACGGTGCGGCGTCGAGGTCCGCTGCGAGAAGCTGCCCCGGGACTTCGGCTACCGCGTGCGCAGCGGCGGCTGTCTGGTGAAGGGACGGAAGTGGGTGATCGTGGACCGGACGCTCTCGGTCCGCGACCGGCTGGACTTTCTGGCCGACGAGCTCAAGCAGTCTCTGGACCGGGAGTTGGAGATACCCGCCAACCTGCGCGCGCTGCTCGACTGATCCCGCCCGTTCCGCGGTCGCCGCGACGACCACGACCAGGAGCCTCTGTTCAATCCTGGCTTGAGGCGCTTCTCCCTATGAGAAAGCGCGTCCTTCGACTTCGCTTCGCTACGCTCAGGACGAACGGGGACAATGGTCCAGGGTTTCCCCTACTGCATGAAGAAATCGAGCGAGGCCGTGGTGTAGTCGAGCAGCGGTCCCCAATAGATCCCGAGCGCCAGGGTCAGCGCCGCCAGGACGCCCAGCAGCGGGGTCGCGCTTGCGGTGGCGGCCACGGGTCCGTCATCGGGGCCCGGCTCTTCGAGGAACATGGTCCTGACCACGCGGACATAGTAGTAGAGCGAGACGACGGTGTTGAGGAGCGCCGCCACCGCCAGCACGTAGAACTGGCCCTCGATGATGGCGGCGAACAGCAGCAGCTTGCCGATGAACCCCGCTAGCGGCGGCAGCCCGGTGAGGGAGAAGAGGAAGACCGCCATGCACACGGCCGGGAACGCCGCGCCCCGTTGGGCTAGGCCCCGGTAGGCGTCCATGTCCTCCCGGCCCGTGGCGTTGGCCACCACCATGACCACCAGGAAGGCCCCCAGGTTCATGATGAGATAGACCACCACGTAGAAGAGCATGGCGGTGAGCCCGTCGTTGTTGAGCACCACGAGACCCATCATCACGTAACCCGCATGGGCGATGCCGGAGTAGGCCAGCAGGCGCTTGACGTTCCTCTGGTTCAGGGCGGAGAGGTTGCCCCAGGTCATGGTGACGATGCTGAGGGCCACCAGCAGGTCGGTCCACTGCACCGCGGGGAACGCCTGGAAGGTCCAGACTCCTTCCTGTCCGAGGGTGGAGACCGCGGGATAGAAGAACCGGATCAGGATGGCTGCTCCTGCGGCGTTGGAGGCCACCGAGAGGAACCCGGTGAAGGGCGTGGGCGCGCCCTGGTATACGTCCGGCGACCACATGTGGAACGGCGCGAAGGCCATCTTGTAGCCGAAGCCGGCCAGGATGAAGACGAACGCGATGAACAGGCCCGTCTGGTTGCCGTCCGCCCCGGACATGGCCGCGTTGATGGCGGCGTAGTCCAGGCTCCCGGCCATGCCGAACACCCAGCTCATGCCGTAGATCATGGCGCCGGAGGCCACGCCGCCGTAGATGAGGTATTTCAACGCCGCCTCGGCCGAGCGCCGGTTGTGGGGCAACATGCCGGTGAGGATGTACGAGGTCAGGCTCACCAGCTCCAGGCCGAGGTAGGCCATCAGCAGGTTGTTGGCCGAGGCCATGAAGAACATGCCCAGGCCGCAGGTGAGCAGCACGATGTAGTACTCGCCCAGGTGGACCTGGCGCACCTCGCCCGACCCGATGGACATCCACACCGCGGCCACCAGCGCAGCCAGGGTCAGCACCTTGAAGAACAGGCTGAAGTTGTCCAGGGCCACCATGCGGTGGAACAGCAGCGTGGGCGGCGTGCCGTACAACTCCACCGCGGCGCCCGCGGCGGCCAGGCATCCGGCCAGGCCCACGTAGGCCAGGAGCCGCTTGTTGGCCACCGCCAGGTCCAGGATCGTCAACAGGATGATGGTCCCCGCGAGGACGATCTCCGGATGGAACAGCTTGAGGCTTGCGAGGTTACCGAGGTCCATCTCGTGCTACGACAGGTGCGTGACCACCATCAGGTTGATGTTGTCGAGCGAAGCCTGGAGCAGGTCGAGCACCACCCGGGGATACACGCCCACCACCACCACGATGACCCCCAACGGGAACAGCGTGAAGATCTCGCGGCCGTTGATCTCCGGCAGCGACCGGTACTTCTCGTTGGGCGGGCCCAGATAGACACGCTGCATCATCCACAGCATGTAGCCCGCGGTGATGACGATGCCCAGGGCCGCGACGATGGTCAGGATGTGGTACTTGGGCCACGCGCCCAGCAGGATCAGCACCTCGGAGACGAACCCCGACAGGCCCGGAAGGCCCATGGAGGCGAAGAACGCCAGCGCGGTGAACCCGGCGTAAACCGGCATGATGCCGGCCAGCCCGCCGAAGCCGTTGATCTCCCGGTGGTGGGCGCGGTCGTAGATCACCCCCACCAGCAGGAAGAGCATGGCGGTGATGGTGCCGTGGTTGAACATCTGGAGCACCGCGCCGTTGATGCCCTGGCTGTTGAACGCGGCCATCCCCAGCATCACGTACCCCATGTGGCTGACGCTGGAGTAGGCCACCAGCTTCTTCATGTCCGTCTGCGCCATGGCGCAAAGTCCGCCATAGACGATGTTCCAGGCCCCCAGGGCCGCGAGGAAGTAGAAGGCCAGGTCCGCGGTGGCCACCGGGAGCATGGGGTAGTTGATGCGCAGGATGCCGTAGGTGCCCATCTTGAGGAGGATCCCCGCCAGGATCACGGAGATGGCGGTGGGCGCCTCCACGTGGGCGTCGGGCAGCCAGGTGTGGAACGGGAAGGCCGGGATCTTGATGGCGAAGCCGATGAACAGGGCCATCCACACCACGTGCTGGAAGCCCCAGCCCCACAGGTGGAAGGGCCACATGGCCAGGGGCTCGGCGCTGTAGAGGCTGCTCCGGTCCATGAGTTTCGTCATGTCGAAGGTGTTGGGCTCGGAATAGAAATACAGCGCCAGGATCGCCACCAGCATCAGCACGCTGCCGAGCAGCGTGTAGAGGAAGAACTTGATGGCGGCGTACTCCTTGCGCGGGCCGCCCCAGATGCCGATGAGGAAGTACATGGGAAGCAGCATGACCTCCCAGAAGACGTAGAAGAGCACGAAGTCCAGGGCCACGAACACGCCGGTCATGCCCGTGTCCAGCAGCAGGAAGAGCGCGAAGTACCCCTTGACCCCCTTGTCGATGCCCCAGGAAGCGAAGATGCACAGGAAGGACAGGAGCGCCGTCAGCAGCACCATGGAGACGCTGAGGCCGTCCACTCCCACGAAGTACTCGATATTGAAGGCGGGGATCCAGGCGGCCCGCTCGACGAACTGCATGGCGGTGGTGGTGGTGTCGAAGTTGGCGTAGAGCCAGACCCCCAGGATGAGCGGCGGCACGGTGGCCAAGGCCGAGACCCAGCGAATGAGATCATGCCGTTCCCTGGGCAGGACGAGCACGACGAACATGCCTACCAGGGGGCAGAAGACCATGTAGCTGAGCACGTGATCGGTCATTTTCGCGTCTCTCCTATGCTGCTCAGCTCCAGTAGCGCAGCTTGATGATCAGTACGGCAACCACCGCTCCCACCACCACGTAGAGGTAACTGTTGATGTTCCCGGTCTGGACCCTTCGGAAGTTGTTGCCGACGGCGAAGGTGACGTTGGCCACCGCGTTCACCAGCATGTCGATGACGTACTTGTCGAACAGGCCGTTGAACCACGAGACCACGGTGGTGACCCTGGCCGACCCGTCCACGATGGTGTCGATGACGTAGCGGTCGAAGGCCGCCCCCACCCGCGCCAGCAGCAGCGTGCCGCCCACGAACACGAACTGGTAGATCTCGTCCACGTAGTACTTGTTGTCGAGCAGGCGGTAGGCGAAGCCCCCGGGGGCCTCCAGCCGCTCCCGCGCCGGCGCGCGCACGTAGTACAGGCGCCAAGCCGCCACCGCCCCCACCGCGGCCGCGGCGATGGAAGCGCCCATGACCAGCAACTCCTCCACCACCGGGTGGTGCTCGTGGTGGCCGTGGATGACCGGGTCGAGCCAGTGGTCGAGCTCGCTCCCGCCCAGGAACGCCGGCAGCCCGAGGTAGCCCACGACCACGGAGCCCGCCGCGAGGATCCACAACGGGTACGTCATGATCTTCGGGGACTCGTGCAGGTGCTCCCGCACGTGGCGGTCGGCCCGGCATTCGCCGAAGAACACCAGGAAGAACTGGCGGAACATGTAGAACGCGGTCAGGCCCGCCACGAACACGCCCACCGCCCACAGGCCCGGGTTGTGGCTGGCCCAGGTCTGCCACAGGATGGCGTCCTTGGAGAAGAACCCGGCCAGGAACGGCGTCCCCGCGATGGCCAGGACGCCGACGGCGAAGGTCCAGAAGGTCGCCGGCATGGCCGTTCGCAAGCCGCCCATTTGCCGCATGTCCTGCTCCCCCTGCATGGCGTGGATGATGCTGCCGGAGCCGAGGAACAGGCACGCCTTGAAGAAGGCGTGGGTGAGCAGGTGGAAGACCCCCGCGGCGTAGGCCGCCACGCCCATGGCCAGGAACATGTAGCCCAACTGGCTGATCGTGGAGTAGGCCAGCACCCGCTTGATGTCGGTCTGGGTCACGGCGATGGTGGCGGCGAAGAAGGCGGTGGCCGCGCCCACCACGGCGATGACCCCCAGGGTGGCCGGGGCCGCGGAGAAGAGCTCGTTGAGCCGCGCGATCATATAGACACCGGCCGTCACCATGGTGGCCGCGTGGATCAGCGCGCTCACCGGGGTCGGCCCCTGCATGGCGTCCGGCAGCCAGACGTAGAGCGGGAGCTGCGCGGACTTGCCGGTGGCGCCCACGAACAACAGGAGGGTCACCAGCGTGGCCACGCTCACGCCCCACAGGTCCATGCCCGCCAGCAGCGGCGCGTGCTCCCCGATCTCCCGGAAGGCCAGGGTGCCGTGGCCGTGCTCGGTCAGGCTCCAGAAGAGCAGGAAGACCCCCAGCACGAAGCCGAAGTCGCCCACCCGGTTGACGATGAACGCCTTGTTGCCGGCCCGGGTGTTGGTGTGGTCGCCGAACCAGAACCCGATGAGCGCCCACGAGCACAGCCCCACGCCCTCCCAGCCCACGAACATGAGCAGCAGGTTGTCAGCGGTCACCAGCAGCAGCATGGAGAAGGTGAACAGGTTCAGGTAGGCGAAGTAGCGCCACAGGGACCGGTCCTCGTGCATGTAGCCGATGGAGTAGAAGTGGATCAGTCCGCCGATGCCGCTCACCACCAGGATCATGATGGCCGAAAGCGGGTCCACCCAGAAGGCCACGTCCACGTTGAACGAGCCCATGGGGATCCAGCTATAGAACCGGTCGATGAGGAACCGCTCCTTGGCGTCCAGGGAGAGCAGTTGCGCGAAAGCCCACAGGGAGAGCAGGAACGACAGGGTCACCGGGGCGCAGGCGATGGCCGCCACCGCGGTCTTGCCCGCGCGCTCCTGTATCCGGGCGCCCAACAGCCCGTTCACCGCCGCGCCCAGCAGCGGGAGCAGCACGATCCAGCGCAGAAAGTCGGTTTGAACGGGGTGGTCCATGGCGCGGCAACTCGTGAAGGGCTAGTCCTTGAGGGTCTCGGTGGCCTCGACGTCGATGGTGCTGAAGAGCTGGTAGATGGCGAGGACGATGGCCAAGCCGATGGCGGCTTCGGACGCGGCCAGCATGATGATGAAGACGGTGTAGATCTGCCCGTCCACGTACCCGGTGCTGAAGTGCGAGAACGCCACGTAGTTCAGCCCCGCGGAGTTGAGTATGAGCTCGACCCCCAGCAGGATGCTGATGGCGTTGCGCCGGGTGAGCACGATGTAGATGCCCAGGGAGAACAGGACGCCCGCCACCACCAGGTAGTGCTCCAGTCCCACGTCCGCCAGCAGTCCAACGAAATCAGCCATCTTCCGGAACTCTCGCTATTCCTTGATTTCCTTGCGCGACAGCGTGATGGCGCCGATGAGGGCCACCAGCAGCACCACCGCGGCGATCTGGAACGGCAGCAGGTAGTCGCCGAGGAAGAGGTTGCCGATGACCGCGGTGGTGGGCTCGTAAGCCACCTCCGGGGCCTTGACCCAACGGGTCTCGCCGATGGCGTAAACCAGGATGCCCAGGAAGACCGCCACCGCCGCCAGCGCGGGGATGCGGCCCACCGTGCGGTTGGTGATCCGGATGTCGCTGATCCGGTGGGTCAGCATGACCGCGAACAGGATCAGGACCAGGATGCCGCCCACGTAGATCAGCACCTGCACCGCGGCCACGAAGTCCGCCCCGAGGAACACGTACAGCCCGGCCACGCCCCCGAACGTGCCGAGCAGGGAGAACGCCGAGTGCACGATGTTGCGCGAGAACGCCACGATGCACGCGGACCCCACCACCACGAGGGAAACCAGGTAGAAGACAAGGACCTCTATGGAAATCTCCATGATCTAAACCACCCTTTTGCCGGGAGGAACGGGAGGGTTGCGCCGTGGTTGCGGCAGGGGCAGGAGCCTGTCCCGCGAAAAGGTCCTGCGAGTTCTCGACGCGGCCATGGGGCCGTCAGCTCGGGTCCGGGTCGGCCACCTCGTCCATGTACCTCTTGCCAATGTCAACCTTCTGGATCATTCGGGGTTCCGTCTCGCCGCCCTTCTTCGGCTTGTAGAGGGGCGTTTTCTCCGTCACGAAATGCCGCACCAGGCCCGCGGGGTTGTTGCAGGCGCCCTCGAACTCCTGCGTGTGGCGGATGGAGCCCGTGGGACAGGCCTCCATGCACAGGCCGCAATACATGCACTTGCAGATGTCGATGTCGAACTGGGTGAAGTCCCGCTGCTTGGTCTCCTTGTTCATCTCGATGCCGATGGCGATGCAGTTGATGGGGCACACCCGCTCGCACGCGAGGCAGCCGGTGCAGATGTCCATGTCCACCTCCAGTATGCCCCGGTAGCGCAGCGGCAGTGTAGCCTGCACCTGCTGGGCGATGCGGTCCGGGTACTGGACGGTGGAGGGCTTGCGGACGAAGTGCGAGAAGGTGATGGTCATGCCCTCGAAGATGCTCTGCACGGTGTCCTTGACGTTCCGACAGTATTCGATGACTCCGTTCATGGCGTTTCCCAACCGTGCGTCAGCGGCCCCTATACGTAGGGCTTGAGGTACAGGGCGGGGCGCGAGTGCATGATCTGGTAGATCACCCGCCAGACGAAGTAGAGCGCGACGAGCGCGGACAGGCCCAGGGTGGCCAGGGTCAGCGCGGGGTTCCCGTCGGGCCAGGCCACCAGCAGCGCAATGGTGCCGAACAGGCAGACGAACGAGATGGGCACCATGTACTTCCAGCACATGGCCATGAGCTGGTCCACCCGCACCCGGGGCAGGGTGCCGCGCACCCACATGGCCACGAAGGCCCACAGGTACGCCTTGACGAAGAAGACCGCGAACTCCAGCACCCCCTTGACCACGGGGTGGTCGGCCATCACCACCCCGAAGATCGTGGCCGGTATCTGCCAGCCCCCCAGGAACAGGGTCGCGGCGATGGCGCCGATGACGTACAGGTTGCCCCACTCCGCGAAGAAGAAGAACAGGAAGCGCATGCCGCTGTACTCTGTGACGTATCCGGCCACCAGCTCGGACTCGGCTTCCGGGATGTCGAAGGGGGTCCGGTTGCCCTCGGCCAGCGCCGAGGTGAAGAAGAGGAAGAAGGCCACCAGGGTGAAAGGATGGTAGAAGATGAACCAGTCCCAGGGCGCCCACCCTTGGGCCTCGATGATCCCCTGCATGCTGAGGGTGCCCGCCAGGAAGATCACCGTCAGCACCGACAGGCCCGCGGGGATCTCGTAGCTGACGATCTGCGCGGCCGAGCGCATGCCCCCCAGCAGCGACCACTTGTTGTTGGACGACCAGCCCGCCATGAGGATGCCCACCACCGCCAGGGAAGTGATGGCCAGCAGGTACAGGATGCCGATGTTCAGGTCCGCGGCGATGAGCCAACTGCCGAAGGGTATGACCACGAAAGCGCCGATGAACCCGGCGAAGACCACGTAGGGCGCCAGCAGGAAGAGCTTCCGGTCCGCGGCGGCCGGGATGATGTCCTCCTTCTGGATGTTCTTGACCCCGTCGGCGAGCCACTGGAGCACCCCCTGGGGACCCACCCGGTTGGGGCCAACCCGGGACTGCATGCGCGCCCACACCCGCCGCTCCAGCCAACTGGTCACCCCCGCGAGGGGCGCCACGAAGAAGGACAGCACCGCGAAGGCCACCGCCACGGCCGCGAGCGCATAGCCCAACTCCACCGGCACGGCCCCCGGCAACAACCCCTGCAGAAAGTCCTGGATGCTCGCGTCCATGGAAACCCGCCCCGTCACTCGAAGCCCGCCCCCGTCATTCCGAAACCCACTCCGTCACTCGAAACCCACCCTGTCACCCGAAACCCGCCCGTCATTCCCACAGAAACCCACTCCGTCATTCCCGCGAAAGCGGGAATCCACTTGCCAGCAGAAAGTCCCGATGCCAGCGTCCATGGAAACGGCCTACCGGTCGATCTCCGGCGCGTCCACGTCGAGACTGGCGATCAACGCGATCAGGTCGGCCACCATGATCCCCGGACTGATCTTGTCGATGATGCTCATGGCGGTGAAGGAGCCGGTGCGGATGCGCACCCGGTAGGGGTACTCGCTGCCGTCGCTGACCACGTAATAGCCCATGTCCCCGCGGGGGGCCTCCACGCGCACGTAGGTCTCGCCCTGGGGGGGCTTGAACTTGCGCGCCACCTTGGCGATGGCCGGCCCCTCGGGCAACCGCTCGATGCACTGGCGGAGGATCTTGCAGCTCTCCATCAACTCCCGGATGCGCACGGAGTAGCGGTCGTAGGAGTCCCCCAGGGTCCCCCGCTCGCCCCGGCCCACCGGCACCTCGAAGTCGAGCTCGGGATAGACCGAATAGGGGATGTCCCGGCGGATGTCCCACCGGACCCCGGAGGCCCGCAGGTTCGGACCCACCAGGTTGTACTGGAGCGCGTCCTCCCGGGAGATCACCGCGACGTGGGCCAGCCGCTCGATGAAGATCTTGTTGTAGGACAGCAGCCGGTTGTACTCATCGACGATAGGCTCGAAGTGGTTCAGGAACGCGGTGATCCGGTCGCAGGTGTCGGGCTTGATGTCGTAGCCCACGCCGCCGATGCGGAGGTAGTTGTAGGTGAGGCGGGCGCCGCAGATCTCCTCCATGAGGTCGTTGATGGTCTCCCGCTCCCGGAGCGCGTGCAGGAAGGGGGTGATGGCGCCGATGTCCTGCCCGAAGGTGCCCACCGCGATGAGGTGGCTGGCGATGCGGTTGAGCTCGCACGCGATGACGCGGCAGTACTCGCCCCGGGGCGGCACCTCGATGCCCGCCAGCCGCTCCGCGGCCATGCAGAAGCCCTGGTTGGCGAACATGGCGGCCAGGTAGTCGGCCCGGTCGGTGTAGGGGACGTAGCCGTGCCAAGTCACCTTCTCGCCGATCTTCTCGATGGAGCGGTGCAGGTAGCCCACGTCGGGGATGGCTTCGCTGATGACCTCGCCGTCGGTCTTGACCACGAACCGGAGCACCCCGTGGGTGCTCGGATGCTGCGGCCCCACGTTGAGGGTCATGTCTTCCGTGTGCAAGCGGCTGGCCGCGGCAACTTCGCTCATGGGTATCGATCCTTCCCGGAGTCCTGGGTCGCGTGAACGGTCCCGGCGGTCAGCGCATGTTCTCCGGCACCAGCGGCTCCCGCTCGGTGCTGATGCCGTCGTACTCTTCCTGCTCCACGAAGTCCTTGCGCAGCGGATAACCCACCCAGTCCTCGGGCAACAGGATCCGGCGCAGGTCCGAATGGCCCTCGAAGACCACCCCGAAGAGGTCGAAGACCTCCCGCTCGAACCAGTTGGCGACCTTCCAGACGTCCTCTACGGTCGCCACCCGGGGCGCCTCCCGGTCGAGGGCGGCCTTCAGCACGACCTGTTGGCGCGTCTCGTAGGAGTAGAGGTGATAGACCACTTGGATCGCGTCCTCCTTGGGGAGGTCCACGGCCGTCAGGTCCGAGAGCACCTCGAACTTGAGGGCGTCGTCGTCCCGCAACGCGAGGCAGACCGCCTTGAGGCTGGCCGGCCGGACCTCGAAGAAAGGGTCCAGGCCCTGCTCGTCCAGGTCTCCCACCCCGTCGGGGCAAAGCTCCCTGGCGCGCTCGTGTATCTCCTTTGCGGTCATGCCTGCCCGGAAGCCCCCGCCGTCAGTTCTTCACCCACTCCAGGTCACCCTTGCACCAGTCGTAGATGAGGCCCAGGAACACGATGAGGGTGAAGACCGCGATGGCGCCGAAGGCGAACAGGCCCGCGTCGTTCTGGAGCCAGTCCCGGAAGACCACCGCCACCGGGAAGATGAAGGCGATCTCCACCTCGAAGATGATGAAGATGAGCGCGATGAAGTAGAACCGGACGTTGAAGTTGACCCACGCGCTTCCGGACGCGGGCTCGCCGCACTCGTAGGTGGAGAGCTTCCTCAGTTGCGGGTTGGAAGGCCGCAACAGCCGCCCGATCAGCAGGTTCACCCAGACGAAACCCACCCCCAGCAAAGTGAAAGCCAGCACACTGGCGAAATCGAAGAGCATTCTTTCCCTTGGCAAGCCGAAGAAATCGGCAATCTTTTCAGGGGCCTACTATATGCACAAAAGCCGGTCCCGGTCAACAAAGGCGACATGGGGGGCCTGCGGCGCCCTCCATCGACTCCCGGCGAGACCGGGGGGGGCTCGACAAGGATTGGGGTGGTCTCCACCTCGCCGTCTCCTTCGATGGCGGCGACAATCGTCGGCATGGCTCAGGGATCAACGTACGGAGAAGAAATCGCTTTGACCGGGGGACGCCAAGGCGGGGTCCGGTCGGAGTTGGTCCGTGCGGAGGAGCTCGCCGGCCGTGAACAGCCGGTCGCGCAAGACCGAGCGACCGGCTTGGTCAAGGGAACCGATCTTCGTCTCGCCGTGCTCGGCTACGACGGCCAGGATCGACTCGTCGGGAATATCGTGGTTGTCGAGCAGATCCGGGCTGTGGCTCGTTACGAGGACCTGCACGTGCTCCGTCGCATCCCGAAGGGCGTCCACGAGGACCCCGGCGGCCGCGGGATGAAGCGCGATCTCCGGCTCTTCGATACCCACCAGTCGAGGAGCGGAGTCACCGTTTCCTGCTCCCTGGAAGAGCGCCAGGAGGACAGCGAAGGCGCGCAGGGTCCCATCCGACATGTTGCTCGCAAGGAAACGCCAAGGGTGCTTCGACCCACGGACTTCCTGCCGGAATTCGAGGGTTTCCCTGGGGCCGATCAACCGCGGAGAGACTTCGGTGATTCCGGGGACGACTTTCCCGAGATACTCCTCGACCCGCGTCTTGAAATCGGGCGAGTGCGCCTCGAGGTTGGACAACACGCTCGCCACGTTGCTTCCGTCCCGCAGCAAGAGGTCCCCCGGGTCGGGGGGTTGGAGGTCTCGGATGGCGTCGGGGTTCAGGTTGTAGAACCCCGTATCCGACAGGGCGTCATAGACGGGACGAAAAGCATCGACGCCCGAAACGTTGACCAGATACAGGCGGTCGGCCGCGGCCACCGGCGGTGACGACAGGGTACTCTTGACGACGCGCCCTCGCTCCACCCTGTAGTAGTCATTCCCCTTCTCTCGAATCACAACGCATTCTTCGCGCTGGATATCGTATCCGCCCTGCTTCCTGGCCCCGACCGTAAACGCATATTGTCCCTTTGAACCTGCGAGGTTGAACCCCACATGGATGCCGAAATTGGTCGGATGACCGCTGGAACGCCTGCGCACCTCGTTGATCCCGCCCCGGTCCCGCAAGGCGTGATCCATCGAGGACCAGAGCGAATCCGCCACGAAACGCAGTGCATCGAGAAAATTGCTTTTCCCCGAGCCGTTCGGACCCACGAGAAACGAAAGCTGCGCCGGCGAAACGCTGCACGCAGCGATGCTCTTGTAGTTGCGCAGCATGACCCGGGTCAGCAGCCGCTTATCCTGCTTGTCCGTCATCTGGTCCATGGTTCTCGTGCGGCCCGAAATCCGTGCATGGCGGTCCCGGTTGCCGGTTCATCGAACGGGATCTCTTGCGAAACGTCCGGTCCATGATTCCCTCACCCTGACGCCCCTATCCCCATTCGTCCTGAGCGCAGCGAAGCGGAGTCGAAGGACGCGCTCATGCTCTCTGTCCCGATCGTTCGGAGGTTCCCGAAGTCCATCCCGGGGCGGGGAAGAAGGCCGCGTCTTCCAGTCCGAGCACCGGCGCCGCCAGGGCGCGGTCCAGGTACTCGTTGTGCACCTCGCACGAGGTCTCGGCGAGCAGGGCGCAGCCGTGGCACGCGGCGCCGTGCAGCCAGCGCCGTTCCATGGAGTCGCTGGGTTGGTGCTGGGCGCAGATGGGGTCGTTGGAGCAGAGGGCGCCCGTCCGCAGCGCGTCCGCGAGATGGTCCTCCACGCGGCGGGCCTGTTGGACCAGGCCGCCCAGAGTTCCCTCGGAGTCCGGGGTCCCGGTGTAGAGGAGGATGCCGAAACGCTCGCCGTCCGGCCCGGGCTCCGCGTAGATGCGCTCGCGGATGGAGCTTGCCGGATAACCGCAGCGCATGGCCATGGACTGGATCAGCAGGTGCGAAAGGGTGTGGAGCAGCACGTACGGCCCGCCGGGGAACGGCCGTTGGGTCTTGCGCCCCTGGAGCCAGGCCGCGTGGCCTTCGGCGAGCCGGTGGAGCCGCTCCCTGACCGGGGGACGCCGCAACCACGCCTCCACCGCGTCCGTGCGCAGTTGGAGGAACACCCCTTCGCCGCGGTTCTCGACCGCGGGGAACCACTGCGGCTCCAGGGCGATGTCCGCCCGTTCCACGTCGGTCTCGTACTCACCGTGGATGTCCGGCGTCACCGCGTCGATGCGGGTGAACCCGATGAGGGCCAGCACCTCGCGCAGGCGGTGGAGCTGGACCACCGACGCGACCCCCTCGCCGTGCTCCGACCGCCGCTAGGCGTCATCGGGCAGCCGGCGGGCGTGGAAGTCGGCGTCCACCGGCGCAGGGTCGCCGGACCCTTCGGGCGCGCCCAGCAGCGCGTCCATCTCCACCTGCTTCACGGGCCGGTCACTGCCCTTGCCGTGCTTCAGTTCGGCGATGGCGTGCAGGACTTCCGTATCGTCGAAGGCCGCGAGCGCCTGTGCGACCTTGGGCTTCTTCTTCAAGGTCGCAAGGTCCCCGGCGTCGTCCACGATCTGGAGGGCCTCCCACGAGTCACGGACCGCGGTCTCCACCGCCTTGCCCCGGTCCGGCAGCGACAGCACGCTGACCACCTGCGGGAAGTACGCGTTGGACGCGGTGCGGATGAGCAGGCGGCTCGGGTGGGCGCAAGACTCCTCGGCGCCGCGGCCCAGCCAGGGCCGGGCGCCCCGACACGGGCCCAGGGGCCTGTTTTCGATCTCCGCGGCTTCGTAGAGGAACCTCGATTTCCCGCACTCGCAGCGCACGATGAGCTCGGCCAGGTCTCCCGTGGTGCCGCGCTCGCCGAGCCACAGTTGCCGCCGGCAGTCGTCACCGCCTCGGTGCACGAACCTTGTCCAGTCGAGGTCGTCCACGTGGCCCTTCGGGCAGGCGCGAACGAAGCGGGTGGGCACCACCGACTGGCCCTCGAAGCGGCCGTTCCGGTCCAACGCCTTTCTGTGCGCCAAGCGGCGCGAACGGCCGCCCTCGGTTCCCCCGCCGTCTTCCTGGACCACGAACCATTCCGGGAAACGCCACGCGGTGACGCCCCTGGCCTTCTCCCAGGGTTGGTCGGGCGCAGGGGGCGGCGCGTAGAGCCTGGGCGCGGGGACGCCGGTCATGTTCCGGAGCTTGTTCGTGAGCCTCGGCTCCACCACCTCGTCCAGTTCGCCGGGGGTCGGCCACGTGTCCAGCCCGCCCACGATGGCCGAATGGTTCGGCAGGTCGATGAGCGCGCCGGGGCCGTAGGTGGTGACGGCCTGGCTCTGGCGAACCTGTCCGTGGGCGCGGTCGCTCATGGGTTCCCGTCCCCTCCGGCCGGTTCCCGGATGTAGATGTCAACTTCCGGCTCCACGTCGCGCAGGGATCGGTTGGCGCGGAACTTGCGGTGGCGTGGAGACTCGAAATCCCTGTCGAGCATCTCGCGCAGCAAGGGCTGGCCTCCTCCCCGCTCGTATTTCTGGTACTGCATCCCGACGTTCCCGGCGCGGTAGTCCTCCACGATGGCGCACCAGGAGTCCAGCAGGTCCGTCACCCGTCCGCACACGTCGCCCAGCCGTTCCGCCTGCTCCGCGTCGTCGGCGAAGGGCTGCCGCGCCGCACGCTCGTCGAACCATTCGAGCAGCCGGCGCTCCAGGCCGGCGCGCACCTCCCCAATCTCCTGAACGCCCCTGGGCGGCGTCAGCTTCGCCTCGGCGTGGCGGGCGAGTCCCACCAGCGCGCCGGCGAAGCCGCGGTCCAGGGCGCGGGCGGAGAACGGCGTCACGCTCGATACCTCCACCGACCGGTAGAAGGTCTCGTGGTAGTGGCGGAACCGTTCGTAGTGCGAGCGGTCGCGCGGCTTGTGGGCGTTCAGCAGGGTGACCACCAACCCCGGACGCCGGTCGTCGCGCCCCACGCGGCTCGTGGCCTGGATGTACTCCGCGTGCGTCTTGGGCTGGCCCAGCACCGCCATGAGGCCCAGCCGGGGGATGTCGAGACCCACCGAGATCATGTTGGTGGCGATGGCGCAGTCCACGCGGTGCTTCTCGTGGAAGACGCATTCCAGACGCCTGCGCGCCTCCGCCACCTTGTCCGTGGAGACGCGCGAGGTCAGCTCCACCACCTCCGAGAACGTGGCGCGGTCCCGGAACAGGCCGCGCTTTTCGCCCATCCGCCGGCGCTCTCCGTACTGCCGGACGGTGTTCCGTACCTCCTCTTCGAGGATGCGCCGCGCGCCCCCCAGCTCCCGCAGGCTGTTGAAGTAGCCGAGCACGGTCATGTAGGGGTCCGCGGGGTTGTCCCGGTTCCTGTGTCCGCCGGCGTCCCGGTACGCCCGCTCCGCGGCGCCCATGAGCGCGAGCCAGACCTTGCGCATGACGACCTTGGGGTTGCGGCCCGGGGAACTGACGCCGAGGTAGCGGCGTCCCGGCGCCTGCTCCACCGGCGCGGCGCGGGCGAAGAAGGAATCGCGCCGATCCGGTCCCGGGGGCGGGAAGACGTGCGTGACGGGCCGTGCGAACAGGGCCTGGATCTGGTCCTGGGCCTGCCTTACGGTGGCGGTGGACGCGACGACCTTGGGACGCGCCGCGGGCCGGTCGCCGTCGCCGCCGACCCCGCGCATGCAGAGCGCTTCGATGGCGGCCTCGTACAGCCCCACCATGGTGCCCAACGGCCCGGAGATGAGATGCAACTCGTCCTGGATCACGAGGTCGGGGGGAGGCAGCGGACGTTCGAGACGCCGGCCCCTGCTCCCGTCGGCGGCGCCGTAGAAGCCCGCCTCGTCGCATCGGTCGGCGCCCCCCAGCAGCTTGCCGGTCGCCGCGGTCCAAGGGAGCGCCGCGAACTTGTCCACGGTGGCGACCACGAAGGCCGGAAGGCGGCGGTAGATGGGCTCGTCCACCGCCACCACCGGGAGCGGCCGGTCGCCGTTGAAGTCGCAATCGAGGTTCGCGCAGACGATGCGCAACTCGGCGGGCCGGTCGTCGTCGGGCAGCAGGGTGAAGGAAGCGGGTTCGAAAGGGGTCTCGCACCAGGGGCAGTTCTCCAGGGGGATGGGGGAGGGCTTGCCGCCGGGGTCTGCCTTGAACTGCCGGGTCCTGGAGCGCGCCGAATCCGAGCGCCGGTCGCCCTTCCGGCCCATGAGGTTGGGGGTCGCGGCCTTGCCCACCCACAGGCCGATCTCGAACGGCCATTGGCCGTAGCGGGCCGCGTCCGCCTGGCGCTCCAACTCCAGCGCGCAGACCAGGCCGGAGACCCGGGCGAGCTGGTCCAGGGTGAGCAGGCGCAGCGTATAGCGCATGACGACGCTCACGCCCGCGCCTTGCAGCCCGTTCCGGCCCGGGTTGCGCAGTCTTCGCAGCACCATGGCGAAGGCGGCGAGGCCCAGGTACGCCTCGGTCTTGCCGCCGCCGGTGGGGAAGAAGAGCAGGTCCACCACTTCGCGGTCCGGGTCCCCCGGGTCGGCCACCCCGGGGACGTTCAACAGGAGGAACGCAAGCTGGAAGGCGCGCCAGCAGGGCAGCTCATGCCCGAGTTGACTCGCCAGCCGCCGCCGGAGGGCGCGCGCCACCGCACGGTTGGCCACCCGGAACGCATCGAGGGCGTCCGCGTCCGAGGCCAACACCGCAAGACCGCGCCCCATCCGGTCCGCGGCGACCGCGGCCCGGCGCAACAGTTCCTCCGCGGTGGCGCGCCGCGCACCCGCCAGCGTCGAGAGGTCCTCGCGCCGGGAGGCGATCCAGCCGCGGTAACGCTCCACGAGAGGCCGCAGCGCCGCCTCCGCGGCCGGTCCGTCGGGAAGCGATCCCAAGGCGTCCATGGAAAGCTCGGCGCCCGGCACGTCCACGGTCTCGGTCTTCTCCACGTCGGCGCGGGGGATCCACGCGGTGCGCAGCGTGCGGCAGGCGCCGTCCACGATCTCCCAGTCCGCGGCCACGCCGTGGCCGGTGGCGTACTCGGGCGTGTCCGCATAATGCAGGTCCGCCACCTTCTCGTCCCAGTCCGCGGCGCGGACGCCGCGCAGGTCGGGCCGCGGCGCGAAAGCGTGCCCGCCGCGCACCTCGACCTCGGCCTGGAAGGCGTAGGCAAGGTCGGGTTTGTCGTCGTCCGGTCTGCGCCGGTTGACCAGGAACACGGACGCCGCCCGCGTCCCCGCGGGAAGCTCCGCCAGCCCCTCGGTGTCGATGGACCGCTGGACCACGTGAAGCCAGAGGCCGCCGGACTCCGGGACCTCCCGTTCGCCGGGTTGCGACAACTCTACCCGCATGGTCCGTTGGTTGGGCCGCCGTTGCCAGACGGCGTCGGACTTTCCGTCGGCGTCCCGGACCTCCGCGAGCTCGTAATCGCCCCACCGCACGGTCACGGTCAGGACTTCCTCCTCCCCGGCCACCAGGAAGCTCAACCCCAGTGACGACGGAAAGAACCCCTTCCTGGCCGCCCGGCGCTCCTCCACCGACTCCTCGGCGAGGCCGCCCGCC
Source organism: uncultured Binatia bacterium (SeqCode) (assembly GCA_965242525.1). Lineage (GTDB taxonomy): Bacteria > Desulfobacterota > Binatia > UBA9968 > JAJDTQ01 > JAJDTQ01. The sequence goes on from OZ251459.1 coordinate 3,041,774, forward strand.
CCGGGAACCTCGTCGATGTCGTCGTCTTCGTCCGCGTCCGCGCTCCGCTCCGGGTCCGTGCCCGACGGGATCAGGAAGCCGGTGAGATACCAGTTGGACGGCCGCACCCACCCGGGCAACCGCTCGCTTGCGTGTTCATGCCCCGCCCACGGCCCGATGAGGTCCAGGTTCAGGGCCTCCACCAGGCGTTCGCGGACGGCCGCGGAGTCGGCCAACGGGGCGTCCGCGGTTCCCGCGGCGGTTTCGGGCGGGGTCATGCGGGAGTCCCCGGTTTCGACTTGACGGCGCGGTTGGCCTCCATGCCTGCGATGCCTGCCCTTCCCGCCCTCAGCGGCTCCACCCGTTCAACCCTGGACGGACGCCGCAGCCCTGCGCCTGACGTAGGCCATGAGGCTGGGGATGCCCGCGGCGATGGACCCGTCCGCATCGCCTTCGGCGACGTATCCCAACAGTCGAAGGTTCTCCAGCGCGTCGTCGGCGCTCATTGGTGCCGAGTCCGAAGCCAGTCCCTCGGTCAAGCGGTCGATGGCTGCGTCCCTGGCGATGGACCGGGCGCCGTCGGAACAGGCGCCGGCCAGGGCAGCCGCGGCCTGGGGGATCCGTAGTTCGACGATCTCTCGCCACCGCTCTGCATAGTAGCGGTTGCGAAGCTGCCGGACCGCGGGCCGCGCCCGTTGGACGTGCGCCAGGGTCAACCGCGTCTCGTGGTCACCCAAGGTCCGCAGCGCGTGTCTGCCCCACATCTGCAGGAAGTAGGGATAGCAGCCGGCGTCGTCCACCATGTGGTCCAACGCATCCCGGTCCACCTGCACGCCGCCGGTGTGGAGCGGCTTGCGGATGGCGTCTCTGGCAGCGGGTCGATTCAGCAACCCGACCGGCATGTCGCCTTCGTCCAGCCTGCTCCAGAAGCTGGAGTCCATGCGACCCAAGTGCGGCGCCAGGAGGGGCGTCCCCGCCAAGACGAGCATGAACGGCGCCTCGTCCCGAACCGCCTGGGATGCGTTCAACAGCGCCGTCCCTACTTCCGGGTCGAGGGTGTGCGCCTCATCCACCAGCAGCATCGAGGACTTGTCCCGGCAGGATCGGACCAGCGCTTCGACCCATTCCGCCTCGTCCATGCCATCATAAGTGTCGGTGGTGACGCGCTTCCCGCCCATGCGGGTCGCTCCGAGTCCCAAGCCGCCCCCGGTTTCCACCGCCCGGGTGCTCCCGGTCACGACGCTCGTGCCCAACGTTGCCCGAAAGAGCTTCGGAAGCGTCTTCAAGGCAAAGGCCGGCAGCAGGACGACGCGGATGTTCCTCGCCCCCCGCACGGCGGGCTTCGCTCCCTCCCGTTTGGCCCAGTTGAGCAGCGCCGTCTTCCCTACGCCGCGGGGACCCTGGACGGCGGCGTCATGGGCGGGGGCCTTGCCCCGGCGCAGCTCGCCCATCATCCGGTCCAGGACTCCCTGCTCATGCTCCCGCCCGGCCAGGAAGAAGGGCATGCCCCCGGCGCCGGGCCGAAACAGGTCGGTTCGGTCCACCGTCCGTGGGGTTCGTCTGCCGGGTTCGCGGGTCATCGTGTCCATGGCGCGGGTCTCGATGCCGAGCCTCGTTCCTCAACGTTTATCTCCGATGCACGAGGAAAGCCACCCAACGCCCGGCAAAGCCGGGACAGGAGCATCCGGTCTCCACGAACTTCTTTCCGAGCCCCCCTGAGCCGCCTTGACCTTCTTCGTGCCCGATGGCCGTATTGACACGGCGCGAAACCGTTAGCGGTCTCGAACGAGATGTTTGACTTTCGGACGCCTCGGTGCTAAGGTGTTTCACTATCTAACCGAGGGTACAGAATCCCTCAGATGATGGGCTTTCTCAACTATCGGAACACAACCGACGAGCATACAGGACCGCACATGATGACCGACGAGGAGACCGTCCGCAAAGCTCTCAGCACACGGCTCAAGGAGGCGAGGGAGTACCGGGGGTTCTCTCAAGAGGAAGTGGCCCGTTATCTCCGGGTGCCTCGAACGGCAATTTCCCTAATGGAGAGCGGAGCGCGGCGCGTGAGCGCTCTGGAGCTCAGCCGCCTCGCCAAGCTCTATCAGACCAGCATGGAAAGCCTCACGGGACAGGAACCGGAAGAAGCGGAACCGGAGTCTATCCGTCTGGTAGCGCGCGCTGCCGCCAAGCTATCGCCGAAAGACCGCGATGAGGTCCTGCGTTTCGCACAGTTCTTGCGTACGAGGGTGTCGGATGAACCGGCATAAATTGTGAGGATACGATGAACCTGTCATCATTGTTCGAACGATTTCGCCTGAAGAACGTGCACCTGGGGCCGCGGTGGGCCAACGTTGAATTCGAGTTCAAGGACGAAGACCGGAGCGCCGCATGGGAATTGTACGTCGAGATGCTGACTCGGATCGTCACGCAACCACTACCGGCGAGTGCGGGGGATGAACGAACTGCCCTGGAAAGCGTCCATTCGCTGTTTCCGACCACCCGTGAAATTCTGCGCCGACACGGAAGCGGCGCCGTGCAGTTCAGCAAGGTGGCGATTCCCATCCTGAACCAGGTGGTGCGCCCCTTTACCGCGAAGTGGCACAGAGAATCCCTGTCGGGCGCTTTCGACGACGCGAAAAGGCGCAAGGAGTTTCGGGGAGAGATGGAACATCTGCGGACGAACCTGCGTCACTACAACCGCATGCTGGCGGAGATCGCCGACGTGGAAGACTTGACCGACCTGGAGCACTTGGACGAAGGAAAATGAACCGATGGCGGAAGAAATCCGGAACGTATTCATCAGCCACCGGCACGAGGACGACGCCGGCCTGGCGGAACTCAAGCGGCTGGTCGGGCAGCATGGCTTGACTTGCCGTGACTACTCCATAACCGCGGACAATCCGAACAATGCCCACAATGGGCAATACATAAAGTCCGAGATCCTCGCTCCGCGCATACGCCAAGCCGGCTGTCTGGTGGTGTACGTATCGAAAAGGACGAAACAGAGCGAGTGGGTGGAATGGGAGATCGACTACGCCCAGAAACAAGGCAAGCGGATCGTGGGCGTCTGGGCGCGCGGAGACCTGGATTGCGACCTGCCGGCCGCCCTGGATCGTCACGCCGACGCCATGGTCGGCTGGAGCGGCGAGAACATCATCGACGCCATCAACGGCGGGTCCGACACATGGTACAACCCGGACGGGTCCATGTACGGTTACCGCGCCATTCCACGAGTTGTCTGCCAATGAGGATAACCCGATGCCGAAACTCTATTCATATGTCGTGGCAAGGGATTACGGGTTCGCTCCGAACCCCTTCTGCGGTTTCTGCACGCTGGCGACATGCAAACCGGAGATACGCCGGAAAGCCGCTGTCGGCGATTGGATCATGGGGACCGGATCGAAACGGACGGAGCGAGAGTCGCACGTGGTTTACGCCATGTGCGTGAGTGAAGTGATGACGTTCAACGAATACTGGCAGGATACCCGTTTCCGAAACAAGCACCCTGACCTGCACGCCAGCATTCGCAAGGCGTTCGGCGACAACATCTACCACCGCAACGACGCCACCGGCAGGTGGCGACAGGCCGACTCTCATCACAGTTGCGAAGACGGGACCCCGAATCGCCAGAACGTCGATCACGATACCCGCGTGGACCGGGTTCTTGTCAGTGACGATTTCATCTACTGGGGTGGTCATGGTCCGAAGATTCCTGCGTCTTTCAGAAAAGATGTCTGTAAGAGCGGATCTGGCCACAAATGCAATTTCCCGGCCAAGATCGTGGACGAATGCATCGCGTGGTTGCGTGGTCTTGACGGAAGAGGCTACCGCGGCGATCCGCTGGAGTGGGACAGGAAGAGCATGGGGCTGCCGTGGCACAAGCGACGAAGGATGCCGCCTTTCCAGCCACGCTCCGCTGTCGCGGCCCGGGCGGCGATTGTCGGCTTGAAGGCTTTTCAACGGACACACCGCCTGCGCGGGTTGTCGGTTCGGCAGATGGTGGAAGAGGGACGACGGTATTGACGGCGTTCGTTCTCGATTGCTCGGTCACCATGGCCTGGATGTTTCGCGACGAAGCGACCGATGCCACCGATCGGCTGCGGGACATGCTGAACGATGATCGTGCCCTGGTTCCCGCCCTCTGGCCCACAGAAACCGCCAACGCGCTTCTCGTTGCGACCCGGCGGGGACGTATCGCCTTGGACGAACTGCCGCGACTTCGCATGCAACTCAATGCGCTGCCGATCGACATCGACCCGATCTCAACCGCCCATACCTGGGGGCCGGTGCTCGATCTCGCACACGCGCACCGGCTCACCGTCTATGATGCGACGTATCTCGAACTTGCCATGCGGAGACGGCTTCCTCTGGCCACCCTGGATCGTGCCCTCCACAACGCCGCGCGGACGGAAGGGTGCGAGATGCCGGGGTCCGCGTAAGACAGAGTGGGAACATGGACAACGTGTCGTGGTTTGCGCAGTACTGCGAGAACGCCGAACGCACGGACCAGCTCGTCGGTCACCGGAGGCACGTCGAACTGCTGGCGGCGGGTCTTGTCGGTGAAACCGGCAGCATTCTCGCGGAGTTGAAGAAGAAGGACAGGGAGAAGACGGCCTATCCTTTCGACCGGGAACGTCTCGAAGAAGAGATTGGCGACGTTTTGTGGTACCTCGCTCGTCTGGTTGGAGTCCTGGCGCCATCCGAAGTAACGAAGCTGGACGACTCGGCTGCCCGTGCGGAGCAGCAGAACGGCGATGACCTCGCGAATGCAATCGCCCTCGGCAGTGCCGTCGGCGCCATGCTCGACACGTTGCGGGAAGACTCCGGCAACGATGCCTCGCAGCGGCTCGGAGCGGTTTGGCGAGCCCTTGGTCAAGTCGCTGCCGGTTTGAAGATCGAGCTTCGCGATGCGGCTTGCAGGAACCGTCAGAAGACACGAAGCCGATGGCCAAGCGAGCGAAAGCCCGTAACGCTGTTCGACGACCGATTTCCCGAGGAGGAGCAGATTCCGCACAAACTGAACGTCGAGTTTCGGGAGATCGAGCATGGCGACAAGCCCGTCGTCATCCTGCGTTGCAACGGCATCAACGTTGGAGATCCCCTGACCGACAACATCGGGGCGGCCGATGGCTACCGATTCCACGACGTTTTCCATTTCGCGCATGCCGTGTACCTCGGATGGTCGCCGGTCTCGCGCGGCCTCCTGAAATGCAAGCGGAAAAGCAGCCCAGCCATCGACGAGAACGAGGACGGAGCACGCGCGGGGATCATCGAGGAGGCGGTGTCGGCGATCGTCTTCAGCCAAGCGAAGGAAACACGCTTCTACAAAGGCATCGATCACGTCGATTACGATCTGCTCAAGACCATCAAGGGGTTCGTGAAGGGCTTCGAGGTTGACCGTGCGCCGTTGTGGCAGTGGGAAGAAGCCATTCTCAACGGCTACCGCGTATTCCGGGAGCTTCAGGATCACGGAGGCGGGAAATTGACCCTGGACTTGCTCAATAGGGATCTCCGCTACGAGGCGCCGTCGTGAAAAGCGGGAGCTCCGGTTGGAGCGGTTGCGGGCTTCCTGCACGGGCACTGCTGTTTTCGGCAATCCACTTTTCGATCCGCTCGTTCAATTCCCACTTCGGCGGGAAGAACGGTTTGGGCACCGGCCCTGCCGCCGCGAATTTCTGCTTGATGCGTCCGCGCCCGGCACGTCCCTTGACCTCGGGATGAGTGGCCCGGGTGTACTTCGAGATCTCGCACAACAGGTTCTGGACGTCGATGGGCCGCAGCGATCGACCCCATAGACCGTCAAAACGCAGGTCGTTACGGCGGAACTCTTCTTCCTGGAGATCGGACAGCCACAGGATCGTATCTTCCGGTGAATAGTCCCCGAGTGATTCGAAGCATTTCGACAACCCGTCCAGCGCGCCCGGTCCGGCCACCACGAAACTCCATTCGGAGTGGGACGTCAGCGTCGTGTAATTGAGATCGATTGCATACTGGAAGGCGAGAAACGGCCCCAAGGTCGGATACGACAGGAGGAGGGCGTATGCGTCCTTCAGGGATCGGGAGCGTCTGAGCTTCGCCGGAAGCCGGTCGTCGAGCATGCGGCGCAGCAGTTGGAGATGCATTCGATGCTTCGGCACGCCGGAAATTCCTCCAGACGGCATGATGTAGGCCGCCGAGTAGATCGCTGCACCAAGCCCGCGGCGTCTGGCGAGCAATTCGTCGCATGCGAGGTAATCGAACCGGTCCGCCGCGGGACACCCCATATCGCGCACGATGCTTTCCCATGTGTCGATCTTGTTGAAGATCTTGAACAGCATGGTCCGGAGAAACAGCGTGTCGTCATTCGCGTCGTGGTCCGAATACGCCATGTGGATCAAGTACTGGCTCACTCGGTCCGCGGCGCGGAAGACGTTCGTGAATCGATAGTTCGACAGCACCGGATCGCTGGTCCACGGGCCCGGCTGCCCGGAAACGCGCCGCAGGTAAACGCGATGACGTTCGGCAGCGAAACGCCAGAGGGTCGAATAGAGGATGGACGGCTTGGGAAGAGCGCGTTTCGCGAAGGACGCCGTTGTTGACCTTCCAGCGGTTTCATCGGCCGGTTGCGTCGAGGAACTCTGCGGCTCAGCCTTCGGCGACCCGGCGCCGCCGACCGGGACCTCGGAGCCGATGGCGGGCGGGGCATCCATCGCGGCGTCACGCATCAGTTCTGTCCCATGGGAAAAGCGGCTCCGCCACCCATGCCGCGCCACCGCGCGTCGCCTCCGTCCGCCCCGCCCCCCGGCCGCGTTTCTCTCCCGCCCTTGTCACCGTCCTTCCGGCGCGGGCTTCCTCCGCGGCGCGGGCGGCGTTCAGTTCCAGGAGGCGGGCGAGGACTTCGTCGCGGGTTTCGTCGGGCCAGCGGTAGCGGTAGGGCTTCTTTCGGTTGCCCTGTCCTTCTTCGTCGATGTCGTAGTCGAGGAGGAAGTCGCAGTGGGTGGCGATGTCCTGCCAGCCGTAGGCGTCGAGGACGGCGCGGTCCATGTGGGCGTGGAAGCCGCGGAGCTTGGCGATGTCGGGATCGTCCTCGTTGGGGTCGTGGAAACGGTTGTAGGTCTTGGTGAGCCCCTCGTCGTTCCTGACCATGAGGGCGGCGCGGAAGTCGTAGTACGCCTCACCGGCGGCTTCGAGGTCGGGGCGGGTCTCCCACTGTTCGGGGAAGGGGAAGGTCTCGAAGCAGTCGGACGGCGAGTAGTTGATGTCGTCCTTCATTGTAGAGCTGAAGAACCTGGACCATATTCCATGAACATTCGATTGCAGGATACTAAATGCTGAGTAACGTCCGAGGGGAAATACAACCAACTTGTGTGAGAAAACCAAGCCCGTCGGAAGGAATACAAAGTAACTCGTGTTGCTCACAATTGGACAGACCAGAACTCGATTCAAGCGAACGACGCCCGAGTAAAGACCGGGGCGTTTCTCAGCATAGTGCCACCAGCGTTCACGAAGCGCCTTTCGATTCTGGCCGTCGCGTTTCGGCTTCACCCGCTCCTCCACGATCGCCACCAACTCCGGCCAGTCCTCTGCCACCGGATCCGGGTAGTCGTGCGGCACGACCGGCTGCCGCCGCAACTCCCGCCTCCGTTCTCCGTCCGTATCTGCCCATGACGCCCCAACGCCCTCCCGTTCCCGGCGGAGCGGGTAGTCGTGAAAGTTGATGACATAGCGGTGGTAGGCATGCGTCGGGCTCGTGTTCACTTCCTCGCCTCCGATATAAGGGAAGATCGCCTCGCGGTTTCGCGGGTTCACTTCGATGAGCCGCTGCATCTCGGCCAGTGGCGAGGCGATCCCATCCGTGTCAGTGTCGTCGAAGGTGAAGCCTATACCGAGGACGAAACTTCCGATGAAGCCCTTTCCGGCATTCGCTGCCAGCCGCGCCGGGTCGCCGTGGCCGCCCCTGTGGAACAGAAACGCAGTAATCGTCTCGGCCGCCCCATCGTCCAAACGCTTCACCCCCGGAAACCGCCCCTTGAAGACGTGCAGCACGCTCACCACCACGGCCGCCAAGCCGGGCCACTTGACCCGGCGGCGCGCCCGGTAGATCTCGCCGCCGTGCTCGCAGATCCATCGCAACCCGGTCGAGCGCGTGTCGCCCTGGGCGATGGTGTTGGTGGCGATGAGGCCGAAGGCGCCGTCTTTGCGGACCAGGTCGAACGCTCGGCGGAAGAAATGGGCTACCAGGTCGGAGTTGCCGTGGCTTTCCGGGTGGACCTGTTTGAGCCAGTCCGGGTAGCCGGGAACGTTGGCCGCCACGACCGTGTTCTTGCCCGCGAACGGCGGGTTCCCCACCATCGCGTCGAACCCCGGGTTCTCCCGCTCGAAGACCTCCGGGAACTCGACCTCCCAGTGGAACGGAGCGAGGGGCGGCTCGCCGTCCCGCAACTCTTCGAGCCAGCTTCGGTAGCGGTGCGCCTCGCCGCGCTCGACCGCATCGGCGACCTGCGTGCGCAGGGCCTCGCGCTCCTTCGGTTTCGCCTTTTCGAAGAACGCGGCTAGGACCAGGGCGCCGAAGACGCCCGCTTCGTCCAGTTCGTCCCGGGCGTCCTGCCACAACAGGCGCCGCTCCCGGTCGGAGACCTCTTCGCCGGCGTCCCGGATGCGTTCGCGGAGCGCCGCAATTTTCGCCAGGCGCTCCCGTATCCGCATGACCTCGAACCCGGCCTGGAACTGCGGAGCGTCCCCTTTCCAGTGGAACGCCTCGATCTGCGTGCGGGTGAGGCCCACCAGCGAGTCGCCGTGCCGCAGGGCGTGGTCCAGGAAGGTCAGGGGGTGGTCCCTGGCCAGAGTGATGAGCCAGAGCGACAGTTTGGCGAGGTCCACGGCCACGGGGTTGCGATCCACTCCGTAGAGGCAGCGTTGGGCGACCAGGCGGCGGGCGAACACCACTTCGTTCTCGTCGGGCGGAATCTCGGGTACGACGTCGTGGGCGCGCCATGAATCCACCAGGAGGTCGGCGAGTTGGCGGCAGGCTTCGACCAGGAAGGCGCCGGAGCCCATCGCGGGGTCGCACACCTTGAGGTCGAGTATCCGTTCGGGCCGGGGCGCCTTGCCCCCTTCCGCGCGCAAGCGCTCCAGGATCGGTTCCAGGGTGCGGCGCACGATGGGTTCGGTCAACTCGCGGGGCGTGTAGTGCGAGCCGGAACTCCGCCGTTCCTTGCTCGGTTGCAGGATCATGGCGTGCGGAGGCGCCAAGTCCGGGGTCGCGTCCCCGTCGATGACGGGACCGAGGGCGGCGTGCAGGGCCTCCACGGTGTCGGCTTCGTGGACGGCCCGCTTCACCCGGTCGGTGAGCTTGCGGTCGGTGCGGTCCTGGACCCATTTGGCGCGTCCGGCCGGTGCTTCTCGCAGCAACGCCTCCACGTCCACGGTGGCGGGCGCGCCCCCTTTCTTCGCCGCCTTGATGGCCGCGGAGCGGCCGGACGCGGTCTCCAGCCGGAACCCCATCATGGTCTCATAGACGGAGCCGATGTGCTCCACGTCCAGGGCGCGGTAGGAGATGCGCTCGCCGTCCAGGACCATGAGCTTCTCCAGCACCCGGTAGATGGCGCCATCGGGCACCAGGGGCGGTTCGATCCCTTCGTGGACCTGCCGGGCGCCGCCCTGGCCTCGGCCCTCCAGGAAACGGTACCGGTCGGGGTCGAACAGGGCGCCGCGGCGCGGCGGCAGCGACATGCCGCCCGAGCGGGCGCCGTCGTGGACCATGCGGAACAGGACCAGGAGTTGCGCGTACGCGCCGTAGCGCTGGTCCATGGTGTCCGGGTGCAGGGCCCCGCGTCTTCCCGCAGCCGCTGGTGCAGGCCGGCCAGCGAGTAGGCGCCCAGGAAGGTCTCGTCCTGGGGCAGCACGTCCCGTTCCTCCGCGTACAGCAGGAAGACCAGACGCAGCACGAGGGTGAGCAGGCCGCGGTAAACCTCGTCTCGGTCCCTGTCCAGGGGCTCGCGGAGGAGTGCGCCCTTGGACGCGCCGTGGGCCGCCTGGAAACCGCGCAGCAACTCGTAGAGCGCGTGCAGCACCTGTTCGGCCAGGCGCTCGCTCACCTCGTTCTGGAACTTGCGGCTGCTTTCCAGCAACGCGGCCAGGCGCCGCGGGCGCGGCTGGGTCAACAGCCGCGTCTGGCCCAGCAGCAGACGCATGGCGGTGCAGATGGGCCGACCCGCGGTCTGCACCATCTCCGACACCCGGAAGTCGAGCCAGCCGGAACTTTCGCCGCGCGGCGCGGAGATCAGCCGGAGCGAGACGCCGTTGAAGAGCAGGCCCGCGGGCGCGCCGGTGTGCCGCAACAGGCGCTCCATGCGCCCGTGGGGCGAGACTTCGAGGCCGCCCGTGCGAACCGCGCGGTCGAAGTCCTCGCCCGGCTCGCAGACCCGAACGAGGAGCTGCCAGAGGGAAGGCATATCGGAAGGCGCATCGGATACGGGGGTCGGATCTGGCCGGTACGCCGGCGCGCCCTCCCGCACTTCGAACCCGGCTCCTGCCGCGGGGACGTCCTGCAACGGCTCCGCGCGGACCGCGAAATCGGGGCGCTGGACCTCGCCGGAATCCCCCAGCGCCGCTTCGAGTTCCGGCGGGACCGGCGCCCCGTCCGTACCGGCGTAACCCCTGGGAGAGAAGCTCCAGCCGAGCACGGACCCGGCAAAGGCGCGGAAGTCCGGCAACCACGGCCGAGGCTCGTCCCCGGAGCGAAAGCTGCGCTCCTCCGTGCACTCCCGCAACAACCGCTGCCCCTCGGCGTCCCGCCGGTCCAGTATCGCCCCGGCCCTGACCAGCGCCGGCGCCGAGACCACCAGCCCCGTGGGCCGGACGAAGCCCAGCCATTCGAGATGGGCGGCAATGTGCGGGTCGGGATTGGCCACGAACCATCAGCCGGCGGTTGACATGAGGCAAGAAAAGGACGACAAAAGGAACATGCTTGCGCAAGCAACCCAATAGGCACTTGTTGACATGCGGCAAGAAAAGAACGACAAAAGGAACCGAAGGGGTTTCATAAAGCAACTGGGGATGGATTTCAAACGGAGAGACGGCAAGCAGAGGAAGGCTAGGCACGCTTATTGCTTCCCAAGTATGGAGAGAAGTGTTCCTCAACGATCCTTTCAGGGACACTCTTGCAGAGTCTAAGCAACAAAGGAAACGGTATGAGCAATTTCAGGATTTATGGCGGCCGGCAAGAGTTGAAGGGCATGAACCTTTGGGACGCTTTCGCCGATGTGTTCACGCCACCGGAGAGCTTGAAGATGGCGCGCCTGGATTATGGGTACATGGCGCGACTCCGGGACCTCCGTCGCATCGGCGAAGACTTCCGCAAGGCCGAGGCGCGCCTTGGCCTTGAACGCTCATCCACAGAGTCCGTGAACCACCATGACCACGGAACGTGACCCCCATCCCCCCAAGGATGCTCAATCCGAGATCCAACGGATATCCGATACCGACTCCGATACCGACCAAGACCTTGCCCGGCTTGTAGCGTCGTTATCGGACGACAAGAAAATCGAGCAGATCCTCAATTTACTGGAAGTCCGCATCGAAACTAAATTCTCGGCTTTCTCGGGACCTCTGCCGCGTCCGGAGGATTTCGAGAAATACAACGAGATCCTGCCAAACGCGGCTGACCGCATCCTGACCATGGCGGAGAAGGAACAGCAGATCCGCGAGGATGGTCAAGCCGGGACACTGGCCAATAACCGGTTGCTAGTCAACCGAGCGACGTTGTTGGGAGTTGGCCTCATCGTCGTAGCCGGCATTGCCACATGGTTGGGTCACACGGAAATAGCCTTGCCGTTGGGGCTTGTGGGGACAGTCGCCGCTCTTCTTCGTCAAATCATGGACTGGCTCGACCAACGCCAATCGAGGCGCCCTCCTTCTCCACCTGAAGAAACCGGATGACCGCCTCCCGTTCGGGGCAGTCAGTTCGTCTCCGGCCACAGATAGACCAGTCCTACCGGCTCCACCCGTTGGGCGCGGACCTCGTAGAACTCCCGGATGCGGGCCGGCTCGCGTTCCAGGTCCCGGTCGAACCGGGCGAGGCGGCGGCGCCAGTGGCGCATGTCGGCTTCCAGTTGCCGGGTCTCCTCCGGGTCGAACTTCAGGGTGAGCTGCTCATAATCCGCTTCATGCCGGGCCAGTTCCTCCACCACGCGCTGGCGCTGGCGTTGCAGCGTGCCGCGCAAGGTTTGGGCCTCGCCCCGGCCGCGCTCGGCCAACCGGCGGACGGCGTCCGCGGCCAACGCTTGGGCGCGCCGTTCGAGTTGCGGGCGGAGCCCTTCGATGTCGTCCGGGGCCGCGTCCAGCAGCCGGCCGCGGACGACCTCGTTGGGCATGGACGCATCGCCGGCCAGCGACTCTTCCAAGAGGCTCAGGGTGCGCGTCTCGGCCTCCCGGGCATAGGCCCGCAACGGTTCGGCGCGGCGGCCGGGCTCGGTCCAGCGGGCGGCCACCGGGACCACCTCTTCGTGCAGGCGCTCCGCCTGCCGGCCGTACAGGGACAGGCGGCCCAGCAGCACCACGCGGGGAATGGAATCGCGGGTCTGCGCCAGGCAGGCCCGGGAAAGGTCGTGGTAAACGAACCCCTGGGCGCGGAACCGCGCCAGCAGCCGTTGGGCCACCCGCTGCTCCAGGTGCAGGTGCACCGTGTCCTCGTCCAGCAGGCCCGCGTCCTCGAAGACCACCGGACGAATCGGCGCGTCCCGGCGCCAGTCGGCGAGGTGTTCGCCGAGCTTGCGCGGGGCGCGGAGGGAATCCAGGGTGGCGGTCCAGCTCGGGTCCGCGGCCGCGCGCCGGTCCAGCCGCGGGAAGCTCCAGACCGCGCGGCCCCGGCCGTCCCGCGCTTCGGCCAGCCCCGGGGCGCCCAGCATCTCCAACGAGCAGGAGAGGGCCTCTCGAAACGGCTCCGGCTCGAACCCCACCCACGTGCGGGAGCGGTCCAGCAGGCTCCGGCAACGCTCAATCTGTTGCGCTAGGTCGTTCCGCCGCTCCCGGGCCTCCTCCAACTCCTCCGCGGTGGCCTGCTTCCGGTCCGCCTCCAGGTCCGCTGCCTCGATTTCCCGGCGCAGGGCGTCCGCGTCCCGGTGGCGGATGCCGTGGCGCAACCGCCGTTCCACGTCGTCGTCGATGACCCTGGAGAGGCTGCCCAACTCCCTCTCGATGGTCTCCGTCTTGTTCACCAGCACTTCCAGCACCCGGTCTTCCGTCCGTTGCGGCAGCACGAAGTAGCGGCAGTTCACTTCCCTGGCCGGTTGCAGCTTGCGGTCGATGCGCCCGTTGCGTTGCTCGATGCGGCCCGGGTTCCAGGGCAGGTCGAAGTGGAAGAGGTCGGCGCAGTGGGCCTGGAAGTTCAACCCCTCCCGGGCCGCGTCCGTGGCGATGAGTATGCGCAACGGGTCTTTCGCGGGGTCGGCGTTGAAGCGGCGCTGGATCTCCTGGCGCCGGGCGCCGCGGGTCAGGCCGTCGATGACCTCGATGCGCTCCTCGGCGCGGTCCGTGTGTTCGACGGCCCGTTCGAGCATCTCCCTCAGGTAGCGCTTGGTGCCTTCGCGGTTCTCCGTGAAGACCAGCACGCGGCGGCGGTTCCAGGCGGGCGCGGGACCCGCGGGACGGCGTCCGAACTGCGGCAGCCCCGGGCACTGGTTGTCGCGAATCCAGTCCACGAGGCGACGGGTCTTGGCGTCGGGCAAGTGGCGGGACTCCTCGGCGACCTCCTGCATCCGGTCGAGCAACCGCTGCTCGCGCTCCCACAACGCCCGTTCCGCGCCCGCCGGTTCCGTCTCCGCGGCCAGGGTCACGGCTTCGACCTGCGCCCGTTCCTCGGCTTCGGCTTCCTCGGCTTCCCATCCCGCGCGTTCGTCGTCCGCGTCCGGAGGCTTCAGGAAGAGGCCCTCGTCCACAGGGGTCCGGGGCGGGGCGGCCGCGGGGTCATGCTCCCTGGCCCAATGCCGCTCCACCGTGGCCCGATGCACCTTCAGGCTGCGGGCGAACGCCTCGGTGGAGGACAACAGGCGCTGCTGCAGGCCCACCGCCAGGAGGCCCGCCGCGGCCCGCACCTTGCCGGACGCGCCCGCATGCCGTTCCTCGCGAGCGGTGCGGTAGTCGTCGAGCAGGCGCGAAAGCTCGATCTCCGGCGCGTCCGGCGGCAGGCCGTCGACCACCAACCGCTCCACGTTGCGCTTGGGAAACTCGCCGCGGATTTCCCGGATGTCCTCCTTCAGCCGCCGCACCATCACCTCTTCGAGGTCCCGCTTGCCGTGCACCTTCACGCCGCGGGTGAAGCGGTACGGGTCCAGCAGCTCCAGCAGCGTGGAAAAGCTGTTGGAGTGGCCGTTGTGGGGCGTGGCGGACAGGAACAGGCGGTGCTCGAACCGTCCCGAGAGGTCGCGGACCGCTCGCGTGAACCTGGTTTCGATGCCGTAGCGCCCGCCCGACGAAGGCGCCGCGTGGTGCGCTTCGTCGAGGATCAGCAGGCTGCCGGGCAGCATGGACCCCAGCCGCTCGCGCAGGGGGTCGGCGTACGCGGGGTCGATGAGCAGGTTGTGGGAAACGAGGAAACGGCTGTGGGTGCGCCACGGGTTGACGCCGAAGCCCCGCTCCCGGCGCATCCGGGAGACGTAGGCGCGGTCCAGGACCTCGAACAACAGGCCGAAGCGGTCTTCGAGCTCGCTCTTCCACTGTTCGAGCACGGACGGCGGCGCCGCCACCACGATGGTCTTGACCTTGCGGCGCAGGAGCAGCTCCCGGGCCACGAGTCCCGCCTCGATGGTCTTGCCGAGCCCGGTGTCGTCCGCGATGAACAGGTTGGCGCGGGGGAGCCGCAGGGCCTTGCGGAGCGGCTCCATCTGGTAGGCGTCGATGCGGATGCCGGCCCGGAACGGCGCCTGGAACAGGTTCGGCTCGGTGGCGGTGGTGCAGTTCCAGCGCAGGGTGTGGAAGAACGCGGCGAAGGCCCGCGGCGAATCGAAACCCCTGGCGGCCAAGTCCGTCCAACCTTCGTCCGCCAGGATGCGCCGGTCGAGCTCGCAATCCCAGAAGACGGTGAGCGACTGCCCCTGGGCGTCGTCGTCCGCGCAGGCCAGCGCCACACGGGGCGAGCCGCCCTCGGCAGGCCGGACCACGTCCTCCACCAGCCATTGCCGGGAGCGCACCCGCACGAGGTCGCCCACCTCCGGGGCGCGTTCGGGCAGCGGTATCGTAGCGTGTTCCACGGCGAGGCCTCTCCAGGGGCGGGAGTATAGACGGACGGAGCGGCGATTTCATCCCCGCCATGGAACGGCGTCCGCCGGGGCCGCCCTTACACTGCCGCCCCGTTCTTGTTACATTTCCGTGGACTCGCGTGGATTCGCGGCGGCTTCGGAGGAGTCATCGGGGGAATCGCTGCGGCGCCGGGGACACCGGGGAGACGACATGGCAAAGGTGAACATCACGGTGGCCTGTTGGGACTATGACCGGACGCGCCCGCTGCAGGAGGGGCGCGTGCCCGTGGAGGGGGTCGAGCTGACCTACCTGCCGCTTCGGGTGGAGGAGACCTTCTGGCGCATGCTGCGGTACCAGGACTTCGACGCCGCGGAGATGTCCATGGGGTCGTACCTCATGTCCCGGGACAAGGGGACGCCGCGGTTCGTGGCCATCCCGGTCTTTCCGTCGCGGGCCTTCCGCCACTCCGGCATCTACGTGCACACCGGGGCCGGCATCCGGGAACCCGCGGACTTGGCGGGCAAGCGGGTGGGGGTGCCGGAATACCAGATGACCGCGGCCATCTGGATACGGGGCATCCTGGAGCACGAATACGGCGTCAAGCCGGAGGCGGTGACCTGGTTCACCGGCGGGGAGGAGCAGCCGGGCCGGGAGGAGAAGATCGCCCCGGACCTGCCCGGGAGCATCGTCGTCCGTCCCATCGGCCCGGAGCAGACCCTGTCCTCCATGCTGGAGAACGGCGACATCGACGCCCTGGTCTCGGCCCACATGCCGTCGCCCTTCGTGCGCCGCTCGCCCAGGGTGGTGCGCCTGTTCCCCGACTTCCCCGCGGTGGAGGAAGCCTACTTCCGCAAGACGCGGATCTTCCCCATCATGCACACGGTGGTCTTTCGGGAAGACGTGTTCGAGCGCCATCCCTGGGTGGCCCAGAACCTGTACAAGGCGTTCTGCGAGTCCAAACGGATGTGCGCGGAGTCCGTGTACGAGTTCTCCGCCCTCAAGTACATGCTGGCCTGGTCCATCGCGGAGATGGAGCGGGAGCGGGAGCTCATGGGGGACGACCCCTGGCCCTATGGCCTGGAGGCCAACCGCCACGTGCTCGAAACCCTGGTGGACTACGCCCACGAGCAGGGCCTCATCAAGAACCGGCTGGAAGTCGATAGCCTGTTCGCGCCCAGCACGCTGAACGAGTTCAAGGTCTAGTACCCTGTAACAGTCATTCTGTCAGCAGGGATACAGCGCGAGACATGTTTCCCGTGCATGACGAGATGTTCCACGCCAGTGACTTGGTCACTGTTACAGGGTACCAGGAAACTCTGAACGATTGGCTCCGTTCGTCCTGAGCGTAGCGAAGCGAAGTCGAAGGACGCGCTTTCCCATGGGGAGAGGCGCCTCGATCCGGAATCGATCAGAGGTCCCTATAGCAACCCGCGTCCCGTGAAGTGGCGCGGGACCCTCCGAGGACGCCGTGTCGGACCCCGACAGACCGGACACCGAAGCCCTTGCCGCGGAGACTGCCGGCGGCCGTAGCGCCGCAGGGGAGGAAAGCGGGCAGGACGCCCGCGCTCCCGGGAGCCTTGCCGCGGGCCGGACCGATACCGGCGGCGGCCCCAACGCCGCGGTCCAGGAAGCGAAATGGTGGATCGACACCGGCGCCAAGCAGCTACCCGAAGCCCGTGAGCGAGTCCACCAGGGGGTGGTCGAGCGCTGGGCCTTCGAGCTGCTGAAGGACTACCGGCAGGAGCAGGCGCTCCACAACATCGTCGATATCAACGGCCAAGTCCTGCGCGAACTCGGCGCCCGGGAGGAGAAGTGGGTGGATATCTCCCTGGGCGTGGGCCGGTTCCCCCTCAAGCGCCTCAACTACATCAAGGACTCCCTGCGGATCCCCCGCTACGCGCGCGCCCTGGCCATCGACGCCGGCTACTCGGTGCGCGTCCTCGTCACCGGCAACCCTCCGGGCCAGAAGGTGCTCGACCTGAACTTCACCGAGGCGCCGTCACTGGACTACTGGGTCGAAGGCGAGCTGGTCGAGGAGCAGTTGTTCCGTTCGGTCGAAGACGCCCTCAAACGCCTCCGCCACTCGGTCCACCGCTACCTGCGCCGGAACCCCGTGGAGGAAACCCCGAACAGCTATCCTCGTTCGTCCTGAGGCGTATGTGCAAGCCGAAGTTTGTACAACGAGAGCGAGGAAACCGGATGGATTCCCGCTTTCGCGGGAATGACGGGATGGGGCGTGTCGCAACCCACTCGAATTCCTGAAGCGCCTTCCTGAAGAGCCTCGAAATCCTCCCGTTCCCCCTGAGCGAAGCAAAATCCTCCGTTCCCCCTGAGCGAAGCGAAGTCGAAGGACGCGCTTTCCCGCAGGGAGACGGAGTTCGGGCCGGAATCGGGCAGGCGGAGGCCTGCCCGTCAGCCCGTGGCGGGACGCCGGATGGTGCCGGGGGGTTCGTCGAAGGGCACCGACCTGGTGATCTCCAGCCCGTAAGCCGACAGGCCCACGAGGTTCCTGGGGTTGTTGGTGACGAGCCTGAGCTTGCGAACGCCCAGGTCGCGCAGGATCTGGGCGCCGATGCCGAAGTCCCGGAAGCTCCTCTGGACTCTCGCTTCCTCGGTGCGCAGGCCCTTCCCCTCCGGCTGGAGGTAGAGCACGACGCCCGCGCCTTCCCTGGCGATCAGCTCCATGGACTGCTTGATGACCGACCCGGTGTCGAAGAACTCGAAGCCGAACACGTCGCCGGGGAGGAACTTGGCGCAGACCCGCACCAGGGTCTCGCTGTCCTCGGAGATCTCCCCCTTGATGAGCGCCAAGTGCTCGGAGGAGTCCACATGGGTGTTATAGACCACCGCGCGGAACTCGCCGCCGTAGCGCGTGGGTAGCCGGGTGGACGCCACCCGGTGGATCAGCGAGTCGTGCTCCAGCCGGTACTGGATGAGATCCGCGATGGTGACGATCTTGAGGTCGTACTTCTCGCCGAACTCCTCCAGGTCCGGGAGCCGCGCCATGGTCCCGTCGTCCTTCATGATCTCGCAGATGACCCCCGCGGGCTTGAGCCCCGCCAGCCTGCAAAGGTCCACGGACCCCTCGGTCTGGCCCGTGCGCACCAGCACGCCCCCGTTCCTGGCCCGCAGCGGGAAGATGTGCCCCGGGGTGCAGAGGTCCTTGGGACCGGCGTCGTCCGCGATGGCCGCCAGAATGGTTTCGGCCCGGTCGGAAGCCGATATGCCGGTGGTGACGTTGGCCACCCCGTCGATGGAAACGGTGAACGCGGTGCCGAAAGGAGCGGTGTTGTCCCGGACCATCATGCTGAGGCCGAGTTGGGCGACCTTCTCCTCTGTGAGCGGCAGGCAGATCAACCCGCGCCCCCACGTGGCCATGAAGTTGATTGCCTCGGGAGTGACCTTTTCCGCGGCCATGGTCAGGTCGCCCTCGTTCTCCCGGTTCTGGTCGTCCATCAGGATGACCATCCGGCCCTGCCGGATCTCTTCGAGGGCTTCTTCGATGCTGGCTACGGGCATGGGGTCCTGTTCGGACGCTCAGGTGGAGGTTGGCGCCGCGGGATGGGCGCCCGGAGCGCCCAGCCTGTGCGCTTGGCGGGAACCGCCTTCGGTTCCCCGGTCTTCCAGGGCCCGGTCGATCTCGTCGATGATCCGTTGCGCAGCGTCCCTGGGGTCGGAGGCTTTGGTAACGGGACGACCCACCACGAGGTAATCCGCTCCGAGACGGATCGCCTCCCGCGGGGTCGTGAGCCTCTTGTGGTCGTCCGCGCCGGCGCCCGCCGGTCTTATGCCGGGACTCACGATGTCGATGGCCGGAAACTCGTCCCGACAACTCCCGATGGCCTGTCCGGAGACGATGAGCCCATCGCATCCATGATCCAGCAGCCTCCCGCCGTTGCGGATGATGAAGGCGTCCGGGTCGTCCCGGATGCCCAGCTCGCGCAGATCGTCGTCGTCGAGGCTCGACAGCAACGGCACCATGAGCAGGCGCGGGTCGCCGCGGTCGCCGCGGGCGGCCCGGGCCGCCTCGATGGTCCTGACGGTGATCGACTCGGGGTCCGATTTGACCAAGGTGAGGAACCGGACGTTGAGCTCCATGCAAGATTTCACGAGTTCGGTGATGGTGTTCCCGATGTCCCCGGACAACTTCAGGTCCACGAACACCCCGCTGTTGCGGCGCTGCCGGAGCTTGCCCAGGAAACCGAGGATGTCGCCGGACAGGAAGAGCTGGAGGCCGACCTTGAAGAAAGAGACGTTGGGCAGGTCATCCACCAACCGGAAGGCTTCGTCATGGGTTGACACGTCGAGGGCTACAATGAGGCGATCTTGCCCCCTCAAGTGCGGGAGACGAGGACTTTCTTGCATAGGGAACCCCCGGAAACGGTTGCACGAACGGTCGGAAAGGATTTTGCGCAAGGTATCGGACTGGGACCGGCCTGTCAAACGGAGACGCTGCGGAACCGGACTCCTCGGTCATGCGGCGCCCTCCGTTTCCCCGATGGCTGCGGCGATGCGCTCCACCGCCTCCTCCACCGGGACTTCCACGGTGGTCCCGTCGCTGCGCCGCCGCAGCTCCACGCAACCCCTGGCCAGCCCCTTGGCGCCGACGGTCACCCGCAGCGGGATGCCCACCAGGTCGGCGTCCTTGAACTTGACCCCCGGCCGTTCGTCGCGGTCGTCCAGCAGCACCTCGCAGCCGGCTCGGCGCAAGCCGTCGTAGATGCCCTCGGCGACCTCCCGCACGGCGTCGTCCTTGTCGCCCAGGGGCAGCAGCAGCACCGGGAACGGCGCGATGGAACCGGGCCAGACGATGCCGTTGGCGTCGTGGTTCTGCTCGATGGCGGCCGCCATGAGCCGCGTGACCCCGATGCCGTAACAGCCCATCTCCACCACCTGCTCGCGGCCCTGGGAGTCGAGCACCGCGGCGCCCATGGCCTGGCTGTACTTGCGCCCCAGGTAGAACACGTGCCCCACCTCGATGCCGCGGTGCTCCTCCATGACGCCGTCCTCGCAACGCGGACACGGGTCCCCGGCCTCGACCAGGCGCAGGTCGGCGAAGCGGTCCGGGGCGAAGTCCCGGGGCTGGCACACATGGACGGCATGGGCGTCGCGCCGGTTGGCCCCGGTGACCGCGTCCGACATGCCCCGGACCGCGTGGTCCGCCCACACTTCCAGAGGCAGGCCCATGGGACCCAGGAAGCCGGACGGCGCGCCCGCGGCCTGCTGCACCTCGTCCTCGTCCGCCAACTCCACCTCGATTGCATCCAGCAGGTTCGCCAGCTTGGTCTCGTTGACCTCGTGGTCGCCGCGCACCAGCACCGCCAGCGGCCGCCCCGACGGCCTCCGGTAGATCATGGTCTTGATGAACCGCTCCGGCGGAAGCCCGAGGAACTCCGCCACCTGCGGCACGGTCTTGAGGCCCGGGGTGGCGACCGTCTCCGCGGGCGGCGCGTCCGCTCCGCCGCCGCTCCCGGCCGCGGCGGGCGCGCGCGACTCCGCCTTCTGCGCGTTGGCCGCGTAGTCGCAGGCGTTGCACGCGACGAGGGCGTCCTCCCCGGACTCGGCCAGCACCTGGAACTCGTGCGACAGGCTGCCGCCGATGGCCCCGGAGTCGGCTTCCACCGCCCGGAAGCGGAGGCCGCAGCGCGTGAAGATCCGCCGGTAGGTCTCGTACATGTTCCGGTACTCGCGCTCGCAGTCGGCCCTGTCCAGGTGGAAGCTGTAGGCGTCCTTCATGATGAACTCGCGCCCCCGCATCAGGCCGAAGCGCGGGCGCACCTCGTCCCGGAACTTGGTCTGGATCTGGTAGAGGTTCATGGGGAGTTCCCGGTAGGAGCGGACCTCGCGCCGCACCAGGTCGGTGACCACCTCCTCGTGGGTGGGAGCGAGGCAGAAGTCCCGGTCGTGGCGGTCCCGGAAACGCAGCAGCTCCTTGCCATAGACGCTCCAGCGGCCGCTGTCCCGCCACAGCTCGGCCGGCGACGTGACCGGCATCAGCAACTCCTGCGCCCCCGCCCGGTCCATCTCCTCCCGCACGATGGCCTCGATCTTCCGCAGGGTGCGGAGCGCCAGCGGCAGGAAGTCATAGACCCCCCGGCTCACCTGCCGGATCATGCCGGCGCGGACCAGGAGCCGATGGCTCGCCACCTCCGCGTCCGACGGCACTTCCTTGAGTGTAGGTATGAACGTGGTTCGCCAACGCATTCGATCACTTCTCCGCGCGGACCTCCGGGCTGCTCCCGGGACCGGCCGTCCGTCTCTCAGGGATGCCCCGGCGCGACTCCTTCCGGCGCCGTTGCCCCAAAGCCGAGCACCTTTCTTGCAAGCCCCTTCAAGTCGTCCAGTATGGCGTACAGGCACGGGGTGAGGACCAGCGTGAGGATGGTGGCGAAGGACAGCCCCCAGACCACGGAGATGGCCATGGGCGAGAGGAACTTCGCCTGGCCCGTGGAGAAGAAGGCCAGCGGGACCAGGCCGCCCACGGTGGTGATGGTGGTGAGCATCACCGGCCTCAGGCGCAGCACCCCGGCCTCGATGATGGACTCGTACCGGGACATGCCCTGCTTGCGGCTCCGGTTGATGAAGTCCACCACGATGAGGGAGTCGTTGACCACGACTCCGGCCAGGGTGATGAACCCCATGACGGAGAGGAAGCTCATGTTCTCGCCCATGAGGAAATGGCCGATGACCACGCCGTCCATGGCGAACGGGATGGCGGCCATGACGATGAAGGGCTGTACGAAGGAGCGGAACAGGGATCCCAGCAGGAAGTAGATCACGAACAGGGCGATCAGCGAGATCTGCGGCAAGGCGGCCAGGGACTCCTCCATCTCCTGCCGTTCGCCCTTGACCACGACCCGCTGGCCGGGATAGCGGTCGCCGACGTTGCCGAACCGCCGCTGCAAGGCGTTGGTGGCCTCCACCACCGTGGTCTTCCCGGTCTCCACTTCGGCGAAGATGCTCAGGGTCCTCTTGCGGTCGTCGCGGTTCACCTGGCTCGCGCCGATGCCGGTGCGGATGTCCGCCACGTCGCGCAGGAAGACGCGCTCGCCCGAAGGCAGCGTGAGCTTCATCCGCGACACGGTGTCCACGTCGTTGCGCTTCTCCCCCGGGAACCGGATGACGATGGGCACGTCCTCGTCCCCCCGCTGGATGCTCGAAGCCTCCACCCCCTGGAACCCCTGCTGGACCTGGCGCGCGATGGTCCTCAGGTCGAGGCCCAGGGTATGGCTTTCCGGCTCGAGGCTGATGCGCAGTTCCTCCTTGCCCGCGATGAGGTCGTCGCGGATGTCCCGCACCCCGGGCAGGGTGGCCAGGAACGCCTTTACCTCGTCCGCCAGCCGCCGCAACTGCGCGGGGTCGTCGCCGGTGACCCGGGCCTCGATGGCCGGTCCGCCCGGCCCCGCCTGGAGGTTCAGGAACTGGAGCTTGGTAATGCCCGGTATCCGCTCCATGTCCTCGCGCAGGTCGCGGATGATCTCCGCGGACGTCCGGCTGCGGCCCTCCTCGAGCTCCAGCGTCAACTGGGCCACGTTGGGGCCCCTCACGCTCTGGTCCACGTCCAGGAAGACCGCGCCCACCGTGGTGGTGAGGGACTTGACCTCTCCCGGAGGGAGGGCCAGGGCGATGTCCTCGGCCTGCATGGCCACCGCGGCGGTGTCCTCCAGCTTGGCGTTGGCGGATGTCTCGAAATTGACGAAGAACTGGCCCGACTCGAACTCGCGGAAGAGCACGAAGGGCAGCCGGTAATGGGCCGCGGCCGCCAGCAGCACGCTCGCCGCCACGATGGCCGTCACCGCCACGTAACGCCAACGGACCGAGACCCCGAGGAAACCTTCGTAGCCCCGGCGCAGCCGCGTGAGCCACCGGAACTCGCCGCTCCGCACCCTCTGCGCATAGGCGGGGGTGATGACCTCGGAGAGATGCGAGGGGAGGATGAACAGGACCTCCAGGAGCGACAGGAGCAGGGCGAAGGAGACCACGAAGGGGAGGGGCCTCAGGAAGACCCCCATGGTCCCCGGCAGCAGCAGGAACGGCGCGAAGGCGGCTATGGTGGTGAGCACGGTGGTGACCACCGGCCAGGCCACTTCGCAGGTGCCCTTGACCGCGGCGCTCTTGGCGTCCATGCCCTCCTGCACGTAGCGATAGACGTTCTCGGTGACGATCACCGCGTCGTCCACGAGCAGGCCCAGCACCAGGATGAGGCCGAAGACGGAGATCATGTTCAGGCTGATGCCGTAGAAGGACATGAAGACTAGGCAGCCCAGCATGGAGAAGGGGATGCCCAGGGAGGTGAGCAGGGCGATCCTGCCCCGGACGAAGACGCACAGGGTCGCGAGCACGAGGCTGAGGCCGATGAGTCCGCTCTGGGCCAGGGTGTTCAGCCGGTTCCGGATGAACACCGAGAAGTCGTTGAACAGGCCGACCACCACGGTCTCCGGCAGGGTCGTGCGGATTTCCGCCACCGCCTCCCGGACGCGCCGGGCCACGCTGATGACGTCGCCGTCCCGCTCCTTGATGACCACCAGGTTGACCGAGGGCTTGCCGGCGAAGCGGCCCAGGATCGTGGCGTCCTCGAAGGACTCGCGCACGCGGGCGACGTCGCCCACGGTGAGGGCGTGTCCGGTGCCGGTGGCGCGGAGGATCATGCGCTCCACGTCGGCGACGCCCCGGGCCGCCCCCAGGGTCCGCAGCAGGATCTCGCCCCGGGCGGTCTTGAGCGCGCCCCCGGGCACGTTCCGGTTCTGGTTGTCGATGGCCGCGCGGACGTCGTCGAGGCTCAGCCGGTACTGGTCGAGCCTTTCCGGGTCGATCTCCACCAGGATCTGTTCCTGGCGGATCCCCAGGACGTGCACCGCGGCCACCTCGTCGATGCGCCGAAGCCGGTCCCGCAGGTCCTTGGCGATCTCCCGCAGCTCGTGCTCCGGTATGTCGCCGCTCAGCGAGACGGTGATGACCGGGAACGTGGATTGGACCTCGGTCACGTAGGGGTCTTCGGCTTCGTCGGGCAGGCCGGCCACCCGGTCCAGGGCGGCGCGCACGTCGCTCAGGGCGCGGCCCATGTCCGTGCCGGACCCCATCCGCAGGCGGATCTCGGACTGGCCCTCGCGGGAAGTGGAAAGCATCTCGGAGACGCCGTCCACGCCGTGGACCTCTTCCTCGATCCTGGCGGTGACCAGCTCCTCCACCTCCTCCGGCGAGGCGCCCGGGTAGGCGGTCGCGATCTGTATGGCCCGCCGGGAGAAGTCGGGGAACAGTTCCCGGTGGAGGCCGAAGTAGCAGACCGTGCCGGCCACCACCAGGAGCAGCACCAGCAGGTTCACGATGACGGGGTTCTCGATGGAGAACTCGACCAGCTTCTTCATGTGGACAATCTACGGCGGGTGACGATGCGGATGCGGGCGCCGTCCACCAGCAGGCGCTGTCCCGCGGTCACGAGGAGTTCCCCGGGCCGAAGCCCCGCCTCGATCATGTAGCGCGGCCCGAACCTCCGGGAGATGGTCACCTCCCGGCGCGCGGCCAGGTTGCGCCGGGGGTCGGCCACGAAGACGGTGGGCTTGCCGTCCTCGAACAGGACGCTCTCCCGCGGGACCAGGACGGCGTCGGGGTACTCGCCCACCGGGATGGCCGCGCTTGCGAACATCCCCGGAAGCAGCTTGCGGCCGGGAGGGTTCGCCACGAAGATCTCCACCGGGAACGAGCGGGTCTCCAGGTCGGCCCGGGGACCGATGTTGGTCACCCGGCCGGCAAACTCCTCCCCCAGCCCGCGCACCCGGACCCTGGCCGCGGCGCGGGCGTCGAGCCGGTGGATGTCCTCTGCGGGGATGCGCACTTCGAGCTTCACCGTCTCGATGTCCGCCAGTCGAAAGAGCACCTGCCCCGGGGTGACCCGTTCCCCCAGGGTCACGCTCTTGCGCGTGATGACGCCCGCGAAGGGGGCGCGGATCCCGGTGTCCTTCAAGGTCGCCTGCGCCTGTTCCCGCTGCACCCGGGCCAGGGCGAGGTCCGCCCTGGCGATGGCGTGGAGGGCTTTCGTCTCCCGCCGTCCGCTGCGGGCGAACTCCAGCTCTTCCTCGATCCGCCGCCACGCCAACTCCTGCCGCTCGGCTTCCTGGCTGGAGACCAGCCCCTTCTCCAGGAGTTTCGAGAGCCTCCGGTGTTCCGAGCGCGCCAGCCGCAACTGTTCCCGGTTGAGATGCACCAGCTTGCGCTGTCTTTCGATGTCCACCGCGGCCTTGGCCACCCTGGCCTCGGCGCTGGCCACCTGGGCCTCGGCCTTCCTCACCGAGATCTCGAAGTCCCTGGCATCGACTTGCGCGAGCAGGTCTCCCGCCCGGACCACGCTGCCGATGTCACTGTTGGGGTAGATGCGGGCGATGCGGCCGCTGATCTCCGGACTGACCGGGCCTTCCCGCGCCGCGGAGATGGTGCCCAGGGCTTCGATCCGGTGCACGAAGTCCGCGGCCACCACGGCCGCGGCCTCCACCGGCACCGGCACGGGTTCGGGTTGGGCCGGAGGCGTCTCCTCAACGTCCTTGGCGACCCAGACGCCGACCGCGGTAACCGCGCTCAGCAGCAGGATGAGCAGTACGGACACGGCGATACGGATCTTCATGCCATGCTCCTCCCGACCGTTCGCGCAAGGACTCGCCGCCTTTCCCGGTATCGGGGCCTGCCGCGGACAGGCCCCGGACCCCCGCCGGGACGCGGCCGGACGGAAGCCGGCGCGCGTCGCCGCGGCCGCCCGGGACGGGCCAACCGCTCCCTGTGAGGCTATAACCGGAACCGGGGCAAGTCAACGGGGAAAAACGTCATCCGCGGTGGTCCGCGGGTTCGGTCCCCGGCGCCTTGCGGTCTCCGTCGGGGACGATCAACAGCCGGCGCAAGGGACCCTGGCCGAGGCTCCGGGTGGTGAGCCAGGGGTCGTCCTTCAGGGCCATGTGGACGATGCGCCTGTCCGCGGCGTTGAGGGCCTCCATCTCCTGGGTCGTGCGGCTGCGCTTGGCCTTCTCGCCCAGGCGCAGCGCCATGTCCTCCAGGGTCCTCACGCGCCTCCTGCGGTAGCCTTCCACGTCCACCACCGGCTGGGGCGGGTCCGGCCCCACCCGGTCGGCCACGATGCGGCCCACCATGTGCTGGAGGGCCTCCAGGGTCTGGCCCCGCCGGCCGATCAGCAGGGCGCTGCTCTCGCCGCGGATGTCCAGCCGCAACTCCGAGGGGTCGCCGCCCGGCTCCACCGCCACCTCCGCGCTCATTCCCATGAGGTCGAGTATCCGCGTGAGCGCCTCGACGCTGGTCTTCCGCACCTCGCCGACGCGCTCGGCGGTGGCCGCGGGCTCCGCTGCCAGGGGCTCCGCCGGGGCGGTCCGCGGTTTCGCCGGCTCTGCCGGCTCCGCTTCGGGCGGCTCATCCGCCATCGTCGCCGCGGGCGCGGGCGGATCCGCCTCGGCGTCCTGGTCCGCCGGGACGCCGGTGACGGCCTGACGCACCGTGGCGCGGACCCGCGCGTTCTGGCGCCCGAAGCCGAGCAGTCCCACCTTCTCTTCGGCCAGGACGTCCAGCGACACCTTGTCGCGCTCGACGCCCAGCAGGCTCAGGGCCTTGTGGATGGCTGCATCCAGGGTCTCTCCTTCCGTCTCCACTTGCTTCATCACGAGCCGCTCCTCTCGGAGGTGGACAGCCTCGGGGACTGCCGCGCCGTCAACGCTCCTTGCGGTTGATCATGTATTGCTGGACGATGCTCAGGATGTTGTTGACGAACCAGTAGATCGTGAGTCCCGCGGGAAAGCTTACGAATATGACGGTAAACACGAGGGGCATGAGCATCATCATGCGCCGCTGGTTCGGGTCGCCGATGGCCGGGGACATCCACTGCTGGATGAACATGCTCGCTCCCATGAGCAGCACGAGCACCGGGATGCCGACTTCGTAGCCGAACAGGCTGACGGGGAGCGATTCCCAGTCCGGACGGGAAAGGTCGGTGATCCACAGGAAGCTCGCATGGCGCAGCTCGATGGGCGTCAGCAGGGCGTTGTAGAAGCCGATGAAGAAGGGGAACTGGAGGAGCATGGGCAGGCAGCCCCCAAGCGGGTTCACGTGGTTCCGCTTGTAGAGGTCCATCATCTCCTTGTTGAGGCGCGTCTTGTCGTCGCCGAACTTTTCCTTGAGGCGCTGCATCTGCGGTTGCAGTTTCTGCATGCGCTTCATGGAGACGAAGCTCTTCTGGGTCAGCGGCCACAACAGCAGCTTGATGAGGAGCGTGAGCAGGATGATGTCCAGGCCGTAGTTGCGCGTGTAGGTGTGGAAGAAGTTCAACGCGTGCAGCATGGGCACGGCGATGAAGGCGAAATAGCCGAAGTCGATGGACTGCTCGAGGCCCCGGTCGAAGGATTCCAGCAGGTTGAGGACCTTCGGCCCCATGAAGAGGCGGTAACGGACGGCGCCGTCCCCGGGGGAGAGGGACCGGCCCCGGGCCTCCATGACGAACCCACCGTCCTGGCGCGTCACCGTCGCTTCGGCCTCGACTCCGTCCCCGGGGATGAGCGCGGCGACGAAATAGGTGTAGCCGAAACCGGCCCAGGACAGCGGGTCGTCGATCTTCACCCGGCCTTCGATGTCGTCCGGCCATTCCCGGACGATGTCTCCGTCCCGGAGCGCGATGAGCCCCTCGAAGAGGGCGTCGCCCTTGACGCCCTTGTTCTCGCCGCGGGTGGGGAACAGCAGCCCCGCCCCTTGCGGCGCCCCGTCGATGGACACGGCCACTTCCACCGCGTAGCTGGAGCCGCTGAAGGTGAACTGCTTGACGATGCGCCGCCCCGACGGCGCGGCTCCGACGAAGGAGATGCTCCCGTCGCCGCCGGCCTCCAGGTTCAGGTCCACGCCGCGCACTTCATAGACGATCCCCCGGTCGTCGCCAGTGGGCGTCTCCTGCAGGCGCAGCCCGAGGGGAAGCTCCACGCCGGCGCCCGCGGAGACCATGTCCATCAACGGGCTGTCGGCCTCCACCCCGGCCCGGTAGCGCTTCAGGCGGAAGCTCGCGAGCCGCCCCCCTTGGCTGGTGAAGCGCGCGATGTAGTCGGGGGTCTCCACCGTCACTTCCCGGACCGGCGCGTTGCGGACGGCCTCGGCGGGCGCGGATGGCGCCGTCAGCGGCCGCGGGGACGGCGCTGCCTGCGGCGCGGGACCCTCCTCCCTGACCCCCTGCCCCGCGGTCTCTTGCGCCGGAGGCGGCGCGGCCGGATAGAACCGCCTCATGTACTCCTGGTAGAGGATGATGATCAGGATCGAGACGACGACCGCTATGAAGGCTCGCTTTTCCATGGGGTTTCACGGAACCGGGTCATACCCTCCGTCGTGGAACGGGTGGCAGCGCAGGATCCTCGACGCCCCCAGCAGGATTCCCCTGGCCGCGCCGTGGCGCTCCACCGCCTGCAGCGCATAGGCGGAGCAGGTGGGGAAGAACCGGCAGGAACGAGGCAACAGCGGCGAGAGGAAGCATTGGTAGCCCCTGATGCAGGTCCTCACGACGATGCGGGCGAGGGCGCTCATGGGGTCACCGGGGCTTCGGGTCCGGCCCGGTCGCCTTGCGGAGCTCCGCGGCCATGGCGGCGTAACTCAACTCTCCCGCTCCCCTTCGCGCGATGACCACCGTGTCCTGGTCGGGGCGGAACCTCTCCCGCCCGCGGCGAAAGAACTCGCGCACCCTGCGCTTCACGCGGTTGCGGACCACCGCCTTCCCCACCTTGGCGCTGACCGTGATCCCCAGCCGCTTGCCCAGCCGGTCGTTGTCTCTACGGATGATGACGAAGTGCGGCGTGTAGGACTTCCTGCCCCTGCGGGACAGGAGCAGGAACTCGGAACGTCTGGTCAGGCGGGCTTCCTTGGGGAAACTCTCGCGGACACAGGACAACGGCTCGTCCTAGGAACGAGGTCCCTTCGGCGGGATGACGACGGTCAGCCGCTTCCTTCCCTTGGCCCTCCGGCGCTTGAGCACGTTGCGTCCGCCGGGGGTCTCCATTCGCGCAAAGAAGCCGTGGGTCCTCTTCCGCTTCAGGTTGCTCGGTTGATACGTCCGCTTCATTTGCGACCCCCGTCCTTCCGTACATCCTTCAGGGTTCCCTTTCAAGCATACGGGCAAGGGCTTGTCAATTCGCGGTGCGCCCCGGCGCCGCCCCCTCCCGCCCGCGCCCGAACCCGACCCCTGGACCCGGACCGCCCCTTGACCCTCCCCGCCCCTCCTGCCATGCTCCCCCGTGACCCAGGCCGGGCCACGGTTGCCCCCGATGCGGGGACCCCGGAGCCAACCGGACCGCTCCCGCGAGGACCCTGCGAGGACATGGCGGCCGATCAGGCAGCCAACCCTTCCCCGGGGAGAAGAAAATCGAGCCGGATGAAACGGGACAGTTCATGAGCAAGCTCGGGAATACTGCACGAACGCCCCTGTTCCCGGAATCGCGGGGGCGCCCGAGATACCCTGATATTGGAGACAGGTTCGTCCGCGGCCAGGCGGAAATCCATTTCGACCGAGCCGAGAACCTGTATGCGTCGTGGCAAAGACCCACCTGCATCATTTCCGACGGACCCTACGGCATCAGCGGATACCCCGGCGACAACCACAAGGCCGAAACCCTCGCCGACTGGTACGAGCCCCACATCAAGTTGTGGAGCGAGTACTCGTCACCCGAAACAACCCTCTGGTTCTGGAACACCGAAGCAGGCTGGGCAACCGTACACCCCGTGCTGTTGGCAAATGGTTGGGAGTATCGCTGCTGCAACATCTGGGACAAGGGGTTGGGGCACGTCGCGGGCAACGCGAATACGCAGACGCTGCGCAAGTTCCCGGTCGTCACCGAGGTCTGCGCCCATTACGTCAAGGCGGCAACGTTTCAGGCGGACGGCAAGTCACTGACCATGCAGGAATGGCTTCGTCATGAGTGGAAACGGACCGGATTGCCGTTTCGCTTCGCCAACGAAGCGTGCGGCGTACTCAACGCCGCGACCCGAAAATATCTCACCGCAGACCATCTCTGGTATTATCCGCCCGTGGAGGCTTTCGAGAGGCTGTCGCAATACGCGAACGAACGCGGCGCTCCGGAGGGGCGACCCTATTTCAGCATGGACGGACAGGCCCCCCTGTCCGGTTCCCGGTGGGCGCGGCTACGGGCAAAGTTCACCTGCGACGTAGGGGTAACGAATGTGTGGCGCGAACCGCAACTCAGCGGCTCGGAACGAATCCAGGGAACGAGGAACGGCATGAAGTACAAGTTCAGCAGCCTGCACGGCAGCCAGAAGCCGTTGAAGTTCATGGAACTCATCATCCGTGCGACGACGGATGAAGGCGACGTCGTGTGGGAGCCCTTCGGCGGATTGTGCCCGGGAGCAGTGGTTTCCCATCGTCTCGGACGTCGATACCACGCCGCGGAGATTATCCCCGAATTCTACGCCGCAGCAGTAGAAAGGCTGGCCTCGTCATGAATGACGAGGTTGCTTCGTCCGGCCCGCGCCGGGAGCCGCTTTCCGCGGACGATGAGCATTATCAACTTCGGACGATTGGCGCGTACCGGAATGATGGACTCGTATGTACAGAAGCTCAACGAGGTCCAACTATGCGGTATCAAGACGGACTATTGGCGGCAGTTCCTGAAAGCGTTCCAGGAGAGCACCACGGATGCGGAAGCTCGCGCCGCCCTCGAACGGCTGAATCGACGGGTGCATCAGACGACCGATGTCGCTTCCCCAAAGGCCCAATCTGCGTTGACGATCATAGACCAACTCGAACGCCTGCTCGATCTGCCGGAGGACCTTTGACCCGGTCCGCTACAGGAAACCCTGAACAATCGGGACAGGGGGAATAAGCGCGTCCTTCGACTCCGCTTCGCTACGCTCAGGACGAACGGAGACAGGAGGGTCAGGATGAGGGAATCCGTCCTGGATGTCTCGATTGTTCAGAGGTTCCTTTCGTAAGAATGGATGGATTCCCGCTTTCGCGGGAATGACGGGGGCAGGCGTCTGCGGGAATGACGAGGCAGGCGCCTGCGGGAATGACGGCAAGGCGTTCCCTCAGTCCGCCTCGGCCCGCTGGGTGCGGCCCATGAGGTCGCGCACAGCCTGCATGGGGTCCTTGTCCTCGTACAGCACCCGGTACATCTGGTCCACGATGGGCATCTCGACTCCGAAACGCCGGGCGAGGCCGTGGACCGTCCGCGTGTTGCGGACGCCTTCGGCCACCATCCGGGTCCCGGCCACCACGTCCGCAAGACGGCTTCCCCGCCCGAGCTCGAAACCGACTTGGCGGTTGCGGCTCAGGCGGCCGGTGCAGGTCAGCACCAGGTCGCCCAGGCCCGGGAGGCCGGACAGGGTGACCGGGTCGGCGCCCATCTTCACGGCGAGCCGGGTCATCTCGGTCAGGCCTCGGGTAACCAGGGCGGCGCGGGCGTTGTGCCCCAGGTCCAGGCCGTCGCTGACGCCCGCGGCGATGGCGATGACGTTCTTGATCACGCCGCCCATCTGCACCCCCAGCACGTCCGTGGAGGTATAGACCCGCAACTCCGGGCAGCCGAGGCTCCGTTGCACGCTCCGCGCCACGCCGGGGTCGGCGCTGGCCGCGGTAAGGGCCGCGGGCAGCCCCTTGGCAACCTCCAGGGCGAAGGTCGGCCCGGACAGGAACGCGTACCGCCGGCCGCGGCCCAGGACCTCCGCCAGGACCTCGCCCATGGTCTTCAGGGTCGCCTCCTCCAGGCCCTTGGAGCCGCAGGCCACGGTGGCCTCCCGCGCGGCGAACGGCGCCGCCCTGCCCATCACCCCGCGCAGGAAGTGCGACGGCGTCACGCAGACGAGCAGCTCTCGACCGGAAACCGCGGTCTCCAGCGAACGGGTGACCTGAAGGTGCGCGGGCAGCTTGACGCCGGGCAGATAGGTTGCGTTCTCGCCGGTCTCGCGTATGCGCGCGAACGTTTCCTCGGAGTTGCACCACAGGGCGACGTCAGCGTGCTTCCTGCACAGCAGCACCGCCAGGGCCGTGCCCCACCCGCCTGCGCCTATGACGCCGATGGACATCCAGGAATCCCGGCCGGCGGACGGCCCCTGCCCTCACCCCCAACCCTTCTGCCGGAGGGAGAGCGCGTCCTTCGACTTCGCTTCGCTACGCTCAGGACGAACGGGGATGGGATCCCACCGCTCTTTCCCGTCCTTCATTGGCGTCAACGGGGGTAACCACGTGCAACCCATGTTCCCGGTCCAACCTGTAAAGGGACATCTGAACAATCGAGACATCCGGGATGGATTCCCTTACCCTGACCCTCCTGTCCCCGTTCGTCCTGAGCGTAGCGAAGCGAAGTCGAAGGACGCGCTTTTTATGGGGAGAAGCACATCGAGCCGGAATGGAACAGAGGTTCCTAAACCATGTCCGGCTTGCACAGCCCGTCCGCTGTCCGTTCAGTTGTCTTCTTCCACCAACCGGGCAAGGGAGACTACCCGCTCGCCGTTGTCGAGGTCGATGAGGCGGACGCCCTGGGTGTTCCTGCCGATGATGCGGATGTCGGCGACCCTGAGGCGGATGATCTTGCCGCCGTCCGTGATGAGCATCAACTGGTCCTCGTCCACCACCTGCTGCACCCCCACCACGCGTCCGGTCCGGTCCGTGGTCTTCATGGTGATGATCCCCCTGCCCCCGCGGCCCTGGAGCCGGTACTCGTCGGTGGCGGTGCGCTTGCCCATGCCGTTGTCCGACACCGTGAGCAACGAGGCCCCCGGTCGCAGCACCTCCATGCTCACCACCTGGTCGTCCTGCTCCAGCCGGATGCCGATGACCCCCATGGTCCCCCGGCCGGTGGCGCGCACCTGCTCCTCCTTGAAGCGGATGGCCTGCCCGTCCACGGTGGACAGCAGGATCTCCTGGTCCCCGTCCGTGAGCCGGACGCCGATGAGCGAGTCGTTCTCCTCCAGGGCAATGGCGCGGATGCCGCTGGCCCGGGGGTTGGCGTAGGCCATGAGGGCGGTCTTCTTCACCAGCCCGTTCTGGGTGGCGAACACCACGTAGCGGCCATCCTGGAACTCCCGCACCGGCAGGAACGCCGCCACCTTCTCCTTGTCCTGGAGCTGCAGCAGGTTCACCACAGGCCGCCCCCTGGCGGAGCGGCTGGCCTGGGGCAGCTCGTGGACCTTGATGCGATAGACCTTGCCGACGGTGGTGAAGAAGAGGATGTGGGAGTGGGTGGAGGCCACGAACACGTACTCCACGAAGTCCTCTTCCCGGGTGGTGGTCCCCACCTTGCCCTTGCCGCCCCGGTGCTGGGCCCGGTAGAGGGTAACGGGGTTGCGCTTGATGTAGCCCTCGTGGGACACGGTGACCACCATGTCCTCGTCCACGATGAGGTCCTCGATGGAGATCTCCTCGGCCTTGTCCACTATAGCGCTGCGCCGCTCGTCCCCGTACGCTTCCTTGACCTCCCTGAGCTCTTCGACCACCAGGGCGTCCACCTTCTTCGGGTCGGCCAGGATCGCGCGCAACTCCGCGATGGCGGCCAGGGTGGCCCGGTGCTCTTCGACGATCTTGTCGCGCTCGAGTCCGGTGAGCCGCTGGAGGCGCATCTCCAGGATGGCCTGGGCCTGGGCTTCCGACAGGCCGAAGCCGCCCATGAGTCCCTCCCGCGCGGACCTGGGGTCCCGGGACTCGCGGATCAGGGCGATGACGGCGTCCAGGTTGTCCAAGGCGATCTTCAGCCCTTCGAGGATGTGCAGGCGTTCCTCGGCCTTCCGCAGGTCGTAGGCGGTGCGCCGGAGTATGGTCTCCCGGCGGTGCCCCAGGAACGCCTGCAGGATCTCCTTCAGGTTCAGCAGCTTCGGGCGCCCCTCGATGATGGCGAGCATGTTGACCCCGAAGGACTCCTGGAGGCTCGTGTGCTTGTACAGGGCGTTGACGGTGATCTCCGCGATGGCGTCGCGCTTCAACTCCACGACGATGCGCATGCCGTCGCGGTCAGACTCGTCCCGCAGGTCGGCGATGCCCTCGACCTTCTTGTCGTTGACCAGTTGCGCGATCTGCTCGAGCAGCCGGGTCTTGTTCACCATGTACGGGATTTCCGAGACGATGATCTGCTCCTTGCCCGTGCGCTTGACCGTCTCGGTGGAGACCCGGGCGCGGATCTGCACGCTGCCCCGGCCGGTCTTGTAGCCCTGGCTGATCCCCTCGCGGCCATGGATGAAGCCGCCGGTGGGAAAGTCGGGGCCGGGGATGTACTCCATCAACTCGTCGATGGTGAGCTCGGGCCGCTCCACCAGAGCCGTCAGGCCGTCGATGACCTCGCCCAGGTTGTGGGGCGGGATGTTGGTGGCCATGCCCACGGCGATGCCCGACGCGCCGTTGATGAGCAGGTTGGGAAGCCGCGACGGCAGCACCGACGGCTCCTCCAGGGAGTCGTCGTAGTTGGGCAGGAAATCGACGGTCTCCTTCTCGATGTCCGCCAGCAGCTCCTGGGCGATGCGCGCCATGCGGATCTCCGTGTAACGCATGGCGGCCGGCGGGTCGCCGTCCACGGAGCCGAAGTTCCCCTGCCCGTCCACCAGGCAGTAGCGCATGGAGAAGTCCTGGGCGAGACGGACGATGGCGTCGTAGGCCGCAGCGTCGCCGTGGGGATGGTACTTGCCGATGACGTCGCCCACGACCCGGGCCGACTTCCGGTAGGCGTTGTTCCAGGTGTTGCCCATGTCGTGCATGGCGTACAACACCCGCCGGTGCACCGGCTTCAGTCCGTCGCGCACGTCCGGCAGCGCCCGCCCCACGATGACGCTCATGGCGTAGTCCACGTAGGACTGCCCCATCTCATCCTCGATATCGACGGGGATGATCTGTTGTCTTATTCCGGCTTCCATGGACGGGGACTCGGCGATGGCAAAGGAGGCGCGTCGGCAACGGACCGACAGGAGGGAGGAAGCGACACGGGCGAAGGTCTAGACGTCGAGGTTGCGCACCGTCAGGGCCTTTTCCTCGATGAACTTCCGGCGCGGCTCCACGTGGTCTCCCATGAGCGTGGAGAAGATGTCGTCGGCTTGGACGCCGTCTTCCACGCGGACCTGCAGCAGCACCCGGGACTCGGGGTCCATGGTGGTCTCCCAGAGCTGGTCCGGGTTCATCTCCCCCAGGCCCTTGTAGCGCTGGATGTACTGCCCCTTCTTGCCCCGCTCCATGACGAACTCCATGAGGTCCTTGTGGGACCGCAGCCCGCTGGAGCGCTCGCCGTCCTCCATCACGAACGGCGAGTGCCCGGTTCCCAGCAGTTCCCGGTGGAGCCGCTTGAGCTCCCGGTACTCGGGGCTGGTGAGGAACTCCCGGTCGATGACCGTGCGGAGGCCGCTGCCGTTGGACCGGGTGGAGCACACCAGCCTCCAGCAGTTGTGCTCGGAGTCCGGCTCCACCTGGCCGGAGAACGGCGCCTGCTCCGGCGCCAGCAGGTTGACGTGGGAGGCGAGCTCGACGCCCAGGGCTTCCAGCTCCGTCCGATCCCCGAGGCGCTCCTCGCCGAAGTCGGACAGCAGCAGCGCCTCGATCACGGACCGCTCCTTGCGCTTCCGGGCCATCAACTGGAGCAGCTTGTCCACGCGCACGACCTTCTTGACGAAGGCCTGGAGCGCCGCCCCCTTCACCTCGCCGGCGCGCCCGCCGCCGTTCTCGCCGTGCTCCGCGGAGCGCAGCCGCAGGTTCTCGGTACCCTTCTCGATGAGGTAGTCCTCGAGGCTGTTCTCGTCTTTCAGGTAGCGCTCCTGCTTGCCGCGCTTGACCTTGTACAGCGGCGGCTGGGCGATGTACAGGTAGCCCCTGTCCACCAAGTCGGGGATCTGGCGGTAGAAGAACGTGAGCAACAGCGTCCGTATGTGGGAGCCGTCCACGTCCGCGTCGGTCATGATGATGACCTTGTGGTAACGGAGCTTCTCCGAGTTGTAGT
The DNA here is from genome assembly GCA_965242525.1 of uncultured Binatia bacterium (SeqCode). GTDB lineage: Bacteria > Desulfobacterota > Binatia > UBA9968 > JAJDTQ01 > JAJDTQ01. The sequence continues at coordinate 3,077,908 of OZ251459.1, forward strand.
CTTCCTTGACGCCGGCTCCCAAGGCCGTCAGCATCAGGCGGATCTCCTGGGACGACAGCATCTTGTCGAAGCGCGCCTTCTCCACGTTCAGAATCTTGCCCTTGAGCGGGAGTATGGCCTGGTTGCGCCGGTCCCGCCCCTGCTTGGCCGAGCCGCCCGCGGAATCGCCCTCCACCAGGAAGATCTCGCTCAACGCGGGGTCGCGCTCCTGGCAGTCCGCCAGCTTGCCCGGCAACGAAGCCGAATCCAGCACGCCCTTGCGCCGGGCCAGCTCCTTGGCCTTGCGGGTGGCCTCGCGCACCCGCGCGGCCTCGATGCCCTTGGAGACGATCTTCTTGGCGTCCCCCGGGTGCTCGGCGAAATAGGTGGCCAGCCTCTCGTTGATGAGCGCCTCCACGATCCCCTTGACGTCGCTGTTCCCCAGCCGCGTCTTGGTCTGTCCCTCGAACTGGGGCTCCGGCACCTTGACGCTGATGACCCCGGTCAGGCCCTCGCGGACGTCGTCCCCCTGGAGGTTGTCCTCGTCCTTCTTGAGCAGGTTGGAGTTGGCGGCGTAGTTGTTGATGGTCCGGGTCAACGCCGCCTTGAACCCGCTCAGGTGGGTGCCCCCCTCGGTGGTGTTGATGTTGTTGGCGAAGGAATAGACGGTCTCGGAGTAGCCGTCGTTCCACTGCAAGGCGATCTCCACGTCGATGCCGTCCTTCTCGCCCTGGACATAGATGACCCTGGAATGGACCGCGGTCTTCGCCCGGTTCAGGTGCTCCACGAACGAGACGATGCCACCCTCGTAGAAGAACTCGTGCTCCTTGTCGTGGCGCTCGTCCTCGATGACGATGCGCAGTCCCCGGTTCAGGAACGCCAGTTCCCGGAGCCGCTGCGACAGCACGTCGAAGCTGAGTTCGACGGTCTCGAATATGGTGGAGTCCGGCTTGAAGGTGATCCGGGTGCCCCGTTCCGCGGTGGCGCCCATCTCCTCGAGGGGCGCCTCGGGCACGCCCCGTTCGTAGGCCTGCTGATATACCCTGCCGTCCCGCTTGATCTCCACCTCCAGGCGCTCCGCCAAGGCGTTGACCACCGACAGCCCCACTCCGTGCAGGCCGCCGGAGACCTTGTAGGCGCCCTTGTCGAACTTGCCCCCCGCGTGGAGCTTGGTGAGCACCACCTCCGCGGCCGGCAGCTTCTCGGTGGCGTGGATGTCCACCGGGATGCCGCGGCCGTTGTCCACCACGGTGACGCTGTTGTCGATGTGGATGACGATGCGGATGCGGTCGCACTGGCCGGCCAGCGATTCGTCGATGGAGTTGTCGACGATCTCATAGACCAGATGGTGGAGACCCCGCTCGGACGTGTCCCCAATGTACATGCCCGGGCGTTTCCGTACCGCTTCCAGCCCTTCGAGAACCTTGATCTTGTCGGCTTTGTAGTCGGACCCGGAAGAAGTCATCATCTTATCGTCTGCTTTAACTATGCCGCCTTTCGGCCTTTTGTGGATTGACGAAAAGTCACGGGAAAGGAACTGGTGACCTTGCAGCAGAGTATAGCATCCGCGGTCCAGGAACGCCAACGCCCGCCGTTTCCCATCCCGAAGGCCGAAGTCGAGCCGCGCCCGGGGCGGTCATCCGTCGCAGACTTCCGGGCGTTGCTCGATGTATTCGAGCAGGGCCTCTGCGGCCCATTGATGGCCGGCGGGGCTCCAGTGGCCGTCGTGGGGCCAGTGGGCGTCCGTGAGCTTGGCGCCCTGGCGGAGGATGTAGTCGGCTTGGTCGATGACGGGAATGCCGAGAGTCGCGGCCATTTCGCTCATTCGCTCGAACAGGGAAGTTCCGGGGTTCTTCAGCGTGTGTGTCGCCAGGATGACCAGCGCAGCGCCGTCCCGGTCGGCGCGCCGCTGGAACTGCTCCAGCGCGAAGCGGGTGTATTGCAGGGCGTCCTCGTAAAAGGGAGGCAGGTCCCTTCGAGAGAAGCCTCGCTCCATGTCGGCCAAACTGGCGGGCCGCCATCCTTCGAACATCGCAGCATAGCCGGGGTGCTGCCTCAGAACCTCCTGTTTCCGGAAGAACCGGTGTCGTGTGTCACGAGGAGGAACCAACGCCTTCTTCAACGCGTTCTTCTTGGCGGACAACCAGAGGGCAAACCGTGAATGGGCCATCGCCTCCCTTCCGGCGAGGGCGGTCCCCGATGGCTGGGGCCAGAAACCCTCTGGGAGCTGGTCCTGGGGGTAGGCCCATGCCAGTTCCAACTCCCCGTCCGGGCGCTTTCTCACCATGGGCTCCCAGCCCCATCCCCAGCTCCCTGCTGCCCACTTCAGTGCCCTCAGAAGCCGCGTGTTGTTGCCGAAATCATTGTCGACGAAGACCAGCACGAGCAGTTTGGGACGGAAGCGTCGGGCATATTCGTCGTAGAACGGCAGTTGCTGGACTTGGCCGGTATTTCCCACCCCGAAGGCCGAGGTCGTGACTTCCATTCGGGGCAACCGGGCAGCGGCGAGTTCTTCGAGGCGAACCTGGACCTTGCGGTGGATGGGGACCTCCATCGCCTCCACGAAGGAGTCGCCGATGACGGAGACGTGGCAGGTTGCTGCGGCGCGTTCGGGGCTCGGGGGCTCCCGGTCGAGGAAGCCCAAGCTGTTGGTGCGGGAGACGTTCCAGAAGTCGAGTTCGTTGGTATGGCGTATCTCCGTGTTCGGCGGTCTGAGATAGCCTACGTTCGGGACGAACACCAAGGGGCGGCTCGGTCCCATGAACGGCACGGTCAGACGAAGCCAGGCTTCTCCGGCCAACCCCACCAGCGCGGCGCCTGCGACCAACAGAAGCACGTTCCATCCGATGAGGCGCAGCGCACGACGGAACCCGGCCATTGACGAAGATACCACGGCGTCCCGCCTGCCTCAAGCCGCGCCCGAGGCGGTCACCCGTCGCAGACTTCCGGGCGTTGCTCGATGTATTCGAGCAGGGCCTCTGCGGCCCATTGGTGGCCGGCGGGGTTCCAGTGGTAGTCGTGGGGCCATCGGGCGTCCGAGAGCCTGGCGCCCTGCCGGAGAATGTAGTCGGCCTGGTCGATGACGGGAATGCCGAGAGTTGCGGCCATTTCGCTCATTCGCTCGAATATGCGGGTTCCGGGGGTCTTCAGCGTGTGTGTCCCCAGGATGACCAGCGCGGCGCCGTCCCGGTCGGCGCGCTGCTGGAACTGCTCCAGCGCGAAGCGGGTGTATTGCAGGGCGTCCTCGAAAAAGGGAGGCAGGTCCCTTCGAGAGAGAGCCAGATTCACGTCGGTCCAAGTGGCAGGCTGCCATCCTTCGAACATCGCAGCATAGCCGGGCTGCCGCATCAGAGCCTCCCGTTTCCGGGAGAACCGGTGTCGTGCGCTGGAAGAAGGAGGAGGAGGAAGAAACGCGTTCTTCTTGACGGACAACCAGAGGGCAAACCATGAATGGGCCATCGCCCTCCTTCCGGCGAGGGCGGCCCCCGATGGTTGGGACCAGAAACCCTCTGGAAGCTGGTCCTGGGGGGAGGACCATGCCAGTTCCAACTCCCCGTCCGGGCGCTTTCCCACCATGGGCTCCCAAGGACGTTTTCGGCTCCCTGGCAATGAACCCAACGATCTCAGAAGCGGCGCGTTGTTGAAGAAATCATTGCCAACGAAGACCAGCACGAGCAGTTTGGGATGCAGCCGCCGGGCATATTGGTCGTAGAACGGCAGTTGCTGGACTTGGCCGGTATTTTCCAACCCGAAGGCCGAAGTCGTGACGTCCAGGTGGGGCAAGCGGTTGGCGGCGAGTTCTTCGAGGCGAACCTGGAGCTTTCGATCGATGGGGACCGACAGCGCCTCCACGAAGGAGTCGCCGATGACGGAGACGTGGCAGGTTGCTGCGGCGCGTTCGGGGCTCGGGGGTTCCCGGTCGAGGAAGCCCAGGCTGTTGGTGCGGGAGACGGTCCAGTAGTCGTGTCCGTTGGTATGGCGTATCTCCGTGTTCGGCGGTCTGAGATAGCCTACGTTCGGGACGAACTCCAGGGGTGGGCTCGATTTCAGGAACGGCACGGTCAGGCGAAGCCAGGCTTCTCCGGCCAACCCCACCAGCGCGACGCCTGCGACCAACAGAAGCACGTTCCATCCAATGAGGCGCAGCGCACGGCGGAACCCGGCCATCAACGAAGATACCACGGCGTCCCGCCTGCATCAAGCCGTGTCCGGGGCGGTCACCCGTCGCAGACTTCCGGGCGTTGCTCGATATATTCGAGCAGGGCCTCTGCGGCCCATTGGTGGCCGGCGGGGTTCCAGTGGTAGTCGTGGGGCCACCAGGCGTCCGAGAGCTCGGCGCCCTGCCGGAGGATGTAGTCGGCCTGGCCGACGACGGGAATATCGAGGGCCGCGGCCATTTCGCTCATTCGCTCGAATATGCGGGTTCCGGGGGTCCCCAGCGTGTGTGTCGCCAGGATGACCAGCGCGGCGCCGTCCCGGTCGGCGCGCTGCTGGAACTGCTCCAGCGCGAAGCGGGTGTATTGCAGGGCGTCCTCGTAAAAGGGAGGCAGATCCCTTCGAGAGAAGGCTCGCTCCATGTCGGCCCAACCGGCAGGCCGCCATCCTTCGAACATCGCAGCATAGCCGGGCTGCCGCATCAGAGCCTCCCGTTTCCGGGAGAACCGGTGTCGTGCGTTGGAAGAAGGAGGAGGAAACAACGCGTTCTTCTTGGCGGACAACCAGAGGGCAAACCGTGAATGGGCCATGGCCTTCCTTCCGGCGAGGGCGGCCCCCGATGGTTGAGGCCAGAAACCCTCTGGGAGCTGGTCCTGGGGGTAGGCCCATGCCAGTTCCAACTCCCCGTCCGGGCGCTTTCTCACCGTGGGCTCCAAACCCCATCCTCGGCTCCATTCTGTCCACTGCAGTGCCCTCAGAAGCGGCGTGTTGTTGTCGAAATCATTGTCGACGAAGACCAGCACGAGCAGTTTGGGACGGAGCCGTCGGGCATATTCGTCGTAGAACGGCAGTTGCTGGACTTGGCCGGTATTCCTCAACCCGAAGGCCGAGGTCGTGACGTCCAGGCGGGGCAACCGGCTGGCGGCGAGTTCTTCGAGGCGAACCTGGAGCTTTTGATCGATGGGGACCTCCATCGCCTCCACGAAGGAGTCGCCGATGACGGAGACGTGGCAGGTTGCTGCGGCGCGTTCGGGGCTCGGGGGTTCCCGGTCGAGGAAGCCCAGGCTGTTGGTGCGGGAGACGTTCCAGTAGTCGAGTCCGTTGGTATGGCGTATCTCCGTGTTCGGCGGTCTGAGATAGCCTACGTTCGGGACGAACTCCAGGGGTCGGCTCGATGCGATGAACGGCACGGTCAGTCGAAGCCGGGCTTCTCCGGCCAACCCCACCAGCGCGGCGCCCGCGACCATGATGAGCGCATTCCATCCGATGAGGCGCAGCGCGCGGCGGAACCCGGCCATTGACGAAGATACCACGGCGTCCCGCCTGCCTCAAGCCGCGCCCGGGGCGGTCACCCGTCGCAGACTTCCGGGCGTTGCTCGATGTATTCGAGCAGGGCCTCTGCGGCCCATTGATGGCCGGCGGGGCTCCAGTGGCCGTCGTGGGGCCAGTGAGCGTCCGTGAGCCTGGCGCTCTGGCGGAGGATGTAGTCGGCCTGGTCGATGACGGGAATGCCGAGAGTCGCGGCCATTTCGCTCATTCGCTCGAACAGGGGAGTTCCGGGGTTCTTCAGCGTGTATGTCGCCAGGATGACCAGCGCGGCGCCGTCCCGGTCGGCGCGCTGCCGGAACTGCTCCAGCGCGAAGCGGGTGTATTGCAGGGCGTCCTCGTAAAAGGGAGGCAGGTCCCTTCGAGAGAAGCCTCGCTCCATGTCGGCCAAACTGGTGGGCCGCCATCCTTCGAACATCGCAGCATAGCCGGGGTGCTGCCTCAGAACCTCCCGTTTCCGGAAGAACCGGTGTCGTGTGTCACGAGGAGGAACCAACGCCTTCTTCAACGCGTTCTTCTTGGCGGACAACCAGAGGGCAAACCGTGAATGGGCCATCGCCTCCCTTCCGGCGAGGGCGGTCCCCGATGGTTGAGGCCAGAAACCCTCTGGAATCTGGTCCTCGAGGAAAGCCCATGCCAGTTCCAACTCCCCGTCCGGGCGTTTTCTCACCATGGGCTCCAAACCCCATCCCCAGCTCCATTTTGCCCACTGCAGTGCCCTCAGAAGCGGCGTGTTGTTGCCGAAATCATTGTCGACGAAGACCAGCACGAGCAGTTTGGGACGGAAGCGTCGGGCATATTCGTCGTAGAACGGCAGTTGCTGGACTTGGCCGGTATTTCCCACCCCGAAGGCCGAAGTCGTGACCTCCGTTCGGGGCAACCGGGCAGCGGCGAGTTCTTCGAGGCGAACATGGAGCTTGCGGTGGATGGGGACCTCTCGCGCCTCCACGAAGGAGTCACCGATGACGGCGACGTGGCAGGTTGCTGCGGCGCGTTCGGGGCTCGGGGGTTCCCGGTCGAGGAAGCCCAGGCTGTTGGTGCGGGAGACGGTCCAGAAGTCGAGTTCGTTGGTATGGCGTATCTCCGTGTTCGGCGGCCTGAGATGGCCTACGTTCGGGACGAACACCAAGGGTGGACTCGATTTCATGAACGGCACGGTCAGACGAAGCCAGGCTTCTCCGGCCAACCCCACCAGCGCAGCGCCCGCGACCATGATGAGCGCATTCCATCCGATGAGGCGCAGCGCACGACGGAACCCGGCCATTGACGAAGATACCACGGCGTCCCGCCTGCCTCAAGCCGCGCCCGGGGCGGTCATCCGTCGCAGACTTCCGGGCGTTGCTCGATGTATTCGAGCAGGGCCTCTGCGGCCCATTGGTGGCCGGCGGGGCTCCAGTGGCCGTCGTGGGGCCAGTGGGCGTCCGTGAGCTTGGCGCCCTGGCGGAGGATGTAGTCGGCCTGGTCGATGACGGGAATGCCGAGAGTCGCGGCCATTTCGCTCATTCGCTCGAACAGGGGAGTTCCGGGGGTCTTCAGCGTGTGTGTCGCCAGGATGACCAGCGCAGCGCCGTCCCGGTCGGCGCGCTGCCGGAACTGCTCCAGCGCGAAGCGGGTGTATTGCAAGGCGTCCTCGTAAAAGGGAGGCAGGTCCCTTCGAGAGAAGCCTCCCACCACGTCGCCCCAACTGGTAGGCCGCCATCCTTCGAACATCGCAACATAGCCGGCAGCATAGCCGGGCTGCCGCATCAAAGCCTCCCGTTTCCGGGAGAACCGATGTGGCGCGTTGGAAGGAGGAGGAGGAAACAACGCCTTCTTCTTGGCGGACAACCAGAGGGCAAACCACGAATGGGCCATCGTCTTCCTTCCGGCGAGGGCGGTCCCCGATGGTTGGGGCCAGAAACCCTCTGGAATCTGGTCCTTGGGGAAAGCCCATGCCAGTTCCAACTCCCCGTCCGGGCGCTTTCTCACCATGGGCTCCCAAGGACCTTTTCGGCCCCCTGGCAATAAACCCAACGATCTCAGAAGCGGCGTGTTGTTGCGGAAATCATTGTCGACGAAGACCAGCACGAGCAGTTTGGGACGGAGCCGCCGGGCATATTGGTCGTAGAACGGCAGTTGCTGGACTTGGCCGGTATTTCCCATCCCGAAGGCCGAAGTCGTGACTTCCATGCGGGGCAACCGGGCAGTGGCGAGTTCTTCGAGGCGAACATGGAGCTTGTCCTCGTTGGGGACGTCCGGCGCCTCCACGAAGGAGTCGCCGATGACGGCGACGTGGCAGGTTGCTGCGGCGCGTTCGGGGCTCGGGGGTTCACGGTCGAGGAAGCCCAGGCTGTTGGTGCGGGAGACGGTCCAGAAGTCGTGTCCGTTGGTATGGCGTACCTCCGTGTTCGGCGGTCTGAGATAGCCTGCGTTCGGGACGAACTCCAGGGGTTTGCTCGATTTCAGGAACGGCACGGTCAGGCGAAGCCAGGCTTCTCCGGCCAACCCCACCAGCGCGGCACCCGCGACCAACAGAAGCACGTTCCAGCCGATGAGGCGCAACGCACGGCGGAACCGGCTACCGGGGGGAGTTGCAAGTGTGCAGCCGCGGTCCGAAAGCGTCAGCGGCGCCGGTTCGTTCAGAGGTCCATCTTTGCTGACCATTGGCGTCGGTATGGGGTTCTGTTCTGTCCCATCCTGATGCGGGAGACAGGATAACCGGGGAGTGGAACGACAGCGACGCACTTCCCTTCGAATAGCACGGAGTGCGCGACGAGCGGGATGAAGGGATTGTCCGAGCCGTACCGTTCGTATTGTCGGGGCAGGTCCTTCGGGTCTTCCGGAGTCACGTCCACGAAGATCCCCTGTCCCGATTCCAGATCCTCCCGGACGCAGGGTTCCCTGACGAAGGTCAGGGTGTCATCACCGAGATAGACATCGAAGTAGGAGCGCGCCGCCGGGTCTCCGGCGGACACTGCCCTTTGGTAGGCGGCCCGGTACCACTCCAGGAAATCGGCGATACCCGACGAATCATGCAGGAACACCTGTTGGTTCCGGGGTGTGAGCAGGGCGTCGCTCTCCACGCGGTCGGGGGTGACGATGAAGTCCGCGGCGCGGGCAGCGGCTTCCATGTCGGAGAGGCGTACCAGGACGCTTCCGGCCAAGTGGAGCTTCCAACGGTTCAGCGGGGACCATTCCGGATTCATGGACTCGATGACCAGGACCGTCTTGCCCCGGGTGGTTTCGCGGATGGCTCCGAGTTCGGCCATGGCGGTCCGTTGGGTCTCGGCCGCATGGGCGTCGAGGCCCCATCGTTGATCCATCCGGAAGGCGGATGCCGCGAAGGCGAGCAGGGCCGCGGCGGCAAAGGCGGCTACCGGACGAGCCCCCCATCGCTCGCGGACGTACAGCAGGAGCAGCGAGTAGAACACCAGCGGGACGCCCACGTAGAACAATGCCTCGTGGTTGTGGTGTGCGGAATTGTTGCGCATGGGCAGGGCCCAGAAGAACCCGGACAGAGCAAGGACAGCCAGCAGGAAGCGCTGCCGCCCTTCCAGCAGCGGCCCTGCAAGGCGAGCGAGGGCCGCTGCTGCTCCCACGGCCATGAGCAACGCCAGGATGGATGACGACAACAGCGGCCCGAGAGGCCCCGAGGGTAAAGGAGGGGGCCCCGGGTCCCAACGGAAAGACTGGAACCACCCTGCCGGACCGCTTGCCTGGTCGGTGAGCAGGAACGGAACGGAGGCCACGCTGACGCGAAAGAACTGCTGGCGCAGGAAACGCCGCCACCACTCCACGGGGGCGAAGTCCCCCTCCAGTCCGGTGCGCATGAGCATGGACTGGAACGACGGCAGTTCGGTCACCGGCGTCTCGCCTCCGAAGGCGGCGTACTCGCTGGCAAAGTTGAAGCTCAGGACGGCCGCGCCGAACAGCAGCGCGGCCAAGCCCAGGGCGGTGTAGCGGCTGCGCAGCACTGCGGCTGCGACGAAACGCGCACAGGGCCGGAGCGCAGTTCCGTGCTTCCAGGCCCGGAAGGCTTCCCGGGCCAAGCCCAGGAGGATGAAGGGAAGCAGGAAGGCGTACACGTGCCAGCCCAGCAGCAGCGCAACGAAGGTCTTGGCCAGCAACTGCCGGAACCGTCCCTCCTGCACGAACACCACCATGCCGTGGAAGGCCAGCATGACCGCGAACAGGTCCACGCTGGCCTCGGTGGTGACCGCGTCGCCGTAGAACAGCATGTAGTAGGAAGAGAAGGCCATGAGGGTGGCGGCCAGTGCGATCCAGGGGCGGGAGGTGATGCGCGCGAGGGAGTGGAAAGCGAGGACCGCGGCGGCGCTGAACAGGAGGAGCATGAGGATTCGTGCGGTGAGGATCTTTGCGGAGAGGTCGTTTCCGAAGGGGAGGATGGCGAGTTTGAGGAGTGCGTAACCGCCGACGGGAAAGCGGCTGTACATGTCGTAGGTCGGGGAGCCGCTTGATCCCTGGTGCCGCGCCTGGAACAACCGGAAACCGTGGTCGGGGGACAGGTTCTCGGCGATGGCCAAGCTTTTCAGGGACGTGTGAGTATGGAAGCCGGGACGGTACAAGTATCCATTGTCCACGTTGCACAGGAACAACGTGGACAACGCGAGCAGCAGCAACAGCAGGGGAAGCGTTGGGGCCGGAAATCTGGGGAGGGGGGGGGGGGGGGGCTTGGCATGTTCCAAATTCGATCTCATCTTCCTGCGAGATCATACAACCCGACAGACTGTTTGGCAAACTTGAGAATTGTCCATTTGCGGAGCGGACAGAGACAAGGAGAGGCAGGACGCCAGGGAACCCGTTCAGCCCGGAGGCGCGGCGCCGTCCCTGCGGGGGTCGGCCACGAACAGGGCGAGGTTGACCGTTCCCAACGCCAGGACCCCCGCCAGCGCCTGCCACGCCACCGCATAGGAGCCGGTGACGTCCACCACGTAGCCGAACAGGGGCGTTCCCACCACCGTGCACAGGGCGTTGACGGTGATCATCAGGCCCAGGGCCTTTCCGGTCCTGGACTCTCCGGCGATCTCGCCGATGAGGGAATAGGACACGCCCTGGTAACCGATCATGGCGAACCCGCCGAGAAAGGTCAGCGGCGCCAGCACCCAGGGCGAGACCCCGCGGTCGAGGACGCTCAGCACGGCGCACAGGAGCACCGAGATGACGCCGATGAGCACCAGCACCGCCTTGCGCCGGCCCCGGTACAGCCGGTCGCTGACCGTGCCCCAGCTCACGCGCCCGAGGACCGCGCCGCCCTGGACGATGGAGAGCCATTGGCTCGCGTGGACCGTGGAGAACGCGAGCCTTTCCTTGAGGAACAACGGCAGGTAGGTGAGCAGCGACATCTGCCCGATGAGCAGCAAGCCGGTGCCGCCGCTCACCGCCAGCACCCCCTTGACGGGGAAGCGCCGTCGTCCCGCGCCGCCGGAACGGACTTCGTCGGTGGAGGCCGGCTCGTGGGGCTCGCGCCACAGGAGGCAGAACACCAAGCCGAACAGCACGTTGACCGCTCCCACCCCCGCCAGGGTCGCGCGCCAGCCGAAGACCGCCGCAAGCGGCGCCAGGAGCGCGGTCAGCACCCCGCCCGCGGGCACCCCGGTCTGCTTGACCCCCATGGCGGTGGCGCGCAGGCGCCGGTGGAACCACAGCAGCACCCCCTTGGTGGAGGAAGGGTTGAGGAAGCTGTAGCCGATGCCGGTCAGGAGGAACCAGGCGAAGGCCCAACCGAAGGACTGCGCGGAAGAAGCGAAGACGACCGCGACCCCGGTGAACACGTGGCCGATCAAGGCCGTCCGCCGCACTCCCAGGGAGTCCCCCAGCCATCCCGCGGCGAACGAGAAACCGGCCATGCCGATGTAGAAGGCGGTGAAGAACAGCCCCACCTGGGCGCGGGTGAGTCCCAGCTCGTGCTGGTAGAAGGGCGCGAATGTATTGATGCCGTACTGGGCCGCGGCCCCGATGACGTGGGTCATGCTGACCAGGGCCAGGATGCCGAGGAGTAGAGCCATGACGTCGGGGGCGCCCATGCCGCGGCGCGCCTCTGGCGCGGCAGCCGGTCCGGGCTATCCCTTCGCAGACCCCAGTTCCGCCGCGGCCCGCAGCGCCAGCAGGTAGCTCTGGGGGCCGAACCCCGCTACCTGTCCCGCGGCGACGTCCGCGATCAGGGAGGTCCTGCGGAACTCCTCGCGCCGGTGGACGTTGGAGAGGTGGACCTCGACCACCGGCAGCCCGCTCGCGGCCAGGGCGTCCCGCAGCGCGACGCTCGTGTGGGTGTATGCGCCGGCGTTGACGACCAGCGCGCGGAACCCGCGGGGGCGGGCTTCCTGGACCCAGGTCACCAACTCCCCTTCATGGTTGGACTGGCGCGCCTCGACCTCGACCCCCAACTCTTCGGCCAGGACCCGCAGGCGGGCGTCGATGTCCGCAAGGGTATCGCGTCCGTAGATGTCGGGCTCCCGTGAGCCGAGCAGGTTCAGGTTCGGTCCGTGCAGGACCAGTATCCTGGTATCGGGCATGGTCACACGTCCCGGAGGAAGCCCCGGTCCGCCCGGGAACGGCTTCCCCCTCGCTGCGTCCGCATACCCGGAGAGGCTCCCGGCGTCAAGGACGTCACGCCAGGCTCCGCACGATCTCGTCTGCCGAGAACCATTGGAAGCGGGTGCTGCCGATGCCTTCGCACAGCACGAACCGGATCTTGCCGGCGTGCGACTTCTTGTCCAGGGCCATGCCCGCCACCAGGTCCTCCGGAGCCACGTCGTCCGGCAGCCGCCACGGCAGACCCGCCCTCCGCACCAGCCCCTCGATACGCCCCAGGTCCTCCGCGCTGCACAGTCCCCGGCCGGCCGAAAGGGCCGCCGCCCGGACCATGCCGATGGCCACCGCCTCGCCGTGGAGGAAGCGCTCGTAGCCGGTGAAGGACTCCAGCGCGTGGCCGATGGTGTGGCCGAAGTTGAGGATGGCGCGGCGGTCGTCCTCCCGCTCGTCCTGCTCCACCACCGCGGCCTTGATGCGGCACGACGCGGCCACCGCGGTCTCCACCGCGGCCGAGTCCCTGCGCAGCAGCGCGTCCATCTCGTCTTCCAGGAAGCCGAAGAACGCGGCGTCCTCGATGACGCCGTGCTTGATGACCTCCGCCATGCCCGCGGCGAACTCGCGCCGGGGCAGGGTGCGCAGGGTCTTCGGGTCGATGACCACGAGCCGCGGCTGGTGGAACGCGCCGATGAGGTTCTTGCCCCGACGGTGGTTCACCGCGGTCTTGCCCCCCACGCTGGCGTCCACCTGGGCCAGCAGGGTGGTGGGGACCTGCACGTAGCCGATGCCGCGGAGGAACGTGGCCGCGGCGAACCCGGCCACGTCGCCGACCACCCCCCCGCCCAAGGCCACCAGGGTCGCGCTCCGGTCGAAGCGCCGCTCCACCAGCGCGTCGTAGATCCGCCCCAGGGACTCGGTGTCCTTGTGCGGCTCGCCTTCCGGGATCAGCACCGACGCGGTCTCGTAGCCGGCCTCGCGGAGGGAGTCCTGCGCCTCTTCCAGGTAGAGGTCGGCCACCTGCGGGTTCGACACGACGGCGACGCAGCCCGCCATCCCCCGGGCCTTCATGGCCTCGCCCAGGCGGGAGAGCAGCCCTTCGCCGATGTGGATCGGATACGAGCGCTGCCCCAGGTTGACGGTTACGGTCTGCATAGCCGCTGCCGGATGCGCCGGACCACCTGTTCCACGGTCAGGCGGTCCGTGTCCACCGCAAGGTGGGCTTCGGCGTAGATCCTTTCCCGCTGCGCCGAAAGCTCCTCGATGCGACCGAGCCGGTCCTCGCCCCGGAGCAGCGGCCGGTGGTCCGCGGACCCGGCCCGGCGCAGGACGGTGCGGGGCGAGACCTTCAACCAGATCAACAGGCTGCGCTCCTTGAGCAGCCTCAGGTTGTCGGGGTCCACCACCGCCCCTCCGCCCAGGGCGATGACCTGCCCGGCGCCGTCCAGGACCTGCCCCAGGGCCGCCTTCTCGCATTCCCGGAACCGACCCTCCCCGCGCCGGTCGAAGATCTCCCGGACCGGGAGTCCTTCGCGCTCCTCGACCACCGCGTCCAGGTCCACGAACGACCAGTCGAGCTCCCGGGCGAGCTTTCGGCCGACCGCGGTCTTGCCCGCGGCCATGAAGCCCGTCAGCGCGATGTTTCCGTGATCCGGCAGGGGGTCAGAGGCTCTTGATCTGGTCGAGGTAACCGTCATAGTTGCGGCTGGTCTCGGCCAGCGAGTCCCCGCCGAACTTCTCCAGGAACGCCCGCGCGAGCTCGAAGGAGACGATGGCCTCCCCGATGACCGCGGCCGCGGGGGCCGAGCACACGTCGGACCGCTCCACCGACGCGTCCTCGGGCTCCTTGGTGTCGAGGTTCACCGACCGGAGCGGGCTCATGAGCGTGGATATGGGCTTCATCGCCACCCGCACCACCAGCGGCGCGCCGGTGGTCATGCCGCCTTCCAGGCCTCCCGCGTTGTTGCTGCCGCGGAAGAAGTCGGTGGGCTGCATACGCGGCTTGCCGTCGGAGATCATATGCCGGGGGTCGTAGAAGATCTCGTCGTGCACTTCCGAGCCCCGCCGCCTCGCCATGTCGAACCCGCGGCCGACCTCCACCCCCTTCATGGCCTGGATGCTCATGAGGCCCTGGGCCAGCCTGCCGTCGAGCTTCCGGTCCCAGTGCACGTGGCTCCCCAGGCCCGGCGGCACGCCGGTGGCCACCACCTCGAAGACCCCGCCCAGAGTGTCTCCCCGTTTCTTGCACTCGTCGATGAGCGCGATGGCCTCCTTCTCGGCTTTCGGGTCCGCCATGCGCACCGGGGAGTCCTCGGCCAGCTCGAAGATCTCGTCGTAGCTCTTGCCCTCCACGTCCGACTCGACCCCGCCGAGGGAGCGCAGGTAACCCCTCACCTTCACCGAGAACGGCTCGATCAACTGCTTGCAGAACGATCCCGCCGCCACCCGCGACACGGTCTCCCGGGCGCTGGCCCGCTCCAGCACGTTGCGGATGTCCGAATGGCCGTACTTGAAGACGCCGGTGAGGTCCGCGTGGCCCGGACGCGGCTTCTTGACCGCGATGGCCTGCCCCGCGTCCTCCGCGTAGGGGGACATCTTCTTCGTCCAGTTCTTCCAGTCGCGGTTGTCGATGCCGAAGGTCACCGGCGAGCCGAGGGTCTTGCCCCATCGCAGACCGGACCGCACCTGCACCTCGTCCTTCTCGATGAGCATCCGGCCGCCCCGTCCGTACCCCTGCTGGCGCCGCCACAGGTCGTGGTTGACCTTCTCGACGTCGATGTCGAACCCCGCGGGCACCCCTTCGATGATGGTGGTGAGGCAGGGGCCGTGGGACTCGCCTGCGGTGAAATAGCGCAACATGCTTCCGATTCTAGCCCAAATCCCCGGCCCCGGCCAACGGACCGTAGCACCGGGCGCCTGTCCGGTTCGTCATCCTCCCTCGAACGCCGCGTTGACGATGGCGCGGATATCGTAATCGCAACGGAGCGCGTGAGCGGCCAGGACGCGGCCTCGGTCCAGGTCCATGAGAACGCGCAAGCAGCCGCCGCCCATCATCCATGCGTCGTTCTTCACCGGGATCCTGCGCTTGTCGAACCAGAAGAACTTTCCGTATTTGCGGGAGTAGGAGTGTCCGGTCGGAACCGCATCGGCGACCGCGCTTCTCAGGTAGTCGCCGATGCATCCCTCGGCCTCGAACTGCTCGGCGATCCTCACGCCCAAACGCAGCCAATCCATTCGATGCGCATAGAACTTGCCCGAGGTCTCGGGGAAACCCTCCCGGTCGGCCAGGAACATCGACGGATGCCTCAATCCGGCGTCGTCCGCCATCGCCTTGCCCGCAAATTCCCCCAATCCTTCCGGCGCTACCGAGGAAAGAACCGCACCCACCGCGTACGCGTTGGCGGGGTTGTAGTAGAACTCCTTTCTCCCGGGCCTTGCGTTGCCAAGGCGCAGGAGCGCGTCGATGATCGGCCTCCCCCGGGCCACTCCCTTGAAAAGATCTCCGCGGGCGCTCGTCTCCCGGGGGAGCACGACCTTGTCTCCGCTCGACATGTCGAGAGCGTCGCCGATTCTCACGTCGCCGTAGAACGAGTTGTCGAGTCCGGGTACGTACTTTCCGATCCGGTCGTCCAACGAGTCGATGCGGCCGCCGCAGTAGGCCTTGCCCACCAGCCAGGACGTAATGCTTTTCGCCATCGAATTGCCCCAGACCCGGGCGTCCTCGGGCAAATCCTCCCGACGCCAGTCGTACCTGATCCCCTCCCCGTCATAGTAGAGGATGCTGACGATGGACGAACCGGCAATCGCTCCCCGCATTTGCCGCGGCAGCGCGGTCCGTCTATCCACCAGCGTCCTCGGCTTGCCGGCAGGCCGGATCTCCAAGGCGGCCAGGGAGAACGGCTGCCCGTCGTCCTGCAAGAGACGCAAGCGGTTTTCGAGCACCTGTTCCAGGATTGCGGGGCTGGCGCCTCTCACGTCGATTATCTGCGCCGACGCCCCCGGGCCGCACAGGACGCAAGCGGCGAACGCGACGATGCAAACCCGGATCATGGGGAGGAGGGCGGCGCCACGGCGCCAATTCGAGACCATGGCAAGGACTTCCGACGGGTCGCCGCGACGGCAGGGGACCGGTCAGCGCCGGCCCGCGGCCTCGAGTCGCAGGACGGCCCTTTGCAGGGCGGCCCTGGCCGCGGCCAGCCGGTCCTCGTCCGCCTGGCCGCCCTCGTCGAGGGCGCGTTCGGCCCTGGCCTTGGCGTCTTCGGCCCTGGTGGTGTCGATCTCGTGGGGGAACTCCGCGGCGTTGGCCAGCACGGTCACCACGTTGTCGAGCACCTCGGCGTACCCTCCGGTCACGGTGACCACCGCGGCGGCGCCGGACTTCCGGTAGCCGAGCTGGCCGATCTCCAGCGTGGTCATCAGCGCAGCGTGGTCGGGCAGGATGCCGAGTTGGCCGAGGGGGCCGGGCGCCGTCAACTCGTCCACCTGCTCTTCGAGCACGAGGCGGACCGGCGTCACCACCTTCAGTGATATGCTGTCGGCCATGACCTACCCGGCGGCGAGCCTTCGTCCCTTCTCGATGGCGCTCTCCATGGTGCCGACCATGTAGAAAGCCTGCTCGGGAAGGTCGTCGTGCTTGCCGTCCACGATGGCCTCGAAGCCTTCGATGGTGTCCTTGAGATCCACATAGACGCCCGGCGAGCCGGTGAACACTTCCGCCACGTGGAACGGCTGCGAGAGGAAGCGCTGCACTTTCCGCGCCCGGGCCACCGTCAGCTTGTCCTCCTCGGAGAGCTCGTCCATGCCCAGGATGGCGATGATGTCCTGAAGGTCCTTGTAGCGCTGGAGGATCGCCTGCACCCGGCGCGCCACTTGGTAGTGCTCGTCCCCCACCACCCGCGGGTCCAGGATCCGCGAGGTGGAATCGAGGGGGTCCACCGCGGGATAGATGCCCAACTCGGCGATCTGCCGGGACAGCACCGTGGTGGCGTCCAGGTGCGAGAAGGTGGTGGCCGGAGCCGGGTCGGTGAGGTCGTCCGCGGGCACGTAGATGGCCTGCACCGAGGTGATGGAGCCCTTGCGCGTGGAGGTGATCCGCTCCTGCAGCTCGCCCAGGTCGGTGGCCAGGGTGGGCTGGTAGCCCACCGCCGAGGGCATGCGGCCCAGCAGCGTCGAGACCTCCGAGTTGGCCTGGGTGAAACGGAAGATGTTGTCGATGAAGAGCAGGACGTCCCGCCCCTCCTCGTCCCGGAAGTACTCGGCCATGGTCAACGCCGACAGCGCCACCCGGGCGCGGGCGCCCGGCGGCTCGTTCATCTGCCCGTACACCAGCGTGGTCTTGTCGATGACTCCCGATTCCTTCATCTCCAGCCAGAGGTCGTTCCCTTCGCGGGTGCGTTCGCCCACGCCGCCGAACACCGAGTAGCCGCCGTGCTTCATGGCCAGGTTGTTGATGAGCTCCATGAGGATGACGGTCTTGCCCACGCCGGCGCCGCCGAACAGGCCGATCTTTCCGCCTTGGGCGTAGGGCGCCAGCAGGTCCACCACCTTGATGCCGGTCTCGAACGCCTGGACCTGGGTGGCCTGGTCGACGAAGGGCGGAGCCTCCCGGTGGATGGGCAGGCGCTGCTCGGCTTCGATGGGCGCGCCTTCGTCCACGGGTTCGCCCACCACGTTCAGGATGCGCCCCAGCGTCTTCTCGCCCACCGGCACGCTGATGCCGGTCCCGGTGTCCATGGCGTCCATGCCGCGAACCAGCCCCTCGGTGGAGTCCATGGCGATGCAGCGCACGGTGTTCTCGCCCAGGTGCTGCGCCACCTCCACCACCAGGTTCCATTCCCTGTCGTCGATGGCCTTGTTGCTGACCTTGATGGCGTTGTAGATCGGCGGCAGGTGGCCGTCGGGAAACTCCACGTCGATCACGGCCCCCAGGACCTGCGTAATTTTGCCCGTTCTCATGGTCTCTTCGTCCTCCGTTCCCTGGCGCGGGACATGCGTCAACTGAGCGCTTCCCCGGTGGAGATCACCTCCAGCAGCTCCTTGGTGATGGCCGCCTGCCGCGCCCGGTTCATCTGGAGCGTGAGGTCGCTGATGAGGTCGGACGCGTTGCTGGTGGCGGATTCCATGGCGGTCATGCGCGCGCCGTGCTCCCCCGCGGCGGCTTCCAGGAACCCCTGATAGACCTGGACCTCCACGCTCTTGGGCAGCAGGACGGAGAGCAGGTCGCCGATGCTCGGCTCCAGCAGGTACTCGGTCAGGCGCTGCTCCTCGTCCGCCTCCGAGGGCGCCACGGGAATGATCCGGGCGGCGGTGGGGACCTGGGTCAGGGCCGAGCGGAACCGGCTGTAGATCATGTAGGCGGCGTCCGACTCACCGCTCAGGAAACGCGCCATGAGGCGGTCCGCGGTCACCGCGGCGGTCTCGTCCGCCGACTTGCCCCAGGTCACCGGGCCGTCGTCCATGGCGGCCGCCCCGCGGCGGCGGAAATACTCCGCGCCCTTGCGTCCCACGAACCGGAACGAGACTTCCTTGTCCCGATGGTCCGCGAGGAAGCCCTCGGCCATGCGGACCACGTTGCTGTTGTAGGCGCCGCACAGGCCCCGGTCCGTGGTGACCACGAGGACGTCGATGCGCTTCTCCTCCCGCTCGATCAGCAGCGGATGGCTTTCCTCCGAGACCCTGGCCGACAGGTTCGACAAGAGGGAGCTCATCTTCTCGGCGTACGGCCGCGCCCGTATCACCGCGTCGTGGGCCCGCCGCAGCTTGGCCGCGGCCACCATCTTCATGGCCTTGGTGATCTGCTGCGTGTTGCGAACAGACCCGATGCGCTTCCTTATGTCCTTGAGGGAGGGCACTTACGCCTGGAACCGCTGGTTGAATTCCTGCAACGCCTTCTCCGCCCCGCCCTTGACGTCGTCGTCGATCTGGCGCTTCTCCGCGATGGCCGGGAACAGGTCGGGGTGCCGGGACTCGACGAACTCGAACAGCTCGGTCTCGTACCGGACCAGGTCCTCGGGGGCGACGCCGTCCACGAAACCGTTGGTGCCCGCGTAGATGATGAGCACCTGCCGCTCCACCGACATGGGCCGGTACTGTCCCTGCTTGAGGATCTCCACGAGCCGGCTGCCCCGGGCGATCTGCCGCTGGGTGGCCGCGTCGAGGTCGGACCCGAACTGGGCGAAGGCCGCCATCTCGCGGTATTGCGCGAGGTCCAGCCGAAGCCCGCCGGCCACCTGCTTCATGGCCCGGATCTGGGCGTTGCCGCCGACCCGGGAAACCGACAGGCCCACGTTGATGGCCGGGCGCACGCCCGAATAGAAGAGGTCGGTCTCCAGGTAGATCTGGCCGTCGGTGATGGAGATGACGTTGGTGGGGACATACGCCGAGACGTCGCCGGCCTGGGTCTCGATGATCGGCAAAGCCGTCAGCGAGCCGCCGCCCTGGTCGTCGCTCATCTTGGCCGCCCGTTCCAGCAGCCGGGAATGCAGGTAGAAGACGTCCCCCGGGAAAGCCTCGCGGCCCGGGGGGCGGCGCAGCAGCAGGGAGAGCTGCCGGTAGGCCACCGCGTGCTTGGAGAGGTCGTCGTAGATGGCCAGGGCGTGGCCGCCGTTGTCGCGGATGTGCTCGCCCATGGTGCAGCCGCTGTAGGGCGCGATGTACTGGAGCGGGGCCGACTCCGACGCCGCGGCCACCACCACGATGGTGTAGTCCATGGCGCCGTGCTGCCGGAGCTGATCGACCACCTGGGCCACGGTGGAGCGTTTCTGGCCCACCGCCACGTAGATGCAGGTCACGTCGCCGCCCTTCTGGTTGATGATCGTGTCGAGGCAGACCGCGGTCTTCCCTGTCTGCCGGTCCCCGATGATGAGCTCCCGCTGGCCTCGTCCGATGGGGATCATGGAGTCGATGGCCTTGAGTCCCGTCTGCAACGGCTGGGTCACCGGCTGGCGCGCGACGATGCCCGGGGCCTTGAGCTCGATCCTGCGCCGCTCCGCGGCTTCGATGGGGCCTCGGCCGTCGAGGGGCTCCCCCAGCGGAGACACCACCCGGCCCCTCAGCGCGTCGCCCACCGGGACCTCGACGATACGGCCGGTGCGGTTGACCCGGTCCCCTTCCTTGATGAGGTGCGAATCGCCGAACAGCGCGGCGCCCACGTTGTCCTGCTCCAGGTTCAGCGCCATGCCGAACACGTTGTCGGGAAACTCCAGGAGCTCGCCGGCCGCGGCGTTGTCCAGACCGTAGATCCGGGCGATGCCGTCGCCGGTGGACAGGACGGTGCCCACTTCCTCGACCTTCACGGCCTTGTCGTAGTCTTCGATCTGCTTCTTGATGATGCTGGTTATCTCGGCCGTCCCGATCTCCATTGCTCGCTCCTTGAACTTCGTGTCCGGTTAGTAGGACCGTTCGATGCTCTGCCTGAGGCTCTGAAGCTGGGTGCGCACGCTCCCGTCATAGACCTTGCCGCCGACCTCGACGATGACCCCGCCGATGATGGCCGGGTCCACCACTTCCGTGAGCATGGCGGTCTTGCCGCTCATCCGGCCCACCACCGCGGCAAGGCTTTCGCGCCGCTCCTCGCCCAGGGGCTCGGACACCACCACCTTGGCGTTGACCCGGCCCCGGGCGTGGTCCAGCAGGCCGTGGTAGTGGCGCGCCATGGAGGACAGCCCGTCCAGCCGGTCCCGGGTCACCAGCAGGGAAAGGAAGTTCCGGGTGAGGTCCGAGAGCTCCATGCGCGCAGCCAACTCGGCGACGATGCTCCGGCGGCGCTCCTGGCTGAAGGCCGGGTTCCCCAGCACGCTCTTGAGGTCGGGATGCCGGCACACTTCGAGACAGCGGTCGATCTCCGCGCCGACCGCTTCCTCGCGGCCCGCGGCCAACTCGAAGACGGCTTTTGCGTAACGGCGGCTCAGTGTTCCTTCGATCATGGGTGGTCAACCGGGCTCTCGACCTCGCGCGGGTCAGAGCTCCCGTATCTGCCGTGAGAAGTCCTCGACCATGCGGTCCTGGTCCGGAGCCGCCAGGTGCTGCCGGATCACTCGCGCCGCGGCTTCCTGGGCCAACGACGCGATCTCCCCGCGGATCTGCTGGCGCGCCATCTTGACTTCCTGCTCGGCCAGGAAGTCGGCGTCGGCTTTCAGCTTGGCCGCCGACTCTTCCGCTTCGGCCGCGATCCGGACCCGTTCGCGCTCGCCCTCGGCCCTCAGCCCGTCGCGTATCCGGGCGCATTCCTCGTCGAGGACGTCCAGCAGTTCCCGGTACTTCCTGACGTGCCCCGCGGCGTCCTCCCGGGCCTGGTGCGCGGTCGCCACCGCCTCCACCAGCGCCTCGCGGCGCTGCTTCAGGTACTGCCTGAGCGGCGGAAGACCGAAACGCTTGACCAGGTAGGCGAAGATGAGGAAGTTGATGAGCGGGAACAACAGGTCCGCGATGGAAGACGCATGGGCTCCGTCCCCGGTAGCGGCCCACGCAGTGGAAACCGTCAGGCAGGCCAACGCGCTCATGCCAGCTTCCGGCCCAGCACCTTCTCCGCCATCTGGCGGGCGAGGGTCTCTGCGTCCTGAGCGGCGACGCCCCGGGCGGCCTCCAGTTCCCTGCGGACTTCTTCGCGCATCTCCTGGATCCTTCGGGCCGCGTCCTCACGGCCCTGGGAGACGACCGCGTTGCGGGCCTTGAGCGCTTCCTCCCGGATCTCGCTCCTGATCGTTTCCCCTTCGGCGCGCGCGGTGGCGATGGCGGCGTCGTATCGGGCCTGCAACTCCTTGCCTTCCTCCATCATGGAACGGGCTTCGGCGTGGGTCCCCACGGTCCTGCGCTCGCGTTCCGCCATCAGCCGCCCGACCGGGCCGAAGAGGACCCGGCGCAAGATGCTCCACAGGACCAGGAACAGGGCAATTTGCACCACCAGGGAAAAATCTATGCTGATCATCGATGGCTACGAGTTCGGTGCTTGCGACGCCTGGACCTGACCGCAGGCCCGCGTCAGCGGAAATTCGGAGACAGCGTAGAAACGCGGACACCTGTATAACATCGGACCCGACTCCTTGTCAAAAGAGGGGCGCGGAATAGTACCTGGCCTCGGTCCGCCATCCCCGCGAAAGCATGTCCTCGCGGAAGCGGGGGCGGGAATCCGGAAGCCCCGAATCAGGTGGTGGATTGGATCAGGACGCTCACATGGGGTATATGCCGGTATGGTTTCGGCATTGCCGGGAAGGGCGCCGCTCTTCCTGTTCGTGGCGGCGCTCCTGCTGGCGGCCTTCGCCGCCGGGCTGTATGTCGCTCGGTACAAGGTCTTTCCCTACGGTATCCTGTCTTCCGCCAGGAAAACTTTCCTGGCGGCGAACGAGGCCAGGGTTACTGCACCCTTCCAGAGACTACGGTGGGTGGATATCCCTCCCGACCAAGTGGCGGACCGGCGCTTCGAGTTCATCGGCAGCGACCGCTTGACCGATCCGATACTGGTTCCGGGAGGGCGGGGGTACTTCCGGGAGCACTGTCCGGGCCACGTGGGCTGTCTGGCGGTGGAGTACGCCGGCCGGGGCGAAGTCCGGCATGCCTGGCCGTACCGCCCCGAGGAGTTGGAGAAATGGCTGGAGAAGGAGGAGTTCACCAGGGATTTCCCGTACGAGCACGCAATCGGGTTCTCCTTCATCAAGCATGCGCACTTTAAGGGAATATCGAAATACGCCAATGGGGACCTGCTGGCGGTCTTCCACTTCGGACCTCATAGCCACCCTTCCGGTGGCGGGGTGGCGCGCATCGACCGGAGCGGCAAGCCGGTGTGGTACCGTCCGGACTACAGCCACCATCGACCGCACCTGACCGATGATGAAGTCCTTCTGGTTCCGGGCCTGCGGCTCGACAAGCCCAGGGAGACCGCGCTCGCATCGCGACGGCACATCCTCCGAACCGGCATACCTCGTCCGCAATCGTTTCACGACACCGTGAACGTAATCGACCCGGGAGGGAGGATGATAGAAGAGATTCCCGTCTTCGACGCCATACGGAATTCTACCTATGCCCCGCTCTTGCGCTTCTCGGATCCTTACGACTTGACGCATCTCAATTCCGTCCATCGGCTAGGAAAAGACACGGGAGGGGGGGGGGGGCTCGAACCTGGAGACCTCGTGGTGTCCTTCAGAAGCCTGCACGCGTTCGCCATACTGGACCACCGGGACCATCGGTTGAAGCGCCTGATGCGCGGCAGTTTCTTCAAGCAACACGACGTCCTGCATTTCAAAGGCTCCCGGTTCCTCATGCTGGACAACCAGGGCGCCCGAAACGCGGCCGGCGGCTCGTTCATATCACGGCTGCTGATGGTGGACACGACAAGCGGCGAGGAGACCACGATCTTCCCGAACCACAGAACTCCCGCCCACTTGCGAAAACTGTACACCGACGAAGCAGGCGGACTTGACATTTCCCCGGACCGCAGCAGGGCCATCGTCACGATTAGCGCTGCGGGCAAGGCAGTGGAGGTCCGTATCGCCGATGGCGCGGTGCTGGTAGTGTTCGATTCGATCCACGACGTGTCGCAATCGGAGGAGTTTCCGGAGGAACGAGCCACCCGGGCGGGACGGAGGTGGTTCCAGAGCATCCGCTATAGCGGTGACGGATGATGGTAAGGCGGGATGGATGCAGCGCGTCCCTGAAGTTGCGGCTAACCGTTCCCCATCATCACGTTCGTGATGCGCTCCAGGTCGTCCTGGGAATAGTATTCGATCTCCAGCTTGCCCTTGTGGTCGCTGGCCCGGTGCGTGAGCCGGACCCGGGTGCCGAGCCGGCGCTGCAACGTCTCCACCAGGCTCGACAGGTCCGGGTCCAGCCGGTCTTCGTTCCTGGTCCGCTTTCCCCTCTTGAGCCGCTTGACCAGGGCCTCGGCCTCCCGGGTCGAGAGCCCCTTGCCCATGACTTCGCGCGCGGCCGCGGCCAACGCCGAGCGGTCTTCGAGTCCCAGCAGGGCCCGCACCTGGCCCGCGGCCAGCTCGCCGCGGCTCACGTGACCCTTGACCTCGTCGGGCAGGGACAGGAGCCGGAGCGAGTTGGCCACCGCAGAACGGCTCCTGCCGACCTTCTCGGACACCTGCTCCTGGGTCAGTTCGAACCGTTCCTGTAGCTGCGCGAACGCCTCCGCTTCTTCGATGGGGTTCAGGTCCTCGCGTTGGAGGTTTTCGACCAGGGCCAGCAGCAACGAGTTCGGGTCGGCCGTCTCGTGGATGACGATGGGGACTTCCGAGAGCCCCAACCTGCGAGCCGCCCGCAGCCGGCGTTCGCCCGCGATCAGCTCGTAGCCGCCGGCTCTGGTGCGGACTACCAGGGGTTGCAGCATTCCGCTGGCCTCGATGGAATCGGCCAGCTCGTTGATCTTGTGTTCGTCGAATACCCGCCGCGGCTGGTTCGGGTTGGGAACGATCAACGAGGGATGGACCGTGGTGGGCGGATCGTCCGGTCGGCGGTCCTGGACCAGCGGCTCGCCTTTGGGAAGCAGGGCGTCAAGACCCCGACCCAATCTATTCTTCTGCATGTCTCGACTCCTTTCGACTCACCACTTCGGCAGCGAGACTCAGGTAACTCTGTGCTCCCGCGGAACGGGCGTCGTAGAGCAGCGCCGGCTTTCCGTGGCTGGGGCTTTCGCTCAGGCGAACGTTCCGAGGGATGACGGTCTCGAAGACGTGGTCGGGAAAATGGCTGCGGACGTCCTGAGCCACCTGGGCGGAAAGGTTGCTGCGTCCATCATACATGCACAGGACCACGCCTTCGAGCTTCAAGCCCCGGTTGTAGGTGGCCTGAACGCGCTTCATGGTGTCCAGTACGGTGCTGAGGCCTTCGAGGGCGTAATACTCACACTGGACGGGCACCAGCAGCGAATCCGCGGCTACCAGGGCGTTGAGCGTGAGCAGCCCCACCGAAGGCGGACAATCCAGCAGTATGTAGTCGAACCGGTATCGGACCGTCTCCAGGGCGTGGCTGAGCCGTTCGGTGCGGTTCTCCATGTCGATCATCTGGATCTCGGCGCTGACCAGGTCGCGGGTGGCCGGCAGCATGAAGAGCCGCGCCATCTCTGTCGCGCACAGCGCTTCGGTGACGAAACAGTTGTCGAGCATCACGTCGTAGATGCTTTTGTTGAGGAACTCCCGATCAACGCCGAACCCCGTCGTGCTGTTGCCCT
Source organism: uncultured Binatia bacterium (SeqCode) (assembly GCA_965242525.1). GTDB lineage: Bacteria > Desulfobacterota > Binatia > UBA9968 > JAJDTQ01 > JAJDTQ01. The sequence goes on from OZ251459.1 coordinate 3,103,058, forward strand.
GCGGGTCCATGTCCACGATCAGGGTCCTCTTCGCGGCAACGGCCAGGGATGCGCCGAGGTTCACCGCAGTGGTGGTCTTCCCGACCCCTCCCTTCTGGTTGGCTATGGCGATGATTTTACCCAAAAATCGTTACAACTCAATGAGTTATGCAACAGTCCACCGTTTGTTTTGTAGCACGCGCCGGCTTGGAAGGGAAGCTCCGTGTTTCACGTGAAACCACCCACAAACCGAAAAAGCAAAAACCAAGCAAAGGAAACCCTGAAGAATCGGGACAGGGGGACATTATGGATTCCCGCTTTCGCGGGAATGACGAGGTATGGGCGTCTGCGGAGCAATGACGGCGTGTTCCCTTTCGCTCCCCTTTTCCTCCTACCTTAGGAACATCCGAACAATCGAGACATCTGGGATGGATTCCCGATTCCCTCACCCTGACGCCCCTATTCCCGTTCGTCCTGAGCGTAGCGAAGCGAAGTCGAAGGACGCTCTCATGCCCTCTGCCCGATTGTTCAGAGGTTCCCTTACCCACACAAAAGCCGGAAGATCCCGTAAATCAAAGGTCTGTCATTCCCCTGCTTCCACGGGTCCTTCTCTGGCAGGCAGTAAGCCGAGAGGCAGGCGTCGCGGATGCCCACCTCGCATTCCCGCAGATGCCCACTCCCCGCCATTCCCGCGAAAGCGGGAATCCACTATCGCAGAGTGCCATAGGTCTGCTCGCAAGGATGCAAACACAGGGAATTTTCATAAGGAACCTCCGAAGAATCGGGACAAGGGGAATGAGCGCGTCCTTCGACTCCGCTACGCTACGCTCAGGACGAACGGGATAGGAGCGTCAGGATGCGGGTACCGGGAATCCATCCCGGATGTCTCGAATCTCCGGATTCCCGCTTTCGCGGGAATGACGGCATGAGGTTTCGCGGGAATGACGGGGCTGGCGTCCGCGGGAACCCTGAAACCGATCCCCATTCGTCCTGAGCATAGCGTAGCAAACTCGACCCTGCTCGTCGTGAGCGTAGCGAAGTCCTCCGTTCGTCCTGAGCGTAGCGTAGCGAAGTCGAAGGACGCGCTTCAGACGTTCCATGTCTCACTCCAAGACCGCGGCGCCGCCTTCCGGAAGGTCAGCAACGTCCGGCGCTCGCGCCCGAAAGGGAGTTCGAGGTCGATCTTTCTTCCCTCGGAAAGCCCATACCCTGCAAGACACCCTCGGAGTTCATCCAGCACCGCGGTCCCCTTGGGGCCGTGCATGACGATGGACGTCCCGTCCGGCGCCAGGAGCTTTCCGCTGGCCTCCAGGAACCCGCGAATATCGGAAAACCCGCGGGTAATGGTCTCCTGCATGGCCGGTAACGAGTCCCCAGGCAAGCTCTCCATCCGACCCTCGACCACATGGGCGTTGGTCAGACCGAGTTCTCGAACCACGTGCCTCAGAAAGGTGGCGCGCTTTCGACGCGGCTCCAGCAGATACACGGGCTTCTCGGGCAACATGATGTTGATGGGGATTCCCGGAAATCCGGCGCCGCTGCCGACGTCCAGAAGCCTGCCGCCACGGCTCAGCAAAGGGACGACGGAAAGGGAGTCGATGAAGTGCAGGCGCAAGACGAGCTCCCGGTCGCGGATGGCGGTGAGGTTCAGGCGCACGCTCCAGAACGAAAGCATCGACAGGTAGCGGGAGAATGCGCGGGTATGACGTGGAGACAGTTCGAGACCGAAGGACTTGGCGCCCTCTACCAGGAGTCGTTCGTTCTTGGCGGAGTCCGTATCAGTCACAGGTGGCGGCGCTCTTTGGGTGCGGTGCGCTACGGGAGCATCCGCGGATGGCGGTCCCGTCTGGATCAGCCGGCCTTCGTCTTGTAGAGGTAAAGGGAAAGCACCGAGATGGCCGCGGGAGTGACGCCCGAAATCCTGTAAGCCTGCCCCAGGGAACGCGGGCGCACGCGGGTCAGCTTATCGCTGATTTCGCGTGAGAGCCCGTTGATCTTGCGGTAATCCATGTCTTCGGGAAGCACCACGTTCTCCATCTTCTGGAAACGCTTGAGGCCCTGGGCCTGCCGGTCCACGTAACCGCTGTATTTGATCGAAACCTCCGCCTGCAGGGCCGCGTCGGACGGAACCTCGGCCAGCTCGGGGCGGAAAGTCGCCAGATCCCGGAACGCGACCTCTGGACGGCGAAGCAACTGCGCCAACGAAGAGATGTTCCGTATGGGCGCCGTTCCCATGTCGCGTAGCTCGGTCTGCACCCGATGCGAGGGATGGATGCGGACGGTCTCCAGCTTTTCGCTCACTTCGGCAATGAGAGCCTGCTTCCTGGCGGTCCGTGCGCGCGCCTGCGGCGTGGCGAGGCCGATCCGGCCGCCCAACTCCGTCAGCCGCAGGTCGGCGTTGTCCTCCCTGAGCAGCAATCGGTACTCGGCGCGGGAGGTAAACATCCGGTAAGGCTCACCGTCGGTCCCCTTGGTAACGAGGTCGTCGATGAGGACACCGATGTATGCCTGGTCACGGGAAAGGATCAGCGGGTCTTCCCCTCTGAGGCTGAGGACCGCGTTGATGGCCGCCACGAGACCCTGGCTCGCGGCCTCTTCGTATCCTGTCGTGCCGTTTATCTGGCCTGCCAGGTAAAGGCTGCCCATGGCCTTGGTTTCCAGGGTCGGCTTCAGTTGGGTCGGCTCCACGTAGTCGTACTCGATGGCATAGCCGGGCCTCATGATCTCGGCGTCTTCCAGTCCTTCGATGCTGTGGACCATTTCCGCCTGGACATCGAGCGGAAGGCTGGTGGAGATGCCGTTCGGATAGACTTCCACCGTGTCGTAGCCCTCCGGTTCGAGGAAGATCTGGTGCCTTTGCTTGTCGGCAAAGCGTACCACCTTGTCCTCGATGGAAGGGCAATAGCGCGGCCCGCGGCTCTTGATGACCCCGGAGTACATGGGCGAACGATGGATCGCGGCCCGGATGATGTCGTGGGTCGCAGGGTTGGTGTAAGTGACGTGGCAAGGGATCTGCTCCTGCTCGATCCTCTCCGTGCCGAAAGAGAACGGGACGGGCGTCTCGTCCCCATACTGGACCGCCAGCTTCGAATAGTCGATGGTGTGGGCATTGAGACGGGGACAGGTGCCGGTCTTGAGCCGGCCGAGCCGCAGCCCCAGAGCACTCAAGGACCCGCTCAAGCCTTGAGCGGCGAAATCCCCTGCCCGGCCCGCGGAATAGTTGCGGTCGCCCACGTGGATGACTCCCTGAAGGAAAGTCCCGGTGGTCAAAATGGTCTTCCTTGCCTCGAATACTTCTCCTATCTGGGATTCCACTCCTACGACGTGGCCGTCGCGACACAGGAGCGCTTCCACGCTGGCCTGCTTGAGGGTCAGCCCCTCGCAGTTCTCCAGCACCCGCTTCATCCGCCGGCGGTAGAGGGCCTTGTCGGCCTGGGCCCTGGAAGCCCTGACCGCTGGCCCTTTCTTGGTGTTCAACACGCGGAACTGGATGCCGGTCTCGTCGATACCTCGCGCCATCTCGCCGCCAAGGGCGTCGATTTCCTTGACGAGATGCCCCTTGCCGATTCCGCCAATGGCGGGATTGCACGACATCTGTCCGATATGGTCGAGGTTCAAGGTCAACATCAACGTATCGAAACCCATCCGGGCGGCCGCCAGGGAGGCTTCGATACCCGCGTGCCCGGCCCCGACCACGATGACGTCGTAGATCCTGCCTTGTCCCTTGGCTGATTGTTTCACGTGAAACTCCTCGATCTATTCGAGCAGAGATCCTGCCAACGCTATTTCCCGATGCAGAACTGCGAGAAGATGCGTTCGAGAACATCGTCGTTGGTTACGGCGCCGATGATCTCCGCGAGATTGTCACGCGCCTCCTGCAGGTCCACCGCCACGATGTCGGGCGGCATACCCTGCTCCATTGCGCGTTGGACCTCGGACAGGCTGGACCTTGCCCGTTCCAGAGCGGCCTTATGGCGGACGTTGGTCACAACGATTTCGGATTCCTTCGAGGAATCGAGAAAGCAGTCGCGCAAAGCCGTCCTCAACTCGTCCAGCCCCTGGTTGGTCAGCGCAGACACCCTCACCTGCTTCAGGTGGGGCAACGTCTCGGACACCTCCGCGGGCGTAAGCCTTTGTCCCAGGTCCGACTTGTTGACGACCGCGAGCCCCTGCCTGTCCCCTACCCTTTGCATCACCTGCGTATCTTCAGGGGTGAGAGGCGCCGACCCGTCCAGCACCAGCAGGCAACCCTCGCTCTCTTCGAGCTTTTCAAGGGTCACGTCGATGCCGATCTGCTCCACGCCCTCCGTCCCCCCTCGAATGCCCGCGGTGTCCCACAGGACCACGGGCAACCCGTCGAGGCTCACGGTCTCCTCGATGAAGTCCCGGGTGGTGCCGGGCGTCGCCGTGACAATGGCGCGGTCCACCCCCAGCAAAGCGTTCATCAGGCTCGACTTGCCGACGTTCGGACGCCCGACGATGCACACGCGAACCCCCTCCCGGATCAGTCGCCCCCACTCGTAGCTGTCGATCAGAGCCGATATCCTGTCCACTACCCCTGCGACTTTCCCCGCCAACGCCGCTTGCTGGAGGAGCTCGATCTCCTCTTCCGGGAAGTCGATGGCGGCTTCCACTTGCACGAGGGTATCGACCAACTGTTCCCGCAGCGCGCGCACCTCCTGCGACAACCCGCCTTCCATCTGGCCCAACGCCACCCCCGCGGCCTTGTCCGTGCGCGACCGGATCAGGTCCAACACCGCCTCGGCCTGGGTCAAGTCCAATCGCCCGTTCAGGAACGCCCTCTTCGTGAACTCCCCGGGATCCGCGTGCCGCGCCCCGCGGGCCAGCACCAGACCCAGCACCTGCCGAACCACGTAAGGGCCTCCGTGGCAATGGATCTCGACGGTGTCCTCGCCCGTGTAACTCCTCGGCTGCCGCAGGAACGCGAACATCACTTCGTCCACCACCGCCCCCCGGTCCGGGTCCCTGACCCTCCCGTAATACAACCGGTGGGACTCCCAACCCAGGTCCTTGCGAACGAGTACCTCCCTTCCGATACGCTCGGCGTCCGGACCGCTCAGGCGCACCAGGGCCACCCCACCCTCCCCCGGGGGCGTGGCCACCGCTGCTATGGTGTCCGCACGGTACACAACGGGTCCTCCGGCTGCCGCACGCCGCGGTTATGTCCCATATACCCCATCTCGCCCGTAGCACAAGCACATGGACCGCGCCTTCGTTCGCCTCCCCCGAAAAACTGTGTTAGACATGGACCTCGAACCGCCATGAACCGAACCACCGACGACCTCCGAATCGAAGACCCGCGTCCCTTGGTCCCAGCAATGATTTTGGTGGACGAAGAACTGCCGATTACGGAACGGGCCACCGAAACGGTCACCAAGGCCCGGCGCGAAATCGACGACATCATCAGCGGCCGCGACCAACGGCTCCTGGTCATCGCCGGTCCCTGCTCCATACACGATTCGAAGGCGGCCCTGGAGTACGCGGGCCGCCTGAAGCGCGAATCCGACCGACTTGCCGACGACCTTCTCGTCATCATGCGCGTCTATTTCGAGAAGCCGCGCACAACCGTGGGCTGGAAGGGCCTCATCAACGACCCGAACCTCGACGGCAGCTTCAACATCAACAAGGGGTTGCGGCTCGCCCGGGGCCTGTTGCTCGACTTGGCGAACATGGGGTTGGCCGCGGGGTCCGAGTTCCTGGACACCATCACACCACAGTTCACCGCGGACTTGGTGTCCTGGGGCGCCATTGGCGCGCGCACCTCGGAGAGCCAGGTGCACAGGGAACTGGCCTCCGGGTTGTCCATGCCCGTCGGGTTCAAGAACGGCACCGGGGGTTCCATCCAGATCGCCATCGACGGGGTGCGCGCCGCATGCCATCCGCACCACTTCCTCGGGGTCACCAAGCAGGGAATCGCGGCGATCATCTCCACGTCGGGGAACGAGAGCTGCCACGTGATCCTGCGAGGTTCGGTCAAGGGTCCGAACTACCAACGGACCGTCGTCGATGAAACCGCGCAGACCCTGCGCGACGCCAACCTGCCGGACCGCGTGCTGGTGGATTGCAGCCACGGGAACAGCCAGAAGGACTACCGGCGCCAGCCCGAAGTGGCCCGGGAGGTGTGCGCGCAGGTCGCCGAGGGTTCCGGCAACATCTGCGGCGTCATGATGGAGAGCCACCTCGTGGCCGGTCGCCAGGACATCACTCCCGACACCCCCCTGACCTACGGCCAGAGCGTCACCGACGCCTGCATCGACTGGGAGACCACCGTTCCCACCCTCCAGGCCCTCGCCCGCGCCTCGCACCAGAGAAACGGTTCCTGAAGGCAGGTCAGCCGTCCCCGGACAGCGGCGCATCCGGCGCCGCTCGTGTGCAGCAGTCGCGATCCCATGGAACCTCCCGTCGCAACCTCCCGCTTCATCGCCATAAGGGACGAAGACAGGTGGACGGTCACGGTCTCCGTCTTTCCTCCCGAACCGGACCCGGAATCCGAGCACCGGGACTACCGCTGCCGGATCGAAATGACGGGACTTCCCGCACCCGTCTATTCCCACGGGATCGATTCCCTGCAAGCCTTGAGCCTGTCGTTTTCCTTTCTCTACCGGGAACTTCGACGACTGGAGCGTTCCGGATGGAAGCTCACCCTCGATGGAGAGACGGAAATGACGCCCTCCCTGCTTTCGTCCTATCTCGGAGCGGTCCAGGAGCATCGCTGAGGCGGTCCGCGGGTCGGACCCGTCCCCATATATTGTTCAGTCTTCCGTTCCTCTATTTTGTCTTTCCACGGATTTTTCGGCCTAAGAGGTTGACAATGTCGGATTCCATAAAGAATAATCTGACACAATATACGCGGAATTACGGGCTGGAAGGAGCGAACCATATGTCCCAAGGGGGAAGTGCTGCCCCTGACGTCGGCCGGCGGTTGCGCATTGCGCGTGAAACTGCCGGCATCACGCAGGCGCGCGCCGCGGCTACTATCGACGTGGCGCGGACGACGCTGGTGGCCATGGAAAAGGGGCAGCGTGCCGTTCGCGCCGCTGAACTTCTGCCGCTGGCCCGACTGTACGGCACGTCGGTCAACTCGCTGCTGCGTCGGGAATCGGTGTACGTGGACCTCCTGCCGCGCTTTCGGAAACTCCCCGACTGCAAGGACGAAGCGGCCGCCCGGGCGGCCCGGCTGCTGGCAGACCTGGTTCGGGCCGAAGTCGAACTCGAAAACCTGCTCGGCGTCACGCCTTCCCGGAACTATCCTCCACAACGACCCCTCATGCCCGGCGACGTGCGCGCCCAGGCCGAACAGGACGCCACCGAGCTCCGCCACAGGCTGGGGCTGGGCTTGGCCCCGGTCCGTGACCTGACCAGCCTGCTGGAACTCGACCTGGGCGTCCGCATTTACGTGCGGCCCCTCGACGCCCGCGTGTCCGGGCTGTTCGCGTACGACGAGCACGTTGGCGCCTCCATACTGCTCAACGCCGCCCATCCGCGTGAACGTCGGACGCAAAGCGCGGCGCATGAACTCGGTCACCTGGTTGCAAGCCGACACTCCCCTGACGTGCAGTACCGGGACGGCCGGGAAAACTCCCGTGAAGAGCGCTACGCCAACGCCTTTGGACGGGCCTTCCTGACGCCGGGGCGGACGGTCATGCAGCGTTTCCGGGAGGTCACGCAAGGGTCAACGCATCTCACGCGGCGGCACGTCGTCCTGCTTGCGCACGCCTTCGGCGTCTCGCGGGAGGCCATCGTTCGGCGGATCGAAGAGTTGGACTTGACGAAACCGGGGACTTGGGACTGGTTCCAGACGAACGGCGGAATCAAGGACGAACAGGCGCGCCAGGTTCTCGGCGACTTGGCGGGTGTAGATACGGACAAAGCCGAAGCAAGGCGTCCCACGACGCTCCGCTTGAGCCTGCTGGCCGCGGAAGCATGGCGGCGGGAACTGCTCAGCGAAGGGCAACTCGCCCGTCTCCTGCATCTCGACCGCGTGGAGTTGCGGGAGATGTTGGACGACGTCGAGGATGAAGGGGTTGACGCGGATGGCGCGCCAAAGCTGCCTGGATGATCCCACCGTTCCCGTTGTCGCGGACACGAGCGTCGTCATCAACCTCAACGCCAGCGGATACGCCCCGGCAATCCTGGAAGCGCTCCCCAACTCGTTTCTCGTGGTTTCAGAGGTGGAACGCGAGCTTCGGGAAGACCGGCAGACAGGCCGGAACGACGCCGTTGCGCTCGCCCAATGGGTTGATTCGGGCCGGGCCGAAGTCGTGCGCCTCGGGGAACGCGGAATGGAGCGTTTCTACGACCTCGTTTCCGGTGCGGCCGCCCAGACGCTGGACGATGGCGAAGCGGCAACCATCGCCCATGCGCTGGAAACGGAACCCCCCGCCATCCCTCTCATCGACGAGCGTAAGGCAAACCGGATCTGTGCGGAGCGCTTTGCGGCGCTTGTAACGGGAAGTACGGTTGACCTGCTTGCCCAAGGCGACGTCCGGACAGCCCTTGGACCAGAGCGCCTCGCCGAGGCGGTCTTCAACGCGCTGCGCCACGGACGTATGCGCGTTCTACCGCGCCATCTGGAATGGGTCGTGGACCTCATGGGTCCCGAACGGGCCAGACAATGCAAGTCCCTTCCGCGGTCGGTCCGCTCCGGTTGACCTTGGGGCCCGCGGCGCCGGTCAGAGGTCGTCCAGGAGTGGGCGATCAGCCGTTCCAACGCGGCTCGACGTCTTTCACGCCCTACCGTCATGGCGTGGCCTTACCATGAAATCTGGACGTGGTCCGTCCAGATTTCATGGTTGTCCCTACCGAAGGACCATTGGATCCATCCCGGCCTGGTCTCCCTCTCCCTTCAGGAAAGCGCGTCCTTCGACTTCGCTACGCTACGCTCAGGATGAACGGGGGACTTCGCTGCGCTGCGCTCAGGACGAACGGAGAATTGTCGTTCAGGGCTTCCCGGAGGACGAGCGCCGGGTCAACCCCGGTCCGGCGGACGACTCCCGTTCGCCGGGCGTCAGCCGGACGTTCCCCGCAGGCGCGCCGCAATGGTGGTGAACTGCTCCAACGCGGCTTGCAGGTCGTCGGCGACCTCCGCAGCGATGACCTCGGGCGGCGGCAGGGAGTCGGCGTCGGTCAGGCCCTCGTCCTTGATCCAGAACAGGTCGAGGCTCAGCTTGTCGCGCTTCAGCAGGTCGTCGTAGTCGTAGCAGCGCCAGCGGCCGCCCGGTTCGTCCTCGCTCCACGTGGGGACGCGCTCGTGCAGGCGGCCCGGCTTGTAGCAGGCGATGAACTCGTCGAAGTCCGCGCGCCGGATGGGCTTCTGCTTGAGCGTGAAATGGCGGTTGGTGCGCAGGTCATAGACCCACAGCCGGTCCGTCCAGGCATCGGCGCGGCCCTCCTTCTTGTCGAAGAAGATCACGTTGGCCTTGACCCCCGGCGAGTACCAGATGCCCGTGGGCAGCCGCAGCAGCGTATGGACGCGGCACTTCTCCAGCAGGTTGCGGCGCACCTTCTCGCCCGCCCCGCCCTCGAACAGCACGTTGTCCGGCGCCACCACCGCGGCCCGCCCGTCAATCTTCAACAGGGTGTAGATGTGCTGCACGAAGTTGAGTTGCTTGTTGCTGGTGGAGGTCCAGAAGTCCTCGCGGAGCACCACCTGGTCTTCCTTCTCGGTGTCGCCCTCCTCGTTCACGAACAACAGGCTCTGCTTCTTGCCGAAGGGGGGATTGGCGAGGACCATGGAGTATTCGCGGCGCCACGGCGCGGCCAGGCTGTCGTGCCCGGTGTGGACCACCACCTTGTCGCCGCCGATGTTGTGCAGATAGACGTTCATGGCGCACATGCGGCCCACCTTTGGGGAAAGCTCCATGCCCTCCACGAGCCCTTCCTGCAACGCACGGAGCTCGTCCGCGTCCAGCCGGTCCCCGTGATGGTCGAGCACGTGCCGATAGGCGTTGCAGAGAAAGCCGCCGGTCCCGGCCGCGGGGTCGCAGATGCGGTCGTCCGGGGTCGGTTGCATCACCTCGCACATGGCCTCGATCACCGGCCGGGGGGTGAAATACTGCCCCGCGCCGCGTGACGACTCCTGGGCCGAGCGGGACAGCAGTTCCTCGTAGATCGTGCCCTTCACGTCCACCGGCAGCGACAGCCAGTCCACCCGGTCGAGCAGGTTGACGATGAGCTGCTTGAGCAGCGCGGGGTTGTGGATCTCGCAGCGCGCCCCCTTGAAGACCGCGCCAAGCATCCCCGGCTCGGAGGCGAGCTTTTCCAGGCTCCTGCGGTACTGGTCCTCCAACGCGGCGCCGTCCAGTCGCAGCAGCGCTTGCCAGCCAAGCTCCGCGGGCACCAGCGGCGCGCGCTCGTAGGGCGGCGCCGTCAACTGGTCCGCCATCTTGAGGAACAGCAGCAGGGTCAGTTGCTCGACGTACTCGAAACAGGACAGCCCGGCGTCCTGCAAGACGCCGGCGTAGCTCCAGGCCCGCTTGCCGATCTGCGAAGCATCCATGAACGGGCGTGCGCTATATGGTGACGGTCAGCGGATGGCCGACGAGACGCCGATCCACCGTGAGGAGCTTGAGGCCCTCTTCCTGGGCCTGGACCAGGAGGAGTTCGTCGAACGGGTCCTTGTGAGATGGAAGGTGTCAAGAAGAATGCGCACAGGTTACGCACCTATTCGTCATCGTCGAGTCCCAGCACTTGACGGCTGAACGCAGGATTTTCGAAATCTGCCATCCATGCTTCCACTTCCTCCGGCGAGGCGTCCTCGATACCGAGGCGCCGGCGTGCCGCCTCCAGCCTGTCGAAGTCGATGCCGCCACGCTTGCGATAGCGGACGAGCTCCACGTCCGGTTCGCCGTTCCGGGTGATGACCACTCGTTCGCCTCTCCGGGCGGCGCTGACGAGTTCGGACAGGCGCGCTTTCGCTTCGCTCAGGGCAAGCTCCATCATCGGTCCTCCTGACGCACGGTGGGTCTGTTTCCCTACTATGCTCCCTATCGAGTCCACTGGCAAGACTGCGCCTCCGGCCAGCGACGGCCGGTCCCGGTCCCGGCGTCATCTCGCCGTTGATGAACCCGATCCGATCCGTTCCTTGCCCTGGAAGCGCCTGTCCGGTAGGCTCATGTTCGTGACCTCCCGGTCGTCCGGGACGGCCGCGCTACCACCCTCTGGCGGTCATGGCCCCGTACTTCGAGGAGACCCGTCATGCCCAACGCCTTCGACTATGCTTCCCTTTCCCTCGGCATCCTCATCCTGGGCTTCCTCTGGAAGTTCCAGAGAGACGTCCACCGGGACATCGCCGATGTTCACCGAGACATCGCCGGGGTCCACCGGGACATCGCAGGGGTTCATCGGGACATCGCCGACCTCCGGGAAAGGATGGCCCGGCTCGAAGGACTGTTCGAAGGGTTCACAAGGTCAACCCCTCAGCAGACCCAATCATCCCCATAGGAGACTTGCCATGCCCAACGCCTTCGACTACGCTTCCCTGTCTCTCGGCATCCTCATCCTGGGCTTCCTCTGGAAGTTCCAGAGAGACGTTCACCGGGACATCGCCGACCTTCGGGAAAGGATGGCTCGCCTCGAAGGACTGTTCGAAGGGTTCACAAGGTCAACCCCTCAGCAGCCCCAATCATCCTGACTCGCGAAATACCGTCTGCCACGCCCACGACCCTGTCCGAACCGGATCGGCCCGAGACGTGACCGAAGCGGTATGGGTGATCTGAAGCCGTAGCGCACGGGCCGCCTGTTCACTTCCGGCCGCGGCGTGAGGCTGCGCGCTTTCGCTTTGCGCCAGCGGCTTCCTGTACACGCGCCTTCCGCTCCGCGGCGATACGTTTCAGCAGTTCCGACGCCGGCTCGTCGTCCGGGTCCTGGGGCACAAGCTTGCCGGTGAAAGCATGCTTCAAGATGGATTGGCGGAGGGCTTGGGCGGACTGAAGTTTGGCATCGATGTCGGCTTCGAGTTGGTCTATGGCGGAGAGTTGAGCTTGGACGGCTGTGACGATGGCTTCCTGCTCAGTAAGAGGTGCCAATGGAATCAGGCATGGAGCAATATGTGGATTGTTAATCTGTGGGACATTCGAGCCATCGCTCAGCTTTGCAAGATCCAACCCTTGAAACCACTGCCACAAATACCTTGAGATTTCTGAAGCAGGAATCAGCGCCATAATGTTGAGGTCACAGGCCGCAGGGAAAGCAAGGAGGCGTTTCTTGTTGGTCTTTATGGCGCCTCCCCGCTTAGGAAAGATGATCGCACCTCGCGGAAACAGTTTCAAATTCAGTTTCTCTGCCAAATTGGACTGCATACGCAAACCACCATCAGCCATCCAGCACTTGTTTAGAGGGTTGTTCATGTCATTAACGCGAAACCAAACTACGGTTCCCAACTCATCTGAGATCGCTGGAATACCTTTGGGAGTCTGCCCACTTCTGATTTCACCAAGTTGATCCACAGTCGCCCAACACCATCCCTCCGGCAACATCGGCAGACTCGTCGTATCCGGCGCAACCGGCTCCTTGTACTTCGCCTTCCAGTTCTTCGGCGGCACCTTGTCCTTTTCCTCGAACTTGCGGAGCTGGTCTTGCTCCCAACGACGGCGGCGTTCGACGAGGATGCGCTTGAGCAATTCGTCGGCAGGCTCGACATCCGGGTGTTGCTCGCGCCATTCGGCGGTGAGGGATCCTTCCACCGCCGCCTTCAGTATCGAGGCGCGGTAGAGTTTCAGCCTGTCCCGCGCCCGCTCCAATGCCGCGATGCCAGTGTTGAGGTCGGAAAAGAGTTCATCAAGCGTATCAGTAATACGGATCTGCTCCGCGCCTGATGCGACGGGGACAGCGATTTGTTTGATTTTCGAGAATGGCAATGAAGGTAGAGTGGTTGCATGAGCATAATGCGAGAAATCCACCGTACATAGCCAATAGTATAACCATTCGCTGAGTATGCCGTTTTCAGGAATAGCGACAGCGATATGACTCACAACGTACATGGGCCGCTGCAAAACCGCTCGTTGGTTCAACAAAGTTGACGCGCCGCTTTTTGTGAACAGCACTGAAGCGGCAGGGAACAATCGGAGGTCTTTCGCCACGTTTTCGGCCAAGTGATCCTTCGTATCCGCAAGCCTCATCACCGTCCCCAAACGCCCCATATCCTGTACGCGAACAAACGGCGGTCCAGATTCCGCAAAACTTTCCTTCCGTTGAGGGGCCGGATTACCGGCAAGCAGATTCGCCAGGTCGTCAAAAGACGCCCAGCACCATCCCGGCGACAAAGGCCTTCCCGTCGCACCGCTCACGCCCTCAATCCTTCCCTTCCTTTTGCCGGAGTTCGTAGAGCGTGACACCGCTTCCCTCCCGTCTTGCTTCAAGCCAGCGCTTTAGTGAGGCCGGGCTCTCCCGCGACGGCCCTCCGGCCAACAGACCCTCTACGCCGATGTCTTCGTCCAGGTCTTCCCAGTGAATGTGCTGGCTCGCAGCGTGCAGTTTCCAGTTGGCCCTTTCCACTGCCGTCGCATGGAGAAGCCTCGGATACCAGACCAGCGGAACGGATATTCTGCGGCCATCGGCAAGCTCGGCCGTCAGCGCCTCATCGGTTACGTTGATATGAGTGGCCGCGGGCACTTCCAGTTCAACCGTCGAAATACTCATGCCAAGCCTCCGTGAATTCAGATTGATACCGTTCGATTATTCTCTGGACATGGCGAAGTTCCACTCTTCCAAAGTTGCCGCTTTTCTGTAGTGCTACGGGGTTGAGCCAGAACTTCGCAAAACTCCTATCGTTTTGTACGTGTATGTGCGGTGGTTCGTTTCGGTCACCTGAGACGAAGTAAAAGCGATACTTGCCGTCTCTCAGTAACGTGGGCATGCTTCATCCTCGTTTGATCCTGATTGCCACGGTCTCCTGAGCGTCATGGAGAATGCCACCGCCGATTCGGTTTCGCTCAGGCTCATCGCTCCACGGGTTCAGCATCTCGACCCCCGTGGCGCTGAAGTCGGCCTCGTTGCGGGTGACGAGGATGAGGCGGTGGCGGAGGGCGGTGGCGGCGATGAGGCCGTCGATGACGGGCAGGTTCCCGTGCCGGGCCACGAGCCGGCCCCACTCGTCTGCGACGTCCCGGTCCACCGGCAGGATCCGATCCTCGAACCAGGCCGGCAGTTCCATTTGGAGCCACGCGGCAATCCGGGCGCGGCGACGGCCGGCTCCGAGCTTCTGGACTCCCTTGCGGACTTCGCCCATGGTCAGGGCGCTGATGAACAGGGCTTCCGGGGCCGCTGCGTCGAACCATGCGGAAACCCGGGGCGACGGTTTCGGCTTGACCAACTCCGACAGCGCGCAGGTATCGATCAGGTAGTTCACAGATCGAGGTCCCGCGGCAGCGACCGGTCGCGTTCCAGGTCCAACTCGACCCCCGCCAGCGGGGACGACCGCAGGAACTCCCTCAGCGAGGGTTTCGGGCGCCTCAGACGGTCGTAGGCGTCCGCGGACAGGATGATGGCCTCCCTGCGCCCGCGAACGGTGATGGCCTGCGGACCTTCCTGCACGGCGTCGCGCACCAACTCGCTGAAACGCGCCTTGGCTCTCTGTAGTTGCCAGCTTTGCATGACGGACTCCTCTCCAGGCTCATCCTGACCACTCTGACCAGACAGAATACCCTATCCTGCAGAAAACGCAACGGTACGCCCGAACATTGACCCTACAGCTACCGGACGCTATCCTGATGCCCATGAAATCGGTGGACCTCAAGCTGTTGTCCGGTCGGCTGAACGAGTGCCTGCGCTTGGCAGCGTCGGGAGAAACGATCCGGGTCACGGATCGAGACCGGGTTGTCGCGGAAATCGGCCCTCCACGAGAAGCGGGAAGCCCCTTCCTGGCGGACGCAATGCTTGCAGAATCGGTGCGCAAAGGCTGGTTGACGCTCCCGGTTTCATCCACTGAGGAGGCCCCTCCCACATCGAAACCCGTAGCGCCTCTACGCGACCTTCTGGCGGAACTGGAAGACGACCGGGGCGATATGCCTCTGCTCGACCTGCAAGGTCGCTGACCGCCCTCCCCGACCTACGCCGCCAGCCGCTTGTTCAACTCCGCCAGCAACGGCCGGAGCGCGTCGCCGAACAGGGCGTGGGCACGGCCCAGGCTTCCCTGCTGGCCGAACCAGCCGGTCTCGAAGTCTGCGGGTTCGATGGCGAGGCTGGAAGCGATGTGCGCGGCCATGCGGTCCAGCCACTCGCGCTGCTCGGGCGTGAACGTTTTGTCCGCGTCCCGTTCCGCAAGCCATGCGCGGTAGCGCTCCCACGACTGTTCGCGGTAGGGCGTGAGGGTGAAGCTCGGCAGCATCGCGCCGCGCACGAGGTTCACCAGGTCGGCGGTCATCTCCCCGCCGCCGCCTTCGACCCTGGCGGGTTCAGCGGCCTCGAAGGCGCGCCAGAGCTGGACCGGCGTGGCCGAGAGCGGCGGGCGGGCCAGGGCGTCCCGCAAACGGCGCAAGTCGTCGAGGGACAGCCTGAGCGGTCGCGCGCCGGCGTAGATGGCCTGGACCGCGGTCAACTCGTCCTTGTGTTCCTCGATCCAGGCGCGGAAATCCTCCACCTTCGCCCGCGCCTTCTCCACCGCGGAGGCGTCGAAGCCGGAATAGAGCGCCTCGTCGATGGTGTGGCGGTCCACGGTCTGTTCGTTCTGCCGGCGGATCTCCAGGATACGATGGCGGAAGGCCGGTTTCAGGAACGGGGTCACGGCCTCGCGGGAAAGCCGCCGCCCCGCCTCTTCGACCTGTTCTTCGGTGGGAGGGTCGCTGCCGAAGCGCTCTTTCGCGGCCTCGATCCGGACGTCGGGGTCGCAGGCGTCGAGCAGGTCCCGGGCCAGGTCGGGAAACGACCTGCCGCCGGCAAGCTCTTTCAACTCCGCAAGCCGGGCCGGCGTGAAGTCCCGTTGCAGGCGGGCGAGCCGGCCGGCGAGGGTGACCAGGGCGTCGGGGTCGAGGCCGCCCTGCGCCACGTAGTTCAGCAACTGTTCGAGGGACTTGGACGGCTGGCGGTTGAAGCTGCGGGAATCGGTCTTGTCCCGCTCGCACACGCCCACCGCGTCCACCACGATGAAGCGGTCCTTGCCCCTGGCGCTGGGGCTGACCGTGCGCAGCTTGTCGGGCGAGATGACCCGCACGCCGCGGCCCTTCATCTGCTCGAAGAAGCTCGCGGACCTGACGTTGCGCATGAAGAAGACGCATTCGATGGGCTTTACGTCGGCGCCGGTGGAGATCATGTCCACGGTGACGGCAATGCGCGGATGGAAGCTGTTGCGGAAGTTCGCCAGGAGCTCGTCCGGCGTCAGGCCGGAGGTCTTCACCCACTCCGCGGCCTCCACGTGGGCCCCGTCCCCTCCCGGGGCCGTCTTCGTGACCCGGGTGTAGCCGGTGCGGTAGGTGATCTTCCGGCAGAACTCGTTGCCCTCGGCGAACTCCTCGCGCGCCAGCCGGACGATGTCGTCGGCGTGGGAATCGTCCTTGGCGAAGACGAGGGTCTTGGGCGCCTCGCCGCGTCCGGGGAACGCCTCCGGCAGGACCTTGTCACGGAACTGCCGCAGCACGGTGCGGATCTGGCTCTCGGAGACCACGTCCCGGTCCAGGTCGTCGGCCGTGTAGGTGAAGTCGTCATCCAGCCGCTTCAGCCGCTCGGCGCGGGTCAGCTTGTCGCGCACGTCCACGAAGACATCTTCTCCGCCGGCCTCGATGGTCGCGCCCTCATCGGTGACCCGGGTGCGGATGCGGTAAACTTCGAAATCCACGTTGACCCCGTCCACCACCGCCTGGTCGTGACCGTACTGCATGATCAGGTTCTGGTTGAAGAAGCCCACGGTCTTGCCGGTCGGCGTGGCGGTGAGGCCCACCAGGAAGGCGTCGAAATACAGCAGCACCTGGCTCCACAGGTCGTAGATGGACCGGTGGCACTCGTCCACCACGATGAAGTCGAAGAACTCCGGCGGGAGGGCGGCGTTGTACTCCACCCGGGGCGGCTCGCCCCGCCACGGCCTGGCCGAATCGAAGGCCGATCCCTCCTCGTTGCCGGCGTCGTACTCGGCCTCGCCCTCGAGCATCGAATAGAGCCGCTGGATGGTGGTGACCACCACCTTGGCCGCGGGGTTGACGGAGTTGGAGACGAGCCGCTGGACCGTGTACAGCTCCGGGAACTTGCGGGAGTCGTCCGGCGGCTGGAAGTTGGCGAACTCGTCGTAGGTCTGGCGGCCCAGGTTGCTGCGGTCCACCAGGAACAGGATGCGCCCGGCCCCGCCGTGCTTCAGCAGTCGATAGACGGCGTTGACCGCGGTGAAGGTCTTGCCGGAGCCGGTGGCCATCTGGATCAGGGCGCGCTGGCGGCCGCGCCCCAGGGAGGCTTCGAGGTTGCGGATGGCCCGGGCCTGTGCGGTCCACAGGCGGGCTTCGTCCAGTTCCGGCAGGTTCCTCAGCCGTGCCCGCAGCGTTTCGGGCTGCCCCAGCCAATCCGCCAGCGTCTCCGGCCTGGGGAAGCCGAACACCGGCCGGCTGCGGGGCGTGGGGTCGCGGAGGTTGGTGAAGTACGTCACCGCGCCGTTGGACTCGAACAGGTACGGCAAGGGGCGGTCGTGGACCGAGAGGTCCTCGGGCACGCCCTGGGCGTACTTCGCCGACTGCGCCTCCACCCCGGTGAGCGCGCCCTCGGCCTTGGCCTCGATGACGCCGGCGACCGAACGGTTGACGAAGAGCGCGTAGTCCGCGAAGCCGAACCCGGACCGCAGGGAGAACTCGCGCACCGCGACCCCGCGGCCCGCGCTCAGGTCGATCTCCCCGCGGTCCTGCACGCGCCAGCCCGCGGCCTCCAGCCGGGCGTCGATCTCGCGCCGCGCGAGCCTTTCGGGCGTATCCGTCATCCCGGAGCTTCGGGGCCGGCGGCGCGGGTCCGGTCCTCCTCCAGCAGCGGCTTCAGGCCCTCCCAATCGGTCACCGGCAGGGAGCAGGTGAAGTTCCGGCACACATAGACCGTCGGCTTGCCGTCCACCTGCGATTTCCCCGCGAGCAACGGGGAGACCTCCTCCAGGCGGGCGTCCGGGCTCACCCATTGCAGGGTCTTGTTGGGCAGGTAGCTGTCCCGGACCTGCTGCACCAGTCGGCGCGCGTCCGGGTCGTCCTTCTCCGCCACCATGACGATCTCGTGGGGCTTCGACAGGTGGAAGTCCAGCGCCCCGAGCATGGTGGCCAGGCCGAAGGGCTCCCGCGCCATGCCGTCGTAGTGGAGGCGCAGGGTCTTCTCCGCGCGCTCCAGCAGGTCCGGTTGCCCGGTGTAGTGGTGGAGCCGCAACAGGACCAGGGCCGCCACCGAGTTGCCCGAAGGGATGGAACTGTCGAATCCGGGCTTGGTGCGGCTGATGAGCTGCTCGTGGGACTTGCCCGTGTAGAAGAACCCGCCGTTCTCTTCGTCCCAGAACTCCTCCACCATGGTCCGGGCCAGAGCCGCGGACCGGTCCAGCAGGCGGGCTTCGGACGTGGCCTCGAACAGGTCCAGCATGCCTGCGATGAGGAACGAGTAGTCGTCCAGGTAGCCGAGCAGCTTGGCCTGGCCGTCCTTGAAGGTGTGGAGCAGCAGGCCGTCGTCGAACATGCGCGTGAAGATGAAATCGACGGTCCCGGTTCCCGCCTCGCGGATTCGGGCGTCCCCGGTGACGGCGTAGGCCGCGGCGACCCCCGACAGCATCAGGCCGTTCCAGGACACGATGACCTTCTCGTCGCGAAAGGGCTTGACCCGCTTCTCCCGCTCGGCGAAGAGCCGCGCCCGGGACTCGGCCAGGACCGCGGCCACCGCCTCCGGTTCCTTGCCGAAGTACTTGGCCGCCTGCTCGGTGTCCAGGATCGGATGCAGTATGTTCCTGCCCTCGAAGTTGCCGAGGTCGGTGACGTCATAGACCCGGCAGAAGACGTCCGCGCGCTCCTTGCCGAGCACTTCCAGGACTTCCTCCGGGGTCCACACGAAGAACTTTCCCTCGTCCCCTTCGCTGTCCGCGTCCTGGGCGGAGTAGAACCCCCCCTCCGGCTGGTGCATCTCGCGGAGCACGTACTCCAGGGTCTCCCGGACGATGCGCTTGAAGAACGGGTCCCCGGTGATCCGGTACGCCTCGGCATAGACCTGCGCCAACTGGCCGTTGTCGTAGAGCATCTTCTCGAAGTGGGGCACGAGCCACTTGTCGTCCACGGAATAGCGGTGGAACCCGCCCCCGAGCTGGTCGTACATGCCCCCCTGGGCCATCTTCCGAAGCGTCTCGGTGACCATCTCCAGGTGCCGCGGGTTTCCCGACAGCCGGTAGGAGCGCAGGAACAGGTTATAGACCCCGGCGTTGGGGAACTTGGGCGCCCTGCCGAAGCCGCCGTGGGTCGCGTCGTAGGCCGGCGCCAGTCCTTCGGCCCCGCGGGTGACGACGCCCAAATCCATGGCTTGGGCCGTTTCCCTGAGCACGCTCATGCGGTCCAGCGCGCCCACGATCTGGTCCACGTTCCGGGCCACGTCCTGGGGCTTGGTCCGGTAGGCTTCCACCACCGCCTTCAGCACCCGCGGGAAGCCGGGCATGCCGTGACGGTCTTCAGGCGGGTAGTAGGTGCCGCCGAAGAAAGGCTTTCCCTCGGGGGTCAGGAACACGGTCATGGGCCAGCCGCCCCGCTTGGTCAGCATCTGCACCGCGTTCATGTAGATCTCGTCCAGGTCCGGGCGTTCCTCCCGATCGACCTTGATGCTGACGAAGTTCTCGTTCATCAACGCGGCGATGGCCTCGTCCTCGAAAGACTCGGTCTCCATCACGTGGCACCAGTGGCAGGCCGAGTAGCCGATGCTCAGGAGGATCGGCTTGTCTTCCGCCCGCGCCCTGGCAAAGGCGTCCTCGCCCCACGGGTACCAGTCCACCGGGTTGTGGGCGTGTTGCAGCAGGTAGGGGCTGGTCTCCCCGGACAATCGGTTCATGGCATGGCTCCGTGTTGCGGCCCCGGCCCGGTCCGCGGCGGCGGGCTCCCGACCGGGCGTCAGTATTTGCGGATGACCGCGACCACCACGCCGCGGACCTCCACCTCCCCTTCCTCGCACACCACCGGGTCGAGCCGTCCGCCCGCGCTCCGGAGCGCCACTTTCCCGGCCTCGCGGTGGAAACGCTTGACCATGACCTCGCCCCGGACCGCCGCCACCACCGTGTCGCCCTCCCGCGCTTCCGCGGCGGCCTGGACCAGGACGAAGTCGCCATCGCAAACCTGCTCCTCCGCCAGGGCGCCGCCCCTGACGCGGAACGCGGACGTGCCGGGACGCCGCGCCAAGTCCCCGGGGACGCCCGGGGCGTCGTCCGCCTCCACCGGCTCCAGGGGCGCGCCGGCAGACGCCGCGTCCCGCAGCCGCGACTCGCGCCCACGATCCTGTCCATCCACCGTGTCCGGCTCGGCCATGGGACCATACTAACAGCCTGCCGGACCGATGCCACCCTCGACCGCGTGGGCCGCGGCCCCGACCGCGGCGGCGTCATCGGGTCCGCGGCGCGCCCTGGCCCGCGGGCGCCCCGAACCTCCGGACGAAGACCTCGCACAGGAACAGCAGCGCCGCGGCCATCATCGTATAGGCGCGCAGCGGCTCGGTGGAGACCACGCGCCGTCCCGCGGGCCCCTGCGCCCGGCCTTCCGGGTCGAAGTTGACCTCGCCTCCGGTGGCGTCGGCCAGGGACGCCAGGAGCTCCCGGTTGAAACGCTCCCTGGGCGCTTCCGCGGCCGGGGCGCGGGCAAGCGTGTAGCCCAGGGGAGGGTAGCGGACGGCCCCGCCGGACCGTTCCTCGGTGACCTCGATACGGTACGCTCCCGGCCCCGCCGCGGGGAACTCCGCCCGGTGGCGGCCGGGGGCCAGGCGCCGCATGACGCCGGAGCCGTCCGCGCCCGGTCCCTCGAAAGCGAACCTCAAGGCGCCATCCCGGACCTCGTGCCAGACATGGAAATCCACCGCGATGCCGCGGCCCGAGGGGTTGATCCGGACCTCGTGCGCCGGCGCCGGGTCCGGCCTCGGGGCGAGCCAGTCGAGCATCCGGGACCAGAAGGCGTCCACCCCGTCCCACCGGAGCCACGCCCGGGTCCAGCCGCCGTGGAAGTCCGCCATGAACGCCGCGGCCCTTCCCTTGCCGTAGCGCCAGGAGGCCACCAGCGGACCCTCGCCGCGGCCCGGGTCGCCGCCCGCGGAAACGTCCGTCACCGCGCCGGGCTTGGTGGGCGCGCGCACCAAGCCCGTGAGCATCGGGAACGAGCGCTCGGGGAAGTCCTCGAAGATCCGCGTCTGCGCGGTCAGGACCGGCCGGTAGCTCGGCTGGTCGGGGCCCGGATCGTCGGGTTTGGGGCGGGTCGGTTTCTCCTTCAACTCGCTCAGCACGATCCGCGGCAGCGACGACGCGTCGTAGGTGTGGTGGAAGGCGCCGCCGCCGCGCCGGGCCACGCGCCGGAGCAGGGCGGTATTGGCCTTGTCCCCGATGGCCACCGCGGAGACCGTGGCCTTGAGGTCCCTTCTCATGGCCGCCACCGCTTCGAGGGTGTCCCCGTCGCTGCCGCCGGTCTCGCCGTCGCTCAGGACCACCACGTGCTTGCGGTTGGCCGTGCTGCGTCCGAGCATCTCCCCGGTCAGGAGCAGCGCCGGGTGGAGACGGGTCTTGCCCCCCGGCTTGAGCCTGTCCACCCGGGCCGCAAGCGCGGGACCGAGGGTCTCGACGCGCTCCAACGGCGACACCTCGAACGGCGACGCGTCGAACCCCACCACCCCCAACTCGTCCTGTGCATGCAGGGCCTTCTCCACCTCCTTCGCCGCCTTCCTGGCGTGGACCAGCCGATGGTCCAGGCGCATGCTGCCGGACTTGTCGATGACGAGCACCACGGCCCGGGTCTCCCGCGGTTTCCGCGGCCGCTCCCGGAGCTCCACAGGGAGGACTTCCGCGAGGGCGGAGCCGCGATAGCCGCCGGGCGTGAAACTGCCGCCCGCGCCCAGCATGAGGAACGCGCCTCCGTCCGCGGCATGACGCCGGACCGCTTCCGGGTAGCCTTCCGGCAGGCGCCCGCGGGGGACGTCGTTGAATATGACTGCGGCGAAGTCCTGCGGCGCCGGCAGCGGCCCGGCGGGACCCACCGACGCCAAATCGAACCCCTGCCGCTCCATCACCGATTCCAGGTAGCGCCCCTGTTCCTTCCGACCGTTCACCAGGAGCACCCGCGCCCCGGCCTCGACGCTGATCCAGGCCACCGCCCGGTTGTCGTGGTCGAAACGGTCCAGCCCCGCGGTCTCCGGCGCGAACTCCACCGCGAAAGGCGTGAGCCCGTCCCGGACCAGTGACGCCTCCAGGTCGTGGAGCCGGTAACCGGGCGCCGCGGTCGCCTCCACCTCGCGCAGGCGCCGCCCCCCTCGGGTCAGGACGAGCCGGCCCGCCACCGGCCGGTCGTTCGCGTTGTGGAGCATGACCCGGAGCCGGACCGTTTCGCCCTTCCGGCCGGCATGGGGCGCGAGGACCCTCTCCACCGAGACGTTGGCCGCCGCGGTCCCTCCCGCGGGGATCATGGGGTGCACCGTCAGCCCCGCCGCGGCCAGCCGTCCGCGCTGCCCTTCCACGCGCCCCCGGGTCTCCCAACCGTCGGTGAAGAGATGGACCGGCCCGGTCACGGACGGGTCCGCGAGCAGCGCGGCGAACAACTGCGAAAGGTCGGTCTCACCGGTCACGAGACCGTCCGTGGGCTCTTCCCCCCGCAGCCACCCGGACCAGTCCTCGACCTCTCTGGCGGCGCCGGCGAACACGAAGAACCGGTCCTTTCCCGAACCGGTGACCCGACCCCGGGCCGCTCGTTCCATCCACGCGCGCACGGACGGTTGCACGCTGTCCGAGAGGTCGAAGGCGAACACGACGCCCTCCGGCTCATCTTCCCGGTAATCCTCGGTGACTTTCTGCGGCTGGGCGAGACTGGCGGCCAGCAGCACGACCACCATGGTCCGCAGCGCCACCGCAACACGGGAGCCCCGACGCCAGCGCCGCCAGAAGAACGGCGCCACCGCGGTCAGCCACAACCATTCGGGCGCGACGAACCCGACCCCGGAAAAGAGCGGCGCCGCCTGATTCCAGAGGAAACCCTGGACTCCATCAAATCCTCTGCCGAACTCCATTCCTATCCAAAAACTCCCGGAATCCCGCTTATGCAGAGGTCTCTATCGGAACCTCTGAACAATCGGGACAGGGGGCATGAGCGCGTCCTTCGACTTCGCTTCGCTACGCTCAGGACGAACGGATATAAGGGTCAGGGTGAAGGAATCCATCCCGGATGTCTCGATTGTTCAGATGTTCCCATAAGGAACTCCGAACAATTACCCCCGTTCGTCCTGAGCGTAGCGTAGCGAAGTCGAAGGACGCGCTTCGGACGGCCGGTCATTCACCGGGCTGCCTTCACGCGGACCTCGGCGCGGCGCGAGACCGGCCCCGCGCCCGCGAGCGCCCCTCGGCCCGGGCCATCCATCGAGCAGCCGCTCCAGCAGCAGCAACAGGAAAGCCGCCAGCGCTCCGTAGCGCCAGAGCCTCCGGTAACCTTGCCCTTCCTCGACGTCGGATGCCGCAGCCTTCGCCCCTTCGAGCGCCAGGGGCCGGGTATGCAGCAGGTCCGCTTCCTCGCGCCCCTCGAAGTTCACGCCCACCAGCCGCCTGCGGCTCCCTTGCCCGATTGCGTAGATTCCCTGGAACAGCACCGGCGCGGCGGCGGTCGAGGCGCCGGCGGGCAGGGAGCGGTTTTTGCCATCCGGAACGGCGTCCTCGAGGTTGCGCGAGGCTCCGGCGGGCGGGCTGCTGCGCTTTTCCGGCGCGTGCAGCGGCCCCGCGGCCAAGCCCAGGACGTCGCCGGTGGAGGCGTTCATCCCGGTGACTCCCTCCCGCAGCCAGCCCAGGAGGTTCAACGTCAGGATGGACATGGGCAGGTTCCGGCGCCCCATGAACGGGAGCGGGTCGAAGCCGAGCACCGCATAGCGAAACCCGCCGCGCTCGAAGGCCGCGGCCAGTGTCCCCGCGGGACTCTCGATGACCGGCGCGCCGCCCCCCGGTTCCAGGGGCCGCCCGTACTGCGGTCGCAGGAGCGCCAAGTTGACGTACCGGGTCCAGGCGTGGGGTTCCTTCCAACCGGACACGGACGGGGCCGCCACCGGCTCTCGAAGGGACGCCAGGGGGTTGCCCTCCGGCGGCAGGATGAAGAGGGCGTGGGCCGCGGGCAGGGCCGCGGGCGAAGAGAGATGGAATACCTCGACGGACCCGGGCGCGCCGGGGCCGCGTCCGTAGGCGTCCGGCTCGACCACCTCCAGGTCCAGCCCGGGGACCTGCCGCAGGGTCGCCAGCGCATCGGGGCGCGACGACACCCCCAGAACCCGAAGCCGGCCGGTCCCAGGCGGAACCGCGAACCGGCGGTCGTCCAGGGCCAGGGCGTCGCCGCCCCGGTCCATGTCGAGCCGGGCTTCGTAATACCGCGCCTCCCGCACCTCCTCGAACACCACCGCGGCCTTCCCGCCCGCGGGTGCTCGCACTTGCTTCCGGGCGAGCGGACGGGAGCCGCCCGTCAACACCACGGCGACGCTGCGCGGACGCGCGCCGTAGTTGGTCACCTCGACCCGGGCCGAGAGGACGCCGGACCCCAGGGAGCGCCGGTACAGGTCGAGGGACGTGACCCCGAGGTTGTCCGCGGGTCGGCCCACGGAAACCGCGTGGACCACGGGGTCGCTTCCCCGTATGGGCCGGTCCGTGACGAAGTACACGCGCCGGTAACCCTTGGCGGCTGCGAGTCGCCGGAGTCTCGGGACGTCGTCCCGTCCCCCGTCCCCCAGGTCATAAGGGACCATCCCTTCCAGCCGCTCCCGCGCTTGGTCCGCGGAGAGGTCCGACCCGACTGCGCGGCCCCAGGGGACCGCGGCGTAGAGGTCCACCCGGGTTCCCGCGGGCAGCCCCGCCAGGATCTTTCGGGCTTCCGCTTGGGCGAGGGCGAAGCGGCTTCGCCCCTGCTCGACGGCCTGCATGCTCGCCGAGTTGTCCAGCACCATGCCCACGGGGCCGCTCGACTGAACGGGAACCACGGGGTCGGCCGACGAAGCGGCCAGCAACGCGAGCATGCACGCCTGGAGCAGGAACAGGAGGGGCGCCCTCAGCCTGCGCCGGGAAACCCGCTCCGGAGCGTCCGCGCAGGCGCGCAGGACCGACAGGCTCGAGAACATATGGCGTCTCGGTCTGCGCCCCACGAGGTACGGGACCGCAAGCAGCGGCACGAGGCCCAAAGCGTACAGGGCCGCGGGGTTCAGGAACTCCATGACTGCTCGAAGACTACATCGCCCCGGAACCGGGGACGATGGTGGGCCTGGTTCAGGAACTCCATGCTACTCGAAGACGCCCATGGCCGTCAGGACTCCGATGATGTCGTCGGTCGTGTTCCGTTCGGCCACGTAGAGCGCCGCGTCGATGCCCCGGCCGCGGCAAGCGTCCGCCAGCTCCCTGATGCGTTGGTCCAACGCTTCCCGATACCGGCGGCGCGCGCCCTCGTTCCATTGGAGGGGCATCTCCTCCCCGGTCTCGCTGTCCTGCACCACGAGCGCGCCTTCGGCAAAGGGCGGGTCCATCTCCGCGGCGCCCAGGACCTGGAGCGCGGCCACGTCGAACCCGGCCGCCCGGAGCATCCCGAAGCCCCGTTGGCAGTCCTCCGGGTCCATCAGGAAGTCGGAGACGACCACCGCCTTGCCGGGACGGTCGATGCTCCGAAGATGGCGTCCGATGGCCGCGGGCAGGTTCAACGGGCCCTCGGGTGCGAACCCGTTGACGAAGGCGAGCGCGTCCATGATGCTGCGGCGGCCGCGGAACAGGGGCGACGCGAGCGCACGGGCGGCGTCCTGCAGGAAGTGGAAGCGGACGCCGTCGCCGTTGGCCAGGACCGCGTAGGCCAGGGCCAGGGCCACGTGGCGCGCCGGGGTGAACTTCTCCGCCTGCGAGGGGAACCGCATGGAGCCGCTGGCGTCCACGAAGAGGTGTACGGAGAGGTCCGCCTCCTCGTGGAACACCTTGACGTAGAGCCGGTCGGTGCGCGCCAGCAGGCCCCAGTCGAGATACCGGAGGTCGTCCCCCGGCGCGTACTTCCGGTAATCGGCAAACTCCAGGCCCGCGCCCCGGCGCGCCCCGGTATGCCGCCCCGGCCGATGACCCGGCATCCGCCTGCGCGCCGCCCGCAGCCTCATGCCTTCGAGACGGGCGAGCAGTTCGGGAGTGAAAGGGGCCGGCAGCATCTCCGGTTGCACAGGGTATCACGGGACAGGCCCCGCGGAAGCGGTGACCGGCTCGTATCCCTTCATTTCCAGTCTAATGCCGCGGCGCCTGCTTCACCAACGCCGCCAGCACGTCGTCCGCGGTCACCTTCTCGGCTTCGGCCTGGAAGTTGAGGATCAGGCGGTGCCGGAGGGCGGGGTACAGGACCGCGTCCACGTCCCGGTAGCTCACGTGGACCCGGCCCTGGGCCAGGGCGTGGCCCTTGGCGCCCAGGATGAGCGACTGGGCTCCCCGCGGGCTGGCGCCGAACCGGACGTATTCCGCCACCTCCGGGACTACCGGGCCGTCCGGCCGCTTCCCGGCCGGATGCGTCGCGTGCACCAGCCGCGCCACGTAGTCCTCGATGGCGGGGGCGACGAGGACCTGCCGCAACAGTTGCCGCATGTCCTGCGCCGAGGCCGCTCCGGGCAGGACCGCGGACGCTTCCGGGGCGTCGGCGCCGGTGGTGCGGGCGAGGATCTCCCGCAACTCCTCGGGCGCGGGGGGCCTCACCGTCGCCTTGAACAGGAAACGGTCCAGTTGCGCTTCGGGCAGCGGGTAGGTGCCTTCCAGCTCGATGGGGTTCTGGGTCGCCAGCACCATGAAGGGCGGCTCCAGCACGTGGGTCTCGCCGAACACCGTGACCTGTAGCTCCTCCATGGCCTCCAGCACCGCGGACTGCGTCTTGGGGGTCGCCCGGTTGATCTCGTCGGCCAGCACCAGGTTGGCGAAGATGGGGCCCCGCTCGAACCGGAAGCCGCGTGCGCCACTGCTCTCCGTGAGCACCCGGGTGCCGATGATGTCCGACGGCATCAGGTCGGGAGTGAACTGCACCCGCTTGAAGGAAAGGCCCAGGACCCGGCTCATGGTCTTGACCAGCAGGGTCTTGCCCAGACCGGGGACTCCTTCCAGGAGCACGTGGCCCCCGGCGAAGAAGGCGATCAACGCGTGGGCGATGACGTCCTCGTGGCCCACGATGACGCGCTCGACCTCGCCTTTCAGCCGCGAATAGATGTCGTGGAAGCGTTCGGCGTCCATGCGTCACTCGATCAGGTCCCTGTATTCCAACGGCAGCCGCTGTATCTCCGCCGCCAGCCCGGGAGGCCGCCGGGGCGGCAGCGGCGCGTTGGCGAACGGGACCGCCGCGTCCCCGCCCGAACCCGGCGCAACGCCCCGGGGGGCGCCTACGGCCGGCGCTCTCGGCAGCATGACCGTGACGAAACGCGCTCCTTCCGGCCCGTCCTCGCCGCCCCTGCCGGGCGGATGGAACCGGTCCGGCTGCCTTCCCTGCGCGCCGCCCCGGCCTGCCGAGACGCTGCCGCCGCCCCCTGGGCCGCCCGCTCCCTTCGCGGTCGGCTCCCGTGCCCGCGAAGGCGGCTCCGTCCCGGCCCCCCGGCCCGGGCCGCGCACGCCGGAAACCCGCGGACCCGGCGAACCTCCCGTGCCGCGGACTCCGTGTCCCCGTTCGCCGCCCTTTCCGGGCGTGTGAGCCGCGGCGCCGGGGCCGCCTGCCTGCCCGGACGCTACGGCCGCGGCGCTTGAGCCGCCTGCTTGCCCAGACGCCACGGCCGCGGCGCCCCGTACACCCGCGGGAACCTGCCCTTGCGCCCCTTGGCCTTCACCGCCGCCCCCGCGCACCAGACCGCTCGCCTGCCCGTCAACCGTACCCTCGCCGAACCCGCCTTCCACTCTACGCCACAGGCCAAGCGCGCCGGCCTTCACGCTCCAGGCGAGACCCTGCAACCGGAACTGTGCCGAACCCTCCTCCGCGGCGGCGGTGGAGTCGGGCGTGGACCGCACCGGACCTCCCAGCGACAGGTGGACCAGCACCGCCAATGCGCCGCAGGCCAACAACGAACCCATGACGCCGCGCCGCGCCCGGTAGGGGAAGTCCCTGCCCGGCTCGACGCCGCGGCTCAGAGCCGAAACCTGTTCCCGCAACCGGGTGACGAAAGCGGGATGCGCCCCCGCCCGGTCCAGGGTCGTCCAGGTGAGGAAACGGTCTTCGGCCCCCATGCGCTCGTCGAGCAGGCGGGCCGCCTCATGGGAAGACGGCCGCGCGAGACCGGGGTGGAGCAACGCCGCCAGGGCTGCGGCGCCGACCCCGGCCAGGACGAACACCACCGGCGCAGGCCCGGCAAGCTCCCGGGCAACGAGCGCGGCGCACACGTAGGCGACCACGCCCACGGGCGGAAGCACCGCCAGGAGACGGTCCCATACCCGGTGACGGCGCAGACGCCGACGCAGCCGTTGGACCATCCGTTCCGGTGACGACGCCGTGTCCCGTGGAGGGAGCCTGCCCATGTGGGTCACTATAACAGCAGGCGTGCAGCGTCAGGAAGCATCTCAGATCCACCACCAACGATGAGTGGCTGGTGTAGGCGAGAGTTGGCGACACAAGCGGCTGAAGGCAGCCCGTCTGTCCCCAGCAGGCTACCCAATCCTGCCTCACCACACCCTGCAACACACCCGCTTTACCCGGATGGACTCCGCCCGCCCTGTCCCAAACTTTGTTGACGAACCCATGGGATCCTGATAGTTGCTCTCCGTCAACGGTCACCGTTGTCCGGTCAACGGACGCATAAGGTTGAAAATCTCCATATACGACAAGGAGTTACACGGAGAAAGGGGTGGTGTCGATTTGAACGCGGATTGCCGTTCCGGGTATGTTTCGAGGAGACCCTTCTACAGGTCCTGTCCGTCTCCGCTTTCGAGAAAATCCAACTGAATCAATTGGTTACAGAAACAACACCCCTTCAAAACTCCCGATTCCGTCGTATTGCCACCCGCTATGAGAAACTGTATCATAGACAAGTTGCCTTGTGTTCCGATTTCGCTCACGGCCACGGTTCGGGTTGCGTGAATTGCAAAAGGGGCATCGGAGGCGGCAATGGCACGTCCATATGCGGGAGAGATGGCAAGGCTGGCCGAAACGTTCGATTGGGCAGCAACGGCCGACCTTAAGCCTCTATGTCAAGCTCTCCGCACCAGCGGACTTTCACCGCTTCGCGCCATTGGCTCCGGCGGTTCCCTAACCGGCGCCCATGCGCTGGCCAGTCTACACCAACGCTACACCGGCCAGATCGCCGCGGTCGCCACGCCCTTGGAAGCGGTCGGTGTTCCGCTCACCTCCACCGTCGCTACTTGGCTGCTAAGCGCCGGTGGCGGCAACGCCGACATCCTGACAGCGGCAAAGGCGTTGATCCTTCGCGAGCCGCGTCAGATCGGTGTCCTTTGCGGTCGAGAGACTAGCCCACTGGCCGAACTGTGCCGTCAGCACCCGTTTGTCGATCTGCTGCTCTACCCCCCGCTCGCTGGCAAGGATGGCTTCCTCGCTACCAACTCGCTCCTCGGTTTTGTTGCCCTTCTTACGCGAGCCTACGCGGCTGAGTTCGATTCAAATGCCGATTGGCAAGACGCGGTCGCCTGCCTGAATCCACTGCTCTCGGATACCGCTGCTTCTTTGGAGACGTGGAAGGCGGCCACGATGCCGCTCTGGACACGGTCCACCACGCTCGTTCTTCATGGCCCCTCCACGCGGATCGGGGCGATCGATCTGGAGTCGAAGTTCACGGAAGCCGCGATCGGACAAGTTCAGATCACCGACTACCGCAATTTCGCCCACGGCCGGCATCACTGGCTCGCCAAGCGAAGCGAGACGAGCGCCGTGCTCGCCTTCGTCACCGACGCGGACCGCGCGCTCGCCGAGCTAACCCTCGACCTGATCCCAGCCGACGTTCCACAAGCGCGTGTCGTGTTCAATGGCGGACCGAGCGCAGTAGCACTTGCTTCACTGCTCGCGGCACTGAGGATCACAGGATGGGCCGGGCACATCAATGGTATCGACCCTGGACGCCCTGGTGTCCCCGAGTTTGGGCGCAGGCTCTACAACCTACGAATCCCACGCCCCCGACGCGCTGCAGGGCGGCCGCGCCTCACACCGCGAGAGGCGGCCGCAATCGCCCGGAAAGCGGAGGTCGCCCCGGACAGCCTCGCCACCTTGAGCGAACTCGGCCGCTGGCGCGATATGCTCGCGGCTTTTCTCAACCGTTTGCGCGATGCTTGTTTTGCCGGCGTCGTTCTCGACTATGATGGCACGCTGGTCGACACCCGACATCGGTTCGAGCCAGCAAATCAGAAAGTGGTCTCCGAACTTGCCCGCCTCGCCGGAGCGGGTGCTTACATCGGGATTGCAACCGGTCGAGGCAAATCGGTTCGATGCTACCTTCAGAAACACCTCCCTCGCGCGCTCTGGCATCTCGTTCTTGTTGGCTACTACAACGGCGCGGAGGTCGCACTGCTCGAAGACGACGGCGCTCCGGATGGATCCCAGAATGTCGGAGCCGCCCTTCGCCCACTCGCTGATGCCTTGCGCCGTCAGCCGGATCTCTCCCAATGCACGCGCCAGGAAGATCGCCCCTTCCAGATCACTCTTGAGGCCACCCGTGTCATACCCGTGAGGCGGATTTGGGATCTCACCCGCCAAGTCACCCTTACGACCGGTGTCCATGACGTTACTGTCACGCACTCTAGCCATTCGGTTGACGTCATGGCGGCCGGGGTGTCCAAGTTGAACGTCGTTCGGCGGCTACGTGAGAAGGTCGGCGACGAGCCTATCCTCACAATCGGTGACTGCGGACGTTGGCCAGGAAACGACTATGAGCTGCTCAGCGAACCCTTTGCACTCGGGGTCGACGAGATCAGCGCCGATCCTGTGACCTGCTGGCATCTCGGCAAGCCAGGCCAACGTGGTCCGACGGTCACTCTTGAGTATATCTCTGCACTGGAAGCGCAAGGTGGTCGGTTGAGATTCTTGGCGGGGTCGTTGCAATGAACCAGGACCTCGGGCTTAAAGTACTCAGTCAGATCATGAAGTGGACCGACGACCTCGCACGCCAAGAGTTCCAGTGGCTGAGACTGATGGCGCGTCTCAAATACGATGGCTATCGCGATTTTCAAGCGGGTATGCGTTTCATCGAAAGCTTAGTGACCTGGCTTCAGCAGTTCGAACAGCCGCAGGAAAGGGAGACAGCCTATGCCTTCGTGCGCCACTCCCTTGTTTACATCGGCCCCAGTGAGATGCAGCGACTCGTCGAGCAGTTCTACCCACGCACCGTCCGAGATCGCATCGTTCACATGGTGGCAACCGAGTGCCAGATTCAGCCTTATCGAGTGCTCGCAGACCCGGACGCCCAAGCGGCGGAGAAACGCTTGCGCCGCCAGACCTTGTTCATGGGTTTAAGTGAAGGAGCGCACGTCGACATTCTCCGTCGTATGAACTCGGGCTTGCTTAGCAACGAACAATTCGTCCAGGGCACACAGGTAGATACCGACAAGTGGAAAGATCTGCTTGATCATCTTCGCAAGGATCTCGACGTTCAAAACGGACGGTTCCGTCTCGTCTATCTGATTGACGACTTCGCTGGCACCGGAACCTCGTTTCTCCGTTGCGATAAAAATAAGACGGAGTGGAAAGGTAAGCTCCTCCGCTTCAAAGACTCAGTTGAGCACGCTAATGGTGTGCTCGGTGGTGACAAGCTGTTTGAGGACGATTGGGTGCTTTGCATCCATCACTACGTGGCATCACAGGCTGCCAGGAACGCCATCGAGAAGCGTCTTGAAGAGGCGAAGGCGAGCGGGGCCTTTCAGGAAGATTGGGCTCAGGCTATGCGAGCTTCATTCGGACTGGTCCTTCCTCCCGACCTGCCGATCAATGCGGTTCCTGGACATCCTGACGACTTCGTCAAGCTGACTCAAATCTACTACGACCCCAAAATTCGCACGAAACACACCGACATTGGCGGCGTGCCTCACCTTGGTCTCGGCTATGGCGGCTGCGCACTTCCTCTCGTACTCGAACACAATACCCCGAACAACGCGGTTGCCCTGCTTTGGGCCGAGACCGACGGCGGAGATCGAGATGGCACTCTCGCGCCAGCCATGCGCCCGCTTTTCCGTCGCCGCCACCGGCATGTCTGAGAGACATACTACATGGCAAACCCCTTCGAAAAGCGAGCAACCGAATATCTCCGAGATGATGAGGCATTCCTCGCCGTAGTCACTCCGGAGCCGCTTGTCACCTTTTTCCAGAAGCCGGCGAAACAAGGCTGCCTCTACGACCGTTTGGTGATGGTCATCGGTACTCCAGGTAGCGGAAAGACAACCCTCGCGAGGCTCTTCCAGTTTACGAGCTTGAATACTCTGCTACTCAATCGCGACAGCACCAACTACAAGCCGCTGCTTCATACGCTGACAACCTGCGGAGCGATTGACAACGAGCGCCCAAAACTCGTAGGCGAGCGCATTCCACTCGAGGCCGAATACCGGGATTTTTGGGAATTCCCTTACCCGGAAGAGCTCAAAACAAAGCTGATGATTGCACTGCTGCAGGCCCGTACCGTACTAGCTTGGCTCCGAAACATTCAGACCTCCGGTAGGCAGCTTGACCAAATCGAGATCGTGCCGCGTACCGACGCCAACGCCGCACTCAAGGCCATCGGCGGTGAAGCGGGACAGGATCTGCATCATCGCGCCCGTGAAGTCGAGCTTGCTATCTACAAGATCTCGGCCGCACTCGTGCCGCCAGTCATTCAAGACATTCCCATAGAGGCAGTTTCTGCCTACCGACCGTTCGATGTCATCGAGGCGTTCCGACTTACCGATGGTGAAGATACGCAGGAGATCCGCCCCCTCGTCATCTTCGATGATGCGCATAGCCTCCATCCTACTCAACTCAAAGCTCTTCGACGTTGGCTTTCGCGGCGTGAACTCAAGGTCTCAAGATGGGTCCTGACCCGATTCGATGCATTGAACCCGAGAGACGTACTTTTGGATCAGGCAATAAACGCCGATGAATTGGGTGAATCTGGGATCAAGCCCTCACGCGAAATCACCATTATTTGGATGCAAAGCGGTGAAGAGCGCAGGAGGCAGCGGCAGGAGTTTCGCAAAATGGCCAAGGACATGGCGGGACGCTACCTGAGACAAATGGAAGTGTTCAACCGCCGCGGCCTCGACAACCTTGGCGATCTACTGTCAACGAAACCTAAGTTGCTTCCAGCCGGTAAGCGCCAGCAACTCGCAAAACACGTCGATACCCTGCAACGCCGGTACGGGGTCTCAAGCGAGCGACGCCGTGAGTTTGAGAAGGAAGTCAACGATTACCTAGCCAATACGGATGAGAAGGGCCAAGACTTGCGACTCGGAATTTTATCGGTGTTGTTCGAGCGCTATGCTAAACGGACACAACCTGGCCTGTTCGAAGACGTCTCCAGCAATGCCGAACCTAGCCGACCGTTGAAGGTCAACGCCGGGGTTGCGGATGGAGCACGCATCCACTTGCTGCACAGCTACGAACGACCTTATTTCTTCGGCATTGACACCTTGTGCGACGCGAGTTCGGAGAATGCAGAACAGTTTCTCCAACTCGCAGGCCGTCTCGTCTCGCAGTGTGAAACCCATCTCATTCGCGGCAAGGAACCAATGCTCACGAGTGATTTCCAAGATAAGCTGTTGCGGGAACGCGCAACTGAGATGGTGCGTGAGTGGAACTTTCCACAGTGTCAACTCGTTCGTCGGCTCGCAAACGGCATTGCGGAGGAATGCCTGACCAAGAGCCTGGAGGGCAACGCATCGCTCGGTGGCGGCGCTACCGCCTTTGGAATCCCACAAGAGGAGTTTGAAGCCATTCCCGAAACTCATCCTCATTTGGCGCAAGTTCTCCAATTCGGAGTTGCCTACAACGCGTTGGTATTGGCACCTAACTATGGCACCAAGAAGCGCTTTTGGTGTCTGATCGAACTCGGTGGCATACTCCTGCTCTGCCATGGGCTGACGCTCAAACGCGGTGGCTTCCTTGAGCGTCGCACCGACGATCTGGTGCGACTGCTTGATGAGAGGTGAGATGAGCCACAAACGTCGCTGGGATCCCTGTGTTGCCCACCGCGGCAATGAAGTGGGCGAGTTCCTCTACCACTATTTTACACAGCCGGATCGGAAAGTTTTTCTTGTAGCAGGTGCCGGCTTCGACCCCCGCTCACCTATCGTTTCCGCTCGGCTCAGCAACACTTCCGCGAGTGTGCGTGGGCTACTCATCCAAGAAAAACGCCCCAATCCGTTGCAGAACCAATCGGACCGGGCAGATGCAAACACGAAGATTCTTCTCACCATGCTCACTGACCCACAAGTGGTGCCGGTCGAGATCTTCGGACCGGGTGGTGCGGTAGTCGGCGGACGCAACATTGTCAGCTTCCTCAGCCAGCAAGACTTGGAGAGCGTGACGGACGTAATCGTCGACGTCAGTGCCCTATCGACAGGCACGAGTTTTCCGATCATCCGATACTTCGCTGAGGGTATAGGCCAGAGTAAGGGACATGCCAATCTGCATGTATTCGTTGTTCACGACCCGCGCCTAGATGATGATATTCGATCCATATACAGCGATGTACCCAACTACGTCCACGGCTTCAAGGGCCGCTCAACCCTATCTGACACGGCCGACGCGGCGAGGCTGTGGTTGCCACAGTTGGCTACCCGACGACGCAACGCGCTCCGACTGCTTTATGGCTTCATCCATCCCCACGATACGTGCCCCATCTTTCCCTTTCCAGCGAGCGATCCTCGTCTCGGGGATTTGCTAGCGGAGGAGTATCTGATCGAGATCGAAGACACCTGGGAGGTCGATACACGCAATATCGTCTACGCCGACGAAGATGATCCGCTAGATCTCTATCGAACAATTCTCAGGCTGGACGACCTTCGCAGGCCTGTTTTCGAGGAAACAGGGGATTCGATGCTCATCCTTTCCCCACTCGGCAGCAAAGTGATGGCTCTGGGCGCGCTGATGGCGGCACTGGAGCGTAATTTACCTATCGCCCATCTGGAGCCCATCGGCTACGAACTGGAAGAAACAGTACCCGAGAGGATTGACCAGCCAAATCTCATACACATATGGCTGGAAGGGGATGTTTATCCCCAACCTCGACCCGCGTTGACGACGGCAGGGGCCGTCGCGCGATGACCTCTGCTACTCAACCAAAGATCTTCGGAGCAGGCCTGATAGCTCTCGACTGTGTTGTCGGCCCCGACCCCGAGACGCCTGTTCGCCATTGGGCGGGTGGAACCTGTGGCAACGTGCTCTCCATTCTGGCTTGGCTCGGATGGAATGCTTATCCCGTAGCGCGTATGAACGGTGACAGTGCCTCCGAGTGCGTTCGCACGGACATGGCACGCTGGGGTGTCCATCTCGATTGGATCACATGCGCTCCCACTGCTGACACTCCTATCATTGTCCAGAAAATCCAACGTGGGCGGGATGGCCGGCCCAGGCATCGGTTCTCCTGGTTGTGCCTGCGCTGTGGTGAAGGGCTACCGCCCTTCAAGGCGATTACCCTCAACGTGGTGGAGAGGATCAGGCCGGCTCTTGCCGATGCATCGGTGTTCTTCCTCGATCGCCTGTCGCGCGCAACCCTCACCTTGGCCGCCGAGGCCTCTGCTCACGGTGCCGTGGTGGTGTTCGAGCCATCTAGCAAGAAGGCGACAGACAAGCTCATGGCGGAAGCGATTTCACTCGCTCACATCGTCAAGTACGCTGACGACCGCATTGCCCGCATCAGCGGCGTAATGGCAAATGACTCTGCGGTACTGCTCGAAGTGCAGACCCTTGGGGATCGAGGCCTGAGATACCGCCATCGGCTCGGCCGCGGCATCTCCAATTGGATGTATCTCAAGGCCGTTCCTGCGCCGCGTCTTGCCGACACCTGCGGCTCTGGTGACTGGTGTACGGCTGGCCTGCTTGCCAAAATCACAGCCGACGGGCAGAAGGGTCTGCGCCGTGCCGGTGCCCGCGGCGTTCGGGCAGGACTCCGCTATGGGCAGGCACTCGCAGCCTGGAGTTGTAGTTTCGAAGGCGCGCGGAGAGGTATGTACTCCGTTTCCCGAGAAGCATTCGAAAATCAGATCACAAGTTTGCTTAACGGTCAAACCGCCGGCATCAACGATGCTCCGGTTGGAAATGTTCCGGCACAGGTAGTGACCTGCCCAGCCTGTCCTCCTGTGCGACAAAAGTCGCGTCCTCCAAAAGGCGCGCTGTCATTCCGTCTTTGAATTACATGGACGGCGTGTAGTCTCCTGGTGTGGATGGGTCACTTACGGTTGGTCGCGTCCTGTCTCAGGCTGTGCGACCGACTATCCGTATGGGAACGGTCTCGCATCGCTCCCTCCCTTGACTGTCTCTCTACCCTGTCTCACCTCCTTTCCTTCCTACCCACACAAAAGCCGGAAGAGCCACATGGATTAGGTGGTGGATTGAGACAGGCGGCGCGCCGGCCGCTGGCTCACGGCTTCGCCGACGTCCTTGCGCGGCGGTTCCGCTGGTACTTGGCGACGGCCCGGTTGTGTTCCCGGAGGCTGCGGGAGAAATGGTGGCTGCCGTCGTTCCTGGACACGAAATACAGGTACTCGACGTCGGCCGGAAAGAGCGCCGCGTTCATGGCGGCCATACCGGGGTTGGCGATGGGACCGGGAGGCAGGCCCCGGATACGGTAGGTGTTGTAGGGGTCCCGGCGGCGGAGGTGGCGGCGCGTGAGGTTGCCGTCGAAGTCCTCGAGGCCGTATATGACCGTGGGGTCGCTCTGGAGGCGCATCCCCCGCTTCAAGCGGTTGTGGAAGACCGCGGAGACCAGGGGGAACTCGTCGGTCGGGCCGCCTTCCTTTTCGATGATGGAGGCCAGGGTGACCGCCTCGTGCCGGGTCATGCCCAACTCCTGCGCCCGCGCTTCCATTTCGGGAGTGAACCTGTCCTCGAACTCCGCGAACATGGTCTTGACGATCTCTTCTTCCGTGGCGAGGACGCGGAAATGATAGGTGGAAGGGAACAGGTAGCCTTCCAGGCTTTCGGTCGGGAGGGAGGCGAGGAGGGCCGGCTCGCCCACCGCCGCGGCGAACCTCTCCGGCGTCACCAGTCCCCTGCCCACCAGGAGCCGTCCGATCTGCCGGACGGTGAAGCCCTCGGGAACCGTGACCTTGTGGACCACGGTCCGGCCCCGCACGAGCCCGTCGAGCACCGCCGCGGGCGACACCGCCCCCTCGAAGCGGTAGATGCCCCGGTGCATCCTGGTGTCGAGTCCGCGAAGCCGGGCCCACAACGCGAAGAGCCGGGGCTGCGAGACCAAGCCCTTCCGGTGGAGCTCGCGGGCCACCGCGGCGAACGTGTCGCCGCGCCGCACCTCGACCTCCACCACCTCCGAGTGGCCTTGACGGGGGGTCAGCAGGAACCCGGACACGTAAGCGGCGACCAGGAGCGCCGCGGCCAGAAGGAGGCCGCCGGCAACGAGAACGTTTCGAGTGGTCTGTGACATGCGATCACGGGCAAGACCCACGGGCGGCGCCGGCAAGGCACGGCGGCGAGGCCGTCATGGACGAGAGCTGAAGAACGGTTCCCGGTCCGCAATCCGTCGTTCCAATTCCGGATACCCGGTCCTTGCAGCCGGAAACCCTGAACAATTCCGGCTTGACCCCCATCTGCCTGTGGAAAGCGCGTCCTTCGACTTCGCTATGCTACGCTCAGGACGAACGGGAGTAATCGTTCAGAGTTTCCAGCCGTCAGTTGTCGGTCACGTTCGTCCTCATCCACCCTTCGATCTGCCTGAGGAAGCCGGAAAACGGGTCCGTTCCCGGCGAGTCCGCGAAATATGCCTTGTGCATGTAATCGAGCGCGCCGGAGAAGTACTCGAACTTCTCGGAGAGCTCCTGGAACAGCAGGAAGCCGGTGCGGTAGAGCGACAGATCGACTTCGGACACCTTCCAGTAGGAGCGGCTGCCCTCCTTCAGGTAGTAGTCCAGGTAGCCGCCGCGCTCCACGTACGAACGAAAGATCCCGCTCATGAACAGCGTGTAGTCTCCGAGGTACTTGCGCAGCCGCCTTTCCTGCATCAGGGGGTTCCCGCCCGAGACCGTCTCCTCGTCCGCGGCCAACATCTCCACCACGCTGTCCAGCTTGTGGTTCCTGCGGGAGCGGGAACGCACCCGGTACAGCCGGTCGCTGCGGGCGAACTCCGTCAACACCTCGGCCACGTAGCCGGTCACCTGGGCGTCCCGGATGCCCAGCTCCCCGAAGCAGCGCCGCGTCATGTCGAGAAAGAAACTCTGCATCCGGTCCCTCGAAAGGATCTGTGGCATGGCTCCACCCCGCCGGGAAGTATGCCACCAGCAAACGGGGCCATGTCAACCCTGTCGCCGCAAGGGGCAGCGTGCCGGGGTCTGGACAACGATCCCCGTTCGTCCTGAGCGTAGCCAAGCGAAGCTCCCCCGTTCATCCTGAGCATGGCGAAGCGAAGACCCCTCATTCATCCCGAGCAAGCGAAACCTCCCATTCATCCTGAGCAAGCCCCCCTCCCGTTCGTCCTGAGCGTAGCGAAGCGAAGTCGAAGGACGCGCTTTCCCCCAATCAGCGTCGCGTCGAAGATGGATTCCCGCTTTCGCGGGAATGACGGGGTGGGCGTCCGTGGGGCCTGCCTCCCGGCTTACTGCCTGCCGGGGCAGGCCCCGCGGAAGCGGAGGAACGACGGCATGCCCCCTGTCGTTCCCCCCTCCCTCTTGCCTTACCCACACGAAAGCCGGAAGAGCCGAAAGGGTAACGGGTTGACCCCACATGCCGCGGCCCGTAACCTGCGGGGCTCGGGGGCACTTCCGTGACCATCTACAAGGCGCTCACCATCGCGGGATCCGACTCGGGAGCCGGGGCCGGGCTCCAGGCGGACCTGAAGACCTTTGCGGCCCTGGGGGTGTACGGCGCTTCGGTGGTGACCGCGGTCACCGCCCAGAACACCACCGGCGTGGCCCGGGTCCTGGAGACCCCGGCGTCGCTGGTGGCTGCCCAGATCGACGCCGTCATGGACGACATCGGCGCCCACGCGGTCAAGACCGGGATGCTCGCCAACGCCCGCATCATCCGCACGGTGGCCGACAGGGTCGAGCGGCACGGAGTCGAGCGCCTGGTGGTGGACCCGGTGATGGCGGCCAAGGGAGGGCGCGCGCTCCTGCGGCCCGACGCGGTGGAGACGTTGCTCACCCGCCTGTTCCCGCTGGCCGCGGTGGTCACTCCCAACCTCCCCGAGGCGCAAGCGCTGACGGGGGTGGAGGGAACCGGGGCGCGCGCCATCGAGGAGATGGCCAGGCGCATGGTGGGTATGGGCGCGAGGAGCGCGGTGGTCAAGGGGGGCCACCGACGAGGCGCCGCAATCGACGTCTTCTACGACGGCTCGGCGTTCCACGAGTTCCCCGCCCCGCGGATACGCACCAAGAACACCCACGGCACCGGCTGCACCTATTCAGCGGCCCTGGCCTGCGGCTTGGCCCGGAACAAGCCCCTGGAGACCGCGGTGGCCGACGCCAAGGAGTTCGTCACCCGGGCCATCCGCCATGCCTTCGCCATCGGCGCCGGGCACAGCCCGGTGCACCACTTCCACCGCTACTGGACCGGGGACCGCAGCCGTTGACCGTCCAACCGTTCCACCAAACCCCGAACGATTTTTCGGAACCTCTGGACAATCGAGACATCCAGGATGGATTCCCGATTCCCTCGCCCTGACGCCTTTATCCCCGTTCATCCTGAGCGTAGCGAAGCGAAGTCGAAGGACGCGCTCATGCCCCTGTCCCGATCGTTCGGAGGTTCCTTCCCTTCCCTTGCCCGTCACTGGTAGTCGGCCAGCGTCTCGGGGAATTCGGCTTCGTCGAAGACTAGGCGGAAAGTGCCCTTCGCCGGTCCGTCGTGGATCTGCATCCGGCCCACGTGGAACGCCCGTTCCAGGGTTTCCAGCACCTTGCGTTTGTAAACGGTGTCCGGGTTGTCGCGCAGGTGCTCGCCCTTGGTCTCGAACACCAGCAGGTGCGGCTTGCCCGCGCTCCTGCCCGCCATGGCGATGAAGTCGGGATAGATGCGCTCCCGCCGCCAGCCGCGCAGGTGGTATTCACCCTGCTGGCGGACGGCCACCCGGTGCCACCAGCGCAGCGCCTTCTGTTCGTCGAGGTAGCAAGCGAAACGCCGCTCCAGCTCGGTGTCGAACTGCCGCTCGAACACCGGCTCGAACAGGTTGAGTTGCATGGGCTGGCCGCCGAACCGCTGAAAGGTCCGGTCGGACTCCGACACCGGTATCTCGTAGCTCTCGCGCATCCGGTAACGGGGCACGCCGGCGTCCAGGTCGAAACGGATCCTCCGCCGCGTCAACTTGTCGCGGAACATCCGTTCCGCCATCCGTTCCACGCCGTCGATCACCGATTCCCGCAGCGCATAGGCGAGATGGGAACGGCGGTCGTAGATCCTGCTTTCCTCCTCGCCCGTCTCCCGCAGTCGTTGGAGCAGGGTGCGGGCGATGCCCGCGGCGTGCCAGGGGTTGGGCACCACGTCGGACAGCCGCCGCACGAAATAGGACGTCCGCACCGTCTTGTCGATCCGGAGGTCCCGGGACCCTCCCGGGGAGGCCACCGCCTCGTCTTCGCCTACGTCCACGGACGCCGTTTCTCGCCGCGCCGCGGTGGGCAGGGATCTCGCGGGGTCCGGCGGTTCGATCTCCTCCCAGTCGATGGCCGGCAGGATGTCGCGGTGGTAGTCCAGGTCGCGCCAGCCGGCGCCGTCCCGATGCAGCACCCTGGGCAGGAAGATGTCGGCGCCGCGAAACTGCTCCCGCCGCCGCACTTCCACGATGTGCAGCTTGGCGCCGCTCCCCGTCACCTCGTCGCCAAGGCCGGTCAACCCCTCCCGTTCCAGCCCCTGCTTGATCTGCTCCACCGCCCCGGCCACGTCCATGTTCCAGCAATAGACCGCGCACCGGTCCAACGGTTCCCGCCCGGTGCGGCGCGCGTGGGGCTGGCGCATCACCCGCCCCACCAACTGCGTCAGCGCCCGCTGCGCCCGGGTCGTGTCCAGCATCACCAGCAGGTAGGCGAAGGGGCAGTCCCACCCCTCCATCAGCGCCGCGCGGGTGATGATCCACCGCACCTGCGAGTACTCGGAGAGCAGGTCCTCCTTGCCCAACTCGTCGTTCTCCGCGGACTTCACCCGCACAGCCTCCGCGGGCACGCCGAGGTTGCGGGTCAGGTACTCGCGCACGTCTTCGGCGTGGATGCGTTCGCCGTCGCGCTGGTCCTTGCCGGTGCGCTCCACCCGCACCACCGCGATGGGGCGGATGTAGCGCCCTTCGCCCATCTGGAGCGATTCGGCTTCGGCGCGCAGCCGCTCCAGTTCCTCGGCCGCTTCGCCAAGGGTGTGCCGCCACTCGGCGTTGGTGAACGATTCCACCCGCACCGGCAGCTTGATCATCTCCTCGTGCTTCAGATCGACGCCGGAGACGTCCACCAGCAGGTTGCTGACGGCGCGGTTCGGCGTGGCCGACAACTCGACCACCAGGCTGGGGTCCAGGCGGTTGACGGAGCGCACGAACTCCTGGGCCGCGGCGGGTTTGCCGTAAGCCTTGTGGGCTTCGTCCAGCACCACCACCGGGCGCAGCATCTTGAAGACGTTGAACAGGCTGTGCTTGACCGGCCCTCCGTCCGAAGTGCGTTCGAGTTCCGGGTAGCGGCGCAGCAGGCGGCCGTCGCCCAGGGCGTCGTCGCTGTCGGGAAACAGCGTCGGGTAGCGCCCCGAGTCGCGGAACATGCGCAGGAACTCCCTGCCCTTCTGGCGGTTGGCGGCCGGCAGCATGAGCAGCATCACGCACAGGTAGTGGGCGACGTCCGCGGCGGTGAACGGGGCGTCCTTCTCCAGCATCTTGACGCGCCCGCCACTGGCCCGTTCCAGCATCTGGCGGTAGGGATGCTCGCGGCTCCACAGCGCGGTCCTGGTCTGCTGGTAGATGGCTTTGGTGGGGGTGATCCACAGGGTGAGGCCGGCGGGCCGGTTCATCCGTTCCAGCGCCGCGGCGGCAAGCAGCGTCTTGCCGCCGCCGGTGGGCACCTTGAAGCAGACGTGTGGGATG
Source organism: uncultured Binatia bacterium (SeqCode) (assembly GCA_965242525.1). GTDB lineage: Bacteria > Desulfobacterota > Binatia > UBA9968 > JAJDTQ01 > JAJDTQ01. The sequence continues at coordinate 3,145,340 of OZ251459.1, forward strand.
GGAAAGCCGGCGTCCGCGGTGCGGTCCGCGTAGTCGCCGCCGCCCGCGACCCCGCCGGCCTGGGCCAACTTCCGCCACGCGGTCTTCGGGTAGTTGCCCAGATCCGGGGGAAGATCGACCCCGGCCTTTTGCAGCGCTTCGACCGCGGCCGCGGACTCCCTGCGCGCGTCGTCGAGAGCGGCCAGCCAGCGGCTGAACGCCTCCAGCGCTCGCGTCTGGTACTCCTTCAACTCCATCTTCCCGCGCTCCGCTCCCGGTTACTCCAACCGGCTGGACAACTCGTAGGGGAGTTGGCAGAAGGTGATGCCCCAGGCCGAAAGCTCGCGCTGGCCGATGTACTTGGCGGCCGCGAACACCACCGCCTTGCGGCCCTGCTCCCGGGCCGCTGCGCTGATCCGTTTCGCGCGCTCCTCGTTCAGCACCGCGTCGTTGCTGCACAGGAACTTCAGGTCGGGTTGGTAGAGCAGGTGGTAGTCGAGCTTGTCGGAGGAATGGAAGAGTCCGTCGTCGTTCAACGGCGCAAGGTCGCCGGGCCCGGCAGAGACGCCGGAAGCGGTATGGAGCAGGTAGGCCGCCAAGTCCGACCACGGCGGCAGCGCCTCGCCGGAGAGCATGCCTTCCAGTTCGATGGGGTCGCCGAGGGTGGCGAAGGTGAAGGAGCCTCCGAGCCCGTCGCGCAGCGCAGCGTCACGGGCGCCGGGCGCGCCCTCGATGACGCGCCGAACCCGCTCCGCGGTGACCGAATCGGCATAGTCCTCGCACTCCACCAGGATGAACCTGCGGTTGCCGCCGTCCTCCTTGTTGAGCGCGAGCACCGCATGGGCCGTCGTGCCGCTGCCGGCAAAGGAGTCGAGGACGATGGAGTCTTCGTCGGTGGCCGCTCGAACCAGTTCCTTCACCAGGGAAACGGGCTTCGGATAGGGAAACACCTGGTTATGGTCGAATATCGTCCTGAGTTCCTGGGTGGCGGCGGTGTTCAATTCCGCCGTGAGATCGAGAACGACGTCGTTATCGTCGTCGCCGTTCCTGGTGTCGATCCAGGTCGAGATGGGGTTCGTCTTCCCGGGATCGTTCGGGTCATAGCGGGTCTTGTAACGGGGGCGCGTCATTCTCCTTTGCCTGGGCGTCGGCCAGATGATGTTCCCTGCCTCGATTTCCCGTTTCATCGTCGATGGCTCGAACCGCCATACGCGCTGTTCCGGCGGCCGGTACGCTGCACCGGTACGCGGATCGACGATTTCGTAGAACTGGTTGGGGCGGAGGTTCCTGTCCATGCCGATCGTCAAGTCAGTGCTGCGATACCTGCCCGCCGAGTCTTCGAGCGGATAGTCACCGATCTTCCGCTTTGCGCCTGAGAAGCCGACATCCCTGGATTGTCGCGCGCAACAGGCCACGAACTCATGATCTTGAGAGACCTGGTTGTCCCTCATGCCGGTCGCAAGACGACGCTTCCTCACGAACATCGCGATGAAGTTTTCCTCGCCGAACACCTCGTCCATCAGCATCCTGAGATGATGCTGTTCATTGTCGTCGATGGACACGAAGATCACTCCGTCTTCGGACAACAGCTCCCGCAGCAGGTGCAACCGCGGCCACATCATGCAGAGCCACTTGTCGTGCCGTTCCAGGTCCTCGTTGTCCACCGGACCGTTCGTTCGCAGCCACTCCTTCATCAGCGGGCTGTTCACGTTGTCGTTGTAGCTCCATCCCTCGTTGCCGGTGTTGTAGGGCGGGTCGATGTAGATGCACTTGACGCGCCCCGCGTACCGCGGCAGCAGCGCCTTCAGCGCGTGCAGGTTGTCCCCGTGGACGATCAGGTTGTCGTCGGCGCCGGCCGAACGGCAGGACCGCTCCCGGTCGGGCAACAACGGCCGGTAGGGCACCGTGAGGTGGTGTGCGTAGATGTGCTGCTTCCCCTTGAACTCCAGCACCGGCATGGTCTGTTTCTCTATCTCTCCCGGTGGCGCTTGGCGGCATACCCGGCGTCAACGGGCCGAAAAGGATCTCCGGGAAACCCTGAACAATTCCGGCCTGGACTCCATCTCCCGGTGTGAAAGCGCGTCCTTCGACTTCGCTTCGCTACGCTCAGGACGAACGGGGTAATTGCTCAGGTTTCCTCCAACGAATTGCTGCGGCGCAGCCTTCCGGGTGAGTCTGCATCAAAGGAGCGGGTTCACCCACCGCAGGCCGGGAAACCGCGCCATGTCCGCGTCGGTCGAATGGATCTCGGCCTGATGCTCGATCGCCAGAGCGGCCAGGTGTGCATCCGTCGTCAGATTGCCGCTGGTTCCAGTCGCCTCGATGAGCTTGAACAGGATATCCGAATGACGCGCACCGGGATGAACGACGATCGCGTTGGGCCGGGCGAGCCAGGCTCGGACGCGAGCGCAGGCGTTATTCGCCTCCAGCGGGTTTTCGAGGATCCTCGGATGTGTCGCAATGCGAATGAATCCCAGAATCACGATCCAGGGAATACCGACGCTGCCCGCCCCGTTCATCAATGCTTCCCACCACTCGCGTGCAGACTCGTGCCGGCGAGCACCCGAGTCGTGGGCGTACACCAGGAGGTTGACGTCGGGAATGATCACCGTTCGAGCTTTCGAGAGGATTCCGCGGCCTCCAACTCGTCCGCGAGTTGATTGAGACGGTCGGTGTCCACGCCCGCCTTGAAGACGAAGGCGTGGGGTTCGACCTTGAAGGGGGGCAACCTCGGCGGCTTGCCCTGGGCGCCGAGGCCGCGCCGCAAGGCATCGTTCACGACCGTCTTCATGTTCCTGTCGGTACGCCGCATCTCCTGTTGCAGGAGCTGCGCGACGTCGGGATCGATCGTCAGGGTAGTCCGCATGAAAGCATCCTGATACGCACGGGAATGGAAGTCAAGGTGCGGGGTGCGTGGCGGCGGCGCGGCCCCGGTCAGGCCTTCGGCACCGCCAGCGTGTGGTTGGCCTCGAACACCAGATCGACTTCCAGGTCGTCGGGTGCGGCGAAGTCCGGGGCGGCCTTGGCTTGGATGAGGGTCTCGCCCACCAGGACGTCCACGCGGCAGGAGTCGCCCAGGAACGCCACGTGGCGGACCCTGCCGGAAAGACGGTTGCCGCCCGCTCCCGGCTCCGCGGCCGACAACCGGATGGCTTCGGGGCGGATGGAGACGGCCACCCGGTCGCCGTTCCGCATGGCTCCGGTCTTGATGCAGGCCAGCGTGCGGCCCTGGGCGACCTCCACTTCCGCGGCGTCTCCGTCGATGCGCGCCACCTTGCCGTCCAGCAGGTTGGTGCTGCCCACGAACTTGGCCACGAAGTCGTTGGCCGGGCGGAAATAGATCTCCCTGGGCGTGCCGGTCTGGATGACGTTGGCCTGGTCGATCACCGCGATGCGGTCCGACAGGGTGAGGGCCTCGGCCTGGTCGTGGGTGACGTACACGGTGGTGATGCCGATCTGCCGTTGCAGGCGCTTGAGCTCCACCCGCATCTCTTCCCGCAACTGGGCGTCGAGGTTGGACAGGGGCTCGTCCAGGAGCAGCAGGCGCGGCGTCTTGACTATAGAGCGGGCCAGGGCCACCCGCTGCTGCTGGCCGCCCGACAGCCGGGTCGCCGGGCGGGACTGGAAGCCGGCCAAGTCCACGGTCCGCAACGCCTGGTCCACCGCGGCCTCGACCTCGCTCCGGGAATACCGGCGGTCCTTCGCCACGGTCAGCGGGAAGGCCACGTTCTCGGCCACGGTCATGTGCGGCCAGATGGCGTAGGACTGGAACACCATGCCCACCTCGCGCCGGTTCATGGGCACGTTGACGCCCGCGGCCGAGTCGAACAGCACGTCGCCCTCCACCGCCACCCGGCCCCGGTCCGGGGTCTCCAGGCCGGCGAGGCACCGCAACGTGGTGGTCTTGCCGCACCCCGAGGGTCCCAGCAGGGTGAAGAACGCGCCGTTCTCCAGCGAGAACGAAGCGTTGCGGATACCCCCCGCGATGGCGTCCGTGGTGTTGGCGAAGATTTTGGTCAGCCCCTCGATCTCCAGCATGGCATGACCCCCGGTCTATTGGCCCGCGTCGTCACGCTCCGCGCCGGCGAGCACCACCAGGGCGTCGAGGGCGACGCCGCCCCGCGGGCGCAGCACGAACGGGTTCACGTCGATGGACTCCAGCCGGCGGCCCAGGTCGCAGGCGAGCCGCGACACCGCCACCAGCGCCTTGACCGCCGCCTTCCGGTCCAGGGCCGGCGCCCCCCGGTACCCGTCCATGAGCCGCGCGGCCCTGGTGCGCGCGATCAATGCCTCGGCGTCGGCCTCGCGGAGTGTGGGCGCGGCAAAGGCCACGTCGCGGTAGAGTTCCAGCGCCGCCCCGCCCGACCCGAACATGACCACGGGTCCCATCTCCGGGTCACGCGACGCGCCGATGACCAGCTCCAGGTCCCCGGCCATGTGCTCGGCCACCAGCACGCCGTCCACGGCCGCCCCCCCGGCCTTGCGGGCGACGTTGCGCAGGACCGCGCCGTAGCCCCGGCGCACCGCGGCCGCGGTGCGGACGTCCAGCAGCACGCCGCCCGCGTCCGACTTGTGGGTCAGCTCCGCGCCCGCGGCCTTCAACACCACCGGGAACCCCAGGCCGCGGGCGACCCGCGCCGCCTCCGCAGCGCTCCGGGCCAGCCGCTCCCTGGGCGTCCGCACCCCGTAGGCCCGGAGCAACTCCTTGGAATCCACTTCCGACAGGGGCGTGGGTCTCGGCCCGCCGCGGGTCCTCTCCAGCCGCCTCCGCACGGCCGGCGGCGCCGTCCACCCGCGGCGCCGCTTCCCCGCGGCTTTCCTCGGCGACCGCATGGCGTAGGAGATGACCGACCGGACCGTGCGCAGGGACTTGTCCGCTTCCTGCAGGAACGCTACGCGGCGCAAGCCGTCGCGCAGGTTGCGGGCGTAGTCGTTCAGGCCGTGGGAGATCATGGTGACGAAGACGATGGGCTTGCGCGCCCGGGCCGCCAGCTCGTTGACGGCGCGCATGTTGTGCTCCTTGTCCCCGCCTTCGGGGGCCCGCAGCAACTCCTCCTGCAACAGCAGCGTGTCCACCCCGGGGTCGTGGAGCATGGTCTCCACGCAACGGATGTAGGTCTCGCGGCTGGTCAGCGCGCCAAAGCCCGAGTCCAGGGGGTTGCCGATGACGGCGCCGACGCCGAGCAGCTTTTCCAGGCGCTTGCGGGTCCCGGAGGCGAGGGGCGGGAACGACAGGCCGTTGGCCTCGGCCTGGTCCAGCAGCACCCCGCGGAGCCCGCCGGAGAAGGTCATGGCACCCAGCCCGCCGCCCCGGGGCAGCCGGGCGTGGAGCAGGTACTCGGCCATCTCCACCACGTCGTCGAGGGTCGCCACGCGCACCGCGCCCGCGTCGCCGGCGACCGCGTCGAACGCGGCGATGGACCCGGCGAGGGCGCCCGTATGGGCCAGGGCGGCGGCCCGGCCGTGGTCCGAGGTCCCGAGCTTGACCACGATCACCGGCTTTCCGGCTTCCCGGGCCGCGGCGCAGGCGGCCAGGAAGCGCTCGGGCTCGCGTACCGCCTCCAGGTAGGAGACGATGACCCGGGTCTGCGGGTCCGCGGTGAAATACTCGATGTAGTCCGCGGTCTTGAGCCCGGCCTCGTTGCCGCTGGTGACCACGTAGCCCACCGCCATGCCGCGCTCTTCGAGGGTGCGCTTGAGCGCCATCACCAACCCGCCGGACTGCCCGACGATGGCGACGGGGCCGGCCTCGGTGGGCTGCGGCCGGTTGTCGGTCATGGTGACGAAGCGGGCGCGGCCGTTGAAGTTGCCGAGGCAGTTGGGACCGGAAACCGCGATGCCCAACTCCGCCACCGCGGCGGAGAGGCGCCGGCCGCGCTCCATGGCCGCGGGGTCGGGGGATTCGTCGAAACCCGCGGACACCACCGTGGCGCTGCGCGCCCCCGCGGCCGCCCCCTGGCGCAGGGTCGCCTCCACGAACGGCGCCGGCACGAACACCGCCAGGTGGTCCGGCGGCTCCGGCAACTCGGCGTAGCTCCGGTAGCACCGCACTCCCCAGACCTCCTCGCGCCGCGGGTTGAGGGGATAGACCGAGCCCCCGTAGCCGTAGCGTCCGAGGTTGCGCCAGCAGCGCTGGGCCCAGTTCCCGGGTTTGTCGGTGGCCCCGACGATGACCACGTTGCGCGGGTCGAGCAGCGCCTCCACGTCGGGGCGCGGGGTGGTTGCCGGCGGCGGAGGCGGGGAGTTCGACGGACTCATGGGCGGCGCGTGGATGGGTCAGTTGCCGTAGGCGGTGGCGCCGGTCTGGCGCGCCGTGTAGTAGAACAGGCTCGCGATCACGGTCATGACCGCGGTCCACACCAGTCCCAGGGCCGCCAGCTCGGTGCCCTGCCCGTTGGTCCAGAGGTCGAACATCTCCACCGCCACCATCTGCGAGTCCGGCCCCGACAACAGGATCGGCAGCGACAGCACCCGGGCGGCCAGCAGGAAGATGAACAGCCAGCCCGAGAGCATGGCCGGGGCCAGCAGCGGCGCGACGATGCGCCGCAGCGTGGTCATGGGGGAGGCGCCGCACACGCCCGCGGCCTCTTCCAGCTCGTGGTGTATCTGCAACATGCCGGCGTAGGAATACCGCATGCCGTAGGGCAGGTAGCGGATCACGAAGGCGATGACCAGGATCCACACGGTGCCGTAGATGGGGATGGGCACCTGGAGGTAGATCTGCATCACCGCCACCCCCAGCACGATGCCGGGGAAGATCAGCGGCATGGTGGCGAGCTGGTCGAGGACCCATGCCCCGGCCTTGCGGCGGGCGGCGAACCATCCGGCCACCAGGGTGATGGCCATGGCCGCGGTGGCCGAGACCGCGGCCACGAACAGCGTGTTCCACAGCAACCCCAGGTAGTAGTCCGCGTCCAGCACCGCCCGGTAGTTCTCCAGCGTGAAGAGGGAAAACCCCCGCAACCGCACCGGCTGGAAGAACGGCAGGAACGAAGCCCACAGCAGCGCCAGCAGAGGCAGCACCAGGATCACGAAGAAGTTGACCAGCACCACCGCGGTGGCCACGTGCCGGCCGCGGCCCAGGTCGAACATGCGGGCGCGGTACCCCTTGCCGGTCACCGTGTGGTAGCGGTCGGCGCTCTTGGACAGCCGGTTGTAGAAGGCCAGCAGTATGCCCACCACCACCAGCAGGAAGACCGAGAACGAACTGGCGTGCCCGAAGTCCGGGGGCACCACGTCCGACAGGTCCAGGTAGATGTCGGTGGTGAGCACGTGGATCTTTCCCGGCAGCCCCACCAGGGCCGGGACCTCGAACGCCTCGATGGCGCGGATGAAGACCAGCAGGGCCAGGGCCAGCACCGAGGGCAGCGCCAGCTTGAGGGTCACGCGCCGTATGGTGTCCCACACGCTCGCCCCGCAGATGCGCGCCGCCTCTTCGTATTCCGGGTTGCTGGTGCGGAACGTGGCCGAGAGCAACAGGAACACCAGCGGCGACCAGAGGAACCCCTCCACCAGGATCATGCCGCTCATGGAATAGACGTTGATCAGCACCCCGTCGCTGCCGGTGACCAGGCGGTAGAGGTCGTTGATGGGTCCGGCCTTGCCGAGCAGGAAGAGCCACGCGCTCACGTAGAGGATGAAGGGGGTCCCCAGGGAGATGATGGTGGTGAGGTAGGCCAGCCACTTGAAGGCGGCGTTGGTGCGCTCCACCACCCAGGCCAGCATGGCCCCGAACAGGAGCGCCACCGCCGAGCTGCCCACCGCGAACACCGTCGAGTTCAGGCTGCTGGTGAACAGCGCGGGTTCCCGAACCAGCCGGCGGTAGTACTGGAGCGTCAGCTCGCCCCGGCTGAAGTCGGCGTTGGTGGTGTAAAAGCTGCCCTGCACCAGGAACCAGATGGGCGGCAGCACCAGCAGGGCGATGAGCACCGCCAGCAGGAGGCCCGGAACCGCGTATTCGGTCTGTCGCAATCGGAACCACCCCGGCATCTGGCCAGCCTCCGCCTCCGTGCGGCGCGCGCGGGCGCCGGATCGTCGCAGAAGGACGGGAAAGGGAGGGCGCCGTCAGCGGCTTGGCCGCGGCGCCCCTCTCCGGTCAGCGGAACAGGTCAGCGTGGATCTTCTTCCACTTGGCGAGCTCGCGGTGCACCATCTTGAGGGGCATGGTGTTGGCCCTGAAGCCGCCTTCCCTGGGCTTGAGGGTGGGCTCCAGCGCCGGCACGTCCGGGTGGGCCGGCAGGTAGTTGGCCTGTTGCAGCACCTTCTGGCCTTCCAGCGACAGCATGAACTCGATCAGGAGCTTGCCCGCGTTGGGATGGGGCGCTCCCTCGATGACGCCGATGGCGGCGATGTTGCTGGTCACCGGCTCCATCTTGATCCAGTCCACCGGCGCGCCCTTGTTGCCGCTGATCACCGTGTGGTGGTTGAAGATCTGCAACGCGATGGGGTACTCGCCGGCAATGGCCTGGTCGAGCACCTTGCGCGCGCTGGCGCTGACCGGGATGATCTCCTGCTTGGCGAGCTTCCGCAGGTAGGCCATGCCCTTCTCTTCGCCCATGGTGATGAGGACGTTGCCGATGAAGCCGGCCGCGCCGGAGGTGGTGGATCTGGGGCTCCATGCCATCTTGCCCCGCCACTTGGGGTCGAGGAGGTCCTCGTAGGTCTTCGGCGCCTCGGCCCTGGAGACCAGGCTGGTGTTGTAGCCCGGGGTCAGGAAGTAGAGGTGGGTCGCCGACCAGTACCCTTCCGGGTCCCGGAACTCGGCCGGGTACATGGCCGAGTTCTTGGGCATCCACTTCTCCACGAGGTTGGCGTCCTTGAGGGCTTCCGCGTTGGAGGTCCCGTCGAACACGTCGCCCAGGATGCGGTTGGCCTTCCCCTCGCTGAGGATCTTGATGGCCGTGTCGGACGAGTTCGCCCGGGAGTAGCGCACCTTGATGCCGGGGTACTTCTTCTGGAACGCCGCAACGATGGGCCGCACCGCCTGCTTCACGATCAGCGTCGTGTACCAGACGAGCTCGCCTTCCTTCTTCGCCGCCTCGTAGAGCCTGGCGTCGGCGAACGCGGTGGTCGCCGCCATGGTCAGCACCAACCCGAGTGCAGCCGCACGCAGCAATGATCTCATGACGATTGCCTCCCTCATGGTGGTTTGCCCCTCCGGTCACGGGTGCCCGGGAACCCGGCCCCGAACCTGTCAGTACGCCGGTAGCCTCGAATTGTCAATCGGCATCTCATCCTGAGCGCAGCGAAGCGGAGAACCCCATCCACCCTGAGCGTAGCGAAGCAAAAAAACCCGTTCGTCCTGAGCGTAGCGAAGCGAAGTCGAAGGACGGCCTACCCCCCGGAGCGGGGAGGCCGGCGCAGCTCGAACCGGGGCTCCTCCCCCACCCACAGACGGCGGATGTTCCCGGCATGGCGGACCCATACCAGGACGCCGATGACGAGGCTCAGCCAGACCACTTCCTCGGGATAGGAAAACAGCCACGCCGCGGACGGCGCCGCCACCGCTGCGCTCAGGGAGGCCAGGGAGACCCGGCGGTCCGCGGCCATGACCAGAAGGAAGACCCCCACGAGGACCGGCGCCGCCAGGGGCATGGCGGCGAGATAGACGCCTGCCGCGGTGGCCACGCCCTTGCCGCCCCGGAACCGCAGGAACACGGGGTAGAGATGGCCCGCGAACGCGGCCAAGCCCGCGGAGGCGGCCGCGAGACCCCCAAGGTCGAGCAGGTGGGCCGCCAGCACCGGCAGGAAGCCCTTGGCCACGTCGGCAAGGAGGGTGACCAGGCCCTTCTTCCAGCCCAGCGTGCGCGCCACGTTGGTGGCCCCGATGTTGCCGCTGCCGGCGCTGCGGACGTCCACCCCCGCGGACGACCCCACCAGGAAACCCGCGGGGACCGACCCCAGGAGGTAGGAGAGTATGGTCAGGACGACGGTCGCCATCACGCTGCCGGACGGCCCCGGGAGGGCCGCAGCCGTTCCCCTTCCCAGGACAAAAAAAGGGAGGAAGCCAAGCGCGCTTCCTCCCCGTGCGGCAAGGACGTTGGCTCAGGCCGCGGGCTTCTCGTAAACGGACGGGTCCATCTTGGTCGTGGTGCCGGACTTGGCGAGGTCGTCCTCGAACATCTTGCGGATGTACGGCTCCTGGTCGTAGTACTCGATCTGGTTGCCGCCGGACTTCACGTCCTTGTCGACCTTGGAGACGTCCCCGAAGCCCTCGCCCATGCTGTGCTTGATGCCGCCGAAGCGAAGCGGCAGGTAGCGTGCGCCCGTGGCCCCGGTGTTGAAGTGCTGGTGGAACATCATCTCGGGGGGCACGAAGACGCTGCCGTCGTGCCAGTCGTAGCGCTTGGGCTCTTCGCCCTCCCGCCAGAACAGCGAGAAACCCTGCCCCTTGATGATGATGACGTTGAAGCCCGGGCCGTGGCGGTGCGCCTTCTTGTAGGTCCCTATGGGGAACTCCGAGATATGCGCCGCCATGACGCCGTCGCACATCTCCAGGAAGACGTTCTTGCCGCCCGCGCCCCGCTCCTTCCATTCCTGGAGGTTGAAGGTCCGCGTGTCCGCGATGAAGTTGGTCTCCCAGATGCGGCCCGGATGCTGGACGCCCTTGCTGGAGAAGTAGTCGGGCCGGCCGTCGAAGCGGTCCACGAAGTCGTAGGGGGCGTTGAAGATGAAGTCCTCGTTGTGGAAGAGGCTGAAGACGATGGGCATGTTGTTGACCGAGAAGAGCCGCGCCGGCTGGTCGCCCTGGCCGTTGAAGTGCTGGTGCCACACGTTCAGCGGGACCGACATGAGGCTCCCTTCCTGCCACTCGAAGGTCTGCTTGGCGCCCTTGTCGTTCCAGATGGTGGTGGCGCCCCGGCCCTGCACCACCAGGATCAACTCCTCGTAGATGTGGCGCATGGGGTTCAGGCTCTTGCCCGCGGGGATCTCCACGACGTAGGCGCCGGTGGCCTCCCCCGCCCCTTCCATGTTGATGATGGTTCCGTCCCCGCCCATGCGGTCCCACCACTCGAGGGGCACTTCCTTCAGGTCCTTGATGAAGAAGGTATCGACGATGGGCACCCCTTCGCCCTTCTGCCACTTGTAGAAGAAGGGGACGTTGTCCATGGTGTTCTCTGTCTGTACCGCGGGCTTGGCCATTGGCTCCTCCAAATCTTCTCGGTGTCTTCCTTCTCGGTTTCTTCCCGAAGAGTCCGGTTTGAAGAGCCACCTCTTACCTGACGCCTCGTGAAAATACAAGAAGCGGGCGCGCCTCAATCTCCCGCTTCTCCGTCATTCCCGCGAAAGCGGGAATCCAGACAGATCGACCTCGCAGTTCAACGGAAACGCCGTCAACGATACTGTTGTCAGCATATCCGTTGACAACGTATCCGTTGAATGGTAGAGAGAGGCAAAAACACCCCGAACCGGGGAGGCATCCGATGAACGAACCGCCTGAGCCGACGATCCGCAAGTTCAACCCGGGGACGTTCCAGTCCGACGAAGAGGTAATCCGGCAGTTCGTGGTCAGGAAACACGAACTGGCCATCGTGCTGGAGACCCTTCGCGGAAACGTTGCCGCGCCGTCGTGTCAACACGTTCTGCTCATCGGTCCCCGCGGTCGTGGAAAGACCATGATGCTGGCTCGCGTAGCTGCGGAGATCCGAACCGATGAAGAACTCTCCGGGCAACTGTTGCCGGTCCGGTTCATGGAGGAAAGCCATGAGATATTCGATATGGGGGACTTCTGGTTGGAAGCGATCTTCTACCTGGCGCGGGAGGTCAACGACTCGCATCCCCGCATCTCCCGGGAACTGCGGGCCACACACGCCCACCTTGCCCGCCAAGGACACGGAGTCGATCTCGAGGAACGTGCCCGGGCCACTTTCCTGGAAACGGCGGATCGGCTTGACAGGCAACTCGTCCTCATGGTCGAGAACCTGCAAACCCTGTGTGGCAACGTGGACGACCACTTCGGTTGGAAGCTACGTGAAAACTTGCAGGCAGAACCCAAGGTCATGTTGCTCGCCACTGCCACCGGACGATTCGAGAGACTGGATGATGCGAGGGACCCGTTCTTCGAATTGTTCCGCATCGTATGTCTGGAGCGGCTGGACACCGAGGAATGTCAGAGACTGTGGCAAATGGCCAGCGGCGAGGAAAGAAACAAACGGCAGATCAAGGCCCTGGAGATCCTGACCGGCGGCGCCCCCCGACTCCTGGTCATCGTGGCCGAGTTCTCCCGCCGTCGATCCTTGCGCGACTTGATGGGAGAGACGGTAGCGTTGATCGACGAACACACCGAGTACTTTCGCTCCCACTTGGAGGGGTTCGCAAAGACCGAGCGCCGCGTCTATCTTGCAGTGATCGACCTATGGCAACCGTCGTACGCCGGCGAGGTCGCAGACCGCGCCCGGATGGACATCAGAACCGTATCAGCCCTGCTCGGGCGACTTGCCGACCGCGGCGTGCTCTCGGTCGAAAGAGCCGGCAGAAAACGACAGTACTCTGCCGCACAACGTCTCTACAGCATCTACTACAAGCTGCGGCGCGAACGCGACGAGGCGGTCGTGGTGCGGAACCTGATCCACTTCATGGCGGCGTTCTACACGGACGAAGAACTGGCGGAGATGCCAGGCAAGCTGAGATCGGAGGCAGTAGAATATCCATTCGTCCGCGAGGCAGATGCGGGATGGTTGAGGACGAAGGCCCTGATCGTTCGAGGAGACATCTCGGCTGCCGCGGCCGCATTCCGATCCGCGTATGCCGCGTTCGTTTCGGACGACGAAACGAACCTGTGTATGATGATCGAGGTCGTGCTCGACTTGATCGCGGTCGGAGTTTCGGAGCGCGACCTCGTCGAGATTCTGTCGAGCGACCGGGAAAAATCCGCCAAGCTGGCGCCGCTCGTCGTCGCCTTGCGCCAAGTCATGGGTGAGGAGGTTCGTGCGCCGGTCGAAGTGTTGGAGGTCGCCGCGGACATCATCCAACGCATCGAGGCCACAGTTGAAGAAGGATCGTAAGGAACCCCTGAACAATCGAGACATCCAGGATGGATTCCCGATTCCCTCATCCTGACGCCCCTATCCCCGTTCGTCCTGAGCGTAGCGAAGCGAAGTCGAAGGACGCGCTCACGCCCCCTGTCCGGATTGTTCAGAGGTTCCGTAAGTGGATTCCCGCTTTCGCGGGAATGACGAGGTGGGGTTCCGCTGGAATGACGGAATGAGCGTCCGCGGGAATGACGCCCTGTCTATGTCTCTTCCATTCACGATCGACCGGACTCTTGCCCTGCGGACAGGCTCAAGGCGCTTCCCTGACCCGGTTTGACACACCCGACCCGGCTCCCTATAGTCCGTTCCCATCCCTTCCTCTTGCAGGAGTCTTCCGACATGTGGATCAACGAGCCGCGGGCGCAGCGCGTCCTGGCGGAGCGGGGCCTCGACGGGCTGTTCGCCGCCAGCAACGTTCCCAACGTCTTCTACCTGAGCGGGGTGTGGCGCCGCCAGGACATTGCGGCCATCGTTCGGGCGGACGCGGTGACTGCGCCGTGGGTGGTGGTCCCCCGGTCCGAGGTGGACTACCTGGTGGACGCGGTCCCGCCCGCGGGGGTGGTCACCTACGGGACCTTCTACCGCGTGATCGACCAGGAGACGCCGCTCACCGGGCGGGAACGGCGCATCCGGGAGCTGGGCGTGGACCTGGAGCCGGTGCGGGACTTCTTCGAGGGCATCGCGCGGGCGCTGGAGAACGCCGGCCTCGAGCGAAGCCGTCTCGGTTACGACGAGAGGGGGCTGGACCCGGCCTTGGCGGAGCGGCTCCGGGAGCGGTTCCCGCACCTGGAGCTCGTGCCCGGGGCGGCGGTCTTCCGGGAGGTCCGCATGGTCAAGAGCGCCGCCGAGATCCAACGCATGACCGAGGCGGTGCGGGTCACCGAGGACTCCATCTACGAGGCCGCCCACCAGGCGCGGGAGGGCATGGCGGAGGCGGAGATGTGCCTCGCCTTCGACCTGGGGCAAGTGAAGCGCGGCGCGGAACCGAACATGAACCACGTGGGCTTCGGCAGGAGCGCGGCCCTGGGAATGACCAACGTGCCCGATGACCGGCTCCGCAAGGGAGACATGATCCGCTTCGACGTGGGGTGCCTTTACAAAGGCTACCTGACGGACATGTCCCGCACCTTCTCCTTCGGCGAGCCGGACGGGAAGTTCACCGCCTATTACGAGGCCGTACTCAAGGGACAGGACCGGGCCTTGGAACTGGTCAGGCCCGGCAGCGTCGCAGCCGAGATCTTCGACGAGACCCTGGAGGCGGTGCGGGCCGCGGGCATACCCCACTACGGGCGCCAGCACGTGGGCCACGGCATCGGCCTGGGGCTCGGGGGCTACGACCGGCCGACCCTCTCGCCGGGGGATCGGACGCCCCTCGAAGCCGACATGGTGCTGTGCGTCGAGACTCCCTACTACGAACTCGGCTGGGGCAGCGTGCAGGTGGAGGACATGATCGTCGTCACCGGGGACGGCTACCGGCGTCTCACCTCCGTGCCCCGGGACCTCCAGGTCCTCGAACCCCGGGCATGAGCCACCTCACCGGCCTGGCCTGCATACGCTGCGGCGCGTCCTTCGGCGTCGAGCCCCGCTTCGACGGGTGCCCCGCGTGCAGGCGCACGGCGCCCTCCAACCTCACGCCCCGATACGATTTCGACGCCGTCGCCCGGAACTTCCCGGTCGAGTCCCTGCGCCATCGCCCCGCGGATCTGTGGCGCTACCGCGAACTGCTGCCCGTGGACCCCGCGGACGCGGCGACCCTGGGCGAAGGCATGACGCCGCTGCTGCACTGCGAGCGCTACGGACGCCGGATCGGGCTGGCCCGGCTCTTCCTCAAGGACGAGTCACGGAACCCGTCGGGCTCCTTCAAGGACCGGCTGGCGGTCACCGCTCTGGCCATGGCCCGCCGGTTTGGGGCCAGGGCGGTGGGGGTCAGCTCCACCGGCAACGCCGGGGCCGCGGCCGCAGCCTATGCCGCCCGCATGGGGCTTCCCTGCATCGTCCTCACGGTCAGGGGCGCGTCCTCCGCCCTCGTGACCCAGATCCGGGCCTACGGCGCCATGGTGGTGGCCGCGGAGACCAAGGCCCAACGCTGGAAGCTGTTGCAGACCGGGGTGGCCGAGTGGGGATGGTACCCGACCTCGCCCTACTTCGGCCCGCCGATAGGGAGCAACCCCTACGGGGTGGACGGCTACAAGACCCTTGCCTACGAGGTCTGCGAGCAGATGGACTGGGACCCGCCCGACTGGTGCGTGCTGCCGGTGGCCTACGGCGACGCGCTGTTCGGCATGTACAAGGGCTTCGGCGAGCTCGCCCGGCTGGGTTGGATCCGGAAGCGGCCGCGCATGGCGGCCGCGGAGATGGCCGGCAGCCTGACCGCGGCCCTGGCGTCCGGGCGGGACGCCCTGCCGGAGATCCCCGCCCCGACGCCCTACGTGGCCGGCTCCATCAGCGTGAACCAGGGAACCTACCAGGCGCTGCACGCCCTCCGGGGCTCCCGCGGAACCGCGCGGGTGGTGGAGAACGGGGCGCTGCTGGACCTGCAGCGGGACTTGGCGGCCGACGAAGGCATCTACGCGGAACCGTCCTCGCTGGCCGCCCTTGCCGCGGTGGGCCGGTTGTGCGAGGAAGGGGAGATCGGCGCGGGCGACACGGTGGTGGTGGTCAACACCGCCACCGGCCTCAAGGACCCGGACGCCGCGGCCGCCCGCGCCCCGGAGATCCCCACGGTCGGCGACGACGCCAACGAGTTCCTGGGAACCTTGAAGGACGTGTACGGCTATCGTGCGGACGGGTAGGGAGTCGGCAAGGAGCCGAAGACGGGAGACGCCTCATCCTCCGCCGCCGTCCGCAGGAACCCATGAAGTTCAGCATACAGCTCCCCACCTGCACAGAGGGCCTGGTCAACCCGGTCCCCTTCATCGCGCCCGACGAGTTCGTCCGGCTGGCGCAGGAGGCCGAACGGCTCGGTTACGACGCGGTTTGGGGCAACGACCACGTGACGCCCGCCCCCTACGCGAGGAAGAAGTGGGCGCACCCGCCCAACTTCTACGAGGCGCTGGTCACCCTCGCGGTGGTGGGCGCGCACACCACGCGCATCCGCCTGGGCACCGCGGTGCTGATCCTGCCCCTGCGGGACCCGGTGCTGCTGGCCAAACAGGTAAGCACCCTCGACCGCTTCACCCGCGGGCGGGTGGTCCTCGGGGTCGGCATCGGGGCCTACCGGGAAGAGTTCGAGGCCCAGTGGCCGAGACGGAGGCGGGAGCGCCGGGGCGAGTTGCTGGACGAGGGCTTGGCGGCGCTGCGCTGCCTCTTCCAGGAGGAGACGGCTTCCTACGAGGGCCGGCACGTGGCGTTTGAGGAGGTCGCCCTGGCGCCCAAGCCGGTGCAGGACCCGCTGCCCCTCTTCGTGGGCGGCCACAACGAGGCGGCCGTCCGGCGCGCCGCCAGGCTGGGCCAGGGGTGGCTTCCGGGCTGGCGGCCCTTCGAGGAGATCGCGGCGCGGGCGGCGCTGCTGCGTCGGCTGACGGAGGAAGCGGGAAGGGACCCCGGGGAAGTGGAGGCATGCTCCCAGTTCACACTGTGCATCGGCAAGACCGTGGAAGCGGCGCGGGCGCGCTACCGCAGGACCGGCATGGTCCAGCACCGGGTCTCCCTGGCGCACACGGGCCGGGACCCGGCGTTGGCGGAGACCCACAACCTCATCGGCAGCCCGGCCAGCATCCTGGAGCAGGTGGCGTTCCTGGACAGGGCCGGCATCCGCCACGTGTGCGCGCTCCAGTTCCCCTCGGACACCGGCGCCGAGATGCTGGAGCAGATGCAATGGCTGGCGGAAGATGTCATGGGGCCGTTCCACCGTAGCTGAACCGGAGCGGCCGTTTGGCCGCGGCGCCGCATCGGAGACCCGGTAAAGGAAACCTCGAACAACCATCCCGTTCATCCTGAGCGTAGCGAAGCGAAGTCGAAGGATGCGCTTTCCCAAGGAGAAACTGCAAAGGGGCGCCCGGCAAGGCCCCTGGGGAGGAACCATGAAGCTGGAAGGTCAGGTTGCCGTGATCGTTGGCGGCGCCCGTGGAATCGGCGAGGCCATCGCCTGCACGTTCGCCCGTGAGGGCGCCAGAGTCGCCCTGGTGGACCTGGAAAAGGCCAAGCCGCAACTCGACGAGGTGGTCCGGGGCGTCGCACGGCAGGGCGGCGATGCGGTGGCCATGACGGCCGACGCCGCGGACGAGTCCCATGTGAACCGGATGGTGGACCACGTGTTGGGCCGGTGGGGAAGGCTGGACGTGCTGGTGAACAGCGTGGGCTTCCGCGGCCCCATGGTCCCGGTGCACGAGATCACCGAGGCCGAATGGGACGCGGTCCTCGACGTCAACCTGAAGGCCGTGTTCTTCTGCTGCAAGGCCGCGCTGAAACCCATGATGCAACGGAAACGCGGCAGCATCGTGAGCATCTCCGGCACCGCGGGACGGGAGGGCATGGCGCTGCGGGGGTCCCTGTGCGCCGCCAAGTGGGGTCTCCTGGGGCTGACCCGGACCATCGCCAAGGAGGCTGGCCCCTTCGGTGTGCGGGCCAACGTCATCTGCCCGGGCGGCATGGACGAAGCGGACCTCCGGGAGATGTACCGGGACCGGGCCAAGGGGCTGGGGGTGTCGTTCGAGGAACTGGAGAAGAGCGTCCTGCAGCAGACCCCGCTGCGGAAGTACGCCCAACACGAGGAAGTGGCCAATGCGGCCCTGTTCCTCGCCTCCGACGACTCGTCCCACACCACCGGCGAGGCGTTGAACGTGTCCGGCGGCCGGTTGATGCACTGAACGGTTTTGCTCCGGGAATGAGCGTTCCCCGTTCATCCCGATCGTAGTGAAGCGGAGTCCCTCCGTTCGTCCCGAGCGTAGCAGAGCGAAGCCCCCCGTTCATCCTGAGCGTAGCGGAGCGAAGTCGAAGGACGCGCTCTTCCTCCGGAATCGTTCAGAGGGTCCCTATGATCGTTCAGGGGTTCCCTACACGTTGACCCGCTTCATGTCCCGGGTGCGGTCGCCGGCCGCGGCGCCGTAGGGGAGGATGGCGTCCAGGCGGCGCAGGTCCGCGTCGGTGAGATCCACGTCCACGGCCTCGACGTTCTCCTCCAGGTGGACGCGGCTCTTGTTGCTGGGGATGGGGACGATGTCCGGTCCCTGGGCCATGAGCCACGCCAGCGAGAGCTGGGCGGCGGTGACGCCCTTGTCCCTGGCGACGGCTTCCACCTTGGCCAGCAGCTCCAGGTTCCGTTCCATGTTGCCCGGCTGGAAGCGGGGCTGGCTGCGCCGGTTGTCGCCTTGGGAAAGCTCGTCCAGGCCGCGGACCGCGCCGGCAAAGAAGCCCCGGCCCAGGGGCGAATAGGCCATCAGCCCCATGCCGAACTCGCGGCAGGCATCGATGTTGCCCTGCTCGGGGTCCCGGGACCACAATGAGTACTCGATCTGGAGGGACACGATGGGATGGACCTTCCAGGCCCGGCGGATGGACCCGGCGCTGGCCTCGGAAAGGCCGATGTAGCGGGTCTTCCCCTGCTCCACGAGCCGGGCCATGCCGCCCACCGACTCCTCCACCGGCACCGCGGGATCGATGCGCGACATGCAGAAGACGTCCAGGCATTCGATGCCCAGCCGCCGGAGGCTCTCCTCGCAGGTGCGGGTCAGGTACTCGGGGGAGCTGCCGCCGTCGAGCCCGGTCCCGTCCGCGGCCCGCGGGCTGCCGGACTTGGAGTGGATCACCACTTGGCGGCGCCTGCCCCGGATGGCCTTGCCGATGAGCTCGTGGTTGTGTCCGTTGCCGTAGCTTGCGGAGGTGTCGAGGAAGTTGATCCCCAACTCGAAGGCACGGTGCAGGGTGGCGATGGACTCGGCGTCGTCTCCCGCCCCGTACGCCCCCGACATGCTGTAGCAGCCGAGCCCCATGGGGGACACCTCGTAGTCCGTGCATCCGAACCGGCGGTATTCCATGATGTTCCTCCTGTGGAAACCCTGAACGATCACCGGAGGACTTGCTCCGGATCTTCCACCACCAGGAACTGGCCCATCATCCCGTTGTCTTCGTGTTCCATGATGTGGCAGTGGTACATGTAGGGAATTCGAGGGTCGGCGTACCGCTCGAAGGGCATGATGATCCGAACCACTTCATCGGGAAGCGCCAGGACCGTGTCTTTCCAGCCGAGTTCGGCCCCGGTGGGCGGCTGGCCGTTGTGGTCGAGGATCTGGAACTGGACCAGGTGGACGTGGAAAGGGTGGGCCTGGCCGCCGCGGTTGACCACTTCCCAAACCTCGATGTCCCCCAGTCGCACGACCTCGTCGATCCTCGCCATGTCCATTACCTTGCCGTTGATGGGCGGCCCCCCGCGGCCGTCTCCCTGCACGGGCCCTCCCAACACCATCGGACGGACTCTGGCGGCGTCTCCGGCGTCCATGCGGGAGATGGTGTTGAGTCGCTTCGGCAGCGCGTGGGACGCGCGGGTTGCCGGCCGGGGAACGACCTTCAACAGTTGCAGGTTCCCGGTGCCGACCCCCCCGAAGAACGCCTCGATGGTCTCCGGCAGTCCGGCCTCCGGGTAGCTTTGCAACACCGCCTCGGCGCCGTCACTGAAGTCCACCAGTATCTCGGCCCGCTCGCCGGGGGCGAGGACCACGCGGTCGGTTGGAAGGGGGGTCTCGAGGAACCCGCCGTCCGTGGCGATCTGGTGGAACACGCGATCGTCGTCGAAGCCGATGTAGTAGATCCGCGCGTTGGAGCCGTTCAGCAGCCGGAACCGAATGCGGCGCGACTCGACCCGGAGGAACGGACTCCAGGTCCCGTTGACAAGCATGGTGTCGCCGTAAACGGCGCCCTGATTGATGGCGAAGCGAAACGCGCCGTCGTCGTCGAACAGCCGGTCCTGGATCACGAGCGGAACGTCGTCAACGCCGTAGGTCTTCGGCAGGTCCAGGGCGTCGCTGTTGTCGTCGTCGATCCACAGGAAGCCGGCGACCCCCTTGTAGGCGTGCCGCCCCGTGGCGCCGTGCGGATGCGGGTGGTACCACAGCGGAGCGGCCTGTTGATGGACCCGGAAGCTGGCGGTCCACGATCCTCCGGGCTCGATCCCCTGGTGCGGGGTGCCGTCCATGCGGGCGGGAACGTGCATCCCGTGCCAGTGCATGGTCGTCGTTTCGTCCAGCTCGTTCCGGACCACCAGATCCACGTCTTCGCCCCGACGCAGACGCAGTGTCGGCCCCAGGAACGGACCGTTCACGCCCGCGGTGGGCGTCCGTTTGCCCGGCAGGAACTCCCGGCTCCCTTTTGCAACGGTCAGGTGGAACTGCCGACGTCCGTCCACGACGGTTCCGAACGACTGGTCGGGAATCAGCAACTCGTTCTCAAAGGTCAACCCGCCGTTCGTGACCCGGACGAACAGCAGCCAGTAGCAGACCCCGACCGACAACAGTACGATCAGCAACAGTCCCGTCACGGCCTGCTTCAGCCGCCGGGGCCGGATCGCCCGGAACCACCCTTCGGCCTTCCGCCGAGCCGCGCTCCAAGGCGTCGCACCCGTGGACATGCTTACTCCTCGGAAATTCCGTTCTCAGGAAACTCTGAACAGTTCCGGCTTGAACTCCATCTCCTGTGGAAAAGCGCGTCCTTCGACTTCGCTTCGCTACGCTCAGGACGAACGGGGGTAATTGTTGATCGTTCAGAGTTTCCCTTGTTGGACGACAGAGGGTTCCCAAGAGGAAACGGACACATCTCGCTAGCCATAGTCCCGTTACGGTCACTGGTCGAAGGAAACTCTGAACAACGATCCCGTTCGTCCTGAGCGTAGCGAAGCGAAGTCGAAGGACGCGCTCGAGGTCCTGAGTTCGTCCTCACGACCCTTTCACGAGGGAGACTCCGTGTCCCGTTACGTCCGGCAGGCCGCCAACTCGGCGTAGTTGTGGAGGCCGAGGGCGCGTTCGCCCGATTCCAGCTCGCCCATCATGGCCAGCAGCTTGTCGCACAGCGGCGTGGACAGGCCCAGCCGGGCGCTCTCGCGCACCACGTGGCCCAGCGTGAACTCCACCTCCAGCTTGTCCCCGGCCAGCAGTTGCCGCAGCGGACCCTTGCGGTCGTCGGGCTTCCACGACGCGGCGTAGGCGTTCAGGATCGCCAGGCGCGCGTCCAGGGGCTTGTCGGGGTGGAGCTCCGGCGGGTCGTACTCCGCCAACGGGACGAACCGGGCGCCCGCGGCCCTGCCCACGGCCACCGCCTCGCCCAGGAAGTCCGCCAGGAGCCGCCGGTCTTCGGGGCCGGCGCAACTCTCGGTCATGGCCGCGTCCGCCAGCGAGCCGTAGTAGCCGAAGCAGGTGTAGGTGAGCTTGCTCCAGAGCACTCCGAGGATGTTGTCCGACACCTCGCTCGGGATCACCGCGTCCAGCATGGCGTTGAGGTCCGCGAGCCCGGCCGTGGCGCGGCCGTGGGAATGGCCGACGTACAGGTGCCCCCGCACCGCGGTGTGCAGGCGTCCCGGGGCCACGCGCCGGCTGCCCATGCGAATGGCCACCCCCACCACCCGATCCGGGGCCAGAGCCTCTTCCAGCAGCGGCAGGTTGATGCCGTTCTGGAGCGACACCGCGAGACCGTCCTCCGTCAAGCGCGGCAGCACCGCGGCCAGCGCGTCCCGGGTGTAGTTGCAGCGCACCGCGATGAAGGCCGCGTCGTACGTCCCCCGGACCTCCTCGGGGAACGCCACCGGGACCCTCACGCGGAACGGGCCATCGGGCGCGTCCACCTGGAGGCCATGCTCCCGGATGGCGGCCACGTGCTCCCGGTCCACGTCCACCAGGGTGACGTCCCGCCCGGCCCGGGCCAGCCGTCCGCCGATGATGCCCCCGATGGGGCCGGCGCCCATGACGATCAAGCGCATGGAGGCAACCTCCAGAGGCTCCCCGCCGCCGCTCCCTGCTCACTGGTCAGGCGCATCCCCCTGGCCATTGTCCCATTACGGTCACTGGTTGGAGGAACCTCCGAACCACACTCTGAAGGACACCCGTGAACCACGGTCCCCGTTCCTCCTGGGCGCAGCGAAATCGAACATCCTCGTTCGTCCCGAGCGCAGCGAAATTTCCCGTTCGTCCTGAGCGTAGCGAAGCGAAGTCGAAGGACGCGCGTGCCCATGGAGAGAAGGAACGCGAACCGGAACGAATCAGGCGTTCCCGAAGTAGATGACGCCCTTGACGATCTCGTACCGGGCCATGGCTTGCAGCGCCTCGTTGACCTGCTCCAGCTTGTACTCGGCGCTGATCATCTCCTCGAACGGGAACGTGTCCTTGCGCGAGGAGAGGAAATCGACGGCCTGGAGCCAGTGCCGGGGCTCGCCGGAGCGGATGGTGTGCAGGACCATTTCCTGGGGCAGGTCCTGGACCCCGACCGCGGCCTTGCCGCCGGCGCCGATGTTGACGAAGCGCCCGCCCCCGCGCAGCAGCGTGAGGCCCTCGGGCACCGCCATGTTGTTGGCCACCTGCACCACCACGTCGCCGCCGCGCCCGTCGGTGTGGTCCCGCACCCACTGGCGGCGGTCCCCGGGGTCGGTGACCTCCTCCAGGTTCAGCACCGCGTCCGCGCCCATGCGCTTGCTCACCTCCAGCCGCGCGGCCGGCGCGCCGATGACCAGCACCTGCTTGGCGCCGTGGTCCCGGGCCACCGCGGTGGCGAAGTTGCCCAGCGGCCCGCTGCCCTGAATCACCACGGTCTCGTGGCTCTTGATCGCGCCGAGGCGGTCGTAGCCGTGCATCACCGTGCGGTAGGCGCACGCGGAAGCGGCCGCGGACGCCGAAGTCACGTCGTCCGGCACCCGGATGATCTCGCACGGCGGGGGGACGTACATGTACTCAGACACGCTTCCCAGCAGGTAGGGGTACCGGTCGCTGCGGTTGTGCCCCCAGGAGGCCCGTCCCGGGCAGATGCACGGCTGGAGGGCCACCGTGCAGTAGTAGCAGTGGCCGCAGGCCACGTAGCTCCACACGATGCGGTCGCCGGGCTTCACCGGCTTGCCCAGGATATCCGTGCGCTCGCCGTTGACCTCCTCGATGTAGCCGCACGGCTCGTGCCCGGTGATGATGGGCAGGGTGTCGCCGCCGCCCAGCGGACCGTGCCAGCGGTGCACGTCGGTGCCGCAGATGGTGGACGCCTCCATGCGCACCAGCAACGCCCCCGGCTCCAGGTCGGGTACGGGCACTTTCCGTATTTCCAGCGGCTCGTTGTGGGACACCACCACCGCGGCGCGGCATTCGTCCATGGCGCTCTCCTTGCGGGGTCCGGGCCGCGGGCCCCCGCGGTCCCGTGTCGGCATCACGAAGGGGCAGGACGCGACCCACGCCCTGCCCCCGTGCGGGAAAGCCCTTGGACGGCTATGCCTTGGCCGCTGCGGCCGCGGCCCCGGAACCCGCGGCCTCCGGCTTGTAGAACCGCTCCGCGTTGCGGTAGAGCATGGCCGCCTTGTCGTCCGCGGTGAGCTCGCCGCTCTCCATCAACTCGCCGAGGTCGTGCTTGCAGCTCTCGTTGGTGACCTCGTGCGGGAAGTCGGACGAGTACAGGAACGGCCGGTTGCCCACCACCTTGATGGCGAAGGGGAGCGTCAGCTCCTCGGTCTCGATCCCCAGGTAGAAGCGGTCCTCGTCGATGAGCTGCCGGATGACCTGGGCGGGGTCGTCGTCTTCGCCGATGCCGAACTCGCCGTCCGGGATGTACTGGAAGTGGGTCTCGTGGGAGGCGTGCAGCCGCTCCAGCAGCACCAGCAGCCACGCCACCCCGCCTTCGAGGAAGGCGATGCGCACGTTGGGGAAGCGCTGGAAGATGCCGTTGTAGAGGATGTTGGCGCAGTTGAGGCCGATGCCCCAGGGATGGCCCAGGGCGTGCACCGGCACGTACATGTTCATCTGGTCCAGTCCGAACCGGTCGTGGCACCCGCCGTGCACCGCGAGGCAGCAACCCAGCCTGTCGGCCTCTTCGTAGATGGGCCAGTACGCCTTGGCCCCCAGGGGTTGCGCGAGGCCGTTGGACGGCATCATGGCGCCCATCATGCCGAGCTCGGTGACGGCCCGCCGCAGCTCCCTGGCCGCTTCCTCCGGGTCCTGCATGGGGATCAGGGCCATGCCGTTGAAGCGCGGGTCGCGTTGCAGGTAGGTGTGGTACATCCAGTCGTTGTAGGCCCTGGTGCACGCAACCGCGTAGTCGAGGCTGACGATCTTGCCGTAGGCCAGACCCTGGGTCGGGTACATCACGGTCCAGTCGATGCCCACGTCCTCCAGGAACTCCAGCCAGCCGTCGGGACCTACCTTGGGACGCCCGTCCCGGAGCGGCGGCGTCTCCACCGCGCGGCCGTCGTGGAGGTGGTCGATGGGCGGAAAGATGACCCCCTTCTTGCCGGCGATCTCCCGGTACGGCGACGCCATGTGCTCCAGGATCCCCGGGTTGTCCTCCATGATGTGGCCGTCGCCGTCGATGATGCGTGTGTTCAGTTGACCGGACATGATCCTGTTACCTCCTGACGTGGAATGGAGCCCCAGTCGAAGCGCGAAGCGTGCTCCTTTCCGGCCCTTATACCGCTCATTGCCTCCGTACATCAAGGGATTCGGCGGCTTTTCCCGGCCGCCGCCCTCGGCCGCACCGGCGCCGTCCCAGGGCCACGGCCCGAGGGACAGGAGATGGGCCACCCGCGAGCCGGTTCAGTCCGTGGCAGATTCCTTCGATGCAGAGAGAACTGCCGCTTCAGGAATGCGGGGCAGCCCTTGCCGTTGCAGGTACAGGGCGTAACGCTGCTGGATCCTGGTGAGATAAGGGGGCAACAGCCGGCCGATACGCTTGTCCTTTATAGTGACAAACCGCTTTATCCAAAGTTTCCTGAAACGGAACCGCACGCTTTTTCGCTCGTGGATGGAAAACGCAATGCTCTCATTTACCTGTTCTTCGAACTGCCCGAGTTTACACTGATAACGTTCCTTCAATTCTTCATCGTTCATCGCTTCCCCTTCAATGCAATATAACTCCACCTGGTCAATCGGTTGGCCACTCCTGGGAACGCAGTCGCAGTCCGGTCTGATATTGAGCAAGTATCTCTTCTCGGACATCTGGAACAGGTCGCCACATCTTATTTCATTTGCTGGGACAGCGCCCTGAAAGCTGATTTCGCCGATCAACCCCTGCAGATCTTCCTGCAGATCTTCTAGAGAAACATCGGCAGGGGTAGCTTCGAGTATTGCGGCTTCGAATGCGTCTGTACGCATGCGTCCCCGCAGGTTGTCGTTGATCAGATGGGTGAGGGACGAGCTTGGGTCCACGCCGTCGGCTCTGTACTCCTTCCAGAAAGCCCTGGGCCAGTCTGGACTCCTTGCGTACATGGAACCAAAGAGATCCTTCTTGGCGGCATGGAACACTCTCTCCCAGGTTTTCAGGGAATACACCGATGCGTTGTTTCTCATCCATTGCTCGATAGCGCTCAGATCCAGCTTATCGCCGTGCAGCAGTTCATTCTTCCACTGAATGAACACGAAACTCGATTCGGTCATCTCCTCTCGGTAAATGTCACAAGGCAACTTGCTCTTGATGTCCTCGGGGTCCCCGTTGGTGAAGATCAAAACAGGCACGAAGTAGTCCTTCGCCCGCTCAACGAACTCGATATTCAGCTTCTCCAGTTCGGTGCTACCATTCGGCCACAGCTTCCAATCCAACAGAATAAAGCTGGCAGCTTGCAACAGATTCGGCCAAGTGCCTTTCGGCGGTATCTGTTTCGCCTTGCAGAATGGCAGATTCCATTCTCGTTCGAGTTGATGGACGATCTCCAGGATTCGATCCTCCTCCCCGTCCTGATCCCCTTCGATCTGGTCGTCGATCACCACAGCGATGCCGGACAACAGGTCCTTGAGGTCCATCAGGCATCCTCCTTCACAAAGCTGACGACGAAGTTGGCGCCCGGCAAGACCTTCTGGTGGTCCTCCGCGAAGGCGATGCGGTAGTCGTGCCGCTCCAGCAACTGGCGGGCGATGTACAGGCCCAGGCCTCGTCCTTCCTCTCCCTTCCCGGAATAGAAGGGCTCGAATATGTACGGCAGGTCTTCCGGGTCCACACCGGGTCCATTGTCCGAAAAAATGAGTTCGCTCCGGTCTCCGTTGACGGTAACGCGGATTTCACGTTTGGCCGGATCCACGGCCTCCAGCCAGTAGGCGGCGTTGTCGAACAAGTTGATCAGGACCTGCATGACCACTCCGTCGGTGGTGTTGGCCACCAGCGGCGAACTGCCCACGTTGGCCTTTCGATAGTCGATGGTCCGTTGTTCCAGCAGGCTGCGGTATATCTGGCCAATTTTGTCCAGCACCGGCTCGACCTTGAGAACCTTCCGGCGTCTTCGCGAGGACTTGAACAGACTCTGCACGTCCCGCATTCCGTCCATGATCTGCTGGAGTACCCCCACAAGCATGTCCGCCTGCTCCCGAACGTCATCTATGCCTGCCTCTCTTGCCTTCCGTGCCAGCCGTTTGCTGACTTCCTGAGCGCGGCTCATCAGGAGCATGATGTCGTGAGACGCCATTTCCACAGATAGACCTACCCCTGCCAGGTCCTCGGTGATGTCGGCGCGTTGGGATAGATATTCCTTCTCACGTTCGTAGTTGGCCTCGATCCTGGACACTTCACGTGCCCGTGGCTTCTGTCCCGACTTTTCGAGTCCACTCTTCAGCTCCGCCAAGCCTTGGGCAACCACCCCTTCACGCACGAACCGGGCGGCACTGCGCTCTTGTTGCTTCTGCTGATAGCGTGCATAGGGATACTGCCTTACGTAGGAAAGGAAGGCTTGCACCAGAAAGATAAGGTCGTGGGCGGCTCCACCGGTCTCGATCAAACCCTCGCGATTGGTCTTGTCCCTCAGGCGAGTGTTTCCCTCCTGGGTGATGTCGATCCAGCCGATGACCTGGTCGTTGCTGAAAAAATTACCCGCTCGGCCAATGCCGCGAGTTACGTCGATACTGAGCCAGTCATCATTAGGGTCACCGTAGGGATACACCCGCACCCCGTCCCGGTACAGGTAGATCCGATGATCCTTGAGGAGTTTCCGCTCTTTCGGAGTGAGTGCGTACCGGCCGTCACTGCGCTTTGAGAAATCGAAGATGTAGAAATGGAATGCGAAATCCCCACAGGTGTATGGGGTGCCGCTGTTGGACTGGCCTGAGAACGGAAGCGCCATCTGTGAAGCGGCCTTGTCGAAACGTTGCCGCCATATCCATAGACGCGTGATCTTTGCATCCGTCATGCTAATTTCGTTTCTATTGTCGTTGGTCTCGAAGGAGAAAGTAGTTTGCTCGGAATGAAAGTTTCCCTGAATCGCCAATACCGACTTGTCTTCGATCAAGGCTCTCAGGTTTTCCGCTTCCTCGGTTTCAATTGCCCGGGCTTCACCGTTGCAGACGACGGCGATCTCAAAACGATCGGCGGATTTATGGCGCGTGAGCCGCGATACGGGATCCGTCAAGTTGGAGGCATCGCGGCACAAATCCTCGACGATCTCCTCATTCCAGTCGCCCTTCAGGGCCTCGATTTCTATCAGGGTGCCATGTTCGAAGCCGGGGAATTTCACCGGCCGGGACTGTGAACAATCGATCCGGATTTCATCCAGGAAAATTTCCTTCTCCTGACCATCCTCGCTGACGAAGTCGTCGTCGAACCGGGAAAAATCATAAGCCAGCACGGTTTCGAACTCCGTGTCAGGAGGGCGTGTCGTGACCATGACCACTTTGCCCAGTTTCAGCACTGCAAAGCGTCCGATACCCTTTTCGCCCTGGATGATCCTCTTCCTGACACGCGTCTTTCTTTGTCCTTTCCGTTTGTCGAGATATTTTTGCGGCGCCGCGGGGTTCATCCACTGGTTACGAATGATGTCTTCCGTCATCCCGACACCATCATCCCGCACCACGATGCGGGAACGTTCATTGCATGTCATGTCATCATTGAAATCCTCGAACCGTACTTCGACGCGATCCGCGTCCGCGTCGTATGCGTTCTTGATGAGTTCGATCAGCGCGATCCGCTCGTTCTTGATCAACTGGTCGCCCAGCATGGTCAACAGCCGGGCATAAGGGCGGAGCGATAGCGCTTCAGGCTTCATTGTTTTCTCCCGATGACGACGAACTCTTTGCCGTAAACCTTGCGCTGGGTCGAATCGCGGGTGAACTGCCCGCGAGCGTTCCGGTATGGAGTCATGATCTTCCACGAAACCTTGCGGGGGAATTTTTCCACTTGGCGAAAACCCGCACGTTCCATACGGTCCGCCAAGTGCGCCGCGTTGTCGATCCTGACGCCCTTGTACTCTGTGTTCCCGATGACGAAAACCGCCATCCCGCCATCGTTCAGCATGTGTCCGCACTTGACGACAGCCTTGTCCATGTCGAGAAAATATCGGGCCACCGAACGCGCCTTGCACCCGTCTTCACGCAACAGGGCGCGATAGGTCTTCCAGGCGGCCGAGCCGAGTTCCTTGATGGCGCCAGGTTCGAGGGGCTTTACGCCGTGCTGGTTGCCTAGCATGTTCTTCCGCAGCGTGCGATAGTCGGAGGCGTAGCCCAGCCACAGCGTCGAGAGTTGATGGATATCCGCGTAGTCGTAGGAAGTCACATAGGGTGGACTGGTCACGATCAGGTCAACCCGGCAGGCCGGTTTCGGTGAGGCCAGGAAATTCCGCGTCCGGAGGCAGACCCGCGGCTTGGGGGCCGGAAACCGATTCTGCCGGTTTGCTTTCCGCATCAAGGCGAACTGCTCCTCGAACGCCTCCATCACCCCGCGCGGCGACTTGTGCGGGTCGAGTTGGGCCTTGATGGACTTGGTCAGCCATCGGGAAGCCGGCTTCAGGATGTTCGAGAAGCCGCAGTGAAAGAATTTTCGATACAGACTATTCATAGGAGTATGTCGCCGGATCGCCTGGTCGAGGCGGATCAGGTCTTCGATGTTCCGTTCCTCGAACCAATAGCGGATCCGGTCGCTGACTCGTGCACGGCTTTCCGGGGAGGGCTCCGTTCGGTGGAATTCCTCCTGGATGGCGCCGAAATACCGCGCCAGCAGCGCGTCCCTGTAGTGGCATGTCTTCACTTGCGCGATCAGCGTGGCGACCGGATTGATGTCGCAGCCCCAGAAATCCTTTCCGTTCCTTTTCGCCTCCACCGCGGTGGTGCCGCACCCGCAGAAAACGTCCGCAACGACCTCCACGTTCACGCCTTCCCGTTCGGCGTACTGCAGAGCTTTCGTGGTAATGAAGGCGGGGAACTTTGCGGGATAACTATGAATCCTGTGGATCGGTTCTTCTTTGCGGTCCCCGAAATTCCAGTCGCAGGCTGAATTATTAGAACTGACCATGACTTCCACCGTAATCGTATTTCCTCAATGGCTCACGTGGTCCGACTATTGTCGTCCCGCAAGGTCGGACTCGCTTCTCCAACCCTGGCCTCCACAGTCAACTCCCTTCAACCCGGCCGCTCGGCCGTGAAATCCTCGTCTGTGCACGGCGCCTCCTCTGCGAAGGACTCCCAACTCGGAAGCGGATGTCCTCCAAGTCGCCGGGAGACCTGGAAACGTCCCGGCACCGGCGGACGAAGCCGCCAGGGGGGTGTTGACCGCAGTGACCCGTTCGTTGAAGGACTGCGTTTGTCGTCGTCCTGATCGCGCTCTTTGCCTTTGACCTCCGGATGCCGCGTCGCAAGCCCATCCACCGAGTATAGGCCAGCGGGCCGTCCGCCGCAATTTGCACGGGCGGCGGGGTCACGTCAATGGACGAACATGGGCGGATTCCCGCCGAGACAGTAGCCGTCCCGCTTTGCCAGTGGAACCCCGCTGTGGTAGGTTCCGCCAAAACCTTTCGGGGGACCCCATGAGCATCGAACGGAGAATTTTCCTCGCGGCGGGCGCAGGGCTGTTGGCAGGGGCGTTGGTCCAGGCGGCGCCGGCCGCGGCCGGACAGCGGATGGTCTTCGGCGGCGGCCCGGCCGGCGGCACGTTCCAGATCGTGGCCAACTCCATCCAGGTCTATGGTCCGGTCAAGGCTTCCAGGGACTACAGCGTCAAGGCCCAGTCCTCCGCGGGCTCGGTGGAGAACCTGCGCAAGGTCAACCGGGGCAGGATGCAGTTCGGCGTGGCGTACTCCGGCCACGTCTATCTCGGGCGCGAGGGGCGGTTGAAGAACGACGCCAGGAAGTACGAAGACGTGCTCGCCCTCTCGTACCTGTACGGCGCCCCGGCCCAACTCGTGGTGCGCAAGGGATCGGGCATCGCCAGCGCCCGGGACTTGGCGGGCAGGAAGGTGGCGGTGGGCAACGCGGGCTCCGGCGCCTTCGCCAACTGCGAACTCTTCTTCACCCACCTGGGGATCTGGGACAAGGTGCAGCGAAACGCCATGGGCTACAACGACGCGGCCGCGGCCTTCGGCAACGGACAGATCGACGCCTTCTGGCTCTTTACCGCCTTTCCCAGCGGCGCGGTGGTCATGGCGGCCCAGACGAACGACATCGACCTCGTCGACCTGGAAAAGGACGCCGCGGAAAGCGGTTTCTTCGAGAAATACCCCTATTTCACCAGGCTCGCCGTGCCCGCGGGCGCCTACCGGGGCGTGGCCCATGCGACGTCCTCCTTCCAGGACTCGACCCTCTGGGTCGCCAACGCCCGGACGCCCGCGGACGTGGTGTACGACCTGCTCTCCAAGATCTATTCGGAGGACGGGCTGGCCTACATGCGGCGCCAGAAGAAGACCTTCGGGGAGATGAGCGTCGAGGACGGCATAAAGGGCATCGTCACCCCCCTGCATCCGGGAGCGCAGCGGTTCTGGAAGGAGAAAGGACTGCTCTGAGGCCCCGGGGCGTCTCCCCCGCGGTTCCCGCGTGCGAGGGAATCGGGAGGACGGGCCGCGGGACCATGAAGCCGACCGGGCCGCGGGCGGCCAAGGCCGTGGTCCTGCCGCCTGACCCGTCATGCAGAGACCTCCGGACAGGTTCGACCGGCTGAACCGGGTGGAGCAGCGGGCGTTCGACGTCCTGTCGGTCGCCCTGGTGCTCTTCTACTCATACTCCGCGGTGCTCGCTCCCGCGGCGACCCAGTACCACCGCGGCATCTACATCCTCATCACCTACGTGCTGGTCTTCCTGCTCTACCGCGCCCGCGGGCGGCTGGGCCGGGCCGTCGATTACGCGCTCATGGCCGCGTCCGCGGCGTGCATCGGCTACTGGATGCTGCACTTCGAGGCCATCAACTACCGGGCCGGGGCCGAGACCCCGGTGGACCGATGGGTGGCGGTGGCGGGCGTGCTGCTGGGCGTGGAGCTGGCCCGCCGGGTGGTGGGCAACGTGTTCGTGGTCCTGGGCGCGGCCATGCTGCTCTACGGCGTGTACGGCGCGTATGCGCCCGACCCGGTCTCCCACGCCGGCGACACCTTTCCCGAACTCTGCACCAGCATCTTCTACAAGAGCGACGGCGTCTTCGGCATCATGGCCAACGTGCTGGCCACCTACGTGATCCTGTTCGTGGTCTTCGGCGCCTTCCTGGAAGCCAGCGGCGCCCAGCGCTTCTTCGTGGACTTTCCCCTGGCCGCGGTGGGCCACACCGTGGGCGGCCCGGCCAAGGTGGCGGTGATCACCAGCGGCCTGTTCGGCTCCATCTCCGGCAGCGCCATCGCCAATACCGTCTCCACCGGCAGCTTCACCATCCCCATGATGAAGAAGGCCGGCTTCCAGCCCCACGTGGCCGGCGGCATCGAACCCGCGGCCTCCATCGGCGGCATGTTCATGCCCCCCATCATGGGCGCCGGCGGCTTCCTCATGGCGGAGCTCACCGGCGAACCCTACTCCACCATCATGCTGGTCTCCCTCTTTCCGGCGCTCATGTACTTCTTCAGCGTCTTCGTCATGGTCCACTACGAGGCCAAGGGCCGCCGCATCCGCGGCGAAGACCCGCAGATGGACGCGGCGGCGATACTCCGACGGGGCTGGTTCTACCTCCTGCCCCTGACGGTCATCACCGCCCTGATGCTCGTGGGCTACTCGCCCGGCTACGCCGCGGTGATGGGGCTCGCGGCCTGCGCCGCGGTGAGCTGGTTCCGCAGGGACACCCGCATGGACCCGCGCGGATTCGTGGAGGCCGCCCGGGCCGGCGCCGCCAACAGCCTCGCCATCGGCGCCACCGTGGGGGTCATCGGCATCGTCATCGGCGTGCTCACCTACAGCGGACTGGTGCTCACCTTCGCCGACATCGTCATCGCCCTGGCTGACGGCCGGCTCTGGCTCGCCATCCTGCTCATCGCCCTGGCGTCGCTGGTCCTGGGCATGGGCGTGCCGGTGACCGCGGCCTACCTGATTACCGCGGTGGTGGCGGTACCGCCCCTGACCGCCCTGGGCGTCAACCCCATCGCCGCGCACATGATCGTCTATTGGCTGTCCCAGGACTCCAACATCACGCCGCCGGTGTGCATCGCCGCCTTCACCGGCGCCGCCATCGCCAGGGCCGACATGTGGAAGACCGCCTTCACCGCCCTCCGGTTCGCCAAGTTCCTCTACCTGGCGCCCTTCCTCTTCGCCTACGTGCCGGCCTTCTCCCTGGACGGCAGCGCCTCCCAAGTCCTGACCGCCTTCCCGCTCATCGCCGTCGGCGTCTGGGCCTACGCCTGGCTCCTGAGCGGCATCTGGCTCCGCAGGTCCGGGAGCACGCCGGCAACGGGCTAAGGCCCCCGGCCGGAGGCGTGGGCCGTCCTGTGGATTCCGGCACGGTGTTTGCGGGTTGACTTACCGAGCGGAACCCTGAGCAACGAGTCCCGTTCGTCCTGAGCGTAGCGAAGCGAAGTCGAAGGACGCGCTCTTCGAGCTGCCGCCAATCCGGTCATCCGGTTCGGGCGTCAGCCGCCGCCGGGGAAGACCGTCCGTAGCGCCTCGTTGCGGTAGGCGAATATCTTGCGCAGGTCCCGGGCCACGAACAGGCGCTGCGCCAGGACGCCGCCCGGCGCCGCGTATTGCACTTCGTCCCGGGCCAGCGTACCGCGGTCGGACGGCGCGAACGTGTGTTCATGGATCCAGCGGCGGTACGGCCCCCGGCGCTGCTCGTCCACGAACCCGTGCGGCGGATCCCACCGCGTGATCTCGCTCTGCCAACGCATGGGCAGCCCGTGCAGCCGGATCCGGTAGTCGATGAGTGTGCCCACCCGCATCTCGACGGGGCGCGGCGTCAGGACCCGGAACCGCAGCGCCGGGGGCGTCAGCCGCTCCAGGTTGAACGCGTCCGCAAAGAACGGGAACACTTCGTCCGGCGGCGCCGGCAGCCAGACTTGGTTCCGGAAGGTGAAGAGTCTCATGCGACGGCCCTGGCGGAATGCCCGGCGAGTCTATCAGTCCCGCCGACCTGAATCGATGAGCATGACCGGATCTCGCGTTCCGTTACGGCGCGCTGGCCGGCGGCCGGCGGTGGCGGGTCGCCTGCTCGTAGGCGTAGGCGAGTCCGATCATGCGGCCGTCGTCGTACGGTCGTCCGAGGAAACTGATGCCCGCGGGGAGGCCGTCCGAGGTGAAACCCGCGGGCACGGCCACCGTGGGCACGTACACCAGAAACGTGTTCAGGTGGGGCGCTCCCTTGTGGTTCACGTAGGGCGGCTTCACTCCTTCGCTGATGAGCGTGGGCTGGTGCTCCACCGACTTGTGCACCACCGCGTCCAGCCGGTGGTCGGCCATGGCCTTCAGCAGGTGGACCATGAGGTGGTCCCGAGCAAGCAGGTACCGGTAGTGGTCCTCGGGGCTGGCGCCGGCCATCAGCCGCTTTCGGGTAGGTTCCGACAGCCGGTGGAAATCCGGCGCCCGCAGAACCTCCCCGCGGCTCCGGTACGGCGGGTTCGCGCTGCGGGACATATAGACCTCGAAGGCTTCCTCTCCCGCGGTGGGGCTGGCGCAGCGTGTGGCCAGCAACTCGTTCAGCCGGGGCAGCGCCACCGGGTCCACCAACTCAGCGCCGGCGTCCCGCAATTCCGCCACCGCCCGGTCGAACACCGCGGCGACGCTCCGGAAGTCGTCTGAACCGGGCTCGACGTTGTAGCCCATGGGTTCCCGCAGGATGCCGATGCGCGCGCCCCGCAGGGCGTCCGCGTCCAGGAAGTCGGCGTAGCTCCGGGGCGCATGGCCCACGCCCCTGGCGGTCAGCGGGTCCTCCGGGTCGTAGCCCACCATCACGTCCAGCAGCACCGCCATGTCCCGGACCGTGCGCGCCATGGGTCCCAGGGACCCCGCCTCCTGGGGCCACCCGGAGTACACCCCGCTGCGGCTCACCAGGCCGGCGGTGGGGCGCATGCCCGCGATGCAGTTCCAGGTGGAGGGCCGGCGGATGGACGCCAGCCCCTCCTGGCCCACCCCCAGGGTCCCGAGGTTGGCGGAAACCGCGGCCCCGGAGCCGCCCGACGAGCCGCCCACGGTCCGCCGGAGGTCGTAGGGGTTGCGGGTGGAGCCGAACAGCGAGCCGTGGGTGTCGCCGCCGCCCAGCTCGCCCAACGTGGTCTTCGCCAGCACGATGGCCCCGGCCTGCTTGAGCTTCTCCACCACCCGGCAGTCCCGGTCGGGGTAGTAGTCCGCGAACAGCACCGACCCCAAGGTGGTGGGCGTCCCCCTGAGGTCCGCCTGGTCCTTGACCAGCACCGGAATGCCGTGGAGCGGCCCCACCGGCCCGGACCTCTCGAACGCGGCGTCCAGCCGGTCCGCCTCCTCCAGGGCCGCGGGGTTCACGGTGATGACCGAGTTGATCTTGGGGCCGCTTCGGTCGTATGCCTCGATGCGGTCGAGGTACGCCTGCGTCAGTTGCCGCGCGGTGAGGCCGCCCGCGGCATACGCGCCGTGGACGCCGCCGATGGTTGCCTCCTGCAACGTGAACGATCCCGTATCCGTGCTCATGCCTTGCCTCCGTATGGTTCGGAAACCCCGAACGATTCCGGCTCGAACTCCCTCTCCCTTTGGGGAAGCGCGTCCTTCGACTTCGCTTCGCTACGCTCAGGACGAACGGGGGTAATCGTTCAGGGTTTTCCGTTCGTTTCAATGCAAAAGTGTATGGCCACGGCCGCGGCCGGCTCCACCGGAACGTGTCCCGCGTGGACCCGTCCCGCGGTGGAACCCCCCATGCGGCGGGAAGCGGTCCGCGGCGGTTGGTGGCCGTTCCCCGAACGGTGTATCACTATCCGGGCTGGTTTCACACGCATGTGTCCGCAACCCGTGGAGGAAGGTCGTGCAGGCAGAAACCGGGAGCGAGTCGAGCCCATCGCGTCCGCAAGCGGCGCCGGGGCCATGACGCCGCGGGCGCCCGCTTCGCCGTGGTCGCAGCCGACCCTGCTCATCGCCGGGTTCAGCGGCCTGCTGGCCTCCCTCGACACCTCCGTCAACATCGCGTTCCCAGCCATCACGCGCACGTTCTCCATCGACCTCATGGCCATCCAGTGGGTGGTGGTGAGCTACGTGCTGACCTATGCCAGCCTCCTGCTGGGCTGCGGCCGCCTGGCGGACATGTTCGGCCACCGGCGCATCCTCGCCCTCGGCCTCCTGACCAGCGCCGGGGCCTTCCTCGTGTGCGGCGCCGCCCGGACCTTTGCCTGGCTGCTCATGGGTCGGGTGCTCCAGGGCCTGGGCGCGGCGCTGGTGTTCGGCTCCGCCCCGGCGCTGGTGACCCTGGCCGTGGGCGCGGCCGAGCGCGGAAGGGCGCTGGGCTTCTACCAGATGAACCTGGCCGCGGGATTCGCCCTGGGGCCGCTGCTGGGGGGCGTGCTGGTGGACGCCTTCGGGTGGCGCGGCGTGTACCTCTACCGGACGCTGCCCGCGCTGCTCCTGGCTTGGTTCGCCTCGAGGCAGGTCCGGTCCGCACGGCGCCCGGCCAACGGCGAACGGTTTGATCTCCTGGGCGCGGCCACCCTGACCCTGGGCATCGCCGGCCTGCTCCTGGCGGTGAGCCGGAGCCGCGACCTGGGCTGGACCTCCCCGGAGGTCCTGGTCCTCGCCGTCGCCGCGGCCGCAAGCCTCTCGGTCTTCCTCGTGACCGAGAAACGGGTCGCCGCCCCGGTGGTCCACATCGACCTGTTCCGCCGGCCGGCGTTCACCCTCGCCAACCTGCTCACCCTGCTGGCCAACGGCACCCGGTTCCCCATCGGCTTGCTGGTGCCCTACTATGCGGTGAACGTGCTAGGCTACCCGGCCACCATGGGCGGCTTCCTGCTGTTTCCGGCCGCGGTGATGACCACCGTTGCCGCGGCCTTCGCCGGCAGGCTGTCCGACCGGGTGGGAACGGCCGGCCTGAGCTCCGCGGGCTTGGCCGTACAGTCGGTGGGACTGTGGCTGGCCACCGGCCTGGACGCGAGTTCCGGTTACGCCGCCGCGGCCTTTGCCCTGGGCTTGGTGGGACTCGGCCTGGGGACGTTCCAGGCGCCCAACATGAGCTTCGTCATGGGCGCCATCCCCCGCGCCCACCAGGGCGTGGCCGGCGGCATCAACCAGATGATGCGCACCTTCGGCATCGTCCTCGGCGTCACCGGAGCGAGCCTCCTGTTCGAGCGCCAGCGCGCCTTCCATGCCCACCTGGGAGAGGTCGACGCCTTCGTGGCCGCCTTCCAGCAGGTCTTCCTGGCCGCGGCCGGCCTGTGCGCCGCAGCCGCGGCCGCCTCCCTGTTCCGCCGCGGAGGAGACGGGACGACGCCCCGCGCGCGCAGACCTGAACCGACGCCGCCGGCGCCCTCCTGACCGGCAACGGACCGCGGCTCTTCCGGCTTATCGGACCTCATCGCGTGGGAGGGGAAGATCACAGCCCACACGAAATATCGAAGCGCCCAAATTGACACTTGGCGCGCGCAGACCTAAACGTAGCCTGTGGGTATTTCCGGAACCCTTGAACAACGAACCCCGTTCGTCCTGAGCGTAGCGAAGCGAAGTACTCCGTCCATCCTGAGCGTAGCGAAGCGAAGTCGAAGGACGCGCTTTCCCATAGAGACAGGGAACTCAAGCCGGAATGGACCAAGCGTTCCCTGAACGTAGCCTATGGGTGTTTTCACGAATCCGTCACGAAGGAGGGCAACGCCATGAGCATCGAACGCATCCAACCGGGGGCATGGAACAGCCGTGCGGTGGCGCACGGCGGCCTGGTGTTCCTGTCCGGCATGGTGGCCGACGACAAGTCGCTGTCCATGAAGGGGCAGACGCAGCAGGTGCTGGCCAGGATCGACGACGCCCTGGCCGCGGCCGGGACCGACAAGTCGCGCATCCTGACGGCCACGGTCTATTTGGCGGACATGGCCGGGAAGGACGAGATGAACGAGGCATGGATGGCCTGGATGGACCGGGAGAACCCGCCGGCGCGGGCGGCCGTAGGCGCGGCCCTCACACCGGGCACCCTGGTGGAAATCATGGTGTGCGCCGCAAGGCGGTAAGCGGTTGGGGAGTGCCGACGGCGTCAGGGCGCGTGCGAGCCGGTCCGCAGGACGTAGTCCAACTCTTCCACCACCGCCAGCTTGCCGGACCAGCGATACAGGTAGGATCAGTTCAGGCTCTCCCGGTTCCGCTCGACGACCCTGGCGGCGTCGTCGAAGTCCCGGTCCCTGCCGACCTTGAGCTTCATCAGGATCAGGTCCTCCGGGGCAGGAAACCACAGGAGGCGCCCGGCAAAGGTCTCCTGACGGCGACGGCGCAGGACGTTGCGATCATGGGCATCGCGGGGACGGAGAAAGTCCACGTGCAGGTTCTCCATGCGGCAGCGGACCATCACGCCGCGCAGGAGCGGGTTCAGTTCCAGGAATTGGGGCTGCGGCTGGAGTCCTCGCTCCCCTGCCAGAGTGATCAACTCGTCGAACCGGGATCCATGGCCTCCTACCAGCAAGTCGATGTCGAGCGTCGCCCGGTTGACGCCCCACACGTTGCCGGCAAAACCGCCGACCACCGCATAGGGAAGCGGGACCACGCGGAAAAGACGCAACAGCAGCGACAAGGTCCGATCAACGATGTCGGCCATGGCGGAAGGAGCGCCTCGGATACTGCTGTTCGAACCGGGTACGCTCGCACAGGTAACGTGTCATGTGGTCCCGGATCTCCTGTTGCGAGGCATCCGGATACCGACGCCGAAACGATTGTTCGAACGCATCGAGCCCCTTGACGATCGATGCCTTGATCGCTTCGTCCCGTCCAGTGGATCCGGAAACGCCCGGGTCCCGACGGGTTTCCCTCTTGGGCGTGGGGCGTGCCATGTATGAGGACACCATAACCCCTCGCCAAGGCAGGGTCAAAACCGGCTTTTGGAACCCCTGGACAATCGAGACGTCCAGGATGGATTCCTTCGCCCTGACCCTCCTATCCCCGTTCGTCCTGAGCGTAGCGAAGCGGAGTCGAAGGACGCGCTCATGCCACCCTGTCCCGATTGTCCAGATGTTCCCTTTTCCGATGTCGTGCGCCCGCCCCGCCTCGAAGGCGGCAGGCGTGCCCTGGCGACTGCGCCATCGACTCGCCTCGGCGCCCTGCCGTAGTTCACGGCGCAGGCAGCAACGCGGGGGGCGGGTCGTCGGGAGCGATGCACTCGGGGGAGTCGTTCCGCGGCGAGTTGACCGCGCGCGAGACGCAGTAGCCCTCCATCGAATCCGCGGGATAGGGTTTCAGGAGTTGCGAAAGGGCCTCGGGGTCGGTGTTGGCGGGGTCGAGCCACCCGGCTTCGTCCTCCGGGAGCAGGATGGCCGGCATCCTCGAGTGGACCGGCGCCATGAGGCGGTTGGGCGCAGTGGTGACGATGGTGAACGAATGGAGCGGGGCGCCGTCGGGTTGGAGCCAGCGGTCCCACAGTCCGGCGAAGGCAAAGGGTTGGCCGCTTCGGAGCGTGAACCGCATGGGTATGCGGAAACGGCCTTCCCTGCGCCATTCGTAGAAGCCGTCCGCCGGCACCAGGCAGCGCCGCCGCGGCAGCAGGCCCCGGAACGCGGCCCTTTGGGCGAGGGTCTCGGCCCGGGCGTTGATGATGCCCTTGGCGGCGTCCCTGGCGCGGCGCGGCGCGAGCCCCCAACGCATCAGCCTGAGGGAGCGGGTGCCCGGGGTTTGCGGATGGACGCCCACCACCGGCGCTTCCTGGTTGGGGGCGATGTTGTAGCGGGGCAAGAGGTCGAAACCCGGCTCCTCGATGCCGAAGCGGGCGACGAGGTCTTCGGTCTTCGCCGTCCGGGTAAACCGACCGCACATGACGGCACTCTACGCCAAGGGCGCGAGAGCGGCAACGCCCGCGCCCGTACAGGGTTGATAACGTCGGCGTTAATGGCTAGTCATTGGCCAGGACATTGACCGGGAGGGTTCCACCGTGATCATCGACTGCGACACCCACATCATGCCCGAAGACGCCTTCGACCACCTGCCCGAAGAGTTCCGCGGCAAGGCGCCCATTCCCCGGTACGGCGACACGGGCCTGCTCGTGGACATCGACTTTCCGGGCGGCCCTCCCGAGGTGCCCGGCGTCACGCCGCTGGGGCCGCCGGGGTCCGGGGCGAGCATGAAGGGCCTGGTGGACCTGCAGGTGCGGCTGGACGACCTTCCGGTGCTGGGTGTGGACCGCCAGTTCGTGCTGCCGCAGTTCTCCGGCTGGTGGACCTACATGATCGAGCCGGCCCTGGCCTCGGCCATCGCACGGTCCTACAACCTCTCGAACCTGCGGTTGATGGAGCGTTGCGGCGACCGGATCATCGGCGTGGCGCTGGCGCCGCTCCAGGACGTCCCCGCGGCCATCCGGGAAATGGAATGGGCGCAAAAGGAGGGGTTCTGCGCGGTGGTGCTCGACAAGGTCTTCCCGGTCCGGGACCATCCCTACGGCGAGAGCCTAGGCAGCCACAAGGAGCTGTGGCCGTTCTTCGGCCGGGCGGAGGAGCTCGGCATGCCCATCTACCTCCACAACATCCAGCACGGCCACCGCATCAGCAACCTGCCCAACTTCCAGAAGGACGGCCTCTACTTCTTCGCGCCCCAGGAGGGGCAGGTGAGCCTCGTGTCCCTCGTCACCAGCGGGTTGCTGGACGACTTCCCCGGCCTGCAAGTCATCTTCACCGAGGCCGGCACGGGCTTCATCAAGCCGCTGGTGGAGCGGCTGGACGCGGCCTTCGGCGGTCCGCCCGTGGACTACGACGCGGACGCCGACTCCGACGTCATGCGGAAGGTGAACACCAAGCTGCGGCGGCACCGGGCGCGTTTCGGACCCGAAGTGTTCCTGGAGAAGAACCGGCATCCGGCGAGCCACTACTTCCGCAAGAACTTCTACTTCACCATCGAGACCGAGGAGGCCGCGCTGCCCGAGGCCATCGAGTTCCTGGGACCCGAACGCTTCCTGTTCGCCACCGACTACCCCCACGACGACCCGGGCGGCAGCATGAAGTTCCGGGACGCGCAACTGCTGGCCGTCAACCGCGACATCCCCGAGGCCCACAAGGAACTCATCCGCCACGGCAACGCCACACGCCTGTTCCGTCTCGATAGCTGAAGCCGCTGCGGCGCCGAAGATAGGCGTCACCGGACTACCGAGACGGGAACCGCTTTGCTGCGCTCGGGACGAACGGGGATGGTTACACGGGCTTCCGGAAAGGGAGCCGGAAAACGAATCGGGGGACCGGGGGTCAGAGGGAGACCTTTCGCTGCTTGCGGGAGAACTCCGCTTCGGCGCCGGTTTCGTGCAAACGGCTCCGCACGTTGCCCAGCGGACCGATTGCGGCGGGGGCGCCGTTGCGATAGGCGATGGACTGGCGCGAGTGCAGCGGCACGCGCGGGCCGGGCGTCAGGACCCCGACCAGGTTCAGGGGGTCGGTGCAGGAGACCGTTACCGGCTCCTCGTCGGGGGCCAGACGCCGCACCTCGCGCATGGCCTCCACCGCCTCGGGCAGCGCGTATTGCTCGCCCACGAAGCCGCTCACGAAACGGCCTCCGCGGATCTCGCCCCGGGCCTCCAACCGGCGGTATGCCTGCAACAGCAGACGCCAGGGGGGGCAACGGGTCTCGCGGGTGAGCAGTTCGCGGAAGACCACGCCGTAACGTTGCAGCAGTTGCCGCGCCATGGTCTCCGGCGCGGCGTCCGGGGCGCGGGGAGCTTCGTTTCGCCACAGCGACCAGCGCCCCACGGGCATGGCTTGGCTCGCTGCGCCCTTGCGGCCGTGCTGCTTTCGCTTGAGGTCGGGGGCGAGCAGCAGGCGCAGTCCGGCGATGCCGTCTCCGGTCACCTGCCCGCGGGTGACCAGTTCCCAGAGCGCCCGTTCGGTGCGGACCGTGAGGCGACCGGCGCCCCGGGCGATGTCCGCAAGGAAAGAGGCTCCGTGGACCTCCAGGTAGGCGGCTACGTCGCGCGCCGCGGCCGAAAGTCCCCGGATCTCGCGCCAGGGGAGGGAGTCCGGGTCGAGGAAGTTCGGCAGGTCCTCACGGATCACGAAGGCCAGCGGCGCGGAGCGGGTGGGCGCGGTCCGGCGGGTTCGTCCGGGGGCCGGACCGAAGGATTGCGGCGCGCCGTCCCAGAGTTTGGGCGCGTCGTCCTCCGGCGCGCCGGTGTCGCGTCTCAGGCGTCCCCAGGCCACCACGCCGGCAAGGCAGAGGTGCTCCAGCTCCGCGGGGTCGTAGTCGGCTACCCGTGCGGGCAGGACGTGCTGTTCCCAGGCGGGGGCCGGCAGTTCCAGTCCCTGGAGTTGCCGGACCACCTGGTGGATGCCGTCGCGGCCGTGGAGTTGCGATCCCGGCTGCACGTGTTGCCAGCGCAGCAGGAACCGCAGGAAGTCCGCGGCCGA
The DNA here is from genome assembly GCA_965242525.1 of uncultured Binatia bacterium (SeqCode). Taxonomy (GTDB): domain Bacteria; phylum Desulfobacterota; class Binatia; order UBA9968; family JAJDTQ01; genus JAJDTQ01. The sequence continues at coordinate 3,187,130 of OZ251459.1, forward strand.
TACGGGATCGATCTCGCGCCGCAGTTGACCCAGGGTGAGACGGTGTATGCGCGCCAGCAGCCGGCGTTCGCACCATTCCGTGGGCCGGTCCGGTCCGGAGCCGGGCGAGAAGCGCCCCTGCAGGACCGTCCCGGAGACTTCCAGCGCGGTCAGGCCGCGCCCGACGGACTCCGGGGCAAGGCCGATGCGCGCGGCGAGACCGTCCGCGGTGACGGGGCCGAGGATCTCCATCCAGCCTTGCAGGGTGCGCCGGAGGGCGTCCTCCCCGGAGGCTTCCGCGGCAGGGTCTTCCGCGCCGGGGGCGGCGATGGCCGGGGCAATGGCCGGCTCCATGCGGAGTTCCCCCAGCACCGCACGGGCCTCCGCCAAGCGCTCCGCGGCCACGTAGAACGCGCCGCCGTCCTCACCCACCGGCTGCGCTCCGGAGGTGGTGCATGGGGAGGATGGCGCCGTGTCAGGGGAAAACCCGCCGCCGCCCTCCCCCGCACGCTGCGCCCCGGGGGGCGTCCGCGGGGAGGATGGCGCCGTGCCAGGGTAGGACCCGCCGCGGTCCTCGCCCACCGGCTGCGCCGCCGCGGCCCGCCCCGCCTCCATGAGTTCGTGGGCGAACCGCTGCCATGCTTCGGCTTCCCGCACCGGCAGGAGGATGACGCTGAGCAGGAGGTCGTGGAGCTCGTCCGCGTCGCGGATGTCCGGCCACGCCTGCCCCTTCACCTCGGCCAGGGCTTCGGGACTCAACGCGCCGATGCCCTGGGCCAGGTCCGGGTCCGTCCGCCGCAGCGCCACCGCCCGGGCGCGCCGTTCCTCCAGGGGAGCGTCGTCGAGGAACGCGTAAGGGTTGGCGTTGAGGATCTCGTGGGCCATGGGCGAGGGCGCGGGGGTCTCCACCGCCGCGGTCTCGATCTTCCCCTGTTCCAGGAGCGCCAGCGTCTCCTTGAGGCCGTCCACGTCCATGGCCTCGCGCAGGCAGTTCTCCATGGTCTCCCTGGTCAGGGGATGGTCCGGCAGGCTCACGGGGCCGCCGCGGTTGTCCCGGCACATCACCTGGTCCGGGAACACCGCCCCCAGGAGGTCTTCCGCGCGCATGCGCTGGATCATCATGGGGACCTTCCGGCCGCGGCTGAACCGTTCCACCGCCAGCGCCCGGCTCGCGTTCCAGCGCCAGCGGTTGGTGAACATGGGCGTGGCCAGGGCCGCCTGGGTCAGGTCCTGCTCCACCGTTGCCGGGCGCAGGTAGGAGAAGACCGTGTCCAGGGGGAAGGAGTGGCGGTCGGTCAGGGAGATCACGATGCCGTCGTCCGTGGCCGCGGCCTGCAGCTCGAAATCGAAGTTGACGCAGAACCGCTTGCGCAGGGCCAGCCCCCAGGCCCGGTTGATGCGGCTCCCGAAGGGCGTGTGCAGCACGAGCTGCATGCCCCCGGACTCGTCGAAGAAGCGCTCGGCCACCACCCGCTCCACCGACGGCACGCACCCGAGGGCCGCCAGGGTCTCGCCCACGTACGCGGCGACCTGGTCGGCGCCGGCCCGTCCCACCCCGGTCTCTTCCCGCAGCCAGCGGCGCGCCCCTTCTCCGTCCGCGGCGCGCCGGGCCACGTTCTCCCGCACCGCGGACACCGCCCGGGAGAGTTCCCGGCTGCGCCCCGGCGACTCTCCCAACCAGAACGGCAGGGTGGGCGGCGCCCCGTGGGCGTCCTCCACCCACACCTTGCCCGAGGCCACCCGCTGGATCCGCCACGAGGTGTTGCCCAGCAGGAAGATGTCGCCGGCCAGGCTCTCGACGGCGAAGTCCTCGTTGACCTTGCCCACGAAGGTCTCGGTGGGCGACTCCACCACGTCGTAGTCCGCGGTGTCGGGGATGGCCCCGCCGTTGGTCATGGAGACGAGCCGGGCGCCCCGGCGCGCCCGGAGCATGCCGTTCACCCGGTCCCGGTGGAGGTGCGCGCCCCGCCGGCCCCGGGCCGGCGCCACGCCCTCGCACAGCATGTGCAGCACCTGCTCGAAGTCGCGCCGGGGCAGGTCCCGGAAAGGGTACGCGCTCCGCACCAGCTCCCAGAGGTCTTCCTCCCGGATGCCCGCCGGCGGCTCCTGTTCCGGCAGCAGCGGCAGGGTCTCGCCGGGCTTGCGCACGGGCGTGAGGCTGGCCACCGTCGCCGCCATCTGCTGGGCGAGCACGTCCAGCGGCCGGCGCACCAGGTCGATGCGGTCCAGGTCGCCCCGGCGCACCGCGTACACCGCGGCGGCGCACTGGAGCAGGTCGTCCCGGGTCAGCGGGTACAGGATCCCCTTGGGGGTCGCGCCGAGCCAGTGCCCCGAACGCCCGACCCGCTGGAGCAGCCCGGCGATGGAGCGCGGCGCGCCCACGTGGCACACCAGTTCCACGTGCCCGACGTCGATGCCCAGCTCCAGGGACGCGGTGGCCACCACCACCGGCGCTTCCGCGGCCTTGAGCTTCTGTTCGGCCTCCAGCCGCGTCTTGCGCGACAGGCTGCCGTGGTGGGCCAGCACCTTGCCTTCCCCCAGCCGGTCGGTGAGCTGGTGCGCCACCCGTTCCACCAGCCGGCGCGTGTGCACGAACACCAGGGTGGTTCGGTGGGTGCGGATCTGTTCCGTGATGCGGTCATAGACCTCGGCCCACAGGGCATGGGAGGTGATGGGTCCCAGTTCCTGGTCCGGCACGTCGATGGAAAGGTCGATCTCCCGCTTGTGCCCCACGTCCACGATGGCGCATCGGGGCGTTTCGTCCCGCCCCAGCCTCCGGGACCCCACCAGCAGGCGGGCGATGTCGTCCATGGGCTTCTGGGTGGCGCTCAGCCCGATCCGTTGCAGGGGGCTCCCCGCCAGCGCGTCCAGCCGTTCCAGGGAGAGCGCGAGATGGGCCCCCCGCTTGTCTCCGGCCACCGCGTGGATCTCGTCCACGATGACGGTGTGGGCGCGCTCGAGCATCTGTCGGCTGCGCTCGGCCGTGAGCAGGATGTAGAGGGATTCCGGCGTGGTGATGAGTATGTGCGGGGGCCGGGAGATCATGCGCTGCCGCTCCGCCGCGGGGGTGTCGCCGGAGCGCACCGCGGTGCGGATGTCCGGCAGCGGAAGCCGTTCGCGCCGGCCCGCGCGGGTGATCTCTGCCAGGGGTTCCTGCAGGTTCTTCTGGATGTCGTTGCCCAGGGCCTTCAACGGCGACACATAGACCACGCGGGTGTGGTCATGGGACTCTTCGGCGTGGGTGACGAGCCGGTCGATGGACCACAGGAAGGCCGCCAGGGTCTTCCCCGAGCCGGTGGGCGCCGCGATGAGCGTGTCCCGGCCCCGGGCGATCTCCTTCCAGCCGGCGGCCTGGGGCGGAGTGGGCCGGCCGAAGCGGGCCCGGAACCAGTCGCGCACCAGGGGATGAAATTTGTCGATCACTGGGGTAATCGTTCTCGTGGATGCCGAAAACGAGTTTAGCGGAATCGGGTGCCGCGTGCCATTGACGATGCCGTCGTCGGGCACGGGCGTGGCGGTGTCGTTCACGCCCCAGATGGAGAAGCGCCTCACGCAGCGCGCGGTGCGGATGCTCAAACAGTCGTTGCGGCAGTTTCCCGAGTTGCGGAACCTGGAGGTCCGCATCGGCCACACCAGCGCCAAGCTGGGGGTCGCGTTCGTCCCCAGGCGGCTCCGGCTCCCGCTGTACATCCGGCTGAGGGTGCGGGGCCTGACCTACAACACCATCGGCCACGAGCTCACGCACCTGCTGCAGGGGCTGACCAGGCTGCCGCCTCCCCCGGGCGCGCCCGCGTGGACGCCGCTCCCCCACGGTGAGACCCAGTGCGACATATGGACCCTCGCCCGGAGCGAGCTCTTCTGCGACGACCCGCCCACCTACCTGCGCCTGCCCCGGTCCGTGCGCGAGGACTGGCGCCGCTACGCGCGCCGGGTGCGCTCCCTGTGCATCGAGGCCATCGGCCAACGTCCCCGCAACCGCACCTACATCCGCTGGCTCGAATCGCGGATCGCCGAGTTGCCCGACCGCCTGCCGCCCCTCCGGCCGAACCCCCCGCAGCAGTTGTCCCTGCGGCTCTAGCCGCGTGAACCTGCCTCTCTGCCCTGTCGTGCAACGCTCTCCGTTCATCCTGAGCGTAGCGAAGCGAAGTCGAAGGACGCGCTTTCCCAGAGGAGAGGGAGGGTGCTAGCGATCCGTCGCCCCCGAGTCCCCGCTGCTCCGAGTCAACCCGCGGACCGCGGTCCGGTGGTAGGAAGGGTCGATGTATTTGTCGGGCGGAGGCGCGGGAGAGGTCAGGAACCCCATGCCGGCCCTGAGGTCCAGCGCCGCGGCAATGCCCGGGACGTTCAGTTCGGCGTGGGGGTAGAGGCCGTGCCGGGGGTCCAGCAGCGAGTCCAGGGTCTCCTCCCCCGCAGCCCCGGCAAGCCCGTCGTGCCGGGCCAGGAGGTCGAGGCAACGCTGCCGGTTCGCCGGTGCGAAGCACCACTCGGTCGCCGCCGCGTAGCAACGGATGTAGTCCACCAGTTGCGTCCGGTGCTCCGCGGCCCAGGAACGCTTGGCCAGACCCACCGTCGCCTGGTACACCGGGACCATCTCCTCGCCCCGGGCGATGACGTGGCAACCCCGTTCCAGGGCGGCGCCGACGAACGGCTGCGTGAGCAGCGTGGCGTAGAGCCTGCCCTCCACCAGGGTCCGGTAGCGGCTCTCCCAGCCCCCCACCTCCACCAACTCGTAGTCGTCCGGGCCGAAGCCGTGGTCGCGCAACGCCTTCTCCAGGATGAAGACGAACCCGCTGTCGCGCGCGTCCACCGCCAGCGGCTTGCCCCGCAGGGACGCCATGGTGGGACACCCGGGCGCGCCCACGAGGCTCAAGAGGCCGCTGTGGAGGCCCATGAAGGCGAACACGTCCGAACCGGCCTGGTTCTCCACGTCGGCCACCACGTCGTCGGCCGCGGCGTGGCCGATGGCGCAGCGCCCCGTGCGCACCGCTTCCATCAGGTAAGCGGAGCCCGGCGTGTACTCGACCTCCACGTGGAGACCGGCCGCGGCGAAAGTCCCGTTCTCCATGGCCGCATGCACCGGCAGGTTGTAGGCGGCGCGGAACTGGATGAGCCGGATGAGGGTCGGGGAAGCCATGAGCGTTACCGCTGTAAAACACATGCGCCTTGCAGGAGGCAAGGGCAACGGCGCCTTGAGGCGGCGGCGCCAGCGGGTCGACAGGGGGCCGCGGGATCGGGTAGATACCATCACACTCTCCGGCGGCGTCTTGCCCACCCGGGAAGCGCGCCGCGCCGAGGGGGAACGACCATGAAGACGGACCACCGGTTGCGGACTGCGCTTCGGCCCCTGCTCACTGCCATGGCGGGCGCATTCGCGGTTGCCGCGCTCACTGGCTGCTTCGACCCGGGGTTCGATTGCTGGACCAGGGAACGGTACGACCGGATTGCCCGGAGTGCGCCCCCCCTCGAAGGCGTGAGGGAGGGCGTCTTCCCCGGCGAGGTGGTGACCGAGGACCCCGGGAACTGGTGGACCAACGCCCGCTTCACGGGCCGTTCCTGTTGGACGAAGATCGAAGTGCGGGACGGCGCGGTGTACGCGACCGTGAGCCTCCTGGAAGAACCCGTCAAGCTCGATGTGCCCATGAGTTCGCAGGATTTCTACATGGGCCGTGCGGGGCCGGACCGGATGCTGGTGGTGCAGCAGGTACCGGGCGGCGTGTCCGCGACCCTCACGGAGTTCGAGCCGACGGGCGAACTCCGCTACGGCGCGTGCGGACGCCGGGGAGGCTGGTACCGCGAATGCCACCCGCCGCCGAGGTAGAGGACGTCTTTCGGATTACACCGTGACGTGTACACAAAGACGGTGCACGTCGGAGGGAAAGCTTCCCGGTCGGGGAAGTACGGGGGCAGAACAGGGGGGAAGACCTTATGGGCGTGCCGTCCGCAAGAGATCTGGTGAATCCCGTGCTTGTCGCCATCCGCGAAGCAGGCGGGAGCGCACTCATAGGAGAGATTACCGAGTCGGTCATTCGAGACCTTGGCCTGTCGGAGGACGACGCCAACCAACCGCATGGCACGGGAGGCACGGGATACCAGACCGAGCTTGAGTACAGGTTGGGTTGGGCCAGGTGGAGACTCAAGAAGTATGGAGTGATTACCAATTCGAATCGTGGCGTCTGGGCGCTTACTCCCAGAGGGGAGCGTACCGGAAAGATCGACCCCGGAGAAGTGGACCGCGCCATCAGGGAAGCAGAGCGTATCGAGCGGGAGTCGAGCGAACGCCCGGATTCGGCCATTCCGGGCGGAAGCGAAACAGGGGAAGACCCCGAAGCCTCCTGGAAAGACCGTCTGCTGGAAGTCCTGTCGGGTATGTCCCCTGACGCTTTCGAGCGGTTGTGCCAACGGATGCTCAGGGAATCGGGCTTCATCGAAGTGACCGTTACCGGACGGTCGGGAGACGGAGGAATCGACGGGCACGGCATCATCCGTATGGGCGGACTGATCAGTTTCCCCGTACTGTTCCAATGCAAACGCTGGCAAGGCAGCATAGGATCCGGCGTTGTCCGGGACTTCCGGGGCGCCATGGCGGGGCGCAGCGACAAGGGACTCCTGATCACGACCGGCAGTTTTACCCGTGACGCGAAAGCAGAAGCCACGCGGGACGGCGCGCCTCCCATGGACCTGATCGACGGCAGCCTTCTCGCAGACAAGCTGAAGGAGCTTGAGATCGGGGTCAAGACCGAGACGGTGGTGGAAGAACGGGTTGTGATAGATGGCGAGTTCTTCGAAAGAGTCTGACGCCCTTCTACGGGACTCTCCCGTATCGGCCGTCCCGTGGGGCTACGCCGGCGAGGGAGCGCCCGAGAACTGGGCGAGGCTGTCGGACGAGTACCGGCTTTGCGGCGAAGGGGTCGAGCAGTCGCCGGTGGACATTACCGGATACGTCGAGGGCGACGGACCGGCCGTTTCGTTTCTGTACCGTACGGATGCGCGGCGTGTCGCCAACACGGGAACCTTCCTCAGGGTCGAGTACGGCGGGGAGAGCCGGCTGCAACTGGACGGCGACGAATACCGGCTGGACCACCTCCACCTTCATTATCCCGGCGAACATCGCATCGATGGCGAGTCCTTTGCCCTGGAGATGCACTTGGTGCATGTGCGGGCGTCCGGTGAAGTCGCAGTGGTGGGTGTCTTGTACCGCATGGGCGCCGCCAACCCTGCCATCCAGTCCATCATCGATGCTGCGCCGCGGGCCAACGAAGCCCGCGATGCTTCGCCGGCCCTGAGCGCCTCCGCGTTCCTGCCACAGACCCTTGGCTACTACGCATACATGGGATCCCTGACCACGCCGCCGTGCTCCGAATCGGTACGCTGGCTGGTAATGTCGGAGACCCGCGAGGTCTCCCGGGCACAGGTGGCGACGATGACCTCCATGACCGGAGGCGGAGCCAACAACCGCCCGCTACAGCCCCTCGGCAACCGCTCCATCACCGCGGTGTCCAGTGGCGGAGCTGCCGGACTGCGAAGGTAGGTTGACCTGCCGCAACGAGACAGGAAGAGCCATGCCGCAACGCCGCTTCGCATACGTCGGTCGCAACATCCCCCGGGTCGACGGCGTGGACAAGGTGACCGGGCGGGCCAGGTTTACAGGCGACGTGGTGCTGCCCCGGATGCTCGAAGGCCGCATCCTGCGAAGCCCCCTGCCGCACGCGCGCATCCGAACCATCGACGCCTCCGGGGCGGAAGCCCTGGCCGGGGTCCGCGCGGTGGTGACCGCGGCCGACCTATCGGGCCTGGACCCGTTCTACAACGGCCGTCCGGTGGTGGCCATGGACAAGGCGCGCTACGTGGGCGAGCCGGTGGCCGCGGTGGCAGCGGAGGACGAGCAGACTGCGGAGGCCGCGCTTTCGCTGATCCGCGTGGACTACGAAGAGTTGCTGTCGGCACTGGGCATGGACGCGGCCTTGGCGCCGGGGGCGCCGCTGATCCACGACGACGCGCCCGGCAACGTGTGCGCCCACGAACGGGTGGAGCAGGGGGACGTGGACCGGGGGTTTGCCCTCTCGGACCGCGTGTTCGAGGCCCGTTACACGTTCCCCATGGTCTATCACTACAGCATGGAGCCCCACGCCGCGGTGGCGCGCTGGGACGCGGACGGCATCGACCTGTGGTCGTCGGCCCAGCATCCCTTCCTGGTGCAGCAGGACATGGCGCGCATATTCGGCATGGCCCGGTCGCAGGTGCGGTTGCGGGTCCCCTACCTGGGCGGCGGCTTCGGCGGCAAATCCTACACCAAGTTCGAACCCCTGGTGGCGCTGCTCTCGCGCAAGGCGGGGCGTCCCGTGCGCGTGTGCCTGTCGGTGCCCGAGGCCATGGTGACGGTGCGGCGGCACGGCGCCAGCGTGAAGCTCCTGACCGGGGTCACGGACGACGGCGTGCTGGTGGCGCGGCAGGCGGAGATCCACCTCGACACCGGCGCGTACACGGAGAACACCCGCATGGTGGCCCAACTGGCCGCCACACGGGTGCTGGGGCCGTACCGCATCCCTCATCTCCGGAGCGACGTGTACTCGGTCCATACCAACGCGGGCTCCGCGGGCTCGTTCCGCTCCGTGGGCGCGCCCCAGACCCTGTTCGCCTGCGAGTCGCAGATGGACGAGATCGCGGCGAGCCTGGGCCTGGACCCCGTGGCCCTGCGCAGCCGGAACCTGCTCGAACGGGGGGAGACGCTCCAGCCGAAGCTGCGGCCCGTGGACGTGGACCTGCACGCGAGCCTGGAGCGGCTGGCGTCCGGCGCCCGATGGGCGGCGCGGGCCGCGAGCGCCGGGGCGCCGGTGGGGTTCGCCTGCGGCTCCACCAACGCCGGCGGCCAGTTGCCGGTGTCGGTGGCGTTGGTGCGCCTCGGCCCCGACGGCCAGGTGTCGGTGCTCGCGGGCAGCACCGAGATGGGCCAGGGGGTCAAAACCGTGTTCACCCAGGTGGTCGCGGAGGAGTTGGCGTTGCCGTGCCACCGTGTCCGGGTCGTGTCCGTGGATACCGCGGTGACCCCCTACGACCACTCCACCGGCGCCAGCCGCTCCACCACGGTCATGGGCCGGGCCGTCCAGGCCGCGGCCCGGGACCTCAAGCGGCAGTTGCGCAGGATCGCCGCAAGGGCGTTCGGCGTGACCCCGGGCAAGGTGCGGTTGTCGGACGACGGGTGGCTTGCGTCCGGCGAGGGGCGGATGTCGTTCTCCGACGTGCTGGCGTGCCGTTTCGGCGCGGTGGCCGGCGAGATCGTGGGGCGCGGCACGGTGGGTCCCGAACTCGTCCAGTCCCGGACTCCGGTGCTGTGGGAAGTGGGCATGGGGGTGGCCGAACTGGACATCGACCGGGACACGGGCGCGCTGGCCTTGGCGAGCTACGTCTCCCTAGCGGACGTGGGCAAGGCCATCCATCCGCTGCACTGCGTCGCCCAGGAGGAAGGGGCGGCCATGATGGGCATCGGCCACACCTTCATGGAGCAGATGGTGCACGACCGCCACCAGTTGCTCAACCCCAACCTGATCGACTACCGGGTGCCCAGGTTCGCGGACCTCCCCGCGGAGTTCCATACCCTGCTGGTGGAGAACCGGGACGGCATCGGCCCCTACGGCAGCCGCGGCATGGGCGAGGGCGGCATCTTCTCGGTGGCCCCCGCGGTGGCGAGCGCACTGGCCCGAGCCACCGGAGTCCGCATCCGCGACCTGCCGCTCACCCCGGAACGGGTCTGGCGGGCGCTACGGAACGAGGAGCGAGAGGGGTAGTCGGGGATCCGCCGGGGCACGCCGCCGGTTTCTTGAAAGTTTCCTCCTTTCGTGATTAGATCCTGATCGTCGGTTCGGTAATTGGCCGTTTCACTCCGGTTATCGAAGTCCTGACGGCTTTCCTGACGGACTCCCTTTTATGCAAGTTCCCTACGAGAGATTACCGTGATGTCGCAACCCACAGCTTTCAAAAATCCCCCGGTTGACGAGGTAGTGGTATCCACGTACTTCAGCCCGCCCCTATCCGGTTTGCGAAACGAGCACATCGGTCTGTTTTGGGGGAAGATAAAAGGGGATTTTCCCGTCGTGAGCCAGCAACCGCCGGTGGTGGGTCAGCAATCCCCGGCTGAAATGGTGCAGAGCATCGACGCCGACGAACCGTTCCCAATGCCCAGATACTGGATCATCTCGAAGAACGAGACAGAACTCATCCAGATCCAGAAAAACGCTTTCATGTTCAACTGGCGCCGCAGAGGCGAGGAATACCCACGATTCCACGGGCGTATCAAACCGGCCTTCGACGAATACTACGGTCGTTTCAGCGAATTCGTCCGAACGGAAATCGACACGACGGAGCCTCTCATCGACCTGTGCGAGCTGACCTACATCAACGTAGTGGAGCGATGTGAGTACTGGAACGGACCGCAGGATACAAGGAAAGTCGTACCTGCGTTTTCGCTCCTTGCACCGGGTATCGATTCTTCGGAGCCGTCGGGGTTCGTCTGCAATTACGGTTACGGAGCGGGCGATTTGCGCCTCAATGTCGGCATACGCAACGGCGCCAGGGCCGAGCAGCCGGACATGGCTGTCCTGGTATTGGAGATCAAGGCGAGCAGCCGCCTTGGTCAAGTTGCAAAGTCGGAAGTGGACGCATGGTTCGAGCGTGCTCATGACGTTATCTTCAGGTGTTTCATGGGCATAACGAGCAAAGACATCCGGGATAGATATTGGAAACCGACGGAGACGATGCAATGAACGCCGAAGTAACTACTACTGTCCTGGCCTGTTCACCGTCTGTACCCGAAGCGCTTTCCTCCTTCGGCCCGGAGCGGAATACGGCACGACAGGTATCAGAGCTTCTTGTCCGTTTCCTCGATGCGAGACAGGGACGGGCGGTATCCCTGCGCCCGTCCGATAAAGTCCATGATACGTTTCTGGCTTCATCCGTGGATTGTTTGACTGTCTCGACCGGTCGCGGCATCGATTCCGTCTTCGATCCCGATCTACGGAGTCAGTACATGTCCGAGTCTGTGGAAAAGGAAAGGGAGACGCGACGTACTTATCACGCCTATGGACTCCGAATCGAAGCCCTGCGCAGCGATGCCGCGTTGGACGGCTTTGCGATGAACGAGGCGTCCAAAGAGGACTTCTGGTCGTTCGTCGGCTCTCTCTCCTTCGCGCAAAGGGCAGGGTTGGTGCTCATGGACAACGGGAACCTGCGCGCCGTCTGGAAGGGTGATGGCGAGAGCCGCGTCGGACTCCAGTTTCTGGGGGGCCGATTGGCGGAGTATGTCATTTTCAAGCGACGGCAGGCTGCCAGGACTGTTTCGCGAGTGGCGGGCCGCGACACGCTGGACGGGATCAAGAAACAGATCCGTGCTTTCGATCTCGCCGCGATGATGGGCTTGTGATGGAACACGGTTCGAAGGCCGACGACCTCCCGGATGACGCCCACGTAGTCCGCTACGTCAAGCCACGCAAGCTTCTTGGAGACGGCAGTGTGGACGGCTCCGAATTTCGTTTGCGGCCTGACGACAAGGGCTTGTCCGTCAATTGGCTCGAGTGTTTTCGCGACCGTTCGAAAGAGGAGCAACTCGCCGAAGTGAGGCGGCTATCGCGGCTGCGGATGAGAGCAAGCGGCTGTCTTGCCGAACTCAACGTGGGCGCGACGAAACGGCATGTTCAGCACGAGGTTGCTGCCCTTCGATTCGTCCATGAGCCGTTGCCTGCCGATGCCGGGCACGAAGCTGACCCCTCACACAGTGAGATCCTGGGGCTGCCTCCGGGAGACTCCCCGCAGGCGGCGCTGGTTGGCGACATGATTGCCGAATGCGTACGCGCCACCCACCCGACGGTGGCCAACTAGCGACGGTCCCACGAACAGGTTGGTATCGCCTGCGCCTAGGAGTCCGCGCGCGCCCGCAGCCACGAGCGGATGCGGTCGGGGCTCAGGGGCAGGTCCTTGACCTCGATGCCCAGGGCGTTGCTGACGGCGTTGCCCAGGGCGCCGGCGGTGCCGACGATGCCACCTTCGCCGGCGCCCTTGACGCCCAGCGGGTTGTAGGGGGAGGGGGCTTCTTCCAGCACTAGGTCGTCGATGGGGGGCACGTCGGTGCTGGTGGGGAGCAGGTAGTCCAGGAACGTGGTGGTCAGGAGTTGGCCGCCGTCTCCGTACACCAGCTCCTCCAGCACCACGCCGCCGATGCCCTGGACCGCGGCGCCCACGGTCTGGCCGTGCACCATCAGGGGGTTGACCACGCGGCCCACGTCCTCCACCACCAGGTACTTGAGCACCTCCATCATGCCGGTCTCGGGGTCCACGGCCACGTGGGCCAGGTGCACGCCGTAGGTGTGGGTGATGTTGTTGGAGTTGTAGTAGGCCGTGGCCTCCAACTCCGGGACGCCCTGCTCGGTGGTGATGGCCTCGCGCAGGTGCGCCACCAGGTCTCCCAGGGCCAGCGCCGGGGCCTCGGTGCCGGGCTGGACCACCCGGCCGTCCTCCAGGGCGAGCTTCGACTTGTCCACGTCCAGGCGGCGGCCCGCGGCCTCCAGGATCTTGTCCTTCAGTTGCAATGCGGTCAGGTGCACGGCGTTGCCCGCCATGACCGTGCCCCGGCTGGCGAAGGTGCCCCAGCCGAAGGGCGACAGGTCGGTGTTGCCGTGGTGGACGGAGATGGCGTCCATGGGGACGCCCAGGGCGTCGGCGCAGATCTGGGCCATGGCGGTCTCGTGCCCCTGGCCGAGTTGGGCGATGCTCAGATAGACGCTGACGCCGCCGCCTTCTCCCACCACCATGCGGGCGCCCTCGTAAGGCTCCAAGCCGCCGGTGTTCTTGACGAAGTACGACAGGCCGATGCCGTGGCGCCGGCCGTCCTCCATGCGCCCCTGGAAGGGCCGGAGCTCGTCGTAGCGGAACCGTTCCAGGGCCTGTTCCAGCGCGCTCGGATAGTCGCCGCTGTCGAGGATCGTGGGGTTGGTCCCCGGCCGGGTCTGCCCCACCTCGTAGGGGATCTCCGCGGGCTGCACCAGGTTCTTCCGCCGCAGCTCCACCGCGTCCATGCCCAGGTCCCGCGCCATCATGTCGAGCATGCGCTCCCGGTAGAAGCAGGACTCCACCCGCCCCGGGGCCCGGAGCGTACCCAGGCCGGTCTTGTTGGTCATGACGCAGTGGATCTTCGCCTCGTAGTTGGGGATGCGGTAGGGGCCGGTCAGCAGCGCCGCGGTGGAGCAGGGCACCAGCCCGCCGTGGGTGCGCACGTACGCGCCCATGTCGCCGTATATCCGCGCGCGCAGGGCCAACAGCGTCCCGTCCCGGCGCGCGGCCACCTCCAGTTCGCAGGTCACTTGGCGCGAGTGGTTGGCCGCCAGCAGGTGCTCGCGCCGGTCCTCGATCCACTTGACCGGAAGCCCGAGCTTCATGGACGCGAACGGGACCAGGAAGTCCTCGGGATAGAGTTCGCCGCGGATGCCGAAGCCGCCGCCCACGTCGTTCTCCTCGAAGTGGCACTTGTGCTCCGGGAGGCGCAGGAAGGCGGCGATGGTCTGCCGGTTCAGGTGGGGCAGCTTGGTGGCGCCATAGACGCTGAGCTCGCCCTTGCCGCGGTCGAAGTGGGCCACGATGCCCCGGGTCTCCATGGGGTTGCCGGTGAAGCGGTGGACCCGGAACTCCTCGCGGCGCGTGTAGTCGGCTTCCTCGAACGCCTTGTCCGCATCGCCGATGGAGACGTGGTGGACCCCGGCCAGGTTGGTGCCGTTGGGTTCGTGGACGAGCACATGGTCCCGCAGCGCCTCCCGCACGTCCATGACTTCCGGCAGCACCTCGTACTCCACCTCGATGGCGTCGATGGCGTCCTCGGCCAGGTAGCGGCTCTCGGCCACGGCCACGGCCACGGGCTCGCCCACGTAGCGCGCCACGTCCCGGGCCAGGGCGGGTTGCAGGTACTTTTCCAGCCCCGGGATCTTGTACATGCGGATGGGCACGGTGGCGTCGAGGTCGCCGATGTCCCGGAGCGTGAACACCGAGAGCACCCCCGGCAGGGCCTCTGCCCCGCGGGTGTCGATGTTCAGGATGCGGGCGTGGGCATGGGGGCTGCGGAGGATCGCGGCGTGCGCCATGTGGGGCAGCTTGATGTCGTCCACGTAGGTGCCGCTGCCGGTGATGAACCGGACGTCCTCGCGCCGCTTGATGGGAGCGCCGATGTAGGGTTGCGCCATTTCAGAACTTCCCGTTCCAAGCCCGCGGCGGCCGTCCGCGGCGGCATTGCCGCGGCTCGCCTCCCCGGGCGCGCGATCAATCCTCGTCCGGGCCGGGGCCGAGCTCCGGGGCCGCCTGCGCGATGGCCTCGATGATGGGTTGGTAGCCGGTGCACCGGCAGATGTTGCCCGAGATGGCTTCGCGGATCTCGGCCTCCGTGGGATCGGGTTTCTCCTTGAGGAACGCGGACGCGGTCATGAGGAACCCCGGTGTGCAGAAGCCGCACTGGAGCGCGTGCCGGTCCTGGAACGCCGTCTGCAAGGGGTGCAGGCGGTCGCCGTCCGCGAGGCTCTCGACGGTCTCCAGGGCGGCGCCTTCCGCCTGGACCGCGAGGAGCAGGCACGAGCGCACCGCCTCGCCGTCCATGACCACGGTGCAGGCCCCGCAGACCCCGTGCTCGCAGCCCAGGTGCGTCCCGGTGAGGTCCAGCTCGTTCCGCAGGAAGTCCGCCAGGGTCATGCGCACTTCCACCAGCTTCTCGTAGGCCTTGCCGTTCACCTTCAGGTTGAGGATGCTCCGGGTGCTCATGGCGTTGCCCTCCGTGCGGCCGCGGCCAGCGCGCGCCGGGTCAGGACGCCGCCCACCTCCTTGCGGTAGAGCGCGGAGGCGTGGATGTCCGAGTCGGGGTCGAGCTCGTCCGCCACGATGCGCTCCACGTCCCTCAGTGTGGCATCGTCGAACGCGGTCCCGTCCAACGCGGGTCCGTCGTCCAACCCGGACTTGTCCAACGTGAACCCGGACCGTAATGCGGCCCCCTTCAGGCGCTCTTCCGCCTTCTCGACGCGGACGGGCTTTCCGCCCACTCCGAACAGGACGACGCGGGCGTCCTCACAGGCAGCGCCGTCGATGTCCACCCACAGGGCGACGCCGACCATGGCGAAGTCGCCCTTGCGGCGCGACACTTCGTCGATGGCCCAGAGCCTGCTCGGTTTCCAGGGCGGCAGCCGGACCTCGGTCAGGACCTCGTTGGCCTCGATGGCCGTGGCCATGTAGCCCAGGTAGAAATCTTCGGCGGGCACGACCCGTTCTCCGGAGGCGCTGGCGAGGACGAACTCCGCGCCCAACGCCACGGTTACCGCGGGCAACTCCGCGGCCGGGTCTGCGTGGACCAGGCTTCCCCCCACGGTGCCGCGGTTGCGGATCTGGAAGTGGCCGATCAGGGGCACGGCCGCGGCCAGCAGGGGATTCCCTGCGGCGAGACCCGCGTCCCGCTCCAGCGCCCGCTGGCGCGTCAACGCCCCGATGCCGATGCCGCTGTCGCCGCCGTCGGCGATCCGGTCCAGACCGGGAACCCGGTTCAGGTCGATGACGGCCGCGGGACGCGCCAACCGCAGGTTCATGAGCGGCATGAGGCTCTGGCCGCCGGCCAGGACCTTCCCGTCCTCGCCGTGCTCGTCGAGCAGGCGCACCGCCTCGTCGAGGCTCTCCGGACAGTAATAGGCAAAGGGCGCAGGTTTCATGGGGATGGACGCTGCTTCTCGGGCGCGTAGCCCGATTTCCGCAACCTATAGCATGGCTCTACCAACACGCCAAGGCCGCGTTGCAGGAGGGCAAGGTAGCCGGGAGGCAGACGTCGCGGACGCCCCACCCACGTCATTCCCGCGAAAGCGGGAATCCATCCGTGTTCGTACAACGAGAACGATGAAACTGGATTCCCGCTTTCGCGGGAATGACGTGGTGCGGCTTTCGCGGGGATGACGGGATGGGGAGTGTCGCAACCCACACGAAAGCCGGAAGAGCCATCAAGTCCTCTGTCAAAAGAGAGAGCGCCCATCCCCTCGCGCTACCGGGCCGTGACCCGCTGGCTGATGGCGTTCGCCGCGGCGTGGGCGGCCAGCACGGCGCCTTCCTGCCAGCCGGGCAGGACGGTGATCTGGTCGCCGGCGATCCAGATCGCGCCGTCGGGCTTGGTCAGCGCTTCCGGTGCCCCGTCGCCGTATTCGGGCCAGCCGCCCTTCTGGAAGGGGACCTTCGCCCAGGCCCGGCTGACCCCGGATTCGATCTCCGACGCATATCCGCGATGGATCCGCCCGCCCTCGGCCATGGCCGCCTGCAAGCGCTCCGGCGGAGGCATCTTTTCAAAGCGCTTGCAGGGCTCGTCGTCCCAGACGTAGGCGCCGAGGATCACGCCCTTGTCGCGATGGTAGCCGTTCGCCGGATACCAGATCTGCGTGATGTCCTGGTCGGTCCACGAGATCCCGCCGTAGATGGCGTGATCCTCCTCCCAGAAGCGGCGGCGGGCCTGGAAGGCGATCTTGACGGCCGGGACGAACTTCACGGACGCGAGCGCCGCCCGCACCTCCGGGGAGAAGTCGTTGGGGACGTCCTTCAGGACGGTGGCGGGGATGGTGCAGATCGCGAAGTCGGCGTCGACGGCCTCGTCGGCGCCGGTGCGCGTATCCCGGCAGACGATGCGGGCCCCGCCGGGCGTCTTGCGGATCTCGGTGACGACGCGCCCGTACCGGATGAGGGCGCCCACGCGCTGTTCGAACGCCCTGGCGATGGCGTCCATGCCCCCGACCGGCTGCATCAGCGTCGGGTTGGAGTCGAGGAACTGGCTGTAATGGAGCTTGTATTCCCAGAATTCGGACCGGAGCAGCTCGCTGAAGTCCAGGGGGTCGTGCACCTCCCCGGCCTCGAGCCCCGCGTTGATGCGTTCGCCCCGGTATCCGCCGCGGCTGGAGCCCTTGTAGAGATGATCCGGGTCCAGGTCGCCGAAGCTGCGGAGCATGGCGAGGACGCGCTCCTTGTCCTCGCCCGAGAGCGCGCTGTCCAGGGCGTTGCCGTTCACCGACTTGGCGAGCAGCTCGGCGACGTACCCGCGCAGATCGGTCGTGACCCGGCGGCCCGGAACGGGCTCGCCGCCGAACCGCTCCCGGTTGTGGAACAGGGCCGCGCGGTTGTCGTTGGTGAAGACCTCCAGCTCGACCCCGAACTCCTTGCAGTAGCCGAGGATCGCCCGGTGGTGGTAGGGGATGCGGGCCGGCCCGAGGTTCGCATACATGTGGTCCTGCCGGTCGAAGTCCACCCATTGGCGGCTGTCGGTCTCCCGGACCACGTCGCCGCCGCGCACGGTGAGGTTGCGCCCGCCGGCCCGGCCGGTGGCTTCCAGGATGGTGCAGCGGTAACCGGCTTTCGACAGCTCGTAGGCCGCGGTCATGCCGGAGACGCCGGCCCCGAGGATGGCCACGCTCTTGCCCTGGCCGGAGCTGCGAGGCAGGTCGAGGGGCGCGGCGTGGGCCTCGCCCATGCCCGACAGGCCCAGGGCCTGCATGGTCCGATAGACGGCGTCCACCCCGGCCACCGCGCCGACGGACTGGATGAAGTTCCGTCTGGTCATCTTCATGGTCTTCACCTGCCTTTCCGCCGGCCGTCCCCAAGGGGGCCGGTCCGAACACGGCGCAGGAAGCGGATACCCGGACGGCGAGGGTCTTGTCGCGCCTTCTTGCAGGGGCCTTATTGTTTCACGGACTATTGCACGGACGCGCCCGCAAGAAAAGCGTGGGAGGGGCGTCGAAAGGGCGTTGGAATGCCGGGTTCGAGCCGCTGCGCCGACCCGGATCAGCGCTGCGCGCCGCCGCCGGATCCCCCTGTGGACGGCTTGGCCCCGGGGCCGCGGCCGTTCTTGACATTTGAGAACGGGGAAAGTAGTTTCAGCATCTTTGGCCGTCCGGGGCGCCGCGCACGAGGCGCTTCCGGCAGTCCGGCAGGGTAGTCCGGTAGGGTAATCCGGCAGATCGGAAAGGAGTTCTCCAATGCGGCGACGGAAACGGTTTCAAGTGGTCCTGTTCATCGCGCTCTTCGTCGGGAGCCTCGCGGTTGCGCCGTCCGTCCTGGCGGACAGCTACAAGTTCGGCGTGTCGAAGCCCGGCGGCTCCTGGTATCCCATCGGGACCGTGGTCCAGCGGCTGGCCGAGAAAAAGGACGGAGACAAGGTGTCGCTGGACATCGGCGGAGGAACGTCCAACCTGCTGAACGTCATGGCCGGAAAGCTCCACTTCGGGCTGACCAGCGCAACCTCGGTGTCCGAAGCGCTCAAGGGCCGGGGAAAGTTCGCGGGCAAGGAGGAAGCGGCGAAGAAGGTGCGGCTGGCCGCGGTGCTGTACCCCAACTACCTGTTCTGGGTGGTGTGGGCCGATTCCGACATCACGTCCTACGAGCAGCTCAAGGGCAAGAGCGTCAACGTGATGCCCAAGCGGTTCTCGTTCCAGGCCCTGAACCAGCAGATGCTGGGCGCGCTGGGCATCGAATACGAGGACTTCTCCAAGGTCAACTACCTCGGCTTCAACGACGCCGTGGCCCAGATGAAGGACAAGCACATCGACGCCTACCTCGGACCCGGCGAGGAGAACTACGCCCCCATCGTCCAGTTGGCCGCCCACGCGCCCATCCGGATCCTCTCGTTCTCCAAGGAAGCCCAGATGAAGATGAACACCGCCAACCCCGCGGCCGTGCCCTTCACCCTGGACAAGAAGTACTACGAGCAGACCGCGGACGTGAACACGGTCCAGACCTTCGTGACCATCGTCACCAACGCCGACGTTTCGGAAGAGCAGGTCTATAAGTTCACCAAGCTGGTCTATGACAACCTCGGGGAGTTCGCGGGCGCGGTGAAGGCGTTCTCACGGGTCAAGGCCGAGAACGGCGCCGCGGACATGGGCATCGTCCGTCATGCCGGCATGACCCGCTACCTGAAGGAAAAGGGAATCCTCAACTAGGCGAGGGACTCCTCGAAGAGGGGCGGCGCGGAAGCGCTGGCCCCTCTTTTTTTGCTCCCGGGCGCCTCGGCAGCGCCCGGGAGAGCGGCCTTCCGCAACTTCGCGTCTTCGCACCGCGTCGGACACCGGCTCCGGGGCGCACGGGCAGCACACATGCAGCGTCGTCTCACAGGCATCCCCGGCATGGTCCTGAGCCTCGTGGCTCTCGCGGCCTCCCTCTACCACCTCTACACCGGCTTCTTCGGGCAGCCGGAAGCCTACCTGCACCGGGTGATCCACGTCACCCTGATGATCTGGATCACGCTGATGAGCTACGCCGCGTTCAAGCGGCCGGACGACGGCAAGCTCCCCTGGTACGACGCGCTGGTGGTCCTGGGCTGGCTCCTGTCCATGGGCTACATCTTCTACGAATACGACTGGATCGTGGAGCACATCGGCCACACCGAGACCTTCGCGCCCTACCAGATCGTCCTGGCCTTCGGCGGCGTCGCGCTGGTGCTGGAGGCGTGCCGCCGCGCCATCGGCTGGCCCCTCATGGCCCTGGCCCTCGTCGTCTTCCTGTTCGCCTTCGCGGGGCCGTACCTGCCCGGGTTCCTGCACCACGAGGGCTACTCGCTGTCGCTGGTGGCCGACAACCAGTACTTCCTCACCGACGGACTGTTCGGGCTCCCCACCCACATCTCGGCCAACTTCATCTTCCTGTTCATCGTCTTCGGCGCCTTCCTGGAGAAGTCGGGCTTCGGGCAGTTCACCATCGAGTTCGCCACCGCGCTGGCGGGCCGCTTCCGGGGCGGTCCGGCCAAGATCGCGGTGTTGTCCAGCGGCCTCATGGGCTCCATCTCGGGCAGCAGCACCGCCAACGCGGTGATCACCGGCTCCTTCAGCATCCCGATGATGAAGAAGATCGGGTTCCGGGGCTACATGGCGGGAGCGGTGGAGGCGTCGGCTTCCACCGGCGGGCTGATCATGCCGCCGGTGATGGCGTCGGCCGGCTTCCTCATGTCGGAATACACCGGCATCCCCTACGTCAACGTGATGCAGTACATCCTGATCCCCGCGGTGCTCTACTTCCTGGCCGTGGGCATCATGGTGCACATCTACGCGGTCAAGGAGAAGATCCCCACGGTGCCGCGGGAGGAGCTGCCGAGCCTCAAAAAGACCCTGATGGACCGGGGCCACCTGGCGCTGCCGCTGCTGATCCTCATCTACCTGCTGGTGGCGGGCTTCAGTCCGGGCTACGCGGTGGTGCGCTGCATCATCGCCATCGTGATCGTAAGCTGGTTCCGCAAGGAAACGCGCATGGGACCCAGGGCCGTCTGGGAGGCGCTGGTCCAGGGCGGGCTCCAGGCCACGGTGGTGGCGGTGGCCATCATCACTTCCGGCATCATGGTGGGCATCTTCGACCTGTCCGGGGTCGCCATCCGCTTCTCTGGCCTGATCGTGGACTTGGCGGGCGGGCAGTTGTTGCTGGCCCTCGTCTATGTGATGATCACGGCCATCGTCCTCGGCATGGGGCTGCCGCTGTCCTCCGCGTACATCGTCCAGGTGGGCATCGCCATCCCGGCCCTGGTCACCATGCTGAGGAGCATGGGCCTGGACGCCGACGCCATCGTGCCCCAGGCGCACCTGTTCGTGATCTTCTTCTGCGCGTTCTCCTCCATTACCCCGCCCACCGCGCCCACCAGCTATGCGGCCGCGGCCATTGCCCAGTCGCCGGTGGTGGCCACGTCCGTCGAAGCCGTGAAGCTCGCCTTGCCGGCCTTCGTGCTCCCCTACGCGTTCGTGGCCAACTCCGCGCTGCTGACCATCGGCACGCCCCTGGAGGTCACCGTGACCGTCTTCTTCGCCGTGTGCAGCATGGTGGCCATGGGGGTCGCGGTCCAGAGCTACTGCTTCCTGCGCCTGGACGCCTTGAGCCGCGTCCTGTTCCTCGCGGTCAGCCTGGGAATGGTGGCGCCGTCGATCCAATGGAACGCGGCGAGCCTGGCGCTGGGCGCAGCGCTGGGGGTTTACTGCCGGTTCCGTTCCCGCATGGCTGGCGGACCGTAGTCCGCGGTTGCCCGGTTTACGCTGCGGGGTTGCTGGCGTCACCTCTCCCCTTGTACCGGCCGCATAAACGGGCTGGATTGGCACAAGAGACACGATCGGGTCAGTGCATTCGACACGAAAACCCATTTGTCTGCGCTGCTCAAGGAGTCGGACAGGGGCGTCCGTGCACGCTGTCGGCGCAGATTGCGGCACGAAAGGTTCCCTTGTATGGATTTCGTGATTGAAAACACCAGACTGCGGGAGCTGGTTGCCGTCGTAGGCGAGAACCGGACCTTTTTCGAGGACTTCGTCGATTTCCTGAAGGGCCAAGGTTATACAGGCCTGCAAGATTTCGTCAATTCCGATGACGATACAAAAGCGCTCTCAACCATTTCCATCTATCTGGCCAGGGAATCCGATGCGAGGCTATTCGACGGCCTCGGAAATCCATATGTCAACTCGAAAGCCCGGTGGTTCTTTATCTCCTGGTTGTTTCGTGACGCCCCAGCCCAACGACTGGGACCGTTGGTTCATCTCATAGGGAGAGCGTGCGCTGGACGCTCTGCACCCGCCTTTTTGTCATATTGCAGTATTGTTCCGAGCACTCGATCCCGATGAATTGCCTGTTCAGCTTGAGGGAAGCCAGAGCGGTGGCTCCGCTCCCCATGAACGGATCAAGGATGATGCCTTTCGAAGGGCTTCCCGCAAGAATACATGTTTCCACGAGCTTTTCCGGGAAAACGGCAAAGTGGCCGCCGCGGAATTTGGAAAGCGGAATTTCCCATACTGTTCGTTTGTTTCTCCCCTTGGGATGAAACGCCTGGTCCCAACGAGCATCATGGAGATTCGAGTTTCCACTGTTTTTCCCGTTTTCGGGAGTCCCGTTCGTCCTCCCGAAGTGATTCCGGCCTCCTTTCATGCGGCTCTTCTCCGTGAACGTTACATGTGGTTCCCTTACAGCATCTGCATCATAATAGTAATTGCTTGTTTTTACGAAGAAAAAATGTATTCGTGATCCGTTGTCGGTCTATTTTTGACTGACGACGGCATTGCATTCGGTTTATACCATATAATATCCGAGCGCAGAATGAACTTTCCCTTGTCTTGGAGTTGAATAGCCAATCGCCAGGGAAGGCTCGCTAAATTGCCATTCAGATACTTGTCGCCAATATTGAGCCAAAGACATCCTGAAGGCTTGAGAATACGCCGGCATTCAGAGAATACACAAAATAATCTTTCCAAATATTTTTCAATCGACCCCTCCGTTCCTATCTGCGCCCCATTCTCGTAATCCCTTTGGCTATAATAGGGAGGGCTGGTTACCACCGCATCTACGCAGGCATCAGGAAACTTGACAAGTTCAGAGTAAGCATCCCCGAGGACAACCTGATTCGTTAGTTCCTTGACGCTGTAACAAGCCTTGTTCATCTTCAGTTTCTCCCTTGGAAGTCTCTATCTTACGCCATCCTTTTACTCCATACAACGTTGAACCATGAGCTTGAGTTCCTCGATCACTTCGGTCAATGGCCGCGTCGGTTCGTGTCGGATCTGCTTCAACTCCTCGATGTCTTCGAGTTCCTCGAGGCGATCGAACAGCGCCTTTTGAATGAAGTGGTTCATGACGACGCCCCTCGACTTGCAGTACCGCTCCAGGGCGTTCTTCAGGGCTTCGTCCACCCTTGCATCGATCTGCACTTTTCCCATGGTTGCTCCGCAAAGCGATTCAGCGTATGCCAGCAAAAGCTAACATCCGTCGGCAGGAAGGGCAACCGCGCCGCTATCCCGATGACCGGGAGGGTACCCTTTTGACCACGGTGCACAAGGGAGGGTATGGAAGCTCCCGGATGATCCATCGTTCGACCTCGAACGTGGGGGACGACCCCCGTGCGCACATGGACCTCACCTGGATACGCTGGCTGCTGGACAGCCATGCGCGATGGTTGAAGCGGGATCTCGTGGAGCGGACGGGCGCGCTCGAGGAGCAGGGGGAACGGCTCTACCTCGCGCCTTTCGTGGCGGTGTCCCACGCCCTCGGCGAAGACCCCGTCCTCAACTACGGCAACCGGCAGGCGCTCGCGTTGTGGGAAATGACCTGGCGGGAGTTCACCGCGACCCCTTCGCGGTTGACCGCGGAACCCTTGGAGCGCACGGAGCGGGCCCGGATGCTCGAACGGGTGGCCGCGTACGGCTTCGTTACCGATTACCGGGGCGTGCGCGTCTCGCGGACGGGCCGCCGCTTCCTCGTGGAACGGGCCACCGTATGGAACGTCCTGGACGAGCGCGGGAACGAACGAGGCCAAGCCGCCTGCTTTTCACGCTGGACGCCCCTCGACCGGGCTTGACCGCCGGGGCATCGCCCCTCAGGCCCGGCGCGCCGCCCGCACCCGGGGCATGACTTCCTCGGCCATGAGCCGTATGACGGACTCGACGCCGCCTCCGGGCGGGGCCAGGACCCAGACGCCGAAGCGCCGTATGCCCATGTCGGCGATGCGGCCGATCCTGGCGGCCACCTCATCGGGGGTCCCGGCCCAGGCGAAGGCGTCCACGAACTCCTCGGGGACCAGGGGGCCGGCCTCGAACATGAGCTCGTAATCGCGCCTGGCGATCAGGGTCTCCAGCTCGGACGGGACCTCCATGCCCAACTGCGTCACGAAGTCGCGGTTGGGGTAGCTGCTCCACAACAGGAAGGCGATCATCTGCCGGACGCCGGCCCGGGCCTTGTCCCGGTCCGGGTCCACGCACGTGTCCACGCGCGAGATGACCTCGATCTCCTCGGGGTCGCGGCCTGCCTGCCGCGCGCCCTGCCGGATGAAGTCCCAGGCCGTGGCCACGCCCTGCGGGGTGGCCATGGTGGCGATCATGGCGCCGTCCGCGATGCGCCCCGCCAGGCGGAACACCGCAGGCCCCCGGGTGGCGATCACCACCGGGATGGGGGTCCGGGCCGGGAACCCCAGCACGCCGCCCCGGACCCCCACGACCTCGCCTTCCACGGTCGCGGGCTTGCCGGACCACATGGCGCGCATGACGGCGACGGCGTCCCGCATGGCGGCCACCGGGCGCTCCCGCCGGATACCCATGGCGGGAAAGCCGGATCCCCCGGCGCCCATGCCCACGATGACCCGGCCGGACGCGACCTCGTCCACCGTGGCCATGGCCGCGGCGGTGAGGGCGGGGTGGACGCTGTAGGGGTCCGTGACCGCGGCGCCGATGCCGATGCTGTGGGTGTGGACGGCGCTCAGGGTCATGTTCGCCACCATGTCGCGGCCGAACTTCTCGTTGGAATGCCAGAGGCGGTCGAACCCCAACGCTTCCGCGCTCTCGACGATGGCCACCCGCCGGGACAGGGGATAGGCCGCCACCGTCCTGGAGCTGAAGCCGAGGTCGAACTGGAGGTCGCTCATGTCGTTGGTCTCCGATGCCGAGCCGCGCGGTTACTCGGATTCTGACGGCTGCTGCTCGCATTCACGAACGCCAGATCGATGCCGGTTCTCCTTGGGAAAGCGCGTCCTTTGGATTCGCTTCGACCCTCTCTCTCTCGAAACCCCTGAACGATCGAGACATCCGGGATGGATTCCCCCACCCTGACACTCCTGTCCCCGTTCGTCCTGAGCGTAGCGCAGCGGAATCCCCCCATTCATCCTGAGCGTAGCGTAGCGGAGTCGAAGGACGCGCTCTTGCCTCTGTCCCGATCGTTCAGAGGTTCCTCTCATCGGTCGCTGGTCACCCGTTGCAGACTTCCGGACGTTGCTCGATGTATTCGAGCAGGGCCTCTGCGGCCCACTGGTGGCCGGCGGGGCTCCAGTGGTCATCGTGGGGCCATCGGGCGTCCGAGAGCGCGGCGCCCTGGCGGAGGATGTAGTCGGCCTGGTCGATGACGGGAATGTCCAGGGTTGCGGCCATTTCGCTCATTCGCTCGAACATGCGGGTTCCGCTGGTCTTCAGCGTGTGTGTCGCCAGGATGACCAGCTCGACGCCGTCGCGGTCGGCTCGCTGCCGGAACTGCTCCAGCGCGAAACGGGTGTATTGCAGGGCGTCCTCGAAAAGGGGCGGCAGGTCCCTTCGAGCGAACATTCGACGGAAGTCGGGCCGACGGGTGGGCCGCCATCCTTCGAGCAGCGCAGCATAGCCGGGCTGCCGCCTCAGAGCCTCCACGTCCCCCATGTGCCAGGCTGCCCAAGGAAACAGGGCGTTCTTCTTGGCGCGCAACCAGCGGGCAAACCACGAATGGTGCGTCAGCTTCCTTGCGGCGCGGACGACCCACAACGATACCCGGTCCCGAGCAACGGATGGCAACGGATGGGGGAGGGACCATTCCAATTCCAACTTCCCGTCCGGGAGTCTTCTCACGACAGGCTCGAAACGGCGTTTCCGGCTCCCTGCCTGTAAATCCAGCGATCGCAGAACCGGCGCGTTGTTGATGAAATCGTTGTAAACGAAGACCAGCACGAGCAGTTTGGGATAGAGCCGCCGGGCATATTCGTCGTAGAACGGCAGTTGCTGGACTTGGCCGATATTCCCTATCCCGAAGGCCGAAGTCGTGACGTCCAGGTGGGGCAACCGGCCGGCGGCGAGTTCTTCGAGGCGGACATGGAGCTTGCGGTGGATGGGGACTTGCAGCGCCTCCACGAAAGAGTCGCCGATGATGGAGATATGGCAGGTTGCTGCGGCGTGTTCGGGAGTCGAGGGTTCACGGTCGAGGAAGCCCAGGCTGTTGGTGCGGGAGACGTTCCAGAAGTCGAGTGCGTTGGTATGGCGTATCTCCGTGTTCGGCGGCCTGAGATAGCCTACGTTCGGGACGAATACGATGGGTTTGTACGTCGGCGCCAGGAACGGCATGGTCAGGCGGAACCAGGCTTCCCCGGCCAACGCCGCCAGCGCGACGCCCGCGACCATGAGAAGCACGTTCCAGCCGATGAGTTGCAACGCCCGGCGGAACCGGCCGCGCCGGGGGGCGGGGGGAGAATAATCGATATCATCCATGGCGCGGGGTCGCATGGGATGCCCGGTGAAGTTCCGGGAAGGGGCAGGGCTGAACGACCGTCCCCGTTCGTCCCGAGCGTAGCGAAGTCGAAGGACGCGCCTCGTCGAGAAAGCGACGAAGATACCACGGCGTCCCGCCGGCGCCAAGCCGCGCCGAGGGCGGTCACCCGTCGCAGACGTCCGGGTGTTGCTCGATGTATTCGAGCAGGGCCTCTGCGGTCCATTGGTGGCCGGCGGGGCTCCAGTGGTAGTCGTGGGGCCATTGGGCGTCCGAGAGGTCGGCGTCCTGGCGGAGGATGTAGTCGGCCTGGTCGATGACGGGAATATCGAGGGTTGCGGCTATTTCGCCCATTCGCTCGAACATGAGGGTTCCGTGGGACTTCATCGTGTGTGACGCCAGGATGACCAGCTTGGCGCCGTCCCGGTCGGCGCGTTGCTGGAACTGCTCCAGCGCGAAGCGGGTGTATTGCAGGGCGTCCCCGTAAAAGGGAGGCAGGTCCCTGTCTGCTCGAGGAAACAAGGCATTCTTCTTGGCTTGCAACCAGCGGGCAAACCACGAATAGTGCGTCGCCTTCCTTGCGGCGCGGACGACCCGCGGGGTCGGAGCAACGGATGGCGACCGAGGCGGGAGGGACCATGCCAATTCCAACTTCCCGTCCGGGCGCCTTCTCACGATGGGGCCTCCAGGTTTCGGGATCCCTTCCGACCATCTTCTCAGAAACGGCGAGTTGTTGATGAAATCGTTGTAAACGAAGACCAGCACGAGCAATTTGGGATGGAGCCGCCTGGCATATTCGTCGTAGAACGGCAGTTGCTGGACTTGGCCGGTACCACTCAACCCGAAGGCCGAAGTCGTGACGTCCAGGTGTGGCAACCTGCTGGCGGCGAGTTCTTCGAGTCGGACCTGGAGCTTGCGGTGGATGGGGACTTGCAGCGCCTCCACGAAGGAGTCGCCGATGATGGAGACGTGGCAGGTTGCTGCGGCGCGTTCGGGGCTCGGGGGTTCCCGGTCGAGGAAGCCCAGGCTGTTGGTGCGGGAGACGTTCCAGAAGTCGAGCCGGTTGGTATGGCGTATCTCCGTGTTCGGGGTCCTGACATAGCCTACGTTCGGAACGAATTCCATGGGTTTCCAGGTGGGCAACGGGAACGACATGGACGACATGGTCAGCCGGAAGTATGCCTCTCCCGCCAGCGCGACGCCCGCGACGATGGCGACGGTGAGGAGTGTATTCCATCCGATGAGGCGAAGCGCACGGCGGAGCCGGCCGCCTGAGGGGAGGGAATCATGGTCAATGCAATCGATGGTATGGGGTCTCACGAGACGCCCCGCTGATAGCTCGTCGAGAAAACGATGAATATGCTGCCACAGCCTCCCGCCTGCCTCAAGCCGCGCCGAGGGTCGTGACCGCGGCGATGACGCCGGCCACGGTGACGCTGGAGAAGACGGTGGTCCAGAAGACCACGTCGCCGGTGAGCTCCGCGTCGCCGTCGAGCTCCAGTGTGAGGATGAGCGTGTTGACCGCGGTGGGCGCGGCCGCGCCGATGACGAGATGGGCCCCGGGCCACGGCCAGAGGCCGAAGGCCGCCACCGCCGCGGCCGTGGCCGCGGGCAGGACCAGGAGCTTCACCGCGGCGATGGGCGCCACCGCCCGCCACCGGCGCCAGCGCGCGCCCTTGGCGAGCTGGGCGCCCAGGGCGATGAGCATCATGGGCACCAGCGCCGCGCTCAGGGAGCGCAGCGGGAAGCCCGCCCACGCGGGCAGGTAGTCCGCGCCCCCGAACGCGCGCAGGCGCGTCTCCCGCAGGACGAAAGCCGCGGCCAGCGCATACGGCATGGGGAGCCTGAAGATCCCCAGGGCGTCCCGGGCCCGGCCACCCTTGGCCAAAGCCAGCACCACGTACCCCAGGCACCAGATCAGCAGGTTGCTGAGCATCACCACCAGGGCCTGGACCTGCAACCCGGCCTGCGCATCGGGTTGCCCTGCGAACCGGGCGCCGCCTTCGACGTAGAGCAGGTGGGCCACCGGGATGCCGAAGTTCCCGGCGTTGAACACGAGCCCGCCGAGGATGGCGGCGGCCACGGTCTCGCTGGGCGCCCCCGCGGCGCGCAGGCCGCCGAACAGCAGCAGGCCCAGGACCCCCAGGGGGACCATGACCACCAGGGCGATGCGCCCGATCTCGTCCCAGGGGATGTCGCTGTCGTAGATCTGGACGAGCAGGAACGACGGCACCAGCAGCCACATGGCGACCCGGCCCAGGGTCTCCACGCTCAGGGGCCGGCAAAGCTGCATCAGGGCGCCGATGCCGACCATCAGCAGCAGGGGCAGGACGATCTCGTGGAAGATGTGGCCGGTGTGTTGCAGCATGGGTGCAGGTGACGGTCCGATTTCCCCTCCCCCCTTCGAGGGCGAGGGTCGGGGCGGAGGCTCGTCGGTTCAACCGGATGGATGGGGACCGGCGCCGACGGACGAACAGGTTGGTCTGGCGTCCGTCCGTGCGGAGTCCCGCTGTGGACGGTCGGTGCGGACAGGCGGAACGGAACCTGCCCCTCGAACGAACGGGACCTCCGCTCGAAGGGCAGGCGCTACGGGACCCTGGACTGCCCGGCGGTCACCCCGCGGACTCGGCGAAGAACTTCCCGGGCATCTCGATGGGGGTAAGGGTCTTGTTCTCCGCCGAGTCGGACAGCAGCGGAGCGCCGTCGGGGCGGATGCGCATGTCCTCGCCCCCCTGCGGCCGGGCGTTGATGCCGCACCCGATGCGCAGCACCACGAGGTTGCCGTCGCCGGTGTTGAGGTAACGATAGAAGGCGCCCTTGGGGATCATGACGCCCTGGTACTTCTCCAGCGTCATCTCGTCGCCCTTCTCGTCGAACACCGACATGCGGCCTTCCAGCACCACGAACGAATGGTCCTCGTCCAGGTGGCAGTGGACCGCGTTCTCGCCCCCCTCGGAATTGATCTTGGTGTGGATCCACATGTTGTCGGTCTGGGCCACGAGCTGCGTGACCCGGCCCTGCTGCATGTAGGGGGTCTTCAACGAATACCGGTAGGCCTTGGGGCGTTCCCGGACCTCCTGCTTCTCTGCCACTGCTTCCATGGTGGACTCCTTTCCGAGCTTTGCCTGCTTTCGGGCGCCGGCTCCCCAACGGGCCGGTTCCGGCGCCGGTCTCGTCATGCGTTGATGCCCGCCAGCTTTAGGTCGTAGAGCCGCAGGACGTTCTCGCGCACCACCTTGCGGAAGACGTCCGCGGACAGGTGGCCGAGCTCGTCGGCGATGACCTGGCGGGAGTGCGGCCAGGTGGACGCCGCATGGGGGTAGTCGTTGGACCACATGCACGTATCGCCGCCCCACCAGTCCAGCAGCCGGCCTCCGGTGGGGTCGCTGAAGAACGTGGCGTAGAACTGCTCGTTGCAGTACTCGCTGGGGAGCTTCTTCATGTGCGGCAGCGGCGCCTTCTGTGCGTGGCGCTTGAAGTACTTGTCCCATTCGTGGAGGTAGAACGGGATCCACGAGATCTCGTTCTCCACGTACACGAACTTGAGGTCCGGGTAGTTGGACATGGGGCCGCCGAAGACCAGCTCGAACAGCGTGTTGGCTGCGTCCGCCAGCTTCTGGTTGACGGTCATGCGGTACACGTCCAGGCCGTGCCGCTCGAAGCGGCTGTAGTTGAACCCGGTCAGGATGTGGAGGTTGACGGGCATCCGGAGAGCCTGGGCCGCTTCCCAGAAACGGTTGTAGTGGTCGCTGGTGAAGGGCAGGTGCGGCGGCGGGACCTGCCAGATCAGGCAGCCCACGAGCCCCGCCTTCTTGCAGCGCTCCAGCTCCCGGATGGCGTTGTCGATGTTGTAGAGCGAGATCATCGGCACGCCCACCAGCTTGTGGGGATGGACCTTGCAGTACTCGATGAGCCAGTCGTTGGCGATCTCGAAGCAGGCCTCCTGGAGCTCCGCGTCCTCCAGGGCGAACAGACGGAGGCCCAGGGTCGGGTAGAGCACCTCCGCGGACACGCCGTCCACCGCCATCTCCCGGACCCGCGCCTTGGGGTCCCAGCCCCCGGGCTTCTCGCCCACCGCGTTCCGGGGCGGAAACTCGGGGTAGCGGCCCTTGAAACCGGCGGGCAGGTTGTTGGTCCACAGGTCGGTGGGCTCCATGACGTGGGAGTCCGCGGACACGATGATCTCGTTGGCTACGGCGTTCTCGGTAGTTGGCATGCTCACGCTCACGGTCGTTCCTCCTCCGGTTTCTCCGGTCTCGTTCATGGGCTCGCCACTCCTTATGCGCGTTTTTCGCCGCTTTGTCCACCGCTGCGCCGCGCGGGCGGCGCACTGCCGCCATGCGCTCGCGGGTCCGTTGTGTTATGAGGACGGCTGCAACGCGGGACGCAGGTGGACGCGCCCGCGGAAAACCCCCTTCGGAGGCGACTCATGACGACCATGATTACGGGCGCGGGACTGGTCGGGTCCCAGGTGGCGCGCATCATCGCGCAGCAGGGCGAGAAGCCGGTCCTGTTCGACATCGCTCCCAACCTCACCGCGCTGGCCGACGTGGTGGAGCCGGACAGGGTGGCCCTGTTCCGGGGAGACCTGCTGAACCCGTTCGACCTCGGCCGGGTGATCCGGGAGCACGGCGTCACGCGCGTGGTCCATACGGCCGCCTACCCCAACCTCGGCGCCGGCGCCCAGGAGAACCCCTACGGCGCCATCCAGGTGAACGTCATGGGCACCGCCAACGTTCTGGAAGCGGCCCGGCTCCACGGCGTGGAGCGGGTGGTGATGATCAGCACCGCGGCGGTGGCCCGGGGCGTGGCCGGCGGCGAGGACGACGGCGACCGCAGCAAGGAAGAGGCGCTGCCCCGGCCCAGCTCCTTCTACTCCGCCACCAAGCAGGCGGGCGAGAACCTGGGGTTCAACTACGCGCGGTCCCACGGCGTGGACTTCCGCGCGGTGCGTTTCCCCAACGTGTGCGGGCCGTGGATCCCGGGGGGCGGCGGGCGGCCCAGCGCCATGTTCCGGACCCTGGTGGAGCGGTCGGTGGACGGCGTCGAGCACAGCATTCCGCCGGGCGTCATGGAGTGGCTCTACTCCAAGGACGCGGCCCGGGGCGTGGTCATGACGCTCCAGGCCGAGGGCGTCCGGAGCCGCGTGTTCAACATCGGCATCGGCCGACCCTACACCGCCCGGGAACTCATCGACGTGTTCAGGCAGGTGGTCCCCGGCGCCAGGCTCGGCGTGGACGAGGGCGCGGCCACGTCCCAGACCTCCTCGGTCTTCCTGGACCTCACCCGCGCCCGCACCGAGCTGGGTTACGAAGCCGAATACGACCTGCCCGCCGCAGTCGCCGACTACGTGGCCTGGTACCGCCGCCTCAAGGCGAAAGCGGGTTGAGCAAGCGCCACGCGGTGTTGCCGGACGCGGAGATCGACTCGATACCGTTCCGCGGACAGATGGACTAGGTCCAGCAACGCTTTCTCGGGGGCCGCCACGAACGCCTGCTGGCCTTCACCCGGATCCAGCTCGTGTCCAGCGCGAAAGCTGGCGCTGGATGTGGGCTGGGTCGCCCGGCCCGGCCAACAGCAACCCCGTTTCGAACACCGGCTCGTCAGCGACGATGGACACCAGATCCTGGAATTTCATAGCGTTAACCTGCTAAAAATGGCTGGTTAACGCTATGTTCTATCACAGAGGGAGGCAGCCGAAAAATCGGCTTTCCTGCAAAATTGCCTGCTCACGGACGTTGCGCGAGCCGATAGACCCGCGCCGCGGTACATGGCGTCGCATTCCACCGCCACGCTCGACACGATGCGGTGGCCGCCGCCCGCGTCGCGCCTGAAGTCGGCCGACAGGTCCGTCCGTGCTCGCGCAGGTCCGCCCGGTTGCCTTGATCGACCCCCCTCCCCCATGAGCGTCGGTCAGGACGGGACGGCGCTGACGGGCAGGGACTTCAGGCCGCGCAGCACGATGTTGTCACGGAACACGGGGCGCTCGGTGAGCAGACGCATGGACGAAAACCGTTCCAGCAGTGTTTCGAGCACGATCCGGCCTTCCAGTCGCGCGAGGGGCGCCCCGAGGCAGTAGTGGACGCCGAGACCGAACGAGAGATGGCCGCGGGTCTCGCGGCCGACGTCGAGTCGGTCCGGGGCCTCGAACTTCTCCGGGTCGCGGTTGGCGGAGCCCATCAGCAGGGTGAGATTCTGGCCCCGGCGCAACGGAAAGCCGTTCACCTCGCAGTCCTGCCGCACCCCGCGAAAGTCCGTCTGCACCGGCGAGTCGTAACGCAGCAACTCCTCTACTGCGGCGGGGACCATGTCCGGGTCGGAGCGCAGCCGCTCCAGTTGATCCGGGTGGCGCAGCAGCGCCAGCACGCCGTTGCCGATGAGGTTGGTGGTGGTCTCGTTGCCGGCCGCCAGGAGCAGGTGCAGCATGGTGAGCATCTCGCGCTCGGAGAGCGTGTCCCCCTGGTCTTCCGCCTGCGCCAGAGCGCTGATGATGTCGTCTCGCGGCTCGGCGCGGCGGGCCTGGATGATGGGCAGGAAATAGTCGTCCAGGGCCTTGGCGGCGTCCTTGGCGAGGTCGTTGTCCGCGGGGCTGATGATGGGTTCCAGCAGGCGGGCGCGCCGGTTGGACCAGGTCCGGAACCGGGCGCGGTCCTCCGGCGGCACCCCCAGCATCTCGGCAATGACGATCACGGGCAACGGATTGGCCACCGCATCCATGAGGTCGAACCCTGCCGCGGGGTCGTCCACATCGTCCAGCAACGAGTTCAGGAGTCCGCGCACGTGCGGCTCCAGTGCGTTGACGGCCCGTTGGGTGAACGCCTGGTTCACCAGGCCCCGAAGCCGCGTGTGGTCCGGCGGGTCCAGCACCAGCATGCCGAAGTCGTCCGGGGAGGGCAGGACCATGCCTTGCCAGGACTGCCAGGCCGAAAATTCGAGGATGCGCGGGTCGCTGGAGAAGTTCTGGTAGTCGCGCAGGATGGCGTCCACGTCGGCATGGCGCGCGAACACCCACGAGTGGGTCAACCGGCTGCGATGGATCGGAGCCTGCCGCCGCAGCTTCGCATACTCGGGGTAGGGGTCCTGGAACATCCGCTCCGACAGCGGGTTGTAAGCCACCCCGCTCTGCCAGCGCTCCCGCATGAGCACGGCGTTGATCACCAGGGATCGGAATGCCTGTCCGAGGGTCATGGTCGTCTCCTGCCCCTCAACGTGGTCGGTTCCGAACCGGACCCCCTCCCGGAGGCGCCGATGGGACGGAAGCAGTCCCTGATACTCTCACAGGCCGGTCTTCACGGTCAAGGTCGGCGGCGCAAGATCGGTTGTCCCACGTGGTGGTATGAATCGATCGTCGAACGGGCCGGTTTGGCCCGCGGGTGACGGGTCGATGGGGCTTCTCCCGTCAGGCTCGGAGGGCAACGGTGACGCGGAGTTGTGGGGGCATGTCGGTCCGTCCGGCTCGGGGTCGTCCCGGGCCGGTCAGTCGGGTCGTTCGCGGGTGGCTCTCGTCCATTCCAAGCGTGCTTTCAGACGGTTCAGGGGCGTGCTCCAGGGTAGATGGCTTTCATGCTGGAGCCTTCCGACGATGATGCCCGGGGCTATCCCCTGTTCCCTGGCGAATCGGCGAACGGAGTCCGGATTGCGGATATCCGTAGCAAGAAACCGTTTCCACCGTGCGCGGGGAACGAGAAAATCACGCGCCCACCTGTCGGCTTCCAACTCCGGCTGTGAGTCTTCACCTTTCGCGTCCGTCTCGACGAAAACGGTCTTCTTGCTGTGCAGCAGAACGTGAGCCGCCTCGTGGAACAGGCTGAACCACAGGTGGTCGTCCCTCTTGTGGCGTGCGGTCAACGCGACCACGGCCTTCCGCGGCGTCAGCCACCAGGCGGCTCCACTGAGAGCGGTCCGAGGTAGAGGTTCGATGAGCGCCAGCACGACGCCGGCCTCGTTGCAGAGGTTCCGCGCCGTTGCCAAGGCTTCCGGCACGGGCGTTCGTGTAAGGGAGCGGATTTCCGTCAGCGCCCTCTTGAACCGGGGTGCGTGGTAATCGACGCATCCCTGCCGTTCGGCCTCGATTTCTCCGAGACGGAGCCACGTTGCCAGCGCTGCCTCGTTACTCTTGAAGCTGGGCGAATGGCGGTACGCGACCGGCATGGCGTCGTACTTCATGCGCCACGCTTCCACGGACCCGACCCCGAAGAAAGCCAGTAGCTCGGACAGGGTCTCGGACTCGGACAGGGATTTTCTCATCCATCCGCGCTTCACCAGTTCCTTGAGAGGAAAGGACCGCGCCCAGAGGGTTTCTCGCGTCCGGGATTCGCGCGCCCGATGAAGCTGGTAACCGGCGTCGATGCCGAGCCAGATGCTGGCATCGACGCCCAGGACGCGCTCGAATTGCAGCGCCGTTTCCGGCTCCACCGTCGCCTTTCCCGTCATGATCTCGCTGATGAGCTTTGCGGAACGACCGCAGCGCCGGGCGAGTTCCGCCTGCGACATCCCGCGTGCCTCGAGATGCTCCTCCAGGACCGCTCCGGGCGGGACGGCGTAGTCCGGTCGGTATGGATGAGTCGTCTCCGTGTCCATGTCGTTACCCTCCCTCAGTGATAATCCACTATTTCGACGATGGTGATGGCAGTCACCTGTCCCGTGTCGATTCCGCCGTCCGCGTCACGCGGAACGGGTTCGCAGGCGGGTTCGAAAACCAGCCGGCAGGGATGCACGAGATCGACGGCGTATCGTCCCTTCCGGTCACTCTTCAGCAAGTGACATCGTTCCGGCTTGCTCCTCGGCGCCAGCGCCAGCGTTCGGGCATTCTCGAGGACTGCCAGGCGATTCATGATCGCCTGAGCCATGCGGTCGCCGTACGCCCTCCGGAGCGCGCTGGCGGAGTTGAACGCTTTTGCGAGCTTTCCGGTTCGGAAGACGATTTCCATACGGGCTTTGGATTTGGTTACCTATCAGGTAACAATTTACCAGGCTATCGGCAAGATGCAAACGGAGCAGATCGAGGTCTCGGCAAGAGGATCCGAGGGCGAGCGGGTCGAGCCGCGGCGCCTGCCGACCCCGGCGTCGGACGGTCGGACCAATTCGGAGTATATTCCGAACCGGCTCGACCGAATCGGAACAGAGTACGGGTTGGCAATGTACGCTCGCACGCTCGGCATCGATCTACCGCGCGGACAATCGGCGTTCCTGTGGGGGGGCTCGCAAGACGGGCAAATCGATCCCGGCGGGAGAGGGCGTCCTTCGACTCCGCTTCGCTACGCTCAGGACGAACGGGGACAGGAAGGCCACGTGAGGGAATACCCCCGTCCACGGCTCGATCGTCCAGGGTTTCCCTACGTCAGCCATGTGTTCACGCCGGTCAGGACCAGCGTGGACGCCACTGCGAACAGGACTGCGAACCGGAGGTTCGGCCCCAGGATGACGTTTGCCACGGAGACGCGGAACAGCGCGGTGGCGGTGGCCACCATGATGGCCGAGAGGCCGATCATGGACGAGCAGGCCCAGGCCACGAGGACGCTCTCCATCAGCACCACGTCCGCCACATGGGTCGATAGCTCGGTGAACACCGTCAGCAGGAAGGTCACCGATACGATCTGGTGGACGCCCACGAGGGCTCCCAGCGTCGTGACCCCGACCATGAGGCCGATGACGGTGACGGACGGGAGGTCGAAGGCGCGGCTCCAGTCGAGGAACCCGGTGGTCATGAAGACGTGCCGGACGACTCCCCCCAGGGCCAGCGACACGGTGAGGATGGCGATCTCGTTGCCGATGTGGGCCGTGCCTCGATACGTCTTGTCCAGCGTGGTCCGCAGCGCCGGCCACCCCTTCCCGGCCAGGACCAGGAAGCACAACGTGGGCACGCTCACGACCAATGCCTCCTGGGTGGACAGCTCGGTGAGGCCGGAAAGGACCGCCACCATCAGGACGCAGAGGGCCACCGGCGGGACCATGGGCTGGAGGCTGCGGAGCGCGCGCCAGAGTCGGGCCATGCCCGCGTCCTGCGAGTACATGAGGTGGGAGGCCGCCAGCGCGCCCGCGCCCAGGGACATCCCCAGCGCCATGACCTGCCACAGGGGAACCCCCGGGACGTACTGCGACGCCAGGGCCATGGCGATCCAGAACGGCGACCACAGGCCCCCGAGGCTCCCGCCCCGATGGCAGGCCCGTATGGCCGCCAGGTACTCTTCCTTCGCCTTGCTCTCGCCGATGATGGGCGCGGTGATGGCGTAGGCGCCGGGTCCCAGCACGACCGCCAGCAGGTGGCTGCCCACCAGGAAGCCGCCCAACCGGTGGTCCGGTTCGAGCCGCTCGAAGAGGGCGCGCGCGTTGACGACCTGCCGGAGCTGGTCTGCGGTTGCCCGCAAGAGGACGATGGCGCCGAAGAACCCGGCGAACATGGGCGCGGACCGGAAGCCCATGAGGACGGACGGAAGCCCCCCGTGGAGAAGGATGAGCAGGGCGGCCAGGGCGGTGAGGGAGCCGCAGAGGATGAGGGTGGGCCGGCGCAGGTGGACGAACACGCGCAGCAGGTACAACATCGCAACCACGACGCCCGCCTGCTCCAGGAGGTCGGAAGGCCATGTCTGCCTGACGAGCTGAACCGCCCAGAGCAGCAGCACCAGCGACTCGGGCCGCGTAAGCTGTCTTGCGAGCCCCATGCTTGTAGAACCCGGTCGGAATACGGCGCGTCGGGCCGATCTTCCGGCGCAGGTCCGCGGCGGCGCGAGACGGTTCGGCTCGAGAGCCGCTCCTGTTACCTTCCCTCGCGCTCGTGCAGGTTGGCGTGCTCCCTCGGTGTGGTGGGGCGCGTGTCCTTGCCGCGGCCCCTGGTGAACCGGAGCGTGCCCACGAACTTGACGTTGGCGCAGGAGTCGGCGCCGCCGGTGGCGCAGCCCTCGTCGGCGGGTATCAGGAAGCGCAGCGGACCGCCCTTGTCCCTGGGCAGGGGCGCGTCGCCCATGCGGTAGGCGATGACCGCGTTGCGCAGCGCTTCCAGGGGCACGCTGGCGGCGAACCCGCCGTCGGTGGACTCCACGGTGAGATGGTCGAGGTCCGGGCTCGGCTCCACCCGATGGACGATGGCCCGGAGCGTCACCGCGCCGCCCACGCGACCCGGGACCAA
This sequence comes from uncultured Binatia bacterium (SeqCode), assembly GCA_965242525.1. Classification (GTDB taxonomy): domain Bacteria; phylum Desulfobacterota; class Binatia; order UBA9968; family JAJDTQ01; genus JAJDTQ01. Next base: position 3,224,214 of record OZ251459.1, read on the forward strand.
CGCGCCCACGTCCTCGATCTGACCGTCCAACGCCGCGAGTTGCCCGAAATCGAGATCCTGCGGCGGCTTCCCTTCCTGTTCGATGCGAAGGCCGCTCATGGTCCGCCTCCTGTGGGTGAACCGCCGACCGCTGCAGGGCGGCGGCTCCCGTCGCCCTGCAAAGTCGCGGAGTTACCCCGGCATGCCGGTGCAGGGAGGGCACACGCCGTACAACACCACCTGGTGGTCTTCAAGGCGGAAGCCCTTGGGCGCCAAGTTCCCGAGACCGGGGGGGCAGCCCTGGATCTCGAACACGTCGTCGCACTCCCGACAGCGGAAATGGTGGTGGTGCTCCTTCCCCGACGCCTCGTAGCGAGGCGCTTCCCCGGGCATTTCCACGAGCACGAGCCGACCCTCCTCCACCATCCTGTGGACGGTGCGATAGACGGTGGCGATGCCCAGGCCCGGGGCCTTCGCCTGTGCGGCTTCGAGTATCTCCTGGGTGCCCAGCGGCCGGTTCGCTTCGAGCAGCACCCGCTGGATGACGCTGCGCTGCCGCGTGCGCCGGGAGCGGGGGCGATCCCGGGAAGACGTGTCGTCGGAAGGGGCCTTTCCGTCGGTCATTCGGGTCCTCCGGTCCTGCCGTGGCAGTCCAGCGTGCGGTTGGCCATCCCTGTCCCAGCCACGGATGAGAGTATACACCACCGCCCCTCGAACATGCAAAGCGAGGCCGCTGCGGAAGCCCGAGTGGTGTCGTGCGCGCACCCGGCTTGGCGAGCGGACGGAGGAGGCGACGGCGCCATCGACGCGAAGCGTCGTGCCATACATGATAAACGATATTCGTCTATCGTCAATCCCTGCCGTGCCGGGACCCATGGAGGCTCCAACCCTGCACAGACAAAGGGTTGAGGGACATGGGCCAGGAAAGTTTCCGGGACCGCTTGACTAATTGATAATTCTTTCTTATTAAGGGCGGCAAGATTCCCCCTCGGTGAAGGAGGCTCTATGAGAAGGTCTTTGGCAATGCCCGGATTCATCCTGGGCTGCGTGGCATGGGTGATGTCCGGCGCGGCCCCGGGAATTGCGGGCGCGGACGAGTCGGTGGACGCCCTCAAACGGCAATTGACGGAGATGCAGGAGAACATGGATGAACTGAAGGAGCGCATCCATCGACTAGAGGAAGAGGAGGAAACCGAATCCCAGCGGGTGACGCGGGTCGAGGATTCGGTGAAGGCGATCCAGAAGAGTCCGTCGATCGTGAACCCCTCCATCGGCATGGTCATCGACACCAGTTTCGATCGTCGAGGCGAGGACAAGGGGTCGTTCCATTTGCGGAGCGCGGAACTCGGTATCGCCGCGGAGGTGGACCCCTATGCCCGGGCCCATGCCTTCATCGTGGCTACGGACGACGGTATCGAGCTGGAGGAGGCGGCCGTCACCACCACCTCCCTGCCCTACAACCTCACCGGTCAGGCGGGCCGGTTCTTCGCCGCCTTCGGGCGCTTGGCCCAGTTCCACCAGCACGAGCTCCCGTTCGTGAACACGCCGCTTTCCATCAACCGCATGGTAGGCGGCGAGGCTCTGGCCACCGGAACCCAGTGGACCTGGCTCCTCCCGACGCCGTTCTATCTCGCCCTCACCGGCGGGGTCTATAACGACATCGGCCATACCCACGGCCACGGCCATGCCGAGGGAGGGGAGGACGAGCACGAGGGAGAGGGAGGCGAGCACGAAGGCGAGCATGAAGGTGAACACGAAGGCGAACACGAGGGAGAGGAAGGCGAGCACGAAGAAGGGCATGACGAAGAAGAAGGCGAAGACCACGACCACGATGAGGAGGGTGAAGATCCCGGCCACGAGGAGACGGGGCATGACCATGGAGGGGAAGGGGGCGGCGTCCGTTTCCTGAGCGAACTCACCTACCTGGCGCGGCTGCACACCTTCTTCGACTTGACCGATACCTTCAACCTCGAATTGGGCTCCTCGCTGGCTTATACGCCGCGGATGGACGTCGACGAAGATTCGACGGATGACCGATCCCGGTTCGGCCTGGACCTCACGTTCCGGCACCGGCCCCTGACCGCGGACCTCTACGAGGGGTTCACTCTGGCCGGCGAGCTGTTCGGCAACGACCAGCGCTTCCATGACGTGGGACGACAGAAAGCCTGGGGCGGCTACGCCTACGCGCAGCTCGATTTCAATCCCGAGATCCTGGGACGCTGGAACCTCGGTCTGTTGCTGGACGTGGCGCCGGACCTGGAGAAACCCGCGGCCAAGACCCGGAGCCTGTCTCCCTACATCTCGTGGTGGCCCAGCGAGTTCCATCGACTGCGCCTGCAGTACACCTACGGCTGGGACAAAGTGATGGAGACGCCTGACCACGAGGGCAGTCAGATCTATCTTCAGTGGACCGCGGTCCTGGGCAGCCACTCCCACGGTTTCCGCGAGCGGCAATGAAGTCCCGGGGCGCGTGGAGGAGCGGACCGGCTTTCGGCCGCGTCCGGAAGAAAGGAGTCGTGTTCATGAAACGCTTGTCGAAACGGGGATCGGGTGCGGTGGTCGTCCTGTCGTTCCTGCTCACCTTCGGGGGCTCGGCGTTGGCGGAGAAGATCCGGGTGGTCGCCACCATTCCGGATCTGGCCGACGTCACGCGCCGGATCGGCGGGGACCGCGTGTCGGTCACGAGCCTGACCCGGGGCGTCCGCAACATCCACGCGGTGCAGGTCAAGCCGAGCATGGTGGCGCAGCTCAACCGTGCGGACGTGGTGGTGCTCATGGGGTTCTACCTGGAGCACTCGTTCCTGCCGGCCTTGCTCGACGTGGCCAGCAATCCGCGCATCTCTCCGCGGGGCATCGGCTACATCGACACTTCCCGCGGCATCGAGCCCATCGAGGCCCCGGAGACGCTCTCGCGCCGGGGAGGCGACGTCCACCCCATGGGCAATCCCCACTACAACCTGGATCCGGTCATGGGCCGGCGCATGGCCCGGAACGTCGCCGAGGGCCTTTCGAAAGCCTACGGCGAGCACCGTGCATTCTTCATGGAGAACCTCGACTCCTACCTGGCGGAGTTGGACCGCCTCATACCCCGGTGGCGGGCCAAGGCCCGGAGGCTCGACGGCGTCTCGTTCGTGAGCTACCACAAGAACTGGGGTTACTTCGCCCGACGTTACGGGATGCGGCAGTTCGACACCCTGGAGCCGGCCCCCGGGATCGGGCCGACGCCGGCCCACCTAGTGCAGTTGATCCAGCGGATGAAGGCCGCGAAGGTGCCGCTTGTGGTGTACGGCGCCTATCCCGCCCGCGTGCCGAAACGGGTGGCCCGGGAGACCGGGGCGACACTGGTCCAGGCGCCGCTGTACGTGGGCGGCCAGCCCGGCGTGGATACCTACGTCGGGTTGATCGACCACCTCGTCACGAAGCTTTCCGAGTCGGTGGCCCCGGGAGGGTCATGACCCCGAACGGGGTCCGCGGACTTCCCGTCATCGAGTTTCGGGGAGCGTCTCTGGGGTACGACGGCGAGACCGTCCTCCGGGGAGTCGATCTCGATGTCCATGCGGGTGAGTTCGTGGGGCTCTCGGGAGCCAACGGGTCCGGCAAGACCACCCTCCTCCGGTCCATGCTGGGCTTCCTGCCGCTCCTTGGCGGACGGTCGGGAAGGGCGCTCCCTCCTTCCCGTATCGGTTACGTTCCCCAGGGCGCGACCCTCGACCCCTGCTTCCCGTTGAGCGTGGATGAGGTGGTGGCCATGGGCGCTTACGGTCGGCTCCACCCCTTGCGGCGGTTCCCCCGCGGGGAACGCAAGCGCGTCGAGGCGGCGCTGGAACGGGTGGGGCTGGCCCACCTGGGGCGAGCGGCGTTCTTCGAACTCTCGGGTGGACAACGGCAAAGGGTGCTGGTGGCCCGGGCCCTGAACCAGGACCCCGCGTTGCTGCTCCTCGACGAGCCGTTCTCGGGGCTGGATCGGGATTCCCGGGAAGCCGTCCTGCAAGGACTCGCCCTCATCAACCGGCAGGCCCGGGTGACCGTGGTGCTGTCGAGCCACGACCGCGAGATCCTGGACCGGGGGTGCGGACGGGTGGTGCGCCTCGCCGACGGCCGCGTCCATGACGACGCGGACGAAGATCCCGCTCCCGGCAGCCGGTAGGAAGACGGCATGGACACGCTTCTGGAGGTCCTGAGCCCGTCCTTCCTCCTCTTTCCCGCGGTCCTGGGAAGCGTGGTGCTGGGACTCGTCTGTCCCGTGGTGGGCGGGTTTCTGGTCCTGAGACGCAGCGTGCTGCTGGGTCTGGCGCTGCCGCAACTGGCCGCCGCGGGCGTCGCCGCCGCGTCGTGGGCCCATCACCTCGGGCTGGTTCCCGACTCGGGGCACACGGACCCTTTCGTTCACGAGTCCCATCGCCTGCTCGCCTACGGCGGCTCGTTGGCCTTCACCTTCGCAGGGATGCTCCTGCTGGGTTGCATCGACCGTAACGGCGCCGGGCGCACGGAGACGCGCCTGGCCGTGACGTACGCCCTGGCGGGGTCGCTCACGGTCCTCCTGGTGGCGGCGCATCCCTTCGGCGACGCAGCCATCCTCGGTTTCGTCAAGGGGGAGGTCGTGGCGCTGTCCCTGGCCGAGCTCGCCGCCCTTGCCGCCGCCTGTGCCCTGGCGCTGTCGTGCGTGCTCGTCTTTCGTCGGGAGTTGCTGCTGTCCTCCTTCGACCGCGACCTGACCCTTCTCCTCAAGGGAGGCGTCGTCGCCTGGGACGTGCTGCTCTACCTGGCGGCGGGCGTGGTCATTGCGTCGGGGGTGATCGTCGCCGGGCCTCTGCTGGTCTTCGGCCTCCTGATCCTGCCGCCGGTGGCGGTACGCCCCCTGGTTTCCCGCATGGCGACCTATTTCATCGGGTCCGCGTTGCTGGGGGTCTTCATCGGCTTGGCGGGGTTCGTGGTGTCCTACCGGCTCGACTTGCCCTTGGCGCCCACGGACGTGGCGTTGGGGTGCGCCCTGATTCCGGTCACCTACGCGCTCGCACGGCTCGGGCGGAAGGCCCGGTCCGCGGGTTTGCCAGGCGTGCTGCCGGCGCGAGGCAACGGGAACGAGCCGTCCGGCAAGCCGCCTCCGCGCCCCTGACCCGCCTGCCGACGGAAACCGGGTCCACCGCGGACGTCGACGCGGACGCGCTGAGCCTCGACGGGCCCCGCCTGCCGGCGGAAACACTGGGTCCACCGCGGAAGCATGGTCCGGAGTCACGGTCCCGCTTTGGATTCCCTCGCCCCGGCCCCTGCCTCCGTTCGTCCTGAGCGTAGCGAAGCGAAGTCGAAGGACGCGATCCTGGCCTGCGCCGGCCTCCTCAGCGTGGACGGCGCGGTCCGGCCTCCCGGAGCGCCTGTTCGGCGTGGCGGGCCAGCAGCCGGTCGTTGGCGTGGTCGAGGGCGAAGACGCGGAACTTGACGATCTTGGAGGGGATGGAGCCGAAGAGCTCGGCCAGGGATTCCTTGGTGACGGCGTCGGTGGAGGGGTCGTAGGTGTGGATCTGCTTCTTGCCCATGGCCAGGGGGTCCTGGGGTCGGGAGTCCTGGGTGGCCATGTCCACCCGGAACGTCAGGTCCCGTTTGCCCGCAGGCAACCCGCCGCGGATGCGTCCTTCCCAGTCGTCCGCGGCGATGGCGTCCAGCCCGTCGCGCATCTCCGCGGGCTGCAAGGTCTTCTCGTACGCCAGCCGCCACTTGAGGTCGCGGTCCAGCACGCGGCCCCACTCGCGCCCCAGGGGAAGGCCCTGCCTGCGCCAGCGGGACACCTCCTGCAGCAGCGACCAGTCCGTCAGGTAGAGGTACTCGTCCAGGTGGTCCAGCGGGTTGCCGGGGGCGATCCTCTCCATGGTCTCGGGAAAGAGGTCCTGCAGGTGCAGGTCGATGGCCCGGGTGGTGCGGTGGAAATAGACGTTCTCGTAGAGGTACTTGCGGGCGTTCAGGAAGACCGTGAGGGCGCCGTCGCCCGAGCGGTGGAGCGTCAGCCCCTTGGGCGAGAAGAACGTGTAGTACATGAGCCGTTCCCGGTCGATGGGTCCCACCGCCACCCCGCACATGTACGAATCCCGTGACACGTAGTCCAGGTTGTCGAAGGTGAAGACGCCGTTGGTCAGGGGCTGGAGGAACCGGAGCCAGCGGGGCCGCGAGTGGTCGTCCGCGCCGTCCTTCTTGACGGGGAAGGCCACCTCGTCGGGGTCCAGCTCTTCTCCCGCGGCGAACGCTCCGTTGGGACTGCGCCGGAGCCGGCGGATGATCTCCCCCAACCGGTCACGGATGATGACCTGGGAGACGTCCTCGTGGATGAGGCCGTACCGGCTGAGGAAGTTGTGGTCGAAGAAGTGGCAGAAGGGGCCGTGGCCGATGTCGTGCAGCAGCCCGGTGACCCGCATGTACTCCTCCACGTAGGCCGGGGAGGGGCAGTCGTCGCCCAGCGCCCGGCGGAGCGAGGGATACAGGCGCCGTGCCAGGGCGCCGGCCAGGTGCATGGCCCCCAGGCAGTGCTGGAAGCGGCTATGCTCGGCCGAAGGATAGACCCAGCGGGCGCTCTGGAGCTGGTAGATGTAGCGGAGGCGCTGGAACCAGGGGGAGTCGATCAGGTCCTTTTCCGTGGCCTCGCCCGGTTGCCTGGGGACCGTGAACGGGACGTAGCGGTGGATGGGGTCGGCGATGAGGGAACAGCCCTCGTACTCGGCGTGCATGGGAGGCCCCGCGGACGGTCAGAGCTCGAACCCCACCTGGGCGGTCCACTGGGCCCCCATCTTGCCCAGGTGGCTCAGGCGTTCGGCCACCGCCCCGATGGTCTCGCGCACTTCGTGGCGGTCCGGGTCGTATTTCTCTCCCCGGGCTTCCGCGCGCACGAAATACTCGCCGGCCTCGCGTATGTCGAACTCCTTCAGCACGTAGTCGTTGGCCTGGTAGGCGTAGAGCAGCTCCCGCATCCAGTTGACCATCAATTCGTCGTGGTCCACCCCTTCCACCTCCAGGGCGATGCTTTCCCGGGTCTCGACCGCGGCCAAGTCGATCATCACGTCGAACAGCGCCAACCCCGCATCCGCGAGGACTTGCGGCATCGAGTCGCCGGCCAGCCGGACGCTCAGTTCGTTGGAGCGTCTCAAGAGCTTGTATTTCTTGTCCTCGTCGGCCATTTTCGGTGATTCCTCGATGGCGTCCCCGCCGCCGGGATTGCCCCATGCCGGGGATTCCCGGGTCAATCCCTGTTGATCAGCGACGCGGCGAAGCCGGCGCCGAACCCGTTGTCGATGTTCACCACCGTGACCCCCGCGGCGCAGGAGTTGAGCATGGCGAGGAGCGCGGACAGGCCGTGGAAGCTGGCCCCGTAGCCCACGCTGGTGGGCACCGCGATGACGGGCCGCCGCACCAGCCCCGCGACCACGCTGGGCAACGCCCCTTCCATTCCCGCCACCACGACGAGGACCGCGGCTTCGGTGAGTTGCCGGTGGTGGCCCAACAGCCGGTGCAGGCCCGCGACGCCCACGTCGTAGATCCGTTCCACCCGGTTGCCCATGACCTCGCCGGTCACCGCGGCTTCCTCCGCCGCGGGTATGTCGGAGGTGCCGGCGCACACCACCGCGATGGCGCCCTTGCCTCTGGGCGGGGCGTCCTTGGGCCGCCACGTGGCGGCCCGGGCCTGCCGGTGGTAGCGGAACCCGCGGAGCCGGGGTTTCAGGGCGTCCATCTTCCCTTCGGACAGCCGGGTGATGAGCACGCTCACGCCGCGCTTGCGGATGGCGCGGGCGATGGCGGCGATGTCCGGGACCTCCTTGCCCTCGCCCAGGACCACCTCCGGGAACCCCTGCCGCAAGGCCCGATGGTGATCCACCTTGGCGAAACCGAGGTCCTCGAAGGGCAGGTGCTGCAACCGCTTCAGGGCCTGCTCCACCGTGACCGCGCCGCGTCGGACCTCTTCCAGGAGTTGCGCGAGCTTCTCCTCGTCCATGGTCACCGCCTGCCGGAGGCCTCGGGCATGGCCCGCGCCTTCACGCGCCCCTCGAGGAACCTCCGGTCCATGGGGACGGAGGGCATGGGCGGGTCCTTCGCCCCCGCTTGGCTGCGCTCGGGACGAACCGGACGGGAGGGTGCGGCCCGGGCGTCCGGGGGTTGCCTGAAGTGGTCATAGCCCGCCGCCGCGAGCGGGATCCGTTCGCCCCGGGGGTCCACCAGCACAAGGCCGCGCTTCCTGGGCACGCACTCCCCGATGCGGGTGATGGGGACGCCGGTGCGCCGGGCCACGCCCTCCACTCCCTCGCGCGCGCCGCTGGCCGCGGTGAAGAGCAGTTCGTAGTCCTCGCCCCCGGCCAGCGCGCAGGCCGCGTCCCGGGGCTCCGCGACCCGGACGAAAGCGGGCGACAGGGGCACGCGCTGCTGGCGCACCACCGCGCCGATGCCGCTGGCCCGGCAGAGGTGTCCCAGGTCCTGGGCGAGGCCGTCGCTCACGTCCATCATGGCCCGGGCCAGCCCTTCCCTGGCCAGTTGCATGCCGGTCTCCACCCGCGCCGTGGGTCGGTGGTGCCGCCGGACCAGGTAGTTCCGGTCCCTTGCCGACACCCCGGGCCGGGGCTCGGAAAGCAGCGACAGGCCCAGGGCCGAGTCCCCCAGGGCGCCGGTCACGTAGATGTCATCCCCCACCTCGGCGCCGGACCGGGTGACCGCGCCGTAGGGCGCGTACCCGGCCAGGAACACGTCGATGACGAGGCGGTCCGCGGCGCAGGTGTCGCCTCCCACCAGCGCCACCCGGTGCTCGGCGGCGAGGGCGTGGACGCCGCGGACCAGCGCGGCCGCCCGCCGGGCGTCCATGTCGGGCAGGGCCAGCGACAGCAGGAAATAGGCAGGCCGGCCGCCCATGGCGGCGATGTCGCTGAGGCTTGCGGTCAGGGACTTGCGTCCGAGGTCCGGCATCGAGATCCGGTCCGGGTCGAAGTGGACCCCTTCGACGAGCAGGTCCGAGGTGAACAGGAGGGAGTCCTCCGCGGTGGAGACCCAGGCGGCGTCGTCGCCGATCCCCAGCCGTACTCCGGTCCCGGGGGGCGTCTTCCTCCGGATCAGGTCGATGAGCCCGAACTCTCCCAGGTCCCGAAGTTTCATGGGCGTATCAGAACCGGCCCGCGGGTCCGGCTCGGCGCGCGGGCGGCTCAGGCGTTGGCGGGCACCGTCCTGTTCCCTGCGTCCTTGGGCCGACCCCGCCGGGCGGACTTCCCGGCCCTTGCCGCGGTTCCGGGCTTGGATGCCGACGCGGCGCCGCCTCCCGCCTGCTTGTCCCCGAAGGCCGCGGCGAGGACGTCGTTCATGTTCCGCGCCAGGATGAAGTGCAGCTTGTTGCGCAAGGGACGGGGGATCTCTTCCAGGTCCTTGCGGTTCTGGAACGGGATGGCCACGGTCTCGACCCCGGAACGGAACGCCGCCAGGCACTTCTCCTTCAGGCCGCCCACGGGCAGGACGCGGCCCCGGAGCGTGATCTCCCCGGTCATGGCCACGTTGCGGCTCACCGGCCTTCGGGTCAGGGCGGAGATCAGGGCGGTCCCCATGGTGATGCCGGCCGAGGGGCCGTCCTTGGGGATGGATCCCGACGGCACGTGTATGTGGATGTCCTGCTTCTGGTAGAAGTTCTCCTTGAGCCCCAGGTTCTTGGCGTGGGCCCGGGCATAGCTGACCGCGGCCTGGGCCGACTCCCTCATGACGTCGCCCAACTGGCCCGTCAGGGTGAGGTTGCCCCGGCCCTTGGAGAGCGAGGCTTCGACGTGCAGCAGCTCGCCGCCGGCGCTGGTCCACGCAAGGCCGGTGGCCACGCCGATCTCGTTCTGTTCCTGGGTCTCGGTGAGGAACCTCGCCGGACCCAGGAACAGGTGGAGGTTCTTGCGGGTGATGCGGGTGCGGCCGGCCTGTCCGTCGGCCACCTTGCGCGCCACCTTCCGGCAGATGGCCGCCATCTCCCGCTCCAGGTTCCTGAGGCCGGCCTCGCGGGTGTACTGCTCGATGATCCGCAGCACCGCGTCGGTGGAGAGGTCCAGCAGGTCGTCGGAGATCCCCGCCTCCTGCAGTTGCCGGGGGATCAGGAACCGCCGGGCGATCTCCAGCTTCTCCTCGTTGGTGTAACCGGAGAGGTTGATGACCTCCATGCGGTCCCGGAGCGCGGGCGGGACCGTGTCGATGAGGTTGGCGGTGCAGATGAACAGCACGCTCGACAGGTCGAAGGGGACGTTCAGGTAGTGGTCGCTGAAAGCGTGGTTCTGTTCCGGGTCGAGCACCTCCAGCAGGGCCGCGGACGGGTCGCCGCGGAAGTCGTTGCCGAGCTTGTCGAGCTCGTCCAGCATGAACACCGGGTTGTTGGACCCCGCCTGCTTCATCCCCTGTATGATCCGGCCGGGAAGCGCTCCCACGTAGGTCCTCCGGTGTCCGCGGATCTCGGCCTCGTCCCGAATCCCGCCCAGCGAGATGCGGACGAAGTTGCGCCCGAGGGCCCGGGCGATGGATTTGCCCAGGGACGTCTTGCCCACGCCCGGGGGACCCACGAAGCAGAGGATGGGGCCGCGGATCTTCTTCCGCAGCTTGTTCACCGCCAAGTACTCGAGGAAGCGCTCCTTGATCTTCTCCAGGTCGAAATGGTCCTCGTCGAGGACTTCCTTGGCCTTCCCGAGGTCCAGGTTGTCGTTGGTCCTCCGGCTCCAGGGAAGCTCCACCATCCAGTCCAGGTAGGTCCTCACCAGCGACGACTCGGACGACTCCGGGTGCATCTGCTCCAGCCGCTTGAGTTGCTTGGCGGCCTCCTTCCTGACTTCCTCGGGCATGTCGGCCTTGTCGATCTGGTCCTTGATCTCGTTGATCTCCTCGGTCTTCTCGTCGCCCTCCCCCAACTCCTGGTGGATCTGCCGCAGTTGCTCCCGCAGGAAGTACTCCCGCTGGGTCTTGCTCATCTCGTCCTTGGCCTGGTTCTGGATGCGCGCCTGCATGGTGGCGAGCTCCAGCTCGCGGCTGAGCAGCTCGTTGACCTTGTGCAGCCGCTCGACGGGTTCGTGGATCTCCAGTACGGACTGGCTCTCCTCGATCTTGAGGCGCAGGTTGGATGCCACCAGGTCCGCCAACACGCCGGGGTCCACCACGTTGTCCGTGACCATGACGATTTCCGGCGGGAGGTTCTTGAGGTTGAGGATCTGCTCGATCTTTTCCTTGACGCTGCGCATGAGCGCCTCGACCTCGATGGACAGGTCCATGGCCTGCGGCTCGGGCGCCGTCCGGATGCGCACCTCGAAGTAGGGGGCTTCCTTCAGGAACCCCTCCAGGGCGCCCTTGGCCAGTCCCTGCACCAGGATCTTCACGCGCCCGTCGTCGAGCTTCAGCATCCGCAGGATGGTGGCCACCGTGCCCGTGCGGTAGAGGTCGTCGGCCTTGGGGTCGTCCTCCGCGGAGTCCTTCTGCACCACGAGGAAGATGTGCCGGTCCCGAGCCAGCGCCTCGTTCACCGCGTTGATGGAGACCTCCCGCCCGACGAACAGGGGAAGCATCATGTACGGGTAGATGACGATGTCCCGGATGGGCAGCAGCGGCATGACGTCGGGGATTTCGCCCACGGGCTGGTCCGGCGCAAGCTCGGCGGTGTCCTTGTCCAATACGTCCATTCGTTACCCTTGCGACCTGGCTGGCCCGGCGGGAGGCTCCGCCGGTGCGCCGCAAAGCGGCGCGCAGGTCAGTCGAACAGTTCCTTTACCTTCTCGAAGAACCCTTTGGCAATAGGCTGGGCTTCCTCGCCGCCTTCTTCGGCGAACTCCTTGAGCAGCCGCTTCTGGCGCGCGTTGAGCCGTGTGGGGGTCTCCACCAGCACGCGCACGTGCTCGTCGCCCCGGCGCCCCCCGTGCACGTCCCTGATGCCCTTGCCCTTCAGCCGGAAGACCGCGTTGGATTGCGTGCCGGCGGGGATCTTCATCTTCACCCTCCCCTCCAGCGTGGGCACCTCGATCTCGGCCCCGAGGGTGGCGTTGACGAAGCTGACGGGCATCTCGCAGATCACGTCCGAGCCGTCCCGGGCGAAGATGGCGTGGTCCTGGACGATGATGACCACGTACAGGTCCCCGGGCGGGCCGCCCCGGGCGCCGTTCTCGCCCTCGCCCCGCAGCTTCAGCCGGGAGCCGGTATCGACGCCTGCCGGGATCTTGACGTTGATGGTGTGGAACTTCCGTGACAGCCCCGCTCCGTTGCACGACCGGCAGGGGTGGGCGATGATCCGGCCCTGGCCGCCGCACTGGTTGCAGGTCCGGGACACGGTGAAGAAGCCCTGCTGGAAGGCGGTCTGGCCGGAGCCCTTGCAGGCGGGGCAGGTCTGCGGCGACGTCCCCTTTTCGGCGCCAGCGCCCTCGCACTCCTCGCAGGGTCCGTGGCGCGGGATCTTGATCTTCTTCTCGACGCCGAAGGCGGCCTGCTCGAAGCTGATCTCCAGGTTGTAGCGCAGGTCCTCGCCCCGCTGGGCCCGGGCCCTGCCTCGGCCCCGGGCGGCGCCTCCGAAGAACTCCCCGAAGATGTCGCCGAATATGTCCTCGAAGCCGTGGGAGAAGTCGAACCCCCCCGCGAACGGGCCGGTCTCCCCGAAGGCGGCGTGGCCGAACTGGTCGTACTTGGCCCGTTTCTCCGGGTCGGCGAGCACCTGGTAGGCTTCGGACAACTCCTTGAACTTCTCCTCCGCCTGCTTGTCCCCCGGGTTCCGGTCGGGATGGTATTGCAGCGCCAGCTTGCGGTACGCCTTCTTGATCTCGTCCTCGCCGGCGTTGCGGCTCAAGCCGAGGACTTCGTAGTAGTCCTTCTTGTCCAATGGCGGGTCCTAGTCCTTGACCTCCTCGAAATCGGCGTCCACCACGTCGTCCTTGGGCTTCTGGCTGTTCCCCGCCCCCGGTTGCTGCTGCTGCGCGGTCTGGTCCTGTTGCGCCTGCTGCTGCGACGCCTTGGCGTACATGGCTTCCGCCAGCTTGTGGGAAGCCTGGTTCAGCTCTTCGGAGGCCGTCCGCATGGCCGCGGCGTCGTCTCCCTCCAGCGCCTTCCGGGCCTTCTCGAGGGCGCCTTCGATGTTGGACTTGACGGCGGCGTCGAGGTCGTCGCCGTACTCCTTGAGAGACTTCTCGGTGGAATAGACCAGGGAGTCGAGCTGGTTCCGGGCCTCGGCCGACTCCTTGCGGTTCTTGTCCTCTTCGGCGTGGACCTCGGCGTCCTTGACCATTTGCCGGATCTCTTCCTCCCCGAGGCCGCTGGAGGCGGTGATCTTGATGGACTGCTCCTTGCCCGTTCCCAGGTCCTTGGCGGAAACGTGCACGATGCCGTTGGCGTCGATGTCGAAGGTCACGTCGATCTGCGGCACGCCGCGCGGGGCCGGCGGTATCCCCTCCAGGTTGAACTGGCCGAGCAGCTTGTTGTACTGCGCCATCTCCCGCTCGCCCTGGTGCACGCTGATGGTCACCGAGGGTTGGCTGTCCGCGGCCGTGGAGAAGACCTGGTTCTTCTTCGTGGGTATGGTCGTGTTGCGCTCGATCAACTTGGTGAACACGCCCCCGAGGGTCTCGATGCCCAGGGACAGCGGGGTCACGTCGAGCAGCAGGACGTCCTTCACGTCGCCCTTGAGCACGCCCGCCTGGATGGCCGCGCCGATGGCCACCACCTCGTCGGGGTTGACGCCCTTGTGGGGTTCCTTGCCGAAGATCTTCTTGACCCGGTCCTGCACCGCGGGCATCCGCGTCATGCCCCCCACCAGGATCACCTCGTTGATCTCGCCCGCGGAGAACCCGGCGTCCGCCAGGGCTTGGCGGCAGGGGTCCTCGGTCCTGTCGATCAAGCTGGCGCACAGGGCTTCGAGCTTCGAGCGGGTCAGCTTGATGCTCATGTGCTTGGGGCCGCCCTGGTCCGCGGTGATGAACGGAAGGTTGATGTCCGTCTCCACCGAGGTGGAAAGCTCGCACTTGGCCTTCTCCGCGGCCTCCTTGAGCCGTTGCAGCGCCATCTGGTCGCCGCGCAGGTCGATGCCCTGGTCCTTCCTGAACTCATCGGCCAGGTAGTCGATGATCTTCTGGTCGAAGTCCTCTCCGCCGAGGAAGGTGTCGCCGTTGGTGGCCTTGACCTCGAACACGCTGTCGCCCAACTCCAGGATCGAGATGTCGAAGGTGCCGCCACCGAGGTCGAAGACGGCGATCTTCTCGTCCTTCTGCTTGTCCAGCCCGTAGGCCAGGGAGGCCGCGGTGGGCTCGTTGATGATGCGCAGCACGTCCAGTCCGGCGATGCGGCCGGCGTCCTTGGTGGCCTGGCGCTGGCTGTCGTTGAAATACGCCGGCACGGTGATGACCGCCTCGGTGACGGTCTCGCCCAGATAGTCCTCCGCGGTCTGCTTCATCTTCTGCAGGATGAAGGCCGAGATCTCCGGCGGGCTGTAGGTCTTGCCGCGGCTTCCCACCCAGGCGTCGCCCTTGTCCGACCGGACGATCTCGTAGGGCAGGAGGGACACGGCCTTCTGCACCATGGAGTCCCCGTACCCGCGCCCGATCAGGCGCTTGACCGCGAAGACCGTGTTCTGCGGGTTGGTGATGGCCTGCCGCCGGGCGATCTGCCCCATCAGGCGCTCGCCGCTCTCCGAAAACGCCACCACGGAAGGAGTGGTGCGGCTCCCCTCGGCGTTGGTCAGGACCTTGGGGTCGCTGCCCTCCATGATGGCCACGCAGGAGTTGGTGGTCCCAAGATCGATCCCTATGACCTTTGCCATCTCGTGGTCTCCTTGTCGTTTTTCACTTTCGGAAGCTCCGAACGATTCCGGGTTGAACCCATCTTCCCGCGGGAAAGCGCGTCCTTCGGCTTCGCTACGCTCAGGATGAATGGGGATCCCGCTTCGCCACGCTCAGGACGAACGGGAACAACCGTTCCGGGTTTCCTTTCGTGTGAATCTGGACCCTGTAACATTCACTCTGTCAGCAGGGATACAGCGCGAGACATGTTTGCCGTGCATGATGGGGTCTTCCACGCCAGCGACTTGGTCACCGTTACAGGATACTAGTCATCGGGCGGGTCGCCTTCGACCGCGCCGTCTTGCCGCAAGGTCGCGGACTTGGCGACGCTCACGAGGGACGCGCGCAGCAGCCGGTCCGCCAGGTAGTAACCGCGGCGAACCTCGTCCATGACCATGTTGGCTTCGTACTCGTCGGTCTCGACATGCGCGTAGGCCTCGTGCTTTTCCGGGTCGAAGGGCTGTCCCTTGGCCGTGACCCGGGTCACGCCGTGCTTCTGGAGCGCTTCGAGGCAGCCCTTGAGCACCAGCTCGATGCCGTCCCGCAGCGCCCCCGCGTCGCCCTCGCCCCGGGCGTGCTCTACCGCCCGCTCCAGGTCGTCGATGACCGGCAGCAGGTCGCGCACCAGCGCCTCGTTGGCGTACCGTATGGCGTCCTGCTTCTCGCGGGCGACGCGCTTCTTGTAGTTCTCCGTCTCCGCGGCTTCCCGCAGCATCTGGTCGTAGTTGCGTCGGGCTTCCTCCCTCGCCGCCTCCAACTCCACCCTCAGCCCCTCGACCTCCGACGGCTCCGGGGCAGGGTCCCGCCCCTCCCCCTGCTCCGGTTCGGGGACCTCCGGCGGAGTCGCCGCGGCCTCGTCCCGTGGAGCCTCCTCCTGCGGAGCCTCGTTCTCCGGATCTCTGGTCTCTTCCGCCATCCCCTCGTCTCACCCCAAACGGTCGAGGAAAGCTAATCATCGCCCCTTGCCTTGTCAAGGTAGGCAAAACCGCCGAAACCGGGACCCTCCCACGCCCGGAAAGCGGGCCGACAGCGGGTTGAGGAAAAGGACTTTCCGGGAGGATTTTCCTGGGAACGCGGGCATCCTGCCCGCATTCCGCGGTCGCAGCCCTTGCCTGCGTGCGGGCAAGCTCCCCGTTCTCTCAGGGTTCAGGACCGTTGCGGAGAGCGTGGTTCAACCGGTCCCCGTCTTGCCGAGAGGCTCCAGCTTGTTCCGCAACTCTCGTTCGAAGGTCTCGCGTTGAACCGTGGCCGCGGCAAGCAGTTTTTCACAGGTCTGCTCCAGTGTGAGTACTTCCCAGTGCCCTCGTGAGAGTCGATATTGCCCCTCGAAACTGCACGTAAGTTCAGGAACCAACCAGATGACGTCGCCTTCGTTGAGATCCTGGCTGGGGGCAAGACTGGGACCGCCGATGGACTCGAAGAACGGTCGGTCAACCGCAACGGCTATCTTCGATCCCCAGCGCCGGAGAGTAGGAACCTTGATCTGCAACTGCGGCATAAGGCGTTTTGCGCTCGAAGAGCGCCAATCTGGACGGCGGACCGCATCGGGAAAAGGCGGTGTTGGTTGATCGTCATTCCGCAGGTTCGTGAACTCGGATTGCATGGAGCTGCCCGAGAAGTAAACGGCCTGGATTTCCAACCCGTACCACCTGACCTCACCATCGGAAGCCTTCGCGACGACAAGGTCGATTTTCCCTGCCGGTTTTCCCGTGCTTGTCCCCTGCATGAACGGCACCTCACGGGCTACCTTTGCCTCCTCCGGCCTGAACCCGACGATTTCCGCAAGCCAGCGTACCAACAACTCCGATTCTTCGAACCTGGCCGGACAAACTATGGCGGGGTCACCTTCGGGCGGACCGAGGCGTCCGTTGTCACCCTGCTCGTAACGATGGAGAGAGCAGACGCCCCCGGGCTTCCGGCACGGTGGCCGGGACTTCTGGAACGGACACGGCAGGGCGCCGCGGCCTCTTCGTAGCGCAGATTCCGCCGACCGACGACGCTCGTTTACGGAAAGACCGAGAAGTGGTCTCCCGTACCATTCCGCAATGCCGTAACGAGCGGTCAATCGACGAACACCTCACGCGGGGTAATGACGAGTTCCGGTATGCGAGCGTGATGCGTGTTCTTCATCAAGACCTGGACGGCGTGGAAACGGTGTTTTCGGATCAAGGATTCGATCTCTTGCGCCCGGTTATAGGTCATGAGGAAGTCCGCGCCGCTGTCGGCAAGCATTGCGAAGAGGCGGGAATGGTCCAGTTCGTTGCAGGCATAGAGTCGTTTGCCGGCTCGCTTGCCGCCCGCGGTATAAGGCGGGTCCACGAAAACAACCGATCCAGGAACCCCCGACAGCGCCTTCAGCAGCGACTCTAGCAGCTTCATCCCCTCGGTCTCACAG
Organism: uncultured Binatia bacterium (SeqCode); assembly: GCA_965242525.1. Lineage (GTDB taxonomy): Bacteria > Desulfobacterota > Binatia > UBA9968 > JAJDTQ01 > JAJDTQ01. The sequence goes on from OZ251459.1 coordinate 3,241,365, forward strand.
AAACCGATCCGGTCCGCGTGCCGGGTGATGTCTTGCAGGCGTTTCGTGAGCGTCTCCGGATACCATCGGGACGCGACCCCCTTTCCATTCTCTCCCAGGCGGCTCAAGGACGCGCCTTCCGCGAGGATGCCGCCTCGGCGCGTGCGGTTCAACACGAGCGTGCGGAAGCCGTGGTCGACTACGTTTTGCGGACGTCTGCGCGATAGCCCGTTTACCGCCTCTCGCGTGGGATCGAAGACCGCGACCTTCTCGCGCAGTTGAGGGCCGTGGTTCAGCGCCGCATGCCAGAAGGCCGCTACGTCGTGGTCCAGTTCGGCCATGAGGCACCGCTCCGCCAACCCTTCCATGACCGCGGTCAGGGAAACGATCCCGCCGCCGCCGAATGGCTCGATCAGGAGACCGGGGCGAGGGTTGACGTCCTCGAGCCAGAGACGGATATGGGGGATCAGCCACGTCTTCCCTCCCGGATAGCGCAAGGGACTGCGCTGCGGCACCGCGGCGACGTTCACCGCCGGAATCGGCGATACCCTGATGGGGTCCGGTCTCAGCAACCCGGCCATCGTGGTTTGCTTCGGTGTCCGTGTCTGGTTTCCCATGGCCGTTCAGCGGTCGCTATTTCCTTGGCCGGCGGGAAACGGACGATGGTCGGGACGCTGTGGAGCGTCGTCATCGGTTTCATGGCGCCCATTGTTACCGAGCGCGGCCCGGTGTGCAAGCCTGATGGCGCTCAGGCGTGGCAAATGCATGGGTCGAGGTTAAGCAAATCCGGTGCCATCTGTCTTCAAGGCGCGCCACGGGTTCTTCATGGTATAGCTGATGGCATATTGGCTGGATGGGTCCTGTGCGAAGGGGAAAGTGGGCCGCTCATGCCCGGCAGCCTGTGATGGCGTTCACTGAGTGTACGAAAGCAAGCAAAACCTGCTCGTCCGGCAGATCGTTGTAGATGGGGAAATCAGCCGGAAAGGCACCTGGATGGCCCTGCGAACCGCACCGGACCACATTCAAGTAACGACGGGTTCCCGCCCAATCCTTCTCTCGGGTCCTGTGCTGCACCCATGCACGCTTGTATATGCCTTCAGCTTGTTCCCATTCAATATATGGCTGCCCGTAGTTGTCTTCCTCTATCTTCATCTGATCCTCCTTCATCTGTTCGACCGGCGGCCGGCCCAGGCCAACCGTCGCCTTGGCGAACTTCTCGGGCCAGCCGTCCCTGGAAAGGTCCGGCGCGGCGTCCCGATCAAAATCGCGGGCCGTAGAGCGTTCGTTCCCGTTCATTGGCTTTCCTCATGCTGATGATCTGCTGCGCGCTTGGCCGCGTCGAACTCGACCGGCATAATTCATGTTACAACATTAAGTCCCTACGGGAAAGCGCGTCCTTCGACTCCGCTTCGCTACGCTCAGGACGAACGGGGATAGGACGGGGAGCGTTCCCCCCTTTCCGTGCCGGTGTCCGGAAGCCGCGGGTTCCCCGCAACCGCCGACCCTTTGGTACGCGTGACTTTCTCGGTTCCGGGTCTTCATGTATATCTGACAGGGTATGGGCGAGACGGGTCCCGGGCGGAGGGCGCACGGTCCGCCGGCGTCGCGGGGGGCTTGAGCAGTGCCGAAGATACGGTCGAGCCCGGCCATCGTGCTGCGGTCCTGGGCCTACGGCGAATCGGACAAGATCGTCTCCTTCCTGACGCGGGACTTCGGCAAGGTCCGGGGCATCGCCAAGGGGGCGAAGCGGTCCCGCAGACGGTTCCTGAACGTTCTGGAGCCGTTCACCCTCGTCCAGTTGCGGTTCCAGGAGCGCCCCCACAGCCCGCTGGCGTTCATCCATGCCTGCGACTGGGTGTACGTGTTCCGGGACCTTGCCCGGACCCTGGCCAAGATCGCACACGCCTTCTATCTCGTGGAAATCACGGACGAATTGACCCGGGAGGGCGACGACAGCCTGCTGCTGTTCGACCATTTGCGAAGCGGCCTGCACTTCCTGGAGAGGGGCCGCGAATCGGTGGAGTTCCTGGTGGCGTTCGAGTTGACGTTGCTGCGGCTGGCCGGGTACCAGCCCGCACTGGACCGTTGCCAGCGCTGCGGCGACAGGCCCCCTTCGGGGGATCCCGGACGCGGCAACGGCCGGTGGGGGTTCAGCCCCCGGGACGGCGGCGTACTGTGCCGCGGCTGCTGCGGCTTCCGCCGGGAGACGGTGCCGGTGTCGCCCGAGGCGTTGGGCATCCTGACCTACTTCCAGAAGCACGGCTGGCAGGGCGGGGAGACGCCGCGGTTCTCCCTGCCCGCGCTCCGGGAGACCCGCGGCGTCATGCCCTTGTTTATCCAGTACCAGATTAGTAAGAAACTCAAGTCCGCGGCCTTCCTGGAGGGTTCGTCCCGCCGGGACCCCGGGGAGCCGCGGCCCGCATCCCGGCGGCAGACAGGAGAACCGGAACACCCATGAACGAACGCGCGACGATGGAAAAGGTCGTCAACCTTTGCAAACGGAGGGGCTTCATCTTCCCGTCCAGCGAGATCTACGGAGGACTCGGGAGCACCTGGGACTACGGTCCCGTGGGAGTCGAGCTCAAACGCAACGTCAAGGAGGCGTGGTGGAAGGCTGTGGTGACCGGGCGCAGCGACACCGTGGGCCTGGACGCCTCGATCCTCATGCACCCGAGGGTGTGGGAGGCGTCCGGCCACGTGGCCGGCTTCTCCGATCCGTTGGTGGAGTGCAAGGAGTGCCACCTGCGCTTCCGGGAAGACCACGTGGAGGAAGGCCGGTGCCCCGAGTGCGGCGGCGAACTCACGCAGCCGCGGCAGTTCAACCTCATGTTCAAGACCTTCATGGGTCCGGTGGAGGATACCGCGAGCACGGTGTTCCTGAGGCCCGAGACGGCCCAGGGGATCTTCGTCAACTTCCCCAACGTGCTGGACACCGCCCGCCGGAAGGTCCCCTTCGGCATCGCGCAGATCGGCAAGAGCTTCCGCAACGAGATCACGCCCGGCAACTTCATCTTCCGCACCCGCGAGTTCGAGCAGATGGAGATCGAGTACTTCGTCAAGCCCGGGGAGGACGAGGAAGCCTTCCGGTCCTGGCAGGAGGACCGCTTCCGCTGGTACGTGGACAACGGGGTCCGCGCCGAAAACCTCCGCATCCGCCCCCACGGCAGCGACGAACTGGCGCACTACGCCAAGGCCTGCGTGGACGTGGAGTACGAGTTCCCGTTCGGCTGGTCGGAGCTCGAAGGCATCGCCAACCGCGGCGACTTCGACCTGAGGCGGCACATGGAGTATAGCGGCAAGGACATGACCTACTTCGACGAGGCCGACCGGAGCCGCTACGTCCCCTACGTCATCGAGCCCTCCGCGGGGGTCGATCGCCCGCTGCTGGCGTTCCTGGTGGACGCCTACGACGAGGAGGAAGTGGAAGGGGAGCGGCGCATCGTGCTGCGCCTCGACCCGCGGCTGGCGCCGTTCAAGGCGGGGGTCTATCCGCTGCTTCGGAAGGACGGACAGCCGGAACGGGCCCAGGAGGTCCGGGACATCCTGAAGGAGCATTTCCCCGTGGTCTATGACCAGGCCGGGTCCATCGGCCGGCGTTACCGCCGACAGGACGAGATCGGCACGCCCTACGGCGTCACGGTGGACCACGAGACCATGAAGGACCGGACGGTGACGCTGCGGGACCGCGACGCCATGACCCAGGTGAGGGTTCCTGTGGACCGTCTCGTGGACGAGATCCGCGCCCGCATGGACCCGCGCACGAGGGCGCGATGATGGCCCGGCGCGTCTATTCGTTCGGCGGGGGCAAGGCCATGGGCCGCGCCTCCATGCGCGCCCTGCTGGGAGGCAAGGGCGCCGGGCTGCACGAGATGACGCGCCTGGGCGTGCCGGTGCCGCCGGGCTTCACCATCTCCACCGCGGTCTGCACCCATTTCTACGAGCACGGACGGCGCTACCCCGAGGGCCTGGAGCAGGAGGTCGCCGACGCCCTGGCGCGGGTGGAGAAGCTCATGGGCCGGCGTTTCGGCGACCCCGACGACCCCCTGCTCGTGTCCGTCCGGTCGGGAGCGCGGGAATCCATGCCGGGGATGATGGACACGGTGTTGAACCTCGGCCTCAACGACCGCACCGTGGCCGGCATGATCCGGCGCACGGGCAACCCCCGGTTCGTGTACGACTCCTACCGCCGCTTCGTGCAGATGTACGGCGACGTGGTGCTGGGGATGAAGCCGGACCGGGCCGACTCCCAAGACGTCTTCGAGTCGCTGCTGGAGCGCAGCAAGCGCGCCCGGCGGGTTCGCCTCGACACCGAGTTGACGGCCGACGACCTCCGGGACCTGGTGGGCCGGTTCAAGGAAGAGATACTGCGGCAGCGGGGCGCGCCGTTCCCCGAGGACCCGGTGGAGCAGCTCTGGGGCGCCATCGGCGCGGTGCTCGGCTCGTGGAACAACGACCGCGCCGTAGCGTACCGGAAGCTGTACGGCATCCCCGACGGTTGGGGCACCGCGGTCAACGTCCAGGCCATGGTCTTCGGCAACATGGGAGAGACCTCCGGCACCGGCGTGGCCTTCACCCGGGACCCGGCGTCCGGGGAGAAGCGGTTCTACGGCGAGTTCCTGATGAACGCCCAGGGCGAGGACGTGGTGGCCGGGACCCGCACGCCGCAACCCATCCGGGCATTGGCCTCGGTGCAGCGCACGGCCTACCGCGAGTTGCAGCGCATCGGCCGGATCCTGGAAGAACGCTACCGCGACATGCAGGACATGGAGTTCACCATCGAGGAGGGCAAGCTCTGGCTGCTGCAGACGCGGACGGGCAAGAGGACCGGCTTTGCCGCGGTGCGGGCCGCGGTGGACATGGCGGACGCCGGGCTCGTCACCCGGGAGGAGGCGCTGCTGCGCATCGAGCCCGACCACCTAAGCCAGCTCCTGCGCCCGGTGTTCGACGCCGCGGCAAAGGAGAAGGCCCAGGCCGAGGGCCGGGTGCTCGCCAGGGGGCTGCCCGCGGGCCCGGGGGCGGCCGCGGGACGGCTGGTCTTCCATGCCGCGGATGCGGAAGGACCGCGGGCCCGGGGGGAGAGCGTCATCCTGTGCCGGGTGGAGACCAGCCCCGAGGACATCCGCGGCATCGAGGCGGCCGAAGGCATCCTCACGGCCCGGGGCGGCATGACCTCCCACGCGGCGCTGGTGGCCCGGCAGCTCGGCACCGTGTGCGTGGTGGGCTGCGAGGCGTTGTCGGTGGACTACCGCGCCGGTGAGGCGCGCATCGGCGGCGTCGCGCTCAAGGAGGGGGAGTGGCTGTCCCTGGACGGAGGCACGGGGGAAGTGATCCGGGGAAAACTCGTCACCCTCCCGTCCGACGTCTTGCGGGTGGTCCTGGACCGGAACGGCGCGGCCGCGGGGTCGCCCGCCTACCGGCGCTTCGCCAAGCTCATGCGCTGGGTGGACGAAGCCCGCGGGCTGGGCGTCAAGACCAACGCCGACCTGCCGGAGCAGGCCCGGATCAGCCGGGCCTTCGGCGCCGAGGGCATCGGCCTGTGCCGCACCGAGCATATGTTCTTCCAGGAGCAGCGCATCCACACGGTCCGGGAGATGATCCTGGCCGACGACGAGGAAGGCCGGCGCAGGGCCCTGGACAAGCTGCTCCCCATGCAGCAGGACGACTTCAAGGCGATCCTGAACATCATGGACAAGCTGCCGGTGACCATCCGGCTGCTGGACCCCCCCCTGCACGAGTTCCTGCCCCAGACCGCGGACGACATCGCCGGCCTGGCCAAGGTCCTCTCCATCAAGCCCGGGACCCTGCGCGAGAAGGTGGAGGCGCTCCGGGAGTTCAACCCCATGCTCGGGCACCGGGGATGCCGGCTGGCCATCTCGTTCCCGGAGATCACCGAGATGCAGACCCGGGCCATCTTCCGGGCGGCGTGCGAGCTCCGCAAGCAACGCAAGGACCCGCGCCCGGAAGTCATGATTCCCCTGGTGGGCGGCCTGGAGGAGTTCCATGCCCAGCGGGAGATCGTGGACCGGGTGGCCCGGGACACCATGGAGCGGTACGGTGTGGAGGTGCGTTACTCGGTCGGCACCATGATCGAGCTGCCCCGGGCCTGCCTGGTGGCCGACCGGATCGCCCGGGAGGCCCAGTTCTTCTCCTTCGGCACCAACGACCTGACGCAGACCTGCCTGGGCCTTTCCCGGGACGACGCCGGCAAGTTCCTGCCCCGCTACGTGGCCCAGGGCCTCCTGCCCGCGGACCCGTTCGTGAGCATCGACGAGGAGGGGGTCGGCGCGTTGATGGCGCTGGGGGTCCGGAAGGGCAGACGAAGCCGCAGCGACCTGGAGGTCGGCATCTGCGGCGAGCACGGCGGAGACCCCGGGTCCGTGGCCTTCTGCCACGACCTGGGCCTGGACTACGTAAGCTGCTCCCCCTACCGCGTGCCCATCGCCAAGCTGGCCGCGGCCCAGGCGGCGCTGCGGAAGAATCAACGAGGACGGCAGCGGTAGGCAACGAGTCCCTCGTCCCCAGCGAAAGAACCCGATGGCCGAGTTGCAGGAAATGCCGTCGCTGCGCATTCCCCGAACGATCCTTGCCGAATGGGGCGCGAAATGGTCGGGCAGCGAGGGAAGCCCGGACAGCGTTGGCGCCCCGACGCGAAAAAAGCCAAACCGCTTCGACAAGAAGCAGGGAATGGAGTTCGGCCGCATCTTCGACCAGGCGTTTGGCGAGGCTTTGGCCGAGATGCTCGGCGGCGTCCCTGTCGTTACGCCCAACGCAAACGCCCTGACGCCAGCGAAACCGGATTGCGTGGAAGTGGGGACGACCCGGGTCATTGGCGGAATCCGGCCCCAGAACTACGACGTAGCCTACCGCCCGGATGGCCCCCGAGTCGTTTTCGACAGCAAGACGTTGAACGATGCGGGGAGCATCCGCAAGAATTGGCAGAACATGATCAACGACCTTGCCTCCGAAGCGGCAACGGTCCACACCCGCTTTCCCTTCTGCATCGTCGCGTTCATCGTCGTTTTGCCCCTGCCCGCGTTGTTTGCGGCACAGCGTCGTGCGATACTCAGTACTCTGGAGCGTCTTGGTTCGAGAAAGGACGAACTGGATCAGCACCACTTGGCCGAGGCGATTTCCCTGGTGCTCTGGAAACCGGAAGACGGTGGAATGGATGAGACTTTGCAGGACGAGGCGCCCTCGATCCACCTGCGGGCAATGAGCGAACGTATTCATGCCGCGTATGTCGATCGATACCAACATCTCCCGCCGCACACGACGTGACGACGTGCTTCTGAAAAGCCGCATGCCCGCCTTCCGGACCAACAAGCAATCGCCTACCTCACAGAAGCTGCGGGGAGGATACTATACGCCCCGGGCCTTGGCCGAATACATGTGCCGGTGGGCTGTGCGCAGCCCATCGGAGCGGGTGATCGAACCGAGTTGCGGCGATGGCAGCTTCGTTTCCGCCGCCGCCCGCCTCCTGGACGGCAAGGGCCTGATAACCGCGGTGGAGATCGTGCCCGGGGAGATCGAGAAAGCCCGGGAATCCGTGGATGGCGCGCAGGTGCGGATGGACTGGAGATGCGGCAGCTTCTTCGACGCGGCTCCGGCGCTCCTGGAGGGGCGTCCCTACGACGTGGTCGTCGGCAACCCTCCTTTCATAAGGTTCCAGTACTTCGACAAGGAGGAGCGCGAGCGGGCGTTTCGACTCGTCAAGTCGTCCGGCTACAAACCCACCGGCCTTGCCAACGCATGGACCGCGTTCGTCCAATTGTCCGCTGAATTGCTGCGCGAAGGCGGGCGCTTGGCAATGGTCGTTCCCGCCGAGTTGTTGCAGGTCAAGTACGCGGCTGAACTTCGTTGCCGTCTGCCGATGTTGTTCGAGGACGTCCATATCGTTGCTTTCGACGAATTGGTCTTTCCGCAGATACAACAGGAAGTGGTGCTGTTGCTGGGCGAGGGCCGGCGCCGCTATTCGGGAATCTGCGGCCGGCTGCACACCAAGCAGGTGGCCAACGGCGAGGCCCTCCTGGCCGAATCCACCATGTCCGAGGCCGTGTCCCACCTGCCGGAGCGGCACACGCACGGCGACATGAAATGGACGTCGCTTTTCCTGGAGGAGGAGGAGTTCCAGGTACTCAAGGAATGTGACGGCAACGGTTCCCTCGACCGGTTGGGGCGTCTGGCGGAAGTGGACGTCGGCATCGTAACCGGCCGCAACAGTTTCTTCGTCGTCAGCGAGGACCACGCGCGGAACCTGGGCGTTCGTGACTACGCGCTGGACGTGATCGGCCGGACCTCCGCGTTGCGGTCGGTTCGTTTTACCCGGCAGGATATGTTGTCCTACGCGAAATCGAACCGGTCCAAATTGCTCAACCTGAGCGGACTGGACCGCCGCCTGTTTCCCCGGGCGCTCGAAGAGTATATCCGACTGGGTGAGGCCCAGGGCGTGAGTTGGGGTTACAAGTGCCGCATTCGCAACCGGTGGTTCGACGTTCCGTCGGTTTCGGCGCCCGACGCCTTCCTGTTCCGGCAGATTCACCGGGCTCCCCTGCTGGTCGCGAACCATGCGGGGGCGACGGCGACGGATACGATCCATCGCGTAAGGGTGCACCGCAACGTGGACTGTGCGGCTTTGTGCGGTTCGATGGTGAACTCCCTTACTTTTGCATTGTCGGAGGTTTGTGGACGCAGCTATGGGGGTGGGGTTCTCGAGCTGGAGCCGCGCGAAGCGGAGAGCCTTCTGCTGCCGTACGATTTTGCCGACGGCCTGGACCTGGAGTACGTCGATGACCGTTTACGGGCTGGAGACCTGGAAGCGGCCCTGGACCACGGCGACGACGTCCTGCTGCGGCAGGGCTGCGGATTGTCGAAGGCTGACGTGGCGCGGGCGCGGGGGGCGTGGAACCGGCTGCGTCAGCGCCGGCAGAGGCGGAGACATGGCGCCCGACACAGGCAGCCCCGTGCGGATGGCTGACGACCGGAAGGGACGAACCCCATGAGTGAACCGGACCATCAGTACGACGCCATTGCGGAGGCCTACAGGGACTCCAAGCAACTGTCGTTTCGGAAGTACGTCGAAGAGTACACGCTCTTCGAGATGCTGGGGGACGTCCGCGGGGCGGCGGTCCTGGACCTGGCTTGCGGCGAGGGGTTCTATACCCGCAAGATCCGGCAGGCGGGGGCGCGGGACGTCACCGGCGTGGACATTTCCGCGGCCATGATCGAGTTGGCCTTGCAGGAGGAACGCGCCCGTCCGTTGGGGTGCAGGTACCTGCAAATGGACGCGGCCCGGGTCGAGCTGTCCCAAGAGGTCGATGTGGTGGTGGCCATGTACCTCCTGAACTACGCCAGGACGGGGGACGATCTCCTCGGGTTCGTCCGCGCGGCCTACCGGAGCCTGCGGCCGGGGGGACGGTTCCTCGGGTTCAACGACAACGTCCGGAACGTTCCCAAAGGCGTCCAGGACTTTTCCCGGTACGGGTTCCGCAAGGAGTGCTCGGACGTCCCCGAAGAGGGTGACGCCATCGTGTACCGGATAACCAACGACGACGGGACCCGGTTCGAGTTCGAGAACTACTTCCTCCGTCCGGAGACCTATGGATGGGCCTTCCGGGAAGCCGGGTTCTCCGATTTCCGGTGGGTCGGCCCCCACCTGAATCCGTCCCGGCGCAACGACCCCTTCTGGGACGACTTCATGGCCCGTCCCCCATTGATCGGGTTCAGCGCCTCGAAGTGACGAGCGTCTTCGGTCTGCCCGTATGCGAAACGACTTCCACCCCTGCACTTTCGCCCCTCCCCTGGTGTGGGCGCGCCTCATCCTCCGGAACCGGGGGGTGGCCAGGCCGTACTGGGGCAAGCTCGCGCGGGTCCTGGCCGTCACCGCCCTGGCCGCGCCCTTGCGCCTCGCCGAAGGGCTGCTCTATTCCCGGCAGCTCGCCAGGACCTCCATCGATCCGTCCCCGTTGTTCATCCTGGGTTTCGGACGTTCCGGCACCACCCACTTGCAGAACCTGATGACGCAGGACCCCGGTTACGGATACCTGGACGCCTTCCAGATGGTGCTGCCGACCTTTTCCCTGGTCGGCCGGGGATGGTTGAGGCGGCTGATGGAAAAGGGCATGGGGGAGCAGACCCGCCCGATGGACGAAGTCAAGATCTCCATGGATGCGCCCCAGGAGGAAGAGGTGGCCCTCGCCAACTCGAGCCACCGGTCCTTCGTCCACCAACTCTCCTTTCCGCAGCAGGGCCGGCGGTTGTTCGACAAGTACGTGCTGATGGGGGCGGATCCGGACGGCGAGCCCCTGACCGAGAAGGAGCTGCGCCGGTGGGAGCGGGAGTGGCTCCGGGTCCTGCGCAAGATGACGCTCCACGCCGGCGGCCGACCCCTCCTGCTGAGAAGCACGACCCACATCGGCCGGGTCGATCATCTCTTGCGCCTGTTCCCCCAAGCGAAGTTCATCCACATCGTCCGCAACCCGTACCACGTCTTCCCGTCGCTCCTGCACCTGTACCGCACGATGCTTCCCCTGTACCAGTTGGACCACTACGACTGGACGGAAGTGGAGGAGTTCCTCACCGCCGAGGCGTATCCGCGCGTGATGCGCAAGTACTTGGCGGACCGGGACCGGATTCCGGACGGCCACCTTGCGGAAGTGCGTTACGAGGACCTCGAACGGGACCCCCTGGGCGAGTTGGAGCGGCTCTACGCCGCCCTGGGCCTGCCCGGCTGGGAGGAGGCCCGGCCGCGCGTGGACGCCTACATACGGACCTTGGCCGGGTATCGCAAGAACGAATTCCGCATCGACCGTGCGGTCATCGACCGGGTGAACGACCAATGGGGGTTCGCGGTGGACGCCTGGAACTACCGGCTGCCGGAGGACGGAGCCTGAACATGGCGCTGCGGTTTGCCGAAGAGCTGCTCCTCCTGCTCCTGAACGAGGAAACGGGTGACTTGGCCGCGGTGCCCGAGACGCTCCTGGACCACACCCTGGCGGGCGCGGTGCTCATGGACTTGGCGCTGGAGAACCGTATCGACACGGACCCCGAAAAACTGGTCCTGCTCGACCCGACCCCGCTCCGGGACGACCTGCTGGACCCGCCGCTGGCGCGGATCGCGCAGGACGGGGGCACGCACGACGCCGAGCACTGGGTGCGCCGTATCGCAGGGGAAGGCGAACGGATCCGCGCCGCGGCGCTGTCCCGTCTGCTGCAAGCCGGCATCCTGGACTCCGCGGAGGAGGGCTCCATGTCCCTGTCCCACGGGGTGTCCCGGGCGCGCCGGTATCCCGCGGTGGACGGCAAGGCCCAGCGGGAGGTCCGGCTGCGGATCATGGGCGTGCTGTTCCGGGACGACATCCCCGAACCGCGCGACATCGTGCTCATCTGCCTGGCCGACGCCTGCGGCATGTTCGAGAAGATCCTGACCCGGGCCGAGCTGGAACAGGTGGGCGACCGTATCGCCCTGGTCCGGCGCATGGACCTGATCGGGCAGGCGGTGGCCAGCGCCGTCCGCGATTCCGGGCAGGAGGCGGCGCCCGAGCAGAAACGGGTTCGCTTCAGGGAGATCCCCGTGGTCAAGGGGCTGCCCATCCTGGGGAGCGCCCGGGAGGCCGCTACGGACTTCGCCGCTTTCCTGACGTCCCGGTACCTGGAATTGGGGCCGGTGTTCCAGATCCGCCTCCTCCATCGGAAGCTGCTGGTGCTCGCCGGCCCGGAAGCCAACCGGTGGGTCAACCGGAAGGGTCGCTACCATCTCAGGTCGTACGAATCCTTCCGGGGGTTCGCCGAGGGGCTCGACGCGGTGTGGGCGATGCTCAACATGGACGGCAGGGAGCATGTCCGCTACCGCCAGGCTTTTGCCCCCGCGCTCTCCCGGGCGCGGTTCCAGGACCACCTGGGCCTCGCCGCGGACATTACCCGGCGCCACGTGGCGGCATGGCCGGTGGATCGACCGCTCCAACCGCTGCACGCGGTCCAGCGTGTCGTCGCCGACCAGATGGGCGTCATCCTGGCGGGCGCGTCCGCGGCCGACTACCTGGAGGACATGGTCTTCTTCCTGGAGACGCTCCTGACCACCGCGGTTGCGAAGCAGCTTCCCGCGTTCCTGTTCGCCCGCAGGTTCCGAAAGGCGCGCGCACGGCTGGAAGAGCTGGCCCGCAAGACGCTGGATGCCCATGGGCCCGGCGGGCCGCACCACCAATCCGGCGACTTGATCGACGACCTGATCGAGCTCCACCGCTCCGACCCGCAGCTCATGCCCGAGACCGACTTGACGGCCATGACGCTGGCGCCCTACCTGCTGGGGATCGAGACGGTGGCCAACACCATCGCGTTCACGCTTTACCCTATCCTGAAGCACCCGGACCTGATGGAACGGATGACGGCCGAGGCCGACGCGCTCTTTGCCGAGGGCCCCCTGACGGTGGAAGGCCTGGGCCGGCTCGACGTGACCCACCGGGTGGTGCTGGAATCGTTGCGCCGTTACACCGTGACCCCGGTGGTCTTCCGCACCGTGGCCAACGGCTTCGAGTTTGCCGGCTGCCGCATCCCTGCCGGCGCGCCGGTCATCGTCGCCACCACGGTCACCCACCACCTGCCGGAGTTCTTCCCCGAGCCGGAACGCTTCGACATCGACCGCTACCTGCCCGGGCGCGCGGAGCACAGGCAGACGGACGCCTACGTGCCCTTCGGCGTCGGCACGCACCGGTGCCTGGGCGCCGGTTTCGCCGAGGCGGAGGTCCTGCTGACGCTGGCGGCCATGCTGCACGGGGCCGAGCTCGCGCTGGACCCCCCCGGATACGAGTTGAAGATGACCACCGCTCCGACGCCGCGTCCGTCGAAGAGGTTCAAGTTCCGGGTCGTGCGGCGGCGCGGATGACTGGCCTTCACGCCGAAAGCGGCCGCCGCAGGCCACGACAGAGTGGATTCCCGCTTTCGCGGGAATGACGGAGGTGGGGCGTTCGCGGTAATACGGGGCGGCGTCTGCGGGAATGACGGGTGTGTGGCTTTCGCAGGAATCACGGAGGTGGGCCATCGTGAAAATGGCGGGTGTGGGCGTCTGCGGAAATTCCATTCTCGTGTCAAGGACACTCTGAACGACCATCCCCGTTCGTCCTGAGCGTAGCGAAGCGAAGTCGAAGGGCGCGCTTTCCCCCAGGTAGAAGGAACAAGGCGCCGTGAGGCTTTCCTGGAACGAGGTTCGGGCGCGGGCTGCGGACTTCGCCCGTGAGTGGGCGGACGCGGCCTACGAGAAGGGCGAGACCCACAGCTTCTACAACGACTTCTTCGAGATCTTCGGCGTCAAGCGGCGCACTGTGGCGCGCTACGAAGAGCACGTCCGACGCCTCGACGACACCCGCGGCTTCATCGACCTGTTCTGGCCGGGGGTGCTCCTGGTGGAGCAGAAGAGCGCCGGCCGCGGCCTTGCCGCGGCGCGGGAGCAGGCTGGCGCCTACTTCGACGCGCTCCCCGAGCGGGACCGTCCCCGCTACCAGCTCCTCTGCGACTTTCGGACGTTCGAGCTCCTCGACCGGGACGAGGGCGAGGAATGCCGTTTCGCCCTGGCCGACCTGCCCGCGCACGTGGAGAAGTTCGGCTTCATCCTCGGGGTGCAGCGGCGCACGTTCCGGGACCAGGACCCGGTGAACGTCGAAGCGTCCGAGTTGGTGGCGCGGCTGCACGACGCCCTCAAGGCATCGGGTTACGACGGCCACGACCTGGAACTGTTCCTGGTGCGCACGGTCTTCTGCCTCTTCGCCGACGACACCGGCATCTTCGAGCCCCGGGACATCTTCCTCGACTTCGTGGAGGAACGGACGGCTGCGGACGGCAGCGACCTCGGCCCCTGGCTGTCCCGTCTGTTCCAGGTGTTGCACACGCCGGAGGACCGGCGGCAGGCGAAGCTGGACGAGGACCTGGCCCGCTTCCCTTACGTCAACGGCGACCTTTTCGCCGAGCCGCTCCGCATCCCGGACTTCGACGCCGCCATGCGCCAGGCCCTGCTCGACGCCGGTGGGTTCGACTGGTCCGCCATCTCTCCGGCCATCTTCGGGGCGCTGTTCCAGTCGGTGATGGAGCCAGTGGAGCGCCGTGCGGCAGGGGCGCACTACACCACGGAGAAGAACATCCTGAAGGTGATCGAGCCGTTGTTCCTGGACGACCTGCGGGCGGAGTTCGCGCAACTCAAGGCAAGACGCGACAGCCGCCGGGTTCCCGACCTCCACGCCTTCCAGCGGAAGCTCGGCGCGCTGCGGTTCTTCGACCCCGCGTGCGGCTGCGGCAACTTCCTCATCATCGCCTACCGGGAGTTGCGCGCCCTGGAGATCGAAGTGCTGCGGGAACTGAATCCGGGGCAGCGCCAGTTCGAGATGCTGGCGGACGTGCTGTCGGTGGTGAATGTCGATCAGTTCCACGGCATCGAGATCGGGGAGTTCCCTGCCCGCATCGCTTCCACTGCGCTGTGGATGATGGACCACATCATGAACAACCGGTTGAGCCTGGAGTTCGGACGGACCTATGCGCGGATACCCATCGAGAAGTCGCCGAACATCCGCAACGCGGACGCGTTGGAGACGGACTGGGCGGGGTGCTGCCGCCGGAGGAGTGTTCGTACGTGTTCGGCAACCCGCCCTTTGGCGGGTCCAAGTACCAATCGCCGAAGCAACGGGCGCAGGTGCGGCGCATCGCGGCTCTGGGCGGCAGCGGGGGCACCCTCGACTACGTGGCGGCGTGGTTCATCCGCGCCGGCGAGTACGTCCGGCGCGTGGAGCCGGGAAGGCCCTCTCCCCGCATCGGCTTCGTGGCCACCAACTCGATCACGCAGGGCGAACAGGCGGCGCAGCTCTGGCCGATCCTGTTCGATCGCCATGGCCTGGAGGTCGCCTTCGCCCACCGCACCTTCGCCTGGGGTTCGGACGCCCGGGGCATGGCGCACGTCCACGTGACGATCATCGGCCTGGACGCCGCGGAACGCGGGTCAACCCAAAAGCGCCTCTTTTCCTACGAGGACGTGAAGGGCGAACCGCTCGAAAGCCGCCACGCGGTGGTCACGCCGTACCTGTTCGACGGCGGCGGACTGGCGAACCCGCACTTGGTGGTGCGGGAGGAAGGACGGCCGGTCAACAGGCTGCCGCGGCTCGTCATCGGATCGAAACCGATCGACGGCGGCCACTACATACTGGACGCCAAGGCGCGCGTTGCGCTGCTCGACGCCTGCCCGGCCGCGGAACCGTACGTCCGTCCCTACGTCGGCGCCTATGAATACATCAACGGCAAGAACCGCTGGATCCTGTGGCTCGGGGATGCGCCGCCGGAATTGCTGCGGCGCGAGCCGGCGCTCCGCGAACGCGTGGCCGCGGTGCGCGGGTTGCGCCAACGGAGCAAGAGCGCGCCCACCCGCGCCCTGGCGGAGACCCCGACGCTGTACCACGTCAACGTCATCCCCGACGCCCCGTTCCTGGTCATCCCCAAGGTCAGTTCCGAACGGCGCGAGTACGTTCCCATTGGCTGGTTGCAACCGCCGACCATTCCCAGCGACCTCGTTTTCGTCCTCGAAGGCGCCACCAAGTCGACGTTCGCCCTCCTGACCTCCGCCATGCACATGGCGTGGCTGCGGCACATCGGCGGACGCCTGGAAAGCCGCTACCGCTATTCCATCGGACTCGTCTATAACACCTTCCCGCTCCCGTCCGTTCCGGAAGCGGACCTCGAAGCCCTGACGCCCCACGCGGACGCCGTACTCGCCGCACGCGCCAACCATCCCGGCGCCGCACCGGCCGACCTCTACGCCCCGGACCTGACGCCGCCCGACCTTCGCCGCGCCCACCGCCAACTCGACCGCGCGGTCGATCGCCTCTACCGCAGAGCCGCGTTCGCCTCCGAACGGGAGCGAGTCGAGCACCTCTTCACTCTCTACGAGCGTCTCCAGGCCCCCCTTGTCGCAGAAGCCGCCAAGCGACCCAAGCGCAAACGCCGCGGCACGGGGCCATGAGGCCCGGCAAACGTTCCCCGATGCCTACGGAACGTCCAGCCCGTTCCGGCTCGATTTCCCTCTCCACATGGGAAAGCGCGTCCTTCGGAAAACGGGTCCTTCGACTTCGCTTCGCTACGCTCAGGACGAACGGGGGCGGTCGCTCCGCCTTTCCATCCAGTTCGATGGTTGTTCCGCCCTTCCAGCTTGGTGGTTGCTCCGTCCTTCTCCAGTAAGGTAGAAGGCGAAGGGGGAGCAAAAAGGAGCAGCGGTCATTGCTCCGCAGACGCCTGCCCCGTCATTCCCGCGAAAGCATGTCCTCGCGGAAGCGGGGGCGGGAATCCATCCACTTTCCTCGCTCTTGTTGTAGAAACCTCTCATACGGGGCGCTATGGGGTTTGCTCGCAGGGTCTGGATTCCCGCTTTCGCGGGAATGACGAGACGGGGCTTTCGCGGGGATGACGGGATGGGAAGTGTCGCAACCCACACGAATTCCTGAAGCGCCCTTTTCTCTCCGGATAGCGCCCTTCCGGGTTGTCCGGGACCGCTCAGAGCACGCGCCACCAGGGGGCGGCGAGCACGTCCGGGGCCAGCCACTCGACCGCGGCCCCGGTGTGCAGCAACAGGCCCGCCCTGGCGGCGTTGCCGTACTCGGCGCGAAAGGCTCGCAGGTGGGCCGCGTCACGGAGACGCGGGCGTCGCGTCGCCTTGACTTCGATGGGCAGCAGCCGGTTCCCGGCCTCGACCACGAAGTCCACCTCCTCGCCCGCCGCGGTGCGCCAGTAGAGGACCTCGGCCCGGTCGAGCCGCGAGTCGCGCCAAGCCAGGATGTCGTGCAGCACGAGGTTCTCCAGGAAGGCGCCCGCGGGTTCCGCCTCCTGGGCGAGATGCAGGGCCACTCCGGTGTCGCCCCAGTACAGCTTGGGAGACTTGATCAGACGCTTGGTGCGGTTGACCGCATAGGCGGGAAGCCGCACGAGCAGGTACGAGGTTTCGAGCAGGTTGAGGTAGCGGCTCACGGTGGGTTGAGGCAGCGCGGCGTCGCGGCCAAGCTCCGTCTGGTTGACGAGTTGGCCCACGCGGAGACAGGCCGCCCGCATCAGCCGGCGGAAGTCGGGCAGTGACGAGATGGCGGAGAGGTTCCGCAGGTCGCGCTCCAGGTAGGTGCGCACGTAGCCGTCGAACCAGACCGCTCGGTCGTGGTGCGTCCCGAGTTGGAGGGTCGGCGACGGGAAGCCCCCGCGCCGCGCCGTCTCGCGCCAGTCCTCCGGTTCTCCGGGCTGCGCGGCCACCAAGTCGAGCCATTCCTCGTCGCGGGTTTCGAGGAGCTCCTCCCAGACGCCTCCTCGCCCCAGGCCGCGCTGCTCCCGTTGCGTCATCGGCCAGAGCGTCACGTAGCTTGCCCGGCCGGCGAGCGACTCGGAGATGCGGTGCATGAGGAGCAGGTTGGCCGACCCGGTGAGCAGGAATCGCCCCGGCTGGCGCTTCCGGTCGATGGCGCGCTTCACTGCGTGCAGGAGGTCCGGCACGCGCTGCACTTCGTCGAGGGTCACGGGCTGGACGCCGCCCAGCAGCGCCTCGGGGTCGCGCCGCGCCGCGTCCGCCACGTCGAGGTCGTCCAGCGAGAGGAACCGCCGACGGCTCCCCGGCGTCAAACGCTGCGCCAGCGTGCTCTTTCCGGTCTGGCGGGCGCCCGTCAGCACCACCGCGGGCATGACGCGGAGACGGTCTTCGAGGCTCGATGCAGCCAGACGCGGAAGGGCAGGATCATTCATGCGGTGAATGATAATCATTCACGGCATGAATGACAATGCCAAACGGGAACGCGCCGAATCGAGGTCTGCGACGCGGCGGCTCCCTTGCGGAGTTCGAGGAGGAGAGTCAGGGAAACCCTGAACAATCGAGACATCCAGGACGGATTCCCGCTTCCCTCGCCATGACGCCCCTATCCCCGTTCGTCCTGAGCGTAGCGAAGCGAAGTCGAAGGACGCGCTCTTCCCCCCTGTCTGTCTCGATTGTTCAGGGTTTCCTCAGTCGAGTGTGGGAGTTTTCCTGCCCGCGGGGCGCCTACCAGCGCCAGCGGGTATAGAGGGTGAGGCTGTTGGTCCTGCCGCCGCCGGCCCGTGTCTCGTGTTGGCCCTCCAGGTCCATGGCCATGGCCTTCCCCAACTTCATCCGGCTGCCCAGACGGTAGCCTCGGCGCCCCGGTCCGCTGATGGACACGCCGCCGTAGGGGGTCAGCAGGCCCGCGCCTTGGTGCGTCACCACTCCGTAGCCCACGTCCAGGTCCAGGCGCTGCGCGGATAGCCCCCGCGCCGCGTCATCGGGGTCCACGCCGGCCCGCAACCCCGACGGGCCGCGCCACATCTCCTCCAGTCGGCTCCCCTGTGCGCCCCACACCGGCGCCATGGTGAACCACAGACCTCCGCCGAACTCTCCCGGGTCCAGCCGCAGGGTCACGCTCGCGCCCCATTCGTCGAAGGACGACTCCTCGTGGAGCAGCAGGTACCGGCCCCGGGCCTCGACACTCAAGCCCAACTCCGTGTCCGCGAACTCCAGGCCGCCCCCCAACTCCGCGCCCAGACCCGTCTCCGCGTCGCCGCGGTCCCACCGGCCCCCGATCTCCAGGAACGGCGTCACCTGCGAGACCTCCGAGACCGGCCACGCGGTCCGGCCTTCCAGCATCAGCCGCATCCGTTGGGCATCGCCCGAGGCCTTCGGCAGCCCCTGTGCGGCGCCGACCTCCAGTCCGGCCAGGAAGGCGTCGGCCTTCATCGCCAAGTCGATCTTCCGCCAGGTGAACAACTCCTGCCGGGCGCCCACCGAGGCCAACAGCATCTCCAGGTCGGAATCCGCCTTCCCGGCCTCGTCCTCCAGGTCGGTATCGCCCCAGCCCGCACCCAGCAGACCCCACACGCCCAAGCCGGAGCGCGGGGTCCAGTGCACGTAGGGCAGCACGCTGGTCAGGCCCACGTCCACCTTGCCCCTGGTCACTCCGGTGGTCTCGTAGTCCACGTCGCCCCAGCTTTGGGCCAGCGCCATGCCCAGCAACACGTCCCGGCGCATGCGGTAGTCGAGGCCCACGTAGCCGGTGAACACGTCGCCGTCCATGGTGAAGCCGTCCACGGGCCGACCGCCGAACCCGTTGGCCGTGCCCCGGCCCCACAATGTCCAGCCCGTGGTCCGGCCCCGGGACTCCCGGTCGCTCAACGGCAGCTCGAACCGGCTCCCGGCCAGTATCCCCGCCGCGGACACCTGCCGCCGGCGCCACGTCCGTCCGTCCCTCCCGGCCCACGGGCCGGCCGCGGCATCGAAGTCGCGCCAGACCGTGGAAGCAGGCGGACCCGCAGGGTCGTCCCACGCGCCGTTGCCTGCCGCGGACGAGTGGACCTCCACGCCCAGGACCCGCGCCATGCCGAAGACCATGTCCGCGGCGCCGTCGCGCCCCCCGGGGTCCAGCCGCAGCCGCTGCCCGCCCACGACCGCCTGCGCCTCCGAAGGCGCACCCGTGAACCGCCCGCCGATGACATCCACCGCGTCCGTCGCCAGCGTGCGGCCCACTCCCGCCAGCACCATGTGCAGCGCCCGATGGCGCGCGCCCTCCGTGTCGTCGTCCGTGATCGTCACCGTTCCCGAAGCCGCCTGCGGGTCCGGCTCGGCGTTGGTGGCCTCCGTCAGCCGCACCCGGAACGTCTCCGGGGGCTCCACCCGCAGGTCGTCCAGGGTCTCCACCCGCAACGTCTTCTCCCGGTCGCCCGGCCGGAACGTCAGGCGCCCGTCCGCAGCGCGGTAGTCCTCCCCCGCCTCGGCCGTACCGTCCTCCGTGGCCCACCTCACCGTCACCAGGACTTCGGAGGGCTCGTCCAGCACCACCCGCAGCTCCGCAACTTCGCCTTCCACCGCGGCGGCGGCCCCTGCGGCCCCTATCGTCGAGGCCCTCGTGACCGACGCGACGGCCTTGCGGTAGGGCGTGCCGGTAACCTCGGCGTATTCGTCGCCGTGGCCGTTGGCGAACATGGGGGTGACGCGCACGGTGTACATGACGCCGGGGTCGAGGTCCTCGATGGTGTAGGTGACCCGGTTGGCCTCGGCGTAGGGGGTAGCCCGGACCGAGGAGATGGAACGCAGGGCGCTGGCGCGGTCGTCTTCGACGGAGATGCAGGTCCGCCCTTCGGGGACGCATCTGTCTTCCCGGTCCGGGTCGCCGCCGTACTCCTGTGCGTCGGACCTCCACTGTACGCGGTAACCGGTCGCGTCGGGGACCCTCAGCCACGATACGTCCAGGCTCGCCGCTCCCGGCGTCACGGACGCGGTGATCTGGTCCAGCGGCGCGCCGGTGGCCTCGGCAGAGGGGGCGCCGGCGTAAAAGGTCCCGAAGTCCGGCTTGACCCGCACCGTGTACGCGACGCCGGGGGTGAGGCCGGGAATCGTGTAGCTCCTCGTGTTCACGCCGCTCACCACGCGGTGCCGGTCCATGCCGGGGACGTCGGCGTAGTCCGCCGCGTACTTGTAGGTCACGGTGTCGCTCCAGTGTTGCGCGCCGGACCTCCACTGCACCTTGTAGCCCTGGGGTTTGGTGCGCGTCTTCGAGTTCTCGGCGTCCGGCAAAGGGTCCCAGGCGACCGTCAGTTGTCCCGGCCCGGGCGTTACCCTCACGTTCTGCACCTGCCATTGCCGCGCCTGCTCCACGTCTCCTCCCCACACCGTGACGCCCCTTCCTCGAAGGGTCGCGATATGGCCGGCGGCGTCGGCGTTCAGGGTCGTAACGTCGTCCAGCGAGACGATGTCCCCGGAACTCAATCCCGAGTTGAGGACCAGCGGCGAGATGTCTTCGACGCCGATGGCGTCGAGATCGAAATAGTAGATGCTGGTCATGCCGCTCAACGGCGAGAGGTCGCGGAGTCGATAGTTTTCCTGGAGTGTCAGGCGGGTCAGGGACGTCATCCCCCGGAGCGGCTCGATGTTCGTGATCCGGTTGCCGGCGAGGGTCAGCCGATCCAGGCCGGTGAGGCCGGCGAGGGGGGTGAGGTCCGAGATCCGGTTGTCGCTGAGGTATAGCCGGGTCAGGCCGGTGAGGCCGGCAAGGGGGCTGAGGTCCGAGATCCGGTTCACGGTGAGGCTTAGCTGCCTCAGGTTGGTGAGGCCGGCAAGGGGGGTGAGGTCCGAGATCCGATGGCTCTCGGGGAGTTGCAGGATTTGCAGGTTGGTGAGACCGGCGATCGGCGTGAGGTCCTGGAGGTCGGCATGTATGAGCGTCAGCTCGGTCAGGGAAGTCAGGCCGGCGAGGGGGGCGAGGTCCGAGATGGGATGATACCGGAGCCGCACGCGGGTCAGCCCGGTGGCGTGCTCCAGCCCCGTCAGATCGTGGATGCGGCCGGCCACGTTGAACTGGTCCGAGAAGGGGCCCACGAGCTGCAGGCAGCCGGTGGGGTCCGCATAGATGCAGGTCCTCAGCCCCGCCATGTCCGCGTGGGTGATGGTCGCTCCGCTGGCCTTGTTCAGCGCCGCCTCCACCTTCGCCCGCAAGTTGGCGTCGGGGATGTGCACCGGGTCGGTGGGCTGGGCCCCCGCGCCGGTATGCGCCGCAGCCTCATGCGCGGGCGCCGCGAACGAGACCACGACCGCAACGGCCCACAGCGCGAGCAGGACGCGAAGGGAACGCCCGGGGTTTCGACCCGCGGCGGCGCAACCCCTTATCGGGGGGGGGGGGGGGGGGGCAGTGCATTCGGAAATCCCTTGCATGGTCGTCATGGCGTCCTCGGCTTGCCGGAGGTTGGTATCCATCGGGTTTGCTCCTCTCCGGTCCGCCTTGGCCTTCGTCCACCCCGGAACCGGCCGCGAGTCGATGACGGAAAGGGAGACGGAACATAAGGACAACTCTTCATCTTGTCAAGGCCGAAACGCCGCCGCGCCGCCCGGACCCTATAGTTTTCCGGCCGCCGGCCGATCAGTCAGTTTTCAAGGGGTCGAAAAGGGGGAACCTCGTCGGAGCAAGGCGTATGGAACGGTCCATGGGAGAGATCCTGGTTCGCGCAGGGGTCATCACCCGCGAGGAGCAGGAGAGGGCGGCAGCGGTGCAGCGGCGAACCGGCGCCAACTTGGTGGCGGCCCTGGTCCGGGACGGCGCCGCGGACGAGGACCGGCTCATGGCGTTCGTGGCCGAACGGTTCGGCCTCGACGAGACGGACCTGGGGCCGGCCGACATCGACGATGCGGCCCTCGGCCTGCTGCCGCTCCCCCTCATACAGAAGCGCCGCATGATCCCCTTCGCGCGCGCGGGTTCGGTGCTCCACATGGCCATGAGCGACCCCACGGACCTTGCGGCCATGGACGAGGTGCGGTTCCTGACGGGCTGTGACGTGCGGGTGAGGTTGGCGCGTCCGTCCACCATCCAGAACGTCCTCAACGACCGCTTCGGCTCCCTGAGCTACGACGCGGTGCTGCGCAACGTGGCGCCGGAGAAGTCCGGCGAGGACCCCGCGGGAGAAGAGGGCCGGGCCGCCGCGGCCTCCGCCGAGGCCGCCGCGGAGACGCCGGTGGTGGCCCTGGTGGACGCGCTGATGAAGGACGGGGTCATGCGCCGCGCCAGCGACATCCACGTGGAGCCCTACGAAGAGAGCGTCCGCATCCGCTTCCGGATCGACGGGGTGCTGCAGGAGATCATGACCCCGCCGCCCGCGCTGAAGCAGGCTTTGACCTCGCGCATCAAGGTCCTGGCGGGTCTCGACATCGCCGAGCACCGCTTGCCCCAGGACGGACGGCTGAAGCTGACGGCCGACGGGCGCGAAGTGGATATACGGGTCTCGGTGCTGCCGACCCTGTTCGGGGAGAAGGTGGTCCTGCGGCTCCTGGACCGGTCCGACCTCGTGACGAGCCTCGCCGGGCTGGACCTGGAAGCGCGGGACCGGGAGCGCTTCGTGGAGGCCATGCACAAGACCGCGGGCATGATCCTGCTCACGGGGCCTACCGGAAGCGGCAAGTCCACCACCCTCTACGGCATGTTGTCGGAGCTCAACCGGCCGGGGGTGAACATCTCCACCGCGGAGGACCCCATCGAGTACCACCTCGCGGGCATCAACCAGGTCCAGACCCACGGGGAGATCGGCCTCTCCTTCGCCGCCTGCCTGCGGGCGTTCCTGCGCCAGGACCCGGACGTCATCATGGTGGGCGAGATCCGGGACGCCGAGACCGCCCGGATCGCGGTCAACGCCGCCCTCACGGGCCATCGGGTGCTCACCACCCTGCACACCAACGACGCGCCGTCCAGCGTGCACCGGCTCACGGACATGGGCGTGGAGCCCTACCTCATCGCGTCGTCCGTCACCATGGTCGCGGCCCAGCGCCTGCTGCGGCGGGTGTGCGACCGGTGCAGGGTGCGCGAGGACTACCAGCCGGGGATGCTCACGGCGCCGGGCCGTCGAGCGGAAGACGTGCGCGACGTGGCGGGGTTCCGCGGCGAAGGCTGCCCCGAATGCCACCACACCGGCTACCGGGGCCGGGTCGCCATCTACGAGATCATGCCCCTGTGCGACGACCTCAAGAGGATGATCCTCGGCGGCGGCGGCGCCGCGGAGCTCAAGTCCGCGGCCATGGGGAAGGGCATGCTGACCCTGCGCCAGGCGGCGCTGGAAAAGGTGCGGCGAGGGGTCACCACCATCGAGGAGGCCCTGCGGGTGACGGAGCCGGACCCCGCCGGCGCAAGCGGCCGGCCATGAACGGAAGGCGCTCCATTCCCCGTTCGCGGCCCGCGGGTCCCGGAAAAGCCGGAGGCGGCCGCGGCTTCCCGTCCTTGGCGGACTGATCCCATGGCGCTCTACAGGTGGCAGGGCAGGAACCGGCAGGGACGGCTGCTCCGGGGGGAGATGGAGGCCGCGGACCGAGCCGCGGTGCTGGCCGAACTGCGCCGGCGCAGGATCCGGCCGCGGCCGTCGAGCATACGGGAGAAGGGCGCGGGACTCCGGCGGGAGCTCGCGTTCGCGCCCAGGGTCGGCGCCGACGACATCGTGGTGTTGACGCGGAACTTCGGCGTGATGATCGAGGCCGGGGTGCCCATCGTCGAATGCCTCCAGGTCCTCACCGACCAGACCGGGAACCCGGCGGTCAGGCAGGCGGTCCAGAAGGTCCGGCTCGACGTGTCCAACGGCATGGCCCTGGCCGCGGCCCTGTCGAAGCATCCAAGGCTGTTCGACACCGTGTTCGTCCGCATGGTGGCGGCCGGCGAGGCGGGGGGCGTCCTGCCGCAGATCCTCGCCCGCCTGGCCCTCTTCATCGAGCGGTCGGCCCGGCTCAAGCGGACGGTGAAGACCGCCATGATCTATCCCTCCACCGTCGTCCTGACGGCCGTCCTGGTGGTGGCGGTGCTCCTCCTCTACGTGATCCCGGTGTTCGCGGAAGTCTATGAGGGCATGGGCAAGACGCTCCCGCCCCTGACCGAGGCGACCGTGGCCCTGAGCCGCTGGCTGTACGACTACTGCCTGTGGCTCCTCGGGGGCCTGCTCGCGGTCGCCGCCGCCGCCTGGAGCGCGTTTCGCACCGAGGGCGGCCTTCGGGCCCTCCACGGGTGGCTGTTGCGGCTTCCGCTGGTGGGGGAGGTCCTGCGCAAGGCCGCCATCGCCCGCTTCGGGCACAACACGGGCCTCCTGCTGCAGTCCGGGGTGACGCTGCTGGACAGCCTGGGCATCACCGCGGGGACCACCGGCAACAAGGTCCTGGAGCAGGCGGTCATGGAGACCCGGGAAGGCCTCGAACGAGGGATGCCCCTGGCCGAGCTCCTGGCCGCCAGCGGGCTGTTCCCGGCGCTGGTGTGCCACATGGTCGCGGTCGGGGAAAGCATCGGCGCCCTGGACACGATGCTCAACCGGGTAGCGGCTTTCTACGAGGAAGAAGTCGATCGTACGGTGGCCCGGCTCACCGCGCTCATGGAGCCGGTCCTCATGATCGTCCTGGGGACCGTGCTCGGGGGCATCGTCATCTCCATGTACCTTCCGATCTTCCAGATCAGCAACCTGGTTCCATAGGAGTTCGGCCCATGAGGACCACGATACGCATCCCCGACGAGGCCCGGGAGACCGGCGCATCCGTTGACGCAGGGGCGTCCTCCGCCCATGTCCGCAAGAGGGCCGGGACGGCCGGCTTCACCTTGATCGAGTTGCTGGTGGTCATCGCGGTCATCGGGATCCTCGCGTCCATCGCCATCCCGCAGTTCGATTCCTACCGCCGCAAGGGCTTCGACGCCGACGTCCAGGCCAACGCGAGGAACATGGCCATCTCCCAGGAGGCGTACTTCGTGGACAACAACACCTACACGAAGAACGTCCCCGACCTGAAAAACTTCGGCTACGTAGAGAGCTCGAACGTGAAAGCGGAGATCCCGACGGGAAACGCCACCACGTTCGAGGTCAAGGCATCGGCGAAAACCGGATGCAAGACGAAAACCGGGGTCGCCACCTACGACCAGTCCACCGGCCAGATCACCCTGGTGAAGTGCGCGCCGTAGGGAGTGGACGGAGCGGGCTATCCGGCCGGCTCGTCGACCGGCGTCGGGAGGGGGTTCTTGTCTTCCTTGATGAAGTCGAAGAGCAGCCTCGGGACCGCGTTGCATTGGATGCAGCGCGGGGATTTGGGCCGGTTCCCGTCCGGGTAGAGCATGTTCTTCAGGTAGAAGGGCTTCTCGGTGCCGACGTAACCTTCGTAGTAGAACGCCAGCTTGCCGCACTCGCTGCACTCCAGGTACTTCGCCATGCTTCGTCCTTCTAGGCTTCGAAGACCGTGGTGATCTCCTGATGGCCGTGGTTTTCCGTATAGCCTTCCTCGCGGTAGAGGCCAAGGGCCTTCATCACCGGGGCGTCGTGGATGGCGAACAGGATGGCCTCGTCGTCGGTCTCGTTGGCGTGCTCGTGCCAACTCCAGGGGGGCGCCACGAAGAAGTCCCCCTGCTCCCAGTCGAAGCGCCGGCCGTCGATCACCGAGTAGCCCCGGCCCGCGAAGGCCAGATAGACCGAGCTCTGGACCTGCCGGTGGGCGCGGGTGCGGACTCCGGGCCGGATCATCTGCACGGTGCAGCTCATGGTGGGCAGGACCGGGCCTCCGGTCCGGGGGTTCAGGTACTCGAAACAGACGTCGTCGTGGGGGCTTGCCGCGCCTTCCCCGATCCGCTTCAGGGCGTCGTAGGTGGGCTCCCACTTGAAGTTCAGCAGCGGGGAGCGGTCTTCCCGCGTTTCCTCCCAGGTGGGGCGAAGGTGGGCCGCGCCGAACTTCCGCTCCGATTCGTTCACGTGGGCCACCGCGAACCGGTGGTCCGGGTACGGCTCGAAGAACGCGGCGTCCAGGTCGCCCACCAGCGGCAGGTCGAGCCCGTCCATCCAGATCATGGGAGCGTCGGATTCGCAGCCGTGGTCGTGCCAGTCCCAACTCGGCGTGAGCACCAAGTCCCCCCGGCTCATGACGCACTTGTCGCCGTTGACGTTGGTGTAGGTGCGGTCGCCCTCGATGACGAAGCGGATGGCCGACGGGGAATGCCGGTGGCAGGGAGCGACCTCTCCCGGCTTGACGATCTGCACCGCGGCCCACAGGGTCCGGGTGGCCGCGGGCTTGCCCCCCAGCCCCGGGTTGACCAGCCCCAGGACCCGGCGTTCTCCCCCCCGCTCGATGGGAACGAGGTCCCCGGCCCGGAAGGCCAGCCGGCGAAGGTCGGCCCAGCGCCACAGGTGCGCCTCGACCGGGGTCCGCGGCTCTGCGGGCAGCAGGTCCCGGGTCACGTTCCACAGGGGCACGAGATGCTTCTCATCGACTTCCCGGTAGAATGTCTCGGCGTCCGTGTTCATGCGGATAGCCCTCGCGGTGGAGCACTGGGTCGAAGCACTGAGGCTCACTTTAGACGCAAGGGCGTCAGGCAGTCAAAGGGGGAGGGCATGGCCGGAGTAACGGGCGCATGCCTCGCCTCGGGGCCGTGCGAGCTTCGAGCGCCTGTCATTCGCCTTCCACCGTGACGTAAGGCGCGATCTTCTCGAGTTTCTTCGGACCGATTCCGCGGACCTTGAGCAGGTCTCGCGTGGTCCTGTAGGGCCGGCCGGCGATGATCCTCTTGGCGGTCGCCGGGCCGATGCCGGAAATCCGTTGCAGTTGCTTGCCGGAGGCGGTGTTGAGGTCGATGGGCCGTTCGAGGCCGGCGGTCTTCTCCAGGCTCTTGCGAAGCGCGGTCTTCCGGCCGGCTTCCTCCCGTTGCTGCCGGCGCAGCGCGACCATGCGCTCCGGGTCACTGGACCGCCACATCCCCGCGCGCTTCAGCATCGCCATGTCGCGCAAGTCCCGGAGCTCGTGCAGCATGGCCTTGCTCGGCGTTCCGCCGGGTCCTGTCCGGGTCTTGCCGTGGATCCGGGCCAGACCGTGGGCCACCAGCAGGCCGCCGAGGTCACGGCCGTCATGGGTCTCGACGAACGCGTAGTAACGGCCCATGGCCGAGCGCCCCGGCGCCATGGCGTAGCCGGTATGGACGGTGAACGGCTCGGACAACGCCTGCTTCGTGAACTCGGCGGCCGCTTCCCCGTACTCCAGCACGGCTTGCGGATCCGCGAGGCCGAAGTGGCGCTGTTGCTCGATGATCCGATCGACTTCGCTGTTGGAGCCGGCAGCGGTCTCCAGGCAATCCACGTAATAGAGCCGCAGGTGGAGCCTGCGCCCCCCGGCATCCACCACGAAGCTGTCGCCGTCGTTGGAGTCCGATTCGACCAGCGTGGCCCCCGGTATGGAGGCCAGCTCTGCCGCGGATACGGGAAACGCCGTAAAGCAGAGCAGGAACAGGGCGAGGCCCAGGCGCCTTCTCATGGCGGAGGCGTTCCCGGACCGGGCTTCGATCTGTGGCGGATACCAGTTCATGGGGACCTTCAAAAGCCGGAAGAGCCTCTTTCTTCTACCGGCGCCAGGCTCGACGCGATAACGGTTTCATACTTCCCGCAGAGTTCGGCCGTGTAATCCTGAAGCGCGGTTGCCGCCGGAATCTTTACCGGAGCCAGCCTTTCAGGGGTGATCTTCCTTCCGTAGTTGTAACGCCAACGCTCGCCCCGGATTGCCGACGCAACGAGGAAAAGCTCGCTTACGGCCATGTCGTGTCTCGGAAGCAGCACCAGGCAATCGGAATTGGGGGCGCATGGCTCCAGTTGGACGAAAGCCTCGCCTATGCTTCCGGTCCGCGCCACCGTGATGAACGGCGGCTGCAAGACCCTGTGGAATTCGAGCCATCCGTAGCAGCCATTGTAACCTTCCCGCGGTGAAATGATGAGTGTTTTGCCCGGAGGGATGTCGTTTCTCGACTCGATCTCGCTGAGTCCGTAGTAGATGTCGAAATCCCTCCCTACCTCGCCGGAGGCTCCGCGTATGCCCATTGCGTTCCGTCTCTTTATGGGGCTCACGATGTCTCGATAGGAAACCTGTTCGATCTCTCCCGCCTCGATTGCCCGGCGTTGACCGATGATCTCCGGCGCATACCGAGTATAGAACGCCGCCAAACGCCTCACCAGGACATCCACGGCCTGTTTCAGTTCCTTTTCCGTCTGCTCTGCGGGTTCGATGTACGCACCTGCCCCCCACTCCATTCCCGGTCGTATGCGAGCCGTTCCGGAAAAACCAGGTTGGTCCGCCGGGTTCAGCAGCACGTCGAGGACCCGAGGAACCTGGTTGGGGCCGCGTTCCACTCGTACATTCTTGTGCAGGGAAAAACCGTCGTGCGACAACCGCACGAACGTCGTCTTGCGTTGCGGATTGTGGGGAACGCCTTTTTCCAGAAGGACGAAGGAAGTGGTGGCCGATGCGAACGGCTGGAACAGCTCGTCCGGCAGTTGGCACAATGCGTGGAGGGTATGCTTCTCCAGCAGGCCGTCACGCCAAGTGCTTGGTTTGACAAGTAGGCCGGTAGGCAGAATCACCGCCAGTTTGCCTCGCGCCTCGAGGCCCTCCAGCGCCCTATCGACGAAAGCCTCTATCGGCGTGTCCGTTTTCTTGTGGGGAAACGGGGGGTTCATCAGTCCGATGGAGGCCGTGTCGAAAGGAAACTCCCGCGAGGTCAGGCAGTCGGCCTTTGTAATGCCCGTTGACCCGTCGCCGCGAAAGATCATGTTCGCCACGCATAGGGCGGCCGTGATCGGCTCGTCTTCGAATCCGAGCAGATGGGTCTTCACGAAGTCGATCATTCGGGTCCGGGAAGCGTGCGTTTCCCGCAAAATGCGATCCATGCATGCTACCAGAAAGCCGCCGCTGCCGCAGGCCGGATCGAGTACAACATCCCTCTCCGAGACTTCACAGACATCAACCATGAGTCGAGCGATATGGCGAGGGGTGAAGTATTGGCCAATCGAGTTCCCGCCGGTATAGCGGAAGAAGGTCTCGTAAAGTTGCCCAAGGTAGTCATGTTCGGCCGTGAGCACCGTAACGTTGAGACGTTCCAGTATCATGGCTATCCGCCGGACCTTCTGCTTCAGGGCATTGTTCGCTTCATCGACCCTGATGCTTTGGGCAAGCTCCGGCTTGTCGGCTTTGAGGTAGGCGTCCTGACAGGAATCGTTGATGTCGCGGAGGATGTAGCGCGGATCGCGTCGAATTGCGCCCCTGGAATGCCAAAGGGCCAGCATCGTGGCTGCAACGACCGCGGGACGATACTCGTCTTTCACCCGCGCTTCACGGAGAAGGCGGTTGATCTCGTCCGCCCTCTGGGCCAATACGTCGATGGGTGGAATCGTCGGACGTACTTCGGCAGGTCCGGCAGCAACGGCCAAAAGGCGGAGATCCGTCTGGTTCGGTATCCAGTTGATCGGATGGCCGTCATACGTCACGGGCGCCCAATCGTCGCCGGTCCATTTCCATACCTGAAGGTCGAATTCCGATTCATCGGTTCCGGCTATGCCAACGGCGACGGGACAGAATCCTGCGGAAAGCAGGGCGCCGCCATAACCCCTGGCTTCCGATACGGCGTCCCCGATTGCAGTCATGTTTGCCTTCGCCTCGATCACGGCAAGGGGCATGCCGTTTTCCGTATCGACGAGGATCGCTTCCGGTACGCCATGTGCGCTACCGCTCTTGCTGGCTGCGGACAAGGCATCGAAAAGATCAGGGGCGTCTCTGTACTCGTTCTGGACATAGAGGTTGCCGAGAGGAGGTTTGCGCTCGTCCCATCCCTGGGACTTGAGGAAGTCGCCCAACAGCCTCTCCGTCCGTCGTTCCGATTGCCTTCTCATGTGACTTCCCTGCATCGGGCGCCGCTGCCGGGTCCGATGACGCAAGGGCTTCCCGGCTATCCCCGCAAGACGGCGGCCATATCCTCCAACGCAACCCCTCGAACCACCGGCGCGCCGCTCCCCCATCGGGAACCAACCCTCCCAACCCGATGAGCCGGGACCTCTGCATGACGCGCCAACGGTCTCAAGGGTATCAAAAATCGAGGATTTACACACTAGACAGGCAGCCTGCCTCCGGATGAGAGCGTCCTTCGACTTCGCTTCGCTACGCTCAGGACGAACGGAGATAGAGGCTCTTCGGGACGAATGGGGTAGAGGCTCCTCATGACGGATAGGGGTAAAGCTCCCGCACGGCGTCCGGGGAACCGGCGGTGGCGGTGATCGTGCTTCTCTCGTGGATGTAAAGCTCCCGCATGGCGTCCGGGGAATGGGGAGCCGCGGGGATGCAGGAGCACGTGGATGATGGCTTCCCGCACGGCGTCCGGCGCATGGAGGGGACAACATGACCAACAGGCCCTTGGGAAACTCTAGGAACCTCTGAACAATTGAGAAATCCGGGATGGATTCCCGATTCCCTCACCCTGACGCCCCTATCCCCGTTCGTCCTGAGCGTAGCGAAGCGAAGTCGAAGGACGCTCTTTCCCATAGGGAGGATCGCCTCAAGCCGGGATTGATCGGAGGTCGGTCCCCTTGCACGACAGGCCTCCCGCACCGCGTCCCGGGAATGCGGAAGGTCGGGGAGGCGGTTGACGCACGGACGGGGAAGGTCTAAGGAGACGCCATGCCCTACTGTGCGGTCAACGGGGTCCGCATCCATTACGACGTGTCGGGGGAGGGCCTGCCCTTGGTGCTGGTCCACGCCAACCCGTTCGACCGGCGGCTGTGGATGTACCAAGCGGCGCATTTCTCCACCTGGTTCAGGGTGGTCAACGTGGACATCCGGGGCTACGGTTACTCCGACAAGCCGGAGACCGGGACTTCCATGGAAGAGATGAGCGAAGAGGTGGCGGCGGTGTGCCGGCAGGAAGGGGTCCGGGAAGCCGTGGTCGCGGGCATCAGCGTGGGCGGCGTGATGGCGCTCCAGTTGGGGCTCGACCACCCCGAGCTGTCCGGGGCGCTCATCCTGGTGGGTTGCAGCAGCCGGCCTTCGGACGTTTACCGGCACAGGATCGACGGATATACGCGGGGGGTCGCGGGGTTCCATCGGGAACACCTGGAGGACCTGGTGTCCCCGGAGTTCGCCGGGAGCAGGCTCGGCGGCTACCTGCTCGACCGTTTCACCGACTGGGACCCCAGGCTGAGCGGCGCCGCCATCGTGCAGGTCTTCAAGGCCCTGCAGGACCGGGACCAGACCCCGCGGCTGGGCGAGTTGCGCATGCCCGTGCTGGTGGTGAACGGCGAGTTCGACAACTCCCGCAAGCGCAGCGAAGAGATGGCCCGCAGGATCGACGGCGCAGTCCACCGGGTGGTTCCGGGCACGGGCCACGCCTGCTGCCTGGAGGACCCGGCGACCTTCGACGGCCACGTTCGCGAGTTCCTCGCGCAGCACGGCTATCTGTAGGAACCTCTGAACAATCGGGACAGAGAGCATGAGCACGTCCTTCGACTCCGCTTCGCTACGCTCAGGACGAACGGGAATGGGGGCGTCAGGGTGAGGGAATCGGGAATCCATCCCGGATGTCCCGTTCGTTCAGGGGTTCCTGTAAAGGAAACCCTGAACGAACGCCCCCGTTCGTCCCGAGCATGGCAAAGTGAAGTCCCCCCGTTCGTCCTGAGCGTAGCGAAGCGGAGTCGAAGGACGCTTTCCCACAGGCAGAGGGAGTTCGAGCCGGAAGTGATCCGAGGTTCCCGAACGAAACGACACAAGGAGGCAACGCCATGGCAACCAGACTGTTCAACTCCAAGTTTTCGATGTTCTGCGAGAAGATCCGCATCGTCCTGGCCATGAAGAAGGTCCCCTACGAAGAGGTGGACGTCAAGGCGGACGACCGGAAGTCGCTGATCGAGTTCTCCCGCCAGAGGAAGGTCCCGACCATGGACTTCGACGGCCGCTGCATCCAGGACTCCACGGACTTGGCCAAGCACCTGGAGGACCTCTATCCCGAGCCGAGCATCTACCCGGACGCCCCCTCGGACAAGGGGCTGTGCCTGATGCTGGAGGACTGGGCCGACGAGGACCTGAACGGGGCGGTCATGCGCATCCGCCGGTCCGAGAAGGACGAGGACGTGAAGCGGGCCGAAGCGGAACTGGAGGTCCATCTCGGCAACCTGGACCTGCTATACGGCGGCAAGGACTACGTGTTCGGCAGGATGACGCTGGCGGACATCTCGATATACGCCCAGCTCCACTTCCTCTACACGGTCATGGACCGGGAGATCGCCCCGAAGTACGCCAACGTCCACGCTTTCATGGCCCGGATGCTGAAGGCCACGGGGGCGGCGTCCCTCAAGGACGTGGCGGCGTAGGAGCGCGAGCCGCCCGGGCCGTGGCGCCCGCAGCCCTCCACGACGTCCCTGTCGATGTGGCTGGCGGTCGCCGCCGGGCCGTGCGCGCCTTGGCCCTGGCGTGTGCTGCCGCGGCGGACGATGTGGCTGGCCATCACCGCCGGGCCATGCGCACCGATGAACCGGACGACGCCGTCGGCCACGATGATGCGGCTGGCCATCGCCTCCGGGCCGTGTGCGCCCGCGGCCCTCGATCCTGCCCCGGGCGATGTACTCGTGTCCCCGGCCCCGCCGGTCACCGTCACAGCCAAGCGGCCATCCTCAGACCCTGCCCCAGGCGATGCACCGGAGCGCCCGGATCTGGATCACCGGCCTCCGGTCCAGGGCCATCTCCCGGTACTGCGGGTACTTCCGGCGCAGCAGCCGGACGGCCTTTCGGTGGGTCTCGCCGCGCACGAGGACCCGGGCCCTGCCCTGAATGACCACGTGGGCCAACCGGGACCAGTCCTCGTCGTCGTAGCGGTGCACCACCACCGACACCCGCGGGTTCGCCCGGATGTTGCGGATCCTCTTGAGGTCCCGGGGCGCGGCCGACTTGGGCTTCTCGTCGATGGGCGAGTACAGCGACTCCCCGTCGAAGGCAAAGCAGAAGGGCAGGTTCAGCGGCTGCCCTTCCTCGTCCACCGTCGCCAGATGGCCCACCCGCGCCCGGCGCACGAACGCCGCCTCCCTGCGGGTCACGGCCGCACCGCCCGAACCAGCCGCCGCATGTCCGCTGAGGCAACTCCGAACGGCGCTTTCGGAATTCGTGTGGGTTGCGACACTCCCTATCCCGTCATCCCGCGAAAGCCATCCCTCGTCATTCCCGCGAAAACCCCGCCTCGTCATTTCACCGCAGCCGCCCACCCCTCGTCATTCCCGCGAAAGCGGGAATCCAGACCTTGCGAGCAAACCCAGAGTGCCCTGTATGAGAGGTTTGTACAACGAGAGCGAGGAAAACCGGATGGATTCCCGCTTTCGCGGGAATGACGAGGTGCGGGCGTCTGCGGGAATGACGGGAGTGGGCGTCTGCGGGCGAGGTGCGGGCGTCTGCGGGAATGACGAGGAGTGGGCGGCTGCGGAGCAATGATGGCGTGACCCCAGCAATGATGGCGTGATCCCTTTCGCTCCCCTTTCCCTCCTGACTTACCCACACGAAAGCCTGAAGATCCCTCTGAAAGCCATCCGGACAATCGAGTCTTCTCCCCGTTCGTCCTGAGCGTTCGCCCCTCTCCCCGTTCGTCCTGAGCGTAGCGTAGCGAAGTCGAAGGACGCGCTCTCGACCGGACGTTCCCTGATTCGAACAGGCGTCAGAGCTTGTACTCGTCCACCAGCGTAGGCGCGAACAGTTCGTCCACCGCGGGGGTCCGGTCTCCCAGCAGGCCCTGCTCTCCCATGTAGCGGATCAGCGCCTCGATGACGTGGCGGTTGGGCTCGATGCCGTAAGGCCACCAGTCTTCGCCGAAGACCTCCCGGAGGAGTGCGACCTCCGCCTGGAGCCAGGGCAGGGTGCTGGCCATGGTGTTGTCGATGTCCATGCGCGCGATGGCGTCGGCCTTGGACTGGCGGAACGCGGTGTACAGGCTCCGGGCAACCCACGGGTTGGCCTCGTACACGTCGTTGCGGATGACGATGGTGTGCATGATGGGGAAGATCTTCGTGCGCCGGTAGTAGTCGATCTCCACGGCCTTGAAGTCCGGGAACAGGCGGCGGACGTGCGGCGCCCCCGCGGCGAAGCACGAGGGGATGCGGGCGGTGACCAGGGCGTCGATCTCCCCCTGCTCCAGCATGGAGTTCAGGGTCCGGTCCTGGGGGATGGGCTGCACCTTGATCTCCGGCGGCAGCCTCAGTTCGATGCGCTCCTTCCGCCCCGGCGCTTCCTGGCCGCCCACGAACCAGTCCACGTCCCTGGCGGCGACTCCGTGGTCGTCGCTCAGGAAACCGCGTATCCACACCGCCGCGGTGATGGAGTACTCCGGCAGGCCCACGCGCTTGCCGTGCAGGTCCTCGGGTTTGTCCAGGCCCCCGCGGGTGTTGATGAACACGCACGAGTGGCGGAAGTAGCGCGACGGGAAGATGGGGATGGCGATGAACGGGCTGACGCCCCGTGAGGTCCACGTGATGTAGTTCGCCAGGGACATCTCGGAGGCGTGGAACTCCCGGTGGTTCCCCATGCGCCAGAATATCTCCTCGGCCTGCATGGGCAGGTAGTTGAGGGAGACGCCGTCGGGCTCGAGCGAACCGTCCTGCAGCGTCTTGGTGCGGTCGTAGTCGCCGCATGCCAACGTCATGTGCAACTTTGCCATGGCAATGCTCCTTGCTTGCGCGCGGGCCGGGCGGACGCAGCCCCGGTCCCGCCCGTTCCGCGCGCGAGTCTGCTAACCCTCCACCTTGTGGATCACCAGCCCCGTGACCAGCTTGGGGAAGAAGTAGGTGGACTTCTGGGGCATCTTGTCCCCCTTGAGGGAGACTTCCATCATCTCGCGGGCGCTCGGCGGGTTCAGGAGGAAGGCGGCTCGGCAGCCGCCCCTTTCCGCTTGGTCCAGGGCGTCTTCGGCGTCGTGGGTGTAGGCCACGGCGTCGGTGTTGACCGCGTCCCGGGTGGACACGCCGAGGACGTGCTCCATGAGCAGCACGTGCAGGGTGGTGACGTCCAGGCCGCGCAGCTCGGGACCCATGCCGGGCGCCAGCCGTTGCAGGGTCTTCCGGTTCCTGAGCCGCAGCACGAGGTAGCGCGGGTCTCCCTCGAAGCACGCGCCGATGAGGCGCTGGCCGCGCTTGGGACCGCGCAGCGTCGCGAGGAACTGCCGGCGTCCGTCACGGTTCCTGGGGAACGGCTCCACGTGGAAGTACTGCTGCAAGCGCTCCTCCAGATCCCGGAACGGCAACCGGGGCATTTCCCGCACCAGCCGGTGCGTGGGCAGTATGACCACGCCTTCCTCCTCGAGGTTGGCGAAGTACATCATCACCCGGTCGAACCCCCGGTTCCCGGAACCGCCGCGTCCTTCCGCCAGGCGTCGGTTGCGGTAGCCGGAGGCGGCTTCGTAGCGGTGGTGCCCGTCGGCGATGAAGACCGCCCGCTCGCTCATGGCGTCCTGCGCCATGGCGATGAGGCCGGGGTCGGTGACCGCCCAGAGCCTGGACACGCCGTACTCGCCCAACCGGGCTTCCGCCTTGGGCTTGCGGGAGGCTGCGTGCTCGCTCAGCGCCCGGGTCAGCGCGGGCTTCTTGTCCGTATAGACGGACAGGATAGAACTGAACTGGGCGTCGCACGCGAGCATCAGCTTCAGGCGGTCTTCCCGGGGCTCGGCCAGGGTAGCCTCGTGGCCGTGGATGCCGCCGCTGCCGAAGTCCTCGATGGCGGCCAGCGCGATGAAGCCGCGCCGCTCCCTCGGAACCCCGTCCTCCAGCCGGTACTCCTGGCTCAGGTAGTAGATGGCCGGGGCCTCTTCCGGCACGAGGACGCCCTGGTCCTGCCACTCCCGGAACCGCCGCGGCACCGCCTCGTAAGGGTCGGCGTCGCGGCAGAAGTCCAGGCGCACCACGTTGTGCGGCGAGCGGTCGTAGAGTTCTTGCTGCTGCTCCGGCGAGATGACGTCGTAGGGCGGGGCCACCACCCGGGAGAGGTCGCGGACCTTCCGCTGGTCGTAGGCGAGGCCCCGGAAGGGAAAGATCCTGGCCATGTGCGCCCTTCTCCGATGCGCGCAGGTTCAGGACTTCAGGCTGTCCTGGAGCTGCCGGTCCTTGGCCTCGACCCCCGCGGCCATCTCTTCCTTGAAACGGACGAGCTTTTCCGCCAACTCGGGGTCCTTGCGGGCGATGATCTGGGCCGCGAAGATGCCCGCGTTGGCGGCCCCGCCCTTGCCGATGGCCATGGTGGCCACCGGGACCCCCGCGGGCATCTGCACCGTGGCCAGGAGCGCGTCCATGCCGTCAAGGGCGGACGCGTTCAGCGGCACGCCGATGACCGGGAGCGTGGTCACGCCCGCCACCACCCCCGCCAGATGGGCGGCGGCGCCGGCGCCCACGATGAACGCCTCAATGCCCCGGTCGGCGGCTCCCTTGGCGTAGTCATGGGTCCGGGCGGGAGAGCGGTGCGCCGACGATATGTGCATCTCGTAGGGGATGCCGAAGGATTCGAGCCGCGCCGCGGCCTCCTTCATCACCGGGACGTCGGAATCGCTGCCCATGAGGATCGCTACTTTCGGGGTCTGCTGCGGCACGATGTGCTCCTTCCTTTGCTGGAATCTCCGAACAATTCGACCATCCTATCCCCGTTCGTCCTGAGCGTAGCGAAGCGAAGTCGAAGGACGCGCTCATGCCCCCTGTCCCGATTGTTCCGAGGTTCCGTGTTTCAATTCGTTCCTTCGCCGCGCTCCACCGCGCGCCGGGCGATGTCCCGGCGGTAGTGCATACCGTCCCAGCCGAGCTTGCCCACGCCGTCGTAGGCCTCCCGGGCGGCAGCGGCGATGGTGTCGCCCACCGCGGTGACTCCCAGGACGCGGCCGCCCCGGGTGAACCAGCGGCCGCCCTCGAAGGCGGTCCCGGCGTGGAACGCGACCCCCCGGGGCCAGGAGCCGAGCCGGTCGAGTCCGGTGATCTCCGCGCCGGTCCGGTACTCCCCGGGATAGCCCCCGGAGGCGAGCACGACGCAGACCGCGGCCGAGTCCAGCCACTCGACTTCCGCCTCCCGGAGCCTGCCCTCGGCCACGGCCAAGAGCAGCGGGACCAGGTCCGTCTTGAGACGCATCATCAGGGGCTGGCATTCGGGGTCGCCGAACCGGACGTTGAACTCCAGCACCTTGGGTCCGTCCTCAGTGACCATGAGCCCGGCGTAGAGGACGCCCCGATAGACCAAGCCGCGGCGCGCGAGTCCGGCCGCCAAGGGCTTCAGCACCCGTTGGACCACTGCGTCGTGCACCGCGTCGTCCACCACCGGGGCCGGGGAATAGGCGCCCATGCCGCCGGTGTTGGGTCCCTCGTCGTGGTCGAACACGCGCTTGTGGTCCTGAGCCGACGCCAGCGGGAGGAACTCGTCGCCGTCCACCAGCGCGGTGAAGGAGGCTTCCTCGCCCACGAGCCTCTCCTCGATGACCACCCGGTCGCCGGCAGCGCCGAATACCCTTCGACCCATGATGGCGTCGAGGGCGGCCCGGGCTTCCGCCCTGCCGGAACACACCGCCACCCCCTTGCCCGCGGCCAAACCGTCCGCCTTGACCACGCAGGGCCGGTCCCGGTCCACGTACTTCCCGGCCTCGTCCGGGTCCGTGAAGACCTCACAGGCCGCGGTGGGGATGCCGTTCTCCAGCATCAGTTCCTTGGCGAACGCCTTGCTGCCCTCCAGCCGGGCGGCCTCGCGGTTGGGTCCGAACAGCTTGAGGCCCCTGCCCTCGAACAGGTCGCCGATGCCCAGGACCAGCGGCAACTCCGGCCCCACCACCGTGAGGTCGATGGCCTCCCGGGCGGCGAAGTCCGCCAGCTTCTCGACCTCCGCGGCGCCGATGTCCACGAGCGTCGCCTCCCGGCGGATGCCGGCGCTGCCCGGAGCGCAGTACACCCGGTCCACCAGCGGGCTTTGGCGGAGCTTCCACGCCAGCGCATGTTCCCGCCCCCCACTGCCAATGACCAGGACCTTCATGCTTCCCTTGGGAAAACCCGTCCTTCGACTTCGCTTCGCTACGCTCAGGACGAACGGTGTGGTTGCTCAGGGCTCCCTGTGGAACCGCTGAACAACCGAGACATCCAGGACAGCTTCCCGATTCCCTCGCCCTGACACTCCTATCCCCGTTCGTCCTGAGCGTAGCGAAGCGAAGTCGAAGGACGCGCTCATGCCCCCTGTGCCGGTTGTCCGGGGTTTCCTAGTGCCTGAAATGCCGGATGCCGGTGAAGATCATGGCGAGGCCGTGTTCGTCGGCTGCGGCGATGACCTCCGGGTCGCGGATGGAGCCTCCCGGTTGTATGACCGCGCGCGCGCCTGCGGCCGCGGCTGCGTCCACCCCGTCGCGAAAGGGGTAGAAGGCGTCGGAGGCCACCGCGGACCCCGCCAGGTCCAGCCCGTGGGTCCCGGCCCGGGTGACCGCGAGGTTGGCGGAATCCACCCGGCTCATCTGGCCTGCGCCCACCCCGAGCAACTGGTCCCGCGACGCGAACACGATGGCGTTGGACTTCACGTGGCGGCACACCCGCCAGGCGAACCCCAGCGCCCGGTACTCGTCCTCCGTGGGCCGCCGCTCGGTGACCACCTTGCACTCCCTCACGTCCAGAGGCCGGTGGTCCCAGTCCTGGACCAGCACCCCGCCGCGGACCCGGCGCAGGTCCCGGGCGCCGTCCTCGGCCGGCGTCATGTCGATCTCCAGCAGGCGGACGTTGAGGAGCCGCTTGGCGGACGACAGCACCTCCCTGGCTTCCGGCGTGAACGACGGGGCGATGACGATCTCCAGGAAGATCTCCTTCAACTCGCGGGCCGTCTCCGCGTCCACCGGACGGTTCAGGGCGATGACGCCGCCGAAGATGGACACCGGGTCCCCGTCCCGGGCCTTGCGGAAGGCGTCCGCCAGGGAGACGTCGGAAGTGGCCAGGCCGCAGGGGTTGGTGTGCTTGACGGCCACCGCCGCGGTCTCCGGGAAGTCCAGCACCGCGCCCAGGGCGGCGTCCGCGTCAAGGATGTTGTTGAACGAGAGCTGCTTGCCCTGGACCTGCTTCGCACGGGCCACCGAAGGGCCTTGGGCGTCGGAGGACGCGTAGAACGCCGCGCCCTGGTGCGGGTTCTCCCCGTAGCGCAGTTCCTGGAGCCTGGAGAGCTGGAGGTTCAGTTTTTCGCCCCAGGCCCCCGCCTTCTTCTCCCGGTCGAGCCGGCCCAGGTAGTTGGAGACGGCGCCGTCGTAACGCGCCGTGTAGTGGAAGGCTTGGCGCGCTAGGCGAAACCGGGTGTCCCTCGACAACTCGCCGCGGCCGGCCGCGAGTTCTTCGGCCACCGGGGCGTAGTCCGACGGGTCCACCACCACCGCCACGTGCGCATGGTTCTTGGCCGCGGCGCGGATCATCGCGGGGCCGCCGATGTCGATCTGCTCGATGACTTCGTCGAAGGGCGCCCCGCTGGCCGCGGTGGCCTCGAACGGATAGAGGTTCGCCACCACCAGGTCGATGGGGCCGATGCCCAGTTCCTCCATGGCGGCCCGGTGCCCGGGCCGGTCCCGGAGGGCCAGGATGCCGCCGTGGATCTTGGGGTGGAGGGTCTTGACCCGGCCGTCCATGATCTCCGGGAAGCCGGTGGCGTCCGCGACCTCGGTGACTTCCACCCGGTTGTCCCGCAGCAGCGCCGCGGTGCCGCCGGTGGACAGGATCTCGACGCCCAGCCCCGCCAGCGTCCGGGCGAAATCCACGAGGCCGTCCTTGTCGGATACGCTCAGCAACGCCCTTTCAACCTTGCCCAAGGGTGCCCCGTCCCTCCTTCTGCCGGATGTAGGCGCGTGGAATGCCCGGACTGATGGATGTGAGGACCTCGTAGGAGATCGTGTCCGCCCAGCCGGCCATCTCTTCCGCGGAGATGGCCTCGCCGCCCTGCGCCCCCAGCAGGACGACCTCGTCCCCGGACTGGACACCGCCTATATCGGTAACGTCCACCATTGTCAAATCCATGGTCACGCGGCCCAGCACCGGCGCCCGCCGCCCCCGCACCAGCACCGCGGCCTTGTTGGAGAGGGACCGTTTGTAGCCGGCCGCATAGCCCACGGGCAGGGCGGCGATGAGGCTCTCGCGCCGGGTCACGAAGGTTCCGCCGTAGCTCACCCGGAAGTTCCTGGGCACTTTCTTGAGTTGCAGCACGCGGGTCTTCCACGTGAGCACGGGGGTGAGGCGAATGCGCCCCGCCAGGGGCGGATGCGAGTATATGCCGTAGAGCATCCCGCCCGGGCGGACCGCGTCGAAGTGCGCTTCCGGCAGCCCGACCACGGCCGCGCTGTTGGCCATGTGGGCGAAGGCGGGCGCGTGGCCCTCGGCCCGGAGCCGCGCGAGGATGCGCCGGAAGGCGGCCAGTTGCCCGCGGCACGACGGCGAGTCGGGTTCCTCGGACTCGGCGAAGTGGGACATGATCCCGTGCAATTCCACCGCCCGGAGTCCGCGCAGCTCGGGCAGCCATTCCTCCACGCGGTCCGCCAGGAGTCCCAGGCGCCCCATGCCGGTATCCACCTTGAGGTGGCACG
This sequence comes from uncultured Binatia bacterium (SeqCode), assembly GCA_965242525.1. Taxonomy (GTDB): domain Bacteria; phylum Desulfobacterota; class Binatia; order UBA9968; family JAJDTQ01; genus JAJDTQ01. The sequence goes on from OZ251459.1 coordinate 3,282,221, forward strand.
CGATGCGCACCCCGCGTTGGGCGCCGAAGGCTTCCAGGCCCCGCAGGACCGGCAGGTTCGAGATGACGGGGGTCAGGGAATGTTCGATGAGCGCGGCCGCGTCGTCCGGGTAGAGGCTGCCGAGGACCACCACGTCCGCGGCGAGGCCAGACCGCCTCAAGCGCGCGCCTTCCGCGATGTTGGCGACGCCGAAGCGCCGGACTCCGTGCCCGGCCAGCGCCCGGGCGGTCTCCACCGCGCCGTGGCCGTATGCGTCGTCCTTCACCACGGCCAGGACCTCCACCGCGGGTCCCACCCGGCCCCGAAGGGCGTCGAGGTTCGCACACAGGGCGGAAAGGTCCACCTGGCAGAAAGTATGTGCAGATTCGCTCGAAGGATTCTCGGTCACAGGCGCGGGACGAAGTCTTTCCGGGATCTCTCTCGTGGAAACTCTGGACGATCTCGTGGAAGCTCTGGACGATTACCCCCGTTCATCCTGAGCGTAGGAAACGAAGCCCCCCGTTCGTCCTGAGCGTAGCGAAGCGAAGTCGAAGGACGCGCTTTCACCAACTCGTCCGCAGGATAACAGAACCCCGCACGCCGGGCCAACGAATCCCCATGCTCCAGGGGGATCTGCGTTGTCCGCACGGACCTTGACTTGCCAAAGGCCATCGGCTACTAATCATACTCATTACTGATAAGGAGGCTACCTTATGGCAGGAATCAGCGGCACCAAGAGCCACGACAACCTGAAGAACGCCTTTGCGGGCGAGTCGCAGGCCAACCGGCGCTACCTCTACTTTGCGCGGCAGGCCGACATCGAGGGCTACCCCGACATGGGCGGGCTCTTCCGCGACACGTCGGAGGCGGAGACGGGCCATGCGTTCGGCCACCTCGACTTCCTCAAGGAAGTCGGCGACCCTTGCACCGGGGTCCCCATCGGCACCACCGAGAAGAACCTCAAGTCCGCGGTGGAGGGCGAGACCTACGAGTACACCGAGATGTACCCCGGCTTCGCCAAGACCGCCCGCGACGAGGGGCTGGCGGAGTTGGCCGAATGGTTCGAGACCCTGGCCAAGGCGGAGAAGTCCCACGCGGGCCGCTTCAACAAGGGGCTCCAGGCCGTATCGGGCAAGGACCCCGCGGACGCCGCGGGCTGATTCGCCGGTCCGAAGGCGGTCTTCGCGCCCGGCCCCCGCGAGAGGCGTCTCGTGCGGGGCCGGGGCGCGAAGGCCCGCAAACCGACGCCCACATGGACAAGGTCAGCCTGAACGACATCATCGGGGCCGACGCCTACGAGGAGAAACGCGACTCCTTCCGGCGCGAGATCATCGAGCTCAAGAAGCATCGGCGGGTGGCGGTGGGGGACAAGGTCTCGCTGGTGTTCGAGAACCGGGCCACGGTGATCTTCCAGATACAGGAGATGCTGCGGGCCGAGAGGATCCGCGACCTGGACAAGATCCGCGAGGAGATCGAGGTCTATAACGAGCTCATCCCGGACCCCGGGGAGCTCAGGGCCACCCTGTTCCTGGAGATCGAGGACCAGACCCACCTGCGCCAGGAGTTGCTGAAGTTCCTGGGGATCGACGAGCGGGTCTTCCTCATGATCGGCGCCGACCACTCGGTGCGCGCCCGGTTCGAGGAAGGCCGCAGCAAGGAAGACAAGATCAGCGCGGTGCAGTACATCGCCTTTCGCCTCGCCCCCGAGGAGGCCGAAGCCCTGCGGGACCGGGACGCCAGGGTGGTGGTGGACCATGAGAACTACCGGGCGGAGGCGTTGCTGACGGACGCCGCCAAGGCGGAGCTGCTCCGCGACCTCGCCGCGGGATGACCCGCCGGACCCGCCCGGGGACAGGGTTCCGGGAACGCCCATGACTACGAGACGCACCCGACAGCTCGAAGTGGTATGGGAGGCGCTGAAGGACGACGCCTCGCACCCCACCGCAGGCCAGATCTACGACCGGGTGCGCAAGGACCTTCCCAACATCAGCCTCGGCACGGTCTATCGCAACCTCCAGAAGCTCGCCGCGGACGGCAAGCTCCAAGTCCTCAACATCGAGCGCACCCGACACTTCGACCCGATCCTGGAAGAGCATCCGCATTTCATTTGCGAAAGCTGTGGAAGGGTCTATGATGTGGCCTTGGAGACTCGGGAAGGAGCCGAGACCCCGCTCTTGCCCGACACGGGGTTCATGGTGACCGGCCAGCGGCTTTCCCTTTACGGGACTTGCGAGGTCTGTTCATGACGCCCTGAGGTATTTCGGTCGCGCCTGACCCGGGAGGGGGTTATGACAAGATGGAGCGCCGCAAGTATCGTGCTCGGTCTCGCCGTCCTGCTGGGCGCCCGGTCGGCGGACGCCATTTGCAACCCCAACCTGGTCCGGTCCCTCGACCTGGGTCCCGACCTGGTGCGGGTCCAGGGCGCCAGGCTCGGTGAGTACCGCCTGCGCTGGTTCGGCCACTCGAGCTTCGCCATCCTTTCCGGCACCGGCACCCGGGTGGTTGCCGACCCCAACTTCGACGTGACCCCGGGGATCACCGCGGACGCGGTGACGGTGAGCAACAACCACTACACCCACAACAACGTGGAGGTGGTCCAGGGCAGTCCGCTGGTGCTGCGGGGCATCACCCTGGACCAGCGCTGGAACCCGGTGCGGAAGAAGGTGAAGGACATCCTGGTGGTGAACCTTCCCAGCAAGCGCAACTACGACTTCAGCCGCATCGCCAACTCCATCTTCGTCTATGAGTTGGGCAGCCTCTGCATCGCCCACATGGGCAACATCGGGCACCTGCTCACCGACAAGCAACGGAAACTGCTGCGCCGGGTGGACATCATGATGATCCCCATCGACGCCCGCAACAACCTCGACTTCGCGGACCTGGTGAAGGTCATCGCCCAGGTCAACCCGCCCATCGTGATCCCCATGCACTACGACGACCCGCACCAGGCCCAGTACTTCGCCTCGTTCCTCGACGAACGCTACCCGGTCCGCTGGAAACTCGACTCCCGCCTCGTCCTCACCCGCAAGATGCTCCCCCGGAACACCGAAGTCTTCGTCCTGACCCACCCCAACCCGTATGCGGGAAGGGGGCGGTGGTCGGATTGGGATGAGGAGAATTGAGGGGGGGGCTATTTTTCGCCTACATGGATTCCCGCTTTCGCGGGAATGACGCGGGGTGGGCGTCTGCGGGAATGACGGGGCAGGCGTCTGTGGAGCAATGACGGCGTGAGATCTTTCGACCCCACCGGGACAACATCTGAGGGTGTGGTGGACGACGCAGGACAAGGAGGTTGGTAATGGCAACGTTTGTGGTGAAGACCGTGTACCAAGGAGTGCCGATTGACGGCGTTTTCGATGAATTGAAGGCTGGCAAGGCAAGAATCGGCTGGTCGAACGACGACAAGCTGGATCTGCGGAAGATCAAACACAAACTGGAAGCAGGGTCGCCACTTGACGCAGATGAAGCGGCCGCGAAGAGATGCCTTGGCTTTCTGACTCGTGTAGAAAAAGGTGATACGCTACTTTATCCCCATCAGCCAGCGAGAGGGCAGTTTGCAGGGGTCGAAGTGACTGGCGACTACGAGTACTCTGACAAAGACAATGCTATCTCGGGCGATTTCCGTTCGGTTAGGTCCTGCACCTTCAAGACGATCAAGACGAGCACATCAATGTACGATGACTCGGTTCCCTCCCAGTTGCGCTATCAGATGCAAAAACCTGGAAGATTCTACAGGATCTACGATGAGCGACCTTTGCATGAGTTCTTGGACCCCGAGGCCGGTACCATTCCATTGGAGAGAATCTACAAGCAGATGCGCAAGTGCCTTCCCGATGCTATCCGGAGACAATACAACGGAAAGGATCTTTCGAGGAAGTTCTTACCTGTGCTCTTCGAGCGCATAGGCTACAGTTCCGATGTCCAGGAAGGGCCGAGCGAGGCCGGGGCTGATTTGGTAGTCTCCTTGGACAGCCCACTGCTACCCGAGAACAGGGAAATCCGGATCGGAGTGCAAGCGTTTGCATACGAAGGCAATGTTGCGACGAAAGAACTACAACGAAAGCTCGACCAGCTTCTTGAGGGCTGGGAGCAGAACAGGCTCGACTACGGTGTCCTGTTGACGACCGGAAACTGTGGCGAGGATGGGCGAAATCTAGTGGCTGCCCACAATGAGCAAAGACCGAACAGACCGGTGCGTCTGATAGACGGGCCAGAACTGGCCTACCTGTTTCTCAAATACTTCTAGGCTACTTCATCCATCTCTCTGAGCAAAGGAACATGCAATCGCTATTCGAGGCATTGACCTGAGACCTTGGAACGCCCGGAGAGGCGAGCGACAGAACAGGACGCCGGAACGACCGGCGCGGCAGCAGACCGGGAGCCGGCCCCGGAGTAGGAGACAATCGCTTCATGGGCCACACATCGACGCGGGACCGTTTTCGCGGTTGCCTCCTGGGGTTGGCGACGGGGGACGCCTTGGGGGCGCCGCTGGAGTTCAAACGGCCCGACACGTTCCAGCCCATCGACGACATGGTGGGCGGCGGCTGCCACAACCTGAAGCCGGGTCAGTGGACGGACGATACTTCCATGGCCCTGTGCCTAGCCACGAGCTTGGTGGAATGCGGCGGGTTCGACGCCCGGGACCAGATGGAGCGCTACGTGCGCTGGTGGCGCAAGGGCTACCTATCCTCAACCGGACGGTGCTTCGACATCGGCAACACCACCATCGAATCCTTGAAACGCTTTGAGGAGACCGGAGACCCCCTCGCCGGAACCTCCGATCCCATGACCGCGGGAAACGGCTCGCTCATGCGCCTTGCGCCGGTCCCCATGTTCTTCGTCCGTGACGCCGCAGAGGCCATCGAGCAAAGCGCGGACAGCTCGAAAACGACCCACGGAGCCGCGGAAGCTGTGGATGCCTGCCGCTACTTCGCCGGCCTGCTCGTCGGCGCATTGCAGGGCGTGGACAAGGATACCCTCCTATCCGACCGCTATTGCCCGTTGGGCGGCTACTGGCAAAGGAACCGGCTGACAAGCAAGATCGACGCGGTCGCCGCGGGCTCCTTCAAGGACAAGGAACCGCCGGACATCAAAGGCGCCGGCTTCGTGGTCCTCTCCCTGGAGGCGGCGCTGTGGGCCTTCCACAACTCCACCGACTTCCGCCACGGGGCGCTGAAGGCCGTCAACCTGGGGGACGACGCCGACACCACCGGGACCATCTACGGACAGATCGCCGGGGCGTACTACGGCGCCGAGGCCATTCCCGAAAGTTGGCGACGGAAGAAACTGGCCATGCTGGACAAGATCGAGTCCCTGGCGGATCGGCTATATGACCGAACGTGAGCGAACGACCCTACACAGGTCTTATACCCTTGACGTACTGCTCCTGCTCGGCTGTTTCTATCGCTCCGCAACGGACACGGCGTACCTCGCAGATCGCGTCTTCCGGACGAGCGCCGAATTCGACCAGTAGGCAGGCGGCCACGGTGCCGGCTCGGCCGAGGCCCCCCTTGCAATGGATGAGCACGTTGCGGCCTGACCGCAATAAGCATCTAACGTCAGGGCCATAGCGTTTCCAGGCGCTTTCGAAGGTATTTCCCGGCGAATGGCCGTCCTGAATCGGCAGATGCAGCCACTCCATACCGCGTTCCTTGACCTCTTTGCCGAGATCACGGACCGAGAGGAGCTCGAGTTCGTCCTCCGTAATCAGGCTGACGACCGCAGCAGCGCCCCACTTCCGAACCACATCGAGATCGACGGCTAGGCAGCGTTCCTGGGGACCGTATCTCGCGTGAGGATCCTTCTTGCCGGGACATAGGGTGATGCCAATGAGGCCGTAGTCAGACCGTGGCCGCACCTCGGCAATGCGTAGTGGATCGTTCTCGCTGGTGTGCATGAATCTGTCCCTTCTGGTGCTTCAGGAAGTCGTGTGGGTCAGGGGAGAACCTGAAGACGCCGCCCTGAAGGATCCTAAGCAGGGTCTCGCGGGTCAGGGCTGGCTAGGGACTGGCAGGGGTCCTATTTCTTTGCCCAAGGCTGCTTGTCAGCCCAATCAACCAGTTCTTGCGCCAATGCCCTCATTTCATCAAAGGATTCCGCGAAAGTATAACAACGCTTAAGCACTTGCGGATAGTGAGTCGTACATCCAGCTTTAACGGCACTCCCCAAAACTTTGAGTCTAACCATCCTGTCTTTGAGCCAATCAAGGTTGCGGCGTTTCCGGAATACCTGCACATCTGGTTTTTTGAAGTCATACGCTGCAACGATGACGACATCGATTTTGCTGCAAGCGTTCGACTCCTTTGGGTTAGGGGCTGATGTTCCACATTTTATAAATGCTTTTTCCAAACCCCTTAGTATTCCCTGGAAGGTGTTGTTTTCATCCGCCGCCACTGTGTTCCCGCAAGCAACACCGAAGTGGACATCATGCCAATGGGTATCAGTTGCGAACGACATTCCCGCGTCCGAATAGCACATTGTTTGTTCTCTATGCTGATGGTAGAGAATTTGAACCTTTTCCCCTTGAGCCTCGCATCCATCAGCAAGACTTTCCGCTTTACGCACTGTATCTTTGCACCACACACCATACTTGATGTTTTTGGCAAGTGCATTTTTACGTTTAGCGGCCCAAGTTCGGCATTCGTTGGCGACCCACCTTTTATTGTCGTTCCACAGTCTGTCTAGTCCTTCCTTTCGACGCTGACGTTGACTAAGATAGCCGTGGGTGGAATCACAATCCAGAGTCTCTCGCCTGAACCTTGATTTGTTCCTATCGTCCGCATAGAAACTTTTCAAACCATCACAAATCAAATAGTCACTTTGGTTGACCGTGGCAATGGCTTCGTCGCAATCGGAAATCTCCGTCGCATTCTGGACGGTTACATCATGGGCCAATGCGGTATGCCCAACCGCAAGCAGCCCAGCGACCGCGACCGCCAGCAACGCCAGGATAGTTCCTTTCATTCCGTCCCTCCTGTTAGTCAGGCTCTACAAGCCCTACTGCCTACCATCCTGCCAAGCGTGGACAAGATGGCCTATCAGCATATGATTCGCTTTAGTTCTTTCTCTACGCCAAAGAAATTCTGTATATCGCTCACAAGCCCTAAATAATCCAAGGTGCTAACTCGTAGGACGAGAACTTTATTATCATTTGCATATGCGTCAAAGCCAGGGGCAAATCTCTTGGTGGCCCCACTAATCAACAGGATGCCCTTAGATGCTTTGTCCTTTCTCTTATAGTTCACTACTTGCTTGACCGCCCTTTTGGGCAGAGGGCTTTTAGGATAATGCTTGCATTCAATGACGTAGCGCTTTCCGCCTGGTCTCCTTTCGGAGATAAGAATGTCCATCCTCCCCTTAATCCTCCTGAGAATACCCTGGGAACGGACGCGGTAATGGTCATTAGGAAAACACCTTTTAACCAATTCCTCGCAAACCCGTTCAAAGTCTCTCCATTTCATTGGTTTCTGTTGAAGCAATCCCATTGTTCCTCCCTTTGGGGTCGAACACTGGAAGGCTACCGGCTACCGCCAAAGGCAGCCGTCAAGTCGGTACGTTGGAGAGTACCACCCATCGACTGATAAGTTCTTCCGTAAAAGCTCCCCGTCACCGCACCGCTGGAAGTGTTCGGAATGCCCCGGCCGGTAAATCCCGTATCGGCATTATTGAATTCGGTCCCATCAATTCTGACCTTGTAAGCCAATTCACCGGCTACGGGTTCGCCGGTTCCTGTCCACAAGGCAGCATCAGGATTGGGTGTTGTCCTATCCCAATAACGAATATCGTCAAACGACAAGTCATGCCTGCCGCTATAAACACTGGACAGATCGACGGTAAGGTCAACATCGCCAATCACTCTGCGGTTAGCACTATAGCCAATCATTGCGCCATCCCATGTAGCCGTTCCTGCACGTCCTACACTGTCCGGGAGGTTCCCCGATGGAGTTCGCCCATATGCCCAAGGGTAGTAATGCGAATTATCCCACGTGACTCCGAAGAATGTCTCGCCATTCGTCTCTCCGATCAAGTGTTGACGGGTAGTATTCCAAATCCCTGAATACGGACTATACAATGCTTGAAGCGCCGCCAAATCATCACGCGACATTATACGCACGGGATTTGTCACTCCCGCATGTGGCTTGAGCGCTGAAGTAGGGAAAGAAATCCTCGATACATGCCCACGAAAACCTAGCACGTGCAGAATCTCATGAACCGCCGTAATAGAACCGCCGGCCGTGCTATCAATACCCTCTGGCACAAGAATCATTCCCGCGTGCATATGGGTCCCCGAAGGCGATGGGATTTGATAGGCCAAACCCAAGGTGTTACTTCCAACAAATGAGTCCCAAGTTGCTCTATCCAATTGAAATGCTACTATAGTGCCCTCGCGGGCAGGATCAAGCAACCAATTGTAAACGCTGTCCACTCCTTCCCCAACTGGCATTGCATCATCCCTGACAACTCGCATCTTCCTGTTTGCAGGCAATGCTTCATTCACCAACCGAACAGCATCAAATGCAAACTCGATAACCCTGTCCGAATACAGTTCACGATTATTCAAACTCCCATAATGTCGCCATGTAGGTCGAACCCTGAAAGGCAACATCGACTGATCTCTCGAACCTGTATCCTGATAGCTGGGGTTTTGAACCTGATACTGGTACACCCCTAGCCGTGTTGAAAGAATGCCATCGTTCGCATCCCCACCGAAAATCGTCACCCCATCCGAACGTCTCTGACGAACAATCAATGAACTCAAATCAATCCCTTGAGCGGCCAATCCCACGTTGGTTAGCCCTCCGCTCGTATAGACAGGTGACAAGTTCTCCAACCTGACCGCACCCGGATTTCCTCTCGTCGGTGTTGGCGCCGGCGTTGGAGCCGGCACCGGTGGCGTTACCCTTGATGGTGGCCCACTGCTCATAGTAGCGGTCTTGCTACCGCCGCTGCACCCGGCCAGCATCAACACTACCGCCAACGCCAAGATCGTTCCCTTCATTTTATCCCTCCTGTTAGTGGTGCTTCAGGATTTCGTGGGATCAGCGGTGATCGAGCGACACCGTCCACTACAGATCGCCTCCCGTCTCCACACCGACCCTCGAACACCCATGAGACCCCAACCATTCACCCCTTCAACTCGCCTCCTATGCGTTGATCCACCCGAGCCGGTGGTTCTGGATTTGGTGGGAGACCACGAAAGGGCTGACCTTGTAGTGTTGCGCCAATTGGTCGATTTCAGCAGGTGACACTTGGTCGCCGATATGCTTGGCTATGTTCGCCGCGGGCGCCAGGAGTTCGGCTGCGAAGGCGCGGGACGCGCGTTGCTCGGCGGTGTACGCCTTGGTGACGATCCGACGACCTTCTCGATTGCTGCCGAAGTGCCGCAGGAAGGCGGCCCTGGCCAGTCTGAACCTGTTGCCGGCGGCGTCTTCATTGTAGGCCACGGCCACCGAACCGCCATCCTCACTGCGCTCCAACACCGCTTCCAACTGCCCTTTCGGTTGTACGTCCACGGTTCGAGAAGGAGATTGCGCCCAGCCAAGGCGATGCAAAACGTCATCCATATCTCCTACAGGTTCCTGTCCGTCCGATTCGGAGAGATACTGTCGCGTTGCTTGCGCACAGGCGTAGCCTAATTCGTGGGCGGTTCTTGCGTCCGTTGCCCTCGTTAGCCGGGCTTCCGCTGCTATCGGCGCCCCGGCGTCCAGCGCTGCGGAATGCGCCTTGTCCAGCCACTCCAGGTCCTCTTGCAGGCTCAAGGGTTGGCCTGCGTCAAGCAAGTCGTCCCTGATCGAGCCTTCGAGGCCGGAGATACGCTCGGACAGCATGTCGGCCACTTTTTCCGTGAGCTCATGGGCGTTGTACGGGTCCAAACCGAGGCGGGCCGACCACTCGCAAAGCTCCCTTTCGCTTTGCATGGACGCTAAAACCGCTGCCCACTCTTCTTGAAGGGCCTTGGCATCCGGGGCCTCGATCCCTGCAAGCCGCTCCAGGACTTCCCTGACCAGTTCCGACAGACCGCGTTCGGCCTCCGCCGGGTCCATCTGTACCTCGCCTGACCCGGTAAAGCGCAGGAACGGGTGGATCGAATCCTCGTGGTCCGGCGTCCAACGTGCAACGACGGCTCGGTCATCCCGAAAGATCATCAGGTCGGGCAGCGCTCCGCCTTCCCTGGCGGCCAGCAGGCTGTGCCGTTGAACCCAAGGCCGATCGGTCGGGCTCTTCGCCAGTTCTCGGGCGGCGTGAGGACCAGGGAACCGGTAGGACTCGTTCAGGAGAAACCACCAGTTCTCCAGGATCCATTGGCATAGCGGCAAGACAGACCCGTAAACGCCCCCGCGCAGGCTCTCGGATCGGAGGTCAACCGCCTGGGTCACCAGCCGACCGCCTGCCTCGATGACCAAACGCCCCCAGGTACGGGCCAGCACGCCGACACGAACCCCCGGCGCTTCCTGCCATTCGATGCGGAACCGCAGCATTATGGTTTCCTCCAATTCAGCCGGTTTTCAGGGTCGGTTGGGTACTCGGCTTCCTCGATTTCATAACCCTTGTAAGTCCCCGCCGGTCCGTTGATGTGCCGCGCCTCGTAAAGCCGGCCGTCAATCCAACCCCAAACGTATTTGGGAAAGCCCTGCTCGAAGACGCTGCTCACGCAGCGACGGCGAATCGCCTCTTGCAGCGCAGTCTGAATGGCCGCAACGGGGATTTGCGGGTCGCAGGGCGTCGCATCCGAGCGCAGTGCGGGAGGCCCTGTTGAAGTGGGGTACGCTTTATGCTCCGTACTCCCGATGTACCGGGCGCCTGACGCAACGACCTCTGGAGGATGCTGTTGAGACGGCCAAGCGCCGATCGTTCGCCGTTTGGTTCGGTAGTGTCTCACGCGGTAGCCTCTAATGTGGATCTTGTCTAATTCCCGGCGCTTCAGGAATTCGTATGGGTAAGTGGTCTTCGTGCGACACCATTGGGGTAGACATCAAGACCACCGAAATGAAATCATCCCGACCGACACGGCTTGCACGGCCATTTCCTATGAGGCTTTAGGTGTTTCCGCTTCCAGGTTCGCTACCCGGAGTTGTCCCCTGGCTCCCGCGATAGTCGCGATAGTTCAAGAGTCTCTGTGCCCAACGGAAGTCGGTGGATTTCGGCTCGTCATCCGTATCTGCCACGTCTTCATCCGCGGTTTGCTCGATCAGAAGCTCTGCCTTCATCAACCTCAGCACTTCATCGATAGTAATCAGGCGACGGGTTTTTCCAGCGTTGTCAGGCATTCGGAGTGGTCGAAAGACCTCGTCGTATTGCGTGTGCTGTTCCTTCGTGACTTCAGTTGCCAAACCAAAGACTTGAAGCTGTAGAACGAACCGGCAGAGCAATTGCCCCAAGTTCAAATCCCTGATGTGATGTGTTTGTTGCGCGGGAATCCCCATTGTCGGCCTCGAAAGAAGCGTGATGGTCATCGCGAGTTCTTCCATCTGTCCCAATTCATCCCTGTCAAGCTGGCCGTCCATGGCAGACTTGGTATAGCTCGATATGAATTTTTGGAATAGCTCGAGCTTTTTGTTGAATATCGCAGTCTTGTTTGCTGTCGCACGCTCCTCTGCCTGCTCGACGTTTCCCTGTTGCCTTATCAACAACATGGTTATCATCACGGTTATGATTGATCCCAGGAGGGCCGCAAGTATCTCTGTTGCGAGGTTGCTCGGGTTGGTGTCGTAGAAAGACTTGAAGAACAGGAAAACCCCGATTCCCAAGAGTACGATCATGAAAACGAGAAACAGTTGGTTTCGAAGTCGATTCATCGTCATGGTCGCATCTCCAAGGGTTGTTGGTTACTTGCGCCTCGTGCGGCCGTCTGGATCCTCTGGTGCAGCGGTACTGCCATCAAGGCGCTTCGGTACCGGCATCATTTCGTGGTCAGGAGCGCCTTTCGGAACGCTTCGGCCTCGTTTGTGGAGACATGGGAGAGCGAGTAGGACTCGGAGCGGGTTTCAATGGTTATTACGCACCAGCCGAATATCTTGCCCAACAGGGATCGGTCCAGCTTCACGTTGTCGATGGCCGAGATCGGCACGAGGTCATCGTCTTTTACGAACCAGCGCCCATGTTCACACGTGATACTATTGGAGCCGGTTTCGAAAAGGATCCTGTTGCGGTTGACGACAGCCCTTTTGTACCAGAACAGCGGAAGCAGGACTATGAGAATCAGCGGCTCGCCAGTCTGCATAACGGCGGCTACCGGGATAATGCTCCAGGAGATCCAGAAGAAAAAGCTGTAGGAACTGGCCACGCCGACTTTCATGGTGACACCTCGTTTCCTCGTTGAGTTGGGCAGGAATCGTGCGGGCGGCTTCTTCTTCGCCCTCTCCTGCCTCCCCGCCCGCGTACTGCCATCCACTGCACCGTACCGCGAATACCCCTGTTCCCGCAATCACCCACTCTTCACCGCGCCGCACCCGCATGATGCGCCGCCAGCGACGCGCACAGCTTGGCCAGACGCCGGCGGAGACGGGCGGGCTTCTCCACCGTGACGCTGTTCCCCCAGGTGAACAGGTGCCAGCACATCTCGTCGAGGCCGCCCGCCTCGAAGCGCACCGTCAGCGAGCCGTCGTCGTTTTCCCGGACGGTCTGGTCCGGATGGAAGAGGAACGCCGAGGCGTCCCGCGCCGCCCTCGCATCGAAGCGCAGCGCCACCTTGACCGGCTTCTCCTGGAACGTGCCGAACGAACGCTCGGCGTAGCGCTGCAAGTCGAAGGCCGGGTCCCGCTCGAACGTCTCGCCGGTGGTCCGGGCCTCGCTCACGTTGGCGAGGCGCCACAGCCGCGGCTCCCGGGACCAGTCGGTCCACCCCACCAGGAACGCGCGGTTCCCGTAGAGCAGGCCGCCGGGCCGGACCTGCTGCCGACTCCGCCGCCCGGTCGATTGGGAGAAATAGCGGAACTCCACCACCCGGCAGGCGGCGATGGCTTCGCGCATGAGGGCGAGCAGGCCCCTGTCCAGGCGCTGCCTCGGACCGGGGCGCATGGCCAGGCCCTCGGCCTGCATGAGCATTTCGAGGTCGGACTCCACCCGCGCCTGCGTTTCTTCGTGCAGCGTGGCCCGCAGCTTCGCGGCCAAGTCCCGGAGCAGGGCCGCGCGTTCCTCCAGGCCGGCCCGGTCCAGGGCCGCGGCCGCAGTCTCGACCTCCGCCAACTCCTTGGCCGAGACGGAGACGAGGCGGCGCAAGGCGCCCGAGCGCAACCGCCAATATACTTTCCTCTCGTCCCTGTCCACGGTGTCCAGCGGCCCGAAGGCCGCATCTACCGCGGCGCGCCAACGCTCGGCCGTGCGCCGGCTGATGGAAAACTCGGCCTGGATGTCGTCCAGGGTCCATCCGCCGAGGGCCGCCTGGAGACGAACGGCCAAGTCCAAGATGTCCTTCAGGCGTTCGTAGCGCATGCCGCGGTCCTCCCTGGTCCATTGGCGTCCTTCGACTTCGCTACGCTACGCTCAGGACGAACGGAGGGGGATTTTCTCCTTGCTCGCCACAGGTTTATTGCTCACTGCATGTGGTCTCTTGCTCGCTGCACGACTACAGAAAGTTTAGTACACGAAACCCCGCAAACGCCATCCCGCCCCGGAGGGGCTGGCCGCTAGGGCCGCAGGCCGATGGTGCGGGGGCGGTCCGGCTTGGCGTCGCACTCGGCGCGCAGCATGGCGGCCAGGGTCTCCGGCTCCCGCAGGCAGTCCAGGACTTCGGCCTTCCGGCGCACCACCGCGAAGTCGCCGGGGGTCAGGACCCCGAGGGCCGCGACTTCCGCCGGGGGAGTGAGTCCGAAATAGCCCCGGAACGCCGCCTTCGCCTGGTCGGGCGCGAGGTAACCGAGCTTCACCTTGAACACGAAACGCCGCATGGTCGCCGGGTCGAGACGCTCGCTGAAGTTGGTGGTGCAGGCGAAGGGCAGGGGATGGCTCTCCATCCAGGTCAGCATCTCGTTCACCAGGCTGACCTCCCAGTTCCTCACCGCGAAGCGCCGGTCGGAGAGCAGCGAATCGGCCTCGTCGAAGACCAGGAAGGCGCCGGTGTCGAGCGCCTCCGCGAACGCCGCGGCGATCCGTCGTTCGTTCTCCCCGATAAACGGCGACATGAGGTCCGACGCCCGCTTCTGCAGGACCTCCAGGCCCAGGCGGTCGGCCAGGTAGCGCACGTAAGCGCTCTTTCCCGTGCCCGGCGGGCCTTGCAGGCAGAGGGAGAAGCGCCGCTCGCCGCTGCGCGCGAGACGGTCCGCGAGTTCCACAGGGTCCGCGTCGGCCTGGATGAGCGCGAGGTCGTACCGGGCCGGCGTCCCCTGGGGCGGCTTCTCGCACGACATGACCCGGGACAGGCTGCGCACCCCCCGGCGCACCGCGGCCAGGTCGCCGCCGCCGAGACGCGCGGCCGCGGTGGCTCCGGCCGCCACCCCGGGAGTGGTGGGGAACTCCCGGGCCAGCGCGAGGGCGTCGCCCGGCCCCGCCTCGATGTCGTGGCGCTCGAGCTGCCGCGCCCAGACCCGCGCCCGCACCCCGGGCGGCGGCAGGCGCAGCTCCAGGGCGAACATCATCCGGCGCAGGACCGCGGGAGTCACCGCCCGGGCATCGTTGATGGTCCACAGTGTAGGCGCCGGCGCCTCCTCCAGCAGCCGGTTCATGAACACCTTGGACCCGCCGCCGGCCCGGGACCCCCGGGACCCGACGGGGAACAACCCTCCGAAGATCCCCATACCCGCGGGCGCGTCCGAAAGCAGGTCGTCCATCTCGTCGAAGAGCAGGAGCGACCGACGGCCCCGGGCGGTCAGGCGCTGGGCGAGCCGGAGCTCTTGCAGCCTCTCGTTGCGGGTAGGCTCGCCGCCGTCTTCGTCCGATTCCCCGACGCTGTGGAGATCCACCCCGAGCCGCTCGGCCAGCACCTTGCACAACTCGGTCTTGCCGGTCCCCGGAGGACCGTACAGGAGCACGTTCACGCCCGGCGCCCCGGTCTCCAGGGCGCCTCGGAGCAGCCTCTCCACGTGGTCCCGGTCTTGCGCCAGGTGGTCGAAGTCCGACCATTCGAGTTCGCCCGGGGACGCCTTCCCCAGCAGCAGGCGGTTCACGTCCGACCCGGGGCCGCCGGGAAAGGTGGCCAGCCGGTGCAGCCGGTTGACGAGGGTGAGTTCGCCGTCGTCGCCGTCGATGCACACGAGTCCCGACCGGACCAGGGGCGCGTCGTCCCGGAGCCGGGCCAGGACCGTGTTGGCCGACACGCCGAGGAGGGCGGCCAGGGCGTACCCCTTGAGGTTGAAGGGGCTCCTCCTGAGACGAGCGTGCCGGAAGACGCCGTCGATCATGGACTCGATGATGGGCTGGGTGTGGTAGCGCAGCATGAGTTCCAGGATGGCGAGGTCGGTTCGAGAGAGGCCCACCGTAGTTCCGAGACACCGGAGCCGCTGCGCCGCACGATCCCCTCGCGCGGAACGCGCCGCGGCGCACATGGCCCGCAACGCCTCCACGAGGCGGCTCCATTGCGTCCCGGTGGGACCGTCCATGCCGTCCGCGAGTTCCCTGAGTTCCTCGGGACCCAGGAAGTCATCGAGGTCCACGGGCCTGCGGCCCAGATGCGCGAGAGGCGCACGGGACCGCTTCATCTTCCCGCCGGACGCCCCCAACGGCCCCCTCCGGCGCCCGGACGCCGTGCGGCGGTCGTTCTCGGTGAGCCAATCCACCAACTCCTTGGCTTCCGGGTCACGGTGGTGGATGCGCGAGGCGGCGTTGGCGAGATACTGGAGGATCAGACGTCGTTCGTAGGCGGTCAGCATGGCTCTCTCCTTGGTTGCGGGTTGTCGATACGGAGAGAGTACCACGCTGGTACGTCAGATTCGGACGTACTGCCGCGCGGCCATGATTTTTTCGACTTTTCAGGATTCCGTGTACGCAAGGCAGGAGGGAAAGGGGAGCGACAGGAGCCAGGCCGTCATTCCCACCGACGCCCACACCCACGTCATTCCCGCGAAAGCGGGAATCCATCCGGTTTCATCGCCCTCGTGCACGTCCTTCGACTTCGCTTCGCTACGCTCAGGACGAACGGGGTAATGAACGGGGCAATCGTCCGGAGTTTCCCTCAGTTCTTCTGGCTGAAGAACGCCTTGGTGCCGCGGGCCTCCACCGCCTGGCCGATCCGTTCGAGGCCGTGGACGTAGGCGGCCGTGCGCAGGTTGACGGCCTTGTCCTTGGCCAAGTCCCATATGCGGCGGGTTTCGGGTTCGAGGCCGGCCTTGAGCTTGGAGTGGATATCTTCCACCGGCCAGTAGTAGCCGGTCTTGTTCTGCACCCACTCGAAATAGGACACGGTGACGCCGCCCGAGTTGGCCAGGATGTCGGGGACCACGGTCACGCCGTTCCGGTCGAGGATGGCGTCGGCCGCGGGGGTCACCGGCCCGTTGGCGAGTTCCAGGATGACCGGCGCCTTGACGTTGGCGGCGTTGGCCTCGGTGATCTGGTTCTCCACCGCCGCGGGGATCAGCACGTCGCACTCGGCCTCCAGCAACTCGGCGTTGTCCAGTTGGCGCGAGACGCCGCGGGTCGGCGCGCCCGTGAGACCCCGGTTGCGGGTCTTGTGGTCCATGACCGCGTAGGGGTCCATGCCGTCGGGGTCGTAGATGGCCGACGCGGAATCCGAGAGCCCGACGATCCGGTAGCCTTCGTCGTGGAGCAGGCGCGCGCAGTGGTACGACGCGTTGCCGAACCCCTGGAGGACCACCCGCGATTTCTCCGGGCTGACCCCGAGTTCGGCTTGCAGGTGGCGGAGCACGTAGTAGCCGCCGCGCCCGGTGGCGTCGTCGCGTCCCAGGGAGCCGCCCAGGGCCACCGGCTTGCCGGTGATGATGGCCGGGGTCGGGTGTCCGGTGATGGTGCTGTATTCGTCGGCCATCCAGGCCATGACGATGCCGTTGGTGTACATGTCGGGGGCGGGTATGTCGCGTTCGGGTCCGATGAAGCGCGAGAACCCTTCCACGTAGGACCGGCTCAGGCGCTCCAACTCGGCCCGGGACAGCGTCTTCACGTCCACCGCCACGCCGCCCTTGGCGCCGCCGAAGGGCAGGTTGGCGACCGCGCACTTGAACGTCATCCAGAACGCCAGCGTCATCACCTCGTCCACGTTGACCGCGGGGTGGAACCGGATGCCGCCCTTGGTGGGGCCGCGGGTGTCGTCGTAGCGGCACCGCCACGCCTTGAACGCCTTGCGCGAGCCGTCGTCCATGCGGACCAGCAGGGTCGCGGCCAGGGTCTCTTTCGGATACCGGAGCTGCTCGATCACCTCGCGCTCGATGTCGAGGTAACGCGCAGCGTCGTCGAGGCGCTCCCGCGCCGTGGAGAAAAGATCGGTGGCCATGGGAATGCCCCCCTGTCCCGGTGGGAGAAGGAAAGGCGACTAAGGTTCTTCGTACTCCGCGCCGAACGCACCGATGATGCGCAGGGCATCGTTCGCGTCCGCAGCGGTGGACCCGGTGAACGTCCCCGCAGCCCAATATACCGTAGAGCCGCCCCCGAGGATCCGGACGCTCCAGTTGCCGGCCAGACTGCGATCTCCCGCTGTGCCGCCGGTACTGCCTCGGAAGATGACGTCGCTGCCGGGTATGGTCGCGCCATTGTTGTTGTTCAAGTTCAACGTCCAATCGCCGAGGGATTCCCCGTTCTCCATGAAATCGGTGACGCTTCCGCTCATGGAGACGTTGCCGCCGCCGGCGTTCCTGAGCTGGATGACGGTACTTGCGGTGAAGGAGCCCACCTCTGCGCTTTCCAGCATACGATCGCCGCCCGAGCCGCTGTAGCGGGCCGTCGTATAGAGACCGGTCGCCGGACCTTCGTACCGGGCCGTCAGGGCGAAAGTATTGACCCCGAGCCTGGCCCACCGGGTCCATGAGCTGCCGGTCGCGAAGACTCCCAGGTTGTACTCGGTACTGGCGGCGTCGGGGTCCTCGGGCAACGCCAGCCATGACCCGATGAGCAGGTAGTGGTTTCGGAAGGCAAGAGTCGGGTCAGGCTCCTTGATGTTCGAATGGACCACCGCGCGCACGGTCTTTCCGCCAGGGACGTCCTTGCCCAGTGCGGCGCCGTTCCAACCCGTTCCAAGGCTGGGGACCCCACGAGGACCGTCAACCGGGAGCCGGCCGGGGTTCGCGCCCAATTCGCTGGGGT
The DNA here is from genome assembly GCA_965242525.1 of uncultured Binatia bacterium (SeqCode). Taxonomy (GTDB): domain Bacteria; phylum Desulfobacterota; class Binatia; order UBA9968; family JAJDTQ01; genus JAJDTQ01. The sequence continues at coordinate 3,300,383 of OZ251459.1, forward strand.
CGAGGCTGCTGAACGCCGTGGTTCCCAACTCCAGCCCCAACGTCGGCGCGGGGCCGGCGGTCCAGCTTGCGGACGGCGTCACCGACGGCTCGGTGGCCAGAGTGCTGTGCACCTGGACGCCGGCCCTTCCCGCGGAACCCGTGGTGGTGAGCATGGAGTTGAGGACGCCGCCCGTCAGCAGCCTCCCTTCGAGACCTCTGGCGTGGGCTCCGTCCGAAGTCCCGTCGGGACCGTTGTTGGCCTGCCAGACCAACTCGTTGCTCGTGGTCATGACGTAGAGCATGCCGCCCGTCGCTTCGGCCGTGTCGTACTCCCCAACCGTGACCACGACGCAGTCTTCGCCGTCGAACGGGCACACGAGGGCAGAGCTCCTGCTCCTGGAATAGCCCGTTATCTCCAGGCTCTCGCCCGCAGGGATGGTCGTGCCCGCAGTCAGCGTATGGCCGATCGGCAGGTACAGGGTGGTGTACGTCGCGACCGTGGGCGCACCGCCCGTGGATTCGGCGCCGTCCGCGGTAAGGGTGACCACGCAGTCTTCGCCGTCGGGCGGACACGCGACCTCCGTCCTCGTGTCGAAGGTTCGGTGAACCGTCCGTCTCTCGCCCGCCGGGATCGTGCCCGCCATCAGCGTGTGGCCACTGGGCAGCCCCTCTATGGGTGCGTAGGTCACGACCGTGGGCGTGCCGCCCGTCGATTGGGCGGCCCCGTCCGGCCCAACGGTCACCACGCAGTCCGGGCCGTCGGCCGGGCAGGTGACCTCCGTCCTCGTGCCGTCGGCGTTCCGAACCGTCCTCGTCCTACCCGCAGGGATGGCGCCCGGCTCCAGCATACTGCTCCCGGGCAGTCCCTCGATGGTCATCGGCGTGGGCGGTGCAGCGGTCTTGCCGCCGCCGCAGCCGGCGAGGGCCGCGATCATCAGGACGCTTGCAAGGATCGACACGGAGTGGGCCATGGCTCGTCTCATGTGAAGCCTCCTCTCAGGTCAACCCGAAGTTCCCGGGGTCGAACGGGGGCGTACCCTCCCCAACCCGTCGAGACTTCTACACCAGGTTCCGGCGCGCTGACAAGGTCTGATTTTGGGAACCTCTGAACAATCGAGACATCCGGGATGGATTCCCGATTCCCTCACCCTGACGCCCCTATCCCCGTTCGTCCTGAGCGTAGCGAAGCGAAGTCGAAGGACGTTCTCATGCTCTCTGTCCCGATTGTTCAGGGTTTCCTTTGGGGCGTTCGCGAGTGGTGTAGTCGTCGGCGATTGCATGGCCGCCGGGAGGACGAGGAGGGCGTTCGCTTCTCCCTTGGCGATGGGTCCGGGCCTGCGGCATCCCTTGACTTTCCCGTTTTTTTCTTCCATCTTCCCGGTCGGTTGAAGCAGGCCATCCGGGATAAACGGGGCATTCGCGTCGAGGGACGGGAAGCCGTCCCGTCGAAGATGGACAGGGTATTGCGAAATCGGGAGGTGAGCCATGAGTAAAGTTCCGTCGGACCGCGCCAACGAGTCCGCCAGCGCGCCGGTTGCCCCGCTTCTGGCGGGAGACGCCGAACCCATGATCCAGGGCGCGCCGGAGCACCGCTCCGAGCGCTACAAGGCGCTTTCGGCCAAGCACCTCGACGAGATACCCCAACTGGCGAGGCTTTCCAGCGACGACCGGTTCGCCATGCGGGTGGTCGCCAACGTCCTGCCCTTCCGCTCCAACCGGTACGTCATCGACAACCTCATCGACTGGGACCGGGTGCCCGACGACCCCATCTACCAGTTGACCTTTCCCCAGCAGGGCATGCTCAAGGAAACCGACTTCGCGCAGATGGCGGACCTGATGCGGCGCGAGGCTTCGGCCAGCGAGATCAAGGCCTGCGCCACCGAGATCCGCGACCGGCTCAACCCCCACCCCGCGGGCCAGCGGGAGTTGAACATCCCCCAGTCCGGGGACGGGTCGCTGGAAGGCATCCAGCACAAGTACCGCGAAACCGTGCTGTTCTTCCCCAGCCAGGGGCAGACCTGCCACGCCTATTGCACCTTCTGCTTCCGCTGGGCCCAGTTCGTGGGCGACAACACCCTCAAGATCGTGGCCAAGGAAGCCGACGGCCTTCACGATTACCTGGCCGCGCATCCTGACGTCTCCGACCTCCTGGTGACGGGCGGCGACCCCATGATCATGAAGACGAGCGTGTTCGCCCACTACCTGCTTCCGCTGGTGGAGGACCCGAAACTCGCCCACGTGCAGAACATTCGCATCGGCACCAAGGCCCTGACGTTCTGGCCCAACCGGTTCGTCAAGGACGAAGATGCCGACGAGATGTTGCGGGTGCTGGAAAAGATCGTGAAGGCGGGCAGGCACGTGGCCATCATGGCCCACTTCAACCACTGGCAGGAGTTGCGCACCGACCTCGCCAAGGAGGCCATCCGCCGCCTGCGCGACGCCGGCGCGGTCATCCGCTGCCAGGCGCCGCTCCTCGCCCACATCAACGACTCGTCGGACGTGTGGGTGCGCATGTGGGAGGAAGAGGTCCGCTTGGGGATGGTGCCCTACTACATGTTCGTGGAGCGCGACACCGGCGCGCGCAACTACTTCGAGGTGCCCCTGGAAAGGACCTGCCAGATCTTCAGGGAGGCGGTCAGCCACGTGTCCGGCCTTGCCCGCACCGTGCGAGGCCCGAGCATGAGCGCGACCCCCGGCAAGATCGAGGTCCAGGACGTGCAGGAGATCGAAGGCGAGAAGGTCTTCATCCTCCGGTTCCTCCAGGGCCGCAACCCGGACTGGGTGGGACGCCCCTTCTACGCCGCCTACGACCCCAAGGCCACTTGGTTCGACCAGTTGAAGCCCGCCCACGGCAAGGACCGCTTCTTCTTCTCCGACGAGTTCGACGCCATAGTCCAGGGCAAGTGGCCCACCACGCAGACGCGGCACTAACGGCCGGTGCGGCGGAACGGGCCGCGTCCTTCGACCCGGAGAAACGCGGGTAACGCGGAACCGGGCGGCGCCGTTGAGCGGTGTTCGCCCGGTTCCGCGTTTACCGTTTGCCGGAATGGATTGGACACTTTTGTGGCTCTTCGGGAGTTCGTGTGGATAAGGTAGGGGGGAAAGGGGAGTCACATAGGTCAGGCCGTCACTTCTCGGCTTCCGCGGAGCCTGCCCCGGCAAGCATAAGCCGACAGGCAGCAAGCTAGCAGCCAAGCATCGCGGACGCCTACCACGTCCTCCCCGCCGACGCTTACCCCATCATCCCCGCGAAAGCCCACCACGTCATTCCCGCAGACGCCCGCCTCGTCATTCCCGCGAAAGCGGGAATCCACTTTCAGCGATCTCATCATACAAATCTCTCCAGGTCGGATTACCCTTCTCCATCAGATCAATCTTCCATGCCCGATTCCATTTCTTGACGGCCCTTTCTCTCTGGATAGCGCTTTCCATGGATTCATGAACCTCGTACCAAACCAACCGGTGGACAAGGTAACGTTTCGTGAATCCTTCTGTCCAATTATTCCTGTGTTGCCAGATCCGCTGAATGGGATTCGACGTGACACCGACATACAGAGTGCCATGGGGTTTGCTCGCAAGGATGTAAACACAGGGAGTTTTCATGGAAATCCTTGGATTCCCGCTTTCGCGGGAATGACGGGAGTGGGCTTTCGCGGGGATGACGTGGTGGGCGTCTGCGGGAATGACGGGGTAGGCATCGGCGAGGAGGACGGAGCGGGCTTTCGCGGGGATGACGTGGTAGGCGTCCGCGACGCTTGGCTTGCTGCCTGCCGGGGCAGGCTCCGCAAAAAGCTGGAATGACGGCCGGACCCCTGTCGCTCTCCCTTCCTCTCCTACCTATCCATACAAAAGCCGGAAGAGCCGCTGTATCAGGAATGCCGAAGTCGGTTCGAACGTCACCGCGGCGTCTCCCGCGGCAGACGCCGCGTCGGCAGTTCCGTGGTCGGATCCAGGCCCAGGCGAAGGCGCCAGAAGCTCCAGGAACGGCGGTTGAAGACGCCTATGGGCGGGTCGTGCAGGACGCGGCGCAGGTCGGACGGGGAGACCAGCGATAGCAGCCAGCGGACGTCGGCAGCGGCGCCGAGGGTCATCGTCTGGGCCAGGAGAAGCCGCGGGTCTTCCAGGGTGCGTTCCGCGGGTTGCCACCAGACGTACTTGCGCGCCATGGTTGCGGCGCGCTCGTCGTTCGCCAGACGGTCCATCGAACCCATCATACAACCATGCGGGTTCGAGTTTAAGGGGAGGAACGCCTGATCCGTGCCGGCTCTCCCTTGGGAAAGCGCGTCCTTCGACTTCGCTTCGCTACGCTCAGGACGAACGGGATACTTCACTTCGCTCGGGACGAACGGGGACCTTCGCTACGCTACGCTCAGGGTAACCGGGATTCTTCGCTATGCCACGTCAGGATGAACGGGGGCCGTCGTTCGTTACGTTTGGGACCAATGAGGACCTTTGCTATGCTGCCACGCTCAGGACCGTTGGGAGTCTTTGCCACGCTGCTGCGCTGAGGACGAACGGGGACCGGTGTTCCGGCTTCCTCAACGGCTCTCCGCCTTGGAGATGCGGCACGGCAGTCCGCGTGTGTCCGCGGAGCCGGTCACCGGGTCCCAGGGGCCGTCGTACCGCATGGCGGCGTTGATGTTGACTTCCAGCGCGCCGCGGTCCGGCCCGTCGGCCTCCGGATACCACCAGCCCATGCCGGTCCGCGCCACCCCGGGCAGGGTCGCCTCGGTGACCCGCACCTTGAGGCGGCAGCGGCCCGGACCGTCCGCGGTCTCTACCCACACCCAGTCGTCCTGGGCCAGCCGGTAACGCGCCGCGGTCTCCGGATGCAGTTGGAGCCACGGGTCGGGCGAGACCTTGCGGGCCCAGCCCTGGTCCCGGAACCGCGAGTGGTGGTAGGTGCGCTCCCGCACGCCGGTGAGCAGGGTCAACGGGTAGGCGCGGCGCACCGCCTCGGTCTCGCGTTCCGTTCGGGTGGGGGTGTAGTCCGGCAGCGGGTCGAGGCCCAGCTCGGCCAGCCGCTCGGAATAGAGTTCCACCTTGCCGGTCTTGGTCTTGAAGCCGGCGGCGGCGAAGTCTCCGCGGGCGTACGGGAAGCTGGCGTACCCCGTTTCCCGCATCTGCTCCATGGTGACGCCGCAGTCGCCCAGCAGGAACTCGTTGAACTCGCGCTTGGTCTCCCAGGGGATGAACCGCCGGGCTTCGGCCACCCCGCGGGCTTCCAGGCGCCGGGCCAGGTCCCGGGCGATGCGAAAGTCGCCGCGGGCCTCGCCCTGCGGCGCCACCGCGGGCTGGACCAGGCTCAGGCACGGCCCGGAGGCCTCCAGCGATACCTCCTCGTCCTCCAGCCCGGTGGTCTTGGGCAGCACCATGTCCGCGTATTCCGCGGTGGGGTTCATCATGTGGGTGGCCACCGCGAGGAAGTCCAGGGACTTGAGGGCCGCCAGGGTCTTCGGCGTGTCCGGATAGGTGACCGCGATGTTGACGCCGCTGATGTACATGGCGCGCACCGGGTAGGGCTTGCCGGTGAGCACCGCTTCGATGACCGAAGGGTTGTGGCACGCGGTCTGCCAGCCCTCGGGTCCGGCCCATAGCGGGAACCGGTCCGCGCCGATGGTCTGCTTCTCCACCGCCAGGGACAGGCGGAACTCCGGCTTGTGGAGCACCTCGATATAGTTGGTGAAGCCGGCCGGCCGCTTGACGCGCCGGTTGCCCCCCTTGCGGTCCAGGTTGCCGCTGACGGCCACCAGGGCATGGAACGCGCGGAAGGTCTGGACCCCGGCGCTGAAGGCGTCGATGCCGTGCCCGCTCACGAAGCAGGAGGGGCCGTTGGCGTACAACTCCGCGGCCCGTTCGATGTCCGCCTGCGGCACGCCGGTGAGCTCCGCGGCGCGGCTCGCGGGATACCGGGCCGCCCGTTGGGCCAGCGCGTCGAAGCCGTGGCACCAGCGGGCGACGAAGTCGCGGTCGTAGCGGTCGTGCAGGATCAGCCAGTGGACCATGGCCAGGCCGATGGCGGCGTCGGCGCCGGGCCGGGGCCGCAGCCACAGGTCGGCCATGGCGGCCGCGGGCGTCTCCGCAGGGTCGATGACCACCATGCGCGCGCCTCGGCCTCGGGCGCGTTTGAGGGCCTGCCACTGGGGCGGGTGCGCGGCCGCGGGGTTTCGCCCGACCACGAGCGCGCAGCGGGTGTGGTCGATGTCCTCGCCGTTGCCCATGGCGAGCCCCGTAATCCGGTCGCTCAGGGCGCGGCACCCGCCGCACAGGTCCTGGTTCATCATCCAGTTGGGCGACCCCAGGGCCCGCAGCAGCAGCGCCACCATGACGCCGCGGCTGAAATGCGCGTTGCTGACCGCGCCGCAGAGTGCTGTGGGGCCGTACCGGCCGCGGACGCTCAGCATGGCGTCGGCCATCTCGTCCAGCGCCTCGTCCCAGGACAGGCGCCGCCATTGCCCGCCGCCCCGGGGCCCGGTGCGTTTCATGGGGTAGAGCACCCGGTCCGGATGGTATGTCAACTCGGGCAGCCCGCGGATTCCCTTGACGCAGAACGCCCCCCGCGACGCAGGGTGGTCCGGATTGGGCGCGACCCGGGTCACGCGCCCGTCCTCCACCGTGACCAGCGCCCCGCAATGGGCGCTGCACTCCCAGCAGGTGCTCGGGATGACCTTGCGTTCGTTCATGGCGTGCCGTTCCGTCGAACTACAGGAACCTCTGAACCATCAGGACATCCAGGATGGACCCGCACCCTGACCCTCCTATCCCCGTCCGTCCTGAGCGTAGCGAAGTCGAAGGACGCGTAGCGAAGCGGAGACCTCCGTTCATCCTGAGCGTAGCGAAGCGGAGTCGAAGGACGCGCTCATGCCCCCTGTCCCGATCGTCCAGGGTTTCCTCTATATATTCTTGCTTGCCTTGCCAAGGGAATCCACTGAAGATGCGCTGGACCCCCGTCCTTCGACTCCGCTTTGCTATGCTCAAACGAACGGGGATAGGAGGGTCAGGGTGGGGGAGTCCATCCCGGATGTCTCGATTGTTCAGAGTTGCCTTGACATTGTGATGGCCCACGGCTATTTACCGTTGAAGGTGGGGTTCGGTCCCGAACCATGATCCGAAAAGGAGATCCGATGAAACAGTTGATTGGGATAGCGCTTGTTCTGATCCTGACATGCTCGCCGGCTATCGTTGCGGCACAGGTTGTCGAAGGCGCGGCTGCCGGGGCGGCGGGCGCCGCTGGTGCTGCTGCGGGCGGGGGAGCTGCTGGTGCGGCGGGTGCTGCCGGGGCTGCTGGCGCCGCCGGGGCTGCTGGTGCTGCCGGGGCCGCCGGAGCTGCTGGTGCTGCTGCCGCAGGCGCCGCCGGGGCTGCGGCGGGCGCCGCTGCCGCCGGCGCTGCTGCTGCTGGCGCGGCGGGCGCGATGGCCGGTGCAATCGTTGTGGCTGGCGCCGTAGCCGGTGTCGCCGCTGCCGCCGCTGCCGCTTCCGACTCCAGCGGCACCACCTCTACGCCAGATCAAACTCAATAGGAAACGGCGCTCTCCAACGGGACCTTGCGGCGAACCGGGGCCCCACCTTTCGGCAAGGACGATGGCCTTGTCGAACCCCTGCCAGGGAGGAGGGACCGCCCAAGGTGGAAGGGAGACCGCGTCCCTGCGCAAACCGGAAGACCGAATCCTCGCCCATGAGATCCCTTGCCGACCATGCGGCGTCCTGAAGCCCTCGCCGCGTTGGCAGCCATCCTGTCCTGTCTCGCGGCGACCCCGGCTTGGACGCAGGAATCGTGGGAGCGGAACCTCACGCGCGAGCGTGCGAGCGCCGGCGATTTCGGCGGCGTCGGCCTGCTCCAGACGCGTACTGCGCGTTTCTCGGAAGACGGACAGTTCACGTTCGGGGCCGCGTTCCTCCATCCCTACGACGTCTATTCCCTGTCCTGGCAGTTCCTGCCGTGGCTCGAAGCCACGTTCCGCTACTCCAAGAGCGAGACCTTCGACAAGTCGCTGGACCTGAAGTTCCGGCTGCTCCATGAGACCCGCGGCAGGCCGGAGGTCGCCCTGGGCTTTCAGGACGTCCTGGGCACGGGCCTGTTCAGCGGCGAGTACCTGGTCGCCAGCAAGCGCTTCGGCGACTTCGACCTGAGCCTCGGCGTGGTCTGGGGGTACGGCGTGGGCGGCGACGGCCTGTTCCGGAACCCTTTCACCTGGCTGTCCGACCGCTTCGACGAGCGTACCGTCAACACCACGGGCGACCCGGGCTTCGAAGCCTTGTTCACGGGCCGGGAAATCGACCTGTTCGGCGGGATCGAGTACCACACTCCCGTCGAAGGCCTGTCCGTGAAGGTGGAGTACGACCCCAACGACTACGAGCGGGAGCCCCACGGCGCGTTGGACCACGACCTGCCCGTCAATTTCGGCCTGGCCTACCGGCCCTGGCACTGGGTCGAGGCCGGTCTCGCCTACGAACGCGGCAACACGGTGATGGCGCGCCTCGCCCTCAGGGCCGATTTCAACGCCGACGCCCGGCCGCCCAAGCCCGCGGACCCGCGGCCGCCCAAGTTGGAGCGACGCGCCCATGCGGAACGCGCTCCGACGCTCGACCGTACCACAGGGGTCGTGCCGACGGACACGGGACCGGTGGACGACGTTCAGGCCCACGCCGCCGCAGCCGATGAGTACCGCAGGGGTCGCGCCGACGGACACGGGACCGGCGCCCCGGCGGGCAGCCCGGCCGCACACGAGGCCGCGGACCGCCAGCCGGCGCCGGAGGACGCCCGGGCCATCGCCGAAAAGGTCTTCGCGGAGCTCCCCGCCCAGGGGCTGAGCGGCATCGCCTTTCGACTCGCCCGCGCCCGCGCCACCGTCGTGGTCGCGTCCATGCGGTTCCCGGAACCCTCCCGCAACGTGGGCCGGGCGGCGCGCGTGGTGGCCCGCCACGCCCCCCCGGAAGTCGAAGAGATCTCGGTGGTGCTTCGCGCCCGCGGCATCGACTTGACCGCGGTCACCCTCGTGCGCCGCCACCTGGAAGACATGGCGCTGGGCTCCGGCAGCCCCGAGGAGACGCTTCGTTCCGCCCGCTTCGAGCGGCCCCGCCCGCTGCCCCCGGACGCCCTCAGCGTCCGCAACGACCACGCCTATCCCCGGTTCGACTGGGGCCTGAACCCCGCGATCCGGCACCACGTCGGCGCCCCGGAGCACCCCTACCTGTTCCAGCTCCGGGCGCAGCTATCGGGCGGCGTCGAGGTCCTGCCCGGCTTGCGCGCGAGCGCGGACTTCGGGTTCGACATCTACAATGAATACGACCGGATCTCCCGCGGGCCGAAAGGCCAACTGGAGCCGGTCCGCAGCAACGTCAAGGAGTATTTGCAGCAGGGCAAGCACGTGCTGGCGGGGGCGCAGGCCGACTACCTCTTCTCGCTTGCGCCGGACTGGTACGCCCGCGCCGCGGTGGGCTATTTCGAGACCATGTTCGGCGGGGTCAGCGGCGAGGTCCTGTACCGCCGCCAGGACTCCCGCTGGGCCGCGGGGGTCGAGGTCAGCCACGTGTGGCAGCGCGACTTCGACCAACTGCTCGGTTTCCGGGACTACGACACGACCACGGGCCACGTCTCGCTGTACTACGAGCTGCCCTGGCACGACCTCGAAGCCGCGGTCCACGGGGGGCGCTACCTGGCCCGGGACTGGGGCGCCACCTTCCAACTCTCCCGGCGGTTCAGGAGCGGCATCGAGTTCGGCGGGTTCTTCACCCTCACCAACGTCTCGGACGCCGAGTTCGGCGAGGGGGGCTTCGACAAGGGGCTGTTCTTCCGGGTGCCCCTGAACCTGCTCCTGCCCTATTCGACCCGCGAATCGGCCGGGACCATCTTCCGGCCGTTGACGGGCGACGGCGGGCAGATGCTGGCGGTGGGTCCGAAGCTGTACAAGGTCACCGAAGAAGGACAACTCGACGCGCTCCATCGCCGCCCCCTGGGGCTGCGGGACTGAGGGCCATGGGCGTGTCGTTGACAAGCTCCGGGCAATCGACTACTCGGCCGCCATGGGCGGCGACGGAGGCGCGGGCGGTTTGCGGCGCCCGCAGGAAGACGTGACCGGAGACGCGAAACCCCTCGCCGGCTCGGTCTCGCGGCGGGTCGTCCTCGTGTCCGCGGCCGCGGCGCTGTTGCCCGGCTGCGGCGACAGCCCGGCCCTGCGCGCGCTCGAGTCCAGCTACAACCTCGCTCTGGGCAAGGAGGTCGAGAACCCGCTGACCCGCGCGCAGATCGATGAAAACCCCTATGCGAGGATCGAGTTGCGCATCGGCAAGCGCGTCCTCGCAGTCCTGGTCCTGCAAGAGCGAGTGGGACCGGACCTGCTGTGGCGCTCCGCGGACGACGGGATCCTGCAGACGCGCTCCTGGCGCCTGGTCAAGACCGTCAGCCTTCCCACCGACATCGCCGGGACCGAGTTCCTGTCCCCGGACCCGCTGGCGGAGGGGCTGCACAAGACGGCGAGCGGGACGCGAACGAAGCGCATCGTCGATTTCAGGGACCCGGGGCGCTACGGGAGGGTGGTGACGTCGCGCTTCGACCACCTCGGCAGCGACCCGGTCACCATCGTCGGACGGACCTATCCGACCCGCTTGGTGCGCGAGGTCAACCACGTGGAGGTGGAAGGCTGGGAATACGAGAACCGGTACTGGTTCGACCCCGCCACAGGCATCGTCTGGAGGTCCGTCCAGCACGTGGACGGGTCGTTCCCGCCGTTGCGGATCAGCGTCCTCAAACCCCCGGCCGCCAACGTCTGAGGGAACCGCCGCAACTGCCATGAAGCGCGAGACCGACGCCCTCTCCCTGCCGCCGACGCCGGATGCGGCCGCGGCCCATGGACCACGGGCGTTCCCCATGGACGACGGGCGTTCCGTTCGCCAGGAGTGACTGCCATGAACCTTTTCCCATGCCTGTGGGCGGCCCTTGTCCTGGCCGCAACTCCCATGTCCGCAACCGCGGGGGCCGCGGCCCCCGCGGGAGAAACAGCCGAGGCCGGGGAACGGGTGACGCTGGCCGGCGAGTTCGCACGGCCCGGCGACTACACGGTGCGCAAAGGCGAACGCCTGTCCGAACTGATCCAGCGCGCCGGCGGCCTGACCGAGGTCGCCTTTCCCTATGGCGCGGTGTTCACCCGGGAACGGGTCCAGCGCGCCGAAGAGACCGCGTTGCGGCGCGCCGTGAGCGAAGTGGACGCGGCGTTGGCGGCGCTGACCTCCCGGACCGGCACGGATGAGACGCGGACGGTCGCCATGGCGCGGATGTCGGCGCGGCTGCGAGCGGCCCAACCGCTCGGACGCGTCGTCATCGAAGCGGACCCGACTCTGTTGCGGGTGCGGCCCGGCCTCGACACCGTGCTGGAAGCGGGCGACCGCCTCTTCGTGCCCAGGCGCCCCAACTACGTCACGGTCGTGGGCGGAGTCCAGAACCCGAGCGCAGTCCGCTTCCAGCCGGGCATGACCGCAGCCGACTACGTCCGCAGGGCCGGCGGCTTCCAGCCAACCGCGGACGACAGCCGGGTCTTCGTCATCCTGCCCAACGGAGAAGCCCATCGTGTCGGCGCCTCCCTGTGGAACTACCAGCCCCTGCACGTCCCCCCCGGCAGCACCATCGTCGTCCCGGACGACCCCGCGCCCTCCGACCCGGTCCTGCGCAGCCTCGCACCGGTACGGAGCCTGTTGCTGTCCGCGGAGGCGGCGGCGGGGGTGCTGGCGGGGAGGAGGTGATTTGGGAGGGGGCCGGAGCCATTGCCGGCAACTAAGCCGTCCGCAGCAACCCCGGGTAAGAGAGATACCCTCGGACCAACCGGATTCCAATGGCGGACGTGCCGCACCACCCGAACCGCAAGCACCATCAGGCCAACCGTATGGCCTTCAGCTACTCACGTCTCCAAGCCCCATCCCTCACCCACCTACAGGTACGTAACGGACGCCTCCGCGCCCACTTCCCCATCCCCCTTTCTCTTGGGGCTCTTCCGGCTTTTGAGTGGGCAGGGTTTCACGGGCGAGCGTCCCCTCCCCCCTTGAGGGAGAGGGAATCGAAGTTCTTCGCGTGAGTGGAAAATGTCACAATCCACACGAATTCCGGAAGCGTCAAATGTTTCCAGGAATAATCAATAAGAGCACTGGAACAAGACCGTAGTAGCAACATTGCTATCAGGTCTTGCACATTTTTACGTTCGCTAAAACAAAGGAAGCTACAATGAAGAAACCAACTATCGCCATCCTTATATCCTTACTTGCTACTACCTCTTGTTGGGCGCAAAGTATAGAGAAGGCTCAACTCTATATTGACCATGCTTTACCTGCCGAAGCCAAACGTGAGTGCATTCTGATTATTACATCAGATAAGCCTAAAAAGGAAAAGGCGACGGCTTACTACCTCTTGGGCTTGATTGCGTTCGATCAGAACAGGATCGGGACAGCTTTGGAGACATGGACAGATTTGACCAAGAAGTACCCTCATTCGAAAGAAGCATCAGAAGTCTCGGAGAAGATCAAGCAACTAGCTCAAATTGTCAGTGAAACTCAACGAGAGTCTGTTGATAATGCTGTTGCACGCGCTTATCTTAGACATGGTGATTTCTGGTCGAGGGGGAAGGATTCGGTTTTTTCGATTGACTCGAGTTGGATACCGAATGTCGAAGCCGCTACGAAGTGGTATGATAAGACTATAGCGGAGTTTCCAGGCACTACTGCCGCTCGTATTGCATATGAAGAGAAGATGCGGACATTACTGGGGTGGAAGAAACCCGGTCGATATGGTTCCAAGTACGGAATAGAGCAATATCCTATGACCTACTTACCTATTCTAGTGCAGACTTTGAACGAATACGCGAAAGCCTTTCCTGAATCTGGCTCACTTCAAGCCTTCAGATATCAGATTGCGCAGGCGTATTGGAAGCAAAAGGACTGGAAGAATACACGCGCATGGCTAAACGAAATCATTGAGAAAGCCGATGGCCAAGACTCTTTTTATGCTGATCTCGCTATGCGCAGGCTTCAGAAAGTAGAACACTAAGGCAACAAGCAAATGGATTGGAGGCAATAGCGACAATAACAGACGGCGCCCGGCAAGCCCCCTCGTCCGCCGCGTTGCGGCCAAACCGAAAGCGCATTAGAATGCCCCACAGGTCGGACCCCGACCCGAACCAGCGAAGGAGGAGGGAAGAATGGCGCAGAGCGACGGGACGGAACGCGGGACGTTGCTGAGTATCCTTGCCGGGTTGTTCGCCCTCCTGGCGGTCTCGAACCTCCTGAAACCGCTGCAACTTATGGGGCCGGACACCGGCTTCGTGCTCTTCGGGACACTGCTGACCGGAACGGCCAACATGATCGCCGGGCCGGTGGCCGGCGTCTATCTGCTGGCGTACGCCTGGGGCATCTGGCGGATGAGGCGGTTCGTGGTGGGCATGGCGCATGCGTACGCGCTGTACGTGGTCCTCAACCTGCTCTTGTACATGTACCAGAGGGTCGGGCACGCCGCTCCACTGGAATGGGTCGGAGGGCTGGTTTATGCCGCGGTGGCCATCGGCGTCTCGTGCGGCGCGGCCATCGTCCTCACCCGACGCAAGCACGAGTTGCGTTGACCGGCACCGGCCGGGGATGTCCGCAAGCCGCGGTTCCCCCGCCTGAAACCGGCAATCAGACGCCCCGCCAACCGGCAAATGGACGCCTTTCCAACCGACAATCAGACGGCCTGGTAACCGGCAATCAGACGCTTGTGTAACCGGCAAATAGACGCTATCCTGATCGGCAAATGGCCGTTCAGGATGAGTTGCTTCCTCGCTACTTGGCGCCGGTCGTCCAGGCCGCCCTTGCAGACACGCCCGTGGTCTGCCTGATCGGTCCGCGTCAGAGCGGCAAGACCACGCTTGCGCGGCAGCTTGCGCCGGACCGGGTGTTCGTGAGTCTCGACGACCCCCGCTACCATCGAACGGCGAGCACGGACCCTGCCGGCTTCGTCGCCGGCCTGCCGGACGAAGCGACCCTGGACGAGGTGCAGCGCGTGCCGGAGCTGCTCCCCGCCCTCAAGCTCGCCGTGGATGGAAACCGCCGTCCCGGACGCTTTCTCCTCACCGGTTCGGCCAACCTGCTGTTGTTGCCGAGGGTCACCGAGTCATTGGCCGGGCGTATGGAGGTCGCGCGCCTGCATCCGTTGACCGAAGCGGAGAAGATGCGAAGTCCCGGCCGTTTCGTCAGCGCCCTGTTGGCGGGAACGCTTCGGCCAGCCATGGAACCGTTGCCGCACCACAGCGGGCCAACGCTGCCGGAGCGGCTGGTGGCGGGCGGCTATCCCGAGCCGTTGACCCGACCGCCGGCCCGCGCCCGGCAATGGCATCGACAGTACCTGCGCACCATCGTCGAGCGCGATCTGGGGAGCGTGGCGCGGGTCCGGGACGCCGATGAGGTGGCCCGGTTGCTGGAGTTGCTGGCCTTGCGCAGTGCGCAACTCCTGAACGTCAGCGGATGGGCCAACGAGCTCGGTCTGCACCGGGAGACCGTGGAACACCACCTCGCCGTGCTCGAAAGGCTGTTCCTCGTGCGTCGGCTGCGTCCCTGGCATCGCAACACGGCCAAACGCCTCGTCAAGTCACCGAAGGTGCATCTGCTGGACACCGGCTTGGCCGCGACGCTTGCCGACCTGACGGCCGGAGACTGGCTCCATGCCCGGCACCGCATGGGCTTCCTGCTGGAGTCTTTCGTGGTTCAGCAACTCATGGCCCAGGCAGCCTGGACCGACCCCGACCTCCGCTTCTGGCATTACCGGGACAAGGACCAAGTGGAAGTTGACGTGGTGATGACCCGGGGCCGGGCGGTCTGGGGCATCGAGGTCAAGTCGGGGATGTCCCCGGGGCCGGGCGACGGCAAGGGACTCGCACGGCTCGCCGCCCTCTGCGGCAAGGACTTCCGCCAGGGCATCCTGTTCCATACGGGTGAAGCCCTGCTGCCCATGGCCGACGAACGTATGCTCGCGGCGCCGTTGCGGGTGTTGTGGGAGTGGTAGGCATGTATGGAAAGCGCTCGTCCTCATGCCTTGCGAAGAAATCGGAAACGTCTTCAGTTCCGATGGCGAAAGTTGCGTGGCTCACAAATGCTCGCGCATCCGAAAGCCGTTGACGGCGAGCATGTCCTTGGCCACCGGGAAGCTGTCGCCGGTTCGGCACAGTACCATCGCCGGTAGCCGGGCCGCCCGCAGCAGCGGTTGGACCGCCAGGAGCTGCTGGAAGTCCTTTCGGCTTGGCAGCTCTTTCCATTTCGCTTCCGCCAGTGTCAACCGGCCATCTTTCTCGATGACGAAATCGACTTCCCGGGACTGGTCCCGGTAGAACCACAACGAGGCTTCGGGCGCGGTGGCCGACAGGTACTTGCGCAACTCCCCGAACACGAACGTCTCCCAGATGGCGCCGATGAGGTAGCTGTCCACGACCGAGGCCCGGTTCAGCCCCAGCAGGAAGCACAGGACCCCGACGTCGTTGAAATAGAGCTTGGGGGTCTTGGCGAGACGCTTGCCGACGTTGGCGAAATACGGCTCGATCAACGTGACCTGGTTGGACGCCTGGAGAACGCTCAACCACTCCGCGGCGGTCTTGTTGCTGATCCCCACTTCCTTGGACAACTCGGTCCGGTTGAGGAGCTGTCCGACCCGCACCGCGCTCGCGCGCATGAACCGGTCGAAGTCCCTGAGCGAGGAAACGTTCAGGAGTTGCCGGACGTCGCGCTCCAGGTAGGTGGCCTGGTAGCTGCTGAAGTAGTCGGCCGGTCTCAGGTCGGGGTCCTTCCAAAGCTGGGGCATGAAGCCCCGGACCAGGATCTCGGCGATGCCTTCGCGCCGCTCGCGGTCATGGAACGTGTCGCCGAGTTCTTCGATGGACAGACCTTCGAGCTCCAATACCCCGCAACGGCCCGCCAGCGAATCCGACACCTCCTTCATGAGGCCGAACTTCTGCGAGCCGGTGAGGATGAACTGCCCGTTCACCTCCCGGTTGCCGTCGATCGCGACCTTGAGATAGCGAAAGAGCCCGGGAGCGTATTGTACTTCGTCCACCAGGAGCGGCGGAGGGTGCCGCAGGAGGAACGACCGCGGGTCTTCCTCGGCAAGCTGCGCTTGCGCGGGAAGGTCCAGGCTCACGTAGTGATGACCGGGAAACAACCGGGTGAGCAGGGTGGTCTTGCCGGTCTGGCGGGCGCCCGTGACCACAACCGCGGGAAAGTGAGCGGCCAAGCGCAAGACCGCGTTGGAAAGCTCTCTCCGGAACTCCACGGCGGATACTCCGACAATTCAGGAAGTCGAATCTCAGATTTACTGGACTAAGGATAACAGAATTGCCGAGCGAAATGCAATGCCCCGCCCGCTCCCGGGGCCTCACCGACCGCCCGTGAGTCTCCGGTCCACGCGCCACATGGCCACGCAATCGTCTTCGTTGTAGCGGATCGCCTTTTCGGCCATGGCGCGGTTGCCGGTGTCGAGGTAGTCCCAGTAGCACACCAGCGAATCGTAGGCGCCGAACCCGCTCTGGCGCCAGTGGAATCCCAGGGCGGGGGCCACGCTCTTGAGGGAGAAACTCGGCGCCGGCAGGTACACGGCGTCCTGGATGCATTGCTTGAGATCCACGCAGGAGCCCGCCAGCCGCCTCAACCGCCCCGCCAGCTTCGGCCAGCGGCGCATGACCGCCTCCATCTGCCGGACCTCGTAGCCGGTCCAGTGGTAGAGCCGCGTCGCTTCGAGGTCGTCGCCCACGTAGTCCAGGAAGGCTTCGAAGATGTGCGGCTCGTCCTCGGCCCCGCGGGCGAGGAAGCTGGCGAACCGCTCCCTGGCGCCGTCCCAGCACCCGATGAGATATACGTGGGGCGGCACCGCGGGATGCACGTCGTCGGAAGTCTCGAAGTCGAAATAGAGCAGCCGCTCGGCGCGGGGGATGCGCAGCTTGCGGCCCGCCTTGGGCACGGGGTTTCCGGTGCGGTAGCTCCGGGCCGCTTGGTAGGCCGCGGGGCCGTGGCGGGGGCCCAGGATCTCGTCGACCTCTTCCGGGGAGCGGCGCCACACCTGGTCCACCCGGTGGATGCCCGCGGCCCTGAGCTTGGCGCGCTCGGGCGCGCGCACGCCCGCCAGCAGCACCAAGTCCCGCCGTTCATGCACCAGCCTTTCGCCGTATGCGCGCCAGGGGGAGTCGGTGACGTTGGGCGGCCGCCCCGGCTCGGGCATTGCCGCGCCGTCCAGCAACTCGGCCCAGCGCGAGACCACGCGGTCGAGTTCGTCCGCCAGGCCCGAGACGTCCACGCGGCAAACCTCGTCCCTCAGCGCAACGCTCACCTCGCCCGGCGTATATCCCTGGACGGCCCCCAACGCGCGGTTGTAGAGGGCCGCCTGGAGCACGAAGGGGGTGCGGACCTTGCGCGCCCGCTTTATCTCGATGACGCGGTAGTGGTACGGGCCCAGGTCCGAGCCGCCGCTGTCGTCACGCACCAGCAGGTCGCCCCTGCCGTACACGTCGCGGCCCAGGTCCCATAGCTGTGGCTGGTGGATGGCCGGAACCCCCGCCAGCATGGCCTCCAGCGTCCCGGCGAGGGCGTCGTAGCCGAAGTCCGGCTTGACCGCCAGGGCCTCCGGGTAGTGGGCCGCGACCCAAGCGTCCTCGTGCTCCAAGCCCCGGCGGTAGCGCATGAGGTCGTAGGGGCCGGTCTCGTCCACCGCCTCGCTCCGGGGCGCATGGTAATGGCACCAGACCCAGAACGGGTCGGTCAGGACCTTGCCCACCAGCGACGGCCGCAAGCGCGGCCGTGCGCGCACCCGTTCCCCCGCGGTGGCGCGGTCGAGCAACGCGCGCAGCCGCACCGCGTCCCCGCGAATGGGCAGCGTCAGTTGAATGCCGGCTTCTCCCTGGGGTAGTGCGCTTCCATGGCGGGACGGTAACGCTCCATGATGCTGCGGTTGAGCTCCAGCGGCGGCTGCTGGTCCTCGGGCAGGAGCGGGCGGTATTCCACGTCTCCCACCTCCTCTTTGAAAGTCTCCTGGGCCCGGGCCACGAGGCCGGGGTCCGTCAGCAGGTCGATGGCCGACGCGGCCAGGGTCTTGGCTCCGACGACGGCCCCCTTGTGGGCGATGGACGTGGCCAGGGAAATGCCCGCGGCCCAGTGGTGGTAGGAGATGCCCGGTATGTTGGAGGGGAAGTTGACCACCCCGGACGGCACCACCCAACAGACCTCGCCGGAGTCGTTGGCGGACACGGACTGCACGGCCTCCCGAAGCGGCGCCACCCGGTCGGGCATCCCGGTGGCCTTGACGTTGACCTTGGCCTGGACCTCGGTCACGAGCTTCTGCTCCGCGTCGGTCCAGCGGGGCATGCCCACCGCCTCGATGTTCTTCTGGATCACCTCGGCCAGGGTGCGGTTGCACCGGGTGGGCCAAACCGCGCTCAGCACGTTCACCGAGTGGGAGGTCCCGGTCATGATCGCGGCGCCTTCGGCGACCCTCCTGGCTTTCTCGAACAGCGCCCGGGTCTTGTCCGCGGTGGCTTCCCGGAAGAACCACCAGATGGACGCGGTGTTGGGGATCACGTTGGGCTGGTCGCCGCCGTTGCTGATGACCCGGTGGCTGCGCTGGGAGGGCTCCAGGTGCTCCCGCAGCTTGTCCCAGCCCACGTCCATCAGCACCGCGGCGTCCAGCGCGTCCCGGGCGTTCCAGGGCGCGGTGGCCGCGTGGGCGCTCTCGCCCTTGAAGGTGAACTCCGCGGACACCAGCGAGTACTGCCGCAGGCCGTGCACCGTGCCCAGGTTGTGCCCGATGTGGTCGTGCAGGGCCACGTCCACGCCCTCGAAGTAGCCGTCCCGCACGAAGAAGGGACGGCTCACGAGTTGCTCCTCCGCGGGCGCGCCGTAAACCCGGAGGGTCCCCTGTATGCCGAACTGCTCCATGGCCTTGCGGATGGCCACGGCTGCGCCGATCATCACCGCGGCGTTGACGTTGTGCCCCTCCGTGTGTCCGGGCGCGCCTTCCACGATGGCCTTCTGCTCTGCCACCCCCGGCATCTGCGAACTGGAAGGCGTGGCGTCGAACTCCGTGTGCAGCGCCACCACGGGCTTGCCCGACCCGTAAGCGGCCATGAAGGCCGTGGGCATTCCCGAGATGTTCCGCCGGACCTCGAAGCCCGCCTGCTCCAGGATCTCGACCATGAGGCCGCTGGTGCGGAACTCCTGCATCCCCAGCTCGGCGAAGTAGAAGATGTTGTCCCCGAGCAGGGCGATGTTGTCGCGGTTCTCTTCCACCGCGTCCATGGCGAACTGCTTCTGCTTCGAATCCTGCATGGCTCCCCCCGTGAGCGCGGGCCGACCGCCTGGCGGCGCCCCGCGATCCTGCTATGACACGGCCGATCCTATTACAACGAAGGCAATGAGTCGAGGGGAGGCGCAAGCGCCTTTTTTTCGCTACCTTTATCCTCCTGGAACAGGGAATAAATCAGAGGCTCCGTCCTATGGTCCGCTGACGCCAAGGCGTGGTAGAGTCCACGGATCAACCACGAACGGGAGGGGCGTTGCCATGGCCAAGACACTGAAGAAGGGCGAATCCTGGGAACCGCCGGCCAGTCTGTCGAAGGACGAACTGGTGAAGATCTCGGACGAGATACTCGCGGAGCCCGACATTCCCTTCGCCGAGACCGAGGACGTCTTCCGCATCCACGCCAACGGCATGGACTGGGACATCGGCTGCATGGTCTATGAGCCCACGGATCCGGCCAGGGCCGCGGTCGGGCCGGACGGCAACAAGCTCGGCATCTTCATGACCCACGGGGGGGCCAGCGACTGGCGCTCCATCGAGCGGCTGGCGCAGACCTTTGCCGGAAAGCGCGGCTACAAGGTGTGCAGCATGACCTACCCCGGCCGCCTCTACCTCCCGGACCCAAGCCGCGACTGGCCCGGCGACACCTTCCACGACGACGGCGGCGTGCGCACGCCCATCTGGCTGGACGGAGAATATATCTCGCGGGACGAGTACGACGTGGCGCCGGACGACTCGTTCCGGGATATCTACGGCTCCCGGACCTACGCCAGAGCCAGGAAGGGCAGCAACTTCTACTATCGGATGGCGGCTTGGCCGGTGGCGTTCGAGGAAGGCATGCTGGACGTCTGCCGCCGGCATCTGCCCGTGGGCGAGTACTCGGTGTTCACCCACGGCCATTCCACGGGCGGCCCCTTCAGCCACTACCTGCTACAGCGCATCGAGAACGCCAAGGGGCTCATCGGCATCGAGAACTCGCCCTTCGCGTTCATCTTCCGCAAGATGAGCGGCCACGACTGGCCCACCACCTTCGACCACGTGCTCATCCGGACTTGGCGCGAGCTCGCCCGCTACAAGGGCGCGGAGGCGGCCATGCAGGAAGGGGAGAAGCCGCTCTTCCGGTTGGCGTGGCTGATGGAAGAGATATTCGACATGTGGCAACAGGCCAAGCGCTTCCCCCAGTTCAAGGCCGAGAACTGGCTGCACAGCGACAGCCGCCCGTGCCTCACCGAGGCGGCCAGGGTCACGGCCGAGCGCCTGAAAATGAACGCCGAGGAGACCCAGGCCCTGATCCACCGCTACCTGGGCTACGGAAGACCGCGCCAGGACCCGGATGCCAAGCCGGTGCCGCCGCTCCTCTACGGCATCAACCGGTTCAGCCGGGACCACACGCCCGAGAAGTACAACCGGATCGTCAAGGCCGAGTACGCGGCCATGGACCCGGCTCCGAAGGTACGGGTCGTCGAGATCGGCACAGGCATCCACTCCTACTGGAAGACCGAGGACGGACTGCCCCTGGGCGTCTGCCCGGTGATCGCCAAGGTCTGGCACGACGCCGTCATGAACGGGTACTACGAGGCGTGAGGCCGCGCCGAACCCGCACTTCCCTGCGCTAATACTCCACGGGCAGGGCGTCGAGGCTGCGCCAGAGATACCACGAGGCCACCGACCGCCACGGCCGCCAGGGCTCTGCGATGGCGAACATCTCGTCGGGGGTCGGGCGCACGCCGCGGTTGAAGTGGATGCCCATGGCCCGCTGGATGCCCAGGTCCGCCACGGGCAGCACGTCGGGCCGCAACAGGTGGAAGATCAGGAACATCTCCGCGGTCCAACGGCCGATCCCCTTTACCTGCACGAGGCTTCGGATCACCGCCTCGTCGTCCATCCCACGCCACGACTCCGGGTCGAGGTCGCCGTTGCCGAAGCTCTCCGCCAGACTCAGCAGGTAGCGCGCCTTGGGCCGGGACAGGCCGCATCCCCGCAAGTCGTCCTCGGTCTCGCGGGCCACCGCGACGGGAGTCACGGCGCCCACGCGCGCCGTCAGCTTCCGCCACACCGCTTCCGCGGCGTGGACAGAGATCTGCTGGGCCACGATGGACCGGGCGAGGGAGAAGAAGGGATCGTTCCGAGGCCGCAGGACGGACCCTCCGGCAGCCCGGATCAGCCTGCGGAGCACCGGGTCGGCCCGCTCCAGGGCCCGGCGGGCCCTGGCCCAATGGGGGACCCCCTCCGGGTTCGTTTCGTTCATGCGTCTGGAAGCCATGGGCACCGGGTCGCGCCGCGGCCGAGAGCACGCCCGCGGCCCGTCTTCATACCAGCCCGCCTTCCGATACGACAAGAACGACAAAAGGCCGCGGGCGCGACCCTCATCCCTCCGCGGCACCGACCCGGATCCGGGCGCCCGTGTCCGCGGACCGGGCGATGGCGTGGATGACGCGCTCGAACCGCAGCGCCGCGGCGAAATCGGGGGCGGCCGGCGCGCCGGCCGCAATCGCCTTCAGGAAGTTGGCCGCCTCGATGGTCTTCAGGTCGTTGAAGCCCAGTCCGTGGCCGGGGGCCGGGCAGAAGCTGCCGAACGGCTCGTGCTCCGGTCCCATGAGTATGGTCCTGAAACCGCGGTCACCCTCGGGTCCGTCGTTGCGGTAGAGCCGGAGCTCGTTCATGCGCTCCTGGTCCTGGAGCAGCATACCGGCGTCCCCGTGGAGCTCCCACGCCAGGTGGTTCTTTCGCCCCCACGCCGCGCGCGACGACGAGACCACCCCGGTCACGCCGCTCTCGAACGAGACCAGTGCGGACGCCGCGTCCTCGTTCTCCACCGCCCGGCGGCCCCCGTGGTCCCCGGCGGGTCGGGTGGCGTAATGGATCCGGCAGTCGGCAAGGACGCTGTCGATGGGGCCCAGCAAGCCGTCCGCCATGCTCACCAGATGGCACATCAGGTCCCCGAGGGCCCCGAGGCCGGCCTCGGCCCTGGCCGACCGCCATGTCCACGGCAGGTTCGGGTCGGCCTGGTAGTCCTCGTCGTACACGCCGCGAAAGAACAGCGGTCGTCCGATGGCCCCGGACCGGGCCAGCGCCCGCGCGTGCCGGAACAGGGGGTTGCACAGGTAACTGTAGCCGACGATGGTCCTGCCCTCGGCCTTGGCCGCGGCCGCGGCCATGCGCTCGGCCTCGTCCAGCGTCAAGGCCAGCGGCTTCTCGCAATGGACGTGCTTGCCCGCCTCCAGCGCGGCCAGCGCCATCTCGCAGTGGAGCCGGTTCGGCGTGGTGATGGAGACCAGGTGGACGTCGGGGTCGTCCACCACCGCGCGCCAGTCGTCGGTGGCCCTCTCGAAACCGCATTGCGCGGCATGGCGCTCGGCCGCGTCCGCCCGGCGGTCGCAGACCAGGACCAGGCGCAGCGTCAGCGGGGGGTCGAACACCGCGCCGACGGCGCGGTAGGCCAGGGTGTGGCACTTGCCCATGAAGCCCGTGCCGATGAGGCCGACACCGATGGTCCGCATGGCTTTCCTCCGGCGCACGGATGATTCCGGAACCCCCGATCCATCGGGACGGGGGGCAGGAGCGCGTCCTCCGACTCCGCTTCGCTACGCCCAAGACGAACCGGATGGGAGGGTGCGCCCCGATCGTTCGGAGGTTCCTTCCTCCATTCTAATGGAACGCCGCGGGTTGCCCAAGCCGGGGAACGTCCCGCGTCGTTCCGAACCGTGTCCGCCGGGGACGATTTTTGTATTTTCAATTCCGGCGGCAATCTCTATAATTGGGCCGTCACCGAGGCGTTCGGGACCTCGGTTCCAGCCGCCCGCCGGGGGACCGCCCCGCGGGCATGCGCGCATGGCGCGGGAAGGGAGGAACACCATGAAATCCAAGTCTCTTGCATTGGCGGCCGCAGCGCTGATGGCCCTGGGCATGGCCGCGGCCCCGGGCGCCGCGCTGGCCGCGGGCGAAAAGCTCGTCCTCATCAGCCACGCGCCGGACAGCGACAGTTGGTGGAACACCATCAAGAACGCCATCGAGGTGGCGGGCGAGCAGATGGACGTGGAGGTCGATTACCGCAACCCGCCCACCGGCGACCTGGCCGACATGGCCCGCATCGTCGAGCAGGCTTCGGCGGCCGACCCGGTGGGCATCATCGTCACCATCGCCGACTTCGACGTGCTCAAGGGGCCCATCACCGACGCGGTGGACAAGGGCATCCCGGTCATCACCATCAATTCGGGCACCAAGGAGCAGTCCGAGCAACTCGGCGCCCTGATGCACGTGGGACAACCGGAATACGACGCCGGCTTCGGCGCCGGCAAGAAGGCCAAGGCCGCGGGGGTGGAGCAGTTCCTGTGCGTCAACCACTACATCACCAACCCGGCGTCGGTGGAGCGGTGCCAGGGTTACGCCGACGCCCTCGGGGTGAAGCTCGGCGCCCAGATGATCGACAGCGGCCAGGACCCGGCCGAGATCAAGAACAAGGTGATGGCGTACCTGAACAGCAACCCCAAGGCCAACGGCATCCTGACCCTGGGGCCGACCTCGGCCCACCCGACCCTGGCCGCGCTGGAAGAGCTGGGTCTCGAGGGCGAGGTCCATTTCGCCACGTTCGACATCTCCGACGAGATCGCCGCGGCGGTCAAGGACGGAACCATCGCGTTCGCCATCGACCAGCAGCCCTACCTGCAGGGCTACATGCCGGTGGTGGTCCTCACGAACCTCGCCCGTTACGGGGTGTTGCCCTCGGGGCACATGAACTCCGGTCCGGGGTTCGTCACCAAGGCCAACATCGCCCTGGTCGAGAAGTACGCCGGCGAATACCGCTGATCGGAGGCTTCCCGACCCGGACAGGCTCCGGGGGCCAGCTCCGCCGCGGCCGCGGGCTGCGGCGGAGCCGCCGGACCGTCCATCGATTCATGCGACAGGGGACTCCGGACAATCGGGCAGGGGGCATGAGCGCGTCCTTCGACTTCCCTACGCTACGCTCAGGACGAACGGGGATGGGAGGGTCAGGGTGAGGGAGAATCCATCCTCCATGTCTCGATGGTCCGGACGTTTCGACAGGAGGGGTCATGGCAGATGAACGTTTGAAGGAGATGTCAACGTTCCGCCGCGCGATGATCCGCCCCGAGCTGGGGGCCATCTGCGGCACGGTCCTGGTCTTCGTCTTCTTCCTGCTGGTGGCTGCCGACACCGGCATGTTCAGCCCGGAAGGGGCCATGAACTGGGGCGTGGTCTCGGCCCAGTTCGCCATCATTGCCGTCGGCGCGTGCCTGCTGATGATCGCGGGAGAGTTCGACCTGTCCGTGGGCTCCATGATCGGGTTCGCGGGCATCGTCATCGCCATCGTATCGGTCCAGTGGGGCTATCCCGTCTGGCTCGGGATCAGCTTGGCCTTCGCCATCGCCGTGGCGCTGGGGGCGCTGAACGGCTGGCTGGTCATCAAGACCGGCCTGCCGAGCTTCATCGTCACCCTGGCGTTCCTCTACATCCTCCGGGGCCTCACCATCTTCCTGTCCATCGCCACCACCCGCAAGACCATCATCGGCGGCGTGAAGGACGCGGCGGAGGGGGACTGGCTGGCGCCGCTGTTCGGCGGCAAGATCTTCAACGGCCTGTTCGTCTGGCTGGCCGACCTGGGGATGATCGAGACCTTCACCCGGGGCCGCCGGGCCGGCGAGCCCATCGTGGACGGCATCCCCATGCTGATGGTGTGGGCCGTGGTGCTGGTCATCGCCGGGCACTGGTTGCTGACCCGCACCAGGTTCGGCAACTGGATCTACGCCTCCGGCGGCGACGCGCAGGCCGCGCGCTACACCGGCGTGCCGGTGGACCGCGTCAAGATCCTGATGTTCATGTTCACGGCGTTCTGCGCCGCGGTGTTCGCCACCTGCCAGGTGATGGAGTTCGGCTCCGCCGCGGCGGACCGCGGCCTGCTGAAGGAGTTCGAGGCCATCATCTGCGTGGTCATCGGCGGCGCCCTGCTGACCGGCGGCTACGGCTCGGTGGTGGGCGCGGCGCTGGGCGCGCTGATCTTCGGCGTGGTCCAGCAGGGCCTCTTCTTCACGGGCGTGGAAAGCAGCCTGTTCCGCGTCTTCCTGGGCCTCATCCTCTTGCTGGCGGTGATCCTGAACACCTACATCCGCCGCATGATCACGGGAGAACGATGATGAGCGAACCCCTCGTGGAAATGCGTGACGTGCATACCGGCGACGACTCGTTGATCGAGTTGTCCGACATCGAGAAGCACTTCGGCGCGGTGATCGCCCTGGCGGGCGTATCGGTGGCGGTGTACCCGGGCGAATGCCACTGCCTGCTGGGGGACAACGGCGCCGGCAAATCGACCTTCATCAAGACCATGTCCGGGGTGCACAAGCCCACCAGCGGCCGGATCCTCATGGGCGGCAAGCCGGTGACCTTCGAGAGCCCCCGGGACGCCATGCTGGCGGGTATCGCCACCGTCTATCAGGACCTGGCCATGATCCCGCTGATGTCGGTGACCCGCAATTTCTGGATGGGCCGCGAGCCCACCCGGGGTTTCGGGCCGTTCCGGTACATCGACTTCAGGAAGGCCAACGAGGTCACCATGTCGCGCATGGCCGAGATGGGCATCCGCCTGCGCGAGCCCACCCAGGCGGTGGGGACCCTGTCCGGCGGCGAGCGCCAGACGGTGGCCATCGCCCGCGCCGTCTATTTCGGCGCGAAGATCCTGATCCTGGACGAGCCCACGTCGGCGTTGGGCGTGCGACAGACCTCGAACGTCCTCGCCACCATCGACCGCGTTCGCAAGACCGGCATCGGCGTGGTCTTCATCACCCACAACGTCCGCCACGCCATGGCGGTGGGGGACCGCTACACGGTCCTGAACCGGGGCGCCACCCTGGGCACCGCCAAGCGGGGGGAGATCCAGGCCGACGAACTCCAGGACATGATGGCGGGGGGACAGGAGCTGGCGGAACTCGAAGGCTCCCTCGGCGGCACCGTTTGATGCGGCCGCTGGACGTGATCTCCATCGGGCGCTCCTCGGTGGACCTCTACGGCGGCCAGGTGGGCGGCCGCCTGGAAGACATGCGGACCTTCCGCAAGTACCTCGGGGGCTCGCCCGCCAACGCCGCCGCGGGCGCCGCGCGGCTGGGCCTCAAGTCGGCGGTCATCACGCGCGTGGGCGACGAGCACATGGGCCGCTTCGTCCGGGAGCAGCTACGGGCCGAAGGGGTGGACGTGCGCGGCGTCGTCACCGACCCGCACCGGCTCACCGCGCTGGTGCTGCTGGGCATCCGCGACCGGGAGCGGTTCCCGTTGATCTTCTACCGCGAGGACTGCGCCGACATGGCCCTGTCGCCGGACGACATCGACCCGGACTTCATCGCCGAGGCCCGCTGCGTCCTGGCCTCCGGCACCCACCTGTCGCATCCCCGGACCGAGGCCGCCACCCTGCGGGCCCTCGACTTGGCGCGCCGGTCGGGGGCGAAGACGGTCCTGGACATCGACTACCGGCCCAACCTGTGGGGCCTCTCCGGGCACGGGGACGGGGAGAACCGCTTCATCGAGTCCGCGGCCGTGACGGCCCGGCTGCAAGCGGTGCTGCCGCGGTTCGACGTGGTGGTCGGCACCGAAGAGGAGTTCCGCGTGGCGGGGGGCGCGTCCGACACCATCAAGGCCCTGGCCGGGGTGCGGAAGGTGTCCGAGGCCACGCTGGTGTGCAAGCGCGGCGCCGCGGGCGCCGCGGCGTTCGAGGGGGCCATCCCCGAAAGCCTCGACGAGGGCATCGGCGGAGAGGCGTTCGAGGTGGAGGTGTTCAACGTCCTGGGCGCCGGCGACGGCTTCATGGCCGGACTCCTCAAGGGCTGGCTTTCGGGGGAGGACTGGGCCGGGACCCTGCGCATGGCCAACGCCTGCGGCGCGCTGGCGGTCTCGCGCCACGGCTGCACGCCGGCGTACCCCAGCCTGGTCGAGCTGCGCGACTTCCTGGAGAACGGGGCGTCCACGCCGGCCGTGCGGCAGGACCCGCGGCTGGAGCAGCTCCATTGGGCCACGAACCGGTCCCGGGAGTGGCCCGTCCTGCGCGTGTTCGCCTTCGACCACCGGGCGCAGTTCGAGGCCATGGCGGGCGCCGGGGCGGACCGCATCGGCGCGTTCAAGGGCCTGTGCCTGGAGGCGGCGCTGGGCGTGGCCGATGGCCGCCGCGGCTACGGGATCCTGTGCGACCACCGCCTGGGCCGTGACGCGCTCCATGCGGCCGCGGGAACGGGCCTGTGGATCGGCCGGCCGGTGGAGGCGCCCGGGGCCCGGCCGTTGCGGCTGGAGATCGGCGGCGACTTCGGCTCGGCGCTGGTGGAATGGCCCTCCGAGCACGTGGTCAAGGTCCTCTGCCCCTGCCACCCGGACGACCCGGAGGACCTTCGCGCCGATCAGGAGGCCACGGTGGCGCGGCTGGCCCAGGCCGCCCGGGCCAACTCCCTGGACTTGCTGGTGGAGGTGGTTCCCTCGAAGTTCGGGCCGGTGGACGAGGCCACCACCGCGGCGCTGGTGGAGCGGTTCTACTCCATCGGGGTCTTCCCCGACTGGTGGAAACTGGAGCCCACGGCCTCGGACGAGGCCTGGCGCCGCACCTGTGACGTCATCGACGCCAACGACCCCCACTGCCGGGGCATCGTGGTCCTGGGGCTGGACGCGCCCCTGGACCGCCTGCAGGAGAGTTTCCGGGTCGCGGCCCGGCGCCCGCAGGTCAAGGGGTTCGCGGTGGGGCGCACCATCTTCTCGGAGGCCGCCCGCTGCTGGATGGACGGCCGCATGTCCGACCGGGAGGCGGTGGCCAGCATGGCCGGGAAGTTCGCGCGGCTCTGCGAAGCCTGGGACGAGGCCCGGGCGGGGTGTGCCCCATGAGCACGGTGCGACTGACCGCGGCCCAGGCCCTGGTCCGCTACCTCGGCGCACAGGCCAACGAGGACGGCGAGCGCCTGGTGGCGGGCGTGTGGGCGATCTTCGGGCACGGCAACGTGGCCGGCCTGGGCGAGGCCCTGTACCACGCGGGCGACGCGCTTCCCACCTGGCGGGGCCACAACGAGCAGGGCATGGCCCACGCGGCCATCGCCTACGCCAAGGCCCGCAACCGCAAACGGGTCATGGCGGTGACGTCCTCCATCGGCCCCGGCGCCACCAACATGGTCACCGCCGCGGCGCTGGCGCACGTCAACCGTCTGCCGGTGCTGCTGTTGCCCGGGGACGTGTTCGCCAACCGGGTTCCCGACCCGGTGTTGCAACAGGTGGAGGATTTCCGGGACGGCACCGTCAGCGCCAACGACTGCTTCCGCCCGGTGAGCCGGTACTTCGACCGCATCACCCGTCCCGAGCAACTGCTGACGGCGTTGCCGCGGGCCCTGGCGACGCTCGTGGACCCGGCCGAGTGCGGTCCCGCCACCCTCGCCCTCTGCCAGGACGTCCAGGCCGAAGCATGGGACTATCCCGAGGCGTTCTTCCGGCCTCGGACCTGGGCCATGCGGCGGCAACGGCCAGACCCCCGGGAACTGGACCGCGCGGTAGAGGCCCTGCGGGCCGCCAGGGCGCCCCTCCTCATCGCCGGCGGCGGGGTCCACTACTCCGGCGCCTGCGACACGCTCGCCGCCTTCGCCGAGCGCCGGGGCATCCCCGTGGCCGAGACCCAGGCCGGGAAGTCGGCGTTGCCGTGGATGCACCCGTGCAACGTGGGAGCCGTGGGCGTGACCGGCGCCGAGAGCGCCAACGCCCTGGCCCGGGAGGCGGACCTGATCGTGGCGGTGGGCACCCGCTTGCAGGACTTCACCACCGGGTCATGGAGCCTCTTCCGGAACCCGGCCGTCCGGCTGCTGGCCGTCAACGCCGCGGCCTTCGACGCGGGGAAGCACGACGCCGTGGCGGTGGTCGGCGACGCGCGCACGACCCTGGAAGAACTGGACGCCGCTCTGGGCGGCCGCGTCTTCGCCCTCCCGAACCGGGCATCGAAGGAGGAATGGGACCGGGCCGCGGACGCCGCCACCCGCGCAACGGACCACGGCGCGCTGCCGTCGGACGCCCAGGTGGTCGGTGCGGTGCAACGGACCATGGCCGACAACGGGGTCATCGTCTGCGCGGCCGGCGGCCTGCCCGGCGAATTGCACAAACTGTGGCGCTCGCCCCGCCGCGGCGACTACCACCTGGAATACGGCTATTCGTGCATGGGCTACGAGATCGCGGGCGGGCTGGGCGTCAAGATGGCTCGCCCCGAGGCCGACGTGGTGGTGGTGGTGGGCGACGGGTCCTACATGATGATGAACTCGGAGCTCGCCACCAGCGTGATGCTGGGCCTGAAACTGACCGTGGTGGTCCTGGACAACCGGGGCTTCGGGTGCATCGACCGGCTGCAACGGGCCACCGGGGGGGCCAGCTTCCACAACCTGCTGGACACGGCCCGGCGCCGGCAGCCTTCGGCCATCGACTTCGCCGCCCATGCCGCGTCCATGGGGGCCGCGGCGACGCGCGTGGAGAGCATCGCGGGCCTGGAAGCCGCCATGGTCGAGGCCCGCTCCAACCAACGCTCCACTGTCGTCGTCATCGACACCGACCCGACGGCGGCCACCGAGGCCGGGGGCCACTGGTGGGACGTGGCGGTGCCCGAGGTCTCGCAGCGGGCCGAGGTGGCCGCGGCGCGCGAGGCCTACGACGAGGCGCGAAGGAAGCGCCCGTGATCCGGTACGGGACCAACCCCGTGGCGTGGTCCAACGACGACGACCCGAGCCTGGGGGGCCACATCCCGCTGGAGCGGTGCCTGAGGGACGCAAGCCGCATCGGTTTCGAGGGCATCGAGAAGGGCCGCAAGTTCCCCTCGGGCGCCGCGGCCCTGGAGGCGGCCCTCGAGCCCTACGGCTTGGCCTACGTGTCCGGGTGGCACTCGTTGAAGCTGCTGGAACGGTCGGTGGAGGACGAGAGGTCGGCGCTCCAGCCCCACCTGGACGTGCTGGTGGAGTTGGGTTGCTCGGTCTGCATCGTCTGCGAGACCACGGGCGCAGTCCACGGCCGGGCGGACACGCCCCTGGCCGGTCGGCCGAAGCTCGCGGCCTCCGACTGGGGCGGGTTCTGCGCCGACCTGGAAGCCCTGGCCGCACACTGCGCGGACGCGGGCGTCCACTTGGCCTACCACCACCACATGGGCACGGTGGTGGAGACAATGGAGGACATCGAGGCGTTCATGGACCATGCCGGGCCGCACACGAAGCTGCTCCTGGACACCGGGCACGCGGCCTTCGCGGGCGCGGACCCCGCGCTCCTGGCGGAACGCTACATGGACCGCGTGGTCCACGTCCACGCCAAGAACGTCCGCCCCGCGGTGCGCCGCCGGGCCCTGGACGAAGGGCTGTCGTTCCTCCAGGCCGTCCGGCTCGGGGTGTTCACGGTGCCGGGGGACCGCGAGGGCGGGGTGGATTTCCCCGCGGTGCTGCGCATGGCGGCCCGGGGCCGGTACTCGGGGTGGCTCATATCCGAGGCCGAGCAGGACCCCGCGGAACGGGACCCGGTGTTCTACCAGACGTTGGCGTTGAAGACGCTTCGCGCCATGGCGCGGGAGGCCGGCCTGGACCCCGCGCCAACGAGCCGTAAAGGAACCTCTGAACGCTCGGGACATCCGGGATGGATTTCCTCACCCTCATCCTGACCGTCCTGTCTCCGTTCGTCCCGAGCGCAGCGCAACGGAGACCTCCGTTCATCCCGAGCGTAGCGAAGCGGAGACCTCCGTTCGTCCTGAGCGTAGCGAAGCGGAGTCGAAGGGCGCGCTCATGCCCCTTGGCGCGATTGTTCGGAAGTTCCTGAAGAGGACATGAACGAGGGAGAACTGAATTGACCAGTCTGTTGCGAAGGCCGTCGGGGAAGACGGGCAAGGTCGTCGAGGTCACGCCCGAGAACGCCGGATGGCGGTACGTGGGGTTCGCCGTCCATGCGCTGAAAGTCGGTGACACCGCGGGAGAGGCCACGGGCGACCGCGAGGTCATCCTGGTCATGGTCGAAGGCAAGGCCCGCCTGTCCACGCCCGAAGCGGATTTCGGGGTCCGGGGCGAGCGCATGAGCGTCTTCGAGCGGACCAGGCCCCACGCCGTCTATGTCCCCAACGGGACCCGCTGGGCCGCGCGCGCGGCAACGGATTGCGTCATCGCGGCGTGCTCCGCGCCCGGGTTCGGAGGCCACCCGGCCGCGGCCATCGACCCGGACGGCATACCGCTGGTGGAACGGGGCAGGGGCGCCAACACGCGCTACGTGCACCCCATCGCCATGGACGACGCCGACGTTGCCGACAGCCTGCTCATCACCGAGGTCTTCACGCCCCAGGGCAACTGGTCCAGCTATCCGCCCCACCGCCACGACGGCGACGAGGGCGGGGACATGACCCATCTGGAAGAGATCTACTACCACCGGATCGACCCGCCCCAGGGGTTCGCCTTCCAGCGGGTGTTCACCGAAGACGGCGAACTGGACGAGACCATGGCCGTTTCCGACGGCGACACCGTCCTCGTGCCCCGGGGACACCATCCGTGCGGCGCGCCCTACGGGTACGACCTTTACTACCTGAACGTCATGGCGGGTCCCAAGCGTCAGTGGCGCTTCCGGAACCACCCCGACCACGACTGGATCTACCGGCGGGACTCGAAGCCATGAACGGCCCTGTCCGGCTGGGGCTGTTGGGGGCCGGCCGGATCGGACATATCCATGCGCGGTCCGTTGCGGACGCCGAGGACGCGCGGCTGGTGGCGGTGGCCGACCCCGACGAGGCGGCCGCGGCCTCCATCGTTCGCATGACCGGGGCCCGCGCCGCGTCCGCGGAGGAGGTGCTGCGCGACCCCGAGGTCGAAGGCGTCCTCATCGCAACGCCCACCGACCTGCACGCCGGCCAGGTCGAAAGGGCGGCCGAGTCGGGCAAGGCGATATTCTGCGAGAAACCCATCGACCTGGACCTGTCCCGGGCGAAACGGGGCGTCGCCGCCGCGGTCCGGTGCGGGGTCCCGCTGATGGTGGGGTTCAACCGCCGGTTCGACCCGTCGTTCCGGCGGCTGCGCGACGAGATCGACCGTGGCCGCCTCGGGGCGGTGGAGCTCGTGCAGATCACCTCCCGCGACCCGGAGCCGCCTCCCATGGAGTACCTCCGACGGTCCGGCGGCCTGTTCCGGGACATGATGATCCACGACTTCGACATGGCCCGGTTCCTCCTGGGCGAACAGGTGGTGGAAGTCATGGCCGCGGGTTCGGCCCTCGTGGACCGGGACGTGGCCGCGGCCGGCGACGTGGACACCGCGGCGGTGGTGCTGCGTTCCGCAAGCGGGCGTCTGTGCCTGGTCTCGAACTCGCGCCGGGCCGCCTACGGCTACGACCAGCGCATCGAGGTCCACGGCTCCGAAGGCATGGCCCTCGCCGGCAACCCCGTAGCCACGACCGTCACCCGCGCCGACCGGTCGGGGTTCGCCGCGGACCCCCTCGACGCCTCCTTCACCGCCCGTTACGCCGCGGCCTACCGGCAGGAAATCCTGACGTTCTGCGCGGTGGTCCGGGGCGCCAGCCCGGCGTATCCGGACGGCGCGGACGGCCTCGCGGCCCTCGCCATCGCCGACGCCGCCTCGGAGTCCCTGGCTACCGGTCGTGCGGTTCAGGTCGGGCAGGTGGACATGTGACCGGGCCGCTCGCGTTGTCACTTGTTCCGTATTTGCGAAGGTCTGCAGAATCCGAGGGTCCCGGGTTTCTCTTGTGGAACGTTCTTATCAATTCCTGGCCCGATGGCATGTCGAAGAGTTGCGCCAGCAACACGTTGACGGTTTCGGATTTCGCCGTCCTGCTGGCAACCCTTATTTCGAGCAGTTTGGCAAGTTCCCTGATTTGCTGCAATGACAGAGAACTGAGTTGTTGCTCGGCGTTGCTGCGCCCAAGGCCAGGTAGCAGTTCGGCAAGTTCGGCTATC
This sequence comes from uncultured Binatia bacterium (SeqCode), assembly GCA_965242525.1. Taxonomy (GTDB): domain Bacteria; phylum Desulfobacterota; class Binatia; order UBA9968; family JAJDTQ01; genus JAJDTQ01. Next base: position 3,333,579 of record OZ251459.1, read on the forward strand.
TCACTTTGCCGAAGCCCGTTGGATTTCTTCTTGTTATGGGAAACGTCCGGCGCCTCTGCGGTTCGAGGAATACCTTCCGTGTGAACCTGGAACTCGGGTATGGTTCGCAGTACCTTGATTACCTCTTCAAGGGCGTCCGCAAGGTCGCGGGATGTCTGGATCTGGCCATTTGGCATGATTGACCTCCTAGCTTTGCACAACCTTGTCGAAGAACTCCTGGGCAACTTCGAGCAGTTGGTCTGCATACGCCTGGTCAGGCGACTTGTCGGAGAACGTAATCGGTCCTCGCCAGGACGCCTCTGCCATCTTGACGCTTTCCGATACGAAGTTGTCGAAAGCGACATCCGGGTATGCGCGACGGACCTGCCTTATCCAGTTTTCTTGTGCGATAGTTCCACTGGTTTGGTATTTTATTCTGTTGAATATGATGCCACGCCTTGCCGGACCCGGAATCGAGCCGGCCCCGAACCTGATCAGGTTTTTGTTGATTTGAGTCATCATTTTCCCTATGTGCGACTCGATCAAGCCTATACCCCTTACCGAGAAGTATTCGGGTAGGCAGACTACTACATAGGAATCGCTAAGCATCAGTGCGTTCTGCGTCACAAGGTTCAGGTTCGGTGGGCAGTCGATTATCACGAAATCGTACTCTCCCGATTCTATAACCGGGCCGAGTCTGTCCTTGATTATCATCTTGGCCTCGGATGACTGCGCTCCCCATTTCGTAGCCAGCTCGAGATCGATGGAAAGGAGGTCGAGATGAGAAGGCAGCAGATCCAAGCAGTCGTACAGATCTTTCATTATGGTGGCGGAGACGTCGTATTCGCCCTCATTGATTGCGGCTTCGAGCACTTCTTTCAGCGACCCATGCCGCGTCGCCCAATCTTCCCACGCTCCTTCGGTTACGAGGTAGAAGGATGCGTTCGTCTGAGGATCCAGGTCAACTATCAAAACCTTGAAGTTGAACTTCCTGGCAAGAGTAGCGGCTGTCTCGACCGCTATGGTCGTCTTGCCCACTCCGCCTTTGTAGTTGATGAAACTGACCACCTGCGCCATGTCGTTCTCCTGGAACCGTTTTGCCTCGGCTGACATGATTGTATCATGGAGAAATCTCAACGCAAGTTTGGAACAGGTATGGCCGTGTGGAGGTCCCGGCTCCAAGCGCCGCTGCCCAAGGCCAGGAACTCGTCGCGGTTCCTCCCATCGTCGCGGCCAAGGTCGCCCTTGCCGCTCGCCTGGGGCTGAGCGAGGGCACTGTCCGCAAGCTGCTGAACCCCGGCCACCACTCCCACGTCAGCGCCCCATCTCACGCGCCTGCCGTCTGAGGAACCGTCCCAACAGGGGCACGGCGAAGGAATACTTGCCGTGTCGGTTCTTGTACACCAACCCCTGGGACGCCAAGGCGGCGAGCATCTGGCTGACGTGGCTGCTGCTGAACGGTTTGTCCGGGGATCGCCTGGATTCCTCCACCACTTCCCGGACGGTGAACTCGTCGTCGCAGTTCCCGAGCTGCGAGACCACCAATAGCAAGTCCCTCTGCCTGTCCGTTGCCCGCGCCCATCGCCCGGCAAAGAAGTCCGTGTCCAGTTTCCGTTCGACCTCCGCGACGGGAACCGAGGCCCGTTCCCCCTTGTCGATCCGTTGGATGAAGGCGTCATATACCTCGCGGCAGATGAACTGGATGAAGTACGGATAGCCGCCGGACATCCTGATGATGGCGTCAACGGAACCGTCACCGAGACGCACCGGACATTCGTCGTCTTCTACCGGTCTCCGAATGGCCTCCTCGCTTTCCCTCTCGTTCAGGCTCTCCAGGAACACCACCCTGAACATCCTCTCCGAATAGGTCCGCGTTTCCACCAGCTTGGGGAACAGCGTCGGGAGGCCGGCCAGGACGAGCATCAAAGGCAGGCCCTTCCTTTGCAGGGACTGGAAACAGTCCAGCAGGAGGGACAAGGGGTACTGCTCCCTGGCCGACTGGTCCGCGAGGTTCTGCGCCTCGTCATAGGCGAAGACGACCCCGCGCACGGGCTTCGCTTTCGACAGCGCCCTCCACGCAATTTCCAGCACACCCTTGAGCTTGTCGAGGGACAGACCGGAGATGCGGGTGTAGGCATCCACGAGGGCCTGGTAGTCGAGGACGTGGGAAACCAGCTCCGTGTCGGCTGCGAACCCGACGTTACGGACAGCCTCGGTTCCCAGGACGACGTCCGAGGTGACCGGCGACAGGTCCGTGCAGAGCCGAACCGCCACGTTGTCCTCGCTCAGGCTCGTGGACTCGGAAAGGTCGGTCCCCACCCACACCCACCCTTGCCGGACGGCCAGAGGCTTGAACGAGTCGAGGAGAACCGTCTTTCCGACTCCTCGAAGCCCGGTGAGGACCAGGTTGTCGAGGACCGTATCCTGCCGGAGCAGCCGAAGGAACTCTTCACGCTCCGCCTGCCTCCCGGCAAGGTAGGGCGGCTTGTGGCCCGCGCCTGGCCGAAACGGATTGGAAAACTCCGCCATGTCGATGTTTATCCCCGTAAAGCGTTTTGACTAACTTTAGCCCTAAGACTAAATTCAGTCAATACGAGACTGGCTCCCGAGGAGGATGGCGGCCGTTTCTCCGTCTCGTCCACAGACGTGCCTGAATCCGTCACCTGCGACGAGGGCCGTGTGAAGGCGCTGACCATGGCCGAGGATGCGCTGGCGTCCGCCTCGCTGGTCTCCCTCGCGGCGAGGAAGGGGAGGGTTGGCTAACACGACCGACGGACGACCGCCCTCATCACTGCAAGGGCCATACGGCAGTCCGCCTGCGCCCGGTGCGCCGGTCCTGCACGATACACACCTTCGCGTACCGCAACGTCAACGAGCCTGTGGCTGCCGTGGGGCCGCGCCCGTTTGTCTTCTGCGCACAGGTCGCGCCATGCGATGGCGCTCCATCCCAGGCCGTGCCGGTTCGCCGTCTGCCGCAGCATCCGCTGGTCGAAAGGGGCGTTCCACGCCAGCACCGCGCAGGCGCCCGCCAACAAGGCGTTCAGCTCCCCGTGGACCTCCGGCCATGCCGGAGCGCCCGTTTCTTCCAGCAGGGACCGGGTGATTCCGTGGACCGCCGACACGTCGGGCGGAATGGGACCCACCGGCGTCGCCAGGGACTCGAAGCGCAGGTCCCCGGCCGTATCCACCACCGCAACCTCGACCACCTCGGCGCGGTCATCCAGGCCCGTGGTCTCGGTATCGAGGATGAGCACGTCGTCACGGTCGAGCAGACCGAGCCAATGCCGCGGCTGCATCGAGCGCGACGGTCTATGGGCGTCTTGCGCCGAACGTGCCCACGATGTTGGAATGCTCGAACACCCCCGCCACTTCGGCCAGTTCGAGATCCCGTAAACGGACTGTCAGGGATGCCCCGGATTGCGTCTCCCGAAAAGTGCACGCGGTCGCCTGGCAGGCGGACCGGACCGTGAGCGTAGGCAACTGCGGATGGGTGGTTTCTCCATACATGTTCGAGACGACCAACGAATCGGCGCGCCCCAGGATACCGGCCATACGAGCGGCTTGATCTGTCCTGCTTTTGGCAGGCGGAAACGATCCCGTCAAGCTTCGTACACGATTCACGTCTGGCAGAGAGTTGGTTGCGGAGGTTCCGCCACCGCCGCCGCTACACGCCGCAACCGCCATCAAGGCCCATGCCGTCAGAAAAGTTCGCAAGATCATCATGGACTCCCTGGTTGTGAGAAAGGTCGTAACGATACAACAAAAGGGGATCTTCCGGCTTTCGTGTGGGTAAGGTAGGATGGAAAGGGGAGGGAAAGGGACCACGCCGTCATTACTCCGCAGACGCCCACTCTCGTCATTCCCGCGAAAGCATGTCCTCGCGGAAGCGGGGGCGGGAATCCAGACCCTGCGAGCAAACCCCATAGGTGCCCTGTATGGATTCCCGCTTTCGCGGGAATGACGAAGCGAGGCTTTCGCGGGGATGACGGGATGGGGAGTATCGCAACCCACACGAATTCCCGAAGCGCCACAAAAGGCCGGTGATTTCCGCCCCGGAGGTCCTGCGCGGACATGCACCACGGCTCGCAGCCTCGTACAGGCTGCACCAGGAGACGTCAACCCTATCCACGGCTCCGAAGGCATGGCCCTCGCCGGCAACCCCGTAGCCACGACCGTCACCCGCGCGGACCGGTCGGGGTTCGCCGCGGACCCCCTCGACGCCTCCTTCACCGCCCGTTACGCCGCGGCCTACCGGCAGGAAATCCTGACCTTCTGCGCGGTGGTCCGGGGCGGCAGCCCGGCGTACCCGGACGGCGCGGACGGCCTCGCGGCCCTCGCCATCGCCGACGCCGCCTCGGAATCCCTGGTCACCGGTCGTGCGGTTCGGGTCGAGGACGTGAGCGGTGCTTCGTGACAGGTGCGCTCGCGGTGTGGTTGGGGAATGCACGCGGCCTGCGTCGCCCTGAGCAAAGTGTCGTCCTTGTTGTGCGCCGGGGAAACATGTACCTTTGGTAGTGTAGGAATGACATGGTCAAACAGGGTTGCAGGTCTCCTCATATGCCTGTCCTGATCGAGAGTCGTCGCCTTGACGAAACGGGTCCACGAAGAGGAAACCGGGGCGTCCTGCCCTCCGGGCATCCACACCGCGGCGCTTCGGGCGCTCTTCGACAACCTGGAGGACCCGCGGTCCCCGTTGACGCTGGACCCGCCAGCGTCCTATGACCACACGCTTTTACCACAAGCTTTTCAGGACATGCCGCACGCGGCATGACACGGGCCAGGAAAGGAGGCTCCGGATGCGGAGGGAAGACGAATCGGCTGCGACCGAACCGCGGTCGCGGCCCTACGCCATGCAGCGTGCGCGAACGGCGTCCGCGCCGGGGCCGACCCATGCCCCGGACGCCTCGACGCCGGACCTTCCCGGTTGCCGGCCGGTGCCCCTTCCGCAGCGCGACCTCGATGAGTGGGAGGGGCGGCTCGAATACTGGGACGGCGACACCGAGACCGCCTGGGTGGTATGCGAACCCGTGGGCGTTGCCCATGAACATCCGCTGGGGCGCCTCGCAACGTTGTGTACGCTCATCGCGGAGGCGCGCGGGGCCGCCATCGAGTTCCTGGGCTCGACGGACCTGGAACTGCAGGACGAGCACGGGGAACGGCAGAAGATCATGCAAGCCGACCAGTGCGTGTACCTGTATCCCGGGCGGGCGCGGCTGCCGGAAGACGGAGGGATGGTGGTGGGGAAGCACGACTATCCGGACGTGGTGTTGGAGGTGGACCACACGACGGACGTGCGGCGCTGGAAGCTGGGGATGTACGAGTCCTGGGGTTTCCCGGAGGTGTGGGTGGAGGTGCCGGAACGACGGTCCCCGAGCCGACCACGAGGTCTGCGGCCGGGGTTGACGATCCATCTACTGGAGGAGGGCCGGTATCGGGAATCGGACGAGAGCCGAGCGTTTCCGGGCTGGAAGGCGTCGGCGATCCACGAAGCGCTGGTTGAGGCGGAGCCCACGGCCCGGACGCACGCCAAGCTGGAGCGTGTGGGTCGGACGCTGGGGAAGCGGGACGGCACCGGCCCGGACGACTATCCGCTGATCCGTTCCCTGCGGGCCGAGAGCCGGGCGGAAGGCGAAGCGAAGGGCTGGGCGAAGGCGGTGCGCGGGACGCTGCTGTCGCGCGGCATCGCGGTTTCGGAGGAGTTTCCGGCGAACGTGCCCGGGTTCGCGGAGTCCCGGGAGGACGTCGTCATCGCCGCGGCCTTCGCCTGCGGCAGCGAGGAAGATTTCCGCGTGCGCATCCGGGGCGGCTGACCGGCTCCCGCGCATTTCCCGGCAGGAGGGGAGGGCCGGACGAGCCGGAATCGAGCAGAGGTTCCCAAAGGAGGTTCCCATCATGCGTTTGACTGACAAGGTGGCGATCGTCACGGGCGGCGGCGTCGGCATCGGCCGCGCCTACTCCAAGGGGCTCGCCAGGGAAGGCGCCAAGGTCGCGGTGGCCGACATCCAGGTGGAGGCGGCCTCACAGGTGGCGGAAGAGATCAGGAAGGACGGCGGAGAGGCCATGCCCGTTGCGGTGGACGTGACTTCGCCGGAAAAGACCCGCGAGATGGCGGAAACCGTGTTGCAGGCCTACGGGCGCATCGACGTCCTGGTCAACAACGCGGGCCTCTACACCGCGCTCACCAAGAGGTCTTTCATGGAGATCCCCGAAGACGAGTGGGACCGGGTCATGGCGGTGAACGTGAAGGGCCTGTTCCTGTGCGTCAAGGCTGTGTACCCGGCCATGAAGGCGCAGCAGAAGGGCAAGATCGTCAACATCTCCTCGGGCACCATCCTGGGCGGGACGCCGCTGTTCCTGCACTACGTCTCGTCCAAGGCCGGCGTGCTGGGTTTCACCCGGGCGCTGGCCCGGGAGGTGGGCGCCGACAACATCTGCGTGAACGCCATCACGCCCGGGCTGACCATTTCCAGCGAAGCCCAGCAGGGGGTCATGACCCCGGAGCAGCGGGAGAACCGGCGGCGCAGCCGGGCATTCCAGCGGGACCAGTTCCCGGACGACCTGGTGGGCACGGTGGTCTTCCTGTCGTCCGACGACAGCGACTTCGTCACGGGTCAGGCCATCAACGTCGATGGCGGCCAGTACATGCACTGATCCGGCCCTCTCCCGGAGGCCCGCAGGGAACCGCGCATGACGGGTCTGGAGCTGGCGGACTACCGGGTGCGCGAGATCCGGTTCGGCCGCGAGACGCGCTACCGCTCCGGCGTGCTGGAGGTGGACGCCGAGGGCCTCGCCGCCCTGGTCCGGGAGGATCCGCGGGTGCGCTCCGCAGGGTTCGCCGCGGTGCATCCCGGCGAGAAGGCGCGGGTCACCGGCATCCGCGACGTGGTGGAGCCGCGGCTCAAGACCGCGGGGATCGGGCAGGTGTTCCCCGGGGTCCTGGGGCCGGTGGCGCCGGTGGGCGAGGGACGGACCCACCGGCTTTCGGGCATGGCCCTGGTCACCGCCGCGGCATACGAAGGCGCGGTTCGCACCGGCACCACGGCCCAACGCAGCGCCCTGCTCGACATGTGGGGGCCGGGCGCCGAGATGACCCACTTCAGTTCGCTGGCGAACCTGGTGATGACCCTGGACCTGGCCGAGGGCCTGTCCGCATACGAGGCCCATCAGGCCATGCAGCGCGCGGAGTTCGGCGCGGCCAAGGCCCTCGCCGAAGCCACGTCGGGCCTGGAGCCGGACCGGGTGGAGGTCCATGACCCGGACGCCGCTGCGCCCCGCCTCCCCCGGGCGGTGCTCATGGTCGGCTGTCTCACGGAAGCCCGGCACGTCCCCTCCAACCTCGCCTACTACGGCCTGCCGGTCCAGGAGTCGCTTTCCACCGTGGTCCACCCCAACGAACTGGCGGACGGAGCGGTCACCGCCAACACCATCCGCACCGTGAGCTACCACCCGGTGACCTGGGACTGGCAGAACCACCCTCTGGCCCTCGCCCTCATGCGGGAGCGCCGGTTCCGGTTCGCCGGCGTGATCCTCCAGCGCATCGGTTTCGAGAGCTCCGGGGAAAAGGAGGTCGCGGCCTGCAACGCCGCCCGCCTGGCCGCCTCGTTGGGTGCCGACGCGGCCGTGGTCACCCGCACCGGCTCGGGCAACGCCTTCATCGAAGTCATGCTGACGGTGCGCGCCTGCGAGGAGATGGGGATCAAGACCGTCCTCGTCACCTACGAATACGGCGGCAAGGACGGCATCGACGCGCCGCTGCTCTTCTACGACCCGGCCGCGGACGCAGCGGTCAGCACCGGCAACCGGGACACGGCGGTGGAGCTGCCCGCGGCCGAGCGGGTGGTGGGGGCCTACGACACGCTCCAGACCATCAACTACCCCGGCGCCCCCTTCGTGGCCGCGCAAGAGCCCCTGATGCTGGAGGCCCGGGACGTCATCGTGGGCGGCATCGACATCTGGGGCGGACGCGACCGGATCTGCCGCCCGTACTGACGGACCCCCCTCCTTGCCCGCGGCCTTCGCCTTCCCAGGGGACCTCCGAACGATCGAGACGTCCGGGATGGATTCCCCCACCCTGACCCTCCTGTCCCCGTTCGTCCTGAGCGTAGCGGAGCGAAGCCGAAGGACGCGCTCATGCTCCCCCCGATTGTTCAGGGTTTCCCCAAAGCCTCCATCTTGACGGCCGCCGAGGTCCGGGAGTAACGTGGAGCCACTTCGGACCACGACGCGCAGGGGACGCGCATTGCCGGGAGGAGCCGTGACCATGGACCATCGAGCCGCAGACATACGCGCCGGGCTGGAGCACCCCGTCATCGACGGCGACGGCCACTGGATCGAGCCGGTCCCCGTCTTCCTGGAGTACCTGGACGAGGCGGGCGGCCCCGGCGCGGTGGATGCGATCCGGGCGCTGTGGCGCCGGAACCAGGCGTGGTACCGGGCCACCCGGGAGGAACGCCAACACCGCCGCCTGCGCCGCACCATCTGGTGGGGGGTCACCAGCGATACCCTCGACAAGGCCACGGGCCTCCTGCCAGCCCTGCTCGACGAACGTTTGCCCGAGTTGGGCATCGACTTCGCGCTGATCTACCCGAGCTTCGGACTTAGCGTCAACGGCATCCTCGACGACGGCCTGCACCGGGCCGGGGTCCGCGCCTACAACATGATGACCGCGGACATGTTCGGACCGTATGCCGAAAGGTTCGCGCCGGTGGCCATCATCCCCGCCCATACGCCGGACGACGCCCTGGAAGAACTCGACTACGCGGTGGCGCAACGCGGCTTCAAGGCGGTCATGCTGCGGGGGAACCAGGAGCGGCGCATACCCAGCGCCCTGGAGGGCGCCGACCCGCAGAAGGCCGCCTGGTACTGCGACAACATCGCCCTCGACAGCCCCTACGACTACGATCCCCTATGGCGGCGGTGCGTGGAGCTCGGCGTGGCCGTGACCCAGCACTCGGGCAGCGGCCGCTGGCACGACCGGGCGTCCATCAGCAACTTCACCTACAACCACGTGGGCCACTTCGCCGAATCCAACCACGCGTTCGCCCGCGGCGTTTTCCTGGGCGGCCTCGTGCGGCGTTACCCGACGCTCAACTTCGGTTTCATGGAAGGCGGCGTGAGCTGGGCCTGCCAGATGTGCGTGGACCTGGTCGAACACTGGGAGAAGCGCCGCCGGGCGGGGCTACAGTACCCGGGCGCGACCCGTGTCCCGGAGTTGCGCCGCCTCATCGAACGGTACGGCGACGAAAGGCTGAAGGCCAACGCCGACGCCATCATGGACAACCTGGACGCGTTCCGCCCGGAATGCAGTCTCGAAGAGCTCGCGCGGCCCGAGCACGTGGTGGACGATTTCGAGGCCGCGGGGGTCGAGTCAGCGGACGACGTCCGGGCAGTCTTCTCGCACAACTTCTACTTCGGTTGCGAGGCCGACGACCGGGCCGCCATGTGGGCCTTCGACCCGCGCATGGGAGTCCGGCTCCGACCGGTCTTCAGCTCCGACTTCACCCATTTCGACGTGCCCGACTTCCGGGACGTGCTCCCCGAAGCCTTCGAGATGGTGGAGAAGGGCTTCGTGACCGAGCAGGACTTCCGGGAGTTCACGTTCACCAACGCCGCCCGCCTCCACACCCGCAACAACCCGGCCTTCTTCGAGGGCACCGCGGTGGAGCAAGCCGTCGCCGAGGAGCTGGGGCTGGAAGGGTGAGAGAGTGGACAGGCAGGTTTACGCGCTCCGCAGAGAATCAAATCGAACTACCCGTCCGACGGAGATGTTGACCGTGATGTCTTCGTGTTCCTCCGTCGAGGTGGATAGCCCACGGCTCGATGTAACCCGTTGCTTGTCGAGCCTCGGACTGATCTTCTCGCCAATCAGGAAATATCGTGCGTCCACTGACCTGTAGGATTTCAGGCGGCGGTGGATGCGACATACGGAACGAAGGTATTCCAGGAGCGGCAGCGATCTTCGCAGTTGTTCCATAGGCTTCTTCTCGTCAAGGCTCAATGTACTCTTCAATTCGACGAATATGGCGACGTCCTTGCCGTCAACCTCGCAAACCAGTAAGTAATCACAGATTTGCATACAATCGCTGTTCTTGAAGCCTTTCTGTAGATGTCCAATCCTATCCATGTCTATCGCAACGACGTCCGAAGGTATTCCAATCACCTCGACTTCCATTGCTGCTTGACGCTCGCGAAGAATCAGCTTGCCGTCTGTTGGCTGTACCAGGGCCTTGTCAGTCAGGATCTCCCTGATATGCGCATTCAACACGGTTTCACACCTCGGAATCCTGCGGGAGTCGTGACGACAGATCGTTTGCCGCCTTGTTGATCTCGTCTATGGTCTTGTCGAAGACCGGCATGTTCACGCCGAACCTGTCCACCTCGCACCTGGTAAGGCCATTGCCCTCCGCCACGTAGGCCCGGATCGAATCCGGGTCGAGGAAGTCGTCCGCTCCGTATTTGAGCTTACGGATGACTGCATCCTTGTCCGCGAATGACTGGCTCAGCATGACCAGGTTGTTGATCTCCTTGATCAGGTAGTCGCTGTGGGTGGTGATGAGGACCTTCAGGCCCGCTTTCACGAACCTTGCCAGCAACCGCGCCAAGAGTATCTGGTTGGCGGTATCGAGATGGCTCTCCGGTTCGTCGATGATGAGGAGGCGCCCCCTACCGGCTGCGTGCCGCAGGAAGAAGTAGAGGTCGGACAATCCGCGCGCCGAAGAGGAAGCGAGATGCAGCGGTATGTTGAAACTGCGTTTCCTGTCTCGTGTCTTCGATCTGAATCGAATGTCGTCGCCGGAGTTGCTGTAATAGCCCTGCATCATCTCCTTGATGCTGTCGAACAGCTTCTCTTCGTAAATTTCGCTATTTGCCCCCCGCAGGTCCGGGATGCTTCGAGTGTAGTCGATGTTGTCCTTGATGGGGAGGGCATAACGGCTCGTGGCCTTGTTCATGAAGAAGAAAGGAGAGACCCTATCTCGACTTTTGTCGTCGCCCAATTTCTGCAACAGATCGACCAGTTGATTCTTGGTGAAGTCGAGCTCCCTGTAGAAGAGCGAAATGCCGAAGCGCTCAGCAGACAGAATGAACGGTTCGGGAAGATCCCCCGCAAGCAAGAACTGAAAGTAATAGCGCTGGATGTAGTATCGGAGAAAGGCTAGGGCTTCGCCCTTTATCCTGTCAACGGTTATGACGACGTTATTTCCGTCGTATTCGATGGAGAGAGATCCCTCGTCAGAAGAATTGACTCTGATAGAGCGAATATCGTTACGGTTACGCCCGCTGAACTCGACTTCAACGGAAGAACCCTCGAAGTCACCGCCTTGGGAGCTGAAGACACCAGGCAGACCTTGCTTCGAGAAAATACGCGCCACCGCCTGGATCAATATCCGGCGCTGCCGGTGGAGGGTCTCCTCGTCCAACGGGAACTCGGCTCGGCCTTCCCGGATCATGTCTTCGGCAATGCTCTCGAAGTCAGGGAATTGAGCTTGAGTCTGTTTCCTCGAGAACAGATCGGCCTCAAGCCGCCCTATGCGGCTTTCCAGGAATCCTTCCCACATCTTCAGGAACCCATACAGCGAGTACACGATGTACGTCTTGCCGGTGTTGTTGCGGCCGGCGATGACCGTGAGGTCGCCCAACTCCAGGGCGGCGTCCTCCACCGGTCCAATGTTTCGGAACCGGAACTCGATGGGTTGTGGCTTGTCGGGTTCCCGCATCCTGGCTGGCCTCAGGCGGTGGACTTCAGGAAGGACACGGAGGTTTTTCCGGCCTTGGACTCTCCATGCGCCGGCAACAGCCGCCGTGGAACGGCCGCGGACGCACAGGAGATCCCCCGGTTACCCCTCCAGTCCCAGGCCGTAGAAGCGGTTGCAGTTGTCGAAGAAGACTTTGCGCTTCTGGGCGTCCGAGATGTCGGTGCGTTCGCGGACTTCACGGGTGGCGTTGGGCCAGATGGTGTCCCAGTGGGGGTAGTCCGCGGCGAACAGCCACATGTCGTCGCCGAAGCGGTCCATGCAGTAGGGCAGCATGGCGTCGTCCGGGTCGAAGCTCACGTACACCCGGCCGCCGGTCACGTACTCGCTGGGCTTGGCCTTGAGCAGCGGCGCTTCCTCGCTGCGCCGCTCGTAGTGCTCGTCGATGCGGTCGAGCCAGTAGGGCAGCCAGCCGCACCCGGCCTCGAAGAAGCCCACCTTCAGGTTCTGGAAGCGCTCCAGCACCCCGGAGGTGAGGATTCCCAAGAACGCCTGCATGATCTCGAAGGAGAAGCTCACGGTGTGGGCCTGGAGGAAGGTCTCCCAACGGTCCTGGCCCTCCGCGCCCCAGGAGTTGCCGTGGAAGCACACGGGTATGCCCAGGCGCTCGGCCTCCGCGTACAGGGGCCAGAACTCTTCGGCGCCCAGGTTCTTCTTGTGGCCGTGGGTGTGGAGCATCACGCCCGGGTGGCTCCACTTGTTGACCGCGCGGTCGAGCTCCTCCACGGCCGCGGGCACGTCCTTCAGGGATACGGTGGCAACGCCCTTCATGCGCGGGTTCTGCTGCTGTATCTCGCCGATGTAGTCGTTCCAGGCGCGGGCCAAGGCCTTCTGGAGGTCGCTCTGGGGCACGAGGCAGAGGTTCAACCCCATGGTCGGATAGGTGACCGTGAGTTGGATGCCCTCCACGTCCATGTCCTCGAGGTAGCCGTCCATCCCGATGGTCTGCTTGCCCATGCGTCCGAGGAAACGGTCCCAGCAGTCGCTGGGAAAGATCCCCTGGCGGACGCGCCGGAACTCCTCCGGTATGCGCGAGCGGTAGTCGTCTGCGGTCTCACGGATGTGCGAGTCGGAATCCAGCACGGGATATGCGGCCATACGGGTTCACCTCCACGGACAGGGGTTGATAGCAGTGTCCATACGGCAAGACGCCGCCCCGTGTCAACGTCGGCGGGACGGCCGGGGCCGTCACCCGGCGGGGCGGTAGAGCCGGTCGGTCTTCGCGGCCATGATGAAGTCGTTGCGGTGCAGGTTGCGGATCTTGTGGGTCCACCAAGTGACGCGGACCCGGCCCCATTCGGTGACGATGCGCGGGTGGTGGCCCTCGGCCTCGGCCACGCCGCCCACCGCGGCGCTGAAGGCCAGGGCCTGGGCGAAGTCCTCGAACCGGAAGAGCCGATCCAGCTTGGGGACCCCGTCCTCCTCGACCACGGCCCACTCGGGGGTCTGGGGCTCGAACTCCCGGATATCTTCCGGGGTGACCGCCGGGGCGTCCGCCCGGCACGCGACGCATTTCTCTTCGGTCAACCGGCTCATGGCCTGTCCTCCGTCCGGCGTGGGTCCACGGGTATCGACTCGACCGGGGCGGCGCTTCTCCTGCGGCCCCCGGTCACGACTCCGCCAGCGCCTTGCGGAAACGGTCCCGGCGCTCGGTGTCGTACAGGCGGCGGAAGTTCTCCGGGTAGTCCTCTCCCGGCTCCACCTTGAGATCCACCATGATGGGACCGTCTTCCCTGAGCAGGGCGTCGAGGCTCCGGTCCCATTCCTCCACGTCGTCGAACGTGTAGGTCCCGGCGTAGCCGGCTTCCCGGGCCAGGCCGGTGAAGGTGAAGCCGCCCCGGTGCGGGATGGGGACGGCGCCGTTGGTCTCGTAGGTGCCGTTCTCGCACACGCAGTGCACCAGGTTCCTGGGCGCGGCGTTGGCGATGGTGACGATGCTGCCCAGATTCATGAGCAGGCTGCCGTCTCCGTCCAGCACCACCACCCGCTTGTCGGGCCGGCCCAGGGCCAAGCCCAGGGCGTGGGACGAACCCTGTCCCATGGCGCCGGTGAACGTGTAGTTGAGGTCATGGGGCGCGATGTGGACCCATTCGTTGGCCGCCTTGTACACCGCCACCACGATCTCGTCGGTTCGGTGGCGCGCCAGCGCCTTGAGGCACTCGTCTCGTTTCATCATGGTCAGATGGGCTCCCGTCCGATGAGCATGACCACCGGTCTCGACTCCGCATACGCCTGCTCCACCGCAGGCGCCACCTTGTCCACCTCGTGGGGCGCCTCGATGAGGTGGTGCTCCACCTGCATGGCGTCCAGCACCGGCTCGACGATGCGCAGACCGTAGCGCTTGGACTGGGTGGGCGGCACCCCGGGCTCCTTTTGGAGCATCCCCACCATCATGCACACCGGATTCCTTCCCTCCATGGCCACGCCGCGAACGGCGTTGATGGAGTCCAGCAGGCCCGTGTACTGCATCAGCAGCAGCGCCCGGTGCCCCGCGGAATAGAGGCCGCTGCAAATGGACACACCCTCGTCTTCCTTGCACACCTGCACCACCCGGAAATCGGGGTCCTTGAGCATGGTCTTCAGCACGCCCTCGCTGGTGGTGCGGTCCGGCAACGCCACGATGAACCGGATGCCGGCGCGCTTGATCTCCCGGATCAGGTCACGGGCCTTGAGCCTGTCGGCGTCGTTGTCTCCGGCCACGCCTTTCCTCCTTCCGTCCTCTTCGGTGCGGCGTCCATGCGCGTTCGCACCGGGTCTCCGCCATCCGACCTCTATACTATGGCGCTCCCTCCGAGGAAAGGCTTGGGGAACCCCAAAGAAAGCACTGGATGGATTCCCGCTTTCGCGGGAATGACGGGGTGTGGGCGTCTGCAGGAATGACAAGGTTTGTTACGAAAGCACGTTAACCGAGAAGACCCCATTGGGATCATGCGCACAATGCGTCTTCGGTCAAGTCCGATTACCTGCGGATCGGACGTCATGCAACGCTGTCGCTGGCCCCCGCGAGCCTCATGCCCGCTGCCGTAGGCCTGACGCACGATCTCTCGTCACGGTCCGCGGTATGGGGAGAAGCCTCATCCGCGGCGAGGACCCGGACGCTACCGCCCCTGCCACACGGGCGGGCGTTTTTCGACGAAGGCTCGCGGGCCTTCCCTGCTGTCGTCGGTGGTGAGGACGAGGGTGGCGAGGTCGGACTCCAGCCGCAGCGCCTGCTCCAACGGCAGGTCTGCGCCCTTGTGGACGGATTCCTTGATGTACCTCAAGGCCAGAGGCGCACCCCTGGCGAAGGACGCGGCCATCTCCCGGCCCGCTTTCGGCAGTTCGCCGCCAGATACCAGCTTGTTCACGAGCCCGATGCGGTAGGCTTCCCGAGCGTCCAGGAGTTCCCCGGAGAGGCAGACCTCCAGCGCCTTGGCGATCCCCACGATGCGGGCGAGCCGTTGGGTCCCGCCGGACCCGGGCATGAAGCCCATGCGGACCTCGGTGACGCCCAGCCGGGCGTCGTCCGCGGCGATGCGCACGTCGCAAGCCATGGCGATCAACAGGCCGGCGCCCACCACGTAGCCGTGCAGCAGCGCGATGGTGGGTTTCTGCACCGAGGCCACCGCGTCCATGGGCGAGTGGGCGCCCGGCGTCTGCCGGGCCTGCCGGACTTCCAGCGGAGACGCCGCGCCCGCGTCGGCGTTGCGGCGCGCTCGCTCCTTCAGGTCGCCGCCCACGGAAAAAGCCTTCTCGCCGGCGCCCCGGAAGAGGACCACCCGGACGTTCCCGTCCGACTGGGCCCGGTTGCAGCATTCCATCAGGCGCTGCCGCATGTCCTCGTTGATGGCGTTCATCGCCTCCGGGCGATTCAGCGTGATCCACGCCGTCTGCTCCTCGACCTCGTACAGGACCATTTCGTCGTTCATCGGCTACCCCCGCGCATCTTCATGGCGTCTTCACGAACTCACGGACGTTGCGCGAGCCGATAGACCCGCGCCGCGGTGTCGTGGAACAGCGCGTTGCGTTCCGCGTCCGTGTACCCTCGGGCGACGATCTCGAAAGCGTTCCAGACAACCGCGTAGGAGCACGACACCCGCTCCACCGGGAAGTTGCTCTCGAACATGCAGCGGTCCGGGCCGAACCGCTCGATGCAGAAGTCGAAGTACGGTCGCATGGCCTCCGCGATCTCTGCGGACCCGGGTCCCTCCGTGCGCTCATGCCAGTCGTAGCCCGAACGGAGGGAGCCGAGGCCGCCCAGCTTCAGCGCCACGTTGGGGCACGACGACAGGTCCGCCATGGCCGTGCTCCATGCCCGGAAGACCTCGTTCCGCTTGCCCTCGTAGGGTCCCAGACCCAGGGGTCCGCCCACGTGGTCGAGGACGAAGGCGAGGCCGGGAACGGCGCGCGCGGCCTCCGTGAGCTCGGGGACCTGCGGGTGGTAGAGCCAGGCGTCGAAGCTCAGGCCGAGGCGTTGCAGGCGCGCCAGCCCCTTGCGGACCTTCGGGTCCTGGAGCATACCGGCCCGGGCCACGCTTCGGAACGAGCCGGAGGCGTCCCACATGGTCGAGTAGCGGATGCCGCGCAAGCGCGCGGGGCTCGCCTCCAGGTGCGCTTCCAGCACGCGGTCCACCGCGTCGCCCAGGGCGAGGTCGGCGTAGCCCACGATGCCGGCCGCTACCGCGGCGGCCGTCTCCGCGCGCTCGTTCTCCGCGGCGACCCGCTCCAGGAACTCCGTCTCCCCCACCGGCCGCAACTCCGGTGGGCCGGCGCCGCGGTACATGGCGCCGCATTCCACCGCCACGCTCGACACGATGCGGTGGCCGCCGCCCGCGTCGCGCAGGAAGTCGGCCAGCAGGTACGGGTTGTCGGGGCGGCGCCACAGGTGGTGGTGCGGGTCGCAGATGGCGAGGCCGGGATCCAGCGGGGCTTCGTCCACGGCGCCGCTGGCGGCGTCGGTCATGGTGGCCCACCGCGGCTGACGGTTGCTCGTACTGTGCTTTGGAGTCTGGTACACAAGGGTCTGCCCTCGACGGACGAGCCGACCCCGGCTGAGGAGGTCCCGTGGATTTCGCGTTGGCCCATTGCCCTGTCCGGTCCCTGTCCCGGGGCGCCGCCACGGAATATCGAGAAGGCGCGCCGGTTGTCAACCGCGGCGCGCTGCGCTCCTGAACCCTCATCGGGGTTGCCATGAACGAAGCCTCGGACAAAATTTGAATTAAGGAACCTCTGAACAATCGGGATAGAGGGCATGAGCGCGTCCTTCGACTTCGCTTCGCTACGCTCAGGATGAACGGAGGACTCCGTTTGCGCTACGCTCAGGATGAACGGGGATAGGAGTGTCAGGGTGAGGGAATCCATCCTGGACGTCTTGATTGTTCAGGGGTTCCTGTAGGAAAAAGGGCAAGAAACGAGGAAACGCCATGCCGACGAAATCCCGCGCCGCAGTCTTGGTGGAATCGCGCAAGCCCCTGGTGGTGGACGAGGTGATCCTCCCGGACCCGGCGCCGGACCAGGTCCTGGTGAAGCTGTTCGCCAGCGGCATCTGCCACTCCCAGCTCCACCAGATCCGGCGTTCGCCCGAGGAGCAGCGGTCGAAGCTGCCTGCGCTGCTGGGCCACGAGTCCACCGGCGTGGTGGCGGCCAAGGGCCGGGACGTCACCCACGTCAAGGAGGGCGACCGGGTCTTCACCACCTGGATCGACCGCAACGCCCCCGAGTCGCCGCTGCCGCCGGTCTCCCACGCCCTCAACCAGCGACCGCCCATCCCGGCCACCTGGCGGGGCCGGTCCATCTGGGCCTCGGCGTCCACCTGGGCCGAGCACCTCGTTGCGTCCGAGCGCGTGGTGGTGCCCATGGACGACGACGTGGACACGGAGGTCACCTCCATCATCGGCTGCGCGGTCATCACCGGGTCGGGAGCCATCCTCAACACGCTCCGGGTCCGCCCGGGCCAGTCGGTGGCGGTTTACGGCGTGGGCGGCATCGGCATGTGCGCCATCTCGGCTGCCGCGGTGGTGGACGCCCATCCGCTGGTCGCGGTGGACGTGGACGACGAGAAGCTCGCGTTCGCCAGGCGCTTCGGCGCCTCCCACGGGGTGAACGCCGCCCAGGGGGACCCGGTGGAGACGATCACCGAACTCACCCGCGGCGGCGCGGACTACGCCCTGGACGCGGTGGGCCATCCCGCCACCCAGGAGCAGATCCTGCGCTCGGTGCGCACCGGGGCTCCCGGGCTCCAGCGCGGCGGCACCGCCCTGTTGATCGGCCTGCCGCCCTCCGGCGCGACCCCGCTCATCAACACCAACCTGTTCGCCGGCGGGCGCTACTTCACCCGCACCCACGGCGGCGACTGCCGGCCGGACCGGGACTTCCCCACGTTCGTCCGCTGGTACCGGGAGGGGCGGCTGAAGCTCGACGAACTGGTGACGCGCCGTTACACCCTGGACCAGGTCAACGAGGCAGTGGCCGACCTGGAGGAAGGGAAGATCCTGGGCCGGGCCATCTTCACCTATGGGAACCCCTGAACGATTGCCCCCGTTCGTCCTGAGCGTAGCGAAGTCGAAGGACGCGCCCATGCCCCCTCTCCCGATTCTTCAGGGGTTCCGAAAGTGGATTCCCGCCCCCGCTTCCGCGAGGACAGGCTTTCGCGGGAATGACGGGGATGGGCTTTCGCAGGAAGGACGCGCTCATGTCCTCCTGTCCTGATCGTTCAGAGTTTCCCATGCGTGAGGGAGGCGCGGCGCCCGCGTCCCGCTCATGGACGGCCACGGAGGACGGCTCATGTACATCGACTGCGACACCCACTATTTCCCGGTGAGGTTCCTGGAGGGCATCGGCGAGCGGTACCCCGAGTCGCCCCGGGTGGTGCGCGACGGCGACGAGGTCAAGTCGGTGCTGCCGGACGGCACCCTCATCAAGAACCAGGCGCCCAAGGGCCGCTGGGACCTGGACGTGCGCGTGCGGCAAGCCGACTTCGAGGGGTTCGACAAGCACGTGCTCATACCGGAGAACCGGGAGCTGCTGTACACCTGGGACCGGGACCTGGGGTGCGAGCTGGCCCGGCGCTACAACGACGCGGTGGCCCGGGACCTGGAGGAATGCGCCCATCCGGAACGCTACATCGGCGTGGGCTGGGTGTTCCTGCCGGACGTGGAAGAGTCCTGCAGGGAGCTGGAGCGGATGGTCCGCACCCTGGGACTCGAGGCGGTGAAGTTCATGGGCGGCTTCGAGGACGCCAACCTCGGGGCGGAGCGGCTCTGGCCGTTCTACGACAAGGCGTGCCAACTCGACGTCCCCATCCTGGTGCACGACACCGCGTCCGACCGCCAGGGCCACCCCAACCCGGCCCTGGTGGGCATCGAGCAACTGTTCCTGGAAGCCGACGACAACGCCCTGCCGTTCCTGCTGGCGTTCCCCTTCCGCTACATCGTCGATATGGGAAGCCTGATCCTGCGCGGTGCGCTGAAGGAGTTCCCCAAGCTCCGGATCTGCTTCGTGGAAGGCTCCGCCGCCTTCGTGCCCTGGCTGATGAACCGGCTGGACATGGACCCCAACGGCCGCCGGAAGCTCGGCAAGGCCCCCAGCGAGTTCTTCGGCCAGATATGGGTGTCGGCCTTTGCCGCGGAGACCTCCATCCGCTACGCCTGCGACTTCTGGAAGGACCACAACCTCACCGTGGGCAGCGACTACCCCCACAACGACCCTTCGGGCACCTGGAAGGAAGGCACCGTCCGCATGGTCCGGGAGCTCGACGGCATATCCGACGAGGACAAGGAGAAGATCCTCGGCGGCAACGCCATGCGCCTGTTCGCCATGTAGCAGGCGAAAGGGAACGCGCCCGGAAGGCAGCGCGGTCCGTTGGGTGGAGCCGCGGGTTCGCGCCCCGGGTTCGCGCCTTGCCATCCGCCCTGCCATTGGGATAAGAGAAGCGGCAGAACCGCGCGCGGAGGCGCGTCCTCCAAGACCGCAAGGGGAGTACCAGCCCATGGATTACTACGAGCCCAGGACCGTGAACGAGGCGCTTTCCCTCCTGGACCGGTACGGCGACCGAGCCGAGGTCATCGCCGGCGGCACCGACGTGATGGTGGATATCAAGTACAAGGACGAGCCGGGTTGCCTGGTGAACATCAAGCGCATCCCCGACCTGGACTCCATCCGGGAGAACGGCGGCGGCGTCCATATCGGTCCTTTGGCGACCATCCACGAGATCGAGGAGAGCGGCTTGGTGCGCGAGCGGCTGCCGCTGCTGTGGCAGGCGGCGCACCAGTTCGCCTCGCTCCAGATCCGCAACACCGCCACCATCGGCGGCAACATCTGCCGGGCCTCGCCTTCCGGCGAGACCTTGGCGCCGCTGCTGGTGCTCGAAGCCCGGGCGGAGATGGCCTTCCCGGACGGCGCGCGCACCGAACCCTTCCGCGACTTCTTCCGCGGCCCCGGCGAGACCAGCCTGGGGACCGGGGGCCTGCTCACGGGCGTCCACGTGCCGTTCCCGGAGGCGGGAAGCCGGGCCGTCTATCTCAAGCACGCGGTGCGCGGCCCCATGGACATCGCCATGGTGGGGGTCGCGGTGATGGCGGCGCCCAACGCGGACAAGACCGCCCTGGGCGACGTGCGCATCGGCCTGGGGGCGGTGGCGCCCACGCCCATCCGCGCCGCCCGGACCGAGGCGCTGGTGCGGGGCAAGGCCCCGGACGCCGCCCTGGTGAAGGAAGCGGGCGCCATGGCGGCTTCCGAATCGAGTCCCATTACCGACCAGCGCAGCAGCGGCGAGTACCGCGGCTGGATCGTGGAGGCCCTCACCCGCCGGGGGCTGGAGCAGTGCTGGCGCGCGATCACCACGGGCGGTCCCGAGGAGGTGGCATGATGAGCCTGGAGATTACCCTCACGGTCAACGGCAAGACCCATACGGCCGCGCTGGAGCCCGCCGCGGCGCTGGTGGACTTCCTGCGCGACACCCTGGGCTACAAGGGCGTCAAGCTCTGCTGCAACACCGGGGAATGCGGCGCGTGCACCATCCTCATGGACGGCAAGCCGGTGAACTCCTGCGTGGTGCTGGGAGCGGACGCCGCGGGCGCCGACATCGTCACGGTGGAGGGCATCGCCGATGGCGACCGGCTCCACCCGGTGCAGCAGGCGTTCATCGACACCGGCGCGGTGCAGTGCGGCTACTGCACGCCGGGCTTCATCGTGTCGGTCAAGGCGCTGCTCGACCGCTCGCCGCACCCCTCCGCGGAGGAGGTGGAGGAGGCCATCTCCGGCAACATCTGCCGGTGCACGGGCTACACCAAGATCTTCGACGCCGTGGAGCTGGCCGCCAAGCAACTCGAGGGAAGGAGTTAGGAGCCATGGCAAAGGCTGCACACACGGTCCTGGGGACCAACATGCCCCGCATGGGCGGGGTGGAGCGCGTGGTGGGCAAGGGCATCTACGGCATCGACCTGAACCTCCCCGACGCCCTCCACGGCGGAGTGCTGCGGAGCGCGCACGCCCACGCCAGGATCGTCCGCATCGACACCGGTGCGGCCAAGGCGCTGCCCGGGGTGCGCGCGGTGGTGACCGCGGCGGACGCGCCGGACGTGCGCTACGGCCGCTCCTACATCGACCGCTACATCCTCGCCCGGGACCGGGTGCGCTACATGGGCGACCCGGTGGCCGCGGTGGCCGCGGACAGCCCGGCCCTGGTCAGGGAGGCCCTCAGGAAGATCGAGGTGGTTTACGAGCCGCTGCCGGTGGTGGTGGACCCGGAAGCGGCCATGGAGCCGTCGGCGCCCACCATCCACGAGGACATGCCGCTGCCCAAGAACCTCCCGGAAGGCGCTCACGTGAAGAACGTGTGCGGCTACGCCCTCGTGGACATGGGCGACGCCGAAAAAGCCATGGCGGAAGCCGACTTGGTGGTGGAGGAGGCGTACGAGACCAGGATGATCCACCCCCAGTACCTGGAGCCGCGCATCGCCGCGGCCCGGCCCGAGGAGGACGGGCGCATCACGGTGTGGGCCAACGCCCAGGCGCCGTTCCCGGTGCGCACGGAGGTCGCCTCCCTCCTGGGGTTGCCGCTGAACCGCGTGCGGGTCATCTCCACGGACATCGGCGGCGGCTTCGGCGGCAAGGGCAGCGGGGTCACCTCCAGCGCCGGGCTGGAGCCCGTGTGCGCGCTGCTGGCCCTGGCCGCGGGGCAGCCGGTGATGATCGTGCTGGACAAGGCCGAGGAGACCGTCTCCACCACCATCCGGTCCGGCGCGAAGATGTGGATCAAGAGCGGCGTCCGGAAGGACGGCGCGCTGGTGGCCCGCCAGGGCAAGGTGGTGTACGACGCCGGCGGCTACTCCGGCTTCGGCAACCAGGCCGGTGGCCGGTGCACCCAGATGGTGGGCGGCTGGTACCGGGTTCCCAACGTCCGCATGGAGGGCTACACGGTCTATACCAACAAGCAGGTGTGCGGCCCGGTGCGCGGCCCGGGCGGCCCCCAGGCCGCGTTCGCCCTGGAGTCCCACATGGACTCCATCGCCGCCCGGCTGGGCATGGACCCCATCGAGTTCCGCCTGAAGAACGCGCCGCAAGCCGGGGACGGCATCGTCGGCGTTCCCAAGCTGCGGGACAGCTCTCTGGGCGAGACCCTGCGCATCGCCGCGGAGAAGATCGGCTGGGGCAAGGTGGAGTTGAAGGAGAACCAGGGCATCGGGTTCGCCACCGGCGCGTGGATCGAAGGCGCGGGTCCCGGCGGCGGCGCGGTGGTGAAGGTCAACGAGGACGGCTCGGCCACGGTGCACATCGGCAAGGTGGATTACGGCACCGCGGCCCGCTTCGGCATCCCCATGATCGTGGCCGAGGAGCTGGGCATCCCCACGGACGACGTCACCGTGCTGAACGTGGATACCGACGCCAGCCCCTGGGACGCCGGTACCGTGGGCAGCCGCTCCATGCTGGTGTCCGGCAACGCCGTCAAGCTCGCGGCCGAGGACGCTCGCAACCAGCTCCTGCGCATGGCCGCGTCGCAACTGGAAGCCAGCCCCGAGGACCTGGAGATCCGGGACCGGCAGATCCGGGTGAAGGGCACGCCGTCCCGGTCCGTGCCGCTGGCCTCGGTGGCCACCGCGGCCCACAACGAGATCGGCGACGTCATCGGCCGGGGCTACTTCGACTCCAAGGCGTCCCAGGCCGACGAACGCGCCCGCGGCAGCTCCCAGCCCTTCACCACCCACGCGGCCCTGGTGGAGGTGGACACGGACACCGGCAACGTGAAGGTGCTGAAGTACGTGGCCGTCCACGACGTGGGTTTCGTGGTCCACCCCAAGGCGGTGGACGGACAGATCGAGGGCGCCGCGGCCATGAGCCTGGGCCAGGCGTTGTGCGAGCAGGTGGTGCACGACGACCTGGGGCGGACCCTGAACCCCACGTTCGTCGATTACCTGATGCCGACCGTCAACATGCTGCCGCGCATCGAGGCGGTCACCGTGCCCGGCTATCCCGGGGCCGGACCCTACGGCACCAAGGGGGCCGGGGAGATCGGTTCGGTGCCGCCCATGGCCTGCATCGCCAACGCCATCCGCAACGCCACCGGAGTGCGCATCCACAAGCTGCCCCTGAGCCCCGAGAACGTGCTGCGGGCGCTCCGGGAAGCCGGGCAGTAGGCCCGCGGGCGAGCCCCGGGCGCGTGGCCCCTTGCCGATGACGCGAACGCGCGGCGGCCCCTTCCGCCGGCTGTCGAAGCTCTACTACGGCTGGCGGATGGTGGGGCTGTTGTCCCTCATCCGCACCATCGGCGGCGGCGTCCACGGGTTCGGCTTCACCGTCTTCTTCCTGCCCGTCAGCGCCGAGTTGGGCATCAGCCGGGCGGCCACCTCCTTTGCCTTCTCCCTGGCCCGGGCCGAAGGGGCCATCGAGGGTCCGCTGGCGGGTTGGCTCATCGACCGCTTCGGCGCCAAGCCCGTCATCCTCACCGCCACGCTACTGTGCGGCGTGGGCTACCTCCTGCTCGCCGGCATCGACGGCTACGCCGGCTTCGTGGCGGTTTACGTCGGGGTGGTCTCCCTGGCTTTCATCCCGGGCTTCGTGCACGCCCCCGCGGTGCTCATCACCCGATGGTTCACCCGCTATCGCGCCCGGGCGTTGACCTGCCTGAGCGCCGCCATGCCCATCGGCGGCGTCCTGGTCACGCCCCTGCTGGCGCTGGCCCTCCAGGCCTGGGGCTGGCGCACGGCCGCGGCGCTCACGGGCTGCCTGTTCCTGGCGGCGGCAGCGCCGTTGACCCTGGGGATTCGCCCGTCGCCCGAGAGCATGGGCCTGCCCCCGGACGGGGACGGAGCGCCGCCGCCTGCCGCGGGACGGGGCGCGGCTCCGGGACGGTCCGCGCCGGAGTCCCGCCCGGAGCCGGACTACACCGTGCGCGGCGCCATGCGCACCTCGGTGTTCTGGCTGTTCGTCCTGTGGATGACCGCCCGGAGCGCCGCCTACACCATCGTCATCGTGCACTTCGTGCCGTTGATGGTGTGGAAGGGCATGACCGAGCAGGGCGCCGCGTTCCTGCTGTCGGGGTTCGCCTTCATGAACATCGTGGCCCACTTCGTCCTGGGGTGGATCGCCGACCGGACCAACAAGATGCGCTTGGTGACCCGGTGCATGGCGCTCTCGTCCATCGCCGTCCTGCCGCTCCTGTGGACCGACGCCCTGTGGGGCTCGTTGCTGTTCGCGGCCCTGTTCTCCGTGCTGGATGCGTCCATCCCGGTGGTGTGGGCCGCGGTGGGCGACTTCTTCGGGCGCAGACGCTTCGGCACCATCCGCGGGAACATGAGTTTCTTCTACATGTGGGGCAGCTTCGCCGGCCCCACCATGGCCGGCGTCATCTATGACCGGTACGGCAGCTACGCCGGCGTGCTGTGGTTGTTGCTGGGCCTGGTGGCGGTCTCCGGCGCGGCCACGGGCCGCCTGGTGGAGCCGTGGAGCCGTCTTGGCCGCGGCGCGGATGATCCGCACGGCACGGGCGCCGACCTGCCCAGCGTCGATGGCTGACCGCTGTCGGGAGCGAGGGGAAGATGAACAGGCAGAAACGCACCGCCATCTACGGCCGCCTCCGGGAGCGCAACCCCCGTCCCGAGACCGAGCTCGACTGGGTGGATCCTTTCGAGTTGCTGGTGGCGGTGGTGCTGTCGGCCCAGGCCACGGACGTGGGCGTCAACAAGGCCACCGCGAAGTTGTTCCCGGCGGCCAACACGCCCGAACAGATCCTCGCGCTGGGGACCGACGGGCTCAAACGCTACATCCGCACCATCGGCCTCTTCAACAGCAAGGCCGAGAACATCATCAAGACCTGCCGCATCCTCATGGACCGGCACGCAGGCCAGGTCCCGCGCAGCCGCGAGGCCCTGGAGGCCCTGCCCGGCGTGGGCCGGAAGACCGCCAACGTCATCCTCAACACCGCCTTCGGCCAACCCACCATCGCGGTGGACACCCACATCTTCCGCGTGGCCAACCGCACCCGCCTGGCCCGCGGCAAGACGCCCCTGGAAGTCGAGCAGCGCCTGACCCGCCTCACCCCCCCGGAGTTCCGCAAGGACGCCCACCACTGGCTCATCCTCCACGGCCGCTACGTCTGCAAGGCCCGCAAGCCCGAATGCCCCACCTGCTTCCTCGCCGACCTGTGCGAGTTCCCGGACAAGACGCGAGAACCGGCGTCCGAGCCGTGACCGCTACGGGTGGGGTCCGATTTGGAAACGGCTCAATCGGAAAGTGCGCCGAAAAATTTCTCCTTGTTTGAGAACCTCGCTCGATCTTCTTCGGTAGGTGGGTTACTCTGGTAGGGTGGACAGTGGTAGTAGTAGGTCCGCACGACGCTTGATCTCGCGGCTATTGCCGAAACGAAAGCCCCATAGTCGATTCGCTGTCTGTTGAAGTGGTCGTCGAGCAGCTTGTCGATGTATCCCCCATCAAGAAAGACAACCGATCTGTCCACGAGGTGCGTCTCCTGTCGGCACGAAAAGGAGAGGGGTCCCTTGCAGGACCCCTCTCTCATGAAAAGCCCGACATCCAGAGTGAACGCCGGGGGGTATAAACAGCGGCGTTTGCACGCCTGAAAGATAAGCTAAACCCACAGGCCGCTCGTGTCAAGACCCAAGGGGCGTCGTCCAGGATCTTGAGGTCGCCGGTTCATAGAGGGCGCCCAGCCGTTCGTGGCGAGGTTGTCCGTCTTGGCGCGGTTCTCCGCCACCGTGTTGGATTCCGAGGACTTCCAAGCTATCCTGCTTTCTCAGTACCGACAGACTACCGCAGTGCTGACCCGCCATGAACGAAGCCACAGCGCGCATCAAGATCAACAGACTGCTGGAAGCGGCCGGATGGCGGTTCTCCGACGAAGGAGACCATCGGGCCAACATCCGCCTCGAATCCGGCGTCACCATTGAACCGGCCGGTCTCGACGCCCTCGGAGACAATTTCGAGAAAACCGCCCAAGGATTCATCGACTTCCTTTTGCTGGACGCCAAGGGATTCCCACTGATCGTTCTGGAGGCCAAGGCCGAGAACAAGAACCCGCTGGTAGGCAAGGAACAGGCGCGCAGGTACGCCCGCGCGCAGAACTGCCGTTTCGTGATCCTCTCCAACGGCAATCTGCACTACTTCTGGGATCTGGAACGCGGCAGCCCATACATCATCACCACGTTCCCCAGGCCGGAGTCGGTAACCGGCTATCGGGAAGTAACGCCCGACCCGCAGCGCTTGGCGGAAGAACGGGTCAGCGACGACTACATTGTCCTGACCCAGCGCCCCAATTACGCGTCGGAAGCGGCTTGGAAGAGTGAAGCCGAACGCCCCATCTTCATCCGCGCCCATAAGCTGCGCTTTCTGCGTCCCTACCAACTGAATGCCGTCCTTGCCTTGCAACGCGCGGTCCGGGACGGCAACGACCGCTTTCTGTTCGAGATGGCTACCGGCACGGGCAAGACGCTCACTGCAGCCGCGGTCATAAAGCTGTTCCTGCGCTCCCGCAACGCGCGCCGCGTGCTGTTCCTAGTGGACCGTCTGGAGTTGGAGGATCAGACCCATAAGGTTTTCACCGCGTTGCTTTCCGTCGACTTCCAGACGGTCATCTACAAGGAGAAGCGCGACGATTGGCGGCGCGCCGAGATCGTCGTCAGCACGGTCCAATCCCTGCTGTTCAACAACAAGTACCAGCAGCTCTTCTCGCCCACGGATTTCGATCTGGTAATCTCCGACGAGGCGCATCGCTCCATCGGCGGTAACGCCCGGGCTGTGTTCGATTATTTCGTGGGCTACAAGCTCGGGCTCACCGCGACCCCGCGCGACTACCTGAAGGGTGCAGACCCCCAACGAGCCGCCAGTCATCCACGGGAGGCTGAGCGCCGGTTGCTGCTGGACACTTACCGTACCTTTGGCTGCGAGAGCGGACAGCCCACCTTTCGCTACTCGCTGTTGGACGGCGTGAAGGATGGCTACCTGATCAGCCCGACGGTGGTGGATGCGCGCACGGACGTGACCACCCGGCTCCTGTCCGAAGAAGGGTTCGTGGTCTCCTTCACCGACGAGACGGGCGACGACCGGGATGAGGCATACAGGCAGCGCGAGTTCGAGAAGCGTTTCTTCTCCGAAGCCACCAACCGCTTGTTCTGCAGGACCTTCTTGGAGAACGCCTTGCGCGATCCGGTTAGCCGAGAGGTGGGCAAGTCCATCATCTTCGGAGTCAGCCAGAACCATGCCGCCAAGCTCGTCCATATCTTCAACGCGATGGCCCATCGCATGTTCCCTGGCAAGTATCAGTCCGACTTCGCCGTGCAGGTGACCTCGCAGATACCGGACGCCCAGCCGTTTACCGTGAACTTCACCAACAACAACCTGCTGGGCTCGGGCAATTTCCTGCCCACGTACAGGAGCAGCAAGGCCCGTGTCTGTGTTACTGTAGGTATGATGACCACCGGGTACGACTGTACCGACGTCCTGAACCTTGGCATGTTTCGGCCCATTTTCTCGCCCACCGATTTCGTCCAGATCAAGGGCCGCGGCACCCGCAGGCACCGGTTCCTCGACCAACTCCACGATCCGGCGCTCGCAGAGAACGTCAGGCAGCCCGAAAAGACCGCCTTCAAGCTCTTTGACTTCTTCGCCAATTGTGAGTACTTTGAGGAAGAATACGATTACGACCAGGTCATCGACCTGCCCAAAGCCGTCACGGACAACGGGCCAACCGACGGTGTTGTGGACGGGCCGCACACAGTGTTGGAAATATACGAGCATTCGGGTCCGGACGACTTGTCAATGGTGAAGGAAGAAACCATCGGCGTCGAGGGCATGAAGATCGACCGCATGTTCTTCGAGCGGTTCGAGGATACAGTGAAGGAGAATGGATTCATCGCCACGTGCGTCGAAGCCGGGGAGTGGGAGAAAGTGATCGAGTACGTCAACCGGGAAGTCTTCGACAAGCCGGAGGAATACTACAGTTTGGACAAGCTTCGCAGAGCCGCGGCGGTGGACCGTCGCCTGACCCTGCGGGAGATCCTTGAAAAGGTCTTCGGCCTCATCCCGCGCTTCAAGTCGAGGGACGAGTTGCTGGAGGAGGAGTTCGCCAAGTTCGTCGCCGATTACAAACCCAAAGAGGCGACGGCCATCCCCGCCCTCAAGACTTACTTCAAAGCGTACGCCACCAGTAACCAGATCCGCGACATCATCGAAAGCCGTAACTACACAGACCTCGCCACCAACCCGGCCTTTTCCACCCGGGACTTTCGCGCAGTGCCAGAGAGATACCGCGCCATC
Source organism: uncultured Binatia bacterium (SeqCode) (assembly GCA_965242525.1). Taxonomy (GTDB): domain Bacteria; phylum Desulfobacterota; class Binatia; order UBA9968; family JAJDTQ01; genus JAJDTQ01. The sequence continues at coordinate 3,362,051 of OZ251459.1, forward strand.
ATCCCGAATTACATCAAGGACTACGTGCCACTGAACCAGTTCGCCTGAATCGTGAGGAGGAACCGCCTTGCTCGACTCCACCACCAAACACCGTATTGACACCGCCCGTGATATCCTCGTGGGCAAGGTGCCTGACCCCAAGAGTCAGGTGGAGCAGATCACCATCGCGCTCATCTATAAGTTCATGGACGATATGGACGCCGAAAGCGAGGAGTTGGGAGGACGGCGCAGGTTTTTTGCCAACAGGTTCGCCCGCTACGGCTGGACGAAGTTGATGCGCTCCGGCCTGGGGGGGCACGAAACCCTGAACCTCTATGCCGAAGCCATCACCCGTATGCCCGAGAACCCCGGCATTCCACCCCTGTTCCGCAGCATCTTTAACAATGCCTACCTGCCCTACCGCGACCCGGAGACCTTGCGCGCCTTCCTAAAGGTCATCAACGAGTTCACCTATGACCACTCGGAGCGGCTGGGAGACGCTTTCGAGTACCTGCTGTCCGTCATGGGTTCCCAGGGCGACGCTGGCCAGTTCCGCACCCCGCGCCACATCATCGACTTCATCGTCGCCATCATCGACCCGAAAAAGGATGAGACTATGCTCGATCCGGCGTGCGGTACCGGAGGTTTCCTCATCTCCTCTTACAAACACATCCTGAAGACCAACACGGACGAGGACGGGAACAGCACTCTCACGCCCGAAGACCGCCGCCGACTCGCCGTCAACTTCAAGGGCTACGATATCTCTCCCGACATGGTGCGCCTCTCCCTCGTGAATATGTACCTCCACGGCTTCGCCGACCCGCACATCTTGGAGTACGACACCCTCACCAGCCAGGAACACTGGAACGAGTACGCCGACGTCATACTGGCCAACCCCCCTTTCATGTCACCCAAGGGCGGCATCCGCCCACACAACCGGTTTTCGGTCCAGTCCAAGCGTAGCGAAGTCCTGTTCGTGGACTACATGGCCGAGCACTTGAACCCTACTGGCCGAGCCGGAATCATCGTACCCGAAGGCATCATCTTCCAGAGTCAAGGCGCACACACGAAATTGCGCCGGATGCTGGTAGAGGATTTCCTCGTAGCGGTCATTTCATTGCCAGCCGGCGTGTTCCAGCCCTATTCCGGCGTGAAGACCTCGATCCTGATCCTGGACAAGGCGCTGGCCAAACGGACAAACCGCATCGCTTTCTTCGGGGTGGAGAACGACGGCTACGATCTAGGAGCACAGCGACGACCGATCGAGGAGAACGACTTGCCACGCGTAACGGCCGAGATCGTAGAGTATCTGGGCCACTCGCGAACCGATAAATTCCTGAACGCTGCCGAACCGATACGCGCCGGGCAAGTGGCGGAGCCTAGGGGTACGTATACGACGGTCGAACCGTCCAGAGGCTTTCAACCTAATAGCGGACTCATCGTCGAGAAGGAACAAATCGCCACTCTTGGAGGCTATGGCTTGAATGCGGTGCGTTATCAGGAAGGCGACACCCGCAAGAAGAAATCAAAGTGGCCACTTGTGAAAGTTAAGGATGTGTGCCAAGCTATTTTGGGTGGTGGCACTCCTTCTACGAAAAACGAAGAGTACTGGCAAGGGAAGATTCCTTGGATCACAAGTGCCGACATCGTAAATCTCACGACTGCGAGACCACGTCGATATATCACGGAGAAAGCAATAAAGGAATCGGCCACCAACTTGATCCCCAAAGACAATGTGGTAGTTGTAACAAGAGTTGGCCTCGGGAAACTATTCAGGAACAGTTTTGATATATGTATTAGTCAAGACTCACATGGGTTGATCGTGAAAGATGGAGTCAATGCGGATTATCTGGTACAGATACTGAAAGACAAGGTGAAGGAATTCAAGAAAAGCAGTCAAGGTTCGACCATACAGGGAGTTACAAAAAGAGACTAGCCGAAATTGAGATACCTCTTCCTCCGCCGATCGTACAACGAGAAATCGTAGAAGAGATAGAGAGGTGCCAAAAAGTTATAGACGAGGCATTAGAATTGGTAACGCAGATGAACAGCAAAATAGAGACAACCCTAACGCGAGTGTGGGAATCATAGTTTTATGAGAGAGAATCAAATGTATTGGGATATTCCGCAAATTGTCGGCGAGCCGCTGCATATACCTATCACTGGCGGCGACCGGATTTTCATCGTAGGTCCCAACGGTTCGGGAAAATCAGCGTTGATTCAGCACTTTGTCTCGTTACATGGGTCTCAGAATCAGCCTCAGGAAATCCAACGTATTGCAGCGCATAGGCAGACATGGCTTACTTCGGGAAGCATTGATGTTACACCGAAGAAACGCAGACAGTTTGATGAAATCTTTAAGACATATGAAACCGATCCTGCCTCACGATGGATGGATAGGAGTCCGCACGAGAGACAGTCAGCGGTGCTCTTTGATTTGGTTGCGCAAGAGAATGATCGAGCCCGTCGCATTACTCGTCAAGTTGACGATGGAAAGGAGTGTGAAGCGAAACGAATCGCTGCTAGAACAACATCTCCTTTCGCTCGACTCAACGATCTATTACAATGTGGAATGTTGACAATCACACTTGAAGATTCGCTTGGGGAAGAGATACTGGCTCGGCATCGAGGTACGGAAACCTCCTTCAGCATGGCGCAGATGTCGGATGGGGAACGAAATGCTGCTATTATTGCCGCTAATGTATTGACTGTGAAACCTGATACTATATTGTTAATCGATGAACCGGAGCGGCATTTGCACAGGTCGATTATTGAGCCTTTTCTTTCTGCCGTGTTTGAACAACGACAAGACTGTGCGTTCATCATTTCGACACATGAGCTCGCCCTGCCGATTGCCAATCCAAGAGCACAAGTTCTTATGGTTCGATCATGTAGATGGGGGGCGGATACTGCAGAAGCGTGGGATGCGCAACTTCTCAAAGCAAGTCCGGAACTACCGGAAGATCTGAAACGCTTGATCCTGGGTGCTCGAAGGAGAATTTTGTTTGTCGAGGGCACCTCAGGCAGCTTAGACCTACCACTTTATACTACTCTATTCCCGAAGGTCTCCGTGGTGTCGCAGGGGAGTTGTACTGATCTCCTAAGGGCCGTAAAAGGCTTGCGAGAGACTACAAACCTGCATCACGTCGAGGCATTTGGTCTTATTGACCGGGATAACCGCGGAGAGGATGAGGTTAAACAATTGTTTGATAATGGAGTGTTTGCTCTCGAAGTGTACTCAGTGGAAGCGCTTTACTATTCTCTGGACGCTATTGAAGCGGTGGCTCGTTGGCAAGCGAATTCATTCAGGTGCAGCGCCGATGAGATGATCGCGTCTGTGAAAGAGGAAGCATTGCGTGTCTTGGAGGAAAGCGATTTGGCAGAAAGAATGGCAGCACGACGAAGTGCCGGTCGGATACATGCTGAATTATTGTCACAAATGCCTGATTGGAAATACATCAGAGACCATAGGGGTAGCAGATTCAAAGTTTCCGTGGAGTCTCCGTACTCAGAGGAACTGGAGCATTTTCGCAAACTTGTTGCCGAAAAGAGATTGGATGAACTCGTCGCACGCTATCCGTTACGCGAGAGTCGTCTATTCAATACCATTGCCAACGCTTTGAAGTGTCGTTACAGAAGTGACTACGAGCAGATGGTGCTTTCCCGGCTTAGAGACGCCGAGAATCTGGCTCAGAAGCTGAAACAACGCGTCGGCCCTCTCGCGACGGAGCTTGAGCGGGCTACCTCCCGGGAAGCAGGCTGAATCAATGGGCTCTTCCGGCTTTCGTGTGGGTAGGGATAGGGAGGAAAGGGGGGGTGAGACAGGGTAGAGGGAGCGGCAAGGGAGGGAGCAATGCGCTACGTCGCGCTCATCCACGGTGGTGACGGTTCCGGTTTCGGCATCAGCTTCCCCGACTTTCCCGGATATGCGTCGGATGGCGACACCGTGGAGGAAGCCTTCCACCGCGGCGCCGAGGCGCTGGCCTTTCACATCGAGGGCATGATCGAGGACGGAGAAACCATCCCGGAACCGCTCGGCGTCCAGGAGGTCAGGGCCGATCCGAGCCTTGCGGAATGGCGGGAGGGCGCGGACGTGGCCTTCGTTCCTCTCGTCCTCGACAAGGGTTCCCCGTGACGTGTCCGCGTCTCTCTGGATTACGGTTCGCTGCAGGCCATCCACAAAGGGCACTCATGGCCTCATTTGAGTACTTCCACCCCAAGGTCCCTGCATATCTTCTTCGCTAGGATGTCCTTTATCTCGGAATGCCGTGGAATCGCGGAACGCTTGTTCAAAGCAGGGTTGTGCCACCACGAATGCTTGCGGCCTTCCCGCAGGAGGTCACACCCCCGGCTTCGTAGATACTGCAAGAGTTCGTTTCTCTTCACAGGGTGACGGTTTCTTCCCTGAAGTCACTTCCCGCCGCCTTCAGGGCATCCCGCCGGTTGAATTCCAGTGCTTCCCGGAGCGTTACCGCCAAGGTGTCCATCAACTCTTCATGGGTCCTTTCCTGGCAGTTCACTCCGGGCACTTCTTCGATCCATCCCAGCCACCAGTCGCCTTCCTGCTTGACGACGGCGGTATATTCCTTTTCCATGGTGGTTGCCTCCGTACCAGGCCCCGTGATGCGGTCGGCTGCGCCGAAGCGGGTTTTCAGGTGCTGCCGGTCTGAGGGTTCAAGTCTATACTGTCGGTCCGGGATCATGCAACGTCGCTGTCGTTCTGCCTATTTCACGACACGCTCCCGCACTCACCTGAGCACGCTCATCACCGCACGTGCGTCCACCACGTGGACGCCGGCGCGGGTGCGCGGAGCAGCGCCTCCCGGGACGAACAGCGCATGGCAGACTTCGGCGTTCCCGACATGGGGCAGGTTTCGGAGGGCGGCAAGGGCGCCGGCTCCGGACGGGGCGGCCGGCTTCACGGACCACTTGACTTCGCCCACCAGCAGCCGCCGGCCGTCCACCGAGAACGCGACGACGTCCAGTTCCGGCTCATGGCCCCGCCAGTACCTTTGCGCGGGCTCCCACGGGCCGAGTTCCGCCAGCCTGGTATCGGAGCGGTGCAGCAGGGGTACGGCCATGCGGCACAACTCTTCCCAGGCCAGGGACTCCAGGCCGGGGCAGTGCCGGTTCCAGTAGCGCAACCGCGTCTCCCGAGGCGCCGCGGCAAGGGCGGCCCGGTGGGGGGCGACCACCCGGAACCACAGCCGGAGAAAGGGGTCGTCGATCCGGTAGAGGCTTCGCTTGCCCGACTTCGGGTCGCTCCCGAAGGGCGTCTCGCGGCGCACGAACCCCATCTCCATCAGGGACGCCAGGGGCTTCGACAAGCCGGATGCGGGTTTGCCCAGACGGCTTGCGACCTCGCTGACCCGATGCGCGCCGTTGCCGATGACGTCCAGCACCGGGCGTAACGCAGTAGCCGGGGGCGTTTCCTCCCGCAGCAACCGGTCGGGCTCTCCATGCAGCGGTCCTGCAGGGTCGAGGACCAGGGCGTCCACCGCAGCGTCGCAATCGTCTCCGAAGGGTTCGGCCAGCTCCCAATAGCGGGGCATCCCGCCCCACAGCGCATACGCGGAGACCAGGGCGCGGAGGTCGTCGAAGGGAAAGACCCGGGCAAGGTGTCCCGGTTGCAGCGGGCGCACGGCAAAGGCTTCCGCGGCCCGGCCGTACAGGGGCGCGGCGGCGTCGAGGATGGCGCTGCGCATCATGTGCTGGCTCGACCCGCAGACCACCAGCTTCAGCCGACGCTCCGGGCGGTCCAGCCAGTTCTGCAGGACGCCGGCCAGAGCAGGGTCCGCGTCGAGGAGGTAGGGCAGTTCGTCGAGTACGAACGGCCCCTGCCAGCCGGCCCGCTGGGCCTCCGCGTCGAGCCGCGTCAGGAACGAGCGCCAGTCCGGGTATTCGACGTCGGCAAAGCCGGGGAACCGTTCGGCGACCGCTCCGGCCAGGTAGCGCCGCTGCACCGGAGGCGCGGACTGGTCGGCCACCGCGTAGAGGCCGTCGTGACGCCGGGTCCACTCGATGAGCAGGCGTGACTTGCCGACCCTGCGGCGCCCCCGGACGACGGCGAAGGCCCCGGGCCGCAAGAGCACGCGGTCCAGTCGGCGCATCTCTTCCGCGCGGTCGAGGAACTGCATGGAACTATTATGTGGGTCGGTATTATGCCTGTCAACATAACCTCTGGATACGCGCCGGCGGCAGCGAACTCCGCTCGACTTGGGGATTGACACGCCGCCGCCTCATCGCCTACCTTTGTCGCCGAACGCCAATCGTCCCCGTTCGTCCTGAGCGTAGCGAAGCGAAGTCGAAGGACGCGCTTCCCCGCGGGGAGAGGGAGTTCGAGCCGGAATCGACCAGACGTCCCCAAACCCACGAGAGGCGCCGTTGTGACCACACCCGACACTCCCCTGGAACCGGAAAAGCAGTCCGCTCCGCCGGACCCGGAGAAGCAGCCTGCGATGGTGCGCGTGGACTCCTACGCGGAGTGGCGCAACCGGGAGGGGGTCCCGCTGGTGGGCGGGATCTACATCGAGGACATGAAGGCGGTGGAGGTGGGGCCGTGGCCGCGCAAGGGCGACGGGGTCAAGGGCGCGCTGTGCTACCTGGACGGCGACAACGGCGGCGACGAGCACATCGTCGAGCTGGCGCCCGGGGGCTACACCGCGCCGTTGCGGCACATGTACACCGAGGCCATCTACGTGGTGTCGGGCCACGGCTCGTGCTCGGTGTGGCGCGAGGGCGGGGAGAAACAGACCTTCGAGTGGGGGCCGGGAAGCTATTTCGTTCCGCCCACCAACGCCTGGCACCAGTTCTTCAACGCCAGCCTGTCGCAGCCCGCGCGCTGGTTCTCCGTCACCGACCTGCCCCAGCTCCTGCGCCAGTGGGCCAGCGAGGACTTCATCTTCCACAACCCCTACGACTTCGACGACCGCTACCGGGGCGAGCCCGACTACTTCAGCGCCGAGGCCAAGCTCTACCGCGGCCGGGTGTGGGAGACCAACTTCATCCCGGACATCCGCAAGCTGCCCCTCTACGAGTGGAAGAGCCGAGGGGGCGGCGGAACCAACGCGTTCATGGTGATGGGCGCCGGGATGATGGAGTCGCACGTGTCCCGCTTCGAGTCGGGCTACTACAAGAAGTCCCACCGCCACGGCCCCGGAGCGCACCTCTACATCATCGAAGGCGAAGGCTACGTGCTCGCCCAGCGGGGCGACGAGCCGCGCATCCGCTGCGACTGGAAGGAGGGGAGCCTCTACCTCTCCGGCGCGGGCCAGGGCCTGTGGCTGCACCAGCACTTCAACGTGGGCGCGACCCCGGCCACCTACCTGGTGATGAACCAGGGCCTGTCGCGCAAGTACGCGGTGAACCGCTGGCAGGCCCAGGAATCCACGGTGCTCCGCACCGGCGAGGTGAGCGGCAAGAAGGGCGGCTACCAGGTGGAGTACGAAGACGAGGACCCGGAGGTCCACCGGATCTTCGAGGAAGAGCTGCGGCGGCGCGGGCTTGCCTGCAAGATGAAGAACATGGTGCCTTGGTGCACGGGCGAGTCCGGGGCGGAGGCGGTCAAGGTCTTCTTCCCGGACGAGCACGGGAACCTGCCGGGCGAGCATGGCGTCCTCCCGGACGAGGAGGGGAGCTTCGTCGATTGACGGGCCGGCCATGCACGACATCGCGGACGAACACGACCACGACGGACCTTCCCCCGATGACGAGGAAGGACACCCCCTGTGGAAGCTCGACACCATCACCCTCACCAGCGTCGGCATCGACGTGGGCACGGCGACCTCCCAGATCCTGTTCTCGCGTCTGGTGCTGCGGCGGATGGGACGGGAGTTGTCCAGCCGCTTCGTGGTCACGGACCGGGAGACCCTCTACCTCTCCCCCATACGCTTCACCCCCTACACCCCGGACCGTGAACGCATCGACGACGCGGCCCTGGGCCGTCTCGTGGACGCCGCCTACGGGGAGGCCGGCCTCACCCCGGACCACGTGGACACCGGAGCCATCATCCTCACGGGCGAAGCCATCCGCCGGGACAACGCCCGGGCCATTGCCGACCTCTTCGCCGAGCAGCGGGGAGACTTCGTCTGCGCCACCGCGGGCCACAACTTCGAAGCGTTGCTGGCCGCCCACGGGTCCGGCGCAGTGGCCTGTTCCGCGGAACGGGGATGCCGCGTCCTCAACATCGACATCGGCGGCGGCACCACCAAGCTGGCCCTGGCCGAGGCCGGGCGGGTGCTCGGCGCCGCGGCCTTCCACGTGGGCGGGCGGCTGCTCGCCACCGACGGCGACGGGACCATCACCGTGCTGGAGCCGGGGGGCAGGACCCTCGCCCGGCGCGCGGGGCTGGACTGGAACGTGGGCGACCGGGCCGACCCCGACGACGTCCGGCGGCTGGCCGGCCACATGGCGGACGCGGTCCTGGCCCTCGCCCGGGACGGCGGCGACGCCACGCCCGACCTGGAGCCGCTCTGGCTGACCCCGCCCCTGGATGGCGGCGGCCAATGCGACGCGGTGGTCTTCTCCGGCGGGGTGGGCGAGTACGTCTATGGCCGGGAGCGCGAGTCCTACGGCGACCTGGGGGCGCCGCTGGGCAAGGCGTTGCGGCAACGCATGGACCACGGCGCGTTGCCGGGAAGCCTGGTGGCCGCCCGCGAATGCATCCGGGCCACGGTCATGGGCGCGGCCCAGCACACCGTGCAGGTGTCCGGCAACACCATCCACCGCTCGGACGACTCGCTGTTGCCGCGCAAGAACCTCCAGGTCCTGCGTCCGCAGGTGGACCTGGAAGGCGACATCGACCCCGAAGCCATGGGCCGGACCGTCCGGGACCACTTCCGCGCCTTCGACCTGGTGGAGGGCGAGGCCGAGGCGGCGCTGGTCTTCGCGTGGCAGGGACCGCCCGCAGCCGCCCGCCTCGCAGCGTTCTGCCGCGGCCTGCTGGCGGGCCTGCCGGCCACCGTGGAGCGGAGACGCCCCCTCTACCTGGTGTTCGACCACGACATGGCCGGCCTCGTGGGCACGGTGCTGAAGCAGGATTTCGGCATCGAGGCCCCCGTCCTGGCCCTGGACGGGGTCACCCTCCGGGACTTCGACTTCATCGACCTGGGCAGGGTGCTGGAGCCTTCGGGCGCCGTCCCCGTCACCATCAAGTCGCTGGTGTTCCGGTTCTAGGCCCATATCCCTTCTCGAAGAGAATCTTGCATCTCCGATCCCCTCTTCGAAGGAGGTTCCGTATCTCAGCGCCAACGGACAGACGGCTGAACGTGGCGGGCCGAGAGCGGGAGTGAAGACGATGGGAATCCTTGTGGAAAAGACCGGCCGTGCGGCCTCCCTGGTCATCGACCGGCCGCCCCTGAACGTGCTCGACTTGGCCTTGCTGCGGGAACTGCGGCAGGCCCTCGACGAGGTGGAGCGGGACGACGGGGTGGACCTCGTGACCATGAGGGGCGCGGGCGAACGCGCGTTCTCGGCCGGCGTGGACGTGAAGGACCACACCCGCGCCCAGGTCCCCGAGATGCTCGACCTGGTGCACGGCGTCGTACGGAAGCTCTTGAGCCTCCCTCAGCCCACGGTTGCGGTGGTGGACGGCCTCTGCCTGGGCGGAGGCTGCGAGCTGGCTTCGTCCTGCGACCTGGTCCTTGCCAGCGAAGAGAGCGTGTTCGCCACGCCCGAGATCACGGTGGGCTGCTTCCCGCCGGTGGCGCTGGCCCGGTTCTCCTCGCAGGTGGGGTATCACCGGGCCGCGGAGATGATACTCACGGGCCGCCGCCTGTCGGCCCATGAAGCCGCGTCCATGGGGCTGGTGAACCGCGTGGCGCCGCGAGACCGGCTGCCCCGGGCGCTGGCGGAGCTCCAAGACGACCTCCTGGACAAGAGCCAAGCGGTGCTGCGCATCACCCTCAAGGGCCTGCGGGAGACCGGCCTCGAGGGTCTCTCCGCGGCCTTGGCGCGTTCCGAACGGATCTACCTGGAAGAGTTGCTGGAGACCGAAGACGTGGAGGAAGGCGTCCGCGCCTTCGTGGAGAAGCGCAAGCCCAAGTGGCGGCACCGTTGAGGAACCCCCGGACATGGAGGGCTGATTCCCCGACCCTCCCGTCCCCGGTTCGTCCTCGTCCCCGTTCGTCCCGAGCGTAGCGAAGCAAAGGAACCTCTGAAAAATGGCTCTTCCGGCTTTCGTGTGGGTAAGGTAGAAGGGAAAGGGAAGCGACATCTCCGCGGACACTCACCCCGTCATTCCCGCAAACGCCCCACCCTCCGTCATTCCCGCGAAAGCGGGAATCCATCCACTTTCCTCGCTCTCGTTGTACAAACGGAACCCCTGAACAATCGGATAGAGGCAAGGCCCGTCCTTCGACTCCGCTACGCTACGCTCAGGACGAACGGAAATAGGGGCGTCAGGGTGAGGGAATCCATCCTGTATGTCTCGATTGTTCAGAGGCCCCAAACCCTCATACAGGGCGCCCACGGAGTTTGCTCGCAAGGTCTGGATTCCCGCTTTCGCGGGAATGACGTGAAGGGGCTTTCGCGGGAATGACGAGGCAGGGCTTTCACGGGGAGGATGAAATGGGGAGTGTCGCAACCCACACGAATTCCGGAAGCGCCTGAAAAATCGAGACATGGAGCATGGGTTCCTTCACCCTGACCCCTATCTCCGTTCGTCCTGAGCGTAGCGAAGCGAAGTCGAAGGACGCGCTCATGCTCCCCCTGTCCCGATTGCGCGACGGTCAGGCGGGTTGGCTGGCCAGCGTCCGGCGCACCGCGGCAACGATGTCGTCCTTGCCCGGCACGAACCGGCCCTCCAGGGGCGGGGAGCAGGGGACCGGCGCGTTGGGCGCGGCGACCCGGAGGATCGGAGCGTCCAGGTAGTAGAGGGCTTGCTCCTGGACCCGGGCGGCGACCTCGGCGCCGACGCCGCCCTGCTCCACCGCCTCGTGGGCCACGATGAGCCTCGACGTCTTCCTCACCGAGTCCACCAGGGTCTCCACGTCCAGCGGCGCCAGACTGCGGAGGTCGATGACCTCCACGGAGACGCCTTCCCCGGCCAGCGCTTCGGCCGCTTCCAGGGCCGGCGCGACCATGTGGGAGAGCGCGGCCACGGTGGCATCGGCGCCGGACCGGAGCACCGCGGCCTTGCCCAAAGGCAGGCTGCCGCGGTCCTCCGGGACCGGCCCGCGGGAGAAGTAGAGGCCCCGGTGCTCGATGAACAGCACCGGGTTGTCGTCGCGGACCGCGGCCTTCAGCAGCCCTTCGGCGTCCGCGGGACTCGACGGCATGACCGCCTTCAGGCCGGGCACGTGCAGGAACCACGACTCCAGGCTCTGGGAATGGTGCGCGCCCATGTTGCCCTTGACCCCGCACTGGACCCGCACGGTCAGGGGCACTTTCAGTTGTCCGCCCGACATGTAGTGCAGCTTGGCCGCGTGGTTCACGAGCTGGTCCATGGCCAGCGTGATGAAGTCCACGAACATGACCTCCACCACCGGACGCAGCCCGGACAGGGCCGCGCCGACGGCGATGCCCATGACCGCGCCTTCGCTGATGGGAGTGTTCACCACGCGGTGGCCGCCCAGTTCCTCGGCGATGCCCCGGGTGACCCCGAACGGTCCTCCCAGGGCCACGTCCTCGCCAAAGACGTACACCGATGCGTCCCGCCTCATCTCCGCCAGCAACCCCGCGCGGACCGCTTCCAGGTAGCTCATTTCCGGCATACGGACCTCAAGCATAGACTTGGGTTGCGGCCTCCCGGGGCTTGGGCCAGGGAGACGAAAGGGCGAACCGCGCGGCTTCCTCCACCAGCGCCCGGGCGTCGCTCTCCGCCTCCTCCAGGTCCTTCGGGGAAGCGGCTTTCCTCCGCTTCAGGACGCGGGTGAAGCGGGCGATGGGGTCCTTCTTCTTCCAGTCGGCCAGCCGAGACAGCTCCCGGTACTTGCCGGGGTCGCCCTCGTAGTGCCCCCGGAGACGGTAGGTCAGGCATTCGACGAACGCGGGACCCTTGCCCCCGCGGGCGCCGCGCACCGCCCGGTCCAGGGCGCCGCGCACCGCCAGGACATCGTTGCCGTCCACGGTGGCCGCGGAGATGTCGTAGGTCTCCGCATGCCGGGCGAGCCGCTCCACCCGCGTGTGGGCGGACAGCGGCGTGAACTCGGCGTAGCCGTTGTTCTCGCACACGAAGACCACCGGAAGCCGCCACAGGCTGGCGATGTTCAGGGACTCGTGGAAGGGGCCGGCCTGGCCGGCGCCGTCGCCGAAGAACACCACCGCCACCCGCCCGGCGCCCTTCTCCCGGGCCGCGAAGGCCGCGCCCAGGGCCAGCGGCGCCGTGCCCGCCACCACGCCGCTGGCGGTGACGAACCCGGACTCCGCGGCCGCCACGTGCATGGACCCGCCCTTGCCGCGGCAATAGCCGGTGGCCCTCCCGGCGAGTTCGGCCATGAGCCGGTTCACGTCCGCGCCCTTGGCGATGGCGTGCCCGTGGGACCGGTGGCCGCCGAAGACCGTGTCCTCCCGGTCGAGCACGCTGCACGCCCCCACCGCCACCGCCTCCTGCCCGATGCCGAGATGGAGCAGGCCCACGATCTCCCGGGCCGCGTAGAGCGCGGACACCTTCTCCTCGAAGGCGCGGATCACCCACATGCGCCGGAGCAGCGACACCAGGTCCCGGTCACCGTCCCGGCGCGCCGCGGAACGCCCTTGCCCGGTTGCCTTCATGCTACTCCTTCCGTTGGCTCCGCGGGTCGTCCAGCGGCGTCCTGGGTCCGTCCAGGGCCAGCCGCCGGAAACGCGCCCGGTCCACCTTGAAGTCGTGGGCGTCGGTCTCCGGCCATTGGTAGAACGCGTCCGGGATCTTGTAGCGCGGCAGGGTCCGCCCGAGCCAGGCGGCCAGCGCCGCGGCGCCGGGACGCTCCCCCCGTGTCTGCACGAACGCCACGCACCGCTGGCCGAACTCCTCGTCGGGGATGGGCGCCACCACCGCCCGGTCCACCCCGTCGTGGTCGGTCAGGGCGCGCTCGATCTCCTCGGGGTGGATGGTCTCGCCGCCGGAGAAGAAGCGGTTGTCGCGCCGGCCGATGACCGTCAGGTAGCCGTCCTCGTCCACGCGCCCGAGATCCCCGGTGGCGAACCAGCCGTCCGGGGTCAGGGGACGCATCAGGCTCCCGCCCTCCACGTAGCCCATGAACAGGGTCTCTCCGGCCAACTGGATCTCCCCCTCGCCGCCGATCCGGAGGCGGCGGTACGGCAGCAGCTTCCCGGAAGTGAGCCGCTGGGCGGTGGTGGAACCGGGTCCCGCGGTAGCCACCTGGGAGGCCATCTCGGTGCAGCCGTAGCTGGCGAACACCGGCAGACCGCGAGCGCCCGCCCGTTGCAGCAGTTTCCGCGGGACCGGGCTGCCCCCCAGGACGATGCAGCGGAGCGAAGGGTAGCGCACGGACTCGGGCCGCTGCAACAACCTGTGGAGCTGGGTGGCCACCACCGACAGGTGCGTGACCTCGTAACGGTTCAGGACCGCGTCCAAGGTCTCTCCCCGGTCCGGCATCACCACCGCGGCCCCCGCCAGCAGGCAGCGGAAGAGGATACCGAGCCCGCCCACGTGGTAGAGCGGCAGGTCCAGCAGCCAGCGGTCCCCGGCCGCCAGCGGCAGGTTCCGGTTGGATCCCAGGGCGTTGTAGTAGTGGTTGCCGTAGGAGTGGAGCACCGCCTTGGGCGCGCCGGTGCTGCCGGAGGTAAAGACGATGGTCGCGGCGCGGCCGAGGGGCATGGCGGAACCCTGGGTATCCTCGACCAAGGGATCCCTGTCCGCGGCGAATTTGCGGCCGGCATGGGATTCGGCAAGATCCATGTGCGTATCGGCGACCGGCGAGGCTCCGGCCGCGGCAAGGTCCCGGCCCCGGATCAGGGTCGCGCGGTCTCCGAGCCCCTGCTCGTCCGGGACCTGGGCCACCAGCTTCCGGCAGTCGATGCGCCGCAGCAGGTCGGCCACCGGGCGGTTGGGCAGGCGGGTGTTCATGGGACAGCACACCGCGCCCAGCCGGAGCAGCGCCAACAGCCAGACGAGGTAGTCCGGGCTGTTGGGCGCCAGTACGGCCACGCGCTCGCCGGGGGCGCAACCGGCCCGTCGCAGGGCAGCGGCCGCGGCGGCGACGCGGCCGCGGAGTTCGGCGAAGGAGAGGACGCGGTCGCCGCGCACCACCGCGGGGCGGTCGCCGGAATGCTCGGCCGCTTCTTCGAGGGGGCAGCGGACCTCAGTCATGCCGCGCCTCGCGCAACAGCGCGCAGTCGATGCGGTGGTCCCGGGCCAGGTCGTCGTTCCAGGACAGGGCGTCCGGTCGGAACCGGATGCGCGGCCGGACCACGTCGGCGTCGAGCCAGCGGTAGGTGTCGAGGCCCGCGGGGACTGCCGCGCCGGTGGAGTCCCAGGCGAACCCTGCCACCGCCAGCGTCCCGACGCCGCTCTCGAAACAGCCGCTCGCCACCGGGCGCACGCCCAGGGCCAGCGCCTTGGCGGCCCATTCCCGGGCCCTTGCCGCGCCGCCCAGGAGCGTGGGCTTCAACACCACCGCGCCCACCTCCTGGCGTCCTTCCAGGTCGTCGGGTCCGAGCTCCAACAGGCTCTCGTCCAGCCCCACCGGGATGCCGGTGGCGTCGAAGAACTCTCCCAGGCGCGCCGGGTCGCGCAGGGGCTCCTCCAGGTACTCGACGCCCGCGTCGCCCGCCGCCTTGCCGAAGGCCACCGCCTGCTCCAGGCTCCAGCTCCGGTTGGCGTCCAGCCGGAGGCTCACGCCTTGCCCCACCGCGGCCCGCACCGCCCGCGTCAACTCCGCGTCTTCCGCCGCCCCTCGACTCCCCACCTTGAGCTTGACCGCGCGGCAACCCGCGTCCCCGAGTCGCGCGGCCTGCCGCAGCACTTCCTCCCGGGACCCCATCAGCAGACCGTTGACCGGGACTGCGCCGTCGAAGCCCGGCAACTCCCCGTCAGTCCCCGTGCGCATGCGCCGCGACAGGCTCGCCAGCGCGGTCTCCAGGCCGAAACGCACCGACGGCGAGGCCGCCTCGGGCGGCTCGCGGCCCAGCCACGATTCGAGGTCGCCGCCGCCGGGCTCGAACCCCGCGCCTCCCAGACGCCGGGCAAGGGCGGTGAACTCGGCCGCGGCGTCGTCCACGCTCTCGCGGCTGAACCCGGGCAGCGGCGCCGCGTCGCCCCAACCCCACGCCCCGGAATCCGCCTGCACCCGCACCAGCAGGCCCGTGCGCTCGCGCACCGCCCCGCCCGCCAGCGGCAGCGGCCGCGCCAGCGGCAGGCGGTAGCGAAAGATCCGGCAGCCCTCGATCCTCATGATGCTAAGGTTAGCCAGGCTAGGAGCCTGTCCGAGTAAGGAATCCTGGATTCCAGGTCAAGCCTAGAATGACCGGACGGAACTTCTCCCGTCATTCCCGCGAAAGCGGGAATCCAGAGGAAGCGAGCCCCACTTCCCCGTGGCGGGTCGCTTCCCTTTCATCGTGTTCCATTTTATTTCTCCTTCCCCCTTTTCATTGGCTACTTCGCCAAGTATAATCTGTCTCAAGGGTAAAGCATGCCCTAACCGATGTCAATACCCGACAGTTTATTTTTGTCGAACTCGACATTAAAGGATGCTTGCTCTGTCTGAAATCTTTCAACAACGTTTAAGGGCTGCTAGGGGTACACGCGAATGGAGCCAAAGCGATTTGGCTAAACGCGCGGGTTTGCCGCCTAGCTCGATTGCCCATTTTGAAACCGGACCGCGCAAGCCGTCTTTCGAAACCCTGCGTCGCTTGGCTAATGCCCTAGAAGTTACGACCGATTATCTTCTAGGGAGAGTCGAAGATCCAGGTCTTGCCGAATCAGGAGATCCGCTCTTCCGTGATATTGGCAACCTGACCGGCAGTGATCGCGACCTAGCGAGAGACTTCCTCAAAATGTTGACGGAACGCAGTTCGGCTAAGCAAGGGAGGATCAAATGAATGTGCCCTTGGTTTAGAGTTAGCCAAAAGGATGGGGGGAGCTATCCAGGGTTTTGAAATTCAACCTTGCCCGTCACCTCTCTTGAAATGGCAGGACTCCACGATATCGTCTGGAGCCGAAACTCGGCATCGCCACAGGGGTGTCAGGAATGCTGTCTGTACTGGGAAGTCATTTGCTGAGCAGATCGTTACCGCTATAACGGAGTCATCAAATGGCTACGGGAAAAAGCTCGACTGTCTATCGCGCCCTTAGCTTGGGTGCGGGAGCGCAGAGTTCTGTTTTAGCACTCCTGCTATCTCGATCCGACCCCCATTTAGCTAAGCTTGGGTATCACAAGCCCAATGCCGCCATCTTCGCTGATACCGGATGGGAACCTGAGTATGTGTATCGTCATTTGGACTGGCTTGAGGGACAGCTTCGGTATCCGCTGATCCGAGTGTCCGAAGGCAATCTGAGGACTAACCTTAAACAGGCCCGCACTGTGTCAGGTCATCGTTTTGTTGATGTCCCCTTATTCATAGTCGATGGGGACGGCAGGAAAGGGATGTTACGCCGACAGTGCACCACTCACTACAAAATCAGGCCGATTTATCGACAGATCCGAAAGCTTGCCGGAGGACAGCCTAGTCGACCGTTCCCCAAGGACACCCATGCTGAAATATGGCTCGGGATTTCGCTGGACGAGGTCGGCCGCATGAAGCCGAGCAAGGAACCGTGGGTAGAACATCGATGGCCGCTGGTGGACATCGGCATGACACGTCAAGATTGTATCGAATGGTTTCAGTCTGAGTATCCAGACCGCCATCTACCTCGGTCGGCCTGCGTCATTTGCCCGTATCGTTCAGACAAACATTGGTTGGAATTGAAACGACATGAACCTACTAGCTACAAAGAGGCTGTGCAATTCGACCGCTGGCTCCGAAGAAGCACCGAGACACCTCTACGCAAACTGCTGAACGGTCGCCCATATCTGCATTCGGCTCGGCGACCCCTCGCCAGCGTCATGAAGGAACGGAAGACGGAAGACGTGGGCGATATAAATAACTTCAACAATGAATGCGAGGGTCTCTGTGGTGTCTGAAACAGAGGCTGAAACAATCAGGCCAAGATATTCCTTATATCCCTACCAGCGTCAGGTGCTGGCCGACGTTCTTCGTGCCCTATCGTTTTCCGAACGTCGTGTGCTTGCTCATCTTCCTACTGGCGCCGGGAAAACCAGAATCGCAGCCCATGCTGCTTGCCATATGCTCAACGATCACGACACAGACAAGTCTCTTGTAATTTGGTTAGCGGCCACAGAGGAACTCTGTGAGCAAGCAGCAGAGCAGCTTTCAAGGGCATGGATTTATCTGGGACGACGAGATGCCTGCATCCATCGACATTGGGGAACAAAGTCGGCGGAACTACGGGACCTCCATTCGGGGTTTTTGGTGACAGGTCTTGCTAAACTTCGCTCCGCCGCTTTTTCAGATAACACTCTCCTTGCGCATCTTGCACACCGCGCTGCTGCGGTCATTTTTGACGAAGCCCATCAGGCAATTGCAGCAACCTACTCCTTTATTACAGAGCAACTATGCAGTGTAAAGCCACCTCTTCTTGGTCTTACAGCCACGCCGGGACGAACCGCGAATCTCACTGACGCAGATTATCTCCTTGCTAACATGTTCAATAATAACAAGGTTTCCATAGACCCAAGGGGACACGGCAACCCTGTTACCTATTTGATCCAGAATCGCTACCTAGCCGATCCGCGATTTGTGTCTGTCAGATTCGATTCCGCCGCGTCGATTATTGACCCTTTACCCGGTACAGACTACCGTACAGAAGACCTTGACGATTTGGGCCGCAGCCGCGAGCGCACGCGCAAGATTGTAGATCTCGCCGTGGCCGCAGCGGAGCATCACCCTCGTACAATCATGTTTTGCCCTTCCGTTGAGAGTGTTTTGGAATGCAACAAACTCCTTCAAGCCAGGTCGGTCAAGACGGCTGTAGTCACGGCTCACACACCAAAGGAAGAACGTCGTGAAATCATCGAGACGTTCAGAAGTAACGACAGAGAGCACATGCTAATACTTAATTATGGCGTGCTCACTGCAGGTTTCGATGCCCCTCGTACCCGCTGCGTCATCATCGCACGCCCGACCACTTCGCTGGTACTTTACTCGCAAATGGTCGGTCGAGCTATGCGTGGCCCGATGGCCGGGGGAAATTCCAAGGCCGAAATCTTTACGGTTACTGACACCAACCTTCCAGGGTTTGGTTCTGTGGTTGACGCCTTTACAAATTGGGAGGATCTATGGACGACCAACTCGCCGAATTAGAAAACGCAGACCGCAGCCTTTTTCCGAGCGACTATACAGTACAGGCTCTTCGAGACAGTCGGTATCACAATACCGCCTATGCCATTGCTGAACTCATTGATAACTCGATAGAGGCAAATGCTGCAAGAATCGATTTTCTTTGCATGGAAGAACTACAAAGCGTAGGCCCTCAGACACGGAGACGAATCTCAGGAGTTGCCATACTGGACGACGGTGAGGGAATGGAAGTAAGGACACTCCTTGAGGCTCTTAGATTTGGGGGAGGAACACGACACAACTCGGATAGAGGAATCGGCAAATATGGCATGGGTCTCCCCACATCCTCGATGTCTCAATGCAAGAGAGTTGACGTATGGACTTGGCAGGAAGGGGTGGACTCAACTTGGCATTCCTATATCGATGCGGACGATATTGCTAACGGGAACCACAAGGTGCCTGTTCCTGATCGACAACAAATACCCGAGACATGGCGAATAGCCGGAAGCGATGAAATCTATGGACATCGCACCGGTACTCTTGTCGTGTGGAGCAAGCTAGACAAGGTTCAGTGGAAAACTAGCCGTGCGATCATCGACAATACCTCCCGCGAGGTAGGTCGTATTCATAGGC
The DNA here is from genome assembly GCA_965242525.1 of uncultured Binatia bacterium (SeqCode). Classification (GTDB taxonomy): domain Bacteria; phylum Desulfobacterota; class Binatia; order UBA9968; family JAJDTQ01; genus JAJDTQ01. The sequence continues at coordinate 3,380,942 of OZ251459.1, forward strand.
ACTGGATTCATGCGGAAATGACCAAAATACGAGTCGTTTCTTTCCCTGCTAACCGGCCTACAGAGCCAGATACGGGTCCCTCCTATATTGTAGCAAACGATCCTCTTTACTTGCTGAAGCCCACTTCTACTCCTCACCCTTGGGATGATAAAGAGATGTTTGTAGAGTGGTGTCCCCCAAGAGAATACCCGTGTCAAGTTGAGGGTCGAGAACACAGGATTTGGGTAAAATATTCTATCGTGAAACCAGAGGCATTGAGGACGGAGAGAGTTACACAAAACCCAGGCAACGAAGCCCACGGGAAACACGCTAGACACAACATCGGGGTATCTGTTGTACGAGAAGATAGGGAAATTGTTCTTGAAGATGCTTTTCTCAGAGAGGGCGGCAGTACAGACCTTCCTCAGAATCGCTGGTGGGGTTGCGAAGTACTATTCTCTCGAGGTTGCGATGAGTTGTTTGGTGTAGATCATAATAAGCAAATGGTGGCAAATTTTACGCAGGCAGCGAAAACTCTTACCCGTGACGATCGTGACCCTCATGTGATCCTAGAGGAGATGGGGATTGATGAAGAGGACATCATTCACAGGATAGTGGGAGACATCCGAAACCAAACGCGGGCCATGATGGATGCCATTCGGCAGATGTTTGAGCAGCGTCGAAAGTCGGTTGACGATGGTGGGCGTACCAGTAGGCATAGGAACCCAGAAGATAAAGCTATAAGGATCGCTACTGACGCGGATCGGGACGCTATAGCAGCCGGTGAAGAGCAGCCGACTAAGACTGATATAGATCGTGAGCAAATTCCGCCTCAAGAACGACAGGAGCGCCTCGTAGAACAGTTCATTGAAGCCGGACAACCCGGCCAAGACGCGGAGAAGCGCGCGAAGCTGCTGATACAGGAAGATTTGTCCTACCAGTTCAGCTCGGAACAGGGAGACGGATTTCAGATTTTCAAGGTACGTTCTTATCAAGGAATTTTGCACATCAAGCTCAACACGGAGCATCCAATCTATGACCTTCTCAAACATATTGAAAATGATCTTCCGGAGAATGGAGATGAGGCGGATCCCAGGTTTCAGGCCAGTGTTGCGATCAGATTATTGCTATCTTCCTGGGCTCGGATGGAAGACCAGACAGAGGCACAGCAGGAACGAGCACGTATTCAAGATACTGCCATGAACTGGGGGCGTCAAGTAGACAAGGCTATCCGCCAACTGCGTGACAGAAGCCGATGACTATGTACGGTTGGCCGGGAGACTTGTTGGCCGGCGTTTGTTCACGTGCCCAATATTTGATTATCGCAGCGCCATACATCAAGTCCGACGCTCTTGTCAGGGTTCTAGCTGACGTTAATCCAGGAGCCTCTCTTGTCTGCATCACGAGATGGAATCCGCATGACCTCGTTACAGGTGCATCCGATGTGGAATGTCGTACCATTGTCATTAAGCGAGAAGGTTTCTTTAGACTTCATCCGTCACTCCATGCGAAATACTATCGAGCAGACAATGTGGTTTTAATTGGATCCGCTAATTTGACATCTTCCGCATTAGGCTGGACACGTCAACCTAACCTGGAGATTCTTTGTCGTCCGGAAGATGATTTCGACGCTGACGCCTTTCAACAGTCTCTGTTCGATGGATCGAGAGAAATTGATGATGAAGAGTTCAAATCTTGGAAATCCATTGCAGATATGACACTTCAAGGTAGGAGAAGAGTGGTTGACGAACCTCCTAGACTTGATACCTGGAGACCGGCGACTCGCGACCCCAGACACTTGGAGTTCGCGTATCAGGGGAAAGACGATGAAATTGCTTCGTTCGACGAGCAACGAGCGGCACAGCGTGACATGCGGACTCTTCGGATTCCTCCAGGTTTGACCAGCGCGCAGGTTCGAACCTGGATCTCAGGTTGTCTTTTTGCCGCTTCCTTCACCAACACCATACTCCGGCTGCATAATATGGAAAACTTAGATGTATCTCGTTCACTTGCAGACATCTACAAACTCAGCGTCACTGATGCACGAAGGGATATGGAAACCGTCCAAAATTGGCTTTCATTCCTTGCTCCACAGACTTTGACTCGAACTTAAAATCGATCCTCTTCCGATTCTCCTCGTGCACGGTCCGCATGTCCACTCCTATCGAAGGGGCTCATACCAAGAGATCCTCACAGGACCCAACCGACGGAGAAGAGCGCGCTGTACAACAGGAGCAGCTTGGCCGTGTAAGCGAGTAACGGGTTCAACGAAGGCCCCTCGGAGACGAAGATCCTGCGGAAGGCCGGCAGCGCCGCGACCAGGACCGCGGCCGCGGCCGCGGACCAGGGACGACGGCCCGAAGCGAGGTAGAGGGCGAGGGGCAGCAGGCAGGCGGCCACCACCGCGGCCACGTATTCGGCGCGGACGAAGCCGCGTCCGAAACGCACGGCCAGGGTCCGCTTGCCGGTGCGCCGGTCCTCGTCCGCGTCCCGGAGGTTGTTGACCGCGAGGATGGCCACGGACAGCAGGCCCGGCGCCAGCCCGGCCGCCGCCACCGTGGCGTTGACGCTCAGGGTCTGCACGTAATAGGTCCCGGCCACCGCCACCGGTCCGAAGAACACCAGCACGAAGAGGTCGCCGAGCCCCAGGTAGCCCAGCGGCCGCGGTCCGCCGGTGTAGAGCAGCCCCGCGGCCACGGAGGACAGGCCGATGAGGGCCGCGGGCCATCCGCCGCGCCACACGAGGTAGAGGCCGCCCAGCAGGGTGAGGGCCAGCACCGCGGCGATGCCGCGCTTCATGGTCCCGGGGGCCAAGAGCCCGGCCTGGGTGACCCGCAACGGCCCCTGGCGGGACTCGGTGTCCGCGCCCTTCTCGAAGTCGAAGAGGTCGTTGGCGAAGTTGGTGGCCACCTGGATCAGCACCGCGCAGGCCAGCGCCGCCAGCGCCGAAGGCGCGTGGAACCCGCCGTCGTCCACGGCCATGGCGGCGCCCACCACCACCGGGGCCACCGAAGCCCAGAGGGTCTTGGGTCTCGCCGCCAGGAACCAGACCGCGGCGGGGCCCGGCGGCTGGGCGCGGGTGCTCAACGTTCCCCCGTGGCTTTCGCTCGCGGTCTCAAGGACGCCGGGGGAACTTGGAGAAGTCCGGCTTGCGCTTCTCGACGAAAGCGTTCCTGCCCTCCTGGCCCTCTTCGGTCATGTAGAAGAGCATGGTGGCGTTGCCCGCGAGCTCCTGCAGGCCGGCCTGGCCGTCGCAGTCCGCGTTGAACGCGGCCTTGAGGCAGCGGATGGCGATGGGGGAGTTGGCCAGGATCTCGCGGCACCATTGGACCGTCTCCTCCTCCAGCCGCTCGTACGGCACCACCGCGTTCACCAGGCCCATGTCCAGGGCCTGGGCGGCGCTGTACTGGCGGCACAGGTACCAGATCTCGCGGGCCTTCTTCTGTCCCACGATGCGGGCCAGGTAGGTGGCGCCGTAGCCCCCGTCGAAGGAGCCCACCCGCGGGCCGGTCTGCCCGAAGACGGCGTTGTCCGCGGCGATGGTAAGGTCGCACATGACGTGCAGCACGTGGCCGCCGCCCACGGCGTAGCCCGCCACCATGGCGATGACCGGCATGGGGCAACTGCGCATCTGGCGCTGGAAGTCCAGCACGTTCAGCCGGTGCACGCCCGCGGCGTCCTTGTACCCGGAGTCCCCCCGCACCTTCTGGTCGCCGCCGGAGCAGAACGCCTCCCTGCCCGCGCCGGTGAGGATGACCACCCCGACGGTGTGGTCGTTGCGCGCGTCGTCCAGCGCCCGGATCATCTCTTCCACGGTCAGCGGCCGAAAGGCGTTCCGGACCTCCGGGCGGTTGATGGTGATCTTCGCGATGCCTTCGGTCTTGTGGTACAGGATGTCGGTGTACTGCCCCGCCTCGCTCCATTGGATGGTTGCCATGCTCCAGACCTCGATGTGACGCCCCCGGCCGCTCCGGCGCCCGGTTCAGGCTGCGGACCCGTCGGCCGCAGTGCCCCGGCGTCCTCCAAGGGACGCCAAGTACTCGCGCAAGGTGCGAGAGTACGCCTCGGGGTTCTCGAAATGTGTGTTGTGGCCCGCGTCCGGGACGGTCGCGAGCCTGCCCTTTTCCGACAGGCTTACCATATCCCGCATGGTTTTTCCGTAGGCCGGGTCGAGCTCCCCCACCACCGCCAGCCAAGGCGCCGGCAGTTCCGCCAGCCGCGGCCACAGGGACGGCTGGGATCCCGTGCCCATGCGGCGGAGGGACCGGGCCAGGGCGGCCGGGTCGTTGCGCCGCCGCCGCTCCATCATGGCGCCGAAGCGCGTCTCGTTCCTGCGGATGGAACGGAACAGGGACTGCCGGTACCATTCCTCCAGGAACTCGGGGAGACCCTGCCGTTCCAACCGCAGCGCCTGGGACTCGTCCCATCCCCGCCGGCGCTCGCGTTCGTCCTCGGAATCCAGCCCGGGAGACGCGGACTCCAACACCAGTCCGCGGCAACGGCCGGGGTGGTTCGAGGCGAGCCACAGGGCCAGCCGCCCGCCCATGGAATAACCCACGGGCACGCATCGCTCCACGCCCAGGCGGTCCAGCACCGCCAGCAACGCAAGGGCCGCCCGGGGCATGGGGTAGAGGCGCGCCGAGCATCCGGCGCTCAGCCCGTGTCCCGGAAGGTCCACCAGGATGCGCCGGTAGTCCGGGAACGCCTCCGCGACTTCCGCCCAGTCCCGGCCCGACCCCAGGAAGCCGTGGAGGAACAGCAGCGCCGGGTCCGTGCGGCTCCCGCGGACCTCGTAGTGCAGTCCATGGGGGTCGGCCGCCACGCTAGACCCCTTCCAGCGCCGCTTGCCGCAGGCCCATGTGGAGGCCGCGGTTTTCTTCGCGCCGGGTCCGCACCTCGATGAGGGTTGCCGCGGGTCTGCGCCGGGCCTCGTCGTAGGCCGCGGTGAACTCGTCGGTGGTCGAGGGTCGGGCGTAGGCCGCGCCGAACAAGGCCGCGGCGTGCTCGAAGGTCAGGCCGTGGGGGGCCGCGAAGTAGCGCTCGAACACGTCCGGGAACCCGGCGATGGGAAGGAACGAGAAAATCCCTCCGCCGTCGTTGTTCAGGATGACCACGACCAGGGGGGTACGGAGGTCCCGGGCGAGGCTCAGGGAGTTGAGGTCGTGCAGGAACGCCACGTCCCCCACCAGGAGCGTCGTGGGCCGGCCCAGGCCCCGGGCGAACCCCGCGGCCGTGGCGATGGCCCCGTCCACGCCGCTGGCGCCCCGGTTGGCGGCCACCGCGGGGGGCTCGTCGAGCCTTGGGCAACCAAAAGCGTCCATGTCGCGGACGGGCATGCTCGACGCCAGGAACAGCCCTTCGCCCGCGCCCATGCGGCGCGACACGAGCCACGCCACCTTGGGCTCGTTCAAGCCCCGGTCTTGGTTGAAGCATTCGGCGAAGCCGCGCCCCACGCGCTCGGACGCCTGCCGCCAACCGGCCAGCCAGTCGGCGTCGCCCGCGGCCTGCCCGACCCGCTCCTTCAGGGACTCGCAGAAGGCCGCCACCGGCAGCCGGAGCCGCTGCGTGGCCCGGTGGATGGGGTCCTGCCGGTGGGGGTGGTCGTCCACCACCACGTAGTCACCGGGGCGGACCGCCTCCAGGTGGTCCATGAGCCGTCTCGAAGTCAACCGCCCTCCCAGATGGATCACCGCCTCGATACGGCGCCGCCGCATGAAGGTCTCGGAGAAGAGCAGGGTGTCGTGGTAGGGCACGGAGTTCCCGGGCCTGCCATCCAGACGGAGACCCGAGGTCACGTCGGGCAGGAGCGGCCAGCCCAGGGACACGGCGAGGTCGGCGGCGGCCCGGCGCGCCGCGGGGTCGGCGAGGCGTCCAGCCACCAGGATGCCGCGGGGTCGGCGTCCCGCCAGCGCCGCCAGCCGGTCCAAGGCCTCCCGGCTTGGCCGGGCGGACGCGTTCTCGTAACGGGTGTAGGGGCGCTCCCCGGCGCGCCAGGCTTCCAGCGGCGCAAGGCAGGGCTCCGGGTCCTCGCCCTCGTCCGTGGGCGCCAGAGGCTCGCGGAACATGCAGTTGAGATGCACCACGCCGCCGGACGGACCGCGGCAACGGCTCACCGCCTGGTCGACCGTGGTCAGGACCACCGAGGGATCGACGCTCCGGGAAGGACACGGCAGGGTCGCGGACCATTCCGCATAGCCGCGGAAGAACCGGACCTGGTCCATGGTCTGGTTGGCCCCGGCGTCCTGGAGCTCCGGCGGGCGGTCGCCGCTCAGGACCAGCAGCGGCGCGCGCTCCAGCGACGCCTCCACCACGGCCGGCCACACGTTGGCCAGGGCGCTGCCCGAGGTGGTGACCACCGCGGCCGGCGCGCCCGCGGCCCGGGCGTGTCCCAGTGCGTGGAAGGCCGCGCCGCGCTCGTCGTAGTGGACGACGGCGCGGGCTTGGCGGTGGCGCGCTGCCGCCACTACGAGGGGCGCACTGCGGGACCCGGGGGCTATGCAGAAGGTGTCGATGCCGTTGCGGACCAGCTCTTCGACGAGCAGCCCCGCCCACAGGTGGTTCAGGTTGGCGGCCCCGGTCATTGCGGAAGGTTCAGGGCGCGGGTGAAGTGGCCGATCTTGTAGTCGAGCTCGCGCCATTCGTCCCCGGGCGCGGACCCGGCGACGATGCCCGCGCCGGCGAAGACCGAGAGCGTCGAGCCTTCCACCAGCCCGGAGCGGATGGCCACCGCGAACTCGGCCCGGTCGCGCCCCACCCAGCCCACGGGTCCAGCGTACCAGCCCCGGTCGAAGGGCTCGGTCTCGCGGATCCGTCGGACCGCCAAGTCCGTGGGGTAGCCTCCGACGGCCGGCGTGGGGTGCAGCGCGTCCACCAGGTCGGCGTCGCCCACACCGTCCCGAAGCACGCCCCGGAACGAGGTCATGAGGTGCTGGCACTGGCGCAGTTTCACCACCGACGGGCCGGCGTCCGCGCTCAGCGAGCGGCACAGGCGCACCATGCCCTCCCGCACGCCCCGGGCCACGTAGTCCTGCTCCCGCCGCTCCTTCTCGCTGGCCATGAGGTCCCGTTCCAGTTGCCGGTCCAGGGAGACGTCGTCGTCGCGCACGCGCGTGCCCGCAATGGCCTCGCACAGAACCTGCCGTCCGTCCCGGCGGTAGAGCCGCTCGGGCGAGACCCCGAGGAAGGCGCTACCGTATGGGTCCGGGATGAAGCAGAAGCGGTAGCAACGGGCCGCCCCGGGAGACAGGGCTTCGAGACACGCCCAGGGGTCCAGCTCCCCGGTGAACCCGAAGGTGGATCTCCGGGCGAGCACGAGTTTCTCCAGAGGCCCCTCGGACAGGAGGGCGAGGGTCCCGGTCACCGCGGCCTCCCAGCCGCTCCGGTCCGGCAGGTCCCGGCGCTCCCCCGCGGCCGCAGGGACGCCCTCCGAAGCCGCGGGATGGAACGCCAGCGTGTCCACCTCTTTCAGCAGGGCGTCCTCGGCGGTCTCCGAACACAGCCACTGGCAAGCGAGCATGCTGTCCCCGCCTCGTTGGCTCAACTCGAACCGCGGCAACACGAAACTGCAGGTAGCTAAGCCGCGCCAAGCCGGAGCGCACGCCCTCCCGCGGTCGAACCGCATTCCCCCGAAATAGCGCGTCCCCGCGCCCCCGGCGTCCAAGCGCCGGCGCAACTCCTCGAACAGCGCATGGACGCCGGCCGGGCCGGCGCACGCCGTCATGTCCGCGGCGCCGACCCCGGCCACCTCCTCGCCGCCGTCCCGGTCGGCCCAGTACGTCTTGACGGCGCGGGGGTCCTGCGCCCGCAGCCATGCCAGGGCGTCGGTGGGCGGGATCGGGGTCTCCACCCGGACGATGCCGGCCGGGCCGAGCCGGGAACACTCCCGCTGGATCCGATCCCGCAATCTCTCCCGCAGGTTGCGTTCCATTCGGGCTTCCGTCGGCCCTTCCGTCCCTTCAGGGTCTCGTGCGGGTCGTGACACTCTCCCCCCACGTGATGAGGCGCGCTTCCCTCCCGTTCCGACCATGCCGTTCCCGGTTCGCCATTGCGGGGAACTCCGATTCCCTCCCCACAGCCCCGCCGCATCCCCCTCCCTGTCCCTCCCCCTCAAGGGGGGAGGGGACGCCAAGCCGCAAGCCCTTGCCGCTCTTGTACACGAAAGCCGGAAGAGTCCCCAAACGCAGACGGGCGGCCGGTAGTCTCTGCGCCTACCGGCCGCCCGTCTGGCTCGGGAACCGCCCGGGAGCGTCAGTTCCCGGCGAGCTCCTTCCTGATGTTGTCGATGAACAGGTTGAGCATCTGGTCGGCCTTCTTGCGGATGATGGGCTGGCCGAACTCGCCGATCTTGCCGAGGATGTTGACGTCGGTCTCCACCGTCAACTCGGTTTCCCCGGCGCTCAACTCCTTGAGCGACATGGTGGACTTTCCGCGCATGGCCCCGGCCACCCGGCGGTCTTCCGCCTCGGCCCGCAGCGCCGCGCGCCAGGCGTCCCGATCCTTCTCTTCCAGGACGATCCTGCCTTGCAGGCTCAAGGCGATGGGTCCCACCCGCACCTTCAGGGTCCCCTGGTAAGTGTCCCCGTCCACCTGCTCCACGTCCTCGACTCCGGGCAGGCATCCGGCCACCCTGGGGATGTCCATGAGGAGTTGCCACAGGGGCTCCCGTCCTGCCGGCACCGTTGCGCTCTGGCTGAATTTCACTTGGGTCCTCCCCCCTCCGACGTTCAGGCGTTGGCGATGGCGCGCTCCAGCGCGCGCCGGACGAACACCGCGGCCATCTGGGTCTTGTAGGACGCGGATCCCCGGAAGTCGCTCACCGGGTCGGTGGCTTCCCTGGCCTTCTCCCCGGCTTCCCGAAGCCCCTCGGGCTTCACCGGCTGGCCCCGGAGCACGGCCTCGGCGTCCGCGGCGCGCACCGGCGTGGTGTTGACGCTGCCCATGGCGATGCGCACGTCCTCGATCGTGGTCTTGCCCGGGTCCAGGGTCACCACCGCGGCTGCGCTGACCGTGGCGTAGTCGTCCGCGGAGCGCGGCAGGAACTTGAGGTAGGCCCCGCCGCTGTGGGCGGGCATCAACGGCACGTTGACGCCGCTCAGGACCTCGTCCGGCTCCAGCACGGTCTCGTAGTAGTCTCTGAAGAAGTCTTCGGCCGCTACCGTCCGGCTGCCGCGGGAGGAACTCAACTCGAAGGAGGCGCCCAGGGCGATGAGCGACGGCGGCGGGTCCTGGTTGGGGTCCGCGTGGGCGAGGCCGCCCCCCACCGTGGCCATGGTGCGCACCCGCTGGGTGGCCACGTGGTGGTAGGTCTCGGCCAGCATGGGCAGCTTCTCCTGCACCACCGGGGAGGCGTCCAGGGCGGCGTGGCTCATGAGGCCGCCGATGTGCACGCTGCCGTCGTTCTCGGACACGCCGCCCAGGTCCGACACGTTGCGGAGGCTGATGACGCACGCGGGCTGCACGAGCTGCTGCTTCATCATGATGACCAGGGCGGTGCCGCCGGCGATCAGCTTGCCGTCGGGTCCCAGCTCCTTCAGGGCCGCGTGGGCCTCTTCGAGGCTTCCCGGAGTACGGTAATCGAAAGCGATCATTCCTCGACCCCTTGCCCGGCGAACTCGTGCGCCTTCTCGATGGATTCGATGATCTTGTAGTAGCCGGTGCAGCGGCACAGGTTGCCCATCATCCAGTCCTTGATATCTTCCTCGTTGGGCCGGGGGTTGCGGTCCAGCAAGGCCTTGGCCGCCACCACCTGGCCGGGGGTGCAGATGCCGCACTGGAAGCCGCCGTAGCGGATGAAGCTCTGCTGCACCGGATGGAGCTCGCCGTCCCGGGCCAGCCCTTCCACCGTGGTCACGTCGTGCCCGTCGGCAAAGACCGCCAGGGCCAGGCACGAGCTCACCATCTCGCCGTCCATGAGCACCGTGCACGCGCCGCACACGCCGACGCTGCACCCTTCCTTGGTTCCGGTGAGGCCCAGGTCGTACCGGAGCACGTCCACCAGCAAGCGGTTGGTGGGCACGTCCAGTTCGTGCTCCGTCCCGTTGACGCGAAACTTGATCTTCTTGTCCATGAAATCCGTCTCCGATCGTGGGGTTTGTTGCTCGGAGGGTCTGGGGATACCCGAAAAGCCGCTCCGTTATAGGAAGAATCAAGGCAAAGTGCAAGCAAGGCTCCGGGGCTTGGCTCCCCGCTTCGTTCCGGCGTCCCCGGAGCGCATGCGTCCCGCCGCAGGGGGTGGAACGGGCGGTTCAGGCGCTTTCCACGGGCTTGTCCATGAACCGGCCGATGCGCTGCGCGAGGTCTTCCAGCCGTTTGCCGCCGCCCCGGTCCAGCAGCACCGAACGCGAGTCGGACAGGAGCAGGCGGAGCGAGCGGGCCGGAAAGGACTTGCGCCCTGCGGTGGAGCCGGCCACGGCGTAGCCGCTGTAAACCTGGTCGTCGGCGAGCTTCAGGCCCCGGACCTCGTGGAAGTCCAGGGTCAACCGGCGCCGCCCCAGCAGGCTGGCGCGGGTCATATGGACCTTGCCCGCGCGCCGGTCGATGCGGATGGCGCGCTTGAGCGTGAGCAGGAACAGGGCAACCCCGAAGAGGACGGCGTTCATGGCCGGGAAGTACCACAGGTTCCCCACCGGGCTGTGGAGACCCTGGGCGCGGATGGCCTGGAACACCGGCGCCGACAGCAACAGCAGCAGGACCGCGATGCCCAGGCACAGGGCCGCGGGGAAGCGTCCGCCGCGCCAGACCAAGCGGATCTCGTCCTCGCCCGCAGGTTCCGTGCGGAACCCCAGCCGGTTGCCGATGGACTCGAAGTGTCGCGGGTCGCCTGTCATAGCGGTGACCGGCCCCGGGCCGCCCGCCGCGACCGGACCGGGCTATTGCTCCGGCTTGACCCCGTGCTTTTGCAGCGTCCGGTCGGAGCGGTCCCGGATATCCTGCTGCGCACCCCGGGCCTGGGCGCGGATCTTCTCGCCGCAGGTCTGGCAGATGCCGCCGTTCAGCGGGGCGACCTTGGCGCACACCATGCAGCGCTCCCGTGGCTGCCTCTCCATGGCACCGAGCTTAACCGAAAACACGGGACGAGAAAACAGGCTCTTCCGGCTTTCGTGCGGGCAAGTTTCGTGTGGGCAAGGCAGGAGGGAAAGGGCCATGGGGTTTGCTCGCAAGGTCTGGATTCCCGCTTTCGCAGGAATGACGAGCGGGTGGGCTTTCGCGGGTATGACGAGGCGGGCTTTCGCAGGTATGACGGGATAGGGAGTGTCGCAACCCACACGAATTCCGGAAGCGCCCCGAAAGATACCGGACCGGCCGGCGGCTCGACCCGGTGCGGACCTTCCCCCGGTCGGGAAGCCGGTCGCAGGGACGGGTCAGGGCAGCGGCTCGATCTGGCGCGGACCCTCCAGGATCATTTGCAGCCCGTACTTGGGATCGTCCCTGACCGTGCCCGTGAGCTCCACCTCCTGTCCCTGGAACCGGTCCGGATGGGCGTCCTCGCGCAGGAAGGAATCCACCGCGGACGAGAATATGACCGCGGTGAAGGCGGACCGGGACGGGCCGAAGTCCAGGAAGTAGGTGTTGCTCCTGGACGAGTGCCCCACGCGGAAGACCCGTCCCCGGACCCGCGCCCGCGTCCCTGCAAGCTCCCGGAGCCGCTCCACCTCCACCACGTCCACCACCGGCAGCTCAGCCGTGACTGTGGATTCGAGGGCCGAAACGCCGGACGGAAAGCCGTCGCACGGCGGCGCGCCGGTCCAGAGCCGGTACGAGAAATGGCTCAGGGAACCGGAAAGGAACACCGCCAGCAGAAGCGCCGCGGACCGAACCGAAAGCCGCTTTTGGAATACCGAGAACCTGAACGCCATGACCCGACTCCCTGGAATAGGGAATCGGCGTGACGGCGGGGATCTTTAGGGAGTTATCCGGCAAAATAGATTCCCGCTTTCGCGGGAATGACGGGGGCAGGCGTCTGCGGCATGACGGGGCGAGCGTCCGCGGGAATGCCGGCCTGAGTGTCCTCGGGAATGACGGCGTGACCCCTGTCGCCCCCCTTCTCCTGCCTTACCCACACGAAAGCCCGAAGGCCCAGCCCAGCCAAGCGGCTAACTGGCCACTGTCGGGGAGAGCCTCAGCACGGCAATAGCAATGGTGGCGGCCAGTCCCATGCCTCCGATGATTCCCCCCAACCACCATACCTTGAGTTTTTGGAGGTCTTCCTTGGTAGCAAAGTACTGTATATGGGTTTCAAAGTGCTGCAAATGGGTTTCGAGTTTCTGCAGGTCTTCCTTGGTAGCGAGGTACCGGAAGTGGGTTTCCAGTCTCGTGAGCCGATTTTCCAGACCATCGCTGACCCCCCTGCTGCCGCTCTCCGCTGCGGGCGGGTCAGGAGGAGCCTTGAAATCCGGGTTGGCGCTCATCACTGTTTCTCCATGTCCTTATGCCAGTCCTGCCGAGGCACGGCCTTCTCCCTTCGTCCCAAAGAACCGACCACCGCCAGCCGAGCGCAGCCGGTTTGGTTTTTCTCCCGACCGCCCATGCAGGTCTCACTCTACTGCAACGGGACCCTGGAATGCAACGTTTTCCGCACTCCACAAGGCTATCGTTCCGTCGTTCCCTTGCATACGGGACAGGGTATCAGGACAACTTCCAGGGACCTGGACGCCATGACCCGACTCCCTGGAACAGGGAATCGGCGTGACGGCGGGATTCTTTAGCGATTCTTCGACAGGGTTCCCTCGGCGACCCGTACGTCCGGACGCTCCGGGCAGGCGCCGCGCCCGGCCCGTTCAGGGCAGGCACATTTCGAGGATGAGCCGCTCCATGGCGGCCTGGGGTTCGACGCCGGAGGACTTGAGGCGGGCGTCGGTCTCCCGGACCAGGCGGAGGAAAACCCTGAGCTTGGGGAGGGGGAACTTCTCGGCTCGCTGCAACGTCAGGTAGTTGGCGTAGGGGCTCTTGGTGGGCATTCCTTCGGTGTCCGCAGGCACCTGCTGCTGGAACTGGGCAAAGGACATGGACCGGCGCCAGACTCCGGCCAACTCGTGGTCGAGGAGTTGGCGGGCGCTGAGGAGGCGGCGCACTTGGCTGGCGATGGCCCCCAGCACCCGCAGCGGGTACTCGCCGTTGGCCAGGAGGCGCCTGAGAAAGCCCAGGGACTGAAGCGCGTCCCTCCGTCCCAGGGAATCGGTCAGGTCGAACACCCAGCTCTCCGACTGGTCGATGAAGACCTCGTCCACGTCGGACGGGCCCACGGTGTCGGAGTCCCCCACGTACAGGAGCAGCTTCTCGATCTCCTGCTGGACCGTCCATAGCTCGTTGCCGCACCGGGACAGCAGGGTCTCCCGGGCCCGGGGGTCGATGCGCTTGCGCGCCTGCCGAAGGCCCTGGTCCAGGAACGCGGCCAGGAACTCGCGGCGGATGCGCCCGCTCCGGTCCCGCTCCACCCCGAGATCGACGACGCAGCCGTTGCGGCCCAACTGCTTGTAGGCGCGTCCGCGCTTGTCCACCTGGGAGGCCAGCAGCAGCAGGCGGCAACCGTCGGGCAACCCTCGCTCCAGCAGTTGCAGGATCCGGCCCTGCTCGTCGGCCTTGGGGTTGCCCAAAGGGAGCTTCTGTTCGCGGCAATACTGCCACACCGCCTGGACCTCCCGCGCGCGGGTCCGGTAGTCCTTGAGGGTTTGGGCGAGCTCCGACGGGTCCTGCGCCTCCTGCCACTGCTCCCGCGTCCAGCCCTCCGAACGCAGCAACGCCATGAAGGCGCGTCCGCTCTCGTCCCTCTGCCCCTCCTCCCAGAGGCCCAGCGACTTCTCGAGCAGGTCCGTCTTCCGTTCCGCGGGGGCGAACCAGGGGACGGACTCCACCACCACCGTGCACGTGGGGGCGAACAGGGACGGGGTCAGGAGGGCGGCTTCGATGTCCGCCCACGGAGCGGTCCGCGCGTCGAACCTCGACGTGTCGAGGCCGCGTTCCGAATCCGGGGCGACGACCTTCAGCACCGCCCGGCTCGTGCTGCGGACGCGGTACTCGTCCCCGTGGAGCAGGATGACGGACGGCCCCTTTCCTTCGCGAAGGCTCTGCAGGAGCGTCCTTGCGCCGTCGGTGGCGGCTGCGGCCATGGGGTCAGCGCCTCGACACCCACATCTGGTTCTTGTCGTTCCAGACGTAGTCCGATTTCCACACCTTCAGACCCACCGTGAAGTCGCCGCCGGACCTCGACAGGAAGACTTTCTGGGTCGAATGGGGGATGTCCACCCTGGCCACCAGCATGACCTGCTTGTTCAAGTCCCGCCGCACCAGCACTCGGTCCCCCACCTCCATGGCGGTACGCTGTACCCTGGCTCGCCTCACACCCCGAAGGGTAACACCGGCGGCCCGGCCGCGCAATTTCACCGGAGGCGCCCGCGGCCGTAAACGCGGCTGCGACCGCGGCTTGACAACCATACGGCGCTTCTCTATGAGGATAGGGGCGGGGCCGCCGGACGCTTGGGCCGGCGGCGGAGTCCGCACGGACCGTCCGGTCCGAGGGGCCACGCAGGACCCGCCCGCCGCATCCATTCCTGCCGTTGGAGACAGAGAGCGTAGCGCTGGGGAACCTGCGCCGGATCGGTCCCCGGGACCGGGATCAGGAGGCCGTCGATGCGTTTCGTCACTTACAACTTCCAGAGGGAGAACCGTCTCGGCCTGATGACCGGCGAGGACCAGATCATGGACCTCCGGCAGGTCAGCAAGCGCTATCTGCCGGGGTCCGCGGCCTCGTACCTGGACAGCATGCAGGCGTTCCTCGACGCCGGCGCCAAGGCGTTGCAAACCGCCAGGAAAGCGGCCCGCTACGTGGAGGAGCTGGATTCCAAGGGCGTCCGACGGCTCGCCCAGATTGACGTCCTGGTGAAGCGCAACCGCGCCCGGCTGTTGTCGCCCATCCCCGCGCCGCGAAAGAACGTCATCTGCCTGGGGGTGAACTACCAGGAGCACATCGACGAGGGCGACCGGGTCCGGGACGTGAAACTCGACACGCCCCAGGCCCCGGTGTTCTTCACCAAGCCGGCCACCGCGGTCATCGGGGACCAGGGCCGGGTGCTGGCCCATTCGGCCACCGACAAGATCGACTGGGAGGTGGAGTTGGCCGTGGTCATCGGCCGCAAGGGCAGGAACATCCCCCGGGCCAAGGCCAACGACTACGTCTTCGGTTACACCGTCTGCCTGGACATGACCGCCCGGGACCTCCAGCGCCGCCACCTCCAGTGGTTCAAGGGCAAGGCCCTGGACACTTTCTGCCCCCTGGGTCCCTGCATCGTGCACAAGAGCGCCATGCCCGACCCGCAGAACGTCAGGCTCCAGTGCCGCGTCAACGGCGAGACCATGCAGGACGGCAACAGCCGGGACATGATCTTCGACATCCCCACCACCATCGAGCAGCTTTCCCATGGCATGACACTGGAACCCGGCGACGTCATCAGCACGGGAACCCCGTCGGGGGTGGGTTTCGCCCGCACGCCGCCCGTTTTCCTCCACCCCGGGGACAAAGTGGAAGGGGAAGTGGAGGGCGTCGGCGTGCTCGAAGTCAAGATCGCCGCGGCCCGTTAGCGGGGCCGGCAGGTCCCGTCGGACGCGGGTTCCGAGAGCTCCCCGTGGTCATCCGCATCAACGGCAAAGACAGCGAGGTGGCGGCCGACATCAGCGTCGCCCGACTGCTGGAGGACCTGGAGTTGCGGCCCGGGCGCGTGGTGGTGGAGCTCAACGCCCGGGTGCTCTCGCGCGACGCCCACGGCGCCACGCGCCTCGAGCAGGGGGACGAGGTGGAGATCGTCCACTTCGTGGGCGGTGGATAGAGAACCATGACCGATCCCGTATCCCAAGGCCCGGGGGCGGCGCCCTCCGATGGCCTGCGTCTGGCCGGGAGGGAGTACCGCTCCCGGTTGATCGTCGGCACGGGCAAGTACCGCGACTTCGAGGAAACCCGCAAGGCCATCGAGGCTTCCGGGGCCGAGATCGTGACGGTGGCGGTCCGGCGCGTCAACGTGGTCGATCTGGACCGGGAGAACCTGCTCGACTACCTGGATCCCGCCAAGTTCACCATCCTCCCCAACACCGCGGGCTGCCATACCCCGGACGAAGCCGTGCGGACCTGCCGCCTGGCCCGGGAAGCGGGGGTCGGCAGCATGATCAAGCTCGAAGTCATCGGCGACGACAGGACGCTCTTCCCCGACACCCCGGGCACCCTCGAAGCCGCGCGGCTGCTGGTGGAGGACGGCTTTACGGTGCTGCCGTACATCAGCGACGACGTGGTCACCGCCCGGAAGCTCGAAGACATGGGCTGCGCCGCGGTGATGCCCCTGGCCGCGCCCATCGGCTCCGGCCTGGGTATCCGCAACCCCTACAACATCCGCATCATCCAGGAGAACGTCTCCATCCCGGTCATCGTGGATGCGGGGGTGGGGACCGCCTCCGACGCCGCCATCGTCATGGAGATGGGCTGCGACGGCGTGCTCATGAACACGGCCATCGCCGGGGCCCGGGACCCGGTTCTCATGGCCGACGCCATGAAGCTCGCGGTGGAGGCCGGGCGCAAGGCGTTCCTGGCCGGGCGCATCCCCAGGAAGCTCTACGCCACCGCGTCGAGTCCCATCGAAGGACTCCTCGCCTGACCGGCGTCCCGCGGGGAACGTCGGGCCGGACCCTTGAGAGCCGTCGATTTCGACCTGTACCTCGTCACCGACCGCAAGGCCACCGCGGGCCGGGACCTGCTGTGGGTGCTGGAGCAGGCGTTGGAGGGCGGAGTCCGGGCGGTGCAACTGCGGGAAAAGGACCTGGGCGGGCGGGCGCTGCTGGAGCTCGCGCGAGAAGTGAAGCGGCTGTGCGACGGCTACGGCGCCGAGCTCTTCGTCAACGACCGCGTGGACGTGGCTTTGGCCGCGGACGCCGCGGGCGTGCACCTGGCCGCGGACTCCATGCCCGCGGCGACGGCCCGGGCGCTCCTCGGCGCGGACCGCAAGATCGGCGTGTCCACCCACTCCCCCGCGGAGGTCCGCGCCGCGGCCCGGGCGGGCGCAGACTTCGTGGTCTTCGGACCGGTGTTCGCCACCCCGTCCAAGACGCGGTTCGGCGACCCCCAGGGACCCGCGGCCCTCGGGGCCGTCACGGACGGCGCGCAACTGCCGGTCTTCGCCATCGGCGGCGTCACCGAGCGCAACCTGCCCGAGATCAAGGCCGCCGGCACGGACCGGGTCGCCCTGGTCTCCGCGGTATCGGAGGCGCCCGACCCCAAGGCCGCGGCCCGGCGCCTCCTGGCGGCGTTGCGGGTCCGGGACCCGGCCAAGGAAACTCGGAACAACGATTCCCGTTCGCCCTAAGCGTAGCGTAGCGAAGTTCCCCGTTCATCCTGAGCGTAGCAAAGCGAAGTCGAAGGACGTGCTCTTCCACAGCGAGAAGGAGCCCAAGCCGGAATGGATCAGAAGTTCCCTGAGCATTCGAGCCCCGGGACACCGGCCCAAGGCTGCCCGGAAACGTGACGCGGCCTGCCGCGGGTGACCGGAGAAAGGGAGGGAATCAATGAGGGATCTCGGACTCCAGGGCAAGGTGGTCCTCATCACCGGCGGCGCCGGGGTGCTGGGCAGCGCTTTCGCGCAAGGGTTCATCGACCACGGCGCCAGGGTCGCAGTCAACGACCTCAGGGAAGAGAAGGCGCTGGAATGCATCGACCGGCTCACCGGCCCGGCCGTGGAGGCCATCCCCGCCCCTGGCGACGTGTCGGACGACGCCGACGTGGCGCGGATGGCGACGGGGGTGGTGGAACGCTACGGCGCCATCGACGTGCTGGTCAACGCCGCGGCCGTGCAGATCTATCCGCCCAAGACCCTGAGCGAGATGGAGCCCGGCGAGTGGGACTTCGTGCTGGACATCTGCCTCAAGGCCGCCTACCTGTGCGCGCGCCACGTGGCGCCGGTGATGAAACGGCAGGGAGCCGGCAAGATCGTCAACATCGCGTCCATCGCCGGTCACCGGGGCACGGCCGGAGGCTCGGCCTACAGCGCGGCCAAGGGCGGAGTGGTGATGCTCACCCGGCAGATGGCCGTGGAACTGGGGCCGGACAACATCAACGTGAACTCCGTGAGTCCGGGCTTCACGCCCAACCGCCTCACCACCGTTTACGAGTACGAGGCCCTGTCCAAGGGCGAGGGGAGGGGGCCCGAGCCTTCCCACGCCGCAGGCGAGTTCACCCCGCCGGCGCTGGGAAGGAAGGGCGAGGTCGAGGACTTCGTGGGTCCGGTGCTGTTCCTCGCCTCCCGCTGGGCCGACTACATCACCGGCGCCGACCTGCCCGTGGAGGGAGGCCGCATGGCCGCCCGGTAACGCCCGCGGGAAGGGCCTCCACTGCCGCGGTACGGCTCCGCACGCGCCGACGCTTGCCCACATGCGCGGCCAACTGTTAGATTGGCTGCTGACCCTTCCCCCAACGTCGTCCCTCCGGGCCACCCTAGCTCAGTTGGTAGAGCAACTGATTCGTAATCAGTAGGTCGCCGGTTCGAGTCCGGCGGGTGGCTCCAGCCTTTTCCGTTACTTGGTCCGAACTTCTCGAGTGGTGACGAGGTAACTGATCGATTTGACCAAGTTTCATGCTGGGGGGTCACTGCTGTCCGGGATATTTCTCGTCAGTGTGCCGTAACCTGTCGTAGTCAAAGGGGAAAGCCTTCATTTGGGCTGTCACCGACTTGAACGGCGCCAAGGATTCGAAGCACCCTCTTCCATGGAGACGAGCGCGCCCTTCGACTCCGCTTCGCTACGCTCAGGACGAACGGGGATGGAAGGTCACGTGAGGGAACGCCCTCAACCACGGTTCGATTTTTCGTCGGCAAGCCCGTATGTCTCCCGGGCCTGCCGTCGTGACACGTATCCGTCCTCGACGTCCTGGCGCACGAGTTCCGGGGGACGTTCCCGGGGGTTGCCGTAACCGCCGCCTCCGCTGCGGAAGACGGCGAGTCTGGCGCCGGCCCGCAGCGACCGGGTTTCCAGGATATCGACTTCGGACGGCTCTTCGCCCGGTTGCTGGATCGTGGTCCTGGAGGTGGGCGGGCCTCCGCCGCCGTTCAGGCCCCATGACGCCTGTCGATGGTTTGCCGAGCGCACCGTGAGCATGCAGTCGGACAGGAACTCGTACTCGCGGACGAACCCGGCGCCGCCGCGCCAGCGCCCGGGGCCGGCCGAGTCCGGCCAGATCTCGTAACGGCGGACGGTAACGGGATATTCCGTCTCCAGGATCTCCACCGGCGTGCCGGGGGCGAAATGGTTGACCGGCATCACGATGGACGCTCCGTCATGGTCGCGGGTGCCGCCCAGCGAGGTGATCAGGATCTCGTACTGGACGGTGGGCCGGCCCGAACGGCCTTCCCCGTAGCCGACGGCAATGGCGCCGGCGCCCAGGCCGGAGGGGGCCACCGCCCGGCGGGGGTTGAAGCGTCCGACCGCGGCGAGGACGCAGTTATAGACCAAGTGGGACGTGGGAAAGTAGTGGTTGACGGTTGCCGGGAAACGGGGGCTCAGCACGAGCCCCGGCGGCATCTCGAACTCGACGGCCTCGAACGCGCCCGCGTTCATGGGGATGCTCGGGTCCGACGCCGCCAGGACCGCTTGCATGGAGACCGCCCGAGCCGTTACCCCCGTCGTGTTCACGGGTCCGGGGGCCTGGGGGTCGCTGCCGGAGAAGTCGAGGGTCAACCGCTCCCCGGCCTTGACGGCCCGGACATGCACCCGCACTGGCCTGGACCGGTCCGCGCCGTCGTGGTCCAGGAACCCTTCCGCCTCGAACTCCCCGTCCGGCCATGAGGCGATCTCGCTGCGGACCCGGTTCGTCGTGCGCGTCAGCAGTTCCTCGACAGCGCCGAGCAGGGTGTCCGCGCCGTATTCGCGCAGCAGCGCCTGGAACCGGCTGGCCCCGAGCCTCGTGGCCCCCACCTGTCCGCGCAGGTCGCCGAGCACCACGTCCGGAATGCGGCTGTTGTTGCGAAGGATCGCCTCCACCTCGGGCTGTACTCCCTCGGACGTGGCGAACCGCACCGGCGGCAGCAGGATCCCGTCGTGGAAGATCTCGCGCGCGGCGGCACCGCTCGACCCCGGCACAAGGCCGCCGACGTCGGCCTTGTGGGCCACGCTGACGCCGAAAGCCACCACCCTGCCCTCGTGGAAAGCCGGCGTCGCCACGACCATGTCGGGCACATGGCTGTTCCCCGCCTTGTAGGGATCGTTGGAAACGAACGAATCCCCTTCGCTCATGTCCGCCGCCGGATAGCGTTCCAGGACGCCGGCCACCGACTGCGAATACAGCAGGGAATGGTATTGGAGGCCTCCGCCCACCATGATTACCCGGCCGTCGCGGTCGGTCAGCCCGGCGGTGCCGTCCTGGGACTCGCGCAGGATCGGCGAGTAGCCGCTGTGGAACAGCGCGTGCGCCATGGACGCGGTGACCTCCCGCAGCCGGCTCAGCACGACCTCGATGGTGATGGGATCCAGGCTCATGACGCCCTCTCGATGACCAGGTTGCCGAAACCATCGACGGTGGCCTGCTGCGATTCGGGCACCACCGTCGTCGCATCCGGTTGTTCGATTACGGCAGGCCCGTGGATCCGGTCGCCCCCCAGCAACCGGCCGCGGTCGAGCACCGCGGCCTCCAGGAACCCTCCGCGCTTCAGGTCGAAAAGCGGTCTCCGGCCGATGACGGCGTTTTCGACGTTTCCGTCCCCCGCTTCCACGGGCGGCGGAGTGAGCCGCGGCACAGCGATCTCGACCAGGAGCCGGAACGTGACGATTTCGGCGTCCTCGTCTTCGGCGCTCACGCCGTACACCGCGCCATGGCGTTGGTCGAAGCGCGCCTTGAGGTCGGCCTTGTCCGCTTCCACCATCTCCCGGTCCGGACAATCGATGGACAGGTCGTACCCCTGGTGCAGGTAGCGCATGTCCACCTGCCGCCGGAACACCGCCTCCGAGAGGTCGAAACGCTCCTCCCGGACGTCCTCCACGGCCCGGAGGCGCAACTCCTCGAACCGCCGGTTCATGCGTCGGACGTCGTAACCGCTCACCAGGCCGAGGTCCGATTGCAGGTAGAGATGCCGGACCCTGGTCTGGAGCAGCCCCAGGGCGCTGTTGAGGCCGGGGTTCGGCGGCGCCAGGACCGCGGGTATCCGGAGTTCCTCGGCCAGCAGGCCCGCGTGGAGCGGTCCCGCGCCGCCGAAGGCCACCAGGACGAAGTCGCGCGGATCCACGCCGCGGTATTGCAGCGCAAGCCTGAGCTCCACCGACATGTGGTTGTTGACGATCCTGAGGACCCCGGCCGCTGCCTGCACCACGTCGAGACCCAGCGGTTCGGCCAAGCCCGTGCGAACGGCCGCCTCCGCCCTGGACCGATCCAGCCGCAGCCGCCCGCCGAGGGCGCTGCTGTCCCCGAGGGCCCCCAGCAGGAGGTTGGCGTCGGTCACCGTCGGCAGCTCGCCGCCCCTGCCGTAGCAGGCCGGCCCCGGGTCCGCGCCCGAACTCCGCGGTCCGACCTTCATCAGGCCGTCCTTTCCGATCCAGGCGATGGCGCCGCCTCCCGCCCCCAGGGTGTGGACGGCCAGCATCGGCGTCGCGAGGTCCTGCCCCGCGACCCGGCCCGCGGTGGTCTCCTCGGACCGCCCGTCGCGGATCACGCTGATGTCGGTGGAAGTGCCGCCCATGTCGAAGGTGACCAGGTTCTTGCGTCCCAGGAGCGCGGCCAGCTCGATGCCGGACACGACCCCGGCCGCGGGTCCCGAGAGCAGCGTCTGGTTGGGATAGCGGGCTCCGACGTTCATGCGCATCAGGCCGCCGTTGGACTGCATGAGGAAGATCTGCGGGGTCTCGACCCCGGCGGCGCGCAGCCTGTCCACCAGCCGCAGCAGGTAGGTTTCCATGGACCTGCCCACGAAGGCGTCGATGACCGTGGTGGAAAGGCGCGGGTATTCGCGGATGGTGGGCAGGATGCGCGACGATACCGACACGCGCCACTCCGGCGCCATCTCGGCCACGAGCGCCGCGGTCCTCTCCTCGTGCTCGGGGTTTCGGAAACTGAACAGGAAGTTGACGGCGACCGCCTCGACTTGCTTCTCCTTCAGCCGCGCAATCGCCCGTCTGGCGTCGTCCTCGTCGAGGGGCGTCCGCACGTTGCCGAGGTAGTCCAGGCGCTCGGTGACCTCTTCGGTCAGCGATTGCGGCGCCAACAGCGGCGGTTTGACGTAGTAGGGATCCGCCAGGTCCTCCGGCGCCGGCTGCGACCAGCCGCGCCCTTCATAGACCGCCCGGAAGCCGCGGGTGATCAGCAGGCCCGTGCGCGCGCCCCGGTTTTCCAGGATGGCGTTGGTGGCCACCGTGGTGCCGTGCACCAGGAACTCGATCCCGCCCGGCTCGACCCCGGAGCGGAACAGCTCGTCGAGGGCGTTCATCACCGCGGCCGACGGATCCTCCGGCATCGAGGGGACCTTGGCGGTCCGCCGTTCGCCGGTGGCGGGGTCGAACGCGATCAGGTCGGTGAACGAGCCTCCGGTATCGATGCCGACCATCCACGACGTCATGGCGACCTCCGAGACGATTGGCCCGCGCCGGCCCGGTGCGTTAACGCGAAAGGTCCACTACCACGCGCCCGCGGACCTTGCCCGCGAGGATGCGCTCGACGTGGGCGTCGAGCTCCTCCAGGGAGCAGTCGATGGCCACCGCGTCGAGTCGGGGCAGCTTCCATTCCGCGGCCATCTTCCGCCACAGCACGGTGCGGACGTCCACGGGGCAGTCCGGGGTGGCCACGCCGATGAGGCGCACGTCCCGGAGGATGAAGGGGAAGACCGTGGTGGGCAGGTCCGCGGAGGCCGCGTTGCCGCAGCAGGTGACCACGCCGCCGTACCTGGTGGACTTGAGCGCGGTGGCCAGGATGTTGCCCCCCACCGTGTCCACCACCCCGGCCCACAGGCCCTTGGACAGGGGCCGTCCCGACCGGTCGTCCACCGCCTCCCGGGAGATGACTTCGGCGGCCCCTAGGTCCGTGAGGAAGTCCTTCTCCGCTTCCTTGCCGGTGGAGGCCACCACCCGGTAGCCGGCCCGGGCCAGTATGCCCACCGCCAGACAGCCCACGCCGCCGGTGGCCCCGGTCACCAGGACGTCGCCCGAACCCGGCTCGACCCCGGATTCCCGAAGCCGCAGCACGGACAGGGCCGCGGTGAAGCCCGCGGTGCCATAGACCATGCTTTCCCTGAGGGTGAGGCCGTCGGGGCGTTTCACCGCCCAGGCCCCGGGCACGCGCACGTACTCGGCAAAGCCGCCGTCGGTGTTCGCGCCGAGGTCGAAGCCCGTGAGCACCACCTCGTCGCCCTTGGCGAAGCCGCCGACCCGGCTCTCCGCCACCGTGCCCGCGGCGTCGATGCCCGGGGTGTGCGGGTAGTTGCGGGTCACGCCCTTGTTGCCGGACGCCGAGAGCGCGTCCTTGTAGTTGAGGGAGGACCAGGCCACCGCCACCAGCAGGTCCCCGTCCGGCAGGTCGTCCACCGTCCTTTGGCTGACGGCGCGGGTGAAGGTCTTGTCCTCGTTCTCGCTCACGACCATGGCTCGGAAGCGCTTGGGGTCCGGCATGATGGGGTCTCCTTTCGGCTAGGTATCGGATCCGTCCGGGGCGGCGCTCAACTCGCGCGCCGGCGCTCCTGCAGGCGCTGCCACACCTTGGGGGGCGACAGCGGCAGGTCGCAGATGCGCAGGTCCACGGCGTCGTCCACCGCCGCGGCAATGGCGGACGCGGCCGGCAGCACGCCGCCCTCGCCCATGCCCTTGGCGCCGAACGGCCCGGGGCCGTTGCCGCTTTCCACCAGCTCGGAGACGAAGCTCTCCGGCAGGTCGTGGAAGGCGGGCACGCGGTAGTCGATGAGGTTGGGGTTCAGGAGCTGGCCGTCCTCATAGACCATCTCTTCCAGCAGGGTGTGGCCCAGGCCGAACAACACGCCGCCTTCGTCCTGGCCCTCGCACTGCAACGGGTTGATGGCCCGTCCCACGTCCGCCATGGACACGTACTTGAGGATGCGGATGACGCCGGTGTCCGGGTCCACCTCCAACTCGACTCCGCCCCAGCCCACTTCCCAGAAGGTGGTGGGGGATCCCAGCACCGCGGTCTTGCTCTTCCTGTCCCGGTAAACCCCCCGCCCCACGATCTCGGTGGCGGAGCTGCCGAAGTACTCGGCGATGACTTGGCCGTAGGGCACGCCCCGGCCCTTGCCGCCGCGCACCCGGCCGCCCTTGAGGGTGAGCCGGTCGGCCTTCTCGCCCGTGACCCTGGCCGCGGCCCGCAGCAACTGCTTCTTCACGTCCCGGGCCGCCCGCTGGGTCGCCAGCCCCATGACGGTCATGGAGCTGCTGGCGCTGGTGGACACGTCGAAGGGCGTCACGTCCGTGTCCAACTGGGCCACGGACACCTGCTCCAGGGCGATGCCCAGCTCTTCCGCCACCACTTGGCTGAGGGCGGTGCGGCAGCCCTGTCCCACCTCCACGCTGCCGGTGAGCAGCACCGCGCTGCCGTCCGAGGACATCTTCACGGTGGCGCCGGCCACCTTGTAGGTGCCGCCCGCGTCCTTCATGCACACGCTCAGCCCCTTGCCCACGTTGGGCCGGGACGCCTTCTTCCAGTCCAGCGCCCTGGCCACCTTGCGCAGCCCCTGCTTCAGGTCGCAGTCCACCGGGGTGTCGCCGGGGGTGTAGGCCTCGCCCTTGTCCAGCAGGTTCCCGAGGCGGAAGTCCAGGGGGTCCATGCCGAGCCGCTTGGCGATCATGTCCATCTGCGACTCGTAGGCCCAGGCCACCTGGACCGCGCCGAAGCCGCGGAAGGCCCCCGCGGGCACCGTGTTGCTATAGACGCCGTGGGCGTCGATCTTCACGTGGGCGACCCGGTACGGCCCCACCGCGCGGTACCCGGCCTTCTGGGTCACCCGGGGCCCGGCGTCGGCGTAGGCGCCGGTGTCCATGTAGATCTCCAACTCCCGCGCCACCAGCTTGCCCTTCCCGCTGACGCCGGTCTTGATGCGGATGCGCGCCGGATGGCGGGTCACGGTCTTGAAGCTCTCGTTGACGCTGAGGGCCAGCTTGACCGGGCGGCGGGTCCTCACGGACAGGGCCGCGGCAATGGGGTCCGCCTTGACGTAGAGTTTGCCGCCGTAGCCGCCGCCCACGTAGGGCACCACCACGCGCACCCGGTTGAGGGGCAGCCTGAAGATCCCGGCCAAGTGGCCCCGCAGCGTGAACGGGTCCTGGCACGAGCTCCACACCGTCAAACGGTCGCCGTCGTAATGGGCGATGCAGATATGGGGCTCCAGCGAGTAGTGCTGGACCTTGGAGAACCGGAAGACGTCCTCGAACACGTGGTCGGAGCGGGCGAAGCCGTCCTCCACGTTCCCCCGTGCGTAGCCGAAGTGGTAGCACACGTTGGTGCCCTCGAAGCGCGCAGGCGCGCCGTACCGGGAGCCGCGCAACTCGGCCTTGGCCACCTCGGCGTCGTGCACCAGCGGCGCCCCCGGCGCCAGAGCGTCGTCCACCGTGTCCACGAACGGAAGCTCCTCGTACTCCACGTCGATGAGCTCCAGGGCCTCCTCGGCCGTCGTCTCGTCCGCGGACAGCACCGCGGCCACCGGGTCGCCCACGTAGCGGACCTTGTCCACGGCCACCACGGACTGGTCCTTGTAGGTGGCGCCGTACCGGTAGTCGAGGCCGCCCAGGTCGTCGCGCGTGAGCACGTCGATGACCCCCGGCAAGGCCCTGGCCCGGCTGGCGTCCACCTTAAGGATGCGGGCGTGGGGCAGGGGGCTTCTCAGGATCCTGGCGTAGGCCATTCCCGGAAGCTCCAGGTCCCCGGTGTAGAACGCCTTGCCCGACACCTTCTCCACCGCGTCGAGCCGCACGGCGGCGCGCCCGGCCACTGACAGTCTGGGTTTTTTCATGGCGTCTCCGAACTCCCCATTCTCTTAGCCGAAGTTCCAGGCCCAAGCAACGTCGGGGCGCACCGAGGGCCATGCACGGATCGAGGATCGGGAGACGGACGTTCCGTCAGTTCCGGATCCGCAGTTCCCTCAGTTCCTCGAGTTCCGACCAGCGCTCCACCGTCTCTTCGAGGGCCGCCTTCGCGGTCTCCAACTCGTCCAGCACGGGCCGGACGGCGTCGAAGGGCCGCGCGTAGAAATCCGGCTGCCGGGTCTCTTCCTCCAGCGCGGCCACCGCCTTTTCCATGGCCTCGATGCGGTCCGGCAGTCCGTCCAGCTCCAGTTGCAGCTTGTAGCTGAGCTTGGTCGAGCGGGACCCCGGCTCGCGCGGCTGCCGCGGCGCGTTGCGGGCGGCCTTCCGGTTGGGGTCGTCGGTGACGGCCAGGGCCTTGCCGCGCCTGGCCCAGTCGGTGTAGCCGCCGGCATGGCGCCGGACCACGCCCGCGTCCTCGAACACCAGGGTGCTGGTGACGCAGTTGTCCAGGAAGCTGCGGTCGTGGCTCACCACCAGGAGGGTGCCGCGGTAGTCCACGAGCTGCTCCTCCAGCACCTCCAGGGTGTCGATGTCCAGGTCGTTGGTGGGTTCGTCCAGCACCAGCAGGTTCGCCGGCCGGGTGAGCAGCCGGGCCAGGAGGACGCGGTTGCGCTCGCCGCCGGACAGGGCCGCCACCGGGCTCATGGCCCGCTTGGGAGTGAACAGGAAACCCTTGAGGTAGCCCACCACGTGGCGCGGCCTGCCGTTCACCACCACGTGGTCGCGGCCGTCCGCCACGGTTTCGGCCACGGTCTTCTGCGGGTCCAACCGCCGCCGGAGCTGGTCGAAATAGCCGATCTCCAGGTTCGCGCCCACCTCCACGGTCCCCGAATCCGGGGCGATCTCTCCCACGAGGATGCGCAGCAGGGTGCTCTTGCCCACGCCGTTGTTGCCGATGAGCCCCATGCGGTCGCCGCGCACGATCCGTAGCGAGAGGTTGCGGATCAGCGGCTCGGCGCCGTAGCCGTGGGTCACGTTGCGGAGCTCCACCACCTTCCGGCCCGACTGCTCCCCGTGCTGGACGCGGATGCGCGCCTGTCCCTGGGGCTTGAGACGCCCGGCGGCCTGCTCCCGCATGGCCATGAGGGCGCGCACACGGCCTTCGTTGCGGGTCCGGCGCGCCTTGAGGCCCTGCCGGATCCACGCCTCCTCCTGGGCCAGACGCTTGTCGAACAGGGCGTCGCGCCGGGCGTCCTCGGCCAAGGCCTTCTCCTTGAGGGCGAGGTAGTCGTCGTAGTCGCCGGGCCAGCTCACCAGCCGGGTCCGGTCGATCTCCACGATCCGGGTGGCCAGCCGCCGCAGGAAGGCGCGGTCGTGGGTGATGAACAGCACGCTGCCCGCGTAGTCGTAGATCCGGTCCTCCAGCCACCGGATGGTGCTCAGGTCGAGATGGTTGGTGGGCTCGTCGAGCAGCAGCAACTCGGCGTTGCCCACGATGGCCCGGGCCAGCCCTACCCGGCGCCGCCAACCGCCGGAGAGCTCCCCCAGCCGCATTTCCGCGGGCAGGTCCATCTCGCTCAGGACCGTCTCCACCCGCTGGTCCACGCGCCAACCGCCGTGGGCGTCGATCTCCCGATGCAACGCCTCCAACTCCAGCAGCCCCTTGCGGTCCAGCGCCTCCCGGGAGCGCCGTTCGTAGAGGTCGATGAGGCCTTGCAGGTCGGCCAGGCCCGCGGTCACGTATTCCCGCACCGTCCGGCCGAGCTCTTCGGGGAGCGCCTGCTCCAGCTCGCTGATGCGGATGCGGCTCTGGTAACGGACCTCGCCGCGGTCGGGTTGGAGCCGGCCGGTGATGAGCCGGAGCATGGAGGTCTTGCCCGCGCCGTTGCGCCCGATCAGGCACACCCGCTCCCCCGGCTCGATGGCGAAGTCGGCATGGGCGAACAACCGCTGGTCGCCCAACTCCAGGGAGACGTCTTCGAGGCTGACGAGAGGCATGGGGAATCGAAAAGCGCGTCCTTCGACTTCGCTACGCTACGCTCAGGACGAACGGGGGACGTTGTTCGGAATTGCCCCCCGTTCGTAATTTCCCCCGATCGTAAATCCTCGATCCCCGATGCTCACTGGCTGGCGACGAACGCGCGCAGCACCTCGTTGAACTCCGCGGGATGCTCCCGGTACGAGAAATGGCCGGCCTGGTTGATGATGTGCATTTGGGTGCGGCGCTCGCTTCCGGCCATGACCTCGAACAGGCGCATGCCCTGGTCCAGGGTGGCGGTGGGGTCGTTGTAGCCCCATACCAGGAGGGTGGGCTTGCCCAGCCCCCGGTCCCGGAGCCAGCCCAAGGTCTCCTCCTTCTGGCGCGCGTGCTGCAGCAGGAAGCGGTTGGTCTTGAGCCCCTGCGTCTCCATCTTCTCCACTGCTTCCCGGTACTTGGGCAGTTGGGCGATGGCGGTGCAGGCGTCGAGCCACTCGTCGGTGACGTGGGCGGCCGAGTACGAATAGCGCTCGAACACCCATCGCTGGCTCTCCCGCCCCAGCCGCGGCTCCGGGGCGTTGGCGAAGACGATGTCGTTCCTGCCCACCCCCGGGGCCAGGGTGTTCGTGTCCACCGGGATGCAGGACTTCACCAGGTCGCCCCGCTCCAGGGTCATGCGCGCCACAAGGTAGGCGCCGCGGGAATGGCCCACGAGGTGCACGTTGCCGAGCTTCAGGGTCTCCAGGAAGGCCAGCGCGTGCCGCACCACCGCGGCCATGGTGTAGTCCTCGTCGCTCCGGGGGTTGTCGGTCATCCCCTGCCCCAGCTTGTCCACCGCATGGACGTGGAACCACTGCGCCAGGCCGTCGAAGTTGAGGCCCCAGTCCAGAGCGCAGTCCGCGGCGTCGTTGGAGCCGAAGTTGCCGCCGTGGAACAGCACCAGAGGCTCGCCGCTACCTTTCTCGAAGTAGCGGGTGCGGATGCCGCCCACGTCCACGAATCTTTCGTCCGCCTGGTTCATCACGGTCCTCCTCACCGGCCGGCCTGTGCCGGCCGCGGGTCGCGTTCCCCATGGAGCGGCTCCACGCCGCGTCCTCCTGCCCCGGACGGCGCACCCGGCCCGAGGGTGTCCCAATGTAACGGATTGTCCCCGGAAGGTTAACCCGTTCCTCCGGATCTGCCAGATCTGCGGTTGACGTTGGAGACGGCGTCGGCCATGAACTCAAAAGGGCAGTCCATGCGTTCATTCCACTGAAAGCGGAATGGTTTCGATCCGTGTCGCCATGAAGGGCATCCTCCGGGCGCGGGGACCGGGGTTTCCGGGCGGATCGGCGCGGCGGGGGCATGCTTGGAAATCATCGGGCAATCGGATAAGGGAAGGTGAGCCGGAAGGCGCGAGACCCAAGGAGGCAAGCTATGGCGAAACCGAACGGCGACGAGCATCCCATGCTGGGGGAGGGGCTGGGGCGGCTGCGCGGCAGGACGGCGGTCATCACCGGGGCCAACAGCGGCATCGGACGGGCCACGGCCCGCCTGTTCGCGCGCGAAGGCGCCAACGTCCTGTGCTGCGACATCCAGGAAACCACGACGCCCCGGGTGGACCAGCTCATCATCGAGGAGGGCGGCGAAGCCACCTTCCTGAACGTGGACGTGACCGCGTCCGACGGCCCGGAGACGATGGTCAAGACGGCGCTGGACCGGTACGGCGGCGTGGACATCCTCTACAACAACGCGGGCGGCGGCATCCGCAAGCCCATCCACGAGTTCACCGACGAAGAGTGGAACTTCATCATGGACCTCAACCTGAACGCCATCTTCCGGTCGGTGCGGGCGGTCATCCCGCATTTCCTGGAGAAGGGCAGCGGCAACATCGTGAGCACCGCGTCCACCTTCGGCCTGCTGGCGTCGGAGAACTACCCGGCCTACTGCGCCACCAAGGCGGCGGTCATCAACCTGACCCGGGAAATGGCGCTGGACTACGGCCCCAAGGGCGTCCGCGTGAACTGCGTCTGTCCGGGCGCCACCGAGACCCCGCGCTTCCGGGGGCATCCGCCGGTTCCGTCGCTCCAGGCCGCCACCGACGAGCAGCGCAAGCGCATGGCCGACAGCAACAAGGCCCTGCTGCGCATGGCGCGGCCGGAGGAGATCGCCTACGGCGTCCTCTTCCTGGTGTCCGACGAGGCTTCCTTCGTCACCGGCCACGCCCTGGTGGTGGATGGCGGCCAGACCATCGACGCGTAGCGGGAGGCCGCGGGCCGTGGAGGACGCAAAGCGGGGAGCAGGGGAAAAGAGGGCCTTCGTGGCGTGCGGCCGGCCTGCGAAAGCGGGTTCTCGACAAGGGTAACGACATGGGAGAGATACTCGGCCTCGGCATCACGCATTATCCCGGACTCGGCTTCCAGGGGAACATGACTCGCCGCATCAAGGTGTGCCTGGAAGATCCGGCGCTTCCGGAACGGCTGCGCAGCGTCGAGAACTGGCCGGCGCCCATGCGCGAGCAGTGGGGCGCGGACGACGGCCGGAGCCACTCGGACGCGCATCGGCAGGCCATGATCGACCGCTTCCGCATCGCCCGCCGCACCCTGGACGAATTCCGACCCGACCTGTGCGTGCTGTGGGGCGACGACCAGTACGAGAATTACCGGGAAGACTGCGTACCCGCCTTCTCCATCCTCGCCTATGAATCGGTGGACGCGCAGCCGTGGCTGCACAGCCGCCGGGGCGTCAACGTCTGGGACGAGCCCGACCACAAGACCTTCGCCATCGAGGGCCATCGGGAAGGCGGCAAGCACCTGGCGTCGAGCCTGCTGGAGAACGGCTTCGACGTGGCCTACTCCTACAAGCCGCTGCACCGCGGGCTGGGGCACGCCTTCGTGAACTCGATCCTGTACCTGGACTGGGACCGCGCGGGGTTTCCCTACCCGGTGGTGCCCTTCACCGTGAACAGCTACGGGCGCAAGCTGGTGGGCAGCCGGGGCGTCCCGCTGACCCCTTCGGCCGCCCGCAGCATTGAAGACCAGTGGGACCCTCCGGGCCCGCAGCCCTGGCGCTGCTTCGACATCGGCGCCGCAACGGTGCGCGCGTTCCTGGGGAGTCCGTGGCGGGTGGCCCTCATCGCCTCGTCGAGCTGGTCCCATTCGTTCCTCACCGCCAAGCACTCCTTCCTGTACCCGGACGTGGAATCGGACCGCCGCTACTTCCAGGCCCTCCGGGACGGCGACTGGGAGACCTGGCGGAACACGAACCTGCCGGAGGCCGAGGACCGCGGCCACCACGAGCTCCTCAACTGGTTCGCCCTGGCCGGCGCCATGGCCGAGATCGACCGCAAGCCCGACGACATCGTGTTCCTGGAGTCGTGGATCTCCAACTCCAACAAGGTGTTCGCGGTGTTTCGGCCGTGAGGAGGGGTTGTCGTCCGTGCAGGTGGAGTCGGGGAGGGGCTGGCTATCGGAGAAAGCAGGGGCCGGCATACGGAGATGCCGCAGGGTCCCCGCGGTATGGGATATTGCGGGATAATAGGCTATAGGATAGTCATGGAAGAAGCTCTGGATCAGGGTGCAGGTTCTTCAGACAATGAAAGGGGGGTCTCTATTATGTCAAAAAACGAACCAGAGAACGAACGCCCGAAAATCTACGTCACGTCTCGCGGTGAACGGTACGTCAAGGCCGAGGAGTTGCTCACAAGCAAACGCGGGCGAGAGGCGCTTGAAAGGATGGCAGCGTTTGCGAAAGAACTCCGCGCCTCGAAGTCTCCACCGAAAAGGGACGACGATCGTTAACACCCCTACGGACCACGGCAGGTATTTGGTGTGGCTCTCGGTTGGCTCCTGATCCCTGCTCTCGGGGGCTATTGGTTCCTCAGGCACTGCTACCGGACCCGTTTCACCGTGGAACGCGCGTCCGGTTACCATCTCTTCTTTCAGACCGCTATTGCCGGTGGTCTTCTAGTCATCTTCGCGTACATACTCACCTCGCTCGGCGCATTTCTATGCCCGCCAGGCAGTGATCTGTGGACTTCCTTCGTTCCCTTCCCGTACTCCGGCACCGCGATATTGAGCGCACTGTTGGGAGTCGTGCTGCCTCCGGTCATCAACTATGGCTATGGCAAAGAGGAGGCAGCCAAACGGGCAGCGGAAGAAAACATCGATCTTATCGAGTTGCTCCTGGCGGAATCCGTGGAACGCCAGATATATGTAGAGCTTTCATTGAAGAGCGGAAAATCGTACATCGGATTCGCTCTCAACACCGGACTTGGTGTGAACAGCGAATCCGACATCGCGATCATTCCTGCGTTGAGCGGGTACAGAAGCCACGACACCCACGAATTGGAAATCACAACCGACTATGCCCCTGTGATCCTGGATTCCGTCGAGCGCGGTCAGGACTTGGAAGACCTTAGAGATTTTCGAATCGTCTTTCCCCTGTCGGAAGTGGTGTCCGCCCGCTTGTTCGATGAGGACGTGTACCGGCGCTTCCAGCAAGACCGCGACCACGCCGCCTACCCCCGCGACTGATACAGGAAGAAGACCCCCGCCACCACCAGGACCGCGGCCAGGCCGTCCTTCAGGGTGACGGCTTCGTCGCCCCGGAGGATCAGGCGCGCCAGCGAGAACGTCACCAGCGGCTGGACGTTCCAGATGGGGGCGACGATGATGGCCGGGGCGTGGGCGACCGCCAGGTAGGTGAAGACGGAGCCCACCCCCTGGAAGAACCCGGAGAGCAGGAGGTAGGCGTAGCTGTCTCCCGAGATCCATATGCCTTCCCGCCAATCGACCCGCAGCATGCGGCCGAGCAGCACCACCAGGACGAGGCCGGTGACGTGGGTGACCAGCGCCCCGGGAATGGGCGCGCCTCCCGACAGGATCGCCACCTTCTTGAGGATCGGCCCGAAGCCGAAGAAGACGATGGAAAGCAGGGGGTTGAGGAACGCCTTGTAGCGCACGGGTCCCGCGGGGCCTCCGTCGGCGCCCCCGCGGGTGATGAGCAGCAGGCCGGTCACGATCAGGACCACGCCCACCAGGATGAGAGGGGCCGCGGACTCGCCCAGCAGGACGATGGCGTACACCGCGGTAAGCAGCGGCGCGGAGTTGGCGATGGACTGGGCCTTGGCCGCGCCGATCTCGTCGATGCCCTTGAGCACGAAGGTGCGGCCCAGGAAGCTCCCCACCAGCCCCACGGAGACGAAGACCCCGGCCGCGGCAAGGGGCATGCGGAGCTGGACCTCGCCGGATGGAAGGGCGACGATCAGGACCAGCACCAGCACCGATCCCGCCTGCTGCAACAGCACCGCGGCGCTGACGTTGGAGTTCCTGAGACCGCGCTTCACCAGCACCGGCGACGTCCCCCAGAACAGGGCCGCGGCCAGTGCGTAGAGGATGCCCGCTTCCACCCCTACGGGATAACACCCCCGGGAGCGGGCCGGAAGGAGCGGGCGAGGCGCCGGACCAGTTCGGCCAGGCCCACGAACCGCAGCCGGACTCTACTCGGCGCCGGGCAGGGAGCGGCAGAGGAACGTCTTGCCGGCCCTGCGGACCCCCGCAAGCCAGACCACGGACTTCTCGGCCCAGAGTCCCTCAATGGCCTCGGTCCAGTAGCTCCGCCGTACCATACGTCAGGACTCTTGCATATAGTGCTACCAAACGCAAAAACGCCCGACGTTTGGTACAACCTCCATCCTTCCCGATGCGCCGTTTCCAACTCGTAATTTCCCCTTGGTCGTGGTTAGATGAAAGTAGGCGCCGAACGTATCGGAACCGCCCTGCGAAAGGAGGACGAAGATGCTTTGGGGACTGATCGGCGGGAAGACGAAGATGCCGGACCCGGACAAGGCCCTGCCCGGCAGGCAGGAGAAGATGCCGCTGCCCGCGGCGCACCACGTGAACGGCCGCCCGCTGGCGCCGCCCTATCCCGAGGGCATGGAGACCGCGGTGTTCGGCATGGGTTGCTTCTGGGGGGCGGAACGCTGCTTCTGGCAACTCGACGGGGTCCATGCCACGGCCGTGGGATACGCCGGGGGGTTCACCCCCAACCCCACCTACGAGGAAGTCTGCACCGGCAGGACCGGCCACAACGAGGTGGTCCTGGTCGTGTTCGACCCCAAGGCCGTGGGCTACGGCGAGTTGCTCAAGGTCTTCTGGGAGGCCCATGACCCCACCCAGGGAATGCGCCAGGGCAACGACGTGGGCACGCAGTACCGCTCCGGCATCTACACCCGCGGCAGCGGCCAGAGGAAGGCCGCGGAGGCGTCCCGCGACCGCTACCAGGCGGAACTGTCGGGCGCGGGCTACGGCCCCATCACCACCGAGATCCTGGACGCCGGGGAGTTCTACTTCGCCGAGGACTACCACCAGCAGTACCTTGCCAAGAACCCGTGGGGATACTGCGGGTTGGGCGGCGTGGGCGTGAGTTGCCCCGCAAGCCCGGAGCCTGGGCCGCACGAAGACGGGCAACGTAGCTGACGGCAACGAGGGGCGGCCGTTCCCCGGCGAAGTTCCTCGGCGAACTCGATGCTTGCCGGGGCAGTGGCCCGGACCGACAGATTACGCGCTTCGACGATGGTGAGGGAAGGACAAGGCATCCACATGGAAATGAGAGGGACAGCCCGCCTGTGTGTTCCGGCCGTAGTGCTTTTGCTCATGGCGATGGGCGTGTTTTCGGCGCCGGCGCAAACCTTTGAGGAGGCCGTGGCGGCATATGAGCGCGGCGACTACGCCGCGGCCTATGGCGGGTTCCAGGTGCACGCGGAGCAGGGCGATGCAAGCGCTCAGTACAATCTCGGTTACATGTACCTCAATGGGGAGGGTGTGCCCCAAGACTATGCAGGGGCGGCGAAGTGGTTTCGCCGGGCCGCAGATCAGGCCTTTGCCCCTGCTCAGCTCCATCTTGGGACCATGTACCATAAGGGGCAGGGAGTACCCCAGGACTATGCCGAGGCAGCAAAGTGGTTTCACCAAGCTGCGGATCAGGGCTTTGGCCCCGCTCAGTTCCTTCTCGGATTCATGTACGACAATGGGCAGGGAGTGCCCCAGGACTATACGGAGGCGGCAAAGTGGTATCGCCAGGCTGCGGATCGGGGCGATGCTTCCGCTCAACTCAACCTCGGGCTCATGTACCACAAGGGGCAGGGCGTTCCGCAAGACT
Organism: uncultured Binatia bacterium (SeqCode); assembly: GCA_965242525.1. GTDB lineage: Bacteria > Desulfobacterota > Binatia > UBA9968 > JAJDTQ01 > JAJDTQ01. Next base: position 3,416,007 of record OZ251459.1, read on the forward strand.
TCGTTCAGGCATACCTGTGGTTGAACCTTTCCGCATCCCGAAGATCGGATAAGAGGGTGCAGGAGTTGCGCGATGAAGTAGCAGCCCGTCTGACCCCGGCAGACCTCGCCCTGGCCCAGCGGTTGTCGCGGGAGTGGCAGCCCAAAGCAGAAGGGACTTATCCAGCAAACTAGTCAAGCGAGGTGTATCGTGAGGCTTGCCCCTCCGCCTGATACGACAACGGAGAAGGTGCTCAACAAGATTGCCGAGTTGGAATAAAGGAAAAGGAGACAAACATGGGCAACAAGTTTATCAGGGGCTGCTTGCTTGTCGTGATGGTGGCGAGTTTGGGCGGGTGTGCGTCGTCGCCAAAAAGTATTAGTGCGAGTTACGTTTCGCCTCTCCAATACCAATCATATGACTGTGACCAGATTGCCCAAGAGATGCACCGGATCACCCGCAAGGTTCAGGAAGTGACCGGAGTTCAATCGAGTAAGGCATCGGGGGATGCCGTAGCTGTGACGGCATCTCTACTGTTCTGGCCGGCCCTCTTCTTTCTGGCGGCGGGAGAAGACAAGAGCGCTGAATTGGCGCGTCTCAAAGGCGAGGCTGAAGCGTTGGAACAGGCTGCTGTACAGAAGAAGTGCACGGCGTTGCTTGATCAGATCGAGCGTGAACGAAAGGCTGCGGAAAAGAAAGCTGCCGAAACCACGGAGTAGCCCATTGAGTAGTAGGCTTTTTCCACTTTTGAGTGAGTCAAAGTGAGCGGGCAGTGGAGCCGGTGGTTAGGCCTGACGGGAACGGGCTAACGGCGCCGATATGTGGCCAAGCAGCAAGATTGTTGTGGGAAACAATACTCGTGAGGTAGGGGTATGGAGATGAACATCGCCAGAAAACAGGGGGCCCAGTTAGCGCTATGGGCAGATGACCCTGGCGCCGAGGTCCCGGAGTATCTGTCGCGCCAGTTGATCACCTACATCGGCAACAAGCGCGCCCTGCTCGGACACATCGCCGCAGCGGTCGAACAGGTCAAGCAGCGTCTTGGAAAGACACGTCTCCGGATATTCGACGCCTTCAGCGGCTCCGGGGTGGTCTCCCGATATTTCAAGGCGCATGCCGCCCTGCTGATCAGCAACGACATCGAAGAATACGCCGCCGCAACCGCACGCTGTTACCTGAGCAACAGGAGCGGAGTTGACCTTGAGGCGGTAACCGAGGCCGCCGCCGACCTGAACCAAAGGGTGGATACCGAGAAGTTTCCAACGGGCTTCATCGAAGAATTGTACTCGCCCAAAGACGAAAAGCGCATCACCAGGGAGGACCGCGTCTTCTACACGAAGAGCAACGCACAGCGGCTGGACAACTACCGCCGCCTCATAGACACACTACCGGCTGAAATGCAGGATATGCTCCTTGGGCCTCTGCTCAGCAGCGCGTCCGTTCACGCCAACACAGCAGGGGTCTTCAAGGGCTTCTACAAGAACCGAGAGACCCGGATCGGCCAATTCGGTGGCAGCGGAGCTGATGCCCTGGTTCGTATCACAGGAAAAATCAGGCTCGAAGCGCCCGTGCTCAGCAACTTCGAGTGTGACTATCAAGTGCTGCAAGAGGACGCCAACGCCGTTGCGCCTCGCCTGAAGGATCTCGACCTTGCATACATAGACCCGCCCTATAATCAACATCCCTACGGATCGAACTATTTCATGCTCAACCTGCTCCTGCGATACCAATGTCCCCGGCGCGTCAGCCAGGTTTCCGGAATACCGACCGACTGGCAGCGCTCCGGGTACAACGTGAAAGCCAGATCCCTTCCTCTCCTGAAAGATCTTCTCGGAAAGCTCGATGCGCGGTTTCTTCTCATATCGTTCAACAACGAAGGCTTTATTCCCACTCACCAGATGAGCGCGATGTTGTCCGAGTTGGGTTCCCTGGACGTCATAGAGACGCCGTACAACGCTTTCCGTGGCAGCCGGAACCTCAACAACCGTCCCGTCCATGTCACCGAACAGCTATTTCTGGTGGAACGGAGGTAACGTCGGTTGGCACGAAAGCATCCATTAGGCGAGCAGCGCGTTACGCTGACCGAACGGTTCCCCACACTGGACGTCAGCGTGACCTGGGCGCGCACGCTGCCAAGGCAGATGGCGCGTGAGACCGCCCGCATCGGCCAAGGCGATGCGCCGATCCTGCGGGAACTCGGTCGATCCTTCCGCAACCGGGAACCACGCCGGGATGTACAGGTGACCAGCAGCTTGGGCAGCGTCGGGGTGAGTTGCCCGGCCGTCCAGGAGCCTGCACCGCGCGAAGACGAGCAACGTAGCTGACGGCAACGAGGGTCGTCTGTTCCCCGGCGAACTTGATGCTTGCCGGGGCAGGGTCCGTACTGATAGATTACGCGCTTCGACGATGGTGAGGGAAGGACGGCGCTTCAGGAATTCGTGTGGGTGTCCTTACCAAAGTAAGGAGATGGCGAGACAGGCACGAACCCATCGAGATTTGCCTGTTTGACGTGGATTCTCGCCACAAGGGACGACATGATGGACAAAACGATAGCCACATCTCTTGCCGATGCGCTTCAGTCCGTTCTTGCACCTAGGCCGGGAGAAGTGCGCGAACGCGAGATTTTGCGAGTCGCAGCGACCCTCGGTGGAGACAATAGCGAACAAAATGCCGAGAAGGCACGGAAAGAAGTCCTCAAGTGGGCGCAGAAGCGAGTGGGCGACCGCTTGCCGGAAACCGCCTGGAAGTACGATGAGTTCGAGAAGCACATGGGCGGGCGCGATTGCAAGGCCGTCCGTATCGCCAGTGAAGCCACAGACTTGTGGGCAATTCGAGCTAATGATCCCGACAAGAACATTGCACAGAGGGTTTGGACAACGGAGGTCGTCATTGGCTTCGCAAGAGCGCAAAAAACACCTATCGGCTTCGGACTTCGTTTGCTCGTAAGCTCACCCGAAGCAGATTTGCAGAGCGTGGAGCGAGCCGTCCCCGGATTGGTGTGGCAGTTGGCGAACGAATGCGGGCTTTATCAGGGAGCCAGACAGTTGTCCCCTGAACCGTGGATCGTCGAATCGCGTGAAGACATGCTTCGCCTGATTGGTGTCCTCCTTGATCCTTTGCGTAGAGAGCCTGTTTTTGTTCTGAGTATCCCAAGAGACGCGACTGACCTGCATGCGCCTCTCATAGACCCCGGGCCTTTAGCACGTGCGATGCTCGGGCTTGCCAAGGTCGTAGTACTACCCGCCCGATCCACTTGGGCTTTGACGGATCAACTGGGCAAGCGACTATCTGTGTTTAATGGCGCGGTTCGAGCGTATTTGCCCGGATTTACCGAAGACGCTGAACCATACGACCACGACCTTTTCCTTCAAGAGCACCTGTTGAATCCAGCGAAGGTCCACCAAGTGTCCGTCGCTCTGCGGCAGATGGCGGCTGCAGAAAGCCTGCGGAGGCTTCGTTTGGGCCAGGACGTATTGTCCTTCTCCAGGGTGCAGGCGCATAGCGTCGCAATTTCGAGCGCTCGCCTTGAGCATACCGAAAACAAGCTGATTACGGAAATCGAAAACCTTAGAGAATCTCTGAAGAAGTCGGAAGACGAACAGGAGTGGTTCGCTGAACAACATGACCGTGCAGAGAAGATGGCAAAAGATTTACAGCACAAATTGAGTCATGCCAATCTTCGTATTCAACAGCTCACAGAGCAACTGGCGACTCATGACGACAAGCCTGATTCCAATCTTTCGCTCCCGGACACATGGGAAGATTTCTCGGAATGGTGTGATACTCACTTGGACGGCCGGGTGCAGTTGTCGTCGCGCGCTCGTCGGGAAGTCAAAGCACCGTTGTTCGAAGATATCGGAATGGCAGCCCGATGTCTGCTCTGGCTTGCCAACGATTATCGCCAAGGGCGCCTGGAGAGCAACACCTCCGATCCTCGGGGTTCGATTGAAGGCGGATTGAAGAACGAGCGTTGCGGCGCCGATCAATTCAAGTTCAACTGGCAGGGAAAACAGATCGACGTCGTGTGGCACATCAAGAACGGTGGCAACACACGAGATCCGGCACGTTGCCTTCGCATTTATTATTTTTGGGACGACGGGAACCAGCGAGTCGTGATAGCCTCCATGCCGGCTCACATCCCCACTGACGCGACGTGAAAGCCGTCCCATAACCGACAGTCACCACGCTGGTGCTTACTACGTAATGATTGTGCAAAGGAAGGCTCTTCAGTTCCACGGAAATGATGCCGGCGGTACCCATTCGCACCTTCGGGGCCATGAGTTCATTCCGTGGAGGTCTTGGACCGTGAAAGAACATCGAACCAAGGTAACGTATGCCAAACTCTCCGTAGAGAGGATCCGTACCCTGGAATGGGAGGCATTATCTACTCGATCTTCTCGTTGGTTTCTGTCTCTGCCTGGCTTGGATCCTTACGTTTGGAAGCAACAGATTTTTCGAGTTTTTCTTCCAGGTCGGCCATTCTCTCCTGTAAGGTTTCAACCTCTCTTTTTAGTCCAATAACACGCTCGGCCGTCGTTGCCTGTTTTGCTGTCATGTCACCTGTGATATTGCTGACATTCAGCACGATAGTAGCGATACCCACTGCTACAGTCACGGATATAGTAACTGCACCACCAATGGTGTAGTTCCGCGAACGCTTAGCGCTCCTTGCTGCTTGTTCAGCGCTTTCCCTTGATTCACGTAGTGCCCTGGGAATGGAGCTTCGGATTTCAGGTTGCTTAAGATAAGTATCAAGTGTTTTTCTATTTTTGTCCTTCGGAAAAGGTGTGTATATGCCCTGGTAGGATTCTGTTGAACGATTGATGTTTACCCAATGGTCGTTAGGAGAAATTTTCGTAAACTCTAGCCATATCAATTTTTCTTCGTAGCAGAATTTGTATTTGTTGGTAGTGAGATTATGCAACGGAATCAGAATGCGACCTTTGAACCCCGGGTCAACAATGGGTCCCGTACCGAGAAGCAATCCCCGATGGACATTTGTAATTGTGAGATTGAACCTTACCGCCATATAGTCCGGAAGGCGAAACTTTTCTCTGGTCGTGACGAAGGCAATCGAATTCGGTTCCAAAACAAAAGAACCTTTTTTACTCAGGTCAACGGACTGCTTCTTCCCGTCATCCTCCCAATAGATACAATCTGCCCCCACGCTTGCCTCGTATGAGGCCGGTTTGAGCTTCTCCGAATCGAAAGGATAGATCATCCCCGTAGTACGGACATAGTCGTAGATGTCGGCGGAATTGAGCAACGCCGCCGGAATATTCGGGAACGGATCACGCGACTTGTACTCGTTGAACCGAGCCCCCGCGTCATCGTCATCGCGTAGGGGATACCGTTCTTGCTGAGTCGTCATGAGGCTACCGCGTGGCTACCGCGTGCGCGATGTGCTCTTGTCTTGGATACAAGGACTTGGACCCCGGTCCGACCCCCACCCAATCCACGGATACGCCGATGGACTGCTCGACCGCTTTGACGAACTCCTCCGCCTTGTCCGTGACTCGTTCCTCTTCCCGGCAGCGCCAATCCACGTAATCGAGATGGTTGAGGACCACCCGGCTAGGCGAGTTCGCCTGGATCGCCTGCAGCACGACCTCGGCGTCGAACCTTGCGACTCGACGGATTCGTCGGGTCACACTGGTCTTCTCCACTATGCGCCCATCGGCACCCGACTCCCGGGCCACGGTGTTCCAGTCCATTTCCCGCGGAAGCGGGCCGGAGTTTCCCGACACCCGTATGGGGAAGGCCCGGAGCACCAGGATCACATCGTCCACGTCGAGAGGACTCAGGCCGACCTCCGAAAGGAACCCTGCGGCCGTGGTGTCACGTGACGTCACGTGTGGATAATGATCCGAATGAAGCAGGGACAAACCAAAGCCCTGGGTCCCTTCGACGATCACCCGGCGGTTCTGCTGCAAGCAACGCCGCGCCATTTCCCTGACAGGCTGGAGGTAGGGTTGCAACCGTGGGTCGTCCGCGGCCCTCTTCGACCGGCCTTGGCGCTCTATGCGCCGTATGACCGCGCCGCCGGTACCGGTCAGGGTGGAGCCGATGAGAGATCCCAACCCTGCCTTCCGCTCCCTTTCCCTGTCTTCCTCGGTAATCACGAAGGCGTTCGGGTCCACGCTCACTCGGTCACATGCGAGGGAGGGGTTGCTCAGTTCCTCCAGGAAGACCTCCACGTCGATGTAGGAGCCGGCCCCTATGGCGCAGTGGATTCCGGGGATGAGGCAGGCGGTGGGCAGGCAGCGGAAGACGTGGCGTCGCCCGTCTTCGACCACCGTGTGGCCGGAGTTGGGGCCTCCGGTTCGGATGGCAACGGCCGCTTTTAGCTGTCCGGCCAGGAAGTGGGCGACCTTGCCCTTCCCCTCCGAGCCGTACTGACCGCCGACCACGATGGAAACCGGCATGGCAGGACCTTTACACGAAGTTCAGTCGATGCTCAAGGCGTTCCAGCACTTCGGCACAGAGGTCGTCCTTGGTGCGGTCGTTTGCCGCCCGGACGTGCGCGAGTTCGCCGAGCATGGCGACGCCCCGTTCCGAGAGGTGTCGGAGGGACTGCTCCCGACCGGAGCCCTTTGCGGACGCCTTCGCGGGCGAAGGCCCGTCCTGCCTTCCATCCTCACGGGTCAGGTGCACGTGGACGAAGGCCGGACCGTAGGTCTCGACCAGGAAGGCATGGTCTTCGGGGAAGCGGAGTCCGTCGATGACGACGCTGCCCTCCGAGGGCAAACGCTCCTTCAACCGGCGGCAGAGCCAGCGCTGTCCGGGGGCCTCGTGGATCTGCGCCCCCAGGTCCTGGAGCGCCTTTTGGCTTACGGGACGCCCGTCCTTCCGCAGTTCGTCTTCGAGCACTTGGCTGAACCTTCCGTAGGCGTAGCCCCGGCTTTCCAGGAAACGGGCAACGGTGGTCTTGCCGGCGCCAGTCTCGCCGCTCAAACCCGCCACGCGCCGGTCCAGCCAGTCCCCGGGCTGGCGGGCAAGGTCCGGCACGATGAGGTATTCTTCCTCGTCGTTGCCCAGGGCCTCGAACTTTCCCGTCCAGAAGAACAGGCCCACCAGGGCGGACGTGATGGCGTCTAGTTCGTCGTGGGACAGCTTGTCCGAAGCGATGGGTCCGCGGACCCCGAAATCGAGCAGGGCCCGGGTCAGGTGCTCCAGGCCCTTCTTCTTCCGGGGGATCCCCAGGATGTCCTGGGCGGCGCCGGGGTAGCTTTCGATGACCGGGATGCCGAGCTTCCGAAAGTGCGTCGCCAGACGGATGCCCCGGGCGGTGAGGCCCTGCATGTTCAGGATCAGCGTGGGATAGACGTGGACGCCCCGCGCCCGGAGCAGTCGCTCGCATTCCCGGGTGATGCCGAACTCCTCCCTGGCCGGGTCGTCGTCGGTGGTGCGGGTGCGCCCGTACGGCAGGGACAGGGGGGAGTCGATGGACACCATGTGCGGCCGGGCGCAGACGGTCTCGCTGATGAGGTCCAGGTCGCTGCCGATGCGCTGCGTCAGGGCGTAGTCGTCCGTGAGCAGGCACCACCCGGAGGCCCGGGCCTCCGACCCGGTCAGGTCGATGCCCACCACGCGCAGCGGCCGTTCGCGCACGGCCCCGGTCAACTGCCCGTAGGTGGTGCGGGGACCCTTCGCGCCCCGGTAGGGCGGCACGTAGATCCGATGCCCGGCCTCGGCCTTTCGGCTGGCGGCCCATGCCAGCCTCCGGGGTTTGGCCAGGAACCGGGGCGGCGGCGTGCGGAGGACTTCGGCCACCCCGTCCGCGGCCTTGCGCCGGATGGCCTCGTCCAGGATCGCCTGCATGCCCACGATGTCCGCATGGTTGTATTCGATGAGGGTCTTGCAGGCCGCGTCGTCTCCCATCTGGTACTGGTACCAGAGCACCGGGGCCATGGCCCCGTCCACGTCGGCCACATGGCTTCGCCCCTCCACGCGGATGGACCGCTCGATGGCCTTCTGGTTGCCCACCAACCCCACGGACCGGCCGAAGAACCGCAGGTCCACGTGGGCCTCGGGGAGCTTCACGTCGGGGAACTCCCGCTCCATGAACTTGGTGTCGAACACCGAGCCGTTGAAGGTCACCAGGCAGGCGGCCCGGGACAGCAGGCGGGCCAGCGCCGCCTTGCTGCCGCCCCGGACGTGGCAGTAGTACTCGTCGGCCAGGCCGACGCCCACGATGGTGACGTAATCGTAGTAGATGCTCAGGCCGGTGGTCTCCACGTCCAGGAACGCGGTGGACCGGGGCAGGGTCAGGGCGATGCGGTAATGCTCCCGCCGGGGCAGCCGACGGGCGAAGAAGTCCATGTCCCCCCGGGCCAGGGCGGCGCGGGATTCGGCCAGTTCGGACAGCAGGGCCGGGACCGACCCGGCCTCCCGGGGCCAGGGAAAGCCTGCCTGGGGGAAAGAGGCGCGTTCGAGGTCGTCCCAGGTGCGTATCCCCTGTTCCCAGAGCGCCCGCTCCTTCCTGGCCCCGATCCCCGGTAGGTGGATGAACGTGGATTCCAGCACACCCGGCTATTCCTCGGCTATTCCTTCAGGAGGCGTTGTATCTCGCTCTCCATCTCCGCGTAGCCCCCCTCGCCGAAACGGGTGTAACGGACCACGCCGCCCTTATCGACGATGTGCAGCGTGGGCCAGTAGCGGGTGCCGTAGCGTTTCCAGGTGGCGAAGTCGTTGTCCAGCGCCACCGGAAACTCCACGCCCAGCCGCTTGCAAGCCTTCCGGACCTTGTCCGGGTCGTGTTCCCAGGCGAACTCCGGCGAGTGGATGCCCACCACCAGGAAGCCCTGGGGTCCATATTTCTCGTGCCAGCCCGCCAACTGCGGGATCGTGTTGGTGCAGTTGATTCAGCCGTAGGTCCAGAACTCGATGAGGACCACCTTCCCCCGCAGGTCCTTCAGGCGCAACGGCTCCGAGTTGATCCACGTCTCGTTGGTGAACTCCGGCGCCTCCTTGCCCAGCAGGGAGGCCCCGGCCCCGCCGGCAGCCGCCAGCGCCAGGAACCCCGCAAGGGCCGCAAGCGCGAGTATCCGCATCCCGGATTGCTTCATGTGTCCGTACCTCCGACGCCATTATGCCGATCTTGCGGCACGGAAACAATCCCCATGCGCGGCCCGACCCGGCGCGGGCGGGGGCCATGCGGGTCCTCGGGCAGACCGGGGGCCGCGGAGGCCGGAAGGCGCTGGAAACCCCGTATGCCTTGCTGCATAATGATCGACCGCGCGGCGAGAAAGGAGAGGGCCGTTTCCCCCTGACGGGTCGCCGGTCCACCCGCGGTCGGCCCCGCGTGCGGCGGTCCCTGGAAGGAAAGTACGAATGCTCTACGACTATGTGGCCCTGCCGGACCGCCCGCGGCTGCGGTGGCCCGGGGGCGCGCGGGTGGCGCTCGTCTTCACCATCAACGTCGAGTACTGGGAGATGACCCGGGAGGGCGCGGAGCCGCTCTATCCCGGAGGTCCGGCGACCATCCCCCACGTGCTTCCGGGCAACGTCCCCGACTACGCCAACTGGACTTGGCGGGAGTACGGCCAGCGCGTGGGGGTCTGGCGCATCATCGACGCGTTCGACAAGGCGGGCGTACCGGCCACCTGCACCATGAACGCGCTGACCGGCATCGAGCGCCGCCGCATCATCGACGCCGCCAACGAACGCGGCTGGGAGATCCTCGCCCACAACTACGCCCAGAACGACGTGCTGACCGGCTACGCCAACCGCCCGGACGAGGAGCGCGAGGTGATCCGCCGGACCCTGGACGTCTATGCCGACGTGGTGGGCCGACCGGCCCGGGGCTGGCTGTCGTCGTCCCTCCGCAGCACCCACGAGACCCCGCACATCCTCAAGGAGCTCGGGCTGCTGTTCCAGTCGGACTACCTGAACGACGACCAGCCCTACCTGCTCCACACCCGCCACGGCCCCCTGGTGTGCATCCCCTATTCCAACGACGTGAACGACTTCGCCGTCTTCTCCCGGGGCGGACGGACCACGTCCCAGGCGCTGGAGCTCTTCGAGGAGCAGTTCGACCAACTCTACCTCGAAGGCGAAGAGACCGGACGCATCATGAACGTGGGCCTCCACCCCCACGTCATGGGCCAGGCATACGCCGTCCGGGCCCTGCGCGAGTTCCTCGACTACGCCAAGAGCTTCGAGGGAGTGTGGTATCCCAAGCGCGAGGAGATGGCGGAATGGTACCTGGAGCAGCAGGGATCGGCACCGGGGCGCGGCTGACGCCCGCGGGCGCCGGCCCGGCCCGCACGGAGGACGCATGGAACCGTATCGAGTCGCGTTGATCCAGCAGCAGACCCGGGTGATCGTGGAGCCGAAGCAGCGCAACCGGATCGTGGACGCAAGATCATCGACCGGCTGGTGCGAGAAGGAAGCCTGGTGAAGCCCGAATGAGGCGGCGCGAAGCCGACGTGGTGGTGGTGGGCTACGGCGGCGCCGGCGCGGCCGCGGCCATCGCCGCGTGCGACCGCGGCGCCCGGGTCCTCATCATCGAGAAGGAGGCCCATGGGGGCGGCAACACCCGGCTCTCGTCCGGCTCGGTGCGGACCTTCGGCGCAGTGGAGCGGGCGGTGGAGCACGTGGCGTTCCTGTGCGGCGGCGCCACCGACCCGGAGGTCATCGAAGCCCTGGTGCGGGAGAGCGGCCACAACGAGTCGTGGCTGCGCTCCCTCGGGGGCGAGGTGCGCGTGGACCCGCTGCACGCCCCGCCCGCAAGCTATCCCATCTATCCTTCGGGTGCGGCGTCACCCGGGCAGCCGGGAGCGGACGGGGTGGGACCGCGGCTGCGGGTGGCCGGCCCGGCCACCGCCAACGGGCGCGACCTGTGGGCGCTGCTGGCCCGGAACGTGGAGGCGCGGCGCATCCCCGTGCTCTGCCAAAGCCCGGCCGCGCGGCTCTTGCGCGGTCGGGACGGCGCGGTCAACGGGGTGCTCGTCCGGGACCCCGGAGGCGACCTCCGCATCCGCGCCCGCAAGGCCGTGGTGCTCGCCTGCGGCGGCTACGAACGGGACCCCGACATGCAGGTCCAGTTCCTGGGCCAACGGTACGAGACCCTGGGGGCGCCGGGCCACACCGGGGACGGCGTGCGCATGGCCGCGGACGCGGGCGCGTCCCTGTGGCACATGAACGCGGTGGCCGCGGGCTTCGGCTACCGGGTGGACGGGTTCGACTGCGCCGTCATCCACGCCATGCCGGACCCGGGGTTCATCTACGTGGACCGAAGGGCGCGCCGTTTCGTGGACGAGACCGCCATGGACGCCCACGCGGTGGGCTCGCTGGTGGCGGAACTGGACATGGAGACCATGGAGCGGCCCCGGGTGCCGTCCTTCGTGGTCTTCGACGAGCGCACGCGGCTGGCCGGCCCGGTGGGCAACACCGAACGGGGCGCCGCTGCCGAGCTGTATCGGTGGAGCGAAGACAACGCCGCAGAGGTCGCCCGGGGCTGGATCCGCACGGGCGCGACCCCGGGGGACTTGGCCGACGCTCTGGGACTCGACCCGGGAGCCCTCGAACGGACCGTCCGGGAATACAACTTGGCGTGCGCCCGGGGGCGCGACCCGGACCTGGGGCGCGCACCGGCCACCCTGCGGCCGCTGGAGCGCAGTCCGTTCTACGGCGCCGCGCTGTGGCCCTCCCTGTTCAACACCCAGGGCGGCCCCCGGCGCAACGCCCGGGCCCAGGTGCTGGACGCCTGGGGCAAGCCCATCCGGGGGTTGTACGCCGCGGGCGAACTCGGCTCCCTGTGGTCCCGGAACTACCCGGGCGCGGGCAACCTGACCGAGGCCCTGGCTTTCGGCCGCATCGCCGGCCGCAACGCCGCGTCCGAGGGCGGGTGACGGCACAGGAACCCGGGCCGCGATTGGCCGGCGCTTGCAGGCGGCGACCGCGGGCGGTACGGTAATGACGGGTCCTTCGACTTCGCTTCGCTACGCTCAGGACGAACGGGGAGCGTTGTACGGAGTTTCCCTGATCTTCGGGTCGTTGTAAGAGTTTCCCCTGATCTTCGATCCGGTCATCGGTCGGTCACACCCCTGAGGAAAGGAAAACACCATGCACACCATCGGCAATATCGGAAGCAGGGTCAAGGCGGCAGGGACGGCCCTTGCGCTGGGTCTCGTGGCGGTCTGCGGGCTTGGCGCATCCGCCGCGGACGCGGCCTCGCTGGAGGACCGGAACCGGGCCGTGGTCCTGCGCTACATGCAGGAGGTCATCAACGAACGCAAGCTGGACGTGCTGGACGAGGTCATGGTGGAGGACTGGATCGCCCACAACCCCACCGAACCCAACGGCAGGGAGAACCTGAAGAAGTTCTTCGCGGGCATGTTCCAGCAGTTCCCCGAGATCCACGCCGACGTGAAGCGGGTCATCGCCGAAGGCGACCTGGTGGTGGTGCACGCGCACTACACCGGACGCAAGCAGGACCGGGGCAACGACTGGGCCAAAGGCTCCGGAGCGAACGTGGACATCTTCCGCCTGGTGGACGGCAAGATCGTGGAGCACTGGGACGTGGGCCAGCGCCCCATCCCGGAAAAGTCCGTCAACGGCAACAGCATGTTCGACGGCGGCGCGCTGTACAACTACCGCCGCCCATGAAGCGCCGCCCGCTCCGCGAACGGGGGACACGAGGGACTACAACTATCCCCCGTTCGTCCTGAGCGTAGCGTAGCGAAGTCGAAGGACGCGCTTTCCCATAGGGAGAAGGAAATCAGGAGAGCCGAGCCGCAAGGAGCCGCGTTGGAATCCATCGAATTCGTTGACACGACCCTGCGTGACGGCCACCAGAGCCTGTGGGCCGAGTCCATGCGCACGGGCATGATGCTGGCGGTGGCGGACCGCATGGACCGGGCCGGCTTCCGGGGCATGGAGCTGATCTCCAGCTCCCACATCAAGAAATGCGTGCGGGAGCTGCGCGAGGACCCTTGGGAGCGTGTGCGGCTGGTGGCCGGGCGGATCCGGGAGACGCCGCTCCGGGTCATCATCGGCAGCCGCAACGGATTCGAGCTCACGCCGGAATCCATACAGCGCATCTTCCTGGAGCGGATGGCGGCCAACGGCGTCCGCCAGGGCCGCATCTCCGACGAGTGGAACGACCCCGCGGGATGGCGCAAGACCGTGCGCATGGCCCGGGAAGCGGGGCTCGAACCCATCGTGAACATCATCTATTCCGTGTCTCCCAAGCACACCGACGAGTACTACGCGGAGCGGGCGCGGCAGGCGGCCGCGCTGCCGGTGGCGCGGCTGTGCTTCAAGGACCCGGGGGGTCTGCTGACGCCGGAGCGTACCCGCGCGCTGACGCCGCTCATCAAGGAGCACGCCGGCGGCCTCCCGTTGGAGTTCCACACCCACTGCACCACCGGCCTGGGACCCCTGTGCTGCCTGGAGGCCGTCGAGCAGGGCGTGCGCATGGTCAACACCGCGCTGCCGCCCCTGGCCAACGGCTCGTCCAACCCGTCGCTGTTCAACGTCGCCGCCAACCTCCGGAGCCTGGGCTACGCCACCGCGGTGGACGAGGACGCGCTGCGGCCCGTGTCCGAGTACTTCACCGCAGTGGCCCGCCGGGAAGGGCTGCCGGTGGGCGCGCCCGTGGAGTACGACTACAACCAGTACCTGCACCAGGTGCCCGGGGGAATGATCTCGAACCTGCGCCACCAACTCGCGCGGGTGGGCCTCGGGGACCACATGGAAAGGGCCCTGGAAGAGGTCGTGCGGGTGCGGGAGGAACTGGGTTATCCCATCATGGTCACGCCCCTGTCCCAGTTCGTGGGAAGCCAGGCGGCCATCAACATCATCCTCGGAGAGCGCTACCGGGAGGTCACCGACCAGGTGATCCTCTACGCCCTGGGGCGCTGGGGCCGCGAAGGCAGCGACTCCATGGACCCGGACCTGAAGGACCGGATCCTCTCGTCCCCGCGCGCCCGGGAACTGGCCGCGTGGCAGCCGCCGGAACCCACGGTCCGGGAGTTGCGGGCCAAGTACGGCGGCAGGTCCGACGAGGAGTTGCTGCTGCGGTACTTCCTCACGACGGACGAGATCGACGCCATGCGCGCCGCGGGCAGTCCCCGGGACTACCCCTTCGACGCCGCCACGTCCGCGCGCGCGGTAGAGCGGTTCGCCCGCCGGCAGGACTATTCGCACATCCGTGTCCGCAGCCGCGGCTTCGCCCTGAACCTGTCGCGGCAACCTCCCTCCGCGGAAAGTGGATTCCCGCTTTCGCGGGAATGACGATGTGGGGCGTTTGCGGGAATGACGGGGCAGGCGCCTGCAGGAATGATGCAGGCAGGCGTCCGCAGGAATGACGTGCGGTGGGTGCCTGCGGGAATGACGAGGCAGGCTCCTGCGGGAATGATGCGGGCAGGCTCCTGCGGGAATGATGCGGGCAGGCTCCTGCGGGAATGATGCGGGCAGGCTCCTGCGGGAATGATGCGGGCAGGCTCCTGCGGGAATGATGCGGGCAGGCTCCTGCAGGAATGACGTGCGGGCAGGCGTCTGCAGGAATGACGTGCGGGCAGGCGTCTGCAGGAATGACGCGGGGTGGGCGTTTGCGGGAATGACGCGGCAGGTGCCCGCGGGAATGACAGGGTAGGCGCCTGCGAGAATGATGCGGTGTGGGCGTCTGCGGGAATGACGGGGCATGCATCGCGGACGTCCACACCGTCATTCCCGCGAAAGCGGGAATCCACTTTCTCAACTCACCGAATGGCGTTCCTTCCCTCCCTCGTAGGGGAGGGAATCACCACCTCCTCCTCTTATCCCCGTTCGTCCTGAGCGTAGCGAAGCGAAGTCGAAGGACGCGCTCTTCCTCCGGCAGACCGGGGTTTCCTGGCGCTGTATGGATTCCCGCTTTCGCGGGAATGACGAGGGTGTGGCGTATGCGGGAATGACAAGGTGGGGCTTTCGCGGGAATGACGGGGGCAGGCGTCTGCAGGAATGGCGCGGTGTGGGCGTATGCGGGAATGACGGGGCAGGCGTCTGCGGAGCAATGACCCCGTAAGTCCAACCGTTCGTCCTGAGCGTAGCGGAGCGGAGTCGAAGGACGCGCCCTTCCTCCGGGAGGTCGGAGTTTCCTAGTGCTGTCTGCCGACCAGGCGGGCCGCCAGGGAGACGAAGAAGAGCGCCACCGCCACCAGCACGATGGCGCCGCCTGCGGCGAGGTCGAGTCGATACGCCAGCACGAGGCCCACGACGCCCGAGAGCGCGCCGATAGACCCGGCCAGCAGCACCTGCCACCGGAAGTTCGCCGCCCACAGGGCCGCGATGGCGGCCGGCACCACCAGCAGGGCCTGGATGAGCAACAGGCCCACGAGCCTCACGCCGATGACCACGGTGAGGGCCAACAGGACCAGCAGCAGCACGTTGAGCAGCAGCACCTTGTGGCCGTAGGCCATGGCCACCTCTTCGTCGAACGCCACCAGCAGGTGCTCCTTGAAGGTCAGCGCCATCACCGCCATGATGAGCGCGCTGACGCCAGCCAGGACCGTGAGCTCCCCGGAGGAGATGGCCAACACGTTGCCGAACAGGTAGCTGAAAAGGTCCTGCTGGTAGCCGCTCTTCATGCTGAACAGCACGATGCCCAGAGCCATGGATCCCGAGAAGAACACGCCGATGACCGTGTCTTCGCTGATGTGGTCGCTCCGGCTGACCAGAGCGATGCCCAGAGCCACGGCGACGGCGAAGACGGCGCCGGTCACGAGGGGGTTCCAACCGGCCAGGATGCCGATGGCGACGCCGCCGATGGCCGAGTGGGAGACGCCCACGCCGATGAACGCGAGACGGCGCAACACCACGAAGAAGCCCAGTATGCCGCACAGCAGTCCGATGAGGACGGCCGCGGTCAGGGCGCGCTGCATGAAGGCGAAATCGAGCATGTGGGCGGCGGGCGGCGGCCCGGTCACGCTTGGCTATGACGGTCCTCGTGGTGGGTGAGCTCGCCGGCCAGGAAGTCGAACTCGCAACAGTAGGCTTCGCGGATGGCGTGGCTGTGGATCACGTCTTCGGCGTTCCCGTGGATATGCATTCGCTGGTTGATGCAGATCAACTCGTCGGCCTCGCCCGCCAGGGCCACGAGGTCGTGGGACACCGCCACGATGGTGAGGGTGAGGTCGCGCATGAGCTTTCGCAGCAGGGCATAGAACTCTTGCTCCGCGGGGAGGTCGAGTCCCACCGTGGGCTCGTCGAGGATCAGCAAGCGGGTGCTGGCGCACAATGCCTGGGCCAGGATGACCCGGCGCTGCTCGCCGCCGGACAGCCGCCCCACAGGGCGGCCCTTGCGATCCAGCATCCCCACCAGGGCAAGGCTGTCGTCCACCCGGCGCCAATCCCTGCGTCTGGGGAACCCCGCGGTCCCAAGGTCCCGGAACCGTCCCATCATCACCACGTCGGCGACGGTGGCCGGGAAGTTGCCGGGGATGCTCTGGCGTTGCGGCACGTAGCCGATGGCGTGGGAACGGCTCCGGCCCGGCGGGTAGCCGAACACCTCCACGCGGCCCCGCGCCGCAGACACCAGGCCGAGGACCGCGCGCAAGAGCGTGGTCTTGCCCGCGCCGTTGGGTCCCACGATCCCCACGAACTCGCCTTCGTGCACGTTGAAGTCGATGTCGTGCAGCACGCTGTGTCCGCCGAGCTCCACCGACACGCCGCTCAACCCCACCGCCACCTGGCGCTCGTCCCGGCTCAATTGCCCGCTCCTCCCAACGCCCGTCCGAAGGCGCGCGCGTTGAACCGCATCAGTCCTTCATAGGTGGAGCGCGCAGGGTCGCCGGAGTCGCCCAACGGGTCCACCAGCACCGTGCCCGCGCCGAACTCCCCGGCTATGGTCCTCGCCACCCGCGGGTCCAACTGGGGCTCCACCATGATGTTCCGGACCCCTGCGGCCCGGGCGCCGCGCACCAGGCGGGCGACCTCCGCGGGAGTCGGCTCCTCGCCGGCGAACTCCTGGACCGCGTCCACCTCTTCGATGTCGTACCTTTCGGCGAAATAAGCCCACGCCCTGTGGAAGGAGACGAACTGCCGCCCGTCCGCCATGGCCAACTGCTGCCGGATCTCCGCGTCCAGAGCCGTCAACCGTTGACGGAAGTCCTCCGCGCGCTTCCGGTAGTACTCCCCGCCCGCAGGGTCGGCTTCGATGAGGTGCTCGACCAGGACCGGCAGCACCGCGTCCCTGACCCGTATCGGGTCGAGCCAGAAGTGGGGGTCGAGCCCTTCCATCTCCTCGGAGGCGTGGCCCTCCTCGTGGCCGTGCCCCTTCTCGTGCGGCTCCTCCCCGTGGCCATGCTTCGCCTCGGCGTGTTCGTGGCCGTGGCCGCGGTGCGACTCGGCGCGTTCCTTCGCATGTTCGCGCTCATGGCCGTGCTCCGCCTTGGCGTGGCCGTGGCCGTGTTCGCGGTGCGCCTCGGCGTGTTCTTTCGCATGTTCACGCTCGTGGCCATGCCCTGCCTCGGCGTGGCCGTGCTTCTCCTCGGCATGACCGTGACCGTGGTCGCGGTGCGCCTCGGCCTGTTCCTTCGCATGTTCGCGCTCATGGCCGTGGCCGTGGTGGTGATGGTGGTCGGCCTCCAGCGGCTTCAGGTTCGGCGCCGCGATCAGGGTCACCCTCTCCAACGCGCCGGAAGCCGCCCCCAGCAGCTTGTCGAACCAACCGTCGAAGCCCCCGCCGACGCTGACGAAGTACCGGGCTTGCTGGAGCTTGACCATGTCGCTCGGCACCGGCTCGAACGTATGCGGACTCGCGCCCGGCGGCACCAGCGCGTCCACCTTGACCCGCTCGCCTCCCACCTCTCCGACGAGGAAGGCGAGGGGAAGCACGCTGGTGACCACGCCCACGGGCTGCTTGCTTCCAAGAGCCGGATGGGCGACCATCCAGCAGCTTACCACCGCCATGAGCCCCAGGATCCACAATCTTTTCATTCCGTAACCCTCCCGGTACAGTGATGTAAATGATACCGTATTATCAATTGACCCGTTTGTCAACCGGGTGGATGAGTGGGTTGATCGAAAGAATGGCTCTTCCGGCTTTTGGAACCTCTGAACAATCCGGACAGGGGGCATGAGCGCGTCCTTCGACTTCGCTTCGCTACGCTCAGGATGAATGGGGGGACTTCGCTTCGCTACGCTCAGGACGAACGGGGATAGGGGCGTCAGGGTGAGGGAATCGGGAATCCATCCCGGATGTCTCGATTGTTCAGAGGTTCCTTTTGTGTGAGTAAGA
Source organism: uncultured Binatia bacterium (SeqCode) (assembly GCA_965242525.1). Lineage (GTDB taxonomy): Bacteria > Desulfobacterota > Binatia > UBA9968 > JAJDTQ01 > JAJDTQ01. The sequence continues at coordinate 3,434,209 of OZ251459.1, forward strand.
CAGGAGGGAAAGGGATCACGCCGTCATTGCTCCGCAGACGCCTGGCCCTGTCATTCCCACAGACGCCCACCCACCGTCATTCCCGCGAAAGCGGGAATCCATCCGGTTTCCTCGCTCTCGTTGTGCAAACCTCTCATACGGGGCGCCCATGGGGTTTGCTCGCAGGGTCTGGATTCCCGCCCCCGCTTCCGCGAGGACATGCTTTCGCGGGAATGACGAGGCGGGCTCTGCGGGGACAAGACAGGGGCTGAGCAGCAACGGCCGATACTGGTTCCGGGCCTCCCTGCCCGTCCCTCGACAGGCTTGGCGGCGCTATCCTGCTCCGAGGGCGCGCAGGTCCTCGAGCAGCGCGGCCGGGTCGGGAGCCGAGCCGAAATAGGCGAACCGCATGTTGCCTTCGGCGTCCGCCACCACCGTGAGCGTCGTGTGCTCGATGAGCCCCCGGTCCAGCCGCTTCACGCTCACGCCGAACTCCTGCCACACCGGGGCGAGCTCCGCGGCCTTGCCCGTGAGCCACCACCAGTTGGCGGCGGCGGCCTGGCGGCGGCGGCTGTAGGCCTTGAGGATCTCCGGCGTATCCACCTCCGGGTCCATGGTAATGGACAGGAAGCGGACGCTCCCGGCCTCCCGGGGCGTCAGGCGCTCCCGCAGGATCTTGAGGCTCGCCGTCAGCAGCGTGCAGACGTCCGGGCACGACGTGTAGATGAAGTTGATCACCGCGGGTTGGCCCCGGAACTTCCGGAACTCCTGCGGCCTGCCGTCCTGGTCGGTGAGGACGAAGTTGTCGATGGCGATGTTCAGCTCGCGCCTTTCCGCGAAATCCACCTTGAGGATGGACTGGCGGCCGTGATGGCCGTGCGACTCCTGCGCCGATGACGGCGCCGGCGCCAGGAGCAGCGGGAGGGCCAGGGCCGCGGCCCCGAGGAACCTCAGGGGACCACTCGTCCCGCTGCCGGTCTTGCCGTTCATCCTACCCCCCACTTCTTCGCGACCTCGTCCTTGTACCGCCGCTCGAAGGCGTTCACGGGCGGGAAGCGGTCGATCCACTGGTAGGGCCGGCACGCGTCGATGAGCACCCGGTCGGTCACGTAGCCTTTGGTGTCCCGGTCCATGGGAGAGATGACCGGCTCGCACACCGAGGCCCACACGTTCTTCACGATGTCGATGCCCTCCCGCGGGTCGCAGCGGGTGGACATGGCCCAGATGACCTCGCCCGGGTCGGTAATGTCCACGTCGTCGTCCACCACCACCACCATCTTGCCGCCGTAGGCACCGGCCCGGGCGCCCGCGGCCACCAGCAGCGCCTGCTTGGCGTGGCCGGTATAGCGCTGCTTGATGGAGATGACCGTGAAGGGTCCGGGCTGGCCGCCATAGACGAAGCCCCAGACCCCGGTCACGTCCGGGATACCGGCCTTCTCCAACTGCTCCCAGAGCGTGATGGCGCCCAGGGGAATGGGCAGGTAGCTGTTGGGCGGCCTCACCGGCGGGGCGCCGAGGATGATGGGGTCGTTGCGGTAATACACGCGCTTGACGGTCATCAGCGGCACGTCGCCTTCGGTGGCCTCCGTATAGTACCCCGGCCACTCGCCGAAGGGACCTTCCCTGGGGAGCTGCTCCGGCGGCAGCGGCGGGATCTCCCCTTCGAGCACCACCTCCCCGTTGGCCGGGATGGGCAGGCCGGTCACCGCGCCTCGGACCACCGGGACCGGGCTGCCCTTCATCCATCCGGCGAACTCGTACTCGCTCACCGCGGGCGGCAGCGGCATCTGCGACGACAGCAACACCGCGGGCTCCTGTCCCAGGGTGATGGCCACGGGCAGGGCCTCGCCCCGGGCGTGGGCCCGTTCCATGGCCAGGCGCCCGTGCTTGCCCTTGTTCATCTTGACCGAGACCTTGTTCTTCTCCTGGATCATCACCCGGTAGGTGCCGACGTTGACGACGCCGGACTCCGGGTCCCGGGTGATGACGCCGCATCCCGTGCCGATGTAGCGGCCGCCGTCCAGGTCGTGCCACAGGGGGGTGGGGAACCTGTACAGGTCCACCTCGTCCTCGTCCATCCGGTTCTCGAACACCGGACCGCCCTCCACTTGGTCATAGGGGAGCGGTTGGAACTCCAGGGTCCGCTTGCGCCATGCGTGCAGGAAATCGACCCCCTTCACGTCGGTGGGCAGCCCCATGGCCACCGCCGCCCGCCGACACGTGCGGAACAGGTTGGAGATGATGCGGAACCCCTTGGGAAACCCCTCGAACCCGTCGAACAGCAGGGCCGCCTGCTCGGTGTCGCCCATGTGCTCGGTGAGGGCGCCCACCTCCGTGTCCAGGTCCGCGCCCTCGATCCGCCTGACCTCGCCCATGTCCTCCAAGGTCCGTATGAAGCTTCTCATGTCGCCTGCTGGCTGCATTCGTCTCTCCCTTTCGATAATCCACGGCGCGGGGATGTACCGGGACTGCCCCCGCCCCGCGGCATTTTCCTGCCCACGGTTCCTGTTGGCTCAGGAAGGCTCCTAACACAGGCCCGCGGACATTTCGAGCTTCAAGGCGGCCGGGTCGAGAATGGTTGACAATCGGGCGCCATGAAGTAGGGTTATCCCACCTTCAACCGTACCCGGAGGGTGCAATCCATGCACATGGTCAAGCTGCGCTCCAAGAACCAGGTCACCCTTCCCGGAAAAGTGGTGGCCCTGGCCGGACTGAAGGAGGGCGATTTCCTGAACGTCACCGCGGAGGGGACCCGGATCGTCATCACGGCCCGGGAGACCCGCGAGCGTGGCGCCGGCTACACCATGTCCGACCTTCTTGGCGCGGCTTCCGGGATCTACGACTCGGCGGAGGACGTCGACGCGGAGATCGCCGATGGCCGCACCGAATGAGCGTCGCTTGGCCCGTGCTCGGGTGCCGTACCTATCTCGACGCCAACCTTTACATCTACGTATTCGAGGGCATCGAAACGTACCGCACCAGGATGGCTGGGCTGCTGGCGGAGATCGATCGGCAGGACACCAGTGTGATCGCGAGCGAACTGCTCTTCACCGAACTCCTGCCCCGCCCCATGAAGGATGGCCGGCAAGATCTGGTCGAGCGTTATCTGGAACTGTTTCGGAGCACCCCTCGCATCCATCTGGCGCCGATTGACCGCCGGGTGATCCTGCGTTCCGTCCAACTGCGGGCGGACTTCGGGCTGCGGTCGATGGACGCCCTGCATCTGGCGACCGCGCTCGTCCACGACTGCGAGACCTTCGTCACCAACGACCAGCGCCTCGCCCGCGTGGACCGGCCCCGCATACTCACCCTTGCATCTCTGAAAGAACCGACATGCTGAGGGCCGAATGCGCAGCGAACGATGGGGCCGGAGCGGGGACGGACTTTGGCTCCCACTCCATCCAGGACCATAACTTCAAACGCCCTGGTTCTCCACATGAACCGCCTCATGGACCGGCGTGGCGGGTAAGGCGCCATGTTTCTTTCTCACAAGCGTCTGGTTTACACGATCCAGCGGGCTGTTCGACCCATCTCCGCAGAGACTCCGCGAACCGCTTACCCATCTCTCCGCGTTGTTCGACCGTGCTTGCGAACTCGCAAAAATCGATAACCCTCTTGCCGCCTGCTTTTGTGGGAGATTTTCTGGGTAAGATATAGATTACTCGAAGATTACAATCACTACCGAAGATTCTTATCTTGTCGATGAGTCTCCGTACGCCTGTAGATCTCTCGTTATACATTAAGCCTTCAAGTTCAGGACACATTTCGATAAGATTCAGACATTCCAAGTCCTTCAGAATATGAAAGTATTTTTTACGAGCTAATTTGTCGTTTTTTGCTTTAGCCAAGTGCTTTACATCGCAAAGGAGCTTGTACACCCCTTTCTTGTGAGCTTCGCAAAGATATCGATCTTGAATAGGATCAAGGGAACCCATATCGGTCTTGAGCTCTATGAGGAAAGCATATTTCTTGTCGCTTGACAGCGCGAAGTAGTCAGCTTTGTATGACTGTCCGTTATCTTTGTTCTTCCTTATAGGGAACTCAGGAATGATAGGCGACTGGACCTTGATCTTACATATCTCTTCCAGTACGCAGGACAGGAACAAGGTAAAGAACGGGGCAGCCGCAGACTCCAGACGGTAGCCATGTTGGTGTCGCAACTTGTCCAACAAGTTGAACACATCCTGCACGGTTGGATCCACCATTTCGCATCCTCCTTATCCTCGTCTTGCACATAGCCCGGGACGGCAGATCATCACCTTGGCCTTCGGCGTTTCCCAGATCACGACATCGGCGCGCGGGCTCTTGTGGCCGTGCGTGGTCCGCCGCTCCTGGGCCATCTGTTCGAGCGCGTAGCCATAGTTGTCGCAGAGGTGGCGGATGAAGTGCTGGCGCACGGTTTCTTCCGGCTTCCCGGTCACGTCCCGCCACTCCTGTCGCAGAGGAATCCAAAGCCGGTCCCCCTGCCGGTGCAAGGCTTCGGATTCCGCCGGAAACGGCACCGCGGGCGCTGCCTCGGGTTTCCTTCCCGTGTTCTTCGCCATTTTTTGCTCTCCTCCGGTGCATCCGCCCGTCCTGGGCGGCGTTCCGGCGGTCCACTCCGAAGCGGTCTCGCAAGGTGACGTTTTCCAGCCGCTTCCCGTCGGCGTCCGAAGTGACGATCAATTCCCGGTCAAATCCTTGCTTGGATGATAACCTGTTGTGCGATAAAGGGTTTTCTCCCAATGGGAACCCCCGGGAGAGGTTGATCCGGCCCTGCGATCAATTCCCGGTCAAATCCTGTTCGCCATCGTCCCGCCCATCGGCAATCGCTTGGCGCGGGGCAAGCCCCAGCCCCATCCGGCCTCCCCTTCACTGCACGTAGATCTTCTTGGCGGCTTCCAGGCCCAGGACTACCTGGTCCTCGCCGACCTTGAGGGTAATGGTGCCCAGGGACGGGGCCACATCGAGGACGTCGATGCTCGATCCGGGATGGACCTTGTGGTCGTAGAGGAACGACAACAGCCTCTCGTCCCGCTCGCCGGTCTCGGTGATGCAGCGAAAAGTGACCTTGCGGCCGGCCTCTGCCGTGTTCAGGGGATGCCACTCGCGCCGCGGGGATAGCTGGCCGTCCTTGGGGATGGGGTTGCCGTGGGGGCAGGTGGCGGGGTTGTCCAGGATCGCGCTGAGGCGCTCCTCCACCACCGGGGAGATGGCGTGCTCCAGGTGATGCGCCTCCTGGTGGGCGGTGACCCAGTCCAGCCCCAGCAGGTCCGTCAGCAGCCGCTCGGTCAGGAAGTGCCGCCGCAGGATGGCCTCGGCGACCTCGCGGCCCTTGGAGGTCAGGTAGATGTTCTTGCGGCGCTCCACCCGCACGAACTCTTCCTTCTCCAGCCGCCGCAGGGCGCTGAACATGGTCGAAGGCGTCACGCCGATGTCTTCGGCGACCCGCGCCGCGATGACCTGGTCGCCCTCCTCGGCCAGGCTGTAGATGGCCTTGAGGTAGTCTTCGGTGGCCGAGGTGACCTCTGAACGCTTTCCCGCCATGCTGGATTCCGTGGACGAGGCCGGCCGCGGCCCTTACGCGCCGCTTCCCCCGCCGCCGCCGGTATTGTAGATCTGCTGGGCCAGGTAGTTCTCGTGGCCGACCTCCCCCATCAGGTGGAGCTGCGCTTCGATCCAGTCCACGTGGCTCTCTTCATCGGCCAGGATCTGCTCCAGGAGTTCGCGGCTCACGTGGTCCCCGGCCTCGTTGCACACGGCGATGCTGTCGTGGAGCACCGCAATGGCCGCCTCCTCCAGCCCCAGGTCGTTCTCCAACTGCTCCTTGACCGTCTTGCCGATCATGATCTTGTCGTAACCGGTGACGTTGGGCGCCCCGTCCAGCAGCAGGATGCGGTTGATGATCTGGTCCGCGTGCCGCATCTCCTCCACGGATTCGGTCCAGATGAACTGGTCCAGGGCCTGGTAACCCCAGTTGCGGCACATGCGCGAGTGCATGAAGTACTGGTTGATGCCGGTCAGCTCTTTCCGCAGCACGTCGTTGAGCACCTTGAGCACTCTGGGGTCGCTTTTCATGTCGTATCCTCCTCCGCGTATGGGTTCCCCTTCCTCGAACCGAGGGGCTCCAGCATGGGAACCATAGTCAAAGTCGGCCCCTTTTGAAAGAGCGAACTCCGTGCACGGGCCGGTTCCCCGAACGTTGCCTGCCGGTGACGCCATACCCAAGAGTGGGCGTTTGCTTTACCGAAACAATTTTATTTGATAAAGGGCCACACGTGTCCTCGTCCATCGTCATCGCCCTCCTGGTCTTCACGTCCGTCACTGCGTCCGCGGGCAACTCCGACCGGGACCGGGCGCGCATCGCCGCGGTCACGCGGCCCACCGCCGACTTCTCCCGACCCGAGCGGTACGAACGCCGCCCGGGCGGCGCCGCCACGGTGTTCAAGCCGCTGAACCGGGACGTCTTCTCCCATCCGTCGGCGAACATGCCGTTCGACCGCCAACTCGACTTCCGGGTGGGAAACGGCATCTTCAAGAAGGTATGGGTCTCGTCGCCGAGCTCCACCGCCTCGTCGGACGGCCTCGGCCCGCTGTTCAACGCCCGCGCCTGCCAGCGCTGCCACCTGAAGGACGGCCGCGGGCGGCCGCCGGCTCCGGGCGAGCGGGCCGAGTCCATGTTCCTCCGGCTGTCGGTCCCGGCCCCGGACGCGGAGGGTCCCGCTCCACGTGAGGGCTACCACCGGGCAACGGTTCCGGAACCCACCTACGGCGAGCAGATCCAGAACTTCTCGGTCCCGGGAGTGCCCGCGGAGGGCGAGATGACCATCGCCTACCGCGAGCGGACGGTGGCGCTGGCCGACGGCGAGACCGCGTCGCTGCGGGTCCCCGCCTACGGGGTCGCCGGGCTCCGCTACGGCCCGCTGCACCCCCGCACCATGCTGTCCCCGCGGGTGACCCCGCCGATCATCGGCATGGGCCTCCTCGAAGCCGTGCCGGAAGAAGACATCCTGGCGGGCGCCGACCCGGACGACGCCGACGGGGACGGCATCTCCGGCCGGGCCAACCGGGTCTGGAGCGACGAGCACCGGAAGCCCATGCTCGGCCGCTTCGGCTGGAAGGCGGGACAGCCCACGGTGGCGCAACAGGCCGCCAGCGCGTTCCGCGGCGACATCGGCGTCTCCACGCCCCTCTACCCCGACCCCCACGGCGACTGCACCGAGGCCCAACGGGCGTGCCGGAACGCGCCCCACGGCGGCGCGTCGGACCCCCGCCACCGCGCCGAGGCCACCGAGACGATGTTCGACCTGCTGGTCTTCTACAGCCGCAACCTCGCGGTTCCCGCGCGCCGCGGCCTCGACGACCCACAGGTGCTCCAGGGCAAGCGGCTCTTCCACGAATCCGACTGCATCGGCTGCCACCGGCCGAAGTTCGTCACCCGGCGGGACTCCATCGGCAAGGAGCAGTCCTTCCAGCTCATCTGGCCCTACACCGACCTGCTGCTCCACGACATGGGGGAGGGGCTGGCCGACGGCCGGCCCGAGGGCGAAGCCGGCGGCCGCGAGTGGCGCACGCCGCCGCTCTGGGGCATCGGCCTCACGGAGACGGTCAACGGCCACACCCTGTTCCTGCACGACGGCCGCGCCCGCAACCTGCTGGAGGCCATCCTCTGGCACGGCGGCGAGGCCGAAGCGTCCCGCCAGCGGGTGGAGGCCATGACCCGGGAGGAACGGGCCGCGCTGCTGGCGTTCCTGAACTCCCTTTAGGAAACCCTGAACAGTCGGGACAGAGAGCATGAGAGCGTCCTTCGACTTCGCTTCGCTACGCTCAGGATGAACGGGGGGACTTCGCTTCGCTACGCTCAGGACGAACGGGAATAGGGGCGTCGGGGTGAGGGAATCGGGAATCCATCCCGGATGTCTCGATTGTTCAGAGGTTCCTTCAGGAAACCCTGAACAATCGAGCCGTGGATGAGAAGTATTCCCTCACGCGACCTTGCTATCCCCGTTCGTCCTGAGCGTAGCGAAGCGAAGTCGAAGGACGCGCTTTTTCATAGGAGAAGCACATCGAGCCGGAATTGGTCAGAGGTTCCTTCACGGATTGGAGACGCTCATGACACCCATACTCCGATGGGCCGCGCTGACGGCCTTGGCCCTGGCGGCCGCGGTCCCGTCCGCGGCCGGCGCGCCGCTGGAAACCGAGGCCTTCGCACGGGTCAACGCAGCCCTGGCGGAGGACCACGTGCTGCCCCGCTACGTCCGGCTCGCCGCGGCCACCGAAGCCTTCGCCCATGTATCCCGCGACCTGTGCGCCGCTCCCCGGGACGGCGCCGCCCAGGCCCAGGCGGGCTTCCGGGACGCTCTGGCCGCATGGATGGGGGTGGAGCACGTGCGTTTCGGCCCCATCGAGGTCCTCATGCGCGGCCACCGCTTCTACTTCTGGCCCCAGGCCCGGGCCAAGGTGGCCGCGGCCGTGCGCAAGGCCGTCGCGGCCGGTGACCAAGCCGCGGACCCGTCGCGCCTCGCCAAGGCCAACGTCGCCGTCCAGGGACTCCTGGCCGCAGAGGTGCTGCTCTACGGGGAGGAGCCGCAGCGCGCGGTGAGCAGCGCCGCGGGCTGCGCGCTGCTCACCGCGGCGACGGCCAACATGCGCGCCATGGCCGCGGATCTGGCGGCCGACTGGCGCGACGGCAGCGCCCCGTTCGTCCGCACCGTGACCCGACCCGGACCGAAGAACGAGTACTTCGACAGCCACCAGGAGGCGACCCGGGCTTTCTTCAAGAGCCTGCACGACGGCTTGCAGCTCATCTCCGACGTCAAGCTGGAGCCCGTCATCGGCGACGGCCCGGAGAAGACGCGGCCGCGCCTGGCCGAATCCCGCCTGAGCGGCCGCTCCCTCGCCAACGTCATCGACAACCTCGCCGCGCTCCGGGAGCTCTATGAGGGCGGGAACGGCCCGGGTCTCGGGGACCTGGTCCGCACCGCGGACGCCAAGCTCCACCGTCTGCTCCGCAAGGCGTTCCGCATCACCCTGGAGACGGCGCGTTCCGTCGGCAGTCCCGTGGAGGAAGCCGCGGCCGATGCCGCGCTGCGGCCCAGGGTCGAGAAGCTGGCGCTCCAGGTGAAGGCCCTCAAGCAGATCGTGAGGGACCGGCTGGCGCCGGCGCTGGGTTTTCCGGTGGGCTTCAACTCCCTCGATGGCGATTGACCGGAGAGCCGTGCTCCGGCTGCTGGCCGGCGGGGTGCTCACCGGCGCGGCGCTGGGGCTGCCGCGGTCCCCGGGCGCCGCTCCCCGGAGGCGGCTCTACCTGGGCGCCCGGGCGGGCGCCGACGGAGGCTACCGGGTCAGCGGCTTCCGCGCATCCGGCGCCGGGGCCTTCGACCTGGGCCTGCCGGACCGCGGCCATTCCTTCGCAGTCCGGCCGGACCGGCGAACGGCCGTGGTCTTCGCCCGGCGGCCCGGCCGCTTTGCGCTGGCCCTGGACTTGGCCCGCGGCGCCCCGGCGGCCGAGTTCGCCGCGCCCCGGGACCGCCACTTCTACGGCCACGGCGCGTTCGACCCCGATGGCCGGTTCCTGTACGCCAGCGAGAACGACTTCGAGGGGGAGCGCGGCGTCATCGGCGTCTATGACGCGGACAAGGGTTACCGGCGCGTGGGCGAACTGTCCTCCCACGGCATCGGCCCCCACGAGGTCGCGCTCCTCTCCGACGGCGTCACCCTGGCCATCGCCAACGGCGGCATCCTGACGCGGCCCGACCTGCCCCGGGTCAAGCTCAACGTCGCAACCATGGCCCCCTCCCTCTGCTACGTGCACCGGCTCGACGGCAGGCTCCTGAAGGAGCGCCGGCTCGGCCCCGCGTTCCATCGACTGGGCATCCGCCATTTGGCCGTGAGCCGGGACGACACCGTGGCCGTCGCCATGCAGTACGAGGGACCCCGGGGCCGCCTCGTGCCCCTGGCGGCCGTGGACCGGGCCGGGGCCGCGGCGGACGCGCCCCTGGTTCCCCTGTCGGCTGCGCCCGGGGTCTGGCGCGCCATGAAGCAGTACTGCGGCAGCGTCTGCTTCGACTCCGAAGGCCGGGTGCTGGCGGTTTCCGCGCCCCGGGGCAACCTCGTGACCTTCTGGGACGCCGCCGCGGGCAGCTACCTGTGGTCCGCGCGGGTGCTCGACGGCAGCGGCGTCGCCCCCGGCGAGGGCCCCGGTGAGTTCCTGGCCAGCAGCGGCCACCGCGGCGTCACCGTCATCGACGCACGGTCGGGCGCATGGACCCCCCTCGACGCCCCCTTCGTCAACACCCCGCGCTGGGACAACCACTTGGCGGCCGTCTGACCCCCGAACCGCGGGCCTCCCTCGGCCTGACGACCCCGCCCCGTCCGGGGCGGCGCTCCTGCGCGACACCGGCGGCCCCGTCCGGGGACGCGGCCCCAAAAAAGGAGCGGTTCGTCTCAGGATATTTCCATTATTTGTTTTACCAAATAATTTTTCTTTGGTATGACTAGCGACACCTGCGCCAAAGCCGCGCGCGCAGAGACCGCTCACGGAAAGGAGCCGCCATGTCCCACAACCGGCTCATCGAGGTGGCGTGGAAACTGCACCAGGGGACCAGGAACTGTCCCAGGGGCCTGATCGTCAACGCCACGCGGTGGTTGGAGGACTGCTACCGCAAGTCCCCGGACTGGAAGACCGCGTTCGCCATCGCGGTCCACTACGTGGTCCTGGCCCTGAGCCGGATGGAGACCGACGGCAGCGAGCCCGCCGCGGACTACCTGGCGCTGGCCCTGCAATGGAACGCCGTCAAGGATCGGGACGTCCTCGAACTCGTCACCGTGGGACGGGCCGCCCCTGCGGCGGCGATGGAGGAGGCGGGCGGAGCCCTGCGACGCCCGGAAGCGGCTCGCCCCGCGATACCGAAAGGAAACCACCATGGAACGGAATGATCGAACCGCCAAGCGCTGGCAGATATTCATGTGCCCAAGCGGCAGCGTGCATATCCATTACGGCGCCGGATCGCTGCACATCGCCAGGGAAGACTTCCCCGGATTGGCCGAGGACCTCCACGCGGTCGCGCGCTCCGTCTGCACCGGCGACGAAGATCCGAAGCACCCGCCCCAAGGCCAGCGGGTTCACTGAAGGAACCCTGGACGATTCCGGCTTGAACTCCAACTCCCTGTGGGAAAGTGCGTCCTTCGACTTCCCTACGCTACGCTCAGGACGAACGGGGATAGGGGCGTCAGGGTGAAGGAATTGGGCATCCATCCCGGATGTCTCGATTGTTCAGAGGTTCCTGAAGAAACCCTGGACCATCGAGCCGAGGACGAGGGTTATTCCCTCACGTGGCCTTCCTGTCCCCGTTCGTCCTGGGCATAGCGTAGGGAAGACCTCCGTTCGTCCTGAGCGTAGCGGAGCGAAGTCGAAGGACGCGCGCGCCATCTCCCCGGTCCATGCCTGCCCGGGGCGGACCTTCGGCCAGCACGCGCCCTTCCGCCAGGACCACCACGCGGTCCCCGTACATGGCCGCCAGATCCATGTCGCGGAGGGCCACCACCGCTCCCACCCCCCGCGCCGCGGCCCGGCGCACCGCGTCCAGGGCGGCGCGCCGGCGGGCGGGGTCCAGCCGGGACCCGGGCTCGTCCAGCAACAGGTAACGACCGGGGAGGCCGCTCTCGCCTTCGGTGGAGCGGACCTGCGCCAGCGCCCGGGCCAACTGGACCTGCTGCCGCTCGCCTTCGGAGAGCGTGGTGTAAACGCGCGCCGCCAAGTGGGCGGCCCCGGTCTCCGCCAGACACGCGCGCGCCGCCTCCAGGTCTTCCCGCGGGCTGCTGGCGCCCAGGTGGGGCGAGCGCCCGAGCAACGCCACCTCCAGCGCGTCGAACGTGAACGAAAGCTCCTGCCGCTGCGGCAATACGCCCGCCTCCTGGCCAGCGCCCGCGGCGGCCACGTGGCCAGCGGATAACAGTCCAAGCAGACGCGGCCCGAGCGCGGCGGCAGCGAGCCCGACAGGACGTGGAGGAGGGTGGACTTGCCGGTGCCGCGGGGACCCGCCACCGCGACCACCTCTCCCGGACCCACCGCCATGGACACCCCCTGCAACGCCTCCGCGTCGCCCAGGACCGCGTGGACGTCCCACGCTTGCAGCATCACTCGTCTCCGGCGGGACCGCGGCGGCGCGTCAGCAGCCACAGGAGGAAGGGGCCGCCGATGCAGCCCGTCAGGATGCCGATGGGCAGTTCGGCCGGCAGCACGATGGCGCGGGCCGCCAAGTCCGCCAACAGCATGGAGCTTGCGCCCAACAGGATGACCGCGGGCAGCAGCGTCCGGTGGTCCGGCCCGACCATGGCGCGCACCAAGTGCGGCGCTACCAGGCCGATGAACCCGATGACCCCGGTGAGCGCCACCGAGGCGCCCGTGGCCAGGGCCGCCAGCACGACGATGAGGCGTTTGGCGCGTTCCACGTGGAAGCCCAGGTGCAGCGCCTCGCGCTCGCCCAGCAGGAGCGCGTTGAGATGCCGCGCCAGGAGCGGCAGCGCCGCCACCGCGCCCAGGAGGATCGGGGCGGCCGCCAGCAGCCGGGTCCGGTCGACCCCGCCCAGGCTGCCCAGCAGCCAGAAGCTCGCCTGCCGCAACGGCTGCTCGGCGCCGACGAAGAGCAGCAGGCCGATGCCGGCGGCAGCCGCGGCGTTCACCCCGACGCCGGCGAGCAGCAGGGCGGCCGCGTCCGTGCGGCCCTCGCGGCTGGCCACCCGGTACACGAGCCAGGCGGCGAGCAGGCCGCCTGCGCAGGCGGCTGCGGGCAGCACGAGGGCGTGGAAGGCCGGCAGCGTCGAGGACCCGGCGCCCAGAGCCATGGCCGCCACCACCGCAAGGGCGGAGCCGGTGGAGACGCCGATCAGCGCCGGGTCGGCAAGGGGGCTGCGGAACAACCCCTGCAACGCGGCGCCGGACACGGCCAGGGCCGCGCCGGACAGGACCCCCACCAGGGTTCGCGGAAGACGCATGGACACCGCGGTTTCGCCGGAGGCGGACGGCCACACCCCCAGGGCGTCGGCCAGGAGCGCCAGCAGGGGCGCCGCGTCCCCGGCGCCCCACCCGACGGATGCGAAGAAGGCCAGCGCCAGCAGGGCCCCGAAGAGCCACAACACCAGCGCGCCCAGGTAACGGCGCCGGAAAGTCAACCCGGCGCTCACTGCGGCGGCGGTGACGCTCATGGCCCGGGGCGCGAGCGACCGTCGGATTGCGGCGGTCTGCGGTTCATTCCGTCGTCCGAAGAGCAGGAGGAAACCCGGAACGATTACCCCCGTTCGTCCCGAGCATGGCGAAGCAAAGTCCTCCGTTCATCCTGAACATAACGAAGCGAAGTCCTCCGTTCGTCCTGAGCATGGCGAAGCGAAGTCCCCCGTTCGTCCTGAGCGTAGCGAAGCGAAGTCGAAGGACGCGCTTTCCCGCAGGGAGCGGGGATTCGAGCCGGAATCGAACAGGCATTCCAGAAGAGAGGGCGGCAGGCCTGCTCGCCCGGGAGCAGGCACGGAGGCGAGGCAGGCCTGCCAGCGGACGACGGGGGGAGGCCGTTCCCCGTCGTCCGAAACCGTCTATTGGAACACGGCCTCGGGGTTGTCGAGGCTGTCCGAGCCCTCGAACCGGATGGAAGCCAGCCGGAGCGCGCCCACCGCCTTCTCGATGCCCCGGGTCTGGGCCGTCAGGGCGTCGATGGCGGACTGCACCCGGGCATTGCCCCTGGCGTTGCCCTCGCCGATCATCTGGTCGTAGGCTTCTCCCCCCTCCGCGGCCTTCACGATGGCCTCCATGGCGGCCATGGTGGCGTCGAGCCGGCCCCGAAGCTCTTCGTCCACCGCGGGGGCGGCGGCCGCCACCAGGGCCGAGAGTCCGGGTCCCCTGACCGTGCTGCCGTCCGTGCGCCGGTACTCACCGAGGTAGATGTTCCGGATGCCGAGGGCGTCGTAGTAATGGGAGTAGTGGGTGTTGTCGCTGAAGCAGTCGTGCTCTTCCTCCGGGTCGTGCAGCAGCAGCCCGAGCTTCATGCGCTCGCCCGCCAGCTCGCCGTAGGAGAGGCTGCCCATGCCGGTCACGATGGCGGTCAGCCCCTGGTCGGGGTCGCCCTTGACCAAGCCTTCGCGCGCCTTGCCGCCGGAGGCCCACTGGGCCGCCATCCACGCAAGGTCGTCCACCAGCAGGTCGGCGGCCGCCTTGAGGTAGGCCGCGCGCCGGTCGCAGTTGCCCCACGAGCAGTTGGCCGGGTCGAAGTCGCTGGCCGGCCGCGCGCCCGCGCCGGGGCCGGTGCCGTTCAGGTCCTGGCCCCACAGGAGGAACTCCACCGCGTGGTAGCCGGTGGCCACGTTGGCCTCCACTCCCCCCAACTCGTGGAGGTCGGCCAGCAGGGCCTTGGTGATGCGCCGGGCGTCGATCTCCTTGCCGGAGAAGGCGAAGCTCGGGCTCGCGATGACGTTGGCCCGGAAGGCCGGGTTCTCCTCCGACGCCGCGCCGTAGCTTGCCGCCACGTAGTCGATCAGGCCCTCGTCGAGGGGCCATGCGTTGACCTTGCCCTCCCAGTCATCGACGATGGCGTTGCCGAAGCGATAGACCTCGCTCTGTTGATAGGGGACCCGCGCCGCGGTCCACGCGGTCCGGGCCGCGGCCAGGTTCTTTTCGGTGGGCTCGGCGATCAACCGATCGACCGCTCCCTGCAATGCCTTGGCCGCGGTCAGCGAGTCTTCGTACACCGCATGGGCCAGCACCGCGTAGTGGGACACCACGTCGCGCTTCTGCGGCGCGGCGAACGCCAGGGTGGACAGGAACAATACGCCTGTCACGATCACGACTGTCCTCATCGTATCCTCCGTAAGGCCAATGCCTCAGAACTCCAGCGAAAGCAGGCCGGCCACGACCTTGTCGCTGCCGCCGGCTCCGCCCGCGGCGATGCCGTAGTGCTCGTCCCGGCGCCATTCCAGCGAGAGGCCCACCTGCTCCGCCAACTCCAGCGAGAGTCCGGCGAGCAAACGGCTCTTGGGCAGGCCCAGGTCGAACCCGTCGCCCAACGCCTTGTCCGTCGCCTGGTAGCCGAACGCGACGGTGAGCGGCTTGCCCAGGACGTCCAGGCCGTAGGCCGCCTCCACCTGCCAGCTCGACGGCTTCGAACCCGCGACCTCTTCCAGCGAACCCACGTATTCCCCCAGCAGCGAGGCGCCGCCGAAGCCCAGGGAGACGCTGGCGGTCCATCCCGGCAGCTCCTCGGAGAGCTCGGCGTCCACGACGCTGTCCGAAAGGATCTCGTTGATGTACGAGAAGTTGACGCCCAGGGACGCGGAACCCGGAAGGCCCAGGTCATCGAGGCCGAAGCCTGCCGCCGCGCCGAAGTTGTCCAGTTCGCCGCTCGTCCCGTGCAGGCCGAAGACGGACCCGGTGAACCCCCCCGATGACAACTCGACCATCAGGGCGGTATCCCCGGTTTCCGCGAAATCGAGGGTGAGCGGGTCCGAGACCAGGTTGGTCTCGTAAACGCCGAACGGCAACGTCAGCTTTCCCGCCGTCACGGACAAGAGGCCGTCCGGCGCCGCGAAGGTCACGGCGGCGGTGTCCACGTCCACCTTCTCCGCGTCCCCGTCGTAGGCAAGCACCAGCTCGCTGCCCACCCAGTCGTTCACCGAGGCCGCGATGGCGACCTCCGCTTTGGCCACCGAGGCGCTGGACGTGCTCGACTCCCCGGACGGCTGTTCGTGGACCGCCTCCACCTCCAGGACGCCCCCCACCTCCACTCCGTTGACCCAGGAGGACTCCCGTCCCCCGGCCAGCTCGGCGATCTTGCGGTCTTTCTCCACGATGACCCGGTCCTGGGCGGCTACCCGCTCCTCCAGGTACCGGATCCGTTTCTCCATGGCGGCGAGGCGCTCCTCGACGGACTGCGCCCACGCCGGCGGAACGCTGGCGAGCGCAACCGCGCCCGCCAGCATCAATGCCCTGAATTTCATGGGTGTCGTTCTCCTTCTCCCGTTGACGGATTCGGCGCTAGGGAATGCCCACGCGGTCGAAGATCCTGATGGCCGCGGCGCGGTTCCTGGCGACCTTGACCATGTCGATGTCGTCGGCCTTGAACCTGCCCCAGGACTCCACCAAGCCGGACCAGGGCACGCCGGGCTTCACCGGGTACTCGAAGTTCTGCTCCGCGTACATCTTCTGGGCCAGGTCGTCGCTCAGGAACTCCAGCAGCTTGACGGCGTTCTCCTTGCGCGCCGAGTGCCTGGTGACGCCGGCGCCGCTGACGTTCATGTGGGCGCCGCGGCCGTCCTGGTTGGGAAAGAACACGAACACGGACTCCGCCCACCCGATCTGCTTCTCGTTGGTGAGCATCTTGCCCATGTAGTAGGAGTTGCCGAGGGAGATGTCGCACTCGCCCGCGAATATGGCCTTGACCTGGGCCCGGTCGTTGCCCTGGGGCTTGCGCGCCAGGTTGGCCTTCAACCCCTTTGCCCATTCCTCGGCCTTGGCCTCGCCGTCGTGGGCCACCAGGGAAGCCAGCAGCGCCACGTTATAGACGTGCTGCGACGAGCGGATGCAGATGCGGCCCTTCCACTTGGGGTCGGCCAGGGCCTCGTAGGTGGAGAGGTCGCTCGGCTTCACCCTCTCCCGGGAGGCATAGACGATGCGCGCGCGCCTCGTGAGCCCGTACCACAGGCCCGCGGGGTCCCGGTCCGAGGAGGGGACGTTGGCGGTGAGCTTCTTCGTCTTCACCGGCTGCAGGACGCCGGCTTCCACCGCGTCGTTGATGCGCCCGATGTCCACCGTCAGGATGACGTCGGCCGGACTGTTCCTGCCTTCCTGCTTCAGGCGCGCGATCATCCCCTTGGGCGCATAAACCACGTTGGTCTTGACCCCGGTCTGGTGGGTGAAGGCGTTCAGCATCGGCTTGATGAGGAACGGCTGCCGGTAGGAATAGATGTTGACCTCGCCGTCGGCGAAGGCGGTCGCCGTGACCCCCATGCACAGGCCGAGGACCGCGGCCAGTCGCCCGATGGTCCCGAACTTCATGGCTCTTACTCTCATCGTATGGTCTCCCTTCACAGGATATTTGCAGCCTGCATACTTCATTATTAGCGGCGATGCAATACTTGAAGTTAGACTAAACGAAAAAATTTCCTATAAAGGAACGGAGCCGGCGGCCGGCCCCGCATGGGGCGCGGCGCTCCCCGGGTTCGTCGCCGGGGGCTTCCGATGCTAAGGTCCTGTCCGACGCCCGCGCCTCACGGACGGGGCCGCGGGAGGAAAACAGGGGGCAAGGTTCCGCATGTACCTGGATCGACGACTGCTGACCCACACCCGCGGGGTGCGCCTGCGCATCGCCGGGGCCGCCTTCCTCGGCCTCTGCGCCGTGGCCGCAGGCATCTCGCGTCTGGCCTTCTCCGGGCTGGTCATCGCCGGCGTCCTCACCGGCGCCGCCTTCTCGTCGCTGCTTCCCTACCTGGCCGCGGTGGCCGGGTTCATCGCCCTGCGGGCGCTGTTCCAGTACCTGCGGGACATGGTGGGACAGGAGACCGCGGCCCGGGTGAAGGCCGGGCTGCACGACAAGTTGTACCGGCACGCCCTGGACCTGGGCCCCGGACACTTCGACCGGGAGCGCACCGGCGACGTGCTGGTGTCCCTGGGCGAGGGGGTGGAGCGGCTCCAGGTCTTCTACGGCCAGTTCCTGCCGCAGATGGCGGTGGCTGGGGTCGCGCCGGTGCTGGTCTTCTTCCTCATGGCTTCCTTCGACGTGGTCATCGGGCTGATCTTCGTGGCCTTCGCCCTGCTCACGCTCATGGCCACGCCGCTGTTCCTGCTGTTCACCGAGGAGAGCAGCAAGCGCCGGCGCCTTTCCTACGGGGCCTTCAGCGCCGACTTCCTGGACAGCGTCCAGGGCATCGCCACCCTCAAGATCTTCGGCCGGAGCCGCAGCCAGGGGGAGACCCTGGCGTCCCGGGCGCGCCACCTCTACCGCACCACCATGGGCGTGCTGGCGGTGAACATGGTCTCCGTGGGCGTCACCACCTTCGGCATCCTGGGGGGCACGGCCTGCGCCGTGGGCTGGGGCGCCCTCAAGGTGAGCGCCGGCGAGCTGGAGGTGCGCTCGCTGATCGTGATCCTGATCATGGGCGCGGAGATCTTCCGCCCCATGCGGGAGCTGATGGTCCTCTACCACCAGGGCATCAACGCCATGGCCGCGGCCGAGGGCATCTTCGCCTTGCTGGAGACCCCGGCCGCAGTGCGCGATCCCGCGCCGGCCGAAGCCGCGGCGGAGGCCGCCTTCAAGCCCGAGGTCCGCTTCGAGGGGGTGGGCTTCACCTACCCCCAGGGCAGCCGGCCCGCGCTCCGGGACGTGTCGCTGGAGTTGCGCGCGGGCGAGAAGCTCGGGGTCGTGGGCCCCAGTGGAGCGGGCAAATCGACCCTGGTGTCGCTGATGCTGCGCTTCGCCGACCCCGGGCAGGGGCGCTTGCTGCTGGGCGGCCGGGACGTCCGCTCCATCCCCCTCCGGGTCCTGCGCCGGCACGTCGCGGTGGTGGCCCAGGACACCTACCTGTTCTACGGCACCATCGCGGACAACCTGCGCATGGCCAAGCCCGAAGCCGCCCCGGAGGAGTTGGAGCGGGCCGCCCGGGCGGCCAACGTGCACGACTTCATCGCCGGGCTCCCGCAGGGGTACGAGACCGTGGTGGGCGAGCGCGGCGCCCGGCTCTCCGGCGGCGAGCGCCAGCGCATCGCCATCGCCCGGGCCATCCTCAAGGACGCCCCGATCCTGGTCCTCGACGAAGCCCTGTCCAGCGTGGACGCCCAGAGCGAGGCGGTGATCAACGAGGCCCTGCGGAAGCTCATGGAGGGGCGCACCACGCTCATCATCGCGCACCGCCTGTCCAGCGTCATCCACGCGGACCGCATCCTGGTGCTGGAGCGGGGCCAAGTGGTGGAGACCGGCAGCCACCGGGCGCTCATCGAGGGCGGCGGAACCTACGCGCGGCTCATGGCCGCCCAGGCCAGGGAGAGCGGCGCGGAGGCCCTGGCCGAGCGCGAGGCCCCGGTTGCGGACGCCGGGGCCGAGCCCGCCGAACCCGTGGAAGCGCCGGCGGCGCGGACCGCGGACGCCGGGGCGGAGCCGCTCCCGGCCTTCACCGTGCTGCGGCGGCTGGCGGCGCTGGTGCGGCCGTTCCGGCGCAAGCTCGCGGTGTCGTTCTCCGCGGGCGTGCTGTTCCAGGCTTCGGTGGTGGGCGCGGGCGCGGCCGGCGCGCTGCTGGTGGGCCAGCTCGTCCGGGGCGAGGACCTGGCCTTCCACCTGGCGCTGCTGGCGTCCATGGTGGGGATCGCGTCCGTGCTCTCCTGGGCGGACTGCTGGCTGCCCCACGACCTCGCCTACCAGCTCCTGGCCGAGATGCGCATCGACTTCTACGACACCCTGGACCCGCTGGCGCCGGCCTACCTGACCCGGCGCCGCTCCGGCGACCTGGTGAGCATCG
This sequence comes from uncultured Binatia bacterium (SeqCode), assembly GCA_965242525.1. GTDB lineage: Bacteria > Desulfobacterota > Binatia > UBA9968 > JAJDTQ01 > JAJDTQ01. The sequence goes on from OZ251459.1 coordinate 3,453,658, forward strand.
CCGGCGCCGACGTGGAGACCGTGGAGCTCTTCTTCGCCCACACCATCACCCCGGCGTTCATCGCGGTGGTGGTCCCCGCGGGCATCCTCACCGTGCTGGGGTTCGTGGGCTGGCCGCTGATGCTGGCCCTGGCCCCGTTCCTCGTGCTCCTGGCCCTGTCGCCGTTCCTCGCCCAGAAGCGTTCGGACCGGCTGGGGGGCGCGGTGCGCCGGGAGCTGGGGCAACTCAACGCCCACCTGGTGGACAGCGTCCAGGGGATGCGCGAGGTGCTCTCCTTCGGCCATGAGGAGCAGCGGACCGGGTCCGTGCTGGCCCGGAGCCTGCGGCTCGCCAAAGCCCAACTCGCCTTCCACAGGGACCAGGCGCTCCAGGCCAGCTTCAACGAGGCGGTGACCGGCATCGGCGCCCTGGCGGTGCTCGCCACGGGGGTATGGCTGGTGGGCCAGCTCCAGATGGACCGGGCGCTGCTGCCGCTGGCCACCGTGCTCGCCCTGCTGGCCTTCGGGCCGGTGACCGACGTGGCCCGCACGGTCAAGGAGCTGATGGAGACGCTGGAGTCGGGCCGGCGCGTGTTCGAGGTCAAGGACGAGCCCGTGCCGGTGCGGGACGGGGCCGGCGCGCCGGCCCTGTCGGCCAACGGCGGCGGCCCGCCGGCCATCCGCTTCGACCGCGTGAGCTTCGGCTACGGCCCGGGCCAAGGCTTGGCGCTGCGGGACGTATGCCTGGACGTGGAGCCGGGGCAGACCGTGGCCCTGGTGGGTCCCTCGGGCGCCGGCAAGACCACCTGCGCCCACCTTCTGCTGCGCTTCTGGGACCCCGCGGCCGGCGCGGTGACGCTGGCGGGCCGGGACCTCCGGGACTTCACCCTGGACCGCCTGCGGGCGCAGGTCTCGCTGGTGTCCCAGGACACCTACCTGTTCCACACCACCCTGCGCGACAACATCCGCCTGGGCCGGCCCGACGCGCCCCCGGACGCGGTGGAGGAAGCCGCGAGGCTGGCCCACATCCACGGCTTCATCGCCCGGCTCCCCGCGGGCTACGACACGGTGGCGGGGGAGCGCGGGGTGCAGCTTTCCGGCGGCCAGCGGCAGCGCCTGGCCATCGCCCGGGCGCTGCTCAAGGACGCCCCCGTGCTGGTGCTCGACGAGGCCACCTCGCACCTGGACGCCATCAACGAGGAACTGATCCACCAGGCGCTGGCCCGGTTGGTGCGGGGCCGCACCACCCTGGTCATCGCCCACCGGCTCTCCACCATCCGGGACGCCGACCGCATCGTCGTGCTGGACTCCGGCGCCGTGGCCGAGCAGGGCGCCCACGACGAACTGCTCCGGGCCAACGGCCTGTACGCCAACCTGGTCATGACCCAGCTCGTCAGCGCCGGCGCGCCGGACCGGACCGGGGAAGGGTAGGGGAACCGGGGCAGGGAGGCATGAGCGCGTCCTTCGACTCCGCTTCGCTACGCTCAGGACGAACGGAGATACGGGGATATGAAAGGTCTTGGAGCAGGCGCCAATCGACAGGAAGGGAACCGGGGGGAAGGACCTGTAACAGGGGCGGCTACCGCGCTATCATGGCGAAACTCTGAACAATTACCCCGTTCGTCCTGAGCGTAGCGTAGCGAAGTCGAAGGACGCGCTTGTCTCTATGGTTCCGATGTTCTTCAACGCGAAACTGGCCCGGGTATTGTGGGCGGGGGCGCTCCTCGCGCTGCCCGTCCACGCGCACGCGGTGCGGGTGGTCACCACCGTGGCCCCGGTCACCAGCATGGTGGAGAACGTGGTAGGGAGCCGCGCGCGGGTGACCGGCATCGTGCCCGAAGGGGTGAACTCCCACACCTTCCGGCCGGTCCCGTCCGACGCCCGGACCCTGGCCGAGGCCGACCTCATCGTCCTGAACGGCCTCCACCTGGAAATCCCGGTCCTCAAGCTGGCCCGGGCCAACAAGCGGCCGGCCGCGCCCATACTGCTGCTCGCCGACCGCACCGTGACCGAGCGCGAACACGTTTACGGCTTCGCCTTCCCCAGGGAGCGGGGACACCCCAACCCGCACCTCTGGCTCGACCCGGTCCACGCCATGAGCTACGCCCGTCTGGCGCGCGACGCGCTGGCCGCCATCGACCCCGCGGGGCGGCCGGTTTACCACGCCAACGCCGAACGCTACCTGGAGCAGTTGCGGGCGCTGGACTCGGCCATCGCCGCGGCGGTGGCCACCGTGCCGGCCGGGAACCGCCGGCTCCTGACCTACCACGACTCGTGGCCCTACTTCGCCAAACGTTACGGGTTCACGGTCGTCGGCGCGGTGCAGCCCGCGAACTTCTCCGAGCCGAGCCCGCGGGAAGTGGCCAGACTCATCGACCAGTTGAAGCGGGAGCGGGCGCCGGCCGTGTTCGGGTCCCGGGTGTTTCCGAGCCCGGTGCTCCGGCAGATTGCCACGGAAGCGGGAACCGCCTATATCGACAGCTTAAGGGACGACGCCCTCCCGGGGTCTCCCGGCGACCGGGAACACTCCTACACCGGCATGATGGTCGAGAACGTCCGCGCCATGGTCACCGCCCTCGGCGGCTCGGCCGAGGCCCTGAAGGCCGTGGACCCGGCGCCGGTGGCGGGCGCGCACGCCCGCTACCGGTAGGAGGGAAGACGGGCGCCGACGAGCCGGAGAACTCCGAACAATCGGGACAGGGGGCATGAGCGCGTCCTTCGACTTCGCTACGCTACGCTCAGGACGAACGGAGATGGGGGCGAACGGGGACAGGACGGTCAGGGCGAGGGAATCCATCCCGGATGTCTCGATTGCCTTGGAGCAGGGGCCATCTGACAGGAAGAAAGCCGGGATGAAGGGCCTGTAAACAGGGACGGCCACCGCGCTGTCATGCTGTTTGCGGCGGCAGCTACTCCAGGAGCTTCCATACCCCCGTTCGTCCTGAGCGTAGCGTAGCGTAGTCGAAGGACGCGCTTTTACAGGAAGAAAGCCGGGATGAAGGGCCTGTAAACAGGGACGGCTACCGCGCTATCATGCTGTTTGCGGCGGCAGCTACTCCAGGAGCTTCCATATCCCCGTTCGTCCTGAGCGTAGCGTAGCGTAGTCGAAGGACGCGCTTTCCCGCAGGGGATGAAGTTCGAGCCGGAATGGATCAGGAGTTCCCGGGCGCGGACGAGCCCCGCAGCCCGGAGCGGCTTCAGCAGCCCCTTCGGGGCCAAGCGCGGCGGAAAGGAAGGCATCCGATGATCGACGTGGACTACCCCATCATCGACGGCGACGGCCATGTGGTGGAGCCGGACGGGGAGATGGCCGAGTACCTGCCGGAACGGTTCCGGCGCATCCCCGGCAACCGCGAGTACTCGCTGTTCCCGCAGGACGCGTGGGCGTTCGGAGTGGTGGACCCGCACAAGCAGGACGTGCCGGACGCGGCCATGTGGCTGAGCTTCCTGGACGAGGCCGGCATCAGCGCCACCGTGCTGTACCCCAGCAACGCCGCGGCCGTGGGCATGGTGCGGCGGGTGGAATGGTCGGTGGACTTGGCGCGGGCCTACAACGACTGGCTGCACGACAAGTTCCTGCGCCGGAGCGACCGCCTGCTCGGGGTCGCACTGTTGCCGGTGCACGACGTGGCGGCCTGTGTCACGGAGCTGCGCCGCTGCGTCGGCGAGATGGGCTTCGTGGGCGCGGTGCTGCCGTCCATCTCGTCGCCGCTGATGGCCTACGGCAACCCGGAGTTCGACCCCATCTACGCAACCGCCGCGGAGATCGACACCATGATCGCGGTGCACGGCGGCTTCGTGGGCGCCCACAACTTCGCCGACCCGTTGCGGACCTATCGGGAGGTCCGGGCCCTCAAGCACGTGGTCCCGCTCATGAGCCACGCCACCAGCATGATCTCCCAGGGGGTGTTCGACCGCTACCCGAACCTGCGGGTGGCCTACCTGGAGGCGGGCTGCGGCTGGGTGCCGTACCTGATGGACGTGCTCGACGAGCAGTTCGAGCGCAAGGGCGCCGGCGACCTCGAGCGCAAGCCCAGCGAGTACCTGATGGACCCCAACGTCTATTTCTCCTTCGAGATCGAGGAGCGGACCCTGCCGTTCTTCATCCGGCTCCTGGGCGACGAGAAGCTCGTGTGGCCGTCGGACTACCCCCACGAAAGGGCGCGGGCGGAGTTCTTCGGCGACCTGCCCGCGTTCTTCGCCCGCGAGGACGTGTCGGCCGATTCCCGGCGCAGGATCCTGTCGGAGAACCCCAAGCGGCTGTACCGGCTGTAGGAGCCTGCCCGAGCGAGCGGGAAATTGTCGGGAGGCGGGCGAACGGGTCCCTTTCGGGTGGGATGACGGGCCCCGGCGGCGCCGGACAGGGAAGCGAGGCATGGGTAGAAGCGATGAATCCCGAAAGGAAACCCTGAACGATTACCCCCGTTCGTCCTGAGCGTAGCGTAGCGAAGTCGAAGGACGCGCTTTCCCGCAGGGAGAGGGAATTCGAGTCGGAATTGATCAGGCATCCCGAAAAGCACACGGACAGGGTCCACCGAGTACACGGGCGGCTCCACGGCCATCCCCACGGAGCGGGCCGGGAATGGAGCGAGCGGGGGCGGCCCATCGTGGAGTTGGCGGACGTGTCCAGCGGGTACCGGCGCGCCCCGGCCATCGCCCACGTGGACCTGAAGCTCTGGCCGGCCCAGTTCCTGGCGGTGGTGGGACCCAACGGCGGCGGCAAGACCACGCTGCTCCGAACCATACTGGGGCGGCTGCGGCCCAGGGAAGGCCGAGTCACCCTCGACGGGAGACCGGCCAACGGCTCGTCCCCGGCGTCCGTGGGGTACGTGCCGCAACTGGAACAGATCGACATGGGCTTCCCCATCACGGTGGAAGAGGTGGTGCTCATGGGCCTGTCGCGGCAACGCCCGTGGTATCGCCGCATCGCGGCCGCGGACCGGGACCGGGCGCGCGAGACCATGCAGCGGCTCAACCTGCTGGAGCTGCGCCAACGCCAGATCCGGGAGTTGTCCGGAGGCCAGCAACAGGCGGTGTTCATCGCCCGGGCGCTGTTGGGGGACCCGGAACTGATCCTGCTCGACGAGCCCACCTCCGGCCTGGACATGCGCTCCCGGGACGAACTGGTCCACTTCCTCCACGAGATCAACCACTCGGGCGTCGCCATCCTCATCACCAGCCACGACCTCAACTGGGTGGCCGCGCACCTGCCCTGGGTGGTGTGCCTCAACCGGCGCATCATCGCCGAAGGCGAACCCCAGGAGGTGTTCACCCCCCGGGTCCTGGGCGAGACCTACAAGGGCGAGATGGTGGTGTTCCAGCACCGCGGCATGATCGTGGTGGGCGAGCGGCCCCACTCCCCCAACGGCGCATGACGCCCGTCTCCATGGGCCCCCCGGCCATGCGCCTCCGCCCGCGGCCTCCGCGCCGGCGGCCCCGCGGCCGCCTCCCCTGCCCCGGAGACCCCCGGTGACGGTCCTCCTGGAGCCGTTCGGCTACGAGTTCTTCCGCAACGGCATGGCCGCCGCGGTCATCGTGGGGGCGGTGTGCGGGTTCGTGGGGGTCTATGTGGTGCTGAGGCGCATGAGCTACATCGGCCACGGCCTCGCCCACGCGCTCTTCGGCGGCGCGGTCCTGAGCGCCATGGTCGGCATCCACTTCTTCGTCGGCGCCGGCGTCTGGGCGCTGGTCAACGCCGTGCTGATCCACCTCATCAGCCACCGCCGGCTGGTGGGCGCCGACGCCGCCATCGGGGTGGTGACCACATCCAGCTTCGCCCTGGGGGTGGCCCTGGTCTCCACCTACCGGCGGTTCACCCTGGACTTCGAGGCCGCCCTCTTCGGCAACCTCCTGGGCATCACCGCCGTGGACCTCTGGGTCATGGCCGCGACCGCCGCGGCGGTGGCCGCGGTGATGGCGGTCATCCGCCGCCAACTCCTGTTCTCGACCTTCGACCCCGAGGTGGCCCCCGCATACGGCATCTCCACCGGGCGCACGGAGCTCGTCTTCATCCTGGTGCTGGCGGCGACCATCGTGGCCTCCACCCGGGTCCTGGGCGTCACCCTGGTGTCCGCCGCGGTGGTCATCCCCCCGGTCATCGCTCGTTACCTGACCCGGCGCTTCCGCACCCTCCTGCTCGCGGCCCCGGTCATCGGCGCCCTGTGCGCGGCCGCGGGCATGTACGCGAGCTACTTCATCGACGTCTCGTCGGGCGCCATGATCGTGCTCACCTTCGCGCTGGCGTTCGTCCTGGCGGGGAGCCGCCGGTGGCTCCGCAGGAACCCGTAGGCGGGGGGTTTGGAGGGCGCGCCTGCAATCGCGGCGCGATCGTGGTTAGATTGGGGAAAGGAACCTCCGAACAATCGGGACAGGGGGGCGTGAGGGCGTCCTTCGACTCCGCTTCGCTACGCTCAGGACGAACGGGGATAGGAGGGTCAGGGTGAGGCAGTCCATCCCGGATGTCTCGATTGTTCAGCGGCTCCGGAGATAGAAGGAAGGGTCATGTGAGGGAATATGCCCTCACCCATTGTTCGAATGGTCGGAGTTTCCCTGGAACCGGGGAACCGCGGAACTGCGAATCGGGATACGGATTGGGACTCCTTCGGAACAACGGGAACCGGCTCCGGGCGGGCATCGCCGTTGCGGGCGTCCTTGCCTTGGCCCTTTGGGCGGGCCTTGCGCGGGCGGATGCAGCGCCACGCCACCGGGAGGACGACCGCCGGACCGTCTCCCGGAACTGGAGCCAGGCGGGGAAGGTCTTGTTCCACGCCGAAGTCAGGGAAGGGCTGCCGTCCCGGTCCGAAGGCGCGCTGGAGGTCCGGGTCAAGGACCACCGGAACGCCATCGACGACTTCCGCACCCTCGACTTGAGCTTCGGAGCGCTCCGGCTTGCGCCGGAGCCGGGCATGAAGTCCTCGGACCCCGGGTGGTTGGAGCTGGCGCCCCTGCTGGACCGGCTGGATCTGACCCGGTACAAGGACGGAACCGCGGCCGCCACCGTGTACCGCCACCGGCTTCGGCCCCGGCGCTTCGCCGCGGTGGACCTGCAGGTGACCGGGGTCCGCGGGGTGCTCGCGAAGACCGGCGGGGCGGTCCCGGTCAGGAACGCCGTGGGACCCATCCGCCTGGAATTCGAGGTCAAGCCGGACGTCACCACCGCGGTGGTCCTGGACTTGGAAGTGCTCGACTTGAGCGACCACCCCGGGCGCGGTTACGAGCTCCTGCTCAAGGGGTACGAGCTTTACGAGGATGGCAGGCTGCTGGAAAGGATACCGCCCGGTTAGGGAACCTCTGAACAATCGAGAAATCCAGGATGGTCCAGGATGGATTCCCGATTCCCTCGCCCTGACGCCCCTATCCCCGTTCGTCCTGAGCGTAGCGAAGCGGAGTCGAAGGACGCGCTCATGCCCCCTGTCCGGATTGTTCAGAGGTTCCTTAGGAGCCTGCCCCGGTAAGCGAATGGCAGCGAAAGGCAGAGGACCGGGGGGAGGCAGCCCCGGAAGGCGTTTGCTCCGACAGACTCCCGGCCTGTGCCGGAGCGGAGGCGGACGGGCGGCCGGAAGCGCGGGGGAAGTTCGGGGCGGGGCGGAGGAGCAACGGTGACGCGACGACGATTGGTGGTGCAGGTGACCGTGGGGGCGGTCCTGTCCCTGGTGCTGGCGGGGCTGGTGGTCCACCAGCTCCGCACGCCCCCGGAGGCACAGCGCCAACCCGCGCTGGAGCAACTGGCCCGGTACGGTCCCGCGCCCCGGTTCTCCCTCGTGGAACGGAGCGGCAGGCCCGTGTCGGCCGGCGACCTCCGGGGCCGGGTGTGGATCGCGGACTTCATCTACACCGAGTGCAAGGACACCTGTCCGCTCCAGAGCCGCGCCATGGCCGCGCTGCAGGCGGACCTCCGGTCCTACGAGGACCTCCGCTTGGTGTCCGTCACCGTGGATCCGCTCACGGACACCCCCGAGACGCTGGCGCGGTACGCGAACCGGTACGGCGCCGACCCGGAACGCTGGCTGTTCCTCACCGGCGGCCTGGAGGAGATCCGGCGCATGGTGCAGGACGGCTTCCGCCTGAGCGCGACGCCCGCGGGCGGCGGGACCCCGGACCCGGTGGTCTTCCACAGCGCGCGCTTCGTGCTGGTGGACCGCACCGGCGAGATCCGCGGTTACTACGACAGCAACGACCCGGAAGCGTTGAAGCGTCTGCGCGAAAACGCCCGCGGCCTGCTGGCCGGGGACGCCCCGGGAAAGCGGTGACCTCCCAGGATGCTTGGGGAACCATGGGAACCTCTGAACAATCGAGACATCCGGGATGGATTCCCGATTCCCTCACCCTGACGCCCCTATCCCCGTTCGTCCTGGGCGGAGCGGAGACCCCCGTTCATCCTGAGCGTAGCGTAGCGGAGTCGAAGGACGCGCTTGTGCCCCCTGTCCGGATTGTTCAGAGGTTCCTGTGAACAATGATCCTCGTTCGTCCTGAGCGTAGCGTAGCGAAGTCGAAGGACGCGCTTCCTGGGAACATCGAGTCCATGGAGAAGTCTTCGCCGTTATCGGAAACTTCGAGTGAGGGGATGCGCGAGGCGGGATCCGTGAACGATCACAGCCGTTTGGAGAGTTTCTTCGGTTCGTTGAACCGGCGATTGTCGGAAGCCGCGGAAGCCGGCAGCCGCCGGCTGGAACGGTTCTTCCTCGAATTGAAACCGCGGCTCGAAGCCGCACGGTGGTTGGAAGCCGAGCGGGACCGGCGGTTCGCGCCCAGGTTCAACGTGCTCGACCTCGTGCAGCCGGACGAACTGAGGCTGTCACGAATCATCGCGGGCCTGCTGGATCCGAAGGGCAAGCATGGACAAGGCGCGTGGTTCCTGCGCTGCCTGCTGGACAAGTTGCAGTTCGATTTCGACGGGGACGACGAGGATCTGAATCGCAGCCATGTGACCCTCGAATCGACGAACGAGGACCAGAGCCGTCTCGACATCAAGGTGGAAATCGGCCACCGCCATTGCCTGGCCATCGAGAATAAACCGTGGGCCAAGGACCAGACGAACCAAGTCGGGGACTACCTGAAGGCGCTGGAAAAGTACGAATCCCATCTTCTGATCTACCTGTCGGGGAACGGCAAAGGGCCAGGCGAAGACAGCCTTGGGAAAGCGGAGCGGGAGCGACTCGCAGAGCAGCTCGCGGGGGGACGGCGGCGTTTCGCCATCCTGCCGTACCGGGCGGCTGCGAAACTCGACGACGAGTTCAGCGATTTCCGCCCGGGCTTCTCCCTTGCGGACTGGCTGGCAGAGTGCCGCACGAAGTGCGACGCAGACAAGCTGCGCTGGTTTCTGCGCGATGTCGAAGACTATTGCCAACACCATTTGGAGGGAAGCCAATGACGACTGCCGAGCATACGGCGATAAAGGAGTTCGTGCTGGCGCATGACTCGAATTGGGAGACGGCGATGGCCGTCTGCAACGCTTTGCCCGAGATCAAGAGGGAAGTCTGTGAACCGTTCCTGGAGAAATTGCAGGAGAAGGTGCTCGGCCGGCTAAGGTCGGACAACCTGTTGGTGGACGCCAAGGGTGACTATGCCTACGGGAAAGGGGCCGCGTCCTATGTGTGCATCTACTCCGGTCGCTGGCGTCCATATGACGGAGGGAAACGAGTGTCCGTCGCGCTTCGTGCGGAGTCTGCGGCACCAAGCAACTGGTACGTTTGCGTGGCCCACCCTATGTACATCAATGATATGGAGGAGAAAACCAGGGTCCGGTGGAAGGAAATTGCAACGCGGCTACAGGAAAAACTCAAAGGAAGATTCCAGGGGCACTGGAACGCGTGGTATGGCAAGATTGACGACAAGTACCGGGACTGGGACCCGCTCATTCCGGCAATCTACCAGGAACTGCAACGGGAAGAGAGTGGTGAGATCATGCGCTACTTCGTCGAGAAGTTCGTCGAGATCGCCAAAGAAGCCGTGCCCATCATCGACAGCCTCGAAGTAGAGTCGTCATCGTAGTCGAGCACCGAGACTTCGCTCGATCCACTCAATCTTCCTTGCCCGATTCCACTTCCTGACCGCCTTTCCTCTCTGGATAGCGCTTTCCATGGAGATGGATTCCCGCTTTCGCGGGAATGACGGAGGTGGGCGGGCGCGGGAATGACCGGGGGTGAGCGCCTGCGGAATGATGGTGGGGCGTCCGCAACGCCAAACCGAGGTTCGAGAACTCCCGAAACTTGTCCTGCTAGCGCTTTCCATGGAGATGGATTCCCGCTTTCGCGGGAATGACGGGGGGTGAGCGCCTGCGGAATGATGGTGGGGCGTCTGCGACGCCAAACCGAGGTTCGAGAACTCCCGAAACTTGTCCTGCAACCGTCCGGTCTGGTAAGTTCCACACAGGCTGTAGGCACCGTGCCGCCAGCACGTCCGCGGAGGGAAATCATGGGCAAGGCATCCGGCAACAAGGCGTCCGGCAGGAAGGGGGGGCGCGCACCTCGGCAGCAGGCCCCTGCGCCCATCCCGTGGGGCGGGAACTGGCCGGTGCTGGCCCTGGCCGCGGTCGGGTTGCTGCTCACGGGATACTTGACCGGCACCACGTGGTCGGGGGAGAAGGCGGCCTTCTGCGAGGCCGGCGCCGACTGCGACATCGTCCTGAACAGCCGCTGGTCGATGCTGCTCGGGCTGCCCACGTCGCTCTGGGGATTCCTCGTCTATGCCGCCATCGCCGGCGCGGCCTTCGCCCGGCGCCGGGACAAGCGCTGGAAGCTGTTGGTCGCGGCCTCGCTCTTCGGCGTGGCGTACAGCGTCTATCTCACGGGCATCTCCCTGTTCCGGCTGGAGGCCGCCTGTCCGTATTGCCTCGCGTCCCTGGGCCTGCTGGCGGCCATTTTCGTCGTCACCCTGTTCCAGATCCCGCGGGAAAGCCGACGGTTCTCGTGGAAGCCCTGGCTCGGGGCGAGCCTGGGGACGGCCGCGGTCGCGGTGCTGGCCGTCCACATGGTGTTCTATTCCGGCGCCACGGTCATGGCCTCCGCCAAGGAGGACCCCTGGATGAAGGCCCTGGCCACCCACCTGGAGGAGACCGGCGCCAAGATGTACGGAGCGTTCTGGTGCCCCGCCTGCGAGAGCCAGAAGGAGATGTTCGGAGCGTCCGCGGCCCGGCTGCCCTACGTCGAATGCAGTCCCGCGGGACGCAACGGCCCCACGTCGTCCACGTGCCTGGCCGCCGGAGTCCGTTCCTATCCCACCTGGACCATCGAGGGCCAGCGCCATGTGGGGGTGTTGTCGCCGTCGGACCTGGCGGACCGCTCCGGCTTCCCCGGCGTCGAGGCGCCGGCAAGGGACGGCGGTTGACCCTGCGTCGGTAACCGGCCTCCATCGGACCGGGGCCGGCCCGCCGGGGCCGTCCAGGGAACCTCTGAACCATCGAGACATCCGGGATGGATTCCCTCACCCTGACCGTCCTGTCCCCGTTCGTCCCGAGCGCAGCGAAGCGGAGTCGAAGGACGCGCTCTTGCCTCCGTCCCGATCGTCCAGAGGTTCCCTGAATGGTCCGGCAAACCGGCCAAGGCCCGGGAGAAGGTTGCCTGGACAAGCTCATCAACCCGTTTGCGGCCTGCTTCGACGCCATCAAGGGCCTGGATGTCTCCGAGGCCACCGAGCACACCCTGCGCGGGCCTTTGGAGACGCTGCTCGAGGCGATGGCCGCGGACGCCGGCCCCGGCCTCCGCGTCGTCCACGAACCCAAGCGGGACCCGGCCGGCCTGGGCGCGCCGGACTTCAAGGTCAAGCGGCACGAGGCCATCCTCGGCTACGTGGAGAACAAGAGGGTCGGCGCCGACCTCGACGCCGTGCTGCAATCGGACCAGATCGCCAAATACAGGAAGCTGTCCGGCAACATCGTCCTGACCAACTACCTGGAATGGATCTGGCTGAAGGACGGCGAGGTCAACCGGCGGGAAACCCTCTGCTCCGCCAGCGCGGTGGGGAACCGGCAGGCCCGGCTCGACCCGGACCGGGCCCACGAGGTCGCCGCGCTGGTCGCCGCGTTCCTGTCCACGCCGCCGGAAAAGCTGGGCAACGCCAGAAAACTGTCCGAGGCGCTGGCGGTGCGCTGCCATGACCTGCGCGATTTCCTGCTGGACGAGCTGGTGCGGCAGGACTCCTCACGGCGGAAGGGCCGGCTCTACGGCTTGTACGACGTGTTCCGGCGAGACGTGTTCCATGAACTCGAACTCGGGGAATTCGCCGACGCCTTCGCCCAAACGCTGGGGTACGGCCTGTTCCTGGCGAAACTCAACGCCGGGGAGCGCACGCCCGTCACCCTGCACGATACGAAACGCTACGTGCCCGCCCATTTCGCGTTGATCCGCGAACTGGTGGACTTCCTGGGCGAACTGGAACAGGAGGAATACCGGGGGATCCGATGGCTGGTGGAGGAAATCCTCAGCATCATGAACACCCTGGACCTCGCCGCGGTCCTCGAAGACCTGGCCTTCACCAGGCCGCAAGCGCGGCCGGCGGACCCCGTCGAAGAAGATCGCCTGCTGTTCGCCAAAGACCCTTACGTCTATTTCTACGAAGACTTCCTGAAAGCCTACGACCGGGAAACCCGCAAGGCCCGGGGCGTGTACTACACGCCGCCGCCGGTGGTGAACTTCATCGTCCGCGCGGTGGACGACATCCTGAAGGACACCTTCGGCATCGCCGCGGGGCTGGCCGACCGCAAGCGCGTGACCGTGCTGGACTTCGCCACCGGCACGGGCACCTTCCTGCTGGAGGTGCTGCAACGGATATTCGAGACGGCGGCCCCGGGCGTGCGCGGCCAGGTCGTGAGGGAACACGTCCTGAAGAACCTGTACGGCTTCGAGTACCTCATCGCGCCCTATACCATCGCCCACCTGAAGCTGTCGCAATTCCTGCACGACCGGGGCTACGACATGCAGTCCGGCGAGCGGCTGCAAATCTACCTGACCAACGCCCTGGAGCCCATCGAGGCCCAGGCCAACTGGCTGCTGCCCGCCCTGTCGCGGGAAGTCGAAGCCGCGCAGCACATCAAGGACAACCCCATCCTGGTCATTACCGGCAACCCCCCCTATGCCGGCCACTCCCGGAACACCGGCGCGTGGATTACGGAGAAGATCAACGCCTACAAGACCGTGGACGGCAAGCCGCTGGGCGAAAGGAACCTCAAGTGGCTGCAGGACGATTACGTCAAGTTCGTCCGTTTCGCCCAATGGAAGATGGAGCAGGCAGAGGAAGGCGTGGTCGGCATCGTCACCAACCATTCCTTTCTGGACAACCCCACGTTCCGGGGCATGCGGCAGTCGTTGATGCAGACCTTCCACCGGTTGTACGTGCTCGACCTGCACGGCAATGCGAAGAAGAAGGAACGGACGCCCGAGGGGGGCAAGGACGAGAACGTGTTCGACATCGAGCAGGGCGTGGCGGTCTCCCTGCTGGTGAAGAAGAAGGGGCTGCAACGGGGCGTGTACCACGCCGACCTGTGGGGTCGGCGGACGGAGAAGTACAGGGCCTTGCTGGAAGCGGAGAAAGACACCGTGGAGTGGACGGAACTGAACCCGTCTCCCCCCTTCCGCCTGTTCATTCCGCAGGACGAAAAACTGCGGGACGAGTACGAACGGGGATGGAAGGTGACGGACATCTTTCCGGTCAATTCCGTGGGGGTCACGACCGCGCGAGACCGTCTGAGCATCCACTATACGGAAGACGAGCTGTGGAGGACCGTCCGGGACTTTGCCGCCTTGCCGGCGAACGAAGCCCGTGAGAAGTACAAGCTGGGAAACGACGCCAGGGATTGGAAAGTGGAGCTCGCCCAGCGTGACTTGCAGAGGAGCGGACCGTCGAAAGAGCGTGTGGTTCCCATTGCCTATCGTCCGTTCGACGTGCGCCATACCTACTACACCGGCCATTCGCGCGGGTTCCACTGCAAGCCGCGCGGAGCCGTCATGCGGCACATGCTGGCCGGGGAAAACATCGGCATCGTTACGACACGGCAGACGAAAGACGATTGGGCCGTGTTTGCGACCGCCCACATCACCGGACACAAATCGGGCAGCCGTTACGACATAAGCTACCTCTTTCCTCTCTACCTCTATCCGCCGCCGGAAGGAGAGGAAAGCAGGGATGCGCTGTTCGGCGCCTCCAAAGGCAAGGGGCGAACCGAAAACTTCAGCCGGGGGTTCCGCGCCTTCCTGGACGAAAAGTACGGACGCCGTTACAGCCCCGAAGACGTCTTTGGCTATATGTACGCAGTGCTGTACAGCCCCACCTACCGCGAAAGGTATCGGGACTTCCTGGCGCGGGACTTTCCACGCGTGCCGTTCGTCGACGCACGAGAGACCTTCGAGACGTTATCGGCGCTCGGCCGGGAATTGGCCCGGACGCACCTGCTCGAAACCGTCCCGACTTCCTTGAAGGTGGAGTCTCCCCCCGGCGACTACACGGTCGAGAGGCCCGTCTACGAGCCGCGGCGCGAACGCCTGCACATCAACGAGGCGCAGTACTTCTCCCCGACGCCGCAAGACGTCTGGGACTTCCACATCGACGGCTACCGGGTGCTCGACAAGTACCTGAAATCCCGCAAGGGCCGGACGCTCTCCCTCGACGAGATCGAGACCGTACAAGCCGTCGTCAACGTCCTGCGCTTCACCATCGACCAGATGCAGCGGATCGACGCCTGCTGGAGCCCGTGAGGAAGCTCCCGTGTCCAGGATCATCACCCTGACCACCGACTTCGGCCATCGGGACCCTTTCGTGGGCATCATGAAGGGAGTCATCGCCGCCATCGACCCCGGCGCAACCGTGGTGGACCTGACCCACGGCGTCGCTCCCCAGGACGTCACCGGCGGGGCCCTGGCCCTGGCGGCCGCGGTGGACTACTTTCCCGCGGGCGCGGTCCACTTGGCGGTGGTGGACCCCGGGGTCGGCAGCGCGCGGCGCGCCCTCCTGCTCGAAACCGACCGGGCCTTCTACGTGGGGCCCGACAACGGACTCCTGCGGCTGGCCGCGGACCGGCAACGGCTGGTCCGCGCCGTCCACCTGTCGAACCCCGATTACCACCTGCGGCCCACCAGCGCGACGTTCCATGGCCGGGACGTGTTCGCTCCCGTGGCCGCCCATGTGTCCCTGGGCGCGCCGCCGGAGCGACTCGGCGAGACCGTGGAAGCCTGCGAGGAGCTGGCCCTGCCGAAGCCGGAAAGGGACGGCGAGGGAGGCCTGGCCGGCCAGGTGATCCATATCGACGGCTTCGGCAACCTCACCACCAACCTCCGCCTCGGGGACCTGGAGCCGTTGGGCGGGGACCGCGTCTCGTTCCGAATCGGCGGCCGGGTGATCCGGGGACTGTCGGCCAGCTACGCCTCGGCCGGACCCGGCAACTACCTCGCGCTCGTCAACAGTTGGGAGCTGCTCGAAATATCCCGGTGCAACGGCAGCGCCGAAGCCGGACTCGGCGTCCGGGTCGGCGACCGGGTGGCAGCGCGTCCTTCGACTCCGCTTCGCTACGCTCAGGACGAACGGGGATAGCAAAGGTGGCTCTTCCGACTTTCGTGTGGGTAAGGAAGGAAAGGGAAGCGACATCTCCGCGGACGCTCACCCGTCATTCCCGCGAAAGCGGGAATCCATCCGCTTTCCTCGCTCTCGTTGTACAAACCCTCATACATGGCACCCACGGGGTTTGTTTGCTCGCAAGGTCTGGATTCCCGCTTTCGCGGGAATGACGAGGCGAGGCTTTCGCGGGGATGACGGGATGGGGAGTGTCGCAACCCACACGAATTCCTGAAGCGCCGCAAAGGTCTCGGAGCCGGCGCCGTTCGACAGGAAGGAAGCCGGGACGAAGGGTCTGTAAACAGGGACGGCTACCGGGCTATCATACGGCCTTGCGGCGGCAGCTACCTTGAGACCCTGACAGCGGGTACGGCGCCCGGAACCCCACGGGAGAGGTCGCCATGGCGGACGAAAGACTGAGTTGGGACCAGTATTTCATGACCATCACCCGGCAGGTGGCGGAACGGTCCACCTGCACCCGGGCCAAGGTGGGCGCGGTGATCGTCCGGGACCGGAGCATCCTCGCCACGGGCTACAACGGCGCCCCCGCGGGCATGCCCCATTGCACCGAGGCGGGCTGCCTCGTCTATGAGTCCAGGACTCCCAACGGGGAGGTCGAGCAGAACTGCTTCCGCACCATACACGCAGAGATCAACGCCATCGCGCAGGCGGCCAAGAACGGCGCCAGCATCAAGGAAGCCTCCATCTACATCACCCACACCCCGTGCATCCACTGCCTCAAAGTCCTGGTCAACACGGGGGTGCGCGAGATCTTCTACGAGAAACCCTACAAGCTGGACACCGTGACCGACATCCTCGAGCACACCGAGGTCACGCTGCATCCGGTGGCCATGCCCGTGCGGTGAGCGCCGCGGCCTCCGGGCGGTTGCTTCCCGGAGGATGATGTTCTCGTTGGCGCAGAGAAGACAGGGGGGTTCGGCGGCCCTTCCCACGCCCCGGCCCGATACCCCGAAAGGTTCAGGCCGCCCAACGGGTTGTGGCGGGGTTCGCCACCGGACCGGGGCGCGCCGGGTCGACGGCACGGCCCGCGCGAGGGCGGGCGCGTGCTCGTCGAGAGTGGCCGCGCCGGGAGGGCGCGGGGCGCAGGAGCGCCTAGACCTTGCCCGCCAGGATGAAGGCGATGATCAAGGCGTAGATGCCCAGCGCTTCGATGAGGGCCAGGGACAGGATCAACGGGGTGAAGATCTTGTCCGCGGAGTTGGGGTTGCGGCCGATGCTTTCCATGGCGGCGCCGCCGACCCGGCCTTGCGCGAGCGCGCAGCCGAACGCGGCGATGGCGATGCCGAGGCCTGCGCCCAGCGCAACGATACCCGGGACCATGCTCGCCCCGCTGCCGCCCGCGGCGTCGGCCGCGGCGGCGACCCCCGACAGGGTCAGCAGGAAGAGCCCCGTGAGAACGTAAGCCGTCAGTTGCTTCATCTGTTCCTCCTTTCCGGCGCTGCGGAACGGTTCGCCAACCTCTCCTCTTCCTCCTCTACGGAACCTCGCAACGCTCAATGATCGTGGCTCATGGCCAGAGACGCATAGATCATGCTCAACAGTGTGAAGACGAACGCCTGGATCACCGACACCAGGGCCCCGAGCAGGTAGAAGAGCACCGGCACCGCCACATAGGTGAGCGCGGTGAAGATCTCCACCACCAGGTGGTCGGCGAACATGTTGAAGGCCAGCCGCAGGCCCAACGTGAGCGGCCGGAACATGTGGGAGAACACCTCGATCAGGAAGAACAGCGGCGCGATCAACAGGAACGGCCCCATGAACTGCTTGACGTAGCTGCCGCCGTGCTCCCGGATGCCGAAGTAGTGGTAGGCGCCGAAGGAGACCAGGCCCAGGCCCAGGGTGATGTTGAGGTTGCTGGTGGGGGGCGAGAACCCCGGCACCAGGCCGATGAAGTTGGAGAGCAGGATGAAGATGAAGAACGTGCCGTAGAGGGAGAGGTAGCGTCGTCCCTTGGGGCCGATGACGCTGTCGCTCAACGCCGCCACGAACTCGATCAGGAGCTGGAAGACGTTCACCAGGGTGATGCGGTCGCTGGGGATCACCGCGTCATGGGTGTCCAGCAGGCGGCGCCTGACGCCCAGAGCCAGGACCACCAGCAACCCCATGGCCACCAGCGAGAAGAACAGCGGCATGGACAGGACGCCCTGCAAGGACGCGGGTATCAGGTCGTACCAAGTGAATGGATGATGTCCCATCAAAGAGTTACCGTCCGGTATCGTAGAGCCGATCCCACAGGATGGCCGGGATCAGGCAGTTGACCCCCACCGCGAACGAGAGCGCGTCCGGCGCCATGCGGGTCAACAACATCCAGGAAGCTCCCAGCAGGAAGCCGAACTTGAGGACCAGCAGGGTCACCCCCGCCCGGACCCTTCCCTTGCTCGCGAACGGCGCGATCACCCACCTGACGCCGACGGCCAGCAACAGGAAGTTCACGCCCATGAACAGCCCGCCCCACAGCAACCCGCCCGGCTCCACCCAATCCAGCGGGGCGAGGGCGAGCAGCGCAACCAGGAGCCCGTGCCAGAGGGCCACCCGCCACACCGGGAGTCCGCGGGACTCCCAACTCACGGCCGCTCCGCGGAGAAGTGCCGCAACAGCAGCACGAGGCGGTAGAAGGCGATGGCCAGCCCCAGCAGGCCCAGCGCCAGCACCATCCACGGAGAACTGCCCAGGTATTGGTCCGCATAGTAACCGAGGACCAGACCGGCTCCCACCGTGGAAGGGAACTCGAAGCCCACCGCCGTGTATTTGGCGGCTCGAAAGAGGACGGGACTCTTCCGGGGGGCTCCCTCCTGGCCCTCTCCCCGGCCTTCCCGACGGTCCTCCTGCTCACCGCTCACTGGCTGGTTCTAGTAACATGCGGGCCTCCGCGGGTCAACGCCTGCGGGCATGGAGTCACTGCGCCAAGCCTTCCGCACGGCCCTTCCCCGGGCGTCGAGAAGAGCGCGGGGAGGCCTTCGGACATACTTTCCGGGTCTTCCGGCTTTCGTGTGGGTCAACGACCCCGTCAGCGGGAGCCTTCCCCCTCGGCCCAGTCGGCGAACGCCGCCGCGGTGGCGGCGATGTCCTCCTCGCTGTGGGCCAACGACAGGAACAGCGCCTCGAACTGCGACGGCGGCAGATAGACGCCTCGCTCCAGCATGCCATGGAAGAAGCGCGCAAAGCGCTCCCGGTCGCAACCCCGGGCGTGGTCGGCCCGGGCCACCCGATCGGGGCCGAAGAACACCGTCAGCATGGAGCCTACGCGGTTCACCGTGCCCCGAAGGCCGGAGGAGGAGAACCCCGCCTCGAGCCCCTCCTCCAGCAGCCGCCCCTTCTCTTCCAGCTCCCGGTACGCCCCCGGCGCCTCCAACGCCTTCAGGGTGGCCAAGCCCGCGGCCACCGTCACCGGGTTCCCGGAAAGGGTGCCGGCCTGGTAAACCGGGCCCGCGGGCGCGAGGCAGCCCATGAGATCGCGCCGGCCGCCGAAGGCGCCCACCGGCAGCCCGCCCCCCAGGACCTTGCCCAGGCAGGTGAGGTCCGGGGTCACGCCGTACCGTTCCCGGGCTCCGCCCGGGGCCACGCGAAAACCGGTGATCACCTCGTCGAAGATCAGCACCGCGCCCCAGCGGGACGCCGACTCCCTCAAGGACTCGAGGAACCCGGGCTCCGGCGGGATCACGCCCATGTTGCCGCACACGGGCTCGACGATGACCGCGGCCAGCTCTTCGCGGTGCTCCCGCATCAGGCGCTCGGCGGAGCCCGCGTCGTTGAACTCGGCGACCAGGGTCTCGCCGGTGAAGCTCTCCGGGACTCCGGCGCTGTCCGGCAGGGACAGGCTGGCCACCCCCGATCCGGCCCTGGCCAGCAGCGCGTCCACGTGCCCGTGGTAGCAACCGTCGAACTTCAGCACCTTGGTCCTGCCTGTGTAGCCGCGCGCGACCCGCAGGGCGCTCATGGCGGCCTCGGTGCCCGAGTTGACCAGGCGCAGTTGCTCGATCCCCTCCATGCGCGCACCCACGAGCTCCGCCAACTCCAGCTCCCCCCTGGTCGGGGCGCCGAACCCGGCGCCCGCGGACGCGGCGCGGACGACGGCTTCCACCACGGGCGGAGGCGCGTGGCCCAGGATCAGCGGCCCCCAGGCGCACACGTAGTCCAGGTACCGGCGGCCGTCCTCGTCGAAGACCTTCGAGCCCGCCGCGCGCGCGATGTACAGGGGCTCGCCGCCCACCGCGCTCCATGCCCGAACCGGGCTGTTGACCCCTCCCGGCACGACCCGCCGGGAGCGCTCGAACAGCCCGGACGAAACCGAGTCAGCGCGGCCCATGACGCCTCCCGAAACGAGCCTCCGTCCGGTCCCGCGGGGCCTGCCCACCGCCCCGGCCACCGCTCCCCGACCCGCCGCCGATGCGGAACCTGTCGAGTTCCTTACGGAAAATCCGGGCGGCTCTTTTCCTCTTGCAATGCAGGAGAGAAAGCATTAAGAGAACTCCCTTCCCGGCGTCCCGAGTTGGTTCCGAAACACACTTTGGCGACAGGCTTGATCCGTATCGAAGCGAGGTCCCCGGGCCGGTTCGAGGTTATCCACATCTGTTGACAGGATTGTTGATAACTGCCTCTTGCGCAAGCACATGGACACGATGAACCCGCTACCGCACGAGGTGCTGGAAAGGCTGGAGGAAAGGCTCGGCTTACACAATTTCGGCACCTGGATCAAACCGCTGCGGCTTGCCGGAGCCGACAACGGAGAGGTCACCATCGCGGTCCCCAGCACCCTCTTCCGCGACTGGCTCAAGGACAACTACCTGGACTGCATCGAGGAAGAGTTCCGCCGCCTTTCCGAACGGCCCGTGCGCGTCAAGCTGTCGGTCCGCCCGTCGCAGCGTCCCGGAAAAGGCGAAGGGGAGGCTCCCAACCCCGCCCGGAGACCGCGCCAGCGCGAACCGCGGACGACCCTGATCCCGCGCTACACCTTCGACAACTTCGTGGTGGGCGCGAGCAACCAGTTCGCCCACGCAGCCTGCGAGGCCGTCGCCGACAACCCCGCGGACCGCTACAACCCGCTCTTCGTCTATGGCGGCGTCGGCCTGGGCAAGACCCACCTGGTGAACGCGGTGGGGCACCGGCTGCTCCATCGAAACCCGCGCCAGAAGGTCATCTACACGACGTTCGAGTCGTTCATGAACCAGCTCATCGTCTCCGTGCGCGAGAACCGCATGAACGAGTTCAAGAACCACTTCCGCAACGTGGACGTGCTGATCGTGGACGACATCCAGTTCATCGCCGGCAAGGAACGGACCCAGGAGGAGTTCTTCCATACCTTCAACTCCCTCTACGAGAACCGCAAGCAGATCATCGTGACGTCGGACCGTTTCCCCAAGGAGATCCCCGGTCTGGAGGACCGCCTCCGAAACCGCTTCGAGTGGGGTCTCGCCGCGGACATCCAGCCGCCGGACATCGAGACCCGGCTCGCCATACTGTGCAACAAGGCCGAGGCCGAAGCCATCGACCTGCCCCAGGACGTGGCCAACTTCCTGGCCACCAACATCTGGTCGAACATCCGGGAACTGGAAGGCGCCCTCACCCGCCTCGGGGCTTTCGCCTCGCTGAACAACGCCGACATCACCATTTCCCTGGCCAAGGAGGTGCTGCGGCATACGCTCAGGGACAACGAGAAACAGATCACCGTGCGGAACATCCAGAACGTGGCCGCGGACCATTTCGACGTCAAGGTGGGCGACCTCAAGTCCAAGCGACGCCCCAAGAACCTGGTCCTTGCCCGCCAAGTGGCCATGTACCTCTGCCGCAAGTTCACCTCGACTTCCTTTCCCGCCATCGGCGCCGAGTTCGGCGGCAGGGACCATTCGACGGTCATCCACGCAACCAAGGCCGTCGAGAAGAAGCTCCTGGGCGACTCCGAACTGAAGTCCACCGTGGACCGGATCGTGCGCCAACTCAAGAACTGAGTGGAAACCGCTGTGGGAAAACCGGGAAGCCTGTGGACATGCCGAGGGTTCCGCCGGGGGTCCGGCCGGCCAACGTGGAACACCGGGCGTTGCCGCGATTTGTTTTCCACCGAAAAGGTGTTTTAATGCCGGAGGGTTTCGAAGCCTATCCTGATATCCACAGGCCCTACTATTACTCCTGTCTTCCTATGGATTCCCATGGAAGAGGATAGGGCCGCGTGATCCGGGAGGATACATGCACATCAAAGCCAAGCGGGAAGATTTGTCGGGCGCGTTGTACTGGACCCAGAGCACGGTGGAGCGGCGCAACACCATGCCGATCCTGGCCAACGTGCTGGTGGAGACCCACGCGAACCGGATCCGGCTGACCGCAACGGACCTGGAGGTGGGGGTCCGGGCCGCCCTCGACGGGGAGATCGTCACCTCGGGCCGCATCACGTTGGACGCAAAGAAGCTCTACGAGATCGTCCGCGAGCTGTCGGGCGACGCCATCGAATTGAAGCGACTGGAGAACGACCGGGTGGAGATCCAGTGCGGCAAGTCCGTGTTCAAGATGGTGGGGCTCGACGCCCAGGACTTCCCGGCCTTCGCCGCCATCCCCCAGGACGGGAAGAAGGAATGCCCGGCCCACGTCCTGAAGGAGATGATCGACAAGACCCTGTTCTCCATCTCCTCGGACGAGACCCGCTCCAACCTGAACGGCGCGCTGCTGCACGACCGCGAGGAGGCCCAGGTCCGGATGGTCACCACGGACGGCCACCGGCTGTCGCTGGTGGAGAGGGAGATCGGACCGCTGGGCCTCGCCAAGGGAGTGATCATTCCGAGGAAGGGGCTGACCGAACTCAGGAGACTGCTGGAGGATTCGGGCGAAGACAGGGTCTCCATGGGTTTCTCCGACAACATGGCGTTCGTGTGGAGGGGCGACGTGGAGATGTCCATCCGGCTCATCGACGGGGAGTTTCCCGACTACGCGAGGGTCATACCGGCCGACAGCGCCAGCGAGGCCAACGTCTCCCAGAACAACTTCTTCCGCGCGTTGCGGCGGGTGGCGCTCCTGGCCAGCGACCGGTACCGCGGGGTGCGGGTGGAGTTCACCAGCGGGAACTTGGCCATCTCGGCCAACAACCCGGACCTGGGCGAGGCGGCCGAGGAAATGGACGCGGAGTACGGCGGGGCGCGCATCTCCATCGGCTACAACGCCCAGTACCTGCTGGACGTCCTGGGCGTCCTGGAACCGGAGGACGTGGTGGTGATGGGCCTCAAGAACGACGAGAGCCCGACGCTGGTGAAGCGCAGCGGCGACGACAGGCTCCTGTACGTGGTGATGCCCATGAAGATCTGACCGGGGCTCCCTCGCGTCCGAACCGGAAAGACGCGCCGGTCAGGAAAGAATCGCCCGGAACCATCCCTGTTGCCATGGCGGAGACGGCCCACGCCAAGAGGAGCCTCGAGTCGGTGTCCTGCTTCGTGGTCACGGTGAGCGACACCCGCGACCGGGCCTCGGACCGGAGCGGCGCCCTCATCCAGCGGCTGCTGGAGGAGAACGGCCACAGGGTGGCGGGCTACGAGATCGTCAGGGACGAGCCCGAAGACATCCGCGCCCTGCTGCGGAAGGCCTTGGCCGCGGAAGCGGTGGACGCGGTGCTGTTGAACGGCGGCACCGGCATCGCGCCCAGGGACGGGACCTACGAGGTCGTCAGCGGCGTGCTGGACAAGCGCATCGAGGGGTTCGGGGAGCTGTTCCGTTTCCTGAGCTACCAGGACATCGGCGCCGGGGCCATGCTGAGCCGGGCCGTGGCCGGGGCCGCGGGCTCCCGGGTGGTGGTGTCGCTGCCGGGGTCGCGGGGTGCGGTGGAGCTGGCCATGACCAAGCTCCTGCTGCCGCAGTTGGGCCACATGGTCGCCCAGGTCCGGGGGCTATGAGGGTCCGGGTCAAGCTCTTCGCCATGCTGCGGGAACGGGCCGGGGCCGCGGACGCGGTCCACGACGTCCCCGAGGGCAGCACCGTGGACGACCTGTGGGACCGGCTCCTGCGGGACCACCAGAGACTCTCCGGCGTCGAGTGGACGCTCCTCTACGCGGTCAACGGCGAATACGTGGAGCGGCATCGGCGGCTGGCGGAGGGCGACGAGGTGGCGTTCATCCCGCCGGTGAGCGGAGGGTAGCCCGGTGTACCGGCTTACGGACCAACCCATCGACGTGCAGGAGTTGACCGCCTTCGTGGGCGACCCCGAGGCCGGCGCGGTGGCCACGTTCATCGGCGCCACCCGGGACCACAACGAAGGCCGGTCCGTGGTGTCCCTGGACTACGAGGCCTACCCCGGCATGGCCGAGCGGGAGATGGCCCGGCTCGGGGCCGAGGCCGGCGCCAAGTGGCGGATCACCCGCATCGCCATGGTCCACCGCATCGGCAACGTGCCCATCGGCGAGGCCAGCGTGGCCATCGCGGTGTCGGCGCCGCACCGGGACGACGCGTTCCGGGCGTGCCGGTACGCCATCGACGAGTTGAAGAAGCGCGTGCCCATCTGGAAGAAGGAGATCTACCGGGGCGGCGAGGTCTGGATCGGCACCCAGACCGGCCGGCGCTTCACCGACGCGGACCGCATGGGCTCCGAAGACCAAGGCCGACGAGCAGGAAGGTCATCGCAATGATCATCGCCGCAATCATACTCATCGTTCTTTTGGCGCTGGCTATCTGGTTCGTGGGAGATTGGGATGAAGATGAAGATGGAGATTGAGCTTCCGGCGGCTTCGCGCCGGCGGCTGGCCGACTACCGGCCGTCCTCCATGCGGAAGACGGCCTGGGCCGGCAGGTTCTCCAGGAGGCAGTCCACGGCGCCGTCGAGGTAGCCGCGGTCCTTGGACTCCACCGTGACCCGCACCTTGTAGTCCGGGTTGTCCAGCACCGGATAGGAGCCCAGCAGGATCTCGGGGAACCGTTCCAGCACGTGGTTGAGGGTCGCGGCGATGACGCCCTCGCCGTCCCTGACGTAGATGTTCCTCAGGTGGAACGGGGCCTCGCGGAAGCGCTCCTTGATGGCGTGGAAGCGTTCCTGGAGGATCCGCGGCACGCCGGCGAAGACGTAAACGTTCCGGAGCCGGATGACCGGAGCGAACAGCGCCCCGCCGCCCAGGAGCTCGGCGCCCTCCGGAACCATGGCCATGCGCAGCCGCGCCGGGTTGATGTCGGCGCCGTACCTCTCTGCCAGCCGCCGACGGAGTTGCGGGTGGATGACCGCGGGGGTCCCGAACCCCTGGGCGATGCCTTCGATGGTGACGTCGTCGTGGGTGGGGCCCACGCCGCCGGTGGTGAACACCAGGTCCCACTTGTCCGAGTAGCGCGCCGCGGTCCGCCCGATCAGCTCGCGCTCGTCCGGTATCACTGTGACCCGTTGCACGTCCACGCCGAGGAGCCGCAACTCGCGGCAAAGGAAGGTCGAGTTGATGTCCTGGGTCTTTCCCGACAGGACCTCGTTGCCGATGATGATGATGCCCGCGGTCTTCGACATGGCGCAGACCATAACATGAGACGACGCCGGCCGGCAAAGAAGCGTTGGATTGGCAGGGAGGGTCTGGACGGATGAACGGGACGGAGAAGTTCCTGATCGACGTGGCGTATCCGTACTGGGAGACCGAGGCCGAGATCGCCCGGCGGTTCTTCCGGGGCAACCCCACCCGGGAGCAGCACATCTACTGGCTCAAGGCCCAGCTATGGAAGGAGCTGCACCCGGTGGACGGTTACTTCAGCGGCCTCCACCGGGAGCTGGCGAACCTCGTGGACCTGTTCCCGGAAGTCGATCGGACCGTCGATCGGCGTCACTACCACGGGCTCATGGAGCAGTTGGTGCAGGAGTTCAACCACTACGTGCTCCAGGCCGACATCCTGGAGTACCTCCTCCGCCGCAAGATCGGCTCGGACGACACCGTCCGGTTGCCCCAGGAGAAGGCCCTCGGCGACCTCCGCCGCAGCCTGGTTTCCGGCTCCGCGGCGGAGAAGGCCGCGGTGCTGGTGACCGAAGGGGGAGGGGCGAGGCTCTTCCGCGAGGGCCGCAAGCTCAAGGGCGGCGTGCTCGAGCGCAAGATCGCTGCGGCCATGGAGGTCATCTACCGGGACGAGAAGAACCACTACCGGGCGGCGGCCCGGGAGGCCGCGGCCTCGGTGGGCGGCCGAGGCGACCTCCGGGTGATGAAGCGGGCCATCGAGCGGGTCAGCCTCCAGCGAGTCCACATGAGGAACGAGATGTTCCTGTTCCCGTTGTCGGGAGCGGACATCCGCCGGGGCCTGGAACGGTTCCGCCGAGTCGAAGGGACCGGGCCATAAGCGCTCCCTTCGACTTCGCTACGCTCGGGACGAACGGGGACGATGGTTCAGGGTTTCCGGAAGTCCAACCGGAAAGGGACCCCACTGCACGGCTCGCAGCAGGTTCCTGCATGCCCGGACAGGCTTCTAGGGCCTGCCGGTCTGGTGGGGCCTGGGGCCGACGCAGACCCCGCGGCGGGACGAGCGGATGAAGTCCAGCAGCGCCCGGATGTCCCCGGAGGAGTCGGACAGGGTCGCTTCGAGCTCCTTTACCGCGGCGCCCAGGTTCCGCCTCTTGCGGAAGAGGATCTGGAAGGCGTTCTTCAGGACCCGTATCCTGGCCTCGTCGAAACCGGCCCGGCGCAGGCCCACGACGTTCAGCCCGCGCACCGTGTGCTGCCAGTCGATGATGGAGAACGGGGGAACGTCCCGGCTGGTGACGCTGCCGCCGCGCATGAGGGCCACCCGTCCGATGCGGACGAACTGGTGCACCGCGCAACTCGCCGAGATGACGGCGCAGTCGTCCACCTCCACGTAGCCGCCCAGCACCGCGTTGTTGGTCAGGATGACGCGGTTGCCCAGACGGCAGTTGTGAGCCACGTGGGAGTTGGCCATCAGGAAGTTGTCGTCGCCGATGACCGTGGCCGAATCGGGCGCGGTGCCCCGGTGGACCTGGACCCCTTCGCGGAAGACGTTGCGGTGGCCGATCCGAAGGTAGGACTTGGCGCCCCCATAGGACAGGTCCTGGGGCGCGTCGCCCAGAACCGCGCCACTGTGCACCCGGTTCCGTTCGCCCACCTCGGTCCAGCCCATGACGATGGCGTGGGGCATGAGCCGCGTCCCGGCGCCGATCCTGGCCGGACCGTCCACCACCGCATAGGGTCCCAACTCGGCGTCGGGATGGATTTCGGCCCGTGGGTCCACCACGGCTGTAGGATGGATCGGCATGGACGCCTTGCGTCATCGACGGTCGGGTTCGTCGATGGGCTGCGACTCCTCTTCCGGTTCGTCGCCGGCGATGCGGTACGTCCCCTCCGCCCAGGCGCCGAGGTCGAGGTATCGACAACGCTCCGAACAGAAGGGCCGGTGGGGGTTGTCGGCCCAGGGGGCGTCAGCGCGGCAGACGGGGCACTTGACCAGGGTCGGCATTCTGTAACGGGCCGCGGGGGTGGATCGCGTTGCCGCGGCTCCCAGTATCGTGTAGCCTCTCCCTTTTGAGTAACAGTTCGACCACGGTTTTTCAAAACCTTCGCGGCAAGGAAGGGGGGTCGAGGGCGCGGGCCGGCGAAGGCACGGAGCAGCAAGGCCATGAGCGACCGGTTGCCGATAATCATCCTGGCCGGCGGCAACGATCAACTGGAGACCATACCCGGGGGACTCACGGACCGGGACATGCTGCGCGGGTTCAAGGGAGCGGTGCCGCTGCCGTCCGGGCGCTGCATCGCCGGCGAGCTGGTCCAGCGGGTACGCGAGAGCGAGCGGTTCACGGAGCCCGTGCTGGTGGGGCCGCGGCGGGTTTACCGCGGCTTGGTGGACTGCGAGATAGCGGACACCAGCGGCGACCTCCTGGCCACCGTCACCACCTTGACCGGCCTGCTCACCGAGCGCTACCCGGAGCGGCCCGTGGCCGTTTCCGCCTGCGACATCCTTCCCACCGCGGCGGACTTCCGCACGTTGCTGGACCAGTCGTACGCGCCCCATGCCGACAGCGGGCTGTGGTGGCAGATGGTCGCCGCGGAGCCCGCGGAGATGGGGGTCAGTAGGTGGAAGCCCAGCTACCGCTTGCGGCCTTCCCCCGGCGGGCCGTTGCTCAACCTGTATCCCGGCCACCTGCTGATCCTCCGGCCCTGCGCGGTCCGCTTGGACTGGTTCAACCTGTTCCTGATGCTGGCCTACCGCTACCGCAACCGCAGCATCTACGAGCGCATGATCCGGATCACCCTCCGGGCCGTGGGCCTGTGGCTGGCGGAGGACTGGAGCCGGGCCGCCTCCTTCCAGCGGCCCGGGCGCACGCTCGCGGCCCCCTACGGCATCTTCCGCACCTACCTCAAGTACTGCCTGCAACGGCTCACGGTTCCCGAACTCGCTGACGAGCTGGGCCGGCAGGTCATGGCGCCCGACCGCTTGCCGGGGGTGGAGCATCCCGTGGCCATGGCGGTCACCCGGATACGGTCCTTCGCCAAGGACATCGACACGCAACAGGAGTTGGCGGAAATCGCGGGTTGACCGGCGCTTCCGTACCCCGCTTCCCGGCTCCTTCGCCCGCAGGCAGCAAGCCGGCCGGCGTTGCGGACGCCCCCACCCCGTCATTCCCGCAAAGGAAACTCTGAACGATTATCCCCGTTCGTCCTGAGCGTAGCGAAGTCGGAGGACGCGCTTTCCTGCAGGGAGAGGATGTCCAAGCCGGAATCGTTCAGGGTTTCCCAAAGCCCACCCACGTAGAAGCCTACCCTGTCATTCGAAGATTCAAAGCCCATTCCGTCATTCCCGCGAAAGCGGGAATCCAGACGGACCATGGCACTCTGTATGTCGGTGTCACGTCGAATTCCGTTCCGCGGATCTGGCAAAAGCGAGCGAAGGAAGGTCTGATCAATGAGCGCGTCCTTCGACTTCGCTACGCTCAGGATGAACGGGGATAATCGTTCAGAGTTTCCTGAAGTGAGTGGATTCCCGCTTTCGCGGGAATGACGGAGTGAAGGCGTCCGCGGGGGGTCAAGGAGAGGACGCTGCGGAGGGTTGAAGGCGTCCGCAAGGGGGCTAGGAGGGGACGCTGCAGAGGGTCAGGGAGGGGAGCCGCACAGGGAGGGGACGCCGCAACCGGATGGATGGCGCCGCATGGAACGGGCGCTGAGGGAACTCCTGGCGAAGGTCCGGGCTTCTATTCGGTGACCCCGGCGAGCCACTCGTCGAAGAACTGCGGCCCGTGGCGCTCCAGTGCGGGCGCGAACCGGGAGGTGGAGTTGCGGAGTTGCGCCACCGAGACGCCCGGGGTGGTCTCGATCTCCAGGGCGTGGCCGATGAACCACCGTTCGAGTCCGTCCGAGGTCGCTTCCGGGTGGAACTGGAGGGCGAGGGTGTGTCCGTCCCAGAGGAACGCCTGGTTCTCGCACGCGGGGGTCGAGGCCAGGAGGGCCGCGCCCCGGGGCAGGTCGAAGGTGTCCCCGTGCCAGTGGAGCACCTGCGTCCGGTCGGGCGCCAGGTGGCGCAGGGGGGAGGCGCTGCCGGCCTCGGTCAGGGACAGGGGGCTCCAGCCGATCTCCTTGCCCCCGGCGCCGAACACCCGGTAGCCCAGGGCACGGGCCATGAGCTGGGCGCCCAGGCAGATGCCCAGGGACGGCCGCCCGCGGGCGAGCCGGCGCTCCAGCAATCGGACCTCGTCGGCGAGGAAGGGGTACTGCCGTTCGTCGGCTGCGCTGATGGGGCCGCCGAGCACCATGAGCAGGTCCGCGCCCGCGGCGTCCGCCTGGTCCAGGCGGTCCGTTCCCGCCTCCAGGTACTCGATCCGGTAACCGGCGCGGATGAGGGGCGCGGCAAACGATCCCAGGTCCTCGAAAGCCACGTGCCGGATTACCACGGCGCGCCTGTGCAGGGCGGAATCGGTATCGACCATCAGCGGAAACCTGCGTTGGACGATCCCGGGAAAACTCTGACCAATCGAGCCGTGGGCGAGGGCATTCCCTCGCGTGACCCTTCCATCCCCGTTCGTCCTGAGCGTAGCGAAGCGGAGTCGAAGGACGCGCTCCGTCACCTTCTCACGAGGCCCATTGCGACGCCTATCTTGACAAGGCCGCATCCCAGTAGCCAGAGCACATCCATTACGATGACCAACCCGTACATCACCATAGAAAACAGCAGGAGCACCAAACAAAACAGCAGGAACACCAGCAGCTCGATCATCCCGCTTGCCTCCCTGGATCAACCGCAGGCACCGGCCCCACTCATGGCGGCCCTTGACCCTCTTGCCCCGGACCTTCCCACTAACGCGGAAAAGTCCTAAACTCAAACGCGGCATGACGCGTTCCACCCCTTCCACCACCGTCGGTCCCGGCCGCTTGGCGCTACGCCGGCACCCCGTCCTGCCTGCGCCCGAGGGGCCGGTGGTCCTCCTCATCCTCGACGGCGTGGGCATCGGCTCCGGGGACGAGTTCGACGCGGTGGCCCTGGCGCGCACGCCGAACCTGGACGGGTTGGGCCAATCGGGCCTCGCGGCCTCCCTCCGGGCCCACGGGACCGCGGTGGGCCTGCCCTCCGACGCGGACATCGGCAACTCCGAGGTCGGGCACAACATCATGGGCGCGGGCCGGGTCTTCGACCAGGGCGCCAAGTGCGTGGATCGGGCCATGGACACGGGGGCCATCTGGGGCGGCTACTGGAAGACCCTCGTGGAGGGGATCCGCTCCGACCGGGGCGCCCTGCACCTCATGGGGTTGTTGTCGGACGGCAACGTGCACTCCCACGAAGCCCACCTGCACGCGCTGGTCCGCCGGGCCGACGAGGAAGGCCTGCCGCGGGTTTACGTGCACGCCCTGCTGGACGGGCGCGACGTTCCCGACCGGACCGCGCTGGTCCATGTCGAGCGCCTGGAGACCCTGCTCCGCGGCATCCGGGACAAGGGCGGCAGGGACTACCGCATCGCCTCGGGGGGCGGCCGGATGGTAGTCACCATGGACCGCTACGAGGCGGACTGGAGCATCGTGGCCCGGGGCTGGAGCGCCCACGTCCACGGAGAGGCCCCGGGGTTCCCCAGCGCCGCGGCCGCGGTGGAGCACTTCCGACGGCATGGGCACGACACCGGCGGCCAAGCGGCGCCAGTCGGGCCCGGGCGGCCCGAGCCGGGCTTCGGCGGGCCGCCGCCTGGAATCAGCGACCAGGTGATCCCGGCCTTTACCGTGCGGCGCCCGAACGGCGCCCCGGTGGCCACCGTTGAGGACGGCGACGGGGTGGTCTTCTTCAACTTCCGCGGCGACCGCGCCATGGAGATCTCCCGGGCCTTCACCGAGGGGGCCGGGTTCGACCGATTCGACCGGGGCCGGACGCCAAAGGCGCGGTTCGCGGGCATGATGCTGTACGACGGGGACCAGGGCATACCCGAGCATTACCTGGTGGCGCCGCCCGAGGTCCGCGGCCCCCTGGGCGAGTATCTGGCGGGCGCGGGCGTCGCCCAGTTCGCGTGCGCGGAGACCCAGAAGTTCGGGCACGTCACCTACTTCTGGAACGGCAACCGCTCCGGCAAGTTCGACGAGGCACTGGAGGAGTACCTGGAGATCGACTCGGACCGGGCCCCTTTCGAGGAGCGGCCGTGGATGCGCTCCGCGGAGACCGCGGACGCGGTGGTCCGCGCCATCGGCGCGGGCCGTTACCGGTTCATCCGGGCGAACTTCGCCGGCGGCGACATGGTGGGGCACACGGGAAACCTGGACGCCACCGTGACGGCGGTGCAAGCCATCGACCTGGCCATCGGCCGCATCCTCCCGGCCGCGGCCCGTGCCCGGGGCTGCTTGGTGGTGACCGGGGACCACGGCAACGCCGAGGACATGGTGGAGCGGGGCGAGGGCGGCCGACCCCTCTACGCCTGCGGCAAGCCCGTCTTCCGGACCGCCCACTCGGTCAACCCCGTGCCCCTGTTCATCCGGGACTACTCAGGGCGCGGCTACGGCTTGGCGCCTCCCGCGGGCGCGGGCTTGGCCAACCTCGCCGCAACCCTGCTGGAGCTGATGGGCTACGCCCCGCCCGACGAGTTCGCCCCGAGCCTGCTGGACACCGCCCGGGGCGGGCAGGCTCCCGGTTGACCCCTCTTTGCGGGCCATAGTAGGCTGCAACCATGCCTTCGACGGGGAACACGTCCGGGAGGCCGGGGAAGCGCGGCGCCAAGGCCGGGTCCGGGAAAGGCGGGGTCGTGCTCCTGGACGGCTACTCGCTGGCGTTCCGCGCTTTCTTCGCGCTGCCGGAGAACCTCGGCACCTCTTCCGGCCAGGTCACCAACGCGGTCTTCGGCTTCACCTCCATGCTCATCAAGCTGGAGGGCGAGGAACGTCCGGACGCGGTCATCGCGTGCATGGACAAGGGGGCGCCCCGGTTCCGCCTGGACCGGTACCCGGAGTACAAGGGAGGCCGGAACGAGACCCCGGAGGCCCTGCGGCAGCAGTTCCCGCTCATACGCGAGGTGCTGGAGGCGCTGCGCGTCCCGGTGGTGGAGCTGGAAGGCTACGAGGCCGACGACCTGCTGGCCACGTTGGCCCGGCGGGCCGCGGAAGCGGGCCGCCGGGTGGTGATCGTCACCGGGGACCGGGACTGCCTCCAACTGGTGAACGACCGGGTGACCGTGCTGATGACGCGCCGGGGCGTCACCGACATGATCCGCTACGACCCGGCCACGGTGGAGGAGCGCTACGGCGTGGCCCCGGACCGCTGGACGGACTTCGCCGCCCTCAAGGGGGAGCAGGCGGACAACTTGCCGGGGGTCCCCGGGGTGGGGGACAAGACCGCGGCGCAGCTCCTGAAGAAATACGACGACATCGAGGGCGTCATCGGCCACGCGGCCGAGCTCACCCCCAAGGTGCGCAAGGGCGTCGAGGCGTGCGCCGGGCAGATCCGGCTCAACCGGGAGCTGGGCCGGCTGCTCGACGACGTGCCGCTGGAGACGGACGCGGACCTGTTCCGCCGTGAGCCCTGGGACCCGGAGGAGGTGCGCCGGCTGTTCGGCTCCCTGGAGTTCAAGACGCTGTACGAAAGGCTCCGGGCGCTGGGTCCCGGTTACGCCCGGCCCGACGAGGCCGCCATCCGGCCGGAGTCCGTGTCCCGGTGGACCTCCGGCAGCGACGTCCCGCGGGCCGACCCGGTGGCGGTGGCGTGGGACGACCGCGCGGCGGCGTTCTGCGCACGGCCCGGCCAGGTCGGCCTGCTGCCTTTCGCCGTGGCCGCCCGGGCCGACGAAGCCCTTGCGTCCGAGGACCCGCCCAAGGTCGTGTATGAGGCCAAGCCGTTGTACGGGGCCATGATCCGCAACGGCGTCCGGTTGCGGGGCGTCCGTTGCGACCTCAAGGTGGCCGCGTACCTGCTGGACCCCGGAGCCACCGGCGGCTATGGCCTCGACGACATCCTGCACCGCTACCTCGACGCATCGCTGGACCGGGAGGCCACCGGCGCGCCGGAGGACGGGCAGCTCAGCCTGGAGGGGGAGGACGCGGGCGCCGCGGCCCGGAGCCACCGGCTGGCCGCCGAGGCGGTCGCGGTCCGGGCCGCGGCGCCGGTGCTGGAGGCGCGTCTCAGGGAGGCCGGTTCCTGGGACTTGGCCCAGACCCTCGAATTCCCGCTCACCGAGGTGCTGGCCCGCATGGAGCACGCGGGCATCCTGGTGGACGACGAGTACCTGCGCACGCTCAACGACGAGTTGGGCGCAAGGATGACGGCCTTGCAGGCCAGGGTCCAGGAGCATGCGGGAGAGAAGTTCAACGTGAACTCCCATCCGCAGCTCGGACGGATACTGTTCGACAAGCTGGGGCTGCCGAAGACCAAGAAGATCAAGACGGGCTACTCCACCGACGCCGCGGAGCTGGGCAAGCTCGCGGGTCGGCATCCGATCGTCGACGCCCTGCTGGAGTACCGGGAGGTGGCCAAGCTCAAGACCGGGTTCACCGACTCGCTCCTGGGGCTCATCGACGCCCGCACGGGCCGCATCCACACCACCTACGAGCAGGCCGCGGCCGCCACCGGCCGGCTGTCGTCGTCCGCGCCCAACCTCCAGAACATCCCCATTCGCGCGGACCTGGGGCGCCAGATCCGGCGCGCCTTCGTGGCCCCCGCGGACAGCGTGCTGGTGTCCGCGGACTACTCGCAGATCGAGCTGCGGATCCTGGCCCACCTGTCGCAGGACGAAAGTTTCCTGGCGGCGTTCGCCCAGGGCCACGACTTCCACGCCACCATCGCCGCCAAGGTCCATGGGGTGGACCCGGGGGAGGTGACCGCGGACATGCGCAGCCGCGTCAAGCAGTTCTCCTACGGCATCGCCTACGGCATGTCGGCCTTCGGCGTGTCCCAGCGGCTGGGCATCGAGGTGGGCGACGCCAGGGACTTCATCGACGCCTACTACGCCCAGTTCCCGGGGGTCAAGGCGTTCCTGGACTCCCAGGTGGAGCGGGCCCGGGTCGACGGTTTCACCACCACCATGTTCGGCCGGCGGCGGTACCTGCCGGAGCTCCAGTCCTCCAACTACCGACTGCGCGCGGTGGGGGAGCGCATGGCGCTGAACGCGCCCATCCAGGGCACCGCCGCGGACATCATGAAACGGGCCATGATCGACGTGGATCGGGCGTTGCTGGAGGAGCCGGTGGCCCGGATGCTGCTCACGGTGCACGACGAGCTGGTGTTCGAGGTTCCCCGTTCCCGGCTGGAGCAAGCCGCGGGGCTGGTCAAGGCGTCCATGGAGGGCGCCGCGGAGCTCCGCTGCGGCTTGGTGGTGGACGTGCACACCGGGGACACCTGGGCCGACGCGCACGCCTGAGCCGCGGACGTCCCGGGGTGGTTTTCGGGTCCGATATGGACTATCCTGCTTGGCATGGAACGCACGGCGCGGCGGTTCTCCCGGTTGGAGAGTTTGCCGTAACGATGGCTCGAACAGAGAGGAGTACTACATGAGGATAGTCAAAGCGGGCGTGTTGGCAGGGGCGCTCATGGCGGTTGGCCTGGGGAGCGCGGCCCACGCGGCCTGCGGCAAGGTCACGATTGCAGAGATGTCGTGGGCGTCCGCGGGCGTGGCGGCCCACGTCCAGGACGTGATTCTATCGAAGGGCTACGGCTGCCAGTCCGAGCTGGTGCCGGGCAACACGGTGCCCACGGTCACCTCCATGACCGAGAAGAGCGAGCCGGACATCGCGCCGGAGATCTGGCTCAACTCGGCGCGGGAGCCCATCGAGAAGGCCGTGGCCGAGGGCCGGCTCAAGATCGCCGGAGAGATCCTTTCGGACGGCGGCGACGAGGGCTGGCTGGTTCCGACTTACGTGGTGGAGAAGCACCCGGAACTGACGACCCTGCAGGCCGTGCTCGAGCGGCGCGACCTGTTCCCCGACAAGGAGGACCCGGGCAAGGGCCGTTTCTACACCTGCCCATCGGGCTGGGCCTGCCAGATCATCAACGCCAACCTCTACAAGGCGTTCGGTCTGGAGAAGGCCGGCTTCAACCTGTTCGACCCCGGTTCCGGCGAGGGGCTGGCGGCCGCCATCGCCAAGGCGTACGAACGCCGGGAGCCCATCTTCACCTACTACTGGGCGCCCACGTCGGTGCTGGGCCGGTATCCCATGGTCAAGCTCGGCGGCATGAAGCACGACCCGGAGTCCTGGCCCTGTGTCATCGACAAGGACTGCGATGACCCCAAACCCAACCTGTGGCCGAAATCGGTGGTCTATACCGTGGTGACCGCCGGCTTTGCCGAGGCCGCGCCGGAGGCGTTCCGGTTCGTCTCCAGCTTCTCGTGGCCCAACAAGCTGGTGAACTCGCTGCTGGCGTGGAAGGACGACAACCAGGCCACCGGACGCGAGACCGCGGAGTATTTCCTCAAGAACCACGAGTCGGTGTGGACGGCGTGGGTCACCGCGGACGCCGCGGCCAAGGTGAAGGCAGGGCTCTGATCCTCCGAGATGACGGAGAAGGCGGCCGATGATTAGCTGGCTCTGGGAGTTCCCGACGCTCGACGAGCGCGCGTTGCGGGGCCTCAAGAAGTCTTTCGACACGGGATACCGTCTGTTTTCCCGGAACTACGGCGACGCCATCGAGGGCGCGTTCGATCCGTTGCTGTATTTCCTGATCTGGTTCGAGCGGCTTCTCCTGGGCGCGCCCTGGTGGCTGGTGATCCTCGTGATCGCCGGACTGTGCCTTGCGGCGAGCCGGAGCCTTCGGCTCACGATCGGGGTCGTGGCCGCCTTCTTCGTCATCGGCTTTCTCGGCATGTGGGGGGACACCATGCGCACCCTCGCAATCATCTTCGTCTCCACGCTGATGGCCATCGCCATCGGCATTCCCCTGGGCATCGCCATGGCCCGCTCGGACCGGATCCAGGCCATCGTCACGCCGATCCTCGACGTCATGCAGACCATGCCCAGCTTCGTCTATCTGATCCCGGTGGTGATGCTGTTCGGCCTCGGCAAGATACCCGGCCTCATCGCGGTGGTGATCTACGCGGTGCCGCCGGTCATCCGGCTCACCAACCTCGGCATCCGGCTGGTGGACGCGGAAGTGCTGGAGGCGGCCCACGCCTTCGGCGCCGGCCGGTGGAAGCTGCTGTTCGGCGTCCAGTTGCCGCTGGCCCTTCCGAACGTCATGGCCGGCGTCAACCAGACCATCATGATGGCCCTGGCCATGGTGGTGATCGCCTCCATGATCGGGGTCAAGGGGCTGGGCGAGCCGGTGCTCCGGGCGGTCAACAACCAGTACTTCGCCCTCGGCCTCTTCAACGGCGCCGCGGTGGTGACCCTGGCCATCGTGTTCGACCGGATCACCCAGAGCTACGGACGGCGGATGCAGGAGAAGAGTCGGACGTGATGGCAACGGACTCCCCGAACACCGACCACCACGCGGGCTACGGCGTCTCCCCGGAAGACGGCTCCCCGGGCAACGCCGACGCCTCCGGTATCGACATCAAGGCGTTGTACAAGGTGTTCGGGGGCGACCCCGCTTCCGCCATGCAGCTCGTGCACGACGGGGTGGGCAAGCAGGACCTCCTGGAGTCCCACGGGCACGTGCTCGGCCTGCGCGACATCAACCTGAGCATCGCGCCGCAGAGCATCCAGGTCGTCATGGGGCTGAGCGGTTCCGGGAAATCGACCCTCATCCGGCACATCAACCGCCTGATCGACCCCACCGAGGGCGAGGTCCGCATCGGGGACGAGGACGTGCTGGCCCTGGACGAGACCGCGCTCCGTCAGCTACGCCGGCACCGGGTCAGCATGGTGTTCCAGCGCTTCGCGCTCTTTCCCCACAAGACCATCCTGGAGAACGTGAGCTACGGTCTGGCCATGCAGGGGGTGGCCAGCGAGCAGCGCGAGGCCCGGGCGGGACGGTGGATCGAGCGGGTGGGGCTCAGCGGTTACGAGGAGTCGTACCCGCATCAACTGTCCGGCGGCATGCAACAGCGGGTGGGGCTCGCCCGAGCCTTGGCCACCGACGCCCAGATCCTGTTGATGGACGAGGCCTTCAGCGCGCTGGACCCGCTCATCCGTGCGGACATGCAGGCGCTCCTGCTGGAGCTCCAGCAGGAATTGAAGAAGACCATCGTCTTCGTCACCCACGACCTCGAAGAAGCCATCGAGATCGGCGACCGCATCGCCATCCTGCGAGACGGCGAGATCGTGCAGAACGGCGATTCCCAGGAGATCGTCCTCGAACCGGCCGACGACTACATCTCCGACTTCACCCGCAAGATCAACCGCGGCCGCGTCATTCGCGTGGGCTCGATCATGGATCCCGTCCGCCCCGGCCTGAAGGAGCCGCTGGTCTGTTCCCGGGACATGCCGCTGGAACAGGCGCTGCCGATGGTGAGCGCTGCGCCCAACGAAGAGCTGGCGGTGGTGGACGAGGAGGGCCTCGTGGTGGGCTCGATCACGTTCGTGCGGATTCTCCTGGGCCTCGCCGGGCGGCGGTTGCCGGACTCGAAGCGCTGACGCGGATCAGCCGCGGACGGGGAAGGCGCGGGGTCTGGAGCGGGCGACCGGGATCGAACCGGCGACGTCCAGCTTGGGAAGCTGGCATTCTACCGCTGAATTACGCCCGCTCTGGGTAAGGTCATATGCCATCCCGTCAACGATGTCAATCTGGACTCCGGCGTGCGGACTCCTCGGCCGCGGGCTCTTCGGCCTCCGCGGGCGGGAAGCGGTAGATGATCTCCCCCTCCCTGGCCAGGCCGAACTCCTCCCGGGCGACTTTCTCCAGGTAGCGGTCGTCCTTCCTGATCCGGTAGATCCTATCCCGCATCAACTCGTTGTCCCTTTGCAGGGCCTGGGTCCGTTCCTCGACCGTGCGGTGGTCCTCGGACAGGCGCCAGTAGCGCACGAGGCCCCAGTCGCCGAAGGCGAGGTAGAGCAACATCAGCGCCAGCACGGTGGCGAGGCCGTAGTTGACGGCGCGCTGCGGTAGTTTCGCCGAGGCCATGGGACGTCCCCTATCATGTGGGATCGGGGCTTCGAGTGCAAACGAACGAGGTCAGGAAAAGCGCGTCCTTCGACTCCGCTTCGCTACGCTCAGGATGAACGGGGGTCGTTGTCCAGAGCTTCCGAAAATCTGCTACGAAGGGGGAGCGGACGGGAGGAAGCCATGAAGATCAAGGAGGTCGCAGCACTCGAAGTGCTGGATTCACGGGGGAACCCCACCGTCGAGGTGGAGGTGGCGTTGACCAACGGCACCC
Organism: uncultured Binatia bacterium (SeqCode); assembly: GCA_965242525.1. Classification (GTDB taxonomy): domain Bacteria; phylum Desulfobacterota; class Binatia; order UBA9968; family JAJDTQ01; genus JAJDTQ01. The sequence continues at coordinate 3,491,833 of OZ251459.1, forward strand.
GGGGCAGGGCCACCGTGCCTTCCGGGGCCTCCACCGGCGAGCACGAGGCGGTGGAGCTGCGGGACGGGGGCGACCGCTTCATGGGCAAGGGAGTGCTGCGGGCGGTGGGCCACGTCAAGCGGAACCTGGCCCGGCGCGTGGTGGGGCTGGACGCCAGGAACCAGCGCAAGCTGGACCGGTGCATGATCGATCTGGACCGAACGCCGGACAAGGGGCGGCTCGGCGCCAACGCGGTCCTCGGGGTCTCCCTGGCCGCGGCCCGGGCCCAGGCCGCGGCCGACAAGGTGCCCCTGTACCGGTACCTCGGCGGGGAGGAGGCGCGCACCCTGCCGACGCCCATGCTCAACGTGCTGAACGGCGGCGCCCACGCCGACAACAACCTGGACGTGCAGGAGTTCATGGTCATACCCTGGGGCTTCGGTTCGTTCTCGGAGGCCTTGAGGGCGGGCGCGGAGATCTACGGCGTCCTGAAGCAGGTGTTGGCCCGGAAGGGCTATGCCACCGGCGTTGGCGACGAGGGCGGGTTCGCGCCGAAGCTCAGGGACAACGAGGAGGCCGTCGAATTGCTGCTGGAGGCGGTGGTACAGGCGGGCTACCAAGCGGGTTCCCAGGTAGTGCTGGGACTCGACGTGGCCGCCAGCGAGTTCCACTCGTCAGGGGCATACGCGCTGGAGAAGTCGGGCGGCGGGCGGATGAGCGCCGCGGCCCTGGTGGCCCTCTACGAGAGATGGGTTCGCGACTACCCCATCGTCTCCATCGAGGACGCCCTGGGGGAGGACGACTGGGAGGGGTGGGAGCTCTTGACCGCGGCCCTCGGAGACAAGGTGCAACTGGTGGGCGACGACCTCTTCGTGACCAACCCCCGGCGGCTGGAGGAAGGCATACGCCGGGGCGTCGCCAACTCCATCCTGGTGAAGCTCAACCAGATCGGCACCCTGAGCGAGACCCTGGAGACCATCCGGGCGGCCCGGGCCGCGGGTTACGCCACGATCATCTCCCACCGCTCGGGCGAGACCGAGGACGCCACCATTGCCGACCTGGCGGTGGCCACCGGCGCCGGCCAGATCAAGACCGGCGCGCCGTGCCGCGGCGAACGGACGGCCAAGTACAACCAGCTCCTGCGCATCGAGCGGGAACTGGGGCGGCGCGCCCGCTACGCCGGCAGGAAGGCGTTCGCCAGGGCCGTTTCCGCATGTTGAGAGTGACTTGAGAATCCGCCCCAATACGGTATGATGGTTCGTGTATCCTGAATCGCCCTGTCCTGACGGACTTCACCGGAGTATGGAACCCTGGCCCTGGTTCGGGTCTTTTCCCAGGTTCCTTTGGGGACGGCAATGAGGACGGTCTGGACGTTCGGAGGATTCTCCCATGAATAGCACCACCTACACACGAGCGAGGGCAGATTTTGCCTCGATCTGTGACGAAGTTGTCGCCACGCGCGAACCCGTAATCATCAAGCGGCGCAACGCAGAGGACGTAGCGTTGGTCTCAGCGGACGAGTTGGCCAGTCTGATCGAGACCGCCCACCTCTTGAGATCGCCTCGAAACGCCAAACGCCTTCTGACTGCCCTTGGCCGTGCACAACGCCACGAGTTGCCTCCCTCTTCCGTGGAAGACCTTCGCAAGAAAATCGGCCTCGACTGAAAGAGCGTGACGGCTGATTCCATCCACGGACGAACCGCGGTACTTCATCCCGAGTTCGTTGACGACCTGCGCCATTGGGTCAAGACGAATCGCAAGATCGCCTTGCGCGTCCTTGACCTGATCGACGCCATAATGCGTCAAGCTCCGTCGAACTATGATTTGTTGTCCCGACGGGTAGCTGATACTTTTGCTCTGGCTTTCTCGAAGAACTCTGGATTTTTGCGATAGCGGTCTAAGAGCCATTTCAGAAACGCTTCGCTGTATTGGCCTGGAGAACCTGGTACTTTCCCTTGATAGAAAAAGTCCGTGCGGCTTTTTACTCCGTGTACTTTATTGATACATTGAACGTCATACGAGTTTACACTACTCTCCGGCAGCCCTGCATTGAAGCGTGCAATCAAGTCCTTTTGACGAAGCGGATGTGTCACGCTCGGGTCAGTGGGCTTCAATATGACTTGACTCTGTTGGCCACTTGTCGGCCCTGTCGTGAGCGCGATATCGGCCGCATCCGCTTTTTTCGTAAGGACGAGTTTGTAGTCTATAGGAATTAAGAATTCATTGTGGTGTTGTAGGTCACTGTACTCTTGTCTGATCCTTGCGCAGTATTCGGCAAGGAAAACCGCTGTGTCTCGTCCGAGACTTCGCCGGAGAACCTTGTCGTTCATATCCAACTGATCAGGAGCGACGTCGTACACAAGACTCATCATTCCTGCCGGGAACCGGTCGGCGAGCGATATGCCGAACCATGTATTGAGACGTTTGTGGTAGTTGATTACGCATGCCTGAAATAGGCACATCACGTCACGTGGAATACTGTTGACAACAAGATGAACAGATTGGTCGCGTAGATCCGCCACCTGTTCTATATTGCGTCTAACTGGATCAGTATCATTAGGCATAATCTGCTTCAGACAGTCTCGTAAAGAAAGAGTTCTTTTGACTTTCTCGCTCTGGTTTCTATAGTAGATGAAGCGACGATTGCCTTTTTCTACTATGATTCGAGCTTTGAGCAACAACTCCCACGCATTGCAAATCAGATAACAAAACGTTTCTAAGCGGTACTGGATCGAGAGTCGGTTGATGGTCTCCAATGAAAGAACATATGCTTCGACACTTTTGTTGAGCAAGCGCCCTTTGAGACCTGGATTTCCACGCTGAATTTTCGTCATGAGCTATAATCCTGACTTGTAACAGAGTTTACCATCCCACAACCACTCGATCACCTGAAAACAACGGAATAGGCGCTTCTGGAAAAGAGGCAACATTACACCCGGAACACCTTCATCACTTCGTCGCCCAGGTGGTTGATGACCTTGACGGCGATGCGGCCGGACTTGGGCTTCTCGAACGGGCGGGAGGTGTCGCTGTGGAGCGTAGCCCAGGCGTCCGGGTCGATTTCGGCCTTCAGGGTGGTCTTGAGGGACTTGTAGGGGTCGTTGGCGCCGAGGAAGTAGGCGTGGCGGACGAAGAAACTCTCCTCGTTGTAGTCGGTGTCGATGAACCAGCAGGCGATGCCGTCCGGGCCGTCGGAGCGGACCTCTCCGGTCTGGGGATGGAACACGTCCACCCCGTTGATCTTGACTTGGAGCCGGTCGGCGTCCGCGGGAAGGATCTCGATGTCCGGCTCCCCGAAGACGACGAAGAGGTTGCCCTTGCCGGTGTTCTTCAGGTCGTCCGCCATGTGGAGGTCGGCGTTCATCCGGGCCTTGAGCACGGGGACGCGGCCGAGCTGGTCGAACTCCGAGGAGTGGGCGTCATAGCTGAACGCGCAGGCGATGAGCACGTCGAAATCGGCGTCGCCCGCCTCCCGGGCCGCAGCCACGAGGTCGGGTCTGGAAACGGTGCCGAACTCGGGGCCGATGAAGACCGCGGCGCGCTGCTCCCTGCCCTTGGCCCCGTTCTCTTCTCCCCCGAACCGGCCTTCGGCGCAAACGTGCCGGCCCGGCCACGGCCGGAGGGACGAAAACCGGATGCGGTCGTCCTTGTGGGCCTGCTGGACCCCGGCCGTCCTGAGTTGGTCCAGGATCATCGAAGCGAAATCGTGAGGTTGTCCGTAGCCGGGAGCTGTCTCCGCGGCCAATTCGATCAGTTCGTCGTCCTCGTCCAGGCCCAGGACCCGGTGCGGCGACAGGCTATCGACCGTGAACGGACCGGCCACGCGCACCACGCTCCTGGCCTCACAGGGTTTGTCGTAGAGGTACTCGTAATCCGCCTTGGCCGCGATGGAGGCGTCGGTCTCCTGCTGCCGGGCCATGCGCTGCTCCCACCATTGGGCGTGCAGGGCGGCCGGGGCCTCCGGCCAAGGGTCCGCGGGACGGGGCGGAAGCGTGTCGAGGGTGTAGTCGCGCTTGAGGCTGGCGTTGAGGTCTCGCAGAAGCCGCTGTGCCTGCGAGGCGTCGCGCCCTTCCTTCCCGCGTTCCGCCTGGAGCCTGGAAAAGAGCGCTTGCGCCGCCGGACTCCACGGGTCTTCGGCGTGGCGGGGGATCTCCCACTCCTCCCAGCTCGTGTTCATGGCCTCGTTGAGCTTCCGGCGCAGAGGCTCCAGCTTCTGCTGGCGCCTCTCCCATATGACGTCGATCTCGGCGTTGTTGGCGATGGACTTGAGGGTGATGTGCGGCACCCGCTCATAGACGAAGCCGTGGCGGATGTCGCCGTGGGCGGCCGCTTCGGACGGGACCTTGCCGGCGAGTTCCGCTTCCTTCCGCTGCCCCTCCGGGCTGTCCGCCAGGAGGTAGTAGGGATAGCGGGCGCCCATGACGCGGGTGCGGGCCAGCGCCAAGGCGACGCGGGAGGTGTCGATGGTGATCCAGCGGCGGCCCCATTGTTCGGCGACGTAGGCGGTGGTGCCGGAGCCGCAGGTGGGATCGAGCACGAGGTCGCCGGGATCTGTGGTCATGACAAGACAACGTGCTATTACTTGATTGGAGGTTTGAACAACGTAGCGCTTGGGATCTGATCGTGACTGAACTCCCCATGTATCGTCCCAGAAGGAAGAAATGGGGAATACAGGGAAGTCATCCAGATACCTTATGTATGCTATGGATATTCCCTCACTGACAATGCGATTGCTCCGCGCCAATCGATCAATTCCGATTTGGCTGGTCTTCCAGAAGCCAGACCTTGGATGTCGAGTTGTTCCTTGAAAGGCATAGGGAAACCTACTTGTCTCTCCGCCACTCTGCGAAACCAATGGGCTCGGTCGAAAAAACCTGGTGCCGACAGGAACTCTATCCCTTTCCGGCATGGTTGTTCTCGTTACTCGTTCGCCGGAAGGTAGCTCAACGCTGTTGTATTTTGTGCCACCCTCAACCCCTACTGCTTTTGCTTTGTACAGTTGCCTGAACTTGACCGTTACTCGATTCTTCGCGTACCACAACAAAAAATCGAATGTTGAGGATAGAAGTTCGCTTGTCTGACTGCTGGTCGTTACAAACGGAATGATTGAACATGCATTTTCTTGACCAAACACCTCATCCATCACCGCCCTTACCCGATGCACGTTCTCATCCCCAATCTGCACGAACACCGAACCGCTCTCCGTCAACAGGTCCCGCGCCACCGTCAGCCGGTCCCGCAGGTACGTCAGGTACGAATGGATCCCGTCCCGCCACGTGTCCCGGAACGCCTTGACCTGCTCCGGCTCGCGGGTGATGTGGTCGGCCTTGCCGTCCTTCACGTCCCGGCTGGTGGTGGACCACTGGAAGTTGGAGTTGAACTTGATGCCGTAGGGCGGGTCGATGTAGATGCACTGGACCTTGCCGCGCAATCCCTCCCGTTCCGCCAGGGACGCCATCGCCTGCAGGCTGTCCCCCAGGATCATGCGGTTCGACCAGTTGGCGTCGTGCCGGTAGAACTCGGTCCGGGCCGCATCGGACGGCAGACCGTTGAAGTCGGCGAACAGGTCGAACTGGCTGCCGCTCGCCTGTCCGTCGGCCCCGCCGTGCCGCATCAGGTCGTCGATCAACGCCTTGGGGTGGACCTTCTCCTGGATGAACAGCGGCGGCGCCTGCACCACCAGGTCCGACCAGTCCTGAGCGTCCTTGCCGCGCCAGACGAGTTGCGGGTCCAGGTCCCGGTTGCGCCGCTCGTAGGCGACCCGGACGGGGTTCTGGTCGTCCTTCGCCATCACCGACTGGTACTCGGCCGTCGGGATGTTCTTGCGCGACGCCTCGTCATGGGTCAGGGTCTCGACGGACTTGAGAGGTCTCGATCGTCCAGCCATGTACAGGACCTTTCTACAAGAGCTTGCCGTTCGACCCTGCCCTGCGGTCAAGCAGCATCCCGGTCGCGTGTGCTTCTTCCATGCCGTCACCATAACAGAAATCGTCGTCTGCATCACCGGAGGCATGACGGCAGTCCGGCGCATGCCGCCATCCCCAGTGACGGGAGCGGCAGGAGCACCGGCCGATGCCGCCCGGTGGCCTTCGGTGACGGCCTTGGAGTCTCCCTGTTGCCAAGTCCCTCGGATACCGTGCCACCTCGCCTCACATCCGGTTGACCCTGCGTTCTCCAGGCCGCGGCGACGCCTGCGGTTGACGGTCGAGGGTCACGGTGGTAAAGTCCATCCCTGTGTATGGCTTGGCACCGGCCTCTCGACGTTACCGTGGCGTGTTACGGCTACTCGAAACGGTGTTCTTCTCGGTGCGCCGTCACGGACTATCGGAAGAGGCCCTACGCCCGACCAATCGGGGCACGTTCCACGGCGACGCTGCTCGCCCTCTGGAGGGCCGAACATGCGACACATACTTGACACCACGGAGTTGCTTGTCGCCAGTTGGATACTGGCAGGCGACGACGACCGGGACGATCGGATACCTACCTCACATGGCATCCTGGATCGGGCGCTCAAGACCGCTTTGGAGCAAGAGGCATTCCCGCCCTGGGTCCGCGATCATCTCCACTTCGTGGATTCCCGGGTCGGACTCCAATGCGTAGAGTTGCCCGAGCTACTGGATTGGGCGCAACGGGCACAGATCACGACGGCGCCGAACCCTTCCTATCAATCGGCCCAGGTACAGATCAGTGGCAAGGCGGCTCGACGGATACTGTCGGACCTCGAAGTTACGGAGGATGACGCCATCAAGTGGGGCAAACTCCTTCGGGATGCCGTATCCGAAGCGAACCGTGCGATAAACGCCTGGCCCGAGTCGGCCATCGAAGATCACTGATCCAACGCTTACTCGCGGGACCCCGTATCGCCCGGCCGGAATACGGTGGACGGGAGGGAGACTTGCCCGGCGTTTCAGGATTTCGTGTGGGTTGTGCACTCCCTCCCATGCGAATTCCCGCGAAAGCCCCACCTCGTCATTCCCGCGAAAGCGGGAATCCACTTTACCAGATCCGCGGAACGGGATTCGACGTGACACCGACATACATGGCGCCATGTGGTTTGCCCACAAGGATGGAAACACAGAGAGTTTTCATAAGAATCTGTGGATTCCCGCTTTCGCGGGAATGACGGTGGTGGGCGGCCGCGGGAATGACAGCCTGACCCCTGTCGCTCTACTTTTCCCTCCTACCCTGCCCAGACAAAAGCCGGAAGAGCCATTCATGGCAGGCCAGACGCTACAGCCTGTCCCTGTGCTCTCGAGTCCAAGTTGTCGTCGTCGGATATCGCCCAACCGACGAGGCAGGTCTTCTCCCGTTGCCGAGTCGTAAACCAGCTTGGACGTGGAGGTGTTGTTGCACACCACGATGAAGCACGGCGGAACCCCGATGTCGGCTTCCCGCCAGAGACGAAATACCTTCTCGTAGTGGCCGTAGAGGGCGTCCAGCGCGGTCAACAGTTCGGCAGGCAGGCTCAGAGGGTCCAGGGTCTTCGCCTTGCCGCGCCCCCTCCTGGGCATCTTCCCCCGGATGTGCTCCCACAGGTTGCGGAGCTTGGGCATGTCCTCGCCCGGCACGTTGTCCGCCACCGGCACCCGGGGAATCTTGCCGGCGCCCGTGGCCAGCTTGAGGGCGAGCCGCTGCAACTCCGGGTTGGCGTCGTCGTTGGCGCCGGCCAAGTGGTCGAGAAACCCCCTGCCGGTCTCGCCCGCGTTCGGCGCTACCTCGGTGAGCCAGATGGCGGTCTCCACCGCTTCGACCTGGCAGAAGAACGGACGGACGTCGCTGAATCGGTGGCTCCGCCAGTGCCGGAGCAGACGGGCGGTCTCCGGCGTCACCTGCCACCGGCCCGGGTCCGCGATGCTGCACCACCGGTCCACCTGCCGACGAACGGAGTCGATGAGGGCCGTGTGCTCGTACCGCTGCCGCTCGGTGGAAAGGCCCCGGCCTTCGTTGAACAGGACCGAGGTCCGCTCCTCCGCCTTTCCCCTTCGCTTCCTGGGCTTCGGGACGGGCGTGATGAACTGGGCGGGCCTTCGGCTTTCGACGAAATTCTGGGTGGGCTGCCCGGTCTCGTCCAGCTCCCAATGGCGCGTCGGGTACTCGTAAGGCGAGTTGAGCACGGGCCGGTCGAAGAACGGATTGGTCAAGACGATGCACCCCCCGGAGGATTGGCCATGGGTCACCGGAGCCTCGAGGACTTTACCATACCTGCCTGAACGCTGCCGAATAGATCACTCCCGACGGCTCTGCGTCTTGACGCAAGCGACCCGTGGGACCGCTGAATCGCCCGGCCCCTCCGCTCGACCCCGCCGGATCCCCCGCGGTACGGCGGGGTCGTGGGGAGGGAATCCCGTGCGCCGAGGCCGGGGGTGATCACCAGGAAGCCGCGGGTTTTCGTCCGGGGGTCCTTGACAGGGGCGCCGTAAAATCGGTTAATCGCACCATCAAACCGGAGAGGAGGCATCTCATGGTCCAAAGGATTCTCGTTCTGGCGGCAGGGTTGACGCTCCTGGCGAGCCCCGCCTGGGGCGACGCGGTGGCGGACTTCTACAAGGGCAAGACGGTCCGCATCGTGGTCGGGTATGGGCCGGGGGGCACCACGGACCTCACCACGCGGCTGATCGCCGGGGTCCTGTCGAAGCACATCCCGGGAAGCCCGCGCATCGTGGTGCAGAACAAGCCGGGCGGCGGCAGCATGCTGACGGCCAACACCGTGTTCAACAACGAGCCCAGGGACGGCACCGTGATCGCGGCCATCAGCAGCGGCCTCGTCCCCAAGCAGGCCCGCGGTGAGCCCGGGGTCCGGTTCGACGCCCGGAAGTTCCAGTGGGTCGCCAGCGGGTTCGACACCTCGTCCATGTGCGCCATCCGCACCGACGCCGGGGTGGACAACCTCAACGAGGCGATGAAGAAGCAGCTCACCATGTCGAGCTTCAGCAAGGGCGGCCTTTCGCACGTGGAGCCGGTGATCTTCAACGCGGTGTTCGGCACCAAGTTCAAGGTCATCACCGGATACCCCAGCGGCGGCGCCCAGCGTCTGGCGGTGAAGAACGGCGAGGTCAACGGCTTCTGCACCACGTTCCAGACGGTGAAGAGCACCGAGCTCGCCATGTTCGAAGGCGCGGCCAAGTGCTGCAAGGTGCTGATCATCGCGGGCGCGGAGAAAGAGGACCACCCGCTGCTGGAGGGCGTGCCCGCGGCCGAACAGTTGGCCAGGGAGATGGGCAAGAGCGCGGACGACCTGTCCATGCTGAAGGCCATGAACGCCACCAACCGCATCAGCATCGTCCACGCGTTCCCGCCCGGGGTGCCGTCGGACCGCGTGGAGGCCATGCGCGACGCCTTCCTGAAGGCCTACAACGATCCGCAGGTCCAGGAGTTGGCAATGAAGTCCAAGCGTGAGCTGAAGCCCAAGCGCGGGGACCAGGTGGCCAAGATCGTCAACGAGTTGCTCGCCACCCCCCAGTCGGTCCTCGACAGGATGCAGGAAATCATCTCCGAGAACTGAAGACCCACGGAGCGCCGCATGGGCGGCCTCGGGTCCCCGTTCCGCGCCCTCCGCCGGGGGGCGTCGAGCGGGGACCCGCGGGCCGCCGCCGCGAACCTGAAGACCGTCAACCGTCCGTCCCCGCCGCGGTAACGCCATGTTCGAAGCCTTCATCGGAGGTCTGCTCGACGTATTCAACCAGACCACGTTCGCGCTGATGCTCGTGGGCATCTTCCTCGGGTTCATCGTGGGCATCCTGCCGGGCATCGGCAGCCCCGGCGCGGTGGCCCTCATGCTGCCGTTCATCTTCAGCATGGACCCGGTGCAGGCGTTCGCGTTCCTGCTCGGCATGTACGCGGTGACCGGGACCACCGGCGACATCACCTCCATCCTGTTCGGCGTGCCCGGGGAGGTGGTGTCCACCGCCACCATCATCGACGGGCACCCCATGGCCAAGCGCGGCCAGGCGGGCCGGGCCCTGGGCGCGGCGCTCATGAGCTCGCTCGTGGGCGCCGTCGTGGGCGCGTTCTCCCTGGCCGCGGCCATCCCCATCGTCACCCCGCTGGTGCTGTCGTTCAAGTCCCCCGAGTTCTTCTCGCTGGCCATCCTGGGGATCTGCTTCCTGGCGGCCCTGAGCGGCGACAACAAGCTCAAGGGGGTGCTGGCCGGCGGGCTCGGGCTCATGCTCTCCACCGTGGGCCTCGACTACCAGGAGAACATCGAGCGCTACACCTTCGGGCTGGTGAACCTCTGGGAGGGCCTCGGCCTCATCGCCGCGGCCGTGGGGCTGTTCGCCGTTCCCGAGATCGTGGAGCTGTGGGTCAAGGGCTCCAGCATCGCCGAAGCCCGCGTGGGCAAGCTGGGAGGCGTATGGCAGGGGGTGAAGGACACCTTCGTCCACCTGGGGATCACGATCCGGTGCAGCATGATCGGCACCTTCTTCGGCCTGGTCCCCGGGGTCAGCGCGGCCCTGTCCCAGTGGGTTTCCTACGCCCACGCGGTCCAGAGCGCCTCGGACCGGAGCGGCTTCGGCAAGGGCGACGTCCGCGGCGTCCTGGGGCCGGGCGCGGCCAACAACTCCGGCATCGGCGCGGCCATGATCCCCACCGTGGCCTTCGGCGTGCCCGGCAGCGCCACCACCGCCATCCTGCTCGGCGCCTTCATCATCCAGGGGCTGCAACCGGGGCCGAAGATGCTGACCGAGCACCTGACCCTGACCTTCTCCATGGTCTGGCTCATCGTCATATCCAACGTCATCACGGTCACCGTATGCCTGCTGTTCCTGAACCATTTGGCGAAGATCACCCAGATACGCGGGTCGCTGCTCATCCCGGCCCTGTTCATGCTCATCTACCTTGCGGGTTTCGCCAACACCAACTCCTACTTCGCCATGACCACGACCCTGGTGTTCGGGGTGGCCGGCGTGGTCATGGTGAACCACGGCTGGCCGCGTCCGCCCCTGGTCCTCGGGCTGGTGCTCGGTCCCCTGGTGGAGCGGAACCTGTTCATCTCCTACGAGATCTACGGGTTGAGCTTCCTGCTGCGGCCCATCGTCATGGCCACCTTCGCCATCGCCTTCACCGTGCTCTTCCTGCCCGGGATACAGGACTGGATGGCGCGGCGGAGCAGGCCCAAGGAGGTCCCGGTTGAGCCGCAACCGAGTTGACATACTCATCGGCCTGTTCCTGGTGGCGCTGCTCGCGTGGGCGGTGTGGGAGGCCCAGGACTGGCGGGCCCGCACCCGGTTCTTCCCCTGGGCCATCGGCTTCCCGGTGCTGGCGCTGTCGGCGGTCCACCTGGGCCTCAGCGTGTGGACGGCCATGCGCCCGCCGAAGCCCGAGGAGGGTCGGGAAGAGCCGGTGGAACCGGCCGCGGACGCCGGGCCTCCCCCGGACCCGAGCCTCGTCCGCAGGCGCACCCTGGAGATCTCCGCCTGGGCCGTGGCCTTCGCCCTGGGCCTGTGGCTGCTGGGGTTCAAGGTGGGCGGCCTGGTCCTCAGCCCCGCCTTCCTGCGGTTCCAGGCCCGCGAGACCTGGACCACGAGCCTCGTCTATGGCTTCGGCGTTTACCTGTTCTTCTTCGCTGGCCTGGAGACGGCCCTGGCGTTCCCGCTGCCCCCCGGACTCATCGCCCGGTCCCTGGGCCTCCAGTCCTTCGACTCCTACCTGGTGGACCCGATCCTGGACCTGTTCCGCTGACCCTCCGGCACGACCTTGACGCAGGGCAGGGTTTTCCGTAAAATCGTAAATGATGAAATACGGCGCAGGAAGGAAGTCGCAGCGGAATCCGATGGTGCGCGAGCAGTCCCCGAAGTTTGGGATGCCGGGGGCCATGAAGCGCCTCACCATCGACGTTCCCGCAGAGCTCCACGCCAACGTCAAGGCGGGCTGTGCAAGGCGAGGGGTCAAGATGTCGGACGCCATCAGAGACCTTCTGGAACGAAATTTCGGAGAGGCCGAGCCATGAGCCGAGGACGGACCGGGACGCTCTTCGACCCTCCCGATGGAGGACGCACGCCTTCGGGAAGGAAGAGCCCCGACGGTGCGGCCACGTCGGACCTGGTGTTCTCCGTCTATGTCGGAAACAACGCCGACGTCTTCCCGCACGTGTTGAAGCTCCACGTGGCGGCCGGGGCCAAGATCGCGGACGTGACGTATGGCAAGGGAGTCTTCTGGAAGAAGGTGGACACCGGTGAGTACCAATTCTTTCCCTCCGACATTGCGGACGGAGTGGACTGTCGGCATCTGCCATACGAGGACGCGTCGTTCGACGCCGTCGTCTTCGATCCGCCCTACATGGAGGGGTTCTACCGGAACGGCGGCTCGGTCAAGGCCGGCGACGGCACCCACAACGCGTTCCGTGACCACTATTCCAACGGCGACGAGACTCCCAGGGCCGACGGAGGCAAGTGGCACGCGGCCGTCCTGGAGATCTACCTCGAAGGCGGCAGGGAGGCGCACCGGATACTGAGGGACGGCGGGTCGTTCATCGTCAAATGCCAGGACGAGGTCAGCGCAAACAGGCAGAACCTGACGCACGTGGAGATCATCCATTCATTCGCAGAGGTCGGCTTCTTCTGCAAGGATCTGTTCGTGCTGGTACGTCCCAACAAACCCGGAATGAGCCGGGTCATCCATCAGGTGCACGCGAGAAAGAACCACTCCTGTTTCCTGGTCTTCGTCAAGATCCCGCAAGGCAAGGGTCGCGGACGCCGACGTCCGTCCTTCCCGCTAAATCCTACTCCGGAAACTCTGAACAATTGTCCCCGTTCGTCCTGAGCGTAGCGAAGCGAAGTCGAAGGACGCGCTTTCCCGCAGGGAGAGGGAGTTTCAAGCCGGAATTGATCAGACGTTCCCTCCGTCATTCCCGCGAAAGCGGGAATCCACTGGTCATTGCCCTGCGAGCCTTTCAGTCTCTTGTCCTGTTTCCCTTTGCCTCGCCGGTCGTTGGCGCTTTTCGCCCGGGCGGTTTGCGCTTCTGCTTCGGCCGTGTTTCCGGCGGGTTCGTCTGCCGGCCGCATTCCCGATGGCGGAAGCAGTCCACGATGTGGTCGTTCACCATGCCGGTGGCCTGCATGTGGGCATAGACGATGGTGGAGCCGACGAAGCTGAAGCCGCGTTGCTTCATGTCCCGGCTGACGGCGTCGGAAAGGGTGGTGGAGGCCGGCACGTCCTTCATGGACTTCCAGCGGTTGCGGATGGGCTTGCCGTCGATGAAGCGCCACATGTAGCGGGCAAAGCTGCCCCACGCTTCCTGCACCGCCAGAAAGGCGCGGGCGTTCCGCCTGGCGCTGTGCACCTTGAGGCGGTTGCGGATGATGCGCGGGTCCTGCAACAGCCGCTGGAGCTTGCGGTCGCCGTAGCGGGCCACCTTGCCCACGTCGAACCCGTCGAAGGCCGCCCGATACCCCTCGCGCTTGCGCAGGACCGTGATCCAGGCCAAGCCCGCCTGCGCCCCCTCCAGCACCAGGAACTCGAACAGGGTCCGGTCGTCGTGAACCGGCACGCCCCATTCCTCGTCGTGGTACCTCACGTAAAGCTCATCGGTTCCGCACCAACTGCAACGTGTGGCCATGGCGTGTGTCCGGGGGAAGGCGAGGCTCTGCCCCCAGTCCCGATTGTCCAGGGTTTCCTATATCTTCTGGCTTGCATTGCCAAGGGAATCCATTGAAGATGCGAGTCGCAGGGTTTCATCACCATGCTTGGTCCCCGCAAGGAGGTCCCATGAAACGCTTTCGACTGGTTCTGCTGGCCGTGGTCGCCGGTGCCGCCGCCGCGCTGCTGTCTGGCCCGGCTCATGCGGGTGCGGTGGTGGAAGTGGTGCTGGTGGATCGCCTGGACGATCCCCGGGGTTACTGTCTGGACATCCTGGGCTACAAGCGGCGGGCCAAGGTCGAACGGGGGCTGCAGGGCCACAGTTGCTACAGCTACCAGGGGGAGGTGGGCGTGGACCAGGGGTTCGACCGCGAGGCCGTCGAGGCGGGCCGGTTCCGTATGCCGGGCTTCGACGTCTGCATGGCCGCGGACGCAGTGCAGCCGGGCGCACGGCTGGGTCTGGCGAAGTGCGGCGATTCGCCGGAGCAGAGCTTCTCGCTGACGGCGCAGGGTGAGATCGTTCCCGGAGGCGCGCCAAGCCTCTGCGTGACGGTCGCAGGCGGTGAAGGCGCGCCCGGAGGGGGCGGCAGGCCCGTGCACCTCAAGCGTCGCCTGACCCTGGAGCCTTGCGACGAAGGCCGCTCCCGGCACCAGCGGTGGCGGCTTCGCAGCGAAGCCGATTAGCCGCGGCCCGGAAGCCGCGGGGGGACGGGGTCCGGCGGCTACGCCAGACTGAACAGTGCCGCGGGATTCCGTTGGGTGATCTTCTCGTACTGGGGCGCGGTGATGCTCCCCTGTTCCTTCAGGTTGCGAAGCGCCTCGATCTCGGTGGACTGGTCGTTGTGGCCGTAGTCCGTGCCGATGACGATGTTGTCCTCGCCGGAATACCGGAAGACGTAGTCCACGTCGTCGTCCGTCTGGCATGATACGTACTGCCGGTATTCCTTGAGCGGGTTGTCCGGCAACTCTTTGCCCTTGGCGCCCCAACGGCGCTGCAGGTCCTTGACCACGTAGGGTATCCACAGCGCCGCGGCCTCGGCCCAGTGGAACCGGAGTTTCGGGAAGCGTTCCGGCAGCCCTCCCATGATGACCGAGTGGAACGCGCCGATGACGGGGATGCGGAACTTCCAGAAGCTGCCGCCGCCGTTGTACTGGGACACGAGGTCGAGTTCCCGGGGGTTGCCGTTGCCCACGTGGACGCCCACCGCCATGTCGAGTCGGCACATCTCCTCGTACAGGGGGTAGAAATAGGGGTCGGTCAGGAGCCGACGTCCCTCGATGCCGCGCATGAAGACCCCGCAGGCGCCCTGCTCCTTGCAGAACCGCAACTCTTCGAGGGCCGCGCCCATGTCCAGCAGCGGCAGCACGCAGATCCACCGCAGCCGGCCCTTGCCCTGCCGGTGCAGGTCGGCCAGCCAGCGGTTGTAGCCCCTGGTGATGGCGACCTCCCAATCGGGCTTTTCGGTGATCTGCTCGATGAAGATGGTCGGATAGAGGACCTGGACGTCCACGCCGAGCTCGTCCATGTGCTCGAGCCGCGCCTCCACGTTCTCCATCTCGCGGGTCTCGCGGGGCGTGAACATGACGCGGCCGGTGCGGTCGGCGACTTCGTCCAGCTCCCGGGCCGTCATGACGATGCGCACCAAGCCGCGGATCTTCCCGTCGATGAACCAGTATTCGCCTCCCTGTTCACCGCTGGGCTTGACGATGACCGGACGGTATTTCCGGTCCGCCGCATCCATGTAGTCCCAGGTGTGTTCCGACTCCACCACGTGGGCGTCGGCGTCGATGGTCGGCATGGTCCCTACCTCGCTTCCTTGCGCTTGCCGCCCAGCCAAGCCTGCACTTCCAGTTCGGCGACGGCTCCGGGTATCAGATCGCTCACCCCCACGTCGCTCCAGACGGGATAGGGCTCCTTCACGTAGCGCTTCTTGACCTCGTTGAAGAGCGGGAAGGTCTTCCTGAAGTCGAGGCGGTAGCTTCTCAGCAGCACCACGTTGTCGAAGCCGATGCCGGCTTTCTCCAGGGTCGCCTGGATCTGTTCGAAGATGCTGACGAAGTTGGCTTTCAGGGCCGCGTCGTCGGCGTCCCGGGCGACCGGCGCGCCGGTGACGCCCGAAAGGTAGAGCATGTCGCCCACTCGCACCGCCGGCGCGAAGCCCACCGCGTCATAGACCTTCCGGTTCTCGGGAACGAAGACCTCGGGCGCAACCTTCTCCTCGGCGGCGAGGGCGGAAAGCGGCGCCAGCGACGCCGCCACGAAAACCAGCGCGGCAAAGTATTTCACGTGCTCCTCCCGTCCGTGGAGAAAATGGGAGACCGTCCGAATCCTGGCAGTTCCGGCCGAAAAGAGGCTGGCCATCCGGGAGACCTCGCGGGGCTGTCGAAGGCGTCCGGGGTTCCAGCATCCGAGGGCATCCGTGGGCGCGTCAAGAAACCCGCCGAAGGGGGTTATAGGTCAGGTAGGGGAGAAAGGGAAACGCCGCCCACGGGCAACCTGGGCGTCTCTGGGCGGCGTCTCGTGGGTGTCATCGGCAGTAATAGCTCTTCCGACCTTCAAATGAGCAGTGGGAAAGCTCCGGCGCCGGTGTCCGGGAAGAGTCCGAGTATGACACCCCCCATGCTCCCGACCCCAACGTTCCACGCTCCACCAATCCACTCTCCAGCGCTCTACTCGGGGAATCCCGTCCGGCGCGCGTCCAGAAGTATCCACCGGCCGTGGAACCGCTAGTAAGGCCGACCACGGCAGGCACGGTTCCAAGGGTGTCGAACTTATAACCATATTCATCGCCTTCGACTCTCATGGTGTCGAGACTCCACATCTCATGCTCCTCGCGCTCTATGTTGCTGGAATACAGCCTCATGCCTTCCCACGTGCGGTTGAACTCGCCCGGGATATTGATCGTTACGTCAATATCACCGCCATCGTAGTACATAGAGGCCGTTCCCGTGTACAGAAGGTCCGTTCCCTCGTAATTTAGGAATGCTTTGCCTTCATAAGTGCCTATGAACGACAGGGGCTCAGTAAGAAACTCATAAGCAAAAGGTGACCTGGTGCGCCGAAGAAGCGGGCTGTCCGGGTCCAACCAAACCAGCGAGCTGCCGGGACCTTCCCACAAGTCCAGACCCCCCTCCGAGGGAAGCGACAGGGTTCCCTCCGGGGTTGGGAGGTCCCCTATGACCGGAACAGGTGTTGACGTTCCCGGTGCTGGCGTTCCCGGCGGGTCAGTAACGGTTCCCGTTGGGCCGGTAACGGAGATAGTAACCCTGCCGCCCGTAACGGTAGCAACCCCGCTGTCAGAGACCTCGATAGTGCAGTCTGCCCCTGTGCACGTAGCGACGACCCGAACTCCCCCACTGTTGTAAATCGTCCGGCTCCGGCCAACAGGGATCGTACCCGATTCCAGACTATGACCCTCCGGGAGTCCCGCCAGGACAGTCTGTGTTGGCGTTGGCGTCATGGAAGCGGTCTTGCCACCGCCTCCGCACCCGGCCAGCATCAACGCGCCTGCTACTGCCAACGCCAGGATCGTTCCCTTCATTGGACCTCCCCCCTTTCATGGCGGCGGCGTGCAGCAAAGGAGATAACGGGGATACTGCATGCCCCGGTAATGGAGGACCGCACGCCGCCCGCTACAACGTCGAGGCTCCAACCCGACACTACGACCTTCCGCCCGTCCTGTCAATCCCTCTCCCCAAATCCACCACCCAATGTCCCCGACCCCCCTTTTCTCTTCCCGGTACTGGATTCCCAACGGTCCTTGCCTCATAATACTTGCACCTCGTTGGTGATGGCTCTTCTCTTTTTCAACTCCATCCTGACCCGCTCCACCGCGGGCGCCACCGAGGTGCTCCCCTTTGGTGGTGGGTCCGGGGCTCCGGCGCAGCGTAAGCCCGCGCATGGCCGGCGCGCCCGCAGCGGCGTGGGTCGAAGGAGTGGGATGAAGCGCATCTGTGTCTTTTCGGGGTCCAGCACGGGCGCTCTCGACGACTATTCGCAGACCGCGGCGTCGCTGGGCCGCGAGCTCGCCCGGCGGGGCATCGGGGTGGTTTACGGCGGCGCCTCCGTGGGGCTGATGGGGTGCGTGGCCGACGCGGCCCTGGACGCGGGCGGCGAAGTCATCGGCGTCATCCCCGAGGCCATGGCGGTGGACCGCCTGATGCATTCGGGGCTGACCGAGCTTCGGGTGGTGGCCTCCATGCACCAGCGCAAGGCCATGATGGAGCGGCTGTCGGACGGTTTCATCGCCCTGCCGGGGGGCTACGGCACGCTGGAGGAGCTGGCGGAGATGATCACGTGGCTGCAACTCGGCATCCACTCCAAACCCTGCGGCGTGCTCAACGTCAGGGACTACTATGGCCACCTGGTCCGCTTCCTCGACCACGCGGTGGAGCACGGGTTCCTCAAGCGGAAGCACCGCGACAAGCTCCTCGTGGCCGACAGCGCGGACGCCATGGTGGACGCGCTCCACCGCTTCCCGCGGTCTTGACGCGCCTGCGGCCGAGGGCTCACCGACGGGTCCGGGCGAACCCCCTGCGCGCCGCCGCGGCCAAGGCCGCCAGCGTCATCACCCAGGCGAACCAGTCGCCGTAGCGCACGTACAGGGTCCCGGTCTCCATCAGGGGCACGGCGGCGGTCAGCACTCCCTCCGAGAAGAGCGGCAGCGGCTCGGACATGCGGCCGGCGGGGTCGATGACCGTAGTGACGCCGGTGTTGGTGGAACGGACCAGGGCCCGGCGGGTCTCGATGGCGCGCCACCGCGCCAGCCGCGCGTGCTGCCACGGCGCCGCGCTGCGGCCGTACCAGGCGTCGTTGGTCAGGTTCACGAGCAGGTTCGCCCGCTCGTTCCCGACGAAGCGGCGCGACAACGCCGGCATCAGGTCCTCGTAGCAGATGAGGGGCGCCACGCGCGCGCCTCCCGGCAGCGCGAAGGCGCTCTCGATGGCCCCCGGGGTGAAGCCCTCGCCGATGGGCGGCATGCCCGGCAGGTCGCCGAGGAGCCACGCCAGGGGGATGTACTCGCCGAAGGCCAGAAGCACCCGCTTGTGGTAGCGGCCCAGCACGCCCCCGTCGGGGTCCACCGCGAAGGCGCTGTTGTAGGTGCGGGTGCGGCCCCCCGGCTCCCGCCGGTAGCTGACGGCGCCCACGATCATGTGGGGATGGCGCGCCGGCAGGATCCCCTGCGGGATCTTCCCGGCGTTCTCCGGCACCCACTGCTCCACCGCGGACTCGGGCCAGATGACCAGGTCTGCGTTGCGGTTCCTCTCCGAGAGGTCCCGGTAGGTCTGGAGGTTGGTCTCGAGGAACGCGGCCTTGCCCTTCCGCTTGATGTCGATGTTCCCCTGCACCACCGCCACGTGGAGCTTCTCAGCGGCGCTTGCGGCCGCGGTGACCTGCTGGAGCCGCACTTGGCCGTACGCCAGGGCCGCCGCCAGGAGCGCGCAGGACGCGGCCCCGGCGCGGACCGCGGACCGGAGGTCGCCGTCCCCCCGCCAAGCGCGAAGGAACCGGTAGAGGGCGGCGCCGCACCACAGCAACACGAACGTGGTCCCGTAGTGGCCCACGAGGTCCGCGGACTGGTTGAGCGAGGTGAACAGGGTCTGGCTGGTGGCGAGATACCAGGGGAAGAGGTTGGGGAACCAGAACTCCAGCGCCACCCAGAACACCGGCGGGAACAGCCCCAGGGGACCCAGCCCGCACAGGCGCACCAGGCCCGCCAACGCAACGAAAGGCAGGGCCGAGTAAACGGTGAAGAGGACGAACGCCGCGGCCGCCAGTGCATAGTTCACTCCGCCGAACACGTGGATGGTATAGACCAGCCAGTGGAACCCCAGGGCGATGGTGCCCAGCCCGGTGAGGGCGCCTGCCCGGAGCGCCTGCCGCCAGTCCCGGGCGCCCTCCACCGCGGCCAGGAAGGGCGCCGGCGCGAGCCAAGCCAGCGGGAAGAGGACCGGCCACAGGAACGGGAGGGCGATGAACGCTGCGGCGAGGAGGGGCCACGGAGACATGAACCCGGCAGTTTACGCACCTCGGGAGCGGGCGTCAACGCGGACCGCAAACGGACCGTCGAATCCCGTTGACAGGGTAATTCCCCAACGACTAATGTAGGGAACCTCTGAACGATTGCCCCCGTTCGTCCCGAGCGAAGCGAAGTCGAAGGACGCGCTTTTCCATGGGGAGAGGCGCCTCGATCCGGAATTGTTCGGAGGTTGCGAAGGCGCGGTCGAACGGAAAGGGGGAACGGAAATGGGCCAAGCATACGTGGACGCCGACGGGCACATCATGGAGCCCGAGAGCGAGATCAACGAGTTCGTGGACGACGCGTTCCTGGGCCGGGGCCGGCTGAGCTTCCGCCAGATGCTGCCGAGCCTGGACAAGTTCCATACGCCGAGGACCCGCTCCGTGGAGCAGCAGGGGACCTTCGACGCGAGCGTGGGACCCGAGCGGTGGCTCGAATTCCTGGAGAAGACCGGGATCGAGAGCTCCGTGCTCTATCCCACGGCCGGCCTCTCCTACGGCCAAGTGCACTTCCCCGAGTGGGCGGCGGCGTACGCGCGCGCCTACAACGATTGGCTGGCGGACAAGTACATGAAGTTCAGCGACCGGCTCAAGGGGGTCGCGCTGATCCCGCTCCAGGACGTGCCGGCGTCGGTGGAAGAGCTCCGCCGGGCGGTCAAGGACCTGGGCATGGTGGCCGCCATGCTTCCGTCCAACGGCCTGGACCGGCACTTCGGCTCCGAGCAGTTCTGGCCGCTCTACGAAGAGGCCGAGAAGCTCGACTGCGCCCTTGCGGTCCACGGCGGCTGCTACGGCGACCTGGGCTTCAACTCGTTCAAGGTCTTTCCGGCCACGCGCGCGCTGGGCATGCCGTTCCCCCTGGCCATCCACATGACCGGGATGATGTCGGAAGGCGTGTTCGACCGCTTCCCGGAACTGCGGGTGGGCTTTCTCGAGGGCGGCACCTCGTGGATTCCGCTGGTGCTGGACCGGTTGAACCGCGAGGTGGAGTACGGCGGCCTGCGTCTCGACCGCGCGCCCATCGACTACTTCCGCAGCGGGCGGGTGTTCATCGGATGCGAGGGCAACGAGGACGTCCTGACCTACTGCGTCAACCGGATCGGGCACGAGGTCTTCATGTTCTGCTCCGACTTCCCGCACGAGATCACCATGGACAACTGCATGGAGGAGATCGACGAGATCCGCGACCGGGAAGAGCTCACGGACGCGCAGAAGCAGGCGATCCTCGGGGACAACGCGCGGAACTTCTACAAGATCTGATCCCACAGAAGGCCCGGCGAGGGGCGGGGGCCGCGGGACCTCCACCCCGCAGATGTCCCCGCCGGACCCGCGGCCCCCGCGCCCCGTCCCGGCGCGTCATGCCACCGCCGCTTGACGTCCCCGGACCGAAGGGTTACCATAGGGATGTCCCAATGGGGCAGACCCCATCGTAAGTCTCACCTTGCGAAGCCTACTCGAAGGAACGACCGACCGAGACCGTGGTTCAGAACGAGATCTTGCCATGTCCGACTCCTTTTGAAGTTCGCGCCCAGGGTGTATGGCCATAACCTCCAGGAGGAGAACACATGGAAGGCAGGAAACTCTACGTCGGCGGGTTGCCGTACTCGACCACGGACATGCAGCTCACCCAGATCTTTTCGGAACACGGCAACGTCGAGTCCGCCCAGGTGATCATCGACAAGTTCACGGGCCGCTCCCGGGGCTTCGGCTTCGTGGAAATGGGATCTTCGGACGAGGCGGAGGCCGCGGTCAGCGCCCTCAACGAGACCCAGCTCGAAGGACGCACCATTACCGTCAACGAGGCCCGACCCCAGCGCCGGGACTTCGGCGGCGGCCGCCGCTAGCGGGCGCGGGACGCGCGTCCCGCCACAGCCAGTTCGGTCCATCTCGTCACGACGGGGCGCAGGGTCGGTCGCCCCTCGCATGACCGCAAGCCGCGGGGCGTCCGCGTCCCGCGGCCCGGTTCCACCCTTCCGCGGCGTGGACGGCTCCACGCGCGCCGTCCCATCTTGACATCGGTTTCCGGTCAACCTTATATGGGAACCTCTGGACGATCGAGACATGCTAGGAGGGATGCCCCCATCCCGGCATTCCTGTCCCCGTTCGTCCCGAGCGCAGCGAAGCGGAGTCGAAGGACGCTCCGGGCCGGAGCGAAAGGAGATGCGAGATGGCCACAGGCGACGCGTTCGGCACGGCCAGCCACATCAGGCAGGTGGCCCGCATGGACCTGCCCGGGGGCGGCAAGATCGAGGTCGACAGGGGCTTCGCCTACGTGGGGCACATGGACCCGCCCCAGGGCACCTCGGTCATCGACGTGCGCGACCCCAGGAACCCCAGGCTCGTGGCCCGGCTCGACGTGCCCAAGGGCATCCACTCGCACAAGGCCGCGGTGCGCGACGGGGTGATGATCGTCAACTACGAGCGCTACGAGAACGAGGCCGAGGCCCAGGGGGGCCTCAAGGTGTTCGACGTCTCGGACCCGGCCAAACCCCGTGAGGTGTCGTTCTTCGAGGCTGCGGCCAAGGGCGTCCACCGCTTCACCTTCGACGGCCGCTACGCCTACTTCTCGCCCGTGATGGAAGGATACGTGGGCAACATCGCCATGATCCTGGACTTGGCGGACCCCGCCAACCCGCAGGAAGTGGGCCGGTGGTGGATGCCGGGGCAGTGGGTGGGCGGCGGCGAGGAGCCCGCGTGGCCCGGCACCCTGCACCGATGCCACCACCCCATCCGCCGGGGCGACCGCCTCTACGTGAGCTACTGGCACGGCGGCTTCGTGATCCTGGACATCTCCGACATGGGCCGGCCCCGGCTCGTGAGCCATCTCGACTGGAGCCCGCCCTATCCTTCGCCCACGCACACGACCCTGCCCATGCCCGAGAAGCTCATGGGCCGGGACATCCTCGTGGTCACCGACGAGGAAGCCCAGAAGGCCGCGCCCCTGCCCTACGCCTTCATGTGGGTGGTGGACATCACGGACGAGACCCGTCCCGTGCCCATCTCCACGTTCATGCCGCCCGCCAACGGCGAACCCGCGGGCCGCTACGGCGCGCACCAGCCCGCGGAGCAGGTCCATGGCAACGTCCTCTACGTGACCTGGTTCAGCGGCGGCCTGCGCGCGGTGGACGTGTCGAACCCGTACCGGCCCCGGGAGGTGGGCCATTACGTGCCCCTGCCCGGCAAGGGACAGGACACGGTCCAGAGCAACGACGTGTTCCAGGACGAGGACGGCCTGCTGTACCTCATCGACCGGCTCGACGGGCTGGAGATCCTCGAACCCGACCTGTAGGTCCGGTGCGCCGCGAACCCATGGCCGAACGCGACGACCGCCGCGAGCCGCCCGCGGCTCTGGGCCACCTCCGGGTGGTGGAGCTGGGGGACACGCCCGCGGCCTACGCCGGCCGGCTACTGGCCGACCTCGGGGCCGACGTGGTCAAGGTGGAGCCGCCCTGCGGCGCTCCCGAACGAAGGCTCCCGCCCTTCGCCGAGGGCGTCGAACACGCGGAGCGGAGCCTGACCTTCCTCCACGCCAACACCAACAAGCGCAGCCTGGCGCTGGACCTCGACGCGGCCGGCGACCGGGACACGTTCACCAAGCTGTTGCTGTCCTCGGACGTACTCGTGGAGGCCACGCCCCCGGGCCGGCTGGAGTCCTGGGGGATCACCGACGGTTGGCTCCGGGAGACCCACCCGGGGCTGGTCACCGTGTCCCTGACGCCCTTCGGCCGCACCGGCCCCTACCGCGGCTACAAGGGCAGCGACGCCATCGCCAACGGCGCCGGCGGCTTCCTCTACGGCCAGGGAGACGACCAGCGAGGGCCGTGCACCGCGCCTTCCCACCTCGCCTACCAAGTGGCGGGCTGCGCGGCCGCGGCCTTGGCCGTGGCCGCGGCGCGCCACCGGCGGCTCACGGGCGCAGGCCAGCGGGTGGACGTGTCGTTGCAGGAGGCGCTGACCTTCACCAACAGCAGCGCCATCGCGCGCTACACCCAGGAGCACCGGATGCAGCGGCGTCCCGGGGCCAAGACCTACGGCGGCGCGGTGACCAACATCTACCGCTGCAAGGACGGCCGCTACGTCCACTTCACCGCCAACCTGCCCCACATGTGGCGCGAACTGACCCGGAACTGGATGCCCGGCACGGTCCTGTCGGAACCCGAATGGGAGGACGCGGGATACCGCGACGCCCGGAGCGACGAAGCCTCCGCGGTGGTGGCGGAGTTCATCAGCGGTTTCACCGCGGACGAGTTCGTGGCCGAGGCCCAGCGCCGCCACCTGTCCGCGGCCCCGCTCAACACGGTGGGGGAGTTCGTGGAGGGCGAGCAGTTGGCCGCGCGCCAGTGGCTCCAGGAGGTCGAGCACCCGGTGGTCGGCCGCTACCGGGCGCCGGGGTTCCCCATGCGGCTTTCGCGCACTCCCATGCGCGTGCGCCGCCCGGCCCCGCTGCTGGACCAGCACCGGCAGGAAGTGCTGGCCGAGTTGGAGCAGGGCCGGGACCCCGGGCCGCCCGCGGAGCGCGCGCACGCGGACCCCGGCGACGCCATGCTCGCGGGGCTGCGCATGGCCGACCTGACCCAGCAGTTCGCCGGCCCCCTGGGCACCGCCATCCTCGGCTACTACGGCATGGAGGTGGTCAAGGTCGAGTCCAACACGGTGGCGGCCAGAGGCCGGAGCGGCGCCGCCCACGCCGACATGAACCGGGCCAAGCTCGGCTGCACCCTGAACCTGCGGCACCCCCGGGGCAAGGACCTCTTCCGGCGCTTGGTGGAACGGTCCCAGGTGGTGGTGGAGAACTTCAGCGTGGGGGTCATGGAGCGGCTCGGGTTCGACTACGAGTCGTTGCGGCAGGTGAACCCCGGCGTCATCCAGGTGTCCATGCCCGGCTGGGGCCGGGAAGGGCCGCTGCGCTCGTGGGTGGCCTGGGGCTGGCAACTCCTGGCCTACACCGGGCTCATGCGCCTGTGGGGCTACCCCGACTCGCCCATGCGCGCCCGCTGCAAGATCGCCTGGCCGGATCGGGTGGGCGCGGTCACCATGGCCCTGGGGGTGGCCGCCGCGGTGGAGCACCGGGAGCGCACCGGAGAGGGGCAGTTCATCGAGGCCGCAATGCTGGAGGCCCAGGGCGCCATGATGGGACCCGCCATCCTGGACTATACGGTGAACGGCAACGAGTGGGAGACCCTGGGCTACCGGGAGACCCTGGGACATCCCTACGCCCCCTACGGCTGCTACCCCTGCGCCGGGAACGACGACTGGATCATCATCGCCTGCGAGACCGAGGAGGAGTGGCAGGCCATGGTCCGGGTCATCGGCCCCGGATCATGGGCCGGCGACCCGCGCTTCGGGGACCGGGAAGGACGGCGGGAACACCGGGAGGCGCTGGACGGGAAGCTCTCGGAGTGGACCCGGACCCAGACCGCGCGCCAAGCCTTTCGTCGCCTGCAGGAGGCGGGCGTGGCCGCGGGCGTCCCCATGTCCGGCGAGGACCTCTACTACGACCTCCACCTGCGCGAGCGCGGCCACGTGGTGGAGATCGACGAGCCTCCCTGGGGCCGGGTGGGCCACCACGGACTGCCCGGCATCCCGTCCCGCTCGCGGGCGAGCGCCGCGGCGCCGGCGCCGTGGATCGGCGCGCACAACGATTACGTGCTGGGCCAAGTGCTGGGGTTGAGCGCGGAGGAGATCGCCGCGCTGGAGGAAGCCGAAGCCGTCAAGTAGCCCGCAGGCAGGGCGTGGATGGCGTGGATCCTGCGGGGTGCGGCCCCTGCGTCTTCCGGACCCCCTCCGCTAATTCCTGCGTCACTCCTCCCGGGAACGGGGGCCGAAGGGCTCGGGCCGGAACGGCCGGTCGCGGGCCTCGAAGAAAGCGCGCAGCCCGCCCCGTTTCCGGGCTTCCTCCAACCGCTTGTTGAACTCTTCCCGCTTGGTGAGCCGCGCCATGGCGCTCAGCTCCGCGTTGAGCAGCCACGCCTTGTGGAGTCCCATCATCTCCAGCCCCTGGGTGGCGATGGCGAGGTTGATCTTGACCGTCTCCGGCGGCACCAGCGCCACCCGCTCGACCATGCGGAAGCACTCCTCCAGCAGATCCTCCCGGGGCGCCACCTCGTTGACCAGGCCGATGCGGAGCGCCTCCCGGGCGTCCACGTGGTCGCCGGTGAGGGCGTAGCGCAGGGCGTTCTTGGGGCCGGCCAGCATCACCCAGACGAAGTCCGTGCCCGCGGCGTGCCGCACCTGCGGCTGGCCGAACACCGCGTCGTCCGCGGCAACCGTGAGGTGGCAGGTGAGGGCCAGCCAGGAAGCGGCCCCGAGGCACCAGCCGTTGACCGCGCCGATGATGGGCTTGGGGTACTCCCAGCGGTAGAGCCGGCGCCGCAGCATCTCCTCCCGGTCCCGGTCCCGGAGCTGGTCGAACTCCCGGTACAGGGGCACGCCCTCCGGCAGGGCCTGGGGCCAGACGGTGTCGGGGGCGCCTTCCCGGGACATGTCCTCGCCCGCGGAGAAACAGTCGCCCGCGCCGGTGAGGACCACTCCCCTCACTTCGGGGTCCTCCCTGGCCTCGGCCAGGGCTGCGTCGAGCTCCGCCAGCAGCGCCGGGTTCAGGGCGTTGCGCCGTTCCGGACGGTTGAGGGTGACGAGCGCGCCGCAGCGCCGCTTTTCGTAGAGGATGTTCCGATAGGTGGACATGGGGTCTCCTTGCCTGGCCGCGGCGTCAGTCCTTGGGCTTCGACCTCGGCCCGAAGGGCTCGGGTTGGAACGGTCCGTCGCGCAGTTGCAGGTACTCCCGGATGTTCTTCTCCCGGGCCTCGTTCAGGGGACGGCGGTGCTCCTCCCGCAGCATGACGTGGGCGGGGGCCGATAGCTGGGAGTCCAGCAGGAGGGCGTCGCGCAGGCCCATCATCTCCATTCCCAGTGTGGCGATGGCGAGGTTGATCTTCACCGTCTCCGGCGGCACCAGGGCGATGCGCTCCACCAGCTCGAAGCACTCGTCCAGCAGCCGGTCGTGGGGCGTTACCTTGATGACCAAGCCGATGCGCAGGGCCTCATGGGCGTCGATGTGGTCCCCCACCAGGCCGTAGCGGAGCGAGTTCTTGACCCCCGCGAGCAGGGTCCACAAAAAGCTCGTGTTGGAGCCGTGGCGCACCTCGGGCTGGGCGAACACCGCGTTCTCCGACGCGATGGTGATGTGGGTGCACAGGGCGAGCCACGAACCCGCGCCCATGGCCCAGCCGTTGACGGCGCCGATCACCGGCTTGTCCAGTTCCCACAGCCGCAGGAACTCGTTGCCCTCGCGCCCGCGCCAGGAATCGATCCAGTCGGAAGCGGACTGTCCAGCGGGCACACCGTAAGGCCATTCGAGGTCGCGCCGCCGGCCGGGCTTGGGTCCCTGGTCCATGCCCGCGGAAAAGGCGCGCCCGGCGCCGGTGAGGACGATGGCGCGAACATCGGGATCGGCCACGGCCTCGTCCAGCGCGGCCGACAACTCGGTCTGGACCGTGGGGCTGATGGCGTTCATCACCTGCGGGCGGTTGAGGGTGATGAGCGCGCCCGAGCCGCGCTTCTCGTAGAGGATCTCGGAGTAGTCTCCCATGGGTAGGCCCCTCTCCTTGGGCGCAGCGCAACCGGACCGCGGTCCACATGCCGTTGACGCGCCGCGGGACAGGACACTAGCAGATCGGACCGGGCATGGCGAGCATGAGGCTATCGTTCGAGGCTACCGTTCCTTCTTCCAGACGATCCGGTAGATGCCGGCCACCTTCGAGAGCGGCAGGACGATGGGGTCGTAGCCGTGGGCGACGCTGAGGAGCACCAGGTTGTCGGTCTCCTTCCTGACCCGCTTGATCAGGTACTCGCCTTCCACGGTCTTCACCACGCAGTAGTCGCCGGAGCGCCATTCCCTGCCCGGCGAACACACCACGACCTCCCTGTTTTCGTAACGCGGGCTCATGGAGTCGCCGCGGACCTCCACCCCGAAGGCGTAGGCGTCCTCCAGGTCGTAGGGCCGCGCCACCCGGCTCCACCCCTCTCCCACCGGGAAGCCGTCCTCGGAGAACTCGCCCCGGCCCGCGCCCGCACGCCCCACCACCGGCAGGTCGTCCGGCACGTGGCCGGACACGTCCCGCACCTGGTCGCTGGTGGACAGCAGCCACTCCAGGGAGACCCCGCACACCGCGGCCAAACGATGGAGGATCGCGGACTGCGGCGCCCGGTCCCCGGCCATGTAGTTATAGACCGCGGTCTTGGAGACCCCCGCCCGGGCCGCCACCTCTGCGGGATCCCGGCCCGACAGGGCGAGGGTGATGCGGCGCGCGAGGTCCGTCCTGGGCAACCTTGTCTTTTGCCTTGGCATGGTGTATCCGTGCCCGACTGAAAAAAAGGCTTGACAAGATAGTAATCAATTGTTAACTATAAGTCAAGCGCAAGGCAGAACCCGAAAACCGAAAGCGCGAACCGAACCGAGCAAAGGAGCGGAAACGATGGCAAGCGGGACGAAACGGCATCTGAAACCGGTGCCGCGGGGGAAAGGCCCGAAGAAATGGGTCGAGGTGGACGCTTCCCTGATAGGGCTGTCGGTCCTTGCCGCCCTGAACAACTTGGACCAGGGCGAGGACGGGGAAACGGACGTGGACGTGGGCGGCCGCACCGTCCGGATTCGCTTCGACCCGCTGAAGAAGCGCATCCTGATGTTCGAACTCAAGAAGCAGCCCCGGAACCGCACTTCCCGCCTCGCCAGCCCCAAGACCAAGACCATCCACTGAAACCGGCCCCGGCAGGGAACCGGGCTCCGGGCCGCGGCGAGGAGAGGACTCCAGCCGAGGGCCGCAAGCCCGGTTCCCCTGCCTCTGTATCCCTTCCAGCCTCCGCAGCCATCGCCGGCCCTGACCTTGGGCGCCGCTTTCTCGCAGGCCATTATCCGGGCGCGCATCGTGCAGATGCGCTACTACACCGCCTCGCGTAACCGCACCGGTCGCCGGGAAGTGGACCCCTACAGGTCCTGTATCACGATGGTTCTCTGTCAAGGAGACTCTAAACAATCGGGCAAGGGGCATGAGCGCGTCCTTCGACTCCGCTTCGCTACGCTCAGGACGAACGGGGTCAGGAGGAGGAAATTCATCCTCCTGTCTCGATTGTTCAGACGTTCCTTCAAGAGGCTTCTTCATCCGAAGTCAATGGCCAACAGCATGGAAACCAAGGTCGTCGCCCAGGCCGACGACGACGCGAGGCGACGTCATCAACCACATCAGGGGAGGATTCGAGCGGCTCCGGGACACTATGACAAGGGTACAGACCGCGGGGCGCCCTCCCCGAGGGGATCGGACCGCGTAGAGGAGAGATCCAGCGAAGAGCCCCGTTCGTCCTGAGCGTAGCGAAGCAAAGTCGAAGGATGCGCTTTCCCGTAATCGCCTTTGCCGCACCGGCACGGACTGCTACAAGAGACCGCGGAACAGGCCGTGCGGAGAGGCTGCGGCCAGGGACCGGAAAGGAGACGCGACATGGGGGACGACGCGCGCAAGGCGTTCGAGGAGGTTTCGCTGGGGGCCGCGAACAGGGCCTACGACATCATCGCCGACCTGGACCCCGAATACGCCAGGCATCTCGCGGGGTTGTTCGTGGACGGGACCTTCGGACGCGAAGGCGCCCTCGACCGGAAGACCAAGGAGTTGATCATGGTCGGCATCACCTGCGCGCTGAACCGCGCGCGGGGCGTCCGGCTCCACAGCGAGCGCGCCCTCGAGCTGGGGGCCACGCCCCGGCAAGTCCTGGAAGCGGTGGAAGTGGCGGCCATACCCGGCGGCATGCCGGGGCTGTGGCTCGGGGCCGAGACCCTGGAGGAGATCCTGCGCGAGAAGGGCATCGAGTTCGAATGATCCCGGCCAACGGCCCGCTGCACGGGGTCCGGGTGCTGGACCTGTCGAGGGTCCTGGCCGGACCCTACTGCACCATGTTCCTGGGGGACCTGGGCGCCGACGTGGTGAAGGTCGAGCACCCGGGCGCCGGGGACGACACCCGAAGCTGGGGGCCGCCGTTCCAGGGGGGCGAGAGCGCCTACTTCCTGTGCGTCAACCGCAACAAGCGGAGCGTCACCCTGGACCTCAAGACCCCGGACGGCATGGAGTTGCTGCGCCGGCTGGCCCTGGAAGCGGACGTGCTGATGGAGAACTTCCGGCCCGGCACGCTGGCGGGCTGGGGACTGTCCGAAGCGGAGGTCCGGCGGCGGAACCCGCGGCTCATCTACGCGGCGCTCTCGGCCTTCGGCGCCAGCGGACCCATGAAGGACCGTCCCGGCTACGACTTGGCGGTCCAGGCCTGGGGCGGCTTGATGAGCGTCACCGGCCCGGCCGACGGCGAGCCCTCCAAGGTGGGCGTGGCCATCATCGACGTGGTGGCCGGCCTCATGCTGGGCAAGTCCATTGCCGCGGCCCTCTACGCCAGGGAACGGACCGGCCGGGGACAACGCATCGAGACCTCCCTCATGGAGGCGGAGGTGGCGAGCCTCGTCAACGCCGGGAGCAACTACCTGGTCACCGGCGAGGCGCCCGGCCGCTGGGGCAACGCCCATCCCAACATCGTGCCCTACCAGAGCTTCGCCACCGCGGACGGCCATCTCGTGGTGGCGGTGGCCAACGAGGCCATCTGGACGCGGTTCTGTCGGGGGGTGGGCAAGCCCGAACTGGCCGCGGACCCCCGGTTCGACACCAACGCGCACAGGGTGGAGAACCGGGACGCGCTCCTCGCCGTCCTCGACGGCATGTTCCGAACGCGCCTCCAGCGGGAGTGGGTGGAGTTGCTGAACCGCATCGGAGTCCCCTGCTCCCCGGTGCAGGACATCCGCCAGGTGTTCGATTCCCCCCAGGTGCGGGAAAGGGAGATGCTCCGGGAGATCGACCATCCCACCGCGGGCAAGGTGCGCATGGCGGGGCTGCCGGTGAAGTTCTCCGAGACTCCGGCCGCCATCCGGCTCCCGCCGCCGCTGCTGGGGGAGCACAACGACCGCGTGCTGAAGGACTGGCTCGGTCTGGACGACGCCGACGTGGCGGAGTTGCGCAGCAGGGGAGCGCTGGGCTAGCAGCGAGAGCCCGTCCGATCAAGGGAACGCCTGGTAATTCCGATTCGAACTCCCCCTCCCTGTGGAAAAGCGCGTCCTTCGACTTCGCTTCGCTACGCTCAGGACGAACGGGGAGAGACCCGGGGGGGCGGACTGATCTACGTCCTGCGGCGCGCTACGCTCAGGACGAACGAGGAGAGACCTCTGCATAAAGCGGAGCAGACCGGCATGGATGGCGAATTCAATGCATCGAAGCCCCACGCCCTCCACCAAATCTTCCATCAACCCCATTTCTATCCAAAACTCCCGAAATCCCACTTCAGGAACCTCTGAACTCGAGGTGTCCAGGATGGATCCCCTCACCTTCCGATTTCTCGCTATCCACGAACTGGATAAAAACCTGAACAATCGAGGTATCCAAAGTGGATTCCCTCACCCTGACCCTATCTCCGTTCGTCCTGAGCGTAGCGAAGTCGAAGGACGCGCTCATGGCCCTGCCCTGATTGATCAGAGGTTCCTTTAAGCAGAGGTCTCGGTGATAATGGTCCAGGGTTTCCCGGTCGGGAATCCAGCGCGGCGAGGAGGGACGCAATGCGGCATGGCATGACCTGCGAGGAGTTTCGCCCGGGCGACGTCCACCGGACCGCCCGGCGCACCGTCACGGAGACCGACGTGGTCCAGTTCGTCAACCTGGCCGGCCTCACGGAGCCCCTGTTCATGGACGCCGAGTACATGCGGGACGAGACCGAGTACGGCGAGCGCATCGCTCCCGGAAGCCTGACCTTCGCCCTGGCAGAGGGACTGACCACCCAGACCGGGATGCTGCACGGCACGGGCCTGGCTTTCGTCGGACTCGCGGGCATGCGCCTGTACCGGCCGGTGAAGGTCGGGGACACCGTAAGCGTCGAGATCGAGGTACGGGACGTCCGGCCCACGCGCTCCCGCAACGCGGGCATCGTCCGCTGCCGGCAGGTGGTGAAGAACCAGCGAGGGGAGACGGTGATGGACTACACGGTGGACCGCCTGATCCGAGGCAAGCCCCCCTCGTGACGGAAGGCGCCCGGAGCGCGTCGTGACGGGACTCGGGTGGCGCGCGGCGGCAACCTCGTGACCGAAGGCGCCCGGGGTCCGGAGGCCCGGCGTCATTTGGGGGTCCGGCGGTCGCCGGCCGGAGCCTCGGGGAAGAGCACTTTCCGGAGCTTCACCGCGAACGCCGGACTCATCTCGAACAAGCCCTTGACGCGCCTGGCGATCTCGGCGCCAGGCACCGGCCGGACGTCCAGCCCCTGCTTGCGGGCCTCGGCGAGGAACGCCGGGTCCGCCGCGGTGTCGGCAAACGCCTTGCGGAGGACCGCCGCGGTCTCGTCCGGCGTCCCGGGCGGAAGCGAATAGGCGCGCGCGATGGTGGCGGGATCGTGCACGCCGTGGACCATGAGGAGGCGGGCGTCCTCGGACTCGGCCAAGTCCGGGGCGTTGGGGACCGACGGCAGGTCCGGATGAGGCTCGGTCATGGCCTGGAGCACCACTCTGGCGTCTCCCGCGGCCAGCATCTTCCGCCACGCCTCCTCCATGGCCCGCCAGTATCCGCAACCGCCCTCCACTTCCCGACTCTGCGCGGCCAGACGCACCTTCACCGGCCCCCCGTACCCGTCGATGAGCTTGACGGGCAGACCCAGGGCCGCGGCGAAGACCCGCGCCATGTTGGCGGCCACGTCGTTCCGGCCGACGCCTCCCAGCTTGACGGGCCGCTCGGCGCCGGCCCAAGCCGCCAAGTCCGCGGCGCCGCTCGCCCGGGTCAGGACGCAGACGGGGTGCAGGGGGGCCAACGCCCCCACCCAGGCGAACCGCCGGGTGTCGAACTGGACTTCCCGGCTGCCGAATACCTGGTCGAGGACGAGGGCGCCGGGCCAGTGGCCGACGGTCCGTCCGTCGGGCCTGGCGTTGCGGTAGATGTGCTCGGCCGCCACCGAGCCGCCGCCGCCGGCCATGTTCTCCACCGCCACGCGGGGCCGGTCCGGCAGATGGCGGCCCATGTGCGCCGCAAGCGTGCGTGTGTATCTGTCGAAGACGCTCTGGGCGCCGGCCCCCACCACGAACGTCAGGGGGGGCGGCTGGGCGGAAGCGTGGGCGCCGAAGACCGGCGGGAAGGCCAGCAGCAAGGCTGCGACGAGAATACCGGGGGAGAGGATCGCCACCGCCGTCCACCTCTCGGCGGGATCCCGTGGGCCGGGGCCCGCGGGCGTCCGCTCAGGCGCCGTTCAATTGCGGCATGACCTCCTTGTGGAACCGGTCCAGGGAATCGATCACCTTGTCGTGGGCCAGGTTGCCGATGTGGAACATGCCCATGAAGTGCTCGGCGCCGATCTGGCTCATCTGCCGGTTGACCTGCCGCGCCACGGTGTCGGGGCTGCCGGCGATGACGAACCCCGTCTCCAGGAGCTGCTCCCAGCTCATGGGATGGAAGTTGACGCGCTCCTGGTTGCCTTCGCGGAAGTAGTTGAAGGACTTGGCGCTGACCATGGCCTCCTTCACCTTCCGCTGGTCCATGGCGACGTCCGTCTTGGCCTCGTTGAAGCCCCGGTTCCACAGCGTGAAGAAGTACCGGAGCGGCGGCTCCGCAACCGCGCGTGCCTGTTCGTCGGTCTCGCCCACGTAGATGTGGCGGCAGAGGACGAACTTGTCGGGGCCGCTCTCCCACCCCTGTTCCCCGGCCATGCGGCGGTAGTAGCCGAAGGTGTCCTCGATCTGGTCCGTGGTCTGATAGACCTGGGCGATGGGGATCTTGCGCTGGACGCACCATTCGATGGACTCGGCGCTGCGCGCCGCCACCCAGACGGGCGGGTGCGGCTGCTGCATGGGCCTGGGCCAGATGGCGCAGTTCTCGAACTGGAAGAACTCGCCCCGGTAGCTCCATACCGGCTCGGTCCAGGCCGTCATGATGACGTCGAACGCCTCGCCGAACCGCCCCCGGGACTCCTGGGGCTTGACGTTGTACCACAGGTATTCCGACGGGATGCCGCGGACGAACCCCGCGATCAACCGTCCCTGGGACAGGCAGTCGAGCATGGCGTATTCCTCGGCCACGCGCACCGGGTGCTGCCGCAGCGGCAGGATGTTGCCGAGGACGCCGATCTTGATGCGTCGGGTCTTCTGGCTCAGGGCCGCGGCGATGAGGTTGGGCGAAGGCATGGTGCCGTAGGCGCTGTAGTGGTGCTCGTTGAAGACCACGCCCTCAAACCCCAACTCCTCGCAATAGGCCATTTCCTCCAGGTGCTCCCGGTAGTTGCGCGAGCCCACCGGCGGATCGAAGTAGGTGCTCGGAACCGGCGTGCCCGGGACGTCCTCGGGAACTTCCGGGTACGCCAGCAGGTCGAAGTTATAGACTTTCATGAGGGTGCTTCTCCTTTGCGGGCCGCCTTCCCGCGGGCGCGGGCCGGCCGCGTCTCCGTCCTGGGAGTCCTGACACGGGAGACTAGTCCCATCCCCCGGCCACTGTCAATCGACGGCGCCCCCGGGGACCCGCCGAAGCGGGCGGAAGGTCCCGGACCGCCGGGCCGGCCGCGGGTCATCCCGTCAGCATCCCCGTGAGCACGCCCGGCGGGAACGGAAGGCTCAACGAATGGACGAAGACCGCGTAGAAGCCCGCCCAACCGAACAACGCCAGCAGGACGCTGGTGAGCCATCTCTCCCCGGCGCCCGCCTTGAGGAAGAGGAAGGTGCAGAGCGGGACCGTGACGGAGAAGCCGAGCAGCCAGATGGAGGCGAAGAAGCCGAGGATCCAGCCCACGATGGCCGCGGTCCGCCTGACGGTCCGGGTTTCGACGGGCCCGGGCGCTCCCCCGCGCCGGAAGAACCCCGCCACGTCGAGCCCCGACTGGGCAAGCGCCAGGACCAGCCCCGGGAACCCGATGGCCCAGGGGAAGAGGCTCGCCCGGAAGCCCCAGTCCCGGGACTGCCACACGCCCCAGGCGAACCCCGCCACGATGAGCAGGGAGAAGGCCATGTGCCAGACGGTGAGGGGCGCCGCGGCCTCCGCGGTCGGCTTCGCGGCCTCCGGGTCTCCCGCGGGCCCTCGCCCGGCGTCCCGCCGACGCTGGTAGAGGGGGTAGAGTATGCCCGCCAGGATATGGCGCCGATGACCAGCACCCCCGGAAAGCCCAGCCACGCCCAGCCGTAGTTGTCGGTGGCCAGGAACAGGTTCTTCTCCGCCAGGGAACCGAGCACGAGACCCAGCAGGAGCGGCGGGCGCGGCCAGTCGAGCTGCACCATGACCCACCCCAGTAGCCCGAAGGCCAGCACCACGATGAGGTCCTCGAACGCGTTGTTCTGGGCGAAGCCCCCCAGGTAGATGAGCACCAGCAGGAAGGGGATGACCAGGCTGCCGCGGACCTCGGTGATGCGCGCCAGTTGCTTGAGGAAGACGAAGCAGACGGAGACCGTGATGACGTTGGAGACCACGACGATCCACACGAACGAGAACGTCAGGTCCAGGTGGCCGCCCTGGCTTGCGGGCAGGAGCATCGGGGGTCCGGGGACCAGGCCCTGGATGATGAAGGCCCCGAGGAGGATGGCCATGGTGACGCTGCCGGGCACGCCGAACGCGATGGTGGGCACCAGCGCGCCCCCCAGGTTGGAGTTGTTGGCTGCGCCCGGCCCCAGCACCCCTTCCACCGCCCCCTTGCCGAAGCGGTCCTTGTCGGGCGAGGTCTGGACCGCGTGGGCGTACGCCACCCACTGGGAGACGGCGCCGCCCATGCCCGGGATGATCCCGATGTAGGTGCCGATGGCGCTGCAACGCAGCACCAGGGCCCAGTGGCGGAAGGTGTCCTTGACCCCCTCCATGACGCCGCCCAGCTTCTCCACCTTCTCTTCGGCGATGCTGGACCCCTTGACCGACAACTCGATGACCTCGGGGATGGCGAACAGCCCCAGGGTGACGGGCACCAGCTTGATGCCGTCCCAGAGGTAGAGGTTGTCGAAGGTGAACCGTTCGATGCCCGATATGGGGTCGAGTCCCACGGTGGCGAGCATGAGGCCCAGGGCCGCGGCGGTGAGGCCCCGGACCACGGCTCCGCCGCTGAGGGAGGCCAGGAACGTGACCCCCAGCAGCGCGAGCATGAAGAACTCCGGCGACCCGATGGCGAGCACCAGGGGACGGACCACGGGAATGGCCAGGGCCAGCGCGAAGGCGCCGAAGACGGCGCCCACCAGCGAGCTCATGAGAGAGGCCCCCAGGGCGCGCCCGGCCTCGCCCTTCTTGGCCATGGGGTGTCCGTCCACGATGGTGGACGCGGTAATGGCTTCGCCCGGGATGCCGAAGAGTATGGAGGTGATGTCCCCGGTGGTGGCGGTGACCGCGGACATGCCCAGCAGGAAGGCGAAGGCCTCCACCGCCTCCATCTTGAAGATGAACGGCAGCATCAGCGCCAGCGTGACCGGTCCGCCGAGGCCGGGCAGGATGCCCACGGCGAAGCCGATCACGATGCCCAGGAGCATCAGCGTGAAGGTCGTCGCAGTGAAGACTTGTGCCAGGCCTCCCGCAAAGGCCTGAAGCATTTCACCCATGATGATGGATTTCTCCCGGGCGCACGCTCATGTGCGCCCGGGAGACGGTTGCCTCGTCCGAGGCGTGGTTACTTCTTGGGCAGGAGGATGTCCTTCAACAGGGCCACCGTGGCGGCGTCCATGTCGTAGAGACCCTTCATCTTCCCGGCGACCCAGTTGCCGTCTTGCGGGTTCAACTCCAGTTTCGACTTCTTGGCGTCGGCGATCAGCGCAGGGTCGCTGAAGGTGGCCATGAACGCCTTCTGGAGGGTCTTCACCCGGTCCGCGGGCACTCCCGGCGGCAGGCTGTAGGGCCGCGAGATGGCGCGGTAGACGTCGTTGGCCACTCCCAGCAGCGTCTTGCCCCTCTCCCCCTTGGCCAGCTTGCCCGCCAACGCCACGTCGGGCAGGTCCGGGTGGGGCTCCGGGGTCACCTGGAGTACGGGCTTGACGTTGCCGCTCTCGATGCCCTGCCTCCAGGTCGGCTTGATGGACTGCCATGCCCAGCAGCCGCCGTCGATCTCGCCCCGTTCGGCCGCCACCCGGATCAGCGCGGTGCCGCCGTATCCCTCGATGATCTGCATGGGCAGGTCGGTGGCGGCCTTGACCAGCTTGGGCACGTCGTCCGTGGTGGAGCCCGGGCCGGTGGCGCCGATCTTGATGGGGCGCTTGGACTTGAGCCAGTCCTCGATGCTGTTGATGCCGCTGGCCTTGGTCAGCGCGCAGGTGTTGTCGTCGGTGACCGGGGCCCCGAGCCAGTTGAACTTGCGTCCGTCGAACTTGGCGCCCTTGCTGCCCAGCACCTGCTGGAGCACCAGCGGTCCGATCCAGTTGCCGACGGTAAGGCCGTCGGGCTTGGCCTTGTTGTAGATGTAGTTGGCGGCGATCAGGCTGCCGGCCCCGGTCATGTTCTGGACCAGGGTCTTGGGATTGCCGGGCACGTGCTTGCCCATGTGGCGGGCGATGAGCCGGGTGTAGGTGTCGAAGCCGCCGCCCGGGGAGAACCCGACCACGAACCGGATGGTCTTGCCCTCGAAGAAGTCCGCTCCCACGGAGAGGGAGGGGAGCAGCGCCAGGACGAGCCCGGACAACATGACGGCGCGGAGAAAACGACTGACCATAAGGAGCCTCCTGTGTCGATGGTGGGACACGACGATGGTTATCGAGTTTCCCTTTCTGTCACAAATCCGGGGCAAAGGAAAGGACCGAAAATGTTTCGCAGGGGTTGCGCTTGGCGAAAAAGGTCTTAAACTTAGCGAACGATCGTTTGAAAAATCCATGCAAGGAGACGCGGGAATGAACAGGATCGCCACTTTCGACGACTGGACCGACTGCTTCAGGGAATGGCAGAAGGACATCGGGTACGACGCGGACCTGCTGGGGGACTACAGGTTCGAGACCAAGCTCGGGGACCTCCACAGCGAGGAGGTGGAGTTCGGCGACTACCGGGGCGGACGCAAGTGGGAGCGCGCAGGCCAGATACCCAACCAGGCCGTCCGGGACGCGCTGCTCACGCTCATCGTCTATCAGGGCGACACCGAGTTCGCCTCGGTGGAGCAGCAGAAGAACCTCCTGGACAACGCCCCCACCGAGTACGACCGGCAGGCGCTGATCCGCGTCAACAGCGACGAGATGAGGCACGGCTGGCAGATGTGCTACCTGCTGGTGAACTACTTCGGCGACACCGGCAAGCTGGAGGCGCGGAAACTGCTGGAGCGCAGGGCCAACGAACAGCAACGCCTCCTGGGGTCGTTCAACCAGCCGGTCCACAACTGGCTGGACTTCTTCACCTACACCCAGTTCGTGGACCGGGACGGCAAGTTCCAGCTCACCATGCTCAGCCACTCGGCTTTCGCGCCCCTGGCCCGCAGCGTCTCGGCCATGCTGAAGGAGGAGTTCTTCCACATGTTCACCGGGAACACCGGGCTCACGCGCATCGTGAGGGCGAACCGGATCCCCGTGCCCATCATCCAGAAGTACTTCAACAAGTGGCTGTCCACCGCCTACGACCTCTTCGGCACCGACCGCTCCTCGTCGGCCCAGTGGGCCTACGTGTGGGGTTTGAAAGGCCGCTTCGACGAGGCCGCGGCCGGGCAGCCCGCGGACCGGGAGAGGCTCAACGAGACGGCCCGCGCCCACTACCTGGACGAATGCCGGGGACTCGTGGACAACCTCAACCGCTTCGTCCCCGAAGGGGAGCCCCGGCTCCGGATCCCGGACGTGAAGTTCAACCGCTCCATCGGCGACCACGCCGGCATGACCTACGGCGTCGATGGCGATTTGCTCTCCGACACGGAATATGAGAAACATCTTTCCGAGGCGCTCCCCGGGGCAGAGGACGAACGTGTCCTGGACGAGGTCTTCCGGGAGAAGGACTGGGTGCTTCAGATGAACTAGCGTTTCCCCGCCGCATCCGCCGGGCCGGCGCCGCGGCCCCGGTCGAACGTGTCCCAGGAGCACGCATGGCAGGACGGGCGGCGGGCGCTCCCCGGCCATGCGCAAGGAGAACCCGGTGAAACGATTCTGCCTCGTCTGCCAGAACGTGGACTGCAAGAGTCGAGGCTCCGAAGAGCTGATGCGCGACTTGCGGCAACGGGCGGCGGACAAGGGCCTGGACGACGTGGAAGTGCGTTCCTACATGTGCTTCGGGGCGTGCCAGGAAGGCCCCAACATGGTCCTCTACCCCGACAAGTTCTGGTACGCCAGCGTGAAGCGGGAGGACCTGGACGACATCGTGGCGCACTTGGCCGGCGGCCCGCCCGTGGACCGGCTGGACAAGATCGACCCTTCCCTCAAGGAGCTCATCTACCAGTTGCTGGACACCGGGGTCTTTTAGCCGTCATGGAAGGCATCCTGTTCCCGCGAGGCGTGGCCGAGGGACTCGAAGGCCTCGACGCCTATCGTTCCAGGGACGGCTACCGGGCCCTGGAGCGCAGCCTGCGCGAGCTTTCCCCCCAGGCGGTGATCGCGGAGTTGGAGCGGTCCGGCCTGCGCGGCAGGGGAGGCGCCGGGTTCCCCACCGCCCGGAAACTCGCCCTGACCCTGGAAAGCCCGGAAACGCCCCGCTACGTGGTGATGAACGGCGGCGAGGACGAACCCGGAAGCCGCAAGGACCGGGTGCTCATGGAGAACGTCCCCCACCTCGTCCTGGAGGGGGTGGTCCTGGCGGCCTACGCGGTGCAGGCGGAGAAAGCCTACCTCTACATCAACCGCGGCTACGAAGCGGCCGCGCGCGCCATGGCGACGGCCATGGACGAAGCCAGGGAAGCGGGTTACTGGGGCGAGGACGTCCTGGGTTCCGGTTTCGGCCTGGAGATCGTGACCGTGGCCGCGCCTTCCAACTACGTGGCGGGGGAGGACACCGCGGCCCTGGAGGTCATCGAGGGGAAGGACCCGCTGCCGCGGCGGAAGCCGCCCTTCCCCGTCACCGCCGGACTGTTCGGCAAGCCCAGCCTGGTCAACAACGTGGAGACCCTGGCCAACGTCGCGCCGATCCTCGCCCGGGGGCCGGAATGGTACCGCTCCTTCGGGGCCGGGGAGAGCCCCGGCACCATGCTCTTCTCCCTGGGGGACGAGATGGAAAGGCCGGGCGTCTATGAGCTGCCTTTCGGGACCCCCTTGCGCTACCTGCTGGAGGAATGCGGCGGCGGGCTGAAAGAGGGCAAGCGCGTCAAGGCCGTCCTTCCGGGCGGGCCGTCGTCGGGGTTCCTGCGGCCCGAAAACCTCGACGTGCCGCTGGACCACGCCTCCCTGCGCGACGCGGGATCGTCCATCGGATGCGGCGTGGTC
The DNA here is from genome assembly GCA_965242525.1 of uncultured Binatia bacterium (SeqCode). Taxonomy (GTDB): domain Bacteria; phylum Desulfobacterota; class Binatia; order UBA9968; family JAJDTQ01; genus JAJDTQ01. The sequence continues at coordinate 3,531,783 of OZ251459.1, forward strand.
AAGGTCCTTGCCGAAGGGGATTCCGTGCTGGACGAGGTGGCGCGCATCGCGGACTTCTTCGCCCGGGAGTCCTGCGGCCAATGCCCGGCCTGCCGCATGGAGACCAACATGCTGGCGGCGCTGCTCAGGAAGGTGCAGCAGGGACAGGGCAACGACGCCCTGGTGGAGCAGTTCGGCAAGGTGCTGGAGTTCAACCGGGGGAAGGGGTTCTGCAGCCTCATCCACATGCCGGGTCCGCCCATCGAGAGCGCGGTCCGGCTGTTCCCCGAAGAGTTCCGCGGCGCGTGACCGCGGCGGCCCGCTTCAGAGGTCGAGGCTCTTTCGCGGCAGGTTGAAGACCACGCCTTCGCCGTTCCGCACCAGGCAGGTGTCGTTGCTCCACTCCTTGATGACCTCCACCTCGTCTCCCGGCGAGAACGACGCGTCCTCGACCCCGGCGTTCTTGGTGGACTGGTACTTGAAGGTAAACGCTTCCTTGACGGTGGCCATCCGAGGCCCCTCCCTTCTCCGTGGACCGCGCGCCGCGTTCAGGCCCTGTCCGGGCTTCGCCAGCTCCCGCGGCGGCCGGGGAGCCGCAACGCCCTCTCCAGGCCCTTCAGGAAAGCCGCGCGGGGGACCTCCCTGGCGCCGAGGCGCAGCATGTGGGAAGTTGTAACCTGCGCATCGATGAAATGGAAGCCCCAGCCCGAGAGCCGGTGGACGAGACCCGCCAACGCCGCCTTGGAGGCGTCGGTCTCCCTGTGGAACATGGACTCGCCGAAGAACCCCCCGCCGAGGGCCACGCCATAGACCCCGCCCACGAGCTCCGAGCCGATCCAGGTCTCCACCGAATGGGCCACTCCGGCGTCGTGGAGACGCACGTAGGCCCTCTCCATCTCCCGGGTGATCCACGTGCCGCCCTGACCGCGCCGCGGGACCGACGCGCAAGCGCGGATCACGCCCCGGAAGTCCTCGTCGAAGGTGACCCGGAACCGCCCCCGGTTCAGGACCCGCCGCAGGCGCCGGGAGACGTGGAACTCGCGCAGGTCGAGGACGCACCGGGGGTCCGGCGACCACCACAGGATCGGCTGGCCCTCGCCGTACCAGGGAAAGATACCCATCGAGTACGCCAGCACGAGGCGCGCGGTCCCCAGGTCGCCTCCCACCGCCAGGAGCCCGTTGGTCTCGGCCTCCTCCGGCGAGGGAAAGGCCAGTTCCCGGTTCAGGCGATAGACGGGCATGCGTTCCCCGTTCGTACCGAGCCCGCGTCGGTGCAGGCGCCCCCCACCCCGGCCCTCCCCCTCGAAGGGGGGAGGGAATCGGATCGCGAAGCACCCTCCCCAAGGGAATCGGATCGCGTAGCGAAGGTCTCCGTTCGTCCTGAGCGTAGCGAAGCGAAGTCGAAGGACGCGCTTTCCCACGGGGAGAAGGAAATCGAGCCGGAATGGACCATACGTTCCATAATGGATGCAAGGAACCCGTCTTGCTGGTATATTCCCTTGGGGGGACGGACATGTTCAAGCGGATCGACCACGTGGCGCTCCACGTCGCGGACCTGGAGCGCGCCATCGCTTTCTACGAGGAGCACTTCGGTTTCCGGAAGTACTTCCAGCACCAGGCCACCGCGGGGATGCAGATCGCGTACCTCAGGCTGGGGGACACCGTGCTGGAGTTGACCCACAGGAGCGACGGCTCCATGACCGGGTTCCATTTCTGCTTGGAGACCGACAGCTTCGACGACACGGTGGCCGAGCTCCGAAGACGCGGCGTGCCGTTGCTGCGGGCGCCCCACGAGACCGCGGCGCGGGAGCCCAGGGAGCAGGGTTGGCGTCGGGTGGTCTTCGGAGGCCCCGACGGGGAGCAGATCGAGCTGCGCGGCTGACCGCGGGGTCCACCGTCCCGGGCCTCGGCGCGGGAGATCGGAGCCATGATGGCGGACCAGGAACCTCGGACCATCAAGGTGGATTGCCCCTGCTGCGGGGCCGTCCTGATGGTGGACCCTTCGCTGGCGGTGGTGCTGCGCCACGAACTGCCCCCGCCCCAGCACAAGGCCCCCGAACTCAAGGACGCGGGCCGTCGGCTCCGGGAAGAGGCGACGCAACGCGACCAGAAGTACCGCCACATCCTTGACGCGGAAAAGGACAAGGGCAAGGTGCTGGACCGCAAGTTCCAGGAACTCCTCAAGAAGGCCAGGGACGAGCCCATCGAGAAGCCCCTGAAGGACATCGACCTGGACTAGGATTCCCCGCGGACGCCCACGCTCGTCGTTCCCGCGAAAGCATGTCCTCGCGGAAGCGGGGACGGGAATCCGGGTTGTCTCTTCCGCTAGCCTTCCCGTTTCAGGGACTCGGGGAAGTAGCGGGACGGGGACCAGACCTGGGCGTTGAAGTTGCGGCAGCCGAGGATTCGGAGCTCGCGCATGATCCGCACGTAGTCCTGCGATTCCAGGAAACTCTCCCACGCCTGGAGGGAGTCGAGTTCGATCATGATGGCCACCTGGGGGCTGACCTCCAGGGGGTTGCGGAGGTTGCGGATCTCCCGGACCCCGGGGTGCGCCAGCGCCATGGGCAGCCAGTCGTTCTTGGCCTTGTTGCTGTAGATGGTCAGGTTGGCCTTCTGGTCCGGGAGGTCCCACTGGATGATGTAATAGACCATGGCTGGCGCTCCTTGCGCAGACGGCCTCAGGTGACCGCTCTGACGAGTCCGCCGTCGATGAGCAGCGTGGTCCCGGTGATGTAGCTGGCCCGCTCCGAGCCGAGGAAGACCACCAGGTCCGCCACTTCCCCGGCCTGCCCGTAACGGCCCAGGGCGATCTCCGCCCTGCTCTGCTTCTGGACCTCCTCCAGGGGCAGGCCGAGCCTCTTGGCCCGGGCCACGTTGAGGCTGTGGTGCCGCTCGGTGTCGATGCGTCCGGGCAGGACGGTGTTGACGAGGATGTTGTCGGGGGCGAGCTCCCGGGACAGGGTCTTGGCCCAGCCCACCACGCCCGTGCGGAACGTGTTGGAGAGGATCAGCCCCGGAATGGGCTCCTTGACGCCGTAGGAGGTGATGTTGACGATGCGCCCCGCCCCCGCCTTCTTCATGTGGGGGACCGCCTCCCGGGTCAGCCGCACCGTGCCCATGAGGCTCAGGTCGAAGGCCTTGGCCCAGTCGTCCTCGCTCAACGCGTCGAACGCCCCGAACGGCGGCCCGCCGGCGTTGTTGACCACCACGTCCACGCGCCCGAAGGCCTCGACGCTCCCGGCCACGTAGTTGCGGATGTCGTCGTAACGGGACATGTCCGCCGCGGTGGCGAGGACTTCGCCGCCGGTGGCCTTGCGGATCTCTTCCGCAGCGCGTTCCAGGGCCTCCCCGCCCCTGGCGCAGACGCTCACCTTTGCGCCTTCCCGGGCGAAACCCTCGGCGATGGCCCGTCCCATGCCCTGACTCGCGCCGGCCACCAGCGCCACCTTGCCCGCCAATCCCATCTCCATCCGGGGCTCCTCGTCGGTTCGAGGGAGTCCGCGGCGCGCCGCCCCATGCAGCGCGCCCGGCGGACGCCCGCCTTCACTTCTGGGTCCAGTAGATGTTGCGGTCGAACTCCGGGTCCAGCCGCATGAGGTAGAGCGCCAACATGCCGTGGGCGCCCAAGGGCCGCAGCCGCTTGGGGTCGCCGCTCTTGATGGCCGCCACCTCCTCGGCGTCCAGGTCATACCCGGACAACGCCTCTTCCAGGTCGGTCCTGGCCCGGCCCAGGGCGTCGGGGTCCATCTTCAAGTCGAACAGGAACCGGTTGAGTTGGTAGCGGCTCATCGGTGCTCCCCAATGCCTGCGCTGTGGTCCCTGCTTAGCGGATCAGATCCGCCAACTGGCGAAGCCCCACCCGGTGGCCACGTGGTCGGGCATGTAGAAGGTCTCCGACGCCGGGGCGTCGCTCACCGCGCCCACCGTGACCATCCAGTTGAGGAACTCGGAGTTCCCGGACTGCCGCAACTGTTCCAGCGTCAAACCGGCCAGGGCGGGGCCCTCCCCGGCGCGCATCCGCCGGAGCAGGTCTTCGTCGAAACTCGTGTCGATCTCGCCGATGCGGGGGGATCCCGGGAAGTGCGACAGCCCGCCGGTGGCGAGCATGGCCACCCGGACCGAAGCGTCGTCCGCCACCTGCCGGATCAGGCGCCCCAGGGCGTAGCACCGGGCGGGGGTGGGCAGCGGTTCGATCCACGTGTTCACGAATATGGGCAGGATGGGGATCTCCGGTTCGGGCAGGAGGAAATGCAGCGGCACGGTCTGGGTGTGCTGCAACTCCACGTCCTCGCCGAAGGACAGGTCCAGTCCCGCGGCGACCCCCGCCTCGAGGATGGCGCGGCCGAGCTCCGGGTGGTTCCGGTAGTGGAACTCGTGCCGGGTGAAGCGGCCCCGGACCTCGTCCGCCAGCGTCACGAAGAAGGTGGGGATATTGTCGAAGAAGAAGTTGACGAACTGGTCGTTGGCCACGACGATGAGCACGTCGGGCTTGGCCGCCTGGAGGTCGGAGCGAAGCACCGAAAAAGCGTTTTCCGCGTCCCGCCGCAGCTTCTGCTGCGCCTCCAGGGAAGGCTTGGCTCCGGCCGCCTCGGGCGCCATGCGGTAGTGCAGGCTCATGAACTCTTCCCACTCGGGACCCGGGTCCAGGAGGATGTTGGGCGCATGGCTCGCGGCCAACGCAGAGACGAACGGCATTCGCAATCCTTTCCGGAGCGTGCAGAAAACGACGCTAGATGGTATAATCCGATCCGGGAAATTTCAACCGGCTCCGCCGCAGGGCCGCGGGGACGGAGACAACGGGGACGCTTCCATGAAGGTTGTTCTTTTCATCGTGTGGATAGTGTGCGGGTTGGCGGCTTTCGCCCCCTCGGCCGCGGCATACGAATGGACGCCGGGCAGCACGGTGTTCGAGTACCGCGAGCCCGCGGAAGGCGGGGAGGACCGAAGCCTCGGCTCCACCATCATCGGGACCCCCAGGGTGCACTTGGCCAAGGCCAAAGACACCCTGCTGGACATCGCGCGCCTCCATCATCTCGGTTACCGGGAGTTGCGCCGCGCCAACCCGGACACGGACCCCTGGTTGCCCGGCGCGGGGACCCGGGTCACCCTCCCCGCCCGATGGATCCTTCCCGCGGGTCCACGGAAGGGGCTGGTCCTCAACATGCCCGAGATGAGGCTCTACCGCTACCTGCCCGACTCCAGGGTCATGACCTTTCCGTTGGGGGTGGGCGTGGAGGGCGAGGAGACGCCGGCCGGAAAGTACCGCATCGGCCAGAAGCGCACCAACCCGATCTGGTACGTGCCGGTCTCCATCCAGGAAGAGATGGAGATCCCGCGCAAGATCGTCCCTCCGGGACCCGACAACCCCCTGGGCAAGTACTGGATGCGGCTGTCGAGCACCACCTACGGCATCCACGGCACCAACAACCCCTGGGCCATCGGCCGCCGCGTGACCCACGGTTGCATCCGCCTCTACCCCGAGGACATCGCGTACCTGTATCCGCAACTCTCCGAGGGCACGCCGGTGCGGGTCATCTACCAGCACGCCAAAGTCGGCATCCGCAACGGCGACGCCTATTTCCAGATCTACCGGGACGGGGGAGCGGGGAACGGAGTCGTGGGAGACGGCGAGCTCATGGCGGACATCATCCGGCAGGTCGCCAGGCTGGAACTCCGCGCCGATTTGCGGAAGGTCCGGGAACTCCTGCTCGAGGTGGCCGACGGGGCCATGACGCCCCTGCCCATGATGCCCGCGGCGCCCCTGGAAACGGCCGCCCGCACCAACCTCTGAGAGGCGCGCTCCCGAAGCGCACGGCCGCGGGGACCAGCGCCCGCGGTGCGCTCACGTCCGGTACTTCTCGTCCAGGTCGTATTTTTCCTGGAGTCCCACGATCTCGTGGAACTCGTCGAAGGGCAGCAGGCCGTCCATGAGGGCCTCGGCCGTGCCCTTCTCCCGCAGGTGGGAGTAGTAGCGCTGGAGGGCCAGGGCCGCGGAGTACAGCGGACCCACGGGCCACACCACCAGGGCAAAGCCCAGGTCCCGGAGCTCCGCGGGCTCCATCAGCGGCGTGACCCCGCGCTCGATCATGTTGGCCACCAGCGGCCCGGGCACGCTGTCGGCGATCTGCCGCATCTCCTCCCGGCTCTCCGGCGCTTCGATGAAGACCGCGTCGGCCCCGTTCTCCTTGAAGGCGACGCCGCGCCGGATGGCTTCGTCGATGCCCAGGGCTTGGCGCGCGTCGGTCCGCGCCACGATGAACAGGTCGCCATCCCCTCGGGCCGCCGCCGCGGCGTTGAGCTTCTTCAGGTATTCGTCCAGGGGCACCACCTGCTTGCCCCTCATGTGGCCGCAGCGCTTGGGCCAGACCTGGTCCTCCAGGAACATGCCCGCGGCCCCCGCACGGGACAGCTCGTTCACGGTGCGGACCACGTTCACCGCGTTGCCGTAGCCGGTGTCGGAATCGACGATGACGGGGGTCTGAACCGCGCCGCAGATGCGGTAGATAGTGCCCAGCATCTCCGTCTGCGTCAGGATGCCGAAGTCGGGCTCTCCCAGGAGCGTGGCCGAGATGCCGTAGCCGGTGGTGAAGATGACGTCGAAACCGGCGCGCGCGGCGATGCGGGCGCTCAGGGCGTCATAGACCCCGGGCATGACCACGATCCCCTTCCGGTCGAGGGCTTCCTTGACTCTGCTCATGGGGGGCCTCCCACTCGGTTCGTTCGGGGCAAGGAGACCGGCGCCGGGAGTCCGGGGAGGGGCGCCTCGCTGCTATTCCGCGGGGATCTCCACGATCACGTCGCCCAGCACCTTGGCGACGCATCCCAGACGGTCGGCTTCGTCGGCGTCGAGCATGGACAGGGTCAGCTCTTCGTTGTCGTCCATGGGACTCAGGTTGTTCCCGCCGGAGAGGATCGTCACCCGGTCCGTGCCGCAGATGGCCTCGGTGCAGTCGTGGCGGAGCTCGACCCCGTTCCGCACCGCGGCCACCAGTATGGTGGTGCCGTCTTCCACCTCGAAACTCTGCCCCAGCGGCATGAAAGTGACCCTTGGCATGGCGCGTTTGTAAGAGACGCCCGGAGGGAAGTCAAGCCGCGGCCCGCCCTCCGCCCGGCCGCGGCGTTCCCCGGTTCGCAATCCCTCACAGGTCCACCACCATCCCGTCCTCCGCGGTGGCTACGGGCAGGGAGCCGCGCCGGGCCAGCATCTCCTCTCCCATGTGGGTCAGGATCAACCGCTTGCATTCCAGGCGGTCCCGGTGCGCCGCGATCTGTGCGTAGCTCATGTGCGACGACGAAGGGGCGTCGTAGTGGCAACATTCGCAGATGAACAGGTCCGCGCCCCGGCTGTGGTCGATGAACCGGTCCGTCCAGCTCGAATCGCCGGAGAACAGCACGGTGCGGCCCGCCGCCGTCACCCGGAGCCCGAGAGAAACCGCGTCGGTCTGGTGCGGGACCCGGAAGGCCAGCACCTCGGCCCCCGCCACCGTGGCCGCGGCGTCCGGGCGCAGCACCGGAAAGGCCGCGAACGGCAGGTCCTTCTCTCCGTACATGAGCTTCATGAGGCCGCGCACGCGCTGCTCGGTCCCCGGGGGACCGGCTATGGGAAGGGGGCGGCTGCGGCGCCGTTCGTAGAGGAAATGGATGAAGAGGAAGGGCAGGCCGCCGAAATGGTCGCCGTGCAGGTGGCTCAGGAACACCGCGTCCAGGTCCGCGGGGTCCAGCCCGGCGCGCTTGAGGGCGGCCAGGGTGGATGAGCCGCAGTCGAGCAGGTACAGCCCCGTCCGGTCCTCCAGCAGGTACGCGGTCTGGTTCCTGCCGCCGCTGCCGAAGGCGTCTCCGGTGCCCAGGAAGTGGACTCTCACGGGGCCGAGACTAGCAGCACCCCCCGGACCTTGGCAACGCGCGCCCGGTCTGACAGATTCATGGGGCCGGACGGAACCCTGCAACGCCGGCACCGAACCCGCGGCTTTTCCATGAAGATCGTCCTCGGACCCTACCACCCCCAACTGGAAGACGCGCTGGCGCAGGAGGTCCGCGCCCGGCGGGAGCGGGACCCGCTGGCGCCCCTGCTGCTGACGGTCCCTTCCGACGCCCTGCGCCGCCGGGTGAAGATCCTCCTGGCCCAGGAGCACGGCCTCCACCTGCTGCATTTCCACGTGCGCACCTTCTCCCAGCTCACCCGGACCCTGTTCCACGAGGTCCACGGTCCCGGGCCGCCGCCCCTGCGCGACGAGACGTTCATGGAGGAAGCCCTGAGGCGCGCGGCGTCGGGCGGCGACCCGGCCCGGGGACGGTTCGCCCGCATGACGGAGAACGAAGGCGCGTGCGCCGCCCTGTGGCAAAGCCTGCGGGACCTGAAGGACGGCATGGTGGATCCCGACGTGGCGCTGGAGGCGTTGCACGAGGGCCATTTCGGGGCTAGGGACCGGGACGCGCTGGGGGACCTGTTTCGCCTGTACCGGGAGGCGCGGCGCCGTTTCCCCGAGTGGCGCGCCCACGACCGCCAGGACCTGGACGGGATGGTGTTGCCGCACGCGCCCGCCTCCCCCTACCTGGCGCAGTTCCGGCATGTTTACTACTACGGTTTCTACGACCTGACCCAGAGCCAGTTGGAGCTGTTCCGCACCGTGGCCGGCGCGCACCCGGTGACGCTCTTCTATCCCCTGGTCCTCGGCGACCCCGACTGGTCCTTTGCCCGGGACTTCTACGACCGCTACCTCCGGGGACTCGCCGGGGCGGACGAGGTGGTGGACCTGCTCGACCCCGGCGCGGGGCGCGGCGCCGGAATTGCGGGGGAGCCGGCGCCCGCGCAGTTGCTCGATCCCGGCGCGGGGGCCGGCCCCTCTCCCGATGGCCACACCCGGGAAACCGGTACCCAAGACGGCGCCCCCGGCGCGGGGCCCGGCTCCTCCCCCGACGGCCACACCGCGGACCCGGGCCGCGGCTTGCCGCGGCCCGCCCGGCGCGAGACCTTCAGTTGCGCAGGACCGCGGGACGAGGTCCTCACCGCGGCCAAGAAAGTGCTCGCGCTGGTGGAGGAGGAAGGCTTCGACTTCGGGCAGGTGGGCGTGGCGGCCCGCACCCTCGACCCCTACCTCTCCTGGGTGCAGGAGACCTTCCCGAAGCACGGCATCCCGTTCGACGCGCCGGCGCAGACGCCCCTGTCCCGGTTCAGCCGCGTCCGGGCCCTGTTGGCGCTCCTGGACCTGCCCGGGCAGGACTATCCGCGGGCCGGCGTCATCGACTTGGTGTCCTCCCACGACTTCCGGTTCCGGGTCGTCCCCGGCCCGGCCGTGGCCCCCCGGCCGGACCTCTGGGACGCGGCCACCCGGTACCTGCGCATCACCCGCGGCATGGACGAATGGCGCCGGCTGGAGCGCTACCTGGACCGCGGTCTCACCCTGCCCCTGAGGGACGAAGAGGAGGGCCGCCGGCTGCAGGTCGCGCCGGCCCAACTGGCCATGCTGTGGAACACCGTCCGCGCCCTGCACGAGCATCTGGGCGCGCTGCCCGAAGAAGGCCCCTGGTCGGAGTTCGGCGAGCGCTGGCGCACGGTCATGGACCGATTCCTCAACCGGGCCGGGGACGAGACCGCGGCCGGGGCGGAGGCCGTGGAAGAGGCACTGGGCGAGGCATTCGCCGGGCTGGACGCCCTGGAGGCCATCGCCCCGGTGGTGTCCGCGGCGGAGTTCGCCGCGTTCCTGCGCCAGCGCCTGATGCGGGCGTCGGTGCGGCCGGCGCAGGCGCACGTGCAGGGCGTGCAGGTCATGGACGCCGGGTCTGCGCGCGGCGTCCCCTTCCGGGCGCTCTTCCTCCTGGGCATGAACGAGGGCGTCTTCCCCCGCGCCATCCGCGAGGACCCGTTCCTGCGGGACCGGGACCGGCGCGTGCTGGAAACGGTGCTGGGCTGCAAGGTCTCCTCCAAGCTGGCGGGGTACGACGAGGAGAAGCTGCTGTTCGCGTTGCTGGCCAACGCCGCGTCCGACCGCCTCTATTGCCTCTACTCGCGCTCGGACGCGGCCGGCCGCGAACTGGCCCCGTCCTGGTATCTCCCCGCCTCCGACAGCCCCGCCGGGGTCCGGCGCATCCCCAAGGGCGTCCTCGGCAAGCGGGACGCGCCGCCCTTCGACGACCTCCGCTGGCTCCTGCCGGAGGAACTGGCGGTGCGGCGGGCCCTGTGCGGGGAAGACCCCGGGCCGCTGGTGCGCCTGTGCGGCTGGTCCACCGAGGGCTACGAAAGGAGCGCCGCGGCCATCCGTAAGCTGGAGGACGGGGCCGGCGCCGCACGTTCATACGACGGCGTCACCGGCCCCCACCCGGAGGCGTGGAAAGAGCTATGGGAGCGCGGGCTGTCTCCCACCACACTGGAGACTTACGGACGCTGTCCGTTCCGGTACTTCGCGCGCCGCATGCTCGGCCTGGAACGGCTGGACCGGCCGGAGGACGAGGAGCCGCTGGACGCCCTGGAACAGGGTCAACTCTGCCACGAGATCCTGCAGGCGTTCCACGAAGGCTTCGACCCCGCGGACCCGGAGGGCTGGAGCGCACGGCTCGACCGGGCCGCGGCCGAGGCCCTGTCCGAGTACGAAGGGCGCTGTCCCACCGGCTATCCCGCGGCCTGGGAGGTGGCCAGGGAGCAGGTCACGGAGCTGCTCAGGGAGGTGGTCCGGGCGGACCTGGACGAGATGGCGGGGTCGGGCTTCCGCCCCGCGGAGGCCGAAACCGACATGGAGACGCGGCTCGGCCCGGAGTGGCCCGAGGACCTGCGCGGCCTGCCGGTCCACGGACGCCTGGACCGGCTCGACTACCACCGGCGGGACAACCGCTACCGCGTCATCGACTACAAGCACAAGAGCAGCGCGAGGCCCGGCCCGGAGGACAACGACCCGGTGCTCTCGGCCATACGCGGACAGAAGCTGCAACTGCCCCTCTACGCGCTGCTGGCCGCGGCCCACGCCAGCGAGCGGGGGCCGGCGCCGGCCGCGGCCGTCGAAGCGGCCTGGTACTTCATCGCCCGGCGCTGGGAGGACGGCCCCCTGTCCCCCCGCGAATTCGCCGCGGAGACGTGGCGGCAGCCGGAGGGCCAGCGCATCCGGGACACGGTGGCGCAGTTGCTGGGGGGCATCCGCGCCGGGGAGTTCTTCATCATGCCCGGCCCCTATTGCCGCTACTGCGAGGTGTCGGAGGTCTGCCGGAAGGGCCATTCCCCCTCCGCCATGCGGGCCAAACGGCATCCGGCCGCAGAAGCGTTGGCGCAAACCCGCAAGCAGAAGAAGGCCTGACCCATGACGGTTCCCCCGCCCGCAGACGAGCCGGAACGCTTGCGAGCCGTCACCACGTTCGACCGCAACGTGGTGGTGACCGCGGGCGCGGGCACCGGCAAGACCACGCTGCTGGTGGAGCGGTGCGTGAACCTGCTCATGCGCGAGCCGGCGCCCGTGCCCATGAACGAGCTGGCGGCCCTCACCTTCACCAACAAGGCGGCCAACGAGATGAAGGCGCGCCTGCGGGCGCATCTGGAAGCCCTGGCCGGGTCCGGTCCCCACCGGCCCCGGTCCCCGGACGACGCCAGACAGGGAGAGACGGAAGTCCTGTGCGAACGCTACGGCCTCACCACCGACGAGGTCCGCCGCCGCGCCCGGGAAGCGTTGCAGCGCATGGAGCAGAGCCACATCGGCACCCTCCACAGTTTCGCCGCCTCCATGCTGCGGCTCCATCCACTGGAGGCGGGGTTGGAGCCGAACTTCCGGGATGGCGACAACCGCCTCCTGGACAGGCGCTTCGACGCCTGCTGGACCCGCTGGCTCGACGACGAGCTGTCCGGGACCGGACCGCGAACCGGGGAATGGAAAGACATCCTGGGCCGCCATCCGCTGGCCCGGCTGCGGGAGCTGGCGCGGGCCCTCTGCGACGAGAACGTGGACCTGGAGGCGGTCCGCGGCGGCGCTTCCGATGGCGCAGGCGGCCCCCTCCGCGACTGGCTGCGGCGGATGGACGAAACCGCGGCCGACCTCCTCGCGCGCCATCCCGAGCAACGGAAGATCGAGCAGGCGGTGGCCGCGGCGCAGAGGGTGGTACGGACGGCCGCGGACCCTGGGAAGGAACCGCTGGACGACGAAGGGACGACGCTCTTGGGCAGCCTCCCGAAACCGCCCAAGGGCTGGTCCCGGGAGGATTTCGAGCTCGCGAGCAGCCTGTGGACGGCCGCGCGGCCATTGGCTCGGATCGACGACGCAGAGGTAGGCCGGCTATGCGCGCTGCTGGCGCCGTTCGCCCAGGGGTGCCGCGAGGAGTTCTCCCGCAGCGGCCTGGCGACGTTCGACGGTCTGCTGGTGCGGGCCAGGGACCTCCTGCGCGGCCACCCGCGCATCCGGGAGGACCTGAAGGAGCGTTTCAAGGCCATACTGGTGGACGAGTTCCAGGATACCGACCCGCTCCAGTACGAGATCCTCCTGTGGCTGTGCGAGGAGCCTTCCGGGCGCGCCGAAGAATGGCGCCACGTGCGCCTCGCCCCGGGCAAGCTGTTCGTGGTCGGGGACCCCAAGCAGTCCATCTACGGCTTCCGGGGGGCGGACATGGAGGCGTACCTCCACGTGGTCAAGGAGATGATCGAAGCCCAGCAGGGCGTGGAATGCCGGCTGACCGTGAACTTCCGCAGCGACCCCCGGATCCTGGACGTGGTGAACGGCGTATTCGAGAAGATCATGGAGGAACGGCCCGATCTCCAGCCCGGGCACATCCCGCTCCAACCGGGCCTCGGCAGCGCCGACGAGGAAGCCGCGGCGCCGGTGCGGGTGCGCCGGGTAACGGCCCCGGGCCGGACCCCGGACGCGGAGGAGGCCCGTCGGCTGGAGGCGCGTTCGCTGGCCCGCTGGGTGCACGAGGAAGTGGCGGGAGGCCGGACCTTCTTCCGTGACCGGGACGGCAAGCGGGTGCAGGCGCAGCCGGGCCACGTGGCCTATCTCATGCGCGCCTTGACCGACGTGCAGACCTACCTGGAACCCCTGCGCCGGCGCGGCATTGGCTACGTGGTGGAAGGCGAGCGGGACTTCTACGCCGCCCAGGAGGTGGTGGACGCCGTCAACCTGCTGCGGACCCTGGCCGACCCCTACGACCGGGTGGCCCTGGTGGGTGTGCTCCGCTCGCCCCTGGGCGGGCATGACGACGTGGAGATCCTGGCCCTGGGCCGGCAAAGCCTGCTCGACTACCGCCTGGCCGAGGGGGCTCGACGGGGGGAACTGCCCCCGGCCGCGGTGGACCTCTACCAACGTCTCCTCCGGCTCCACCGGGAGGTCCGTTTCCTGGAAGCCGGCAGCGCGGTGGACCGAGTGTTTGAGGAACTGCCGCTGTCGGTGCTGGCGGCGAGCGCGGGTTCGGGGCCGCAGGCCGTGGCCAACCTGGAGAAGGTCCGCCTGGTGGCCCGGGAGGCAGGCGCGGACGGCGCCGGGACGCTCAAGGACGTGGCCGCGGAGTTCGAGCGCCGGGTACGGAAAAGCGAAGACGAGGCCGAGAGCGCCCTGGAGGAGGAGACCCCGGACGCGGTGAGGGTGATGAGCATCCACAAGGCCAAGGGCCTGGAGTTTCCGGTGGTGGTGCTGGTGGACGCCCTGAACGAAGGGAACAGGGGAGGGGAACCGCAAGTGAAGGTGTGGCAGGACTGGTCCACCGGTCTGGCGGGCCTGCGCCTGGACGACCTGTGGAGCCTGCCCGGAGCCTTCCTCCGGGCGAAACAGCGCGAGCGGGAGGAATACGAACGGCGCCGCCTGCTCTACGTGGCCATGACGCGGCCCTGCCAACAACTGGTGGTGTCCTTCGGCGACCGGAACCGGGCGGGCGGGGACAGCCTGCTTTCGATGCTGAAGGAGGCCGCGGGAGCCGACCTGACCGATGGGGCCTCGCACACGGCGGCCTGCGGCGCCGGAGAGATCGAAGTGGAGGTGGTGGAAGAAGATCTGGACAACCTGGAACCCGGGGAACCGGGGGAACCTAGCGCCCCGCCCGCAGAGGCGACCCCCGACGCCGCAGACTGGTCCGGCTACGAGGACTTGTGGCGCGGCCGCCGGGAGCGTTGCGAAGCCCGCGGCCGAGCGCCGCTCTTCCTGAGCCCCACCGGTCTCAAGGAAGCCGGCGAGTCGGCGCCGGCGGAGCGTCCACACGGCTTGCAGCGCCCCCGGGGCTTGCAGCGCGATACTGCGCTGGAGCTGGGAAAGGCTGCCCACCGGATACTGGAGCACTGGGACTTCCAGACCCCCCGACCCGCGGAGGACCTCGAAGAAGCCATCGCCTGGCACGCCTCCGGGTTGCCGCGGCAGCAGCAAGCGGCGGTGGTCGAGGAGTTGAAGGCCATGTGGGCCGGCCTGATGGACTCTCCCATATACGAGGAGTTGCGCACCGCCCGCATCCTGGGCCGCGAGATGCCTTTCGTCCTTCCCTGGGAGGGGGGCAAGATCATGGAGGGCGTCATCGACGTGGTGTATGAGTGCGGGGACCGGCTCTACGTGGCCGACTACAAGACGGACCGCGTGGACGACGAGGACACCGCCCGGGTCATCGAGGAGTACGGCCAGCAGGCGCGGATCTACACCGAGGCCGTGAGACGCAGCCTGGACCGGGAGGTGGCCGGGTTCCGGCTGCTGCTCCTGCGGCTGGGCCGCGGGGTGACCGTCCCCGTTGGCGCCCGCGGCGGGGACTTGCTCGGGGAGGCCCGGATCGGGGAAGATAGGGAGGGGTTGCCGTCACGAGGCGAGACCTGACACATGGCCCTGAAGAAGTCCCAGATCTATTCCTCCCTGTGGCAAAGCTGCGACGAGTTGCGCGGCGGCATGGACGCCTCGCAGTACAAGGACTACGTCCTGACGCTGCTGTTCATGAAGTACGTCTCGGACCGGTACGCCGGGAGGGCCGACGCCCTCATCCGGGTGCCTGCGGGCGGCGGCTTCGCCGACATGGCGGCGTCGAAGGGCGGCAAGGAGGTCGGCGACCGGATCAACAAGATCATCGGCCGGCTTGCCGAGGCCAACGACCTGAAGGGAGTCATCGACCAGGCCGACTTCAACGACGAGAGCAAGCTCGGCGCGGGCAAGGAGATGCAGGACCGGCTGTCCCGGCTGGTGGCCATCTTCGAGGGGTTGGACTTCCGCGCCAACCGGGCCGGGGGCGACGACCTGCTGGGCGACGCCTACGAGTACCTGATGCGCCACTTCGCCACCGAGTCGGGCAAGAGCAAGGGGCAGTTCTACACGCCCGCGGAGGTCTCGCGCGTCATGGCGAAGGTGATCGGCATGGGCCCGGACACCCGCCAGGACCAGACCATCTACGACCCCACCTGCGGTTCCGGCTCGCTGCTGCTCAAGGCTGCGGACGAAGCGCCCCGCGGCATCAGCATCTACGGCCAGGAGATGGACAACGCCACCTGGGCGCTGGCGCGCATGAACATGATTCTGCACGGCTGCCCGACCGCGGAGTTGTGGCGCGACAACACGCTGGCCGCCCCGTATTTCAAGAACCCGGGCGGCGGCCTCAAGACCTTCGACTTCGCGGTGGCCAACCCGCCCTTTTCCGCCAAGGCGTGGTCCAACGGCCTCGACCCGGCCCACGACGAGTTCGGGCGTTTCGAGTACGGCGTCCCCCCGGTGAAGAACGGCGACTACGCCTTCCTGCTGCACCTGGTCAAGTCGCTCAAGAGCAAGGGCAAGGGCGCCATCATCCTGCCCCACGGCGTGCTGTTCCGCGGCAACCGGGAGGCCGGGATCCGCAAGGAACTCGTCCGGCGGGGGTTCGTCAAGGGGGTCATCGGCCTGCCCGCCAACCTGTTCTACGGCACCGGCATCCCGGCCTGCATCCTGGTCATCGACAAGGAGCACGCCCACGCCCGCAAGGGCGTCTTCATGATCGACGCGAGCCGGGGTTTCCTCAAGGACGGCAACAAGAACCGGCTGCGCGAGCAGGACATCCACCGCATGGTGGACGTGTTCGACCGGCAGGTCGAGTCCCCGGGCTACTCGCGCATGGTTCCCGCGGCAGAGATCGCCGACCCTGCCAACGACTACAACCTGAACATCCCGCGCTACGTCGATTCCGGCCAGCCGGAAGACCTGCACGACCTGGACGCGCACCTGAAGGGCGGCATCCCCGAACGGGACCTGGACGCCCTGGACGGCTACTGGACCGCCTTCCCCTCGCTGCGCCAAGCCCTGTTCGAGGGCAACGGCCGGCCCGGCTACAGCGAGCCCCGCGTCGAGACCCGGCAGGTCAAGGCCGCCATCCTCGGCCATCCCGATTTCGCGTCCTACGCCGAGCGCGTCGCCTCGGTGTTCGACGCTTGGCGCAAGGCCCACAGGCCGCGCCTTCGAGGGATCGAGGCCGGCGCGCTTCCCGGGAAGGTCATCGACGCCCTGTCGGAAGACCTGCTCAAGCGCTTTGCCGGCCTGCCCCTGCTGGACCCCTACGACGTGTACCAACGGCTGATGGACTACTGGACCGACGCCATGCAGGACGACGTCTATCTCATCGCCGCGTCCGGCTGGGTCGAGGCCGCCAAGCCCCAAGACCTCCTCGACCACCGGGGAAAGAGGCTCCGGGAAACGCCGGACCTGACCATCGGGCGCAGGAAGTACAAGATGGACTTGGTCCCCCCGGCGCTGGTGGCCGCCCGCTACTTCGCCGGCGAACAGGCCGCCATCGAGGCGCTGCAGGACAGACAGGAGGCCGCGGCCCGTAATCTGGAGGAGCTCGTCGAGGAGCACACCGGCGAAGGCGGGCTGCTGGAAGACGCCGCCAACGACAAGGGCAAGGTGACCCGGAGCGCGGTGAAGGACCGGCTCAAGGCCATCGCGGACGAGCCGGAAAGCGGCGAGGAACGGGACGCCCTGACGCGCTGCCTGACCCTGATGGACGCCGAAGCGGAGACGAGCAAGGCTGCGAAGGACGCCCGGACCGCGTTGGACGAGCAGGCGCTGGCCCGCTACGCCACCCTCACCGAGGCCGAGGTCAAGACGCTGGCGGTCGAGGACAAGTGGTTCGCCAGCATCCGGGACGCGGTGGAGGGCGAAGTGCAGCGGCTGACCCAGGGCCTGGCCGGGCGGGTGAAGGAACTGGAGGAGCGCTACGCCAAACCGCTGCCGGAGTTGGAGCGGGAGGTGAAGACGCTCGGCAAGAAGGTCGAGGGACACTTGAAGCGGATGGGGTTGTCGTTGTGAGCCGGGAACTCGATTTCGAGCGGCTTGTCGAGCTGTGTCGGCAGGCCCACGAGGAAACGCGGCGCTCCGCGGCCCGGGCCGCGGACGCCTACCTGGTGACGCGCAACTGGCTGCTCGGCCGGTACATCGTCGAGTACGAGCAGCGCGGCGCGGACCGCAGCACGCTCTACGGCGAGAAGCTGATCGAGCGCTTGGCCAACGAACTCACGGCCAGCGGGCTGAAGGGCTGCTCCCCCACCAACCTGCGGAAGTTCCGGGAGTTCTACCGCGCCTACCCGGAGATTCGACAGACACCGTCTGTTGAATCCATCGCCAACCTGCCGCCCGAGATTCAACAGACAGTGTCTGTTGAATCTCTCCGGACCTCCACGGGCATCGCATCGGCCCTGTCCTCATCCATGGACAACCGGTTCTCCCTCGGCTGGTCCCACTACGTCACCCTCCTGACCATCGGCCGCGCCGAAGAGCGCGCCTTCTACGAGGTCGAGGCGGCCCAAAGTCAGTGGAGCGTGCGCGAACTGAAACGGCAGATCGCCAGTTCCCTGTACGAGCGGCTGGCGCTGAGCCGCGACAAGGAAGAAGTCCACCGGCTTTCCCGCGAGGGACAGGTGGTCGAGAAAGCGTCGGACCTCATCAAGGATCCCCTCGTGCTGGAGTTTCTCGGCCTGGAAGAAAGGCTCGCCTATTCCGAGACCGAGATGGAAACGGCCATCATCGACCGCCTCCAACACTTCCTGCTCGAATTGGGCAAGGGCTTCCTGTTCGAGGCGCGCCAGAAGCGGTTCACCTTCGACAACAGCCATTTCTTCGTGGACCTCGTGTTCTACAACCGCCTGCTGCACTGCTACGTCCTGATAGACCTCAAGCGCGGCGAACTGACCCATCAGGACCTGGGCCAGATGCAGATGTACGTCAACTACTTCGACCGCTACGTGAAGACCGACGCCGAACTCCCTACCGTCGGCATCGTCCTCTGCGGCGGCAAGAACGACGCCGTGGTGGAACTGACCCTCCCGCAAGACGCCAACATCTACGCCTCGCAATACCAACTCTACCTGCCCTCGAAACAGGAATTGGAGGCGCAACTGGCGAGCATCCAGCGAGAACTCGACGACGGGGAAGGCGAAAGTGAAGGAAATGGATAAGGCCCCGACCGCCTTACGGGAAGCACAGACAAGTGACGAAGAACGGAAGGTGGAGGCGTTCGACAGGAAGGTCAAGAGGCACTTGAAGCGGATGGGGTTGTCGCTGTGAGCCGGGGATTCTATTTTGAGCGGCTTGTCGAACAAGGAGGAGCGCATGAAACATACAGTGAAAGCCGTCTATGAAAATGGCGTCTTCAAACCGCTAATAGCGCCCGGGATTCCCCATGGACAGCAAGTCCGCCTGGAAATAGAGCCTCTGGGCGAACCATCGGTCATGGATGTACTGAAACTGGCCGCCCAGGTGTACCAAGATCTCTCTGAACAGGACGTTGATGAAATCGAGCGCATGGCTTGCCACCGACGGGAATTTTTTGGATAGGCAAACATCCGATGGCTTTACGGCAAGTGATACTGGATACGGACATTCTTTCTGCGATCATGCGAGAGAATTCTGTCGTACTGTCCAAAGCACGCGCCTATCTTGGGGAGCACGGATGTTTTACCTTATCTATTATTACCCGCTATGAAATCCTCCGAGGTCTGGCAGCTAAAGAGGCCCGTCGGCAGATGGCAGTTTTTGAAATGTTGTGCAATCAGAGCACTATTCTGCCTCTTACAGAAGAAGCGATTGCCAAAGCAGCCGAGATTTACGCTGAGCTTGCTCACCGAGGCCAATTGATCGGAGATGCAGATATTTTGATTGCAGCTTCCGCCATGGTGCAGGAGTTCGGGCTGGTGACCAATAATGAACGTCATTTCCGGCGGATAAAGGGTCTTCAAGTAGAGAACTGGTTGACGTAGAAAACGGCCCGATGTGCCGCCTCGGAGCCATGTGACATCTCGGCAACGAATTGGGAGGATCGACAATGGAAGACCGGATAACCGTATCGGTCGATTCCGATGTGGCCAAGGCGTATAGATCGGCTTCGGAGAGTGAGCGTCGCAAACTGGATTTGCTCATCAACTTGCGCTTGCATGAGGCGATAAAGCCTGGAAAATCGCTACGGGAAATCATGTCGGAAATCAGCCGTAACGCGCAACGCCGCGGCCTGACCCCGGAAATCCTGCAATCCATCCTGGGCGAGAAATGACCCGCGTCATTTTCAACAGCAACGGCATGAACCTGGGGGGTCGTACGGACATCTTCCTTGAAGAGTAACCTTGACAGGCGCTTCTCGATTTGGCTACCTTGAGATGGAGCCTGGACCGGGACGCCGACCATTCGCCCCGAAAAGTGGCACTGAACCGATCCCAACGGGCAGAATCGAGGACATCCAAACTGCAAACCGGAGGTAAATCCCATGACTGTCGAAGAAGCCGGGGAGCTGCTTAGGCGCATGTACGAGACCGCGCCATATAGAGAAAAGACCACTTACATTCGCCTGTTCGGCATCAAGTATGCAAGCGACCTGGATTCACTATCGCTCAAAGACGTCGTCACAAAAGCCGGCCTTGGAAGGCCCTCCTATGATACAGAG
Source organism: uncultured Binatia bacterium (SeqCode) (assembly GCA_965242525.1). GTDB lineage: Bacteria > Desulfobacterota > Binatia > UBA9968 > JAJDTQ01 > JAJDTQ01. The sequence continues at coordinate 3,551,586 of OZ251459.1, forward strand.
GTCAGAAAAGGCATGAATCTGGCCAAGTACGTTCAGATGAAAGCTGGCGTGGGCTTGGAATAGTGACTGTCTGCCTGCCATCGAAACGGAACTGACTGTCGCAACTGATGAGCGTTCAGGAAGAATTTGGCGGATTTCAGGAGAACCTGACCGATGGATGAGAGACGAGCCGAAATGAGCGTCTCACTATCGGACGGCGCGCCGGGGACAGATGCCCCGGCTGGCTACGAGTGGACCGAGGTGGGCATGATCCCTCGCGACTGGACGCTTGGGAGGCTTGCGGATTTCGGGGTATTTCGTAGCGGAAGTGGATTTCCTCTCGTCCATCAAGGACTCCCATCAGGCGACTATCCGTTCTTCAAGGTCTCCGATATGAACAACTACGGCAATGAGTTGTTCATGGAAGTTGCAAATCACTGGATCACTGAAGAAACAAGGAAGAAACTAGGCGCTGTCCAACATCCAATTGGAAGTATTGTCTTCGCCAAAATCGGAGCGGCGATCTTCTTGGAAAGAAAGCGTCTCCTGTCACAGGGAAGCTGTATCGACAACAACATGATGGCTTTCACTCTGACGGATCATCATGCTTGCCAGCGGTTCTTCTACTATCTTCTTCTCAACCTTGAACTTGGAAAGCTTGTCTCGACAACTGCACTCCCGTCGTTGTCTGGACGACAGATTGGCACGATCACTGTTCCCATACCACCTACCGATGAACAACGCGCCATTGCCGAAGCCTTGTCAGAGGTGGATGATTTGCTCGCCGCTTTGGAAAAGCTGATCGCCAAGAAGCAGGCCATCAAGCAGGCCGCTATGCAGCAACTTTTAACCGGCAAGACCCGGTTGCCGGGATTCAGCGGAGAATGGGAGACAAAACAGCTAGGGACACTCGGCTTCTTCTCGAAGGGACGCGGAATCAAACGTGAGGATATTTCCAGTACAGGCTTTCCATGCATCCGCTATGGAGAATTGTACACGCGCTATAGAGACTACATTTTGAACGCAGTAGCGCGTATTCCTTCGTCTGTTGCTCAGATGGCGCTGCCGATTAAAACAGGCGATCTACTATTTGCCGGGTCGGGTGAGACATCGGAGGAAATCGGCCAATGCGCGGTCTATCTTTGTGATGAACCTGGTTATGCAGGCGGGGATATTATAGTATTGACGCCCTTGGGCCAAAACTCGCTTTATCTGGGCTATCTGATGAACCGGCCAGCAGTAGCAAGACAAAAAGCTCGTATGGGACAGGGAGATGCAGTCGTTCATATTAACCCTCGTAACTTGGCTCAAATTGAGATTGATCTTCCAGCATTGGAAGAACAAGCCGCCATCGCCGTCGTCCTCTCCGACATGGATGCCGAAATTGCCTCCTTGGAACGGCGCCGCGACAAGATTCGCACCCTCAGACAGGGCATGATGCAGCAACTCCTGACCGGGCGGGTACGGCTTATCGAAACATATGAGTCATGGCCATAAGCGCGAGAGAAAGAGACTTTCATGGAAGGGTCTCTGTTCAGGTTCGGCTAGCACCCGAGGGCGCAGACCGTTTCCGCGTCTTTATTGTTGGATAATTCCCAAACTTTACCGAAGTGAGGTTCGGACATGGAATAGGGACAGATTCGTGAATTTTTGAATGAAAAGCTGATCGCCTACTTGAAGCAGAAAAGGGAGAATGATATGCTGAATAATCAGGTCTCGCTGAAGATCAAACTTTTAGAGTGGAGGAACAATTTGGCAAAACTCTTTGCTCGGATAATTCCAAAGTCCGATAACAACTTGAAATTGATCGTTATTCTAGCAACCTTGTTTATGACATTTTTGCTGATTCAAGGCGGGGCAACTGGCTTTGGAATGGGATACTGGTTTGCAGCGGTGATTTTTCTGATTACGAACTTATTGTCTAAGATTCGTTAGAGCATCCACGGTAACGAAGGCAATAGGCAGTGATTGCAGAAGATCAGGGAATTGGCAGGCGGGAGAGTCGTCCATGATCGAGCAACGCTTCCGCACCCTCGGGGAACAGTTGCAGGGCAAGAAGCCACACCTGCCGCACTTCCTGGCGGAGATCCACTTGCAGGGCATTCGCGGCATCGACGACCTGCGGGTGGTGTTCGACTACCCGGTGAGCGTCATTGCCGGCGGCAACGCCAGCGGCAAATCGACGGTGCTGTTCGCGGCCGCCTGCGCCTACAAGGTGCCGGGCGCGGGGGTCAAGGACTTCGTGCCGTCCACGCTGTTTCCCGATTACCGTCCCAGGGTAGGCGCACGCGAGGACGAAAAGGGCGAAGTCCTCATGGAGTTCGACTACGCCACGCCCGACGGGCGGCGGTCCATGCGCTGGCGGCGCGCCAAGGGGTGGAACCGCAGCTTCCTTGGCCGCAAAGACGCGCGCCAGCCGGAACGCCCCCTCTATCTCAGGACACTCAGCAATCTCAGCAACCCGTCCGAAGTGCGCGGCGTGCTCAGCCTGTCGCGCCTGAATGCCGCGCCGCGGGAAACTCCGCTGACGGCCTCGCAGATCGAGTTCGCCCAACAGATGCTTCCCTTCAGGTACGCGGAGGTCGTCAACCTGTCCAGCGGCAGCAAGAACCTGCTCTTTGCCGCGCAGGAAGGCGGCGCCGCGTACTCGGAACTGCACATGGCCGCTGGCGAGCGCGCCATCCTGCGGCTGTCGCAGGAAATCGCCCAACTCCATGGCGCCCTGGTCCTGATCGACGAGGTGGAGGCCGGGCTGCACCCCTGGGTGCAACAGCTTCTCATGTTGCAGTTGCAGCAGCTCGCCCTGCGCAACGACCTGCAAGTCATCGTCACGTCGCACAGCCCGGTGGTGCTCGACTCGGTGCCCGCCCACGGACGTATCTTCCTGGAACGCGACGAAACGGGCCGGGTCACGGTGCTGCCGGCCTTTCGGGACGTGGTGCAGGACGCGCTATATGGACGCTCGGGCGACGCCCTCAACCTGTTGTGCGAGGACGACGCCGCGGAAGGCATGCTGCACGGCGTTTTCGACGCCCTGCTTCCCCGCCAGAGAATCAGGCCAGAGTCCGTTCGGATCAGACGAAACACGGGCGCCGGCGAATTCCCGACGCACGCCAGGGCGTTCAGAAAGTTCGGCCAGATCCGGAACTTCGTCTTCGTGCTGGACGGCGACAAGCGGGACAGCGGCATCGAACCGCGGATACGAGAGAGCGCCGGCATCGAGGTGCCGATCCTGTTCCTCCCCGGCCGAGACGCGCCGGAAGTCTGGATATGGGACAGGTTGCGGAGGAATACGGACGCCGCGGCCGGGATCGGTCTCGCCCCGGGTGACCTGTCCGAGCACATGGTCCGGCTGGACTCGGTTTACGATTCGGCGTCCGACCGGCCGTCGGAGATCGCCAAGTCCAAGCTCCGCAGCCTGTCCGAAGCCTTGGACTGGAAAGTACCGGACGTATGCCGTGTGGTTGCCCGGCTGGAAGCCGGCCGCAAAGAGAGCGACATCCAGCCCTTGGTGGAAGGGTTGCAGGGCGCGTTACTGCAATGGCGGGCAGAGTAGCAGCCTGAGTCCGGCTCACGCCGGGCACAAGCGTTTCCTGGTATCGCGGCAGCTTGTCCTCTGATGCCTTGATCCGCCTTTAGCAGATTCGTCAATGTTGTGGGATACTGGAGACTATCCGGAAGGCTTTCGATTCAGACTATGAATGGCCTCAGAACATGATTCCTCTCCGCATCTTCATCAGCAGTGTACAAAACGAGTTTGCGCAGGAGCGCGAAGCGTTGCGCGACTACTTGCGCGAGGATGCGGGGCTGGACGACCTCGACTCCGAGTGGATGACCCTCTTTGTCCGTACCGCGCGCAGAGCCAGAAAATTTCCGCTGCCGGAGGACGTGCATCCCGAGGGATTGCTGAAGCATCTGAACCTGCTGAACAAGGGGCGGTTGACGAATGCTGCCGTATTGTTGTTCGGGAAGTCGCCCCAACGGTTCCTGATCTCCTCCGAGATCAAGTGCGCGCACTTTCACGGAACCGAGGTCGAAAAGCCGATCCCTTCGTATCAGGTTTACAAGGGCACGGTGTTCCAACTGGTCGATCAGGCCGTGGATTTCGTGCTCGGCAAGATCGATAGAACGGTAGGCACGCGGTCGGAGAGCGTCCGTGCGCCCAGGACTTACGAAATCCCGCCGGAGGTCGTCACCGAGGCCGTCGTCAACGCGGTAGCGCACCGCGACTACACGAGCAACGGCAGCGCACAGGTGATGCTTTTTTCGGATCGCCTGGAGGTTCGGAACCCTGGCCGGTTGTCGTCGCCGCTGACCTTGGAGGAGCTGCGCGTTGCGCACAACTCGGTGCCTGTCAATCCCCTGCTGGCGGAGTCCTTGTACCTCGCCGAATACATCGAGCGAATGGGAACGGGAACGCTGGACATGATCCGCCGGTGCGCCGCGGCGGGTCTCCCGGAACCCGAGTTTGCCGTCACTGATGGATTCGTGACGACCCTCCGGCGGGCGTTGCTTGCGGAACGTATAGAGGGGCAAGGCAGCCAGACAGGGGGGCAAGCAGGGGGGCAAGCAAGGGGGCAAGCAAGGGGGCAAGCAGGGGGGCAAGCAGCACTGTCCGCCAGAGATGCAGCGATATTGGAATCGTGCAGCAAAGGACCCGCTACGAGTCGAGAGTTGCAGGCTGCGGCCGGCTACTTCGATCGAACGCGCAGCTTCGAGCAACGCTTGTCACGCCTTCTAAAGGAAGGATTATTGGCAATGACCGTTCCCGACAAGCCAAGAAGCCCTCTGCAGAAGTACTGTCTGACCACCAAGGGGAGAGCAGCATTGGCGATGACAGAGAAAGGAAGTGCGGAGACGTGAGCCCTGTGGGATCAGCATGGCATTTGCCAGACGCAGAGAGCGACGTCCAGCCCTTGGTGGAAGGATTGCAGGGCGCTTACTGCAATGACGGGCAGGGTAGCGGTCTGTGGGCCATGCCAAGGGCCAAGCTGGGGGCCATGCTGATCGAAGCAGGGTGCAAGCAGGGAGGGCAAGTAGGGGTGCAAGCTGACTTGACGGACAGAGATGCAGCGATACCGGAATCGGGCGCGAAGGACCCCCTGCGAAGCGAGGGTTACGGGCGCGGCCGGGGCTTTGGCGGGTAGAGTAGCATGGCCATAAACGAAGACCAGAACATTGAATGGAAGATGTCGTGGCGTGACGAGTACCTGAAGTGGATCTGCGGGTTCGCCAATGCGCCGGGCGGCGTGCTGGAGATCGGCAGGAACGACCGGCGCGAAGTCCTTGGGGTGAATTTGGACAGGCTGCGGGCCGCGGGAGTCATCCGGCACGTCGGGGCGACCAAGGCCGGGCGCTGGGAGATGCTGAAGTGAGCACCGTCGGCCAGCGGGAGATCCACACGCAGAGGCAAACGGTCGCGTTCTTCCGGGACGCGCTCGGCTACGCCTTCCTCGGCAACCGGAAGGACCGCCCCGGCAACGGCAACGTCGAGGAAGCGCTGCTCACCGGCTTCCTCGAACGCCGGGGGCATGACGGCAGGATCATCGGCAAGGCGCTGCGCGAGCTGCGCAAGGCCGCGGCGCTCGGCGGCGGCAAAACCCTCTACGACGCCAACCGCGAGGTTTACGGCCTGCTCCGCTACGGGGTGAAGGTCCGGCCGGACACCGGCGGGCCGCACGTCACCGTCTGGCTCATCGACTGGTCGAACCCCGACGACAACGACTTCGCCGTGGCCGAGGAGGTGACCGTCGCCGGGGAGAAGAACACCAAGCGGCCCGACTTGGTGCTGTACGTCAACGGCGTTGCCCTGGGGGTGCTGGAGTTGAAGCGATCCACGGTGTCGGTCGGCGAGGGCGTCCGCCAGAACCTCGACAACCAGAAGCCGGAGTTCATCCGGCCGTTCTTCGCCACCGTGCAGCTCCTCATGGCCGGCAACGACACCGAGGGGCTGCGCTACGGCGTGGTCGAGACGCCGGAAAAGCACTGGCTCCGCTGGAAGGAAGCCGACGCCCACCCGGCCGCGGGCGGCAACCCGATGCTGCGCGAGCTTGGCCAACTCTGCGCCAAGCCGCGGCTGCTGGAGATCGTGCACGACTTCATGGTCTTCGACGCGGGCGTCAAGAAGACCTGCCGCCACAACCAGTACTTCGGGGTGCGGGCCGCACAGGCGCGGGTCCGGAGCCGCGAGGGCGGCATCGTCTGGCATACCCAGGGCAGCGGCAAGAGCCTCACCATGGTGTGGCTGGCCAAGTGGATCCGCGAGCACGTCGAGTCTGCCCGGGTGCTGCTGGTTACCGACCGTACCGAGCTGGACGAGCAGATCGAGAAGGTCTTCAAGGGGGTGGACGAGGACATCCACCGCACCACCAGCGGCACGGACCTGGTGCGGGCGCTCAACGCCGGCGACCGGTGGCTGGTGGGGTCGCTGATCCACAAGTTCGGTGTGTCCGAGGAGGCCAGCGACGAGGACGTGGAGACCTACCTCGACGAGGTCCGCAGGAGCCTGCCCAGAGGCTTCCACGCCAAGGGCGAGCTGTTCGTGTTCGTGGACGAGTGCCACCGGACCCAGTCGGGGAAGCTCCACGGGGCGCTGAAGAAACTGCTGCCGGACGCCATGCTCATCGGCTTCACCGGGACGCCGCTGCTCAAGGGCGACAAGCAGCGGAGCATCGAGACCTTCGGGTCGTACATCCACACCTACAAGTACGACGAGGCGGTGAGCGACGGCGTGGTGCTGGACCTGCGCTACGAGGCGCGCGACATCGACCAGCGCCTCACCTCGGAGGACAGGATCGACCAGTGGTTCGAGGTCAAGACCCGGGGACTGACCGACGTGGCCAAGGCCCAGCTCAAGCAGCGCTGGGGCACCATGCGCAAGGTGCTGAGCTCACGGGACCGGCTGGAAAAGATTGTCGCCGACGTCCTGCTCGACATGGAGACGCGGGACCGCCTCCAGAGCGGACGCGGCAACGCCATGCTGGTCTCCGACAGCATCTACTCGGCCTGCCGCATCTACGAGATGTTCGACAAGACCGACCTGAAGGACAAGTGCGCCATCGTCACCTCCTACAGGCCCATGGTCTCGGACATCAAGGGCGAGGAGACCGGCGAAGGACGCACCGGCAAGCTGCTCCAGTACGACGTCTATCGAAGGATGCTGGCGGCGCACTTCGACGAGCCGGAAGAGACGGCGATGCACAAGGTCGAGCGCTTCGAGCAGGAGGTGAAGCGGCGTTTCGTGGAGGAGCCGGGGCGGATGAAGCTCCTCATCGTGGTGGACAAGCTGCTGACCGGCTTCGACGCGCCGCCGGCCACCTGCCTCTACATCGACAAGCCCATGCGGGACCACGGCCTGTTCCAGGCCATCTGCCGGGTCAACCGCCTCGACGGCGAGGACAAGGAATACGGCTGCGTCATCGACTACAAGGACCTGTTCCGGTCGCTGGAGCAGTCCATCGAGGACTACACCGGCGAGGCGTTCGACGGCTACGACGCCGAAGACGTGAAGGGTCTGCTCAAGGACCGGCTGCGAAGCGGGCGGGAGCGGCTGGAGGAGGCGCGGGAGGCGGTGAAGGCGCTCTGCGAGCCGGTGGAGCCGCCGCGCGACAGCGCCGCCTACCTGCGCTTCTTCTGCGCCGCGGAGGGCGGCGGCCACGCGCAACTCAAGGACAACGAACCCAGGCGCGTGGCCCTCTACGAACTGACCGTGGCGTTCCTGCGGGCCTACGCCAACCTGGCCAACGAGATGCAGGAGGCCGGGTACTCCGAGGCCGAAGCGCGGGAGGTCCGGGCCGAGGCGGACCACTACGAGAAGGTGCGCCTGGAAGTCAGGCTGGCCAGCGGCGACTACATCGACATGAAGCTGTACGAACCGGCCATGCGGCGCCTGCTCGACACCTACATCCGGGCCGAGGAGAGCGAACGTTTCTCGGACTTCGACGACCTGACGCTGGTGCGGATGATCGTCGAGCGAGGGGCGGCCGCGGTGGAGTCCCTGCCCGCGGGCATCCGCCGGAACCCCGAAGCGGTGGCCGAGACCATCGAGAACAACGTCCGGCGGATCATCATCGACGAGATGGCCGTCAACCCGAGGTACTACGAGAAGATGTCGGAGTTGCTGGACGCCCTGATCCGCCAGCGCCGGCAGGAGGCCATGGACTACAGGGAATACCTGGCCAAGGTCGTCGCCTTGACGAAACGGGTCCACACGCCGGAGACCGGGGCGTCCTACCCTCCGAGCATCCACACCGCGGCGCTTCGGGCGCTCTTCGACAACCTGGAGGACCCGCAGTCTCCGTTGACGCTGGACCCGCCGGCGCCCTACGACCACAAGCCGCCTGCGGATACCAGGGAGGCGAAAGCGCTCGCCCTGGACCGGGCCGTCCGCGGCGTCAAGAAAGCGGACTGGCGGGGAAACCGGTTCAAGGAGATCGAGGTCCGCAACGCCATCCAGTCGGTGCTGGACGGCGACGATGGACTGGTGGACAGGATGTTCGACATCGTGAAGGCCCAGCGTGACTACTGAGGGAAACCCGGAATCATTTCGGTTCGAGTTCCCTCGCTCCATGGGAAAGCGCGTCCTTCGACTTCGGGAACCTCTGGACAATCAGGGCAGGACGCACTTTCCCATAGGGAGAGGCGCCTCGATCCGGAATTGATCAGAGGTTCCTGTAATGGATGCCTCCAAGGAAGATACAACTACGCTCAGGACGAACGGAGATGAACGGAGGTAGTCGTTCAGGGTTTACCGAGGGCGAGGACGGCCGCATGGACATCGACAGGACGCGGCGGTTCGAGGAGCAGGGCGGGGCCGCGGAGGTCGAGGACGGCTCCATGGACATCGGCGGGACGCCGGTGGAGGTGGTCCGCAAGGACATCAGGAACCTGCACGTGGGCGTGTACCCGCCGAGGGGCCGGGTGCGGGTGGCGGCGCCGCTGCGCCTGGACGACGAGGCCGTGCGCTTGGCGGTCGTGGCGCGTCTGGGCTGGATCCGTCGGCGGCAGGCCGAGTTCCAGCGGCAGGACCGCCAGTCCCGCCGGGAGTTCGTGACCGGCGAAAGCCATTACTTCGAGGGGCGGCGCTACCGGCTCGACGTGACCGAGCGCCCCGGCCCGTCGACGGTCCGTTTGCTGGACAACACGAGGATGATGCTGCGGGTTCGCCCGGGCGCCGGACGAGACACCCGGGAGGCCATCCTGCATCGCTGGTACCGCCGTCGGCTTCGCGGCCGGTTGCCGGCCCTCCTCGCCAAGTGGGAGCCGCGCGTGGACGTGCAAGTGGCCGAGGCGCGCATCAAGAGGATGAAGACCCGCTGGGGCACGTGCAACCGGGACGCCCGCCGCATCTGGCTGAACCTGGAGCTGGCGAAGAAACCCGCGCCCTGTCTCCAATACGTGGTGCTGCACGAGATGGTCCACCTGATCGAGCCGCGTCACGACGACCGTTTCCGGGGCCTGATGGACAGGCTCATGCCCCGGTGGCGCCTGCACCGGGACCGCCTCAACCGCACGCTGCTCGCTCACGAGGACTGGCGTTACTGAAACGCTGAACGATTATCCCCGTTCATCCTGAGCGTAGCGAAGCGAAGTCCTCCGTTCATCCTGAGCGTAGCGAAGCGAAGTCGAAGGACGCGCTCCGGGAGTCGGCGAGGGCTTCGAGACCCGTCGGTCGCGCCGCGGCTATATGGCGAGCGCGCCAAAGAACAACAGCAGGTTCTCCATGCCCGTTCCCTCCCTTCCTTGTGCATCACCATCACCGCCTGGCGGCGCGCCACCCCGCCAGCCGCCGCCAGTAGCCGCCCGCCCAGGTCATCCCCACGCCGCCCCCCGATGGTGTCAGCAGCAGGAGGCAGTCAGCGGCGGGGGCAACTGGCCGAAGCGAAGGAGCCGAACGCCTGAGCGCCTCCCGTTTCTCAGCACTTTTTACCCCCTGTTTTTGCCGACATTTTCAGCCGTTTCCCGCCCATTTCTCCCCGTTTTTTGCCCGAAACCGTCACTATTCTTGTCTCCCGCCCTTCCCTCGATCCCCCACGATTCCCCAACCCCCAACGCCACTTAGCGCCACTTCACTCCACTTCTCAAGTATTTTGTCTCTCAATACCCCCACCAGTATCGACGAACAGATGGCTGAAACGGGTTGAGCCGGTTCGCTTCGTCCGGCGCTGTCAGTTAGGCGCGTTTCCGCGGGATTGACACCGCAGGGCGTCTCTCGTTAGGTTGACGCCACAGTCGGAGGGACCGCGGCCATGACCGGAAGGGAATTCGTCGAATCGTTGTGGAGTCGATACCATGATGACCTGGAGGGGCCGGTCATCGCCATCCGCAAGGCGCTGGCGGAGCTGGACCCGAAGACGCCGGAGTTCGTGGCGCTGATGCAGCGGCAGGCGAAGAAGGAGTTGGCCCATGCGGTGGCGTTCACCAGGGCGCTGCTGCAATACGGCGAACTCGGCGCCCACGAGCGGGCCCAGGTGGCCGAGCAGGCGGCGGACGAGTACCGGCACTACGCCCTCATCGAGGACTACCTCGACGGCCGCGGGGCCGCGGGCGATGTTCCCGCGGACGCCTACGACGGCTACTTCGGGCAGTTCCTCACCGGCGACGTGCGCGCGTTCCGGCTCTGCAACATCGCGGAGAAGTCCGCGGTGGTCTTCATGCAGCACATGCGGGACGTGACCCCGGACCCGGTGGTGCGTCAACTCGCCAAGGCCATCGTCGATGACGAAGAAGGCCACGAAGACCGCGTCATGGAAAAGCTCGCGCGCTTCGCGGAAGACCCCGGCAACCGCGAGCTGCTGGAGAAGATGTTCGTCCAGAGTTGGAGCAGCCAGAAGGAAGGCGTGATGCGGGAAGGGCGCGAGATCGGCATCGACGTGGACGGAATCCTCCGGGACCTGAGCGCCCGCCGCGGCCCGCATCAGCCGAGCTAACCCCCTGCCGCCCCTCGCCCGGACGAGCGTACCCTCCCCCCTTGAGGGGGAGGGACAGGGGGGGGGGGGTCAACCAACCCGCTGCAGCACGCAGCAACCACACCAACAGAGCCGCACGCTCGTGACCCCGCGAGCCGGGGACCACGCCGGCAACCGGCTTCAACTCCAGAAGCCGTGCTTTCGAGAGACCTCCATGTAGTGCTCCAGCCCCTTCTCCAGGGAGTACTGCGGCTCGTAGCCGAGGACGGCCTTGGCCGCGGACAGGTCCACCCGGGGGCGCGCCTTGCCTTTGCCCGCCCCCTCGGCCAGATCCACCGTCCGGTCCGGCAAGAGCTTGCGCAACGCCCGGAGGAAGTCCTGCGATCCGTAGATCCGGCCCGCGCCCACGTTGAACGACTTGCCGGGCGCGTCCCTGGCGGTGCAGGCCAGCGCAATGCCCCGGCCCACGTCCGCGGCGTACACGAAATCGTTGGGTCCCACGTGCCGGTCCTCCAGCCGGATGGGGCCGTCGTCCAGGCACACGCGCACCAAGTCGTTCATGGCGATGCCGCCCCCGGAGCCGCCGCGGTAGTGTCCGGGTCCATAGACCCCCGTGGGCCGGATGCGCACGCATTCCATGCCGTAGTAGCTCTCGTACGCTCCGAGCAGGACCTCGTTGGCCACCTTGGTGGCCGGGTAGAAACGGTTGCCCCAGAGCGGAAAGTCCTCCCTGACCGGACCCCGGCGGATGTTGGCCCAGTCATAGACGCCGAAGGTGCTCACGTGCACCAGCCGTTTGACACCGGAGAGCTGGCAGGCCTCGAACACGTGCACCGACCCCACGGTGTTGGTGCGGAAGCCCCGGAAGGGCGGGGACTCCACCTGCCCGCCGATGAGCCCCGCGGTGTGCACCACCACGTCCGGCTTGGCCCGGGACAGGGCTCGAAGCAGGTTGGGCAGGTCCAGCAGGTCGCCGCGCAGCGTCGTCACCCGCCGCTTCCCCGCCATGGCCGCGACGTAGCCGGGGTCGGGATTGACGTCGTAGAGGTGGACCGAGTGCCCCGCCTCCGTAAGCTCCTTCGCCGCATGACATCCGATCATGCCGGCTCCGGTAATGAAGATCTTCATGCCGTTCCTCCGTCCAGGTTCCGCCCACTCATGGCGCCCGCTGCGCGCAGCCGCCCCGACTTTCTTCCGATCTCTCGAATACTCTCGAACACGCGAGCGGGCGCCCCATCGCCCGGCCTGCCTCGGACCTACCCGGCCCGCTCCACCTCGAAGGCGGCGATGTTGCGGTCTTCCTTGCTGAACTCCACCCCGATCAGGTGGACGGGCTGGCCCACGTGCCGGTACTTGTCGGCGTAGCCCTTGGCCTTCAACTGGGCCAACGCTTCCCCCGTGGCCTCCTTCTCCACCGTCTTGAACTCGAACACGTAGATGTGGTTGTCGAGGCGCACCGTCATGTCCGCACGTCCGACGCTTCCGCTATCCTCCGCCGTCAGGTCGAAGCCCTGGGCCGCAAAGCAGGAATAGACCACGCTGGCGTAGTAGCCCTCGTATTTCTGGATGGCGTTCCTGACGTGCCACTGGTAGGGAACGCCGGCAAAGACGGCCCGGAAAAACGCCTCCAGCCCCGCGAAGTCGTTGGCGGACAGCAACTTCCGGAGGGATCCGTCCCGCGTCAAGTGCTGGGACTCGTCAGGCAGCAAGGCCATCAGCAAACGCTCGTTCAGGCTCTGGCGCACTTCCCGGTTGGGGTAACCCAGGCGGTAGCGTATGACGCCTTCCCGGTTCTCGTAGTCGAGGACCGTGAGGTAGCCGGTCTGGAACAGCAGCGCCTCCGTGGCCATCTCATCCACGTCGAAGGCCGACAGCAGGGCCTCGTCGCCGGTCATGCGGTCCAGGTTCAAGGTGGAGACGCGGCGCTGCTTCAGGAGGTCGATGAGGAACTTGGGGGAGCCGGTCTCGAACCAGTGGGCCTTGAACTCGCGGACCTCGAACAACAGCAGGACGTCGAAAGGGTTATAGACCTTTTCGTTGCCCCGCCAGCAGTAGCCGTTGTACCAGTGCCGTATCTCGTCCCGGTCCAGGCCGGGAAGTTCGGGCGCGAACACGGTGTCCAGGTCTCCGTCCGTGTAGCCGCAGATGGCGGAGTAGCGCGGGTCCAGGGTGATGTCCTTCAGGTTGTTGAGGCCGGAGAAGATGCTCACCTTGGAGAACTTGCTGACCCCGGTGAGAAAGGCGAACTTGACGTGCGCGTCGCTGGACTTGATCGTGGAGTACAGCCCGCGCAAGTAGTCCCGGTTGGCCTGGGCCACTTCCGGCGCCTCCAATGCGTCGAGTATCGGCTTGTCGTACTCGTCCACCAATACCACCACGCGCGCTCCCGTGCTTTGGTGCAGCGCCCGGACCAGATGCCGGAGGCGGGTCGGGCCGCTGCCTGACCGGGCATCGACTCCGGCGCTTTCCTCCAATTCGTCGAGCTGGTCCGTCACGTCTTCCTTCAGCCAGTCCGGATCCTTGTAGTTGCCGCTGCCGAAATCCAGCCGCACCACCGGGCAGCGCACGTCCCAGTCCCAATGGTCGTGGATGGCCAGCCCCCGGAACAACTCCTCGCTCCCCTCGAACAGTTCCTTGATGGTGTCCAGCAGCAGGCTCTTGCCGAAGCGCCGGGGACGGGACAGGAAGTAGCAGCGGCCTTCGTCCACCAGCCGCCGGACCCAGGGGGTCTTGTCCACGTAGTAGCAGTCCTCCTCCCGGATCACCCGGAAGGTCTGGACGCCGATGGGCAGCTTGCGTTTGGCTGGGCCGTCTTCGGGAAGGCTCATGGAAACACCATAACCCCTTGCCGAAGCGGGGTCAAAACCGATACTCGGCCTTGTCCGGGTGGGGTGGACGGGTTACATTGCACTGCCATGCCGCATGTCCGACCCGTCATCCGGGGCGCTTCCGCGGTGCTCGCCCACGTTCCGGGCCTGGTTCGCTACGGCTCCAAGCCGTTCCGGGAGGCCGGGGCGCGCCCGGAGTTCCTGCAGGAACTCGTCCGGGGCCTGTGGAGCTACGACGAGGCGCGCCGCTACCTGCCCAACCAGGTGTTCATCGGGAGCCAGCCGCCAGACCGTCTGTGGGAGGTGGAGCCGCCGTGGTTCGACAAGCTGGACCATGCGGAGGACGGGCGGACCCCCTTCGGCCGTGTCATGGAGGAGCGCTGGTTCCTGGCGCTGTTGGCGTGCGCGGACCCTTTCGGGCACGTGGTGCTGCGGGAACGGTTCTGGGAGGAGACAGGCCCCGTGCTGTCGGCGTCGCCCCTGACCGCTCCCCTGGTTTCCGGGGCGCCGCGGCTCCTGGGCGACGCCGAGGCCCGGCCCGACGGCCTGCCGCTGTTCCCGGGCGGCGAAGGCGCTCCGGTGGGGGCGGTGAAGTCCGGGCACTCCGAGGACGAATCCCTTTCCGCGCCGGTGCTCCTGGAGAACCTCTGCTGCAAGGTGTCCGGCGCTCTGGCGGTCCGCGAACTGCCGGGTCAGGTGCAGGGGGCGAGCCTGGAGGACGTGGACCTGGTGCTGAGTTGCTCGGAGGAGGCGGTGGGGGACCGTTACCAGCGCGGCGGCGGCAACATGGGCAAGGCCGTCGCCGAGTTCGCGGGATGCGGGCGCAGCACCGGGCTCGACATCAAGGACTTCTGCGCCGCGCCCATCCCCGCGGTGGTCATCGGCGCCTCGCTGGTGCAGAGCGGCGTCTTCCGGAACGTGGTGGTGGTGGGCGGCGGGTCGCTCCCCAAGCTGGGCATGAAGTCCCTCTACCACCTGGAGCGGAACGTCCCGGTGCTGGAGGACGCGCTGGCCGCGGTGGCCGTCTGGATCGGCCCGGACGACGGCAGGAGTCCGGTGGTGAACCTCGACTGCGTGGGCCGCCATCCGGTAAGGGCCGGCGCCGCCCTGGACAAGCAGTTCCGGGAGCTGGTCCTGGAACCGCTGCGGCGGTTGGATTGGGGCATGGACCGCATCGACCGGGTGGCCACGGAGTTGCACAACCCGGACATCACGGTGGCGGCCAAGGCCGGGGACGTGGCCGCCAGGAACTACCGGATGATGGCGGCGATGCTGGCTGCGGCCGGGGAGATCGACCGAAGCGAAGTGGCGGGGTTCGCGCGGGAGAAGGGGGTGTGCGGCTACGCCCCCACCCAGGGGCACATCGCCTCCGGCTTCGTGTATGTGCCCCACGCGCTCCGGGAGATCGCGGCCGGGACCATCCGGAACTGCCTCCTGGTGGCCCGGGCGAGCCTGTTCCTCGGACGAATGACCGAACTCACCGACGGCCTGTCGGTGCTGATCGAGCGCAACGGATGAAACCGAAAGGAGGATCGCATGACGGGAGGACCCATCGACCTGAACGGCAAGAAGCTCATCATCCTCGGGGAGAGGGACGGCGTCCCCGCCCCGGTGATCGAGGAGGCCGTAGCGGGACTGGGCGGCGAGGTGGCCTACGCCGCCACCCAGTGCTTCGTTTGAACGGCCGCCGGGGCCATGGACCTTGAGGATCAAGGTCGAATCAAGGAACTGGCGGAAGCGTACGGGAAGGAAGGCATCGTGGTGCTGCTGGGCGCTCCCACCACCGAGAGCGTCCAGGTGCAGTTCGAGACCGTCACCACCGGCGACCCTTCCTATGCCGGCCCCCTGGCCGGAGTGGATCTCGGGCTGGACGCCTACCACGTCTTCGAGCCCAGGATGAAGGCCACCATCCGGCCCGAACGATACGCGGACCTCATCGAGACCCTGGAGATGGGCCTCGAGTCCGACGAAATCGTCTCCGCCCTGGCCGAGATGCGGGCGGGATAGGCGGACGGGCGCCGGCCGTCCATGTTCCTGCTGCGACCCTGGCTGAGACGCGCCCACGCCCGGAGCGAGAAGCGCTGGGCGAGGGAGGTGGAACGGTGCGTCACCGTGGACCACCTCCGTCAGGTGATGGAGAAGCGCGTGCCGCCTATCGTCCGGGAGTACTACCGGGGCGGCGCCGACCAAGAGATCACCCTGCGGGACAACGTCGAAGCCTTTCGGAGGGAACGTTTCAAGCCCCGGTCCGGGGTCCGGCTTCCGTCGGTGGAGATGCGCACCGAGATCCTCGGACACGAGATCGACCTGCCGGTGATCGCCGGACCCATCGGCAGTCCCCGGATGCTCTGGCCCCGGGGCGAGGCGGTCGCGGCCAAGGCGGTGGGCGAGGCCGGGACCATCTGCACCCTCTCGACCCTTACCGGAACCGACCTGGAGGAAGTCCGGGCCGCGTCCCGGGGACCGTGCTGGTTCCAGCTCTACCTCCTGGGCGGAGAGGAGGTAGCGGCCCGGGGCCTCCGGCGGGCCAGGGACGCCGGCTATTCCGCACTCGTGCTCACCATCGACACCCCGGTGCCCGGAAACCGCGCGCACCACGAATGGATGGGCGCGTCCCGGGCCATCAACGGCTCCCGGATGGAGAAGCTGCGGTTCGCGCCGCAGATGGCGCGGCGCCTCTCCTGGCTGAAGAGCTATTGCGCGGACGGCGGGATGATGGAGTTCCGCAACGTCATCCGGGACGACGGCGCGCCCATGCCCTACGCCGACATCGGCGCGCAACTGCGGGCCTCCGCGGTCACCTGGGAGCACCTGCCGTGGATACGGGAACTCTGGGGCCGCGAGAGGCCCGTGGTCGTCAAGGGCGTGCAATGCGTCGAGGACGCCCGGCTCGCCGCGGAGCACGGCGCCGAGGCCATCGTCGTATCCAACCACGGCGGACGGCAGATGGACCGGGTCCATCCGACGCTGCACATGCTGAAGGAGGTCGCGCCCGCGCTCGCGGGCTCCGGCGTGAAGATCCTCCTGGACGGGGGCGTCCGGTCCGGCGCGGACGTGGCCATCGCGCTGGCCCACGGCGCCGACGCCGTGCTCGCGGGACGCGCGTACGTCTACGGTCTCGGGGCCGGGGGCGAGGCGGGCGTCCGCAAGGCCTTCGCCATACTGAAGAAGGAGCTGGAGGACACCATGCGGCTCCTGGGCTGCGCCTCGGTCCACGATCTGCGCGCCGAGACCCATCTCCTGCCCCATCCCTTCGCCGGGACGGACCGGCCGTGAAAGCCGCCCGGCCGGGCCCGCTTCGAACCCTGCCCCGTGCGCGCCTGCTTCACGCGCGCACGGTCTCGCCCGCGGCGTCCCTCATGAGGTCCTCGGGCAGGTCGTCGAAGGACACGTAGTTGAGGGCGTAGAGCCGCGCATACAGGCCCTTCCGGGCCGTCAGCTCTTCGTGGACGCCGGTCTCGACGATGCGGCCGTCCTGGAGGACCATGATGCGGTCGGCGTTGCGCACCGTGGCGAGCCGGTGGGCGATGACGATGCCGGTGCGCCCTTCCAGCAGCCGGGCGAGGCCCACCTGGATCTGGCGCTCGGTGTAGGAATCGATGTTGGCGGTGGCTTCGTCGAGGACCAGCACCTTGGCGTCCGCCACCAGCGCCCGGGCGAAGCTCAGGAGCTGGCGCTGGCCCAGGGACAGGTTGCCGCCGCCCTGTTCGAGCACCGTGTGGTAGCCGTCCGGCCAGCGCATGATGAAGTCGTGGGCGCCCACGACCCGCGCCGCCCGCTCCACGTCTTCGTCGGCGGCGCCGGTGGCGCGGAACCGGATGTTCTCCAGGATCGTGCCGGTGAACAGGAACGGGTCCTGCAGCACCATGGCGATGTGCCGGCCCAGAGCCGCGGTGGAGTAGTCGCGCACGTCGCGGCCGTCGAGCAGGACGGCGCCCTCCCACACGTCGTAGAAGCGGTGCAACAGCGCGGTGATGCTGGTCTTGCCGGATCCCGTAGGTCCCACTAGCGCTACCGTCTCCCCCGGCTCGATGGTGAAGCCGACGCGGGTGAGCACCGGTTGGTTCCGCTCGTAACCGAAGGTCACGTCCCGGAACTCGATGCGGCCTTCGATGGCCTCGGGCGACAGGGCGCCGGGCCGGTCGTTGACCGACAGGGGCACGTCCAGCACCTCGAAGATGCGCTGGCCGGAAGCCATGGCGCGCTGCATGATGCTGTACTGCACGGTGATGGAGCGGATGGGGTCGAAGAACCGCTGCACGTAGAAGAGGAAGGCCACCATCACGCCGACGTCGAGGGCGTCGTCGAGCACCAGCGATCCCCCCACCACGATGACCACCCCGAGGGCGGCGCCGGTCAGCGTATCGACGATGGGCACCAGCACCTGGGCGTACCGGGCGGACCGCAGGTGGGCGTCGAGGTTCTCCGCCGCCTTGTCGTCGTAGAGGTCGAAGTTGACCGACTCGCGCCGCATGCCCTGCACGGTGCGGACCGCGTGGATGCCTTCGGCCAGTGCGCCGTTGGCGATGGAGTTGGTCTCGCGCGCCCGGCGGAAAGCGACGCGCGCCCGGGGCAGCCACACCATGCGCACCAGGAACAGGACCGGCACCACCGACAGGGTCAGCAGACCGAGCTGGAAGTCGAGCCACAACATGATGACGACGATGCCGAACAGCAGCACGAGATCGCCGAAGGCCGAGATCGAGTTCTCCAGGAACTCCTGCAGCGAGTACACGTCGCCCTGCAGGCGCGACATCATGCGGCCGACTTCCGTCTTGTCCATGAAGGCCAGGGCCACGTATTGCAGGTGGGCGAACATGGCTCGGCGCAGGTCGAATATGACCTGCTCGCCGGTGCGGCCCACCAGCCACTCCTGCAGGAAGTTGGCTCCGTAGTTCACCAGGACCACCGCGGCGAAGACCGCCGCGGTGAACGCCAACAGGCCCGGGTCGCCGCCCCGGGGAACGATGGCGTGGTCGATGGCGTGGCGGATGACGAGAGGGATGGCGAGCTGGGCGCCGGTGAAGACCAGGAGGGCGCCGATGCCGAGGGAGAGCCGCCGCCGGTAGGGCTGGACGTAGGCGAAGAAGCGCCGGACCACGCGGCGGTCGAAGGCGGCGCCGAACATCTCCTCGTCACGGTTGACCTGGGAGCCCACCACCGCCCGCGGCGGACGGGCGCCCCTGCCGTTGGCGGGAGGCGGCCCCGTCATGCCCGCGCCCCCTCCGCGGCTTCCCCCGCGGCCTCCACTTGGCCGTCCAGGGTCTGGAGGGCGAACAGCGCGGCGTACTTCCCGTCCATGGCCACCAGCGCGTCATGGGCGCCCCGCTCCACCACGCGCCCGTCTTCGAGGAAGAGGATCTCGTCGGCGTGGCGCAGCGCCCCGAGGCGGTGGGACGAGATGATGGTGGCGCAGTCGTCCGTGCGCTCCCTGAGGGCTTCGCGGATGCGCTGCTCGGTGCCGGCGTCGATGGCGGCCATGGAGTCGTCGAGCACCAGGACCGCCGGCTCCAGCATGGCGGTGCGCGCGATGGCCACCCGCTGCTTCTGCCCGCCCGACAGGGACACGCCCCGTTCGCCCACCAGCGTCTCGTAACCGTCCGGCAGCCGGTGGATGAAACCGTCGATGTGCGCGGTGGCCGCGGAGCCGCGAATGGCCTCGTCCGGGGCCCAGGGGTCGCCGTAGGCGATGTTGTTCTCCAGGGAGGAGGTGAACAGGAACGGGTCCTGTTGCACCACGCGCACCGCCCGGCGCAGGGAATCCAGGGTCACGTCGCGGACGTCCTGGCCGTCCACCGTGATCCGTCCGCCGGTGACGTCGTAATAGCGCGGGACCAGGTGCGCGATGGTGGATTTGCCGCTGCCGGGCGGACCCACGATGCCGAGGGTCTTGCCCCGCTCCACCCGGAAG
Source organism: uncultured Binatia bacterium (SeqCode) (assembly GCA_965242525.1). GTDB lineage: Bacteria > Desulfobacterota > Binatia > UBA9968 > JAJDTQ01 > JAJDTQ01. The sequence goes on from OZ251459.1 coordinate 3,571,211, forward strand.
GACACTCCGCGCAGGACCGGGGACGCCTCCCCGCCGGGATAGGCGAAGGACACGTCCTCGAACTCCAGGACTCCATCGGTGACCTCCATGGCCCGGGCCCCCTCCCGGTCGCGTATGACGGGCTCCAGGTCGAGCACGGCGAACAGGCGCGAGCCGCAGGTGGAGGCCCGGGCGAAGGAGTTGACCACCATGCCGAGCTGGCGCACGGGCTGCTGGAGGATGGTCATGAAGGCGAGGAACTCGGTGAGCGCGCCCACGGTCATCTGCCCGTTGATCACGCGCGTCCCGCCGGCCCACAGCACCAGGCCCATGGCCGAGAAGAACGCCAGGTTCATGGCCGCGGACGCGGAGACCCGGGTGCGGATGCGCCGCGCAGCCAGGGCAAGGGCCTGGTCCGACGCGGCCCCGTACTTGTCGAGCTCGTGGGGTTCCGCGCCGAAAGCGCGGACCACGCGGATGCCGGTGAGGTTCTCGTCCATGATGCGGCCGAGCACGGCCATCCTCTCCTGCAGCGCGAACCACATCTCGCGCAGCCGGAGCCGCACGGTGGTGGAGCGCCAGGCCACGAACGGCACGAAGCTGAGACCCAGGGACCCCAGGAACCAGTCGGTCGAAAGCAGCAGCCAGGCTCCGGCCCCGACCAGGACCGCCAACAGCAGGACTCGCAAGGGACCGGTGTTCATGAAGGCCCGGACTCCTTCGAGGTCGAGCATCCCGCGGGTGATGAGCTCGCCCGTGTGGACACGGTCATGGAAGGAGAAGTTCAGGTGCTGGAGCTTGTCGTAGAAGTCGAGCCGGAGCCGGTAGGCAAGGTGGTGGCCGAGGGTCTCGCCGCAGTAGTTGTGGACCAGGGTGAACAGGCCGCGCAGGACCGAAGCCCCGAGCAGCATCATGAACGTGTGGGAGAGGACCTCGCGCGCCTCCTCCGCGGACACGGACGCGCTGCCCAGCAGCCCCACCGCGCCGTCCACCGCGTCGCCCAGGTATTGGGGGATCAGGAGCTGGAACATGGCCGCGGCCAGGACCGCGGACACCGCGAGCGCCAAGCGTATGCGCTGCCTTGCCGCGAGCCGGAAGATGCGCCACCAGACCGCGGCGTCGTCCCCGGCATGACGGTCGTCGTCGATGGCCATGCCGGCGTAGGTGCGCGCGTAAGCCGACCCGGGTCGCCGGAAATGCCGCCCGTCGTCAGGGGGCGGGTCCCTCGGGGTGTGGTTGGCGGCCATCTATCGAGGTTGCGGGCGCCGAGACCCCGGGGGAACCGTGGAGCGGAGCATGCCGCGGGCGCGCCGCTCCCGGCCGGGGCGCTTCATCGGGTTTGCTGCCCCTGGCGTATCAGCTCCTGGATGCCGCGTCCGACGTCCCTCAGTATCTCGCCTTGCTGGTCGAGAGCCTGTTGCCGCTGGTCGAGTTGCTGGCTGAGCGCCTCCCGCTGCCGGTCGAGTTGCCGGTCGAGGGCCTCCCGCTGCCGGTCGAGTTGCCGGTCGAGGGCTTCCCGCTGCTGGTCGAGGGCCTGGCGTTGCAGCTCGAACTGCTGGTTGAGGGTTTCCTGCTGCTGGTCGAGCTTCCGGCTGTTCTGGTTGAGCACTTCCTGCTGCTGGTCGAGTTGTCGGCGGTGCTGTTCGATTTGCTGCCGACGCTCTTCCGAGGTCCTGTCCATCCGCCGCATTCCCATATAGATCAACAGGCACTGCGTGAATCCCACGGTGCAGATGGCGATGGGCGTAATGAGCTCGCCAAGGGTAACGACGGGAACGATCTCGATCATGGGGTGTTCCTCCTCCTGCAAGGATGGTGTTTATCCTTGTATTCGGCAGGTTCCGGGGATTCTATTGCTTGTCCGTCGTTGGGTCAAGCTGCCGTCAACCGGCTTGACCCGGGTATTCGTCAGGGTTTTTCGGGTGTTGGAGATGCTTGGACCCCATCCGGTTCCGACGGAAGTCCGGTGTGGGGAACCCGCGGCGGCGCCGGGCGCCCCGCACCGTCCGCGGCCCTCCGCGGCCGGAGGCGATTGGGGGGCGGCGCTACGCGATCCTGTCCACCAGCATCAGGACCACCGCGAGGACGATCACTGCGATGACGATCGCCTGCAACCGTCCCGGGGGGATCCTCTTGCACAGGACCGCGCCGTAGTGGACACCGGCCAGGGATCCCAGCGACATGAAGGCCGCGATCTCCAGGTCCACGTCGCTCGCGCCCTGTCCCCGGCCCACGAACGCATACAGGAAGGACATCACCGTCATCAGGAGGACCGCCACGAAGATGGAAGTCCCCACGTACCGGGAGGTCTCCCGGTAGAAGATCAGCAGCGCGGGGATGATCAGCACCCCGCCGCCGATGGACGTCATCCCCATGACGGCGCCCACCAGGAAGAGACAGGAGCGCCTTGCCAGGGCCCCGCCCCTCGACCGGAAGAGCCGGTCGAACCGACGGTAGTCGAAGAGCAGCAGCGCCGCCAGCGACAGGCAGATGGAGGCCATGACGAGGTAACTGACCGCCTCCTGCAGCGTCTCCACCCCGCTCGGGGAAAGCGACATCTTGCTCCATTTGACGGCCAGGGAGCCCAGCACCACTCCCGGCGCCGCGGCCAGGAAGAACCGGAGCCCGACTTCCGCGTTCAGGGTGCCCTGCCGGTAGTGCTCGACCGCTGCCCAGACCTTGGTCAGGACGCCGTAGAGTCCGGCGGTGCCCACGGCCGTGATGGGCTCGAGCTTCATGACCAGGAGCAGGAGGGGGACGGTGAGCACCCCGCCGCCGATGCCGGTAAGGCCGATGAGGAAGCCCAGCACCGCGCCGGACAGGACGAAGAGGATTATGTCGGGCAGGGGCGTCAGAACAGGATCTCCCAACAATCTTCCAGCGAGCGGACCCCCACCAGCTCGGGACCCCGCACCTCCGGTAGCTGCCGGCGGTTGCCCTCGGGCAGTATGCACTTGCGGAACCCGAGCTTGCCCGCCTCGGCCACCCGCGCCTCGGCCCGGGTCACGGTGCGGATCTCCCCCGCGAGACCCACCTCGCCCACGAAGATCGTGTAGGGGTCCACCGCCCGGTCCATGGAGCTGGAGGCGACTCCCACCGCCACCCCCAGGTCCGCGGCGGGCTCCGACACGCTCACGCCTCCGGCCACGTTGATGAACACGTCCTTGTCGAAGAAGCTCATCCCCTTGCGCTTTTCCAGGATGGCCAAGATCAGGGCCACGCGGTTGGCGTCCACGCCGATGCAGGTGCGCCGGGGCAGGTTGAGGAAAGAGCGGGTCACCAACGACTGGACCTCCACCAGGATCGGGCGCGTCCCCTCCATGCTGGGGACCACCACCGAACCCGACCCTCCCAGGGGCCGCTCGGAAAGGAAGATCTGCGACGGGTTGGGCACCTCCCGGAGGCCGGCTTCCTGCATCTCGAACACGCCGATCTCGTTGGTGGAGCCGAAACGGTTCTTGACCGCCCGCAGGATGCGGAAGCTGTGGCCGCGCTCGCCTTCGAAGTAGAGCACCGTATCCACCATGTGCTCGAGCACTCGCGGCCCGGCGATGGCGCCGTCCTTGGTCACGTGCCCCACCAGGAAGACGCCGACGCCGCTCTTCTTGGCCAGGGAGATGAGCGCCCCCGAGCACTCCCGCACCTGGCCGATGCTGCCGGGCGCGGAAGGGACGGCGGAGGTGTGGACGGTCTGGATGGAGTCCACCACCAGCACCCCGGGCCGGACCGCCTTGACCTGCTCCAGTATGCGTTCCAGCGAGGTCTCGCTCAGCACCAGCAGGCTCGAAGACGCCGCCGAGATCCTCCGGCCGCGCATCTTGACCTGCTGCTCCGACTCCTCGCCCGAGACGTAGAGGCAGGCGGGGCCGTCATGGCTCAGGGACGCCGCGGCCTGGAGCAGCAGCGTCGATTTGCCGATGCCCGGGTCGCCGCCGATGAGCACCGCGGAACCGTCCACCAGGCCGCCCCCCAGGACCCGGTCGAACTCCTCGATGCCCGAACGCACGCGGCTGTCCGTGTCCGCGGTGGCCTCGTGGATGGGCGAAGGCGAGCGCCCGGGGCCGGAGTCCTCGCTCCCCCGCGCATGGGGCCGGGCCGTCACGGCCTCCTCGGCGAGGGAGTCCCACCGGCCGCAGTCCGGGCAGCGTCCCAGCCATTTGGGAGACTGGAAACCGCAGTTCTGACACTCGTAAACGACTCGGGCTCGCGCCATGGGCCACTCCCCACCCCGGTCCATCATAGGGCGAGCCGCGGCGAAATGCCATTTGTCAAACCGGGGACCAGCAATTAAGTATGTGGGGACCGGCGTCATGGCCTCCTACCTGCACATCGACATGGACTCGTTCTACGTGTCCGTGGAACGGGTCCTGGACCCGTCCCTGGAGGGCAAGCCCGTGATGGTGGGGGGCGACGGGCGCGGCGTGGTGACCTCCGCCTCCTACGAGGCGCGGCAATACGGGGTCCGGTCCGCCATGCCGGGCTTCCGGGCGCGCCGGCTCTGCCCCCACGGCGTCTTCGTCCCCGCCCGGCGGGGAGTTTACGTGGACTTTTCCGGGAAGGTGTTCGAGTTGCTCCGCTCCTTCTCGCCGGACGTGCGGGCTTTCTCCATCGACGAAGGGCTGGTCAACCTCACCGGCACGGACCGGCTCATGGGGCATCCCATGCGCACGGCCCACGACATCATCGGACGCATCCAAGGCGACCTGGGGCTGCCGTCGTCCGGGGGGCTCGCCGCCAACCCGACCCTGGCCAAGATCGCCGCCACACTGGCCAAGCCCCGGGGCCTGCTCTACGTTCCCCCCGGGTCCGAAGAGCGTTTCCTCGCCCCGCTGGACGTGGCGGTGGTCCCCGGCATCGGCCCCAAGACGCGCCGCGAGCTCGCGGACCGCGGCATCGCCACGGTCTCCCAGCTCCTCGCCCACCCCCGGCTCCGCCGCCGTTACCTGGACCTGGACCGTCCCGCGGAGGAGGGTGCCCGCGCCCGCGAACATTCGGTGGGGAGCGAGACCACCCTCGCGGAACCGCTCACGGACCGGGCCGAGATGGAGCGGGTGCTGGGAGGGCTGGTGGAAGACGTGGCCAGGAGGCTGCGCCGCCAGGAGGGCCGGGCCCGGCGCATCACCGTCAAGATCCGCTACTCGGACTTCAAGACCATCACGCGCTCGCGCACCCTCGAAGCGCCCACGTGCTTCGACATGGAGATCTTCAAGGTGGCGCGGGAACTGGCCGCGGGCAACCGCGCCCCCGGCAAGCCGGTGCGCCTGCTGGGGGTGGCCGCGAGCCGCATCACCGCCGCGGGCTGGCAGGAGTCCATGTTCGACTACGGCGAGCGGGCGTCCATGGACAGGCTCTACCGGGGCATCGACCGGCTGGGCCGCAAGTACGGCCAGGGCACGGTCACGCTGGGGGCCGGAAAGGACCGCGAGGATTGAACGGCCAACCGCTCCAACCCTTCCTTGCCGCCTGCCGCCGCGTCAGGACCCCCTACACCCCGGTCTGGCTCATGCGGCAGGCGGGGCGCTACATGGACCATTACCGCAACCTGCGGGCCAGGGTCGGCTTCCTGGAACTGTGCAAGACCCCGGACTTGGTGGCGGAGGTGACGGTCACCCCGGTAGAGCGACTCCAAGTGGACGCCGCCATCCTGTTCGCCGACATCCTGCTCCTGCTGGAGCCCATGGGCGTGGGTCTCGAATACGGCAACGCCGGGCCGGTGATCCAACGGCCGCTGAGGACGGCCCGGGACATCGACCGGCTGCGCGACCCGGCGCCGGGAGAGTCCCTCTCCTACGTGTATGATGCGGTCCGCGCCACGCGCGCGGCCCTGGGCGGGCGGACGCCCCTGATCGGGTTCTGCGGCGCCCCCTTCACGCTGGCGTCGTACCTGGTCGAAGGCGGGTCCTCGCGCAACTACGTCCACACCAAGCGGCTCTTCCACACCGACGCCGGCGCCTGGCGCGCGCTCATGGACCGGCTCGTGGCCGCCACCGTGTCCTACGTCAACTCCCAGATCGAAGCCGGCATCGAGGCGCTCCAGGTGTTCGACAGTTGGGTGGGCTGCCTTGCCCCCGAGGACTACCGGGAACACGTGCTGCCGCACATGCGCCGGCTGATGGCGGGGGTGGCCCCCGGGGTCCCGGTCATCCACTTCGGCACCGGCGCCTGCGGCCTCCTGGAGCTCATGCGGCAGGCGGGCGGCGACGTGCTCGGGGTGGACTGGCGCGTGGACCTGGACCGGGCATGGAGCCGCGTGGGCCACGACGTGGCCATCCAGGGCAACCTGGACCCCGTGGCCCTGCTGGCGCCGCCCGCGGAGATCCGCAAACGGGTCCGGGACATCCTGCGGCGGGCCCAGGGCCGCCCGGGCCACATCTTCAACCTCGGCCACGGCGTCCTTCCGGAAACCCCGGTGGACCATGTGAAGGCCATGGTGGACGCGGTCCATGAGATCAGTTCGTCCCGATGAGGCTCCGAACGATCGGGCAGAGGGCATGAGCGCGCCCTTCGACTTCGCTTCGCTACGCTCAGGACGAACGGGGATCGGAGCCCGGGGCCGCGGCGCCGGTCATACGATGTTCCCTCCGCTCAGGACGAACGGGGGCCGGAGACGCAGTCCGGGTGCTGCCGGCCGAGGTCCCGGCTCCGCTCAGGACGAACGTGGGTCGGAGGGTCAGGGCAAGGGAGTCCATCCTCCATGTCTCGCCGCCCTTGCCCGCGGGTCCGCGCGTGACCCCATGAACCGCGACTTGCCGAAGCAGCCATGACCAAAGGACACTCGGAACGATTACCTCCGTTCGTCCTGAGCGTAGCGAAGCGAAGTCGAAGGACGCACTTTCCCCCAGGGAGAGGGAGTTCAAGCCGAAATCGTTCAGGGTTTCCCAAAGACGTCGTCGTCATGGGCGGAGGCGCCTCCGGTCTGGCCGCGGCCCATCGGCTGGCGGAACTCAGCCGGGCCGGGCCCTCCGAGTTCCGGGTCACGCTGCTGGAGGCGTCCCACCGGCTCGGCGGGGTCATCGCCACCGAGCACACCGGCGGCCTCCTCCTGGAGCTCGGCCCGGATTCCTGCATCACCGACAAGCCCGCGGCCTTGCGCCTCTGTGAGCGCCTGGGGCTCGCCGAACGTCTGGTTGCGCCGCGGCACGGGGGGTTGAAGCTCTACACCGTCCACCGGCAGGAGTTGACGCCGCTTCCCGAAGGGTTCCTGCTGATGGCCCCCACGAGGCTGGGGCCGGTCCTGCGCAGTCCCCTGTTCTCATGGAGGGGCAAGCTGCGCATGGCCCTGGAGCCGGTGCTGCCCCGGCGCTCCGGTGAAGAAGACGAGAGCCTCGCGTCGTTCGTGCGGCGCCGGCTGGGCCGGGAGGTGCTGGAGCGGGTGGCCCAGCCCCTCATCGGCAACATCTACGCCGCGGACCCGGAAGCCCTCAGCCTGGCCGCCGCCATGCCCCGTTTCCCGGAAATGGAGCGCGCCCACCGAAGCGTCGTCCTCGGGACCCGCCGGGCGCAGACCCGGCGCGCACGGGCGGAGGGCGAGACCGGCGCGCGCTGGGGCCTGTTCGTCAGCATCGACAGGGGCATGGAAGTGCTGGCGAGCCGCCTCGCGGAGAGGCTGGGTCCCCGGGCGTTGCGCCTCGGCGAGACGGTCCGGGAGCTCCGCTGGAACCCCGCGGCCCGCCGCTGGAGGGTGGCCACGGGCCGCGGCGGGTTCGACGCGGACGCGGTCATCTGCGCGCTGCCCGCCTTCGCCGCCGCGGACGTCCTGGGGGCGCTGGACGGGGAGTTGGCCCGCGACCTGAAGGAGATCCCCTTCTCGTCCACCGCCACCGTCAACTTGGCCTACCGCCGGAGCGACATCGCCCACCCCCTGGACGGCTACGGGTTCGTGGTGCCGCACGCCGAACGCCGGACCATCACCGCGTGCACCTTCAGCAGCGTGAAGTACGCCAACAGGGCGCCGGAGGACGTGGCCCTGCTGCGCTGCTTCACGGGCGGCGCCTTGCAGCCGCGCCTGCTCGACCAGCCGGACACCGTCCTCGAAGCCCGGGTCCGGGAGGACCTGGAGGCGCTCCTCGGCGTCTCCGGCGCACCGACTCTCTGCCGCATCGCCCGCTACCCGGACGGCATGCCCCAGTACAACGTGGGCCACCTGGAACGCGTGGAAAGGATCGAGGCCCGCCTGGAACGATTCCCTGCCCTCGCCCTGGCCGGCAAGAGCTACCGCGGCGTAGGCATCGCCGACTGCGTCCATAGCGGCGAAACCGCCGCGGAACGGGTCGCGGACGAACTCGCCCGGGGAGCATGACCCGGTAAGCGAACCGTGGCGGGAAGCAGGCAAATGGAGGCGCTTTCGGAATTCCTGCGGGTTGTGGCACTCCCCTCCCATGCGATGAGGTCCGATTTCATCCTTGCTGCCTCGTTCGGGATGGATTCCCGCTTTCGCGGGAATGACGGGGGCGGGCGTCCGCAGGTGACAGGGCGGATGTCTGCGGGAATGACGGGGCGGGCATCCGCAGGAATGACGAGGCGGGCGTCTGCGGGAATGACGAGGGTGGGCGTCTGCGGGTGACGGGGCGGGGCGTCCGTGACGCCAAACCGCGGACGGCATGGTGGGAATGGGAGGGAATCGACCTCATCGCGTGCGTCGGGAGCGCCACAACCCACACGAATCCCTGAAGCGCCGGGATTCCCTTACCCCCGACTTTCCTATCCCCGTTCGTCCTGAGCGTAGCGAAGCGGAGTCGAAGGACGCGCTTACCCGCCGCCGACCTCCTGTCGGCTGAGGCGCGGCTCGTAGAGCATCTGGATCACCACGCCGTCGGGGTCGGCGCAGTAGAAAGACGCGCTGCCGTCCCGGTGGCGCTTGAACGGTTTGAGGATGGTCACGTCCCTGGCCCGGAACTCGCGTTCCAACTCCTGTACCCGGTCCATGCGGGAGACGATGAAGCCCAGGTGGTCGAGGGGGGAGGCGGCGGCCCCGGGCGCCTGCCCGTCGGGGAGCTGGTGCAGGGCGAGGTTGTCGGAGCCGGAGCTGAGATAGACGTTGCCGGGGTCGGGCTGCCACACCACTTCCATGCCCAGCACGTCCTGGTAGAACGCCTTCGAGCGCTCCACGTCCGTCACGTTGAGGGCCACGTGGCGCATTCCCATCAAGCCGCTGAGCGCCTTGGGCATGGTTCGGTCCCGGTGGGAAGGAGTCGAGGCCGGCGGGCGGCCGGCCTCACGAGCGGTTCAGTGCGTCCTGGATGGCCCGGGCCGTGTGGAGCCGGGCCAAGTGGGAACGGAAGTCCGCGGAGGCATGGATGTCGTCCAGGGCGGTGACGCCGTCCGCCACCCGGGCCGAGGCCGAAGCCACGAGGTCGGGGGTCAGGGCCTTGCCCTTGAGCTGGTCTTCCACCGCAGTGGCCCTGAAGGGCGTGCCGGCAAGGCCCGTCACGCCGATGCCGACGTCGGAGCAGACGCCGCCGTCCGTGCGGAGGGATACCGCCACGCCGACGATAGCGAAGCCCGACGCCTTCTGCCGGACCTTCCGGTAGGCGGCCCGGGCGCCGTCCCCGGGCACGGGGACGCGCACCGACGTGAGGATCTCGGAAGGCTCGATGGCGGTGGCGAGGGGCCCCACGAAGAAGTCGCCCGCGGCAACCGAACGCCTGCCGTCCTTGCGCGCGAGCTCCAGCTCCGCGCCCAGGGCCAGCAGCGCCGCAGGCCAGTCCGCGGCCGGATCCCCGTGGACCACGCTGCCGCCGATGGTGCCGCGGTTGCGCACCTGCGGGTCGCCGATGCTGCCCGCGGCCAGGGCCAGCAGCGGGCAGTGGTCCTTCACCTCGCCGGAGGTCTCCACCTGGTGGTGGGTCGCCAGCGCGCCCACGTGGAGCGCGCCGCCCTCCAACCGGATGCCGCGCAGCGCGTCGAGCCGCTTGAGGTCGATGACCACCGCGGGCTGGGCCAGCCGCAGCTTCATCATGGGCAGCAGGCTGTGGCCGCCGGCCATCACCTTGGCGTTGTCGCCGGCCTGCTCCAGGCTGGCCGCGGCCCCCTCGAGGCTGTCCGGAACGATGTAATCGAAGGCTGCTGGTATCATGGTCGGCCCTCACTGGCTGGTCTTGGCGCCGCCCTGGCACAGGCGCCAGATCTTCTCGGGCTTGAGGGGCATGTCGATGTGGGTGACGCCGAACGGCGCCAACGCATCCACTACCGCGTTGACGATGGAGGGCGTGGAGCCGATGGTCCCGGCCTCGCCCACTCCCTTCACCCCCAGCGGGTTCACTTCGGTGGGGGTCTCCGTGCGCGCGAACTCCAGGGCCGGCAGGTCTTCGGCCCGGGCCACCGCGTAGTCCATGAGGCTGCCCGTGAGCAACTGGCCGTCCTCGTCGTACACCACCTCCTCGAAGAGCGCCTGCCCCAGCCCCTGGGCGATGCCCCCCTGCACTTGGCCGTCCACGATCAACGGGTTGATGACCTTGCCGCAGTCGTCCACCGCCACGTACTTCCGGATCTCGACCTCGCCGCTCTGTGGGTCCACCTCCACCACGCAGACGTGCGTGCCGAAGGGGAAGGTGAAGTTCTTGGGCTCGAACACCGATGTGGCCTGAAGCCCGGGATCCATGCCCGCGGGCAGCTTGGTGGCCACATGGGCCTGCACCGCGATCTCCTGGATGGTGACGCCCTTGTCGGGCACGCCCTTGACCGTGAACTTGCCGTCCTCGAACTCCAGGTCCTCGGCGCTGCATTCCAGCAGGTTGGCGGCGATGGCCTGGGCCTTCTCCCGGACCTTCTGAGCGGCCATCAACACCGCGGTTCCGCCCACCGCGATGCCGCGGCTGCCGAACGTGCCGATGCCGTTGGGCACCACGGCCGTGTCCCCGTGGAGCACGGCCACGTCCTCGATGGGAACGCCGAGCTCGTCCGAGACGATCTGCGCGAAGGTCGTCTCCTCCCCCTGGCCGTGGGGCGACACGCCGGTCAACACGGTGGTCTTGCCGGTGAAGTCCAGGCGCACGGTGCCGCTTTCCCATCCTCCCGCGGGCAGCGCCGCGGAAGGACCCATGGCGCAGATCTCCACGTAGGTGGAGAGGCCGATTCCCATGTAGCGGCCTTCCTCCCTGAGCCGCTTCTGTTCGGCGCGAAGGTCGTCGTAACCCGCCATCTCCAGCGCCTTGTCGAGGGCCGCCTGGTAGTTGCCGCTGTCGTAGGCCAGTCCGGTGGCCACCGGCAGCGGGAAGTCCGAGGGCCGGGCAAAGTTCTTGCGGCGCACCTCCACCGGGTCCATGCCCAGTTCGCGCGCGACCAGGTCGAGGGTCCGCTCGATCACGAACGTGGCTTCGGGCCGTCCGGCGCCGCGATAGGCGTCAGTGGCGATCTTGTTGGTGAAGCCGCCGGTGGAGCGGAACCGCACGGTGGGGATCTTGTAGCACCCGCTGACCATCAGACCCGTGAGGGGCGGCATCCCCGGCGTGAGGAGCTGGTAATAGGCGCCGGTGTCGAGCATGCAGTCGTAATAGACGCCCAGGATCGTGCCGTCCTTCTTCACCGCGGCCTCCACCGTGCCCACCTGGCCGCGTCCGTGGATGGTGGCCTGCAGGTTCTCGCGCCGTCCTTCGATCCACTTCACCGGACGCTTGAGCCGCATGGCCAGGTAAGCCAGCAGGCCCTCTTCCCGATAGACGTTCAGCTTGCATCCGAAGCCGCCGCCCACTTCCGGGGCGATGACCCGGATGTGGTGCTCCGGGAAACCGAGCATGAGGGCGAGTTGGGCCCGCAGGAGATGGGGGATCTGGGTGGAGGTCCAGACGGTCAGTTCATCCTCTCCCGGAAAGTACCGGGCCACTACGCCCCGGGTCTCCACCGGGATCGGTGCCAGCCGCTGGTGCACGAACTTCTGCTTGACCACGACGTCCGCCTCGGCCCGGGCCTTGTCCATGTCCCCCTGGCCGAGCTCGAAGGTGAAGGCCTGGTTGTCGGGCCACTGGGGATGGACCTTGGGCGCGTCCGGGGACAGCGCCCGTTCCAGGTCCGACACCGCGGGGAGCGGCTCGTAGTCCACTTCGATGAGGTCCAGGGCGTCCCGGGCCGTGTAGGAGTCCTCGGCCACCACCGCGGCCACCGGCTCCCCCACGTAACGCACGCGTCCCTTGGCCAGCACCGGGTGTTCCGGCGTGCGCAGCGTGGGGTTGGACGCAGCGCACGGCACCGACCCCACGCGGTCGCCCAGGTCCGCGGAGGTCACCGCGGCGGCGACCCCGGGCAGCGCCAGCGCCGCGTCGGTGCGGACGCCGTCGATGCGGGCGTGGGCGTGGGGGCTGCGCAGGATGGCCACATGGAGGACGTCCGCCAGCCGGATGTCGTCCACGTAGTGCGAGAGGCCCTGCACCAGGCGCGGGTCCTCCCGCCGCTTCACCTTGGTTCCTACGAGCTTGCTTACCGGCATGGCTTATGTCCCAGCTTTCGTTTGTTCCGCGGCCTGCTTCACCGCATCAACGATATGCTTGTACCCGGTACAGCGGCAGATGTTGCCTTCGAGCCCGTGGCGGATCTCCTCTTCCGAGGGGTTCGGATGTTCGTCGAGGAGCTGCCGCGTGGCCATGATCATGCCCGGAGTGCAGAAGCCGCACTGGAGCCCGTGGCAGTCCCAGAACGCCTGCTGTATCGGATGGAGTCCGTCCTCGGTGGCCAGCGACTCGATGGTGCGGACCTCGCACCCGTCCGCCTGGACCGCCAGCAGCGTGCAGGACTTGACCGCGGCTCCGTCCACCAGGACCGTGCAGGCCCCGCACAGGCTCGTCTCGCAGCCGATGTGGGTCCCGGTGAGTCCCAGCACGTCCCGCAGGTAGTGCACCAGCAACAGGCGGGGCTCCACCTCGTCCGTCCGGCTGGCGCCGTTGACCTGAACCTCGAGTTTGGCCGTTTTCGTCATGGTCCCTCATCCTCGCTGGCCTGAAAATATACCCCGCGCAACCCCAGGTCAACAGGATTTTTTGGGCGTTTCCGACTTTCGCCGGGAAGCGCCAAAAAACGGATCGGGTGTTCCTTCAGCGGAACTCGCACAGGATCGGGAGGTGGTCGCTCAGCTTCGGAGTCGGGCCGAACACCATCTCACGACTCAGAACCCGCGACCCGGTCAGGCGGTCGAGCATGGGCGCGTTCACGTAGCAGTAGTCGATCTGGTGTTCGATGATCCCGCGCGAGTGCCGAAACGTCGGTACGGGTTCCCCGTGGAAGTGGCTGAGGCAATCCGTCAGGCCTGCGGCGTGCATCCTCTCCACGACTTCCCGGTTTCCTCTGTCCTTCGGGTAATCGAACTTGACCGAGCTGTTGAAGTCGCCGCTGACGATCCAGTTGGCATCGTCGGCGATGTCCGCGTTCCGAAGCAGGGACCACAGGACTTCCGTGAACCAGACACGTGGGTTGTTCTTCAGCTTGATGCGCGATACATCGACGCCTGTCAGGGCTTCCTCTGGAACGGGAAAGTGCGGCAGGAGAACCGAGACCACACGATACCGCACTCCTTCGCCATCGATGACTTCACATTCGAGGATCCTTCCCACGCGCTCGGAGTGGATTCTGTTGACCCATTCGATCTCGGAGGTCAGGTACCGTTTCTCGACGATCTCCCACTTGGAGAGGACTACGGTCTGGCCTTCCGAATGGCAGTTGTAGCTGGCCAGGATCCAGTCAGGTATCTTGCCCACTTCCTGAAGCATGGCGATGTCCGGATCTTCGCCATGCAAAGTCCTCCAAAGACCGGAACGCAAGTCTCCGGCCCGGTTGACGTTCCACGTGAGCGTCTTCACCCGGGCTGGAGTAGCGCGGCCCGGCGAGGTCTTGGCCATGGCAACGCCCATCCCTTGTGTGGTTAACCGCCCAAGTCATCGACGTCGAGCTTCAGCAGTTCGGCAATGCGTTCGAGCGCCTGGCGTGACGGTTTCTTTCCGTCCTCGATGTCCGACAGGCAGGCGGCGGAGACACCCGCAGCATCGGCCAACTCGCCGACCCCCATACCACGGTACTCCCGCCAGACCCGAACCGGGTTTTCGCCATTGATGAGCCTGTCCACGACTTCGCCCGGCACGAACTCTTGGTCGGGCTCGTCGAACACCCGCTGAAGCGCAGCGGAGTCCGCCGCATCCTCGATGGCGCACAACGTGTCATACTCGACAAGCGGGATGACGGCGTATTCCTCGTCGGCGATGGTGATGGTCTTTGGTTTGGCGGTCATCGGTATGCACTCCCACGAGGCTCTATCAGACCAACCATGAGGGTCCTGGTCCTGGCGTCAAGTCGGTACAGTACCCGCCAGTCGCCAACACGCAGCCGGTAACCGCCGCCTTGCAGTTGCGCGGCGTTGTTGTCAGGCGCGAATGGGTCCACCGCCAGCGCATCGATCTTGGCCTTTATGGTCCTGGCAGTGTTGGCGGGCATTCTCTCCAGCCGACGACGAGCCCCTTTGGAAAAGACAGTATGGAACATACCGCGGCGAATTTCCTGTTCGCCATCGAAGTCAACCAAGAAAAACGGTACACCGTAACCCGCCCTTCCGCAAGCCTGCTCGACCGACTCCTCGCACGGCGCGGCCAATTCTGGTACAGGTCGTGGGGACCGTCCGCAAGCGCCTTCACGCATCCGGCCCGATACCATGCAGCCGCGGCTGACCCTATCCTGTGGCGAATACCGGCGCACGCGCCCGTTGCTGGACGGGCGCGTCACCGTGGCGGGCTACGACGTGGAAGTCGTGCCGGACCCGTTCCCGTCCACCGGCGTCCTCGGTGACTACCAGTATCCGCGAACGCTGCGGATGCTGGACCACAAGGCGTTCGACATCTGCGAGATGGGCATGGCGCCCTACGTGACGGCGCGCTCGCAGGGCGTTCCACTGGCGGCCATCCCGGTCTTCCATTACCGCCGCTTCCGGCATCCCTACATCTTCTGCCGCGGGGGTTCGGGCATCGAGACTCCCGCGGACCTGGCCGGTCGGCGCGTGGGCGTGCGGCGCCTCAACCTGAGCGCGGGGGTGTGGGCGCGGGCGTTGCTCCAGCACGACTACGGAGTGGATCTGAACGAGGTCACCTGGGTGGTGACGGTGGACGTGCCGCTGCGCGACGAGGTCCGCAACGGCCTGAAACTGGAGGTGGTGCGCCCCGGCGAGGGTCTGGAGGAGCTACTCGTCCGGGGCGACATCGACGCCATGATCGAGGCGTCCGCCCTGGGCGCGTCGGCGCGAGCGGCGGCCGGCGTGCACCGGTTGCTGGGTGAGGACACGCGCCAAGCCGAGGCGGACTACTATGCGCGCACCGGCTACTTCCCCATCATGCACACCATCGCCCTGTGGCAGGACGCAGCCGCACGGCACGAGGGCCTGTGCCAAGCCCTGCACGACGCCTTCCTTCGCGCCAAAGCCGCGGGCAACCGCGCCGGCGAGCCGCGGGCGCGCTACGTCCTGGCGCTGGAAGAGGAAGAGTGGTGGCAGTCCCTCACCGCGGAGCAGACGGAGACCCTGTGCGGCGGCCCGGGGCGCCCCGCGGACCCCTGGAGCTACTCCCTGGACGAAGACGGGAGGACGGTGGAGGCGTTCCTCGACTACGCTTACGAGCAGGGCCTGACGCCGGAGCGCTATCGGACGGCCGACCTGTTCGTCCAGCCGGGGAAAGCGTAAGGAACCTCTGAACAATCCAGACAGGGGGCATGAGCGCGTCCTTCGACTTCGCTTCGCTACGCTCAGGATGAATGGGGGGACTTCGCTTCGCTACGCTCAGGACGAACAGGGATGGGGGCGTCAGGGTGAGGGAATCCATCCCGGATGTCTCGATTGTTCAGAGGTTCCGTAAGAGGCGGCGCAGTACCCGGGACCGCGGCGCCGGAGCCCGGGCGCCTGTCCGGATCGGCGAACCGCGGCGAGAGACAGGGAAGGGGACCGATACCCCGGGAGAAACGCTTTCCCGGACAAGCGCGTTCCCGGACAGGCTCCTATGCGGGGCTTTCGTCCCATTCCACCGGGTCGCCCACGCGGATCATGCCGCCGGTGAGCACCTGCGCCCGCAGGCCGCCCCGGTGGACCAGCCCCCGCAGCACGTCCTTGCCCGTCAGCCTGGCGAGGTTGGCGCACGGCTCGCACAGCCGAAGCCCCCGCAGCTTCACGGCGCCCACCGTGAACTCCCGCTGCACCAGATGGTTCAGTGGAACTCCGCGGGTGGTCACGTTGCGGCGGCTGTCCTTGGAGTCCAGCGCCGTACCGTAGTCCCGCTCCATGGCCTCCACCGCCTCGGCCTCGATGAGCGTCACCTCCCGGTCCGGACCCGGGTTGTGCGAGTAGCTGCCCGCCTCGTTGCAGTAGCGGTCCCCTTCGAGCCCCTTGCCCTCCACCGCCCGGACTTCCGGAAGGTTCTGCATGGCGCCCTTGGCGTCCGGCGCGACTTGTATCGACACGACCGATCCTTTCGGCATGATCTCTCCTTTAGGTTAGGACCTTTTGCGGAGACACGGTTACGGAAACTCCGAACAACCACCCCGTTCGTCCTGAGCGTAGCGAAGCGAAGTCGAAGGACGCGCTTATCGCCCTGCCCACACCGTGAGACTCTGCCCACAAGGAAGCCGGAAGAGCCCATCTACCAAGCTCCATATGGGCATGGCGCCGCCCCCTGGATTAGGCCTAACGCACGCTTGTGCGGTCGGTCGTCGTCGTGATCGGCGGTTCCCTCGTTGCCGAACGATAGGCGTCCAGCCCGCGGTCGGCCTTTTGCCAGTCTCGGTAAACTTCCATGAACTCCCGCACGCCCGGACGCGCCAGCGCGGCTTTCAGCATGGCGTCCCTTTGTTGTACGCGTGTTTTTTTCGCCGTGCGCTTCTCGTCCGTCTTCTTCGTACCCCTAACCCTTGCTGTCGCCATCACTCGTTTTCTCCTGTGGGCCGTCCCCGCACGACCCTTCGTCCGTTCTCGGGAACCTCTGAACAATCGGGGCAGAGAGCATGAGAGCGTCCTTCGACTTCGCTTCGCTCAGGACGAACGGGAACAGGAGCGTCAGGGTGAGGGATCGGGAATGCATCCCGGATGTCTCGATCGTCCAGAAGTTCCTCTCGTTTACTCAGACGTTCCTACAGCCGATCCTCCAGCCAGTCGAGCATGTAGGGCACGTTGTGGGCCCAGTAGTCGTGGCTGCAATGGATGGCGCCGCCGCGGGCCGCGTCGTCGTAGATCTTGAGGGTCTTGTCCTTGCTGCCGATCTCGTCGAAGAGGCGTCTGGCGCCGTTCACGTCCATCAGGCGGTCGTTGGCGCCGTGGGTGATCAGCGTGGGACAGGTGACGTTTCCGGCGACCCCTTGCATGGTGAAGTCCCTGAGGCGCTCCCGGGCGGTCTCGTCGCTCACTCCTCCCAGGAGCCGTCGGACCACCGGTTGGAGGTGCTCGCAGAATAGGTAGAGGTCGTCGAGCACGCTGTAGCAGCCACTCCAGGCCACCAGCGCCTTGATGCGCGGGTCGAAGGCCGCGGCCCGGGGCGCGTAGTAGCCGGCCATGCTGATGCCCATGAGGGCCATGCGATCGGGGTCCACCTCCGGTCGGGACGCCAAGTAGTCGATGCAGGCCCTGGCGGGGACCTCGTAGTTCGCCCGGGTCGGGATCCCCTTGACGTACATGGACGATCCTCGTCCCGGCGTGTCCACCAGCAGCAGCGCCCAGCCGTACTCCAGCACCTGCCGGCCGCTGAAGAAGATCTCCTCGGCGAAGGCGTCGGCGCCCCCGATGAGGAAGACCGCGGGCCACTTGCCCGGCGCCGGGTTCCTGGGGTGGCAGAAATAGCCGTCGTACTCCTCGTCGCCGCAACGGACGCTCATGACCTCGATGGGAGGGTCGTGGAGCGCCGCGGCCGCTCGGAAGCACTCCTGCGACTTCCGGAACCGCTGCGCCTTGACGTCGTTCTCCGCGATGGTCAGGAACACGTCCGACATGCGGAAGTACTGGTTGGCGTGGAAGAAGAACTGCCGGGCCGTGCGCTCATGGCCCGCGGCCAGCGCTTCCCTGGCCCTGGCCTCGGTCTCGCGGGCCAGACCGAGCCACGCATCCTGCCACGCGCCCTTGTCGCCGGGGTCGAGGCCCCGGCACAGGCGCGCGATGTCGAACGCGTCGCCGCCCCCCTGCTGGGCTTCGGCCACGAGCCGAAGCGTCTGGGAGCCCATGACCTCGGTGGGAAAGAAGAAGTCGATCATGCAACCGCTCCGCGGCCGCCTACGGCAGCGAGTAGAGCCGCCGGGCGTTGCCCTCTGTGATGTTGTAACGGTCCTCGGCGCTGAGACCTTCGACGGACTCGAAGATCGGTACTACTTCCTCGAAGTTGCGCCCGGTCTGCGGGTCCGTGGCGTTCACCGCGCCGAACATCTCGGTGGCGAACAGCACCCGGTCGGACCCCACCCGCTCGATGAGCAACTCCATGCCCTCGGCGTCGTAGATGGCCATGTCCCAATAGACCCGTCGGGCCGCCTCCTCGAAGGGCTCCAGCCCCTCCTTCACGTGCATGCCCCGGTGGCGGTTCCACTGGTACGGCACCGCGCCGCCGCCGTGGGGGATGACGAGCTTGAGCCTGGGGAAGTCCCGGAACACCCGCGAACTCAGCAACTCCACCGCGGCGTTGTGGTGGTGCCCGATGTAGTAGGAGCTGGTCAGGTGCATGGCCGGGTTCAGGGACGCGCTGGCGTGGACGGTCCCCGGTATGTCCAGCTCCACCATCTTCTCCCACAGCGGGTACCACCACTCGTGGGCGAGGGACGGCGTCCACGGCTCCCGGCCGCCGCACAGGTCCGGGTTGATGTTGCAGGCGATGAAGCCCTGCTCCCTGACGCAGCGCTCCAACTCCTCCACCCAACTTTCGGGGCCCACCCCCGGCGACTGGGGGAGCTGGCACACGGGCGAGACCTTGTCCGGCCACAGCCTGGCGATGCGGGCGATGAGGTCGTTGCACGCCTCGCTCCAGTAACGGCTGACGAGTTCCGACCCGAAATGGTGGCCCATGGCCGAGGCCTGGGGCGAGAACAGCAGCCGGTCGATGCCGGTGTCGGCCATCCTCTCGAACTGCGGCCGCATGGACTGCTCGAGCTCCTCGTCGCTGATGTTGAGCTTCGCGGGCGCCGGCCGCGCCTGGTTGATGATCTGCCGCGCGCGAAAGGACTGGAGCTTTGCGGGCGCCGTCGTGTAGTGTGCGTGAGCGTCGATGATCACGGTGCAACCCCCCGGCGAGTGTGCGCGTAGTCTAGCAAAGCCCGGCAGGACAGGCTATAGCCTTGGGCCGGACCCTGTCTTCCGAAACCCCAACCCCGGCCAAGGAGCGACTCATGGCGGAGATCCCGCGTCTCAACGGTGTCATCAAGGCGCTGGAGGAAGGCGGCACGGCCTTCGTGAGCTTCACCTCCATCGACGTGGAGAGCGCCATCGCCATGGCGGGCTCCCCCCTCGACGGCGTGGCCTTCGAGATGGAGCATGCGCCCCTGGACATGCCGGGGCTGCGGCACGCCTTGCAGTACATGCTGGACCGGAGGCAGATCGTGGACCGGGGCACCCTCGCCCCCGCGGTGACGCCCATGGTGCGGATCCCGCCCAACGGCAACGAGATGAACCAGTGGCTGGCCAAGCAGGCGCTGGACCTGGGCGTGTTCGGCATCATCTTCCCCCACGTCAGTTCGGTGGAGGAGGCGCGCAACGCGGTGTCCGCCTGCCGCTACCCGCGGCTTCCGTCCGCCCCGAACTACGACCCTCCGGGCATCCGCGGCGACGCCCCCACCCGGGCCGCCCGTTACTGGGGGCTCCGGCAGCAGGAATACTACCGGCGCGCGGACGTGTGGCCGCTGGCCCCCGACGGCGAGGTCCTGGTGGTGATCCAGTGCGAGGAGGTCCGCGCCATCGAGAACCTGCCGGCCATGCTCGGGGAGGTCCCGGGCATCGGGGTGGTGCTCATCGGCGAAGGGGACCTGAGCCAGGAGTTGGGCCATCCCCGGGACTACGACCATCCGGTGGTGGCCGACCACATCAACCGGATACTCGACATCTGCAAGGAGCACGGCGTGCCCTGCGGTCATCCGCATCCGAGCGCCGACAACCTGGAACGGCTGGTGGCCGCGGGCTACCGCTTCCTCATGCCGAGCGCGCCGCGTTCCTTCGCGCTGCTCCACCGGGCGCGGGAGCTCACCGGACGCGGCTGACGCATCACGCCAACGGAAAAAGGGCCGGAACCATGAGCACCGTGAAACTGGACCCGCCGGAGAGGCTCGCCATGAGCCTGGGGGAAGCCATGTTCACCCAGAGGGCCATCCGCAGGCTCAGGCCCGACCCGGTGAGCGACGAAGACCTCGCGCTGCTGATGGACGCGGCGTCCAAGGCGCCCAACTCGCGCAACGAGCAGAACGCGCGGTTCCTGGTGGTGCGGGACCGGGAGCGGGTGCGCAGGTTCGGGGAGTTGTACCGGGAGGCGTGGTGGGCCAAGCAGCCCGCGGACTGGAAGCCCGAGGACGCTCCCCCGGGGGACCGGCACCTGGCGCCCATGCGGTTGGCGGACGCCATGAAGGACGCGCCGGTGGTGGTGCTGGCCGTGTCCAAGGCCCCGGGACACGCAAGCTCCGTGCTTCCCGCGGTGCAGAACCTGATGCTGGCCGCCCGCGCCCTCGGCATCGGGTCGGTGCTGACCACCCTGCACCCGCGGGTCACCGAGCGGGTCCACGAATTGTTCCGGATCCCGCGGGAAGCCGAGGTCCATTGCTGCATCCCGCTGGGCTACCCCGAAGGCCGGTTCGGCGCCACCGCGCGCCGGCCCGCTTCGGAGACCACCTACTACGAGGAATGGGGCAACCCGCCGCCGTGGGAGTGAGCCGTGCGCCGTGCGGCGCGGTCGCCGCATGGATCCCGTGCCTCGGCCCCTGCACCGCGCCCTGCCCGGGGTGAGAGCGGTTGCATTCCGGCGCCATCCTTCAACCCTCCTCGGGAACGGCTGACCAATGCCGGGCCTCCCTTGGGGAAGCGCGTCCTTCGACTCCGCTTCGCTCAGGATGAACGGGGATGGTTGTGCCGCTCGGGACGAATGGGGATGGGAACCTCCGAACAATCGGGACAGGGGCATGAGCGCGTCCTTCGACTTCGCTACGCTACGCTCAGGACGAACGGAGGGACTTCGCTACGCTACGCTCGGGATGAACGGGATGGTTGTGCCGATCAGAACGAACGGGGATGGTCGTCCAGACGTTCCCCCTACAGCCCGTACAGGGCTCGCGCGTTGTCGCCGAGGATCTTGTCGATGACTCCGGCCGGGACCGAGCCTTCGCTGCGCAGCAGGCGCAGAGCCTCGATCTGGCTCGACGTGTCGTTGTGGCCGTAGTCGGTGCCGATGACCAGGTTGTCCTCGCCGGCGTCCCGGAGGACCGACGGGAGGTCGTCGGTGGTCTGGCAGGCCACGTACATGCGGTTCTCGGCCATGACGTTCTCCGGGACCGGCCTCCCGAGCTTCCGTAAGCGGAGCCGGAGGTCGTTGAGGGCATAGGGGACCCACTGGGCGCTGACCTCGACGAAGCCCCAGCGCAGCTTGGGGAAGAGGGCCGGCGTCCCTTCCATGAGCAGGGAGTGGAAGGTTCCCACCACCGGCAGCTTGAACCGCGAGAAGCCGGTCTCCCCCTCGTAGAGGTCGTGTATGGCGGCGCTGTTGGTGCCGGCGTGGACGCAGACGGCGAGGTCCAGTTCGGAGGCCATGTCGTAGAGCGGGAACAGGTCGGGGTCGCTCAGGCGCTTCTCGTACTCCACCCCGCGCATGAAGACGCCGCAGGCGCCGTTGTCCCTGGCGAACCGCAGCTCGTCGCGCAGCGCGTCCGGGGAGAGCAGCGGCGGCATGGCGACCCATCGCAGGCGGCCCCGGCCCTTCTTCCATATCTCCGCCAGCCACCGGTTGTAGCTCTTGCACATGGCCAGCTCGGTGGGCCGGCTGTGGGTGTAGGGGCGCAGCATCAGCGTGGGGTAGAGCACCTGCACGTCCACCTCCAGCTCGTCCATGTGCCGGATCCTGGCGTCGAGGTCGCGCATCTCGCGCTGGTCGACCGAGGTGTTGGCGCCGATGTTGTTGTTCTTGGGGTGCAACCGGTTGTCCACCACCCAGTACTCGACGCCGCCCTCCCGGGTGACCGGGAACGGTGCATGCTTGCGCTCGGCCTCGGCCATGAACTCCCAGGTGAAAGGCGTCTCGATCACGTGGGCGTCGGAATCGATGGTTCTCGGGTTCATCGCGCTTCTCCGGTCCTGCGCCGCCGCGGTCAGCCCGCCTCGATGTCGTAGAGCCGCCGCGCGTTCCCGCCCATGATCCTGGGCAGCGAACCGGCCGGGATGTCGTCCCGGGCGAGCACCTCGCTGACGACGTTGGGGAACTTGCAGTCCCCGTGGTTGTAGTCCGAGGCGAACACCAGACGGTGGTCGCCGATGAAGTCCATGACGAACGGCAAGGTGGTCTCGTCCGGCTCGAAGGAGAAATAGACCTCCCGTTGGCGGATGTACTCGCTGGGAGGCATGGTCAGCAGCGGCACGGCCGCCTGCATGTACTCGTAGTGCTCGTCCAGCCGCTCCATCCAGAACGGCACCCAGCCGGCCCCGGCTTCGAGGAACGCCACCTTGAGTTTCGGGAACTTCTCCAGCACGCCGCCGCCCACCATGCACATGACGCCGATCATCTGCTCGAAAGGATGGGTGGTGGCGTGCACGAACAGCGCGTTGTCGAAGCGGTCCGCGGCGGCCGCGGGCCGCCCCGAACCCACGTGGACGCACACAGGCGTCCCGAGCTCCTCGGCTGCGGCGTAGAACGGATCGAAATCGGGATGGTCGAGGTTGCGCCCGGCGGAATGCGCCGAGGTGGCCGCGGCCACGAACCCTAGGTCCCGGACGCAGCGCCGGAGCTCCGCGGCCGCCTCCGCCGGGTCCTGCATGGGCACGCACGCCACGCCCTTGAGCCGCTCGGGCGCGGTGCGGCAGTACTCGTGGAGCCAGTTGTTGTAGGCCCTGGCCACGGCGCAGGCGTAGTCCTTGTCTTCCAGGAACGGCAGGCTCAGGAACACGGTGGTGCCGAAGTTCACCGAGACCGCAATCTCTTCCAGGTCCATGTCCTCGAGCCGCTGCACCGGGTCCACCATTCCGGTGGTGGGCCGGGGCGAGCGGTTGTGGGGCACCGCACCGATGCCGCAGCCCACCCCCGAGGGCTTGGCCCAGATACGGCCTTCCATGAGCAGTTGCTGGCGCCCGTCGGATTCCACCACCCGGGGCGCCTTCTTCCTGTAGGGGCCTTCCAGCAACTCTTCCCACGGGGCGAACTTCTCCTGCACGTGGCCGTCCGCATCGATGATGGGGAACGTCGCCATGGTTGCCTCCTTTGGGCGTTGACGGGGACTCCGCTCGCGTCCCCGTCAACCGGGAAAGCGCCGGCTACTTGATGTGCCTGGCCAGGAAAGCCGTGCTGCGCTCCCACGCCAGGTTGGCGGCGTCCGCGTTGTAGTTCGCTCCGGTCTCGTTGCCGAAGGCGTGCTTGGCCTGGTAGCGGTAGATCTCGTGGGCCACGTTGCCTTCCTTGAGCCGCGCTTCCAGGGCGTCCACCTGGTCCGGCGTGAAGGAGGTGTCCTCCAGGGCGAAGTGGCCCTGGAACGGCATGGAGATGGTCCGCGTGTCGGCCGCCTCCTCGGGGGGAACGCCGTACCAGCACACGGCCGCGTCCGCGGCCTTGGCGTACACCGCGGCCAGCACCGTCAGCGCCCCGCCCATGCAGAAGCCGATGACCCCCACCTTGGGACAACTCTGCTTCAGGTGCTCCACCGCTCCCCGCACGTCCGTGGCGGCGTCCGCGAAGTCGAGGTTCTGCATCATGTGGCTGGCTTCCGCCGCTTCCACCGTCACCTTGCCCTTGTAGAGGTCCGGCACCAGGGAGTGGTAGCCCAGGCCCGCCAGCCGGTCGGCCACGCCCTTGATCTGGTCGTTCACCCCCCACCATTCCTGGATCACCACCATTCCCGGCGCGCCGCCGCCGGCCGAAGCGAAATAACCCGACGCGTCCTTGTCGTCGGGCCTCTTGAACGTGATCGTCTCTCCCATGACTTCCCTCCTGGAGTTTTTCCGGGCGTCGGACGCCGATGGGCAGGCAGAATAGTATGTCTCCATTCAAGAGTCCAGCCGTATCACGGCCTGGCCCGTCCTCTCGAAGCTCCCTGCGCGCCAGAGGAAACTCGGAACAATTCCGGCTTGGACCCCCTCTCCGTGCGGGAAAGCGCGTCCTTCGACTTCGCTTCGCTACGCTCAGGATGAACGGGATTCTTCGCTTCGCTACGTTCAGGACGAACGGGGATGATCGTTCCGGGTTTCCCGACGACGTTGTTCCGGGTTTCTCGAAGACGAACCGGCTCGGCGGCTTGGCGGCGGTGACCCGAACCGAGCCGGGGCACTCGTTCCGGCCGTAGCCGGCCGGCTGCGGAGACGGGTTGCTGCCCGGTCTTCAATCCCAGGGGTTCAACAGTTTCGCGCCGGTCGGAGCGAAGTCTTCGACGTTTCGGGTGACGATGGTCAGCCGGTGGACCAGGGCGGTGGCGGCGATGAGCGCGTCGCGGTCCGACCGACGGTCGGGGACGTGCAGTCCGGCGCAGCGCCTTGCAACCGCTGTATCGACGGGAAGGATACGGTCGGTGAACGCCCGCAATACCCGGGTATCGAGCCAGGAGCGGAGCATCGAGTCTTGGGCCGAGTCCCGACGCTCCACCAGCAGTATCCCGATTTCGAGTTCCAGGACCGTGACGGCCGACAGGAAGAGGGTGGCCGTGGAGACGCGGTTCGCCCAGGCAATCACCTTTGGCTCGGCTTTGCGGTTCTTGGCCTTTCCCAGTTCGGAAACGACGTTGGTATCGAGCAGGTACATCACGACAAGTCCGGGATCCGATACATGTCGCGGTTCGACCGGGCCGGCTCGAAATCGACGTCGGCGCCCTCCGGCATGGCCAGCAAGTCAACGATGCCCGCGTCCTTCTCCGTGATCTTCCGGTAGTCCTCGATGCTCAACAGGACATGCGCCGCACGGCCCCGGTCCGTTATGAAAACCGGCCCCTTCGAGGCGTCCCGCTTGGCCTTGCTCACATCCTGATTGAACGCCCTGCTGGTAACGACGGTGATGCCCATGAACCGGCCCCTCCGTTTCCTCCCAGGATTGCAGGTACATTACTACAAACACCGCGGCAACTCAACGGTGCAGCCGCCCACCCTCCGTCATTCCCGCGAAAGCAAGCGGGGGCGGGAATCCAGCCGTTCCATGGCGCCCTGCCTCACTGTGCATTAGGAACCTCTGGACAATCGAGACATCCAGGATGGATTCCCTCACCCTGACCCTATCTCCGTTCGTCCTGAGCGTAGCGAAGCGAAGTCGAAGGACGCGCTCATGCCCCCTGCCCTGATTGATCAGAGGTTTCATTACATGGATCGAGTGGACCGAGAAGGGCCATCCGCCGAGTGGATTCCCGCTTTCGCGGGAATGACGGGTGTGGGGGTTGCAGGAATGACGGGGCAGGCGTCTGCGGAGCAATGACTGCGTGACCCCTTTCGCTTCCCTTCCTCCTACCTGCCCACACAAAAGCCGGAAGAGCCCGGAGACCTCCCCGTTCGTCCTGAGCGTAGCGGAGCAAAGTCGAAGGACGCCCGGTTGACGCGCGAATCGGATTCTTGTTAAGAGGGTATCCGCGATCCGGGGCGTCGCGTCCTCGTGCCAGCCCGCGTCCCAACGCGCACAGGAAGAGAGGGTTACGCCATTGACCGAGGATGAAGTACTACAGATTCTGGACTTGGTGGAGAAGTCGAACTTCGATTATCTCGACCTCGAGGTAGGCGACCTGAAGCTCACGGTCAGCAAGTCGGGCGTCCCGCTCGCCGCCGCGGCTGCGCCCGCGCCCGCAACCGTCAGCGTCGCCCGGGCCGAGCCCGCTGCGCCGGCCGCTCCGGCCCCCGCCCCTGCGGCTCCGGCCGCGGCGGCCCCCGCGCCCGAGAGCGCGCCCGCGTCCCAGCCGGCCACCGTCAAGGAAGGCGCCGTCCCCATCACCGCGCCCATGGTGGGCACCTTCTACGCCACGCCCGAACCCGGCGCGCCGCCCTTCGTCAAGCTCGGCGACCACGTGGACGCCGAGGCCACGGTGGGCCTCGTGGAGGTCATGAAGGTCTTCAACGCGGTGAGCTCCGGCGTTTCCGGCACCATCGACGAGGTCTGCGTGGAAAGCGGCCAGTTCGTCGAGCACGGCCAGACCCTCTTCCTGGTGCGGCCGGACGGAGACGAAGCGTGCTGCCAGGAAGACAGTACCGAATGCCCCGTTCCCGGTGCGACCTGATGGACGGCAGCGCCGGCGGAACCCTCGCCCATGGCCGTTAGCCGTCTCCTGGTCGCCAACCGGGGCGAGATCGCGGTCCGCATCATCAAAGCCTGCCAGTCCCTGGGCGTCGAGTCGGTGGCGGTGGTTTCCGAGGCCGACCGGGACAGTATGCCGGCCCGCCTCGCGAACCGCACCGTGTGCATCGGCCCGGCCCGCTCCGCGGAGAGCTACCTCAAGGTCGAGGCCCTGGTGGCCACCGCCCTGGGCACCGGTTGCGACGCCCTCCACCCGGGCTACGGGTTCCTTGCCGAGAAGTCCGAGCTGGCCGAGACCTGCGCCAGGCACGGCATCACCTTCGTGGGCCCCCGGGCCGACAGCATCCGCCAGATGGGCAACAAGCTGCTGGCCCGGGCCGCGGTGGGCGCCTTCGGCGTCCCGCTGGTGCCCGGGTCCGACAACGTGGGCAGCTTCCGGGAGGCCGCGGAAGTCGCCGCGGAGGTGGGCTACCCCGTGCTGCTGAAGGCGGCCGCGGGAGGGGGCGGCAAGGGCATCAAGATCGTCACCGGGGACGGCGAGCTCCAGACCGCGTTCGAGACCGCGTCCGCGGAGGCCCGGGCCGCTTTCGGCGACCCCACCCTGTACATGGAGCGTTACGTCCCCAACGCCCGCCACATCGAAGTCCAGGTCATGGGCGACCGGTTCGGCAACGTGGTGCACGTGGGCGAGCGGGACTGCTCGCTGCAGCGGCGCTACCAGAAGGTGGTGGAGGAGGCGCCCGCGGCCTGCATCCCGGAGGAGTTGCGGGAGCGCATCCGCGAGGCCGGACACAAGGTCGCCCGGGAGATCAAGTACGAGAACGCCGGCACCGTGGAGTTCATCTACGACGAGGACCGGCAGGACTTCTTCTTCCTGGAGATGAACACCCGCATCCAGGTGGAGCACCCGGTCACCGAGATGGTCACGGGCCTGGACCTGGTGCGGGAGCAGATCCGCATCGCCGGCGGCGAGAGGCTCTCCTTCTCGCAGGAGGACGTCCGCTTCGACGGCCACGCCATCGAGTGCCGCATCACCGCGGAAGCGCCGTGGCAGGGGTTCCGGCCGTGCCCCGGAACCCTCACCGATTGGCGTCCGCCCCAGGGACCGGGTATCCGGGTGGACACCCAATGCTTTCCGGGCTACCGCGTCCCGCCGTTCTACGACTCGCTGCTGGCCAAGCTCATCGTCCACGGGGCCGACCGGGGACAGGCGGTGGCGCGCATGAAGCAGGCCCTTGCGCAGTTCGCCGCGGCCGGCATCGACACCACCGTCCCGTTCCTGCAGGCGGTGATGGAAGAGCCGGACTACGTGAGCGGCCGGGTCAGCACCCGCTGGCTCGAAGGACGCCTCGACGAGATCGCAGCCCGCCGCGGGCAGTGAGCCGCCCGACCCTCACTCGACCTTCGACCCTTGCCCGAAGGCGCTCGCAAGGCGCGCCGCCAGCCCGCGTTCCGCTCACCCGCGGATGAAGTCCCGGATCGCCCGGTGCGCCGTGTCCGGGTTCGAGAAGAAGTAGCTGTGCCGCTCTCCCGGCAGGACCACGAGCCGGGCGTCGGGAATGCCCTCGGCGAGCATCTCCGCCCCCTTTCGGTGGGACATGTCGCTCACCACCGTGTGGTCGTCCTCTCCCACCAGCACCAGCGTGGGCGCGGCGATGTCCTTGAGCCGGTGGCGGGTGTCGTGCTCCTGCCGTGCGATCACGTGCCGGAAGTAGCATTCCACCGAGGCCAGGTTGGCCATGCGCACCTCCAGGAACCTCTCGATCTCGGCCGGGTGCTCCTTCGCGTACGACTCGGTCCAGCCCACCTCGACGGTGTGGTCCCGCACGTATTTCTCGTAGCCCATCTCCACCATCTCGGTGGCGATCCTGAGGGGTATGCCCCGGGCGCCGGGGTGGGCCGCCCCGGACGAGGCGAGTATGAGCTTGTCCACCCGCCCGGGGTGCTCCAGCGCCAGCAACTGCGCCACCCTGCCGCCCATGGAATGGCCGCACACCACGGCCCCGGCGGCGTCCAGGTGCTCCATGACCGCGGCCACGTCGTCGGCGAACATGCGCGTGGTGTAGCGCATGGGGGTCCGGGTGGACCTTCCGGTGCCCCGGAAGTCCGTGACGATGGTGCGGTGGTCCCGGGAGAACTCGGTCACCTGGAACAGGTTCCACACGTCTCCGTCGCACGCGGTCTCCGCGATGAAGACGAAAGGCCGTCCGTCCCCGTGGACCTCGTAGTAGATGTCGGCGTCGCCGACGTTCAGCGTTGGCATGATGTCCTCCCAAATCCGGCGCTTCCGGAAATCGTGTGGGTTGCGACACCCATCATCCCGTCATTCCCGCAAAAGCCTCATCCCGTCATTCCCGCGAAAGCGGGAATCCATCCGGTTTCCTCGCTCTCGTTGTACAAACTTCTCATACAGTGCGCCCATGGGGTTTGCTCGCAGGGTCTGGATTCCGTGAAACCCTGCCACACAGAAGCCGGGAGAGCTACTATGACCAACGACCCCGTTCGTCCTGAGCGTAGCGAAGCGAAGTCGAAGGGCGCGCTTGCCGCCCTCAGCCCGACCCTCCCCCTGCAACGGAGGGGGAGGCGGGGCCGTGGCGGTTGATGACGGCGATGAAGTCGTCGCCGTAGCGGCGCAGCTTGGTCTCTCCCACCCCGGAGATGCGCGCGAAGTCCTCCAGGGTGCGCGGTCGATGCTCCACCATCTCGCGCAGGGTCGCGTCGTGGAAGATGACGTAGGGCGGCACGCCCTGGGACTGCGCGAGCTCGCGCCGGCGCTCGCGCAGGGCGTCCCACAGGCCCTGGTCCCAGGATGCAGACACCGACGCCGGCGCGGACTCGGCCCTTCCGCGGGCCCGCGCGCGACTGGGCGGCCGCGCCTCCCGGCGCATGTAGAGCGAGGTCTCGCCGCGCAGCACCGGGCGGCTCGCCTCGGTCAGCCGGAGCGAGCCGTAGCCCTCGTAGTCCACGCTCAGGAGGCCGCGCACCACGAGCTGGCGGAACACCGAGCGCCACTCCCGGGCGTCCAGGTCCGCGCCGATGCCGTGGGTGGACAGCCGATGGTGGCCGAACCGCCGGATGCGCTCGCTGTCCTTGCCCGTGAGCACGTCGATGACGTAGGCCACGCCGAAGCGCTGCTCCGTGCGATAGACGCACGACAGGGCCTTCCGCGCCGCCTCGGTGGCGTCCCAGGTGTCCACCGGCGCCAGGCAGTTGTCGCAGTTGCCGCACGGCCCGTCCCGGGACTCCCCGAAATGGGCCAGCAAGGCGCGGCGCCGGCACGTGGTGAGCTCGCAATAGCCCAGCATGGCGTCGAGCTTGCGGAGCTCCAGGCGCTTGCGGTCGGGGCCGGCCTCCGAGCCTTCCACCATCTGCCGCAGGGTGACCACGTCCTGGAGACCGTAGGCCATCCACGCGTCGGCCGGCAGCCCGTCCCGGCCGGCGCGCCCGGTCTCCTGGTAGTAGGCTTCGATGCTCTTGGGCAGGTCCAAGTGCGCCACGAAACGCACGTCCGACTTGTCGATGCCCATGCCGAAGGCGATGGTGGCCACCATCACCGTGCCCTCCTTGCGCACGAAACGGTCCTGGTTGCCGCGGCGCTCGTCTGCTTCCAGGCCCGCGTGGTAGGGGAGCGCGTCCACCCCCTGGTCCCGCAGCCACTCCGCGGTCTGGTCCACCTTGCGGCGGGACAGGCAATAGACGATGCCGGCGTCGCCCCGGTGGCGCTCTTCGAGGAAGCGGCGGAGCTGCTCCCGGGCGTTGGTCTTGGGCGCCACCGCGTAGCGGATGTTCGGGCGGTCGAAGCCGCTCACGAAGACCCGGGCGTCTCCCAGTCCCAGGCGCTGGATGATCTCCCGGCGGGTGGGCTCGTCCGCGGTCGCGGTGAGGGCGATGCGCGGCACTTGGGGAAAGCGTTGGGACAACACCGAGAGCTGCAGGTACTCGGGGCGGAAGTCGTGGCCCCACTGGGACACGCAGTGCGCCTCGTCGATGGCGAACAGGGCGATGCGGAGGCGGGAGAGCCGCTCCAGGGTGCCCTCGCCCAGCAGCCGCTCGGGCGCCACGTACAGCAGGTCGAGCCGGCCCGCGTCCAGCGCCGCCCCCACCTCCCGGGCCTCCCGGAAGGACAGGCTGGAGTTGAGGCACGCGGCCCGCACCCCGGCCTGGCGCAGGGCTTCCACCTGGTCGCGCATGAGCGCGATGAGCGGCGACACCACCACGCCCACCCCCTCCCGGAGCAGCGCGGGGATCTGGTAGCACAGGGACTTGCCGCCGCCCGTGGGCATCAGCACCAGGCTGTCGCCGCCGCCCGCGGTGTGCTCCACCACCGCTTCCTGCTGTCCGCGGAAACCGGAGTAGCCGAACGTGCGCCGGAGCACCTGCCGCAGGTCTTCCCTCATGGTGGCTTCGGTCCTCAGCCCGCCCCCTCAGCCCTCGTCCCGGGCCCGGCGCACCTCTTCCGCCAGGACCGCCAGCCCGCGCTCGGTGCGGCCCCAGTCGTCGGCGTAGGAGATGCGGACGCACTCCCGCTTGTGCGGCCAGTCGTCGTGCTCCAGCCCCGGGAAGAAGTAGTGGCCGGACACGACGATGACCCCGCGGGCCTTGAGCCGTCGATAGAGTTCGACGTTGTCGATGGGCAGGCCCGGCATCCACAGCCACAGGAAGAACGCTCCCTCCGGGCGATGGATGCGCACGTCGCAGTCCTCGAGCCCGCGGCGCAGCAGGTCCACCACCCGCTCCGCCCGCCCGGCGTAGTGCGGGCGCACCACCTCACGGCCCAGGGCGAGGACCTCGCCGCTGTCCACGAGCTCGGTGGCCAGGGCCGGACCCAGGCTTCCCGGGGCCAGGCAGAAGATGGCGTTGGCCGCCTCCAGGGCGGCGACGACCTCTTCCGCGGCCACCACGATGCCGGTGCGGAGCCCGGGCAGCCCGAGCTTGGAAAGGCTCATGCACAGGATCGTCCGCGGGTTCCAGGCCAGGGCGGGTTCCCCGAAGACGATGCCGGGAAAGGGCTGCCCGTAGGCCACGTCCACGATGAGCGGAACGTCCCGGGTCCGGGCCAGGGCGTCCAGGCGCTCCATCTCCGCGTCGGTGACCACGTTGCCGGTGGGGTTGGTGGGACGCGACAGGCAGATGGCGCCCACGTCCTCCACCGCCTCCACCGCGTCGAAGTCCACGCCGTACTTGAACAGCTTGTCCCCGAGGTCGGTGAGCACCGATCGGCGCGACGCCAGCAGGCCGGGAGTGAGGCCCAGGTCGGCGTAGCCGATGTACTCGGGCGAGAGCGGCAGCAGCACCCGGCGAAAGCCGCCGTCCCCGGTGGGTCCGGCCAACAGGTTGAACAGGGCCAGGAACGCCGACTGGCTGCCGTTGGTGACGGCGACGTTGCGCTCGCTCAGATCCCATCCCCGCTCGCGCCGCAGCAGCCGCGCCACCGCCCGGGCGAAACTCCGGTCCCCGGACGGCCCGTCGTAGTCCCCCACCGCCCGCTCGAACGCGTCGCCCCGCCGCAGCAGCGCCTCCATGTGCCGGCGGAAGACCTCCTGCGCGGCCGGGATGGGACTGGGGTTGCCTCCGCCGAGGTTCATGATCTCCCCGCCCGCGGTCACGAACTCCCCCAGGTCCTCCATGAGCGAGCGCGTGCCCGATTCGCCCATCAGCCGCCTGCCCAGCGCCGACAGCTTCATCCCCCGGATCCTCCTTCCCCGATGCGCCCGGCCCCGCGGCCCGGCGCCCCGGAACCATAGCACAGAAACGCGGACCTTCGGGATGCTGCGCAGGAAACTCGGACCAATCGGGACAGGGAGGGCATGAGCGCGTCCTTCGACTCCGCTTCGCTATGCTCAAGACGAACGAGGACAGGAGGTTGGGGCGAGGGAATCGGCGTTCTCCGCAAGGGTCCCCTTGCCGGTTCCCGCAGGCAGGGACGGGATCCGGAGCCGCTGGCGGATTCGGGCGCCGAACGATTTGCAACCGGACCGATTATCCGCTTTAATTTCCCGGAAATACCGAAGCGCGGAGTTTTACTCTGACATCACGAAGGGGGTCCACACCATGGGAAAGACAATACTGGCCGTCGCCCTTGCGGCAGTCCTCGGGCTGCTGGCGGGCGGCGTTGCGGTCGCCGACGACCGTTTCTTCGAAGGCAAGACCATCCGGGTCATCGTGGGCTACTCGCCGGGCGGCGGATACGACACGTACACCCGGCAGGTGGTGCGCCACATGGGCAGGCACATTCCCGGAAACCCGGGCTTCGTGGTGCAGAACATGACCGGCGCCGGCAGCCTGGTGGCGGCCAACTACATCCAGAAGAGGGCCAGGCGCGACGGCACGGTCCTGGGCGTGTGGAACAGCGGCCTCGTGACCATGCAGGGCCTCGGCGACCCGAAGGTGCGGATCAAGGGGGAAGAGCTGAGCTGGATCGGCGCTCCGGTCAAGGGCATACCGGCTTGCGCGTTCATGGGCTGGTCCGGGGTGACGAAGCTCGAGCACATCACGGACGCCGACAAGCCGGTCAAGGTGGGCGGCACCCGGACGGGCTCCACCGGCATCGACCTGCCCAAGATCCTCAACCGGACCATCGGCACGAACTTCGACGTGGTGGCGGGCTATGCCGGAACCGCCAAGTCGCGGCTCGCCATGCAGGCCAAGGAGGTCGCGGGCGCGTGCTGGGGCTGGGAATCCATGCGGGTCACGGCCCGGTCCATGCTCGACGCCAAGGGGCCGGACAAGATGATCCCCGTGCTCACGCACCGGAAGATCCCCGACCCGGAACTCGCGAACGCCCTCGTCATACCGGACCTGATCGCCGAGCGGGGCGGCAAGAAACACGTCGCCACCTATACCGCATGGGTGAACCAGTATGAGTTCCAGCGTCCGTTCGTGGCCCCTCCCGGCGTCCCAGCCAAGCGGCTCGCGCAGCTACGGGAAGGGTTCGCCAAGACGCTGGAGGACCCGGAGTTCCTCAAGGAGGCCGAGGATGCCAAGCTCATCATCGACTACGTGTCCGGCGAGCAGATCGAAGGATACGTGGGCCAGATCCTCGGCATGTCCCAGGAGTCGAAGGAAGCGCTGGACTTCCTCGTGCGGAAGCGCAAGTAGGGTTTCCTCCGGTCCAACGCCGGAGGCGTTTCGGGGAGGAGGGGGCGTTCGCGCATGCGGACGCCCCCTCGCGCTTTGGCCCCCTCACGCCAGCCGCACCGCGTGGTCCTTGCGGGCGGTGACGTGGCCGACGATGGCCGCGGCGGGGACGTCGTGTTCCACCAGCGCCCGGACGAGGGCCTCGCCGTCCTTCTCGGCAACGGCGATGAGCAGGCCGCCGGAGGTCTGGGGGTCCAGGGCGACTTCGGCCAGGGCGTCGGAGACGCCGGCGTCGATGACGGTCTTGTCGTCCAGGTACTCGCGGTTGCGCTTGCAGCCGCCGGTGAGGTTGCCGGTCTCGGCGAGGGCCGCGGCGTCCCGGATGAGGGGCAGGCGGGCGGCCTCGAAGACGATGCTGACGCTGCCGTCGCCGGTCATCTCCAGGCCGTGCCCCAGCAGGCCGTAGCCGGTGACGTCGGAGCAGGCGTGGACGTCGTAACCCTGCATCACCGCGGCGGCGTACTTGTTGAGGGCGGCCATGGAGGCCACGGCCTGCTCGATGCTCGCCTCCGACGCGTTGCCCCTCTTCAGGGCGGTGGTGGCGATGCCGGTCCCCAGGGGCTTGGTGAGGACCAGCACGTCGCCCTCGCGGGCCCCCACGTTGCGGAGTATGCGGTCGGGGTGGACCACGCCGGTCACCGACAGCCCGTACTTGATCTCCTCGTCGATGATCGAATGGCCGCCCGCGACGACCGCGCCGGACTCCTCGACCTTGTCCGCGCCGCCGCGCAGCACCTCCCCCAGTATCCCGATGTCCATCTTCCCCCGGGGAAAGCAGACGATGTTCAGGGCGGTGGCCGGCTCGCCGCCCATGGCGTACACGTCGCTCAGGGAGTTGGCGGCCGCGATCTGGCCGAACATGTACGGGTCGTCCACGATGGGCGTGAAGAAGTCCACGGTGTTGACGATGGCCAGATCGGGGCGCAGCCGATAGACGCCGGCGTCGTCGGCCGTCTCGGTGCCCACGAGCAGCTCCGGGGATGTGAACCTGGGTAACTGGCGCAAGACTTGCGCCAGGTCGGCAGGGCCGAGCTTGGCCGCTCAGCCCGCGGCCTTGACTTCCTGGGTCAGTCGGACGGTTTCCATGACGGCTCCTTGGGCGTTCGCGGCTTCAACTCCTCCCCGTCTTGAGCTTCCTCACGTCGCCCACGCGCATGGTGACGCCGGTGCGGTCGAAGTACTCCAGGACGGGGATGGTGTATTTGCGGCTCGACTGCAGGATGTCCCTGAACGTGGCCGCGCTCATCTCCGGGTGGCTCTCGAAGTAGTCATATAAACTGGCCCTTATCCTGTCAATGGAGTCCTTCAGGTAGTAGAGCTCCGTGGTCACCCGAACGATCTCCCCCTGCCGTTCCATGACGCGGACCACCTCGTTGAGCCGGGGGCGCTCGACCCCCAGGGCCTTCTCCACCTCCTTCAGGTAGGGCGGGCTCAGGGGCGTCCTGGCCAACGCCGCGGTGATCTTGCCGGACAGGGACTTCTCCTGCGCGCCGAGCTCCACCCGGTGGTCCGGCAGGCGCAGGTGGTTGCCGTCCCGGACGCAGGCCCCTTCGGCCGCAAGCAGGTCCGCCAAGTCCCGGAACAGCCGCACCGACACGTTGGCGGCGAGCCTCCCCCGGACCTCTTCCAGGTCCATTCCCGGGGCCAGGGGATGGCTTCGGTGGAACTCCTCCAGGGTCGAGCGGAGCCGCCGCCCGAAGCCGTTCCACTTGTCTTCTGTGGTATAGACCCGCTCCCTTTCGGAATCGAAGGAGCGCAGTCCGTCGGTCCGTTCCAGCCAGCCCCGGGTCTCTTCCTGCTTCAGGTCGAGGAACTGGCTGATGGCGCCGATGCCCGTGGCCAAGCTCGCGGCGCCGTCGAGGAAGCTCCGGATGACCTCCGGCGTGTCCCCTTGGTGCAGCGTCCGCAGCCTCTCCTCCGCGCCCCTTTCCCTGCGCCGGCGCCGGGGCGCCCGTGGGTCGATCACCAGGCCTCCGCCCAGGGTCTTCTGCGCGGTCTCGTCCCGCACGATGAAATGGTCCCCCCGCATGACCAGGAGCGGCTCCGTCAGCAGCACTTGGCAATAGGCCGTCTCCTTGGGATCCACCTTCTCCGCGCCGCCCAGGAAGACCACCTTGCCCATGCGCTCCGCGGTCCCCAGGTGGATGCGCACCCGCTGGTGGTTGCGGAGGCCCTTGGCGGCCGCGGGCCTCACTTCCAGGTGCGCGTCGAACCGGCTCGACGCCAGGGTGAGGTCCTCATGGCAGATCATGTGGCCGCGCTCCAGGGCGCCCCGGTCCTGGCCGGTCAGGTTCAGGGCCACGCGCTGGCCCCAGCCCGCGGCCTCCACCGGCTGGCCGTGCACCTGGATGCTGCGCACGCGGAACTTCCGGCCGCCGGGAACCGCGTGGACGCGGTCGCCGGTGCGCACTTGGCCGGCCAGCGCGGTGCCGGTGACGACCACCCCGTGGCCCTGCAGCACGAACACCCGGTCCACGGGCAGGCGGAAGAAGCCGCTGGGCGCGGCCCGATCGATCCCCCCCAGGAGCTCGAAGACGCGCGTCCGCACCTGCTCCAGCCCCGCGCCCGAGACCGCGGAGAAGCGCACCACCGGGGAGCCTTCCAGCGCGGTGCCGAAGGTCAGGATCTCGATCTCCTCCTCCACGTCCCGAACCCGCGCGTCGGACGCCAGATCCACCTTGGTGACGACGAACAGGGCTGACCGGACGCCCAGCAGGTGTACGATGTCCAGGTGCTCCTCGGTCTGGGGCATGACGCCATCGTCCGCGGCCACGGTGAACAGCACCAGGTCCATGGCGTGGGCCCCGGCCAGCATGTTGCGGATGAAGCGCTCGTGCCCGGGCACATCGACGATGCCCGCCTCGGAGCCGTCCGGCAGCCCCAGGTGCGCGAACCCCAGGTCGATGGAGATGCCGCGCTCCTTTTCCTCCTTGAGGCGGTCCGTGTCCGTTCCGGTGAGGGCCTTGATGAGGCTCGTCTTCCCGTGGTCGATGTGTCCCGCGGTGCCGATGACGTAGGGCATGGCGTTCCCGGCGAGGCGCGGGTCAGAGCGGGGGCCGGCCGCCGTCCGGCTCGTCCCGGAGGTTGGGCGCCAGGGACTCGGGGGCGTCCACGGTCCGGAGGTCCAGCAGGAAGCGGTCGTCGTGGATGCGCCCGACGATGGGCGGGTCGGCCCCGCGGAACAGCCGCGCTACCTCGTCGGCGCTCCGGCCGCGGCTGCGGACCGCGACGGCCCGGCTGGGGATCTCCTCGGTGGGAAGGGCGCCGCTGCCGATCTGGCAGGTGGAGTCCACGATCTCCACATCGTAGTCCGGCCCCAGCCGTTCCCGCAGCAACGGCAACAGCTTCCGCCCGCGTTCTTCCAAGGCTTCCAGGGACAGGCGGAAGGCCCGCAGCGTGGGGATCTCTTCCCACGGGTCGGGGGACTGGACGTAGCTCCTGAGGGTCGCCTCCAGGGCCGCCAGCGTGAGCTTGTCGCAGCGCAGGGCGCGCTTCAGGGGGTTCCGGTTCATGCGGTCGATCCACGTCTTCCGGCCCACCGCCAGACCCGCCTGGGGTCCGCCGAGGATCTTGTCGCCGCTGAAGGTCACCACGTCCGCGCCCAGGGCCACGCGCTCCGCCGCCAGCGGCTCCCGCGGCAACCCGAACCCTGCCAGGTCCACCAGCGCCCCGCTGCCCAGGTCCTCCATCACCGGCACGCCGTGCTCCCGGCCCAGAGCCACGAGATCCCCGAGCTCGACCTCCGCGGCGAACCCCACCACCCGGTAGTTGCTGGTATGGACCTTGAGGAGCACGCCGGCGCTTTCGTCGATGGCCTCGGCGTAGTCCCGCGGGTGGGTGCGGTTGGTGGTCCCCACCTCCTCGAGGACGGCGCCGCTCTTGGCCATGATCTCGGGGATGCGGAAGGAGCCGCCGATCTCGATGAGCTCGCCCCGGGAGACGATGGCGCGCCTGCCTTCGGCCAGGGTGTTGAGCCCCAGCAGCACCGCCGCGGCGTTGTTGTTCACCACCAGCGCGGCCTCGGCCCCGGTCAACTCCGTGAGCAGCGATTCGACGCCGGCCTCCCGCTGGCCCCGCTGGCCCCGGTCCAGGTCGAACTCCAGGTTCACGGGATGGCGGGCGGCGCGGTCCACCGCCGCGGCCGCGGCCTCGGAGAGCAACGCCCGTCCCAGGTTCGTGTGGAGGATGGTCCCCGAGGCGTTCACCACCCGCACCGTCCCGGAGCGGGAGCCCCGGACGAGCTTCTTTTCCAGGTCCCCTATGATAGATTCGTCGTTCAGCCCGTGGGGCGGGAGACCGTCGCCCGTCCTGATGGCGTGCCGGAGCTCCTCGAGGAGGCCCCGCAGGCTCTCCGTGACGAAGGACCGGCTGAACCGCGCCAGCAGCGGCGCGGCCGCAGGGTGCACCAGGATACGGTCCACCGAAGGCAGCTCGCGCAGCAGGTTCGTCGCCGGTTTCATGGGTGCGGCTGGTTCCGGGATGCTCGAAGCCGCGCCCCCGCGGGCCGGCGCGGCCCACCGGACGAGGCCGGAACCTCTTCGAGACGCCGTTCGAGCCCTGCGCCAACCTAGCCTGTCCGCGGGGGAGACGCAAACCTCGCCGCCCCCGGGCGGCGCCGCATCAGCGCCGGCCCGGGCCGCCCGCCCCGGCAGCCTGCGAACCTTGCCGTGAGGAACGCGACAACCACCCCGGAAACGCCGTCCCGGCGTTGGTTCTACCTTTGCATCGCCACCTTGGCGCAGACGGCGCTGTCGGTCATCCACCTGGGCGTGCCGACCCTGGTCCCCCTGATCCAGGCGGAGTTGGGCCTGAACCTCACCGAGGTGGGCGTCCTCGTTTCCATGAGCAACGTCGGCGTGGTGGCCTCGGTCCTGGTGGCCGGCAGGGCCGCGGACCGTTTCGGCGAACGGCTGGTCATCGGCTACGGCGCGGTGGCGGGCGGGGTCCTGGCCATGACGGTCCACTTCGCCGGGAGCTTCGCCGCCCTGCTGGCGGTGTTCCTGCTGCTGGGGGCGCCGGTGGCCACGGGCACCCCGGCCGGCAGCAAGGCGGTGGCCGGGTGGTTCCCGGACCGGGAGCGGGGAACCGCCATGGGCATCCGGCAGACGGGGATCCCCCTGGGCGGCGCCCTCGCGGCCCTCACGCTGCCGTCCCTGGGACTGGCCTTCGGCTGGCGCTGGGCGCTTTTCGCCGCGGGGGCGGTCACCGTGTGCACGGGGGCGGTGGTGCTGCTCTGCTACCGGGAGCCGGAGCAGCGCCGGGCCAGCGCCGCGGCCCCGGCGGGCGGGCTCGGGGACATCGTCCGACGCAAGGACATCTGGGCCGTGACCTTCTACGCCGCCGTCCTTGCCGGTTGCCAGTGGTGCTACGTGAGCTACATCGAGCTCTACCTCACCGAGGACATCCTCTTTTCCCTGGTCTTTGCCGCGGCCCTCCTGGCGGCGGGCCAGGTCTGCGGCGGGGCCGGCAGGATCGGGTTCGGCGTGGTGAGCGACCGGCTCTTCCTGGGGCGGCGCAAGCCTGTCATGGTGATGTTGGGCCTTCTCGCCATCGGCATGGGCCTGGCCACAGCCTTCCTGTCCGCGGCCACGCCCGCGTGGCTGGTGACCGTGGTGGTGTCGCTGCTCGGTCTCGGGGTCATGAGCTGGCAGGGGCTGTACCTCGCCCTGATCTCCAAGATCGTGGGGACCCGTGTGGCCGGCGTCGCCATCGGCCTGACCAATACCGTGGCGTTCCTCGGCGTCGTCGTGCTGCCGCCGGTCTTCGGCTTCATCGCCGACTGGTCCGAGTCCTACGAAACGGCATGGATGGCCGTGTCCGCGGCCATCGCCCTGCCCCTGTTGTTCCTGTCCGGGGTGAAGGAATCGCGCCCGTGAGGCCGGACCGGGGCCGCGGCTCCCCTGCCTCCGGCGGCCCTGCGAGGGGGACCCACCGGGGCCGCGGTGCGCGCCCCTCGACCCAGGCACGGTCCTGAACCGGAAAAACTGGTTGCCAATCATCCTGAAAACTGGAAAGATTCCTGTCCAGTTTCAGGGGAAATCGGTTATAATCCCGACCGGATCAGCACCATGCTCGAATCACTGAAGGAAATCATGGCTCTTCAGGAATTCGTGTGGGTAAGGTAGGAGCGAAAGGGATCACGCTGCCGTTGCTCCACGGACGCCTACTCCGTCATTCCCGCGAAAGCGGGAATCCATCCAGTTTCATCGCTCTCTTTGTACAAACCTCTCCAGGTTGGATGACCCTTCTCGATCCACTCGATCTTCCTTGCCCGATGCCATTTCCTGACCGCCTTTCCTCTCTGGATAGCGCTTTCCATGTGTTCAGGAACCTCGTATCCAATCAACCTGTGCACAGTGGCAGGGTGCCCTGGGGTTGAGTCGGAAGGATGGATTCCCGCTTTCGCGGGAATGACGGGGTGGGGCGTTTGCGACGCCAAACCGAGGACTTCAGGGTCGGAATGGGAGGAAAGCGGACTTCATCGCATGCGTGGGGAGTGTCACAACCCACTCAAAAGCAGGAAGATCCACATTATTCGAGACGCCGGTCGCCACCTTCAAGCGGCTGCCGCGGACAGCCGCGCGTAGCGTCGGCGGTGGTGGGCGGCGTTGCCGTACTGGGCCGAGAGGACCATGGCGCGGCGGAGGTAGAGGCTGGCGTCGTACTCGTCGGTGAAGCCGATGGCGCCGTGCATCTGCACCATGGATTTGGTCACCGAGAGCGCCGCGTCCGAGGCGCGGGCCTTCACCGCGGCCGCCATGGCGTGGTTGCCGCGTCCCTGGTCCAGCGCGGCGCACACTTGATAGAGCAGGGAGCGAGTGAGCTCGATGTCCACGTGGTCGTTGACCGCCCGGTGTTGCAGGGCCTGGAAGGAGCCGATGGGGCGGCCGAACTGCTCGCGCGTCCCCAGGTAGTCCACGGCCAGGGCCAAGCCCCGCTCCATCACCCCCAGCATCTCGGCCGAGGTCCCCAGCAGGAGCCGGTCCAGGGCCGCGGCGGCGAGGGCGGCTCCCCGCGCACCGTCCGCGATCACCTGGTCCGCGGAGGTCACCACGTCCGCCAGGGTCAGTGCGGCCTGGTCGGTTCCGTCCACCCGCGTCCGTCCCTCCAACTCCAGTCCCGGGGCGGAGCGCGGCACGAGGCAGACCACGACGCCATCCCGTGCGCGGGCGTCCACCACGAAGCCGTGGGCCGCGGGCGCTCCGGGGACCGCGCCTGTGCGTCCGGTCAACCGGAAGCCCCGGCCCGCGGGCGCGGCGGCCACGGGCGGGCTTTCCGGCCCCGCGGCCACCGGGTCGTGCAGCGCGGGCAGGATGACGGAGCGGCCCGCGGTCAACTGGTCCAGGGCTGACTCCAGGCTCGCGGGTCCCGCGGCCAGGACCGCGGCCGAGGCCATCATGGCGGTGACGGGCTCGGTCATGAGACCCCGGCCCGCGGCTTCCAGCACCAGCGCCGCCTCGGTGGCTCCCAGTCCCAGGCCGTTGCGCTCTTCCGGCGCCAGCAGGGAGAGCCAGCCGGCCTCGGCCACTACCGCGAGGCGCGCCGGGTCGAAGCCGTGCTCCCGGGTGCGCACGGCCCGGTGCCGGGCCGGGCCTGCGTGCCGGCCGACCAGCTTCTCCGCGCTCTCCCGAAGGATCGTCTGCGCCTCATCGAGAACGAGTTCCATGTGTTGACCTTTCACCTCTCTCGCGCCGCCCGTCCGGAGGCGCCGCTTGCGCCGGCAACGACGGTCCGGGGTCCTTCCGGGGAGACTTTGGGAAGGTCTGAGCAATTCCGGCTTGGATTCCCTGTCCCTGCGTTCCCTAACGCGGTGACGCGGCCACTGCCAGGGCGTCCAGGGCGAGACCGCCTTCTCCCCGGGGGAGGGCCAGGAAGGGGTTGACGTCCAGGCTCTCGATCACGTCTCCGGCCGCGGCCGCCAACCGGCCCACCGCCACCAGTGCATCGACCACCGCGTCGCGGTCGTAGGGGCCGCTGCCGCGATACCCGTCCAGCAACCGCCCGACCCGGGTCGAGTCGATGAGCCGGACGGCTTGCTCGCGCCGGATCCCCGGCGGCCCGAAGGCCACGTCCTGCATGAGTTCCAGCCACACCCCGCCCGTGCCGAACATCACCACCGGACCCATCTCGGGGTCGCGCTGCACGCCCAGCGCCAACTCCAGTCCGGCCGGGGCCATCCCGGCCACCAGCCAGCCTTCCAGGCGGATGTCCGGGTCGTAGGCGGCGACGTTGCGCGCGATGTCCCGACATGCCCGCTGCACGGCTTCGGCGTCCCCGACCCCTACGCGGACCGCGCCGGCGT
Source organism: uncultured Binatia bacterium (SeqCode) (assembly GCA_965242525.1). Taxonomy (GTDB): domain Bacteria; phylum Desulfobacterota; class Binatia; order UBA9968; family JAJDTQ01; genus JAJDTQ01. Next base: position 3,612,986 of record OZ251459.1, read on the forward strand.
CGCTCTTGTGCGTCAGCGCGGACGCCACCCCCTTGACCGCCACCGGATAGCCGATGCGCTCGGCCAGGGCCAACGCCTCGTCCTCGGTGCGCGCAAGCCCCTCCTCGGGCACGGGGACGCCGAAGGCCCGAATCAGTTCCTTGGACTCGGGCTCGCTCAGGGGAACGGCCTGCGGCATGCCTTTCACCCGCCGCCGCAGTTCTTCGAGGCGCTCCGTGCAGGAGGACGGGAGGGGCGGCGCCGGGTCCCCCTGGGCGTCCCGGGAGCGGGTGCGGTAGTCCAGCACCGCACGGACGGCGCGGAACGCCCGCTCGGGCTCGTTGAGGCAGGGGACGTGCGGAAAGCGCCGCCGGGCCGCGCGGCTGAACTCCGTGAGGTCGTAGGACGTGGGAGAGACCAGGGCGAACGGTTTCCGGCCGGGTCCGAGGAGCCTGGCGTCCACCGCCTCCAGGGTGTCCAGCACGCGTGCGGTGCGGCGGCGGTTGGCGTCGTTCAGGCCCTCGTGGGGAGGCAGGTCTTCCTGGAACACCATCAGGTCCACCCCGGGGTCGTCACGGACCACCTGCACCAACTCCAACACCGTTTCCAGGGGACGGTTGAGGAAGCCGGCCGCGTCCAGGGGGTTGCTGACGGGCTGCCCGTCCCCCAGGATCTCGCGGATCCGGGCGCCCGTCTCCGGCGCAAATTCGGGGAGGGGCACACGGTGGCGGGCGGCTGCGTCCTCCACCAGGCCGCGGACCCCGCCGGAATAGACCAGTGCGCCGACGCGCTCCCCTCGGGGAACGCTCGCGTGCAGCAGCCACTCGATGACGTCCACCGCGCGGTCGGCGCTCTCCACCCGGATGACGCCGGCCGGGCCGGTGGCCGCGTCGAAGGCTTCCACCCGGCCGGCCAGGGATCCGGTGTGGGACAGGGCGGCGCGGCGTCCGCCCTCGGACGTCCCCATCTTGAGCACCACCACGGGCTTGCCGGCGTCCCGCGCCCGGCGGCAGGCGGCGAGGAAGTCGTCCGCCCGGCGCACCGCCTCCACGAGGCAGAAGACGAGCCGGACATCCGGGTCGGTGACGAAGTAGTCGATGTAGTCCGCGGCGACGAGGCCGGTCTCGTTGCCGCTGGTCACCACGTAGCCCACGTCCATGCCCCGGTCCAGGAGGGCCCGCGCGATGTTCGGAGTGGTGGTGCCGCTCTGTCCCACCATGGCCACGGGACCGGGCGTGAGCTCCCGCACCCGGTCGTCCGGCAGGGTCAGGAGGCGCGCCCGCGCCGAGAGGTTGCCGAGGCAGTTGGGGCCGGAGACCGCGAGGCCGGTCTCCTCGATGGCGGCGCGCAACTCCGCTTCGAGCCGCCGGCCCTCCGGATTGGCGCTCTCGGAGAAACCCGCGGCGTAGAGGGTGGCGCTGCGGGCGCCCAGGGCCGCGGCCTCCCGGAGGATGGCCGGGACGCTGGCCGCGGCGCGCATCACCACCAGATGGTCGGGGACCGTGGGGAGGGCGCGCAGGTCCGGGAAGCACTCCACGTCCCATATGCGCGCGTGGTTCGGGTTCACCGGATAGACGGGGCCGGCGAAGCCGAAGCGGACCAGGTTGGCGAAGATGCGCGCGGTCCAGCCCGACGGGTTCTCCCGCGCGCCAAGGATGGCGACGCTCGCGGGATGGAGCAGGGCGGCTACCTTTTCCGTGTTCATGGGACCGGCGGAAGTATATTCCACGGCTCCCGGACATGGCAACTTTCATCCCCCGTTCGTCCTGAGCGTAGCGAAGCGAAGTCGAAGGACGCCCCTTCCCATAGGCAGAACGGTCTCAAGCCGGATTCGACCGGACGTTCCCATGGAGTATCCGCGGCAGGCGTTCGACCAGGTACAGCGGCAGCGACAGCAGCGGATACCGCACCTGCTCGGAACCGCGGCCGCGCCGAACCCGGGTGTCCACCGTTTGCAGCGACGGAGGGTTGACGTCGAAACGGACGGCCAGGGGCACGCGCTTCTCGGCCACGAACTGGTGCAGGGACTTCAAGGAGCCGGCGCGTCCGGCCTTCACCTCCATGGGCACGATATGGCCGCCGAACTCCGCCACGTAGTCCACCTCGGCGTTGTTCGACCGGCCCTCGCGGAGCCAGTAGGTGAGTTCGCGGTTCGGTCGTTGGGCGAGCAGGTATTGCAGGTGCTGGCCGATGAACTGCTCGGCGCCGGAGCCGGCGTTGACGAGGTCCGTGTCGGGCCGCGACGCCATGCTCTCCCAGCCGAGGCCGCAGACGGCGTTCATCAGGCCCACGTCGAGGAAGACCAGCTTGAAGACGTTGTCCTTGGCGTCGGCCTGGAGCGGCAGACCCGAGCAATGGCTGTGGGTCACCTTGGCGATGACCCGGGCCATGGCCAGGATCTCCACGTCCCGGCGGATGGTGGCGCTCTGCTCGTCGGGCGAGACGTTGCTGTACTTCACCTTGCAACCCGCCTGGCGCGCGGCGAAGTTGAACACGCGCAGCATCCGGGTGAGGTCGCGGCGGGCGGCGTACTTGGGGAAGTCGTCGCGATACGTTTCGAGGATGCCGGCGTGGACGGCGCTGACGGCTCGCAGGCTGGCGGACTCGGCATACACGCTGACGGCCTCCGGCATGCCGCCCACGAACTGGTAGAGGCGCAGGGATTCGAGCAGCCGGCGGTGGACCAGGGGGTCGATAGGGGGCGCTCCGCGGCCGGACGGCCACTCGAAACCCTCGACCTCGCCGGCGAGGCGGTCCTTGCCGGTGGCCTTGAGGAACTCGGTGAACGTCATCGGCCCCATGTTCAGGTACTCCACCCGTCCCACCGGCATGGGGAAGGCCTGCTCGGCCAGCGCGAACTCCGTCAGGGAGCCCGCGGCGATGACGGGACGATCGGGCGTTTCCTCCAGAAAATAGCGGAGCGAAGCAAGGGCGCGGGGCGCGGCTTGTATCTCGTCGATGAACAGCACCCCGCGGGGCGGCAGCGGCGCGTTCGTCACCGCCTCGACCAGGTTGAGCAGCGCAGCCGGGTCCGTGCCGACCCGGCCGAACGCTTCCGCCAAATCGGGATGCCGTTCCAGGTTCACGGCCACGAGTTCCCTGCCGGCGGCCTCGCAGAACAGTTCCACCAGAGTGGATTTGCCCACTTGCCGCGCGCCGCGAACGACCAGCGGCTTGCGCCGGGGGCTGCGCAGCCAGTCCTGCAAGGCGTGTAGCTGATGGCGGTGCACGACCTGAGAGTAGCCGTTCACACCCGTTAAATCAACATGTGTTTATGATTTTATGGGTATGTTTTGGGCTTGTCATCATCAAGGAGACCCTGTTCGATGAGGATGTCGAAGGGGATTCCCTCACCCGAACCCCTTCCGAAGGGAAAGCGGTTTGTGCCCGGACGGGATCCTGGCCTCGCACCCCGAGGCCCCGTCTGCTACAACGGGTGCGTTTCATGAGCGCCATCAGCTTCATCGCCGACACGAAGGAAGACGCCGCCTTTCGACAGGAGGTGCGGCGCTGGCTGGCGGAGAACCTGCCGCCGGAGTTGCAGGGCTGGTCCACCCGCCCGCCGCCCGAGATGATCCGGCCCTGGCAGCGCAAGCTGTACGACCGCGGCTGGATCGCGCCCAACTGGCCGAAGCAGTACGGCGGCATGGAGGCCAGCCTCAACCAGCAGCTCATCCTCCAGGAGGAGTTCGGCCGGGCGGGCGCGCCAGTGCTGTCCCGGCAGGCGGTGGGGCACATCGGCCCGATCCTGATACGCCACGGCACCGAGGCGCAGAAGGCCGAGCACCTGCCCAGGATGCTCTCGGGCGAGGCCCTCTGGTGCCAAGGCTATTCCGAGCCGGGGGCCGGATCGGACCTGGCCAGCCTGCGCACCCGGGGGGAGATCGACGGCGACCACATCGTCATCAACGGCCACAAGATCTGGACCACCTGGGGGCACCACGCCGACTGGATGTACGCGCTGGTCCGCACCGACCCGGATGCGCCCAGGAAGCAACTGGGCATCTCCATGGTGCTCATCGACCTCAAGACTCCGGGCATCACCATCCGCCCCATCCGGACGCTGGCCGACGACGAGGAGTTCGCCGAAGAGTTCTTCGACGACGTGCGCGTGCCCCGGACCAACCTGGTGGGCGAACTGAACGACGGGTGGCGCGTGGCCAAGGCGCTGCTCGACTCGGAGCGGCTCGGCAACGCCAACCCGCAGTTGGCCATCGACGTGCTGGACCGGGTGCGCAAGGTCGCCGGGGCCACAGGCGTCCTCGACGACCCGGCGTTCCGGGACCGGCTCACCCAGGCCGAGCTCGACGTGCTCGCCCAGTCCGCGGTCTTCGCCCACGCCGTCCAGATGGCCAAGGCCGGCATGGAGGTCGGCGCGGACTCGTCCTTCATCAAGATCGTCTCCACCGACGTCGTGCAACGGATCGCCGACCTGCTGCTGGACGCCGCGGGCGAGCACGGGGCCGAAGCCGGGCCGCTGGACACGCCGGACGGCCCGGTGGACGTCTCGGTCCTGTGGCGCGAGGTCCGGCGCATCTCCATATTCGCCGGAACCAGCGAGATCCAGCGCAACGTCACAGCCAAGCGGGTCCTGGGCCTGCCCTGAGGACACGGCTCCGGGGCTACCGGATACCGGGACCCGTCCGGCGCTTTTCTTCCGCTGCCTTCCAGCCGTCCCGGGCGTACCATTCGACCTGCCGGAACAGGCCGCTCAGTATCTTCACGTCGCGCTCCTCCAGGCCGGCGCGGCCGAGGATGCGGCGCAAGGCCAGCAGGATGTGCTCGGGGTTCTGCGGGTCGAGGAACCCCACTTCGAGGAGGGTCTCCCTCATGCGGTCGAACAAGGCCTCCACGGCCTCCGCGGGCGCGCGGTCGAGGGGGTCGCTCGGCCCCGGGTCCAGGGCCGCCACGTAGATCTCATAGAGGCACACCATGACCGCCTGGGCCAGGTTGAGGGACGGTTGCTGCGGGTGGCTCGGAATGGTGACGAGCCGATGGCAATGCCTGATGTCCAGGTTGCTGAGCCCGTTGTCCTCCGGCCCGAAGACGAGGGCGGCCGGCTTGGCGTCGGCGCCCCGGACGGACGCCACCAAGTCCCGGGCCGCCTCCCGCGGCGGCCGCACATGGTCCCTGTACAGGCCCTTGCGGCACGTGGTCCCCACCACCAGGCCGCAGTCCGCCACCGCTTCGCGTATGGTGTCGAACCGCCGCGCCCGCTCCAGCACGTCCTCGGCGTGAGCGGCCATGGCCCGGGCCATGAAGCTCCGGGTGCGCCCCCCGCCCACCAGCGCCAAGTCGCACAGGCCGGTATTCTTCATGGCCCGGGCCACCGACCCGATGTTGCCGGACCCCTTGGGCCGCACCAGGATCACACGGATATTGTCGAGCATCCTTCCGAATCTCACTCCCGCTGAACGGGCGCGCCGCGGGTCACGGCAACCGAAGCCGTTCGACAGGCATCCTCAAACCGTACTCAGGAACCTCTGAACAATCCGGACAGGGGCATGAGCGCGTCCTTCGACTTCGCTTCGCTCAGGATGAATGGGGGACTTCGCTTCGCTACGCTCAGGACGAACGGGGACAAGGGCGTCAGGGTGAGGGAATCGGGAATCCATCCCGGATGTCTCGATTGTCCAGAGGTTCCATTACTCGGAGCGGCGCCGGGACCGGGCGATCATCGCCTTGAGGTCGTCCAGGGGGACGGCGCCGCCGACCACTTGGTCGCCGACGATGAGCGCGGGAGTCCCGTCGATGCCCAGGGCTTCGGCGAGTTTGCGGTTCCTGCCGATGGCGTCGAGGATCTCCGGGGCCTGCATGTCCTGGCTCAGGCGGCCGGTGTCCAGACCCACGGACCGGGCCACGGTCATGATGGCCTGCTCGCTCAGGGGTCCCTCCGCGGCCATCAGCGCCTCGTGGAGCTCGCGGTAGCCTCCCTGGGTCCTCGCCGCGAGCGCGGCGCGGGCCGCGGTGAACGACTCCTCGCCGAGGATGGGGAGTTCCTTGTAGATGACCCGGACCTGTGGGTCCTGTTCCGTGATTTGGCCGAGCACCGGCGCGAAACGCCGGCAGTAGCCGCAACGGTAATCGAAGAACTCCACCACGGTCACGTCCCCGCGGGGGTTGCCTCCCACGGGCGAGTCAGGGTCTGCGAATATCTCCTCGCGGTGCTCCCGGACCGCGGCCCGGCTGCGTTGGGCCTGTTCCTCGCGCGCCTTGGCCCGGTAACGTTCCACCGCGTCCAGGATTACCTTGGGGTCCCTGAGCAGGTACTCGCGGACGATCTTCTCGATCTCCTCCACCGACCGCTGCCCCGCGGCCTGGTCCGCGGCTGCGGCCGCGGTCATGCCCAGGAAGAAGACCAGCACACACCCTGAGAAACGTAGCATCGAGCACCCTCCTTGATGAATCGAGTCGGATCGAGTCGGTCCTGCACCCATGCGGTCACTCTACGCGAGAACGCCCGGCCGCGCCACCCTTGCCGCACACCGCACCGGGTCGCCCGTGCCCTGCTCGCGCAGCTCCCGCGGCTGCTCATGTCCTGCCGTGTTGGAAAGGGGGACGCTTCAGGAATTCGTGTGAGTTGCGACACTCTCCATCCCGTCATCCCCGCGAAAGCCCCGACTCGTCATTCCCGCGAAAGCATGTCCTCGCGGAAGCGGGGGCGGGAATCCAGACCTTGCGAGCAAACCCCATGGCGCCCTGTATGAGAGGGTTGTACAACGAGAGCGAGGAAAGCGGATGGATTCCCGCTTTCGCGGGAATGACGGAGGGTGGGGCGTTTGCGGGAATGACGGGGGTGAGCGTCCGCGGTGATGTCGCTTCCCTTTCCCTCCTACCTTACCCACAAGAAAGCCGGAAGAACCAAAAGGGGAAGGTCCGGGCAAACCCGTGTCCGGGACAGGCTCCCGGCTCGTGACCCGGCGTGAACCCGTTCGCTCAGCCGTTATCCGCCCAGCAACCAGAACAAAACCGCTGCCAACAACACTGCGCCCAGACAGCCCCACGCGCAACCTGATCCCGCTTCGCTCCATTCCCGCCAAGTTTCAGTTGCACGCCGTTCCTGGCGTTCCACCCAAGCCTCCAGGTTAGCACGCTGTGGAGAGTCCGTGATTTCGAACTTGAACTCCAACGTTACCTTGCCGGTGGTTGGAAGCCCTCGTCTTTCCAACGTGGCCACGGGGTCGCGCAGCGCTTCCGTGATTTCCCTTAGCATCCTCCGGATCTGGTTGAGCAGATGGCGATGCATGTCGGCCAGCAGTCCCCGGACGACGTCGGCTTTCGGATCGTTACGCCAGGCGCGCACCTCGTCGAGGTTCTTTCGCGTGTGGTTGAGGATCACCTCGATCCGACCCACGGACGAGAACACTTCCGCAGCGGCAGCTTCTCCTCCCAGGAGATAGTCCAGACGCGTGAACTCGTCGGACAGACGCCCGACAAGGTCATGGTAACGTTCCGTGTGATCGCATATGGCGTCCACCAAGTCGGCAGGCGCCGCAACGGATCTGCCGAACGTCTCCTCTCGTTCGGGCCCTTCGGGGAACTTCGTCAGCAAGCGTCCGGCAGCTTCGCAAAGGGCGCGAAGCGTAGGCGGCAGCGGTGAATCGTCGCTCATGGCGCCTCACGCCCTTCGAGCCGGCTTACGCCTGGACGCGGGCGGCGATGGAGATCCCCACCCGTTTCCAGGGGTCCTGTGACTGCCGCAGTCGCGCGACCCGGGCCGAGAGCGACTCCCCGCGGTCCATCATCTGCGCCACCGCGGTGTTGGCCACACGGGGGACGTAACCGAGCTTGGCGTCGCCCCAGTACACGGCGACCGCCTGCCCGTCGTAGGGGTTGTCCCGCTCGCGCAGGAGACGCAGCGAATCGCCCTCGGAAAGACGGGGCCACACGGTCTCTCCGTCGTGGTACTGGAACCCGGCCACGGGGCTCTCCTGGACCAGCAGTTCGCGGACGGTCTCCCTGCCGCGCAGCCGGCCGGACTGCATGGATTCCCGTGCGTGGCCCACGAAGGGGAGCGCCACGAACCCGGTGACCAGGGAATTGAGAAAACGTCTGCGCTTCATGGCGCAATCCTCCTCCTCGTCGAAGTATCGACGTCCTCATACTAATCCCCCCGGTGTCTCACTACGTGAGCCTGCAAGCGAAAAATTCGCAGCGCCGGACCCGCCTCCGCGGGCCGGAACCTCCCGGCTCAGCTTCGCTCGTACCGCTCCAGCGCCGCGGCCAGCCTCGCGCGTATTTCCCTCCGGAGGCTCGCCGGGCGCACCACTTCCACGTGGGGGCCATGCTTGAGGATGTCCATCACCAGTTCCCGGGGGTCGTTGTAGGGGACGCGCAACTCGAACCTGCCGTCTTCCCGGAAGCGGCCCTGCTGGTCCCGGTGCCAGTGCTCCTCGGCCACCCATCGGGCGCGTTCGGGCGAGAACGACAGCACCGCGGTATTGCGGGGGGAACCCGAGAAGATGCCGTAGGCGCCCGCAAAATGCCGGTCCAAGCGCTCGTCGTCGATGTCCACCGCGGTCTCGCCCGTGTCCCGGCCCTTCCGGATCCGGTCCAGCGAGAAGCTGCGCAACCCCCGCCGGGTATGGCACCAGGCGTCCAGGTACCAGTTGTCCCGGTAGTGGACCAGGCGTTGGGGGGACACCGTGCGTTGGGTGGCGGCGTCCCGTTCCCGCCCGTGATAGAGCATGGACAGCCGCCGCCGCTGCATCAGGGCGCCGGCAACGAGTATGAACGTATGGGGAGAGGCGGCGCGCGAGGCCATGGAAAGGATCCGCACGCGCCGGGTCACGTCGCCCCTGCCCAGGCGCTCGTGGGCGAGAAGGTGCTCGATGCGGTCGCGCAGCGGAGCGATGAAACCGTCCAGCAGTCCCGGCTCGACGCCGGCCAGGAGCTTCTGGGCGGCGAGCAGGGCGTGGAGCTCGGAGGCGTTGAACCAGAGTCCGGGGAGCTCGTAGGCGTGCTCGCCGTCCTTCTCGTCGTAGTAGTAGCCGTTGCGCCGGCGGTCGTACCGGAGCGGCGCCCACAACAAGTCCCGGAGGTCCTCGATGGCTCGGTTGACCGTCGCCCGTGAGCATTCGAGGTTTTCCTCCAGGGTCTTGCGCGGGACCGGACCGCGGGAACCCCGAAGGATTCGATGGAGCAGGTAGATGCGGTCGAAACGGTCCATCTTGCGCGACTCCTGATGCGGCAGGGCGGCGCCCTACGCGCCATAGACCACTCCCGGCAGCCACGTGACCAGTTCCGGCCAGAACCACAACAGCAGCAGCGTCAGGAGCTGGATGAGGATGAAGGGGAACGCGCCCCTGTAGATCTGCATGGTGGTGACCGAGGGCGGCGCCACCCCTCTCAGGTAGAAGAGCGCGAAACCGAAGGGCGGCGTGAGGAACGAGGTTTGCAGGTTGATGGCGATCATGACCCCGAGCCACACCGGGTCGAGTCCCATCTGGAGCAGGATCGGCCCCACGATGGGCACCACCACGAAGGTGATCTCGAAGAAGTCGAGGAAGAACCCCATGAGGAACATGACCGCCATGACCAGCAGGAAGGCGGTCAGCAGCCCTCCCGGCAACTGCGTCAGGAAGTCCTGCACCAGTTCGTCGCCCTCGTAGCCCCGGAAGACCAGCGAGAACATGCTCGCCCCCAGGAGGATGACGAACACCATGCAGTTGATCTGCGTGGTGCTCCGCATGACCTCCTTCAGCACGGGGAGGCGCAACTGCTTCTTGACCGCCGCCAGCGCCAGCGCCCCCATGCAGCCCACGGACGCGGCTTCGGTGGGCGTCGCCACCCCGCCCAGGATCGAGCCGAGCACGCCCACGATGAGGAGGATCGGCGGGACCAGGACCTTGAAGGTGCGCAGGAGGAGCTCCCGCGGGCTCACCAGCGCCCGCTCCGCCGCCGGGATGGCGGGCGCCATGTGCGGCTTCAGGAACGCGAGGACGCCGATGTAGAGGATGTAGAGGGACACCAGCACCAGGCCCGGAAAGATCGCCCCTACGAACAGGTCCCCCACCGAGACCGAGCCCGGCGAGTAGTTGCCCAGGGCCAGTTGCGCCTGCTGGTGGGCCGAGCTCATGACGTCGCCCAGGATGACCAGGATGATGCTGGGGGGGATGATCTGCCCCAGGGTGCCGGACGCGGTGATGATCCCCGTGGCCAGCGAGGGGTCGTAGCGGTAGCGGAGCAGCGCCGGCAGCGAGATGAGCCCCATGGTGACCACGGTGGCGCCGACGATGCCGGTGGACGCGGCCAGCAGGGCGCCGACCACGCAGATGGAGATGCCGAGGCCGCCCTTGATGTTGCCGAACAGGAGGCCCATGGTGGTGAGCAACTCTTCCGAGATCCGCGACCGCTCCAGCATGACGCCCATGAAGATGAACAGCGGGATGGCGATCAGCGTCTCGTTGCCCATGATGCCGTAGATGCGCTGGGGGAACGCGCTGAGGAAGACGAGGTCGAAGTGGCCCGTCCAGGCGCCGATGAGGGCGAAGGCGATGGCCGCGCCCGAGAGGCTGAAGGCCACGGGGTAGCCCATCATCAGGACCGCCACCGTGACGAGGAACATGAGGAGCGGCAGCCAGGTCTCCACGCAGGCTCTCCCGCGCTAGCGGGTCTCCTCGGGAGAAGGCGCCGGGCCGCCGGCCAGCACCAGGAGGCTGCGGGCCGCCTGGGACAGCCCCTGGAGGCCTAGCAGCGCCGCGGCGAGCAACAGGACGGACTTCAGCAGGAACACGCCGGGGAGGCCGCCGGCCTCCTTCGATCCCTCGAACACCTTCCAGGACTCCGCCACGTAGGGGTAGCCGTAGTACAGGATCAGGAAACAGGTGGGCAGGACCAGCAGCAGGGCGCCCAGCAGGTCCACCGCGGCCTTGTACGCCGGGCCCTTCGGGCGGTAGAGGATATCCACCCGCACGTGGCCTTCCTTGAGCAGTGTGTAGCCTGCGGCCAGCATGAACAGGACGCCGTGCATGAAGACCACCGACTCCTGCATCCAGATCCACCCCGTGTTGAAGCCGTAACGCAGCGTCACCACGATGAACGTCACCACCGCCATGGCCAGGGTGAGCCACGCCGCGGCGCGCCCCACGCAATCGTTCAACGCGTCGAGCCGGACTACGAGGGTATGCAGCACGGTCTTCATGGTCGGACGCTCCGGGAGCCCGTCCGCTCGAGGTCCCGGACCGGAGGGCCGCAGGGAGGATGGGACCGCCTCCGGGCCGGGCCGACGCGCGAGGGCGCCGACCCGGCCCGGGGCGCGCGGGTCTTCAGCCCTTGACGGCCAGGCTTCTCGCGGCGCTGAAGCCGGCTTCCCCGATCCGGTTCCAGTTGGAGGACTGGGCGCGGAACCTGTCGAAGGACTCGAACACGGCCCTGGAAGCGGGGTCCGCCTTGGCGGTCTCGGCCACCACCTCGAGGCTCAGGTCCGCCATCTTCTTGAGCACGGCCTCGGGGAACTTCCGCAGCTTGACCTTGTGCTTCTGCACCAGCTCCACCAGCGCCGCGTTGTTGCGCGCGGTGAACTCCGAGAACATGTCGTTGTAGGCCGCCTTGGTGGCCTGGGCCACCACCGCCTGCAAGTCCGCGGGCAACTCCTCGTAGGCCTTCCGGTTGACGAAGGCTTCCAGCACCGTGCCGGGCTCGTGCCAGCCGGGCCAGTAATAGTAGCTGGCGGCCTTGTAGAAGCCGAAGGCCAAGTCGTTGTAGGGACCCACCCACTCGGTGGCGTCGATGGCGCCGGATTGCAGCGACGGAAAGATCTCGCCGCCGGGCAGGTTCACCACCGTGGCCCCGGCCCGCTTGATGACCTCCCCGCCAAGCCCCGGCATGCGCATCTTGAGGCCCTTGTAGTCGTCCACCGACCCGATCTCCTTGTTGAACCACCCTCCCATCTGCACGCCGGTGTTGCCGGTGGCGAAGGGCTTGAGGTTGAAGTCGGCGTACAGGTCGTCCCACAGCTTCTGTCCGCCGCCGTAGTGGATCCAGCCGGCCATCTCGTCGGCGTTGAGCCCGAACGGGACCGCGGCGAAGAACTGCGCCGCGGGGCTCTTGCCCTTCCAGTAGTAGGCCGCGGCGTGCCCCATCTCCGCGGTCCCCTGGGACACCGCGTCGAAGGACTCGAAGGGAGGGACCAACTCGCCGCCGCCGAAGACCTTGACCGTCAGGCGTCCGCCGGACATCTTGCCCACGATGTCGGCCAGGTAGTTGGCGCCGGTGCCCAGGCCCGGAAAGTTCTTGGGCCAAGTGGTGACCATCTTCCAGCGGTAGGTCTTCTGGGCGTGCACCGCGGGGGCGCCGGAGACCAGCGCTCCCGTGGCCAGGCCCGCGGTTCCCAACGTCTTGACGAACTGGCGTCGTTTCATTTCCTTCCCTCCTTTTCGTTGTGGCCTCCCCGACCCGGGGACGGCGTCCGGCCGGCAAGGCGGCCGTCGGCCTTCCGGTCGAGGCGGATGGCGTCATACTAGAGAAACTCGTCGAATCGCGTCAAGTCCATGAAGGACCCGCGGCGCCCCCCCTCGACCCGGGGGTTATACGCTTGACCGGCCGGAATTTGCAAATCCACAACAGCGCTTGACACAGGGCCGGAAGGGAAGTTACGGAATAGCCGGGAAAGCACCGGGGCGAGCACACCGGAGGGAGGCGGCGGTGGCTGACTGGCTCAAGGCGTTCCCCGGCAACGAGAGCGCCGAAACCGAGATCGATGTCTTCCAACGGGACTTTTCCCCTGTTCGGTACGGGCGGCAACGGGTATGGCGGGCTTGCTCCCTGTCGGCCTTTGATGAAGTGGCCTGGCGGGAAAAGCGAAGAACTGCCTGTCATCCGTTCCTGCATACCGCCGCATACGCGCTACTTCGAACCGTTCCTGGGTGGAGGCGCGGTCTTCTTCGACGCAATCCAGGTCCCTTCCTTCCTCAACGACAAGCATGAAGACCTGATGAACTTCTACGCTTGCGTTCAGAGGCAGACCCATAACTTCTTCCGGTCGTTGGATGCCTGGATCGACAAGTGGGACGAAGCCTCCCTCGAAGCGCGAAACGCCATGTACTACGAAGTGCGCGGACGGTACAACGCCAACGACCGCACTGCGACGGCCCAGGCGGTGGACTTCTTCCTGCTTCGCGAGTTGGCTTACGGGGGAATGTTTCGAGTCAATTCCCGCGGCGCTTTCAACGTTCCTTTCGGACGGGCGTATGCCCTGAACAAGAACCTCCGGGACAAGGTGGACAACCTGCGCTCGGAAAGCGTAGTCGCAAAGATGGGGCGCGCCACTTTGAGCGCAAGGGACTTCGGGGAGTTCATGGAAGGGTTCCGGTTTACCAAAGATGACTTCATGTTCGTCGATCCGCCCTACGACTCCCGATTCTCGAAATACGATCAGCACGACTTCGACTCTGCGGACCACGAACGGCTGGCGAATATGCTGGAAAAGTTTCCCGGACGGTTCATGCTGATCTGCAAATCGACCCCGTTCGTCGAACGGGTCTATCTCGATCATTCCCGGTGGCATGTCCATCGCTACCAGCGCAACTACCGTTTCAACATCAAAGGACGGTTCTCCCGTTCCGTTACCCATGTAATGGTAGTGAATTATGACGCGCATCCCTGAGAGGGAGCTCGTCCTGCCCGCCTTGCCGTTGCTCGCACGGGCCAAGGACGCCGGCCTGACCACATCTGGAATCAGGCGCTTCGGGAATTTCTGTGGGTAATGCAGGAGCGAAAGGGATCAGGCCGTCATTGCTCGACAGACGCCTGCTCCGTCATTCCCGCAGATGCCCACTCCGTCATTCCCGCGAAAGCGGGAATCCATCCGGTTCCATCGATCTCCTTGTACAAACCTCTCCAGGTCGGATAACCCTTCTCGATCCACTCGATCTTCCTTGCCCGATACCATTGCCTGACCGCCTTTCCTCTCTGGATAGCGCTTTCCAGGGGTCCGGGAACCTCGTATCCAATCAACCGGTGCACAGTGATGCAGGGCGCCCTGGGGTTGGCCGGAAGGATGGATTCCCGCTTTCGCGGGAATGACGGGGGGTGGGGCGTCTGCGGGAATGACGGTCATGGGCGAATGCATCCTGAACCGCCTGGGACGGGGGCGCCGGGCCTTCAGCGCCGGCAGCCAGCCCCGGGGCGAGATCAACCCCCATACCGTCGAGCTCCTGAAGAAGCTCAACTACGTGACCGACGACCTACGCTGCAAGAGTTGGGACGAGTTCGCGGAACCCGGCGCCCCCGAGATGCAATTCGTCTTCACGGTCTGCGACCAGGCCGCCCAGGAAGCCTGTCCGCTATGGCCCGGCCAACCCATGTCCGCCCACTGGGGCATTCCCGACCCGGCTGCGGCCCGGGGGAACGAAGCCGAGAGGCGGGTGGCCTTCGCCGACGCCTACCGGATGCTGTACAACCGGATCTCGATCTTCGTCAGCCTCCCGCTGGCCTCCCTCGACCGGCTGACGCTGCAACGGCGCCTGGACCACATCGGGCGGCAAGGCGGACCGGGGGGCGCGTAACACGATTGCAACAAGCAGTTCATCCGCGTGTGATGCAAGGGCAACGAGGGCGTAATAAAAGTAATAGACGGTTCATTCCCATCGGGTAGGTTCCCGCCAGGATCGGTGGGGTCCTGCGGCTCGCCGCGGACCCGGCGACAAAGGCATCATCCAAGGAGGATCGGACCATGTATGGGAAAGGTGTGCTGAAGGCCGCGGTAGCGGCGCTGGCCGCGGCGGGTCTGGCGGCCCCGGCGGCGGCGCAACAGCGGGATTACATCCAGATCGTGGGGTCGTCCACGGTCTATCCGTTTACCACGGTGGTGGCCGAGCAGTTCGGCAAGACCACCAAGTTCAGGACCCCCAAGGTCGAGTCCACGGGCTCGGGCGGCGGCCTGAAGCTCTTCTGCGCCGGCATAGGCGTGGAGCACCCGGACATGACCAACTCGTCCCGGCGCATCAAGAAGAGCGAGGTCGAGCGTTGCGCCAAAAACGGCGTGGCGGAGATCGTCGAGCTCAAGGTGGGCTACGACGGCATCGCGGTGGCCAACTCGAAGAAGAGCGCGGCCCTGAGCCTCTCCCCCCGGGACCTCTACCTCGCTCTGGCCAAGGACGTGCCGGCCAACGCGGACGGGTCCAGGCGGAAGCCGAACCCCAACAAGATCTGGAAGGACGTGAACGCCAAGCTCCCGGACAAGAAGATCGAGGTGCTGGGGCCCCCGCCCACGTCCGGCACCCGGGACGCGTTCGTGGAGTTGGTGATGGACGCCGGCTGCAAGACCTTCGCCGGCATCGCGAAGCTCTCCAGGAAGCCCCGCAGGGCGGCCTGCCGCACCATGCGCGAGGACGGCGCCTTCATCGAGGCGGGCGAGAACGACAACCTCATCGTGCAGAAGCTCGACGCCAACCCCAACGCGTTCGGGATCTTCGGCTTCAGCTTCCTCGACCAGAACACGGACAAGCTCCGGGGCGCGTCCATCAACGGCGTGGAGCCCGTGTTCGAGACCATCGCCGACGGCAGCTACCCGGTCTCGCGTCCGCTCTACGTCTATATCAAGAAGGCCCACCTGGACGTGATCGCCGGCATGAGGGAGTTCCTCGCCGAATACGCCAGCGAGAAGGCGTGGGGCGACGACGGCTACCTGTCCGACAAGGGGCTGATCCCCATGCCCAAAGAGGAGCGGGAGCAGTTCTCCGCGGACGTGGAGAACCTGAAGAACCTGGCTCTGTAACCCGGCCCCCGGCCACTGGCCCCGAGCTCGGCTGCGACGGGAGCGACCCGTCGCAGCCGGACCCTCGACCCGACCCCTCACAGCGAGGATGGAAACTGCCGACGCAACGGGCTCCCTGACATGGGCTCTCCAAGTTTGATCCTCGCGTTGCTGGGCTTGAGCTCGGTAAGCTACTACCTGGGCTGGAGACGGTCCATCTCCCTGGCCCGGGGGACCGTCCGCAACCTGCACTCCCTTCCCGGCTACCACGGCCTCTACACCGCCCTGTGGGTCGCGGTCCCGGCCCTGCTGCTGCTGGCCGTCGGAGTGACCCTCCAAGGCCCCGTCATCACCCGGATCGTGGTGGCCGACCTGCCCCAGGAGGTCCGGGACCTGCCGCCCGAGCGGCTCAACCTGGTCGTCAACGACATCCGGAACCTGGCGTCGGGCAACATCGCCTCCCGCAAGAGCCCCGCCATGATCGCCGCGGCGGAACGGTACGTGCGCTTGCAGGGCTACGGCGCCATCGCCCTCACCGTGGCGGTGCTCGCGCTGGCCACGGCCTGCGGCGCCCTGTCCTGGCGCACCATCCAACCCGGCAGGCGCGCGCGCAACTCGGTGGAGCGGATCATCCTGGGCTTCCTGATGGCCAGCTCCACCATCGCCATCCTCACCACCGTGGGCATCGTGCTGTCGGTGTTGTTCGAATCGCTCCGCTTCTTCCAGACGGTGCCGTTGCGCGAGTTCCTCTTCGGTGTCGAGTGGAGCCCCCAGACCGCCATCCGAGCCGACCAGGTGGGCGCGTCCGGGGCCTTCGGCGCGGTGCCGCTGTTCGCCGGCACCCTGCTCATCTCCTTCATCGCCATGCTGGTGGCCGTGCCCGTGGGCCTCATGTCGGCCATCTACCTCACCGAGTACGCCCGGCCCCGGGTGCGCGCAGTGGTCAAGCCCCTGCTGGAGGTGCTGGCCGGCATCCCCACCGTGGTCTATGGGTTCTTCGCGGCCCTGACGGTGGCGCCGGTCATCCGCGGATGGGGAGAGGCCCTGGGCCTCGACGTGGCGTCCGAGAGCGCCCTGACCGCGGGGCTGGTCATGGGGGTGATGATCATCCCGTTCGTCTCCTCGCTGTCCGACGACGTCATCAACGCCGTGCCCCAGGCCATGCGCGACGGCGCCTACGCCCTGGGGTCCACCCCGTCCGAGACCGTCAAGCGGGTGGTCATCCCCGCGGCCCTCCCCGGCATCGTCGGCGGCGTCCTGCTGGCCATCTCGCGGGCCATCGGGGAGACCATGATCGTGGTCATGGCCGCGGGGCTCGCCGCCAACCTGACGGCCAACCCGCTGCAGGCCGTCACCACGGTGACGGTGCAGATCGTGACCCTGCTGACCGGGGACCAGGAGTTCGACAGCCCCAAGACCCTGGCCGCGTTCGCCCTGGGCCTGGTGCTCTTCGTCGTGACCCTGGGACTGAACGTGGTGGCGCTGCACGTGGTGCGCAAGTACCGGGAGCAGTACGAATAAGCCCATGGAACCGAGACCCGGCAACACCATGGAGAGCGTGCGCGGCACCCTTCCCCGCAGGCGCCGGGCCGAGCGCCGCTTCCGGAACATCGGGCGCTTGGCGGTGCTGGTGGGACTCGCGTTCCTGGCGCTGATGTTCGTCAGCATCGTCGCCAAGGGTTATCCCGCCTTCCGGCAGACCTGGGTGAAGCTGCCGGTCTTCTTCGACCCGCAGGTCATCGACCCCAACGGCACGGGCGACGAGGAGGTCATCGGGGCGGCCGACTACGGCGCCCTGGTCAAGGCGTCCGTGCGCTCGCTCTTTCCCGAGGTGGGAGGCAGGAGGGACCGCCGGGACCTGGGCAAGCTCGTCAGCCCGGGCGCCGTCTTCCAGCTACGCCGCATGACCCTGGAGGACCCCTCGCTGGTGGGCGCCCGAGTCGAGGTATGGGCGCCCGCCAACGACGACTACGACATGCTCCGCAAGGGGAACGTCGATCGGAGCCTGCCGGAGAGCGACCGGCGGCTGTCCGACAGGCAGATCGGGTGGTTCGACCGGCTCGCCGCGGACGGGCGGGTGGAGTCGCGGTTCAACGAGACCTTCTTCACCGCGGGGGACTCCCGGGAGCCCGAGCTCGCGGGCGTCTGGGGCGCGGTCATGGGGTCGTTCTTCACCCTCACGGTCACCCTGCTGTTGTCGTTCCCGCTGGGGGCGGCCACCGCGGTCTATCTGGAGGAGTTCGCTCCCCGGAACCGCCTGACCGACCTGATCGAGGTGAACATCAACAACTTGGCCGCGGTGCCCTCCATCGTGTTCGGCCTGCTGGGCCTGGCGGTGTTCATCAACTTCTTCGGCCTGCCGCGCTCCGCGCCGCTGGTGGGAGGGCTGGTGCTCACCCTCATGACCCTCCCCACCATCATCATCGCCGGCCGCGCCGCGCTCAAGTCGGTGCCCCCTTCCATCCGGGACGCGGCGTTGGGGGTGGGCGCGTCGAAGATGCAGATGATCGTGCACCACGTGCTGCCTCTGGCCATGCCGGGCATGTTGACCGGCGCCATCATCGGCATGGCCCGGGCCCTGGGCGAGACCGCGCCGCTGCTGATGATCGGCATGGTGGCCTTCGTGGTGGACATCCCCCAGGGGGTCACGGACGCGGCCACCGCGCTTCCGGTGCAGATCTTCCTGTGGGCGGACAGCCCCGAACGCGCCTTCGTGGAGCGCACTTCCGCGGCCATCATGGTGCTGCTGGCGTTCCTCCTCGCCATGAACGCCTTGGCCGTGGTGCTGCGGGGGCGCTTTGAAAGACGCTGGTAAAACTGGCACAAGGGAGGAGCCCTGAACGACCGTCTCCGTTCGTCCTGAGCGTAGCGAAGCGAAGTCGAAGGACGCGCGCAAGGGACGCGCTTTCCCAGGGGAGAGACGGCGTCATTCAGCCGTTCCACGAAGAGGTTGCCCGCGCGTGCGGGATACACGGTCCGGGAGACGCCGACGATGGCCAGCCAATCGAGTGCAGCAGTCATGGAAGCGGACACGCCGGAGTTCATGGAGACCGGGACGAGCGAGGCCGACGAGCGCCGGGAAAGCCGTGAGACCGTGGGCGCGCCGTTCATCGACGACCCGCGCATGACCTGCCGCGGGGTCAACGTCCATTACGGCGACAAGCAGGCCATCCGCAACGTGAGCCTGGACATCGGGCGGAAGCAGGTGCTGGCCATGATCGGGCCGTCCGGGTGCGGCAAGTCCACCTTCCTGCGCACCCTCAACCGGATGAACGACACCATCGACGGCTGCCGCGTGAGCGGCGAGATCAAGCTCGACGGCCTGGACATCTACGACAAGGACATGGACGTGGTGCCGCTCCGGGCGGAGGTGGGGATGGTGTTCCAGAAGCCCAACCCCTTCCCCAAGTCGATCTTCGACAACATCGCCTACGGCGTGCGCATCCACGGGTTGGCCGGGTCCAAGTCCGAACTGGACGGGATCGTCGAGAGCAGCCTGAAACGGGTGGGCCTGTGGGAAGAGGTGAACGACCGGCTCCACCAGCCGGGCACCGGCCTTTCCGGCGGCCAGCAGCAGCGGCTATGCATCGCCCGGACCATCGCGGTGAGTCCCGAGGTCATCCTCATGGACGAGCCCTGTTCGTCCCTGGACCCCATCGCCACCGCCCGGGTGGAAGACCTGATCAACGAGCTGGGACGCGACTACGCCATCGCCATCGTCACCCACTCCATGCAGCAGGCCGCCCGGGTCTCGCAGCGGACCGCCTACTTCCACCTGGGAGACCTGCTGGAGATCGGCCCCACCGACCGGATCTTCACCAACCCCATCCACCCCCTCACCGAGGACTACATCACCGGGCGCTTCGGCTGACGGGCGGTATCGCGTCATCCGTTGGGAAGTCTGCACTACCGGCAGGGCGACTCGAAACGCAACGCCAGGAGGTTGCCCCATGCAGCGAGCAAAGAGAAGATCCTCTCTCCGTTCGTCCCGAGTCCCCTCTCCGTTCGTCCTGAGCGTAGCGAAGTCGAAGGACGCGACCCCGACGCCACGTCCGAAATCAGTTGCCGGTGACCGAGTCCAGCTTGCCGAAGAGGGCTTCGAGCCGGTCCAGGGCTTCGGGCGGAAGGGGCGGCTCGAGCGCCGCGGCCACGTTGGCGTCGAGGTGGCCTTCGTCCCCGGTGCCGGTGAGCACCACGTCCACCCCCGGCTCGTGTACGCAGAAGCGGTAGGCCGCCTCGGTGAGGGTTTCGGCGCAGCCGTCTTCGGTGAGGAACTCCAAAGACCCGGCGCCGGGCGCAACCAGCCCCCGCCGCTCCAGGTCCCGGAGCAGCGGCGCGAGCCGCGACGGGTCGCTCAAGGCTCGCCGGACCGCGAACATCACCAGCGTGCCCACCCCCTTCTTCGCCGTGACCGGGAAGACGCTGCGCCGTGCGGACGGGTTCAGCAGGTTGAAGCCCGCCATCACCACGCCCCAATAGGGGTCGCGCAGACCGCGCCGCAGCATCTCGTGGCGCGGGTTGGCCGGGAACTCCTCGGTAATGCCCACGGCGCGGACCTTGCCCGCCTCCCGCAAGCGCATGAGGGGAGGCGCCAGGACGCTGGCCGCGAAGTCGTAGCGCGCGGCGCTCACGCCGTGGAGATGGTAGATGTCCACGTAATGGGCGCCGAGCCGCTTCAGGCTCGCGTCGAGCCCCGCCCGGATGGTGGCCGCAGGGTCGGGATCACCGGGATCGGGCAGGGTCTTCTTGGTGGACAACACCACCCGGTCCCGCGGGACCCCGCGGATGGCCGAGCCGACGATCTCCTCCGTCCCGTAGGACTCCGCGGTGTCGAGCAGGTTGACGCCCAGGTCCAGCGCCCTGCGCACCAAGCCGACGGACTGCTTCACGCTCTTTCCGCCGCGCTGTCCGAGCCGGCTCGGGCCGCCGCAACCAAGCCCGACGACGCTCACCGTGATCCCGGTGTTGCCGAGTTCCCTGTAGTTCATGGAAAGCCTGGCATCGAATGATTCCACTTGCGCCCGCGCCCTTCCGCACGGTTCGGGGACCCTGCACGGACAGCGGACGTTTGACAGATTCCACCCGGATTTACAAATTGGCCAGGGTTTCCGAGAGAGTGCAGCCGTTCGACCTCGACGAGTTCCTGAACGACCCCCATGAGCCGCCGCTACGGGGACCATACGTCCATGCCCGTGCGGTTGATTACCGGCCTGCGTTTGCTGTAATCGTTGGCGGCATGAAGCGCCCGCGGACCCGACGGAGGGACTCATGGCCCAGGTAGTGGGATGCATGGCCATGTCCCACGGCCCCCAGTTGATGATGCCTCCCAACCGCTGGCAGGTGCTGACGGCCAAGGACCGGCGGGAGCATGGCGCCGCCCTCGACGCCGCGCCCCGCGACGAACCCGATGAGGTCAGGTGGTCCAAGTGGCGGCGTTGCATGGAGGCCATCGACGCGCTCCGGGCCAAGCTTCGGGAATGGGACCCGGACGCGTTGGTCGTGGTGGGGGACGACCAGCACGAGAACCTGCTGGAAGACGCCATGCCGCCCTTCACCGTCTATGTGGGCGCCGAGGCCGAAGCCAGCGTGAGCCTGCGCTACTTCGACGAGCCCCCGTCCGCCAACCGCTCGCGCTACGACGTGCCGCAACGGCTGGGGGAGGCCCTGGTGGAGCGGCTCATGGAGGACGGGTTCGACGTGGCCTGCTCCCGGAACCTCCGCCATCCGGGCGGGTTGGGGCACGCCTTTGCCCGGCCCCTGAAGTTCCTCGCCTCCGACGGCCGCATCCCGGTCCTGCCGGTGATGGTGAACACCTATTTCCCGCCGGCCCCTTCGCCCCGCCGCTGCATCGAGTTCGGCCGGGCCCTGGGGCGGGCGGTGGCCGCGGACCGCGAGGTCGGCAAGGTGGCGGTGCTGGCTTCGGGCGGCCTGAGCCACACCCGCATCGACGAGGACCTAGACCGCAGGGTCGTCCGCGCCCTGGAGGCCAACGACATGGACGCCCTGGCGGACATGCCCGCCAAGGCGCTGGTCCGGGGGACCTCGGAGATACGCAACTGGATGGCGGTGGCGGCGCTGGCGGACAGGCCCGCGCGGATGATCGACTACCAGCCCCTCTACCGGTCACCGCCCAACGTGGGCTGCGCCATGGGCTTCGCGGTCTGGGAGGGGTGAAGCGGGGCTGTCCTGCGCGGCGCGGAACCGCGAACGGAAGGACACGGTCCGAGGAGTGAACGCGCCATGATGACCGCCGAAGAGAACAGGCTGTTGACCTCCACGGAGCCGGGCTCGGCCTGCGGCGCGCTGCTGCGGCGTTACTGGCAACCGGTGGCGTTGTCCGAAGAGTTGGCGCCGGGAGGCGCGCCCCTGCCGGTGCGCGTCCTGGGCGAGGACCTGGTGCTCTTCCGCGACCACCGGGGCAGGCCCGGCCTCCTGGGCATCCATTGCCGCCACCGAGGCGCCGACCTGAGCTACGGGCGGGTGGAAGACGGCGGGCTGCGGTGCATCTACCACGGCTGGCTCTACGACGTGGACGGCAACTGCCTGGACCAGCCCGGCGAGCCCGAAGGCGGAAGGCACAGGGCGTCCCTGCGCCAGCCCGCCTATCCCTGCCAGGAACGGGTGGGCGTGGTCTTCGCCTATCTTGGCGGCGGCGAGCCGCCGCTGCTGCGCAACTTCGAGTTCCTCGACGCCGCCCCGGACCACGTCTTCGTCAGCAAGATCCACCACGAGTGCAACTACCTCCAGGGCAACGAAGGCAACATCGACCCGGTGCACCTGTCGTTCCTGCACCGAAACCTCCGGGACAGCCCCCGTGACAGGACCCGGGTGGTGCGCGGCGGCGACTCCTCCCCCAACCGCCTGTTCAGCACGGACGTGGCTCCTTCCATCGACGTGGAGCTTACCGACTTTGGGGTGCGGATCTATACCACCCGGCAACTCCGGGACCACCGGCAGTACCTGCGCGTCTCCTATTTCGTCATGCCCAACCTGAGCGCGTTTCCGGGCCAGACCGGCGGCGACGGCTATTCCGTCAACTGGCACGTCCCCATCGACGACACCCACCACTGGAAGTTCGTGTTCGTCTTCAGCCGCAGCAAGCCCATCGGCCGGGAAGCGGCCCTGAGGGACCGCTCGGAGATGACCGCGGACTACCGCCTGGTCCGGAGCAAGGCCAACCGCTACCTGCAGGACCGGGACTCCATGCGCAACCAGTCCTTCAGCGGCATCGGGTTCAACTTCCAGGCCCAGGACCTGTGCGTGACCGAAGGCGAAGGGCCGATCCAGGACCGCACCCAAGAGCACTTGGCCACCTCCGACAAGGCCATCGTGGCCGCGCGCAAGCGCATCCTGAGCGGCATCCGGGACGTCCAGGACGGCGGCGAAGCCCCCAGCGTCCGGCGCGACCCCGGCTCCAACCGCTTCCCCGAACTGGCGGTGCTGTCGGAGGTGGTGCCCGCGTCCGTCTCCGTCAAGGAGCACACGAGGAAGAGGGCCGCGGAAACGGCTTGAACGGTCCGCGGCTCTTTCGAGTTCCGTGCGGGCCGGGTTTCCCGGCATGTCGGCACGAGGTTTGCTTCTCGTAAGGTTATGAGTTCACCGGCTACACGCAAATCGCTTGGTTCGTTCTATACACCGCCGGAGGTCGCGGATCGGCTCGTGCGGTGGGTCGTTCGGTCTCCGTCCGACCGTCTGCTGGATCCGGCCTGTGGCGACGGTCGATTTCTGGCGGCTCATTCCAACGTGGTCGGAGTAGATCGGGACGGTTCCGCGGTGGCCGCGGCAGCCGGACATGTACCGCACGCAACCGTCCACGCCGTCGATTTCTTCGATTGGGCGGATACTACCGAAGACCGCTTCGATTGCGTCGCCGGGAACCCTCCCTTCATCCGCTATCAGAGATTCAACGGTTACGTGCGCAAGACGGCCTTGAAACTCTGCGAACGGCTCGGCGCGAGGCTGACGGGACTGGCCTCCTCCTGGGCGCCGTTCGTTATCGTTGCCGCATCCCTGCTCAAGCGCGGCGGACGCTTGGCGTTCGTCGTTCCCGCGGAGATCGGCCATGCTCCTTACGCCCGGCCGGTGGTCCGATTCCTGCTCGACCATTTCTCCGATGTCCACGTGGTTGCGGTCAGAGAGAAGGTCTTCCCGGACCTGTCGGAAGCCGTCTGGCTCCTGTACGCAAGCGGCTTCGGCAAACCGTCGGATGGCGTCAACCTGTCTTCATACCGCTCTTTCCGTGACGTGCCGGGATCACCGCCCCGCGGCGAACGAATCAGCAGAACGGAACTGGAAACGTGGAACCACCGGCTCAGGCCCTTCCTTCTCTCCCGGACGACACGCGACTTGTACTCCCGCGTCGGCCGTATGGCCCGGCTCGGCGATTGCGCACGCGTCGGCATCGGTTATGTGACCGGAGCCAACGACTTCTTTCACATCAGTCCTTCCAAGGCTCGGCGGCTGAACCTTCCGGGAGAGTTCCTTACGCCTTCGTTGAGGCGATCCGCGTTCTTGCCGCGGAAGGCCGTGACGCACAGCACCGTACAGAATTGGCTGGACCGGGACGCGCCGGTGCTGTTGCTCAACATCCCGGCGGAGGCGCGTCTTCCGACGGAAGTCCGCCATTATCTCGACTCTTCAGCGGGACAGAAAGCAAGGACTGCCTACAAGTGCCGCATGCGTTCGCCCTGGTACACCGTACCGGACGTCCGTGCGCCTGACGCCTTCCTTGGCTACATGAGCGGCCTGAGCCCTGCCCTCGTGGCAAACCACGCCAACTGTGTCTGCACCAATTCCGTTCACGCGGTCCATCTGACAGGCGGCGTATCGACGCCCGAGTTGGTGCAGCGGTGGTCGCACCCGCTGGTTGCCCTGAGCTGTGAAATCGAGGGGCATCCGCTCGGCGGAGGCATGCTCAAGCTGGAACCGAGGGAAGCGGCCCGCGTCGTTCTCCCGGCCCCGGACTTGCGGATGTCGAAGAACGATCGAGAGGCGGTTGAGGAAGGCATCGGCGCGCTTCGGAGGTGGCGGCTCCATGCATGATCGGCTCGTGGGTCTCCGTGATGCGCTTTGCAACTTCATCGACGCCCGGGAAACGCAAAGTCAATCCCATATCAGGCTGTTGCACTGGCACATCGCCGAACGGCTTGTGATCGAAGGCGGCTTCCATCCCGACTCTGTTGTGCCGCGTCCTCCGTTGAGAGTAGAAACCATACGGAGTGGAACGAGGCCAAGGCATCGGCTGGTCCATGACCCGGACGCGGCAGTTGATGGAGAGATGACGATCCTTGGCGGGCTCAAGACCAAGAACGTGGACATCGTTACAGTACAGCCTGGGGTGGGTCCCTGTATCGCGGTGTCGGTCAAGGGTACGCTCAACGCGTTCCGCAACCTGACCAACCGGATGGAGGAAGCCGCAGGCGACTGCACCAACATCCACATCTCATATCCGAATCTCGTTTACGGATTTTTCCACGTCATCAAGGCCGGACGAGAACCCGATGTTGACAGAAAGAACGACATGGCCATCGACGCCGACGGTGGTATCGTTGACAGTATCACGCGGTACCACGACGCGATGGCGCGTCTCACCGGCCGCAAGGACGTGCGCAACGACGTCAGCCGTTACGAAGCCGTCAGCCTGTCGCTGGTCAGCACCGAGGGATCTGCGCGAGGAACCGTCCTCCCGACGTTCCCGGCGAACGACAGTCCCATCCGTTTCGACCAGTTCTTCCGGACGATCTTCGACTCTTACGATCTCCGATACGTCTATGCAGCGCCGGCGCTACGGAAAACGACGGAAAGGCTGCTCTGGGCGCCGGACTCGCCTGCCCTCGATGTGGACGGCGCTTCCGAATTCGGGCCTCGGGTCGGCGAAGGGTAGCCGCCGCCCCGGGGATCCGAACTCCGCGAGCCTTCTCAGGACCGGCCTCCGGCCTTGCGGGCCGCGGCGGTCAGGAGGGCGTCCAGTTCGTCCAGGCAGGGGCTGTGGGCGCCGGTGTTCATGTAGCGGACGGCGCCGGGCTGGTAGTCCGTCATGCTGCCGCGGTCTTCCATGGAGAGCCGGATGCATTGGTTGTGTTGGGGGTCGCGGAACGTGTTCATGGGGTCGCCGCCGTTCCGCACCACCTCGATCTGTTCCTTCAGGAGTTCCCGGAACATGAGGATGCCCCGGTCCGACGACGCCAGCCGTTCCGCGGTGCGGTCCACGCATTCCCCCTGGGACGCCCACACCATCAGGTCCTGGCCCAGCACGAAATCGGGCATGTCTTCGATGGGGACCTCGAAGGCGGGCACCGGGTCCTGCCGGGGCGCCGCGGCGTCCGGCCCCGGGAAGAAGACCTGGTAGCCCAGGTGCCAGGTGTGGGTGTCGTCCACGGGGACGCGCATCTGGAACTCGGCGTATCCGAGTTGCCCGATGCGCACGTAGTTGGGGAACACCAGCGGGTGGCCCACCCGCCAACCCTCGGCGTCTTCCGGTTCTCCTTCCAGCAGCCGGTATTTCTGGATGCCCACCGGGACCCGCTCGAAATCGATCTTCAGGTGGCGGCGGCCCACCCGCCTGAACCGCTGGACCTGCCGCTGGTCCGTGCTCCCGAGCCGTTCCAGCACGTAGGCGCCGAACCGTCCGTGCAGGTGCTCGGTGTGGATGGTGTCCACCGAGTTCTCCTGGCACTGGAGCCAGTTGCAGGGGAGCATGGTCGTGCCGACCTGCCGGAAGACGCCGTCCAGGACGAAGAGGTCCCAGCGAGGCAGCAGCGGCTCGGGCCGGGGGCCGAGGTAGCCCCAGATCAACCCTCCCAACTCCTGCACGGGGTAGGACTCGATCCGCACGGTCTCCTTGAACTGGTGCTCGGGGGCCTCCCCCGGCTGCTCGATACATCGCCCCGCAGTGTCGTACATCCACCCGTGGTAGGGGCAGCGCAAGCCCTCGGGCTCCGGGATGCCGTGCTTCAGATCCACGCCCCGGTGGGCGCACCGCCGGGCGACCAGGCCGAGACGGCCCCGGCGGTCCCGGAAGAGCGTCAGCGATTCCCCTAGGAGCCGGACGCCCTTCACCGGGTTTGCGGCAAGCTCCGCGCTGGTGGCCACCGGGTGCCAGTAGCGCCGCAGCAACTCCCCCGCAGGGGTCCCCGGCCCCACCCGCGTGAGCCTCTCGTTCTCTTCGGCGCTCAGCATGACTGCGTGACCTTCCGCCGGGCGCCGCGCCCGACGGGTTGCTTCCTCCCGTCCATGATCACGATTCCAGCATACCGGGACGGTTCCGTTGGCGTCGGCGCACGATCCGGCGACGAGGACATCAGGGAACGTCCGATCTATTCCGGCCGGAGTTTCCTCTCCCTGTGGGAAAGCGCGTCCTTCGACTTCGCTTCGCTACGCTCAGGACGAACGGAGTTCGTCGTTCAAGCTCTTTCGGCTTTTGTGTGGGCAAGGTGGGAGGGAAAGGGGATCGACAGGGGTCACGCCGTCATTGCTCCGCAGACGCCTGCCCCGTCATTCCCGCAGACGCCCCACCCCCCGTCATTCCCGCGAAAGCGGGAATCCATCCAGTTTCACCGCTCTCGTTGTACAACCCTTTCCAGCTCGGATCACCTTTCTCGATCCACTCGGTCTTCCTTGCCCGATTCCTGTTTCCTGACCGCCCCTTCTCTCTGGATAGCGCTTTCCATGTATTCAGAACCTCGTTCCAACCAACCTGTGCACAGTGATGCAGGGCGCCATGAGGTTGGGTCGGAAGGATGGAAACGCCGGGAGTTTTCATAAGAACGGATGGATTCCCGCTTTCGCGGGAATGACGGGGGCGGGCGTCTGCGGGAATGACGGGGTGGGGCGTCCGCGACGCCAAACCGAGGACAGCTTTCTGTATCTCGGTGTTGCTGAGGATCACGGCAGCAGTATAGGCGTTTGGAAGAGCAAGCTCCAAGAACCCGTCACAGTTCGACGATGTTTGCCGCAGGCACGCTCACGAACCTTGACGACACCTCCAGGGGGTAGCCGGGCAAGCGGACCAGAAAAATATCCTGAGTTCTATCGATGATATTGACCAACAGCAGGTTTCTGTCTTTCGAAAGGAAATCGTCCGAAGTGAACAAGGAAATCCTCTTTCCATCCGAGGTCATGGTTTCCACTGCGTACTCGGCCGGAAACATACCAGCCTCAAAAGTACACTTGAGCCCGACTGCGCCTTTCATGTTTCCTCCTGCGTTTGAAGCCACCCGCAAGACGGCGGGGCCGACGAAACCTGGACTGTAGTACATTCACTTGCCCCGGAAAGTCAAGAACCGGGCCGATCCCGAGAACCGGCACCCGGTCCTGGCGGTGTCACGCTTCCGACGGACGGCCAGGGCCGCCCATTAGCGGTTGACAAGCGGAAACGGCCCCACTACTACAACGTCTTGGCGTCCCTTCCTCGGGACGAGAGGCAGCCGGAACGTCAGGAGGCCATGAGACCCCACCGGGAAAAGATCGACCTGGGACCTACTCCCTATGACCGGTTCGTGGAGGGGGAGGGGATCCCCGTGGTCACGGGATACCACGTCCCCGACGTCATGGACCTGGAGGTGGCGCCCTGGGCGCGCATGGGGGCGCGCGGGTGTTACCTGAACCTGGCCGAACAGCAGGACACGGACGGCTACGTGCTGGAGATCGCGCCGGGCCGGGAGGCCCTGCCGCAGCGGCACCTGTTCGAGGCCATCGTCTATGTGGCCCAGGGCCACGGGGCCACGTCCGTGTGGCAGGAAGGGACGCCGAGGAAGACCTTCGAGTGGAGCGCCGGGGCCGCCTTCGCCATCCCCCTGAACGCCTCCTACCAGCACTTCAACGCATCCGGCGCCGAACCCGTGCGCCTGATGGCTTCCACCACGTGCCCGCGCCTGCTCAACCTGTTCCACAACGAGGACTTCCTCTTCCGCAACCCGTTCGTGTTCCGGGACCGGCTCCGGGACGAGGACGACTACTTCCGGGCCAACAAGCGGCTCGCCACCCGCTGCTGGGAGACCAACCTGATCCCCGACGTGAACGAGTTCGCACTGGACGACTTCCCCATGAAGGGCAAAGGCGTGCGCATCATGCGCTTCACGCTGGCGGACACCACCTACGGCTGCCACATCCAGGAGTTCCCGGTGGGGAGCCGCAGCCACTTCCACCGGCACGGACCCGGCGCGGTCCTGATCGTCACCGAGGGCCAAGGCTACGTGGTGCTGTGGCGCGAAGGCGACGCGGAACAGGGGGTTTACGAGATCGGCCCGGGGACCATCTATTCGCCGGGGGACCTCATGTACCACGGGCACTTCAACACCGGCCACACCGCCATGCGCCACTTCGCCATACGCGGGCGCAGCCCCAAGTACACCAGCGACCGCTTCCCGAACCCCCTGTGGAACATGCTGATGATCGACGAGGAGCCCGCGGGGATCCACGACCGCTACCTGCGGGACCTCGAACGCAACAGGGTCCGGGCGGAGGTGTCGGTGGTGCGCGAGTGAAGCCGCGGGGGCGCGGCGCCCCCGGGAAAGGACACTCCATTGGAAAACCCGGCGTATGACGACCTGCGCGGCTTCATCGAGGAGGCCAAGAAGGTCAGCGAATGGCGCGAGGTGAAGGGCGCGGACTGGGACCGGGAGATCGGCGCCATCGTCGAGGCCGCGGCGGAGCTCATCCCCCAGGCCCCCATGCTCATCTTCGACCACATCAAGGGTTATCCCGCGGGTTACCGGCTCCTGAGCCTGCCCTATGCGTCGTACAAGCGCGTGGCCGTGGCCCTGGGGCTGCCCACGGACCTGCCGAAGCTGGAACTGTTGCGGCTCGCCGCCCGCAAGGTGAAGGCGGCCAAACCGCTGGCCCCCAGGGAAGTGGATTCGTCGCCGGTGATGGAGAACGTGTCCACGGGCGACGAAGTGGATCTGTTCCGCTTCCCCGCGCCGCGTTTCCACGAGCACGACGGCGGCCGCTACCTGGGCACCGCGGACAGCCTGGTGAACGCGGACCCCGACAGCGGCTACGTCAACTCCGGGACCTACCGCATGCAGCTCCACGACCGTAACCTCCTGGGGCTGTGGATGAGCCCGGGGCAGCAGGGACGCCTGATCTGCATGCGCTACTGGGAGCAGGGCAAGAGTTGCCCCGCGGTGGCCACGTTCGGCCAGAACCCCCTGGTGTTCATGACCTCCTACTCCAAACTGCCCTGGGGGCGGTCCGAGCACGAGATGGTGGGGGGACTCATGGGCCGGCCCATGGAGTTCGTCCGCGGTCCGGTGACGGGGCTGCCCATCCCCGCCAGCGCCGAGATCGCCATCGAGGGCGAGATCCCGCCGCCCGCGGAGGAAGCCCGCGAGGAAGGCCCCTTCGGCGAGTGGCCGGGCTACTACTCCGGCGGCACCATCGGCACCGGCGCGCCCCAGCCGGTGATCCGGGTGAAGGCCCTGTACCACCGCAACGACCCCATCCTGGAGGACGCCGCGCCCATGTGGCCGGGGGCCGTCAAGATGGACCTGCACCTGTCCTCGGGGGTGCTCTGGGACCAGCTCGAGGCCGCGGGCATCCAGGACATCACCGGCGTGTACAGCCACACTTCCTTCATGGTGGTCATCGCCATCCGGCAGCGGTACGCCGGGCACGCCAAGCAGGCCGGCATGGCCGCGCTGAGCTGCTCCGCGGCGGCGCGCAACGGCCGCTACGTGGTGGTGGTGGACGACGACATCGACCCCAGCAACCTGAAGGAAGTCATCTGGGCCATGATGACGCGAGTCGATCCCAAGACCAACATCGACCTGGTGGACCACTGCTGGAGCACCCCGCTGGACCCGCGCATGCCCCCGGACCGGCGCGAGTCCGGCGACCACACCAACAGCCGGGCGCTGGTCTGCGCGGTGCGGCCCTTCGAGTGGCGCGACCGGTTCCCGCGGGTGAGCCGGTCGAGCCGGGAGCTGCGGGAGCAGGTCATGCGGAAGTTCCGGGACGTCATCCCGTTCCCGGGGGCCTGAGGAGCGGCATGCCGCGGGTCTTGCGCATGGGCATGGCGGGGCTGGGAGTGGCGAGCACCCAGATCCTTCCGGTGCTGCGGCAGGTGGAGCACATCGAGATCGCCGCGGCCGCAGACGTGCGCAAGGACGCCCTGGCCAAGTTCGCCCGGGAGTACGGCGCCGCGACCTTCGACGACGTGGACGCCCTGTGCGCCAGCCCCGACGTGGACTTCGTGTATGTGGCCACGCCCAACGAGCTCCACGCCGAACACGTCATCGCCGCGGCCCGCCACCGAAAGCACGCCATCGTGGAGAAGCCCATGGCCCTGTCCCTCGATCAGTGCGAGGCCATGAACCGGGCCGCGGAAGAGAACGGCACAGTCCTCCTCTGCGGGCACACCCACAGCTTCGACCCCCCCATCCGCAAGATCCGGGAGATCGTCGAGAGCGGCGAGCTGGGCAGGCTCCGCATGCTCCACTCGTGGAACTTCAACGAGTTCATTTACCGTCCGCGCATGAGGCACGAGCTGGCCACCAGCCACGGCGTGGTGCTCAACCAGGGGCCGCACCACGTGGACATCGTCCGGCTCATCGGCGGCGGCATGCTGCGGAGCGTGCGCGCCGCCACCGGGGTGTGGGACCCCGAGCGGCCCCACGAAGGCAGCTACGTGTGCTACCTGGAGTTCGAGGACGGGGTCCCGGCGACCCTGGTCTATAACGGCTACGGGTTCTTCGACACCGCGGAGCTCTTCGACTGGGTGGGCGAAGGCGGGCAGCCGCGGGACCCCGGGCACAACCTGAAGGCCCGGCGGCGGCTCGGGAGCATCGGCAGCGCTTCCGAGGAGGAGCAGCTCAAGGAAGGGATGCGCTACGGGAGCAGCCGCGCGGGGGAGTTCAGCCACGTGTGGGACGGCCCCCGGCGCCAGCCCTTCTTCGGCTTCACCCTGGTGTCCTGCGAGCGGGGCGACATCCGCCAGTCCCCCGACGGCCTCGTGGTTTACGGCGAGGACGGACGCCGGGAGATCGACCTGTCGGTGGGGCGCCGGGGGCGCGAGGCCGAGGTGGAGGAGCTCTACGAGGCGGTGGTCCACCGGCGGCCGGTGTTCCACGACGGGCGCTGGGGGGAAGCCACGCTGGAGGTGTGCCTCGCCATGCTCCAGTCTTCCGCGGAGAAGCGCGAGGTGTTGCTGCGCCGGCAGGTGCGCTGCGATTGAAGGCCGGAGTTCGCATCGAGGGAAAGGGCGTCCTTCGACTTCGCTTCGCTACGCTCAGGACGAACGGAGTAATTGTTCAGGCTCGGGACGAACGGGGGTAATTTTTCAGAGTTTCTTGTTCAGGGTTTCCGAAACCCGGAACAGGGGGAACGAACCGAAGGAGGATGCAATGAAGAAGCCGTTGATGGTGACGAGTCTGCTGGCGTGCCTGTCGTTGCTGGCCGGGTCCGCGGGCCTTGCGGCCATGGACGACATGCGCGCCAGGATGATCGAGAAGGCCAAAAAGGAAGGCGTCTTCGTGGTGGCCGGCAGCAACGCCGCGGAGTTCCGGGACAAGCTCGAGGGGTTCCGCAAGAAATACCCCTGGCTCCAGGTCAAGGCGTTCGACGCCAACACCTCGGCCACCATCAACCGGGTGGTGACCGAAGCCAAGGCGGGGAAGCTCACCATCGACATGGTGGGCGTGGACGAGAGCGGCACCGAGTCCCTGGCCCAGAAGGGGCTGCTCGAGGGGTACGACTACCCCCACATGAAGGACATGATCGCCAACACCCAGCCCAGCCACGGCCAGTACGTGGACGCGTTCATGAACCCCCGGGTGCAGGGCATCTACAACACCGACCTGGTGTCCCCCAAGGACGCCCCCCGGAGTTGGGACGACATGAAGTCGGCCAAGTGGAAGGGGCTGACCCTGCTGTCGCGGTCGAGCGAGGAGTTCCCCTCCCGGCTGGCGTGGCTGTGGGGCAGCACCGACGCCCTCGAATGGGAGAAGAGCTTCGAGTTCTTCACCGAGATGGTCCGGAACCAGAAACCGGCCATCGGGCGCGGCTATGCCGGAGGGACCAAGCGCGTGGCCGCGGGCGATGTGGGCATCTTCTGGTTCCCCGCCCTGGGCACCTACTCGAAGCTCAAGTCCAAGGGCGCTCCCGTGGAGATGATCGCGTTCCCGAAGTTCCCCATGACGTTCCGCTCCTTCGCCATCATGAAGGACGCGCCCAACCCCGCGGGCTCCTGGCTCCTGATCGACTACCTCATGTCGCCCGAGGGCCAGTGGGAGTACACCGACGTGGTGAGCGCCAAGGTGGTGGTGAACCGGAACGCCAAGTCCGGCAAGCTGGCCAAGGTGCTGGTGGAAGGCGGCGCCACCGAGAAGAACGCCGCGCTGGTGGACCCGGCCACCGCGGCGAAGATCTACACGCCGGCGGTGCTGAAGAAGTCCGAGGACTTCTTCTTCCGGCTGCTGGGGATCAAGTAGCGGACCGCCTCCCGGCGCTCGCGCCCGAGCGGCAGGAGCGCTGACGGCAGGCGGGTCGAACCGTGAGCAGCGTCGCAGCCACGCACGACGGCAGGGCCCCGCGGGGCCCTGCCGTGGACTTCCGGCTGGTGGCCTTCTGGAGCATCGCCGCGGTGGTCGGGGTGCTGGTGGTGGCGCCCCTGGGCCTGCTGGTGGTCAACAGCTTCCGCAGCGTCTCGGTGGGCGACCTGGAGTTCAGCCTGAAAGGGCTGACCCTGCACAACTACGTGGAGGCCTACAGCAGCCCGGCCACGTTCCGGATGCTGCTCAACTCCCTGTGGTTCGCGGTGGGGTCCATGGTCCTGGCCATGGGCATGGGGGGCGTGCTGGCGTTCCTCTCGGAACGCACGGACCTGCGCTGGCGCCGCGCCATCCCGCTGATGGTGATGATCCCGCTCATCATGCCCTCCGTCGTCAAGGGCATCGCGTGGATCTTCCTGCTCTCGCCCCGCATCGGGGTCATCAACCAGGCGGGCCGGTGGCTGGGCCTGGACGGCCCCATCCTGAGCGCCTACTCGCTCCCGGCCATGATCTGGGTCGAGGGCGTGAGCATGAGCCCGCTGGCCTTCCTGCTCATCGCGGGCACCATCCGCCGCATGGACCCGTCCCTGGAGGAAGCCGCCCTGGGCAGCGGCGCCTCCACCTGGAGCACGTTCTCCAAGGTGCTGCTGCCGTTGCTCAAGCCCGGCCTGGCGGGGGTGGCGATCCTGCTGTTCGTGCGCGGCATCGAAGCCTTCGAGATCCCCATGCTGCTGGGGTTCAGCTCGGGCATCTTCGTGTTCAGCACCACCATCTACTACTCCATACGCGGCGCCTTCCCGCCCGACTACGGCCTGGGGTTCGCCTACAGCATGACGCTGGTGGTGGTCACCCTGTGCGCCATCCTGCTCTACCAGCGCCAGCTCATGCACTCCGAGCGTTATACGGTGGTGGTGGGCAAGGGCTACCGGCCGCGGGTGGTGTCCCTGGGCGGATGGACTTGGCCCGCGTGGGGGTTCGTGGGCTTCTATCTGGTGTTCGCCGCGGTGCTGCCGCTGCTGATCCTCGTGTGGAGCTCGCTGCTGCCGTACTACCGGCCCCCTTCCCTGCAGGCGCTCTCGGCCGTCAGCCTGGAGAACTACCGGGAACTGTTCGCCTCCCCCGCCCTCGCCAACGTGGCCGGCAACACGATGCTGCTGGGAGGCATCAGCAGCGTGGCCATCATGTTCCTGGCCATCCTGTGCTCGTGGTTCGTGTACCGCACGCGCATCGCCGGCCGGAAGGTGCTGGACGTGGTGGTGTTCCTGCCCTACGCCGTCTCCGGCATGGTCATCGGCGTGGCCTTCCTGGTGGTCTTCCTGTCGTTCCCCAACCCGCTGTACAACACCATATGGATCATCGTGCTGGCCTACGTGGTCAACTACCTGCCCATCGGCACCCGCTTCACCAACGCCGCGGTGGTGCAGGTGCACAAGGAGCTGGAGGAGGCCGCCTGGGGCAGCGGCGCGGGTTTCTGGACCACGCTGCGGTTCGTGTGGTTCCCGCTGCTGCTCCCGGCGCTGGTGAACGGCTTCCTGTTCGTCCTGATCCTGAGCTTCAAGGTCATGTCCATCGCCATGTTGCTGCGCGGACCCGACAGCATGGTGCTGTCGGTCTATCTGTGGCACCTGTGGGACACCGGCAACCCGGGCACGTCCTCGGCCCTCTCGGTGCTGTTGATCGTGGTGGTCACGGCCCTGAGCGTGCTGGCCCGGCGCCTGGGGGGCAGCGTGGCCGGAGGACGCGAGCTGTAGCCCCCCGGCGGCTCGGCCAGGGACCCTGCGGATGATACGAGTCAGCAGTCTCGAAAAGGTCTATGAAACCGCGGAGCGGGAGCGCGTCCGGGCGCTGGCGGGCATCGACTTCGAGGTCCGGGAGGGGGAGTTCTACGTGCTGCTGGGCCCCTCCGGCTGCGGCAAGAGCACGACCCTGCGCTGCATCGCCGGTTTCGAGGATCCCACGGGCGGCGCGATCCGTATCGGCGACCAGGTGGTGTTCTCCGCCGCCCACGGGGTCAACGTGCAGCCGGCCCGGAGGGACTTCGGCATCGTCTTCCAGTCCTACGCCATCTGGCCGCACATGGACGTGTTCCACAACGTGGCCTTCCCGCTGGTGCACGGACAGGGGAGCCGGCCGCCGCGGCGGGTGGTGCGGGAACGGGTGATGCGGGCGTTGGAGCTGACCCAGCTCCAGGACCTGGCGGAGCGGCCGGCCCCGTTCCTGAGCGGCGGCCAGCAGCAGCGGGTGGCGCTGGCCCGGGCCCTGGTGCGCGAGCCCGGCGTGCTCCTGCTCGACGAACCCCTGAGCAACCTGGACGCCAAGCTGCGGGAGGAGATGCGGGTGCAGATCCGCGACATCACCAAGCGGCTCAACATCACCAGCATCTACGTCACCCACGACCAACTGGAGGCCCTCACCATGGCCGACCGGGTCTCGGTCATGAGCGGCGGGAAGATCATGCAGGAAGACTCGCCCCTGGAGATCTACAAGCACCCGGCCGGCCGGTTCGTGGCCCAGTTCATCGGCGTGGCCAACCTGATACCGGGCCGGGTCGAGTCCGTGGACGGCGCCGGCATGGGGCGGGTGGCCACCGACCTGGGCGCCTTCGCCTGCACCCTGTCCGCAGGACTCCGGGCGCAGGACTCGGTGTCGCTGATGATCCGTCCGGAGGACGTGGTGGTCCGCCCGGAGGACGCGGATGGCGCCGAGAACGTGGTGCGGGGGCAGGTCCGGTCCGTGGTCTTCGTGGGCGAGATGCTGGACTGCACCCTGTCGCTGCCCGGTACGGAGCTTCGCCTCA
Organism: uncultured Binatia bacterium (SeqCode); assembly: GCA_965242525.1. GTDB lineage: Bacteria > Desulfobacterota > Binatia > UBA9968 > JAJDTQ01 > JAJDTQ01. The sequence continues at coordinate 3,648,948 of OZ251459.1, forward strand.
AGGTGCATCCCTCCACTCCCATGACGGTCGGGGACACGGTGTCGGTCCAGGCCCCGCCGGAGCGCTGCCACGCCATCGCCGGCGCGGTCTGAGAAACTCGAAACCACATCCCCGTTCGTCCTGAGCGTAGCGAAGCGAAGTCGAAGGACGCGCTTTCCCAAGGGAGAGCCGGCATGGACCAGACGTTCCGCAAACGGAAAGGAGACGCCCCGTGATCATCGACGTCCACAACCACATCGTCGCGGGCGAGGAGTTGAGCCGCTACCAAGCCAGCCTCATCAACAGCCGCGGCTTCCACGGCAAGCGCAAGTCCGGCGTCACCGAGGAGACCATCGCGGGCGCCACCTGGCAGGGCCACAAGCACACCGAGGTGCTGGACCAGGTGGGCACGGACATGGCCTTCATCTCCCCCCGCCCCTACACCATGATGCACTCGGAGAAGCCCGACAAGATCGTCCACTGGTACTGCGAAGCGGTCAACGACGCCATCGCGCTCCAGGTGAAGGCGGAACCCCAACGGTTCCGCGGCATCGGGGGGCTGCCGCAATGCGCCGGGGTCGGACCCGGGAACACCTTCGACGAGCTCCACCGCTGCATCGACGAGCTGGGCATGGTGGGCGTCATGATCAACCCGGACCCGGGCGAAGGCGACGGCCTCACCCCGGGCATGGGCGACGAGTACTGGTACCCGCTCTACGAGAAGATGGTCGAGATGGACGTGCCCGGACTGGTCCATTCCGCAAGCTGCCGGAACCCCCGGGAGTCGTTCCACGGCCACTTCATCACCGAGGAGAGCATCGCCATCCTGTCCCTGATGAACTCCAACGTGTTCACCGACTTCCCCGGGCTGAAGCTGGTCATCTCCCACGGCGGCGGGTCCGTGCCCTACCAGGTGGGGCGCTGGCGCTCGCAACTCCGGGGTCCCGGCAACACCGAAAACTTCGACGAGCGCCTGCGGCGCCTCTACTTCGACACCGCGCTCTACAACACCGAATCCCTGGAGCTGCTGTTCAAGGTGGTCCGGCCGGACCGCTGCCTGTTCGGCACCGAGCGCCCCGGCGCCGGTTCCAAGCCCAACCCCCGCACCGGCCGCTGGTACGACGACGTGAAGCCCCTCATCGACGAGATGGACTGGCTGACCGACGAGGAGAAAACCGCGGTCCTCGGAGGCAACGCCGAGAAGGTGTTCAGCCGGTTCGAACCTCGTACCCTGTAATACTTACTGGTGGCTCTTCCGGCTTTCGTGTGGATAAGGCAGGAGGGAAGGGGGAACGACAGAGGTCAGGCCGTCATTCCCGCGAAAGCGGGAATCCACTTTCCTCGCCCTCGTTGTACAAATCTTTCGTACAGGGCGCCCATGGGGTTTGCTCGGAAGGTCTGGATTCCCGCTTTCGCGGGAATGACGGGATGGGAAATGTCGCAACCCACACAAATTTCGGAAGCGCCAGGAATCCTGTCTCCGGTCGTCCTGGGCGAAGCGAAGTCGAAGGAGGATGAACGCCTGGAGGCCAAGCGGAGATGAGTGAGTCGGCGCGCGCCGTCCGGGGTACGCAACCCGCGGGAACGAGCCTTCAGGAGCAATGGGAGCAGTTGCTCGACTACGCGCGGGAATGCGTGGCCGCGGAGTCCTCGACCGCGATGGTTCCACTTGCGGAAGGACGGGGGCGACCGCGCTGGCACGTCGCCCCCGGCGCAGAGCGGCTCGTGACCGGACAGGCGGATTCCGTCCCCGCGCCATCCGATTTGGCCGCGCTGCTGGAATCTGCCTCGTCGCGGGACGAGCCCCGCCCGGTCGCCGTGGGCTGGCCTGCCATCGTCGTGCGGAACGGGCGCGAGGCGGGTCGTCCCGAGTCCATCGCTCCCCTTTTCGTCGTACAGGCCTCGCCCGCACGGGAGCGAAACGGGCGCTGGAGGCTGTACGCCGCCACCGAGCCGGAATTCAACCTCGCCATTGCCGCGGCGGGGTTGCACGACTCCTCCGTTACGGACGAGATCGAGGCGATCGGGGTCGGGACACTGATCGGTGATCCGTCCGCCATCGCACAAGCCGCGGTTCGCGCCTGCACCCTGCTCGGGCTTCCCGTCTCTGCGAACCTCGACCCCGCAGCCGTCACGGAGCGGCCTGCGGACGTTCCGCACGGCGCACCAGCCGTGCATAACCTCGCCGTCTCTGTCGCGGCCGAGTTCAGCGGATACCGCCTCTCCCTGCACCGTGAACTGCAAGCGCTGCGGAAACGGGGGGACTGGGGCGGTACTGCCGCCGCCCTGCTCGTCAACGGTGCGGAGTCCTCGTCCGGGCAGGACAGGGAACGAAACGCACGGGGACCGCTCTCGGCGCCGCTTCCCGTGAACCGCTCGCATGAGGAGACGCTGGAGCGGATACGGCACGATCCGTTGACCGTCGTGACGGGGCCGCCCGGCACGGGCAAGACGCAGCTCGTCGTCAACGCCGTCGCGAACGCATGGCTGGACGGCGACACGGTGCTTGTCACTTCCACCAACAATGCCGCCGTGGACGTCGCCACCGATCGCGCGAATCGCGACGTTGCCGCAGGGCTGATGCTGCGGACCGGCAACCGCCACGAACGTGAGGCGCTACCGGACCGCGCAAACGCCGCTCGCAACCAGGCCAAGGGCGCCGTCGGCGAGCCGGAGCACGAGGCGCGCGGCAGGTTGGCCGCTGCTGCTGGCGCGCACACTGCCCTGCTGCGCCGCGTGGCGCGGCTGGCGGAACTCGATCGGGATCTCCTGATCGCGAGCCGCTCTCTGGCCGAGGCGCGTATCGTGCTCGCGGGAGCGGCCGGCGCGCTCTGGCCCGACGGCGCTGCACCCATCGGCGTGGATCCCGCCCGGACGCACACGCGGGCGTCCCGGCTGGGGAACGCCTGGTTGTTCGGGACTCGGCGGCGAGCCCGCTTACGGAACAAGATCGGCTGCTCGGCCAACGCGGCCATGATGGAGGTCGTCCGATGGGCGGAGGCGGCGCTGGCCGAGGCGAGGCGGGCGGCGGACTTTGCGGAAGGGCGCGCCGAACGGGAGAGGCTGGCGGACGAGATGGGCGCCGAGTCCGTGGCAGAGGCGGCAGCGTCCGACGACTGGGCGGATGCGAGCCTCGCATCCGTTCGCGCACACGTTGCCGGCCGCATTCTGGCGGCCCCGCCTCCGGCGCTCGGCGCTGCGCTTGGACAACGCGGGATGTTCCCCAGAGCCGTCGCCAACTCGTTCGAGGCGTTTCGCGGCTGGGCGTGCACCACGCTTTCCGCCAACCCGAATTTCCCGCTGCAACCGGGCCTGTTCGAACTCGCCATCGTTGACGAAGCCAGCCAGTGCGACCTCGCCGCCGTTCTGCCGATTGCCTACCGCGCGAAGCGGCTTGCGGTCGTCGGCGACCCGGAGCAGCTACATCCGATCGCGAACGTCTCTGCCCGTTTTCTCGACGAAATCGCCGCGCGCCAGGGCTTGGACCCGGCGGAGTTACGACGGAACGGCCGACACCACAGCGAGGGTTCGGCCTACCGTGCGTTCGAGGTCGCGTCCGGGCGGCCCGCGTCCCTGCTCGACGAGCACTACCGTTGTCACCCGTACATCGCGCGCTGGTTCAACCAAGCCTTCTACGGGGGGCGGTTGACGGTGCTGACCGATGTCTCCCGCTTCGCATCCGGGCGTGTGATCGCTTGGCGTGACGTGCCCGGCCCTGCGCGTCGACCCACCAGCGGGAGCGGCTGGGAACACCCCGCACAGGCGAAGGCGGCAGTGAATGAGATCGGCGCGATGCTCGGACGAGGCCTCAGTGTTGGAGTGGTCACGCCCTATGCCGCACAGGCGCGGCTCATCGACCGTCTCGCGCGCCGAGAATACGGCAAGGAAGCCCTTGGCGAGGCGGATTTCATCTACGGGACGGCCCACGGGCTGCAAGGCGACGAACGCGACGCCGTGATCTTCGTCTCGGTGCTCTCGCCGGGTATGCCTTGGCGCTCTGCGGCGTGGGTCGAGAAGGAGCGCAACCTCCTGAACGTGGCAGTCAGCCGCGCCCGCCAAACGCTGATCGCCATCGGGCACCCGGGCGCCGGAACGGTGGACGGAAAGGTGGTCAGTCAGACGCTGGTCTCGTTGCGCGACTACCTGAAGCGGCACGGCGAGAACCGCGCCGCAGGCATGCGATCTGCCCCGGATCTGCTTGCCAGCGACGCCGAGCTGCGTGCGCTGGAGGCGATGCGGAAAGCCGGACTGGACCCGCTCTCCAAGGTGCACGAGGAAGGTTACGAACTGGATTTCGCACTGCTGGGCCCCGGCGGCGCCAAACTCGACATCGAGATCGACGGCGACCAGCACAGTGACGCACGGGGCGAGCAGCGCCGCATCGACCACGCGCGAGACCGCTTGCTGCAGAAACTCGGCTGGCGCGTCCTGCGCATTCCCGCGTGGCGCTGCCATGAAGACCCCGATGGCGTCGGGGATGAGATATTGCGTGCTTTCCGCGCTACGATTTCCGATCACGGACACTGAGTCGGGGCGCGGGGCGGCGGATGGGAGACTTTCCTCCAAGCCCGTTGAACCTGCGGAGATTACAGGCTATAATCTACGCAAAAGATGCGGAGATTATGGGTTACCTGTGGGAAGAAAAGGAATGGCCGGTCCTTCGCTGGGACGAAAAGCGCCTGGGGCCGATGGTGGCGGAAGTGCGGCATCAACAGGGGCGCTTGATCGGGCGCATGGAGGGGCTCGGCTTCGAGTTGCGCGAAGAGTCGGTCTTTCGGACGCTCACCCGCGAGGTGGTCAAGACCAGCGAGATCGAGGGAGAGATCCTGGACGTCGAGCAGGTGCGCTCGTCCCTTGCCCGTCGCCTCGGCATGGACACGGGCGCGTTGAAACCCTCGGAGCGGGAAGTGGACGGCATCGTCGAAATCGTGCTGGACGCCACGGCCAACTTCGACCGCCCCCTTACCCGAAGGCGGCTTTTCGGCTGGCACGCAGCGCTGTTCCCCACCGGTCACAGCGGCATCTTCAGGATACCGACGGGGAGATGGCGCGACGACTCGGAAGGGCCGATGCGCGTCGTATCCGGCGCCGCGGGACGGGAGAAGGTCCACTTCGTCGCCCCGCCCGCGGAACGGGTCGCCGCGGAGATGAAGGAGTTCCTCTCGTGGTTCAACGCTCCTTCTTCCGAGGCTCCGGTGCTGAAAGCGGCGCTGGCCCACTTGAGGTTCGTCACCGTCCACCCGTTCGCCGACGGGAACGGGCGCATCGCCCGGGCCATCGCGGACATGGCGCTGGCCCGCTCCGAAGGCGAGTCGCAGCGCTTCTACGGCATGTCCGCACAGATACGACAGGAAAGGAGCGCGTACTACAAGGCGCTGGCGCGGGCGCAGGAGGTCGGCGTGGACGTCACCGAGTGGCTGGCGTGGTTCCTCGGTTGTCTGCAACGCGCCATTGTCGGCTCCTACCAGGAATTGTCCGTCGTACTGCGCAAGGCCCGTTTTTGGGAGACCCACGCAAGGACGCCGTTCAACCACCGACGGGCAAAGGTCCTGTCCCTTCTTCTGGAGGGTGACTTCAAGGGCAAGCTCACGTCGTCCAAGTGGGCGAAGATCGCAGGGTGCTCGCAAGACACCGCGCAACGGGACATCGCCGCACTCATGCAACGCAACGTCCTGAAGAGAGGCGCGTCGGGCGGTCGCAGCACGAGCTACGAACTCGGTCCGTGAACGCCGGGCTTGCGACGAAGCGGGAAACGAGCCGCGGCTATCCGCGCTCGCACGCCTCATCGAACGCTCTCCATGCGCCGCGCTACGAGGCGTAGAGCCGGTCGATGAACCCGGTGCCGTCCAGTTCCCGCAGGTAGTGCAGGTCCCACAGGGACATGGGACTCAACTCCTGGGCCTTGGGCGCGTCCATGCAACACAGGCGGTAGGCGTTGGCCACGCCCTGGATGTCCGGGTAGGGTTTGGACGCGAGCTTGGCCACGCTGGCGTAACGGCCGCCCGAGGCCGGTATGCGTTCCTTCAAGTCGGCGAGGATCGTCTCGGTCTCCGCCCGCCGGGTCTTGGCGAAGTGGATGCCCATGACCAGGGCCTTGACCAGCCGCTCGCCGAGACCCGGCCGTTCCCGGAGCACGTTCATGGCTGTGGTGATGGTGGGGCCGTTGATCATGGGCAGGGGCTCCAGCGGCAGGACGTGCAAGCCCGCCCGCTCGTAGGCGTCCGTGTTCCCGGTCACCAGCGCTGCATCGACCTTGCCCGCCTCGAAGGCTTGGGGGAGCACGCCGCGCAGCGCATGGGTGTCCTCCGCCAGCGGGACCCATTCCACGTCGTCCAGCGCCAACCCGGCCCGCAGGACGTAGAGCATGTGGTTGCCGCGCGGGTGGTGGTAGCCGCCCGCGGCGTCCCGGATCGCGGTGTCGCCCAGACGGTGCCCCTTGACCTCCGCCAGGGACTGGACCGGCTCCCGGGAGACGAGGCGGTCGTTGACGCTGTTGCCCGGCGACGCCAGGGAGACGATGGGCTTGCCTTCGGCCACCAGGGCGTAGGGCGAGATGTGGTTGCCGGACACGAAGTCGATGTCGCCGCGGAACAGTGCCTCTTCCGTGGTGGCCGAGCTGTTGCAGTACTCGAACGCCGCCACCTTGATGCCCACGTCGCGCCAGATCCCCGCCTTGTCGAGCACCTCCCATATGGGCAGGTGGGTGGGGGAGCGGTAGATGCCGCGTATCCGGATGGGTTCCTCGCTCATGGCCGTAGTTCCTTTCCTTGGACTGCGCCGCCCAATCCTGGCTTGAGGCGTGGGAAAGCGCGTCCTTCGACTTCGCTTCGCTACGCTCAGGACGAACGGGGGCAATTGTTCAGGGGTTTCCTCTCCGCAGTCCGGCGTGGTCCGCCGCCCCTCTCCTTTCCGCGGTCCGGCGTAACCCGCCGTCCCTCTTCCCGGGCTCCCGCTACGGTTCGCCTGACCGGACCGCCTCCGGGTCTCCTTCGCCCACGAGCGCGCAATAGTAGCGCCAGGAGGACTCCACCGCGTTGCCCCGCTTGCGTTTCTGTCGGGTGATGACCGCGATCTCGTGGTCGGGGATCACGTGCGGCGCGCCCAGCAGCGCGGCGCGGTAGTTCATCTCCGCCAGCTCATTGACCTTGATGGCGGTGACCGTCGCCTCTTCCACGCTGGCCCCTGCGGTGGTGAGGCCGTGGCTGCGCATGAGGCAGGCGGGCTTGTCGCCCATGACCCCGGCGAACTCGCGCCCGAGGTCGTGGTCGGACACCGTGACGCTCCGTTCGTAGGTGGGGATGCCCTGCGCCAGGAGCCGGATGCTGGTGGGGTCGTAGGCGCCGTAGATGGGCAACAGGGGCTTCCGGCAGATGGTGAAGAGCACCACCGTGGCCGGGTGCACGTGGATGACGCTGTGCACGTCCGTGCGGGTGCGGTAGAGCCAACCGTGGATGTGGACTTCCTGGGGCGGGTCCAGGTGGTCCGACCCGGACAGCTTGCGGCCTTCCCGGTCCACCAGGATCACGTCTTCGGGGCGGGTGAACCGCACCCCGGTCTCTCCCGGACCCCGGGCGCGGACGAGGAAGGTGTCGGTCCCGGGCACGCGCGCGCTCACGTGGCCGCTGGCGGCCTTGGTCAGGTCGAGCTTGCCCAGGATGCGCGAGGCGAGCGCCACCCGGGCTCGGAGTTCCTCCGTCGAGTCCATCCCGTCCCCTGCGCCTCGGCCTCCGCTACCGGCTGGCGGCCTGGCGCAGGCGCTTGTTGAGCTCGGGACCCACCAGGGACTCGGCCAACCTGGTGTCGAGCATCCGGTTCCGCTCCGGGTCGCGCATCACGCCCTTGGGGTCGTCCCCCGCCTCCATCCGGTCCATCTCCCGGTTCATCATCTCCCGCAGCATGACGATGCCGCGGTCCGAGGTGGCCAGCCGCTCGGTGGTGCGGTCGGCGATGGGTCCCTGGGTCTCCCAGGCCATGTGGTCCTGGCACTGCACTTGGTCCATGCGGAAGCGGGCGAAGGGGTGCAGCGCGTCGGGCGGGTCCTTGTAGGGGGCGACGTACTCCACCTCGGGCTCCGCGTCGTCCTCCATGCGTCCGTCTTCGTTGCGGTGGAAGCGGACGAAGAAGATCCGCGTGTGGGTGTCGTCGATGGGGACGCGGATCTGGGTGCAGTTGGCCTGCCGCAGGATGTTCGGAAAGATCAGCGGGTGCTCGTCGCTGTGGCCGCTGGTGTAGGTGCGGCGCTTCATGATCCCCAGCGGGAACTCGTAGAACTCGAAGCCGGCCACGTCGTCGGTGAACCCCCGCGCCACGCTCGCCGGCGTCCGTCCCCGCAACGCGGTGTCCTGGTGCAGCACCGGCAGGTGCGCCGGGTCCACCGAGTTCTCCATGGCCTGGAACCAGTTGCAGTCGAGCCGGGGCTGCACGTGGATGGCGCGCTTGCCGTCCCGGCGCGCCCAGAGGTCGTAGTCGGGGATCAACGGTTGCGGTTGCGGCCCCATGTAGGTCCAGTAGAGTCCGATGAAGCGTCGGACGGGATAGGCTTTCTGCCTGACGGTGAGGCGGAACCGGCTGTCCCGGGGCTCGGCCGGCGTCTCCAGGCAGTTGCCCTCCACGTCGTAGAGCCAGCCGTGGTAGGCGCAGGCGAGGCCCCGCTCTTCCACCCGCCCGTAGGAGAGGGAGGCGCCCCGGTGGGCGCAACGGTCGTCGATGAGTCCCACCGCTCCGCTACGGTCCCGGAACAGCGCCAAGTTCTCCCCGAGCATGCGCACCAGGTGGACCGGCTGCTCCTCCGTGAGTTCCCGGGCCGCCGCCACCGGCAGCCAGTAGCGCCGCAGCAGGTCGCCGGCCGGCGTCCCCGGGCCGACCCGGGTCAAGCGATCGTTCTGTTCCTGGGTCAGCATGGCTCGCAACTCCTTTCGGCCCCGTCAGAAGGGGCACGGCGCCTGGTGCTCCAGGCGGACCTCCCGCCGTTCCCTGGACGAGCGCAGCATGGCCAGGCAGACCTCCAGGGTCGCCTTGCCCCAGGTCCCGTCCGGGAACACCGGCCGTTCCTCCACCAGGGCCGCGCGAAGCTCCATGAGCTCCGCGGCCCGGCCGTGGCGCGGCCCGCAGGGCGCCTGCTCCCGGCCCTCCTGGGTATAGACGTAGAGTCCGTCCGGGGACTGGCGTATGACCCCGCGTTCGCAACTCACGATGGTCAGGCCGAAGAAGGGCTGGCTCATCCGGTCCCCGGACCGGGCCCTCTTTGCGGCGAGTCGATATTTTTCCCCGGGGTCCATGGCGCCGGCCAGCCGTTCCCCCCGCGCCTTCCGCTCCATCCGATACCCGCCTTCGCCGATGTCCCAGGTGAGCTCGGTCACGTCGAAATAGCCATAGCCGTTGAAACTCATACTGGCAACGGCGCCGTCCTCGAACTCCAGCATGGCCGCGAAGTTCCCTTCGGTGTCGAAGTTCGGGTCCCACCGCCCGGTGACCGCGCGCACGCTCCGTACCATGCCCCCGCCCAGGCACCGGACGATGTCGGTCTGGTGGGGGCCCTGGCGGTACACCAGTCCGCCGCCCTTGTCCGTGTCCACCTCGGAAGCGATCCGCGGCCGCTGGAGCCAGTCGTTGTAGTTCATGGTCTGGATGTGGATGACGCGCCCCAACCGACCCGAACTCACGATCTCGCGCATGCGGCGCACCGGCGGGTCATAGACCTTGGAGTGGCCCTGGAGTAGCTTGACCCCGTTCCGCGCAGCCGCGGCCACCATGCGGTCCGCCTCCTCCAGCGACACCGCCATGGGCTTCTCGGTGATGACGTGCTTGCCGTGCTCCGCGGCCACCACCGTATGCTCCGCATGGAGCACGTTGGGAGTCGCCACCCACACCGCGTCCACCGCCTCCGACCGGCACATGTCCGCCACGTTGTCGAAGGTCTCCGCCCCATGCCTCCCGGCGAACTCTTCGAGCGCTTCGGGGCGGATGTCCGCCCCCGCGGCAAGCTCCACCCCCGGCGCCTTGTGGACCACCGAAAGCACCTGCCGCGCCGCGGCTCCGAGTCCGGCAATGCCGAGCCTGAGACGTTCCAACCGAGACCTCCGAAAACACCCTGGCCAACCGCCTTTAAGCAGAGGGGTTTCGGGCTGTCAAGATTACCCGTACGAAAGCCGGAAGAGCCGTCCTGCTTCAACCTATCCGCTGCTCGAAGTTGCAAGTTCCCGCAGCATCTTCTCACGGATTCCCAGGATCGAGATTCCGACGACTTCCCCGCGCGCCTCGTCGTATCGGACAACGATACCCTCTCCAATATCGACGCCTACAGCGGGTTTCGGCGTATCGACAGAGATGTAGAGGACATCCGCCTCCCCATCGTAATCCCAATCCAGATTGCGCTTGCTTTCGAGGATTCTCAACGCTTCCATAGGGTTCCGGTCGCATTCCTTTCACTCTTGCGTTGCCACAGCAAAGTTGGAAGATGCCTTTCGTTCATCCGAAGAAACTCAACTGCTGCACATCTATGGGATTCGTCCTGGGCAGGGCCACCTCTCCAACGGTTAGTCCAGATTCAAGCAAGGTGCGAACTTCCGCAATGTCGGCCGCCACCTTGACTTCTGTGCCTTCTTTCGCTGGAGTGAGCAAAAGGACTTCACGGCCATCGATGCCCTGTTCCATCAGGAGAGCTTCACTGTGTGTACTGACGAGGATCTGGCGACGGCGATTGCGCTGCATTCGGGAGATGAGAGCCGCAAGCTGCGAAACAATGGCCGCGTTCAGCGAAAGCTCCGGTTCCTCCAGCAACAGCAGCGAATCGCCCTCCAGTAGAGACCACAGAAACCCGATCAGCCGAAGGGTGCCGTCGGAAAACTGACCTTCCCTCTGCCAACCTGCCTTCGGACGCCAATGAGAGTACAGCGCCTGCAGATGCGGACGCCCTGTAGCCGAATCCCGGGTGAATTGGAGTTGTTCGAACTGCAGCACAGCGATTTTCAGCGCCTTTTCGATCTTGGACAGACGGGATCGGCGGGTTTTCTCGCTCGTTTTCGCCAAACGCTCCAGAAGCCCCTGTCCGAAAGGGTCGTCTTCGACAATACGGCCTTGTATGGAATCGGCAAAGCGAAGGAGTTGAGGAACCACGTGCAGATAGGTGATCGACTGGAAGAACCGCACAACGTCCCGGAACTCCCCATTGGAGTTTATCTGTTCCAAGAAAGTCTGGCTGAGTCGGTTCGGGTCCCTTTCGTCATCTTGATTTGGCCTGTCAAGCAGTTGTCGGCCTTCCTTCCACACCCGTTCATGGGTGAGGTACGGGAGGCGGGCCCCTCGTGTTTCGTGGCGAAAACCAAGAGCATAGCGCCACAACGGATCCTCGCCCGAGTTGTTGGCAAGGTGGACTTCCATTGCGATTTCCGGGCGTCGCGCCGTCAGGCTCCGAATCTTCGACACGCCCCCCCGATCCTTGACCGCCTTCTGAAGCCCTCCCCCCTCGGACTTGGCGATGTCCCGGAGGAAACGGAATACGTCCAGCAGGTTCGACTTGCCCGAAGCGTTGGCTCCAACAATGAACTGGCGCTTGCGGAGATCGACATCCACTGCTTGGAAATTGCGCCAGTTCTTGACCCATATTCGGCTGACGATCATGTCTGGTATCCTATCATTGGTACGACCAGGCCAAGGATTCGATCCTGACGGCGCCGTTATCCACCATGTCTATTTCCAGGTGATGCCCCTTGAGTAATCCCAGCGTGTGACGGGAAAATGTAGTGGGGTGGGCGGTCAAGGCCGCGCCGGTTCGCGGAAGACCTCCGTCTGATGCCATTTTACGAATTCGGGTTCGGGATCATGGCGGCGGTTTTGAGGGGTCCGGAGCGGTTTGTCGTGGAAGTCGAGGAACCAATGGACCGGATAACTGCGGCCATTGACGTCGCTGGAAACGACGATCCGATAGCCTGAATCGCCCGCCTTCAGCCCCACGGCTCCCCGGTCGAAGGCCTTGTGGTGAAGCCCGCACAACGCCAATCCATTGGTGATTTCGTCCGGACCGCCAGCCGCATGCCACTTGATGTGAGCGGCTTCGAGACCGATCAGTTCGTTTCCGAGACGCACGTCGAAGTCGCAGATGGCGCAACGTTGCTCATATTCACGCAGGACTTCGACCCGGAAGGCCCGGTCACGCGGGCGAGCGGGACTGTCCCGCATTTCCCAAGAGTACGGAATACCGGTGACGTCACGGATCTCTTGATGCAGAGACTCGGGGAAGTGGCTGTCCAGGAGTCGCTGCGCGGCTTCGCGTGCGAGGTCCGGCCGTTGACGCAGAAGATCATACACCGGCTCAGGGAATCCGCCTTCCACGCCGCCCTTGTGCAGCTCCCGGACGAGAAGGTCTCCTCTGGCCGTGCGGGACAATTCCTCGCTGCTGGCAATCTCCCATAGCCCATCGGCGGGCAGACGACCGAACGGACGCTCCGGTTGCGGGCGTGTCCCCGGGCGCGTCTCGCGAGGCCGACCAAACCGTTGCAGCAGCTTCGTCAGCATCTCCTCGATCTCCCGATAGGGAGCGAAGCGTTCCCGTTCGTTGAGGAACCGACCGAGCGCCAGCAGGAGAAGCAGCGGCTTGTGCGGCGCGCGCTGCCCACGCTTCTTCCAGACGTTGATCCGCTCGATCCTCTCGAGGAAGTCGCTGCGCGTCGTGGGTACAGGGGCCATGAGCTGGTCTTGGAGCGCCTTTCACTGACCAAGGCGCACCGCGCCGCTCTCGAGGGCGTCAACGACCGGCAACGCCATTCCCGAGACTCTCCGAGACGTGGGTTCGTAGCCGGGGCTCGATGTGTTCCTTGCCGACACCCTGCATGGAGGCGTGGAAACGCTCGTCGCCGACAAGCCTGAAGAACCTGGACCCGAGACGACCGGTCGCGCCGTAGAGGCCCAACCGTTCGATGCCGGATGCCAGGATCGAAGCCCTGGCTGCCTGCGTGAGCCTGCCAAGTTCCTCGACATTCTCCTCGGCTACCGAGCCAAGGAAAACGTAACGTTTTCGGATTATCGGACGCATGCCCAGGATTTCGTCTATGCACGCTTCCACAGATCGCCCCGATCGTTCCCGGAGCTGTACGACTTGCTGAACTTCGCTGCTGTTGAGTCCGTGCGAGAGGATGGCCCGAGCGACGACGCGTTGTTCTTCGGCGTCTCGAACCCTCGCTAACTCTACAGCGGACGTGAAGCCAATAAAATGCTTTCCGGCGCCCCAACCGACTAGCCGCTGAAGGTCGTCGGGTAAGTCGAGAATGCGCAACAGACGGCGGATGTGTCCAGTCCCGTTGAGGTGAATGGCCTTAGCGCAATCTTGCAGGGAAACACCTTCCTCACGAGCCTTACGAATAAGCGAGCCTACCGCTATCGGTGATAGCGGCCGGCCTTTCTTGTGCGTCCCGTAACCAACGGACATTCGCAGATTCCCAAGCTCCAGAGCGTTCAACCCGGCGAGCATTCGTTCTACTTTCCAAGGAAACACAAGATTTCCGAGACGAGATACACGTGGGAAGCAACCTTCGTCATGCCGCGACTCCGGTCTCCTCCGGTTCTTCGACCCCGGAGAAACTCCGTTCGAGCGCCTGCCGTGCATCCTCGCGGATTTCGTCCCGCCACCAGACGTCTTCAATGGAGTCGATTTCCGCGGGCAGGATCAACGATTCTCCAATCCGCCGTTCCAAAGTGCGGAGTCTTTCGAGTATCTCGCGCCGTACCGCCAAGGTGAAGGGGCCGAACACGAGGGACCCGTCGTCCCTTTGCTTCGGGTTCCCGTCTCTCCGAACCGGCAGGCGGTTGGCGTTGTCTTCCCGCAGTGCGATCAGCCACTCCCGGAAGTCGAACAGGGCCTCCATCTTCTCGGCTTCGGAGTGCCCGGAGTCGATCAGGCCGCGCAGGCTGCGGTCCTTCTTCACCACCGTGCAGGTCCAGCACCCGAAGCGGGGCGAAGTGCTGCCGCACGAAGGCGCCTGCTCCTTCGTCATCACCAGTGGGCATTCTCCGCCGCCCGCATTGCGGTAGAGCGTGATGAGGCGGCGGTGGGTCCCGCCCCACGGGGGTCTGCGCTGCATGAGCGTCATCCAGACGTCATCGTCGTCCAGATCCGCGAGCGGAGCGAACATCCGGCAGCCGTCCACCGAACCGTGCGGGTTCATCCGATCCGCGGCCACCTTGCGCCGGTCCATGGTCCGCTGCCGGTTCTGGGATTCGGCGCGCCGCGTGCCCACGAGGAGAACGGAGTGCTTGGTATCTCGCGTGATCCGTTCCAGGAGCTTGGTCGTGGGCAGGATCTTCATCCTGTCCGTGCACCACCGGAAGTTCCTCGTGGGCGGGATGTAGCCGCGTCCGATGACACAGACCCAGAAGGTCTGGTCGATGCAGGGTTCGGTGACGTGCGTCTCAATGGGAAGCTCTCCCTTTTCCGCGGCCTTGTCGATCATCTTCAGCGAGTCCCTGAGATGCCGGATGACCAGGGGCGACTCCACCAAGGTGTCGTTCCCGACGACGTGCACTGGACGACGCTTTCGCTCTTCGGCGGGCAACTCCGCGACGGTCTCCCAGACCAACTGAAGCAGCAGGGTGGAGTCCTTCCCGCCGGAGTAGGCGACGACCCACGGGTGGCGGTGCCGCTTGCCGTACTCCTTCCGAAGCACGCGCCGGACGGCTTCGAGGCGACCCGGCAAGGTCGCGATGGCGTTGCTCGAACCTGCGGATGCGGTCATCGTCCGATCCTCCTTAGGGCCGTCACCGTTTCCCGGACCGACCGTCCCGCGCGGTCGATCTCCCTGGCCGTCGTGAAGCGGCCAAAGCTGAACCGCACCGAGGACAGGGCCCGGTCCGTGTCGTAGCCGAGGGCGAGCAGCACGTGCGACGGTTCGATGTCGGCCGAGGTGCAGGCGGAGCCCGACGAAACGGCGACGACGCCGAGGGCAACCATCAGCGCTTCCGCTTCGACGCCGGCAAAGGAGACGCTGAGGATCCCGGGAACACGGTGCTGTGCGTTACCGTTGATTTCGACCTCCTCGACCCGGTCCAGGTGGGCGCGGAACCGGCGGTCCAGCGCTCGGACGTGCTTCGCGTCGGTCGTGCGGCGCTGCCGCACGAGGCGGGCTGCGTGGCCCATGCCCGCGATCTGGTGCGTGGGAAGCGTGCCCGAGCGCAGCCCGAACTCCTGCCCGCCCCCGTGAACTTGGGGAACCAACTCGGCGCGGAGGCGCCCGCGGACACGGAGCGCGCCGACCCCCTTCGGGCCGTACATCTTGTGCCCGCTGATAGAGATCATATCGGCAGCCGCGAGGGTTTCCATAGGGAGCCGCGCCGCACCCTGTACCGCGTCCACGTGGAGCAACGCCCCGTGCTGGTGGACGAGGGGCTCCAGGGCCGCAATGTCCGTGACGGTCCCGGTCTCGTTGTTCACGTGCATCAACGACACCAGGATGGTGCCCGGCCGCAACGCTTTCGAGAGGTTTTCCGGGGTGATCCTCCCGGTATCGTCAGGCTTGACACGGGACGCAGCGAACCCCTGCGTCTCCAGCCAGGCGGTCGAGTCCAGGACGGCCCGGTGTTCCAGCGCGGACGTGACTACGTGGTCGCCCCGGTCCCGGCGGGCGAGCGCGGCGCCCTTCAGGGCCAGGTTGATGGCTTCCGTCGCGCCGGAAGTCCAGACGACCTCCTCGGGTTGCGAGGACAGCAGCGCCGCGACCTCCCCCCGGGCGCTCTCGACCGCTTCCGACGCCGCATGGCCGAAGGCATGGGTCACCGACGCGGGGTTCCCGAAAGCCCCGTCCACCGTGAGGAAATCGCTCATGGTGCGGGCCACCGCAGGGTCCACGGGCGTGGTCGCCGCGTAATCGAGATAGATGGCGTCCCGGTCCGCAGGCTCCGCGGCCGGACCGGAAACGGCACAGGATGTTGATGAGTCGGCCTGCTGGAGAGGCATGTGGGTCACCGGGGTCTCCCTCGGGAGGCGGCCTGAGACAATTGTACCACCCTAGCACGGTCCGGGCCACCCGCGTCAACCGGCCCCCGGTAGCGCCCCATTCCCTGTGGACCGACGCTGCCGGAACGGCGTTGCTTGAAAACGGATCGGTTTTCGTTCAGGGTCCAACCGTGGGAGTTTGCCGGGAACGTCGCCTGCGCCGCGTGGGGCGGCGCAGGCGCGGCGGCTTCGTTGGGACGTTTCTCGTCCGCGGCATCACCGAGCCTGGAAACCTGCTCCCGTCATGGAGGGTCCCATGTACACAAGGGCTTCGAAGATCGCCCTCGTCTGGGCGGTTGCGTTCTTCTCCACGCTGGTGGTGTGCAACAACGTCACCGATTACGACTCCAACTACCAGTTCGTCGTGCACGTGCTCAAGATGGATACGACCTTCCCCGACAACCGGGGGATGTGGCGGGCCCTGGATTCCCCCTTCGTCCACCACGCGCTGTATGGCCTCATCATCCTGGTGGAGGCGGTGGTCGCGGTCCTGTGCTGGCTGGGAGGCTGGCGTCTCTTCCGCTCCGTCCGTGACCCCGCGGATTTCAACCGGGCCAAGGGCATCGCCATCCTCGGTCTGACCCTGGGGATCCTCCTGTGGTTCTCCGGGTTCATCACCATCGGCGGGGAATGGTTCCTGATGTGGCAATCGGACGTATGGAACGGACAGCAGGCCGCCTTCCGCCTGGTGGTGGTCCTGGGCCTCACGCTCCTGTACCTCGTGCAACCCGACCACGAGAACCACGCCTGACCGTCGAGGCAGTTGCCGGAAGGCGTCCTTCGACTTTGCTTCGCTACGCTCAGGATGAACGGGGGGACTTCGCTTCGCTACGCTCAGGACGAACGGAGGGATTTCACTTCGCCATGCTCGGGACGAACGGGGGACTTCGCTTTGCCATGCTCAGGACGAACGGGGATAATTGTTCAGAGCTTTTTCAGTCGCACCGCGGGCAGCTTCTTCAGTTGCTGGTTGAGCGGATCGACCTGGATACCGAGGGACTCCAGCGCCGTTACTCCGAGCAGCGGCTCGGTGTCGATGTCCCCGAAAAGGACCGTTCCCCCGACCATCTCGCCCATGAGTTCGATTCGCACCACCGCGACGTCCATCACGACTTCGCTGCCGTCCGCCAACAGATACGTCCGCCGTGCTTCGGGTTGAACGCCGATGGCGGCCAGATGCTGCCGCGGGACCAGGCTGTCGGTGGCCCCCGTATCGACCAGGAAACGCCCCTCCCAGCGCTTGGCTCGATCTGCCGGATTGCTGATGGTTACGTTGGCGTTGACCACACCCATGTTCGGCCTCCCTTGAGGAACGTCTGTTCCATTCCGGCTTGAACTCCCTCTCTCCTGTGGGAAAGCGCGTCCTTCGACTTCGCTTCGCTACGCTCAGGACGAACGGGGACAATTGTTCAGAGTTTCCTTCAGACGGATCCTCCCTTCGGAACCGCACCCACGACAGGCCCCGGCCCGTGTCGTAACCGAGGTAAGCCATAGGCAACTGTACTAGGCAACCTCTGAACAATCGAGACATCCGGGATGGATTCCCGATTCCCTCACCCTGACGCCCCTATTCCCGTTCGTCCTGAGCGTAGCGTAGCGAAGTCGAAGGACGCTCTCATGCTCTCTGTCCCGATTGTTTAGAGGTTCCCTAGCATAATCCGGGCCAACCGCGTGAACCACACCCGGCGGCGCCCGATCCGGCGCTACGACAGGGACCTGCGGATGGACGCTGGCGGAACGGCGTTGCCTTGAAAAATGAGCGGTTCCCGTTCATATTTCAAGGATGGAAGTTCGCCGGGAACGTCACCTGCGCCGCGTGAGCCTGTTGTTGCGGGAGTTTCCGGTGGTGGCGCTCCTCGGAGCGAGGCAGGTGGGGAAATCGACCCTCGCCCGGCAACTCGTGGCGTCGCGCCGCGGGCCCGCCACATGGTTCGACCTGGAGAACCCGGCCGACCTCGCCCGCCTGGAGGACCCCGGCCTGGAGTTGCGGCCGTTGCGGGGACTCGTGGTCCTCGACGAAATCCACCGGCTCCCCGGCGTGTTCCCGCTCCTGCGGGTCCTGGCGGACCGGCCCCGGACGCCGGCCCGCTTCCTCGTGTTGGGCAGCGCCTCTCCCGACCTCCTGAACCAGACATCGGAGACCCTCGCCGGGCGCGTGGCCTTCCACGAGCTCGACGGCCTCGGGTTGCACGAGGTCGGCGACCTGGAACGGCTCTGGTTGCGCGGCGGCTTTCCGTTGTCCTATCTCGCCCGGTCGGCGCCCGCGAGCCGGCGCTGGCGCGACAGCTTCGTTCGGACGTTCCTCACCCGCGACCTCCCCGAGCTGGGGAACCTGGTCCCGTCCACGACCTTGCGCCGCTTCTGGACGATGCTCGCCCACTGGCATGGCCAGTTGTGGAACGGCGCCGAATTCGGCCGCGCCTTCGGCGTTTCCCACACGACCGTAAGGCGCTACCTCGACCTCCTGTCGTCGGTCTTCGTGGTGCGCCAGTTGCAGCCTTGGCACGAGAACCTCGGCAAGCGGCAGGTGCGCTCCCCGAAGGTCTATATCGGCGACTCCGGCATCCTCCACGCGTTGCTGGGCCTGACCACTCGCGAGGAAGTGGTTTCCCATCCCAAGGTAGGCGCATCCTGGGAGGGTTTCGTGATCCAGCAGGTGGTCCATCTGCTCGCCGCGGACAACGACCAGTGTTTCCACTGGAAGACGCATTCGGGAGCGGAACTCGACCTGCTGGTAGTGGCGGGCAACCGACGTTACGGCTTCGAGGTCAAGCGTACGGAGGCCCCGCGGTTGACGGCTTCCATGCACTCGGCCTTCGAGACCCTGGGACTCGATTCCCTGGACGTCGTGCACGCCGGGACCGAAGCCTACGCGCTGGCCCCCCGCATCCGGGCCGTGCCCGCCGCAGGGCTCGCCGCGAGGCTGCGTTCCCTGCGCCGGTAACCACGACCGACGACCATCCTCGGGAACGTCTGATCAATTCCGGCCCGAACTCCCTCTCCCTGTGGGAAAACGCGTCCTTCGACTTCGCTTCGCTACGCTCAGGACGAACGGGGGAGGACTTCACTTTGCCACGCTCAGGACGAACGGGGGGACTTCACTTTGCCGTGCTCAGGACGAACGGGGACAATCGTTCAGAGTTTCCTTCAGAACCTGAGGCTGGCCTTCACGCCGACGTTGCCTTTACTTTTGACGTTGCCGGTCCGCAGCTTGCCGAAGACCTCCACCGCGCCGAGGCCGCGGCCGAAGCTGCGCTTCACTTGGCTTTCGAGTACGGCATGGCGGCCGGAGGCATTGCCCGGGACTCCGATCTTCTGCTCGCCGTAGATCTTGAAACTGAAATCCAGGCCGGGCAAGGCGGACGGCATCTTCAGGCGTGCGCCCATACGCACCTTCGAAGGCCTGTGGGAAACCCTCAACTCGCTGAACGGCGTCAACCGGCTGCGTCCGTCCATGAACTTCACTTTGTAACCTGACCGCGCCTTCAGGGTCATGCGGGAGCCGTTCGGTCGAGCCTCCGCGGGCCAGGCCCCCTTCCACAGCGCCTCCTTGTCGAGGGACGCATTGCCCCAGGAGGGGGCGAGCGAGAGGTAGAGGCCCCGGCCGCGAGCGCCCGGGTCGAACACCGCAGTGACGCTTGCCCTCCACTCCCGCAGAGCCGAGGCCCGGTGCGCCGCCAGGAAGCGCCCGCGCGCCTTCAGGTCGATGCCCAGACTCCGGTCGGCGTAGTCCGCGGCCCCGCCCACCTCCAGGCCCGCGCCCGACTCCAGGTCGCCGCCGTCCAGGCGCCCGCCGAGTTCGAGGCTGCCCGAGAGCTTCCTCCTCCCGGCGAACCTTGCGCCCTTGCGGACCTCCAGGGCCAGACGCATCCGCCGGTAGTCGGCCTCGGTCTTCGGCAACAGGCCTTCCCGTTCCTCCGACCGGACCCGCACCAGGAAGCCGTCGGTCTTGAGCGCCCAATCGACGCCCGCGGCGTGCGCCAACACCCTGCGTCCGCCCGCCGCGGCCATCCACAGGTCCATGTCCGTGTCCCCGCCTTCGCCGAACGTGGCCTTGCCCCAGCCGTAGCCCAGCGTGGCCCACATCCCGAGTCCCGCCGCGGGCGACCAGTGCACGTAGGGATGCACGCTGGTGAGCGTAGCGTCCCCCTTGCCCCCCACCTCCCCGGCGCGGTAGTCCGTCTTGCCCTCGCTATAGCCCGCGGCGACGCCTGCGAGCAGGTCCCCACGCGTGCGGAAGTCGATGCCCGTCTGGCCGGACCAGGCTTTTCCGTCCATGGAGAAGTCCTCTTCCGGTCGGTCCTCGAAACCGGATGCGGCTCCGCGGCCCCACAGGGTCCAGGCCGCTCCGGCGCCGGCCGCGGTCCCGTCCTTCCCGTCGAAGGGGAGCCGGAAGGAGGTCCCGGACAGTGCGCCGACGGGGTTGCGGCGTCCGTTGCCGCCTGCACCGGCGCCGAGCACCCGCTCCAGGCGCCGCGCCAGCGCCGCAGGGCGGCCGCCCGAACCGAGCCGTTTCCCGGCCAGCTTCGCATGCAGGCCCCCGGGCGACAGGGCCGCCGCGGCGCGGTCGCCGATGGCGTCCGCCACGTCCGTCGCCACCGAACCCCCGAATGCTCCAAGCACGTACTCCTCCCCCGGCGTCGCCGCGTAGCCGGGACAGGAAGGATCGGGGTCGTCGGGGCCGCAGTGGTCCGGTATCGATCCGGTCACCCCCCAACCGAGGGCTGTCGCCTCGGTCTCTCCGGCCGCGGCGATCCGGGGAGTCGGACCGGGTTGCGCGGCCGCATTTCCGGGCAACGAACCCGGGAAGAGGAACAGAAGGAGCAGCGTCCCCGCGGCGCACGCCTCCGAAACGCGCATCATGGCGTCG
Organism: uncultured Binatia bacterium (SeqCode); assembly: GCA_965242525.1. GTDB lineage: Bacteria > Desulfobacterota > Binatia > UBA9968 > JAJDTQ01 > JAJDTQ01. The sequence continues at coordinate 3,669,779 of OZ251459.1, forward strand.
TACTTCTCGGGCAAGCTCGGAACCATCAACCCCGCCGCTCGCGGTAGCGCCGGATCAGGGCGTTGGTGGAGCTGTCGTGGCGCAGTTCCGGCGAGCCCTCGCTCTCCAGTTCCGGGACGATGCGGTTGGCCAGGGCCTTGCCGAGCTCCACGCCCCACTGGTCGAAGGAGTTGATGCGCCACACCGCGCCCTGGACGAAGACCTTGTGCTCGTACAGGGCGATGAGCCGGCCCAGGGCGTCCGGGGTCAGGCGCTCCGCCAGCAGGGTGTTGGTGGGGTGGTTGCCCGGGAAGGTCCGGTGCGGCGCCTGCGCGGCCGGAATGCCCTCGGCCGCGGCCTCCTCCGCGGTCTTGCCGAAGGCCAGCGCCTCGGTCTGGGCCAGGAAGTTGGCCATCAGCAGGTCGTGGTGGTTGCCCAGGGGGTCCAGGGGCTGGCAGAAGCCGATGAAGTCGCAGGGGATGAGCCGGGTGCCCTGGTGGATCAACTGGTAGTAGGCGTGCTGCCCGTTGGCGCCGGGCTGTCCCCAGATCACCGGTCCGGTGTGGTAGTCCACGGGCGCGCCGTCGAGATCCACCCCCTTGCCGTTGCTCTCCATGTCGAGCTGCTGGCAGTAGGCGCTGAGCCGCCAGAGGTACTGGCTGTAGGGCAGGATGCAATGGGTCTCGGCGCCGAAGAAGTTGTTGTACCAGATGCCCAGGAGGGCCAGCAGCACCGGCAGGTTGCGCTCGAAGGGGGCGGTGCGGAAATGCTCGTCCATGGCGTGCAGGCCATCGAGCATGGCGCGGAAATGGGCCGGGCCCACCGCGACCATCAGTGACAGGCCAATGGCGGAATCGACCGAGTAGCGGCCTCCCACCCAGTCCCAGAAGCCGAACATGTTGGCGGTGTCGATGCCGAAGCGCTGCACCTCCCCGCGGTTGGTGGACACGGCCACGAAGTGCCGGGCCACCGCGTCCTCGTCCCGGAGCGCGCCGAGGCACCAGTCCCGCGCGGTGTGGGCGTTGGCGAGGGTCTCCTGGGTGGTGAAGGTCTTGGAGCTGACCACGAACAGGGTCTCCGCGGGGTCCATGTCCCGGGTGGTCTCGGCGAAGTCGGCGCCGTCCACGTTGGACACGAAGCCCAGGCGCAGGCTCCGGCGGCTGTAGTGCTTGAGCGCCTCGTAGCACATCACCGGCCCCAGGTCCGAGCCGCCGATGCCGATGTTGACCACGTTGCGGATGGGCCGTCCCGTGTGGCCGCGCCATTCCCCGTCGCGCACCCGATCCGCGAACGAGGCCATGCGGTCGAGCACCGAATGCACGGCCGGGACCACGTCCCGGCCGTCCACCACCACGGCTTGGCCCCGGGGCGCCCGCAACGCCACGTGCAGCACCGGGCGGCCCTCGGTGACGTTGATCCGGTCGCCCCGGAACATGGCCTCCGCGCGTTCTCCCACCCCCGCGGCCCGGGCCAAGTCCAGCAGCAGCCCCAGGGTCTCGTCCGTGACCCGGTTCTTGGAGTAGTCCAGGTAGATCCCCGCGGCGTCGAGGGCCAGCCGCTCCCCCCGCCGGGGGTCCTCGGCGAAGAGCGTGCGCAGGTGCAGGTCCCCGACCTTGCGGTAGTGCTCGGCGAGGCTCTGCCACGCCGGCAACTCGGTGGGACGACGAGCGGCGATGATGCCCCCCTCTCTCGGTTCAGGAATCTCCGGTCAGTTCCGGCTCGATGCGCCTCTGCCTGCGGGAAAGCGCGTCCTTCGACTTCGCTTCGCTACGCTCAGGACGAACGGGGTGATGGTTCAGGGTTTCCTTCAGGAACCGCTGAACCATCGAGACATCCAGGATGGATCCCGATTTTCTCACCCTGATACCCCTATTCCCGTTCATCCTGAGCGTAGCGAAGCGAAGTCCCCCGTTCATCCTGAGCGTAGCGAAGCGGAGTCGAAGGACGCGCTCATGCCCCCTGTCCCGATTGTTCAGAGGTTCCTTCGGTCGGTTCAGTCCGTGCGGTCCAGGGTCAGGGCGATGTCGCCCTTGGCCACGCGCACGTGCCCCAAGTCGTCCCTCTTGACCAATTCCTCCACCAGCGACACCACCGGCGGACGGGTGCTCACGTAGGCCCGGGGCGGCGCGGCCGCGCGCATTTCCGCGATCTCGGCCTCGCTCAGGAGCCAGCGCAGCAACAGCTCTTCGTCCGAGACCCCGTCGCCCCCCAGCCTCGCGCGCATTTCGGAGAGGGACGGCTCCACCGGCTCCTGCGCGGCCAGTTCCCGGGCCCGGGGGCGGTCGAGGATCTTGTCCTTCACGTCCGGGTCCATGAGCCGGGCCCCTTCCTCTCCGGCCCGGCCCAGGGCGTAGCGGATGACCTGGTCGGTGACCTCCTTGTAGCGCTCCCCCACGATGACGTTCAGCGCCGCCTGGCTGCCCACGAACTGGGACAGCGGCGTCACCATGATGGGATAGCCGAACTCGGCCCGCACGCGGATGGTCTCTTCCAGCGCCTGTGGGAAACGGTCCCCCAGCCGCACCTTGTCGAGCTGGTGCTGGAGGTTGGAGCGCATGCCGCCGGGCACCTGGTGCTGGTACTGGGCGTAGTCGTACTCCACCGGCTTGCCCACGGGAAAGCCCTCGCGTTTGGCGATGGCGGTGAAATGCGCGGCCACGGGCTCCAGCACGGACTCGTCCACGAGGGGGTTGTAGCCCAGGGCCCGGGCGTTGCGGGCGACGTTGAAGACCGAGGGGTTGGAGGAACCGTCCGCCAGCGGCGGCACCGCGGTGTTGACGCTGCGGATGCCCAGGTCCATGGCCTCCAGGCAGCACAGGGGGCCGAGGCCGGTGGTGCAGTGGGTGTGGAGCTCGATGGGGATGCCGTTGCAGTTATCGAACATGGCCGGCACCAGCGTGCGCATGCGCTCCGGCGTGAGCAGCCCTCCGGGGTCCTTGAGGCAGATGACCGGCACTTCCAGCGAGGCGGCCTCGCGCGTCTTCCGGGCGTAGTACTCATCGGTGTGCTTGGGCGACACCGAGTAGATCATGTTGATGATGGGCTTGATGCCGACTTCGCGCGACACCTCCGCCTTGCGCTTCCAGCCCGCGAAGTCGTTCCATTCCTCGGAGATGCGCGCCTCCCGGACGCCGTTGGCGGCCATGCGCTCCATGAACAGGCGGTACATGGACAGGGGGTTGAACTCGAAGGTGTTGACGCGCCCGGCGATGACCCGGAGCGGCGTCACGGTGATGCGTCGGGCCACCAGCCGCACCCGCTCCCAGGGGTCTTCCTTGAGCTCCCGCACGCACTTCTTCAAGTGCGAGCCGGAGATGAGCTCCATGGCCTCGAAGCCCGCCCGGTCCATTTGCTCGGCCACGGAAAGCATCATGCCCGTGGTCATGTTCTCCGCCCACAGGCTCTGGTGCCCGTCGCGCAGGGTGGTGTCAACGAAGCGGATGTCCTTGTTCACGTTCACGGCCTCCTTCCGTACGCGCTGACTTTATTGCCCTGCGCCGCAAATCTCAACCGCTCTCGAACGCCGGCGGGCGCCGCGCCGGACGGGACGCGGTGCGGAAGGCCGGCAGGCCGACGATTCCGTTTGACTGGCTCGGGCGGACGGGGATAAATGTCGGGGGCGGACGACGGTCGCCTCGCACGGAAGGAGGGCGTTCGATGGGATGGGTTGACGCCGACGCGCACGTGGTGGAAAGCCCGAGGACGTGGGACTACCTCACGCCGTCGGAGCAGAAGCATCGGCCTTCCCTCTTCGATCCCGACGACGGGACGCAGCGGCAGAACTGGGTCATCGACGGGAAGATCCGCGGCCTGTTCCGGTTCGCCTTCACCGAGGAGGCGCTGGTGGAGCGGTCGCGGAAAGTCGGCCGGCAGATGACCACCAGCACCGAGACCCGGGACGTGGCCAACGTGGGCGCGCGCCTGCGGCACATGGACGAGCTCGGCATCGACGTGCAGGTCCTCTACCCCAGCATCTTCCTCGACCAGTGCACCGAGCGCACGGAAGTGGAAGTGGCGCTTTGCGGCGCCTACAACCGCTGGCTCGCCGACATCTGGAAGGAAAGCGGCGACCGCCTGCGCTGGATGTGCGTGCTCCCCTTCCTCAGCATGCCGGACGCACTGGACCAACTGCGCTTCGCCAGGGAGAACGGCGCCTGCGGGGTCTTCATGCGGCCTCTGGAGGGACCCCGGGGCGTGGACGACCCCTACTTCTTCCCGGTTTACGAGGAGGCGTCGAAACTCGACCTGGCCATGGGCCTGCACCAGTCCAACGGCAACGCCGGCGTGGTGGACCTGCTGGCCAACTCCGACGGCACCCGCGACTTCTTCAACCAGTACCGCATCTTCAACGTGGGCGCGTTCTTCCGGCTGGTGAACTCCGGCGTGCCCAAGGCCTTTCCCAAGCTCCGGTTCGGCTTCATCGAGACCGCGGCTTCGTGGATCCCCTGGGTCATCTACGAGCTGCGGCGCCGCATGGACACGGTGGACCACCGGCTGCCCGACGACCTCCTGGAGCAGTACGGCCTGTACGTCACCTGCCAGATCGGCGACGACGTGCCGTACCTGATGCAGCACGCCGGCGAGGGCGCGCTGATGATCGGCACCGACTACGGACACGCCGATTCCTCCACGGAACTCGAAGCCCTCGCCTCGCTCAGGGAGACCGGCGGCATCAGCGCGGCCATGCACGCGAGGATCGTGGACGACAACCCGCGCCGCTTCTACGGGCTGCAGGACCACGGCGAACCGGGAAGGAACCCGCCATGATCGGCTACCCTGTCATCGACGCGGACGGACACCTGACCGAGCCCATGACGGCCTACCGGGAACGGATACCGGAGCCTTACAACACCGCCCGGGAGTTGTTCCCCCAGGACGGCTGGGACCGGGACCTGGGGCGCATGGGGCACCGGGTGGCGGACCCCGAGCGGGAGCTGTCGGACATGGACGCGGAGGGCATCGACACCGCGGTGCTCTTCCCCACCGCGGGCCTGAGCATCGGCAACGTGCGCGACCCGGCCCGGGCCCGGGTGCTGGCCAGCGCCTACAACCGGTGGCTCCACGAGTTCTGCAGCGCCGACCCCGCCCGCATCAAGGGCGTGGGCATCGTGGCGCTGCAGGAAGTCGAGAGCGCGGTGGAGGAGCTCGGTCGGCTGGTGGAGCTGGGCATGGTGGCGGTGCAGGCGCCGACCTACGTGGCTTGGCGCAAGCTGTCGGACCGGGAACTAGACCCGTTCTACGAGGCGGTGGAGCGGCTGGACGTGCCCATCGCCGTCCACAGCCAGCCCCGGGACGCCGCGGGCACGGACCGGTTCGACAAGTTCCTGGCCATCCATGCGGTGACCCATCCGTTCGAGCAGATGATCGCCATGACCCAGCTCATCTTCGGCGGCGTGCTGGAGCGCTATCCCGGTTTGCGGGTGGGGTTCCTGGAGTCCGGCGCCGGTTGGGTCCCTTACTGGATGGACCGGCTGGACGAGGAGTGGGAGAAGCGGGGCGACGTGGAGGCGCCGCTGTGCACGCGCCCGCCCAGCGAGTACGTGCGCAGCGGCCGGTGCTACTTCGGCGTGGAGTGCGGGGAGCTCACCCTGCCCGACGCCATCCGACACATCGGCGACCGCTGCCTGTTGTATTCGTCGGACAACCCCCACTGGGACACGGACTGGCCCCACTCGGTGGCGAAACTGCGCAAGCGCGACGACCTCACCGACGAGAACAAGCACCGCATCCTGTGCCGGAACGCCGCGGACTTCTACCGCGTGCCCGTATGCGAGACGGCCGCCGCGCCCGCGGCCTGACCATTGCTCCGCAGACGCAACCCTCGTCTCCGCAGACGCCCACCCCCGTCATTCCCGCGAAAGCGGGAATCCATCACCCGAACCGGTCGGAAGGCCGCCGGGGAGCGCCGGTTTACAGCGTCCCCGAACTCTTGACCGCGGGCATGTGGACTTCCGGCCCTTCGTCCTCGTCGATCCAGCCGCCGGACTCCGCTTCCTTCAGCACGTTCAGGATGGTGTCCACCAGGTTCCGGGCGGACTCGACGCTCAACTCCACGGCCACGCGGGCGCCCGTCCCCTCCGCCTCGTTGACGAAGTCGATGTTGAGCGAGTGCTCCCGAAAGGCATGGTACGGGTGGTCGTAGGCGACGTTGGCCTGGTTCACCCGGAACCACTCCTCGGAGCTCTTGCCGCTGCCTTCCATGACGACCTTCCTGGCGATCATCGTGCACATGTGATTCTCCTTCGAGGAACGTCTGATCCATTCCGCCTTGGACTCCCCTTCCCTGCGGGAAAGCGCGTCCTTCGACTTCGCTTCGCTACGCTCAGGATGAACGGGGGACTACGCTACGCTTAGCACGAACGGGGTACTTCACATTGCTACGCTCAGGATGAATGAAGAACTGCACTTCGCTACGCTCGGGACGAACGAGGATAATCGTTCAGGGTTTCCTCGACCGTCCTCGGCGTTCCGGGGAAGCCCGGGCCGAACCTCCGTTCGTGGGCTCGGCCCGGACCGCCCGCGCTAGGCAAGCTGTTTCGCGAAGAAACCGAGGAGCTTCTTCCAGCCGTCCACCGCCTGCTCCTGACGATAGACGGGACGGTCGTAATAGAAGAAGCCGTGGCCCGCTCCGTCGTAGCGATGGAACTCGTAGTCCTTGCCGTGCTTCTTGAGCTCGGCCTCGTGCTGGTCCACCTGTTCCGGGGTCGGGCTCTTGTCGTCGTTGCCGAACAGTCCCAGGATCGGGCACGAAAGGTCCGCGGTGTAGTCGATGGGGGCAACCGGCTGCTTCTCGGTGAGGTCGTCCTTGCCCGCCACCACGCGGCCGCCCCAGCACTCCACCACCGCGTCGAAGCCCTTGGCGCGGCAGGCGGTCAGAAAGGCGTGGCGCCCCCCCGAGCAGGTGCCCCATATCCCCACCTTGCCGTTGTGGTAGGGAAGCGAGCGCAGGTAGTTCATGGCGCCGACGCAGTCCCCCACCACCTGGTCGTCGGCCACGCCTCCGTCGGCCCGCACCTTGGCCGCCACGTCTTCCGGCGTGCCGTGGCCGGCACGGAAGTAGAGGTTGGGCGAAAGGGTGGCGAAGCCGTGGTGCGCCAACCGCCGGGCGGCTTCCCGGTACCACTCGTCCCAGCCGGGCAGGTGGTGGATGGCCACCACTCCGGGGAACGGCCCCTTGCCCAGCGGACGCGCATAGTAGGCGTTGATGGTGTCGCCGTTGGCGCCGGTCATGGTGATGGTCTCGGCCAGCATCCCCTCGTATTGGTCGGTCTCGTACATGGTTTCCTCCTTGAGATTTTCTTTCCCGCGATTCCGAAGCCGCGGCGCCCGGACGCCCGATCCGGCGCCGCGGCCCGCGGACAGAACTAATAACAAGGCGCACGGAAATTCAACCCCTCGGCCCGGTCCGCGCGTCTTGACGCATCGCCGCGCCCTTCGGTAGAGTGGCAGGCGGTTGCCCGACACGGGCCATGACGAAGCCAGTATCCCGAAGCCGACCGTCCGGCCCGCGCATCCCGCGCCCCGGACCATCGGCCGCTCGGGCGCAAAGGAGGACTACCCATGTTCGTCTGTCTATCCCCTGGAGGCCAGTTGCTGACCCAAGGCGAGAGCCCCTGCGAGAGGCTGCTGGTGGGCACGGTGGAAGGCGTCTTCTCGTTCCGCCGGGAAAACGGATCGTGGCGCCGCGACGGCGTGCACCTGCCCGGAAAGCACGCCAGCTCGGTCATCTTCGAGCCCGTCACCGGGACCCTCTTCGTGGGCACCTACGGCTGCGAGGTCTTCACCAGCGCCGACCGGGGCCGCACCTGGGAGAAACGGGACCGCGGCATCGGCGACAAGGAGGTCTATTCGTTGGCGGCCCAGACGGTGCGCGGCAAGCCCAGGGTCTATGCCGGCACCCAACCGGCGCACCTCTACTACAGCGACGACCTGGGCGAGAGCTGGACCGAGTTGCCGGGGCTGCGCCAAGCGCCGGGGGTCGAGAAGTGGACGTTCCCCGCGCCGCCGCACCAAGCCCACGCCAAGAGCATCACGTTCCATCCCGAGGACCCAGACGTCATCCACGTGGCGGTGGAAGTAGGGGGCTTCCTGCGCAGCACCGACGGCGGCGCCACCTGGACCACCATCGACAACATCAACCCGGACGCCCACCGCGTGCTGATTCCATACAACGACCCGGACAAGCTGTACGGCACCGCGCCCACCACCAACTGCGGACCGGAGGTCACCGCGGGTTTCTGCGTCAGCAGCGACGGGGGCGCCACCTGGAAGAGCATGACGCCCCGGGACTTCCGTATCGGCTACGTGGACCCGTTCTTCGTCCACCCACAGGACCCCAACCTGTTGTTCGTGGCCGGCGCCAAGACCGGCCCCGGGACTTGGCGCAAGCTCCACACCGCGGACGCCCGGGTCGCCCGCAGCCGCGACGGCGGCGCCACCTGGGACATCCTCGGCGAGGGTCTCCCCGAGCACATCCGCGCCAACATCGAGGGGATGGCCATGGACGCATGGAACGGCGGCTACGCCATCTTCGCCGGCACCACCGACGGCGACATCTTCTACAGCGACGACGAGGGCGACCACTGGACCACCCTCGCCGCAGGCATCGGGCCGGTCTCCAAGTCCCACCACCACGTCAACCTCTCCCTGGAGGCCGCCGCGGCGCATCACTAGCGCCGCACCGAACCGTACCGCGGGCATGGCCCTGCCGTTCCCGTTCCCACGAGGAACAAGGGCCATGATTTCGCTCTTCCCGCTTCGTGTAGGCAGGTTTCACGGGTGTAGGCGCCCTCTCCCCTGAGACAGACGCGGCGAGAACTGGAGGCAGGCGGCAACGTTCCCTCCCCCCTTGAGGGGGAGGGCAGGGAGGGGGGTACGGCGAGGTTGCGGAGGGAGTCCTCTACACGGACCGATCCAACCCGTTTCAGCCGTCCGTCTGTTGGCGCTGACGTCGATCGGTCCGGTTGCACTGGGGACCCCCCACCCTAACCCTCCCCCTCAAGGGGGGAGGGAATCGGAGTTCTCCGCAATGCCGAACCGGGACAGCAAAATGGGAATCGGACCTCATCGCATGGGAGGGAGACACAACCCACTCGAAATCCTGAAGCGCCACAAGGGATTACCCGGTTGACTGCATTGAGGAAACTCTGAATCAATAACCCCGTTCGTCCTGAGCGTAGCGAAGCGAAGTCGAAGGACGCCGGAACCGGCGGCGGGGCGTCCGTGGAAACGGTTGTGCTCATCCTGTCATACGTGCGGATTGCGGTCCTGAGCCTGCTGCTGCTTCTCGAGCAGTTGGGCGGCGAGGGGTTCCGGAGGCTCCGGCGGCGCTGGCGCCGGCGGCCCTCGGTGCGCTCGTTGACCGTGGTTTCACGGGGCCGGCGGCTGGCCGCGGACCTCCATGGGGTGGAGGGGACGGGGCCGCGTCCGGGCATCGTCCTGACCCACGGTGTGATCGAGTCGGGCAAGGACGACCCGCGCCTGGTGGACTTGGCCGCACGGCTTGCGGGCTGCGGGTTCGTGGTCCTCGTGCCCGAACTCCCGGGCCTCAAGTCCCTCCGGCTGGAGATGGAGGAGTCGGAAGACGTGGCCGCGGCCTTCCGCCTGCTCCTGTCGCTGGACGAGGTGGACGAGGACCGGGCCGGCCTGTTCGGCTTCAGCTTCGGCGTCGGTCCCGCGCTCAAGGCGGCGACGGACCCGTCCATCCGGGAGAAGGTGAAGTTCGTGGTGTCGTTCGGCGGTTACTTCGACGCCGTCAACGTGCTCCGCTACGTCACCACCGGCCGGGACGAGTTTCGGGGCCACCGGCACCTCCAGCCGCCGGCCGCGTACGCCCGCCGCGTATTGACGGAGAACCTCCTGCACCGCGTACCCGGAGACCGGGACCGCGCCATCCTGTCCGGCCTGCTCGACCACGGACCCTCCGACCCGGAGCGGGAAGTCCCGCGGCCCTCGCCGGACCAGCTCACGGAAGGCGGGAGGGCCGTGTACGAGCTGATCCGCAACCGGGACCCGGCCCGGGTCCCGAGCCTGGCGGAGGCCGTGGACCCCGCGGTGCGTGACTACCTGGAGAGCCTTTCCCTGCGCACGGTGGCGCCGCAGGTCAAGGCCCGGGTGCTCATGGGCCACGGCGACACCGACCCGCTGGTTCCCTCCACCGAGAGCCTGCGGCTGGCGGACGCGCTGCCGGACCCGGGGCGGGTGCACACCGTCATCCTGAACGTGGTCACCCATGTGGACGCGCGCCTGTCCGTGCGCTCCATCAGCGAGTTCCTGACCACGTCGATCCCGTCCTGTTGGCGCTTCTACGGCCTGATATTCCGAATCCTGAAGCAACAGATCGCACCGTGAGCCCGGCGCGGTCCGGGATCCGCTGTCCCGAACTCCGTTTGGCGTCGCGGACGCCCCACCGTGTCATTCCCGCAGACGCCCACCCCCGTCATTCCCGCAGATGCCCATCCCCCGTCATTCCCGCGAAAGCGGGAATCCGTCCATTCTTATGAAAACTCCCCGTGTTTCCATCCTTCCGACCAAACATTAGGGCGCCCTGCCTCACTGTGCACAGGTTGGTTGAAAGCGCGTCCTTCGACTTCGCTTCGCTACGCTCAGGACGAACGGGGTTCTTCGCTACGCTACGCTCAGGACGAACGGGGATAATTGTTCAGGGTTTCCGATGGTTGTCCAGAGGTTCCTTTTCTCGAACGAACGCCTTAAGATCACGGTTCGCATCACTGCGACGCGGACGCCACCGAGGAGGAAACATGAGCTTTGACCCCAAATCGCCGGAGTTCTGGGACGAGAAGGCCACGCGCAAGGAACTCGAACGGGTGTTCGACATCTGCTACGGCTGCACCTTGTGCCACACCCTGTGCCCTTCCTTCGTGAGCCTGTTCCGGATGATGGACGAGAGCTTCGGCGACGCCGGGTCGCTCCAGGACGAGCAGATGAAGCTCGTGGTGGACCAGTGCTACCAGTGCAAGCTCTGCGACCCCATCTGTCCGTACGTGCCGCCTCACGAGTGGGACATCGACTTCCCCAGGACCATGATGCGGGCCAGTCTCAACGCAGCCCGGAAGGACGGCGTCCCCTGGGCCGACCGGCTGATGGGGGACGCGGACCGGGTGGGGCGGTGGGCCGGTTGGGCCGCTCCTCTGGTCAACCGGGCCAACCGGAACCCCTTCGTGCGCCGGCTGATGGAGAAGTACATGGGGATCCACCGGGACCGGCTGCTCCCCATCTGGCACGGACGGACCTTCGCCAAGTGGCTGCGCCGGCGTCCCGCGGCCCCCAAGGGCAAGGGCGAGGAGAAGGCGGCGTTGTTCTACACCTGCACGGTCAACTACAACGAGCCGGAGATCGGCAAGGCCGCGGTGGGCGTCCTGGAGAAGAACGGCATCGAGTGCGCCGTTCCCGACCAGCAGTGCTGCGGCCTGCCGTTCCTCGATGTGGGGTTGCTGGACCGGGCGGTGAAGAAGGTCGAAGCCAACGTGGCTAGCCTGAGCCGGGCGGTTCGCCAGGGATACAAGGTGGTGGCGCCCAGCGCGAGCTGCAGCTACATGCTCAGGCAGGACTACCCGCGGCTGCTCCCCACCGACGATGCCAGGCTGGTGGCGGAGAACACCCTGGACCTGTCGGAGTACCTGGTCCAGGTCCACGGGCGCGGCCGGCTGGACCTGGACTTCACCGAGGCCATCGGAAAGATCCGCTACCACCAGCCATGCCACCTCAAGGCCCAGGACATCGGGTTCAAGGCCCAGGAGTTGATGCAGCTCATCCCCGATGCGGAGGTCTCCCGCATGCAGTGCTGCAGCGGTCACGACGGAAGCTGGAGCGTCAGGAAAGAGAACTTCGAGGCGTCGATGCAGGTGGGGAGGCCGCTGTTCAAGTTCCTGCGGCCCGACGACGCCTGTACGGTGACGGACTGCCCGCTGTCCGCGATCCAGGTACAGCAGGGCACCGGCAGAAAGCCGGTGCATCCCATCGTGGTCATGGCGCGGGCCTACGGTCTGGAAGTAGAGCCGTAAGCCCGCGCCGCCTCCCGGCTACCTCTGGACGGGGTCGAGGATCCAGCCCCCTTCCTTCTCCATGCCGATGACGAACTCGTCGTCGTCGTCCGAGGGAAGGACCTCCGCCAAGTGCTTCCGGTACTCGTCCTCGGAGAGCAACTCCCCGTCCACGCTGTAGGGCTGGCCCGCGTAGTTGCCGATGTAACGGCGGAACTTGTCGCTGGGGATGGCCAGCCTCGGCTGGTCGTCGGCCACGTTGTGGTTCAGGGCGTCCACCAGTGCGGCGACCTCCTTGAAGAAGGTCTCGCGCGACAGCTCGTTCAACCGCTCCATGTCCGCGGGCTTGTCGAACAGGTGCTCGTCGTAGCGCCCCTTCAGGCCCCACACGTAGGCCCAGTGGGCCGAGCTGGACTCGTCCTGGCCGAACAGGTCGAACGCGGTGGAGAGCCACTTGTTGAAGTACTTCTGGATGGTGGCCATGGGGATCTTGCCGGCCTTGACGATGCGCATCAGGCCGATGTTGCCCTGAGCCAGGTGGTAGGCCTCTTCCTTCAGCATGGGCAGGGTGCTGCGCCCGAGGGGGGCGAAGGCGCTGCGGCTCAGCATGTTCAGTTGGTACTTGCCGTCGCGGTCGATGAAGCTCGTGTAGGTGAAGAAATCCAGCCAGTTCCGCACCGGCTGGTTGAAGGAGTCCAGCAGGCGCGAGCCCTCGGACGCGCGCCGCTCCAGCAGCCGCTGGGACTGGCGCTTGCCCGAGTCGCCGAACTGGCTCACCAGCACGTAGGCCATCTGCCAGCCGTGCCGCATCTCTTCCCGGTTGATGCGGATCAGGTTCTTCAGGTCCACGTCGGTGGGCGCCCGCTCGATCAGGTTGGTCTGCTGCTCCACCGAGGCGAACTCCGTGTCTCCCTGGAACTCGATCAGGTGGGCCAGGGCGTCCTGGATGCGCTGGTCGGGGATGTCCGTCACCTTCTCCCACTTGGGCCGGCCGGCATACTCGCCGAACTCGATCTCGTTGCTCTCCACGTCGTCGAGCTTGGTCTCGAAGGTGTAATCGCCTCCGATGAGGTCCATGGGGTAGCCGATGTCGTCGTGCCACTGGTGAAACGCCTCCACCCAGTCGTCGAACGTGTCGATCCTCGATTTCTTTATCAACATGGCCTGCTCCTTCTTCGCGTGGTGAGGGCGCTCCGAGGGCCTGACCCGCCACCGCGTATCGGCCTCCCTGCGGCAAGACGGCAACCCCCCGGAGAATCCCGGGCGTGTCGCCTCCTTTTAATGCGTGAGGCGCCGTTTTACAAGGGCGGACCGCCTTGGGCGACGGAAAACCCGCGCGAAGGATCGAGGGGTCCGGGACATCCCGCCACCCCTTCGGTGCCCGGAAGATCCGGTCCCCCGGCATCGGAGGCTCCGGGGGCTTGACCCGCGGGATACGGTGCGCTATACCCCTAAAAGGGAGCTTTGTACTATAAGTTTTAATGGGATCGCTCGCAGCACCGTGCGGATCATCGCCAAGAGAACGCTCAGGGAGTTCTGGGAACGTCACCCTGATGCAGAAGGACCATTGCTTGCCTGGTACCGTGCGGTGGAAGGCGAGGCATGGGAAGCGCCGGTTGAGATCAAGACCCGGTTCCCAAGCGCCAGCATCGTTGAAGGAAACCGGGTGGTCTTCAACATCAAGGGAAACAGCTATCGGTTGGTCACGAGGGTCAACTATCCGAAACGCATCGTTTACATAAGGTTTGTCGGCACACACTCGGAATATGACCGTATAGACGTAAAGGAGGTGTAGCAATGGCCGCCATCAACCCGATCCGTACCGAGGAAGACCTGGATCGTGCGCTGGCGCGGATCGACGAGATATTCGATGCCGAGGTGAACACCCCGGAGAGCGACGAACTCGACGTCCTCGTCGATCTCGTCGAGCACTACGAGTCCAAGCACTACCCCATTGGGTATCCGAGCCCCATAGACGCCATCAAGTTCAGGATGGACCAAGCCGGGTTGACTCAGCGGGACCTCATCCCGTTCATGGGGAGCCGCGCCAAGGTCTCGGAAGTTCTGTCCGGCAAGCGGGCCATCACCATGTCCATGGCCCGCGCGCTTCACGAACACCTCGGCATACCCGCGGAGGTCCTTCTCCAGAAACCGACAGGCTCCGTTGGCGCTTCGCTTGGAGACCTCGAGCCGCGGCGCTTCCCGTTGAAGGCCATGGCCCGACGAGGATGGGTTCCCGACGTATCCGACCTGCGTGACCGCGCCGAGGAGTTGATCGCCGGGCTGATAGACCGGGCTGGTGGACCCCGCGTGGCAACCGCAACGGCGCTGTACCGCAAGAACGACGCCCGCCGCGTCAATGCCAAGACCGATCCCTATGCGCTGATGGCCTGGTGCTGGCATGTGCTTGCGACCGCCAACGACAACCTTCTCGACGCAGGATATGACACACGTGCAGTGACTCCCGAGTTTCTCAGGGAGGTTGCGCAGTTGAGCAAGTCGGAGCAGGGGCCACGGCTGGCGCAGGAGTGTTTGGCGGAGGAAGGGATCGCGATGGTGGTGGCGCCGCATCTTCCCAGGACGCACCTTGATGGCGCAGCCCTCCGGCTCGCCGACGGACGACCCGTGATCGGCCTTACCTTGCGCTACGACCGGATCGATAACTTCTGGTTCTGCCTGCTCCACGAACTCGCCCACGTAGGCCGCCACCTTGACGAGCACCATGCAAACTTCATCGACGACTTGAGCCTGCGGAGCGACGACTCGAAGGAATCTGAAGCCGATGAGTCGGCAAAAGAGGCGTTGATACCCGAATCAGCCTGGAACGCGAGCGCAGTACGGCAAGCGCCGACAGCGATGAACGTCATCGACCTCGCCAACGAGGTAGGAGTCCACCCCGCCATCGTTGCGGGCAGAGTGCGGCATGAGCGAGGCAACTACCGCTTGCTCTCCCAGTTCGTCGGTAACCGACAGGTCCGGCGTCAGTTCGGGACCGGACGTGGCGCGGACGACCGGAGAATCTGACGCGAGATCGTTCGGTCCATGGCGGATTGCAACAAGGTCCCCCTTGACAATCGCAGCCCGTTTCGCCAACCTTGCTTCTGCACGTGGGAGAGCGAGTTTGAGGGAAGATAAGGGAGGTTAAGGAAATTTCTGAAATACTGACCCGTTCCGAGGCTGCGGCGTTCATTCGCGTGAGCGAGAAGACGCTGGGCGAGATGGCCCGAACCCGACGTATCCCGGCACAAAAGGTGGGCCGGGAGTGGCGTTTCCTGCGTAGTGCGCTCGAAACATGGCTGGTCGGGAAATCGGTCCGTGGAGATGACGGTCGGACGAACGCCGCGGCTTACTATCAGCCGAATGCCGCTGAGCCTGCGGAGCAGTACGAGCTGCCGATCTCGGGCTTTCGCGACACCGCTTTTTCCGAGAACCACGACCGCACCCTGCATCGCTGGGTACCCTGGATCGCGGGCTTTTCCGGCTCCTTCGTTGCCGGGGTCCTCGAAAAAGTCGGACGGGAACGGCACAAGCTGCGGGTCCTGGACCCGTTTGCCGGCGTTGGCACCACGCTGATCGAAGCCCTCAAGCACCAGGATGACGCCATCGGGTTCGAGATCAATCCATACGCAGCACTGGCCTGCAAGGTAAAGACCCAGGCGGGTCATTATGACGCGGAAGCGCTTGCCGCGATGCTCGACCACTTCGAGGAATACGGCGAGGAAAGGCTGTCGCTGGACGCGGAGGCCATATCCCGTCCCCCCAAGGGCTTCTCGAGCAGGGTGCCGTTCTTCAGCCCGGAGGTAGAACGGCAGGTCCTGGTGTGCCAGGACTTCATCGAACAGGAAACGACGGATTGGGTCCGGGACCTGTTCCGGGTGGCGTTCGGGGCGGTCATGGTGAGCTTCTCCAACTATTCCTACGAGCCAAGCCTCGGCACCCGGGCCGGCGCAGGAAAGCCCAACGTGAACCACGCCGACGTGTTCAGCATCGTCAAGCGCAAGCTGCGGGAAATGCACGCGGACATCGCCACTTTCCAGCGCTGGATGAGCCGATACGAACGCACACCGCAGGCCACCGTACATCCCCTTTCGTATCTCGACCATGGACGACGAGTCAGACCGCACAGCATCGACGTGCTCATCACTTCTCCGCCCTACCTCAACAACTACCATTACATCCGCAACACCCGGCCGCACCTGTTCTGGCTCGGGATGGTGCAGGCGTCGTCCGAGTTGAAATCCATCGAGCACCAGAGTTTCGGCCAGTTCTGGCAGACCGTTCGGGCCGGGCCGGAGGTCTCGTTGCGGCCGCACCTGCCTCATCTGGCCGAACAACTCCGGGAACTCAGGATGCGCCACACCGAGAAGGGCGCCTACGGCGGCAGCGGGTGGGCAAACTACGCGGCCACCTACTTCAACGACTGCCAGCGCTTCTGTGCGCTCACGCGGACCCGCATGCGCCCGGGCGGGACGGTGGTCGTGGTCATCGGCAACAACATCCTGCAGGGCATGGAGTTCCGTACGGACAGGTTGTTCGCCGAGATCGCAGAGCAGGAAGGTTTCGAGACCGTCGCCCTGCACGAAGTGCGCAAAAAACGCACGGGCGACAGCATCGTGAACTCGTCCGTGCGCGCCGGCACGGTGAAGCAGCGGACGCGCCTCTACGAGACGGCCGTCGAGCTTCGGGCGCCGTAAGTCAGGGCGCCGGCGGCGTGTCCGCTCTCCCGGTTCGTCGATAGCGGAAGGTCCGACGCCGTTCCGAGGCCGGACGCGGCGACAGCCCCACGGCGCCGCGGTCGAACCTGCGCCCGCGGCTTAGCCCACCACCGTGATCTCTTCGATGGGGAACTGGGTGGTGACCTGGGGACCTTCCTCGGTCACCACCAGCATCTCCTCCAGCCGCACGCCCCATTGGAGCGGACGGCCGTGCTGCGTCTCCAGGGCGAAGCTCATGCCGGGCTCGATCTCCACCGGGTGGTCCAGGGAGTAGATGCGCGAGACCACCGGGGTGTCGTACTGGGCGAGGCCGAGGCCGTGCCCCCACAGGTTGGCCGCGGCCTGGTCCTCTTCCTCGTAGCCCCAGGTGTCCCTGGCCGAGGGCCACACCTCGGCGATGTCCCTGGTGGTGGCGCCCGGGCGCACCTTGTCGATGGCCTTGTAGAGCCACTCGTAGGCGATGTCGTAATAGCGCCGCTGCTCGTCGGTGGGCTTCTTGCCGACGCAGTAGGTGCGGTACATGCAGCTCTTGTAGCCGTTCCAGGTGACCGCGGCCATGTCGATGATCACCAGGTCGCCGGGCTGGATGATCCGGTCGGAGAAGTGCCGCCAGTTGGGCCAACTGTTGGGCCCGGACGACACGATGACGTCCTCCACGTCCTCGACCCCGGGAATGTTGTAGAGGAAGTTCATGGCGAACGACGTGATCTGGTGCTCCTGCATGCCTGCCCTGAGGAAGTGCGAGATGGCGGTGTGGCAGGCGTCGCAGATGGCCGCCACGATGCGCATGGCCTCCAGCTCGTCCTCGTTCTTGATGGCGCGGGCGGAGACCATGGGCGACATGCCGTCGGTCCACTGGATACCGTGGGCGTCGAACGAGCGGATCATGTTGAGGTCGATGAAGTCCACGCCCAGGGGCGCCTTGTCCACCCCGTACTTCTTCATCTCGTCCAGGATCGCGCGGGTGAACTTGGTCACCTGCTGCTCGGCCGCGCCGCCCACCGCTCCCTTGATCCACGAGTAGGCGTAGCGCACGTTGTCCCCGGGTATCCACGGACAATGGCGGTTGATCTGGGTGCCGATGTCCCCCTGCTCGAACAGCACGGGTTCGGCCCCTTCGCACAGCAGGGCGTAGCGCAGGCCCGGCTTGAGCCGGCACCAGCCGGGGGTCACGGTGCTGGTGACGTAGCGGACGTTCTCGTCGTACATCACGAGCATGGCCCCGAGCCCGGCCCGCTTCATGGCCTCCCGGGCGCGGTCGAGACGGTACTCGCGCAGACGGTTCCAGTTGATGCGCTGTTGCCAGTCCGTCCCCACCAGACCGAAGCTCGACGTCGAACGGGTGACCATGGAAGACTCCTTTCGCCTGCGGTTACGGCCGCGGCGCCTGCAGCACTTCACGGTTGACGAGGGAATAGGGCAACTCTCCCTCGAGCACGCTGACCACCTGCCCCACGGCGCGCCGGCGCATCTCCGCCCTCGCCTCCTCGGAGTACCAGGCAGAATGAGGCGTCAGGACCACGTTGTCGAGGGTCGCGACGGGGTCGCCCGGCTCCGGCGGCTCCCGCTCCAGCACGTCCAGCCCGGCCCCGGCGATGTCCCCTTGCCGCAAGGCCCGGACCAGGTCCGCCTGGTTCACGATCCTGCCCCGGGCCACGTTGATGAGGAAGGCCGTGGGCTTCATCCGGGCGAACATCCCGGCGTCGATCATGCCCTCGGTCTCGGGCGTCAGCGGCGTGTGGACGGAGACGTAGTCCGACGTCCGGAGCAGCGTGTCCAGGTCCGTCAACTCGGCGCCAGCCTCCCGGGCCGCGGCTTCGTCCACACGGGGGTCGCAAGCAACGACTCGAAGCCCGAAGCCCCGGGCCCGGGCGGCCACGGCCGCACCGATGCGGCCGATTCCCAGGAGCCCCAGCGTCCGGCCCCGGAGCCGCCGCAGCACCGGCATCTTCGCCAGGTCCCAGGTCCCGTCCCGGGCGATGCGGCCGGCCGGGAACAGGCCCCGGGCGCAAGCCAGGAGCATGGCCATCGCCTGGTCCGCCACCTCGTCGATGCAGTAGTCTGTGGTGTTGGCCACCATGATGCCGCGCCGGGTGGCTGCGTCCACCGCCACGTTGTCGTAACCGATGCCGAACCGGACGATGACCCGGCAGCGCTCCAGGTTCTCCACGACCCTCGGGGTCATGCGCGCGTAGGTGTTGAGTATGGCGTCGGCCCGCCGGCACAACTCGATGACGTCGTCCTCTTCCCTGCACTGGCCCACCACCAGTTCCGCGTCCATGCCGCGGAACATCCGGGCTTCGTCCTCCATGGACGGGAAGAGGTGGTCGGTGACGACGACGTTGTAGCGCGGCATGGAGAGGGGTTTCCGCAACGGCCGGAGCAACTTACTACACGCACGCCGCGCGGTTCAACGTCGGGGCACCCCGGACAATCGGAACAACCATCCCTGCCCCATCCAGGGAACCTCGACAACTATCCCCGCTCCCATCGAAGAAACCTCGAACAGCCATCCCCAGCGTGTCGCCAAGGGTATGCTCGTTGTGCAAATCCCCACTCCCATCGAGGAAACCTCGAACAGCCATCCCCGTTCGTCCTGAGCGTAGCGAAGCGAAGTCGAAGGACGCGCAGCGAAGCCGAAGGACGCGCCCATGTCCCTCCATCCCGATCATCCGGGGTTTCCGTCAGTCCTCCACCAGCGCCACCGCCCGGGTGGGTCCGCCGTGGGAGCCCCGGAGCCGGAGAGGGAACCCGATGAACGTGAACCGCTTTCCCGCCACCTCGGTCAGCACCAGGTTCTCGTAGTGGGTGATGTGGTGGAAGCGACACATCATGTGGCACGGGTAGGTGCGGCTCACGGGGTTGTCCGGGGTGGGCGTGTCCACGCCGAAGGTCTTGACGCCCTTCTCCACCAGCCACATGCTGCCTTCCTCGCCCAGGCCGGGAAACGTCGTGAGGTACTCCGGCTGCCCCTTGTAGCGGTCACAGGTCCCCGTGTAGAGCAACAGGATGTCGCCCTTCCGGAGTTCGTGGCCGGACTTGGCCACCGCGGCGTCCAGCTCTTCGGGCGTGATGTCGGTGCAGGGTTCCTTGTGGGAGACGTCGATGCACAGGGCGTCCCCGTAGAACAGGTCCAGCGGCATCCGGTCGATGGTGAGGGCGCCGGGACGAGGGTCCAGGTGGCTGAAGGAATCCACGTGGGTGGGGCCGTTGTCGTTCAGCAGTATGCCCGTGGTCTGGAACGAGAAGCCGCCCTCGAACCGCTGCTTGGTTTCCTCATGGGTGGCGTGCTGGAAGATGACGGTCTTCAGGTGGCCGGGATAGACGTTCATGCCCTGGTATATCTCCACCGACAGATCCACGAGACGAGCCATGGGAGCACCTCCTTCCATGCTTTGGAACCTTTGATCCATCCTGATTCGAGGCGCCAAGCGCGTCCTTCGACTTCGCTACGCTACGCTCAGGACGAACGGGGGTAATTGCTCAGGGTTCCCCCGGTTGGCGCGCGGGATGCGGCGTCAGTACGTCACGAGTCCCGCGGACACGTTCAAATCCTCGCCCGTAATGGACCGGGCCCGGTCGGAGGCCAGGAACGCCGCGGCCGCGGCCACGTCCCCGGCCGCCACCAGACGGTTGAGGGGCGACCCCCGGGCGAGCTCGGCCCTCACCTCTTCCACCGTGACGCCCCGTCCCTCGGCCTGCTTCCGCATCATCCACTCGATGCGTTCCCCTTCCACCGCCCCCGGGGAGACCAGGTTCACGCGGACGCCGTGGGGTCCCGTCTCCAGGGCCAGCGTGCGGGTCAGGCCCACCAGCGCCAGCTTGCTCGCCGCATAGGGAGACCTTCCCCGCAACGGCCGCTTTCCGGTCATGGAGCCGATGATCACCACCGCTCCCGAACCGCGCTCGACCATGGAAGGCAGGAACGCCCGGCAGCACAGGAAGGTCCCGGTGACGTTGACCGCGAAGGTCGCCTCCCAGTCCGCGGGGTCGGTTTCCCAGAGGGCCGCGGAAGGACCGCCCACGCCGCTGTTGTTCACCAGCACGTCCACGCGGCCGAAGCGCTCCAGCACCCTTCGCGCCGAGTCATCGACGCTGGCGGCGTCGCTCACGTCCGTGACCGCTGCCAGCCCCTTCCGTCCGAGTCCCTCCACCAGGGTGAGGGTCTCCTGCAGCGCCGCCTTGTCACGGGACGCCAACGCCACGTCGGCCCCTTCCCGGGCCAGGGTCACCGCGATCTCGCGTCCGATGCCGCGGCCGGCGCCGGTTACCACCGCCACCTTGTCTTCCAACGTCAACGACATCCACCGCGCTCCCTGTCCCTCCCCCTACGGACCCTCCCCGGGCACGTCGTCGAAGCGGCGCGGGTCGAGCCTGAGCCGGGCCGTGATGGCGTGTCCCTGCATGTGCTCCGCCTCGGAGATGGCGTCCGCCGCGGGCGCCACTCGGCGCGAACCCTCCGCGGCCACCCTCTGGTAGGTCACGGTCTTGAGGAACTTCCCCACCCACAGGCCGCCGGTGTAGCGCGCGGCGCCCGCGGTGGGCAGCACGTGGTTGGTGCCGATGGCCTTGTCCGAATAGACCACGGTGGAGTGCCGGCCCAGGAACAGCGTCCCGTAGTTGGTCAGCCGCTCCAGGAACCAGTCGGGGTCCCGGGTCTGCACCTCCAGGTGCTCGGGGGCAAAGGCGTCGGCCTCCCGCGCCATCTCTTCGTCGGTGTCGCACACCGTGATGCTGCCGTAGTCGCGCCAGGCCGGTCCGGCCACGTCCGCGGTGGGCCAGGTCTCCAGCCATCGTTCCACTTCCCGCGCCGCGGCCCGGGCCAGTTCCCGGGACGTGGTCACCAGCGCCGCGGGGGAAGTGGGGCCGTGCTCCGCCTGCCCCAGGAGGTCCGCGGCCACCACTTCGGGGTCCGCGGAGTCGTCCGCCAGGATCATGATCTCCGTGGGCCCGGCCAGCAGGTCGATGCCGGTCCGCCCGAAGAGTTGCCGCTTGGCCTCCGCCACGTAGGCGTTGCCCGCGCCCACCAGCATGTCCACGGGCTCCAGGTCCTCGATGCCGAAGGCGAGGGCGGCCAGGGCCTGCACGCCGCCGATGCAGAAGATCTCGTCGGCCCCGGACGACGCCATGGCGAAGAGCTGGGGGGGATGCATGCCCCGGCCCTTCCGGGGAGGGGCGCAGGCCGCCACCCGCGGCACCGCCGCGGCCTTGGGCGTCACGATGGTCATGATCGCCGACGCGACGAGGGGATAGGCCCCTCCCGGGGAGTACGCTCCCACCGAACCCACCGGAATGGACTTCTGCCCCAGCACCACCCCGGGAAGGGTCCGTCGCTCGAAGTCCCTCAGGCTCTCCCGCTGGAGGCGCGCAAAGCGCCGCACCTGGTCCTGGGCGAAACCGATGTGCCCCCTGAGGCCGGCGTCGGTCAGCGACTCGGCCTGCCGGACCTCTTCTTCCGGCACTCGGAAGGAGGGAGGACTCCAGCCGTCGAACCGCTCGGAGTACCTGCGCACCGCGGCCTCGCCCTCGCTCTCCACCGCGCCCAGGATCTCGCTCACCGTGGCGCGGATCCGGTCCGTGACCGCTCGCGGCTTGGGTTTGGGGGTCTTGAGGCGTTCGACCATGGCGTGTCTTCCCCGGCGCCGCGTCCCCGAAGCGGGGCGGCACCCCGGACGCTACTCGAAATCGAGGGTCCTGGCTTCCATGCCGAGGGCGATCTTGCCCACGGTCTCCAGGCACCGGTCGTTGGCCGGCGGCATGACCACCCCGGCCAGGGCGTCACGGAAGTGGCGCTCCAGGGGCAGGGAGCGAAGCAGCCCCCGGCCCCCGGTCAGGCGGACGGCCCGTTCGGCGATCTCCTTGGCCGCCTCCGTGGCCAGGTACTTGGCCTGGTTCAGTATGAAGGTGAGCTCCGTCTTGCTCGCGTTCCCCCGCAACATCCCCAACCGTTCCACCGCCCGCCGGGCGCTTTCCAGCAGGGTCGCCATCTCGCCCACCTGGCGCTGTATCCGGGGGTCGAACGCGAGCGTTTCGCTCATGCCGCGGAACTTCGACTTCTTGACGTACTCCACGCAGAACTCGTAGGCGGCTTCCGCGATGCCGAAATAGACGCCGGTGTAGCCCAGGGACCAGATGCTCATGTCCTTCCCCAGGATGGCCCCCGGCTCTCCCACCACGTCCTCCGGCAGGATCTCCACGTCGTGGAAGCGGATGGAGTTGGAGACCGTGCCCCGCATGCCCAAAGTGTCCCAGTCGTGCACGATCTCGACGCCCGGCTGGTCGGCGCGTATGAGCACGTTCAGGAGGCCGTCGGTGATGTCCTCGGACCCGTCCAGCAGGCTCCAGGTGAAGTAGTAGGTGGCGCCGGTGGAAAGCGAGCAGAAGTGCTTGGTGCCGTTGAGCCGGTACCTGCCGTCCTCGCGCCGGATGGAGGTGCGTATGGCCAGCTTGTCGCGGAACGAGCTTCCGGGCTCGCTGGTAATGGACGCGAAGACGGCGCCGTCGCGGACCACCTCGCCGAAATAGCGCTGCTGCTGCTCCGGCCCCGCGATCTGCAAGAGGAAATCGACGATGGCGCAGTGCATGTTGAAGGTGAGCCCGGTGGAGGCGCACCCCTTGGCGATCCGGGACAGGACCACCGCGTAGGTGAGGGAATCGGCCCCGATGCCGCCGTGCTCCCGGGGCACGGTCAGCGCCAGCAGCCCGGAGTCCCGCAGGTCCTGGTAGTTCTCGAAGGGGAACCGCGCCTCGCGGTCGATGGCGGAGGCCCGGGCGGCGAACTTCTCCCGGCCCAGGGAGTCGGCCACCTCCACCCAGTCGCGGAACTCTTCGGAGACCCGGAAAGCCATCATGGACGCGGGGCGGACGGCTCCTCACGGACCGCCCGGTTGCAGCGGCAGGTTCCGATCTGGTGCAACTCGATGACGTTGTCGAAGGGGTCCCGGAGGAAGATCTGTTGCGAGTCCGCGCCCACGAGGCCGTCGATGCTCCAGTACCGGACCCCCTGCGCGTCCAGCTCCCGGCGCGCTTCCGCGACGTCCTCCACCGCCAGCGCCACGTGGGGCAGGGTCGGGTCGTCCCGCTCGCTGCGCGCCGGCGGCGACTTTCCCGCAGCGCCCATGAGATGGATCTGGGCGGACCGTCCCGGGCGGCCCACGTCGAGCCAGAGCCCCGGCACGCCGGGGATGTCCGGTCGTCCGTCGTCCACCGGGATGCCGAGCACCTCCACGTAGAAACGCCGGGCGTCGGCCACCGCTTCCGCGGCGGGACCGATGCGGACCCCGTGGTGGTGCAGCTCGAGGACCTTGATGGGCATGGCGGCCGCGCCCCGCTCGATTCGGGTGGACCCGGGGTCCCGTCCACGCCCTCACGCGGGCCGTTTCACGCTCCGGTCCGCGCCCACCTGGACCCGATAGACGAGACAGTCGCTGCCCGGCGCCGAGTGGATGTTGTGGGGCTCGCCGGCGTCGAAATAGACCACCGACCCCGGTCCGCAGCGCTGCTCGTTGCGCTGGCTGTCGATGCCCACGGCCTCGCCTTCCACCACGTAGTAGATCTCGATGGCGCCCGGGTGGCTGTGGAGCGCCTCGCCCGGGGTCTCGCCGTCGCGGAAACAGGCGATGGTGACGGAGCACTTGTCGTTGGAGACCACGCGGTTGCGGATGTAGCCCCCCTCCGCGCGTTCCGAGTAGGGCTGGTCGAGCTTCTGGTCCGAGAACTTGCCGACTTCCCTGACGTTGAAGACTTCCATGGAGATCCTCCTCCCTCGAACGGGATTCGCCTTCAGTCCTTGGTCAGGAACCACGTGACCAGGCTGTTGAACTCCTGCCACTGGTCCAGCCACAGGAAATGGTTGGCCTTGTCGAACACGTGCATCTGGGCGTCGGGGATGCGCTTGTACAGCGCCAGGCCCGGGTCCACCCCCTTGTTGGAGTTCTTGCCCCACACCACCAGGGTGGGCCGCCGGATGTCCTTCACGTGGTCCCGGATGTGCTTGCCGTCGAACGCGTACATGTCCGAGTGCCCCGCCAGGCCCTGGTCGCCCCAGTACTCCTTGCCCTTGTGGTCCATGTAGAGTTTGTTCCACTTCTTCGACAGGTCCATGAGGTAGTCGAGGAACTCCTCCGACACCATGGACTTGTCGTGGAAGAAGACCCCCGCGTACTTCCGCAGCCCTTCCCGGGTGGTGGTCAACCCCTCCTTGGGCATCATGCTGTTGGGCTCGAAGACCTCCTTGAAGTAGGGCAGTTCGCCCGTGCCCACCGGCGTCTTCACCCCGTCGATCTCCACGAACTCCCGGGAGGAGGCTTCGCCCTCGGTCTTGAGGGCCGAGCCCGCGGTGCTGCCGCTGTCGATGAGTATGAGCTTCTTCACCAGGTCCGGCCGCTTGAGGGTGATGTAGGTGACGATCCAGCCCCCCTGGGACTGGCCGGCCAGGTTGACGGGGCCGAGACCCAGCTCTTCGATGAAGCTGATGACGTGCTCGGCGCGCACCCGCACGTGGCCCAGCATGTCCAGGTCCCGGGGCGGGTCGGTGTCGCCGTGGCCCAGCTCGTCGATGGCATAGACGTGGAAGCGCTCGGACAGCGGGATGACGTTGGGATACCACCTGTAGAGGCCCATGCCCACCTCGATGGAGCCGCCGTGCACCAGCAACAGCCGGTCCGCGTCCTTGTCGCCGGCCTCCACGTAATGGGTCCTGTAACCGTCCGCGGTCACGAACTTGCTCTCGAACTTGTCGGGGCTGTTGAACAGGGTCTCCACGGCTTCCTCCTGTGCGGTTTGCGGGGCGGCGCGCCCTCAGTTCCTGGACAGGTACCAAGTGACCAGGCTGACGAAATCCTTCGGGTGGTCGAGCCACAGGAAGTGGTTGGCCTTGTCGAAGATATGGAGCTGCGCATCCGGGATGCGCTTGTACAGGGCCAGTCCGGGGTCCACGCCCTTGTTGGAGTTCTTGGCCCAGATGACCAGGGTCGGGGTGCGGATCTCGTGGACCCGGTCCCGGATGTGCGCGCCGTCCACGTAGAACTCCCTGGAATGCTCCCTCATGCTGGTCTTCTCCCAGAACTCCTTGCCCTTGTGGGTGAAGTAGAGGTCGTTCCACTTCTTCGAGAACTCGTAGAGGTGCTCGACCCATTCGTCGGTCACCATGGACTTGTCGTAGATGTAGGTTCCCACGAACTTGCGGATGCCTTCGCGGGTGGTGGTCAACCCCTCCTTGGGGTGCATGGTGCCCTCTTCGAACACCTCCTTCATGTACGGCAGCACCCCGTCCCCGACCGGGACCCTGGCCCCGTCCACCTCCACCTCCCCGGGCGCGTCGGACTCGCCGCCGGTGTCCAGGGCCGAGCCCGCGGTGCTGCCGCTGTCGATGAGCACCAGCTTCTTCACCAGGTCCGGCCGCTTGATGGTGATGTAGGTGACGATCCAGCCGCCGGTGGACTGGCCCACCAGGTTGACGGGCCCGAGCCCCAGGGTCTCGATGAAACGGATGACGTGCTCGGCGCGCACCCGGGGCCGCCAGAGGTCTGCGGTGTCCCGGGGCGGGTCGGTCTCGCCGTGGCCCAGCTCGTCGATGGCATAGACGTGGAACTTCTCCGCCAGGGGCAGGACCACCGGGTACCAGCGGTACAGGTCCATGCCGATGTCGATGCCGCCGCCGTGCACCAGCAGCAGGCTGTCCGGGTTGCCCTTGCCCGCCTCCACGTAGTGGGTGCGGTAGCCGTCCACCGCGGCGAAGCAGCTCTCGAACTTGTCGGGACTGTTGAACAGGGTTGGCGTCTCCATGGGACCCTCCCTCACCGGCACGGTCTGCACGGCGCCCGAACCCGCGCCGGAGCGGGAGGCCCCGGAGCGGGTTCGGCGGAACCGTTTACACCGTTTACTTGTCCAGCCAGGCGTGCGACACGCCCCCCTCCGACCACCGGATGTCGCCGCGGCAGTTGGTCTTCATGCCCTTCAGGTGCGCGCGGCTCGCCTGGAAGATCGGCAGGTGCCCCAGGAACAGGTGCGGCAGGTCCCGGTTGATCATGTCGAGAGCCTTGCGGTACATGACCCTCCGCTGCGCGGAGTCCCGGCTCTGGCGCGCTTTCTCCACCAGCTCGTCGTACTCGGGCAGGTTCCACCTGGCGTAGTTGTTCCTCTGGCCGGACTGGAAGAACCGGTAGTACAGGCCGTCGGGGTCCGGGACGTAGGTGAGGTGGCCGGGGTTCACGTCGAACTCGCCCTTCCCCTGCCTCGACCGATGGGCCGCCCGGTCCATCACCTGGAACTTCAGGTTGATGCCGACCTTCTTGAGCTGCGCCTGGGCCAGCGTAGCCAGGTTCAGGATGACGGTCTCGTTGCGGACGATGGTGACCAGGTCCAGCCCCTTCTCGTGGCCCGCGGCCTTCAGCAACTCCCGGGCCTTGTCCAGGTTCGCCTCCCGGTAGGGGTCCGGGACGTCCTCGAAGTACCAAGTGGAACCCGGATAGTAGGGCTGCGCTTCCGGCGTGGCGATGCCCCAGGTGAGCCCGTCCATCAGCCCCTTCTTGTCGATGGCGTAGGCGATGGCCTGACGCAGCCGGATGTCCTTCAGGGGACCCTTGGACAGGTTGAGGTTGAGGTAGAACCAGCGCGCCCCGGGCTTGAAGGAAGGCGTGACGCCCTTGGGCGGGTTGGCCCGTATGGGCTGCAACTGCTCGAACGGCACCGTCCACACCCAGTCCACGTCCGCGGTCCTCAAGGACGTGTAGCGCACGGTGTCGTCGGTGATGGGCCTCAGTATGACCTCGTCCACGAAGGGGAGTTGGTTCCCCTTGGCGTCCTTCTTCCAGTAGTCCTCGAACCGTTTCACCTTGACGTACTGCTTGGGCTTCCACTCGACGAACTCGAACGGACCCGTGCCGATGGGATGCGGCGGCTTGGACTCGAAGCTGTCCGAGTGGGTGATGAACGCCACCAGCGGACGGAACTTGACCAGGAACCCGGCGTCCGGCGCCTTGAGCGTGAACTTCACCCGGTACTTGTCCACCACCTCGATGTCCGAGATGGAGTTGAAGTTGCCCCGCCGGGGGGACTTGGTCTCCTTGTCCAGGAAGTGCTCGTAGTTCTTCTTGACGTCCTCGGCCGTAAGCTCCTTGCCGTTGTGGAACTTGACGCCCTTGCGCAGCAGGAAGGTGTATTCCTTGCCGTCCGGGGAGACCTCCCAGGACTCGGCCAGGCCCGGCACGATGTCGCACTTCTCGTCGTAGTCCACCAGGCTCTCGGCCACCAGGATGCCCATCTGGGCCGTGGGGTTGCCGACGGTCCGGTGCAGGTCCGGGGTGTGCAGGTCGGCGTACATGCCGAGGTTCAGGGTCCCGCCGTACTTCTGGGCCGCGCCTTCGTCGGGCGCCCCCAAGCCCAAAGCCACCAGCAGGGCGGCCAATGACAGGGAAAGTTTCGTAACCATGAGGTCCCTCCTTCCTGGGTTCCTTGCCGCCGTTGTCGAACTCCCAAAGCCGGACGTGAAGCCGCTACTTACTAGAATTCGACCCCTCCGTCCACCACTATCTCGACGCTACTCCAGGGTGATCCTGGGGTTGGCGTACTTGTAGAGTATGTCCACGAAGAAGTTCACCGCCACGAAGATCACCGCGAAGATCAGGATGAGGGCCTGGACCAGTGGATAGTCCCGGCTGTACACCGCGCCCACCACCAGGCTGCCCACCCCGGGCCAGGCGAACACGTGCTCGACGATGACCGTGCCCCCGAGCAGCCGGCCGAACTGGAGGCCGATGACGGTGATGACCGGCACCAGCGCGTTCTTGAGCGTGTGCTTGAAGATGACCCGGCTCTCGGCCATGCCCTTGGCCCGGGCCGTGCGCACGTATTCCTTGCCGATCTCCTCCAGCATCTCCGAGCGGGTCATGCGCGCCACGATGGCGGCCATGCCCGTGCCCAGAGTGATGGAGGGGAGGATCAGGTAGGAGAGCGTGGTCCAGGGAGCGGCGAAGGAAGCCTCGTACCCGGACGCCGGCAGGATGGGCAGATACAGGCTGAAGGCGAGGATCAGCAGGATGCCCAGCCAGAAGTTGGGGATGGAGATTCCCAGGAGCGCGAACGACATGGCGGTGTAGTCGCTGGCGGTGTTGCGCCGGATGGCGGCGATGACCCCGGCCGGGATGGCGATCAGGATGGACACGATAGTAGAGAAGATGGTCAGCAGGATGGTGGCCGGGAAGCGTTCGGCGATCAGGGCCAGGTTCGACCTCTGGTAATGGATGGACTCGCCGAAGTCGCCCACGAGGATCTTTCCGATCCAGGCGAAGTACTGCACGTACAGCGGCTTGTCGAGACCCAGGAACTGCTCGAACATGGCCCGCACCGAGGGGTCGTCCAGGTCCTCTTCCGCGAAGATGTAGTCCACCGGGTCGCCCGGTATCAGGTGCAGCAGCGAGAACACGATCACCGACACCAGGAACAGGACGGGGACCAGGATCAGCAGGCGGTTGACGATGTATTGGCGCAACGCAGTCCTTCCTCGTCCGGTTCCGGCCCTTCCCTGCCCTAACGCAGGTGGCAGGCCACCTGGCGTCCTCCCGCCTTCCCCTGCAACCGCGGCTCTTCCTCGCCGCACACGGGTTCGGCCACCGGGCAGCGTCCCCGGAAGACGCATCCCCGGGGCCGGTCGATGAGGTTCACCATCTCGCCCTCGAGCACGCGGGGTCGAAAGGCCCGGCTCGGGTCCGGCTCCGGGATGGCCGACACCAGCGCTTCCGTGTAGGGGTGCATGGGCTTGTGGAACAGGTCGTCCACCGGCCCCATCTCCACGATCTTGCCGCCGTACATGACCGCCACGCGCTCGCAGAAGTACTCCACCACGCTCAGGTCGTGGGCGATGAACAGGTAGGTCAACCCCCGGGTCCGTTGCAGCCTGCGGAAGAGGTTGAGGATCTGCGCGCGCACCGACACGTCCAGGGCCGACACCGCCTCGTCGGCGATGATGACGTCCGGCTCCAGCGACATGGCCCGGGCGATGCTGACGCGCTGGCGTTGTCCGCCGCTGAACTCGTGGGGGTAGCGGTCCCGGTGCTCCGCCTGGAGCCCCACCAGCTCCAGGAGCTCCACCACCCGGTCCCGCACCTGCCCGGCGGGGACCACGCGGTGGAGCTTGAGGGGGTTGCCGAGGATGTCCCGCACCCGCATGCGGGGGTTCAGGGAGGTGTAGGGGTCCTGGAACACCATCTGGATGCGGCGGCGGAACTTGTGGAAGTCCGCCCGGGACAACCCCAGGATCTCCTGTCCGTCGAAGTGCACCTTGCCCCGGGTGGCGTCCACCAGCCGGGTGATGAGCCGGGCGGTGGTGGACTTGCCGCTGCCGCTCTCGCCCACCAGGCCGAAGGTCTCGCCTTTGCCGATGGAGAAGTTGACCCCGTCCACCGCCTTGAGCTCGGCGCCGCTGCCGCCGAACAGCGAGAAGAACGACTTCATGGAGAAGTACTTGGCCAGGTCGTCCACTCTCAGGATCTCTTCCCGCATACGGTCCTCAAGCCGTGTGGAGATGGCACGCCACGTGACGGCCCTCCAGCGGGGCGAGCCTCGGGTCTTCCCGGGCGCACACGTCCATGGCCTGGGCGCACCGGGGACGGAAGTTGCAGCCCGCGGGCGGGTCCAGCAGGTTGCACACCACCCCCGGTATGGGGTCCAGCAGCCGGTCGCGCTCGCCCCGCCGGGGCAGCGCCCGCAGCAGGCCTTGGGTATAGGGGTGGAGCGGGTTCTCGAAGATGGACTTCCGGTCCGCCAGCTCCACGATGTGGCCCGCGTACATGACCGCGATGCGGTCGCACAGGACCGCGGCCACGCCGAGGTCGTGGGTGATGAAGATCAGAGACTTGCCCAACTGCCCCAGCAGCTCGCGCAGGAGGTCGAGGATCTGGGCCTGGATGGTCACGTCCAGGGCGGTGGTGGGCTCGTCCGCGATCAGCAGGTCCGGGTTGCACGCCAGCGCGATGGCGATCATCACGCGCTGGCGCATGCCCCCGCTGAACTCGTGGGGATAGCTTTCGAGCCGCTCCCTGGGGTTGGGGATGCCCACCTTGTGGAGCATCTCCTCGGCGCGCCGGTAGGCTTCCTTCCGGCGCAGCTTCTCGTGGATCACGTACCCTTCCGCCACCTGGTCGCCCACGGTGTACGCCGGGTTCAGCGCCACCATGGGCTCCTGGAAGATCATGGAGATGCGGCTGCCCCGGTAGGAACGCATCTCCTGCTCGGTCTTGGCCAGCAGGTCCTCGCCCTCGAACCGGATCTGTCCCCGGGTGATCCGGCCAGGCGGTTGGGGCACGAGCCGCATGAGCGACAGGGCCAGGACGCTCTTGCCCGAGCCGGTCTCTCCCACGATGCCCAGGGTCTGCCGCTCCTCCAGTTGGAACGAGACCCGGTCCACCGCGGTGAGGACGCCCTTGCGGAGGAAGAAGCGGGTCTCCAGGTCCCTCACGTCCAGAAGCGGCTCAGGCACTGCCGGACCTCTCTTCGCTCAGGCGCGGGTCCAGGACGTCCCGGAGGCCGTCCCCCAGGAGGTTGAGGCCCAGCACCGAGAAGCAGATGGCCAGTCCCGGAAAGATGGCCGCCCAGGGATAGAACTCCATGGTGGAGCGGGCCGCGTGCAGGATGCTCCCCCAGCTCGGGGTCGGCGGCGGCACGCCGATGCCCAGGAAGCTCAGGGACGCTTCGGCGATGATGGCGTGGGCGAAGTCGAGGGTGGCCTGCACGAGGACCGGGGCCATGCAGTTGGGCAGGATCTGGCGGAACAGCACCCGCAGGTTCGACTCGCCCTGCACCATGGCCGCTTCCACGTATTCCTTCTCCCGCTCCTTGAGCACCGAGGCCCGGACCAGGCGAGCGAAGTTCGGCGTGTAGCGAATGGCCAGGGCGATGCACACGTTGGTGAGGGACGCGCCCAGGGCGGACATCATGGCGATGGCCAGCAACAGCCCCGGGAACGCCATCACCGCGTCCATGACCCGCATGAGGGCGTTGTCCAGGGTCCTTCCGGCAAAGCCCGCCACCGCCCCCAGGAAGATCCCCGCGGCCAGGGCGAGGGTGACCGAGCCCACCCCCGCGATGACCGAGATGCGCGCGCCGTAAACCACGCGCGAGAAGATGTCGCGGCCGAAGGTGTCCGTGCCGAAGGGATGGTCCGGGGAGAGGGGCGCCAGCCGCGCCGTCAGGTCCACGTGGTCGGGGTCGTAGAGGGCGATCTGGGGAGCGAAGGCCGCGACCACGAAGACGAACGCCACGAAGCAGAGGCCCGCCACCGCCATGCGGTTCTCCGAGAACCGGACGAACCAGTCCCGGACCGAAGCGAAGACGCCGCCGACGCGGCCGAGCCCGGTGACGGATGCCGCTTCGGCGCTCACGCCATTGGACATAGGAAAGCTCCCGCGGTCCCTGAGCCAACGTACCCGTAAGCTCCATATCGCCTTCCCGCAACCCCCGTCAAGGACAAACGCCAAGCCGGGCAGCCGAAGCCGCAAGACGGGTTCGCCAGCGCCGTCCAGGTGGCTTGCATGACCTGTCGTTGGGGACTATCGTAACCGCCATGACTACGGTATCCGTTTCGGACTTGAAGGCGAACCTCTCGCGCTACCTGCGCGAGGTTCGTCGGGGCGGCGAGGTCCAGGTTCTCGATCGAGGCGCACCGGTAGCGAGACTGGTGCCTCCCGCAGGGGAAGACGATGGCGAGGGACTCCGAGGACGGCTGATCGGCGCGGGCCTTTTGCGGCCGGGCAAGGGAGGCGCCGCGGCCATCCTGGAGGAACCGCCGCTGGCGCTGCCGGTGAGCATCTCCGGCGCGTTGACCGAGGTTCGGAGCGATCGGTTGTGAGGTACCGGGATGCGTCCGCGATCGTCCCATTGGTCGTCGCCGAACCCGACAGCGAATTGGTCCGTACCTGGCTCTCGGAAGACGACGGCATCGCCACGTGGGCATGGACGCGCACCGAGATCATCGCGGCCATAGAGCGGCGCACCCGCGAAGGGACGCTCTCACGGCAGCAGCGTCGTGAGGTCATAGAGCGGTTCGACGCCTTCGCCCGCAGTTGGGATGAAGTCACGGATGTCCTTGCCGTTCGGGCTCGGGCGACCGCGCTGTTGGCGCGGCATCCGCTGCGAGCCGCTGACGCGGGCCAGCTTGGCGCAGCCCTGCTGATCCAGGAACAACTTGCGGGAGCGCTCACGTTCGTCTGTCTGGACCGGCGGCTTTCGTCCGCGGCGGAGTTGGAAAGCCTGAGAGTGCTCCCGTAGGTCCTGACGTTGCGGCGCGACCCGCCCAACCATTCCAAGGTGGGCAAAGAACCCTGACCTGCTTCACCTTGTGCTCCCCATCCCCTGCCCCAAGACCCCGTCAACGATTTTCCGGAAGTTTGCGATTCCGGGTAACCTTGGGTAACTTCGATTGAAATGGACCCGCGACGCAATCCATACGCGCCCGGCGCCGGGACGCCGCCGCCGGAACTGGCGGGACGAGACGCGCTGATCGAAGACGCGGGCGTCGCGCTGGACCGTATCCGCAACGGCCTGGCGGCCAAGAGCATGCTGATGGTGGGCTTGCGGGGCGTCGGCAAGACCGTGCTGCTCAACCGCATCTGCCACGACGCCCGGCGCCGGGGTTTCACCACGCTTCTGATGGAAGCGCCGGAAGAGCGGTCCCTGCCGGAGTTGTTGATCCCGCCGTTGCACGCCATGCTGGTGCGCATGAACCGCAGCGACGCGGTGCGCCGGGCGCTCAGGGCGCTGGCGGGGTTCGTCAGCGCCGTCAAGGTGGGGCAGGGCGACGTCAACGTGAGCCTGGATCTCGCCCCGGAACCCGGCCTTGCGGACAGCGGCAACCTGGACGCCGACCTCACCGCGCTGGTGGAATCCGTGGGCGAGGCGGCCCGGGACCAGGACACGGCCGCGGCGCTCTTCATCGACGAATTGCAGTACGTCCCGGAACGCGACTTGGCGGCGTTGATCGCCGCCCTGCACCGCGCCGCCCAAAGCCGGTTGCCGGTGACCCTGGTGGGAGCGGGCCTGCCGCAGCTCGTGGCCCGCACTGCCTCGGCCAAGTCCTACGCGGAGCGCCTCTTCACCTTCCCGGAGATCGGCCCCCTGGACGCCCGGTCCGCAAGCCTCGCCATCGAGGTGCCGGCGAAGCGTCTCGGCGTCGCCTTCCGACCGGAGGCCCTGACGACGGTGTTGCAGGATACCCGATGCTACCCGTACTTCCTGCAGGAGTGGGGCAAGCACTGCTGGGACTGCGCCTCGTCGTCCCCGGTGACGCGAGCCGATGTCGAGGCTGCCGGCCGCCAAGCCGCCGCAGAACTGGACGCCAGCTTCTTCCGCGCCCGCTTCGACCGCCTGGCCCCCTCCGAGAAACGGTACCTCCGGGCCATGGCCAAGCTCGGCGAAGGCCCGCACCGTTCGGGTGAAGTCGCCCGCGTCCTCGCCCGGTCCGTGCGCACGATGGCTCCCACCCGCGCCAAGCTCATCCACAAGGGCATGATCTACAGCCCCGCCCACGGAGACACCGCCTTTACCGTGCCCCTGTTCGACGCCTACCTGCGCCGGGTGGTCCCGTTCCCGGAACCGTAGCCGGCCGCCGCCGGCGGGATGCAGGAGGCTGTCGGGCGTCACGTGGCGCAGCCCTTGAACCGAGGCGTTGCCGGACGAGGCGGGCTGTTGACTATCGGGGAAGATGGGATAACATGGCGTCACCCATGCCAGCCTCCAAGTCCGAGAAGATCCGCGCGCGTCTGGGCCACCCGATCATCGACTCCGATGGCCATACGGTGGAGCTGACGCCGGTGTTCCTGGATTACCTGAAGCAGGCGGGCGGCCCGGGAATGGTCGAGCGGTACGTCGAGGCCACCGCGGCCAGGGGGACCAACCGCTGGCACGACATGTCGGAGAGCGAGCGGCGCCGCCACTGGACCCGCTGTCCGCCGTGGTGGGCCCGGCCCACGCGGACCCTGGACCGGGCCACCGCGTCGCTGCCGCGCCTGCTCCACGAGAGGATGGACGAGCTGGGTCTCGACTTCACCGTGCTCTACCCCACCGAGGGCATGGGCGGGCCGCCGGTGTTCCGGGACGAGGAACTCCGCCGGGCGTCGTGCCGGGCCCTCAACACCTTCCACGCGGACATCTACCGGGAGTGCGCGGACCGCATGACCCCGGCCGCGGTGGTCCCCTTCGAGAACCCCCGGGAAGCCATCCACGAGATGGAGCATGCGGTCGGGGAGTTGGGCCTCAAGGTCATCGTCTTCACCCATCAGCGCCGTCCCATCCCCCGGGCCCAGGACGGGCCGCCGGAGTTGGCCCGGTACGCCTACCGGCTGGACACCTTCGGGCTGGACAGCGAGCACGACTACGACCCGGTGTGGGCCAAGTGCGTCGAGCTCGGGGCGGTGCCCACGTCCCACGCCGGCTCCCAGGGCATCGGCGCGCGCCAGTCCATTTCCAACTACGCCTACAACCACATGGGCCACTTCGCCGCGGCCAACGACGCCATCTGCAAGTCGCTGTTCATGGGCGGGGTGACCCGGCGTTTCCCCGGCATCCGGCTGGGCTTCCTCGAATGCGGGGTGGGCTGGGCCTGCCTGCTCTACGCGGATCTCGTGGGCCACTGGGAGAAGCGGGGACCCCAGGGGATCCAGAACCTGAACCCGGACAACCTGGACCGCGAGGAGTTGCTGCGGCTGGTGGACGAGTACGGCAGCCACCGGGTGCGGGAGCGGCTGGAGGACATCCGCAAGTTCTTCGACGGCACGGACGCCTCGGCCATCGGCAACTACCGCAGCGCCCACGAACTGAGGCGCCCGGACGTCCTGGACGACTGGGCCCGGTGCGAGATCGAGGAGGCGCGCCAGATCCGGGACCTGTTCGTGCCGCATTTCTACTTCGGGTGCGAGGCGGACGACCCCACCGTGGCCTGGGCGTTCGACACCCGGATCAACCCCTTCGGCGCCCGGCTGAACGCCATGATGAGCTCGGATCTGGGCCATTGGGACGTGGCCGACATGCGCGAGGTGGTGCCCGAGGCCTACGAGTTGCTGGAGCGGGGACTCCTCGACGAGGACGACTTCCGCGACTTCGCGTTCACCAACGCGGCCCGGTTCTACACGGAGATGAACCCCGATTTCTTCACCGGGACCGTGTGCGAGGACGCGGTGTCCCGCGCCGTGCCCCGGCCAACGGGCGCCTGACCGAAGGCCGCCCAAGGGAGGACCGCCGTGGTTCGTATCGGCGTCATCGGCGTGGGGTTCGGCGCGAAAGTGCAGGTCCCGGCGTTCCAGTCCGAGGGTTTCGAGGTGACCGCGGTGTGCTCCCGGAGGGAGGAGCGCGCGAAAGAGGCGGCCGCGAGCCTGGGCATACCCCATGCCCATACCGATTACCGGCGGATGCTGGAGCAGCCAGACCTCGACGCGGTGAGCATCGTGACCCCTCCCCACCTCCACCACGACATGGCGGTGGCGGCGCTGGACGCGGGCAAGCACGTCCTGTGCGAGAAGCCCTTCGCCATGGACCGGACCCAGGCCCAGTCCATGCGGGACAAGGCCCGGAGCACCGGCCTGACCGCCATGGTGGCCCACGAGTTCCGCTTCGCGCCGGCCCGGGCCTACGTGAAGGAACTGTTGGAGCAGGGGTACGTCGGCCGCTTCCGCACCGCGTCGGTGACCCTCTTCCTGCGGGGCGGGCCGCCGGGGGGCCGGCCCGGTTTCGACTGGCGCCAGCAGTATTCCTACGGCGGCGGACAACTGGGCGGGCTGGGGTCCCACTACATCGACTGCCTGCGGGACTGGTTCGGGGAGATCCGGAGCGTCAGCGGACGGGTCTTCACCCCGGAGGAAGCCGCCCACGGCGCCGACACCTCCGATGACGCCTTCGGGTTGCTGGCGACCTTCGCCCGCGGCGGCTGGGCCTCCCTGGCGGCCGACTTCGCCGCACCCCTGGGATCGAAGGTGCGGATGGAGGTCCACGGCGCCGAGGGCAGCCTGGGCCTCTCCCACGCGGGCGTCAACCCGCCGCCCGACGGGACCGTCTTCGGCGCCCGGCACGCCGAGGACGATGCGATGAAGGAGCTTCCGGCGCCGGAACGGTTCCGGGTGGCGCCGGACGAGCGGGACCCCCGCCTGGGCGCCTTCCGGGTGCTGGCGCAACGGTTCCGCCGGGGCATCGAGGAAGGGACTTCGCCCGCCCCGAGCTTCGAGGACGGTTACCGCTGCCAGCAGGTCATGGACGCGGTGCGCCTGGACGGCGCCGGCGGATGGATCGAGATCGAGGCATAGGCGCCGCGGACGGACGCGCGGGTCCCGACGACGATACCTGGCGCCGCGGCCATGACCGCGGCGCGGCCCCGCGCGCGTGACTCCGCCCCCACCGGGAGTTCCCCATGGCCAAGAACGGCTTCCGAGTGCTCGACAGCGACATGCACGTGTTCGAGCCCCACGACCTGTACCTGAAGTACATGGACCCCAAGTGGGGCGACCGGATCCCCCGGGGCGAGCCGCGCAAGCGCCACGGCCAGATCCGCTTCACCTATGCGGATGGCGCGCCGGTGCGTCCCGGCGGCGCCGGGCTCCGGTCGCCGCGGAACGCCCAGGAGCAGCGGTTCGAGAAGGCCGCGCCCCACTACCGGAACGCCCTGGCCCGGGACTACGACCCGGTGTCGCAACTCGACGCCATGGACGTGGAAGGGCTGGACGTGGCCGTGCTGTTCCGCACCTTCCCGCTCCACTGCGACGACGGCCTCGCGCCGGAGTACGCCATGGCCCTGTGCCGGGCCTGGAACGACTGGATCTTCGACTTCTGCCGGGAGGACCCCGCGCGCATGAAGTTCGCGGCGCTGGTCACGCTCCACGACGTGGACCTGGCGGTGGAGGAAGCCCGGCGGGCGGTGGCGGAGCTCGGCGCCGCGGGCCTGTGCCTGGTGCCGGAACCCGTCAACGGCAACCACATCCACGACCCTTGCTTCGACCCACTGTGGGCGCAGGCGGAAAAGACCGGGGTCCCCATCTGCTTCCATCCCGCGGGCTTCCCTAGGCAGGAGCACGCGGCGCTCCGTTTCGTCGGACACCCCAACGACGGTTTCCTGGTCAGCACCTACAGCAAGGCGCTGGAGTTGATGATGGCCATCGGCAGCTTCTGCGGCGGCGGCGTGCTGGAGCGGTTCCCCGCGTTGCGGGCGGTGTTCCTGGAAGGCAACTGCGGCTGGCTGCCGTGGCTGCTCTACCGCATGGACGAGCGCTGGCAGGACCGCAAGGACCAGCTCGACGAGCCCCTGAGCCGGAGGCCCAGCGACTACTTCCTGCGCCAGTGCTTCGTGTCCGTGGACCCGGACGAAAGCCTCGTCACCGACGTCATCGGCCGGGTGGGAGACCGGAACCTCGTGATCTCCACCGACTACCCCCACGACGACGCCCACTGGCCCAACGCCATGGACACCTTCCTCGCCATCGACGGCGTCACCGACGCCTCGCGCAGGAAGATCCTGTGGGACAACTGCGCCCGCCTCTACGACGTGCCCGCCCCCGGCGCCTGACGCGGACGCAACTGCGGCAGGTGTCGGGGGCGGGAGCGCCACGCGAGGGTCTCGGGGCAGCCGCCTACAGGCCCTCCATCTGGCGGTCCTCCAGCTCCTGCTTGCCCTTGTCGTCGATGGAGTGGACCCCGTCTTCGGACGAGATCAGTTCCGGGTCGTAGAACAGCTTCGACACCTCCAGCCCGTCCTCGTACTCCACCATGCGGATGGCGTCCCAGGGGCAGATCTTCTTGTCGAGGCGGTCCTCGGAGTCGGTGCCCACGAGCTGGAGGTCGCTCTTCCTGGGCTCCTGTTCCTTCTCCAGGGGCTTCTTGCCGCTGTCGTAGAAACGGTTGCCGTACTCGAAGAAGACCTCTCCGGTGGTCTTGTGCTCGTGGATCTTGGTCAGGTCGTCGCTGTAGCACATCTGGCAGCCGATGCACTTCTCGTTGTCCACCCACACCCGGTAGGGCTTGAGGCCGCCCCCGGGCATTTCCTCGTACAGCAGGTTGATGCAGTCGTCCACCGGACAGTGCACCTCGCACAGGGGCGCCCCGGCGCAACTCGTGCAGTTCTCGTTCATCACGGCCAGGAGCGCCGTGCCCTTTCGCTTCTTCGCAGCTTCAGCCATCGAGACTCACCCTTGCCCTTGCCTTGTACCGGAAATAGAAGAACAGGCCCAAAGCCAACAACAGGAACACCCAGTAGTAGCGAATCAGGCCGACCCTGGCCCATTCGAGCCAGTAGATGAAGTTCGGGGACCGGTGGCCGAGCCGGGCCAGGGCGTCCTGGGCCCCCGAGTAGTCCCGCAACTCCCTGCGGACCCTGGCCAAGCCGTGCAGCGCCCCTTCGTCGTCGGGGTCGATGCCGAGGGACTTCTCGAAATCGCCCCTGGCCCCCTGCCAGTCGCCTTGCTCGACCCGGGCCCAACCGCGGTTGCTCGCAGCCTGGGCGAAGTCCGGGTTGGCCTCCAGCGCCCGGGAGAAACTCTCGACGGCCTGCTCCAGGTCGCCGTTCCGCTTGACCGCCACCCCCAGGTTGTTGTGGGCTTCGGCCAGTTCGGGCCGGAGCTCCACCACCCTCCGGTACGAAGCCACCGCCGCGGCCACGTCGCCGGTGACCTCCAGTTCGAGCCACCCCAGGAAGGTCAGCGCCTCGGCATCGTCCGGGGCCAGGGCCGCGGACTTCCTCACGTGCGCCACCGCGGCCTCCCGGTCCCCCTTCCTGAACGCGGCCAAGCCGAGCACGAGAAGGAGCTGGGACTCTTCCGGGTACTTCTCCAGCAGCTTCTCGAACTTCCCCCGGGCCTCGGCCACCCTGCCCGCGGCCAAGTCCTGCCGACCCGTCCGCCACGACTCTTCGTCCACCAGGGCCGCTTCCCCGCGGACCAACAGGCCCGCCACGAGGACCGCGGCCAGGACGGCGGAGCACCGGAGACCTCGACGCCTACTTCCACATGCGCTCGGGTATTTCGTTCTCTCGACCTTCATCGACCAGCCTGTCGTTCCTGAGGGCTTGCCGCAGGCCGACCCAGGTGAAGAACAGGACGAGGATCAACATGCCCACGATGGGGATGTTGTCGGGTTTGGTGACGATCTCCATGAAATAGTACCAGCCGGATTCTTCTTTCATACGACTCGACCACCTCGCTTCGTTTTCAGTCGGACCATTGTAAACCATCTCACGACGGAGTACCACACCGGCGAGCAGGCTTCCCGCCGGCCTCCCGGCCCTGTCGAAACAGACGGAATTATTGTAAAGAAACCCCTGGACAATCGAGACATCCGGGATAGACTCCCGCACCCCGACCCTCCTATCCCCGTTCGTCCTGAGCGTAGCGGAGCGAAGTCGAAGGACGCGCTCATGCTCCCTGTCCCGATTGTTCGGAGGTTCCGCAGGAAGGAACTTCCTGCTTTCGTGTGGGCAGAGTACGGGTAGCGTCCCCTCCCCCCTTGAGGGGGAGGGACAGGGAGGGGGGTACGGCGGGGTTGAGGGGCGGAGGAAACCGGAGGGCGCGGGGGCAAAGGTCATGCGAGGACTTGGCGTCATCATCCTGGCCGCGGGCCGGGGCAAGCGGATGAGGTCGGCCACCCCGAAGGTGCTGCACCTCCTGGGCGGCAAGCCCCTGCTGTCCTATCCGCTCCGGGCCAGCGCGGGACTCGGAGCGGAAAAGGTGTGCGTGGTGGTGGGCCACTGCGGCGACCGGGTCCGGGACGCCTTTCCCGAAACGGACGAGGCCCCTTGGGTCGCGCCGCCGGACCCGCGGGGCGCCCCTTCCCGGGAGCCGGAGCATCCTGCCCGCGTCCGGGTGGACTGGGCGGTGCAGCGTGAGCAACTGGGCACCGGCCATGCAGTCCTGTGCGCGCGGCAAGCCTTCCGCGGCTTCCGGGGGGACCTGCTCGTCCTCAGCGGCGACGTGCCCCTTCTCCCGCGGGACC
The DNA here is from genome assembly GCA_965242525.1 of uncultured Binatia bacterium (SeqCode). Lineage (GTDB taxonomy): Bacteria > Desulfobacterota > Binatia > UBA9968 > JAJDTQ01 > JAJDTQ01. The sequence continues at coordinate 3,710,430 of OZ251459.1, forward strand.
GCCTGTCCGAGTTGCTGCGGGCGCACCGAACGGGGGGCCACGACCTCACACTCGCGACCGCGACGCTGGCGGACCCGTCCGGGTACGGCCGGGTGCTGCGGGACCCCGAAGGCGCCGTCACGGGCGTGGTGGAGGAGCGCGACGCCGGCGCCGCGGAAAGGGAGGTCCGCGAGATCAACGTGGGCCTCTACGCGGCGTCCGCGGGCTTCCTCTTCGACGCCGTCGAAGAGGTGGGCAACGACAACAGCCAGGGGGAGTATTACCTGCCGGACATCGTGGGGGTCGCCGCCCGCGGGAAGGCCGGGGTCGGCAGCCTCGCCATCGACGACCCGCGGGAATTCCGCGGCGTGAACAACAGGGAGGAACTCGCCTGGATGGAAAAGGCATTGCAGAAGGACGTGAACCGGAAATGGATGGAGCGGGGGGTGACCCTCAAGGACCCCGAGAGCACCTGGATCGACGCCGAGGCCGTCATCGGGGAGGACACCGTCATCGGTCCCCACACCCATCTGCTGGGCCGCACGGTGGTGGGGTCCCGTTGCCGCATCGACGGCAGCGCCTACCTCACCAACGCGTGCCTGGCGGACGAGGTCCACTTGCGCTTCTCGGTGGTGCTCGACGGCTGCGAGGTCGAGGACGGAGTCAGCGTCGGCCCCTTCGCCCACCTGCGTCCCGGCGCCGTGCTGAAGCGCAACGTGCACATCGGCAACTTCGTGGAGGTCAAGAACTCCTCGGTGGGGGAGTCCACCAAGGCCAGCCACCTGAGCTACATCGGCGACAGCGAGGTCGGCCGGGACTCCAACATCGGGGCGGGCGTCATCACCTGCAACTACGACGGCTTCGTCAAGAACCGGACCACCATCGGCGACCGGGTCCAGGTGGGCAGCGACACCCAGCTCGTGGCGCCGGTGGCGGTGGGCGACGACGCCTACATCGGGGCCGGGTCCACCATCACCAGGGACGTGCCCCCGGGCGCCCTGGCCCTGAGCCGGACGCCGCAGCAACACACGAAGGGCTGGGTGGCCGAGTTCCGGGCGCGAAAAGGCCGCAAGGGCCGGTAGCGGCGGATCCGGGGCCGGACGGGAGGAACGTCCGATGGATGCGGCTCTCCACCGGGAAGGCGCGTCCTTCGACTCCGCTTCGCTACGCCCGGGACGAACGGGGAGGGTCGTTCCGAATTTCACGGAGTCTTCCATGTGCGGAATCGTGGGATACATCGGCGTCCGTGACGCCGGGCGGGTGCTCCTCGACAGCCTGAGGAAGCTCGAGTACCGGGGCTACGACTCGGCCGGCATCGCCGTCCTCGACCGGGGGGAGATCGCGCTGCGGCGCGCCGAGGGCAAGCTCGCCAGGCTCGAGACCCTGCTCGCGGACGCGCCGGTCCGGGGACGCGCGGGCATCGGCCACACGCGCTGGGCCACCCACGGCCGTCCTTCCGAGACCAACGCCCACCCCCACCGCGCGGACGACACCGTGGTGGTGCACAACGGCATCATCGAGAACTACCGCGAGATCGAGGCGGCGCTGCTGGCCCGGGGCGCCAAGCTGGCCTCGGACACCGACACCGAGCTCGTGGCCCACCTGGCCCAGGAGAAGGTCGGGCAGGGGTTGGACCTGCTGGAGGCCGTGCGCGAGACCATCCGCGAGATCCGGGGCTCCTACGCCATGATCTTCATGAGCCAGCGCGAACCCCACCGGCTCGTGGTGGCCAAGAGCGCCTCGCCTATAGTCATCGGGCAGGCCCGGGGGGAGACCTTCGTGGCCTCGGACATCCCCGCGCTGCTGGAATACACCCGGGACGTGGTCTTCCTGGAGGACGGGGAACTGGCCGAAGTGCGGGCGGACGGTTTCCGCATACTCGACTCCGAATCGAGACCCCTGGAGCGGGAAACCCGGCGGATCACCTGGGACGCCCTTGCGGCGCAGAAGGGCGGCTACCGCCATTTCATGCTGAAGGAGATCCACGAGCAGCCCCAGGCCGTGACCGACACCCTGCGGGGACGCACCTCCCTCGAATCCGGCGCGGTGGACTTCGCCGGCCCCAACCTCACCCGGGAGCGACTGGCGCGCACGAGGAAGGTCCACCTGGTGGGCTGCGGCACGGCGTGGCACGCGGCGCTGGTGGGCAAGTTCCTGCTGGAGGAACTGGCCGGGGTCCCCGTCGAAGTGGATTACGGCTCGGAGTTCCGCCACCGGACGCCGCTCATCGAACCGGATTCGCTCATCCTGCTCGTCAGCCAGTCGGGGGAGACCGCGGACACCCTGGCCGCGGTGGAGACCGCCCGGCAACGAGGCGCCGGGGTCCTCTCCATCTGCAACGTGGTGGATTCGTCCCTCGCCCGGAAGTCCGACGGCGTCTTCTACACCCACGCCGGACCGGAGATCAGCGTGGCCAGCACCAAGGCGTTCACCACGCAACTCGCCGCCCTCTACGTGCTGGCGGTCCGACTGGGGCAACTTGGCGGCCGCCTCGGGCCCGCGGAGGCCGCCCGCCTGCTGGAAGACGCCGCCCGCCTGCCCGGATGGATCGAGACCGCCCTGAAGCTCGAGCAACCCGTGGCCGAGCTCGCCCACGGACTGAGCCACGCCAGCCACGTGCTCTACCTGGGGCGGGGCATCAACTACCCCATCGCCCTGGAAGGCGCCCTCAAGCTGAAGGAGATCTCCTACATCCACGCCGAAGGATACCCCGCGGGCGAGCTGAAGCACGGCCCCATCGCCCTGGTGGACGAGGACATGCCGGTGGTGCTGCTCCTGCCCCGGGACCGCTACTACCCCAAGACCCTCGGCAACCTGAAGGAAGTCGAGTCCCGCGGCGGGAACGTGCTGGTGGTCACCGACGATCCCGACGGGAGCGTCGAAGCGAAGCCCGCCCTCGTGGTCCCCAAGGTCCCCTACCACTTGGCGCCGGTGGTGTTGACCATCCCCTTGCAGCTACTGGCCTACCACATCGCAGTCCACCGGGGCACCGACGTGGACCAGCCCCGCAACCTGGCCAAGAGCGTGACCGTGGAGTAGCGGAACGCGGGATGAATGCGCCCTTCGACTCCGCTTCGCTACGCTCAGGACGAACGGGGACAAGAGGGTCAGGGTGAGGGAAACCGGCCTCCGCCTCTCCGGAAACCCTGGGCCGTCACGTAGATCTCCGACGACCCCTTGCGCGTGGCGGCGGAGCGGACCCGTCGCACCACGGGGAAGTCCGACGACAACTCCTCCAGCAGGGCGGGCAGGTCGGCGCCGGTGAAGGTCTTGAAGAGCAAGGCGCCGCGGGGCTTCAGGACCGTGCGAGCAATCTCCCACGCCTTTCGGGCCAGTTCCAGGGCGCGCCCTTCGTCCGCGTCGCGGACGCCTGACAGGCGCGGGGCCATGTCGGAGAGGACGCAGTCCGCGGCGCATCCCAAGAGCGCGCCGATGCGCTCCGCGGCGTCCTCCGCTAGCACGTCCAGCTCGAACGCGGTCACGTTCCCGCCAGGCAGGGGCCGTATGGGCTGAAGGTCGAAGCCCATCACCCTTCCCCGGGGGCCGGCGAACTCGGATGCCACCTGGAGCCACCCTCCGGGCGCCGCGCCCAAGTCCACCACCGCGCTGTCGGCCCGGATCAGGCGAAGCCGCCGGTTGATCTCCAGCAGCTTGTAGGCCGCCCGCGAACGATAACCCTCGCGCTTGGCCTTGCGAAAGAACCCGTCCTGCGGTCGATACGCCATGCCTCACACACGGGAAGGAAACCCTGAACAACGACCCCCGTTCATCTTGAGACACGAAGCGAAGATCCCATGCATCTGAGCGTAGCGGAGGCCTCCGTTCGTCCTGAGCGTAGCGAAGCGAAGTCGAAGGACGCGCCTTCCCATGAAGCCGTCCGCGCCCGGTGGACGGGCGGCAGACCCGATACTTGACTTCATCGAACCTTAGATGATATTTGCGACGGATGCTATTCCAGAGTCTATTCCACAGTATCCGCAGCAGGCTTTTCCTCCTGCTGGTTCCGGCGCTCGCGGTGGGGGCTTTCACCTGGGGCGGCGAGGCCCGGGCGCTGGAGTTCGGCTCCGGCGAGGTCGAGGCGAGCCTCGACACCACCCTCTCCTACGGCGCGACCTTCCGGGTAGCGGACCGTGACCCGGAGTTGACGGCGGACATCAACGGCAACGACGGCGACCTCAACTACAAGACCGGCGTCGTCAGCAACGCCGTCAAGTTCACCAGCGAGTTCGACCTGGGCTACCGCAACTTCGGGTTGTTCGTTCGCGGCACCGGGTTCTTCGACGCCGAGAACGAGAACGGCACGCGGGAACGCACGCCCCTGTCCCCCAAGGCCAAGCGCATGGTCGGGAAGGACATCGACCTGCTCGACGCCTACGCCACCGGGACCTTCGACCTCGGTGAGGTCACCGCGGACCTGCGGGTCGGCAAGCACGTGCTCAACTGGGGCGAGAGCACCTTCATCCAGGGCGGCGTCAACGCCATCAACCCGTTCGACGTGAGCAAGCTCCGGGTGCCCGGGGCGGAGTTGCGCGAGGCGCTGGTGGCGGTCCCCCTCGTATCCACGGTGCTGGAGTTCCCGGTTGGCCTTTCGGCGGAGGGCTTCTACCAGCTCGACTGGGACAAGACCGAGATCGACCCGGTGGGAAGCTACTTCTCGGTGACGGACTATGTGGGCCCCGGCGCGACCAGGGCGGTGGTCCCCATCAGCGGCAGCGGCGTGACCGACGTGGGATTCGGCTTCGGTCCTCTCACGCAGTACATCAACGCCGACCTTGGCGGTGCGCGGCAGCCCCTCCAGCCGGATTTCGACCCCGGTTTCCTGAACGTGGTGCGCGGCCCCGACCGCAACCCCGCGGACTCGGGACAGTGGGGAGTCGCCTTCCGCTACCTCGCCGAGCAGTTGAACGAGACCGAGTTCGGCCTCTACTTCGTCAACTACCATAGCCGCCTGCCCACGGTCGGCGCCATCACCGGCACCCGGGCCGGAGTCCAGGCCGGTCTCGCCGCGGCCCAGGCCGTGGGCTCGTCCACCTCCAACACCACCCAGGCGGTCACTGCGCAGGTCACTGCGGACGTCCAGGCCGGACAAATCGCTCCCGCAGCCGCCCCGACGATGATCGGGCAACGGGTGGGCGCGGCCGCCGGCGCCCTCGGAGTAGATCGGTACACGAAGACCGCGAGCTACTTCATCGAGTACCCCGAGGACATCCAGCTCATCGGCCTGAGCTTCAACACCGACCTCGGAACCACGGGGTGGGCGTTGCAGGGCGAGTACTCCTTCCGCAAGGACCAGCCGCTGCAGCGGGCCGAGCGCGCCCTGTTCGAAGAAGGTCTGGGTCCGTTCCTGAGGCTCGTGCGCACGGAACGTCCGGATTACCTTCCCCCTGCCGAAGTCCCCGGTTACCTTGCGGCCTACCAACCGACAAGGGTACAGGGCTACATCAAGCGCGACGTGAGCCAGGCCCAGGCCACCGCCACCCGGGTCTTCGGGCCGACGCTGGGGGCGGACAGCCTCATCTTCCTTACGGAAGTGGCGGGCATGTTCGTGCATGACATGCCCAAGCAGGCCGACTCTCCCATCGAAAGCCCCGCGGGCGGGAGCGACGCGGACGCCACCTCCTGGGGTTACCGGGTGGCGTCGCGTCTCGACTACAACAACGCCGTCGGCGCCGTGAACCTGTTTCCGTACTTGCAGTTCCAGCACGACGTGAGCGGCGACAGCCCATCGCCCAGCGGCTCGTTCGTGCAGGGGCGGACCGCGCTGACCGTGGGGGTGCGCGCCAGCTACCTCGCGAGCTGGGAGGCCAACCTCGGCTACACCAGCTTCTCCGGCCGGAGAAACGAGTTGCGCGACCGCGATTTCGTCGCCGCCACCGTCAAGTACTCCTTCTAGCATCACAGCCATGAACACCAGAACACCGATGATTCGATTCGCCGCGGCGTTGGCTCTGGCGTGCGCCCTCGCCCATCCTGCCGCGGCAGAGATTTCGGCCGACGAGGTCGCGCGGCTCGGCCGCGACCTGACCCCCCTGGGGGGAGAACGGGCGGGCAACGCCGATGGCTCCATCCCCGAGTGGACCGGCGGCATCACCCGACCGCCGGCCGGCTACGAGGTCGGCCAGCACCACCCGGACCCCTACGCCGCGGACCGGCCGCTCTTCGTCATCGACGCCGCCAACCTGGACCGGCACCGCGACAAGCTCTCGGTGGGCCACCAGCGAATGCTGGAGACCTATCCGGGTTTCCGGCTGAACGTCTATCCCACCCGGCGCAGCGCGTCCGTCCCCCAGCGCATCTACGACGCCACCCGGCGGGCCGCCGCCACCGCCAGGCTGGTGGACGACGGCAACGGCGTCGGCGGCGCGGTCATCGGCACCCCGTTCCCCATCCCCAGGAACGGCCTGGAGGTCATCTGGAACCACCTGCTGCGCTACCGGGGCGAGACGGTGACCTGCACCGTGGGCCAAGCCGCGGTCACCCGCGGCGGCGCCTACACCATGGTGAAGTACGCCCTCGACATCAAGGTGCGCTACTCCCTCCCGGGCATGACCGAGGAAGAACTCGGCAATTCCATGGTCCTGTTCAAGCAGAAGGTGGTGGCGCCGGCGCGGCTCGCGGGGGACCTCCTGCTGGTGCATGAAACCATGAACCAGGCCCGGGAGCCGCGGCGCGCATGGACCTACAACCCCGGCCAACGGCGGGTGCGCCGGGCCCCGAACGTGGCCTACGACAACCCCGGCACCACCTCCGACGGACTGCGCACCGCGGACCAGTTCGACATGTTCAACGGCGCGGTGGACCGCTACGACTGGAAGCTCGTGGGCAAGCGGGAGATGTACGTGCCCTACAACTCCTACAAGCTGCACAGCGACCGGCTCGCCTTCACCGACATCCTCAAGCCGCTGCACGTGAACCCGGAGCACCTGCGCTACGAGCTGCACCGGGTGTGGGTGCTGGAAGCGACCCTCAAGGAAGGCGCGCGCCACATCTACAAGCGGCGCACCCTGTACGTGGACGAGGACTCCTGGCAGATCCTGCTCGCGGACATCTACGACAACCGCGACCAGCTCTGGCGCATGTCGGAAGGCCACGTCATCAACTTCTACGAAAAGCCGATGGTATGGCCGACGCTGGAAGTGCACACCGACCTGCAGGCGGGACGCTACCTCGCCCTCGGCCTGGACAACGAGTTTCCCATATGCACCTTCGACATGGAGTACACGTCCCGGGACTTCACGCCGGCGTCCCTGCGCCGAGAGGGCAGACGCTGAGCCCGCCAGCCGGCTGAAACCCCGGCGCTCACCGAAGCCGGAACTGCGCCGGCCGCCGCCCGACGCCGGCCGGCACGGCCGGAGGATCCCCGAAGCCGTTTCGGGCTTCGTGCTGTGTTACGGAACGTCTGAACGATGTCATACCTCCCTTGGGAATGCGCGTCCTTCGACTTCGCTTCGCTACGCTCAGGACGAACGGAATGGTTGCTCAGGGTTTCCTTGGGAACCTCTGAACAATCGAGACATCCGGGATGGATTCCCGATGCTCTCACCCTGACGCCCCTGTCCCTATTCGTCCCGAGCGTAGCGAAGCAGAGACCTCCGTTCATCCCGAGCGTAGCGAAACGAAGACCTCCGTTCATCCTGAGCGTAGCGAAGCGAAGACTTCCGTTCATCCTGAGCGTAGCGAAGCGGAGACTTCCGTTCATCCTGAGCGTAGCGAAGCGGAGACTTCCGTTCATCCTGAGCGTAGCGAAGCGGAGACCCCCGTTCATCCTGAGCGTAGCGAAGCGAAGTCGAAGGATGCGCTCATTCCCCCTGTCCGGGCTGTTCAGAGGTTCCCCTACGCCTCGGTAACCCATGCAGGCGATACCCTGCCTTGCGGGCAGCTTGCCGAGACGCGCCCGCGTCCTGACCGGTCTGTTGCTCGCACTCGTCCCGGGACTCCCGGGACTTGCCCATGCCGACGCCAAACCGGCCATCCACGCGCCCCTGGCGGTCGAGTCGCTGCTGCTCGACGGGGCGGTGGCGGGTTCGCGGGTGGTAGTGGTGGGCGAACGCGGCCACATCCTGGTCTCCACCGACCGCGGCGACAACTGGAAACAGGCGCAGACCCCCACCCGGGCCTTGCTGACCGCGGTGCACATGCACGATGAGCGCACCGGCTGGGCGGTGGGGCACGACGCGGTGATCCTCCGCACCGACGATGGCGGCGACACTTGGCGGCTGTTGCACCGGGCGCCGGAAGAGGAGCGCCCGCTGCTGGACGTGTGGTTCCGGGACCGGGAGACGGGCTTTGCGGTGGGCGCCTACGGTTATTTCCTGGCCACCCGGGACGGCGGCGCCGCCTGGACGTCCCGCGCCGTCAGCAAGGACGACTTCCACTTGAACGCCATCGCGCCCGCGGGGGACCGGCGGCTGTTCATGGCCGCAGAGGCCGGGGTGGTATATCGCTCCGAAGACCGCGGCGATACGTGGCAGGAGCTGCCCTCGCCCTACGCCGGCTCGTGGTTCGGCGTCCTCCCCCTGGACGAGGACCGGGTACTGCTGATGGGGCTTCGGGGCCACCTGTTCCGCTCCGAGGACGCGGGCGAGAGCTGGACGCAGGTGGCCACCGGCACCACCGCGACCCTCACCGGCGCGGTTCGGCTGCCGCGCGGCGAGGTGCTGGTCACGGGCCTCGGGGGGACCCTGCTCCGCAGCCGGGACCGCGGGCGCACCGTATCCGCCACGCGGCTGCCCATGCGCCAGGGCGTCTCCTCGGCGCTGGCGCTGGCCGACGGCAGCGTGCTGCTGACCGGAGAGTTCGGCGTCCGTCGTCTGCCCCGGCCCGAATAGACGCCCCATGGCTGCCGCACCCGACGTTTCCCGGCCGAACCCGCTCGCCGCCCGCATGGAGCGCTTCCTGTTCGGCCGCCGCGCGCTCGTCATCGCGGCCTTCGCCCTCGTCACCCTGGTCATGGGGTGGTTCGCCGCGCAGTTGCGGGTGGACGCCGGTTTCCTCAAGCTGGTTCCCCTCCAGCATCCCTACATGCAGACCTTCCTCCAGCACCGGGAGGAGTTCGGCGACGCCAACCGGGTGGTGGTGGCGCTCATGGCGCGCGAGGGCGACATCTTCACCCCCGAGTTCTTCGACGTGCTGCGCCAGGTCACCGACGCGGTGTTCTTCCTGCCCGGGGTCGATCGCACCCAGGTCTATTCCATCCTCACCCCCAACGTGCGCTACATCGAGGTGCTGGAGGACGGCGTCAGCGCCGACAACGTGCTGCCCGCGGACTTCCGCCCCACCGAGGCCGGCCTTGCCCGCGTGCGCGACAACGCCATCAAGGCCGGCGTCGTGGGCCGGCTGGTGGCCAACGACTTCACCGGCGCCATCGTCAGCGCCAAGCTCCAGGAGTTCCACCCGAACACCGGCGAGCGGCTCGACTACGTGGAGGTGGCGCGCCAGCTCGAGGAGATCCGCAGCCGGGCGGAGGAGCGCGCCCGTGTGGATGTGCACGTCATCGGGTTCGCCAAGCTGGTGGGGGACATCGCCGCGGGGGCCACGCGGGTGGCGGCGTTCTTCGGCATCGCGTTCCTGGTCACCGCCCTGTTCGTGTACCTCTACACCCGGTCGGTGCGCCTGACCGTCCCGCCGCTGGCGTGCTCGCTGACCGCGTTGGTATGGCAACTCGGCGCGGTGACGGCCCTGGGCTTCGGCATCGACCCCCTGTCCATCCTGGTGCCGTTCCTGGTGTTTGCGGTGGGGGTGAGCCACGGCGTGCAGATGGTCAACTCGGTGCGCTCCGAGGTGGTGGCCGGGGCCGCGGGCCTGGACGCCGCCCGCGCCAGTTTCCGCCGCCTGCTCCTGCCCGGGGCCGTGGCCCTCGCCTCCGATTCGGTGGGCTTCATCACCATCTCGCTCATCCAAGTGCAGGTCATCCGAGAGACGGCCATCACCGCCAGCATCGGCATCGTCGCCATCATCCTCACCAACCTGGCGCTGCTGCCGGTGCTGCTCTCGTACTTCCGCATGAGCGATGCGGAGCGGCAGGCCGCGGCCGGACGCGACAGCCTCTTGCGGCCGTTGTGGTCACGGGTGGCGCGGCTGGCGCGCCGTGGTCCGGCCGCGGCCACCATGGCCCTGTCGGCGCTGCTCGTGGCGGTGGGCGCCCACTACGCGCTCCAGGTCCGCGTGGGCGACGACCACCAGGGGGTTCCGGAACTGCGCGCCCAGTCCGTTTACAACCGTGACGTGGCCGCCATCACCGAGCGTTTCAAGATCGGCGTGGACGTGCTCACGGTGTATGCCGAAACGAAGCCGGACGGCTGCATCGACTACGAGGTGCTCCGCGCCCTGGACGAGTTCGAATGGCGCATGCGCAACGTGGAGGGGGTCCAGTCGGTGCTGGGGCTTGCGGGCGTCGCCCGCAACATCAACGCGGGCTGGCACGAGGGCAGCCTCAAGTGGCGCACCCTGCCGCGCAACCGCTATACGCTGGTGCAGTCCGTCTCGCCCGTGTCCACCAGCAGCGGGCTCATCAACACCGATTGCAGCGTGTTGCCGGTGCTGATCTACACCGCGGACCACAAGGCCGACACCATCCAGCGCATCGTGGACGCGGTGAACGACTTCCAGCGCGCCAACACCCTGGACCGCCTCACCCTTCGGCTGGCCGGCGGCAACGTGGGCGTCATGGCGGCAACCAACGAGGAAGTGGCCGCGTCCCAGTTCCCGATCCTCGACTACGTGTTCGCCGCGGTGGTCATCCTGTGCCTGGTGTCGTTCCGCTCGGTGGCCGCCACCGTGTGCATCATCGTGCCGCTGGCCGCGGTGTCCCTGCTGGCTTACGGGCTCATGGCGATCCTCGAGATCGGACTCAAGATCTCGACCCTGCCGGTGGTGGCCCTGGGGGTGGGCATCGGGGTGGACTACGCCATCTACATCTACGGCCGGCTCCGTACCCACCTCGACCAGGGTCTCGACTTCGCCGACGCCTACGAGCGGACGCTCAACGTCACCGGGGCGAGCGTGGCGCTGACCGGCCTGACCCTCGCCGCGGGAGTGGCCACGTGGATCGCGGCCCCGCTCAAGTTCCAGGCCGACATGGGCACCGTGTTGATGTTCATGTTCCTGGTGAACATGGTCGCCGCGGTGGTGCTGCTGCCCGCCCTCGGCGCCTGGCTGGTGCGGCCGAAGCGCGCGAAGAAACCCGCGGACGGATCCCCCGCCGGCTCGCCCGAGGGTTGACGCCCTGGTCTCGAAGGATGAGCGGGCGGATGGGGCTGGGGACGGATGGGCCGGATGGCTCCCGATAGGCAGGACTAGGCGGCGAACGAAGCCTGCACTTCCTTCTCGTAGTCCAACGCCTTCCGGACGCTCGCCCTCGCCTTCATGCGCTCGAAATGCGCCCGGCAGCCGGGATATGCGGACAGGTCCATGTCGAACTGCGTGGCGCGGCGGACGCACCAGAAGAAATGCGCGTCCGCGGCCGTGAAGTGGTCGAAGAAGTACTCGCGTCCGGCCAGCAGGCCTTCGGCGATGCCCAACGCTTCGTGCACGAAACCGGCCGCCAGACGGCGCACGCTCTCCTCGGCGTCCGCCGCGTCGCATACCTTCGCGGGCGAGTTGATCCGGCTCAGGTAAGGGTGGATGCCGGAAGCGCACCAGGACATCATCGACACCGCCTGGACCTCCTTCCAGGGGTCCGCGGGCAACAGCTTGGCGTCCGGGAAGCGGCGCGCGATCCAGATCTGGATGGCGACGTTCTCGGAAAGGGGCTGTCCGTCCACCACCAGCAACGGCACCTTGTGCTTGGGGTTCAACTTCATGTAGTCGTCGGCCCGGTTCTGCCCCTTGCGAAAGTCGAGGGGCCGCACCTCGAACGCCGCGTTCGCCTCGGTCAGCGTGACGTAGGGAACGAGCGCACAGGTGGTGGGAGCATAGTAGAGTCGAATGTCCATGAGACGCCTCCGTATGATTCCAGGAACCTCTGATTTATTCCCTATTCCGGGAGGATAAAGGGGCTCTTCCGGCTTTCGTGTGGGTTGTGACACTCCCCACCCAGGCGATGATGTTGCTTCCCTCCCCTTCCCTGGTTTGGCGCCGCAGACGCCCCACCCCGTCATTCCCGCGAAAGCGGGAATCCATCCATTCTTACGAAAACCCCCGTGTTCCCATCCTTCCGACCCAACCCCAGGGTGCCCTGCATGATGGATTCCCGCTTTCGCGGGAATGACGTAGGATGGGAGTCTGCGGGAGTGAGCGCGTGATCCTTTTCGCTCCCCTTTCCCTTCTACCTTGCCCACACGAAAGCCGGAAGAGCCCCCTTTTCCCCAGCGGTATCATAATGGTTTCTTCCTGGTATTCATAAGGATTCGTTCTTTATCCAATCAACAGAAGTTTGCTGGAACCCGGAAGAACCCCTTTGGAGGCTCTGAACAATTGGGCAGAGAGGATGAGCGCGCCCTTCGACTCCGCTTCGCTACGCTCAGGACGAACGGGGATCGGAGGGTCAGGGCGAGGGAATCCATCCTCTATCTCTCGTTTATTCAGCCGCTCCTTTTATCGAAACCGGAAAGACAGGCGCGCCGTTTGCGAGACCTCGACCGCCCGACTTCCGGCCTGCGCTCGAACGCCCATGCAGTCCTTCCGCTCGTGGAAGGTAGAGCGAAGCGCGGCCCGGACAGCAAAAGATTGGCGCGCCTGGTGCCGGAGGGGGGACTCGAACCCCCACAGGGTTGCCCCTACTGGATTTTGAGTCCAGCGCGTCTACCAATTCCACCACTCCGGCACGGGAACGAAAGCCACCCGGGACCCGTCTCGCTCGTGGGACGGGAGCGTAGCCCATGGACGAATAGAGGTCAAGGTTGCCGCGGCCCGGAGCCGTGCTCGTCCGCAAATCCCTCCAGCGGGATCGCTGCTTCCACGAGCAGGACCGGGACGTCCTTGCGGATCGGGTAGAGATACCGCCGGTCCCGGCGCACCAGCCCGCCATCGATGGGCTCGTCGACCTTCTCGCCCCCCCGGTCCACCAGCCTCCCGGCCTTGATCTCCCGGTTGATCCGGTCCACGAGCGTCCCGTCGGCGAGGGACACGCTTTCCCGGGTCTCCGGACATGCCAAGAGTTCGAGCAAACCCTCGTCCATCATGGTTGGGATCCCGTCACGAGCATGGGCGACGCGGACGTTTACCCCAGGAAGCTCTTGGCCACCAGGCTGACGACGCCGGCAAGGATCAGCGCCACCATGACCTCCAGGCGTATCAGACGACGCTCGAAACCCGCGATCTCTTCCGCTGCCTCGCGGGCCTTCTGGTCCGAAGCGCCAGCCTCCTTGAACGCGTCATAGGTCTTGGAAAGCATCATGGGCATGGGCAAATTATAGCGCCTCACCGGACAGTGTAAAGGAACATCTGAACGAGCGCGTCCTTCGACTTCGCTTCGCTACGCTCAGGACGAACGGAGGGCAGGGTTTCCCGGATCTCCTTTCAGGAACCTCTGAACAATCGAGGGATCCGGGATGGATTCCCGATTCCCTCATCCTGACGCCCCCATCCCCGTTCGTCCTGAGCGTAGCGAAGCGGAGCCGAAGGACGCGCTTTCCCGTGGGAGGGGAACCGCGGCCCGGTTGCTACGGCCGGGGGTCTTGGCTATGTTCCGGTCGGGAGGTGGACCATGAACGCGACGTTCCGGGATTACATCGAGTTGCTGCGCGGCCACGACGAGTTGCTGGACATACGCAAGCCGGTGGACATGAGGGACGTGGCGGCCCTCACGGCCCAGAGCGACCGCGCGCTGCTGTTCGAGAACCCGGTGGGGTACTCGTTCCCGGTGGTGTCGGGGCTGCTCCAGAAGAGGGAACGCCTGGGTCTGGCCCTGGACGCCCCCTACCCCGAGATCCACGAGCGGTTCCAGTGGGCCATGTCCAACTCCATCGAGCCGGTGCTGGTGGAGGACGCGCCGGTCAAGGAGTTCGTGCAACAGGGCGACGACGTGGACCTGTTCCGACTGCCGGTGCCCATCTTCTCGACCCTGGACGGCGCGCCCATGATTACCGCCGCGGTGGTCATCTCGGAAGATCCCGAGCACGGCATGAACGCCGGGGTCTATCGCCTGATGCTGAAGGAGCGGAACGTCACCGGCATCGACATCGTCACCCCCAACAACCTCCGAAGGTTCGCCGAGCGCGCCCTGGCGGAGAAACGGCCGCTGCCCATCTCCATGTCCATCGGCGCCCACCCGCGGGAGCTGATGGGCGCCCTCTTCAAGGCGTCCCTGGGAACCAACGAGCTGGGTTTCGCCGGCGCCCTCGGAGGGAGCCCGGTGGAGCTCACGCCGGGCGTCACCGGGCCGGTTCCGTCCATCGCCGGCGCCGAGTTCGTCCTGGAGGGCGAGATACCCCCGGAGGGCTGGGTGCACCCCGAAGGCCCCTTCGGCGAGTTCTCGCGCCTGGTGGGGGGCACCCACCGCAACCCCAACGTCCACGTGAAGGCCGTGCTGCACCGACGCGACCCCCTCTACTACGCGCTCCACATGCCCTGGGAGAACCTGTGGATGAGCGCGCCCATCTACGAGGCCGCGGCCTGGCGGGTGCTGGCGGAGACCGGGGTGCAGGTCACCGCGGTCAACGTCACCCCCGGGGGTTGCTGCCACTGGCACGTGGTGGCCGCCATCCGGAAGATCCCGGGGGACGGCAAGAACGCCATCGCCGCGCTGTTGTCCATCGCCGACATCAAGTACGCAGTGGTGACCGACGACGACATCGACATCTACGACCCCCAGGAAGTGGAGTGGGCCATCGCCACCCGGGTGCAGGCGGACCGGGACACGGTGATCCTCTCCCACGCCCGCTCCAAGCCCCTGGACCCGTCCATCCCGCCGAGCTCCAACGGCGTCCCCACCACCGCCAAGATGGGCATCGACGCCACCATCCCGGAGAACGTCCCGCGCTACCGCTACAACCGCATCGTCTATCACAACCAGGACAAGGCGAGGCTCGAAGACTACCTGGGCGAGGCCCCGGTGACGCCGCTGGCCGGAGCGGTGGAAGAGTCCGTCGAATCGCTGACGGAGCGGACCGAGGCCATGCTGCGCGACCGGCGGATGACCTTCAGCGAGCTGCTCGACGCTTTCCCGGACGCGCCCTTCGCCTCGGTCATGGCCGCGGTGGGGCGGCTCAACGAACGGAAGCGCATCACCCTGGACGAAGAGGGGAAGTACATGCCCGCCGCGGACCACCCGCCCGAGTGACCCGCCGGGGTTCCGGGCAGGCGCTCCAAGTCCGCGTCGATAAGCGCGTCCTTCGACTTCGCTTCGCTACGCTCAGGACGAACGGTGTCCAAGCTCTTCCGGCTTTCGTGTGGGCAGAGTCTCACGGGCGCACGTTCCCTCCCCCCTTGAGGGGGAGGGCAGGGTGAGGGGTGCCCGCAGCGACGGACTCGGGACGAACGGGGGTTTCGTTCCGGGTTTCTAATGGATGCCGGTGATCTTGACGCTGGCGTGCTTCGACTTGTAGCGGCGGTTGAGGGCGATCAACACGCCGGTGAGTCCTTCCACCACGTAGGCGTTGGCCGCGGGGCCGGCGTCCAGGCCGGTGGCGCCGATGCGTTCCAGCAGCTCGATGACGCGCTCCTTGGCTTCCTTGTCGTCGCCGCAGACCAGGACGTCGCCCAAGGGCTCGTCCGGCCGGCTGAGATCGAGGGCGGAGATGTTGTGCAGGGCGCCGATTACCGGGGTGCCGTCACCGAGGATCTTCTGCGCTTCCAGCAGCGCCGAGCCGGCTTCGGGTACGAACGGCCTTCCCTTGCGAAGCGGCACCACCGCGTCGATGACGACCTTCCCCCGCAACTCCTCGACCAGGTCGCTGACCATCTGCTCCTGGCCTTCGTAGGGCACGGAGATGACCGCCATCTCCGCCTCCCGCACCGCATCGGCGTTGACCATGCCCTCCACGAGGTCCTGGCCCAGCTTCTCGTTCAACCCGCCGGCCGCGTCCCGGCCCCGTTGCGCGTCCCGGGAGCCGATGATGACCCGCACTCCGGGCCGGGCCAAGCGGCCCGCCAAGCCGAGCCCGAGGCTCCCGGTGCCCCCCACGATAGCAATCGATATGGAATCCTGCATGGGGAGTCTCATACCATGACCGCGCCGGACCCGACAAACCGGAGGAACCTCTGAACAATCGAGACATCCAGGATGGATTCCCGATTCCCTCACCCTGACGCCCCTATTCCCGTTCGTCCTGAGCGTAGCGAAGCGGAGTCGAAGGACGCGCTCATGCCCTCTGTCTCGATTGTTCAGAGGTTCCTTGACTCCGTTCGTCCTGAGCGTAGCGAAGCGAAGTCGAAGGACGCGCTCATGCCCTCTGTCCCGATTGTTCAGAGGTTCCTTGACTCCGTTCGTCCTGAGCGTAGCGAAGCGAAGTCGAAGGACGCGCTTTCCCACAGGGAGATGGAGTTCAAGCCAGGTTTGTACAACGAGAGCGATGAAACTGGATTCCCGCTTTCGCGGGAATGACGGGGCAGGCGTCTGCGGAGCAGTGACCGCGTGATCCTTTTCGCTCCCCTTTCCCTCCTGCCTTGCTGACACGAAAGCCGGAAAAGCCCCTTCACCTGCGGGCCCGGAACAGGTCGTCCGCCAGCGGCCGCAGCAGGTCTTGGGCCGACCCGCGGCGCCGCGGCAGGTCGCAGCCGCGCACCACCGCCGCGGGCACCCGGCCGGTCTTTCCCATGACCAGTTCCGCGGCGCCGGCCACCTGGTCCGCTACGGCCGTGACCGAGGCCTTGAGCTCGTACCCGTAACCGTCCCGCTGGCCGCGGTAGTCGATCAAGGGGCCGAAGCCTGCCACGCCGATGGCCACGTCGGTCGTACCCAGGCGCCAGGGACGCCCGAAAGTGTCGGTGACGACCACGCCCACCGACGCGCCCGTGAGCCGCCGCACCTCCTCGCGGACGCGCCGGGCGGAGCCGTCGGGGTCCTCGGGGAGCAGCAGGGCCCGGTGGACGCCCACGTTGGACAGGTCGATGCCGGCGTTGGCGCACACGAAGCCGTGGCGGGTCTCCACCACGAGGGTGCTGCGCCCCTTGGCCACGATGGCCCGGCTCTCCCGGAGTACGAGCTCCAGCAGGCGGGGGTCCTTGTCTTCGAGCTCGGCCGACAGCCTCGACGCCTCTTCCGACGGGGTGACGCCGCGAAGGTCCACGATGCGGCTTTCGGCCTTGGACACGACCTTCTGGGCCAGGGCGAGGACGTCGCCGTCCCGCAGCCCCAGGCCCATGCGCGCGCAGGCGTCCACCACCAGCCGTCCCAACCGGGCGCCGGCCTCCACTTCGCCCATCCCCTCCACCCCGATGACCTCCACGCGCCGCATATCAACCCGCGTCGGCAAAGAAACGGCTGCCGTTGCCCTTCATGGCCTCGATGCGGTCACGGGTCCGTCCGCCCTCCAGCCGGCAGGCGAGCCTTCGGAGGTCCCGGGGTTCGTCCACGTCCAGGGCGATGCGCGGGTTCTCCACCACGCGGACGGAGACGCCGCGGGAGGCGGCCTCGTCCAGGTGGTAACGGAAGCTGTCGTGGCCGAAACGGAGCCGGAGCAGGTCCGGAGGCGCCAGCAACAGGGCGTTGGTGCCCATGCGGTCGTGGGAGGGCACGAGGGTGGCGAAGGGCGGGACCGCGCGGCCCCCGGTCGGGAGCAGGCCCTCCACGTCCGCGGTGCGCAACAGCGGGATGTCCCCCGGCAGCACCAGGGCGGCGTCCATGCCCGCCTCCTTCATCACCCCCAGGCCGAAATGGACCGCGTCGGTCTCGCCGGTCTCGTCCCGTTCGCGGATGACCTCCACCCCCGGGGCGGCGACCCAACGCGCGACCTCCGGGGAGCCCGTGACCACGAAGGTGGCGTGGATCCCCCTGGCCCGGACCACTTCTGTGAGCACGTCCCGCACCATGGCCTTCATCAGGTCCGAGCGCTCGGACGCGCTCAGCCGGGCGGCGAGCCGCTGCTTGGCGCCCCGGAACCCCTTGACCGGAACCAGCGCGCCGACCCTCGTCATCGAACGGAAACCCCGCGCATTTCGTACAACTCCTTGGCACGTGGGACGGACGCCGGCGCCCGGTCGGGACCTCCGCGCCCCCCGGTCAGGACGAGAGCCGCAGGATTTCCCGCGCCAGCCGTCTCTTGTCGTCCAGGGTGTCCATGCGGATGGACGTGGCCAGCGCCCGGACCCCGAGCTTCTCGATCTCCGGCCCCAGGTCCCGGTCTTCCGCGTCCACCACCAGCACGCGCACGAAGTCCCGGTAGGCGCGGGCCAGCCCCGCGGCCGAAGCCTCCAGCCCCAGGGCGCGCATGAGCTTGTGGGCCGGACCGCTGAAGGAGCGCCCCCGCACCACCGGGCTCACGGCCGCCACCACCGCGGGAGTCTCCCGCAACGCCTCCCGGACGCCGGGCACCGCGAGTATGGGACCGATGCTGGTGGCCGGGTTGCTGGGGCAGACCACCACCATGTCCGCGTCCCGGATGGCTTCCACCACGCCCGGGGCCGGGCGGCACCGTTGGACGCCCCGGTAGTCCAGGCTCCGTACCTCCGGTTGCCAGCGCTCCTTCACGAAATACTCTTGGAAGGAGATCTCGCCCTCCGGGGTCGCGAGCCGCGTCTCCACCCGCTGGTCGGACATGGGCAGCACCGCGGACTCCACCCCCAGCGCCCGGCAAAGCGAGGCGGTGACGCGCGACAGGGGCTGCCCCTGGGCCAGCAGGCGGGTGCGGGTCAGGTGGGTGGCCATGTCCCGATCCCCGATGCGGAACCAGGTCTCGTTGCCGAGCCGGCCCAGTTGCTCCAGCACCGTGAAGGTGTCGTCCCGGACGCCCCACCCCTTGGCCGGGTCGATGAGGCCGGCCAGGGTATAGACGATGGTGTCGATGTCAGGGGATACGTGGAGCCCGTGCGCCACCGAGTCGTCCGCGGTGTTGCACACCACCGTCAGGCGCCCGGGCGCCGTCTCCTCCCGGAAGCCCAGCACCAGCTTTGCGCCCCCGGTGCCTCCGGTCAGGAGGACGACCATCGCTCACAGGCCGGCCGGCGGCTGGACCGGAGGGCCGTCGGACCGGAGGAACCCGCCCTCCGGGAGGTCGGACTCGTCCTCCCAGGCGCGAAGGACCTCGTATCCGGTGGAGCGTTCCGCGGGCACGCGGTCGATCTCGCGGATCAGGGCCCGGAACTCGTGGGGCCAGATCATCTGCCCTTCGGTGGAGCCCGCCAGCCGCGAGATGCTCTCTTCCATGAGCGTGCCGCCGAAGTCGTTGGCGCCGGCCCGCAGGCAGAGCTGCGACATCCGCCGGCCCATCTTCACCCACGACACCTGCACGTTGGGGATGGCGTCGTTCAGCAGCACCCGGGCGAGGGCATGGACCCGTACGTCCTCCTCCTCGGTGGGTCCCGGACGGGCGAGCCCCTGCTGGAAGAGCGCGGTGTTCTCGTGCACGAACCCCAGCGGGACGAACTCGGTGAAGCCGCCGGTCTCCTTCTGGATGTCCCGCAGCAGCAGCATGTGATCGACCCAGTGGCGGCCCTCCTCCCGGTGGCCGTACATCATGGTGGAGGTGGTGAAGATGCCCACACGATGGGCCGTCTCGATCACCCGGACCCACTGCTCGGTGCTGACCTTGTTCTTGGAGAGCACCATGCGGACCTCGTCGTCGAGGATCTCCGCGGCCGTGCCCGGAACGCTGTCGAGGCCGGCGTCGCGCAACATCAGCAGGTAGTCCTCCAGGGGCATGCCGGTGAGTTCGACGCCGTAGGTGATCTCCATGGGCGAGTAGGCGTGGATGTGGATGCCGGGCGTCCGCGAACGGATGGCCCGCAACAGGTCCCGGTAGTAGTAGGGCTGCATGTTGCGGGGCAGGCCCCCCTGCATGCAGACCTCGGTGGCGCCGCGGTTCCACGCCTCCTCCGCCTTGAGGCCCACCTCCTCCAGCGAGTTGTCCCAGCTTCCGGGCTTGTTGGGGCCGGTGTGGAAGGCGCAGAACTTGCAGCCCACGTAGCACACGTTGGTGAAGTTGATGTTGCGGCAGACCACGTAGGTGACGCGGTCGCCCACCCGGGCCTGCCGCAGCAGGTCCGCGGCCGCGGCGAGGGCGGCGAGCTCGCCGCCCTCCACCTCGCACAAGGCCAAGCCTTCCTCCCGGGTCACCTCGCGGCCCTCCAGGGCGCGTTCCAGTATGCGCGCGACCGGAGCCTCGATCCGGGGCAGGAGCCGGTTCAGCCGCTCGGCGCCGCCGTC
Organism: uncultured Binatia bacterium (SeqCode); assembly: GCA_965242525.1. Taxonomy (GTDB): domain Bacteria; phylum Desulfobacterota; class Binatia; order UBA9968; family JAJDTQ01; genus JAJDTQ01. The sequence continues at coordinate 3,730,651 of OZ251459.1, forward strand.
ATGGTCGAACATCGCTTCGATCTGGCTCATGGTGTCCTCCGTAGGCGGCGAGCCCATCCTCGCCGCACAGCCGCTCCAGGTAGGGGATCAGGCCGGGCGCCAGGAACCGCTCCGCCCGGGATATGTACTCCGGGTAGATGGGCAGCCGGGGCTTCAGCACGAAACCGGCCGCCGCGGTCCTGCGGGCCAGCTCCACCAGCTCGGGCCAGGGAGCTTCCGGGTTGATGAAGTCGCGGGTCACGGGCGAGACCCCGCCCCAGTCGTTGATGCCCGCATCGAGGTACCACTCATAGCGTTCGGGGGTCAGGTTGGGGGGCGCCTGGATGTTCATGCCGCCCCCCAGGATCAGCCGCGCCAGCGCGATGGTCGCGGCCTCCTCGCGGTAGTCCGGCTGGGGATGGCCGGCCATGGGGATGCCGGGCTTCACGCGGAAGTTCTGCACGATCACTTCCTGGATGTGGCCGTAGCGTTGCTGCAACTCCGCGATGGCGTACAGCGACGCGATCCTCTCCTCCCAGGTCTCGCCGATGCCGATGAGTATCCCGGTGGTGAAGGGGATGGCCAACCTGCCCGCTTCGGCCAGGGTGCGGAGCCGCGCCGAAGGCTTCTTGTCCGGCGCGTCGGCATGGGGGCCGCCGGGCGCCATGAGGCGGTCGCTGACGTTCTCCAGCATGAGGCCCATGCTCACGTTGACCTGCCTGAGCCGCTCCAGGTCCGAGGACGCCATGATCCCGGGGTTGGCGTGGGGCAACAGGCCTGTCTCTTCCAGCACCGCCCGGCACGCGTCGTACAGGTATTCCAGGGTCCTGCGGTAACCCGCCCGCGCCAGGAACTCCCTCATCTCGGGGTAGATGGCTTCGGGCTTGTCCCCCAGGCTGAACAGCGCCTCGGTGCAACCCATGGCCTCGGCCCGGCGCGCCGCCTCCAGCACTTCGTCCAGGGACAGGGTCCTGGCGCCGTCCTCTCCCGGAGCCTTGCGGAAAGTGCAGTAGCCGCAGAAGTCCCGGCACAGGTTGGTGAGCGGGATGAAGACCTTGGGGGAGAAGGTGACGGTCCGGCCCTTGTGACGGTCGCGCAACGCCGCGGCCGCGCCCAGGAGCGCGGTGAACTCGTCTTCCTCGACGCCGGACAGCAGCAGGGCGTCGCCCGGCGTCAAGGCCCCACCATTGAGGCATTCCTTCAGCAGTCGTGGGACTCGGCGCGTCGTCATGGGCAAACGCTCAAACGGTTTGAATAACGGATACGGGTATCCGGGTCAACCCGCGGCGGGCCGGCGGGGAGGCCGCGGGGGTCTTGCATTTTCGTCGCGGATGACACAATGTTTTCCCCTGAGGTTCCAACGCGCGTCTCCCGTGCAACGGAGACAAGGAGTCCGTCCATGTCCACCGAAGACCCGCAAGACGACAGCAAGCCCCCGTCGCGTCCGACGCCCTCGAGGCTCGCCCTCGTCCTTCCGCATGGTTTCCCCGAAGTCCTGAACGCTCCACCGGGACGCATGCGCCCCTAGACCGAACCGAACGTCCGCAGCGAACGCCGCCTCGGGCCCGACCCGATGCGGGGTCCTTCGGTGTCTTTTTGCGTCCGGGCGTTCCGGACGGGAGAGGTTTCGATGTTTGACAGCATATGGTTGGGCGGAACGGTCATCTTCCTGTTGATCCTGGCCAACGGTTTCTTCGCCGCGGCGGAGATCGCGGTGATCGCGACCCGCAAGACGCGCATCGACCAGTTGCTCGACCGGGGCGCGCGCTCCGCCGCGGCCCTGGGCCGGTTGAAGGAGGAGCCCGACCGGTTCCTCGCCACGGTCCAGATCGGCATCACCTTCGTGGGGGTGCTGGCCTCCGCCATCGGCGGCGCCGGGGCCATCGAGTTCCTGGCGCCGCGCCTCCGGTCGCTGCCGGTGCCCTACGCCGAGGCCTGGGGCTACTACGCGGCCATCCTCATGGTCGTGGTGCCCATCGCCTACCTGACCCTGGTCCTGGGGGAGCTCGTTCCCAAGTCCCTGGCGCTGCGTTTCTCCGAGCGCATCGCCTTCCTCGTGGCGCTGCCCATCGACGCCATCTCCCGGAGCACGTCCTTCCTGGTGAAGCTGTTGACCCGTTCCAGCAACGTGGTCCTCCGGCTCTTCGGCGGCAAGGACACGGGCGCCGCCTTCGTCTCCGAGGAAGACGTGAAGTCGCTCATCCGGGAAGGCACGGCCAAGGGGATCTTCGACGAGACCGAGAAGGAGCTGATCCACAGCGTCTTCGACTTCGCGGACACCCCCGTGAGGGCGGTGATGATCCCCCGGACCGAGATCCACGCGGTCCACGCGGCCACGGAGGCGGACGACCTGCTCCGGCATTTCGTGGAGAGCGGCTTCTCCAGGCTGCCGGTGTACGACAACGACATGGACCAGATCCTGGGCATCCTCTACAACAAGGACATCCTGCGGGCCATGCAGGCCAACGAGCCCATCGAGCTGCGCAAGCTCATGCACCCCGCCTTCTTCGTGCCCAGCTCGCTGCCCATCAGCCAGCTCCTGAAGGACCTGCAACGGCGCCGCATGGCCCTGGCCATGGTGGTGAACGAGTACGGCGAGGTGGAAGGGCTGGCGACCCTGGAGGACATCATCGAGGAGATCGTCGGCGAGATCCGCGACGAGTACGACGGCGAGGAACGGGGGCCGGTGGAGCGGCTGCCGGACGGCTCCCTGGTGGTGTCGGGTTCCGCCCTGCTCAAGGACCTCCAGTCGGACTACGGCCTGCCCTTCGAGGAGTCCCTGGACTACCATACCCTGGCCGGGTTCGTGCTGGCCAAGCTGAAGCGCATCCCCAGGGGCGGCGAGAAGATCGAGTCCGACGGCCACAGGCTGACCATCGTGGACGTGGAGGGCCGAAGGGTCGTCAAGGTCCGGGTGGAGGAGAACCGGCGCGCCGCGGACGCCGGGCAATAGGAAGCGGAACGGGAAGTCGAACGCCGGGCCCCGGCGCGAACCCGGACGAGGCGGCTTACGAAGCCCTTTGCGTTGCCTTGCGCCCTTGCAGCAGGGCTTCCGTCTCCCCGAGCAGCGCCCGGACCTCTCCGGGCCTGCCTACGGTCACCCGGATCATGCTGCGGAGCTCGGGGGTATCGAAGAAGCGCACCAGGACGCCCCTTTCCCTGAGCCCGTCGTGGAGCCACCGGAGGCTGTCCCGGCCCAGCCGCGCCATCACGAAGTTCGCCTGGGACGGGTGCACCGCGAAGCCGAGTTTGCGAAGCCCGCGGACCAGGGTCTTGCGGGTCCCTTGGATGCGCCGGACGTTCCGCCTCATCCAGTCCATGTCCTGCAGCGCCGCGGAGGCCGCGGCCAGGCTGATCCGGCAGAGGTTGTAGGAGTCCTTGACCTTGGCCATGTTCCGCACCACGTCCTCCGAGCCGAAGGCCAGCCCCACACGCATGCCCGCCAACGAGAAGGACTTGGAGAACGTGCGCAGCACCGCCAGGTTCGGGACCCGCTTCACCAGCGCGATGGCGCTCTCGTCCCCGTCCGCGAAGTCCATGTACGCCTCGTCCACGACCAGGAGGCCGGAAACGGAGCGCGCCAAGCGGGCCACCTCGCCCACGGGCGCAAGCGTCCCCGAAGGGGCGTTGGGGTTGCACAGGATGGTGACCTTGCCCGTTTGCGAGAAGAGGGCGGACGGCAGGGCGAAGTCATCGGGATAGGGGACCTCCAGGCTACTGCCGCCCTGTATGGCCACCAGGGTAGGGTACAGGGAGTAGGTCGGGACCGGGTAGGCCACGGCGTCGCCCTCCCCCACGTAACAGCGCATGAGTATCGAAAGCAGCTCGTCCGAGCCGTTGCCCGCCACGACGTTCCCGGGCCTTACGCCGTAGGCCGCTGCCGCGAGACGGCGCAACTCCCGCGCCGCGGGGTCGGGATAGAGGCGCAACGAGGCGAGCTCCCGGCGCACCGCGGCCAGCACCCGAGGCGACGGCGGATAGGGGCTCTCGTTGGTGTTGAGCTTGACGACGCCGGCCCCTTCGGGCTGCTCCCCGGGCGTGTAACCCTCCATCTCCTCGATGTTTTTCCTCGCCAAAGCCCGCATCCGCCCGATTCTAGCGACCCCGCCCGGCCATTGCAAACCCGGCTTCTCGGCCCGATTCCGCATCTCGTGTCTCCGGTCAGGTAAAGAAACCCCGAACAATCGGGACAGAGGCAAGAGCGCGTCCTTCGACTCCGCTTCGCTACGCTCAGGACGAACGGATGAGGAGGGTCAGGGTGAGGGAATCCATCCTGGATGTCCCGATTGTTCAGAGGTTCCTAAAGAAAACTCCGAACAGTTGTCTCCGTTCGTCCTGAGCGTAGCGAAGCGAAGTCGAAGGACAAGCCTTCCTACAGGCAGAGGGAGTTCGAGCCGGAATAGGTCAGAGGTTCCCGATACTGCACCTGTCGGCGATGGATTTGGCGAGGGCCTCGAATTCATCGTAGCAGTCCTGCACCGCGTAGATGTGGCCGCCCAGGGCGCCGTCCGCGGCCCTGAGGTGGAACGCCGGCTTGCGCGCCTCTTGGGCCATGGGCATGAGGCTGCGGTAGTGCTTCAGGGTAGCGAGACATGCGGGGTCGGTGTCGGTGGAGGAAACGTTCGCGCCGGTCTCGCCAAGCGCTTCCTCGTGATAGACCCCGGGAATACGCCGCATCCACTTCCGGTAGGCCTGGGCGGGACGCCCTGCCCGCACCGCCTGCTGCATCACGACGTAGCCCGCGGGCGTGATCTCCCCCGACGGCAGCGACAGGTTCGAGTCGCCGGGCAGTCGGTCGAAGCGGTCCTTCCACTCCGTGCGCCAATCCCGGAGGGTCGGGCCGAGGTTTCGGAGACCCTGGAGCGAGAACAGGTCGGGGGCGAGGGGGAACACGACGAAGTCCGCGGCGATGATCGCCGACCGGTTGACGGCCCCCAGGTTGGGGGCGACGTCGATCAATACCAAGTCGGCATCCCGTTCCTCCGCGGCTGCAAGAACCACGTGGTGAAACGCGGACTCGGTCCGAAACGCGGACTCGTCCCCGTCCAGGCAAGCCGACCACGCCGCGGAAAGCTTCGCCTCGAAACGGGAGAGACCCAGGTCGCCGACTACCACCCCGCATTGCAGTGCGACTTCCTCCACGTGCGGTTTGCCGATGTCACCGATCCCCTTCAAGAGCGGGGAAAGCGAACCCAGGATGCTCCGGCGTCCATCGCCGTCGGGCCACAGCTCTTCCAGCCGGTCCTCGTCCAGGAACATGACGCTCAGGTTCGCTTGCGGGTCCAAGTCTGCCGCAACCACGGAAAAGCCGAGTTCGGCATACATCCAGGCCAGGTGATAGACCAAGGTGGTCTTGCCCACGCCGCCCTTGTCGTTGAAGAACGCGATGGTCTTCACGGCTTTCTCCGAATGGTCGCGAGCACGTATGACGTCTCGAACGTGAACTCCGCCTGCGGATTGCCATTCCTGCGCAAGGCTTCCTGCGCGCGCCTCACGCCGCGGCCGAACGCGTTGACGTACCCCAGCGTGGCCATGGCCTCCGCGACCACGGGATTGCGATAGTCCGTCTGTTCCGGGAAGTTCTCGGGCGAGGCCATTCCGTACAGGCCGCCCGGACTCTGGATTTCGATGCGGTCCTCGTAGCAGTAGAACCGCACGGGCGCGTTGGACTCGTACGAACGGTGCATGACCGCGTTCAGCAGCAGTTCGCGGATGGCCACCGTCGGATAATCCATGTCCGCCCGCTCCCGGAGAGCGGACTCGGCCACCGGATGGACCTGCGTCTGGAGCGGCACGAACGCCTGGATCTCCCGCAGCACCGAGAGCAGGTCGCCGCTGAAGCTCTTTTCACCGACGGGGTCGTCCGCCATACTCGCCCCGGCCCATCGGACGAACTGGACCCGGGCGCCGGGAATCCACTGGATAGGCTGCTTGGCGAACAGCAAGGCTCCCGCATTCGTCGGACAGTCCGCGGCCAGGTCGAAACAGCGAAGAGAAGCCATTTGTTCCCTGACGTCGCGGTCGTTCTCCTCGATCACGTCCCGGCTGACTGCGGCCGGCAGGTAACCCACCAGGAACAGCTCCAGGGCCAGGTCGTCGATGGCGCAGCCGTGGCAGGGACTGGAATCGAAAGTCCTTTGCAGGGCGACTCGTCTCTCCACGAGAAGCCGCTCCTCCTGTTGGTTCGCGGCTCGCCGGGACGGCCCCACACGGATCCAGACACGGCCCTTGTAGCGAACGGGGGGCAGGTCCGACGGCAGGACTTCCACCACCGCCACGTCCCCGTCGGGCAACGTGCATTTCTGCACGGTCATGGCCGGAAGCGGTTTCAGGTTGACGTTCGAACGCAGGTCCCCGAGCTTGCGCAGCAGTCCGTCGGTGACGGTCAAGCCGCTGGCCTGGCCGCGGTCGTCCACTCCTACCAGGAGGTATCCGGGTTGCCGGTGGTTCGGAAAGTCGTTGGCAAAGGCACAGACGGCCTGGCCGAACTTGTCCGTGTCGTTCGTGCCCACGGTCATCTCGACCCGGTCGGATTCATGGTCCGCCATCATCGCTTGCAACCGCTCCGTGGTCAGCATGGTCTCGTCTTCCGATGACTGCACATCGAATCCCGGTCCAAGGCGAAGTCCTGCCTGGGGGAATCGAAACGACAGGCAGCCTGGCATCCGCGCCGCCGGGCCGCCAAGAGGACTTGCTCGGGTGCGGCGGCGTCGGCGAGGGAGTTGGACGTCAGGCGGCGTCCGCCACCGGGGACGCGGACACCGAGAGGCCGCTGCCGTCGTGATCCACCACTACGCGGGAGTGGTCCTTGACCTCGCCGGCCAGGAGTTTCCGCGCCAGCGCCGTCTCCAGTTCCTTCTGGATCAGGCGCTTCAGGGGGCGGGCGCCGTAGGCGGGGTCGTAGCCCGCGGCCGCGAAGTAGTCCCTGGCCTTCTGGGTGAGATCCAGCCTGATGTGGCGTTCGTCCAGGCGTTCCCGCAGGCGGCCGAGCTGGATCTCCACGATCTGCCGCAGGTCGCCGCGGGTGAGGCCGTGGAACACCACGATGTCGTCCACCCGGTTGAGGAACTCCGGCCGGAACTCCTGCCGCAAGGCGTCCAGGACTTCCCGCTTCATGGCCTCGTAGGCGGTGTCGTCGTCCCGGCCGCCGTAGCGCAGGATGAGCTGGCTGCCGATGTTGGATGTCATGATCGCCACGGTGTTCTTGAAGTCCACCGTGCGGCCATGCCCGTCCGTCAGCCGCCCGTCGTCGAGGATCTGGAGCAGGACGTTGAAGACGTCGGGGTGCGCCTTCTCCACCTCGTCGAAGAGGACCACCGAGTAGGGGCGGCGGCGCACCGCTTCGGTGAGTTGCCCGCCTTCGTCGTACCCCACGTATCCGGGCGGGGCGCCCACGAGCCGCGCCGCCGTGTGCTTCTCCATGTACTCGGACATGTCCAGGCGCACCATGTTGGCTTCGTCGTCGAAGAGGAACTCCGCCAGCGCCCGCCCGAGCTCGGTCTTGCCCACGCCCGTGGGGCCGAGGAAGAGGAACGAGCCGATGGGCCGGTTGGGGTCCTTGAGCCCGGACCGGGCGCGCACCACCGCGTCGGCCACGGCCGCCACCGCTTCGTCCTGGCCCACCAACCGCTCGTGCAGGTGCTCGCCCAGGCGCAGCAGCTTCTCCCGCTCGCCTTCCAGCAGCCGCGACACCGGAACGCCGGTCCAGCGGGACACCACCTCCGCGATGTCGTCCTCGTCCACCTCTTCCTTGAGCAGGACCCCGCCCTCGTCCGTCTCGAGGCCCTCTTCCTGCTTCGCCAACTCGCTCTCCAACCGGCCCAGCTCGCCGTACTTGAGCTCCGCCACCCGGTTTAGGTCGTACTCGCGCTCCGCCTGCTCCATGGCCCTCCGGGTGTCGTCGATGTCCTCCTTGAGCTTGCGCAGGCGGCCGATGGCGTCCTTCTCCATCTCCCAGCGCGCCTTGAGCTTGTTGGCCTCTTCCTTGATGTTGGCGAGCTCGTTCTCGAGCTTGGCCAGACGCTCCCGGGAGGCGTCGTCGCTCTCCTTGCGCAGGGCTTCGCGCTCGATCTCCAGTTGCATGACCTGGCGGGAGGCCTGGTCGAGCTCGGCGGGCATGGAGTCGATCTCCGTGCGCAGCTTGGACGCGGCCTCGTCCACCAGGTCGATGGCCTTGTCGGGAAGGAAGCGGTCGCTGATGTAACGGTGCGACAGCACCGCCGCGGTCACCAGCGCGGCGTCCTTGATGCGCACCCCGTGGTGGAGCTCGTAGCGCTCCCGCAGGCCCCGCAGGATGGAGACGGTGTCCTCCACCGTGGGCTGGTCCACCGTCACCGGCTGGAAGCGCCGCTCCAGGGCCCGGTCCTTCTCCACGTACTTGCGGTACTCGTCCAGCGTGGTGGCGCCGATGCAGTGGAGCTCGCCCCGGGCGAGCATGGGCTTCAACAGGTTGCTGGCGTCCATGGCGCCTTCCGCGGCGCCGGCCCCCACCACCGTGTGGAGCTCGTCGATGAACAGGACCACCTCCCCCGCGGACTCCTGGACCTCCTTGAGCACGGCCTTGAGGCGTTCCTCGAACTCGCCCCGGTACTTGGCCCCGGCCACCAGCGACCCCATGTCCAGGACCACGATGCGCTTGCGCTTGAGGCCTTCGGGCACGTCGCCCTGCACGATGCGAAGCGCCAGCCCTTCGACGATGGCGGTCTTGCCCACGCCGGGGTCGCCGATCAGCACCGGGTTGTTCTTGGTGCGGCGCGAGAGCACCTGGACCACCCGGCGGATCTCTTCGTCGCGGCCGATCACCGGGTCGAGCTTGCCCTGGGACGCGAGCCGGGTGAGGTCGCGGCCGTAGCGTTCCAGCGCCTGGTAGGTGCCTTCCGGATTCTGGCTGGCCACCCGCTGGTGGCCGCGCACCTTGCGGAGGGCCGCCAGGAGCGCGTCGCGGCCCACTCCGCGGGCCTGGAGGACCTGGCTTGCCTTGCCACCCTCTTCCACGATGGCCAGCAGCAGGTGCTCGACGCTCACGTAGTCGTCCTTCAGGTTCCGGGCTTCGTCCTCGGCGCGGGCGAGCAGGCGCGACAGCCGCTGGGTCACGTAGGTCTGCTCCGGTCCCGCGGCCGGCCCGGTCACCTGGGGTATGCGGTCGAGCTCCGCTTCCAGGGCGGTCCGCACCTCGGCTACGGACGCCCCCATCCGGGCGAGGAGCGCCGGGACGATGCCGTCGGCCGGTTCCACCAGGGCAACGAGGAGATGCTCCACGTCCACGCCCTGGTGGCTGCGCCGGGTCGCCAGCGACTGGGCCTGGCGCAACGCTTCCTGCGATCGGTCGGTCAAGCGGTTGATGTCCATGACTCCTCCGGCTCCCTCCGCGAGCGTTCCCCCCGCGAGCCCGCCATGACCGCGGGCAAGGTCTGAAACCGACTTGGCGCGGGGTATCCCGCGTCCGGTGGACCGCCATGACCGCGGGCAGGGCGGAAACGGTCCCGTTCGTCAGGAAGTTAGCCACGGATCCGCGAAAGTCAACGCGGACTTCCGGCTGCACGGAGTCCGCCCGGACGAAGGTTCCTTGGTTCGTCCGTCGGTTTTCTGCTATCTAGGGAAACCCTGAACGATTACCCCCGTTCGTCCTGAGCGTAGCGAAGCGAAGTCGAAGGACGCGCTTTCCCGCGGGAGAGGTAATCCTGGCGGCCTGTCCGCACCGGGGACCGGAGCCGTGTCCGACTTCATCGAACGTAGTCTGGAAGAGATCCGAAGCCGCAACCTCTACCGGCAGTTGCAGGTGGTGGACGGCGAGCAAGGCCCCACCGTGCGCCTGGACGGGCGGGAGGTGTTGAATCTCTCCTCCAACAACTACCTGGGGTTGGCCGACCATCCGGCTCTCAAGGCCGCGGGGAAGGACGCGCTGGACCGCTACGGCTGCGGTTCGGGCGCCTCCCGGCTGATCTCGGGCAACATGGCCCTGCACGAGGAGTTGGAGCGGCGCATCGCCAGGTTCAAGGGAACCGAGGCGGCGCTGCTGTTCAACAGCGGTTTCCAGGCCAACGCGGGCATCATCGGCGCCCTCGCGGGAAAGGGCGACGCGGTCTTCAGCGACCGGCTGAACCACGCCAGCATCATCGACGGGTGCCGGCTTTCGCGCGCCTCTGTGTCCATCTATGACCACTGCGACGTGGACCACATGGAGGACCAATTGAAGCGCGCTCCGGCCGCGGCCCGGAAGCTCGTGGTCACCGAGTCCGTCTTCAGCATGGACGGGGACGTGGCGCCCCTGGAGGAAATAGTAGAGATGGCCGAGCGCTACGACGCCCGGGTCATGGTGGACGAAGCCCACGCCACCGGGGTCCGTGGTCCCAACGGCGCGGGGGTGGTGGCGGAGTTGGGCCTCGGGGACAGGGTCCTGGTGCAGATGGGGACCCTGGGGAAGGCATTGGGCGTCTTCGGCGCGTACGCCGCGGGCAGCGCCAGGCTCAGGGAGTTGCTCATCAACCGCGCGCGCAGCTTCATCTTCACCACATCCCTCCCTCCGGTGGTGCTGGCCATGGCCGCGGCCTCGCTGGACCTGGCGGAGCGGGAACGGACCCGGCAGTGCGCGTTGCAGCGCAATACCGAGCAGTTGAGGGACGGCTTGCGGAGGCTCGGCTACCAGGTCCGCGGCAGCACCCAGATCATCCCCGTCATGGTGGGCGAGGAGCGGCGGTGCATGGAACTCGCGCGCGCCCTCCTGGACCGGGGGTTCTACGTGCAGGGCATACGTCCGCCCACCGTCCCGGAGGGCACGTCGAGACTGCGCGCCACCACCATGGCGACCCACACCCCCGCGCAACTCGACCGGGCCCTCGACGCGTTCGCGCGCGCCAGGGGCATGGGGTCCGGCGAGGGTTAGACGGACCGCGGCGAGGCCGGGCGGCGGTGGTCCCGTGCGGCTGCGCCGGCCGACCGAAGGCAACGGAGGGCGCGGGCGGCGCCCCGGGAACGGACACGGAACGGACCATGAGCGATACCTACGAGCGCCTCAAGCGCATGGACCACACGCACCTGTGGCACCCCTTCACCCAGATGCAGGAGTGGATGGGGGAGGCCCCCTGCATCATCGCCGGGGGCGAAGGCAGCTACCTCGTGGACGTGGACGGCGTCCGTTACCTGGACGGGGTCTCCTCGCTCTGGTGCAACCTGTTCGGCCACCGGCGCCCGGAACTGGACGAGGCGCTCAAGGCCCAGACCGACCGCATCGCGCATTCCACCTTTCTCGGGCTCACGCACGCGCCGGGCATCGAGCTTGCAGCGAAGTTGACGGCCATCGCGCCCCCGGGCCTTGCGCGGGTGTTCTACTCGGACAGCGGCGCCACCGCGGTGGAGGTGGCCCTCAAGCTCGCCCTCCAGTACTGGCAACTCCGGGGAGAGACCCGCAAGGACCGGTTCGCCCGCCTGGAGGAGTCCTACCACGGCGACACCGCGGGAGCCATGAGCGTGGGCTACAGCGAGACCTTCCATCGGTTCCACCGCGCCATGCTGTTCCCGACCCTGACCGTGAAGCCTCCCTATGCGTACCGGAAGGAGCAGGGCCTGGGCGAGGCGGAGGCGCTGGAGCGGGCCGTGCAGGAAGCGCGCGCCGAGGTGCGCCGGGAAAGGGACCGCCTGGCGGCCTTCATCATGGAGCCGGTCATGCAGGGGGCGGCCGGCATGTGGCCGCAACCCGCGGGCTACGTGAAGGCGGTCCGGGACGTCTGCAAGGACAACGGCGTCCTGTTCATTGCCGACGAGGTGGCCACGGGCTTCGGCCATACCGGACGCCTGTTCGCGTGCGAGCACGACGGCGTGAGCCCGGACCTCATGTGCGTGGGCAAGGGCATTACCGGAGGCTACCTGCCGCTGGCCGCAACCCTTTCCACGGAAGAGGTCTTCTCGGCGTTCCTGGGCGAGTACGCGGAGTTCAAGAGCTTCTTCCACGGCCATACCTACACGGGCAACCCCCTCGGCTGCGCGGTGGCCCTGGCGGGGCTGGAGATCTTCGAGAAGGACTCGCTGATCGAGAAGCTGGGGACCAAGATCCGCTATCTCGAGGAGAGGCTGGCGCGGGACGTCCTCGGCCTCGCCCACGTGGGCGAAGTACGGCAGCGCGGGTTCATGGTGGGCATCGAGCTCGCCCGGGACAAGTCCAAGGGCGAACCCTATGACCCGGGCGCGAGGATGGCCAACCGGGTGGTGGTCGAGGCGCGCCGACGCGGCGTCATCGTCCGTCCCCTGGGCGACACCCTCATCATGCTGCCGCCCCTCACCATCGGCGACCACGAGCTTGCGACGCTGGTGGACGTGGTGCGGGACTCCATCGACTGCGTGACGGGGGGTTCGTGAGCCGGGGCTTCTTCATCACCGGCACGGACACGGGCGTGGGCAAGACCGTGGTGGCGTGCGGCATGGCCGCGGCCTTCCGGGAATCGGGGTTCAAGGTCGGGGTGATGAAGCCGGCGGAGTCCGGCTGCAGGAACGAGGGGGGGCGGCTGGCGCCCCGGGACGCGGCCTTCCTCAAGGCCGCTTCGGGCAGCCAGGAGCCCATCGACCGGATCTGCCCCTACCGCCTGGGGGTCCCCGCGGCCCCGAGCGTCGCCGCGGCCCGGGCCGGGGTCCAGATCCGCCCGGACTTCCTGGTGCGCCTGTGCCGCGACATGGGCGGCGCGTTCGACCTCATGCTGGTGGAGGGAGCGGGCGGCCTGCTGGTCCCCCTGGTCTCCACCTACACCTACGCAGACCTGGCCCGGGAGTTGGGCCTTGCGGTGGTGGTGGTGGTGGGCAACCGGCTCGGCGCGGTCAACCATGCCATCCTCACCCTGGAGCACGCGGCCTGCCTCGGCCTGAACGTTTCGGGCTACATCCTCAACGACGTGGAGAGCGAGAGCACTCCGGCCACCGACACCAACGCGCAGACCATCCGGGAGATGACCCGGACGCCGTGCCTGGGGCGGCTCCCGTTCCTTCGAGGTCAGACGGACGCCCGGGAGCCGGAGACGCGGCCGGACCTGGGCAGCCTGTTCAAGAGGCACACCGAGTTCCGCCACCTGGAAGAGATCATGTGAGATCAGGCGCGGTCCGCGAAGCACCGGGCCACCTCGTCGTAGAGGACCTTGAGGGGGACCCGCCTCGACTCGGCGACCTTCCGCAACTCGTCGTACTCCGGAGCGGCCCTCGCGCGCCCGTCGGGATCTTCGGCCACCTTTACAGTCAGGGTCCCGAAACGGGTCTCGAGCTTCAGGGGTTTCCGCGGCAGCACCATCCTGTCCACCATGTGGCAACGGACCCCGAGGGTCGAGGTCTCCCGGAGTACGACCTCCGCGAGGGCCTCCCGGAGGCGGGGCTCCGCCACCACGCGCAACAGGGTGCCGGGGCGGTTCTTCTTCATCTGCACCGGGGAGAGCGTCACGTCACGGGCCCCCGCCTCGAACAGACGGTCGAGCACGTAGTCGTAGATCTCCGGGTTCATGTCGTCGATGTGGGTCTCCATGACGAGCATCCGCTCATGGCCGAGGGCCGGCGCGCTCTCGCCCAGGACCACCCGCAGCACGTTGGGCCGGTCGGGAAACTCCATGGCGCCCGCGCCGTAGCCCGTCCTTTCGATGCGCATTTCGGGAAGTTCGCCCGGCTGCGCGACAAGGGCCGAAAGGATGGCCGCGCCGGTGGGGGTGACGTTCTCCCGGTCCAGGTCCGTCCCCTGGACCGGAAACCCCTTCAGCAACTCCAGCGTGGCCGGGGCGGGTGCCGGAAGCGCCCCGTGCCGGGAACCGACGAGGCCCCGGCCCAAGGGGACCACGGAGCAGGCGAAGCGGTGGACGTCCAGGCGGCAGGCGCCGACGGCGGCAGCCACCACGTCCACGATGGAATCGACCGCGCCCACTTCGTGGAAGTGGACGTCGTCCGGCGGGACCCCGTGGACCTTGCCCTCGGCCTCGGCCAGCCCGGAGAATATGGCGAGGCTCCGGGACTTCACCTCCGCGGAGAGGCGGCTGCGCTCGATCAGCCGCCGGATGCCTGCCCAGCTTCGCTCCGGCTGGGCCTCTCCGGGCAGGACCTGGAACCGGGTCGCCCGGATCCCGTTGACCACCTTCTTGCCCACCCGGATGCGGAAGCCGACGCCCGGCAGCTTGTCCAGCTCTTCCTGGAGCACCCTGCGCGGAAGCCCCAGGTCCATCAGCGCGGCCACCGTCATGTCCCCGCTGATGCCCGAGACCAGATCGAAGTACGCGACCCTCATGCGAAGTGATGCCTACGAACTCGCTCGGACCGTGTCAAGGGTGCGGACGGTCCATCCATGTTCGGGGAACCTCCGAACAACCGAGACATCCGGGATGGATTCCCGATTCCTTCACCCTGACGCCCCTATTTCCGTTCGTCCCGAGCGTAGCGAAGCGAAGTCGAAGGACGCTCTCATGCCCCCTCTGCCCCGATCGTTCGGATGTTCCTTTACTTGAAGGTCGAAGGCTGTTATCTTGCAGACTCTGCCTGAACGGTGGGGCCGTAGCTCAGCTGGGAGAGCGCCAGGTTCGCAATCTGGAGGTCGTGGGTTCGACCCCCATCGGCTCCACCAACTCCACCTTCCACATCCGGGGGCGCGTCCGTCCCGACCCCCGTCCTCCCTACTCCGTTTCGAAGCCTTGATCCTGGAACTTTAGTGTGCGCCCGTTCTCCGTGACCGTGCGAACGACGTGGTCCGGCGCGCCGTCGGGGAGTTCGGCTTCGATCTCCAAAGTCACCACTACCTTCGCTCCGACGAGGCCGGAGAGATGCGCGACCACTTCCTCGGCGATGCGGCTCGCGTCCCGGCCCACACGGGCGGTGTCCAGGGTCACCGCGCCGTGGAAGCGACGGACCTTCTTTTCAGGAGTCGGCGGCGCCGGTTGCGCGTCCCGCACCGCGTCCACCCCGGCGCCGGCAGGGGCTTCGGCGGTCGAGGGCAAGGGCGGGGGCGTTTCCGCGTCCAGTTGCCGGCGGGCGGCTGACGGTTCGACCAGCAAGGCCGCGCTCTCCGGCGGTACGCCGGCGGCCTGTCCGCCCGCCCGCAGGCCGCGATAGCGCCCCGCGGCCTCGTCATGGCTGTCGGCGAACGCGAAGGCGTCGGTCTCCCAGGTCAGCAGCGCCAGGCCGCCCTCGACCGCCCGTGCGAGCACCTCAGGGCCGGCCAAGCGGGGCAGGTACGGATAACGGGCGAAGTCCTCCACGAGTTGCCGAACCGCCACGTGCTCGCCGCGCCACAGCGGCACTTCGTCCATGTGCCTGCGCAGGACGGTGGCGCCGAGGGACGCAACCAGCAACTCGTCGTTGCGCAGCCGCTTGCCGGCGCGCTCCGCCAGCGCGCCCGCCCCCGTCAGGCGAATGGCCTGCCAGGACAGCGCCGATTGCGGCGTGGCCTGCTCCGGCGCCAGCAGCCACTGGTACGCCTCCGGCAGCCGCGCGACCACCGTGTCGTCGGCCGCCTGGAGCCGGGTCTCCGCCTGCCGGGTCTGGTGGGGGTCCAGGTTGAGGTCCTCCTTGTCCTTCAGGATCGAGGTCCAGGCCAGGTACTGGCGCAGGGCCTCGTCCAGGTCCTGGTAGCGCACCCGGTCCGCGGCCAGGAAGACCAGGGTGTTGCGGTACAGCCGGGGCGCGCTGCCGCGGGATTCCAGGATCGCCCCGGCCGCGGCCTCGGCCGCGTTGCCCGGCTCCCGGGAAAAGAGGTGCTCCGCGGACAGCACCACCAGCCGCGCATCCAGTTCGTCGGGCACGTCCGCGCCGGAGCGGGGCAGGGCGTGGATGCGGTCGAAGTCTCCGCGGGCGCGCAGGTCCGCCTTCAGCCGATCCTCCAACTCCTTCGCCGCCGGGTCCGGATTGCGCCGCAACTCCTCGGCCCGGTCCTCGGCGAGCTTGGTCACCGTGGGCTGCGTGGCGTACCACACCCGCGCGCCGTCCTGGTAGAGGTAGGTGGCGGCCGCGGCCAGACGGCGCAGCGCGTCGCCGAAGAGCGCCGGGGTCTCCCCCGGCATGACGCAGCCGAGCTTGACCCGTCCGTCGTCGATGCCGCGGTGGGCCGCCGCGGTGGTGGGGGCGGATCCGAGATAGACGGTGCGCGCCACCCGCCGCGCCGCGGAGAGCTTGCCGAGGCTCGGGGTTTCGGCATCGATCCTGAGGGGCAGCGAGTTCGGGCCGTCCACGTCCTTCTCGATCACCGGCGTCCAGTGCTCCGGGAGGTAGCGCGTGAGCTCGTTCTGCACCCGCGGGTCTTCGATGGGGATGGTGGAGGGCAGGATGAGGGAGTTGCGGTCGCCGCTCTCCCACAGGCTGTGGACCACCGCGGCCATCAGGCGCAGCACGCCGCGGGTGCGCTGGAACCGGGCCAGCGCGGACCAGTCCGTGTAGAGGCGGTCGAAGATCTCGGGATGGATGGGGAAGGCGGCCCGGATGCGCCGCTCGTAGTCCGCGGAACGGCATTCGGAAGGGAACTCCACGCGCTGCGCACGGTAGGCGTCCGCGAACGCCCGGGCGGTCACGTCGCGCTGCTTGAACGCTTCCGGCCCTTCGAGAGGCTCGAACAGACGCCGCCGCACGATCTCGAAGCCTTCCTCCGCGCTCGCGGCCCGCCAGGGGGATTCCACCCGCGCCACCACGTTGCGAAGCCGGTCCAGGGCTTCGCGCCCGCGGAGGCCGCCCACCTCCGCGTCGTCCGCCTCGGCATGGGGCGAGCCGGCGCCCGACGGCGACGCATCGGAGGACGGCAGCGAGACCACCAGCAGGCAGTCCTTCGTCACCTTCACCGCCTCGGTGAGCGCCTGGGCAAAGGTGAACTGGGTCTCGAAACTGCCCGCGGGCAGGTCGCTGCCGTCGTGGAGCTGGCGCGCATAGGAGACCCACTCGTCGATGAGCACCAGGCACGGCCCGTGGCTTTCGAGCAACTCCCGCAGCACGTCGCCGGGGTTGGTGGCGCGCTCGTCGTCGGCCCGCACCCGCTCGAAGGCCTCGGCGCCGCCGAGCTGGTGCGCGAGTTCGCCCCACAGCGTGCGCACCACCGTGCCGTCCGGCTTGGTGACCGGGTTGCCGGGCGAGATCTTGTTGCCCACCAGCACCACGCGGCGCACCGCCGCCACCGCATCGGCATCGGCCGCGGCCAACACTTCGTCGGCGCCCGTCAACTCCCGGGGCGCGACGCCCGAGAACAGGTGGTACAGGGCCAGCATGGAGTGGGTCTTGCCGCCGCCGAAGTTGGTCTGGAGTTGCACCACCGGGTCGCCGTCCCGTCCGGCTAGGCGCCGCACCGCGGTGGCAAGCAGCCCCTTCAGGCTCTCGGTCAGGAACGTGCGCCGGAAGAACTCGTGGGGGTCCCGGTACTCGTCCGCGCCCTCGCCCAGGTGCACCTGCCACAGGTCCGCGGCGAACTCCGCCTGCTGGTAGCGCCCGCTCGCCACGTCCGGGTGCGGCGTCGCCACCTCGCGCCAGGGTTTGAGCGCCCCGCTCCCCGCCGCCTCCACCAGCGCGCCGGCCGCCTTGCGCTTCTCGCCGCGCACCTGCTCGTCGAACATCAGCCGGCGAAGCTCCCTCTTGATCTTTGCGACCTCGCCGGCCTGCGGCGCCGACACCGCGGCGAGCAGCCGCTCCGCCGAATCCATCGCCCGGTCCGCATCGTCGCCCGAGAAGCGTTCCTGGTGCGCCCACTTGTTGCGCCACTCGCGCAACTCCGACACCAGACTCCGTTCGCTGAAGCCCAGGGTGTGCCGAAACACGTCGTTCCAGGTCTCCCACATCAGCCGGAGCAGCCCGGAGACGTCCCACTCCTCCATCGGCCTGTCCGCCAACATCGGGTCCTCGACGAAGCGCCGGATGGCGTCCATGCGCACGGCCTGGACCTTGACCCGCTCTGTGACCTCACGGGCAACGAAGGGCGCAAGCCCGGCGCGGAGCAGTTCCATCGCCTTGCCGACGCGGTCGTGGTTGGTGGTGGCCATGGGGTCCTCCGTTTATCCTGCTTCTATCCGGCATCGGGCGGCATCGCCGCTTGCAGGCGTTCGACTCCTTCCAGGAAAACCTGGAAGCTGCGCGAACGGTTCTCCCGCGACAGATGGCTCGCCATGCGCCTTGCCCCCAGACGCTTCTGGAACTCGGGTATCTGCTTGGCGATAGCCTTGGAGGGATGGACGACGGTATCCGGATTCCGGTATTGCGCTCGGTTCAGTTCGCGGAGCGGGCGTCTTCGAGATTCCGGGAACGCCCGCACGAGCGCTTCCGGGTCACCGACGTACCAGGCTTCGAGCTCCCGGCAGACCACCCGAACGAGCGCATCGGGATGCCCGGCACTCCGGCACAGGTCGGCCAGCCTCGCCTTGAGTTGCCGACAGTCCGCGCTGTCCTGATCCCGCGCCACGACGAAACCCACGCCAGGCTCCCGCCAAGCCCGCAGCTTCCGCGGGATGCTCCTCTCCAAATCCTGCTTTCCGTCGTGGGGGACGCACTGGAACCGAAGTGCGGGAAAGAGCCTCGGCAGGAGACCGTCCAGCAAATCCGCCATCGACGGTTCCTCCACCAGAAAGACGATCTTCGTCATTGCGGATCCGCGCCTTCGAACAGCCGCTGTCGCCAAAGCGCGCCGGGGAGGTCTCCTTCTTCGACCAGACCGCGCAGGAGTTGGCTGTCGCTTCCGCGCCGAACCACGGAGAACCCGTTCACCTTTTGCAGCCAGTAGATCTCGTCGAGTTTCGCGCCGCTCAGGAAATCGGGCGAGTGGGTCGAAACGAATGCCTGCCCGCCCCGGCGTGCGTAGTCCCTGAATTCTTCGATCAACTCGCCGAGCAGCGAAGGATAGAGCTGGTTCTCCGGCTCTTCTATGGCGAGGAGCGGATGTGGCTTCGGGTCGTGGAGCAACACCAGATAGGCGAACATCTTGATCGTGCCGTCCGAGACGTAGCGGGCGATGAACGGGTCCTTGAAGCTGCCGTCCCGGAACCGCAGCACCAAGCGGCCGTCCTCCGTAGGCTTCGCCTCTACAGCCTTCACCCCAGGGACGCGCGCGCGCATGGCTTCGAGCACACGCTTGAACTGCTTGGGGTGATGCTCGTACAGGTATTGGGCAACCTGCGCCACGTTGTCCCCTCGGCTAGAAAGATGTTCGGCATAACCGGCCTCAGCGCTTGGCCTCGCATCGGCGATATGAAAGTTCGAAATGTGCCAGTTCTCGATCAGGCTTCGGAATTCCGAGACGACACGAAACTCTCGGAACTGGCCAAGGCCCTTGATCGCCAGGATGCTGGGATCGTCCAGCTCGTATTCTTCCCGCTCTTCGTCCGCGCCCGTCCCGTAAACAGACTCGTTCGTGATTGCTGTACCCTTGCCATTCGAGAAATCGACGAAGTGCCACGGGCGACCGGACCCCTGACCTCTCCGATAGCGTAGCACCTCACGACCAACCACCACTCGGCTACCGTCAGCCGCTATTTCGAGTATGTACGTGGCCAGACGGCCACCGCTCTCTCGAAACTTCACCGTAATCGCGATTGGACCTCGTTTCCCACGACTGACCAGTTCCCGGAACCCGCCGCGCCGAGCGACCGCGGAAGCGGCGTTGCCGGCGAGGGCATCCTTCAGGAACGTGAACACGTCGAACAGCGTCGATTTACCCGTTCCGTTTGCGCCGATGACTACAGCCATGGGAGGCAGCATCGTCAGTCCGACGTGACGGAACACGCGGTAATTCTTGATCTCTATCTGTTCGATCTGCATTGAAGCCCGTCCTTACGAGATTCGTTGAACAAGACAGCGGCCAAGCTCGTAGCTCGGCGTCCAGGGAGGGATCGTCCCAACCGGGTGGTTGGTGGTGGCCATTATTGCAGTTCCCTCCAGAGGCCGATTCGCTCCTCCAGCCCTCGGACCAGGTCGCCAACCTGGTATCCCATGGTCTCCGCCTCTTGCCGGCCAACGATCCTGGCCAAGTCCGCGACGCTCCTGTTCAGGCGACGGGCAAGTTCGCTCACCATCCGTTTTGCAGGCGCTCCCTTCTCCAAACTACGCGCCATCAACTGCTCGATAGCCCGCATCTGCTCTTCGATGTCGCCGGCGGACATACCCAAGGAGGTTTCGTAGGCGTCAGGCCGGCGTTCCAGCACCTCCCAGACCCACTGCTCGGGTGGCCCATCGCTTGGCAGAAACAGCGGGCGGAAACCGTGACCGTAGCGTTCGGCTATGCTTCTCAATTCCTCCTCCCGGTCCCTCGAATCGCCATCCAACACGAAAATGAAGCTCGAGAGGCCACGGAACTTGCCGAGCGCCCGGATGTGCGCCGGAAACTCGTCCCTGCCCGTGTTCCGGCCAATCAGGAAGTCGTCCGGGCGTAGTTGCAGCCGCGGCTGCAGGACATCGAGCACGCCAAGGAGGACTCCCTCCGCCACTTCGTCCTCGCAAAGGATGGAGAGTTGCTCGCGGGATTGACCGTACAGGGCCTTCTGGAAGATGTCCCGATGCGGTGGCAGCATCTGGACATCCAACGTCCGTTCGTCTCGATCCAGGAACAGCCTGCCTTCCGGAGGCACACTGTCGAGCACCACCGGACTGTGCGACGCCACGATGATCTGCAATCTCTGGCGCAAGGCCAACCGCTGAAGCTCCAGCATGAGCTGCTGTTGCGTATAGGGGTGCAGGCCGGTCTCTATCTCGTCGATCAACACGAGCGCGTCTTCAAGGCCGGAGACGTCCCTGGAAATGCGCAATACCGTGCGTTCGCCGGAAGACATGTGGAACTCCGAATAGCGGGCATCCTCGTTGTCCTTTGCCTCCGCAAACAGAATGTCCCGCCCTTCGGCGCTGATGACGGACACTTGCCGGTAGCGCTGGGGCAAGATACTGTCGGAGAGCCGGAGCAGGTCCGGCGTTATGGTCGATGAAAGGTAGTTCTTGCGCATGAGCTGAAGCACGCCTCGCGTATCCGCAGGATTCGTGAGGTTGGGCAGCGTCCGCAGATAGACCTGTCGCGTGGGCTGCTTCGCCCCCCTGCGTCCCATGAAGCCCCGACTCCACGTTTTGCGCCGCCGCCACGTCATGGAAGTCCGCTCGCCGCCATCCACGTAGAAGTAGGCGAACTCAGCCTCCTCGATGCGATCCGACAGGGCGCCTCGCAGCCGATCGGTGAAGGCCGGAAACAGGCTGGCCGGCCGGAGCGCCGAGGACGCGACGCCAAGCGGCTGGTACGCGCATGCGCAGGCGAGCAGCACCGTGGTCTTGCCGCAGCCATTGCCTCCCGCCAAAACCGATACGGGATAACGCAAAACCACCCGCAGATCCTTGACGCCGCGGAAGTTCCTGACCCGAACCTCTTCCAGGCTGAAGTCACGTTGCGGATTCGTTGCCCGCAACACATTCCAAACGGTAGCCAGCTCTGCGCCAATCAACGACATGTCGGTTCCCAAAGGCACACTTCGGTGGTTGTTGGTCCTCAAGCGGTTGCGCTTGGCTGTTCGAGCAGGGTCCCCTGCTCGCCGCGCTCTTCGCGTGCGAGGCGGGCGATCTCCGGCCAGCTCTGGACGAGCGCGTTGTAGGACGAGGCTTCCGCGGCGCGGCTCCGGCGCTCGGCGACAGCGTAGAGGCGGTAGGCGAGCTCGCGGGCGGTCTCGGCGACCCCGCCGAGTTTGCGGACGAGTCCCGCGGCCGCGGTCTCGCCCCCGGTTTCGAGGGCGCGAACGAGTTGATGGACCGTTTCCCAAGCGGTCAGCCTCGGGTCCGCGGCCGGGTCCCAATCCGCGGAAAGCTCCTCGGGCTCCAGCAACCGGACCTTGCCCGCCTTCGATGCGAGGACGCCGGCCTCCACCAGTCCGCCGACGCTGGTGTTCTTGGCCTTGGAGAGCGTCTCCGCGGCGCCGTACTCGCCCGCTTCGAATCCGTGCTGCTCGAACCACGCCAGCGCCCAACGGCTGTCGGCGTCGAAGTCGCCCTCCTGCTCCGCAAGGGTTTCGTCCAGGGTCTGGTTGATGAGCGCCAGCGCCTCCCGGACCGACACCGACTTGCCGGAGGCGTCCAGCACCCTGGCGTAGCGGGTATAGACCGCCATGCCGGGGCCGATGGCCGCCTGCGCCAGATCCACCGGCGCGATGTTGCCGGATTGCAGGTGGGCGAGGGCAGCGGGAAGCTCGGCTTTGAGCGCCGCCACGAACTCCCGGCGGGTGGCGAGGGAGGCGTCGGCCGGGCGTTTGCGGCAGACGAGGACGATGGAGGATGCGAGGGCGTTGGCGCCCATCCCGATCATGCGATTGCCGAGCTCAGTACGCATCGGCCAGGTACCGGTAACGGCGAAACCGGCACGGATCACGGCGTCGAGGAAGGTCTCCCATCCATTGCTGACCCCTGGGAGCGCGGGCGTCCCGCCCGCATTCGTCCTGCGGATACTCTCCGATTGCTTGAACGCATAGTAGATCGTGACCGGAAAGGAGGGATATGTCTGTTCGGCGAGGCGCTGCATGGCCCGCGTCATCCCGTCAAGAAAGAAGGTTTCGGCCTCGTCCTTGCCCCCGTGCCGGTAAGGAGTAGCGACCAGTTCCTCCGCCTTCGGGACGGCGAGCGTGGCGAAGAGATCGGGGAACGTCGAGCGTAATGACCGGCGCAGCCAGACGTAGAAGAAGTCGGACAGATCCGCGTAGCCGACGTTGTCGTAGTAGGGCGGGTCAGTTGATACCAACTTCCAAGTCGACAAATCTTGTTGAGCAGTAGCATCGAGCTGACAGGATCGCCCGAGTGTTCCACTTCGAAATTGTTTTTCTACGACTTCATAGACGGACTTCGTAGTTCCGAAGACATCGCCTCCGGCTCCGGCAAGAGGATTGGTCTCTGCGAAATCCCATACCATCGGCAGCGCTTGGCGACTGAATGTACCGACAAGCTTGTCTCGTTGTTCCCACCGACACAGGCCGGTGTTTCGGTCACACGCCTTGCTCTGCGCGAAGGCCAGATACACTCCCACCGCCTCGGCATACGCTGTTGCGCTCGTGCCACCGTCACGCAGGGGGAGATCGTCCCCTGGGAGCGCGGGCGTCCCGCCCGCATTTTCCTTGAGCGGGCGGGACGCCCGCGCTCCCAGGATGTCCTGCTTGATCCGCGCGATTGCTTCCGTCACCAAGTCGGAGAAGGTGGTCAACGCGACCAGTTGGCGGGGGGTGAAGAGGTCCCCCCAGATCGTCAGGCCGTAGGGCACGCAGGTTCCGCCGGTGAGCCTCGCCGGAACGTCGCCGTCCGGCCGCCACTCCGGCTCCGCCTCCCGGGCGCGCTCCTCATGCTCCGACGTGGGCGCCAGATAGACGCGCCCGTGATCTCCCTCCGCGACGATGGCCATCAACCGGGCGCCCATGCGGCCAGCCTTCCCTTCGGCCTTGATGTAGTCACCGGCGACCGGCATGTCGGACATCAGGCAGCGGAAATTCGCGCCGCGGCCCAGCTTGGTTCCTTGTGTGGGCGGGAAGCCCGCGTCCTCCCGGGACACGCCGTTCCCGGAATGCATGGATTCCCGCTTACGCGGGAATGACGAGGATGGGGTCGGGATGTCCGCGCTACCAGGAGCGCCGGCCTTTGGTGCGCCGGTTCCAGGAGGACCTACCTTCACCGTGAAGCGGTAGCCGTCCTCCCCGACTACCGGCTCGACATACGCCTCCTTGCCCTTCTTCGTCGAGAGCATGAAGGTCGAGGCCAGCGGTACGTCCACGTCCCGGAACGCCGGGTTCGGGCTCTTGACCGTGCGTGCCCACAGCCACGCGATGACGGTCAGCTTCCGGCCCACGTACCGTTCCAGGTCCGGCCGCTCCCGCGCCATCGCCGCGGTGACCTCGACCTTCGGATACAGATGCCCGATGCGCTTTTCGGCCTCGTCGCGCATCCATCGACCGTAGTAGCGCACGTCCTCGGCCAGCCCTTGCGCGCCCTTCCAATCCTCCCGCTCAATCAGCGACTCCTTGGCGGCCGGTGCGTCGGGGCGGGCCTCGGGGTTCACCGGCGGGCGGCCGGCGAACTTCGGCGGGATCTCGATCATCGCCTTGTTGATGAGCACCGCCACCGGGTTCAAGTCCGAGGCATGGGCTTCCAGCCCCAGGCGCTGCGCTTCCAGCGGCAGCGCGCCGCCGCCCGCGAACGGATCGTGGAAGGCCGGCAGCCGGTCGGGGTCGAACAGTTCGTCCGCCCGCGGATGGTCGCGATTCTCCGCGCAGGTCCGCCGCCAGCTTGTCCGGATCTCGTCGCGGGCGGCCTGCAACAGCGCCTCGTTCGTGGTGTTCTCCCACTTCACCAGTTCCTCGATGAGGCGGAACAGCCGCCGCCGTTCCTTCTCCTGGGCTTCCTCCGTGGGGAACCGGTCCGGCGACGCGGAGGGGTCGTCCACCATCTGCGCGAAGATCACCGCCCGCGCCGCGGCCAACGGGCGCCGCGCCCACCACAGATGCAGCGTGCTCGGATGCCCGTGCCGGATGGACTTCTCCCGCGCGGAAGCCGCATTGACGGCGTCGAGTGGCAGCGCCACTTCGATGAGCTTCTTCCGTTCGTGTGATCGGATCATCAAATTCAGTACCAGTGCAGTCGATGACACATACTGAATACCGAGATCATACAAGCATTGACCAGAAGTTCCGATATTAAACTGCGGCCTCATGTACCGATCATTCTTCGGTCACCCGTCTGGAAGCGCATCTGCCGCATCGTAACCTTCTTTGGTTACTTTGAATACTTCACCTTTGTGTCCGGCATCCTTGATGTACCGCCGCCGTCGCAGCTCTTCAAGACCCTCTTCCCAACGAGCGAGTGTTCGTGGTTTCTCATCCTGATTCATTACTTTTCCATTCACTTGAATCCAGGTACCTCCAAGAGTACCCATTAAAAAGATAAAGCCATCAGCCTTCACAGCTTCTCGCAAGATGGCCTTAGCTTCTTCCGAGAGTCCAGAGGCTGTCGATGGTATTTCGTGTGCCTCGGTAATGCTGGTTGTTCCCCCTTTCCAATCGACGTTTCCCAGTGCAACCGGCAATGCTCGAAGGATTTCTCTGAGTGCCTGGAGCCGAGTATTCGGTGTTTTCCAGACATAGGGCTTCAAGAGTTCGGGAACCCCTACCGTTCCACCTCCGGAATTCTCAAACAACAATGTGACGATGACAAATTTATCTCCCTTTTTACGCTTTTCCTGGATAGCGTAAGTTATCTCCGTCTCCAGATAACCTTCATCCTTGAAGAATGGAGTAATAAAAAACACCACGGCGCATGAATCTTGCATGCCCTGAAGAATTGCACGTTCAACCGGTGAACCGGCAGGCATTGCTTCTTCATCAAGCCAAGGCTCGTAGCCTAATGCCTCCAGTGTATCCTTGAAATCAATGACCATGTCCTTGTCTGAACCTTTATGGCTCAAGAATATCTTCTTCGAGTCACTGGTAGCCATGTCAGTCTCTCCTCCGCAGATGATGCAGTAGTACCTGTCCCTTTGATCTGCCTTGATGGTTTCTCCACAGCATCGAAAGTGCAGAACTTTCAAATGATCATCTGTGTCCACCGGGGATACTATGGGATCAGGGATGTTGGAAGCCACCTCAACACGGAAAAATTCATTTGATGTGCTCTTGAGTTGCCGTTGGAATTTTTCCAATTCAGGGCGAACGACAACATCGGTTACGGCTGACTGGATGTAGTCTATCTGTTCTGGAGTCCACCAGCAATCGTGCTCATTGTGGCAACAGTAGGGACAAAACGAAATGGGTTTGTCGCTGCCGGAACCGAAAAGCACCTTGAAGCGTTGTCGGCATGAGGGGCACTCCTGTGACAGGAAACCGTCGGAATCCGTATCGAATCTCACTTCCACTGCGATGATCCTCGTAAATCTGGTGGATTCCTGTCGTTTGCCCTTACGGGGTACTGAACTCCGTTCGGCTGGATCCTGAGTTTGGGCTCACCTTGTACATTATTCTACAATTCGCGGCGCGTTGTAGGGATGCCGAAGCTGTGCCGATGCTTCAGTTCCGCTCGAAGCTTCATCATACCCGAAAATGAGTGCCGCACTCAACACTCTACTCCCCGGAATACTTGCAGTCCCGCTCGATTCGCCGTCATGCCTGCGCCCTCACCGTGCAATGGACCCTGTTCGGCTCGACCTGGAACTCAGGCTCCGGTTGGCCGTTGGCCAGCAACTCCCGCCGTGCGGCGGGGATGCCGAACCCGTATCGCTGCACCAGACCGAGCACGCGCATCGCCTCTGCAAGGATCGGGTTGCGGTAATCCACGACTCCGGGCTGGCCGAAGGCGCTCGTGGTCACGGCGCCGTAAGGGCCGCCGGGGCTGATGATCTCGATACGGTCGTCGAACCAGTACACCCGGACAGGGGCGTTCGTGCCCTCATAGGTCCGGTGCATGACCGCGTTGCGGACGAGTTGTTGCAGGGCGCCGAGGGGATAAGCGGAGCGGCGAGTTTCGACGGGGCCGGACGTGAAGTCCACCGCGGTGCGGTTGTGGGCGATGAGCTTGTCGTCCAGCCGGCGGATCACGTCGGCCACCGGCCCGTCACATCGGGCTTCGTCAACCACCTCTCCGCCCCATTCGTTTCCGCCGATCCGAAGGAACTGGATATAGGCGCCCTGCAGGTGCTCCTGCGGGCGCTTGCCCAGGACGAGGACCCCTGCCACAGTAGGAATCGGGTCCTCGCCCGAGACGATCATCTTGGCCGCGGCCAACCGCTCCTCGGGCGTCCGGTCGTTTGCGGCCAGGGTCTCGGGGTCGATGGCGGCCGGCAGATATTCGTCCTTGAAGAGGCCCACTCTCAGATCCGCAAGGCCGGCAGTGTAAACCGGCCGCGCGTCGAAATGCGGGTCGTGGTGCCTGCGCTTCTCGTTCAGTATCCTCTCGTCCTGCGCACTCGCAACGGCGCGGCGCGGTCCCACGCGGATCCAGGTCCGTCCCCGGTAGCGAACCGGCGGAGAGTCCGAGGGCAGGACGGTGACGACCGCAACGTCATGCCCGAAAAGATGGTGCTTGCCAACGGTCAAGGACGGCGGCGGCACGATGTTTCCATCGGTCTTGACGTCGGCAAGCTGCCGCAACAGTTCATCCGTGACCTCGATACCGCTGGGCCTGCCGCCGTCGTCCGCTCCCACGAAGACGACGCCCGGACGCCGGTGGTCCGGCAGGTCGTTGGCGAAAGCGCAGACCGCTTCCCGGACCCTCGCCGGGGAGTCGCCCTGCAACGACTCCTTTCGTTCGACCCGATCGGATTCGAGGTCCGCCATCATGGCTTCGAGTTCATCATCCGAATAGGCGTCCGTCATCGCGGTTACCCCCGCTTGTGCATGCCTCTTATCGGCGTTCCTCATGAAGCGGCTCGGCTATCGTTCGTCTGCCCACCGCAGCCGCAGTTTCAGGGCGTTCAGACGATTCCACGGCAGAAGCTCCTTATTACTGCTTCCTCACATACCGGGACCACTCATTGATATCCACCTTGTCATCCGAAAACAGGCCGCGCATGTCCTTGGCCTGGGGCAAAGGCCCACGTCCCAAGGGAGAGAACGAATCGACCTTGATCGACGTAGGTTCTCCCCGAACGTTGAACCTCACTTCGCCGCTCACCGACAGGCGGCAGCCCAGATATTCGATCACCTGGTCCAGCGTCTCCCGGTCGCACCTGCACTGGATCCGGCGATCGGTGATGGCATCGTAAATGGCGAACTGTACTCCGCCGTGTATGGAGAGAGCTTCCAGGGCGCCTTCTACGGAACCGATGGCAATCGACGTCGTCCCCATGAGCTGGTCCACGTGCACGACAAGGCGACTCGTAAGGGGTACTCGTTGCGCCGGTGTCGATCCTTCGCCTCCGAAGACGGCAATGGAGCCCGTATCGGGGGCAACGGAAACTGCGAGAGCCTTCGCCCGCTTGAGGGCGTCGTCCGTAAAGTGATCCGGGCGGCTTGGCTCCTTTTCGATCTTGCTGAGTCCGGAGAGAGCAGTGGCGATAATCCTGTCTGCACAATCGGGTCCATATCGAGGTTCCGGATCCGGTCTTACGGCCAGACTGGCGCTGCCCATTCGCAAGTCCGATATAAACCAGTGAAGGTCCCGTGCGCCGGATACGGCGAACTCCAGTTCGGACAACAGACCGGACAGCTCCCCGGCGGCACTGATAAAAACCTCGAGCGGGATATCGTCTCCCGTGAGATTCAATCCGATGTTCCGATTATCCATTGGTGCGGCCGCTCCAATACGGCGTGACCGGTGGAAATGACTTCGCGCCGACCCCGTTGGCTCCCATTATACACCCGTCGTCCTTGCCCGTCGAGTCTGGCTTCAGCCGAAGAAATGGCCAGGTTTCCCGGTTCCCTCACCTCGGCGCATCCCTTCACGCCAGCATCTCGTGCAGCTCGTAGTTCACGCTCACCACCCCGAAGTTCGGCTCACCGTGCGAATAGGCGTCCGTCGTCATGCGAAGTCCGACCTCCACAAGTGCACCGCTCGTCCCGCAAGCCTGCGCTGGCGTTCGTCCATCAACTCCGGCGTCCATCGTTCGGGCGCCATCTCCGGGATCCGCCGGGTGAGGGCATAGGCGCTATTGCCATAGGCGTCGAGCTTGTCGGCATAGGGGCCGTTCCCCACGTTGCGGTTGGCGGCGGGTTCCAGGAGAGTGAGGTTGCCGAGCCGATAAACGGATGCTTCCCATCGTTCGGCGGGGAGAGCCTCTCTCCATGCCTCCGCTGGATTCTCCGGGAGGATATGCTCGATGCTGCCGGGGTCGGTCTCCGGATCGCAGGCATGGCCCGCGGCGTCTTGTTCGAGCCGCGCGAGGATATACTTCGCGAGCTTTTTCCTCTGGCCGCGGGTGTTGACCACAAGCAGGGCGAAGTTCTGCCGTGTCCTTTCGTCGTCCACGTAGATCGGCTTGAGATGCTCGAACACGGCGGCCGGAGTGCGAGCATCGCCGTCCATGACCGCTTTCGCGGCACGGTGGTAAGCCGGTTCGAGGGCGTTGGTGTTGAGGCCGCTGACCACCGTGTAGCGGAACGAGATCACGCTGACGAGTTTCAACACGCGGACGAAGTCGTTTCCGTCCAGGGACTCCCAAGCGGCGAACAGCAGCGGCATGGCCTGCCGCACCCGGAACAGGTTGAGGTCGCGGATGTATTCCTTCGCATCGGGCAAGTCCATCCAGTAACCGTGGTTCGGGTCCGAGACCGCGGCGAACAACTCGGCGCGGCCTTCGAGATCGTCAAGGAGCTGGAACACATCGGCCGCCGTCCTCGTCCGGTCCCGCACCAGCTTGAACAGACGCTGGCTCCGAACCTTCGGCTGCTCGCAAAGCAGGTGGTAGCGAAGGAACTCCGGGAAACGCTCCTGGTCCACCGTGGCCATGAGCGACCGCCAGCGGCGATGGAGGGCTTCGAGATCGGTAGGAACGCTGATCCGGGAGAACAGGTAGTTCTTGAGCAAGTCGGTAGTCGTCAACTCCAGGCCGCGCGCATTGAGCGTCTCGAAGACGGTATAGGCGTTCAGCTCGTCTTCCACCGTGATCAGGATGAAGAGAAGCTGACGGGCCACCGTCTCGGAGAGAAGGCCGGCCACGGCCTGACCGTCGTCGCGCAATTCATCCAGGGTGTCGAGTTGCTTGCCAAAGTAACGGAAACAATCCCGGAGGAGGCGGTTCGACTTCGGCAACCCCCTCGGGTTGCGCGGCTCCCTGAGTTGGACCAGGTAGTCCTGGTAGAAGGCGTTGTCCGTTTCGTTCAGGTAGAGGCGGCTGCTTTCGATGAGCGACGCCGGGTCTTTCTCCCCAACGAAGCGGTTGCGGAGCTCCTGTCCCCGTTCCCTGTTCGCGTCGGACTCGATTCCGCGTTCGGCCAAGGCCCACAGCCTGGCGATCACCGCGAGCGCGAGAAGGCTGAGCGTGGCGAGACGCTGCTGGCCGTCGATGACGAGGAACTCGCGGTCGTTCTTCCCTTCGACGACGAGGGCGCCCAGGTAATGGCGGTCTTCCGGGCGCGGCCTCAGATCGACGAGGTCGTTCCAGAGGTCCTCCCACTGTTCCTCCGACCAGGAGTAGTCGCGCTGGTACGGAGGGACCCGATACGACCTGCCGTTGCCGATCAACTCCAGGTAGTTGATCGTGCGAGTATCCAGGATGTTCGTTCCTGCCACCGGGAGTATCCCTTCCGATCCTTCACGCGGACCTCAATCGCTGCCGTTCCTCCAACACCACCCCCGGGGAGACGGCAGAGTCGGGCGCGTATCGATTGGTCACCTTCGCCACGTTCCGTCCGTATCAACCATCATCCAGCGCGTCTTTCAGTGTTCCACCGCACCGCACCAGCGCGACTCGTCTCGTTTGTCCGCGCAGGCGGACTTTGCGGGAGCGGAATTCGTTTCGCTGCCTGATCCGAAGATCCCTCCCGTGAGCGAGAACCGGGACGAACTGGAACGCGCTGTCGTCCGGAAGCCATGCCTCCACGGTTTCAGCCCCACCCTGCAGTTGGTCGACGACCTCCGCTGCATCGAAACGCCCGCTTTTCAACTCGATCGGAGCGACCCAGGCTTTGGTATTCTTCTCACCGACGAAAACGTAATCGCACCGCTTCCGGTCATCCGGAATATGCAGATCGTGACAATCGAGATCGACCAGTACCCTCTTCACCCTGGCTATACTGACGGAAAGCGTACATCCTTCCTTACTGCAAGAGTTGAAACGGCACCGGTCGGGAACGGTGTCGGAGACGACCGCAACGAGGCCCTTCATCCGCGGGTGCTTTCTTGCGCACGGTTGAAAATGGCGGCGCTTGCGTTGTACAGCGCCTCGCTCACGACGCCGTAATCGGTGGGATACATGCCGGTTTCCGGATTGAACGGCACTTCCTCCACGACCGACCCCTTCGGTCGCTTCGTAGGCTTGAACAGCCACGCGCCGACCTCGTCCGGGCTGAGCGCGACGTCGGCCCCTGTAATTCCCGCCTGCCGGTTCGCGGGCAAGGAAGAAAGTCCGACGAGGTTGCCGATCTGTTCGAGAAACCACTCGCTGTGCGTCGTCATGACGATACGCACGCCGGCACGAACCAGCCTCGCCAGTTCGAGCGCAAACGCCGCCTGCATGGCAGGGTGCAGGTGAGCTTCCGGCTCCTCGATGATGAGCAACTCACCAGGCCGGACCACGTACCGCAGATACAGCACGACCGGCGCGAGTTCCGACACCATGGACGAAGCCCGCATCAGCGGCAGGTCGTCCTTCCAGCCCTCGGGGCGATAGGCGAACGTCGGGTAGCCGGTCTCCGAACGCTCCAGACGAACCCTTCCCTGGAGGATGTTCTTTTCCAGAAACGCCTCGAGCTTGGGCGCCGGTTTCCCGAAAGGACGCCTTGCAACGGGCCTTCCCGGTGCGCTCATTTCAATCAGTTGGCTCAGAAAATCCCCCAACACGCCGGACAGCATCGGGACGTCACGAGAAGGGCGGAGTCCTGCGGTCGTGGCGTTCTGGACCAACGTGCTCACGACCACCTGATGACTGTGCATGACACCGGTGCGGTCGGCTGGCAGGTAGTACGCGTTTCGGGAGACCGGGCCAAGCAGGGAAGCGAATATGGGCCTCGGTAAAAACCTCAAGAGGGAGTCCAACTCTTCGTCATCGTCTTCTTCTTCTGTTTGAAACATCCCGAGCTCCATCACATGCGTCACATTTTCGGGCGAAATTCCGGACGTCAACGAGATTGTCCTGGGAACTTCGCTGGACAAGTGAATTTCTTTCTGGCCGAATTCGAGTTGATATCGAACCTGCCCGGCGTCGGTTTCCTGTGGAAGATGCATCCTGACGCTTGTACGGGGATGAGTGTCCACACGCCGCACCAACTCACCAAGACGATCGACACCGAAACATCGACATATCTCCTGCTCCAGACTGCCCTCAAGACCCTTGTACCGTTCCAGCATTTCCCGGATAGATACGGCAAGGTTTTCAGGGAATGTCGGAAGCACGGCGTTTTCCGACACTTTCGAAAGCCAATCCTTCAGGTTTCTCCGCATTGAAGGAGTGATCGGGCGAACGGGTTCGAACGGCGGCAAACGGATAGAACCACGGAGTAGGCGGTATCCTCGGCGGTCATAAGGAAAACTATTCTGCCCGCCGAAACACTGGTGCAGGGCGTAGATCAGAATCGCCAAATAGGATTTGCCGGTGTTGCTCGGGCCGATGAACACCGTGAGCGGCCGCAGGTCCACGCTGGCTTTGGCGATCGGCCCGAAATTGGTCACGTCGAGGCGATAATCGCCGACTATTTGCGACTCAGGGGCGGACGTGTTCATGTTCGTCTCCCGTATCAACCGTCTGCCGGGAACTGCACGCTGTCTTCAACATCCTCTCGAACCCCAGGCCGGCCGCGGTTTCGCAGAACCGGATCTCTTCTTCATCTGCGGTCTGGATGGCGGTCCATTCCTCTTGCAGGAAAGTATCCTCGATACCGCGAACTACGAGCCGCCGAAACGCAGGTTCGCATCCGATCGAGCGGCGCCTTCGCGCCGACCCCGTTGGCTCCCAGTATACAACCGTCGTCTTTGCCCGTCGACCCTGGCTTCGGCCGGGCAAGCGGCCAGGTTTCCCGGAGCCGTCACCCCGGCTCCTCCCCTCGCGCCAGCAGATCGTCCAGCTTGTAGTTGACGCTCACCGCCCCGAAGTCCGGCTCCCGCTCGAAGGGCTCGCGCACGTAGCGCACCCGGGGTTCCCCTTCGTCCGGGAACACGACGATGGCCAGGATGAAGTCCTCCGGTTTGTTCAGGGCGGTGAGGATCTCGTTCTTGGTCACCGTGACGCTGTCTGCGTCCGCAACGCGCCCCTTCACCTCGATGAAGCGCAGCCGGCCGGTTCCGGGGACGCGGCTCTCGATGTCGTAGCCGAGCTTTTCGGTCTCGCGGTCCACCGGCTCGAACCCGAGCCGGCGCTCGACCTCCATCACCACGGCGCGCGCCCGGGCTGCGGACGCCTGGGTGTCCGCTACCCGCGGCGTTGCCGGGCCTCCTCCGGTCATGGCGGCGACCAGCCCCATGGGCGCGACCACGAGGCCGCCGATGACCACCGGCGGCAACGCCGAAATCCGCGCTTCGCCGTCGAGTCGGGCCATGCGCCGTTCCAGGCGTTCCTGCAGGTCGTCCGCACGCCGGCGCGCCTCGCCGGAGTTGAGCCGCGCCCCCGCCTTGCCGGCCTGCTCCTGGAGCTTGAGCTGGTCGGCGCGGTGGTCCCAGTAGGCGATCTCCTTGGTCAGGCGTTCCTTGACCGCGGCCCGGGTCTTGTCGATCCACGCCAGGCGGCGGTCGCGGACCTCTGCGGCGTGCTCGGGCGCCACGTGGGCGATGGCCTCGCGCCGCGCCGTCTCCTCCAGCCCGGGGGCGATCCACGCGCACTCGGGCCGGTCGAGGACGTCGGCCGCGGCCGGTTCGCCTTCCGCGAGCGGGCGGTAGTCGAGGTACGGCGCGTGGCGGAGACGGTGCGCGTTTCCGGCGGCGTCGAGCTCCACGTACAGCATGCGCCGGGAGATCGTGCGGCCCTCGCCGTCCGGCAGGGGACTGGCGTCCCGGATGGCGTGCTCCAAGGTGAACAGCACGCGGGTGTCGAGTCCGGGGTCGCGTTCGTCCACCAGGACCGCGCCGCGCCGGAGGAGGCCGCGCCCGCGCTCCAGGGTGAGGTCCAGGACGGCGTCCAGGAGGGGATGCCCCGGGCAGAGGAAGGCGGCGGGGGGTTGCGTTCCCGCGGGAGGGGCGGTTTGGGTCTCCGCGGCGGAAGTTGCAAGCGGGCGGGACGCCCGCGTTCCCAGGGAGGACGGGGCGGAAGGCTCTTGGGGGCGGGGCGGCGGCGTTCCCGGGGAGGCCGGGCCGGAAGGCTCGCGGGAACGGGCCGCCCGCGTGTCCGGCGGGGCCAGCAGGGCCTTGTCGAAGACAATGCGCTCGTAGCGTTGCAACACCGGCTCGCCGGCGCCGTTCCGACGGTCCCGGTTGCGTACCGGGGCGGGGACGTGGGTGACCTCGTAGCGGCGCGGTTCGCGCTGGCGCACGGCGCCGCCGAGGCGGCGGAAGGCTTCGAGGAAGAACGACTCCACGTAGTGCGGCTGCAACCGGCGGGCCTCGGCGCGTTCCATGTCTTCCCGCACGCGGGCCACGCGGGTCGAATCCATTGCGTCGTGGGCGAGGGCCCGCTCCTCGACCAGCGCTTGCAGGCGCGGGCGGTCCACCGCCTGGCTCACCGCGCGGGCGAGCCGCGCCCGCACATCGGGACGGTCGCCGTAGCGGACCGCCTCGACCAGCAGGTCGCGCAGGCGGCTGCCCTCGAACCGGAGCTTGCCGAGCACGTCGAAGACCTGGCCGCCGAGGGCGTGCCGGGCCTGCTCCAGCTTGTCCAGGAGTGTCCGGTACACGTCGCCCTCGCGGGTCTCCTCCGCCACCAGGTTCCACAGGTGGCAGACCTCGGTCTGGCCGATGCGGTGGATGCGTCCGAAACGCTGCTCCAGGCGGTTCGGGTTCCAGGGCAGGTCGTAGTTCACCATCAGGTGGGCGCGTTGCAGGTTGATGCCCTCGCCGGCCGCGTCGGTGGCGAGCAGGATACGGACTTGCGGGTCGTACAGGAACGCCTCCTGGGCCTTGCGGCGTTCTTCCCGGCCCGTGCCGCCGTGGATGACGGCGATGGCTTCGGGGCGGCCGAGGAGCGTCCCGATCCGCCGTTGCAGGTAGTCGAGGGTGTCCCGGTGCTCGGTGAACAACACCAGCTTCTGGCCGGGCGAGGGAACCGGCGGCGGGATGGCGCCGCTGCCGTAGGGGGCGGGGTCTTCGGCCACGTGGCCGCCGGCGTCCAGCCCGGCCGGCGTGAAGACCTCCCCCAGCAGGCTCGACAGTTCCCGCCACTTGGCGTCGCCGCCGCTGCGGAGTACCTGCCCCGCAAGCGCTTCGAGGCGCTTGAGCGATGCGATCTCGGCGTCGAGCTCCGCGATGGTGCTTGCTGCGGTGGCCTGATCCAGCACCGCGGCCTCCGCGGCTTCGAGCTCGGCGCCGGGGGCCTCGTCGAGGTCCTCCACGTCCTCGGCTTCAAGCAGCGGCCCGCCGTCCGCAAGGGAAGGTGCGCCGGGACCCAGGGGGCGCACGTCCTCGGCGTCGAGAGGCGGACCGCCGCCCCTGAAGCCATGCGTCTCCGCGGCGCCGCGCCCTGCGCCGCGTTCGAGGAGCGCCAACTCCCGCAGTCGGCTTTCCAGCCGTTCGCGCCGCCTTCGCAACGACTGGTAGATGGCCTCCGGGGACGAGGCAAGGCGGCGTTGCAGGATGGTGAGGGCAAAGCCGACGGCGCCGGCGCGCTTGTCGTTCTGCAGCGCCTCGGCACGGTTGAACTCGCCGCGCACGTAGTCGGTGACCTCCTCGTACAGGCGGGCCTCCGGGGCCGAAAGCCGGTAGGGCACGCTGTAGGCGATGCGCTCGGGAAAGAGCGGCCGGCCGTCGAACTTCCGCAGGTTCTCCTTCACCATGCGGCGCATCAGGTCGGAGACGTCCACTTGGTGCACTCCGTCCCGGAAGCGGCCCTCGAAGCGGTCGCCGTCGAGCAGCGACATGAAGAGCTGGAAGTCCTCCTCCTTGCCGTTGTGCGGCGTCGCCGTCATCAGCAGGAAGTGGCGAGTGAGGCTCGACAGAAGCCGTCCCAGCCGGTACCGCTTGGTGTACTTGACCTCGCCGCCGAAGAAGGCGGCCGACAGCTTGTGCGCCTCGTCGCACACCACGAGGTCGTAACCGCAGTCCGGCGCCCTGAGCTTGGCCTGGATGTCCTCGCTTCGGGCCAGCTTGTCCAGCCGCGCGATGGCCAAGTCGTTTTCGAGGAACCAGTTGCCGGTGCGGGCGGCCTCCAGCTTGTCGTTGGTCAGGACCTCGAAGGGGAGTTGAAAGCGGCGGTACAGTTCGTCCTGCCATTGCTCGGCCAGGTTCCCGGGACACACCACCAGGCAGCGCTGCAAGTCTCCTCGGGCCATCAGCTCCTTGACGAGCAGCCCGGCCATGATGGTCTTGCCGGCGCCCGGGTCATCGGCCAGCAGGAAGCGGAGCGGCTGGCGCGGCAGCATGGCTTCGTAAACCGCGGTGATCTGGTGCGGCAGCGGCTCCACCAGCGACGTGTGGACCGCCAGCAGCGGATCGAACAGGTGCGCGAGGCGGATGCGCTGCGCCTCGGACACCAGACGGAACATGGCCCCGTCTCCGTCGAAGCTCCACGCGCGCCCCTGCTCGACCACCTCGAGCCGCGCCTCGTCGTGACGGTAGAGCAACTCGTTCGCCACCTTGCCGCCCGGCGTCTCGTAGGTCAGCTCGATGGCCTCCGACCCGTACCACTGCACGCTGACCACGGTGACCGGACCGTCGGCAAGAACGCCGCGCAGAGTGGCCTGGGAACGAATGTCTTCCAGTTTCATGTTCTTCGGTCTCGCTTCCGGTGGGCGACCGATCCAATCATACCATTACGGAACCCCTGAACAATCGGGACAGGGGGCATGAGGCGTCCTTCGACTTCGCTACGCTACGCTCAGGACGAACGGGGACAGGAGTGTCGGCAAGCTCAACGACTCCGGGTATCCCTTCCAGGCAAGCGACTCTCCCGGGAACGCGGGCGTCTCGCCCGCACCGGCGGCATGCGCCGGTCTCCGGCAGCGCGCTCCCAAGATCTCCGCCGACGCCCACGCCCCTCGCCCTGCCCCGAGGTTTCATGTATGGAAACCCTGAACGATTACTCCCGTTCGTCCTGAGCATAGTGAAGACCCTCCGTTCGTCCTGAGCGTAGCGTAGCGAAGTCGAAGGACGCGCTTTCCACAGGCAGATGGGGTTCAAGCCGGAATTGTTCAGAGTTTCCGTAGCGCACTCGTCCGGACGATCATGCGCTCTCGAGCACCACAGGGAGGCACCCCATGAGCGGCAACCTTCGAGGCAGGTACGCCATTGCGGGAGTGGGGCAGAGCGCCCTGGGCAAGGTCCCGGAGCTTGGCCCCATCGGGCTGTTTGCGGTGGCGGCCCGGAACGCCATCGAAGACGCGGGCCTGACCAAGGCGGACGTGGACGGGCTCATCACCCGGGGCCCGGACGACGTGTACTGCCACCACCAGCGCGTGGGCGAGGCCCTGGGCCTGGACGTCGCCTACAGCACCTCCACGGACAACGGCGGCGCGAGCCAAGTGCTGGGCGTGGCCATGGCCTGCATGGCCATCGACGCGGGCCTGTGCCACACGGTCATCGTCGGGTTCGGACGGGACACCTGGTCCCGGACGCACCGCACCGCGGCCGCCCGCCGGCGGGTGAGCATCGGCATCCAGAACCAGGGCGAGTTCGGACCGGAGTTCGGCTGGTTCGGCGCCCCGGCCAACTACGCGGTGTCCGCCAGACGCCACATGCAGCTATACGGCACCACCCGGGAGCAACTGGGGAGCATCGCCCTGGCGTTCCGCGGCCACGCGAGCCGGAACCCCCACGCCTTCTTCCGGAAGCCCCTGACCATGGAGGAATACCTGAACGCGCGGCTCATCGTCGATCCGCTCTGCCTCTACGACTGCAGCATCTACATCGACGGCGCCGGCGCGGTGGTGGTGACTTCCGCGGAACGCGCCAGGGACCTGAAGAACCCTCCGGCCTACGTCATGGGGTTCGGCTTCGGGAACCGTCTCAGCGGCTGGTTCGAGCACGACAACATGCTGACCACCGGCGCCAGGGAGGCGGGCGAGGCGGCCTACCGCATGGCCGGCATCGGCCCCGGGGACGTGGACACCGCGCAGCTCTACGACTGCTTCACCCAGATGGTGCTGCTCCAACTGGAGGACTACGGCTTCTGCAAGAAGGGCGAGGGAGGCCCCTTCGCCGCTTCCGGAGCGCTGGCCCTGGACGGCGCCCTGCCCACCAACACCTCGGGCGGACAGCTTTCGGAGGGGCATACCGAAGGGATGCTCCAGATCCTGGAAGGGGTCCGGCAGGTCCGGCGCGAGCACGCGCCCGACCGACAGGCCCCCGACGCCGAGGTGGCACTGGTCAGCGGCCACGGCGGCAACACCGCCTGCCAGTCGGCGCTGATCCTGGCGCGGGAGGCGTCATGAGCGACTACGCCAAGCCCTTGCCCGTTCCCACGGTGGAGTCGGAGCCGTTCTGGGAAGGCTGCAAGCGCCACGAACTGCTGCTGCCCCAGTGCCGCCAATGCGCCGGTTACCGGTTCCCGCCGGCCCCCACCTGCCCGCACTGCTGGAGCACCGAGTGGGACTGGCGGAAGGCCTCGGGCCGGGGCGTCATCTACTCGTTCGGGGTCTATCACCGGGTCTATCACCCCGGCTTCGAAAGCGAGGTCCCCTACGTGCTCGCCGTGGTCGAACTGGAGGAAGGGCCGCGGCTCGTGAGCAACGTGGTGGGCCGGAAGCCGGAAGACCTCCGTTGCGGCCTTCCCGTGGAGGTGGTGTTCGAGGACGTCACCCCGGACGTAACGCTCTACAAGTTCACTCCCGCGGATTAGAGCCGCCTCTGGACAATCGAGACATCCGGGATGGGTTCCCTCACCCTGACCCTCCCATCCCCGTTCGTCCTGAGCGTAGCGGAGCGAAGTTTCCCCATTCATCCTGAGCGTAGCGGAGCGGAGTCGAAGGACGCGCTCTTGCCTCTGTCCCGATCGTGCAGCGGTTCCCGGAGCCGCGCCGTCAGCGCGCCGTCTCGGTGAGCGTCTGGACGAGGGAGTCCGCCTGGTCGTTCCTGAACTTCCCCGAGAACAGGATGTCCGCAGGCAGGATGCCGGGCTGTCCGTAATAGGTCTCGTTGCGGCTCCGGTTGACGATGACCCCCCCGCCCTCCACGGACAGGCCCCCGAACAGTCCCTTGAGACGGGCAAACGAGAAGATGTCGAACACTTCGGCCTTGGCTCCGATGCCTTCCGGACCCACGCCGATGCTCGCGTCGGCGCCGAGATGGAGCTTGTCGTCCAGGAACCGCCTCAAGCCCGCATCCGTCATGATCATGAGGATGACCTGCCCGGTGGCGAAACCGAACTGGAAACCGATGGATCCCGCGAGCAGGTCGTAGAAGGCCGGCTGGCTCCAGTTGCCGTCCCGGTCCTGGGCCAGGAGCACGCCGTGGCCGGTGTAACCGCCCACGAAGAAGCCTCCCTTGTACATGGCCGGCACGATCAGCAGTCCCTTGGCGTAACGCAGGTTGGCCCGGAACCACGTCATCCGTTCATCCTTCTGGAAGTCCCGGAAGGTCCACAGGGCCCTGGTGACCGTTCTCTCGAGGTCCTGCCTCGCCGTTTCGTCGGAGTCCTGGGGCGCTGTTTCGTCGGAGTCCTGGGGCGTCGGTTCGTCGGGACCCTGGGGCGTCGGTTGCGCGCCGACCGGCGCCGCGGACAACGTGACGAACAGAAGCACGACGGCAAGCGATACGCGCATAGGGCGCCCCTTCTTCCGGTGTTCTTCCGGTAATGAGCGGCAAGCGTGGACGGCCCGTCTCTCCTCTGCGGGCCAACCGCTCCCGCTTGCCCGTCTCGGACTCGGCAACCGATTCCGACATTCGGAAACCCTGAACGATTCCGGCTCGAACTCCATCTCCCTTCGGGAAAGCGCGTCCTTCGACTTCGCTTCGCTACGCTCAGGACGAACGGGGTAATCGTTCAGGGTTTCCGTTCACCATTCTACCGGGATTCCGATCCAATATCACGCAGAACCGCAAAAGCCCGCCCCGTCATTCCCGCAAGCACTCCACCCTCGCCATTCCCACAGGTGCCCCGCTCCCCGTCATTCCCGCAAGCACCCCACCCCTCGTCATTCCCACAGGCGCCCCACTCTCCGTCATTCCCGCAAACGTCCCACCCTCGTCATTCCCGCAGGCGCCCTACTCCCCGTCATTCCCGCGAAAGCGGGAATCCATCCCTTGAAAACGCTGAAGGAACCTCTGAACAATCGAGACACCCAGGATGGATTCCCGATTCCCTCACCCTGACGCCCCTATCCCCGTTCGTCCTGAGCGTAGACTCCCATCCCCGTTCATCCTGAGCGTAGCGAAGCGAAGTCGAAGGACGCGCTCATGCCCCCTGTCCGGATCGTTCAGAGGTTCCTGAAACGGAAGCGAGCATCGAACATTCCCGCCCCCGCTTCCACTTCCGCGAAGACATGCTTTCGCGGGAATGCCAGGGTCGCGCTTCGCCAGAGATCCTAACCGCGCAGCATAAAGTAGCGGTGCCCCCCGGCCGCCACCTCCTTCACCACCCGATCCTGCCAGTCGGTCCTGCCGGCGCCGTAAATGGACTCGACCGCGCTCCAGGCCAGGACCACCACGGAGCCCGGATGCTCTTCCAGGAACCGGGCCACGGCGTCTTCCGTGGCCAGGAACTCGACCTTGCGCCGGGTATGGTAGGTGAAGGCCGCCACCTTGCCGCGCTCCCGGTGCGAGACCGCGACTCCGAAGACCTGCTCCGAACCCATTTGCTGCCGGATCCAGCGCCCCACCGGCTCGTAGCTCTTCACCGGGTCGAACTTCGGCATGATCCAGCTAAACGCCAGGAAATAGAGGGGGACCGTCACCACCGCGATACGGAGCAGGGCCTGCGGCAGGTCCGGATAACGCCGGGCGCGCAGGACCCATAGCCCTCCGGCCAGGCTCAAGGCGCCGACCGCCAGCCCCGGGCCGCGAAGGCTCGTGAAGACGAAAGCGTGCAAAGGCTCCAGGGCCAGCCACGGGGCGAGCAGGCCGGAAAAGAGGCTGGCGGCCGCCAGGCTCCCGCCCATGAGGACGAGGGCCGCGGCCGCCGCGGTGATGGAGGCGGCGGCCCAGCGGCGCTCCCACGTGTCGAGGACTTCCCGGCCGCGGACGGCGATCCACTGGCCCAGGAGCAGCGCAGCCGCGGGATACGCGGGAAGCAGGTAGAGCTGGCGTTTGGTGACCGCAAGGGAGAGGAAGACGAAGAACGCTCCCAACCACCACAACAGCAGTTGCCGTCGGGGGTCGCGCCATGCCCCGCAGCGATGGACGCGCCAGAGCGCCAACGGCAACAGCAGGCTCCACGGCGCCAAGTCCAACCACACGTTCACCGCATAGTAGTAGAGCGGTCTCACGTGGCCGCGAACGCCGCTTCCGAAACGGGCGAAGTTCTGCAGCCAGAGCTCCTCGACGACGCTGCCCGCGCCCGCCTGGTGGGCGCAGGCAACGAACCAGGCCAAGTAGATGGCAAGGCTCACCAGGCCGAGGGGCGCCAG
This sequence comes from uncultured Binatia bacterium (SeqCode), assembly GCA_965242525.1. Lineage (GTDB taxonomy): Bacteria > Desulfobacterota > Binatia > UBA9968 > JAJDTQ01 > JAJDTQ01. The sequence goes on from OZ251459.1 coordinate 3,771,825, forward strand.
CGCCGCCAGCCGGCGCCATTCCCGGCGCGTCCCGTGCCACAGGGCCAGCACCAGTCCGGGCAGCAGGAGCCCCAGGGGTCCTTTGGTCAGCATGGCCAGCCCGAGCAGTGCGAAGCCCGCGACACGCAGCTTCCAGGACGGTTCGGAGTCCGCGCCGGCAGCGTAGGCGAACAGCCCCGCGGCGATGAAGAGGCCGAACAGCATGTCGGGGCGGTAGCCGATGGCCTGGAGCGCGAACTGCGGGAACGTCAGCAGCAGGAAACCGGCCCACAACCCCGCGGACGGCCCGAACCAGCGCGAGCCCGCGAAGCAGGTGACGAGCGAGAGCGCGATGGCCCCGATAGCGGAAGGCAGCCGCAGGGAGAACGCGCTCATCTCCCCGAACACCGCGGACGAAGCGGCCCCCGCCCAGTAGAGCAACGGGGGATAATCGACCCAGACCTCCCCCATGCGGCGGGGCGTCACCCAATCGCCGCTCAGGAACATGGCCTGGGCCACGTCCGCCACGTTGGGCTCGTTGGGAAACCAGAGGTCCCGCCACCCGAGGCCGGTGACGTAGAGGAGCGCGCCGATGGCGGCCAGGAGCAGGAAACGGTGGTGTTCGAGGACCCCGGTCACGGCCTCGCGCCCGGGCGAGCCGGGACCGGGGTTGGGCGGGCTGTCTTTGGGCGACATGCGTCAGGGGCCGGGAGCCGTCCGGGCAGGCGAGTCCGGGCAGGCGAATCGCAGCCAGAGGCAGGGAAGCCGAAAAGTCTCCCGGCTCTCCGTCCCGATTCCCCCGGCGCGCGTCAGCCGTGGGACCGGGTGAACTCCAGCGTCCGTTCGCACACGTTCTCGGTGGTCTGGTCCGGCGGCATGACGTTCCAGAACTCCGGGTGGGGCAGGCACTCGCGCAGGTAGTGGGCCCCCGACGTGGCGTGGGACGGGTCGTCCCCCGGTATCACCAGGGCCGGCGCCTTGACCCCCATGAGCTCCTCCGGCTGGGCGCCGGTGGCGGTGTCCCGATCGAACATGTCCGGCCCGGTGGCGGCGACGATCCCCAGGTAGCGATCCTGGTCCTGGGCCGCGAACCCCTCGGCGAACTCGCCGTCCCGGGCGATGACGGAAGCCCACGGACCGGACTCGGGATCGGTCCAGAACGTGGTCCCCTTGCGCGCCCGGTCCACCACCGCCCGGAGACCGTTCTCCCGCACGAAGCGCAGGTGGTCGGCGAACCGCGCGTGGTTCGAAACCTTCCAGCGGTATCCCCCCACCGGCCAGTGGAGGACCAGGCCGCGGGTCCTCTCGGGATAGTGGACGCCGAAGGAAAGGGCCACCGAGCAGCCCATGCAACCGCCCATGACGAAGGCCGAATCCACCTGGAGGTGGTCCAGGAGCTGCATTCCCTGCCGTGCGTAGGCGGCCCAACCGAGGCGCTCCACCCGGCCGCCCGACTCCCCCGACTCGCGCCGGTCGTAGGCGATCACCCGGTGTTGCGAGGCCAGCCTGGCCAGGGCGTCGATGCCGGTCCAGGCGCTGGCCGCGCGCCACTTCTCGATGGTGGAATCGAACCCTCCGGGCGCCAGCATCAGGAGCGGCGTTCCCGATCCCCAGGTTTCGTAATGGACCTCGATACCATCGAGGACGGCGGTTGACATGGAGTTCCTCCCGAAACGCCCGTCCGCGCGCACGCGCGTGCCGGGCTTGCATGGTGTTGCCCAAGGCTTAGCCGAACCGCGGGAGCCAGTCAAGGAAACCCTGTTCGATCCGGGAAGGAGAGGGCGTCCTTCGACTTCGCTTCGCTACGCTCAGGACGAACGGGGATGGGACGCTTCGCTATGCTCAGGACGAACAGGGATGGGATGCTTCGCTACGACCGACGAATGGGGACGGAAGGGTCACGTGTGGGAATGCCCTCGCACATGGTTCGATGGTTCAGGGTTTCCTCGAATTGGTGGTGGCCACGGCGGAGCCCAGCCCCACCAGCGCGAAAGTCGAAGTCCAACCCGGGAGACTCCACGCGACCGGCGCGGCGCCGGGCCTGCGGCCATTGACCGGCTTCGGCGTCGGGTCCTATAATCAGCTTGCGCTGGCGCGGCCGGCAGGGTCACGACCCGGGCGGCCGCTTGGCGACGCCTCGCCTTGGAGGAACCCATGCTCATCGACTGGCATTCACACCACACCGCCCCGGAACTGGTAGAAGCGTTCCGCAGGAAGACCGGGAAAGCGCCGAAAGTCGATCCTTGCGACTCGGCCGACTTCGAGGGGAGGCTCGCGGAGCTCGACCGGGCGGGGATCGAGTTCCAACTGGTCTGCCAGGGGGCCAGCGAGGACGCGGACCAGCTCGACGCGGCCGACGCCATGGAGACGGCGCGCCTGTCCAACGACGTGCTGGCGGAGCGCATCGCGGGGCACACCGACCGGTTCGGCGGCGTCACCGCACTGTCCCTCAAGAACGTGCGGGAGTCGGTGGACGAGATCGAACGCATGGCCTCCCGAGGCTTCCGGGCGGTGCTCATCTACCCGCGCGTGGACGGCGAGATGAAGGTGGACCTGCCGGAGCTCGACCCGGTTTTCGCCAAGGCGTCGGAGCTGGGGCTGCCGCTCTTCCTCCACGGCAGCGGGGGGGCCAAGGACCCCACCCTGGGCAGGCTGGAGGACGGCGGCGCCGGCGTGGCCTACAGCGTGCTGTCGGACGCGAGCGTGAACGAGTGCGTCATGCGCATGATCGCCAGCGGCCTCTTCGACCGTTACCCGAACCTGAAGGTGGTGATACGCAGCGGCGGCGGGGGCATCCCCCTGCTGGTCCAGCGGATGTTCTGGAAGCACAAGGGGCCGGATGGCGAGAAGCGGTACTCGGAAATCTTCCTGGAGCACTTCCTCATCGACACAGCCAGCGTCCGGCCCAACGCGCTGCCCTTCCTGCGCGAAGTGATGGGCGCCGGCGGCGTGGTCTTCGGCTCGGACTACTGCGGCGGCCTGGGGCCTCTCCACAAGGCGCTGGCGGTGGTGGACTCGCAGCCCGACGCGCCGGAAGTGCGCTCCTCCACGGAGCGGACCTCCCGGACCCTGTTGCGACTCTGAGGCAGGTGGGGGGCGGGACGCCTGGCCGTGGAATCCTGCCCACCCGAAAGCCGGAAGCGCGCTATTCCTTCCGGGTGGTGAGTTCGATCTTGTAGCCGTTGGGGTCTTCGATGAACGCGATGACCCCGCCGCCGTGCTTCATGGGACCGGCGTCCCGGGTGACCTTCACCCCTTTCCTGCGCAGTTCGTCACAGGTGGCGTACACGTCGGGCACCCCGATGGCGATGTGGCCGAAGCCGTCCCCCAGGTCGTACTCGTGCGTGTCCCAGTTGTAGGTGAGCTCGATGACCGCGCCGTCGTCCTCGGACCCGTAGCCCACGAAGCAGTTGGTGAAGCGCCCGGACTCGTAGTCCTTCTTCTTCAACAACTGCATCCCCAGCCCGTCGCAGTAGAAGGCGAGGCTTTCGTCCAGGCGCTTGACCCGTATCATGGTGTGAACGATTCTCATGCGGTCCTCCTTCGTCGCGGCCGTCGTTCCGTTGCCGTCCGCCGGTCACTCGCCCATGCGCGACGGGTCGGCCACCACCTGGCGGATCTCCCAGCCCTTCGACCGGGTGAAGGCCACGTGGCTGAATTCGCAGGGTTTCAGGTGGAACGTGCGGTACTGGTTCAGCGGCGTCCCGCTGATGCGGCACAACACCGAGAGTATGGGGAAACTGTGGCTGACCACGACGATGACGTGGCCGTCGTCGTGGTTCCCGACGATGCGGTTGAGCGCGGACCAGGCCCGACGGTCCACGTCGAGCAACCGTTCGCCTCCGGGCAGCCATAGGCCCTCGGGTTGCGAACGCCACCGCTCGATCCATCCGTCGAACTTCTCCTTCACCTCGACGAACGTGAGTCCTTCCATCTCGCCGTGGTCGAGCTCGCGCAGGTCCGGCTCGATCCTCACCGCGACTCCGTGGGGCTCCCCCACGATCTCGGCCGTCTGCCGGGCCCGCCGCAGTCGGCTCGAATAGACCGCGTCGATGCGGCGGCGGCCCAGGTGCGCGGCCACCTCGCCGGCCTGCCTGTGGCCGACCTCGTTGAGCTCGATGTCCGAGCTCCCCTGGCACCGGCCTTCCCGGTTCCAGCGGGTCTCGCCGTGGCGCAACAGGAAGATCTGCATGGTCCGGGTCAGATGAACTCGGGATGGACCTCGATGTTCGCGTTGGCCTTCAGGTGCTCGATCAACTGCCGGAAGGCGCGTTGGCGCTTCTCATCGCGCAAGCGCCGCGTCAGCTCTTCCTTCTCCCCGGCCAGGCCCGCGGGGTCGGCCTCCACCGTCTTCCTCAGCACCATGACGTACACGGAATCGCCCTGGACGTAGGCGGTCTCGGCCACCGGTTTCTCCCCGGACAGGGTGAGCCCGCCGAGGGGCAGGGGAAGGAAACCGATCTCGGGTATCTCCGCCTGCTTGCGCGGGAACAGGCCGGTGTCCTCCACGGTGAGGCCGTGGCCGGCCGCAACCTTGCCGAGGTCCGGCGATTCCCCGAGCTCCGCCAGGATGGCGTCCGCCCTGGACCGCGCCAGGTCCCGCGCCTTCCTCCGGGTCAGCATCTCCTCCACCTTGTCCCGGACCTCTTCCAGGGGCGGGACCGCGGGCTCCACCCGCTCGGACACCTGCATGATGTACAGGGCGTCGGAAGCGGACACGATGGGGCCCACCCGGTCCGGTTTCAGGGAAAGGGCCGTGCGGTAGAACTCGTCCACGCCGCCGATCTCGTCCAGTCTTTCGCCCGGGCTGAACAGCCGCGTCTCCGAGGTCCCGAGCCCCCGCTGCGAGGCCACTTCCGCCAACGGCGCCCCGTCCAGGACCCGTTCCCGGTCTTCCTCCGCGGCGCGGGCGGCCCTGGCCCCGCCGCGCTCGCGCCTGAGGGCCTCGACGATCTCTTCGCGCACTTCCGCAAGCTCGACGGTCCCTTCCTCCTGCTTCTCCACCGCCTTCAGCAGATGCAGACCGAGGGCGCTTTCCACCACTTCGCTGACCTCGCCCTCCGCCAGCGCGAACAGCGCCGTGTCCAGGGCCGGCGCCAGTTGGCCCCGGCCCACGAAGCCCATGTCGCCCCCCTGGGCCGCGCTCTCGTCCCGGGAGTGCTGCCTGGCGAGCTCGGCGAAGTCGGCGCCCTCCTCGGCCTGTTTCCGGACGTCTTCGAGTTCCTTTCGCGCCTCTTCCCCGGCTTCCGGCGACGACTCTTGCGCCGGCGCGGGGATGAAGACCTGGCTGAACTTCACCCTCTCCGGCCTGCGGAACCGGCGGTCGCGATAGACGTCGTAGTATGCCTGGACGTCCTCGTCGGTGACTTGGACATCCGCGGCGAAATGTTCCACCGAGTACGCCACGTAAGTGGCCTTGACCTTGAGGGGCTCCCGCAGCAGCCGCCCGTTCCGGTCGTAGTACTCCCGGATCTCCTCCTCATCGAGGGTCACCTCCCGGAGGAAGTCGTCGGTCTCCAGGCGAACGAAGTCCAGCGCGATCTCCTCGTTGTCCAGCCGGTAGCGCTCTTCCACCTCGGATGCCGTGACCGGCACCGAGTGTTGCACCAGGTCCCGGAGCTTTTGGATCACCAGCGCTTCGCGCTGCCGGGTCTCGAACTCGCCCGGAGTGAGCCCCTGTGCGCGCAACGCCCGTTGGTAAACTTCCTTGTCGAAACCGCCGCCGGCACGGAAGGCCGGGTTGCCCGCGATTCCGTCCGCCAGCTCCTCGTCGGTGACCCGCAAACCGAGTCCTCGGGCCGCCTGCAGCAACAGCCGCTGGTCGATGAGCTCGCCCAGCAACTGGCCCCTGAGGTTGAGGGCCTCGATGTCCGCGGGGGAGATCTGCCCTCCGGCCAACTGCCGATAGGTTTGCAGCATCCGGTAGTAGTCGCGCTCCAGCTCCGTATAGGTGATCTTCTCCCCGTTCACCTGGGCGATGGTGACCACCTGGTCCTGTCCCCCCTGGGGACCCACGCCGACCATGACGAAGGCGAGCACGCCGACCCCGAGCAGGAGCAGCACCAGCCACGACCGTTTCCTCTTCCGCAGCACGTCCAGCATGTCGAAAGACTCCTCCCGGCAGGGTGATCCACACGTTCGCATAGGCTCCGGCGGCCCCTTGCCGGGACGAGGGCGCGGGACCGCCGGCGGCGCGAACCAGAGCCATTATAGGCGTCCGCCGCGGCCATGTGAAGGGGAGTCCTGCCGGGCCTCGGCGAACGCCGCTTTGCGGTGGGTTGGTGTTTGTGCCGCAAATCGGTATCTGGTATCCTTGTCGGGTTCCACGTTTCGGTTGCGAGAGGGGTTGCATGAGTTTTCTCAACAGGTTCTATGGTCTCGTCTCCAACGATCTGGCCATCGATCTGGGCACTGCGAACACCCTGATCTACGTCAAGAACGAGGGTGTGGTCTGCAACGAGCCCTCGGTAGTGGCGATACAGAAGAACGGACGCGGGGACAAGAAGGTCCTCTCCGTCGGCGCCGCCGCCAAGAGGATGCTCGGCCGCACGCCCGCGAGCATCATCGCCATTCGTCCGTTGCGGGACGGCGTGATCGCCGACTTCGAGACCACCGAGGCGATGCTCGAATACTTCATCAAGCAGGTCCACCGACGCCGCCCCCTGGTGCGCCCCCGGGTCATCGTCGGCGTTCCCTTCGGCATCACCGAGGTCGAGAAGCGGGCCGTCCGGGAATCCGCGGAGTCCGCGGGGGCCCGGGAGGTCTATCTCATCGAGCAGCCCATGGCCGCGGCCATCGGCTCGGGACTGCCCGTCACCGAGCCCTCCGGCAACATGATCGTGGACATCGGCGGGGGGACCACCGAGGTCGCGGTCATCTCCCTGGCGGGCATCGTCTTCTCCAAGTCCATCCGGGTGGGGGGCGACCGGCAGGACGAAGCCATCGCCCAGTTCATCAAGCGGCGCCACAACCTGATGATCGGGGAGCGGACCGCGGAGCTCATCAAGATCACCATCGGCTCGGCCTACCCCGGCGAGGAAGTCCGGACCATGGAGATCAAGGGTCGGGACATCGTGGCGGGCATACCCAAGACCGTCTTGATCTCCGACGACGAGATACGCGATTGCCTGCTGGACCCCGTGAACCAGATCATGGACGCCATTCGCGTCTCCCTGGAGCACACCCCTCCGGAGCTTGCGTCGGACATCGTCGATCGGGGCGTAGTGCTGGCCGGCGGCGGATCGTTGCTCAGGAACCTCGATTCGCTGATCAGCGAAGAGACCGGGCTCCCGGTGACCCGGGCCACCGATCCCCTGACATCGGTGGTGATGGGAGCGGGCATGGCCCTGGACGAGATCGACCTGCTCAAGGACGTGGCGCTCAACTGAAAGGACGAAAGACAACGTGCCGGAAGCCAGGGAAGGGAGAACTGCGGACCCGCCCCGGTCGTCGCAATACCCCGCCGACTACCACGAGCCGGACACCCGTTCGAGCAAGGCCGGCTTCCTGGCGGTATCGGCGCTGCGCCGGTACCGCATCCCCATCCACTGCCTGCTGACGCTGGCCCTGGCGTTCTACGTGGTCACCGTCTCGTCCACCGCTCCGGGGGAACGGGACCCGGTGGTCCGGCTCCTGTCGTATTCCGTCAGGCCGCTCCAGAAAGCCCTCCACTCGGTGGGCGCCACCGTGCGCAGCCTGCAGGTCAACTACCTTGCCTTCAAGGACCTCTGGAACGAGAACCGGAGCCTGAAGAAACAGCTTGCCGCCCTGGCGGCCGAGCGCAACCGGCTCTTCGAGGCCAAGCTCGCCAACGACCGCCTGATGGACCTGCTGGAGATCAAGACCCGCATATTGCGGGAATCCGTGGCGGCCACGGTCACCGGCAACAGCGCCAGTAGTTGGTTCCGCACCATCACCGCGGACAAGGGCTTGGCGGACGGCATCCATCCGGGCATGGCGGTCATCACCCCGAGGGGGGTGGTGGGCAAGGTCGTGTCCGTGGACCGCGACACCGCCAAGGTGATGCTGTTGACGAACCACAAGAGCGGTCTCGACGTCATCACCCAGCGGACCCGGGTCCGCGGCATCGTCTCCGGGTCGGTGAGCGGGGAAGCCGTGGTCAAGTACATGGGCCGGAACGGAGACGTCCGTCCCGGCGACCGGCTCATTACCTCCGGGCTGGACGGGACCTTCCCCAAGGGACTCCTGGTGGGAACCGTCGCGGACGTGGGAGACAACGCCACCGGGCTCTTCCAGCGGGTGCGCATCTCGCTGGCGGTGGACCCGCTGGTGATGGAGGAGGTGCTGTTCATCTCCGACAAACCCAGGCCCGTGGTCTCCTCCACCCTGGACGACGAGGGGGAACGGGCCTCGCCTTCGGCTACCCCATGAAGGTGTCCCTGGTCTTCTTCGGCATCGGTCTGGTCTTCGTCCTCCTGCAGTCCACGACCCTGCATCTGGTCACCGGGACGCCGATCATCCCCGACCTCACCCTGACCCTCTGCGTCTATTGGGCCATGAACCGGCCGCGGGCGGAAGCCGTGTGGGCCACGTTCCTGCTGGGATATACCGTCGACGTCCTGTCCAGCCCGGAACCCGGAGTGAACGCGTTCGCCTTCGCAGCGGTGTTCCTGGCGGCCTACCTGGTCTTCCGCTACATCTGGGCCACCGGGCCGGTGGCCGGCGTGGTGACCGTGTTCGCGGCCATATGGCTGAAGACGGGCGTGCTGCTGTTCGTTTCCCCGCTGTTCGAGCTGTCCGCGGACGCCTGGGCGGTGGTGGCCGGCGCGGTGCTGCAGGAGGCCCTCATCTCCGCGGCCCTGGCCCCGCCGCTGTTCCTGATGCTCCGCTCCATCCAGGTCCGCATGGAAACCGTGCGGAAGTCGCCTTCCCTCGATGCCGCCTCGTAGGCCCAACGCCAGATCCCTGTCCGAGTTCCAACGACGAACACGCATCTTTGCGCTATTCGTCGTGCTGGCCTTCGTCTTCCTCACGCACCGCCTCTGGGTGCTCCAGGTGCTGCAGGGCAACCACTACACCACCATGTCCGAGCACAACCGGATCCGGCTGGAACGCATCCCCGCGATCCGCGGCATGGTGTTCGACCGAAGCAACCGGCTGCTGATCAACAGCCGCCCGTCCTTCGACATACGGTACCTGCCCGACGAAACGGAGGAGCCGGAAGCCACCCTGCGGCGCCTCGCCGACATGGTGGACGGCGACGCGCAGAGCTTCCTGGCCGCGGCCGGCCGCGCCAGGGACTCCGAAGGCGTCACCCTGCTTCGTGACGTGGACTGGCCGTCGGTGGTGGCGGTGGAGACGCGCCGGCTGGACCTTCCGGGCGTGTCCGTGAGCGTCCGGGCCCGGCGCAGCTACCTGACCCGCGAGATGACGGCCCACCTGCTCGGTTACCTGGGAGAGGTCAACGCCGGGCAGTTGCAGCAACTCCGCAAACGGGGCTACCGGCGCGGGGACGAGATCGGACAGTCCGGCCTCGAGAAGAGGTGGGAATGGCAGCTCGCCGGGCGCAGCGGGGTCGAAAAGGTGGAGGTGAACGCAACCGGCCAAAAGGTGCGCATGATCGACCGGCTCAAGGCCACTCCGGGCCACAACATCGAGTTGACCCTCGACATGGAGGTCCAGCAGGTGGCCTATGATGCCTTGAAGGACAGGGAGGGCGCCATCGTCGTCCTGGAGACGGACACCGGCGCGGTGGTGGCGATGGTGAGTTCTCCCGCGTTCGACCCCAACTCGTTCGCCCGGGGGTTGACTTCCGGGGAATGGCGTCAACTGATGGACGACCGGGAGACCCCGCTGCACAACCGGGCGTTGCAGGGACAGTTTCCGCCGGGCTCGACCTTCAAGATCGTGACCGCGTTGGCCGCCCTGGAGGAAGGCGTCATCTCCACCGACCGGCGGCTGTTCTGCGGCGGCTCCTACGAGGTGGGAGACCGCGTCCTCCGGTGCTGGAACAAGTACGGACACGGCCACGTGGACATGCACCAGGCCCTGGTGCAGTCCTGCGACGTTTACTTCTACCGGTTGGCCCAGCGGCTCGGCGTGGACAAGATCGCCCGGTACGCGCGCGGTTTCGGCTTCGGCGCGCCCACCGGCATCGAGCTCGACGGAGAAAGCCCCGGACTGGTCCCCGACCGGGCGTGGAAGAGGCGTCGTTTCGGCACCCCCTGGTACCCCGGCGAGACCCCGCTGGTGGCCATCGGGCAGGGTTTCCTCGGGGTCACCCCCCTGCAGATGGCGAGCCTGACCGCCACCGTGGCCAACGGCGGGACCGTGTATCGGCCGTGGTTCGTGCGCCGGGTGCTGTCGCCGGAAGGCCAGGTCATGGAAGAGTACGGCCCGGTGCGGAAGGCCACCCTGGAGATGAAGGACGAGAGCCTTGCGCTGGTGCGCCGGGCGCTCTTCGACGTGGTCCACCACCAGCGGGGCACGGGCAAGAGGGCGCGCTCGGAAGCTGTGGAGGTGGCCGGCAAGACCGGGACCGCACAGGTGGTCCAGATGGTGGGGGAAGTGGTCAAGAGCGAGGACCTGCCCTACGAGGTCCGGGACCACGCGTGGTTCGTGGCCTACGCTCCGGCCAAGGACCCCAGGATCGCCGTCGTCGCCCTGGTGGAGCACGGCGGGCACGGCGGAGCCGCCGCGGCGCCCATCGCCAAGGAGGTCATCGAAGCCTATTTCCACGTCGAAAGCGACGAAGAGGCGGATGGCGACATGGTCGTCCTGGCCGACGATACGAGCCTCCGGACCGCCCATGCAGATTGACCGCCGACTCATCGCCAGCTTCGACTGGCCCCTGTTCCTCCTGTCCGTGGCGCTGGCCGTGGTGGGGATCCTGACCATCTACAGCGCCAACTGCAACGCCAACGACGAATGCTCTCGTTACCTGGCCACCCGCCAGTCCTACTGGCTGGTCATCGGCGTGGCGTCCATGGCCGCGGCGTTCTCGGTGGATTACCAGCGGTTGGACCGTTGGACCTACCCCCTCTACGCCGCGGTCCTCGTCTTCCTCGCCCTGGTGCTCGCGGTCGGCACCACCAGCGGGGGAGCCCAGAGGTGGCTCGACCTGAAGGTCTTCCTGTTCCAGCCCTCGGAGTTCGCCAAGGTCGCGCTCGTGCTGCTGCTGGCCAAGACCCTGCGCCACTACGAGCCCGGCTATCCCCTGATGGACCTGTGGGCCCCTCTCCTGCTCTGTGCGCCGGTGCTCGCCCTGGTGCTGCTGCAGCCGGACCTGGGCACCGCGGTGCTGATCCTGCTCATCGCCGTGACCGTGGTCGTCATGTCCGGACTGCGCGGGCGGTCGTTGCTGTACCTGGCCGTTGCGGCCGTCGCCGCCCTGCCCGCGGGCTGGCAGTTCCTGAAGCCCTACCAGAAGACCCGCATCTGGACCTTCATGAACCCCGAGTCGGACCCCCTCGGGGCCGGCTACCACGTGGTCCAGTCCAAGATCGCCATCGGCTCGGGCCAGGTCTGGGGCAAGGGGTACCTGCAAGGAAGCCAGAACCGGCTGGAGTTCCTCCCCGAGCAGCATACGGACTTCGTCTTCTCCGTGTTCGCCGAGGAGTGGGGGTTCTCCGGCTGCGTGCTGCTGCTCGCCGGCTACGTGCTGCTGATCCTCCTCTCGCTCAGGGCGGTGCGGCGGGCCCAGGACCGCTTCGGGGCGCTGCTGGCCACGGGCATGGGGGCCATCCTGTTCTGGCAGTTCACCATCAACATCGGGATGGTGACCGGGCTCCTGCCCGTGGTGGGGATTCCGCTGCCGCTCCTGAGCTACGGAGGGTCGTCGCTGGTGACGACCCTGGTGGCGGTGGGCCTGCTCATCAGCGTGAGCATGAGACGCTACCCCCGTTAGCCCGCGCCCGGACCCGGGCCAGGGAACGTCTGGACAATACCGCCCCGGGTTCCCTCTCTCCCGCCCCTTCGGCCATGACCGGAAGGCAGGGAGGCGGCTCGGCTTGAAGGCCGTTCGGTTGACGGCTATTCTATCGTCAGCGACGATGGACGGAGGCTGTGAAGGCATGAACGCACTCGAAGAATACGCAGATCCCGTTGTCGTGCCAGCCAGCGAGCCGGTCAGACTTGCACGGCTCATGGCGTTGACGACTTCCGAAGGGTTCGACGACGTGGCGTTGGCCCGGCGGGTGGCGGACGGACTGCCCACCTCAGTGGTGAAAGAGTTCGCCGGATTGCTCGGTCGTTCCCGAATCATCGGCCCGGTCGTTCCCGAGGCCACGTTCCGGCGGCTCGAAAGGCGCGGGAAGCCCTTGCCGCGGGAACACAGCGAACGCATCTACGAGCTGGGACGGGTGATCGATGCCGTAGGACGCGCGTTCCACGGGGACGTGGAACGCATCGACCGTTTCCTCGAGCGTCCGCATCCGTTGCTGGACGGCGCTACGCCCCTGGACATGGCCCGCTCCTGTTCGGCCGGCGCCCATGCCGTGTTGAACCTGCTGCGCCGCGCCGAAGCGGGCGTTGCAGTGTGACGCACGCGCTCACACGCTACCGCAACAGCCTCCAAGTGATGAACACGTTATATCCGGCGTGGGTGTGACACCTGCTCGCACCCTCCCCGAAACCCTCACGGCCTACCGGATCGGCGACCTCGGTGGTCGCACGAATGGAACGAAACGTCGTCATCAACGCAAACCACCCGGACTTCCCGCGCATCCGACACGGCATCGAAACCCGCGTCTGGTGGGACCAACGGCTTTTCCGTTGAGCTACGAACCGATGAGGAACCCCTGAACAATCGAGACATCCGGGATGGATTCCCTCACCCTGACCATCCTGTCCCCGTTCGTCCTGAGCGTAGCGAAGCGAAGTCGAAGGACGCGAGCTCGGCATCGACGTGGACGGCGTCCTCCGGGACATGAGCGCCCGCGGCGCGCAGTCCATCCTCTCGGTATTGACCCCGCGGGGTCCCCTCGTTAGGGTGGTACAGGACACAGGACCGGCCATGACCGGAAGGCAGGGAGGCCGTTCAGCCGGGAACGGCCGAGGGAGATGGAAATGGGCGAAATCGCGGTCAACGTCGTGTTGGAGAATACGGGAGACCGGGCATTTTTCGAGCGAGGGCACGGCCAGGAATCCGATATCCGCCGCACCAGCGTCGAAGCCATCGTCGATACGGGAGCGGTCATGACGTTCCTGCCCCAGAACGTCGTCGAGGGTCTCGGGATACGCAACCGGGGGACCGCGACCGTGACCTATGCGGACGAGCGCAAGGAGGAACGACCCATAGCGGGTCCCGTGACCCTGCACGTCTGCAACCGCTTCATGAACACCGATTGCGTCGTCGGGCCTCCGCTCAGCGAGCCGCTGGTTGGCCAGATCGTCCTCGAAGCGCTTGACCTGATCGCGGATTGCACGAACCGCACCCTGACCCCGCGCCCCGAGTCGCCGGACTACCCTCTGATCAAGGTGAAATGATTCCAGTTCGGCCACTGAATAGTAGAGACGAGAATCTCAAATTAAGCAAACAACTTCACTTTAACGAGGTCATTGATGAAAACCAAAACAGACAATAATGAACCATGCCCGCAAGTATTTGCTGCATTTCCGAGCAAACCACCGGAATTATACGATACTGTTAGGCGTGCGATTGGGAAAGCAGATAGTTCTGACAGTCAGTTAAGTTTTCATGCATGGCCGGAGAGCGATATTGCGGGACGGCCATTAAGCCAACCAATAGTGAGTGGTATAGAGAACGCCGCATTTGTTGTCGCCGATGTCACCATACTCAATTTCAACGTGACATATGAAATAGGATTTGCTATCGGTACAAAGCGGCGTGTGTATCTTATTCGTAATCAAACCTTGAGGCAGGATGATGACAGTATTTCGAGGGTAGGCATTTTCGACACACTGGGGCATGTTGGATATGGCGACTCATTGGAATTAGCTAGGATTTTGACGTCAGGCATCGATCAAACACCCTTGGAGACCAATTTTCCACTGGACCAAAAAACGCCTGTCTATATCCTAGAAACACCGTACCGGAACGACGATATGGGATACATTGTATCGCGAACGAAAAAAGCAAGACTTCAGTATCGAAGTTTCAATCCGTCTGAAGAAGTAAGAATGGCAGCGATCGACAGCGTAAAGCATGTAGCTAGTTCTCATGGTGTTATCTTGCCGTTGCTATCAACGGCGATGCGAGACGCCAGTATTCACAATATCCGTGCGGCGTTCGTTGCCGGCTTAGCTCACGGAATGAGAAAACCGACGCTTATTTTGCAGGGTCAAGAGGGACCTGTGCCTTTAGATGTTCGAGATTTTGTGAAGAGCTACCGACACTTGAATGAAATCGACGAATACATACAGCAATTTGCTTTGGAAGTAGTTGACTCAATGCAAAATGTGGAACCGGCTGCGACACCGACTAGGGATACGCTCGCACGATTAACTATCGGTGATCCAATGGCGGAGAATGAGTTTCAGATCTTAGATAATTATTATCTTCGACGCGACGAGTTTGGTCGATCTATCCGCGGGGAAGTCAACATGGTTGTTGGAAGGAAGGGATCAGGGAAGACAGCCTTGTTTTCCCAGGTTCGTAACGAACTCAGGCGAGACACCTCTCGGATTGTGGTCGATCTCAAGCCAGAGGGCTATCAATTGGTCAAGCTAAAGGAGTTTGTGCTCGATCACCTCACTGGTGGAGCCAAGGAGCACTTGATTACAGCCTTCTGGGAGTATCTCTTACTCCTGGAAGTCGCCTATAAGCTTCTTGAGAAGGACCAGACTCGCTATATGCGAGATCATGATATACATCCTCACTACAAGAAACTACAGGATACCTACCAGAAATCTCCAAATGTAATATTGGGCGACTTCTCTGAACGACTTCGTGAGTTATCATCCCACGTCTCAGATGAGTACTACGCAAAGGCCCAAAAATACAACGACGGCCGCCTAACATCAGACGAGATCACCGAGGTTTTACATTCTAGAAATATTAAGGAACTTCGAGGAAACATTTCTCGCTATCTGGAGTACAAGGCAGGAGTATGGATTCTATTTGATAACCTGGATAGAGGCTGGAATGTTCCTCGTCCTACAACTAGCGATATTTTAATCTTACGTTGCCTCATGGATGCAGGCCGGAAAATTCAGCGAGAAATGCAGCGAGAGGGGCACGATTTTCACTGTGTGGTGTTCATTAGGAATGACGTCTATCAGTTGCTAATGAACCAAAGCCCTGATTTTGGCAAAGAGATGCGCGTATCACTTGATTGGAGTGACGCAGAAGTACTCAGGGAAGTCATCAGGCTACGACTTGTTTACAATGGATTTCCGTCAGAGACAAAGTTTAGTGTCGTTTGGCCGAAAATCTGTATAAGTCACTACAGAGGGGAAGAGACGTCTCAGTATATGATTGATCGCTGTTTGATGCGTCCACGAAATCTATTGAAAATCCTGAATCACTGCAAGGGCTCTGCGGTGAACTTAGGGCACGATCGCATTGAAGCTGACGATATAAAGAAAGGAATACTTAGCTATTCATATGATCTATTGATCGAAGCCAGTCAGGAATTGGCAAACATTGATCCACAAGCTGAGGATGTTATTTATCGTTTTATTGGAGAGAGCTGGAGTTTTTCCGAGGGTGAGATGCTAGAGCTTTTGAAGCAACATGATTTACGAGAAGATCAGTGTGATTCGGTATTAACTTTTCTCCTCTATTTTGGCTTTCTCGGTATTCGAGTTGATAATGATGATCCTCTATACATTTTTCATGTTGGATACGACATGAAACAATTACAGATGCGTATAGAAAAGAACAAACATCATCTGAACTACACGTTGAACCCGGCTTTCTGGCCTGCGCTAGGCGTTGGCCCGTAATTGCCCACCGCTGATTCTTGATGAAGCCACCTTCCGGTTTCCCCAGGGAAAAGAAGACGGCCATATGCCGATAGAATTACATTTGTCGCGATACTGCCTCTCCCTGGAGTTTCTCGCCATCGTTAAGGGTTGAAAAGGATGTTCGGGTTGTAGCTAATAGTATCGTCCTAATCCGTCTTGCGGTATCGGTAAAGTGCTGGACTTCCTCTGGCCACAGCGGGCGGCCGAGGATGTCGCGTTCGCGGTAGGAGAGCCATTTCTTGAGGACTTGGTAGCCGCCGAGTTTGTAGTTCCAGACCGCGGCGGGGACGTTGCGCCAGAAGGCGCGGTCGTTGAAGTACACGTCGAGCGTCGTGTCACCGAGGGCAGGGAGCGTATCGCGCATGGCGACGCGTTCGTCCAGTGTAAAAGCACGTTCGACGATCCGGCCTTGGCCAGGCATGACCGCGTCGCCGGTTCCGTAGTGGCCCCAGCCGGTGGTGAGGGCGAAGTTGTCGCCGGTCATGTTGCGCCCGTCCGTGGTGGCGGGCACGGCGATGGCGGTTATCTCCGGGCGTAACGCGCCCGTGGTGACGCCGGAGACCGGCGTCTCAAGGTCGAGCAGGGCTGCGAGTTGGCGGCCCCGGGCGGCGGAGCGGGCGAGCGCATCAGCCACGTGGCTGTCCGGAAAGGCAGGACTTTGTTCGGTTGTGGGCGGGCGCCCCGCGGTCCCGGGAGCATGCCAGCCGGGAAGCGGGATGCGTGGGTACTCCATGCGGAGCGCCCCGGCGTTGGCCTCCCGGTAGGCGGGATCGTGAAGGGTGGCGAGGACGTGATGGAACAGGTCCTCGACGCCAAGGCCGAGGCGTTTGAGGTAGCGTTCCGCCACGCCTGAAATGTTGGGGCGGCGGGTCTCGATAGTATTGTTTTCGGTACTTTCGTCGTTGCGAAGGTAAGCGGAAAAGAAACAAGTCGCATTCCCTATCAAATCATGACAACCGAGATGATCGGTCACACAGGCTCGTGGTTCAGCCGCTCCCTTTTGCGGCCGTTTGTTGAACGAGAGCCACAAATTTCCTGCGAAAACGTGCGGGCGATAATCCGCTCGCTTCTCGTCCAGCAGTTTCGTCTCCGCTTCCCAATACACCCACCGATGGTCGAACGGGCGATACGCGAATCGAATGAACCCGGACTCGTCTGGGCCGCCCCGCGCAAGCAACGTCTCCCGGACAGCGCGCGGGTCGAACCGTGCCGTGGTCTTCATCACCGCGGGATAGCGCCGGGCGATCTCCTCATGGCTCAGGGCAGGGTCGAAGTAGTCCGTGATGCGCGCCTTCAGCCGTTCGAGGTCGGTATCGACGAGAAACCCGTCGCGGCTGGTCTTGACCCCAGGGAAGGACACCGGGAACAGCTCCGGCAACGCCGGCCAGTCGAACCAGTCCTCGCTCACCGCCGTTTGCACGAACGGCAGGCCCAGGGGCAGGAGCGGCGACACCTCGGCATACACCGCGTCCGGCGCCGCTTCCGCGGTTTCCAGCAACTCCTCCCGCTTCGCCTGACCCCACAGATGGCGGAAACCCACCGCTTCCGCCGGCGCATGGTCCGCCTTGCGCACCAGCGTCGCTATCGCCGTCCCCACCTGGATCCCCACAGGGTCCCCTTCCGTCGAAAAGATGCTCGGGTCCGGCGTCCCGTCCGGCGCTACCTTCCCGGTCTTGTACTTGTCACCGTTCAGGCAGTCGATGCGCACCGCGTCGAACACTTCCAGGTACCGTTCCCGCATCCCCGTGAACGACAGGCCATCGAGCCACGAGTAGTTGGAGATGAAGCAGACCACGCCACGACCGGTCTTCTCCGCGATGCGCCGTTCCGCCATGCGGAAGAAGCGCACGTACAGGTCGTTCAACCCCTGTCCCTCCGGCCTTCGTACCCGCTTCGTCCTTCGGTAGGATTCCGACAGTTCCCGCTCCTCGTCCACCGCCATGCCGGCAAAGCCGTTGTAGGGAGGGTTGCCCAGGATCACCAGGATGGGCCTGTCCTGTTTCACCCGCTCCGCCCGGTCCCGCTCTTCCTCCAGCTCGGGGAAGGGCAGCGGCTTGATGGTGTGCGGCTCCCAGCCGGTCAAGGCGTTGGTGAGGAAGACCCCGGGCCGTTCCTCCCCGTCATCCTTCAGGGGCGCGTCCAGGTCCTGCATGGTCAGTCCCACTTGCAGGTGAGCCACCACGAAGGGAGCGGGCATGATCTCGAAACCGAACACCCGCTCGGTGGCCGCCTGCTTCACCCGCGCCCCGGCCAACGCTCCCAGGCCGCGGCCTTCCAGGTTGGCGGCGATGCGGCGCAAGACCTCTGCCAGGTAGGCCCCGGTGCCGCAGCACGGGTCCAGCACATAGACGTTCTCCGCAGCCAGCCCCTCGGCAATGCCCAGGTCGTCCTTCAAGGCCCGGTCCACGCGGGTCACCATGTAGCGCACCACTTCGGAAGGGGTGTACCAGACGCCCAGTTGCTTGCGCAGGTCGGGGTCGAAGGCTTCGAGGAAGGGTTCGTAGAAATAGGGCACGGCCTCGCCTTCGTTGAAGCGGGCGAAGAAGGCCGCGTGGTCCACCCGGTCGAGTGCAGCGGCGGTCCAGTTCAGGACCTCGACGAGACCCAGCGGCTGCAGGCGGCCGGGGTCGGATAGTTGCTGGAACAACGCTCGGAGCACCGGCGCGCGCAGGTGCCATACCGCATCATGCCAATTGAAGCGGGCGGGACGCCCGCGTTCCCAGGGGGGAGACGTTGGCAGGGACGTTCGGACTGCGGCCCTTGCCCACAGCACCCAGGCGGAGAAGACGCCGTAGAACAGCGTCTGCACCAGGGTCGAACGGAAGAAGCGCGCGCCTTTCTCTCCCTCGAAGCGCACTCCCAACGCCTCTTCCAGCGCCTTGCGTACCGCCTCCAACGAGGGGGCGTCGCCCGCAGCCTCGACACGGGCCAAGCCGTCCCGGGCATAGGAGGCCAGCAGCCAAGCCAAGTCCCTGGGTTCGGTCAACGCTGCCCGATGCGACAGTGCCCGGCACAGGTACTCGCCCAACCCCGCGCCGACTTCCCGGGCAAAGATGCGGGGATGCTCCAACTTGCGGTGGAAGTCGTCCGCGCTTTCCGCCAGCCGGAAGGTTTCGAGCTTCGCCGGACGACCTGCCGCGTCTTCGCCCACCAACACGAAGTCGCGGGTGTTGGTCACCAGCACCAGCCGGTAGCGGCCCCGATAGCGGCTTACCTGACCGCCCGCTGCCGTGAGCCATGCGTCGTCGTCCGCGGCCTTCACTTCCACCACACCGCGTTCCGGCGTCTGGCCTTCGCGCGGTTGGCCCCGCTGGACTTGCTTCGCTGCGTAGAGGCCGAAGTCGGGATGGCCCGCGCCCTGGTCGGCAAGCTCCTGGACGCAGAACACCTTGGGCTTGAGGGCTGCGCCCGCGGCGTTCAGCAGGTTCGCCAGCGGTCCGTAGCTGGACCGCTCCCCGGTGGCGCCGCCCGAAGCTCGCACCCGACCCAAGTCGGCAAAATAGGTCTCTACCGCTATGATCAGGTTCACGTTCGCTGCCATCATCCCGGATCCACCACCAAAAAGGGGAGCACCTCGTTGGCGCCCGCAGTGGAGCGGGCCAAGATGGAGTTGCAAGAGAGAAGAACCATCACCAACGAGGTGCAAGTATCAAGAGGCAAGGACTGTTGGGAATCCAGTACCGGGAAGAGAAGGATGGTGGACGAGTATGTGGGGATGTGAGCGGGGGGACAGTGTTGGCGAGACAGCCGGAGGCGTCCAGTACCATCAGCGTGATTCTCGTTCTTCGCGGAGGACGTCGGCAGGCGAACGGTCGAGCAAAACCTCGGGTTGCTCGGCGATGGTCCGAAGCAGTTCCTGGCGGCTCGGCCGCGAGAGGGACTTCTCGATTTCTCGCAGGACGTAGAGGGACATGGACACGCCCTCCATGGCCGCACGGGCTTTCAACCGACGGTGCAGCGCATCCGGGACGTTACGGACCTGGATCATCGTTGCCATGCAGCAAGTATGAAAACTTGCAAATCGTATGTCAACTCGCTTCGGCGGCAGAGTCGGGAGAGCGTCCTTCGACTTCGCTTCGCTACGCTCAGGACGAACGGAGGGTTATGGATTCCCGCTTTCGCGGGAATGACAGAGGGTGGGCGTCTGCGGAATGACGGGGAGGGGGTATCCGTGACGCCAAACCGAGGACGGCATGGTCGGAATGGGAGGAAATCCCACCTCATCGCGGGGTGAGGAGGGTCACGTGAGGGAATACATCTCTCCGTGACTCCGTTGTTCAGGGTTTCCTTGACCGTTGTTCAGAGTTTCCCCGGCGGGGTTCAGGCCATGGCCTTGTCGATCTCGCTCACCAAGCGGGCCTTGGGGGCCGCGCCCACGACCTGGCCCGAAAGCTCGCCCTGCTTGAAGATCATGAGGTTGGGGATCCCCCGCACGCCGTAGCGGCCGGGCGTCTCGGGGTTCTCGTCCACGTTGATCTTCACGACCTTGAGCCTGCCGTCGTACTCTTGGGCCAGCTCTTCCAGCACCGGCGCAATGGACTTGCACGGGCCGCACCACGGCGCCCAGAAGTCCACCAGCACCGGCACCGGCGCCTGGATCACCTCGGCTTCGAAGTCGTTGTCCGCTATGTGGGATATGGCCATCGAGAGTGTCTCCTTCCGTTCCGTCGATGCGACGTCGTGTGACGTGTCCGAGCCGCCAAGCCGCTAGATTTCCCGGAGCAGGTTCAGGATCGTGCGTACGCCGAAACCCGTTCCCCCTTTCGGGCATATGGGGCGCTCCTTGGCAGCGAACGCGGGTCCGGCGATGTCCAGGTGCGCCCAGGGGGTCTCCCCCACGAACTCTTGCAGGAACAGGGCCGCGGTGACGGCGCCGGCCGAGCCGCCGCCCACGTTCTTGATGTCCGCCACCTGGCTCTTGATGTCCTCGCGGTACTCGGCCGCGAGAGGCAAACGCCAGAGGCCTTCGCCCGCGTCCCGGCCGCACGCGATGAGCTTGTCCGCGAGCTCCTCGTCGTTGCTGAAGAGTCCCGCCAGCTCGTTGCCCAGAGCCACGATGCAGGCGCCCGTGAGGGTGGCGAGGTCGATGATGCAGTCGGGCTTCTCGCGGGCCGCCAGCAACAGCGCGTCCGCGAGTATGAGCCGCCCTTCGGCGTCGGTGTTCACGACCTCCGCGGTCTTGCCGTTGGGGTAGCGGATGACGTCCCCGGGTTTCTGCGCGCCGCCGCCGGGGAGGTTGTCCGTGGCCGGGGCCATGCCCACCACTTCGGCGTTGGGCGCCAGATCGGGCAGCGCGCTCATGACGCCGATGACCGCGGCGGCCCCCGCCATGTCCAGCTTCATGGTCTCCATGGAGCGCGCCGTCTTGAGGGAAAGTCCGCCGGAGTCGAAGGTGATCCCCTTGCCGATGAGGACCACCTTCTTGCGGGGCTTGCCCCCGGGCCGGTAGCGCATACGGATGAACCGGGGCTCCTCCCGGCTTCCCCGGTTGACCGCCAGCAGGCCCGCCAGCTTCAACTGCTCGATCCTCCTCCGGCCCCACACATCGACCTTCAGCCCCTCGCCGCGGCAATGGGCCGCGGCCTGCTCCGACAGGTAGCTCGCGGTGGCCGAGGACGGCGGCTCGTTCACCAGGTCCCGGGCCAGGCAGACGGCCGACGCGGTGGCCTTGGCGCTCCTCAGGGCCCGGGCCAACGCGCTGTTCCTCCCGGACGAGGTCCGTCCGAGCACCAGCGTGCGCAGTCGTCCCGAGTGGTTGCCGTTGGACCTGTACCGGGTGAAGCGGTAGGCGTTGAGGAGGGCGCCCTCGGCCGCCGCGCCCGCCACCGGTTCGGTCTCCCGGTCCGGCGGCAGCAGGAAGACCGCCTCGTCGGCCCACAGGCGCCCGGCCTCCCTGGCGGTGACGGCCCCGGCCACGCGCCAGGCATGGATCCCCCCTTGGGGTCCGTCCTCTTCCTGCTTGCCGACCCCCACCAGCAACACGTGGGCGGCCGGCAGCAGGCCGTGGGTGGCCGCCAGCAGCGAGGTCCCGCGTCTGCCGGCGAATCCGCTCTTCTTGGCCAACGCGCGGAGCCGGCCCTGGAGCGGACCGTCGAGGCTCGGCGCGAGGCTTTCCTCGAAGCCCCCGTCCGTGACCGGCACGGCCAGCAGCGCGGTCTTGACCTGCGCCGGAGCGACTTCTCTCAGCCTGGTTTCCATGGACTTGGGTCAGAAGCGGTGAGGGGTCCGAATGAGGTTCATGAACTCGCTGCGGGTCTTCTCCTGGGTCTGGAAGGCGCCGAGGAGGGCGCTGGTGATGATGGTGGAGTTCTGTTTCTGCACGCCGCGCATGCGCATGCACATGTGCTCGGCTTCCATCACCACGCCGGCGCCCAGCGGGTCGATGCGTTCCATGATCGTCTGGGCGACCTGGTTGGTGAGCCGCTCCTGGACCTGGAGGCGGTGGGCGTAGGCGTCCACCAGCCGCGCGAGCTTGGAGACCCCCACGATCTTGTGGCGCGGGATGTAGGCCACGTGGGCCTTGCCGTGGAAAGGCAGCATGTGGTGCTCGCAGAGGGAGTAGAAGTCGATGTCCTTCTCGACGATCATCTCCTGGTAGTCTTCGGCGAACAGCGCGCCGTTGATGATGTCGTCCGGGTCCTCGCGGTAGCCGCTGGTGAGGAACTCCCAGGCCGCGGCCACCCGCGCCGGCGTCTTCTGGAGACCTTCCCGGTCCGGGTCTTCCCCGAGGGTCGTCAGTATGGCCCGGACGTGCGCTGCGAGGGAATCCACGGGTTTCTCCATGCGGTCGGCAGGTCTCGGAAGGGACACCGGGGCAACTTAGCATCTGCCCCAAGGCCGGTCAAATCCACGCCCGGAATTGTGGTTGGCCCCGGAACCCCTTAGAATGGAGCCATGGTCAAGCCGCCCGTCATCGCAACCGGGGACGACGACTCCCACCTGGTAACCTTCGAGGAGATCAGCCGGTTCGTCGAAGAGGCCGAAGACCTGCCGGGATGCCTCAACAGCATCACGGGCATCGTGGCCAAGCGCATGCAGACCGAGGTCTGCTCGGTCTATCTGCTCGACCCCGAAAGCGACCGGCTGACCCTCAGCGCCACCCGGGGCCTGGACCAGGCCGCGGTGGGCCGGGTTTCCATGAGCGTCGGCGAAGGCCTGGCGGGACTGGTGGTGGAGACGCGGCAGCCCGTGATGGTCACGGACGCGCCGGCGCACCCGCGCTTCCTGTACTTCCCGGAGACCGGCGAGGAACGCTACCACTCCTTCTTCGCCGTCCCCGTCAGCAGCCAGAAGACGCCCATCGGCGTGCTGGTGGTGCAGACCTCGCGTCCGCGGGAGTTCACGCCCCAGGAAGCCAGGCTCCTCAAGGCCATATCGGCCCAGGTGTCCACCATCATCCTGCACGCCCGCCTGGTGGACTCGCTCAAGGACAAGGAACGCGAGCGCAAGCAGTCCCGCCAGCGCATGGTCACCGCGCTGAAAAGGCTCAGGTCCTACGAGGGGCGGGGCAAGGAGCGCACCAGCGAGCCCCCGAGGAAGTTCCGCAGCCGTTTGACCGGGCTCGCCGCCTGCCCCGGTTTCGCCTACGGCAAGGCCCACATCCTGCAACGGCGCATCGACCTGGCCGCCATCGAGAGGACCCGGGCCGCGGACCCCCGGGCGGAGGTCGCGCTCTTTCGCTCCGCGGTGCAACGCTCCGCGGCCCAGATGGAAGAGATCAAGACCCGCATGACCGCCCTCATCTCCGACGAGGCGGGCGCCATCCTGGACGTGCACCGGCTGATCCTGAACGACCCCGTGCTGCAGGACGAGATCGAGAGTCGGATCCTCGAAGAGGGGCTGACGGCCTACTATGCGGTCAGCGACGTCTTCCGCCGGCACATGCGCACCGTGAGCGAAGTGGATGACCGGTACCTGAAGGAGCGCACCGCGGACATCCGCGACGTGGCCGAGAGGCTGCTGGACAACCTTTCCGGCTCCGGGGACCGGCGCCTCGTGGCCCCGGAGGAACGGGCCGTCCTGGTGGCCGAAGACCTGTCCCCCGCGGACCTGGCGCTCATCGAAGGGGACCTGTTCCAGGGCATCGTGCTGGCCACCGGCGGCGTCACCTCCCACGCCTCGCTCTTGGCCAAGTCCTTCGAGATCCCCACGGTGGTGGCCGCGGAGTCGCTGCTGGAAAGCGTCCGGAAAGAGGACTCGCTGATCGTCGATGGCAACTCCGGGGTCGTGTTCGTCAACCCCAACAAGGAGATCGTGGACGAGTACGCCCGGCTGGAGCGCCACTACCTCGCCGTCAACCGCGAGCTCGACGAGATGCGGGACCTGCCGGCCGAGACCACCGACGGGCACCGGGTCCGCCTGCTCGCGAACATGGGACTGCTCACCGACATCCGGTTCGCGCAGGTCCACGGGGCCGAGGGCATCGGCCTGTACCGCACCGAGATCCCGTTCCTCGCCTACCACGACTTCCCCACCGAGGCCCAGCAGTTCGCGCTCTACCAGCGGGTGGTGGAAGGCATGGCGGGCAAGCCCGTGACCATCCGCACCCTCGACATCGGCGCCGACAAGTACCCTCCCTACGTGAGCGTCGCCCGTTCCGAGCCCAACCCGTTCCTCGGATGGCGCTCCATCCGCATCTCCCTGGAGGTGTCGAAGACGTTCGAGATGCAGCTCCGGGCCATACTGCGCGCGGGGGCGCTGGGGCCGGTGCGGCTGCTGATCCCCATGGTCTCGAGCCTGGAGGAGATCCTCCGGGTCAAGGCCATGGTGCGCGAGGCGAAGGCGGACCTGGCCCGCCTCCGCCTCCCCTTCGATGCGGACATGGAAACGGGGATCATGATCGAGGTGCCGTCCGCGGTGCAGGTGGCCCACCGGTTGTTGGATGAGGTGGACTTCGTCAGCATCGGGACCAACGACCTGATCCAGTACCTGCTGGCGGTGGACCGCGGCAACCGCAAGGTGGCCTCGCTCTACGAGCCCTTCCACCCCGCGGTCCTCTCCGCCCTCCACCAAGTCATCCGGGCCGCCAAGGACAAGGGCAAGCGGGTGGCCATGTGCGGCGAGATGGCCGGGGACCCGCTGTCCACCCTGCTGTTGATGGGCATGGGGCTCGAAGAGTTCAGCATGGAGTCCCTGTCCATCCCCGTGGTCCGGAAGCTGGTGCGCTCGGTGAGCTACGAGAGGGCCGGCGCCATCGGACGCACCGCCCTCCGGATGGACAGGGTGGACGAGATCAAACGCTACCTGTTCAGCGAGATGCGCGCCCTGGGCTTGGTGGAGCTGCTGGAGCTCTACCGCTAGGCGCCTGCCTGCCCGAAACCGCCAACGGCGTGACGACTCGGCCGCGCCCGTTGACACCCTCCCGCCCGTCCGTTCCCTTCCCGCCCTGCGCCAAGTAGCCGCAGCCTCTGGATTATCCGTCGGCGCCGCGGGATGGCACGGCCGTTGCTCCCTTGGTGCCGGCATGAAGAAGGCATCTCCCTGCACCGAGTCGGGCGGCTTTCCCCCCGCGGAAGGAAACGATCCCGGGGAACACGTGGTCACCGCCTACCTTCCCCTGGTGAGGCGAATGGCCCGCCAACTCCACCGCCGGCTGCCGGCCAACACGGACCTCGAAGCGCTGGTGCACTCCGGCGTGGTCGGCCTGCTGGAAGCCGCGGAGCGGTTCGACCCCGACCGGGGCGTGTCGTTCTACGTGTACGCCCGGCACCGCATCTACGGCGAGATGATCCAGTGCCTGCGCTCCCTGGACTGGGTGAGCCGGTCCATCCGCGCCTGGGGGCGCCGGGTCGCCGCGGCCCGCAGGCGCCTGGCCCGGGACCTCTGCCGCGAAGCCACTTCCGAAGAGCTGGCGCACGAGCTGTCGGTGTCGTTGGAGGCCTACCACAAGATCAACTACCGGGTCAGCGAGTACGGGTGGATGAGCCTCGACGACCCGTCGCAGCACCTCGTGCTCGAAGGGAACGCCCAGGGACAGGGGATCTACCAGGACCCGCTGGACTTCGTGGAGCGCCGCGACCTGGTGGAGAAGCTGAAACGGGCGGTGGCGCAGCTTCCGGAACGCGAACGGCTGGTGGTCACCCTGCGCCACTACCGGGAACTCAAGTTCAGGGAGATCGGCGAAGGGCTCGGAGTGACCGAGGCGCGGATTTGCCAGATCTACGTGCAAGCGCGCAAACGGCTCCGGCAGGCCCTGGACCATTGAGCCGCGCCGCCGCGCCTGCGGCGGAGGGGAAACGCCGCCCGCAACGGAGCCCGCGGCTCACGGGCCGCCCGCCCCGGGGGTGGTCAGCCGTCCGCCTTCAGGACGGCGATCTCGTCCTCGATGACCTGCCGTCTCGGCGAGTCCGGCGGGTATTGCTGGGCGGCGCGCTCCAGCGAGCCGACCGCCTTGCCGGTCTCGTCCCGCAGCAGGTGGAACTGCGCCAGGTAGTAGTGGGCCTTGCCCGGCTGGTTCAGCTTGCGGTAGGCGTAACCCAGGCGCCGGGCCGCCTCGGGCCAGAAGGACGCGAGCTGGCGCGCCCTCAGGTAGGAACGGACCGCCTGCCGGAAGCGCGATTGCCTCTCGAACAGGCGCCCCTGGTACAGGTGGGTGACCGGGTCGTCGGGTTCGCGCTCCAGCATGGCCTCGAAGGCCGCGTGGGCCCTGGAGGGTTCGCCGGTTCGGCTGTACGCCCGTCCCAGGTCCCGGTGCACGCTCGGCAGGGACGGGTCCAGCCGCGCCGCCCGCTCGAGCATGTCCCGCGCCGCGCGCCACCGGCCGGTGGCGGCGTAGGCCGCGCCCAGCAGATGCGCCGGCGCGGCCGCTTGCGGGTCCTTTTCATGGGCCTTCTTCCGACGCTCGACCACCGCGTTCGGCTCGCTTCGCAACTCGATCAGGAGCTTCAGGCGTTCGACGCCGTCGGCGCCCTTGAACCGCGGACGGGTGAGCCCGAGGCCCCGGATGGAAGCGGCCATGTTGGCGATCCGCTGCTCGGTCAGTGGGTGGGACATGAGGTAGGTGGGGGTTCCCACCGGGTTCAGGAGCTTCTCGCGGTACAGCTTCTCCATGAAGTCCACCGCGGCCTGGGGGTCGTAACCCGCCCGCGCGAGGTAGCCGACCCCCAGGTTGTCGGCCTGCTCCTCCATCTGCCGACTGAACTCCAGTTGCCGCGTCATGGAGATCGCCGGCGCGGCCAGGACCGCAGGCCCCAGGACCGGGGCCAGGAACACCCCCAGCATTCCCAGGAGCACGGTCTCGTCCGGCGCGGCCAGGGCGGCGAAGTGCCGCGCGTTCACGTGGACGATCTCGTGGGCCACCACCGACGCCAACTCGTCGGTGCTCTCCACCTTCTGGATCAGCCCCGAGTGGAGGAAGATGTTCCCGCCGGGGACCGCAAAGGCGTTGGTGGAGGCGTCCTCCACCACGAAGAACCGGTACGGGTACCGGGTGTTGCCCACCGCGTCGAGGATACGGCGGCCGATGCGATCCACGTACAGCTCGATCTCGGGGTCCTCGATGAACTTGAGACGTTTCCGGGCCTCCCGGCGGATCTCGCGGCCGATGCGGATCTCTTCTTCCTGGGAAAGGGCATGGACGGGGGGAACGCGCAGGCCTGCCGCCGCGCACCCCGCGACCACCAGCGCCGCGACCCAGCAGTGGAAGGCCCTCCGCATGTCTCGAAGTCTATCCGACCCCCCGGAACGGGTCAATACGCCGGCCGCGGCCTCGCGGAGCGGCAAGGGCCGGCCGCTCCGATCAGTCCCAACCCAGCCAGACGAACAGGTCCCCGGGCGGGAAGGGCAGATGGAGCATCATGTCGAAGATGCCGGCAAAGAAGAGGTAGGCCACCGCGGTCAGGACCACGGAGACGAGCCAGCCCTCCCGGGCGCCGAGCTTGAGGTAGAGGAAGGTCGCCACCAGCGACGACCACACGAACCCGATGAGCCATATGGAGAGGAAGAACCCCACCACCCAGGCGCCGATGGCAAGGGTCCGCCTGCGGGTCTCCGCGGGCGGGATCTCCTCGACATCCTCCACCCCCTCCTCCCCGTGGACCACCACCCTGGACCGGGTCATGATCTCCTTCCCGAACACCGCCAAGCTGACGGCGAAGGCCGGAAGCCCGATGATGAGCGGGAACAGGGCCGCGCGCTCCTCGTCCGCGCCGAAGCCGAAGAAGCACTCGCGCAGCACGTAGGCGAACAGCGCGACGAAACACAGGGCGAAGACCCCGTTGGCCACGCGCTCGTTGCGCGAGACCGCCTCCGTGGTCTTGGTGATCCCGGGCACTGCGAAAGCGGCTTCGTGGCGCTCGGCCCGCTTCCGTTCCCGGTAGGCCTGGAACAGGGGGTAGAACAGCCCGGCGAGGATGAGCAACATGATGACCAGCACCCCCGGCCGCAGCAGGAACCCGGCCCCATAGACCTTGGTCGCGATGAAGAGGTTGTTCTCCGCGATGCCGCCGAGGACGAGACCCAGCAGCAGCGGCGGCCGCTGCCAGTCGAACTTGACCATCAGCCACCCCACCAGCCCGAACACCAGCACCATGACGATGTCCCCGAACGCATTGTTGACGGCGAAGCCGCCCAGGTAGATCAGCATCAGGAGGAACGGGATCAGGTAGGTCCCCTTGACGAACGTGATCCTCGCCAAGTGGTTCAGGAACAGCAGGCACACCGCGACCGTGATGACGTTTGAGACGACGATGATCCAGACGAAGGAGAACGTCAGGTCCAGGTGCTTCTCGGGGTCGAGCAGGTCCGGCCCCGGCACGATGCCCTGGATGATGAAGGCCCCCAGCAGTATGGCCATGGAGACGCTGCCGGGCACGCCGAAGGCGATGGTCGGCACCAGCGAGCCGCCCTCCTTGGAGTTGTTGGCGGCGCCGGGTCCGAGGACGCCCTCGATGGCGCCCTTGCCGAAGCGGTCCTTGTCCCCGGGCGAGCTCTGCACCGCGTGGGCGTAGGCCACCCACTGGGCCGGCCCGCCCCCGAGTCCCGGAATGAGGCCGATGTAGGAGCCGATGGCGCTGCACGACAGCACCAGCTTCCAGTGGCGGAAGGTGTCGATGACGCCCTGCATGACGCCGCCCAGCTTGCCGGTGGACTGGCGCGCGATGCTGGTCCCCTGGACCGACAGGTCGATGATCTCGGGGATGGCGAACAGGCCCACGGTCACCGACACCAGCGAAAGGCCGTCCCAGAGGAACAGCGCCGCGTCTTCGCCGATGACCGGATCGAGGGTGAAGCGCGGCACGCTCTCGATGGGGTCCAGGCCGATGGTGGAGAGGACGAGCCCGAAAGCGCCGGTGCACAGGCCCTTGAGGATGTTGCCGCCGCTCAGGGACGCCACGAAGGTGATCCCCAGCAGGGCGAGCATGAAGAACTCCGAGGAGCCGATGGAAAGCACCAGCGGCTGGACGATGGGTATGGCCAGGGCCAGGGCGAAGGCGCCGAAGACGGCCCCCACCAGCGAGCTCATGAGCGCGGCCCCCAGGGCGCGGCCGGCTTCGCCCTTCTTGGCCATGGGGTGGCCGTCCACGATGGTGGCCGCGGTGATGCCTTCGCCAGGCACGCCGAAGAGGATCGAGGTGATGTCCCCGGTGGTGGCGGTCACCGCGTTCGAGCCCAGGAGGAACGCGAACGCGGTGGTGGGGTCCATCTTGTAGATGAACGGCAGCATGAGCGCCAGCGTGGTGGCCCCGCCGAGTCCGGGCAGGATGCCCACCACGAAACCGATGGCGATGCCGATCAGCATGAAGATGAACGGGTCCTGCCCCGCGGCGGTGAACGGCAGGATGTTGGCCAGGCCGGCGAAGAACGAGTGGAAATGGTCCATGCCTTGGTCTTCGGGGGTCGAGGGTTCGAGTCGAAACGGAAGAGCGTCGTGCCCGCGTCAGCCCAGGGGGCCCGCGGGCGGTCACCCGTCATGGGAGAGGTAATGGACTGGCCTTTATCGCGTAAATCCGGGAACCTGTCAAGCGCGGCCCCGGGTTTCGGGAAAGCCCGCGCCGCCCGCGGACCGGCTACCCTGGCGCGGACGGCGGGGACGGAGACGCGGCCCTCCGGGCCGGTTCACGGCGGTCCGGACGCCAGCGACTCGTAGCTCGCGCCCTCGCCGTTCTCCCGGCTCACCGGAAGCCCCAGGCCGGCCCAGCCTTCGGCCACCACCTGCCCGTAAGGGTCGCGCAGGCCGCCGAACCCGCCGCGGACGCTGGCCACGTCCCGGTAACCCTGCCGCTCCAGCAGGTTTGCCGCATTGACGGACCGGGGTCCCGCCTGGCAGCCGAGCATCAGCTTCCGGTCCCTGGGGAAATGCTTCGCCACCACGTCGAGGAAGTCCGGGTTGTATACCATGCCCTGGGCGGGGTCGTGGAACGCGATGGGGATGTTGACGGCCCCTTCGGGATGGCCCGCGGCGAACTCCTCCACCGTGCGCACGTCGATGTACACGCTTTCGGCGTCCTGCCGCAGGGCGTCGCATGCCTCCTGGGGCGAAATCTCTTTCACGGTCCTCCCTCCTCGGTCTTCACATGCCCATGACGTTGTAACCCGCGTCCACGTGCACCGTTTCCCCGGTGACGCCGCTCCCCAGGTCGCTGGCCAGATAGACCGCGGTCCTGCCGATCTCCGCGGGGTCCACGTTGCGCTTGAGCGGCGCGCGCTCGCTGGCGTAGCGGAGCATGTCCCGGAACCCGGCGATGCCGGCCGCGGCCAAGGTCTTCACCGGGCCCGCGGAGATGGCGTTGACCCGGATCCCCTCCGGGCCCAGGTCGTAAGCCAGGTAGCGGACGCTCGCCTCCAGGGCCGCTTTCGCCACGCCCATGACGTTGTAGTTGGGGACCACCTTCTCGGACCCCATGTAGGTCAGGGTCACCACCGAGCCGGCGCGCCCCTTCATCAGCCCGGCGGCGTGGCGCGTCAGCGCCACCAGCGAATAGCTGCTGATGTCCAGCGCGGTGTGGAACCCCGCGCGCCCGGTCTGCAGGTAGGGTCGGGACAGGTCTTCCTTGTCGGCGTAGGCGATGGCGTGGATCAGGATGTCGAGACCTTCCCAGCGGCGGCCCACCTCCTCGAAGACCGCCTCGATCTCTTCGTCCCGGGTGACGTCGCACGGCAGCACCAAGTCCGAGCCGATGCCTTCCGCCAGCGGCCTCACGCGCTTCTCCAGGACTTCGCCGGCGTAGGTGAAAGCGAGCTCCGCCCCCTGGGCGTGCAGCTCCCGCGCCACCGCCCAGGCAATGCTCCGGTCGTTGGCCACGCCGAAGATCAACGCCTTCCTGCCCGCAAGGATTCCGGCCATTTCCGCTCCCTCGCCTCCTCCGCCCTGGAGGACGGCTGTTTCAGCCCCCTTTGCCAGAGGTGCTCCGTCTCCCCCAGGTTCGCGCCCACCCATCGCCCGAGGACGAAGAACAGGTCGCTCAACCGGTTGACGTAGCGGAGGGGCCACTCGCCTACGGTCTCCAGCCGCGACAGCCGGAGGATCTCCCGCTCGGCCCGCCGGCACACCGTGCGGCACTGGTGCAGTTGCGCGCTGACGGGTCCGCCTCCGGGCAGCACGAACGACTCCAGCGGCCGAAGCTCCTTCTGGCGCTCGTCCATGATCCGTTCGAGCCGGGCCACCTGCTCCCCGCCCATTCGGTGCATGCCCTCGTGGACGAAATCCTCCGGCGTAGCGAGCTCGCCGCCCAGGTCGAAGAGCTCCTGCTGGACGTCCCGGAGCACCGCGTCGAGCCCGCGGCGCAGTTCAGGCGTCCCCTTCCCTTCCCGGTTCCACGCCCGGGCCAGGCCCACCACCGCGTTGAGCTCGTCGATGGCGCCGTATGCCTCGATCCTGGCCGAGTCCTTGGGCGCGCGCTTGCCGCCCACCAGGGCGGTGGTTCCGTCGTCGCCGGTGCGCGTATAGACGCGGTTGATCCTGATGGCCATCCCGAAAACCCCGACAGCGCTCAGGGTACAGGCTTCGAGGGAAAAATGCGAACCACGGGATGGATGCGAACCACGGGACCGTCCGATGCAGGACGCCGCCGGAGGGAGAGCGTGATTCCAACGGGGAACGACACCGGAGGAGGGGCGGCACGGGAAGACGAGGGGCGATGAAGGGTGGCGATGGAAGGGGGGCGATGGCGCGGACCATCGCCCATGCCGGTTCCCCGAAACCGTCACCGCGGGGGGAGGAGTGGACTCCATCCCCCCGCCTCCGCGCGCCCCGACGACGGATCCTCACCTGCCGTTGGGGTCACCGTCCTCCGGACGTAGAGTATGTCAGTATGTCGTGTCGAATCCGAGCGACTCCATTTCCGGCGCAGTGCCGGACTCCAACGCATCCGCCGCGGCGCCGATCAGGTCGGCCACCGAATCGTCCGAATCGCTCGTGCAGCCACAGCCGCAACCACACCCGCAGCCGCAGCCACATCCGCACCCACAACCGCAACCGCACCCACAGCCGCATCCGCATCCGCAACCGTGGATCTCCAGATCCAGGTCTTCGTCACGGGCGTCGAGCAGCCATGTGGTCGCCGCGGCGCCGGCCAAGTCGGAATCGTTGATGGTTTGCATCTCTCGTTCTCCTTCCGTGTCGTGTTGTGGTCCAAAGCCCGCCTACACAGGAAAAGATCGACCGGTGGGGGGTGGACTTTAGCGGCGACCCCACCCGCGGGAGCGATTTTCCGCGCGGCCCGGGAGCCCGGCCCACGGGTCCGCGGACGTCAGGGAACGGACCGGGACCCCGGCCCTCTTCCCTGTCGGGCGCCCGAGGTGTTAGAAGGAGGCGTGGCGTCCACCCGCACACGGGTCGTCCTGGTCCTGCTGGGGCTGACCGTCCTTACGGGCTGCCTCCGGGAGGAGGAGATGAAGATGGTCTATGCCCAACGCTGTGCGAGCTGCCACGGCCCGGGCGGGAGGGGCGACGGTCCCGTGGTCCGGGCGCTCTCGGTGAAGGCGCCGGACTTCCGCGACACGGTGGCCAAACTGGACGTGATCGAGATCCGCCGCATCATCAAGGAGGGCAAGGGCATCATGCCGGCCTTCCGGCCGGTCCTGGAGAAGCACCAGATCCAGGACATGGTGCGCATGGTGCGGATGCTGAGCATGGAGGGGCGCGAGACCGAATGGTGGGAGAGGTTCGAGCCTCTCGTCTGGGCCCACTGCTCGGTGCCCTGGCAGTACGTGTACGAGTACCCCGCCCCGGGCAACGACAAGGGGAAACCCTGAACGATCATCCCCGTTCGTCCTGAGCCTGGCGCCCTGTTCTTGTCATGCACGGCGAATATGTCCCGCGCCGCATCTCTGCTGACAGAGCGACTGTTACAGGGTACTGGCAACAATTAACCCCGTTCGTCCTGAACCTGGTGAAGCATCCGTCCTGAGCTTGGCGCAGCATCCCCGTTCGTGCTGAGGTAGCACGAAGCATCCCCGTTCGTCCTGAGCGTAGCGAAGCGAAGTCGAAGGACGCGCTCGAAGGACGCGCTTTCCCGCAAGGAGAGGGAGTCCGGGCCGGAACGGATCGGACGTTCCGGGGGATCGTAACGCAGTGTCAGGCGGCCGCGCCCGCAGGCGCCGGTCCCAGCGGGGGCGCCGCCTTCCTGGGCCGGATGCCCAGGGCGAACGCCGCGGCCATGAGTCCCATCCACCCACCGGCGAAGAACGCCATCTCGTATTCGCCCACGTAGTCGTAGAGCAGGCCGCCGCCGTTGGCCATCAGGGAACCGCCTATCTGGTGCGCCAGGAAGATCCAGCCGTAGATCCGCCCGATGGACTGCTTGCCGAAGGTCTGGCCCGCGATGGCGACCACCGGGGGAACGGTGGCGAACCAGTCGAGCCCATAGACGACGGTGAAGATGAAGAGCCCGGGCACGTCGGTCACGAACGTCAGGTAGAAGAGCGCCGCTCCCCGCAGCGTGAACACCGCGGCGATGAGCTTCCGCGGGTCCACCTTGTCGGTCAACCATCCGGAGAACAGGGTGCCGACGATGTTCAGGCCTCCCATGACCGCCATGGCTGTGGCCACCGTGGCCGCCTCGAATCCGCGCTCCAGCGCGTGCGGCAGCAGATGGGTCCCGATGAGCCCGTTGGCGGTGCCGCCGCAGATGGAGAAGACCCCGCACAGGAGCCAGAAAGTGGGGGTCTTGACCGCGTCCCGGATGCCCATGACCCGGCCTACGGGCTTCGGGGCGTCCGTATTCGGCCCTGCCGGGGCGGGTTCGGCCCCGGGTCCCTCGTCGTAGGGCTCCAGCCCCACGTCCCCGGGTTTGTCGCGCATGAACATCCACACCAGCACCGCGGCAGCGGCGGTGCAGGCCACTAGCACGTTCGTGCCCGTGCGCCAGCCGACGTAGGCGACCAGCGCCAGCATGAACGGGATGAAGACGATCTGTCCCGAGGAGCTGCCGCTGCTGAGGATGCCCACCGCGAGTCCGCGCCGGGCGTTGAACCACCGATGCGCCACGGAAGCGGAGAGCACGCCGGACATGCCGCCGGCCCCGAGCCCCACCATGACTCCCCAGGTGAGCCAGAACTGCCACAACTCGTTCACGTAAGTGGCGCTGTACAGCCCCCCGGAGAGCAGGATCAGCGAGGTCAGCATCACCCGGCGCGGCCCGTACTTGTCGAGGATCCAACCCACCACCGGGGCGGCGACCCCGTAGAGCAGGAGGTTGATGGAAATCCCGAAGGTGATGGCGAACCGGGACCATCCGAAGTCCGCTTCGAGGGGATGGATCAGCACGGTGGGGACCACGCGGATGCCGGCCCCGTTGAAGCTGGAGAAGAAGGTGACGGCCACGATGAGCCACCCGTAATGGAAGGGCAGCGAGATGGGCGGGCGCGGCTTGGCCTGGGGGTTCCCGGGATAGTCCATTGGATCTCACTTTCCGGGGGAGCGGGGAGACGGGGGAAACGAAGGTCCCTGCGAAGGCCCCGTCCCCGTCCCCCGGTCCCGGCTATTTCGGCAACGCGTCGCGCATGGCCTGGGTGTATTTGGTGTAGCTCTTGACGTAGTTGTCCAGGTCGCTCTCCGCGGCCTTGGAGTCCCCCGGCACGATGGGGCTCTTGGACTTGGCCAGGAACTCCCGGTATTCCGGATCGTTCATGGCCTTGACGAAGAGGTCCTCCAGGATCTTCTTCCGGTCGTCCGGCAGACCCGGTGGCGCCACGATGCTGCGGCCCACGTAGAGGCGGAGGTCGATGCCCTTCTCCTTTGCCGTCGGGGTGTCCGGAGCGTTGACCGGCCTCTGGTCGTGCAGGTGCAGGACCGGCCTCACGTCGCCCGACTTGATGTAGGAGGCGGTGGTGGGGTGGTCGATGGGCTGGAGATAGACGTCGAAGTCGTTCCGGATCATGGCCGGTATGCCCTCGCTGGTGCCGCGGTACCCGGACACCACGTCCATCTTGATGCCGAGCTCCCTGGCCGCCACGAACGTGGGGATCCAGCGCGACACGCCGATGCCCTCCACGCCCCACTTCACGCGGTCCGCCTTCTGGAGGTCTTCGAGGGTGTGGAAACGGGAGTCCTTGCCGACGATGAGGCTGTAGGGCTCGGCTCCCACCCGCGCGATGTAGGTGAACTTGGTGACGTCGTAGCCGGTCTTCTCGGCGCCGCTGATCAACTGCTTGCCGAGCATGCCGTCGGTGAACAGGTGGCCCAGGGTGTAGCCGTCGGGCCTCGCCTTGTACATGGCCACCGTGCCGATGACCAGTCCGCCGCCGGTGATGTTCTTGACCACGATATGGACGCCCTCGGGCAGGTACTTCCTCATGGTCCTGCCAATGGCCCGGGCCAGCCGGTCGAACCCGCCGCCGGGAGACCCCGCGACGATGATGGTGATGTTCTTCTTCGGGAAGTCGGCAGCCGCAACGGTCCTCGACTGCG
This sequence comes from uncultured Binatia bacterium (SeqCode), assembly GCA_965242525.1. Lineage (GTDB taxonomy): Bacteria > Desulfobacterota > Binatia > UBA9968 > JAJDTQ01 > JAJDTQ01. The sequence continues at coordinate 3,807,541 of OZ251459.1, forward strand.
CCAAGCCCACCAGGGCCGCCAGCAATGTCAACGCAACCCATTTCCTCATGACGTCCTCCTTGTCCGTGGCTTCGCACCCGCCCGATTCCCGGGATTCCCGAGGTTTCGGGATTCCCAAGAGAAACACCATCCGGGAAGGTGTTGTCAAACCCTATTCTCGCGGGGGGTTCTTGCGCAGGTCCTCGGACCGCCCCGGAACGGGAGGCCGTCGGCCCGGCGTGGCGCGGCTGTCCGGCAGGGGTTCGCCCCCCGATCCGGCGAGAGTCAGGCAAGGAAACCCCGGACGATCCGGCAAGAGCAAGGCAAGGAAACCCCGGACGACGATTCCCCGTTCGTCCTGAGCGTAGCGAAGCGAAGTCGAAGGACGCGCTTATCGCCATCCGCTCAAGTGAAGTCCGGCGGTTCGCGTATCGGATCCCGCGGGGGCAGTTGCAGTTCCACTCCGCCCAAGGGGGCGAAGCGGGCGCGTATGGCTTGCGCCAAGTTCTCCGGCTCGGTCCGGGGCCGGACCGCATCCCGCAAGATGATCCGCGCTTCTTCCTCCATGGAATGGCCCCGCTCGGCCGCCCGCATTCGGAGCCGGGCCTTCACACTGTCTTCGAGGTTTCGGACCGTGATACTCGCCATAGCCTGCCCTCCATCGCTTGGAAGACAACTTTCGATGAGCGCGAGATGTCTCCTGAACTGGTCCATTCAAAACGCCACGCGGATGCCCATGCTCCGAATCGTCCCGATGAACAATACGAATATCTGTCCTGTCAAGAAGGCGGAACGGGACAACTGGACCGCATGTTCAGGGAACCTGGCGACAAACGCGCCAAGTCCCTCGAGCGAATCATCCGGAACAGGATGGTATATCTGGCAGTCTTCTACAGGAACGAACAGACAAGGTGCAAATGCATCTATGAAATGGATCCCGCGGTCGTGCTCAAAGAGACCGGACGCCAGCTCGATCAAAGCAGAAACGTCATCTCCCACGTGGGATTCTCCGAAGCCTGGGCAAGGCAGAACGGCCGCGTCGTCTATACCAATCCTTCCTTCGAACCTCGGTAGCGAACGGGACAGGCTCCGAACGGAATCCGTGGCGACGGAAATCGGGGATGATGCCCGGGCTCGCAACATGGCCGCGCATGTGGTAGGTTGCGGCAACTTCGAGTTCATTCCGCACTTCGACGACTATCGTAACGCAGGGAGGCCATATGCACTGGGGTATGGAGAACAGACTGGCGCGCATCATCCGACCCGAGGATGGGCGCTGTGTGATGCTGGCGGTGGACCACGGCTACTTCCTCGGTCCCACCAGTGGGCTGGAGCAACCGCGGGAGACCATCGAGCCGCTGCTGCCCCACGCCGACGCCATCATGCTCACCCGCGGGGTGCTGCGGAACGCGGTGGACGCGGCCATGCCGGCGCCGGTGGTGCTGCGGGTGTCCGGAGGAACGAGCATCCTCAAGGAACTCTCCAACGAGGACATCACCGTGTCCATCGAGGACGCCATCCGGCTCAACGTCTCCGCCATGGCGCTGTCCATCTTCGTGGGCTCCGAGTACGAGAAGGAGACCCTGGTGAGCCTGGCGCGGCTGGTGGACGAGGGCGAGCGCTACGGCATTCCCGTGCTCGCGGTCACCGCGGTGGGCAAGGACATGGCGCGGGACGAACGCTACCTGGGTCTGTCCTGCCGCATCGCTGCGGAGCTCGGCGCCCACTTCGTCAAGACCTACTACTGCGAGGACTTCGAGAACGTGGTGGATAGCTGCCCCATCCCGGTGATCGTGGCCGGCGGCAAGAAGACCCCGGAGACGGAGGCGTTGCAGCTCACCCGGAACGCGGTGGACCACGGCGCGGTGGGGGTCGATATGGGCCGGAACATCTTCCAGTCCGACGCCCCCGCGGGAATGATCCGGGCGGTTCGGGCCATCGTCCACGACGATGCCTCGGTCGAGGAGGCCTACGGGATCTACGAGTCTTCGAGGCCCTCCGCGGCGGAGCGGGCCGCGGGTTGACCCGGGGCCCGACGCCGATGGGGCGGCTTCGCTGACGGACACGTCGGCGCACGGCCGCCAGGACCTCCCTCGCGCCGCCGGACCCCGGCCCGGACTTCGGGAACGAGCCATGCGCGTCGCCATGTACTACAGCAACGACGACGTCCGGGTGGAGGAGGCGCCGGTTCCCTCCGCGGGCCCGGGCGAGTTGCTGCTCCGGGTCCACGCCAGCGGCATCTGCGGCACCGACGTGCTGGAATGGTACCGTCGCAAGCAGGCGCCGGTGGTGCTCGGACACGAGGTGGCCGGCGAAGTAGCCGAGGTCGGACCCGGAGTCGAGGCTTTCGCCCCCGGCGACCGCATCGTCGCCACCCACCACGTCCCCTGCCAGGACTGCCGCTACTGCCGTTCCGGGCACGCCTCCGTGTGCCAGCTCATGCGGCAGACCCGCTTCGACCCCGGAGGCTTTGCCGAGTACCTGAAGCTGGCAAAGGCCAACGTGGATTCCGGCGCCTTCCTCCTTCCCGACTCCCTGTCCTTCGTGCAGGGCTCGTTCGTGGAGCCGCTGGGCTGCGTGGTCCGGGCATGGGACCATGCGCGCGCCCCCGTGCAGGAGACCGTGCTGGTCATGGGCGCCGGCATCGCCGGCCTGCTGCACGTCCAACTGGCCCGGAGCCGCGGCGTGAAGACCCTGGCGGCCACGGACTTGAACGAAGAGCGCCTGCGTCTCGCCCGGTCCCTGGGCGCGCACGAGGCCATCCCTGCCGGGGACGACGTACCCGCGCGCCTGCGGGAGGCGAGCGGCGGACGGCTGGCGGACCTGGTGGTCGTGTGCACCGGGGCGGCCCCGGCCATCCGGCAGGCGTTCCAATGCGTGGAGCGCGGCGGCACGCTGCTCTTCTTCGCCTCCGCCCCCGAAGGGCAAGCGGTGCCCGTGCCGTTGTACGAGATGTGGCGCGACGAGGTGAGGCTCGTCACCTCCTACGGGGCAAGCCCACAGGACCTGGAGAAAGCCGTCGAGCTACTGGCGGGGGGAAAGGTCCTGGTGGACCGCCTCGTTACCCATCGACTGGCGCTGGCCGAGACGGGGAAGGGGTTTCAACTGGTGGCCAACGCGCGGGACTCGCTCAAGGTCATCATCGAGCCCCAGCGGACCTGACGGTCCGCGGTCCGGGTCACTCGGTCTCCGGTGCTTCCGGCCGCGCTTCCCTGACCTTGCCCGCGGCCACCTCGCGCAGGGCCACGACGATCTCGCGGTTGTCCGACTCCACCAGGGGCTTGGCGCCCTTGAGGAGCTGCTTGGTCCGGCCGGAGGCCAGCATCACCAGCTTGAAGCGGTTGGCCACTTGGTCGAGACAGTCTTCCACGGTAATTCGCGCCACTTCATGCCCTCCGACTACGCGGGCAGCGCGCCGGACCGGGAGCGAAGCCCGGTTCCGACCGGCCGCTACGCCATGCTCCGCTGCTCCGGCAGGCCTTCCTGCTCCGGGGTCTCGACCTCGAACCCCATGTCCTCGATCATCCGGTGGGCGTCCGAGGCGGCTTGGCCCGACATGGTAAGGTAACCGTTGACGAATAGGGAGTTGGCCGGGTACAGGCTCAGGGGCTGTAGCGAACGCAGGTTCACCTCCCGGCCGCCCGCCACCCGTATCTCCTTGCTCGGGTTGACCAGACGGAACAGGCACAGCACCTTGAGGCAGTACTGGGGCGTCAGGTTCGACCGGCCTTCCATGGGGGTTCCGGGTATGGCGTGCAGGAAATTGACCGGGATGGAATCCACGTCCAGCTCGCGCAAGGACACCGCCAAGTCCACCACGTCCTCGTCCTGCTCCCCCAGGCCGACGATGCCGCCGCCGCACGTGGACAGCCCCGCGGCCTTGACGTTCTCCAGTGTAGCCACGCGGTCGTCGTAGGTATGGGTGGAGCAGATCTCCGGGTGGTAGCGGCTGCTGGTGTTCAGGTTGTGGTTGATCCGCTCGACGCCGGCCTCCTTGAGGATCCGCGCCTTGGATTCCGTGAGCAGCCCCATGCAGGCGCACACGTTGATGGGCACCCGGCGCTTGATCTCCGCCACGGCCTCGGCCATCTTCTCGGTCTCCCGGAGGGTCGGACCGCGGCCGCTGTTCACCAGGCAGAAGCGCATGGCGCCCGACTCCCTGGCCCTGACCGCGGCCTCCACCAGCACGTCCTTGGCCAGGAACGGGTACTTGTCGATGTCCGCCCCGGAGACCGACGACTGGGAGCAATAGCCGCAGTCCTCCGGACAGAGTCCGCTCTTGGCGTTCATCAGCACGTGGATCTGCACCTTCTTGCCGAAGTAGCGGTAGCGGACGCGGAACGCCGCCTCGATCAGCTCCGGCAGCCGTTCGTCGGCGCCGTGGATGACCGACTTCATCTCCTCGGGCGACAGCAGCATCCCGTCGAGGGCCTTCTCCGCGAGGGCCGCGTACCTCGGCTCCGCCGTGCTCGGCTCCACCATGTTCATGGGGCTTTCGTGTAACATGGAGGGTGGGAACTTGCAACCGGCGGCCCGCAGGGACGCGCGCCCGGCCGGAAGGCTCCCGGGGCGCCTCATCCCACGAAGAGCGTGAAGACCGCGCCGCTCTGGTTGGATACCCGTCTGGGACGCAGCAACCGCGGCTCGGGAGACAGCGCGCTCCGCGCGATCTCCCAGTTGGTCTGGGGCAACGGCTCCAGGGCGCGGATCTCCTCCAGCGACAGGTACGCCGCCCGGTCCACCTCGCGCCGGTCCGGCTCGGGCTCCGCGGTCAGACCCCTGAGCAGCAGCACCACGTAGAGGCTGTTGCCGGACCCCGGGTCGAACCGGCTGCGCACCCCCAGCACGCCTTCGACCTCGGCCTCCACCCCCGCTTCCTCGGCCACCTCCCGGACCACCGCGGCCTCCACGGTCTCGTCCGGCTCCACGAACCCTCCGGGCACCTGCCAGTTGCCGCGGCCGCGCCGGGACGCGCGCCGGACCAGGAGCAGGCGCCCCTCCCGCACCACCGCGCCGCCGACCCCGACGTTGTACCCCTCGTTGTAGCGCTCCGGTATCGCCATGCCGTCCTTTCCGCCCGCGGGGAGCCGTCCGCAATTCGGTTCCGAGGCTCCGGCATGTTATACCTTGGCCCCGGAACGCGAGTCCAGCAGCGCCGGACCGGCCGGCGGAGAAGCATCCATGGTCGATGCCCTGGGCTGGCGGCGGAAGTTCGCCGTCATCGCCCCGTCCACGAACACCTCGGTGCAGCCCGAGTTCGACGACATGAGGCCGCGGGGAGTGACCAACCACTTCGCGCGGATTTGGATACCGGACGACCCCATCCGGGACGACGGGGACTTCGAGCAACTGATGCGGAACATCCGCGCCGAGGTGGACAACGCCATCGACCGGGTGATGACGTGCCGGCCCGACTACCTCATCATGGGCATGTCCTCCGAAACCTTCTGGGACGGGGCCGAGGGCAGCCGGCGGCTGCTGGCGTCGGTGGAGGATCGGGCGGGGGTCCGCGCGGCCATGGGGTCGTACGCGTCGCTGGCCGCCCTGGAGGCCTACGGCGGCATCGAGCGCATCGCGGTGGTCACGCCGTACATGCCCGTCGGAGACGCCCAGGTGGCGCGCTTCTTCACCGACTGCGGGTATCGGGTGGTGCGCCTCAAGGGGCTCCGGTGCGAGAGCCCGGTGCAGATCGCCCACGTGCCCGCGGACACCCTGCGGGCCGCGGTGCTGGAGGTGGACGGCGACGACGTGGACGCGGTGGTCCAGGTGGGCACGAACCTGGCCATGGTCCGGCTGGCCGACGAAGCCGAGCGCCGGCTCGGCAAGCCGGTCATCGCCATCAACGCGGCCATCTACTGGTACGCCCTGCGGCAGAACGGGCTGTCGGACCGACTCCGGGGATTCGGCGGGTTGCTGGCGCGGTTCTGAACCGGGAAGGATGCGGGAACGCTCATGGAGCCGACGGTCTATCGAGTCCCCGGGTGGGAGTCGGAACCCGGTCTGGCGCACGGGTTTCTGGGCCGGGGCGGCGGCCACAGCCAAGGCGCGTACGCGGGCCTCAACCTCTCCTTCGACGTGGGCGACGACCCCCGGGCGGTCAAGGACAACTACTGCCGCATGAAGGGCGCGGCGGGCATGCGCGGCGCGCGGCTGGTCACCATGCGGCAACGGCACGGCGACGCCGTCATCGACGTGGCCGAGGCGCGCAAGCACGCCGGCGACGGGGACGCCATGGCCACCGCCGCCCCGGGGGTGTTCCTGGGCGTGCTCACCGCGGACTGCGCCCCCATCCTGTGCTGGGCGCGCACAACGCGGGGGAGGCTCGCCGCGGTGGTCCACGCGGGCTGGCGCGGGACTCTGGCCGGGTTGGCGGCCAAGATGGTGCGGCACATGGAAGGCCGTTACGGCGCCGCGCCCCAACACCTGTGGTGGGCCCTGGGACCCACCGTGGGAGACTGCTGCTACGAGGTCGGCCGCGACGTTGCCGAACCCCTGGTGCGGACCTGGGGCGAGAAGGCGGAGTCCTCGCTCCGGCGCGCGGACGGCAGGACCTTCCTCGACCTGAGGAAGTTGAACGCCGCGCTCCTCCTGGCCGCGGGCGTGCCCGCGGAGCGGATCGCTTCGGTAGGTCCCTGCACCGCGTGCAACCCCGCGGCGTTCTTCTCCTACCGCAGGGAATCGCGCAAGGGCGCCGGCCCCACCGGACGCCAATCCAGCTTCATCGGGTGGTCGGAACCCCCGTGACCCCGCAAACGAAGGCCCGAAGGAAACCCTGAACGATGGCGCTTCAGGAATTCGTGTGGATTGCGACACTCCCCATCCCGTCATTCCCGCGAAAGCCCCGTCTCGTGATTCCCGCGGACGCCCACCCATCGTCATTCCCGCGAAAGCGGGAATCCAGACCCTGCGAGCAAACCCCATGGCCCCTGTATGGGAGATTTGTACAACGAGAGCGAGGAAAGCGGATGGATTCCCGCCCCCGCTTCCGCGAGGACATGCTTTCGCGGGAATGACGGGGGCAGGCATGTGCGGGAATGACGAGGCGGGGCGTCTGCGGAGCAATGACGGCGTGACCCCTTTCCCTCCTACCTTACCCACACGAAAGCCGGAAGAACCTGAACGATTACCTCCCGTTCGTCCTGAGCGTAGCGAAGCGAAGTCGAAGGACCCGCGTTTGACAAGTCCCCCTCGTTTCTCTTAGGATAGGGGCCAGCAGGGAAAGGAGGTGGTCAAAACATGAGTGATTTATGTAGCTGCGAGGTGACTGAGACCTAGGCTCTCTAGCCTTTCGGAATTGAGGGTCTGGTCAATTCCGGCAGTACACCGAGCCTTGGCTGGCCAACGCGCCAGCCAAGGCTTTTTCATTTTCGGGAAGTCTGTTCAACTCCGGCTCGAACTCCCTCTCCCCAGGGGAAAGCGCATCCTTCGACTTCGCTACGCTCAGGATGAACGGGGTTGGTTGTTCAGAGAACGGGGTTCGTTGTTCAGGGTTTCCCGAGGAGTCTCCCTGCGAGAACGCCAAAGACCTGCCCGGCGCCCATGGTCGGTTCCGCGGCGCGCTGCGCGGGGATCAGCGCGGAGGCTCTTCGTGCCGTGTCAACGCGAAGGCCGCGGCGTTCCGCACCCGGGCGTCGGGGTCGCTTGCGGCCGCGCTCCGAAACGCGTCCAGGGCTGCGGCGCCGACCTCCGGGGCCTTGGCCAGGCTGGTGACCACCGCGACCCGCACCAGCGGCTCCGGGTCCCGGACGGCGCCGAGCAGCGCGTCCGCAAGTCCGGTCCCGGCCGCGCCCATGTCCCGCAGGCAGTACACCGCCATGCGCCGCTGGGTCGCGGAGCCGCGGCGCAGCAGCCCTTGCAGGCGCTCCCGGACTTCGGGATAGCGCTTGCCCAGATCGGTGAGCAGGAGCTGCGTGGCCCATCGAAGGTCCTGGTCGCCGCTCCCGAGGCCGCCGGCGAGCACTTCGAGGCAGAGCGCGGACGGGCGGGCGATCCGTCCGAGGGCGTAGGCGACGGACCACCGGGGCCGGGCGCGCAGCCGCCGGTCGAGGGCCTCGGCCACCCCCGGGACCTCCGCGGCCAGGGCCACCAGCCCCTCCACCGCGCCGCGGACCGCGGCCTTGTCGTTCTGCTGCAACGCATCGAGCAACGGTCCCACGGGCGGGTCCGGCGTCCTGTCCTGCATGGCCGGGGGAGGGGCGGCGCTAACGCGCCGCCCGCGTCAAGTCCCGCAACCGGGCGGGGTAATCGGTGACGATGCCGTCGACCCCCATGGCCAGGAGCTCCTGCATCTCTTCCAATTCGTTGACGGTCCACACGTGGACCTCCACGCCCCGCTCGTGCGCGGCCGCCACGGACGCCGGGGTGACCAGCTCCCTGCCCTCGTACCGCCGCGGTATCTGCATGGCCTGGCCCGCGGACTCCGACCGCGGCTCCCGCCCGGACCACAGGGCGGCCATGAAAGCCCGGATCTCGCCCATGGCGAACCCCGTGGCCACGGACAGCCCGCGGCCGTGGACGGCCTTGCGAACGGCGTGCATCACCGAGTCGTCCTGGGCCGCCACCAGCACCTGCGGCGCTCTCCGGAACTCCTCCACGAGGTCCACCAGGGTCTCGACGCCCGGCGGCGACAACGCCTTGATCTCGACCGTGGCCCGGGCCCGGGGAAAGTCGGAGAAGAACTCCCGGAGGGTCGGGATGCGAATCCCCCGGCCGCGGAACGGGTGGGTCGAGCCGTGGTCTTGGGTGAACCGGAACCCGGCGTCGAGACGCTGCAACTCGGACAACCGCATCTCCCGAACGGCCCCGGCGCCGTCGGTGGTCCGTTGCACGGTCTCGTCGTGGATGACCACGACTTCGCCGTCGCGGGTCTCGTGGACGTCCAACTCGATGAACGCCGCCCCCTCCTCCAGCGCGCGGGCAAAGGAGGCCAGGGTATTTTCCGGCATGGAGCCCGCGGCCCCGCGATGCCCGCCGACCCTGGGCCGGGGGCCGGAGAAGAACGGATGGGATGAATATCCCGTCATGGTTGGGCCTCGAAGGAACCGATCCGGGGCGTTCCTTGAAATTTTGCTCTGCTGCGCCTATGATTCATGGGCTCGTTTCTTCGAGTCTCATGGTTCGGAGACCATTGGCATTGATAACCGTGCCGACCTTTCCCGGTCAAGAGATGGAAGCATCCAACCTGCGCGCCCCGGCGCCTTCTCTCTGGATTCCCGCTTTCGCGGGAATGACGGAGTCCGGCAGCCTGCGCGCTGCGGCGCTTTCTCTCCGGATTCCCGATTTTGCGGGCATGACGGGGTTCGGCAGCCCGTGCGCCGAGGCGCCTTCTCCGTGGATTCCCGCTTTCGGAAACCCTGAACGATTATCCCCGTTCGTCCTGAGCGTAGCGAAGCGAAGTCGAAGGACGCGCTTTCCCACAGGGAGAGAGGGTTCGAGCCGGAATCGTCCAGGGTTTCCTTTCGCGGGGATGACGGGGTCCGGCAGCCTGCGCGCTGCGGCGCCTTCGGCGAGGCGGGGAGCGGCCGCGGGCCGCGGGAACGCGGCAGGCGAGGGGCGTACATGGCCGTAGAGGACCGGCTTCTCCGACTGAAGGAGCTCGACCGCCGCGCGCAACTGGGCGGCGGCGAGTTGCGCATTCGCCGGCAGCACAACGAGGGGAAGCTGCTTGCCCGGGAACGCCTGGAGCTCCTCCTGGACCCGGGCAGCTTCGTGGAGATGGACCGCCTGCGCACCCACGAATGCACCGACTTCGACATGCAGGACAACAAGATCCCGGGCGACGCGGTGGTCACCGGCGCCGGCGCCATCGATGGCCGCAACGTCTTCGTCTATGCCCAGGACTTCACCGTGTTCGGGGGGAGCCTGAGCGGTGTGGTGGCGGACAAGATCTGCAAGGTCCAGGAACTGGCCATGAAGAACGGCGCTCCCGTCCTTGGCATCAACGATTCCGGGGGGGCGCGCATCCAGGAGGGCGTGGTGAGCCTGGACGGCTACGCCCGCATCTTCGCCAACAACGTCATGGCCTCGGGGGTGGTGCCGCAGATCTCCGCCATCATGGGACCCTGCGCCGGCGGCGCCGTCTATTCCCCGGCCATCACCGACTTCATCTTCATGACCCGCAACACCGGGTACATGTTCATCACCGGACCCGACGTCATCAAGACCGTGACCCACGAGGAAGTCACGAAGGAGCAGTTGGGCGGGGCGGAGACCCACACCGGCAAGAGCGGAGTGGCCCATTTCTCCGCGGACGACGACAAGGAGTGCCTGCTCATGATGCGCGAGCTCATGAGCTTCCTGCCCGGCAACAACCTGGAGGAGCCGCCGTTCCATCCCACCGAGGACGACCCCAACCGGCGCGACCAGCGCCTGCGGCACGTGGTGCCGGAGAACCCCAACCTGCCCTACGACATGAGGGACGTCATCGGCTCGGTGGTGGACGAGGGGTACTTCTTCGAGGTCCACAGGGAGTTCGCCCCCAACATCGTGGTGGCGTTCGCGCGGTTGGGAGGACGGACGGTGGGGATCGTCGCCAACCAGCCGGCGCACCTGGCGGGCTGCCTGGACATCGACGCCTCGGTGAAGGCGGCCCGGTTCGTGCGGTTCTGCGACTGCTTCCACATCCCGGTGGTCACCTTCGTGGACGTCCCCGGCTTCCTCCCCGGCATCAACCAGGAGTACGACGGCATCATCCGGCACGGCGCCAAGCTGCTGTTCGCGTACGCGGAGGCCACGGTGCCGAAGATCACCGTCATCACCCGCAAGGCCTACGGCGGCGGCTACATCGTCATGGCGAGCAAGTTCCTCCGGGGCGACATCAACCTCGCGTACCCGGGCTCGGAGATCGCGGTGATGGGGCCCGAAGGGGCCATCAACATCGTCTTTCGCAACGAGCTCAAGGAGGCCAAGGACGAGAAGAAGGCCCGGCAGCGGCTGGTGGAGGACTACCGCAGGATGTTCGCCAACCCGTTCCGGTCCGCGGAACTCGGCAACCTGGACGCCATCATCGTCCCCGAGGACACCCGCCCGACGCTCGTTCGTTCGCTGGAGATCCTGAAGAAGAAGCGCGAGAACAACCCCCCCAGGAAGCACGGCAACATCCCCCTCTGAGCGCGGGGACGCCGACGAAGCGGGCCTTCACCGAGGGGAACCGTCCGACCATGTTCAAACGGATACTGGTGGCCAACCGCGGCGAGATCGCCGTCCGCATCATCCGGGCGTGCCGCGAGCTGGACATCCAGAGCGTGGCGGTTTACTCCGAGGCCGACCGGGAGGCGCTCCACGTCAAGTACGCGGACTACTCCTATCCGGTAGGCCCTGCCCCGTCCGCGGAAAGCTACCTGCGCATCGACCGGATCATCGACGCGGCCCGGAAGAGCCGGGCGGAGGCCATCCACCCGGGCTACGGTTTCCTCGCCGAGAACCCGGCCTTCGCCCGGGCCTGCGAGGAGGCGGGCATCGTCTTCCTCGGTCCGGCCCCCGACGTCATCAAGCAGATGGGCGACAAGGTCCACGCCCGGGCGCTCATGAAGAAGGCGGGGGTGCCGGTGATCCCGGGCTCGGACGACATACTCAACTCCGAGGACGAGGTGCTGGAGACCGCGGAGGCCATCGGCTACCCCTGCGTGCTCAAGGCCGTGGCCGGCGGCGGCGGCAAGGGGCTGCGCCTGGTGGAGTCGAGCAAGGAGGTGCGCTCGGCCTTCCGCGCGGTGCGCTCCGAGGCCGCGGCGTCCTTCGGCGACTCCCGGCTCTACGTGGAGAAGTTCCTCCAGCGGTGCCGCCACGTGGAGGTGCAGCTCCTGGCCGATACCCACGGCAAGGTGCTGCACCTGTTCAACCGGGAATGCTCCATACAGCGGCGCCACCAGAAGATCATCGAGGAGTGCCCCGCCCCGGGCATCGACGCGCGGATCCAGAAGGTCATGGGCAAGACCGCGGCCCAGGGGGCCAAGGCGCTGCACTACACGGGCGTGGGCACCATGGAGTTCCTGGTGGACCGGAACCGTAACTTCTACTTCCTGGAGATGAACACCCGCCTGCAGGTGGAGCACGCCATCACCGAGCGGGTGGTGGGCATCGACTTGGTGAAGGCGCAGATCAACGTGGCCTCGGGGGAGCGCCTGCCCTGGTCGCAGCGCCAGATCCGGGCCACGGGCCACGCCATCGAGTGCCGCATCTACGCCGAGGACCCGGAGACCGACTTCATGCCCTGTCCGGGAAAGATCGAAGGACTGCGGCTGCCCGAGGGGTTCGGCATCCGCAACGACTGCGGGGTGTATGAGGGCGCCGAGATCCCCATCCACTACGACCCCATGATCGCCAAGCTCATCGTCTGGGGCGAGGACCGGGTGGAGGCCATCCGGCGGCTGAAACGGGCCCTGCGCGAGTATCAGGTCCGGGGCGTCAAGACCAACATCTCCTTCCACCAGTGGATGCTGCGCCACCCCCGGTTCATCGAAGGCGAGCTCCATACCGGCTTCGTGGACGAGCAGCGGCCTTTCATGGCCATGGAGGAGGTCTATCCGGACCGGCACGTGGCGCTGGCGTCCGCGGCCATCGTGGCCCTGCACCGGGACCAGGAACGGGCGCTCCGGCTGGTGGAGAAGGGGGCCGCGGAGAAGTCCGAGTGGCGGGAGGCCGGACGGAGGGAGGCGCTCCGCATCGACTCCGGCGGGTCGAGCCCGGGGCGGGGTTGGTGACCCGTGGCGTTCATCGCAAAGTTCGGCGGCCAGACCTCGGTGGTGCGGATCACCGAGACCCGCAAGTCCCTCTACCGGGTGGTGGTGGACGGGCACGAGTTCACGGTGGACGGGAGGAGGACGGGCCGGAACAACTACTCGCTGTTGATCGACAACCGTTCCTTCGAGGTGGACGTGGACACCACGGAGGACGAATACCGCGTGCTGCTCGACGGCAGGACCTACCGCATCCGCATGTCCGACGAGCGCCAAGTCCGCGTGGGCGACCGGCAGTCCGGCGTCGAGGTGTCCGGTCGGCAGGAGATCCGCGTCCCCATGCCCGGCAAGGTGGTGGCGGTGCTGGTGAACGAGGGGGACACGGTGGCCAAGGGCCAGGGCCTGGTGATCGTCGAGGCCATGAAGATGGAGAACGAGATACGCGCGCCAAGCAACGGCGAGGTCCGGGAGATCCGCATCAAGGCCGAGGAGTCCGTGGAAGCCGGACAGGTGCTGGCGGTGGTGGAATAGACGGTTCCCGCCGGGCTGTTCCTTCTCCCTTTATCCCCGTTCGTCCTGAGCGTAGCGAAGCGAAGTCGAAGGACGCGCTTTCCTATTCCTCTTTTCCCTCCTCCTCCTCCGTCTTCCGCCCCACGAAATACACCAGCACGATGGTGAGACCGTAGAGCGCCGTCAACGGCAGCGCCAGCAGCACCTGCGAGACCACGTCGGGCGGCGTGAGCACGGCGCCCAGCACGACGATTCCCAGGAACGCGTAGGGGAACCGGCGCATCATCATGCGGTGGTCGATGAACCCGACCCGGGCCAGGAAGACCCCCGCCACCGGCAACTCGAACACGACCCCGAAGGCCAGCATGAGCCGGGCCGAGAAGGACAGGTACTCGCTCACGCGGATGGCCGGGCGGACGTCGAGATGCTGGTACTGGTCCAGGAAGAACCGGTACCCCACGTCGAATATGACCACGTAGCAGAAGCCGGCTCCGAGCACGAAGCACACCGTGCCGAACCCTACGAAACCCCTGGCGTAACGCCGCTCGTGGCCGTAGAGGCCGGGGGCCACGAACCTCCAGGCGTGCCACAGCAGCACGGGCAGCGACACGAACAGCGCGGCCACGAACGCCACCTTCAGCTTCGCGAAGAACGCCTCCGCCACGCCGGTGCCGATGACGGTGAGGCCGGAGGCCTCCAGCCGGAGCAGCGGCGCGGTCATGAAGGCGATGAGCCGGTCTGCCACGGCGTAGCAGAGGAGGAACGCCGCCAGCACGGCCGCAGAGCACCTGATGAGTCGAGAGCGGAGTTCCTCCAGGTGCGCCGTCAGCGGCATGCTGGCGTCGTTCGACGGGTCAGCCATGTGCAACGAGTCCGGAAGGGTCGGGAAGCATGGGCCGGAGCCGGGGAGGACCCGCGCTCACTCTTTCCGGGCGGGGCCGCCCGCGGGAGACGGAGGCGCGGCATCGGCTTCCGCGCCTTCCCCGGCCGCTTCTCCGGCCGGCTTGGCGTCCGCGTCGCCGGTCTCGGGCGGGGCCTCCAGCTCGTCAGCGGCGGCCTGCATTTCCCGCTTCACGTCGTCCGTGGTGCGGCGGAACTCGGCGAGACCCCGCCCCAGGGAGCGTGCGATCTCCGGCAGTTTCTTGGGCCCCAGGACGATCAGGGCCACCGCCAGGATCAAGAGCAGCTCCGGCATTCCGATACCAAACATTGCGACTCCCGGGGGCGCGTGCAACGGACCCGCGCGGCGTCGGCAGACGCTCCACGGTCCGTCCGTTACGGGCCACTAGGCTAGGACATTTGCGGGAGCGAGTCAAAGAGCTGCCCTACGAGGGATTTGATTGACAACCCAACCCCTTGTAAGCTGGAAGCAGGAGAGAGACCGTGCCGAACTCGTTGACGGATCCCATGGAAGTATTCACCGGCGTGCTTGAAGACAAGCGGCCGCTGGTGCTGTTCGCCGGCCAGAGTCTCGACACGGCCAGCGACGCCATACTTGGAACGCTCCTTGCCCGACTTGGCTGCGCGGAGCGCGGCGCTGGATGGCGAGCAGCCATCGAGCAGGGCATGGGTGCATCCGACATGGAGTGGCTGTCCGAACGGTTCGACCGAAGCGTGCCATCCGACCCCGCCTCCCGAATTTTCGACGTCCCATGGAGCGCGGTGTTCACCTCGTCCATCGACCCCCACTTTGCGCGGCGGTTCGAGACCCGCGGGCGGCAGCCCGAGCCGGTGCTTTCCAAGGATGCCTACCCGAGGGTTCCTCGTAGCCGTTCGAGGCCGCCAATCCACTATCTCTTCGGTAAAGCCGACGAAACCGTAGATGAGGCGCGGGCGCCCGGAAGTCAAGGCAGTCTGACGCGCCGCCTCAGCCTTCACGCCACGGCGCTGGTCAACCGTATTGCGGAAACTGCGACTGTAGGCGGCCTGGTGGTCATAGCCGGCTACGACCCGATTGGGGATTGGCTGCCGATGGACTCCCTGTTGGCGCCCTTGTATGGCCAGGCCGGCCCCAAGGTCCTGTGGTTCGGCCGTGCCGACAAACCGGACTCGGACCTCGCTGACGAGATGCTGGTGTCGGGGTCGCTCGTGGTGACGCCGGAGACCCTGACGAGCGCAATCGCACAGCTCGAACTCCGCGGCGTGCTCGATGTTGCAGGATCCGCTGCCCCGGACGAGCCGGGCATGGTGTCCATCGCCAAGGGGGCGGTACTGGACATCACGCCTGCCCTGCGGCTCCGAGTGGAGGCTTCGGCGTCCATCGTCGATGACACATGGACGGAAGAGCCGGAGTCACTGGACGGTTTCGAGTTGTATGGCGCCTTTCGCCGATTCCACGGCGCCCTTGGCAACTTCAGGTCGCTGGTGGAGGGGGTGGCGCGCGGGTTTGCGGTAGAACGCGAGTTCGAGCGTACCCTTTGGAATACGGTGGAGAAAAAGCTGGATCGGCTTCGGCAACCCGACTCCGACGACGTGGTCGTCCTGCACGGGCAGTCAGGCGCCGGAAAGAGCATCGCGCTTGCGCGGTTGACCCGGAGGATCCGTCGTGAGCGGTGCCTGCCTGTTCTGGCGGCGACGAACCGGATACCCCATCCCCAGGACGTCGAAGCATTCTGTCAGGAATCCGAGCGCTTGGGGGCCACGACGGTTCTGGTCTGTGACTCTAGCCAACCTCCACAACGCTATGAGGACCTGGCGTCCGCCTTGCGGAGTCGTGGACGGCGGTTGCTCATTGTCGGCACGTGCTATCGCCTCCCCGACAGGAGCCGTTCGAATCGACTAGTAGAGGCGCCAGCCCACGTCTCGGAGGCCGAGATGGCGGCGTTCACAGAACTGTCGAACAGGTTCGACTTGCCCCCTGACATCGCTGATACCGACACGAACTCCATTTTCGCCATGCTGTACCGCCGATTGTCCGTCTCGCGCCATCGGCTTGCGGCTGGCGTGTCATCGGAAGCGCGAGCGGCCGAAGGTATGGTGCGGGAGCGGGCGAGGCATGCGCCGCGGCCCGCCGCCAACCTTTCTCCCATCGCACTACAGCTAATCAAACTGGGCATCCTCAGCGAGACTTCGCCCTTGTTCGAAGATGATGAAAGGCTTGCAGCTTCGGGCTTGGACGAGGCTGGACGGTTGATCGATTACGTCATGGCCGCTGGACGGCTGAACAGCGCCATGCCTGTCAACCTCCTGTTTCGGGTTCTGGGCCACGCCAGCGGATTGCACTCGGACCAGTTCAGCCATCTTCTGGGGGATCTCGATCTCTTCCGTTGGAGACAGGATGAAGAAGGGTCAGACTTCCTGATCGCTCCACGCATACAACTGGAGGCCGATCTCATATGCAGACGGCGGCTGACGCCGGAACAGGAAATCGAACGGTTGATCGAATTGATCCGCGGTGTCAGACCTGGAGTGGATCGAGGGAACGAAAAGTCATTCCTACTCGACCTGATGTTCAAGCTGGATCGTAATGGACCAAGAAAAGATGCATACGGTTGCGGCTACCTGCGGTTTGCCAACGCGCTCAAGGAATTGCGGGAACAGAACGGCATATTCGATGCGGACATCGTCTTACGTGAATGTGCGTTACGATGCCATGCCGTAGTCCGATCACAAAGCGATCCTGACGTAGATGGAACCGACGATGAACGGCTGGCCATCCTGGATGAGGCCCGCGATACCATCGAAACGACCCTGCGTACGATCGACGAGAGGAAACTTCGGGTATCCAGAAGGACGAAGCAAAGCCTCGTTACGGAGCGTTCGACAATATACGGACTCCTCGCCGTTCAGCGTGCACAGTCCGGCGGCGGGGATTTCTGGTCGGACTATCTCGCCGCCAGAGTAGCGAGCGAGACAGCCCTGGGACTGGGCGGGAACACCTACCCCATCGACATCGCCCTCTGGACGGCGACGGACGTGCTCGAATGGAAGAAAGGCGAACTGTCGGACGCACAACGAGCCGAGGTATTGGCCGACCTGTATGCAACCATCGACTATGCAGACTGTGTGTTCAGGGTGAAGGAAGTGTTAAAGGTAAATGCACCGAATACCAAGGCCCCGAACGGCTTGCAGGAAGACAGTGGACCGGACGAGGGCTCGGTCGCTCCGAATCAAAAGGACTATCTGAAGCGTCGCACCCGTGTTGCATACGCGTTGGGCGACGCGAGAATGAGCAATGAAACGCTGGCCGCATTGGAAAGCGTCGCACCCGAGGCCGCAACCTTTCTCATTGCAAGGCGGCAGGCAGAGGCAGTCTATGGGAGCGCGCCGCCTTTCAACGGAGAGACCCGCAGCATCGCAGCGAAGGCGGCCGACTACCTGTCCGGTCGAAACGACGCCGGAATCTCGCTGGACGACCGTTGCCTCCGTCTCTGGCTCAGGTTGCGATGGGCGCAGGCAACCGGCGAGCGCCTGATGTTCGACCATCGCGGCCGTACTCCCGCGGACACGGGTCAGATCACCGAGTTGCTCAAGGTCGTAGGCGACCTCAATGAACAGGCCGGCGCCGATGCACGCAACCGGGAACGGTTCCTCGAAGCGGTGTTGTGCTGGCTCCTCAAAGATACCAGCCACGCGATCAAGATGTGGCAGTCGTTGTCGCAGGACACCGATTATGAGGACCCATCACGCGTGAAACGATGGCTCGTGCAGACGGACGCCAGCGGTTCTCCGCGTCGATTCCAGGGACGGGTCGAAGCGAAAGGCGAGGACAACTGGCGAGTTCGAGTGGAAGGCATCGGGAGGCCGATCCTGTTGCGAGGACAGGATTTCCCGAACGAGGACCTAGCCCATGGCCGGGAACTGCGGGAGATTGGCATCGCCTTCAGCTACACCGGCCCCATTGCTGATCCGCTCTCACGTCCAATGCGGGGACGATGACCCCCATCGAGCTCAGCAACCTCTACCAAACGCTTCGCACTCGCGTTTCCATCCACTGCCCGGACGGTTGCGCCGAGATCTCACTGCGGTTGCCATCCGATTTCGACGGTGAGTTGGCGTTCTATCGTCTGGTCATGTGGGGACATGCCCTCGTCAACGAAGCGGCTAGGGTCCCCCTTGCCTTCCTCGCGAAGTTGCCGCCGCTCAAGGCCAACCGTTCGTTCCGCGACGAAACGTCCCGATTGCGAACCTACCTGACCCACAACCTGGGTCTCAACAAGGCGCGGGATCAGGGGACTCACGCCTTCGTTCATCGTTGGTTCAGGGAGGCGTGCGAGTACGGCAGTCCCGAGGGCGCCGCCCATTACGCCGCTTGTTGTGACTGCCTCGCCGGCAGGCTTCGGGAATTGCTCGACGGCGCGATTGCGGCCTGCGACCTGCTCGATGATCCGGAGGATGGTCCAAGACTCGTTGCCGACCTCAGGGGACGCCTGGAAGTCGATTGGGAAGCGTCTCGTTTCGATCCGCTGGTCGAGAAGTGCTCGGTCCGATTGGGCGATCCGGGCATCAACCTGAAGGGGCTCCGCGGAATGCATCTCGAAAAGTGGCGCCAAACGCTTTCTCAAGCCGACGAGAACGAACGCGAGCGCGTCCTCGAACAGCGAATCGAAGCCGATCTTCTGGCGGCCATTGGCGATGCCCTGCCCCGGACCGTCCGGGAGAAGCTGCAACGGGTCGCCGCAAGCGCCGAGGCGACTGTCGCGGCGCTGCTCCTGTTGCGTGAGGCCCGGCGCCTCGGCGCGATGTCGCTGCCGCAGATCATCGATTTCGTCAGTTCCCAAGCCACGGGACTTGACGGATCCGAAGCCTGAGCTTGCCGTCTGCTCGTAATCGAAGTTTTATGAAATAACTCCAACCCATTGATTTTACTAACTTTTGTTACCATCAACCGTCCTTTCTCCTCAAAGGGAAAGTGACGCCGCGGGTGCCGTAGGAAGCACATGGGCGCGCCCGGATCCGTTCAGGGTCAAGGTAGGGGAGAGAGGAAACGCCGTCTTGGGCCATCCTGAGAGACTGGGAGGTGTCTCTGGGGGTCAGGGTTGGCTGCTAGTACTTTGACCCCGCGTGCCGCATGGTGGTAAAGTAGGCGGAACATGCCTCGTTCCGCCATCGTGGCCGACCCCGTGTTCCTGAAGCACGAACCCGGCCCGCACCATCCCGAGAACCCGCAACGTCTCAGGACCCTGCTGGACCTCGCCCACGAGGTGGCGGAGGGGAGCGCGGACTTCGAGTTGCTGCCGCTGCGCGCCGCGGTGCAGGAAGAACTGGAGTTGTGCCATGGCGCGGGCTACATCGACCTGGTGCGCTCCACCTCGGAGCACAACCGGTTCGCGCTGGACGGGGACACCGTCACCTGCCGGGACTCGTTCGGCGTGGCGCTCATGGCGGTGGGAGGGTTCCTGCAGATGCTCGACGCCCTGGCCGCGGGCGATTACCGCAACGGCTTCACCCTGGTCCGGCCTCCCGGCCACCACGCGCTGCGGGACCGGGGCATGGGGTTCTGCCTGTTCAACACCGCGGCCATCGGCGCCCGGTACTTGCAGAAGGTCCACGGCGCCCGGCGGGTGGCGGTGGTGGACTGGGACGTGCACCACGGCAACGGCTCCCAGGACGCCTTCTACGACGATCCCTCGGCGCTGTTCCTGTCCACGCACCAATACCCTTACTACCCCGGCACCGGAGCGGTGGACGAAGCGGGCCGCGGCAAGGGGGAAGGTTACACCGTGAACGTGCCCCTTCCCGCGGGGTGCGGCGACGACGAGTACTTGGCGGTGTTCCGGGAGGTGGTGGTCCCGGTGGTCGAAGGCTACGGCCCCGACTGGCTGCTGGTGTCCGCGGGCTTCGATTCCCACCGGGCCGACCCCCTCGGGGCCATGAACGTCACCGAGCAGGGCTTCGGCGTCATGGCCGACGCGCTCCTGGAGCTTGCCCGGAAGCACGCAGGCGGCAGGGTCGCGTTCCTGCTGGAGGGCGGCTACGACCTTTCGGCCCTCCGCAACTCCGTGGCCGCGGTGCTGGAACGCATGAAGTCGGACGGGACCTCCGCCGCGGACGTCCGGGACGCCGACGGAGGACGCATCGACGCGCGCATCCGGGAGGTGCTCCGGGTCCGGGAAAGGTACGGGTAGGGGCTACGGGCAGGGCGCGCCCCGGAGGCGGCGCGGCCCCGAGATACACGACATGGGAAACCGCAACGGACGCAGAGTGGTCGTTACCGGCATGGGGATGTTGACTCCCCTGGGTATCGGGGTGGAAGCCAACTGGGAAGCCATACGGGCGGGACGCTCGGGCATCGGCCCCATCACCCGGTTCGACGGCGTCGAGTCGTTCTCGAGCCGGATCGCCGGCGAGATCGACGGCTTCGAACCCCAGGACTTCATCGATGCGAGAGAAGTCAAGAAGATGGACCTGTTCATGCAGTACGCCATGGCCGCGGCCCAACTGGCGGTGGAGGACGGCGGCTTCTCGGTCAGCGACGACGAGGCGTTTCGCGCCGGGGCCATCGTGGGCGTGGGGTTCTGCGGCATCTCTACCATCGAGCACTACTACGAGGTCTATCTGAAGCAGGGTCCGCGCAAGATATCCCCCTTCTTCATCCCCAAGGTCATCTCGAACCTGGCGCCGGGCCAGATCGCCATCCGTTACGGCCTGAAGGGGGTCAACTGGACGCCCACCTCCGCGTGCGCGTCGGGCAACAACGCCCTGGGAGAGGCGTTCCGGCTGATCCGGGAAGGACTGCAGGACGCGGTCATCGCCGGCGGCGCCGAGGCCGCCACCACCCCCCTGGGAGTGGGAGGGTTCAGCGCCATGAAGGCCCTGTCCACGCGCAACGACGAACCGGAACGGGCCAGCCGCCCCTTCGACAAGGACCGGGACGGCTTCGTCATCGCGGAAGGCGCGGGCATCCTGGTGCTGGAAGAGCGGGAACGCGCCGTGCGCCGGGGCGCCCGGATCTACGCGGAGATGGTCGGCTACGGCACCAACGGGGACGCCTACCACATCACCTCCCCCTCGCCGGAGGGCGAAGGGGCCGCCCGCTGCATGGCGCTGACCCTGGAAGACGCGGGCGTCGACCCGGCCGACGTGGACTACGTCAACGCCCACGGCACCTCCACGCCCTACAACGACGCCAACGAGACCGCGGCCATCAAGCAGGTATTCGGCGACCATGCCCGGGACCTGCCGGTGAGCTCCACCAAGTCCATGACCGGCCATCTCCTGGGCGCGGCCGGGGCGGTGGAGGCCATCTACAGCGTGCTCGCGCTGCACCACGGAGTGCTGCCGCCCACCATCAACTACCACACGCCCGACCCGGAATGCGACCTCGACTACGTACCCAACGAGCCCCGCGACGCGGCCATCCGGGTGGCCCTTTCCAACTCCTTCGGATTCGGCGGCACCAACGCGTGCATCCTGCTCAGGAAGGCATCATGACACCAACAGCACCGCGAAGCGTCATACTGGGCACGGGCTCCGCCGTTCCCTCCACGGTGGTCACCAACGACGACATCGCCAGGATCGTCGATACCAGCGACGAGTGGATCACCACCCGCACGGGCATCAAGGAACGGCGGGTGCTGGAGCAGGACCAGGCCGGCTCGGACCTTGCGCAGCGCGCTTCGGAGTTGGCGCTGGAAGACGCCGGCCTCCGGGCCGACGAACTCGAAGCCATCATCGTCGGCACCTGCACGCCGGACTACATGTTCCCCAGCCTGGCCTGCGTCCTCGAAGCCAAGCTGGGGGCCAGGGAGGTGTTCTCGTTCGACGTGAACGCCGCCTGCTCGGGGTTCCTGAACGCGCTTTCGGTGGGCGACATGTTCATCCGGTCCGGGCGGGTGCGCAACACGCTGGTGGTGGGCAGCGACGTGCTGAGCCGCTTCCTGGACTGGCAGGACCGCAGCACCTGCATCCTCTTCGGCGACGCGGCCGGGGCCGCGGTGCTGGGCGCCGCGGACGACGGGGACCGGGGCATCCTCAGCACCCGGCTGCAGACCGACGGCTCCTACGCCGAGACCCTCTACATACGGGCCGGGGGCGCCAAGCGGCCGGCCACCGCGGAGACCGTGGAGAACCGCGAGCATTCCATCTACATGAACGGCAAGGAGGTCTTCAAGGTGGCGGTCCGGTCCATGGAGGAGATCAGCCGCCGGGTCCTCGACGAAGCCCGGCTGTGCGTGGACGACGTGTCCCTGGTGGTCCCCCACCAGGCCAACCGGAGGATCATCGCCGCCCTGGCCTCCCGGCTCGGCATCCCCATGGAGAAGGTCATCGTCAACGTGCACCGGTACGGCAACACCTCCGCGGCGTCCGTGCCCGTGGCCCTGGACGAGGTCCGCCGGGAGGGCCGCATCGCTCCCGGCGACGTGGTCCTCCTCAACGCCTTCGGCGCCGGCTTCGCCTGGGGCGCTTCCGTCATCCGGTTCTGACCCCGCGCCCCTGCCGGAACCCGCGTCCCTCCCGTGATCCCGGCCGAAGCCTTCGCGCTCGCCTGCGGGCTCTTCACCGCCGTCAACCTGACCCTGCTCAAGAAGGGGATGGCCCACGGCAACCCCGTCACCGCCATCGTCGTCTCCCTGGCCATCAACGTGGTGACCTTCTGGAGCTTCGTCTTCGTGGCGCTCCCCGTGGACGAGATCCTGCGCCCCGAACTGTTGCTCTTCGTGCTGGTGGGCCTCATCCAGCCCGGCGGCACCCGTTTCCTCGCCTACGTCAGCGTCGAGAAGGTGGGCGTGGCGGTCACTGCGCCGCTGCGGGCCACCACTCCGCTGTTCTCTTCCCTGCTGGCCATCGCGGTCCTGGGCGAGCAGCTCACTCCCTCGGTGGCCGCGGGCACGGCCCTGGTGGTATGCGGCGTCGCCCTGCTCAGCATGAGGGAGGAGAAGACCGGCGCATGGCGCAACGTCTTCGTCGCCCTGCCGTTGCTGAGCGCGTTCGTGGCCGGCTCCACCCAGGTCATCCGCAAGATCGGCCTGGCCCGGATCGCCCTGCCCATCCTGGGCGCCGCGGTGACCACCGGAACGTCCTTCGTCGCGGTGGCGCTGTCCCTGCTGGTCTCGCGGAAATGGTCCATGGTCCGGTTCGACCGCGCCTCCCTGGGCTATTTCGTCCTGGCCGGCTGCGCGGTGACCCTGGGCGTCGCCAGCGTCTATATGTCCCTGTACCTGTCGGACGTGGTCATCGTGGCGCCGCTGGCGAGCCTCAGCCCGCTCTACAGCCTGGCCCTCTCCGCATTGTTCCTGCGCGAGGTCGAGGTCATCACCGTCCGCCGCGTGGCCGCGGCCGCCCTCATCGTCCTGGGAGTCGTGCTCATCACCGCGCTGCGGTGAACCGGGAACTCCGAACGACCATCCCCTTTCATCCTGAGCGTAGCGGCCAACTCCCCCGTTCGTCCTGAGCGTAGCGAAGCGAAGTCGAAGGACGCGCTTTCCCACAGGGAGAGGTTGGGAAGTGGCCGCGGATCCGGCAGGAGGGGGCCGCGGGTGTTGAAAATCCGCGCCCGCCGGGTCACATTCCGCTACCGGGAGGTGGCCATGAGACAGGTACTGAGCGAGCACGTGCCCTACAACAGCGGTTGGGTCAGGGACCTCGGGAAGGGGCAGGTCATCCGCATCATCGGGACCACCACCGTGGACTTCCTGGTGCTGGACCGGCACAACCTGCGGGAGAGGTTCGACCAGGCCCGCACCAAGGTCTATAACGGCAAGATCTTCCTGAGCACCGGCGACAAGCTCATGTCCCGGGACAACCGGCACTTCATGACCATACTGGCGGACACCTTCGAGGAAGGGACCCACGACCTGCAGAAGGGCATGTGCAGCGGCCGCCGCTTCCGGCTCGCCAAAGAGGAGGGCCGGCTGCGGGAGTACTACCACCGGGACTACGACGACGGCGAGATCCCGGACCACGGCTGCTGGGAGAACCTGTCCGGGGTGCTCGCGCCTTACGGCATCGCCCCGGAGGACGTCCCGAGCCCGTTCAACATCTTCCAGCACATGATCATCGACGGCAGGACCGGGCTCATGCAGCACACGAGCATCCGGCCGAAGACCCCGGCCCACGTGGACCTGCGCGCGGAGAGGGACCTGCTGGCGGCCTTCAGCGCGTGCCCGGACATGCCCGTGGGGGGCAAGCCGGTGGACGTGGAGATCTTCGAAGAGGATTGAGGCGGCGGGGTACGGGACCTACTCGAACCCCATGCGGCGGCCCCAGTTGGCGGGGTCCTTGAGGAAATCGACGATATGGTCCCTGCTCTCGTCCGAGAAGAATCGGGTCTCCGCGCCCGCGCTCAGCACGTCGTCCCAGTTGGACAAGGTGTGGAGGCCGATCTCGTGGTCGGCGAGGTTCTTCTTCCCCTCGTGCAGGTCCAGCTCGTCGGAGCTGTACTCGAAGACGCAGAGGCAATGGGTGATCCGCGCCTTCTGCGCGCGGACGCCGATGTTGAACCGGAGCTTGCTGAACCCGTCGGTCACCAGGTCTTCCACCAGAGTGACCCGCTGGCCCTCGCCCAGGACCCCTTCGATCTGGTTGGTCTGCCCGTAGCCCTTGGGGTTCTTGCGGATGTAGATCATGGGCTTGCGCAGGTAGTGGGACACGAAGGCGGCGTACGGGATGCCCGCGGTCTCCCCGCCGGCCACCACGTCCATGTTGTCGAGGCCGATGTCACGGCGCGCGATCTGGGCCAACGCCTCCAGAATCTCGTCCCGCGCCTCCGGGAAGGACAGCAGCCGCCGGCAGTCGATATAGACCGGCGACACCCTGCCCGAGACGAACACGAACGGCCGATCCCGATATACCTGGATGGATTGCGTGCTCAGCAGTAGCTGGGCGATTCTCTTTCCGGTCTCGGACATGGTTCCGTGGATAGCGGTCAGCAGTAATGTCTGAAAAGTGCCGGCTTCCCTGTGGAAAGGGCGTCCTTCGACTTCGCTTCGCTACGCTCAGGACGAACGGAGGAGGTTGTTCGGGGTTTCCGTCTGCCCCAACTGCCGGTGGGCTTATAGCACGGCCCTTGTCCCGTTGCCAACCGTTGTTTCCGGCCGCTTTCCTTTGTTACCATGCAGGGCGCTTCGGACCTTTCGAGTGGATGGATGGAAGTCCCCGGGATCAACGAGGAGAGGCTCCTCCGGGACCTCAACGCGGTGTCGCGCATCGGGTTGGGCGAGGGCGGCTCGGTCACGCGGCTGGCGTTCTCGGCCCATGAGATGCGAGCCCGGCAACTGCTGGTCCACCTGATGCGCCGGGCCGGCCTCCATGTCCGCGTGGACGCGGTGGGCAACGTCTTCGGGCGCCTGCCCGGGACCCGGGAAGGACCCGCGGTGCTGGCCGGGTCGCACCTCGATTCCGTGGTCCGGGGGGGGAGGTTCGACGGCCCGGTGGGGGTCATCGGCGCCCTCGAAGCGGTCAGGACCCTCAAGGAAAACGACGTGCGGCTGCCCGCGCCGCTGGAGAGCGTCTGTTTCGTGGGGGAGGAATCCAGCCGTTTCGGGTTCGCCACCCTGGGCAGCAGCCTGGTGGCGGGCGAGGTCGCCATGGACGACTTCGCCAACGCGGTGGACGCCAACGGCGCCCGCCTGGAAGACGTGCTTGCGGGTCTGGGCGTCCACCGGGAGAATCTGGACTCCCTGAAACGCGACCCCGGGACCGTCAAGGCATACTTCGAGCTCCACGTCGAGCAGGGTCCCGTCCTCGAGTCCCGGCGGAAGAAGGTCGGGGTGGTCACCGCCATCGCCGCGCCGCGCCGGTTCCGGGTGGTCTTCCACGGCCATACGGACCACAGCGGCGCCACTCCCATGGAGATGCGCAAGGACGCCCTGGTGGCCGCGGCGCGCCTCATCACCTGCGTGGACGAGGTGTGCCGGGAACACGCGGCCAGGGACCGGGGCGGGGTGGTGGGCACCGTGGGCGCGGTCGAGGTGGAGCCGGGGGTCATCAACGCCATACCCGGAAGGGTGGAGCTCCTGGTGGACGTGCGCAGCGTGGTCGCCGCGTCCAAGCGGAAGGCGGCAAGGCGGATCGAGGGCCAGGCGCGGCGTATCGCCCGGGAGCGGGGCATGGAGGTCGAGATACGGACCATCCGGGACGAGGACCCGGTGGCGCTGCACCCGCGGTCGATCGCGCTCGTCCGCTCCGCCTGCGAGGAAAGAGGCGTCCCCTTCGAGGTCATGCCCTCGGGCGCGGGCCACGACGCCATGCAGATGGCCAAGGTCACGCCCACCGGCATGATCTTCATCCCCAGCGTGGACGGGGTGAGCCACAACCCCGCGGAATGGACCGACCCGGAGGACGTCTGCCTGGGGACCCAGCTCCTGGCGGACACCCTCGCGCGAGCCGCTCATGCCACGATCTGAACCGAAGAAGAACAAGCCGACGAGGAAACCGACGAAGAGGACCCTCGGCGGGGCCGGCGTCAAGAGGCTCCTCGCGGGCCTTGCCGCGCGCATATGGGAGGATCTCGGGGACGCCCGCTCCCTGGCCTTCGTCGGCGTGCGGACCCGGGGCCCGGTCCTGGCCCGGCGGGTGGCCGGCGTCCTGGAGGAAAAACACGGCCTGGCGGTTCCCGTGGGGGACCTCGACGTCGCCCTGTACCGCGACGACCTGGACGCGCTGCTGCCCAAGGGACGCATCGACGCCACGAGGGTCCCTTTCGACGTCGCCGACAAGACCCTGGTCCTGTTCGACGACGTGCTCCATACCGGGCGCACCGTCCGCGCCGCCCTGGACCACCTCATGGCCTTGGGGCGGCCCAGGGCCGTCTTCCTCGCCGTCCTCGTGGACCGCGGCGGACGGGAGCTTCCCGTCGAGGCGCGCTTCGTCGGAAAGAAGGTCGAGTTGCCCGAGGGAGGAGACGTGCGGGTGAGGCTGGCGGAGACCGACCGGGTGGACGAAGTGGTGGTGTCCTGACGGCCCCGGCAACCCGGCCGTACCCCTTGGCCGTTACCGCTTGACATTATGGCCGCAATAGTCGTAGAAGGCACGGTTTGATCGTTCTCGGCCCTCTTTCCCGCGCCCATCGGAGCCCATGAACAACGCACCGGAACTACCCGTGGAAAGCGCCCAGGACCCGTCGTTCGCGGCGTCCCTGAAGGGCGTCTATGACCGCCACCGCATCGGGCTCAATTTCTGCGTCTCCATGGCGCTGGCCTTGGCGCTGTGGGAGTTCGTGGACTACGTCTTCAACGACCCGGACTTCTTTACCGGACCCGTCGCGGTGATCATCGAGTACGGGGTCCTGGTCCAGGAACCGCGATTCTGGGAGCACATCCGGTACAGCGGCACCGAGTTGATCTACGGCTTCAGCTTGGCCGTGGGACTGGGAGTCTTCATCGGCGCGGCGGTGGCCTTCAGCCGCACCCTGGACGAGATGTTCTCGCCCATACTCGTGGGACTCTACGCCACCCCGCGTTCGGTGGCGGCGCCGCTGTTCATCATCTGGCTGGGTCTCGGCATCGCCTCGAAGGTCGGGGTCATCACCCTTGCCTCGGTCTTCCCCGTGATCATCAATACCCAGGCCGGCATCAAGAACGTCCAGGGCGAGTTCCGCATGCTGGGGCGGGCCTTCAACGTCTCCTTCTGGTCCATGCTGGTGAAGATCATCGTGCCGGGGTCGCTGCCGTTCCTGATCGCGGGGCTGAGGCTCGGCTACTCGCGGTCCGTGGTCACCATCATGGTGGCGGAGCTCTTCGGGGCCGAGGCCGGGATCGGCTACATGATCGACCACGCCACCCAGACGTTCCACGTGGCGGAGATGATGGTGGGCATCTCGCTCCTGACCATGATGGGCATCGCCGGCAACGAGATCCTGAAGTTCATCGAGCGGTGGGCCACCCCCTACCGGAAGACCCTGGTCTGAGTCGAAGGCGGACCGATGGAAGTCCTGAAGAACCTGTACGAAACGCAGCGCAGGTGGATCAACGCCGTGATCGGCCTTGCCATCGTCACGGCCTTCTGGTCGTTCGCCAACTGGCAGGTGAACAGCGAGCTGTTCTTCGTGGGGCCGTGGCGGGTGGTCACCTACACCTGGCAGATCTTCGCCAGCGGCGAGATCCTGGACGACCTGCGCATCAGCGGCATCGAGTTCTTCTGGGGCTACGGCGTGGCCGCGGCCGCGGGCATCGGCTTCGGCATGGTCTTCGGCATCAGCCGGATCTTCCGGGAGTTCTTCGACCCCTGGCTCAGCGCCCTCTACGCCACGCCGTCGGTGGCCCTGGCCCCGCTCATCATCATCTGGTTCGGCGTGGACCTGACCGCCAAGATCGTCATCGTGCTCATCACCGCGGTGATCCCCATCGTCCTGAACACCTATACCGGGGTGATGAGCGTGGGCAAGGAGTTCCAGACCCTGGCCAACTCGTTCTGCATCCCCAGGAACCAGATCCTCTACAAGATCCTCATCCCCGGTTCGCTGCCCTACATCGTGACCGGCCTCCGTCTCGGCATCTCCCGGGGGATCGTGGGAGTGGTGGTGGGCGAGTACTTCGGCGCCCACGCCGGGCTGGGCTACCAGTTGTTCAAGGGGCTGGACACCTACAACATGCCCCTCATGATGTCGTGCGCCGCCATGCTCGCAGGCACCGGCGTGGTCTTCAACCAGGTCATCCTCGTGGTGGAGCGGTGGATGGCGCCGTGGCGTGACAGCCAGTTACAGGAGTAGTCCGTGTCGTCGTCGATCCAGGTAGAACAGATACACAAGGTGTTCATCAAGCCCACCGGGGAGACCGTCCATGCCGTGGGAGGCATCGACATGGACCTCCGGCCGGGGACGTTCTATTCGTTCGTGGGACCCAGCGGCTGCGGCAAGACCACGCTGCTGCACATGATCCACGGCCTGCTGCCTCCCACCAAGGGCCGCGTGCTCCTCAACGGGGATGAGGTCACCGGCCCGACCCCCAACAAGGCGGTGGTGTTCCAGCAGGCCCTGCTGCTGCCGTGGCGCAACGTCACCGACAACATCAAGTTCGGCATCGAGAACGACCGCGGCAAGTCCTCCACCGAGAAGCGGGAGATCTGCGACAAATACACGCAGATCGTCGGGCTGCGGGGTTTCGAGGGCCACTACCCCCACGAGCTTTCCGGCGGCATGCAGCAGCGGGTGAACCTTGCCCGCGCCTTGGCCGTGGACCCGGAAATCCTCCTGATGGACGAGCCCTTCGCCTCGCTGGACGCCCAGACCCGCCTGCTCATGCAGGAGGAGCTCCAGCGCATGGTGGACTGGAAGAACTCCGGCAAGATCGTCATCTTCGTGACCCACGACATCGAGGA
Organism: uncultured Binatia bacterium (SeqCode); assembly: GCA_965242525.1. Lineage (GTDB taxonomy): Bacteria > Desulfobacterota > Binatia > UBA9968 > JAJDTQ01 > JAJDTQ01. Next base: position 3,836,901 of record OZ251459.1, read on the forward strand.
GGCCGTGTTCCTCTCGGACGTGGTGTTCTGCTTCAGCTTCCGGCCGGGGCGGATCATGAAGGAGATCAAGGTGCCCTTCCCCACGCCCCGGACCCTGCGGGTGAAGGAAGAGGCGGAGTTCCTGCAGATCAAGCACGACATCTGGGAGCTGTTGGCGGACGAGGCGCGCAAGGCCATGGAGGAATGAACGGACGCGCGCCGCAACGCCGACCCGCAGGAACCCCCATCGAACGGGCGAGGATGAAGCAGTAGGGACGTCGAACGGCATGGCTGCCAACGTCATTCGGAGCAGCCCCCAACCAGGGAGGAGAACGATGAAGTCCAGGTGTATCGCAAAGGGAATCGTCGCCGCCTTCGTAGGCGCGGCGCTGTCATGGGGCGGTCCGGCGCTCGCGCTGGAGAAGCTCCGCATCCCGGTGGCGCAGACCAACTCCACCACCGCGCTGGTGGAACAGGTGGCCATCAACAAAGGCTGGTTCAAGGAGATCGGATACGACGCCAAGGTCTATTCGGTGTCGGGCGGCGAGCAAGCCGCGGTCCTGGCGCTGGAAAGGGGCCAGCTCCCGTTCTTCGGCTCGGACGACAACATCCCGCTGGCCATTCGCCCGGGCAGCAACATCCGCATCGTCGGCACCGAGGTCAACACGCTGCCGTACTGGCTGGTGGGCGGAAAGCACGTCAAGTCCTACAAGGACCTGCCGCGGCCCGTGAAGGTCGGCATCAGCTCGCCCACCTCGTCCAACGTCTATGTGTCCCTCAAGCTGCTGCAGGCGGCCGGCATCCCGGAGAAGGACACCCGCCTGGTCAAGGTCGGCGGATCGTCGGCGCGGCTGGCGGGGGTGAAGGCCGGCAAGATCGACGTGGGTTCGCTGACGTTCGGCAAGATGCTGGTGGCCCGGGAAGCGGGGTTGACCGTCCTCGGCGGCGCGGAACAGTTCGCCAAGGAGTACGCCTTCCTGCAGCTCGCCATGAACAAGAACTACATCAAGGACGAGCCGGAAAAGGCCACCGCCATCTTCGGCACGCTCATTCGCGGCTGCGCCTACGTGAACGACCCCAAGAACGGGGAAGATGTGGTGGACATCTATACCAGGGTGATGCGCAACAAGCCGCACATCGCCAAGCAGATGTACGAGATCGAGGTCCTGGAGCAGGGGAGCATACCGGACCGGTGCCAAGCCACCGCAAAGGGGATCCAGGCGTACATCGATTCGGCCTTCTGGACCAAGTCCATCCCGGCCGACACCAAGGTCCCGCCCATCGACCAGATCATGATGCAGGACTTCTACGACAAGGCCCTGGCCTGGTACAACAACAAGGGCTGGATGAAGAACTAGGCCGGACGGTCCGCGCCTTCGGCCTGCCGGAAAAAGGGCTCCTCCCGATGCCGCGAGACATCGGGAGGAGCCCTTTCTTCATGGAGCGTCTCCCCGGACGGGCCTACGCCAGCATCCGGAGCGCGGCCGCGGCATAGACCCGCGCCGCCCGGCGCAACTGCTCGATCGGGACCACCTCGCTGTCGGTGTGGGCGAACGCCAAGTCTCCGGGACCGAACATGACGGTCTCGATGCCCTTCTCGTTCAGGTAGCCGGCGTCCAGCGCCGCGGGGAAGTAGATGGGCGGCCCGGTCTCTCCGGCCATCTCGCGCGCCGCGGCGAGGGCCGCGGCCACCGCGCTGTCCGCCGGGACCTCCGCGGGGTACATGAAGTCCCCTTGCGCCGCCTCCGCCCGCCACGGCTGCATGTCCGCCAACGCCCGCGATATGGCACCCAACGCCTCCCCGGGGTCCTCGCCCGGAAGCAGGCGCCGGTCCAGCGTGAGGCGGCAACGGTCCTGGATGGTGTGCAGGATGTCGGGGCCGCTCTCGATGCGGGTGGCCACCAGGGTGGCCTTGCCCAGGGCCGGGTGCTCGATGCCGTCCACCAAGCCGTCCAGGCGCTCCAAGACCGCGCGGGCGCCGTCCACCGCGTTGACCCCGGCCCACGGCGTGCTGCTGTGGCACGACTTGCCGCGCACTTCCACCTCCACGTCGATCCTCCCCTTGTTGCCCAGGCAGACCCGGTTGCCCGTGCCCAGGCCCACGATCCCGTGGTGCGCCGCAAGGCCTTCCTCCTCGACCATGTGCCGGGCCGCAAGGTGCCGTCCCGTCTCCCCGGCAACGCTCACCGCCAGCACCAGCGGCCGCGCCAGACGACGCCCCGAGCGCCGCACCGCGGCCGCGGCCGCCATCATGGCCGCCAAGGCAGCCTTCTGCTCGCAGCCTCCCCTTCCCCACACGCACGGCCCCTGGAGCCCGTAGGGCTCCCCCGGGACGACCTTTCCCGAAAAGGGATCCGGCATGGAGCCGGCCGGAAAGGTCATGGCGTAGCCCATGAAGAGCAGTCCTTCCGCGGCCTCCCCCGGGTCTCCGTCCAGCCGCCAGAGCAGGTTGCCCATGCCGTCGGTGCGGGGCGCCGTGCCGGTGAGCGCTTCGAGCCTCGGAGCCGCCACGCGAGCCACGAAGTCCCTGACAGCGGGGTCGGCTTCCATGAGTTCCGTGTGCACCGACGGGACCCGCAGCAATTCGGTGAACAGCGCGTCCACCTCCGCATCCGCGACGTTCTCGTGGGCCAGGCGATAGGCTTGCCTCGCGTCCATGCTCATCCGTCCCGTAACTCGAAGGTCTCCCCCGCACAGGCTGTCCCCGGCCGGGTTCCGGGGAGCCAGTCTATGGCGCGAGCGCCTTGGAGTAAAGGCCGGACGGTCCTCGAAGACGACATTGTTCCGGCGACGACCCGGGGATGCCGACGACGCCCATGGGCGCCCCCGGCTCCACGGGGCGCGCGGCCCGGTTCCGCTTGCTTTCGACAAAGGCTTCTGTTAGCGTGGGGCCAGTCGAGCCAATCGTCAATCCCAACCGCAAAGCCTCGAGGGAGCGCACATGTTTACCGACAAGGTCGAGCTCAAGGACTTCGAGAAGATGGACCCGGAGTACCAGGACCTGCTGAAGCGGGTGCTGGCCATCCAGTGCGACTGCGAGATCGGCGGGCCGCACCTCTACCTGGAGGACATGCTCCCCAAGGCGCCGTCGAAGCTGGACCAGCTCGTGGTGGCGCGCACCGCGGCCGAGGAAGTGGACCACTACCGGAAGATGGCGCGTCTGGCGGGAGACATCGGGGAGGACGTGTCGTACGTCCTGAGCTGGCCGAACCAGAAGCGGTACGTGGAAGCCTTCCGCGGCAGGATCACCACCTGGGAGGACTTCGCCGTGTTCGGTTTCCTCATCGACCGGGTGGGGAGCTACCAACTGGAGGAGTTCGAGGACTGCAGCTACGTGCCCCTGGCCACCATCCTTCCCACCATGGAGCAGGAGGAAGTCGGACACATCGACTTCGGCACGAACCTGACCCGGGAGATGGCGGGCAAGGGGGACGAGTCCAGGGAGCGCGTCCAGAAGGCCATCGACTACTGGTACGTCAAGGGACTGGACATGTTCGGCCGGAACGAGTCGAGACGCTCGGAACGGTATCGCTACTGGGGTCTCAAGAGGCGCACCAACGCCGAGCAGCGGCAACAGTACACCGACGAGGTCAACGCCCTGATCGAGGACATGGGCCTTCAGGTACCCGACCCCAGCGAGGGCCGTCTGTACACTTGAGGCGGCATCCGGGATGACGAAGGCGCCCCATACGGTCGAACTGGACGAGCACCTGAAGGATTGCATCACCGCGGTCCACCGGGCCGTGGGTCAGGCCATCTCCAACATCGAGGACGAGAAGGTCGTGGACCAGGCCCTCCATGACTGCCGGGAAGTCCTGGACATGGTGATGGATGGGAAGGTGTCCGACTGGCTTTCCTGAAGCCGTCGGACTTCCCACGTTCCCCCGGCGCCGCCTTCGACCCCGCGCCGTGGCCGGCGCGGCCGGTTTCCCCCTACGCTTGACAGGACTGGAGGTTCACACGCCTTGGACATCGTGGTCTGCGGCAAGGTCATCCCCGCCAGCACCGTCACCATCGAGATCGATCCGGCAACGAAACGGATGATCCGCAAGGGCGTCGCCCACGAGTTGGACCCGGCCGCGGCCAGCGCGGTGGAGGAGGCCCTGCGGCTGGTGGAGAAGGCGGGCGGCACGGTCACGCTGGTCACCATGGGGTTCCACGAGGTCACCATCGGCATCCGCACCGCCCTGGCCATGGGCGCTACCTCCGCGGTGCACCTCTTCGACGACGCCCTCGCGGGGTCGGACGCCCTGGGCACGGCCAAGGCCCTGGCCGCGGCCATCCGCAAGAAGCCCTTCGACCTCATCATCTGCGGCACAGAAAGCAGCGACAGCTACTCCGGCATCGTGCCCGGCCAGCTCGCGCGGCTGCTGGACGTCCCGCCGGTGACCTTCGCCAACGAGATGGCCGTGGAGGGGACGACCCTCACCGTCAAGCGCCAGAGCGAGACCGGCTACGACGTGGTGGAGGCCGACCTTCCCGCCCTGGTCACGGTAACCAGCGGCATCAACGAGCCGCGCTACCCGCAGCTCAAGGGCATCATGGCGGCCAAGAAGAAGGAGATCCTGCAATACTCCGTCGAGGACCTCGGCCTCGCGCCGGCCGAAGTGGGGGAGCAGGGCGCCCGCGAGAAAGTGCTGGAGGTCGGCCGGCCGCCCCGGCGCCAAGCCGGCGAGGTGGTGGAGGATGACGGCGAGGGGGGCAAGCGGATCGCCGATTTCCTGGCCGAGGTCAAGGTCCTTTAGATGTCCGATACGGTTTGGGTGTACGGCGAGGTGGTGGACGACGCGGTCACCGCCACGACCCTGGAGATGGTGACGAAGGCCGCGGCGGCGGGCGCCGCGGAGGTGGTCCTGCTCGGCCCCGCTCCCGATGACGCGGTGGAGTTGCTGGGCCGCCACGGCGCGGGCAAGGTCTATCGTTCCACCGACCCGGTCTTCCGCGACTACCTGACGTTGCCGGCCGCGGCCGCGGTGGAGTCCCTGATCCGCCAACACCGGCCGGCGGTGGTCCTGTTCGCGTCGAGCTACGGCGGCCGCGACGTGGCCGCGGCCGTCAGCGCCAGCCTCGACTGCGGCGCCATCACCGACGTGGCCGACTTCACCCTCACCGACGGCCGGGTGGAAGCGAAGATCCCCGCCCTCGGGGCCAGCTACTGGAACACCGCCACCCTGACCCACGACCAAGTCCGGATCCTCCTGGTGCGGCCCAAGGCATTCGAGCCCGCGCCGAACCCCAGGACCCCGGTGGTGGTGGAGGTCGCGGCCGCGGACGACCCGGAGCTGCGCAAGGTCCGCGTCAAGGAAAAGGTCACCGCCAAGGCCGAAGGCCCCCAACTGGACGACGCCAGCGTCATCGTCGCCGGCGGCCGCGGTCTGGCCAGCGCCGAAAACTTCGACATGCTGCGGCAGTTGGCGGAGCTCCTGGGCGGCGCGGTGGGCGCCACCCGGGCCGTGGTGGACTCCGGCTGGGTCCCCTACTCCCTCCAGATCGGCCAGACCGGCAAGACCGTCAAGCCCGACCTCTACATCGCCTGCGGCATCTCTGGCGCGGTCCAGCACCTGGCCGGTATGAAGGACTCCAAGGTCATCATCGCCGTCAACAAGGACCCCGACGCCCCCATCTTCCAGATGTGCGACCTGGGCATCGTCGGCGATGTCTTCAAGGTCGTCCCCCGGTTGATCGACGCGATCAAGGAACGCAGGTAAAGCCGCATGCGAACTGCCGAGTGAGGCGGCGCCAAGCCTTCGACGAGAACGTCACGGATCGACGATAGCGTCGAAGGTCCGGCGCGCCTGAACCCGAGTATCCCCCCGCAAAACCGCACTCCTGCGTGCCCCTATGCCTGGCACGCTGTTTGCTTCTCTACATACGGACGATGCAAGGTTTCGAGGGCGGGCATGGACCGGGGGAGCACCCATGAGACGACTATCCGATGACCTCACACTTCTCGACGTCGTGAACACCGTCGGTCAATATGCAGAGACCGACGACGAACTGAAGGCCGTTGTCGCCTACCTCGTCAACAGCGGCAGGGTCAGACTCTGCGGCAGCCTCGCCGGTTCGACGGTGGACTTGCCCCGGCCCCCGGCGTCGGTCTCCCGGCTCGAACCCGCCGCGGCCCGTTCCCACAGGGCTTAGCCGCAGCAGGCGCCGGCGGCGGCGTTGGATTCATCCATCCGGGATGAGGCCACCGCTTCCGACAACCTGCGACGCCCCTGACGGCAGACCAACAGTCCATTGCAAAGAAAACCGATGTTCCCTATACTTGAACATAGTTGTCTGACCATTGAACGGAGACCGTCAGCATGAAGCTCAATGAGGAACTAGCCAAGTGGCTGGCGGACTTGAGAGAACAGTGGTCGGGCAAGATCGAAAAACCTCTTCGATTTTGCTGGACATACCTCTGCTATTTTCTGGGAGCGTTCACGATCTTCTACTTCCCCGTCGTTGTAACGGCACCGAGGTCCATCACCACCAACATCCTTGACACGTTAGACCTAGTTCCTCTCATCCTTTCACTGCTTCTCGCCGTCATGATCGCCCTGCTTCTTTCATGGCCGCGGCGAGCGTACACGCCCGCAAGGATGTATCTTGGCGGACTGGCCTTCGCCGCATTGGTTTGTCTGATCGTAGCCAACGTTGCAGGGCAACTTGCCAAACAACTCCTGCCATAACGCTAGACCAATGAACACCGTTCGATACAGCCTTTGCTTCGCAACCGTCGCTCTGTGGGCAACCATGTCGATACCGGTCCTTGCTCAGGAACCGGTCATCGGTTCGCAAGGAACCCCACAGGACGTCATGGAACTGACTACAAGCAAGCAGGTACTGAATCTGCATAAAGTTACCTTGGAGACAAAGATAAAATGGAGTGCGCAATTGTTGTTCTATCCGAAGGCATTGCAATCCATACTAGCACTCCATGCATACAAACTGAACGATATTTGCGATCCAGAAAGTAGCTTGACCACACAAGGGTTGGGGCAAGATTTGGGGTTTGTGGTCACATCCGTTCCCCGAAACGGCGATCCATCGGGTCCTTCCGGCTATCCTGGCTATAAAATTATCAAAAGTCCCAACCATAGACCGCTCACGCTGGCAATGGCATGCGACTTGTCGAAAAACCTCTCGGAAAATGCGCCAAACCTTTCGAATCTGCCCGCCATTCATGGACTATCGGGTGGGAAAAAAAGAATCCACCTTCTCATTCCGTTCGCCATAGACAACGAGATTGAACCCGATCTGTATTGGACGACCGATCTGTCCAAAGTGATGCACTATCAAATAATGAAATAACGAAAGGAAGGACACGACACTAGCGCCCTGTAACAGTAACTTATCTTCCAAGTTCCAGCGCCAGATCTACCAAGTCAAGTCCAGGCTCAGCTTGACGCCGTATTCCGGGGCGCCGTCGGAACTCCCGGCGCGCTCCCCTTCCAGGTTCAGGCTCAGGGACGGACCCAAGGCGAAGCGGCTGCCCATCCGGTAGGCGCGCTCGCCGCTCGACACCCCCACGCCCCCGTACACCGTCATCACACCATCCAAAACCCCTACGCCGTAGCCCAACTCCGCATCCACCCGCGCGCCAGATCCCGATCCGCTCTCTCCCGCGCCCGTCAGCCCCTCCTGCCACAGCCGATCCATACCGCTGTCCGTCTTGCCCCAGGCCGGACTCACCTGCAACGACAGCCCGCGCCCGTCCGAACCCGGGTCCAGCCGGACCGTCCCGCCCGCTCCCCATTCCCGCACCTCTCCCGCGTGCGCCAGCAACACCCGACCCGACCCCTCTACACTCAGCCCCAGACCCGCGTGCGCGTACCGCATCCCACTCCCCAACTCCAACCCCGCACCGGTCTCACCGTCCCCGCCGTCCCAACGTACTCCCAACTCCACGGACGGCTCCAACCACCCACCGGACTCCCACTCCAGCCGACGCTTCCCCTCCACCGCCATCCGCAACCGATGCGTGCCCACCGACACCCCCTCCAGCAACTCCCCGTTGTCATCCACCCGCAGCCCCGTCATCTGCCCCTCCCCCTTGACGTCCACCGTCGCGGCCCCCTCCGCTCCCGTGAACACTCGCACGCTGCCCCCCAATCCGCCCCCCCGGAACTCCGCGTCGCTCGACTCCCGGCCCGCAGCCCCGTCCCGCAACGTCACCTTGCCCTCTCCGTAGCCGAACACTGCCCACAACTGCGACCCGCCCGCAGACGACCACCCCAGGTACGGATGGAACAGGGTCATCCGGCTCCGGTGCTCTCCCCGGACCTCTTCGCCTCCCCGCCGGTCCGTGTACTCCACGTCCGCGTCGAACCACGACGCCCCCAGCCCTCCCACCAAACCCGCCCCCAACTCCGCGTCCGCCCCCGTATGCACCCCGAACAGACCTCCCTCCCACTCCACTCCCCGGCCACCCGACAGGCTCCGGTAATCGCTCCCCGCCCACATCCCCAGGCCCCAACCTTCCTCCTCCTCCTTCCCCAGACGAACCGTGAACGACGTCCCGCCCAGCACTTCCTTCCAGTCGATCCCCTCCCCTTCCGGTTGCTTCCACCCGTCTTGCCGCAGCCCCAGCAACTCGTCCCAACCCAGGCCCTCTTCCAGCCCCCGCTCCCGACCGGGCAGTTTCTCCAACACCGACGCCACCGTCCGCGCCACGTCGGCGCTCTCCACCCTCCGCTCCGGCCCCAGACGCACGCTCACCGAGTCCACCGCGCTGCTCCACATGGCGCGGGACACTTCCGGCAGGATCACCTCGTTCACCCCACGGAGACGACGCCGCTGCACCTCCGCCTCCGTCAGCACCGTCACCGAGAACCGCACCACCGCACTGTCCCCGTCCTCGTCCGTGGCCGTCCACGCGTACTCCGTGCGCTCCAACCCTTCCGTCGGCGTCCCCGTTACCGTATGCGTGGACGGGTCCCGGACCACCCCGCCCGGCAGCGCCGGCGTCAACGTGTAGCGCAACGTCCCGTTGCCGCCCCTCGCCAGCGGCAGGCTCACAGGCGTGATGTCCTCGTCCTCGATCCACTCCTGGTCCGCCACCGTCTCCTCGAAACTCGGCGTCAGGTCCGGCTCCACCAGGATGGTGAACCTCAACGTGGCGCTGTCACCGTCCTCGTCCGTGGCCGTCAGCGTGTACACCCTCTCCACCGACGCCTCCCTAGGCGTGCCGCACAGGGTGCCGCCGCCATCGGCCATGGGCATGTCCCCCTTCCCGGCATCCCCTCTCTGGCCGCGGCACATCTCCGGCCTGCCCGGCGCCACGTAGAGGATCCCGGTGGGCAGGGGCGCCCTGGACGGCCGGGCCAACCGGGTCACGTCGCCACCGGAAGCCACGAGCGGCCCCCTCAACTCGTAGCTCAGCCTCCCGTCGCCGCCGGTCGCAGCGGGCAACCGCACCACAGGCTCGATCACTTGGCCCTCGATGTAGCGCTGCGCGGCAAAGATGCTTGGATCGAAGGACGGCGTCAGGTCCGGCGCCGCTGCCCTGACCGAGCTCACCACCTCCATGCGGAACGACAGGCTCGCCTCGTCACCGTCCTCGTCCGTGGCCGTCAGCGTGTAGGTCGCCTCTGCCGCCACCTCCGCAGGCGTGCCCGACAGGGTCCCGCCCGTGCCGTCGCCGGCGCTCGGCGCCGCGTACGCGATCCCGGCCGGCAGGGTCAGGCTGCTCGAATCCCCCGGCCCGCTCAGAGTATAGGTCAGCGTCCCGTCCCCGCCGGTGGCTGCCGGCAGCGAGACCGGCGCGATGGTCGAGTCCCGCACGTAGCGTTGCGCGTCGAACGTGTCCGAGCCGAAGGCCGGCGCCCCGTCCTCCGCTCCGGCATTCTGCCGGGTCCCCTGCCCGCTCCCTTCGGTGATGGTCAGCGCCGCGCCAGCCACGCCTCCCACGCCCTGGCTGTTCTCCGCAGTCCCCGTCACAGTCACCGAACGGTCCTCCGCGTTGTCCACGCCGTCGTCCACCGCAGTGATCGTCACGCTGTCCGCAGCGTTCGACGTCTCGCCCGCGGCAATCGTGATGGTCGCGTCCGAGCCCACCGTGTAGGCCCCCGAAACCGGCTGCACGGTGATCGTGGTCGCCGCGCTCGACGCATGGCTCAAGGTCGCGGTCACCGTTGTCGTACCGCCGTTCTCGGAGATCGAGGCGTCCGCTACCGCCAACGCCACCGTCGGCGCCGCTTCGTCGTCCTCGATGGTCAGGGTCATGCTCGCCGGCGCCGCCACCCCGCTGTTCCCGCTCACCACCGCCGTGACCGTCACTTCCTTGTCCGGCGCGTCAACCGTGTTGTCGACCGCGGTTACCGTCACCGTGCCGGTGCTGCTCGTGTCTCCTGCCGCGATGGTGAGCGTCTTCGCGCTCGACAGACTGAAGTCACCCGATGCCGCGTTCCTTCCCGCGGCCGCGGCCACGGTCAGCGTTACCGCCTCACTCGACGTGCGGTTCAGCGTCGCCGTCACCGTCGCCGAACCCGGATTCGTCCCGTCGTGCTCATCGATCGCCGCCGGATTCAGCACGAGCGTTGCCGTTGGCGCTCCCTCGTCGTCGGTCAGCGTCAAGCTCGCGCCCGTTACCGTGCCGATGCCCTGGCTGTTCTGCGCCGTTCCGCTCACCGTCGCCGTCCGGTTCACCACGTTGTCGATCGCGTCGTCCACCGCCGTGATGGTCACGCTGTCCGCGGTGTTCGAGGTCTCGCCTGCCGCAATCGTGATGGTCGCGTCCGCGCCCACCGTGTAGGCGCCCGCTTCCGGCTGCACCGTGACCGTCGTCGCCGCGCTCGATGCATGGCTCAAGGTCGCCGTCACCGTCGTGGTACCGCCGTTCTCGGAAATCGCGCTGTCCGCTACCGCCAACGTCACCGTCGGCGCCGCGTCGTCGTCCTCGATCGTTCCCGTTCCCGTCGCGGCGCTCACCGGGAGTCTCGCGTTCACCGGCTCGCTCAGCGATACCTTCACCGTCTCGTCCGGTTCGTCCACCCCGTCACCGGTCACCGTCACCGTCACCGTCTTGCTCGTCTCACCGGGCGCAAACGTCAGTGTCCCGGCACTGAGCGCCGCGTAGTCGGTCCCGGAGGTCGCCGTACCCGTACCCGCGTCCGCGTACTTCACCGTCACCTGCGCGGTGCTCGCCTTGCTCAAAGTCACCGTCCACGTCAGGGCCGACGTCGTACCCGACGCCCCCTCCGTCACCCGCGGCGACGACAGCGACAACGCCGGCAGGTCTCCCGTGTTCACGACGATCCCCGGCGGGTTGACCAACCGGGGCGGGTCGCCCGGGCGAATCACCGCCGCGAGGAACCGCACCGAATCCTCGTCCCCGTCCTCGTCCTCCACCGTCCAGGTGTATTCCACCTGGTTCGTCGGATCGTCCGGCGTCGTGCCCGTCACCAGGAACCCGTTCCGCGACAGCCACGAAGGCAACGCCGGCGACAACGTGTAGGTCAGCGTCCCATCTCCCCCCGTCGCCCGCGGCAGCACCAGGCGTGGAATCACGGTGGCGGTCGGCCACAGCCGGCTGGCGACCTGCGCGCCGCCAAACGTCGGCTTCAAGTCCAGGTCGTCGTCCGTGATCGTCAGGGTCACCGCGTTCGGGTCACCGGCCACGCCGTGGCTGTTGGCCGCCGTCGCCGATACGCTCACCACCTTGTCGTTGGCCGCGTCCTCGTCGTCGTCCACCGCAGAAATCGTCACCGTGCCGGTGCTCGTCGTCGTCCCCGCCGCGATGGTCAGCACCCTGTTCGCACTCAATCTGAAGTCCGCCGCCCCCGTGTGCGCCCCCGCCGAGGCCGCCACCGTCACCGTCGTCGCCGCGCTCGATGCGTGCGAGAGCGTCGCCGTTACCGTCGCCTCGCCGCCGTCCTCCGAAATGGACGACGAGGACAGAACCAGCGTCACCTTCGGCGCCGCTTCGTCGTCCTCGATGGTGAGCGTCACGCTCGACGGGTCAGCCACGCCGCTGTCGCCGCTCACCGACGCCGAGACGGTCACCTGTTTGTCGGGGGCGTGCGCCGTGTTGTCCACCGCGGTCACGGTCACGGCGCCGGTGCTGCTCGTGTCTCCCGCCGCAATGGTGAGCGTCTTTGCGGACGACAGGCTGAAGTCGCCCGACGCCGCGTTCGTCCCGGCGGTGGCCGCTACCGTCAGCGTGACGGCCTCACTCGACGCGCGATTCAGCGTCGCCGTCACCATCGCCGACCCGGGGTTGGTCCCGTCGTGCTCGTCGATCGTCGCGTCGCTCAGCGCCAGCGTCGCCGTCGGCGTAGTTTCGTCGTCGGTCAGCGTCAACGCCGCTCCGGTCACCGTGCCCACGTCGTGACCGTTCTGCGCCGTCCCGGTGACCGTCGCTGAGCGGTTGACTACGTTGTCAACCGCGTCATCCACCGCCGTGATCGTCGCCGTGTCCGCGGCGTTCGAGGTCTCGCCAGCCGCAATCGTGATCGTCGCGTCCGCCCCCACCGTGTAGGCGCCGGCTTCCGGCTGTACGGTGATCGTGGTCGCTACACTCGAAGCATGGCTCAGCGTCGCCGTCACCGTCGTGGTACCGCCGTTCTCGGAGATCGAGGAGTCCGCTAACGCCAGCGCGACCGTCGGCGCGGCTTCGTCGTCCTCAATGGTCAGCGTCACGTTCGTCGGGTCGGCCACCCCGCTGTCGCCGCTCACCGACGCCGAGACCGTCACTTCCTTGTCCGGCGCGTCGGCCGTATTGTCCACCGCGGTCACTGTCACCGTGCCGGTGCTGCTCGTCTCCCCCGCCGCGATGGTCAGGGTCTTGGCGCTTGACAGGTTGAAGTCCGTCGCTGCCGCGTTGGTCCCTGCCGCTGCCGCCACGGTCAGCGTCACCGCCTCGGTCGATGCACGGTTCAGCGTGGCGGTTACCGCGCTCGTCCCCGGATTCGCCCCGTCGTGTTCGTCGATCGCCGCCGGATTCAGCGCCAGGGTCACCGCCGGCGTGTCTTCGTCGTCGGTCAAGGTCAGCGCCGCGCCGGTCACCGCCACCGTCGCCGACTCCGCGGCAGCCTGCGCGTTGGCCGCCGTCCCCGTCACCGTCGTCGAGCGGTTGACCACGTTGTCGATGGCGTCGTTCACCGCCGTGATCGTCACGCTGTCGGTCGCGTTCTCCGTCTCACCCGCCGCAATCGTGATGGTCGCGTCCGCCCCCACCGTGTAGGCCCCCGACACCGCCGTCACAGTGACCGTCGTCGCCGCGCTCGACGCATGGCTCAAGGTCGCGGTCACCGTCGTCGTGCCGCCGTTCTCGGAGATCGCGCTGTCCGCCACCGCCAGGGCGACCGTCGGCGCGGCTTCGTCGTCCTCGATGGTCAGGGTCACGGCGGACGGGGCGGCCACGCCGCTGTTCCCGCTCACCACCGCCGATACCGTCACTTCCTTGTCCGGCGCGTCCACCGTGTTGTCCACCGCGGTCACCGTCACCGTGCCGGTGCTCGCCGTCTCCCCTGCCGCGATGGTCAGGGTCTTCGTGCTCGACAGGCGGAAGTCGCCCGACGCCGCGTTCGTCCCCGCTGTTGCCGCCACCGTCAAGGTCACAGCCTCGCTCGACACCTGGTCCAACGTCGCCGTCACCGTGCTCGCGTTGCCCGCACCGCTCTCGTCGATGGTGTCCGGCTTCAACGCATCGGGTTCGGACAGCGCCAGGGTCACCGCCGGCGTGGCTTCGTCGTCGGTCAGCGTCAGCGCCACACCCGTAACCGTGCCCACGCCGTGGCTGTTCTGCGCCGTTCCGTTCACCGTCACCGACCGGTTGCCCACGTTGTCAATCGCGTCATTGACCGCGGTTATGGTCGCCGTGTCCGCGGCGTTCGAGGTCTCGCCAGCGGAGATCGTGATCGTCGCGTCAGCGCCCACCGTGTAGGCGCCCGCCTCGGGCTGCACGGTGATCGTGGTCGCCACGCCCGACGCATGGCTCAGGGTTGCCGTCACCGTCGTCGCGCCGCCGTTCTCGGAGATCGAGGCGTCCGCTACGGCCAACGCCACCGTCGGCGCCGCTTCGTCGTCCTCAATCGTCAGCGTAACGCTCGTCGGGTCAGCAACCCCACTGTCGCCGCTCACCTCCGCCGAAACGGTCACTTCCTTGTCCGGCGCGTCGACCGCGTTATCGACCGCCGTCACCGTCACCGTGCCGGTGCTGCTGGTGTCCCCCGCCGCGATGGTGAGCGTCTTCGCGCTCGACAGTTTGAAGTCCGTCGCCGCCGCGTTGCTCCCGGCCGCCGCCGCCACCGTCAGCGTCACCGCCTCGGTCGACGCACGGTTCAGCGTGGCGGTCACTGCCGCCGCCCCTGGATTCGTCCCGTCGTGCTCGTCGATGGTCGCCGGACTCAGCGCCAGCGTCGCCATCGGCGCTCCTTCGTCGTCGGTGAGGGTGAGGCTGGCTCCGGTCACTGTCCCAACGCCTTGGCTGTTCTGCGCCGTTCCGCTCACCGTGGTCGTCCGGTTGACTACGTTGTCAATCGCGTCATCCACCGCCGTGATGGTCGCCGTGTCCGTAGCGTTCGCGGTCTCGCCAGCGGCGATCGTGATGGTCGCGTCCGAACCCACCGTGTAGGCGCCGGCCACGGCCGTTACGGTGACCGTCGTCGCCGCGCTCGACTCATGGCTCAGCGTCGCCGTCACCGTCGTCTCGCCGCCGTTCTCGGAGATCGCGCTGTCCGCCACCGCCAGCGTCACCTTCGGCTCGGCTTCGTCGTCCTCGATCGTCAAGGTCACGCTCGCCGGCGCGGCAACGCCGCTGTCCCCGCTCACCCTCGCCGAGACGGTCACCTGCTTGTCTGGCGCGTCCACTGTATTGTCCACCGCGGTCACCGTCACCGTGCCGGTGCTGCTCGTGTCCCCCGCCGCGATGGTGAGCGTCTTCGCGTTCGATAGGCTGAAGTCCCCCGACGCCGCGTTCGTCCCCGCCGTCGCCGCCACCGTCAAGGTCACAGCCTCGCTCGACGCCCGGTCCAAGGTCGCCGTCACCGTCGCGGACCCCGGGTTCATCCCGTCGTGTTCGTCGATGGTCGCATCGCTCAGCGCCAGGGTCACCGCCGGCGTGTCTTCGTCGTCGGTCAGGGTCAACGCCGCGCTGGTCACGGCCACCGTCGCCGACTCCGCGGCAACCTGGGCGTTGGCCGCCGTTCCCGTCACCGTCACCGCACGGTCGCCCACGTTGTCCACGGCGTCGTTCACCGCCGTGATCGTCACGCTGTCCGCCGCGTTCGCCGTCTCGCCCGCCGCAATCGTGATGGTCGTGTCCGACGAATCCACCGTGTAGGCGCCGTCCACCGCCGTCACGGTGATCGTGGTGTCTTCGCTCGACGCATGGCTCAAGGTCGCGGTCACCGTCGTCGTGCCGCCGTTCTCGGAGATCGAGGCGTCCGCTACCGCCAACGCAACCGTCGGCGCCGCTTCATCGTCCTCGATGGTCAGCGTCACGTTCGTCGGGTCCGCCACCCCGCTGTCGCCGCTCACCGTCGCCGAGACCGTCACTTCCTTGTCCGGCGCGTCCGCCGTGTTATCGACCGCCGTCACCGTAACCGTGCCGGTGCTGCTCGTGTCCCCCGCCGCGATGGTGAGCGTCTTCGCGCTCGATAGGTTGAAATCCGCCGCCACCGCGTTCGTCCCGGCCGTCGCCGCCACCGTCAACGTCACAGCCTCGCTCGACACCCGGTCCAACGTCGCCGTCACCGTGCTCGAACCCGGGTTCGTACCGTCGTGCTCGTCGATGGTGTCCGGCTTCAAGGCATCGGGTTCGGACAGCGCCAGGGTCACCGCCGGCGTGGCTTCGTCGTCGGTCAAGGTCAGCGCCGCGCCGGTCACCGCCACCGTCTGCGACTCCGCGGCAGCCTGGGCGTTGGCCGCCGTGCCCGTCACCGTCGTCGAGCGGTTGACCACGTTGTCCACGGCGTCGTTCACCGCCGTGATCGTCACCGTGTCCGCGGCGTTCGCCGTCTCGCCCGCTGCAATCGTGATCGTCGCGGCCGACGAATCCACGGTGTAGGCGCCCGACACCGCCTGCACGGTGATCGTGGTCGCCGCACTCGACGCGTGGCTCAACGTCGCCGTCACCGTCGTCGTGCCGCCGTTCTCGGAGACCGCGCTGTCCGCCACCGCCAGCGTCGCCGTCGGCGCGGCTTCGTCGTCCTCGATGGTCAGCGTCACGTTCGTCGGCGCCGCCACCCCGCTGTCGCCGCTCACCACCGCCGATACCGTCACTTCCTTGTCCGGCGCGTCCACCGTGTTGTCCACCGCCGTCACCGTCACCGTGCCGGTGCTGCTCGTCTCCCCCGCCGCGATGGTCAGCGTCTTCCCGCTCGACAGGCGGAAGTCACCCGACGCCGCGTTCGTCCCCGCTGTCGCCGCCACCGTCAGCGTCACCGCCTCGCTCGACACCCGGTCCAAAGTTGCCGTCACCGTGCTCGCGTTGCCCGCGCCGCTCTCGTCGATGGTGTCCGGCTTCAACGCATCGGGTTCGGACAGCGCCAGGGTCACCCCCGGCGTGGCTTCGTCGTCGGTCAAGGTCAGCGCCGCACCGGTCACCGCCACCGTCGCCGACTCCGCGGCAGCCTGCGCGTTGGCCGCCGTGCCCGTCACTGTCACGGCCCGGTCGCCCACGTTGTCCACGGCGTCATCCACCGCCGTGACCGTCACCGTGTCCGCCGCGTTCGACGTCTCGCCCGCTGCGATCGTGATGGTCGCGGCCGACGAATCCACGGTGTAGGCGCCCGACACCGCCTGCACGGTGACCGTGGTCGCCACGCTCGACGCATGGCTCAGCGTCGCCGTCACCGTCGTCGTGCCGCCGTTCTCGGAGATCGAGGCGTCCGCGACCGCCAGCGCTACCGATGGCGCCGCCTCGTCGTCCTCGATCGTCAGCGTCACGCTCGTCGGATCCGCCACGCCGCTGTTCCCGCTCACCACCGCCGATACCGTCACTTCCTTGTCCGGCGCGTCCACCGTGTTGTCCACCGCGGTCACCGTCACCGTGCCGGTGCTGCCCGTCTCCCCTGCCGCGATGGTGAGCGTATTCGCGCTCGACAGCGTGAAGTCGCCATCCGCCGCGTTCGTCCCCGCAGTCGCCGCCACCGTCAACGTCACCGCTTCGCTCGACACCCGGTTCAGGGTCGCCGTCACCGTGCTCGCACCCGGATTCGTCCCGTCGTGCTCGTCGATGGTGTCCGGCTTCAACGCATCGGGTTCGGATAGCGCCAGGGTCACCGTCGGCGTATCTTCGTCGTCGGTCAAGGTCAGCGCCGCGCCGGTCACCGCCACCGTCGCCGACTCCGCAGCAGCCTGCGCGTTGACCGCCGTCCCCGTCACCGTCGTCGTGCGGTTGACCACGTTGTCGATGGCATCGTTCACGGCCGTGACCGTCGCCGTGTCCGAAGCGTTCGTCGTCTCGCCCGCGGCGATCGTGATGGTCGCGTCCGAGCCCACCGTGTAGGCCCCCGACACCGCCGTCACGGTGACCGTGGTCGCCGCGCTCGATGCATGGCTCAGCGTCGCCGTCACCGTCGTCGTGCCGCCGTTCTCGGCAATGGCGCTGTCCGCTACCGCCAACACGACCGTCGGCGCCGCTTCGTCGTCCTCGATGGTCAGGGTTACGGCGGACGGAGCGGCCACGCCGCTATTCCCGCTCACCACCGCCGAGACCGTCACTTCCTTGTCCGGAGCGTCCACCGTGTTGTCCACCGCGGTCACCGTCACCGTGCCGGTGCTCGCCGTCTCCCCCGCCGCGATGGTGAGCGTATTCGCGCTCGACAGGCGGAAGTCCCCCGACGCCGCGTTCGCCCCCGCCGTCGCCGCCACCGTCAGGGTCACCGCCGCGCTCGACGCCCGGTCCAACGTTGCGGTCACCGTGCTCGAACCCGGGTTCGTCCCGTCGTGCTCGTCGATGGTGTCCGGCTTCAAGGCGTCGGGTTCGGACAGCGCCAGGGTCACCGCCGGCGTGTCTTCGTCGTCGGTCAGGGTCAGCGCCGCGCCGGTCACCGCCACCGTCTGCGACTCCGCGGCAGCCTGCGCGTTGACCGCCGTTCCCGTCACCGTCACGGCCCGGTCGCCCACGTTGTCCACGGCGTCGTTGACCGCCGTGATCGTCACGCTGTCCGCCGCGTTCGCCGTCTCGCCCGCCGCAATCGTGATGGTCGCGTCCGACGAATCCACGGTGTAGGCGCCCGACACCGCCGTCACAGTGATCGTCGTTGCCGCGCTCGATGCATGGCTCAGGGTTGCGGTCACCGTCGTGGTTCCGCCGTTCTCGGAGATCGAGGCGTCCGCGACCGCCAGCGCTACCGACGGCGCCGCCTCGTCGTCCTCGATCGTCAGCGTCACCCCCGCCGGCGCGGCAACGCCGCTGTCCCCGCTCACTGTTGCCGAGACGGTCACCTGTTTGTCGGGCGCGTCGACCGTGTTGTCCACCGCGGTCACCGTTACCGTGCCGGTGCTGCTCGTGTTCCCCGCCGCGATGGTCAACGTCTTCGTGCTCGACAGGCTGAAGTCGCCCGTCGCCGCGTTCGTCCCCGCGGCCGCCGCCACCGTCAGGGTCACCGCCTCGCTCGACGCCCGGTCCAACGTCGCCGTCACCGTGCTCACGTTGCCGGCGCCGCTCTCGTTGATGGTGTCCGGGTTCGACGAATCCGGTTCGGAGAGGGCCAAGGTCGCGGTCGGCGTGGCTTCGTCGTCCGTCAGCGTCAGCGCCGCGCCGGTCACGCGGCCCGATGCGGTGGCGGTTCCCGTCACCGTCACCGACCGGTCGCCCACGTTGTCGATGGCGTCGTCCACCGCCGTGATCGTCACGCTGTCGGCCGCGTTCGACGTGGCGCCCGCGGCGATCGTGATGGTCGCGTCCGAGCCGACCGTGTAGGCCCCTGCCACCGCGGTTACCGTCACCGTCGTCGCCGCGCTCCACGCCCGGCTCAACGAGGCCGTCACCGTCGTGGTCCCGCCGTTCTCGGCAATGGCGCTATCCGCCACCGCCAGCGTCACCGCCGGCGCATCGTCGTCCAGGATCTTGCCGGTTCCGGTCGCGTTGCCGAGCGACGCGTTGGACGGGTTGCTCAGCTCCATCACCACGGTCTCGTCTGGCTCCGGCGTCGCGTCGCCGTACACCGTCACGGGGACGGTCTGCCTGGTGACCCCCGCCGCAAAGACCAGCGTCGGCTCCGGCGGAAAACCGTGGTCCGCTCCTGTCCGGTCCCGCGTCCGCAACGTCCCCACGGTCGCGGTGCCGGTCGAGTTGACGGCGACCGAGACCTGCACCCGCTGGGCGCTCGCCGGCAGCAGCGTCACCGTCCACTCCAGCGTATTCGTGTCTCCCGGCCCGCCCTCGGTGACGCTGGGCGCATCGATGAACAGCGTCGGCGTGGACGGGCGGTCGTCGTCGGTGATCGTCAGCGTCACGTCGTCCGGCGCGGACACCTCGGCGTTGCCCACGCTCCCCGACACGGTGACCGACTTGTCGAGCTCGGCGTCCGCGTTGTTCACCGCGGTGATCGTTACCGCGCCGGTGCTGGTGGTATCGCCCGCGGCTATGGTCAGCGTCTTGTTGGCGCTCAGGGTGAAGTCCCCGGCCTCCGCGTTGGTCCCCGCGGCCGCCGCCACCGTCACCGTGGTGGCCGCGCTCACCGCCCGGTCCAGCGTCGCCGTCACCGTCGCCGCGTTGCCGGCGCCGCTCTCGCCGATGGTAGAGGGCGTCAGGATCAGGGTCGCCTGCGGCCGGTCCGCCACGGTCACGTCGAACGTCAGCGACGCCGCGTCTCCGTCCCCGTCGGTGGCGGTCCAGGTGTATTCGGTCTGCGCCAACGCCGCAGTCGGCGCGCCACTGACCCGGTGGCTCGCGTCCTTGGTCACCCCGCCCGGCAATGCAGGCGAGAGGGCGTAGGATACGCTCCCGTCGCCGCCGGTGGCGGTCGGTAGCGTGAACGCGGTGATCGCCTTGCGCCGCGTCCACGACTGGTCCGGGATCGTCGCTGCGCCGAAGTCGGGCCGCCCGTTGTCCTGCACGGTGATGGTGAAGCTCCAGGTCGCCTGGTCCCCGTCCGCGTCGGTGGCGGTCCAGGCGTAGGCGGTCCTGGCCATGGCCGCAGTGGGCGCGCCTGAGAGCGTGCGGTTGTGGGTGTCCACCACCGGCTCGTCGGGGTCGGAGGCGGCGCGCGGACTGGCGCTGCGCGCCACGCCGGCCGGCAGGGCCGGTGAGAGCGCGTAACTCAACGGGGCGTCGCCGCCGATCGCCACCGGCAGCAGGCCGCTGACGGACTTGTACCGCGTCCACACGTGGCTCATGGGCTCGAGGCCGGTGAATGCCGGCAGGCTGTTGTCCGCCACGGTGATGGTGAAAGTAAGCTCCGCGCGGTCGCCGTCGCTGTCCGTGGCCGTCCAGGTATAGGTGGTCGCGTCCAGGGCCACGCTCGGCGCGCCGCTGATCCGGTGGCTGGCGTCCTTGGCCGCCCCGGCCGGCAGGGCGGGAGAGAGGGTGTAGGTCAGGGCGCCGTTGCCGCCGGTGGCGGCCGGCAGCGTGAACGCGGTCAGCGCCTTGTACCGCCGCCACGACTGGTTGGCCACGCTGGCCGCGCCGAAGTCAGGCGCCGCGTCGTCCTGCACCTCCAGCGTAAAGGTGAGCGTGGCCTGGTCGTCGTCCGCGTCGGTGGCGGTGAGCGTGTAGCTGGCTTGGGCCGCTACCGCGGTGGGGGCGCCGGAGAGGGTGCCGCCGGTGCTGGTTCCGGTGGGAGCCGTGTAGGAGACGCCGGCCGGCAGGGTCAGGGTGGTGACCGCGCCCGGCCCGGTCAGCGCATAGCTCAGGGCGCCGTTGCCGCCGGTGGCGGCCGGCAGCGCCACCGGGGTGATCGCTTCGTCCTTGACGTACACCTGCGCGGCGAAGGTGTCGGGTATGAACACCGGGGAGGCGTTGGCCGTGACCTCGATGGAGAAGTCGAGCGCGCCCTTGGCGCCGGTCACGCCGTCGGTGGCCTCCAGCGTGTAGGTGGCCGGCGCGGTCACGGTGGTCGGCGTGCCGGAGATGGTCCGCGACGCCGCGGAGAACTGCAGGCCGTCCGGCAACGCCGGCCGCAGCGCGTAGCTGATGGCGCCGCGGGCGCCGGCGGCCGCGGGCAGCGCGTAACTGACGCCGGAGCCGACCGCCCAGGTCCGCGCGGACACCGTTCCGGTGAAGGCCGGCTGCGGCAGCACCCGTCCGTCCACCCGCCGGTTGGCGTCCGCGGCCACGGCCGGCAGCGTCAGGCTGGCGGTGGTGCCGCCGGGGCCGGTGATGGTGGCGCCGTTCAGGGTGAGCGCGCCGCTGCCGAAGCCGATGCCGTCGCCGTCGCGGTCGCCCGCCACCACCACGTAACGGAACCGGGTGTAGCGCTGGCTCCCGCTATGGCGTCCGGCCTGCCGCGTGCCCGCGCCGACGTCGATGGCAAGCTGCGGCGTGCCGGTAACGGTCACCGGCTTGCCCCAGTTGACCACCACGTCGATCGCGTCGCCCTTGCCGTACACGCCGCCCGCCGGCCGGCCGGCGAACCCCGCGCTCACCACGACCGGCGGGTGGTTGGCCGCGCCGTTGACGTTCGGCGTACTGGCGTTGGTGACGTAGTTCCGTATCGACCCGTGGCCGAGCGCCGCGTTCACGCCGTACTGGTTGCGTATGGTGGCGCCGTTGAGCGCCAGCGAGTTGGCCGGCACGTCGACGCCGTTGCCGTCCGCGTCGCCGGCCTGCACCTCGTACTCGAACCGGAGCTGGGACCCGGAGGCGGAAGCGAGGTCCAGCGTCTTGGTCGAGGAACCGATGACCAGGGACAGGCGCGGCGTGCCGGTCACCGTCACGCCTTGGCTGAACTTGACGTTGACGCCGATCACCTCGTAGCGGTCGAAGGTCGATCCGCGCTGCGGCGCGCCGATCGCCAGGGATCTCACCACCGGCGGGCGGATGGCGCCGTCCACCTTGTGGCTGGCACCGCCCCGGACGGTGAAGCCGCTAAGGTCGGTCACCGCGGGGTTGCCGTTGGCCGCGGTGTCGATCACGGCGCCGTTCAGACTCAGCCCGCTGCTGACCACGCTGACCCCGTCGGCGTCGCGGTCGGCCGCCTGCACGGTGTAGCTGAAGGCGATGCTGTTGGCGCCGGCGCCGGCGTACGCCATCTGCCGCGTGTTGGCGCCGACCAGGAGGCCCAGGGTCGGCAGGTTGGGCGCCCTGCCCGTGAAGCGGATCGGCAGGTTGAACGTGAGCGCCACGCGGATCACTTCGCCGGCGGCGTAGGTGTTGTCGGCGCCGGGCCGTGACGTGATGCTCACCCCGGACACGCTGGCCCGCCGCCCGTCCACCTTGTACGCCGCGGCGGAGACGGCGTGGCTGCCGAGGCTCAGGGTCGCATTGACGCCGCCGCGGCTGATGCCGCCCAGATTCACGTCCAGCGCGCCTTGCGTGATGCCGAAGCCGTCGCCGTCGTAGTCGCCGGCCGGCACCGTGTAGCCGAACTCCAGGGTGGTGTTGGCCGGGGCGCGCTCGGTGTATTGGGAGCTGACCTTCAGGGCGGCGTGGCGGGTGTGGCTGCCGACGGTGAGCGCCAGCCGCGGCCAGCCCGGATTCCCCTGCCGGTAGGTCCGCCGGGCCGCCACCACCGCCTTGCTGAACGTCACCCGCACCCTGATCTCTTCGCCGATGCGGAAGGTGTCGCCGGTGGCCGGGCGCGAGGTGACGGCGACGCCGGTCACGATGGCCGGCGAGTTCAGGGCGCCGTTCACCTTGGCGTTGCCGGCGTTGGTGACGGCGTGGCTGCCCAGGGCGAGGGCCGCGTTGGCGCCCGCGTTGCTGCGGATGGCGCCGCTGTTGAGGGTCAGGGCGCCGCTCCGGATGCTGAGCCCGTCGGCGTCCACGTCGGCCTGTTGCACCACGTAGCGGAAGTACTGCGTGGCCGAGGTGGCGCCGGCGCGGTCGTAGGCCGCTTGGCGGGTGGCGCTGCCGATGCGCAAGGCGAGCCGCGGCGATCCGGTCACGCCCACGCCCTGGCTGAAGCGCACCGCCACTTCCACCGTCTCGCCGCGGCTGTAGGTGTCGCCGGTGGCCGGGCGCGAGGTGATGGTTACCCCGGCCACGCTCGGCGCGCGGGTCACGCCGCCGTCCACCTTGTGCGCCGCCTGGCTGGAAAGCGTGTGGCGGCCCAAGCCGAGCACCGCGGCGTTGCCGGCGGCGTCGCGGATGGCGCCGCCGTTGAGGGTCAGGGCGCCGGCGGCGACGGCAACGCCGTCGGCGTCGCGGTCCGCGGCCTGCACGGTGTAGCGGAAGCGCACTTCGTCGCCGCTGACGCCGTAGTAGGCGGCCTGCCGCGTCACGCCGCCCACCTGCAGCGCCAGGCGGGGCGCTCCGGTCACCACCAGGGCGGCGGCACCTTGCCGCCGGAAGCGCACCGCCACCCGGATCTCCTCGTTGCGAGCGTAGGTACTGTCCGCCGCCGGGCTGGACAGGAAGCTCAGGCCGCGCACCGTGGGACGGGCGCCGACCACCGCCAGGGTGAAGGTCACGGTGTCGGTGTCGCCGTTGGCGTCGGTCACCGTAAGCGTGTGGCGAGTGGACGGCGCCGCTACGGTGGCGGCACCGGTCAGGACCGCGGTGGCGCGGTTGAGGGACAGGCCGGCCGGCAGCGCCGGCGACACGGTGTAGGCCAGCGGCGCGTCCCCGGTGGCGGAGCGGGGCAGGGCGCAGCCCACGTGCAGCGGGCCGCAGGACGAGTGCAGCGAATAGTTCACCACCCGGTTGGTGAGCATCGACAGGTCGGGGCCGCTGGCAACGCCGAAGTCCGGCCACAGGCCGGTGCGGCTGCCGTCCACCTTGGCGGCGGCGTAGCGGGTTGCGGCGTAGCGGCTCAGGTCGAGCGCGGCGTCGGTGGCGCCGGCGTCGCGGATGGTCGCGCCGCTCGGCAACGTCAGCGCGTCGCCGGTGATGCCCAGGCCGTCGGCGTCGGTGTCCCCGGCCGCCACCGTATAGCTGAAATCGACGTAGGCGTTGCCGCTGCCCGCGGCGGCCGTGGCGGTGCGGGTCTGGCCGCCGATGGTGAGGGAGAGCCGGGGACTGCCGGCCACGGTGACCGCCTGGTCGTAACTCACCCGCGCGGTGACGACCCCGCCGCGGGTGTAGGTTCCAGCCTGCTGCGGGGTGGAGACGATGGACAGACCGGTGACCTTTGGCGGCGTGTGGACCTTGTGTTCCAACTGGTTGCCCAACGCGCGCGTGCCCAGACCGAGGGCGGCGTCAGCGCCGTGGGCGTCCTGCACGGTGGCGCCGGCCGGCAGGGTGAGGGCGTCGGCGGCCACGCTGATGCCGTCGGCGTCGTCGTCGGATACCAGCACCGTGTAGCGGAAGTGCAGACTCTTGAGATCGGCCCGGTCGAAGGCCGCCTGCCGCGTGGTGGTCCCGATGCGGATGGCCAGGCGCGGCGCGCCGGTCACCGCCAGCGTTTCCGTGAAGCCGACGCTGAGGCGGATCACGTCGCCGGCGGCGTAGCCGCTGCTCGCCACCGGCCGGGACTGGATGCCGACCGCGCGCACCGCGGGCGCGGCGTTGGCGCCGCCGTCCACCTTGTGGCTGCCGGCGGTGGCGACCGCATGGCTGCCGAGCGCCAACGAGGCGGCGACGCCGGCGTCGCTCGACTGCACGATGCTGCCGCCGTTCAGCTCCAGGGCGCTGGCGCCGATGCCGATGCCGTCGGCGTCCCGGTCGGCCCCCTGCACGGTGTAGCTGAACACGTGGTGGTACCCGGTGAGCGACGAGGGCGATGCGTAGTAGTCGGCGTAACGGGTTCGGGCGCCGATGGACAACGCCAGCCGCGGCGTGCCGGTCCTGGTCACCGTCTCGTCGAACTTGAGGCCCACCGCGATCGTCTCGCCGGCGCCGTAGGTGTCGCCGGTCCGCGGCGAGGAGAGGAAGGTCAGCGCCGACACCTTCGGCGCGTCGGCCGCCGCCACGGTGATGGGGAAGGTGAGGGTCGTTTCGTCGCCGTCGCCGTCGGTGGCCACCCAGGTCTGCTCGCTGGCGGCGCCGGCGGCTTGCGGCGTTCCGCTGATGGTGCGGGAGGCGCTGCTGTAGGCAAGCCCGCCCGGCAGCGTGCTGGTGAGCTCGTACGAGATGCTGCCGTCGCCGGTGGCCGTGGGCAGGGTCAGCGAGGCGGCCGTGCCGGCCACGTAGTGCTGCGCCGGCACCGCGGCGCTGAACGCCGGCGCGGTGTCGCGCACCCGGTGATCGCCGTCGTTGGTGACCGCGTGGCTGCCGAGCCCCACCAGCGCCTGGCGATACGGATCGTCGCTGCCGGAGTAGGTCAGGAAGCCGCCGTTGGCGGTCACCGCGCCTGCGGCGATGCTGATGCCGTCGCCATCGAAGTCGGACGCCTGCACGGTGTAGGTGAAGGTATGGCTGGGCGGCGCACTCGTGCCGCTGTGCCAAGTCGCGGTGCGCGTGTCGAGGCCGATGGTGAGCGCCACGGTCGGCGCGTCGCTGCGCACGTACACCGACTCCGAGAACGTGAGGCGCACCGAGATCACGTCGCCGGCGGCGTAGTTGCCGCCGGCCGGGGTGGAGGTGATGGCGACGCCGGAGACGACCGGCGGCGTATCCACCTTGTGGCCGCTGGCCGCGGCGATGGCGTGGCTGCCGAGCGCCAGGTTGGCGTTGCGGGTTCCGGTGGCGTCGCGAAGCTTGCCGGCGCCGGTGAGGGTGAGCGCACCGGCGGCGACGCTGATGCCGTCGTCGTCGTCGTCCGAGGCCTGCACCCGGTAGTTGAAGCGCAGGGTGCTGGCGTTGGGCTTGCTGGCGAAGGCCGCGCTGCGGGCGTTGCTGCCGACGGTGAGTTCCAGGCTGGGGTTGGGTGTGGTTACCGTCACCGCCTGGTCGAAGCGCACGTCCACGCTGATGGTCTCCTGCACGCCGTAGGCGCCGCCGCTCGCCGGGCTGGAGCGGACGGTCACCGCGCTCACCGTGGGGACGCTGGTCACCGCAAGGCGGAAGGTGAGCGCCGCGGCGTCGCCGTCGCCGTCGGTGGCCCGGTAGGTGTAGGTCGTGGACGCGGCCTGGGCGGTGGGCGTGCCGTGGATGCGGCGCCGGCCGGCGTCGAAGGCCAAGCCGGCCGGCAGGGCCGGCGCCAGGGAGTAGCGCACGGTTCCGTCGCCGCCGGTGGCGGCCGGCAGCGAGTCGTTCACCGCCGTGCCGGTGGGGTAGGTCTTGTTCCCTACAGAGGCGGAGCCGAAGCTCGGTTGGGTATCGCGCACCGTATAGCGGTCGTCGTTGGCAAGGTCATAGGCGCTCAGGTCGCGCGCCGCGGCCACGGCGGCGTCGCCGGCGTCGGTGATGCCGCCGCCGTTGAGGGTGAGCGCCGCGGAGCCGATGCTGATGCCGTCGCCGTCGAAGTCCGCCGCGGTCACCGTGTACTTGAACGAGATGTCGTCGGGGTCGCTGCTGGTGCTGCTGAACGCCGCCTGGCGGACGTGGGCGCCGATGGTCAACGCGAGCTGCGGTGCGCCGGTGATGGTGACCGCCCGGTCGAACGTGACGATCGCCCAGATCACTTCGCCGGCCGCGTAATCGCCGTCGAAGCCCACCGGCGGAACGATGGTGAGCGCGCTCGGCTTCGGCGCGTTGGCCGCGGCCACGGTGATGGTAAACGGGCCGAGCGCCGCGCGGTCGCCGTCGGCGTCCGCGGCGGTGAGGGTGTGCGTGGTGGCGCCCGACACGGTGGGCGTGCCGGTGATGGCGGCGGTGGCGCTCCCCAGCGCCAGGCCGCGGGGCAGCGCGGGGGATATGGTGTAGGTGAGCGCGCCGTCGCCGCCGGTGGCTCGTGGCAGCGTGGTGGAGGTCGCAACGCCCCGCGCCAGCGACCGGTCGGCGCCGGACGCGGCTTGCGAGAAGGAGGGCGCGGTGTCGCGCACCCGCATCTTGGCGCTCACCGTGCCGCCGCTCGCCACCGCGTGGCTGCCCAGGCTGAGCTTGACGTCGGCGGCGGAGGCCACCGTGCGGATGGTCCCGCCGTTGAGGCGGAGCGCGTCCGCGGGGACGGCGGCGCCGTCCCCGTCGAAGTCGTCCGCCCGCACAGTGTAGGTGAAGACCAGCACGTCGGCGGTATCGGCGGTCCACGCCTGCCGGAGCTCCGCGGTCTCGGCGGCGTCGTAGCCGGCCGTGCGCGTGCGGTCGCCGATGGCCAGAGCGAGCTGCGGCGTCCCGGTGACCGCCACCTTCTCGGGATATTGGAGGAGCAGCTTGATGGTTTCCCCGGACTGGTAGTTGGACTTGGTGACCCCGTTCACGGTCCACTCCAACACGTCGACGCCGTTGACCGCCGGCCCCGCAGGGGCCCAGACCTGCAGGGAGAAGGTGAGCGCCGCGGCGACGCCGCCCGCGTCGGTGGCGGTCCAGGTGTAGGTGGCGGCGGTGACCTGGTTAGGCGTGCCGGCGATGGTGCGGGTGGAGGCGGTCCAGGTGAGCCCGCGCGGCAGCGTGGCCGGCGACAGGGTGTAGCTCACCGCGCCGGTTCCGCCGGTCGCTTCCGGCAGCACGATGGGGGTGATCGCCGTGCCGGTGTCGTAGAGCCTGCTTTCGACCGTGGCCGAACCGAAGGAGAGGGGGTCGGATTGCGCCGCGGCCGGCAGCGCCAGCAGCAGGACCAGCACGACCGACCCGACGAACCGGCTAACCCGGTTCACCGTCCCGGCCCCTATTTCGTATGGTGTCGGCCGCCCGGAACGATTTTTTCGGGGGGGGGGGGGGGGGGGGGGGGGGCACCGACCGATGGCCGGCGCCGCGGACAGGATACGGCGACCACGGCGATGGACCCACTCGTAAACAGGTGGACGAAGCACGCACGAACAATTCCGGCTCGAACTCCCTCTCCCTGTGGGAAAGCGCGTCCTTCGACTTCGCTTCGCTACGCTCAGGACGAACGGGGGTAATCGTTCAGGGTTTCCTGAATTCAATTCCACCTCGGATAGATTAAGGATCGACACTCCAGGCGAATACCTTAGAGACCGTCTTGGAATTTTTCGAGGCGCTTCGGGCTTTCGTGTGGGTTGTGACACTCCCCTCAACCCCGCGGTACCCACTCTGCGAAGTCCTGCCACACATTCCCGCGAAAGCCCCGCGCCGAAGCCGGAAGACCTCTTTTCGATTCACCGGAAATCATACTATCGTCTCGAAAAATCTCAAGACCGGGGGCCCCCTGCCTTTCGCGCCGCCGGACCGGCCCTCAGACCACCTGCCGGTCCAGGCTGCGGTACTGGATGGCTTCGGCGATGTGCGGCGGCAGGATCTCGTCGGCGCCGGCGAGGTCGGCGATGGTGCGGCCGACTTTCAGGATGCGCACGTAGGCCCGGGCGCTCAGTCCGAGCCTCCGGATGGCGGTCTCCAGCAACCGCTCTCCCGCGGCGTCCACCCGGCAGTACCGCTGGACGTCGCGGGCGCTCATGCGCGCGTTGGCGTGCAGCCCGGTCTCCTCGAAGCGCGCCACCTGGACCTTCCGGGCCTCATCGACCCGCTTGCGGATGGACTCGGAGGGCTCGCCCGGGGCCCGGGACGCCAACGCCCGGTATTCCACCGCGGGGACTTCCACCTGGATGTCGATGCGGTCGAGCAGCGGCCCCGAGACCCGGGAACGGTACCGGGCCACCTGCATGGGGGTGCACCGGCACTCCCTCTGGGGGTCTGCGAAGAACCCGCAGGGACAGGGGTTCATGGCCGCCACCAGCATGAAGCTGGCCGGGTAGTCGATGGACCCGGCGGCCCGGGCCACGGTGATGCGGCCGTCCTCCAGGGGCTGCCGCAGGACCTCCAGGACGTTGCGGCGGAACTCCGGCGCTTCGTCCAGGAACAGCACGCCGTTGTGGGCCAGAGACGCCTCTCCGGGCTTGGGCGTCGCGCCGCCGCCCACGAGGCCGGCGTCGGAAATGGTGTGGTGCGGCGCCCGGAACGGCCGCACCGCCACCAGCGCCCTGCCGTTCAGCACGCCGGTCACGCTGTGGATCTTGGTGGTCTCCAGGGCTTCCGTCAGGGTGAGGGCCGGGAGTATGGTGGGGAGCCGCTTGGCCAGCATGGTCTTCCCCGCGCCCGGAGGACCCATCAGCAGGACGTTGTGGCCGCCCGCGGCGGCCACCTCCAGGGCGCGCTTGACGTGGGGCTGTCCCCGGACGTCGCCGAAGTCGGCGTCGTGGACGGCGTTCCGGCTGAACAGCCGGGCCAAGTCCACCCGGGTCGGCTCCAGTTCCCGGTCTCCGTTCAGGAAGTCCACCACCTGCGCCAGGTTCTCGACGCCGAAGACGTCGATGCCCTGGACCACCGCGGCCTCGGCGCTGTTGGCCCCGGGCAGGATCAGGCCCTTCAGCCCCTGCCGCCTCACCGCCGCGGCGATGGGCAGCGCCCCGCGCACGGGCTTGACGCCGCCGTCCAGGGACAACTCCCCCACCAGCAGGTAGTCGCCGAGTCGGGAAGCGTCCACCGCTCCCTGGGCGGCGACGATCCCCAGGGCCATGGGGAGGTCGTAGCCGGACCCTTCCTTCCTCACGTCCGCGGGGGCCAGGTTGACGGTGATCTTCTGGGGCGGAAACGGATAGCCGCAGTTCCGCAGCGCCGCCCGTATGCGCACCTTGCTCTCGCGCACGGCGCCCTCGGGCAGTCCCACCGTGGCCAGTTCGGGGAGCCCGGAGGCGATGTCCACCTCCACCGTCACATCGAGGGCGTCGATGCCGTGGAGCGACGCGCAATGAGTCCTGGCAAGCATCCTCTGTATGGGAAACCCCGAACGATTCCGGCTCCCTGCGGAAAAGCGCGTCCTTCGACTTCGCTTCGCTACGCTCAGGACGAACGGGGTTCGTTGTCTAGGGTTTCCTATGGATACCATCGGCGGGTCGAGCCGGACCTTTAGCCCGCGCTCCCGGAAACGGGGAATCGAGCCGCTTCGAGCTTGTCACCAACGGGAAATCCTGCTAGGAGGGGTCATGCACATGATGGAGCCGAAATGACCGGGGAGCCCAGGCCAGCGTCTGGGCTTTTTTTGTACTTGCCGCTCCGAGGTGGAGGATGCTCGAACAGGAAGTATTGCCCATTGGGCTCACCTTCGACGACGTGCTGTTGATCCCCGCGGAATCGTCGGTGCTGCCGCGCGACGCGGACGTGTCCACGCGGTTGACGGAGCGCATCCGGCTCAACATCCCGCTCCTGAGCGCGGCCATGGACACGGTCACCGAGGCCCGCACCGCCATCGCCATGGCCCAGGAAGGCGGCATGGGCTTCATCCACCGCAACATGCCGGTGGAGGCCCAGGCCAAGGAAGTGGAGAAGGTCAAGAAGTTCGAGAGCGGCATGATCTCGGACCCGGTGACCGTGGACCCGCACCAGAAGATCGCTGAGGCGCGGCAACTGATGGACCAGCACGGCATATCGGGGCTCCCGGTGACCCGGCAGGGCCGGCTGGTGGGGATACTCACCAACCGCGACCTGCGCTTCGAGAAGAACCCGGACCGCTGCGTGGACGAGCTGATGACCAAGGACAACCTGGTCACGGTGCGGGACGGCGTGGACCTCGACGAGGCCCAGGAGATCCTCCACCGGCACCGGATCGAGAAGCTGCTGGTGGTGGACGAGCACTACCGGCTCAAGGGCCTGTTCACGGTCAAGGACATCGAGAAGAAGACCCGCCATCCGCTGGCGTGCAAGGACGACCGGGGCCGCCTGCGGGTGGGGGCCGCGGTGGGCGTGGGGCCGGATTGCGAGGAGCGGGTGGAGGCCCTGGTGCGGTCCGACGTGGACGCCGTGGCGGTGGACACGGCGCACGGCCACGCCGCCAAGGTGCTGGAGACGGTGGCGCGCATCCGCCGGGAGCATCCGGAACTGGACCTCGTCGGCGGCAACGTGGCCACTGCCCAGGGCGCCCAGGCCCTCATCGACGCGGGCGTCGACTGCGTGAAGGTGGGGGTGGGGCCGGGCTCCATCTGCACCACCCGGGTGGTCTCCGGCGTCGGCGTCCCGCAACTCAGCGCCGTTGCCGACTGCGCCCGTGTGGGCGCGCGCACCGGCGTGCCGCTGGTGTCGGACGGCGGCATCAAGTATTCCGGCGACGTCACCAAGGCCCTGGCCGCGGGCGCCAGCGCGGTGATGATCGGCACGCTGTTCGGGGGCTGCGAGGAAAGCCCGGGGGAGACCGTGCTCTACCAGGGGAGGACCTACAAGGTATATCGGGGCATGGGCTCCATCGGCGCCATGCGGGAAGGCAGCAGGGACCGCTACGCCCAGGACGACATCGAGGAGGACGTGAAGCTCGTGCCCGAAGGGGTGGAAGGCCAGGTGCCCTACCGGGGCACCCTGGCGTCGAACATCTACCAGCTCATCGGTGGCGTCCGGGCCGGCATGGGGTACGTGGGCTGCGCCGACATCCACGAGCTCCAGACCAAGGCCCGGTTCATGCAGGTCACCGCGGCCGGCCTGACCGAAGGGCACGTCCACGACGTCTTCATCACCAACGAAGCGCCCAACTATCGAAGAGAATGATCGTCGTCCTCGACTTCGGGTCCCAGTACACCCAGCTCATCGCCCGCCGCGTCCGGGAAGCGCGCGTGTACTGCGAGATCCGCTCCTTCGACACCCCGGTCGAAGAGTTGCGCCGCCTGGGTCCCGCGGGGGTCATCCTGTCCGGAGGACCGGCCAGCGTCTATGACAACGGGGCGCCCCGGGTCAGCCCGGAACTGTTCCGGTTGCCGGCCCCGTTCCTGGGCATCTGCTACGGCATGGGCATCATCAACCAGGCCATGGGCGGCGGCGTGGCGGAAGCGGCGCGCCGGGAGTACGGCCTGGCCGACCTGCGGGTGGACGACGCCGGGGACCTGTTGGCCGGCTTCGAGCCGGACCGCGGCCACGCCGTGTGGATGAGCCACGGCGACCGGATGACGTCGCTGCCGGAGGGCTGGTCGGTGATCGCGCATACCGGGAACTCGCCCATCGCCGGGTTCGCCGACCGCGGGCGCCGCCTCTTCGGCCTCCAGTTCCATCCCGAAGTGGTCCATACCGAGGGCGGCCGCGCCATACTGGAGAACTTCCTGTTCCGTATCTGCGGCTGCGCGGCCGACTGGGACATGGAGCACTTCGCCACCGCCGCGGTGGAGAAGGTGCGCCGACAGGTGGGCGGCGCCCGGGTGCTGTGCGGCTTGAGCGGCGGCGTCGATTCGTCGGTGGCCGCCACCCTGGTGCACCGCGCCATCGGCGACCGGCTCGTGTGCGTGTTCGTCAACAACGGGCTCCTGCGACAGGACGAGCCGGAGACCGTCTCGCAGGTCATGGGGGAACGCTTCGGCGCGAGTTTCCGCTACGTGGACGCCTCCCGGCGCTTCCTGGAGGTCCTCCGGGGGGTGGAGGACCCCGAAGAGAAGCGCAAGCGCATCGGCGGACTCTTCATCCGCGTGTTCGAGGAGGAGACCCGCAAGCTCGGCGACTTCCCGTTCCTGTGCCAGGGGACCCTCTATCCCGACGTCATCGAGTCGGTTCCCCGCGCCGGCCCGGCCGCGCTCATCAAGAGCCACCACAACGTGGGCGGGTTGCCGGAGAACATGGAGTTCGAGCTGGTGGAGCCGCTACGGGAGCTCTTCAAGGACGAGGTCCGCGCCCTGGGCCGGGAACTCGGACTGCCGGACCGCTGGATCCAGCGGCAACCGTTCCCGGGTCCGGGCTTGGCCATCCGCATACTCGGCGACGTGACCGAAGAGCGGCTCCGGATACTGCGGGCCGCGGACGCCGTGGTGGTGGAGGAGGTCCGCAACGCCGGCCTGTACGAGCGCATCTGGCAGGCCTTCGCCGTCCTCCTGCCCATCCGCACCGTGGGGGTCATGGGCGACGAGCGGACCTACGAGAACGTGGCCGCGGTGCGGGCCGTCGACAGCCGGGACGGCATGACCGCGGACTGGGTCCCGCTGCCCCCGGACCTCCTGGCCCGCATCTCGAGCCGCATCATCAACGAAGTGCGCGGCATCAACCGGGTGGTGTACGACGTGTCGTCCAAGCCCCCCGCCACCATCGAATGGGAGTAGTTTCGAGAAATGGAGACGGGCTGCTGCGCCACTCGCCGAAGGGACATGAGAAATACCCGTTGGTGCAGATATACGGGTACAGGGCTGGACACTGAGGGGCCATGATGTGAAGATACGTGGATACAGGGCCGGACACTGAGAGGCCATGACAAGGACGTTCCCCCGTTCGTCCTGAGCGTAGCGTAGCGAAGTCGAAGGGCGAACGGCAAACATCGTGAGTTTCCGGGTTTACATGTTGCGCTGCAGAGACAGGGCGTACTATATCGGCCACACGGATGACCTGGACCACCGTCTTTAGCAACATCACATTGATGTTTCCGACGGATACACCACGTCCCGCAAGCCCCTGTCTCTGGTCTATTCTTGCTAGTTTCCCTCAAGGGGAGAGGCGCTAGAAGCCGAACGGCAGATCAAGGGTTGGACTCGAAAGAAGAAGGAAGCATCGTGGGATGGGCGGATTAGTGGACAGAGGTATGGCAAACCCCGGAAGCGAACCTATGGCAGGGAAACTGAGTGCCTTGGCCATCGCGTTGCTCAGCCTGAGAGGGATGCGGGAGGGAGTCCGGGTTATGACCGGTGGTTGCAGGCCAACACGGTGAGACACCGCACGCATTCGTTGTTTTGACAGGCCCTGTGCTGTATGAGCAGACCCCCAACTGGCCCGAACACCGCCTGCGCCCCCTCATGGACAGGTTTGCTCAAATGCTGATGGAACAACGAGTCTATCCTAATGTCTTCGCCATCATCTAAACCCTCAAAATGAGGAGGTGTTTGAGGCCCATGGGAGGAGAATCATGAGCGATGAACTCTCTGAGCAACTGCGCGGCAGGCGGCATACCGTATCGCTTGCACGCCTCTACTTGGACCCGAACAACTATCGGATCGTAGATAACCCAGAGTACCGTCCTGTCGCACCTGCAGATGTTTTCAACCTGGATGTGCAGCGACGCACGACCAGATTTGTTGCCGGGCGCACTCAGGAGAACATTCGAGACCTGATTGCCAGCATCAAGGAGAATGGCTGGCTGGACATCGATTCGATCCTGGTCGAACGTCGGGACGGTGGCCGACATCTGGTCCTCGAGGGCAATCGGCGCGTGGCCACGCTCAAGTACCTGCAAGGCCGATACGAGATGGACTCCATCGATCTGGGCAAGCTAGATCCTGCGTTGTTCTCCAAGGTGCCAGTGGTCTTCCACGAGTTCGCCGACGAACGGCAGCGTATGGTGATGATGGGCCTCCATCACATCACCGGCAAACGGCGCTGGCCGGCCGTCAATCGCGCCATGGCATTGAAGCACCTGCAGGAGCATTTCGATGGTGATGCAGATGCCGTATGCAATGCGCTCGGCATCAGCAAGCGCGAGTTCAATCTGTCCGTCAGGACCCTTGCTTTGGTGGAAGCATACAAGGAAAGTGATTTCGGTGACCAGTTTCAATCCGATCAGTACAACCTGTTCCGCGAGGTTCTCAACAGCCCCTCAATGCGCGGTTGGCTTGGCTGGGACCATTCGACGTGCAGGGCTACTAGACAGGCCAATCTGGAACGTATCTTCCACTGGATATCGTCAGAAGTCGAAAAGGAAGGTGGAGACGGTGACGAGGATATTGACGTCTGGGCGGAGTCCAACCCCGTAATCACCACGATCGGCCACATTCGTGAGCTTGCAAAGATCATCGACGATCCCGAAGCGGTCAAGAGGCTGGACGAGACACGCAGTTTGCAGGAGGCAACGCTGTCGAGCAGCCTTTTGGTCAAGAGCGAAGTCGGCCGGGCATTCGAATCATGCGACATCGGCATTCAGAAGCTGAGCAGGCGAGTCGGGGAGTTGACGCCCGAGGATCTGGACCGCATCGATCAACTCATCGGTAAGCTGCAAGGGCTCGCTCTAGCGCACAAGCGGCGCCCGCTGATGTCCGCCGGCCGGTTGCCTTGGGAGCCATTCAACGAGTTGACGCAATCGCAGTTCTCCGACGTCCATGTCCACCGTTACCGGGGTATCGACGGCCTTGCCCTTGAAGGCTTGAAGCGCATCAATCTCGTGGCAGGTACAAACAATGCCGGCAAGAGTTCCCTTCTCGAGGCAATCTACTTGCTTACCCGCCAGAACGACGAGGCAGGGTTGCTAGACGTCATACGCTGGCGGGGGCGACTCGAAGGCGAACCCGACCCCTGGTGGCTTGTCGAACAGATTCCATCCACCATCCGCATCGAAGGACGCTTCGATGAAGTGTCTAACCATTCGACGAGCTTCGACTTACAGCGCGTGAGCGAGCCTGACGAGGATATCGAAGATCAGACAACCTTCCTCGCCAAGCTCGCCATCGAGTCTAGCTACGCCGGTCATGCCCAAAGCACGGATGTGGCGCTGTTTTCGGATCGGCCCCGCCGCACTGGCTTCCAAGGTCGGCATTGGCTGTGCCGATCCGCTCTCACTAGTCCGTTCTGGGTCAATCGTGTGGACACGCTTGCCGAATCCAACAAGGCTGCGCTAGAGACGGGCACAAAGGTGAAGGTGATCGACTTCATCAAGAAGCATCTCGACGCTCGGATGACGAACATCGAGCTGGCGGACAAGTTCAACCGGTTCCTGGTGAGCCACCTGGACTTCGACCGGGCACCGGACTTATCATCGTTCGGCGACGGTATGCGACGGATATTCGAGATTGGTTTGCTGTTTGCAGGTGTTCGGGGTGGGGTGCTGCTCATCGACGAGTTCGAGAACGCAATCCACACAGAACTACTTATCCCCTTTACCCGCGTTGTCCAAGAACTTGCTGTGGAACTCAATGTACAGGTCTTCCTGACCACTCACAGCAAGGAAGCACTGGATGCCTTCATAGAGAACGGATATAACACTGACGACGTCGCCGGCTATGCAATCTGCCAGGGAGACGAAGGTGCCGGCGTTCGACGTTTTGACGGTAACAGACTCCAGCGTCTGAACAGAGCCCTCGATTTTGACCTCAGGGGCATTCGATGAAGGCGCTTCTGGTCCTCTGTGAAGGTCTCCACGAGATCGTGTTCGTGCAGCGAAGCCTGGGGGCTGTTGCCGGTTGCTGTTGGGTGCAGAAACCCATAAAAAACCTGCCCTCGCCATTCGGTACTATTCCTGGCACATCGCCCAAAGGGTTGATTGCGAGGCGTATTGAGAGAAACGTCGACGATCTGACCCTTCGGAGCGCTGCATATCCCCCGCTGCCGCAGTTCCAGTCCGCCGTATCTGATGAGAAGACAGATACCATCTTCTTGCTGATTCGCGCTAATGGCAAGGACCAGCCCAACGCCGTCAACGATCTCTTGGGAGATGTTGAAGAATCAATGGGCATAGGCAGCGTAGACGTAACGAAGTATGCTGTGGCGTTCCTGTTCGACGCGAACACCGTGGGGATGACGGCGACATTGACCAAGTTTCGCGTGCACTACTATAGCCATTTCGGCGATTTGTCGGAGGCTAGACACTCGAAGTGGGTAGCCACGGCCAAGTGCCCGGTTGGTGTGTTCGTCTTCCACAAAGCAGCGACGGACGAAACGGGTACGCTTGACGATCACCTGGCACCGATGGTCAAGTCAACTTGGCCGGACAGATACACCAGCGCATGCGGCTTTATCGACGACAACAGAAAGCCCGGCGACGAAGTGTCCCATAACAGTGCAGGGCGGCTAAAGGCCATCATCACGTCGGCCGGACAGTTCGATCATCCTGGATCGCCCATGTCGACCATGATCGCCCGAGATGGCATTCCCAAGACGCGATTTGAAACGTCTCCAATGAGCCAAGCGCTGGTTGACTTCCTTCAGGGAGTTCCGTGGCACAATTATTGAGATTATCAATCTTGCAGTCCGAGGACGTAGCATGAACGAGAACAGTTTCGTACATCTTCACTGCCATACCCAGTACAGCCTGCTGGACGGGGCCAACAAGATCGAGCCGCTGATCGAGCGGGCCAGGGGCATGGGGCAGACGGCCATCGCCATGACCGACCACGGCAACATGTTCGGCGCGGTGGAGTTCTACCGGGCGGCGGCCGCCGCGGGGGTCAAACCGATCCTCGGGTGCGAGGTCTATGTGGCGCCGGGCAGCCGCTTCGACCGACAGGGAGGGGTGGACCGGGGCAACAGGGAGTACAACCACCACCTGATCCTGCTGGCCATGGACAACGAGGGCTACCGCAACCTGTGCCGGCTGGTGACGCTGGGCTTCCGGGAGGGGTTCTACTACAAGCCGCGCATCGACAAGGAGCTGTTGCGGGAGCACAACGCCGGCATCATCGCCCTGAGCGGCTGCCTGAGCAGCGAGATGGCCAAGGCCCTGACCCAGGGGTCCCTGGACCAGGCCCGGCAGGTGGCGGAAACCTACCGGGCCATCTTCGACGACCGCTACTACCTGGAGGTCCAGGACAACAAGCTGTCGCTGCAGCAGAAGGTCAACGACGGCGTCATCGAGCTCGGCAAGGAGCTGTCCCTGCCCATAGTGGCCACCAACGACTGCCACTACCTGGAGCCGGAAGACGCCAAGGCCCACGACATCCTCCTGTGCATCCAGACCGGCAAGGGCCACGACGACCCCAACCGCATGAAGATGGACACCGAGGAGCTCTTTCTCAAGTCCACCGCGGAGATGGCCGCCGGGTTCGAGGGCATGCCGGAAGCCGTCACGCAGAGCGCGGCCATCGCCGAGCGCTGCAACGTGGAGATCGAGTTCGGCAAGTACCACTTCCCGCACTACGAGACGCCGGACTCCCAGAGCCTCGACGACTACCTGGACACCCGCGCCCGCAAGGGGCTCGCCGACCGGCTCGCGGACGCGGGGGAGGTCGATCAGGACGCCTACCGCGAAAGGCTCGAATACGAGCTCGACGTCATCAAGAGCATGCAGTTCCCGGGCTACTTCCTCATCGTTGCGGACTTCATCAACTACGCCAAGGACGAAGGCATCCCGGTGGGTCCGGGGCGCGGCTCCGCGGCCGGCAGCCTGGTGGCCTACGCCCTGCGCATCACCGACCTCGACCCCATACGTCACAACCTGCTGTTCGAGCGTTTCCTGAACCCGGAGCGGCGCTCCATGCCGGACATCGACGTGGACTTCTGCATCCGCGGGCGGGACCAGGTGATCCGCTACGTGAAGGACAAGTACGGCGACGACAAGGTGGCCCAGATCACCACCTTCGGGACCCTCAAGGCCAAGGCCGCCATCCGGGACGTGGGGCGCGCCCTGGGGCTCTCGTTCGCGGAGACCGACGCCATCGCCAAGCTCGTGCCGGCGCCCAAGCAGGGGTTCGACTGCCCGCTCTCCGAGGCCCTCAAGCAGGAGCCGCGCCTGAACCGGTTGGCGGACGAAGACCCCCGGGTGGCCCGCCTCATCAACCACGCCCTGCGCCTGGAGGGCCTCACCCGGCACTCTTCGACCCACGCCGCGGGCGTGGTCATCTCCAACCGCCCCCTGGTGGACTACCTGCCCCTGTACGTGGACCGGGAAGGCGGCATCGTCACCCAGTACGACATGTCGAGCGTGGAGAAGATCGGCCTCGTCAAGTTCGACTTCCTGGGACTCAAGACCCTGACCCTCATCCACGACTGCCTGGACCTGGTGCGGGAGAGCCGCGGCCAGGCCCCGGACCTGAAGACCCTGCCGCTGGACGACGAAGAGGCGTACCGCCTCCTGGGCAGCGGCGACACCACCGGGATCTTCCAGTTGGAGAGCACGGGCATCCGCGAGATGAGCGTACGCATCAAGCCCAACTGCTTCGAGGACGTGGTGGCCATACTCGCCCTCTACCGCCCAGGCCCGCTGGACAGCGGCATGGCCGAGGAATACATCAAGCGCAAGAGCGGCAAGGAGAAGACCACCTACCTGCACCCGGCCCTGGGACCCATCCTGAAGGACACCTACGGCGTCATCGTCTATCAGGAGCAGGTCATGCAGATCGCCCAGACCATGGCCAGGTACGGCCTCGGGGAGGCCGACATCCTGCGCCGGGCCATGGGCAAGAAGGACCCCGAGGAAATGGCCAGCCAGAGGGAGCGGTTCATCCGGGGGGCCCGGGACAACGGCATCCGGGAGGACCTCGCCACCGCCATCTTCGACCAGATGGAGACCTTCGCGCGCTACGGCTTCAACAAGTCCCATTCCGCGGCCTACGCCCTGGTCTCCTACCAGACGGCCTACCTGAAGGCCCACTACCCGGTGGAGTTCATGGCCGCCCTGATGAGTTCGGAGGTCGGCGACATCGACAAGGTGATCAAGAACCTCGCCGACTGCCGCAAGCAGGGCATCGAGGTGCTGCCCCCGGACGTGAACGAAGGCGGCCCCCGTTTCACCGTGGTGGGCGACCGCATCCGCTTCGGCCTCTCCGCGGTCAAGAACGTGGGGGAAAAGGCCGTGGAGAGCATCCGGGAGACCCGCGAGCGCACCGGACCGTTCGAGTCCCTGTTCGACTTCTGCCGGCGGGTGGACCTAAACGTGGCCAACCGGCGGGTGCTGGAGAGCCTCATCAAGTGCGGCGCCTTCGATTCCACCGGGGTCTTCCGGGCGCGCCTCATGGCCTCGCTGGACGACGCCCTCAAGACCGGCCAGTCGTCCCGGCGGGACCGGGACAGCGCCCAGATCGGCATGTTCGACATGCTCGAAACGCCGGAGGCCAGGGACCCCATGGACGCCTACCGGTCGGTGGACGAGTGGACCGGCGGCCAGCTCCTCGCCTTCGAGAAGGAGGCCCTGGGCTTCTACATCACCGGCCATCCCCTGGACCGGTTCGAGGAGTCCCTGAAACGCCTCCACGCGCTGCCGGCCAACCGGGTGCGGGAGCACGGCCAGAGCGGCGAGGTCAGCATGGTCGGAGTGGTGACCGCGCTGAAGCTCAAGAACACCAAGAAGGGGGACCGGTACGCGAACTTCAACCTGGAGGACAAGACCGGGTTCGTGGACACCATCGCGTGGCCGGACACCTACCGCCAGACGGCCGACTCCATCGGCGGCGACGACCCCATACGGGTCAACGGCCGGCTCGACGTGGGAGAGGAACGGGTCACGTTGATCGCCAACGAGATCCTCCCCCTGGACCAGGCCTGCGCCCAAGTCATGGCCGCCCCTTCCGCGACTCCTTCCGCGGCCCCTCCCGCGGAGGTCCACTTCTACCTGAAGGAGGTCACCCGGCGCGAGTTGCAGGCGTTCCACGACCTCATCGCGCAGGAGCAGGGGCAGTCCTCGGTCTTCCTGCACATGACCACCGGCGCCCGGGAAACGAAGGTCGTCGGACCCGCCAACTTCCGCATCAACCCGTCGAGGACGCTCCTGGACACGGTGCACCGGAGGTTCGGCGCCCGCATCACCGCCAGAAGGGGCCAGTAGCCTGGACCGGGGACCGGACCATTCGGCCGAGCGCACGGAGCGCGCGGTCCTGGTGGGGGTGGAGACGCCGTCGCCTGCGGGGGACGTGGCCCTGGAAGACAGCCTGGAGGAGCTCCGGGGACTCGCCGCCAGCGCGGGCGCCGAGGTCATCGGCGTGTTCGGCCAGCGTTCCGCCAGGGCCCATGCGGCCACGCTCGCCGGCCCCGGCAAGGTGGCCGCGGTCCGGGCGTTCGCGGAGGAGCACCGCCCGGACCTGGTCATCTTCGACAACGACCTCACGCCGGCGCAGCAGCGGAACCTGGAATCGGAGTGGAAGGTGCGGGTCATCGACCGCACCCAGCTCATCCTCGACATCTTCGCACAGCGGGCCCGGAGCCGGGAAGGCAAGCTCCAGGTGGAGCTGGCCCAGCTCCAGTACCTGCTCCCCCGGCTCACCCGGCTCTGGTCCCACCTGTCCCGGCTCGGCGGCGGCATCGGCGCCCGCGGACCGGGCGAGACCCAACTGGAGGTGGACCGCAGGCGCATCCGCGAGCGCATCGGCCGGCTCAAGCGGCGGCTGGACGGCGTCGCCCGGACCCGGCGGCTCCAACGCAAGGAACGGGAGGCGTTCCCGTACCCCACCGTGGCCCTGGTGGGTTACACCAACTCGGGCAAATCCACACTCCTGAACCGCCTGACCCGGGCGGGCGCGCTGGTGGAGGACAAGCTCTTCGCCACCCTGGACCCGCGCACCCGCGCCCTCCGGCTGCCCAACGGGGACCGGGTGATGCTGGTGGACACCGTGGGCTTCATCAACAAGATCCCCCATGCCCTCATGGACGCTTTCAAGGCCACCCTGGAAGAGATCGGCCAAGCCGACCTGCTGTTGTGCGTCATGGACCCCACGAGCCCGCTGGCGGAACGGCAGCACGCGGTGGTGGAATCGGTGCTCGAGGAGATCGGCGCCGCCGACATCCCCCGGTTGCTGGCGCCCAACAAGATCGACGCGGCCCCGCACCTGCCCGCCTACCCGACCGCGGGCCACGAGGGCCTGTGCCCCATCTCCGCCCGCACCGGCGCCGGCATCGACGGTCTCCTGGATGCCATCGGGAACGTGCTGGACCGCGGCAAACAGAGGATCCGCCTGACCCTGCGGCAGTCCGAGTCCGTGATCCTGCCGTTCCTGAGGGCCCGCGGGCGGGTGCTCGCCGAGGAATACGGCGAGCACCACGTGCAGGTCACCGCGCTGGTGACGGCGAAGGTCTCGGGGCAGATCAAGAAGCTGGCCGCCCGCGGAGCCGCCGGCGAGGGGTGACGGAAGAGCGTAACGAAGCAAGTCGAAGCACGCGCCCTTGACCGGACGTTCCTCTACTTGCTGCCGACGGATGCCGGCGGAGTGGTTGCGTCGGGGGGTCCGAAGGTAATATGGAGGAAGGGTTCGAAGCGCCCGGTTCCGGCGTGAGGAGGCATCGCCCATGGAAACGCTGTTCAACAGTCCTGACAAGTTCGCCAGCCGTTTCGCCACCGTGGACGGCTACAGGACCCACTACGTCGAGGCGGGGGAAGGGAACCCGGATCGGTTGCTGCTGGTGCACGGCGGCGCCATCGAGGTGGGCATGGGCTGTTACCGCTGGTACGCCAACGTCATCCCGCTGGCGAAGAAGTTCCATGTTTTCGCCATCGACGAGCTCGGCCACGGCTACACCGACCCGCCCCGGAACCTCGACGACCTGAGCCACATCCGGGTGCGGGCAGACCACGTGCTGAGCTTCATCGAGACCTTGGGACTCGGTCCCGTCAACCTGGCCGGCCAGTCCCAGGGGGGCTGGATCGTCACCTACATCACCCTCGAGCGGCCGGACCTGGTGAAGAAGCTCATACTCATCGACAGCGGCAGCACCGCGGGGCGGCCCGCGGAAGTGGCCTCGGTGGGGTCCACGGAGGTGGATGGCGTCCCGGTGTCCGGAGACGCCACCGAGCTGCCCTACTACAGGGAGTTGTTCGAGCCCGGCACCATGCGGCCGAAGGAGGGCCTGACCACCACCCGGGAGGGCGTGCGCAAGTACGCCAGCGCGTTCTTCCACGACAAGTCCATGGTCACCGAAGAGTTCCTGGACCACCTGATGGAGCTGTCGGGCAAGTGGAGCCAGCTCTACATGGACCACCGGGGCAAGGACTTCTGGTCCCACACCAGCCTCGCCGACCACCGCCGGCAACTGGAGGTCGATGGCAAGCACATCCGCGAGCACGTGCACCGGATCGAAACGCCCACCCTGGTGGTGTGGGGCAAGAACTCCAACAAGGGGCTCGACATGGGCTTCCTGCTCTACAAGCTCTTCCCCAACGCCCAGATGCACATACTGGACAAGGCCAACCACTTCCTGTGGCTGGACCAATGGCGCGACTTCAACGCGCTGGTGGAGTGGTTCGTTTGCAAGGAGGAGGGTTAGGCGATCATGGAGACCCTCTTCAACAGCCCGGACGAATGGAGCAGCCGTTCCACCGAGGCCGACGGCTACCGCACCCACTACATCGAGGCCGGGGCGTCCAACCCGGAACGCCTGCTGTCGCGCTCAAGTCCTTGGCGTCCATGAGCGTCTTCATCCTTGCAGCATGAACGGAAGTCCGCCTCTGTCCAGTGTCGTTCCCCGTTGGAATCACGTCCCCCCTTCAGTGGCATCCTGCATTGGACAATCCTGCTGCCCCGAGGCCCTCGCGTGGCGCTGACCGAAGCCGACACCTGCCGCAAGTTCGTCGTCCGGAGGTTGCAGGGGGCCGGATGGGACGACCCTCCCCACGCCATCGACGAGCAGCGGACGTTCACGGACGGACGGGTGGTCTTCGTCCGGGGCGAGGCCCGGCGCGGCAAGCAGAAGCGCGCCGACTACCTCCTGCGCTACCGCCCCGA
Source organism: uncultured Binatia bacterium (SeqCode) (assembly GCA_965242525.1). Classification (GTDB taxonomy): domain Bacteria; phylum Desulfobacterota; class Binatia; order UBA9968; family JAJDTQ01; genus JAJDTQ01. The sequence goes on from OZ251459.1 coordinate 3,880,155, forward strand.
CTTCCCGATTGCAGTGGTCGAGGCCAAGGCCCGCTACAAGGGGGCGAGCGACGGGCTCCAGCAGGCCAAGGACTATGCCGAAACCCTGGGCCTGAAGTTCGCCTACGCCACCAACGGGACCGAGGTCGTCGAGTTCGACTATACGACGGGCGTCGAACGCAGCGTCGCCGGGTTCCCCGGTCCCGAGGAACTGTGGCGCCGGCTGCGGGAGGCGGAAGCCATCACCGACGACCGCGTGGCCGACACCCTGCTCACGCCGAGCCATCCCGACCGGACCCGGCCGCTCCGCTACTACCAGGAAACATCCGTCAACCGCGCGGTGCAAGCCCTCCTGCAAGGCCGCCGGCGCGTCCTCCTGACCCTGTGCACCGGCGCGGGCAAGACCGCGGTGGCCTTCCAGATCTGCTGGAAGCTATGGAAGGCCGGCTGGAACGCCCGGGGCGGGGGGCGCAAACCGAAGATCCTGTTCCTGGCCGACCGCAACGTGCTGGTGGACGACCCCATGGCCAGGGACTTCCTCCCGTTCGGCGACGCCCGGCACAAGATCGGCGGCGGCGTGGCGGTCAAGAGCCGAGACATGTACTTCGCCATCTACCAGGCCATGGCCCGGGACGAGAACCGCCCGGGGCTGTACCGGGACTATCCGAGGGACTTCTTCGACCTCGTGGTGGTGGACGAATGCCACCGGGGCAGCGCCCGCGACGACAGCAATTGGCGGGAAATACTGGAATGGTTCGAGCCGGCATACCAGCTTGGCATGACGGCCACGCCGCTCCGTCAGGACAACGCCGACACCTACGCCTACTTCGGCGGCCCCCTCTACGAATACAGCCTCGCCCAGGGGATCGACGACGGTTTCCTCGCCCCCTACCGCGTCCACCGGGTCATCACCGACTACGACGCCGCGGGCTGGCGTCCGGCGAAACACGAGCTCGACCGCTACGGACGAGAGGTTCCGGACGCCCTGTACGGCACCAGGGACTTCGAGCGGGTGGTGGCCCTCCGCGCCCGCACCCGGGCCATCGCCCGGCATCTCACCGGCTTCCTCCGGCAGACCGACCGCTTCGCCAAGACCATCGTGTTCTGCGTGGACCAGGAGCACGCCTCGGAGATGCGCCAGGCGCTCGTCTCCCTCAACGCGGACCTGGTGAAGCAGCACCCGGACTACGTCTGCCGGGTGACCGCGGACGAGGGCGACGTGGGCAGCGCGCACCGCGCCAGGTTCCAGGACGTCGAGACCCGGACGCCGGCGGTCCTGACCACCTCGCACCTGCTCACCACCGGCGTGGACGCGCCCACCTGCAAGAACGTCGTCCTGGCCCGCGTCGTGGGATCCATGCCCGAGTTCAAGCAGATCATCGGGCGCGGCACACGGCTGCGCCCCGACTACGGCAAGCTGGCCTTCCACATCATCGACTACACCGGCAGCGCCACCGAGAAGTTCGCAGACCCGGCCTTCGACGGGGAGCCCGTGGGCGGACAGGAAGCGGTGGTCGATGCCGAGGGCGAGGTGGTCGAGGAGCACGAGGCGCCCGAGGCGGTGTACCCGGCGGGCGACCTCGACGATACCCCGGAGATACACGAGCCGCCGGACGCCGAGCCGCGCAAGTTCTACGTGGACGGCGGCGCGGTCGAGGTCCTCCGGCACCTGGTCTATGAGTTGGACCTCGATGGGAAACGGCTATCGACCCGCCGGTTGACCGATTACACGGGCGACAGGGTGCGCACGCTCTATCCCCGCGCCGTCGAACTGCGCAAGGACTGGCTCGATTCCGACCGTCGGGCGCAGGTGGTCGAAGACCTGGAGCAGAGGGGGATCGTGCTGGAAACCCTGGCCGAGGCCGTCGGCAAGCCGGAAGCCGACCCCTTCGACCTCCTGTGCCATCTCGCCTACAACGCGCCGCTGCGCACGCGCCGGGAGCGGGCCGACCGGCTGCGGCGGGACCAGGAGGATTTCTTCGACACTTTCGGTCCGCAGGCGCGGGAGGTGCTGGACGCCCTGCTCGAAAAGTACGCCGAGCACGGCAGCGCCCAGTTCAAGCTGCCCGAGGTCCTGGAAGTGCCGCCGTTCAGCGGCTGGGGCAACGTGGTCGAAATCGCCGACCGCTTCGGCGGCAGCCGGCAGCTTCGCAGCGCGGTCAGCGACCTCCAACGCCTGCTCTACGCCGCATGACCCGTTCGTCCCGAGCGTAGCGGAGCGGAGTCGAAGGACGCGCCCAGTCAGAGGACGTCCACCGCGGGCTTCCGCACCCGGGGGGTTCCGCAATGGGCGTTGCCGGAAAGGAAACGAACGGCTTGAGCAAGGACAAGCGCAGGAAAGCCGCGCCCGGACCCATGACCACCGTTCAGCGGCTCGACGGCATCATCAAGTCCGCGCGCAAGGTCATGCGCAAGGACAAGGGGCTGAACGGCGACCTGGACCGGCTGCCCATGCTCACCTGGGTCCTGTTCCTCAAGTTCCTGGACGACATGGAACGGATCGAGCAGGGGCGGGCGGAGTTGGCGGGGCGGGAATACCGTCCGATCATCGAGAAGCCCTACCGTTGGCGGGACTGGGCGGCTCCGGCCGGCGGCGTCAGCGGGCCGGACCTGCTGGCCTTCCTGGCCGCGGAGCGCACGGCCCGGGCCGACGGCAGCGCCGGTCCCGGGCTGTTCGCCTATCTCCAGGGGCTGCGCGACGACGACGGCCGGCGCGAGCGGCGCGACGTCATCGCCACCGTGTTCCAGCGGTTGACCAACCGCATGGAGAGCGGCTATCTGCTGCGCGACGTCATCAACCTGGTGGACGGCATCCACTTCGACTCGTCCGACGAGATCCACACCCTGGGCCGCCTGTACGAGAGCATGCTCCGGGAGATGCGGGACGCGGCCGGCGATTCCGGCGAGTTCTACACTCCCCGCCCGGTGGTCCGTTTCATGGTGGAGGTCACCGACCCGCAGCTTGGCGAGACGGTCCTCGACCCGGCCTGCGGCACCGGCGGTTTCCTCACCGAGGCGTTCCGGCATCTGGAGCGCCGCGCCCATACGGTGGAGCAGCGTGCGGTCCTGCAAGACCGCAGCATCCAGGGCGGCGAGTCCAAGTCGCTGCCCTTCCTGCTGGCCCAGATGAACCTGCTGCTCCACGGGTTGCACGCCCCGCGCATCGACCCGGGCAACTCGCTCCGTTTTCGCCTGGCGGAGATCGGCGAGGAACAGCGGGTGAACGTCGTCCTGACCAACCCGCCCTTCGGCGGCGAGGAGGAGGCCGGCGTCCTCAACAACTTCCCGGAGGACCGGCGCACCACCGAGACCGCGCTGCTGTTCCTGCAGCTCATCATGCGGCGCCTGAAGCGCGGCGGCCGCGGACGCGCCGCGGTGGTGGTGCCCAACGGCACGCTGTTCGGCGACGGCCTGTCGGCGCGCATCAAGGCCGACCTGCTGGAGCGCTTCAACCTGCACACCATCGTCCGTCTGCCCGAAGGCGTGTTCGCGCCCTACACCGACATCCCCACCAACCTGGTCTTCTTCGACACCAACGGCGCCACCGAGACCATCTGGTACTACGAGCAACCCCGGCCGGAGGGCCGCCGGAAATACTCCAAGACCGCGCCCCTGCTGTACGAAGAATTGGCCGACTGCCTGGCATGGTGGAAGGACCGGAAGGAGCACGAACGCGCCTGGAAAGTGGACGCCAAGGGGCTGGTTCGGCGCGACGAGCAGGGCCGGGCGGCGGCCTGCAACCTCGACCTCAAGAACCCCCATTCGGGCGAGACCGTGGACCACCGCGCCCCTGCCGAAATCGTGGACGGCATCATTGAAAAGGAGCGCCGCATCCTCGCCATCATGGACAAGATCAAGGCGACGCTGGGGGAGGGGGAGTGATGGGGTGGCCGGTCGTCAAACTCGAAGAAGTTCTCGATCAAGATCTGGATTTAGTAAACGATCTTGAGCCGAAAATCTACAAGAAACTTTCGGTGAAGCTCTACGGCAAAGGAGTGATGCCGGACAAGCCTGTTGATGCTCGTGTCGTTCGCATGAAAAAGCACCAAATTGCCAGGGAAGGACAGGTAATCGTCTCTGAAATCTGGGCCAAGAAAGGGGCAATCGGAATCGTCCCCGCCGATGGAAGCGGCGCTTTGTGTACAAGCCACTTCTTTCTCTTCAACCGAAACCCTGATCGAGTTACAGAGGGTTGGCTTCGGTATCTTTTCGTTGCAAACTTCCTTGAACCACAATTGAGTGCTGAGGCCAGAGGAACGACAGGCTACGCATCTGTCAGGCCGCGCCACTTCCTTCAGTGTGAAGTTCCCCTCCCGCACCTTGGCGAGCAGCGACGGATCGTCGCCAAGCTGGACAAGGTAGCGGGGTTGGTGGAGGAACGAAGAAGGGTCATCGAGACAGCCGAGCGCGACGCCCATGCCATGCTGTCCAACGCCTTCCGGGAGGTTATCGACGGCGCGCCGTACCGTCCAATGGCCGAGGTCGCGCCGCTGGTCCGTCGACCGGTTGTGGTGGAGCCGGACCAACAGTATACCGAGATAGGCGTAAAGAGTTTCTACAATGGTATTTTTCACCGGCGCACGATGAACGGGTCTGAATACAGTTGGCAGAAACTCTTCTGGATCAGGGAGGGTGATCTTGTCTTCAGCAACCTGATGGCTTGGGAGCAAGGGATTGCCGCGGCCTCGGCTGAAGACAACGGTTGTGTCGGAAATCACCGAATGCTGACGTGTGAAGTGAATCGCACCTTGGCAACTCCGCCTTTTCTGCTTGCCTACTTCAGAACGGAAGAAGGATTCATGCAGGTAGCGGAGCATTCCCCTGGAAGCATCGCCCGCAACAAGACCTTATCATCAAAAAAGTTGCCAACGATCGAAGTTCCCGTGCCGCCCCTCGACCGGCAACGGTGGTTCGGCCGCTTGCAGGCACAGGTTCACCAGATGGGGGCGATACGGGAAGGCGCCGGCCAGGACATGGACGCGTTGCTGCCGGCAATGCTACAAGGTGCGTTTCGGAGACGTGGATGAGGGTTGACGCCAAGCGTCTGTGGGAGGCGGTGCGCCTCGGCGAGGACAGCGACCTCGAACTGAAGGAAGCGCGCTTCCGCGGCCGGCGCGTGTCCGCTCCCGCCCACGACGACCTTGCCGACGAATTCGCCGCGTTCGCCAACGCCCGGGGCGGCCGCCTCCTGCTCGGCGTGAGGGATGATCGAACGCCGCAGTCCCTCGACCCTGCGCAGCTCGATGCGCTGATGGACCTGGTCAAGGAGGTTTGCGAGGACAGCATCGAGCCGCGGCTGGACTTCGACGCCGTTCGCGTCCCCGTTCCCTCTCCCGGCGATGGCGGCGCCCTTGTTGTCGAGGTTCCGGCGGGGGACTCCGTCCACCGCTCACCCGGCGGCTACTACCGCCGCCGCGGCGACGCCAAGCGGCAAATGCAGCCGGACGACATTCGCCGCCTGCTGCAAGCCAGAGGCCAGTCCGCCGCCTCCACGGATACGCAGACGGTCCCCGACACCAGCTTCAACACCTTGCGCCCGGAACTGTGGCGGCGCTACGCGAGTTCGCGCGCCAGCGAGCCTGCCGAAATCACCCTCTCCAAGTTGAAGTTCGTCAAGACGGACCGGCAGGGAGCGCTCCGCGTTACGGTCGGCGGCGTATTGCTCGGCTGCGAGGAGCCTCGCGAGTGGCTGCCGAACGCCTACATCCAAGCCGTCTGCTACGACAGCGTTCGCATGGACGGCAACTGGCAACTCGACGCCCAGGACATCGGCGGGCCGCTCGACAGACAGATACGGGACGCCGTGCGTTTCGTGATGCGCAACCGCCGGGTGGCCGCGCACAAGGCGCCGGGACGCAGTGAAGTGCCGCAATACAGCGAACGGGCGGTGTTCGAGGCGGTGGTGAACGCGGTGGTGCATCGGGACTATGCGGTTGCCGGCTCCCACATTCGCCTGTTCATGTTCGAAGACCGCCTGGAGCTCTATTCCCCCGGCGGCCTGTGCAACTCCATGACCACGGACGACCTCCGCATCAGCCAATTCACCCGCAACGAACTGCTGGCGTCTCGGCTTGGCCAATGCCCCGTGGGCGACATTCCCGGCGCCGGCGGCAGGGATTACTTCATCGAGCGGCGCGGCGAGGGCGTCGCCGTAATCGAGGACGAGACCTTCGCGCTCACCGGCAGGAAGCCCGTCTTCGAGATGATCGGGGAACGGGAGCTGAAGCTGACGCTGCCGGTGGCCAGCCCGCCGTTGCCGGACGGCATCGCCGTGCGCGTGCGGGTGCGCGATGACCGCAGCGGTGAACCGCTGCGGGACGCCCATGTGCTGATGCTCTATCCCGACAAGACCTGTCGCGAGGGGCGCACCGACGCCTTCGGCCGTGCGGATTTCACGGTGCACTCCCGGCTGCCGATGACCGTGCTGTGCGCCGCGCCGGGGTTCGCCGCGCGTGTGGCGAGGGACTGCATTCCGAACGGACCGCTGGAACTGCGCATGGCGCCGCTGCCGGGCGGGGGGTCGCTGATAATCGCCAGTGGAACGGGACGCCTGCCGGGCATCGAAGGGCGGCTCAACCCCATCCTCGACAACCACGACAGAACCTACCTGTACGCCGGCAACGTCGCCATCAACGACGGCCTGCAGCAGCCGGTCCATTTCGCCTTGAACGAGCCTGTCCGCTTGACGGACTCGCTGGGCGCCCATGCAACCCTGTGGTTCCGGGAGGTGCTGGGGGAATCCTGCGTGTTCGACTACCGTTTCGAGACCGACTGATTTCCCGTTCTTCAGGATTTCGCGTGGACGGTGTCCCACGGAGGGAATCGGACCTCATGGCGTGGGAGGGGAGTGTGGCACACCTACACGAAATCGGTATAGACGATGCGGCCGTTCTGCCTTGCCCAGGCTTCGGAGAATCCCACGTGGGAGATCACGTTGCTGCTTTGATCGAGCTGGCGTTCGGTCTCTTTGAGCACGACGGCCGGATCCATTTCATAGATGCACTTGCACCTTGTCTGTTCGTTCCTGTAGAAGACTGCCAGATATACCATCCTGTTCCGGATGATTCGCTCGAGGGACTTGGCGCGTTTGTCGCCAGGTTCCCTGAACATGCGGTCCAGTTGTCCCGTTCCGCCTTCTTGACAGGACAGATATTCGTATTGTTCATCGGGACGATTCGGAGCATGGGCATCCGCGTGGCGTTTTGAATGGACCAGTTCATGTCCCAATATGTCTGCAATGATCATCTCCTTCACCAGTCCTGGCTGAAGCAGGTTGGTAATGCCAACGGACCTCGCCAGTTTCGTGGCTTCGAGGATCAGTTCGATGATTTTGCGATAGATGGGTCGGGTCACTGGAAAAGCATCCTTGCCAGATGTTCATCGATCTTCCGAAGCCTCTCGTTTGCCGCCTTGACAAATTCCTTGTCCCGTTCGATTCCGATGAAATGGCGGTTGAGTCGCTTGCAGACAACCGGACACGTGCCGACACCGGCAAATGGATCCAGTACCAAATCATCCTCCGCGGAGCTGGCCTTGACCAGGCGCTCCATGATCTGTTCGGGCTTCTGGATGGTATTGAGCGCGTCGCGGTTGAGCAGCTCTTTCGATTTGTAGGTCAATTGCTTGATGTCTCCCCACACGTCGCCGGGGTTCTTTCCGTCTCCGTTGAACTTCGTCTTCCGGTACCGTCCGTTTCTGACGGAAGGCACCCGTTCACAACGCAAGCGGTGGTCCAGTTCGACGAGTTGCGGAACGCGGACGGCGTCAAGGTCGAAGGTCCTCGGTTTGTCGCCCTTGATGAAGTAGCAGATGACATCATGGTTGTTGGTGTACTTGAGGCGCCCCTGGGCGAGTCGGCTCGGTTGGTACCAGATGATCCGTGACCTGAGGTTCAGAAAAGGGCGATAGTCGATGAAGTCGATGCAGTTCGGTTTCCCGAAAAGGTACAAAGCGCCCCCTTCTTTCAGTTTCCTGGAAAATATGCGGATCAGATCCAGGTTGTATTCCTGGATGTTCTGGATTCTGTCCCATTGATTGCCCGTGACGCCGTACGGGCCGTCGCAGATGACCAGGTCGATACTTCCGTCGTCGATCCGGGGAAACAAGTCGAAGGCGTCTGCCTGGTAGATGCGATCCAGCTCGATCATTCGCCAGTTCCTTCCGATTTACTTAGAGGTTCAGGTCACGTAATCTGTTTGGAGTCAAGTCAGCTCACGTCCAAGTCAAAACAGGGACAGATACTGTCTCACACATCCGGAATGACGAGAGGGAGAGAGCAGTTCGTCGACACCGGCTCCACTTCGCTCCCATTGTTGCGGCCACAACGAGTCAATTTGAAGTGACGAGTGGTCGCACCGAAGGTGTTTGCAATGTCGGCGATTGCACGAGACGTGGCGACGACCGCATGCCCTTCGGCTTCCGTGTTGTCAAATACAGGGCCAGCGCGTCCGTACCATCCGTCCACCCACCAGATAGTTTCGACCGCAAGCTCCCCAGCCACAGTTCGCCAACAACCCGGTCGGGTAGGATCGGCAATCCATGCCAGCTTTGCTGCAAATTCAGGATTGAATGAAAGCCAGTCAGCGCGGACCTGATGAAACCGGTCGCCAGAGTTCTCGATGATCAAGGGATCTCCATTTTTCGGCAGTCTTCCGACAGGTGCGGTTGCGAGGTCCTTCAAGGTCATTGAGTGGCAAGAGGCGAGGATTCGGTCTTCAAGAGACAATTTCGTTCCGATGGTCGTTCCACACTGGAATGTTTCTTCCAGGTAACCCCAGTTCAAAACTCTCAGACGACTTCTTGCACCGATAAGCACCCGATCCTTGTATATGGACATGGTGAGATATTGCTCAAGCCGATCCTTGATCTCTTCGCGCCATCGGGCAATGGTCTGGTCATGACCTGCCGGCGGCGCAGGTGGGAGGACCTCCGGGCGGCTCTCCGCAGTGCGGCTCAAGGCATCGATGTCCAAAGTACGAAGTCGGCGGCACATTTCTGGTGACGCGTCTTCGAGCAAACCCGCGTCTCGTATATCAGCCAGGACTCGGCCGAACGCAGCGCGCGACGCGGCAATCCTCATAGTTGAGTATCTGAATTGAATCTGGGAGGAGGAATTGAGAGTACTCCGAACGACTTCCGGATCCGGGAGTGTAGCTAGTGCGGTGGAGGCATAGTGTGCCGCGATCGCTAATAATGTATGGAAGTTCAACCCCAGGTCGTCTGCAAGTATTGCATATTGCTCCAGGTGAGGGATGAGCAATACAGGGATGGAACCAATAGGCGTGTCTGCCGGCTGAGGCAAATTCAATTGATACAACGGAGAAAGAGGTCGGTGGACGGATGACGATGAGGGGTCAACAAGATCACGGATAATTTGGCTAGGGTGGTTCGACAGTATGCATACTAGAGATTGAAGGGAGGCGGGAATGACGTATCCGTCTTGAGATTTGGCTCCAGCAAGGCAGCGTCCAGTTCGCTCCAAAATCTCGTCGCTTGAGTTAGGTTGGGCAAATCGGGCAAGTGCCTCGGCAACGAATCTGAATTTATTTCCAAGTGCGCGAATAACGATGGCGGTAGCGGCGTCACGAACGAGAAAGGCAGGATGCGAAAGGTGTCCTACTGCAAGTTCCGCAAGTGCAGTCTGGGGATTTGATTCAGCGGCGGCCACGCGTCGATCTCCATTGGGCGTGGGCATCCACCAGTAACATCCATGGTCTTGGAGAACATCCGGGCCGGGTAGTATTAGGCTTTCCGCGATCCCTTCGATATAGCTGCGGACCTCCCGCCATATCGTCGGGGCGTCGAGGTCGGGATCGAGTATCGCGACAAGGTTATCCAGTTCGTTCAGCAACATGGGCGCCAGCCAACGGCTTTCGTTAAGGTCATGAACGAGATACTTACACACATTCGCGCGCGCATCTGCATCGCCTAGCCGAATCGCAACGGCGGCTGCGTGTTGGCGGGTTCCGCCATCATATAGACGTGACCAGGACATACTTTCTGCCTCTTGTAGGATTCTGTTGGCAAACGACAACGCGGTTTTCGGGTATCCGTTTCGCTCGGCGGCCTTGCCAAGAGAAAGAAAAACTCGCATATTTTCTCTCGATCCGTCGTCAAATAGTTCGGTCAGCTTTTGCAGGTCTTCCTGTGTGAAGGTCAGTTGATCGATGATCGGTGCCCAATGGAACAGTGAATCGTCAGTCTCTCTATGGCGAAAGGAGATGATGTCGTCGGCATTCCTTATATGCGAGGCAACATCGTCGCGTGCTATCCTCTGACCATCGGACAGTACCAGTGCATCGTAATGATGGTTATTTGATTTTTTCAGATTTTTGTGCTTGTATTTCCCGTCCTCGGTCCCGAGGCCGAGACCTTGCCGCCATTCGTTTCGCGTAGTCGATAGCGCATACTTGTCGGTACGAGTGGTGACCGACTTCGCCAGGATCGTGTGTGTTCCCTTCTTACCACCACTTTTGGCCGCCACGATCAGAGACTCGGCGAGCTTTGGATGCGCACGGTTCGCCGCAGGAGCAAGCAACTCGGCAGTGATGTCCGCCGCTAGCTCGACAGTGGCGATCTCTTCGGCACCACTATGTGTCAGGAGCCCGTCAATCAAGGCAGCGAGACACTCAAGATGATCGACCGTATGGTGCCGAACGAGAAATTCGAAAATGCGGACAGCCGCCACCGGATCTGCAGGGACTACTGCCGAGGGAAGATGGACTGCTGCCGATCCAGGAGCCCCTTCGGTCGTTGGGTTCGTCGCTACGAGAACGCGGGCGAGCCAAGCGGCATCCTCGACACATCCTTCGCCTTCCGGTTGTGCGAGAGCCTTTGCCAGCCAGGAAACCCAAGTACCGCACTGATAATCCTTGTGATATCCGACCCCAAACGCCATTCTTATCAATGAAAGTACGATACGGTATGCGCTTTCCTTCTCACCATTCTTGGAATAACGAACTACGAGGCTGGCCATATTTGCCACTCGCTCATCCATCGATTCTGAGAATATGGTTTCTTCGACTTCACAGAGTGTCTTCCGATAGAAAGAAACGTTTGCGCCTGCTGATTGGAGATAATCGGCCAGTTCAAGTCGTAATGCCATTGGCCACTCGTCCGGATGGTCCTCGAACAGGCGCATGAGAGTATCACTTAAGCGCTGAGGGAGGGGATTATGGTAGTTTCTGCTATACCTGTGAGCTACATTGATGGCTATACTAAATAGTTGAGATCTTTTCTGTGTAATCAAACTATGATTAGCGCTACTTTGGCGTTCCGTTCGCAAAAAGATGGAGAAGACCAAAGTAATTTCTCTCCAGACTTCGTTCGCTGGTACCTGTCGATTCGAGATCGTCTCTGCGTCCAGGCGCCCCAAGGTTCTGACCGCCGAATCGATGCAGGCAGCGAGTTCGATGGCGTCGACGTCACCATGTACGGAAGCGTCCCGAGATATTCCGCTTCCAGCCGGAGCATCAGGAGGAACGGACTCCGGAATCTCTTCATCATATGAGGCGAGAAGGTGCCGAAGCCGCCAGTACCGAAAATGGCGACAGATAATATTGAAATCGTGACTGAAAGCTAACGTTTCCACTGTTAGGGCATTGCTATATGGCGTATGATCAAGCAGGGAAATTGCTTGATCGACATTTCCGTAATAGAAAAGAAGAAGCTCGGCAGCGTCGATTCTGAGAGTGGAACGTCGGACAGTGTAAATAGCAGGCGATCCAAAGAAGATTTAGCAGCGTCTGTTGTTGAAGCCTGTTCAAGTAACCTCTGCTGTGCACGGACGCGGAGATGTATTAGCGTCGCGATCTTGGAATTCCCGTCACCGTCTCTATATTCCTCGTCCTCGCAAGCCTCACGCCGAAGCCGGTAGTCCTTGAGCTGATTTACATGTTCAGCAAGAGCCGAATCGATCATGGTGAGCGCCTTTTCATCACTCTTGGTCGTCATCGCGTCGATAAGCGCTTTATTCATCCTTCGATAGCGAAGCCATCGCTCGGCTTCTGCGTGCTTGTCGTTTGGCGTATTTTTCGGCTCTTTCTCGACTTGACTCCGGATTGCAGCGATGATGTATTCTGGCGGACGAAAAAGCACGGCGGCTCGTGTCCAGGCTAAAGCGGCGTCATCTTCCTGACCGGCCACTGATGTTCGCTTATGGTCATCGAGGCCATCCTGCTCTATCTGATCAAAGAGTCGTCGTCCTGCGGAATCATCTGCGTCTCCCAGTTTTGCGGCCAGTTCATAGGCATACGCAAGTGGTACTTGCCGCGTCTCAGATCCACACCAGGAAATGGCCTCCTTGACCAGCCCAGCTTCGTACAGAAGGGCGGGCATATTGACATTCTCAAGAGATGAAGTTCGAGATGTCAACTCGACAGAGGCGAGGAGTAATCGAAGTATCCCTAAAACGTCGGTGCGGTTCGCGGCGACGTCCAGTGCGAAAGCGATATCTTGTCGAATGAGAGCGGGTGAACGTAGGCGTCGATATTGTTCACGAAAAACGCTTTGTTGCGCCAAGCTCATGACTTTGTCGTACTGGTTTCCGCAGTATCGGTGATAAAGTTGTTCTCCGGCAATGTTGTGGTCGGTTGCATTGGCGCAAAGGTCAGCGATACGTCGGTGAGTTCGGACTTCCATGCGGGGATCAGGGCACTGTTCGTCGCCCCAGGCAGTGCGGTCGGCGGTGAATTGTCGAAAGGAGTCATGGAAAAATCGCCATCTGTCCTGGTAGCGATTAAACAGATACAGGAATTTATCCCGGAAGGTTCTCACGGCAGCAGACGGTGCCCAGTCGGAAAGCCACCCCGTTGTGAATCCGTTTCGCAATCGAGAACAGACGGCAAGAATGTCCACGATATCGTTGTCGTCTCTCACTTCATCCCAAATCGCCCGATACTCGGCCTCGATGTCGCCTGAGTATGCGGGTAGTGCGGCAAGTATTTCCGCGTCATGTCTTTCGCCGCCATTGCGGAGACGGTTCAGGAGATAACTTAGTGCCAGCGGATACCCGCGACTGAGTTCGACGATGCGCTGGTGAGTCTCCGCTGCTAGATTCTTCGTGATCGGCAGGCGGCGGCAGATCTTGAGGATGGCTGTCGGAGGCAGGCAGTGATGCTGAAGGTTGACAATGGTCTCTCGTTCGTGGAGTTGTTGTTGTGCATACGCGTGAAGAGGCTCCAGAGTCCGACTGCCGACTATAAACAGGACGCCGTCAGGCGTTTCGTCGGGACGAGGCAATTCTGAGAGCAGGTCGTCGTTGCCGGAATAGTCGCGCCGGACATGGTCGAGACCATCGACGACAATGATCGTCCGACGACCCGTACGCTGGAACTCGGCACTCGCCGTGTCAAGCTTGTTGGTGAACTGTTGTCGGAGCGTCTCGATTTCGGTGCTGGGAAGTTCAGGTTCGTTACCGGAATTATCGCCGCCGCTCAGCATGAGCATCATGTCGTGCAGGAAGCCTCGAGCGCTCAGGCGTGTTTTGGCCGGCGCAGTGCCGGAAATGTAGGCATAATAACGGACGATTCGATCAGTGCTTCCTGAGAGTGATTGGCTCAGCAGTGTCGATTTTCCGGAGCCTGGTGGGCCGATCACAGCAAAATAGCCGCGGTCATGGCGAGTGATCGATTGGGATAGCTGATCGATTGCGTCGGCAAGCGGCTCATAGGTGTCCAGGTCGACGGGAAATTCATGGCGGCTACGCAGACGCGGCCGATTTTCCCAATGCATCAGGTCAAGAACATCGTCGGCATTCATTTCGACGACATCGGATGCTTCCGAGACGCAACGTTTGAGGGTGTCTGAAAGTGCGATGATGTCCGATCGTCGTGTTGATTGTGACGTCGGCAGACCCGACTCGACAGCAACATCAATGTGCAGTGACTGGAGGAATCGCTCAAACTTATCGCCCGCGAGCCCGCTGGCGTCTTGAAGCTTCTCAAGAGCTGGCCGCCATTCAGTGGGGACGTCTTCGAGAGTTATATTCTTCAAGCGGAGTGGTTTGAGCACTCGGGTGAGGAAGGCGCTGAAGTGATCCGGAGATGGCTGGTTTGCACGACTCCCTAGTTGATCGTTGACCGAGGCAACCTGATTGGTGACGAGATGGACGTAGCTATCCTTCCTTTCTCTCTGTATAGAAATCCAGCCATCAGAAAGCGCCCGGACCAAAGACGCTCCGGATTTTCCGCTACGTGTGCGTTGATTCCGGACGACGTCATTGAAAGTGAGAGCATTGGGGGACTCGACCCTCTTGAACTGATAACCGTCAACGCGCCCGCGTCGGATGAGCAGCAGATCGTCAACACGCCCGGCGTCAGGGTCCGTCAGCCGCAGAGATTCCAGGTCGTGATTGAGCAGCGCGTCATAGACAAGTGCTGCGATGTGATCGTATTGCCACTGATATCCGCGAAGAGCGGAGCGTTCACCGGACGCCGGTGGTCTGTTCATCACCGACCTCCTATTCGCATGAAATAGACGGACCCAGTTCGAGGTCCTGACTCCATATCCAGCATCCTGCCTTCAGATAGGTCGAAACGAGATTGAAAGCGTGTCGATCTATACGGACAATCCTACCAGAAGGGGCCTGAGAAATCTAGTGATGGCGCGATTTTGAGAGGTGTCGCGCTGGCCGGCAGAGTCACGTATGCCATGTGGCTCTTCCGGCTTTCCTATGGGTAAGGTAGGCGAGGGAGGGTGTGCGACAGGGCAGAGGGAGCGGCAAGGGAGGGAGCAATGCGAGACCGGGAGTTGTACGCGAGGATACTGGGGATCGAGGCGCCGTGGCGGGTGGAAGGGGTGGAGTTGAACCTGGAGGAGGGAGAGGTGGTGGTACAGGTGGAGCACGCGGGAGGGGGGTTGCGGTGTCCGGAGTGTGGGCGTGGCGGGAGCCGGTATGACACGCGGCAGCGTCGGTGGCGTCATCTGGACACGTGCCAGTACCGGACGATCCTGGCGGCGGGTGTACCCCGGGTGGAGTGCGAGGAGCACAAGGTGAAGCAGGTGCGGGTTCCGTGGGGGGAAGAGCGGTCGCGGTTCACGGCGATATTCGAGGCGTTGATCCTGGACTGGCTGCAACAGGCGAGCATTGCGGGGGTGGCGGCGATGATGGGGCTGAGTTGGATGAGGTGGACGGGGTGAGGCGTCGCGGGGTGGAGCGGGGCTTGGAGCGGCGGCAGGAACAGCGGAAGCTGCCGGGAGAGGGGGCGCAACGGCTCAAGGGCAGCCGCTACCTGTGGCTGAAGAACCCCCGGCACATGGACTGGCAGCGATGGAAAGCGTTCGGGGCGCTGCGGGACAGCGCGCTACAGACCGCCCGGGCCTGGGGCTACAAGGAGCACGCCATGACCCTGTGGGAGTACCGCAGCCGCGCCTGGGCGCGCAAGGCCTGGCTGGCCTGGTATCGCTCGGCCATCCGTTGCCGCCTGGAACCGGTCAAGCGTGTGGCCCGCATGGTTCGGAAGCACCTGGAAGGCATCCTCACTGCAGTGGTCCAGCGGGTCACCAACGCCCGGGCCGAAGGGATCAACTCCGGTATCCAGTGGGTGAAGTACCGCGCCCGCGGCTACCGCAACCGTCAACGCTTCCGGGACGCCATCTACTTCCACTTCGGTGGCCTCGATGTCTACCCCCATGGCGTCGCTCGAAGACCCCTTACCCACACGAATGTTTCCAAGGATACTTCCCGTAGTCGGTTTCTCTACTTGCCCGCGAAAGAGGCCGGCAAGCCCCTTGTCTTCCGTGGCGAAGCCCAGGGACACGTTGCGCTTCATCGGCGTCCAACCCCTGTCATGGAGTCTATTGAGTGAATCGCGGTCGGTCAAGAGAGCCTGCGGTGCGCGTTACACGCCCGCGAGCCGGGTTGCCGGTTCTCGAACCTCGATGGCCTCCACGTCTTTCGCCATCAGGTAGCGGTCGTCCCCGGCCTACGCCACGAACGCCCGGTCAGGGTCGAGCGGTAGATAGGGGGGTTTTCGGTTGCTGCTCTCCATGATAGACTACGGCAATAACTCGCCATATTTAGCAGGTTGCCGCAATGAAATTTCAGGATCTGGTGGCCATCGTCGCGGACGAGCCGGTGTTCGAAACGGGGTTGCTGTTGGCCGGGCCGGGCGACCCCGCCCACGTCCAGCGCCAGCTTTCGCGCTGGACACGGACGGGCCGGATCCGGCAACTGCGCCGCGGGCTGTACACGCTGGGCCCGCCGTGGCGCAAATGCGTCCCGCATCCTTTCCTGGTAGCCAATCGACTCGTGCCCGGCTCCTACGTCAGCGGCGTCTCCGTCCTGGCTCATGCCCAGGTGATTCCCGAGTACGTTGCCGAGGTCACCAGCATCACCGGACGGCGGCCGCACGTCCAAAGCTCGTCTTCGGGGCGGTTCTCGTTCCGCCATCTCAAGGCCGACTTCCGGTTCGGCTACCGCCAAGTGGATCTGGGCGAAGGCCAGCAGGCGTTCGTGGCGGCCCCCGAGAAAGCGTTGCTGGACCTCGTCCATCTGCAACCCGGCGGCGACGACCAAGCCTACCTGCAGGAGCTGCGCCTCAACTTCGACCCGCTCTGCATGGATACCCTGAGCGAGTTCGCGGCACGGTGGGGGACGCCGAAGATCACACGGGCCGCCCGCTGCCTCCGCGAGTTGGCCGCCCACGAGCCGAAATACGAGACGTTGTGAAAGACCACCTCCTGACGTTGGTCCGGGAACGCGAACCCTTGCAGGCGCGAAACCTCGTCCGCGAGTACCTGCAGGCCCGCATCCTCGGCGCCATGCAGCGCGCCGGCGCAATGACGACCTTGGCGTTCCAGGGCGGCACGTGCCTGCGTTTCCTCTTCGCGTTGCCGCGTTATTCCGAAGACCTCGATTTCACCCTGGAAGGCGAACCGTCGCAGTACGACCTGCCGCGGTACCTGCGATCCCTTCGCACGGAGCTGTCCGCGGAGCGGTATCAGGTCGATCTCCGCGTCCGGCAACACCGCGTGGTGCACAGCGCCCTGGTGGGCTTTCCCGGCCTGCTGTACGAGCTCGGCCTGTCACCGCGCGCCTCGGAAGCGCTGGCGATCCGGATCGACGTGGACACCCGCCCTCCCGCGGGCGCGGAGACCGCCGTCAGCCTGGTGCGCCGGCACGTGACCCTGAGGCTCTACCACCATGACCGGCCTTCACTCCTGGCCGGCAAGTTGCACGCCGTCCTTCAACGGCCTTACACCAAGGGGCGCGACCTCCATGACCTGATCTGGTACCTGAGCGACCGCGCCTGGCCGGCGCCCAACCTGCCGCTGCTGAACGCCTCCCTCCGGCAGACCGGCTGGGCGGGCGCGGAGTTGACGCCGGATTCCTGGCGGCAGACCGTCGCCCGTCGCCTCGATGCCCTGGACTGGCGGCGCGCCGCCATGGACGTAGCCCCCTTTCTCGAGCGCCAAGAGGACGTAGAGCTGGTCACGAAGGACAACGCAAGGAGCTTGCTCGTCTGACGGCAGGCCGGTCTGCTGGTGCGCTACACGCTCGCGAGCCGGGTGGCCAGTTCTCGAACCCCGATGGCCTCCACGTCTTTCGCCATCGGGTAGCGTTCGTCTCCGGCGTACGCCACGAACGTCCGGTCCGGGTTCAGGTCCTGGCGCGCGGTGTGGAAGCCGCGGCTGACCCTGGCGCTCAGGGAACGCTTGATCTCGACGGCCCAAGTCTGCCCGTTCGCATGTTCGATCACCAAGTCCACTTCCGCGCCCGCGCTGGTCCGGTAGAAGGAGGCCGACGACGGCCACGGCAGCGCCGAGAGCAGGGTCTCGATGACCCAACCCTCCCAACTGCGCCCCACCACGGGGTGGCCTGCCAGTTCGATGGACGAGGGAATGCCCAGCAGGGCGTGGACCAGCCCGCTGTCCCGCACATAGACCTTCGGCGACTTCACCAGGCGCTTGCCCACGTTGGCTCGCAGGGGCGTCAAACGGCGCACCAGCAGCAGGTCCGCCAGCAGGTCGATGTAGCGCGTCACGGACTGGGCGCTCACCTCCAACGCCTGGGCCAACCACGAGGCGTTCAGGATGGCGCCCTGGTTGTGGGCGAGCATGGTCCAGAGCCGCTCCAGGGCGGCGGCCGGGACGCGCGGTCCGAACGCGGCGACGTCGCGCTCCAGGTAGGTCCGGATGAAGTCCCTGCGCCACGCCAGGCTCGCCCGGTCGGAGGCCGCCAAATAGCTGTCCGGGAAGCCGCCGCGCAGCCAGAGCCGCTCCCGGTCCGCTCGCCGGTCCTCCACTTCCAGCACGGAAAACGGCCCCAGGTGGACGTAGCCGATGCGTCCCGCCAGCGACTCGCCGGACTGGCGCAGCAGGTCCATGGATGCGGAGCCCAGCACGAGGAAGCGGCCCACGCCCTTGCCCTTGCGCCGTCCGCGGTCGATGACGCCGCGGAGGGTCTGGAACAACTCGGGGGTGCGGTGGATCTCGTCCAGTATGACGAGGCGGTCCTCCAGGCCCTCCAGGAACAGGTTCGGCTCGCTCAGCCGCCCGCGGTCGTCGCCGTTCTCCAGGTCCAGGTAAACCGCGTCCCGCGTGCGGGCGATTTCCAGCGCCAGCGTGGTCTTGCCGGCCTGCCGCGGCCCCAGGAGCGCCACCGCTGCCTGGCGGGTGAGGGCCTCCAGGACTTGGTCTTTGACTCCTCGAGGCAGCATAACCTTGCAATTTATCCATAGAGTGGATAAATTGCAAGGTTATTGGGGGAACACGCCTGTTTCAAGGAAAGCCCGTTTCAGGGAAACCCTGAACGATCATCCCCGTTCGTCCTGAGCGTAGCGAAGCGAAGTTGAAGGACGCGGTTTCCAGGAGATCCTTCGGTAGTCCTGCCGCACGGCGAAAGGGAAGTCCGTCCGAGTCGGCGGATCGTCGCGGGAGGCAGGGCCGGACGGCGTCCGGGGTCAGATGACCTTGTTCAGCGGGTACTCGATGACGCCCACGGCGCCGTTGCGGGTCAACTCGGGGATGAGCTCGCGGACCACGTCTTCGGCGATGACGCTTTCCAGCGAAAACCATTTCTTGCCGCCCAGGGCCGGGGTCTGGTAGAGGGTCGCCACCGTGGGCGCGGTCAGGCTGGGGATCAGGTCGATGACCTTCTCCAGGTCCGACTCCATGACGTTCATCTTGATGCCGACCTTGTGTTCCGCGGCCAACGCCCCCTGGAGCAGCATGCTGATCTGCTCGACCTTGGAACGCTTCCAGGGCTCCCGCCATGCGGACTTGTTGGCGATGAGCTGGGGCGCGGACTCCAGCAGGTCCGCCACGATCCGCAGCCCGTGGGCCCGTATGGTGCTTCCCGTCTCGGTCACCTCGACGATGGCGTCCACCAAGCCCTCCGCGGCCTTGGCCTCGGTGGCCCCCCAGGAGAACTCCACCTCCACCGGCGTGTGGCGCGTCTCGAACAGCCGCCGGGTGAAGTTGACCATTTCGGTGGCGACCTTCTTGCCCTTCAGGTCTTCGATCTTCCGCACCGGCGAGTCGTGGGGCACCGCCAGCACCCAGCGCGTGGGCCGGAAGCTCGCCTTGGCGTACACCAGCTCGGTGACGAACTCGACCTGCGAGTCGTTCTCCTGGATCCAGTCCTTGCCGGTGATGCCGGCGTCCAGGGTGCCGGACTCCACGTACCGGGACATCTCCTGGGCGCGCACGACGCTACAGTGGAGGGAGTCGTCGTCCACGGACGGGAAATAGCTCCGGTCCATGCCGGTGATCTTCCATCCCGACTTTCGGAACAGCTCGATGGTGGCCTTCTCCAGGCTCCCCTTCGGAAGACCGAGCTTGAGTTGCTTCACTTGCGGTAAACCTCCTCGGGGTCGAAGACCTTCTCGGCGCAGACCTCCCAGTCCGAGCCGGCGTCGTGGCGGTAGAAGCAGGTCCGGTAACCCATGTGGCAGGCGCCGCCGCCGTGCTGCACCACCTTGAGGATCAGCGTGTCGTTGTCGCAGTCCACCAGCATCTCCCGGACCTCCTGGACGTGGCCGGACTCCTCGCCCTTGAGCCACAGCTTGTCCCGGGAACGGCTGTAGTAGTGGGCCTTGCCGGTCTTTCGGGTGGCGTTCCAGGCTTCCTCGTTCATGTAGGCCAGCATGAGCACGTCCAGGGTCTCGTGGTCCTGCACCACCACCGGCACGATCCCTCCGCCCTTGCCGAAATCGATTGCCTCCATCCGGGTCCTACCTCTTTCTCACGGCTGTCGATGGGGATGCGCCAGGATCCCGACAGGCTGCGGGTCCGGCCGGTGGCGGCCCGCGCCATGCGGATGGGCCGCGGGATACGCAGGACTCGGGCCACCGGGTTGTACTATGCAAAGCACGAAATAAAACATACAAAGGGTAGGCGCGCAACCGGACATGTGCAACGCGACCCCCAGGGAACCGGGAGCGGCCCCATGAGTGAATTCCTCGTCGTCTTCATCACCGCGGCGCCGGGAGAGGAAGCGCAGCGCTTGGCCGAGGCGCTGGTGCGCGAGAAGCTGGCGGCCTGTGTGAACCGCATTCCCGGCGTCGAGTCCACCTACGAATGGGAGGGCCGGATCGAACGCGACGCGGAAGACCTGCTCGTGGTCAAGACCCGGGCCGACCTCTTCGACCGGCTCAAGGCGCGGGTCGAGGCCCTCCACGACTACGACGTGCCCGAGATCATCGCCCTTCCCATCACCGACGGCAGCGCCGGCTACCTGGAGTGGATGAGGGCCTGCCTGTCCGGGGACTAGGACCGCCGCAGGGAACGCAAGGCGTCCCTTCTGGTCCGGACATGGAAGGGCAGCCCCATGGCTGCCCTTTTCCCGTCGGGCGCTGTCGGATGGCGCGGCGCTAATTGCTGCCGGATGCCGCCGGCCCGCGCGACGCGCCGAAGGCTCCGACGAGACCGCCGACTTCGTCCTGGCCCGAGGCGGCTACGCCGAACGTGCCGGCGACTTTCGATGGAGAATCCGGGACGGCGCCGTTGCCGAGGAACTGCCCTCCCCATTTCCCCGCGTACGACCGACCCTCGAACTGCAGGCTCGTGTCGCCCGTGAAGAACCCGCTGTTTGCGCCCCCGATGTCCGCCGCACCCAGGGTCACCTGCGGGTTCCCCGGGATATCGTCCCCATCCATGTCCTTGACGTTGAAGATGCGTCCCAAGACGCTTCCCAGACCGGCCGCGTCACCGAAATTGGCCGTCAACTCAACCGCGGCGTTGAAGAGGTCCGAGTCCTCCGCGTCGGTACCGGAACGGGAATAGTACACGCCGTATGCCTCTCCCCGATAGCTCGCAGTGCCGGCCAGGGCCTGCAGGTTGCTCTGCGCGAAGGGGTCGCCGCCGTCCGCGAAGGCGCCGAACTCGAAGTCGTTGGCGTTCTGGCTGTTCGGGATGAATCCCCATATTCCTGCGGCCATCCAGTCCGTGTTTCCGGCGGCGAGCGCTTCGGGGTCCGCATCCGTGTATATGATGAGCACTCTCTGTCCATCGGTCTCCCGGGACACCAGCCCGATGCCGCTGAAGTCTCCGTCACGGGCCGTGCCCAATACCTCGGCCGCGCCGGTGTTGCCGATGGACCAACCTCCGCCCCCTGTCTGGGTTGCCCGATAGGTGATCTGCTGGGCCGCAGCCGTCAACGTGACCTCGACCTGATCGGTGGTGGTCCTCGTACCGTCGGCGTTCGAGGACTGCGTCACGCTGCCCGCCCTCGGTGTGTTCGCCGCAGCGATCCTGGCCGCTTGCGACCGGGTTGCGTCCACCGCGCTCAACGTGTCCGCTACCGTAGCGGACACTTGCCCCTGCTGCGGCTGCTGCGAGCCCATCGAAGGCGCGACGCTCCCGGACTTCTTCCCGCTGCAACCGGACGCGAAGACGACCGCTGCCGCCAATCCAGCGACGATGACCCTGCAAGTTCGGAAAGACATGGCTCGAAATCCTCCTTGCTGCTTCGAAACAACCTGTGTGGAGAGGTGAAACCCGACCGATGAACCTGACCGATCAATCCTACCAAACGCGCAACCCCGTTTCAATCTCAATCCGGGCGCGGTTCGACCCGGTGGAGCCCCGAGTTCCTTGCGCTCGAACCCGCTTTCGTCTAAGGAACCCCTGATCGAACGAGACAGGGAGAGGACAGGGAACATGAGAGACCTCCGGGAATTCATCGCGGCAGAGGAAGAAAGGCGCCCGGGCGCCCTGATCCGGGTGACGGACCCCATCGACCCGAACAAGTGCGAGACCATCGCCTTCCTCAAGCACCTGGACGACCGGGGGCTGGAGAAGATGGTGCTGTTCGAGAACGTGACCACCCTGGAAGGCAAGCGGTCGCCGTTCCCGCTCTTCTACAACCCCTGGGTGAGCCGGCAGTTCTGCGCGGACGGCATCGGCATGGGCGACCTCCGGTCCAGCATGGACCTGAGCCTGGAGGTCTCGCGCCTGGAGAAGGAGAGGGGGGATACGGAAATGATCCCGCCCGACGTCGCTCCCTGCCGGGAGGTGGTCCTGAAGGGGTCCGAGGTGGACTTGGCCCGGTTCCCCATCCCCATGCACCACGACCTGGACGTGGGGCCCTACTGGACCATGGCCTGCATCATGAAGGGGGAGTCGGCGCCGTTCTACGACATCACCTTCACCAAGAACCTGTATTACGACGCCAGGACCATGAGCTTCTCCGCCCACAAGCACCACCATCTCGAAGCCATCGTCACCGAGAACGAGGCCAAGGACCAGCGGGCGCCGGTGGTCATCGTGATGGGCCACCACCCCGCCTTCTACTTCTCGTCGTGCTGCATGACCCCCTACGGCAACGACGACTACCAGAGCGCGGCCGCCTTCATGCGCGAGCCGCTGCGGCTCACCCCGTCGGTGACCTGGGGCGAGGACTTCCTGGTGCCCGCGGACGCGGAGATGATCGTCGAAGGCGAGGTCCCGCCCCACGTGCGGCGGTCCCAGAACCCCTTCGGCGAGGTCCTGGGCTACTACCAGGTGACCATGGACGTGCCCGTCATCGAGGTGACCGCGGTCACCCACCGGAAGCAGGCCGTCATGCAGGACATCTGGGCCGGCCAGAAGGACCACTGGAACCTGGGCGGGGTCACCAAGGAGGGCAGCGTTTACAACTCCATCAAGCGCAACATCCCCGGCATCCAGGCCATCCACCTGCCTCCCTCGGGCTGCGGCCGGGTGATCTGCTACATCTCCCTCCGGAAGGAGTTCCCCAACGAGCCGAAGAAGGCGGCCATGCAGGCGTTCACCGACATGCCCAACCTCAAGCTGTGCGTGGTGGTGGACGACGACGTGGACGTGTTCAACGAACGCGAGGTCCTGTGGGCGGTGGGCACCCGGACCCACTGGGACCGGGACCTGGACGTGATCCGGGAGGTCCAGAACTTCCGCGGCTGGCTCGGCGACAGCGTGGCGGTGGTGGACGCCACCAAGCCCCTGGAGGGCGAGTTCCCCGTCCGCAACCAGGTGCCCCTGGAAGCCATGAAGCGCGTGGACGTGGGCAAGTACCTGGGGTGACCGGCCCCTGGCTCCCTACGGGGCCGGCTCGTCGTCCGTCTCCACCGTCCGGTAGATCTCGCTGCCGGCCTGCTTGAACTCCTCGGCCTTCTCCCGCATGCCTGCGGCAAGGGCCTGCTCCGCGGCGAGCCCCTTGCCCGCGGCGTAGTCGCGCACGTCCTGCGTGATCTTCATGGAGCAGAAGTGGGGTCCGCACATGGAGCAGAAGTGGGCGACCTTGGCGCCCTGGGCCGGCAGCGTCTCGTCGTGGAAGTCCTGGGCGGTCTCGGGGTCGAGGCTCAGGTTGAACTGGTCTTCCCAGCGGAACCCGAAACGGGCGTCGCTCAGGGCGTCGTCCCGGAGCTGCGCGCCGGGGTGCCCCTTGGCCAGGTCCGCGGCGTGGGCGGCGATCTTGTAGGTGATGACCCCGTCCTTCACGTCCTTCTTGTTGGGCAGCCCCAGGTGTTCCTTGGGGGTGACGTAGCAAAGCATGGCGGTGCCGTACCATCCGATCATGGCGGCGCCGATGGCGCTGGTGATGTGGTCGTAGCCCGGCGCCACGTCCGTGGTGAGCGGGCCCAGCGTGTAGAAGGGCGCCTCGTGGCACAGCTCGAGCTGCTGTTTCATGTTCTCCTGGATCAGGTGCATGGGGACGTGGCCCGGGCCCTCGATCATGACCTGCACGTCGTGCTCCCAGGCGGTCCGGGTGAGCTCACCAAGGGTGGCCAGCTCTCCCATCTGGGCTTCGTCGTTGGCGTCGGCGATGCTGCCCGGACGGAGCCCGTCTCCCAGCGAGAAGGCCACGTCATATGCCTTCATGATCTCGCAGATGTCCGCGAAGCGGGTGTAGAGGAAGTTCTCCCGGTGGTGGGCCAGGCACCACTTGGCGAGTATGGAGCCGCCCCGGGAGACGATGCCGGTCCTGCGCCCGGCGGTCAGCGGCACGTAGCGCAGCAGCACCCCGGCATGGATGGTGAAGTAGTCCACCCCCTGTTCGGCCTGCTCCACCAGCGTGTCCCGATAGATCTCCCAGGTGAGCTCTTCCGCCTTGCCGTTGACCTTCTCCAGCGCCTGGTAGATGGGCACGGTGCCGATGGGCGCCGGCGAGTTCCGCAGGATCCACTCGCGGGTCTCGTGGATGTTGTCCCCGGTGGAAAGGTCCATGACCGTATCCGCGCCCCAGCGGGTGGCCCAGATCATCTTCTCCACCTCCTCCTCGATGGAGGACGTGACCGCGGAGTTGCCGATGTTGGCGTTGATCTTGACCAGGAAGTTCCGCCCGATGATCATGGGCTCGGTTTCCGGGTGGTTGACGTTGCAGGGGATGATGGCCCGCCCCCGGGCCACTTCGTCGCGCACGAACTCCGGCGTGACGAACCGCGGGATCGACGCACCGAAACGGTTGCCCGCATGGTGGCCCGCGCCGTCGCCGTTGAGCGCGGCCTCGCGGCCGAGGTTCTCCCGCACCGCGATGTACTCCATCTCGGGGGTGACCACGCCCCGGCGCGCGTAGTGCATCTGGGTGACGTTGCCGCCGGGCCTGGCCCGCAGCACGCTCCTTCGGGCCATGTCCGGGAAACGGTCCGCGCCGCGGTCCTTGCCGTTGGGCCGGTAATGCGCCTCGGTCTCCACCGTGTCGCCCCGGTCGGTGATCCACTGGAGGCGCAGGGGGGCGAGCCCCTTCCGCACGTCGGGCCGGGCCGCGGGGTCGGTGTAGGGGCCGGAGGTGTCATAGACGCGCAGCCGGGGGCCTTCGCCGTCATGGCCGTTGGCGCCGTTGCCGTTGGCGGGCGCGGCGCCGTGGCGGATCTCGCGCATGGCGACCTCGACCCGGTGGGGTCCCGGGCCGGGGACGTGGACCTTCCTGGAGGCAGGGAACGGGTCTGTGGTGATCACGGCGTTCTCGCTGACTTTGTCCTTGGGCATGACTTGCCTCCTTCCGGCCCTTCGACTTCTATCGGAAACCCTGAACGATCACCCCGTTCGTCCTGAGGTAGCGAAGCGAAGTCCCCCGTTCGTCCTGAGCGTAGCGAAGCGAAGTCGAAGGACGCGCTCATGCCCTCTGCCTAATTGTTCAGAGGTTCCTTGAGAGTTTCCTATCGTATTCGGGCTCCCGGCGTCAAGGAAGCGGAGGGGCCGCAGGCGGTCCCGCGGGGCTATTCCGAATCGTAGCGGACCAGCGAGAACAACTCCTGCCGGAGCTTCTCCCGCGGCTTGAGGAAGCCGAGCTCGATGATGCAGGCGTGCTCGAAGACGGCGCCGCCGAGCCGTTCCACCAAGTCCGCGGCCGCCGCGGCAGTCCCCCCGGTGGCCACCAAGTCGTCCACCAGCAGCACGTTCGCGCCGGGGGCGAGGGCGTCGCTGTGCACCTCCAGGGCGTCGCTGCCGTACTCCAGCTCGTAGGTGGCTTGCAGGGTCCGGTAGGGGAGTTTCCCGGGCTTCCGGATCACGCACAACCCCTTGCCCAACCGATAGGCCAGGGCCGCGCCGATGATGAAACCGCGGGATTCGACGCCCGCCACCGTGTCCACCGGCGCCGCGGCGTACCGCTCTGCGAAGAGGTCGATGGTGCGCCGGAACAGCGGTCCGTCGCCCAGGAGCGGGGTGATGTCCTTGAACACGATCCCGGGCTTGGGGAAGTCGGGGATGTCGCGGATGACGGCCCGGATGTCGTCCACGGGCGCGGCCCCTTGGGTGCTTTGCGTCATGGCGCTTGGGCTAACACACTCAGGGCAAATAGGAAAGCGGGTCCCGGGCCACGTTGTTCCTGCGGATCTCGAAGTGGAGGTACGGCGTGGCGGCCCGTCCGGTGGCGCCGACCTCGGCGATGACCTGCCTGCGGGACACCTTCTGGCCTTGCCGCACCAGGTTCTTGCGGTTGTGGGCATAGACCGAGGCAAAGCCGCGGCGGTGGCGCAGGATGATGAGGTTGCCGTAGCCACGCAGCTTGTCGCTGTAGATCACCTGCCCGCCCAGGGTCGCGCGCACCGGGGTCCCCGAGGGCGCGGCGATGTTGATGCCGTCGTTCAGGCTCTCGTGCCGCGAATCGAACTTGGCGGTGACCTTGCCCGCCACGGGCCAGATGAACCCCTGCCTCGAAGGTTTCCGCTGTCGGGTACGGGTATCGGCTTTGCCAGCGCCGGCTGGAGGGGCGGCGCCGGGCCGAGGCGCCTTGGCCTGGGTTTCCTTCCCGGGAGCGGTCTTGGGGGTACGGGTCTTGGCGGGGCGGCGGGGTCTTTGCGCAGGTGCCTTGATGGGGGTAATGATCTCCACCGGCAGCCGGCGGGTGGCCCCGGGGACGAAGATCCGGCGCCCGACCTTGATGTCGCTCGCATCCGGGATGCGGTTGACGCGGGCGAGCCTCACGTGACCGACGCCGTAGGCCTTGCCGATGCGGAAGAGGTTCTCTCCCTTCTTGACCACGTGGTGGATGCCGGTCCGGTCGGGGTCTCGCCTGGGCGCGCGGTCATCGACGTAACTGCAACCCGCCAGGGCAAGGACGACGAGGATGTGTATCAGCCCGAGGTTGCGAAAGGCTAACTCGGCCAACCGTACCTCCCCAGAAGCTTCACGAACCGGCATCCACCGAGGCTCGTTTCCTGGAGGCCGGTGGGAGTGCGGCAGGAGAGTTTCAGGGTCTGGGAGCGGTCATCGCCGATGGGGATGATGAGCCGCCCGCCCGCGGCCAGTTGCCGGAGGAGCGGCTCCGGGACCTTCGGCGCTCCCGCGGCCACGATGATGGCGTCGTAAGGGGCGTGCTCCGACCATCCCAGGGTCCCGTCTCCCACGTGGACCGCCACGTTGTAGTACCGCAGCTCGTCCAGGACCGTCCGTGCCTGCACCGCGAGGCTCCGTAGCTTCTCCACCGAGAAGACGTTGCCGCACAACTCCGCGAGCAGCGCCGTCTGGTAGGCGGACCCCGTCCCGATCTCGAGGACCCGTTCGGTCCCCGTCAACTCCAGGGCTTGCAGCATGTAGCCGACGATGTAGGGCTGGGAGATGGTCTGTTGCCCGCCGATGGGTAACGGGTCGTCGGCGTAGGCGCGGTCCACCAGGGCGGGCTCCACGAAGAGGTGCCGCGGCACCTTGCGCATGGCGTGGACCACCCGCTGGTCGTGGACGCCCCGGTCCAGCAACTGGGTCTGGACCATTCGCTCCCTGGCGCCCTCGAAAGCGGATACGCTGCGGTAGCTGGAACCCTCGGCCATCGATGGAGGCAGCGGCGGCCCGTGAGGGGCCGCCACGGTCCGGGTAAGATTGGTCGGGGCGACTGGATTTGAACCAGCGACCACACGCACCCCAAGCGTGTGCGCTACCAGGCTGCGCTACGCCCCGACACCGTTGGAAGAAGTATTAACACTCTACCGGCAACGGGTCAATCTCGGCTTCGCCGGGGGACGCCGGAATGCGGCGCGTGAAGGCGGGACCAGGGGGGATCCAGGGAAACTCTGAACAATTGCCCCCGTTCGTCCTGAGCGTAGCGAAGCGAAGTCGAAGGACGCGCTTTCCCATAGGGAGAGGCGCCTCGAGCCGGAATTGATCAGTGGTTCCCTAGGAGATCAGGTCGCGGAGCTCGGCCAGGTCGTTCCGTATCTCGCGGAGGACTTCCACGTGCTCGGGACGCGGCCACGGGCCCGGCGGCGTCCCGTCCTCCGGGGCGTCGCGCTGCTTGAGCTTCTTCCGCGCCCCTTCGATGGTGTATCCTTCGCTGTACAACAGCCGCTTGATCTGGAGCAGCAGCTCCACGTCCTTGCGCTTGTAGAGTCGGTGGCGCGACGGCGCCTTGCCGGGGTTCAGGAGGTCGAACTCGCCTTCCCAGTAGCGCAGCACGTACGGCTTCACGTCCAGGAGGTCGCTGACCTCGCCGATCTTGAAGTAGAGCTTGTCGGGGATGACCACCGCCACGGGTCCTGCCGTATCACGGAATGGTGAAGGCGTCCGCGCCCAGGATTCCGACGGAGTCGGAGTTCATGTTCTTCTTGAGGGTCTGGCTCGGCTTGAAGGTCAGCACCTTGCGGCTGTCGATGGTGATCTCCTCGCCGGTCCGGGGGTTCCGGCCCTTGCGGGGCTGCTTGCCGTGGATGACGAAGTTCCCGAACCCGGAGATCTTGACCTTGTCGCCCTGCTCCAGCCGGGACTTGATGACCTCGAAGGTGGCCTCCACCACGTCCGCGGCCTCCTTCTTGGAGAAGCCCACCCTCTCGTAGATCCGGTTGACGATGTCAGCCTTGGTCATCGCTGCCCTCCCGGGCCGGCCCGCGGGCCAGGATCCGTTCTACCGCAACGTCGCGTCGAACGCGGCGCAGAGCCTTCGGGTCAGGTCCTCGTGCACGGCGTTGACTTCCTGGTCCGTGAGGGTCCTCTCGGCGGATCGGTAGAAGACCTTGTAGGCGAGGCTCTTCCTGCCTTCGCTGATGGGGGCACCGGTATATTCGTCGAAGACATCCACCCTTTCGACGAGGGGCTGCTCCAGTCCCCGGACCCAATCGACGACCGTCCGGCTCGGGAACCCTTGCGCAACCACGATGGCAAGGTCCCGCTCCACCGACGGGAAACGGGGAATGGG
This sequence comes from uncultured Binatia bacterium (SeqCode), assembly GCA_965242525.1. Classification (GTDB taxonomy): domain Bacteria; phylum Desulfobacterota; class Binatia; order UBA9968; family JAJDTQ01; genus JAJDTQ01. The sequence goes on from OZ251459.1 coordinate 3,909,160, forward strand.
CCGCACCTTGAAATCCGCCCGAGCATAGTGGAGCACCGCGTCGAAGTCAAGCTCGAACAGGAAGCACCCGGGCAGGTCCAATTCCTCACGAACTCGCGGACTTATCTCCCCCACATGGCCCAGCCTGGCGCCCCGGGCGGAGACCGCGGCGAACCTTTCCGGATGCAGCATGCGGGGGGGGTCTTCCGCGCTCCACCCGGAGTCCGCGCAACCGGCGCTCTCCAGCAGGTTCTCGACGATCCCCTTCACGTCGGCGAAGGTGAACTCGCGGCTCTCCGCCCCGAGGCCCCGCCGGGGCCGATGGCCGCGGAGGAGTCCCGCCGCGTTCATGCGTTCCGCGGACCCGCGGTCACCCCCCAGCGAGAAGACCTTGTTGAGCTCGAAGACCATCGAGCTCCCGCTCCGGCGCTCAGCGTGGCGGCGCAGGTTCTCGGCCAACCCCGGCAGGAGGCTGAGGCGCATCTCGTCCGTGTCCCGGCGCAGGGGGTTGGCGATGCGTACGGGCGCCGCGTCCCCGCCCCAGAGCCCGGGAAAGGTCCGGTTCATGCCCGGGGAGCAGAAGGGCAGGGTCACCAACTCGCACAACCCTTCCGCGGCCAGGAGCGAGCGCGTCTTCCGCATCCAGCGCAGCAGCGGGTCCGCCCGGCCGGCGCCCATGCGGACCGCGGGCAGCGTGGCCGGAATGTTGTCGTACCCGTGGAGCCGGGCCAGCTCCTCCACCATGTCGGCCTCCCGGGTCAGGTCGAAGCGGAAGGAGGGGGGCGAGACCTCCAGGCCCGCTTCCGAGGAACCCGCGACGCCCATGCCCAGGGACTCGACGATGCCGCGGACCCGTTCCCGGGGCAGCTCCACTCCCAACGCGCGCTTGACGCTGGCGTAGCGGAGGGCGACGCGCGCGGGCTTGCGCGGGCGGGGATAGACGTCGGCGACCCCCGGGACCGCCTCGGCGCCGCCCGCGGCCTCCCACAGCGCCGCGGCCCGGTCCATGGCGTAGCGCGTGCCTTCCGGGTCCACGCCCCGCTCGAACCGATGGGACGCCTCGGTATGCATGCCCATGCGCTTCGCGGTGCGCCGGATGGCCAGCGGATCGAAGTGGGCGCTCTCCAGCAGCACCGATTGGGTCGCTTCTGTGACCTCGGAGCCGGCCCCTCCCATGACCCCGGCCAGGGCCGCGGGCGTATCGCCGTCGCAGATCAGCAGGTCGTCGGGATGGAGCGCCCGTTCCGACCCGTCCAGGGTCGTCAACGTTTTCGCCTCGCCCGCGGCGCGCACCACGATCCGCCCGCTGGCGATGCTCCGCGCGTCGAACGCGTGCAGGGGCTGGCCGGTCTCCAGCATGACGTAGTTGGTCACGTCCACGATCAGGTTGATGGAGCGGATGCCGCAGGCTTCGAGCCGGAAGCGGAGCCACGGCGGAGACGGCGCCGGCCGGAGCCCGTGGACGAGCCGGGCCGAATAGCGCGGGCACAGGGCCGGGTCCGCGATCTCCACGGACACCGGCATGGTCGGGGGGTGGCGCCGGAGATGCTCCGGGACCGCCGGGGGCCGGAGCCTGCCGCCGGTGAAGGCCGCGGCCTCCCGGGCCAGGCCCAGGACGCTCAGGCAGTCGCCCCGGTTGGGGGTGACGCCCACCTCCAGCACCGAGTCGTCCAGCGCCAGGTACCGGTGCAGGGACTCGCCCTCGGGCGCGTCGTCGGGCAGTTCGATGATGCCGCGGTGGTCGTCGGAGAGCCCCATCTCCTGCTCCGAGCAGAGCATCCCCTCGGAGGGGACGCCGCGGATGGACCGCCGCCCGATGGCCTGCCCGGAGGGCAGCACCGAGCCGGCCCGCAGGAGCGCCGTCTTCATGCCCTTCCTGACGTTGGGAGCGCCGCACACGATCCGGAGCGGCGCGCCGGCGTCGTGGACCTCGCATACGGACAGCCGGTCGGCGTTGGGATGGGGCCGGACGTCCTTCACCCGGACGATGACCGCGCCGGCGTCCGCGCCCAGCGGTCGCACCGACTCCACCTCGAGCCCCGCCCGGGTAAGGCCCTCGGCCAGCTCGCCGGGGCCGAAGGTCTCCGCGGCCCCGGCCGGGAGATCCAGCATCTCCATCAGCCAGTGGAAGGTCAGTTTCATGGTCGGTGGCTCAGGGAGGGAACTGCCGCAGGAAGCGGATATCGTTCTGGAAGAACAGCCGGATGTCGTCCATGCCGTACTTGAGCATGGCGATGCGCTCCACGCCCATGCCGAAGGCGAAGCCCGAGAATTCCTCGGGGTCGTAGCCCACGAAGCCGAAGACGTTGGGGTCGATCATCCCCGACCCGAGGATCTCCAGCCATCCCGACCCCTTGCACACGCGGCAGATCCCCGCGTCCTCGGCCTCGCGGCAAAGGATGCAGCCGATATCCACCTCCGCGCTGGGCTCGGTGAACGGGAAGAAGCTCGGGCGGAAGCGGACCCGCACCCGGTCCCGGAAGACCTGTTGGAGGAAGTGCGTCAGCACCCCCTTCAGGTCCCCGAAGGTGATGTCCCGATCCACCATGAAGCCTTCGACCTGGTGGAACACGGGCGAGTGGGTGGCGTCGTCGTCGTGGCGATAGACGGCCCCGGGCGCGATGACCTGGAGCGGCGGCCGGCGCTGCTCCATGACGCGGATCTGGACCGGCGAAGTGTGGGTGCGGAGCACCCGGCCGTCCGACACGAAGAAGGTGTCCTGCATGTCCCGGGCCGGATGGTCCCTGGGAATGTTGAGCGCCTCGAAGTTGTGGTAGTCGTCCTCCACGTCGGGCCCCCGGGCGATCTCGAAGCCCATGCCCGTGAACACGTCGATGATCTCGTCCATGACCCGGGTGAGCGGATGCGTCCGGCCCCGCTCCAGCCGGTTCCCCGGCAAGGTCACGTCGAGGCGCGGGCCCCCCGATGGGTCCGCCCGGCCTTCCCGCAGGCGCTTGGAGCGCGCTTCGAGCAGCGCCTCGATCTCTCCCCGCCGCCGGTTGAGCTCCTGGCCGGCGCTCGGCCGCTGGTCGGCCGGCAAGTCCTTGAGCCCGCGCAGCAGCGCGGTGAGCTTGCCGCCCTTCCGGCCCAGGTAGTCGATGCGGACCTGCTCGACCTCCTGTTCCGAAGCGCACCGCTCCAGGCGTCCGGCCGCTTCCTCGCGGAGCTTCTCCAGGGTTTCGATCATGCGGGCGTCAGGCGTCGAGGTGGTCCCTGGCGCACTTGGCGATCTGGTCGAACACGGGCGCGTCCGACGCTGCGATGTCGGCGAGGATCTTGCGGTCCAACTCCACCCCGGCCTTCTTCAGGCCGTGGATCAGCCGGCTGTAGGACAGGCCGTTGAGCCGCGCCCCGGCGCTGATGCGCACGTTCCACAAGCCCCGGAACGTGCGTTTGCGCACCCGCCGGTCGCGGTAGGCGTAGGCAAGTCCGCGCTCGACGGTCTCCCTGGCGGCGCGGTACAGCCTCCGTCGGCCTCCCACGTACCCTTTGGCCAACTTCATGATCTTTCTGCGGCGCCGGCGGGAAGCCGGTCCGCCCTTGACTCTCGGCATGGCGTGTACTCCTCGGACAGACGTGCGACAGGGGCGCCGCCGGGCAGGCTCGCCCGGGTGCCCGGCAGCGGCGGCGTCGGTGGATACCGGCGTCCGGCCCGGTCCCTACAGGTAGGGGACGAGACGCCGCATGTTCTTCGATTCGCAGCCCGACACGGCCTCGGGCTGTCTCAGCCGGCGTTTCCGCTTGCGGCTCTTGGTGGACAGGATATGGCTCTTGAAGCCCCGCCGGCGCATGACCTTGCCGCTCTTGCTGACCTTGAACCTCTTGGCCGCTCCCCTGTTGGTCTTGATCTTGGGCATCCCGGACTTTCCTCGTTTCCTCGTGTTGGGCCGAACCCGCGCGCCGCCGCCCGCTAGGCGTTGGCCTTCGGCGTCAGCAGCATGGCCATGTTCCGCCCCTCGAGCTTCGGCGGCACGTCCAGCTTCGCCGTGTCCTGGACCTGGTCGAAGACGCTGTTCAGCATGGCCCTGCCGAGCTCGGGGTGGGTGATCTCCCGGCCCCGGAAGAATACCGACACCTTGACCCTCTGGCCCCGCTCCAGGAAGCGCCGGATGTTGCGCACCTTGAACAGCAGGTCGTGCTGGTTGGTCCGGGCTCCCATCTTGACTTCCTTGACCGCAACGAAGGTGGCGTGGCGCTTGGCCTCCTGCGTCTTCTTCTTCTGGAGGTAGCGGAACTTGCCGTAGTCCAGCAGGCGGCACACCGGCGGTTGCGCCTCCGGGGCCACTTCCACCAGGTCGAGCTCCCGCTGCTCCGCGATGCTCAGGGCTTCATGCAGCAGCATGACTCCGAGCTGCTCGCTGTCCGCGCCAATGACGCGGACCTCGCGCGCCCGGATCTGCTGGTTGATTCTCGTGGGCCGCGCTATAAAGCACCTCCTGTAGAGATACGTGCGCTCATGGGACCGGCTCGGTCTCCTGGCGGACGTCTTCCCCGAGCTTCTCCACGAACGCCTCTACCGGCATGGGCGGCAGGTTCTCCCCGCCGCGCCTTCGCGCCGACAGGGTCCCGTCCTGCACTTCCTTGTCGCCGATGACCACCGCGTAGGGTATCCGGGCCAGTTGCGCTTCGCGGATCTTGAACCCCAGCTTCTCGTTCCGGTCGTCCAGCTCCACGCGCCACCCGGCTTCCCGCAGCCGGTCGCGGACCCCCGCGGCGTAAGGCTTCTGCAGGTCGGTGACCGTCACCACGCGCGACTGCACCGGGGCCAGCCACAAGGGGAAGGCCCCGCCGGTGTGCTCGATCAACAGGGCCATGAAACGTTCGATGGAGCCCAGGATGGCCCGGTGGATCATCACCGGGCGCTCCTCCGCTCCCGAGGATGAGACGTAGGCCAAGTCGAACCGTTCGGGCATGGAGAAGTCGAGTTGGACCGTGCCGAGCTGCCAGCCTCGCTTCATCGCGTCCTTGACGACGAAATCGATCTTGGGGCCGTAGAAGGCGCCGTCGCCCCGGTTGATCTCATAGGCTACGTTCCGTTTCTCCAGCGATGCGGCCAGTGCAGCCTCGGCCCGTTCCCAGGTCTCCAGCGCGCCCAGGTACCGGTCCGGTCTGGTGGAGAGGAGGACCTCCAGGTCCTCGAAGTGGAACCTATGATACACCTCGCGGAGCATGTCAAGCAGCCGGGCGATCTCCTCTTCGATCTGGCCGGGGGTGCAGAAGATGTGGGCGTCGTCCTGGGAGAAGCTGCGCACCCTCGTGAGCCCCGCGGTGACGCCGGACTTCTCGTATCGGTGCAGCCGTCCGAAGTCCGCCAGCCGCACCGGCAGGTCCCGGTAGGAACGCTTCTTCGACGCGTAGAGGAACGTGTGGCCGGGACAGTTCATGGGCTTGACGCCGAACTCGCGCTCGTCCACCTGGGTGAAGTACATGTGGTCCTTGTAGTGGTCGTAGTGGCCCGACCGGCGCCACAGGCCGGCGTCGAAGATCTGCGGCGTGATCACCTCTTCGTAGCCGTAGCGCAGGTACAGGCTCCTCATGTAGTCCACCAGGGTGTTGTAGAGCGTGGTTCCCTTGGGGTGGAAGAACGGGCTCGACGGGGCCGCGGGGTGGAAGCTGAACAGGTCCATCTCCTTGCCGAGCCTGCGATGGTCCCGCTTGCGCGCGGCCTCCAGCAGCGCGAGGTGCTCTTTCAACTGCTTCCGGGACGGGAACGCCGTGCCGTAGATGCGCTGGAGCATCTCGTTCTTCTCGTCGCCGCGCCAGTAGGCGCCCGCCACCGACGTGAGCTTGAACGCCCGGATGAGCCCGGTGCCGGGCAGGTGCGGGCCGCGGCACAGGTCCACCCAGTCCCCCTGGCGGTAGAGCGAGACGGTCTCGTCGGGGATCCCCTCGATGATCTCCACCTTGTAGTCCTCGCCCATGCCGCGGAAGAGATCCATGGCTTCGTCCCTGGGCCATTCCTCGCGCGCGATGGACAGGTCCTCCTCGGCGAGTTCGCGCATGCGCGCCTCGACCTTCTCCACCTCGTCGGGGGTGAACGGCGTGGCGCGCCTGAAGTCGTAGTAGAAGCCGTCCCGGGTGGTGGGGCCGATGGTCACCTGGGTCCCGGGGAAGAGGCTCTGGACCGCCTGGGCCATGAGGTGCGCGGTGGAGTGGCGGAGGATGTCGATGCCCTCCGGGCTGTCGAGGGCGATCCACCGGAAGGCGCAGTCCTCCCGCACCGGCCGCGAGAGGTCCACCGGGGACCCGTCCACGCTGGCCGCAACCACGCGCCGGTCCGACGGCAACGGCGCCGCGTCGCCGGCCCGGGCGCCCGGCGCGGCCTCGAAGGTCTCCCCTCCGGGCAAGGTTACGCGAATCTTCTCCATCCTGTCACGGATACCGTTCGTTCGAGATGGACCGCTTGCGGAAGCAGGCAACTGCGGGGAATGGTAGGCACGGGCGGGATTGAACCGCCGACCTCTTCCGCGTCAAGGAAGCGCTCTCCCACTGAGCTACGTGCCTCGATGCGCCTTCGCAAAGGTCCGATTCTACTAGCAATTCACGGGCCTTCTGTCAATCCCGCAGCGGCCTTTCGCAGTTGACTTCGCGGTTCGGGAAACTCCCTCATCCGTGGCTCGGTCGTTCAGGGATTCCCGTACCGGGAGCAAAGCGAGGCGCAGGGTTGACATCCGCTTGGTAGCGAGGATCAACTATACCAACGCATGGTGGTCGTTCCCGGATGCAAGGGTCCCTGACAACCGAAGCGGACCGAAAGGCCCGCCTGCAAACAATGAACTCCTTTCGCAACCACCGATTACGCAGCCATGCCATGCCCATGAGAAGGGTATGAAGTTGCGATTCGACCGGAAGCCGGCGCCTCGACACGCCGGGCGCACGCCCGGATGGCATGGGGTCGGGGCCGTGCAACCGCAGTCAGGGGAACCTTCGGCAAGGCGGCGGCCATGGGCCGCGACCCCGGTCCGGGGGATCTCCGGGGCCGCGGCCCTGCGTGCGCGCACCGCGGGCTTGCTCGCCGGGATCGCGCTGCTCGGCGCCGGGGCAACGGTCTTCGCCGCGGACCGGAGCTTCTCGCAGTACCCCGGTTTCGCGGAGTACTTTGCGGCGAACCCGCCGGCCGGGGCCGCGGACGAGGACCACCGGGCGATGGCCCGCGGCCATGCCCCGCGCTTCCACCTGCCCGCGGGGCACGAGGGTCCCATCGACTTCTACCGCGACTACATCGCCCACGGCTACCTGGTGACCGGCCGCGGCGACCGCATCGAGAACCCCGGCCCCGCGGAGTTGAACCGGCGCCGGGACGACCCCCGAGCGGAGTTCACGCACGTGCCGGGAGGCGCGCCGCCGCGCCCCCTGGCCTACGCCGCGGTGGAGCGCACCGACCTGTGGGCGCCCCGGAAAAGCGGGGGAGCGGCCGAGGAGTTCATCGTCGTCACCTACCACCTGACGTTCCGGGTGAGCGGCCTGCCTGCGGGGTTGTCCCTGGCCCTGGCCATCCCGCTGGGCCTCGTGGCGGACCTGGACGACTGGCACCAGCTCGACCATTACACAGCGGCGTTCGTGGTGCTCGACGCAGACGAACGTCCCGTGGCCCTCACCTTGCAGCAGCACAACTACCTGCGCACCTACCTGGTGGGAGAAGCGGTGGAGCCCGGTCCGGACGGACGCTTCGACATCGACGTGGCCATCCGCTCCAACGAGCTCTACCCGCACGCGCCGGGGCGGCGGTCACGGCGTGCGGTGCGGTCCCTGGACTTCGACGCCAGAGCCTTCATGATGGGGTTCGGCGAGCGCCCGTTGATGTCCGCGGACGACGTCACCGACCCGGACCGCACGGTGGATTACGAGCTCGCGTTCCTGCCCGGCGCCGACGCGTTCTATTCGTTCCACGGCTACCTGGGCGAACGCCGCAGCCTGCCCGGCCGCGACGGCCCGCCCGGCGCACGCTACAACACCCTGCCGGCGCTCAAGCCGCTGCCGGCGCAGATCCTCGACGGCTACTGGCGCGAGGGCAACGCCGGCGACTGGGAGCGGTACCGCCGAAGCCGCGAGGACGGCGCCGGACCCGCAGGCTTCGCCCGCGCCCAAGCCGCGGTCTTCCACCACAACCTGGCCTGCCTGCGCCAGGGCCGCAGGGGCTGCGCGTTGCAGTAGCGCGGGCGGGCGCGGGCCGTACGAAAATGGCTCTTCCGGCTTTCGTGCGGCGGGGTCTCACGGCCTATGTGCAAGCCGAACATGGTTCAGGAACCTCTGAACAATCGGGACAGGGGGCATGAGCGCGTCCTTCGACTTCGCTTCGCTACGCTCAGGACGAACGGGGATAGGGGCGTCAGGGCGAGGGAATCCATCCTGGATGTCTCGATTGTTCGGAGGTTCCTTTACAAAATAGACCGGGGACAGCATGGTCGGAACGGGAGGGAAGCGAACATCCTCGCGGGGAGGGGGGTGGTGAGGACCCACACGAAATCCTGAAGCGCCCGGTTATTCAGACGTTCCCATAGGAAACCCTGAACAACGACCCGGTTCATCCTGAGCCTGGCGAAGCATCCCGGTTCATCCTGAGCCTGGCGAAGCATCCCCGTTCGTCCTGAGCGTAGCGAAGCGAAGTCGAAGGACGCGCTTTCCCACAGGGAGACGGAGTTCCAGCCGGAATCGTTCAGGCGTTCCTGTAGCTATAATGGGCGTCATCGGGCAAGATCACCAAGGCGGGAGACGGACATGGCAGGATACGACTTCGACTTGGTCTGCATCGGCAGCGGACCCGCGGGACAGCGCGCCGCCATACAGGCGGCCAAGGCAGGGAAGAGGGTGGCGGTGGTGGAGCGGCAGCGCTTCGTGGGCGGCGTGTGCGTGGACCGGGGCACCATCCCTTCCAAGACGTTTCGCGAAGCGGTCCGCCGGGTTTACTCCAGGCCCGGCCTGGAGGGGATGGACCCCTTCTCCACCAGCGCCAGGACCCGGCCCACCATGCAACAGTTGGTGGGCCACGTGCACCGGGTGATCCAGCGGGAGATCGCGGTGGTGGACGACGCCCTGGGCCGGAACGACGTGAAGGTCCTCCACGCCCAGGCGGAGTTCGCGGACGCGCACACCATCCGGCTCGTGGGCGACGGGGAACGGCGCGTGGTCACCACCCGAAAGGTCCTGATCGCGGTGGGCACCCAGGCCGGCAAGCCCCGGGGCATGGAGCCGGACGGTCGGACCCTGATCACGTCGGACGACATCCTCACCCTCGAAGAGTTGCCGCAGACCATGGCGGTGGTGGGGGCCGGCGTCATCGGCATCGAATACGCTTCCATGTTCGCCGCCCTGGGGGTGCGCGTCACCGTCATCGACGCGCGCGACCGTCCGCTGGAGTTCATGGACCACGAGATCATCGACGAGCTGCTGCACCAACTCCGCAAGGAGGACGTGACCTTCCGTTGCGGCGACGCGGTGGAGCAGGTGGAGATCGTCGAGACCCCGCGCCGCCAGGGGCTGCTGCGGCTGGCGTCGGGCAAGTACCTGGTGGCCGACGTGATACTGGTCTCGTCGGGCCGCCAGGGGGCGTCTTCGACCCTGAACCTCGGGGCGGTGGGCATCGAGGCCGACGAACGCGGGCGGCTGCAAGTGGACGAGGACTACCGCACCTCCGCGGACAACATCTGGGCGGCCGGCGACGTCATCGGCTTCCCCGCCTTGGCGGCCATGTCCTCGGAGCAGGGCAGGCTGGCGGCCTGCCGCATGTTCGACGTGGACGCGGAGCCCATCGGCAGCCACTACCCCATCGGCATCTACGCCATCCCCGAGCTCTCCTCGGTAGGGGCCACGGAGGAAGAGCTGACCCGCCGGAGGGTCCCCTACGAGACCGGGGTTGCGCGCTACAAGGAGATCTCCCGCGGCATCATCCTCGGCGACGACTCCGGCATGTTCAAGATGCTGTTCCACCGGGACGACGGGCGTCTCCTCGGTTGCCACTGCATCGGCAGCGGGGCCACGGAGCTCATCCACGTGGGACAGGCGGTGCTGGGACTGGGCGGGGGGCTGGACTACTTCCTCAAGACCGTCTTCAACTACCCGACCCTGGCCGAGTGCTACAAGACCGCGGCGTTCCACGCCGCCAACAAGCTGGCCCTGGTCAGCCAGGCCACGACCTTCATCGAAGAAGGCGACTCCGCGGGACGCAGCAACGGTCCCGAGTCCGCCGGCTCCTGACCGCGCCCTCCATCCCGCCCGGTTTCCACTTCCGTTCACCCCGAGCCATGGGCGAGGGCGTTCCCTCACCCTCACCATCCTATCCCCGTTCGTCCTGAGCGTAGCGAAGCGAAGTCGAAGGACGCGCTTCCTTCCGGGACCCATCGGAGTTTCCTCGATATGGCGACCGCCAGCGGTCCTCTTCGACGGGTTCGAGCAGCGACACGAACCTCCGGGTCGCCTCCAGCCAAGTGTGTTGGCGGGCGTAGGCCACGCAGTCATCGGGGTCCAGCTCCAGGGCGCCCAGCACCGCGGCGCGAAGGTCCCGGTCCAGGACACCCGTCTTTCCGTCCTGCACCACGTCCAACGGGCCGGTGACGGGAAAGGCGGCCACCGGCACGCCGCAGGCCATGGCTTCGAGCAGGACGAGGCCGAAGGTGTCGGTGAGGCTCGGAAAGACGAGCACGTCCGCGGCGGCCACATGGGCCGCGAGCTCCTCGCCGTGTTTCTGTCCGACGAACCGGACGCCGGGATACCTGGATTCCAGGCGGTGCAGGTCCGGCCCGTCTCCCACCACGTACTTGACCCCCGGCAGGTCGAGGGCCAGGAACGCCTCGACGTTCTTCTCCGCGGCCACCCGCCCCAGGTACAGGGACACGGGCCGCGGCCCGGGCAGGAAGGACTTGGGACCCGGCTTGAACAGCGTCGTGTCCACGCCTCGGGTCCACAGGGCGAGGTTCTCGAAGCCGCGTTCCCGAAGGCGCTCGGCCAGGGAGGGGGTGGCCACCAGGGTGCGGGCCGCGCTGCGGTGGTGCTTCCGCAGCCAGGAGTAGGACCAGCGCAAGGGCAAAGGGAAGCGCGCGCGGAGGTACTCGGGGAACAGGGTGTGGAACGCGGTGGTGAAGGGGACGCCGAGGCGGCGGCACACGGACCGGGCGGCGTGGCCGATGGGACCTTCCGTGGCGATATGGACGGCGTGGGGCGCGGACTCGCGCAGGGTCCGTTCGACCCCCCTCCCCGGAAAGAGCGCCAGACGGATGGACGGGTAGGTGGGACAGGGCCAAGTGCGGAACTGCAACGGGGTCACGAACACGGCCTCGTGCCCCAGCGCCTCCAAGTGCGCGCCCGTCTGCTCCAGGGTGCGCACCACCCCGTTTACCTGGGGATGCCAAGCGTCGGTGACGATCGCGACTTTCATCCGTGCGAAGGAAACGTTTGCCAAACAGTCTGTCGGGTTATATGACCTCGCAGGAAGAGTCTCTCGAACGGGCGTGACCCGTGTGGACGTTACGGTGCGCAACCCCGCGCAGCGGGCCCGGACCGGCTGAGTCCTCGCCGGCAAGTCCATAGCCACGCACCCGGCAGCCGCCTACACCCATGCCAACCCCGAGGTCCAGCGCCATTCCGGGTCAACATTGGAACATGCCGGGATGCCCTCCGGATTTTCGGCCCCAACGCCTGCCCCTGCTGTTGCTGCTGCTCGCGCTGTCCACGTCGTTCCTGTACGTGGTGGACAAGGGATACTTCTACCGTCCCGGCTTCCATAGTGATAATTCTTCCAAAGCCTTGGCCATCGCCGAGAACCTGTCCCCCGACCACGGTTTCCGGTTGTTCCTGGAGTTGCGCGCGAGACCGGGCGACGCCCCGATATACCGGATGTACAGCCGCTTTCCCGTCGGCGGTTACGCCCTCGTCAAGCTCGCCATCCTCCCTTTCGGAAACGACCTGTCGGCCAAGGTCCTGGCCGCCCGCATCCTCATGCTGCTCCTGTTCAGCACCGCCGCCCTCCTGGCCTTCCGCTCCCTCGCACGCATCACCTCCCGCCCCTGGATCGCACTGGCCGCCACCCTCATGGCCTTCTCCTCCTACTACATGCTCTTCTACGGCGATGCGGTCACCACCGAGGGCAGCGTGGACCTGTTCGCGGTCATGCTGGCCTTCCACGGCATGGTGGTGTTCGTGCAGGAGGGACGCTTCCCCCAGTTGCTGGCCAAGACCGGCGTGGCGCTGCTGCTGGGCTGGCACGTGTACGCCTTCCTGCTTCCCTTCATCCTCCTGGGCCTTGCCCGGGAAGCCCTTCGGGCATGGAAACACGGAACTGCGCCCTGGCCCCGGCTGCGCTTCACCGCAGTGACGGTGCTGCGCAGCCGCTACACCGCCCTTGGCCTGGCCGCGCTGCTGTTCGGCGCGGCCCTCCTCACCTTCAACCTGGCCAACGATTACGCCGCCTTCGGAGGCGAGACCCCGGTGACCGAACTGCCGTCGTTCCAGTCCATGCTCCGGCGCACCGGACTGGACCGGGACTTCGCCCCGGTGGGTTGGTGGCCGGACTTCCTGCGCCAGCAGTTCTTTCGCGTCTGCGTGGCCTCCGTTCCGTTCCTGCTCACCCACCGGGCAGTCGATCCGGCGGGATGGCTCCCTTCCCCCGGCCTTTCGGCCCCGGGCATCTCGGGGCCGAAGTTGTCGGCTTACCTCCTGGCCGTGGGAGCAGCCGCGGCCCTCGTTCGCCTTGCGAGGCCGCTGCTGGAAGGGCGGCAACGCCTCCTGCTGGCCGCCCTTGCCCTGTCCGGGTTCTGCTGGGCCCTGCCCATGCGCCACAATTCCATACACCACAACCACGAAGCCCTGTACTACGTGGGCGTCCCGCTGGCGCTCTACTCGCTGCTCCTGCTGTACTTCCGCGAGCGATGGGGGCATCGTCCGGTAGCCGGCCTCGCCGCCGCGGCCCTGCTCGCCTTCGCGGCCTCCGCCTTCCAGATGGACCAACGATGGGGACCGGACCCACGGGCGGCCGAACTCCAGCAGACCGCCATGGCCGAACTCGGAGCCATCCGCGAAACCACCCGGAGGAAGGTGGTCCTGGTGCTCGAGTCCGTGCAGCCGGAATGGTCCACGCAGGCCACACGGCCGCGCCACGCATGGAAATACTACCTCGCCGGAAGCGTCCTGACGCACTCCCCCGACGTGGAAGCCGCCGCCCGCAGCGCGGACTTCCTCGTCACCCGCGACCGCGTGGAGAGCCGCGCCCTGCTCACCCCCGACAACCAACGGGTGTTCCTGTACGACGCCGCGGGTATCGACGACCTGGTGGAGTCGTACCGGGCCGCGTACCAACGGGTCGTGTCCTCCGGAGACCCCGCAGCGCACTCCCGCTTCGACGTCTATCTCGGTGACCACACGCTGGCCTACGTCAAGCAGCCCTGTGTCCGGGACGATCTGAGACCGAGCCGGATCTTCGTGGACGTGACCCCGGAAGACCCGAAGGACCTGCCCCGACAACACAAACGGCACGGCTCGGACAATCCCAGCATCCCGTTCGTCACGTACCCCATGCTATTCGAAGGAAAGTGCATCGCTGTCCTTTCACTCCCCGGTTATCCTGTCTCCCACATCAGGACGGGACAGGAAAATAGCCCAACACAACGCCTCTGGGTAGTAGAGATGGACCTCTGAACGAACCGGTTCCGCTGACGCTTTCGGACCCGGCGGCACACCTGCATTGGACGATCCTGCGAGTTGACAGGCGTGGGGCCGGACCCTATCATGGTCCGCCGCGGGGCCGTCCGGCCAGCGAACATCGGCTTCGGCCCCAACGGTCCCCGTTCGTCCTGAGCGTAGCGAAGCGAAGTCGAAGGACGCAATGGGGCAGCGTCCAAAGCGTCCGTCTTGGGGAGGCAGCGAGATGCACGGCATGAACGGTCTCGTGGATACGGAACAAGGGTTGCTCGACCGCAGCATCTTCGTCTCCCAAGACATCTACCAGCAGGAACTGGAGCGCATTTTCGCGCGATGCTGGCTCTTCCTCGGACACGAAACCCAGATCCCCGACCCCAACGACTTCCTCGCCACCTACATGGGGGAAGACCCGGTGCTGCTCTGTCGGGGCGGCGACGGGATCATCCGGGCATTCCTCAACATGTGCCGCCACCGGGGCAACCGGGTGTGCCGGGCGGACCGGGGCAACGCCAAGTCGTTCATGTGCACCTACCACGGCTGGAGCTACGACAACGACGGTCGGCTCACGGGCGTTCCCGGCATGAAGGAGATCTACGGCGGCGAGTTGGACATGGCGCAGTGGGGCTTGGTGGAAGTGGCCCAACTGGACGTGCACAGGGGGTTGATCTTCGGGACCTTCGACCCCGATGCGCCGGCGCTGCTGGACTACCTCGGGGGCCAGGAGCGGGAGTTGGGGGTCATGTTCGACCGCCGGGCCGGCGGTACGGAGGTAATCGGCGGGGCGCACAAGTGGGTGATGCACGCCAACTGGAAGTACGCCGCGGACAACTTCTTCGGCGACGACGGCCACCACACCGTCACCCACGCGTCGGTCCGCCGCGTGCCCGTGGACGTGAGGTACTACCCTCGCACCAACGACGAGGCGCGGCCCGATACGGACCGGGGGCTGTCCAGGATCGCCGAAGGAGTCATACGCGACTACCATGAGGAACACTTCGACGAGCTGGTCCGGCGAATCGGCCCCGAGCTTGCCGACCGCCCCGGCTTGGTCACCACCGTCTTCCCCAACGTGTCCCCGAACTTCACCCGGCACATGATCCGCGTGTGGCATCCCAAGGGGCCGGACAAGACCGAGATATGGTCGTACTGCGTGGTGGACAGGGACGCGCCCCCGGAGGTCAAGGACGCCATGCGGTTGCACCTGACCCAGACCTTCGGCCCCAGCGGGAACCTGGAGCAGGACGACATGAACAACTGGGTCCAGTGCACCGACACGGCCCGGGGCTTGGTGGCCCGGCGCTATCCACAGAACATCCAGGCCCACCTCGGACGCGAGGAGCGATGCGGTCCCATCGGCGGCGGTCGGCGCCTGCGGGCTTTCTACGCCCGCTGGGCCATGATGATGGCGGCCGAAGATTGGTCCCGCGTGGATCTGGGGACCCGGTACTACTGACGGTCCTCCGGGGCAAGGCGGCAACCACTTGACCGACCACGACCTCTGGCACGAGATCCACGATTTCCTCGTGCAGGAAGCGAGGCTCCTGGACGATCGATCCTTCGATCGCTGGCTGGACCTCTTTACCGACGACGTCGTTTACTGGATGCCGGAACGGCTGAACCCGTGGGAGAGCAGCGACCCCGCGGACAGCGTGTCCAAGCCCGGGGATCTCGCGCTGTTCGAGGAGACCAAAGAGACCCTGCGGACCCGGGTGGCCCGGCTCGCCACCGGCATGGCGTGGTCGGAAGTGCCGCCCTCCCGCACCCGGCACTTGGTCACCAACGTGCAGGTGGAGCCCGGCGCCAACGACGCCGAGGTGCGGGTGCGGTCTTACTTCATGGTCTATCGGACCCAACTGGAGCACGACCGGCACGTCTTCGTGGGCGAGCGGGACGACGTGCTGCGAAAGGTGGACGGCCAGTGGAAGATCGCCCGCCGGACCATCCTGCTGGACGAGGCCGTGCTGTCGTCGCCGAACCTGAGCATCTTCTTCTGACCGGTCCCGGCCGGCGGGAGGGGCGGCGAATCCAACGTTCCCCGTTCGTCCTGAGCGAAGCGAAGTCGAAGGACGCGATGGGGCAGCGTCCACAGGTCCGCCTTGGGGGAGGCAACGAGATGCACGGCATGAACGGTTTCGTGGACACGGAACAAGGGCTGCTGGACCGCAGCATCTTCGCCTCCCGGGACATCTACCAGCAGGAACTGGAGCGCATTTTCGCGCGCTGCTGGCTGTTCCTCGGTCACGAAACCCAGATCCCCGACCCCAACGACTTCCTCGCCACCTACATGGGGGAAGACCCGGTGCTGCTCTGTCGGGGCGGCGACGGGACCATCCGGGCGTTCCTCAACATGTGCCGTCACCGGGGCAACCGGGTATGCCGGGCGGACCGGGGCAACGCCAAGTCGTTCATGTGCACCTACCACGGCTGGAGCTACGACAACGACGGTCGGCTCACGGGCGTTCCCGGCATGAAGGAGATCTACGGCGGCGAGTTGGACATGGCGCAGTGGGGCCTGGTGGAAGTGGCCCAACTGGACGTGCACAGGGGGTTGATCTTCGGGACTTTCGACCCCGAGGCGCCGCCTCTGCTGGACTATCTCGGAGGCCAGGAGCGGGAGTTGGGCGTCATGTTCGACCGCCGGGCGGGCGGCACGGAGGTAATCGGCGGGGCGCACAAGTGGGTGATGCACGCCAACTGGAAGTACGCCGCGGACAACTTCTTCGGCGACGACGGCCACCACACCGTCACCCACGCGTCGATCCGGCAAGTGCCGGTGGACGACCTGTCCTACCCCCGCACCAACGAAGAGCCGCGTCCCCATGCCGACGACAGCGGGCTCGCCAAGGTCGCCGGAGGCGTCGTACGGGACTACCTCCTGGACCACCACCACGAGGCGGTGGAGCGAATCGGCCCTGAACTCGCCCAACAGGCCGGGCTGGTCACCACCGTTTTCCCCAACGTGTCCCCGAATTTCATCCGGCACATGATCCGCGTGTGGCATCCCAAGGGGCCGGAGAAGACCGAGATATGGTCGTACTGCGTGGTGGACAGGGACGCGCCCCCGGAGGTCAAGGACGCCATGCGGCGGCACCTGACCCAGACCTTCGGCCCCAGCGGGAACCTGGAGCAGGACGACATGAACAACTGGGTCCAGTGCACCGGCACGGCCCGGGGCTTGGTGGCCCGACGCTATCCCCAGAACGTCCAGGCCCACCTCGGACGCGAGGAGCGATCCGGCGCGTTCGGCGGCGGCAAGCGCCTGCGAGCCTTCTACGCCCGCTGGGCGGCGATGATGGCCGCGGAGAGATGGTCCGACGTGGACCTGACGACCAAGTACTACTGACCGCCCCTCGGACGTCCACCCCGTCATTCCCGCGAAAGCATGTCCCCGCGGAAGCGGGGAGGGAATCCATCCATTCTCATGAAAAATCGCATCCTTCGACTTCGCTGCGCTACGCTCAGGATGAACGGGGGTACATCTTCTCCACGCCAAGCTCAGGATGGACGGAAACAGGATTTCCGGCGTCCACCGCCCGGGAAGGCAAGCTGGACAGGGACAGGACTTCCGGCGTCCACCGCCGGAAAAGGCAAGGTGCGCCGCCGGAAGGCAGGTTGGCGAACGGCGGCTGCGGACCTCTCTGCAAGCCTCTATCCGGCGCGGGCGGCTCCGAGCGCTCCCGATGGGGTTCGCCCGTTGTCAAGGGTCAGCGTAAGCGCTATAAACCGGGCGGACGCTGGCGGGCGGTCCGCCGGGGATCCCATCGGCCATGACCATTCCGGCTTTCGATCTCTTGAGACCCCGCACCGTGGCCGAAGCCGGCCGCATGCTGCTGGACCACGGCGAGGAGGCGAGGCCCATCGCCGGGGGGACGACCCTGGTCATCCTCATGAAGCAGCGGGCGCTGCGCTTCTCCCGTCTGGTGGACCTCCGGACGATCCCCGGTCTGGACCGGATCGTCGAGAGCGACGGCTGCCTGAGCATCGGGGCGCTGGCCACCCACCGGTCGGTGGAACGCTCGCCCGCGGTGCTCCGGCGCGCTCCGGCCCTGGCCCGGGCCTTCGGTTGCGTGGGGAACGTGCGCATCCGCGAGACCGCGTCCGTGGGCGGCAACCTGGCCCACGCGGACTGCCGGCTCGACCCCCCGCCGGTGCTGCTCGCCCTCGGCGCCGAGGTGGTCCTGTCCGGGCCCCGGGGGACCCGCGTGGTGGCTCTCGCGGACTTCTACCGCGGCATGTACGAGACCGCGCTGGAGCCCGGCGAGATCCTCCTGGAGGTGCGGACGCCGCGCCTGCCGGCCGCCGCGGGGGCCGCCTACTCGCGCTTCAGCTCCCTGTCGGCCAACGACTGGCCCTGCATCGGCGTGGCGGCGCTGTTGCGCCGGGAGGGAGAGCGTGTGGGCGAGCTTCGGATCGGGCTCGGCGGGGTTGCGGAAACCCCCCTGCTGGCGGCCGGCCTGGACCGGTTCCGGCAGGAGCGCTGCTCCGAGGACCTCTGGGAAGCGGTGTGCGCGGCCATCGACCCCCAGATCGCGCCCGTGTCCGACCTTCGCGGCGCCGCGGACTACAAGCGCGAGATGACCCGGGTGTTCGTCAAGCGCACGTTGCGGGAGTTGGCCGCGTCCGGGTGAAGGGCGCCCCGATAGATCGAGGCACGGATGGAGGTATTCCCCCACGCCGACCCTCCCATCCCCGTTCGTCCTGAGCGTAACGATACGATGAGACTCGTATGCGCATTGATTGGCTCCCATCCCCGTTCGTTCCGAGCGAGTGACATGATGAGATTCATATCCGCATTGATTGGCCCCATACCCGTTCGTCCTGAGCGTAGCGAAGCGAAGTCGAAGGACGCACGCGCTCTCTCCGGGATGGATCAGGGTTTCCTGACTCTTCAGGCTTTCGTGTGGGTAAGGCAGGAGGGGAAGGAGAGTGAAAAGGACCACGCCGTCATTGCTCCGCAGACACCTGCCCGTCATTCCCGCGAAAGCGGGAATCCAGTATGCAAGGCGCCATGGGGTTGAGTCGGAAGGGTGGAAACACGGGGAGTTTTCATAGGAACGGATGGATTCCCGCCCCCGCTTCCGCGGGGACATGCTTTCGCGGGAATGACGGGAGTGGGGCGTCCGCGACGCCAAACCGGGAACGGCATGGTCGGAATGGGAGGGAAGCGGCCCTCATCGCGTGAGCGGGAGTGTCACAACCCACACGGATTCCGGAAGGCCCGTTTCCTGAAGCAGGTACATGGAAGGCTACTCCACAGTCGGCAAGTCCGTTGACCGCAGGGACGCGCTCCAGAAGGTGACGGGCCGGGTGCGGCACGTGGGCAGCATGGAGCCTCCCGGGCTGTTGCACGTGGCGGCGCTCCGGAGCCCCCACGCCCACGCGCGCATCGTGCGCATCGACAAGGAACGGGCCGCGTCCCGGGCCGGCGTGGCCGCGGTGCTCACGGGCGCGGACATCGCCGCCATGCCGGGGGTGGTCCCCTACCACGGGCCGGCGTTCGCCGACCAGCCGGTGCTGGCGGTGGACCGGGTGCGGCACGTGGGCGAGCCGGTGGCGGCGGTGGCTGCGGAGAGCCTGCGCGCCGCGGAAGAGGCGCTGGAACTCATCGAGGTGGAGTACGATCCCCTGCCGGTGGTGCTGGGCGTGCTCGACGCCATGGAGCCGGACGCCCCCATCATCCACGACGAGCTCCGACCCTCGGGGGCGTTCGCGGACCTGGCCCACGTGAAGGCCGGCGAGCGCTCCAACGTCTGCTACCACTACAAACTCCGCAAGGGCGACGTGGAACGGGCCTTCGCCGAAGCCGACCGCGTCTTCGAGGACGTGTTCACCGCGCCGCCGGCCCAGCACGTGCCCATGGAGGCCCACGTCTCGCTGGCCTACGTGGACGAGGCCGGGCGCATCAACCTGTACACCGCCAGCCAGTCGCCATCCTTCGTCCGGGGGGAGCTGGCGCGCATGCTCGGCGTGCCCATGAACCGCATCCGCGTGCGCGTGCCGTACCTGGGCGGCGGCTACGGCGCCAAACTCTACAACAAGCTGGAGCCGCTGGTGGCGCTGCTGGCCCTGGCCACCCGCCGGCCGGTGAAGTACGGCCTGAGCCGGGAGGAGGAGTTCCACACCGTGACCAAGCACGGCGTGGTGGTGAAGCTCGAGACCGCGGTCAAGGGATCGAACCTGACCGCGCGCAAGTGCGAGGTCTATTGGGACACGGGCGCGTTCGCCGAGATCGGCCCGAGGATCGTCCACAAGTCGGGCTACACGTCCTCCGGCCCCTACCGCATCCCCAACGTGTGGATCGACTCCTACTGCGTCTATACCAACAAGCCCCCCGCGGGGCCGTTCCGCGGCTTCGGCGTGCCGCAGGTGATCTGGGCCTACGACTCCCAGATGGACATCATCGCCCGGGGCCTCGGGGTGGATCCGGTGGAGTTCCGCCTGCGGCACGCGCTGGAGGAGGGGGAGCCCTTCGTCACCGGGACGCCGGTGCACGCCTGCGGCCTGAAGGAGTCCGTGCGGCGGGCCGCGGACGCGGTGGGGTGGGGCCGGCCCGGAAAGACGGCCGCCGCGGGCGCGAAACGCCGGGGCAAGGGCATCGCCTGCGGGGTCAAGGCGGTGCTCACGCCGTCCATCTCCGGCGCGGTGGTCATCCTGAACGCCGACGGCAGCGCCAACGTCCTGAGCAGCACCGTGGAGATGGGCCAGGGATCCGAGAGCGCGCTGGCGCAGATCGCGGCCGAAGAGCTGGGCGTCCCCTTCGACCGGGTCCACGTGGTGCAGCCGGACACGGACGTGACCCCCTACGACACCATCACCGCGGGGAGCCGCTCCACCTACCACATGGGCAACGCGGTGCGCGCGGCCGCGGCCAAGGTCAAGGCGGAGCTCTTCGACACGGTGGCCCGGGCCCTGGAGATCGACGCCGGCGACCTGGAAGCGTCCGGCGGCCGGGTGTTCGTGCGCGGCGCCGAGGAGCGGGGCATGACCGTGACCGAGGCGTTCCTGGCCCGGTTCGGGAGTCTCGGCACCACCATGACCGGCGAAGGCGTGTGCCAGCCGACGGTGGCGCCCATGGACCCGGAGACCGGCCAGTCGGAGAAGTGCACCGAGTACTGGTTCGCCTCGGCCAGCGCGGTGGAGGTGGAGGTGGACACGGAGACGGGCCGCGTGGAGGTGCTGCAATTCCACTGCGCCGGCGACGCCGGCACGGCCATCAACCCCAAGTACTGCGAGCAGCAGCTCGTGGGGGCGGCCGCCATGCACCTGGGCCTCACGTTGTTCGAGCAGATGGTGTTCGAGGAAGGGCGGCTCCTCAATGGTTCGCTGCTGGACTACCAGATCGCCTCCATGGAGGACGTGCCCGCGGCCTTCCACCCCATCGTGGTGGAGGTCCCGCACAAGGACGGCCCCTTCGGGGCCAAGGGCATCGGCGAGACCGGCGCCCTGACCGTGGCCGCGGCCGTGGCCAACGCGGTGGAGGACGCGGTGGGCGTGCGCATACGCGACGTCCCGCTGACCGCGGAGCGGATCTACCGGGCGCTGAAAGCCGCGGGGAAGACATGGAACGGGCCGTCAGCCTGACCGTCAACGGCCAGCCCCGGGAGCTGCGGGTCAACGACGCCGACACCCTGCTGGAGGTCATGCGGGACCGGCTCAAGCTCTGGAGCGTGCGGGAGGCGTGCGGCGTGGGCGCCTGCGGGAGCTGTACCGTGCTGCTGGACGGAAGGCCGGTGAGCGCGTGCTTCCTGCTGGCGACGCGCCTGGACGGCAGCGCGGTGGAGACCGTCGAGGGCCTCGGCGGCCCCGACGACCTGCACCCCCTCCAGCAGGCGTTCCTGGAGCACGACGCGGCCCAGTGCGGCTACTGCACCCCGGGCTTCCTCATGGCCGCCAAGGCGTTGCTGGCGGAGCGCAGCGACCCCACCGAGGACCAGATCCGCGAGTACCTGTCGGGCAACCTGTGCCGTTGCGGCGGCTACCCCAACATCGTGCGGGCGGTCCGCGCCGCCGCGGCCCGGACCCGCGAGGGATGACCCGGCCCATGGAACCCGGCCCCCGCGGTGACCCCCTGGCGGCGTTGCTGGAACCCCGGAGCATCGCCGTGGTCGGGGCGTCGGAACGGGCGCCCCACGCCGCGGCGCTGGTGCGGAACCTGCTGCGGTTCGGCTTCCCCGCGGAGCGTATCCACCCGGTCAACCCCCGCTACCCGCGGCTGTTCGAGCGGCCGTGCTACCCCGCGGTGGGAGACGTGCCCGAAGACGTGGACCTTGCGGTGCTTGCGATCCCCCGCCGCGGCGTGGTCCCGGCCATGGAGGAATGCGCCGCCAAGGGGGTTCGGGCCGCCCTCGTGGTGGCCACCGGCTTCGGCGAGTTCGACCGCGAGGGACGGCGCCATCAGGCCGAGCTGGCCCGTCTCGTGCGCGCCCACGACATTGCGCTGTGCGGTCCCAACACCCTGGGGTACGTGGCCCTCCCGGGCGGCGCCGCGCTCTGGACCTCGCCGCTCCCCGAGCACCTGGCCGCGGGCCCGGTGAGCGCGGTGTTCACCAGCGCCGGCCTGCTCAACCTCTTCTTCCACACCGCCGCGGACCGCTGCCTGGGCTTCCGGTACGCCGCGGCTCCGGGCAACCAGGTGGGCGCGGGCTTCACCGACTACTTCCGGGCCGCGGTGGACGACCCCGGCACCCGGGTCATCGCCGCGGTCATCGAGTCCGTGAGCCGGCCCGGGGAGATGGCCGGGCTCCTGGACCGGGCCCGGGAACGCGGGAAGACGGTGGTGGCGCTGCGGCTCGGTAGGTCCCGGAAGGGCGAACGCGCGGTCACCTCCCATTCGGGCAACATGGCCACTTCCGGAGCGGTGTGGGACGGGCTGTTCCGGCAGAAGGGCGTCATCCCGGTGGACAACATGGACCAGATGCTGGAGGCAACGGCCCTGGCCGCGGCGGACCCGGACGCGCGCCGCTTCGCCGGTTCCGGCGGCGTGGGCATGGTCACCATCTCGGGCGGGGATTGCAGCTTCCTGGCCGACGTCTGCGAGCGCAACGGAGTCCCCCTGCCGGAGCCGTCGGAGGCCACCTACCAGGCATTGCGGAGCTGCTTCGACAAGGAGCGCTTCAACGGCAACCCGCTGGACATCGAGGACCTGCACGTGGCGGACCCGGACAAGTACCTGGAGTGCCTGGAGACGTTCGTGAAGGACGAGAACTTCGCCGTGGTCTGTTGCCGCCTGAGCCTGCCCGGGAGTCCCAACGACCGGCTCCGGGAGTTGTACCGCCAGTCCGCGGCGGTGGCCCGGCGCAACCGCAAGCCGGTGGTGTTTTTGTCCCGGGCCAGCGAGTTGCTGGACCGGTCCTGGTTCCGGTTCTTCCACGAGTTGGGCGCGCCTTTCCTGATGGAGTACGAGAAGTCGCTCCGCGCGGTGAAGGAGGTCCTCGCGCTGTCGCAGCGGAGTCCCGCGGGCGGCCCGGACGCAACCGTTGCAAACGATGCAACGGAGACAGCCGCGCCCGCCCCCTCGGAGGTCGCTGCGTTGCGGCGTCTCATGGCCGGCGGCGACCCGTCCCACGCCGCGGTGCAACGGCTCCTCGACGCCTACGGGATCCCGGTTGCGCCCGAGCGCCTGGTCCATGACCGGGACGAGGCCGCAGCCGCGGCCGGCGACCTGGGTTTCCCCGTGGCCCTGAAGGTCCGGTCCCCGGACCTGCCCCACAAGACCGAGGCGGGCGGGGTGCTGCTGAACCTGGGGAGCCGCGGGGAAGCGGCCTCGGCCTACGACCGGTTGCTCCGACGGGTGGCCGGGAGCGCGCCCCATGCCCGTATCGAAGGGGTGCTGGTGCAGAAGATGGTGGAGGGGGCGGTGGAGGTCATAATCGGGACGTCGCGCACGCCGGACCTGGGGGTCTGCCTCGCGTTCGGCCTGGGCGGCATCTACACCGAGGTGCTGAAGGACGTGTCGTTCCGGCTGCCGCGGCTGGACCTGCAGGAAGCCCACCGCATGATCCGGGAGATACGCGCCTACCCGCTGCTCACCGGCGTCCGGGGCCAGCCCAAGGCCGACGTCCCGGCGCTGGCGCGGGCCATCGCGGCCCTTTCGCGGTTGGCCGCGGACCTGGGCGAGGAAGTGGACGAGGTCGAGTTCAACCCCCTGTTGGTCCTGCCGGAGGGACGAGGGGTCCTGGCGGTCGATACCCTGGTGCGATGCGCCCGCGGGGAAGCGGGCCCGGGGGCGGCGCGGAACGAGCCGCTCGGTCTGGAGGAGTGACGCCCATGAAGATCACGGAACTGCGGGTCGAGACCCTCGACCTGCCGTACAGGAAGCCGCTCATCACCGCCACCAACCAGTTCTACACGGCCCGGGGTTTCCTGGTCCACGCGGAGTCGGACGGGGGCCTCACCGGATACGGTTACATCGACGTGTTCCCGAGGACCGGGGAGACCGTCGGCTCGGCCCGGTACGCCATCGAAGAGGTCATCCGGCCGCTGCTGGTGGGGCAGCCCATCGAAGAGCTGGCGCGGCTGAGCCGCCTGATGAACGAGAAGATCACCGACAACCGCCGGGCCAAGGGGGGCGTGGAGATGGCCCTCTACGACCTCCTGGGCAAGCGCTTCGACGCGCCGCTCTACGCGCTGCTCGGGGGGTTGGCGCGGACCGAGGTCACGGTCATCAAGATGGTCGGCCTGGGGCCGCCGCTGGAGATGGCGCGCCAGTGCCGGGAGCTGGTGGACCAGGGCTACCGCGCCCTCAAGCTCAAGATCAAGGGCGAGGTAGGTCTGGACCTCGCCCGGGTGGCCGCGGTCCGCGGCGTGGTGGGCCCGGACATCTTCCTCAAGGTGGACGCCAACGAGGCCTTCGACGCCAAGTCTGCCGTCCGCATGGCCGCGGGCATGGCCGACCTCGGGGTGGCGGTGTTCGAGCAGCCGGTGCCGCGGCACCACCACGAGGCCCTGGCCGAGGTGAGGCGCCGGTCGAGCATCCCCATCGAGGCCGACCAGTCCGCGGGCTCGGTGCACGAAGCCTTCCGGCTCCTCCGGGACGGCGCCTGCGACGCCGTCAACACGGGCATACTCAAGGCCGGCGGGGTGCAGCAGGCCCGGCAGATCATCGACCTGTGCGCCCTGACCGGGGCCAAGTGCGGCCTGAGCAACATCGCCGCCTGCATGGTGGGAGACGCGGCCCTGCTGCACTTGGCCCTGAGCTCCCCCGGCGTCTCCGAGTTCTGCGAGATCGGGGAGTGCGAGGCCATCACCGGCGACCCCTTCACCGGCATCCGCGTGGTGGACGGAAAGCTCCACGCCCCGGAAGGCCCGGGCCTGGGCGTCGTCAACGACTGAAGCCGTGGACTGCGGCTCCGTCGCCGGTGGTCCCATGCAATATCCCCGTTCGTCCTGAGCGTAGCGAAGCGAAGTCGAAGGACGCGCTCATGCTCCCTCGATTGTTCGGAGGTTCCCCCGGTCGCCTGACGGTGTTGGGGAGGTAGTGCATGGCTTCGCCGCGGACACCGGGCCGCTCCGGCTTCTTGCCCCGCTTCCCGTGGCTGGGCAGCGACCTGCAGACGCTCCGTTACTATTTCTTTCCACCCCGCGCGGACCTGTCCGCCTGGCCCCCCCGGCGAGTGAGTTTCCCCCTCCAAGACACCGGAGGCGACACGCTGCTGGCGGCGTTGCACCGCCCGGCGAGCGACGCGGCCCGGCCGCTGGTGGTCCTGGCGCACGGGCTCACGGGATGCGAGGGCAGCTCCTACATGCTGGAGACCGCGCGCTTCTTCCTCACCGCGGGCTATCCGGTCATGCGCCTCAACCTCCGAGGCGCGGGTCCGTCCCGGGACACGTGCCGCGGCAGCTACTGTGCCGGCTCCGGCGGCGACATCGGGGCGGTGCTTGCGGCGCTGGACGCGGAGGACGCCCGTCGAGGGGTGGCGCTGGTGGGATTCTCCCTGGGCGGCGCCATCGTCCTGGACTTCCTCGCCCGGCGCGTGCAGTCGGCGCGGCCCCGGGGGTCCGGTCCCGGTATCGACGCTGGAAGCGCCGTGGGCGAAGGCCATCTCCAGGCCACGGCGCGGGAGTCCGGTCTTGGCATCGACGCCGGAAGCGCCCGGCGCGGGCGCGCGGCTCTGCCCATCTGCGCGGTCACGGTCTCGGCGCCCCTCGACCTCGGGGCCGCGGTCCACAGGATGATGCGTCCCCGCAACGTCCTCTACCACCGGTGGCTGCTCGCGCGCATGAAGGACGCGGTCAGCACCGGCGCCCTCCGGGTCTCCGGGCGGGAACGCGACGCGGTCCGGGCCGCCCGCAGCATCCGCGAGTTCGACGACGCCTTCACCGCCCCCCGGAACGGCTTCGCGGACGCCGACGACTACTATGCGCGTTGCTCCGTCCAGGGAGTCCTGGACCGCGTGGAGACGCCGACGCTGCTCCTCCACGCCAGGAACGACCCCTGGATACCCTCCGCGGCCTACGAGGAGGCCAGCCGCAACGCGCAGGCCCACGTGACCCTGACCAACGACGGCGGCCACGTGGGGTTCCACGGCCGCGGCAACCCCACGCCCTGGTACAACACCGTCATCCAAGCGTTCCTGGAGCAGCAGGCAGCCTGTCCCTGAACACGACACGCCCGGGCCAGGCAGAGGGAGAGCGCGTCCTTCGACTTCGCTTCGCTACGCTCAGGACGAACGGATATGGGAGGTCTTCAGCGTATGGAGAAGCCACAACGGGCGCCCTATGTTCAGGACGAACGGGGATAGGAGGTCTTCAGCGCACGGAGAAGCGGCAACCGCGTTCTCGTCGGCGTAGCCGCCGATCTGGTCTCGGGATAGGAGGTCTTCAAGCGTACGGAGAAGCCGCAACGGGCGCCCTACGCTCAGGACGAACGGGGATAGGGGGGTCACGTGAGGGAATGCCTCTCGTCCACGGATCGATTCTTCAGGGTTTCCGCAAGAGGGAAAGGGAAGCGACAGGGGTCAGGCCGTCATGGCTCCGCGGCCGCCCACCCCGTCCCTCCCGCAGACGCTCGCCGGTCCTTCCCGCGAAAGCCCACGCCCCGTCATTCCCGCAGACGCCTACGCGGTCATTCCCGCGGCCGCTCGCCCCCTCCTTCCCGCGGCCGCCCGCCCCGACATTCCCGCAGACGCCCACGCCCCGTCATTCCCGCGAAAGCGGGAATCCATTGTCTGCATCGCTCCCGTTGCACAAACCTCTCCAAGTCGGACGATTCTCGTGTTGCCAGATCCGCGGAATGGGATTCGACGTGGCGCCGACATACAGGGCGCCATGGGTTTGGTCGGAAGGATGGAAGCGAATGGCCGGATTCCCACCCCCGCTTCCGCAAGGACATGCTTTCACGGGAAGGACAAGTCGTCTTCGCGGGAATGTCGTCTGGATTCCCGCTTTCGCGGGAATGACGGGTCGAACGTCTGCAGGGATGATGACGACATTCCATTCCCGTTATGACGGGTCGAGTGTCGCGGGGATGATGGCGACATTCCATCCCCGTTCGCCTTGAGCGTAGGGCGCCCGTTGCCGCTTCTCCATACGCCGAAGACCTCCCATATCCGTTCGTCCTGAGCGTAGCGAAGCGAAGTCGAAGGACGCGCTCTTGCCCCCTGTCCCGATTGTTCAGAGGTTCCCGAAGTCGAAAGACGCCGTCCTTCCGGCTCAACGGCTCAGGATGATCGAGATGGTCCCGGTCATCACCGCGAAGGTGCCGGTGACGGTGCGGGCGTTGACCTGTTCGATGCCGCGCAGGAAGACCACGGTGAGGATCAGGGTCCACAGGGGCGTGGAGGCGACGATGGGCGACACCACCACCACGCGCCCGAGGCTTACGGCGATGAGCGACAGCAGCGACGCTGCGGACTCGAACAGGCCGGACAGGAGGAAGCGGGACAGGGCGCGCCGATTGAACACCAGCTTTTCGGTCCTGAGACGGGCGCCGAGGTACGGGCTCAGGGAGACGAAGGAGACCACCGCCAGGACCGCGGCGAAGTACAGGGGCTCGTTGGAGATGTCGAAGGCGATGCGCCTTACCGGGAACGCGATGCCGGCGAACAGCGCGGCCAGGAGCGGGAAGACCGCCTCCCACCATTGGTAGCGCAGGCCGGAGTCCGCGGGTTGCCAGGAGATCAGTCCGATGCCGCCCACCACCAGCACCGTGCCCGCAAGGATCCCGGGACCTGCCTGCTCCCGGAGGAACACGATGGCGATGAGGGCGCTCCACAGCGGATAGGTGTTGCGCAGGGGCTCGGCCCGGGCGGCTCCGAGCCGGTGGATGCCGGTCAACTGGAGTACGCTGGTGGCGGTCTGGAGGACTCCGAGTCCCACGAACAACAGCAGCGGCAGCCATTCCACGCGGGGGACCCCGCCCGTCAGGAAGACGCCGCTCCAGAACACCACGGTGCGGATGAACAGCACCACGCACGCCGCGGTCAGGGGAGTCGAGTGCCGCATTCCCATGCGCGCGGTGATGGAGTTGCCGGAGTAGAGGATGGCCGCCATGAGGGCCACGAACTCCGGGGCTATGGAATCGGGTCGCATGGAATGTCGCAGTCTGCCCCGTTGACTTGCCCCCGGGAGCGCGGGCGTCCCGCCCGCACGCGGCCCCGAGGGTCCACCCGCAGCAAGACGACGGAGGCGCAAGTCGTCGGTGGACAGCCTGAATCATGCCATACGGACGGACCGGCACAAAGCTCCGCCGGCCCGTTCGACTGCGCCGACCGGGTTCCGAACGGGCAGGGGATGGGCAGCGGTCCTTCCCGGAAGCGCGCTTGAGTCGGTCTCGGAAGGCGTGGTAGGAATGGGGCCAGGTGAACGGACCCGTGCTCGAAAAATCAACTTCAACCCGTGGGAGCCATCCGATGAAGACCGTACTCCGATTCCTGGCGGCAGTCGTGGTTTCGATGGGCGGGGCCGCGGCGCAGGCCGCGGACTTCAAGCCCGCGGTGATCTATGACCGGGGCGGCAAGTTCGACAAGTCGTTCAACGAAATCGTGTACGAGGGCGTGAAGCGGTTCATCCGGGAGACCGGCATCGAGGTGATGGAGTTCGAGGTGACCCAGGAGGCCCAACGACGCCGCGGCATGGAGCGCCTGATACAGCGCGGCGCCACCGCCCTGCTCGGGGTCGGGTTCGCCTACGCCGACGCCATCGATACGGTGGCCCAGGCCCACCCGGAGGTCCGGTTCGGGATCATCGACGTGTTCTGGCTGGATCGGCCGAACCTGCGCCAGTACTCGTTCGAGGAGCACGAGGGCAGCTATCTGGTGGGCGTGGCCGCGGCCTTGAAGTCCGAGAGCGGCATCGTGGGCTTCGTGGGCGGGATGGACGTTCCCCTGATCCGCAAGTTCGCGTGCGGCTACGTCCAGGGCGTCAAGTCGGTCAACCCGGCCATCCGGGTGCTGCAGAACATGACCGGCGCCACCCCCGCGGCCTGGAACGATCCGGTGAAGGGCGGCGAGTTGGCCCAGAGCCAGATCGACCGGGGCGCGGACGTGGTCTATCACGCGGCCGGGGCCACCGGCGTCGGCGTGATCCGCACCGCCGCGGACGCCGGCAAGCTGGCCATCGGCGTGGACGCGAACCAGAACTACCTGGCGCCGGGCAACGTGTTGACGTCCATGGTGAAGCGGGTGGACGTGGCCGCCTACCGTTATTTCAAGGACGTCCGGGAAGGCCGGTTCGTCCCGGGAGTCGTGCGGTTGGGGCTGGCCGAAGGCGGGGTCGATTGGGCGGTGGACGAGCACAACCGGGCGCTGGTGGCCGGTGAGGTCGAAGCCGCGGTGAGCGCGGCGCGCGCGGCCATCATCTCCGGCAAGATCAGCGTGCACAACTACGAGGACGATTCCTCGTGTCCGTTCTAGGGGCAACGGCTTGCCGCGCTTCACGAGTCCGCGGACGGGAGGCGTCGGTGAGGGAAAGCGACGCAAAGCCTTTCCGGGGCCGGCCGCGGTGGACCTCCGCGGCATCCACAAGAGTTTCGGCCCGGTCCACGCCAACCGCGACATCCACCTCCGGGTAGAACGCGGCTCCATCACCGGCATCATCGGCGAGAACGGCGCCGGCAAGTCCACGCTGGTCTCCATCCTCTACGGCTTCTACGCCGCGGACCGCGGCGAGATCCTCATCGACGGCGAGTTCGTGCGCCTGGCCGGAACCGCGGACGCCATCGCCCACGGCATCGGCATGGTGCACCAGCACTTCATGCTGGCGCCGACCCTGACGGTGCTCGAGAACGTGATGCTGGGGAACGAGGGCGGTCCGCTGCTGGCCCGGGGCTCGCAGGCCGCGCGCACGCGGATGGCCGAGTTGAGCGCCCTCTACGGCCTGGACCTGGACCCGGACGCGCCGGCGGGGGAGTTGCCGGTGGGTCTGCAACAACGGGTGGAGATCGTCAAGGCCTTGTTGCGCGGCGCGCGCATCCTGATCCTGGACGAGCCCACCGGCGTGCTGACCCCACAGGAAGCCGACCGCCTGTTCGACATCCTCCGGGTGCTCAAGGGCGGCGGCGTCACCGCCATCCTCATCACCCACAAGCTGCGGGAGGTCCTGGCGGTCACGGACGTGGTGCACGTCATGCGGCGAGGCGAGATGGTGGCCCGCCGGGAGACCCGGGCCACCGGCCAGGATGAGTTGGCCCGGCTCATGGTCGGCCGCGACGTGACGTCCGCGGCGAGCCGGGGGTCGGGCGGGCCGCCGGGACCGCCGGTGCTCACCGTCGAGGACCTGAGCCACGCCGACGCCCGCGGCGTCCCTTGCCTCGCCCACGTGAGCTTCGAACTCCGCGCGGGGGAGATCCTCGGCGTCGCCGGGGTGGCCGGCAACGGGCAGTCCGAGTTGCTGGACGTCCTCTCCGGCATGGCCCCGCCCCAGTCGGGCCGCATGACCCTGGCGGGCCGGACCGTCACCCCGGAGAGCCCGGCCGACCCTGCCGCCCTGCGCCGCCTGGGCTTGGCGCACGTCCCGGAAGACCGCCAGCGACGCGGACTGGTGCTCCCGTTCACCGCGTCCGAGTCCTCCATACTCGGCTACCAGGACGGGGAGGAGGCCGGCGCCGGCATCCTGCTGGCCCTCGCCGCCATCCGGCAGCGCTGCGCCGACCTCATGGGGCGCTACGACGTGCGCCCGCCCGACCCCGGCCTCCGTTGCGGCAGCTTCTCCGGCGGCAACCAGCAGAAGCTCGTGGTGGCCCGGGAACTGTCCGCGGCCCCCAGGGTCCTGCTGGTGGGACAGCCCACCCGCGGGTTGGACATCGGCGCCATCGAGTCCATCCACTCCCGGCTGCGCGACATCCGCGACGCCGGCTGCGCCATCCTGCTGGTGTCTGTGGAGCTGGACGAGATCCTGGCCCTGTGCGACCGCATACTGGTGATGAACGCGGGGCGGGTCGTGGGCGAGGTCCCCCGCGGCGAGGCCGACGCCAAGCGCATCGGCTTGATGATGGCCGGCGTGGGCCGGACGGAACGGGCGGACCGGCCGGCGGAACGGGCGACCCCTGCGTGAGCGCGCCGCCGCTTCCCCGCTGGGCGGACGTGGGCCTGTTGCCCCTGGTCAACCTGGCCCTGGCGCTGGTCGTGTCGAGCCTGGTGGTGCTCGCGGTGGGCGAAGACCCGGTCCGCGCCATGGACGTCATGGTCCGGGGCGCCTTCGTCTATGAGGGCAGCCTCGGCTACACCCTCTACTACGCCACCAACTTCCTGTTCACCGGACTCGCGGTCTCGGTGGCTTTCCACGCCATGCTGTTCAACATCGGCGGCGAGGGGCAGGCCGCCATGGGCGGGCTGGGCGCGGCCCTCGTCTGCCTGGCGCTGGACTCGGTGTTGCCGGGCCTGCTGCTGCTTCCCCTCGCGGTCGCCGCGGCCGCGGCCTTCGGCGCCGCCTGGGCCCTGGCCCCGGCGTGGCTCCAGGCCCGGCGCGGCAGCCACATCGTCATCACCACCATCATGTGCAACTTCATCGCCGCGGGGGTCCTGGTCTCGCTGCTGACCGGGCCGCTCATGGAGCAGGGCCAGATCTCCCCCGCGTCCCGGTCCTTCGCGGAGAGCGCGCGCCTTCCCGCGGTGCACGAGATCCTCGCCGCGGTGGGCGTCGAGACGGCCCACTCGCCCCTGAACCTCTCCTTCGTGCTGGCGCTGGCGGCGTGCGTCTTCGTCTGGCTGCTGATCTGGCGCACCCGTTTCGGCTACGCGCTCCGCACCCTGGGCCACAGCCCCCAGGCCGCGGCCTACGCGGGCGTCCGCATCCCGCGCACCATCGTCCTGGCCATGGCGGTCTCCGGCGGCCTCGCCGGCCTCATGGCCGTCAACGAGGTGGTGGGAGCGCAGCAGCGCCTGCTGCTGGACTTCACCGCGGGGTACGGCTTCACCGGCATCGCGGTGGCGCTCATGGGCCGCAACCATCCGGTGGGCGTGGTCCTCGCGAGCCTGCTGTTCGGCGCCCTCTACCAGGGCGGCAGCGAACTCGACCTGGAGTTCCGCACCATCACCCGTGACCTGCTGCTGGTGATCCAGGGTCTCATCATCCTGTTCTCCGGGGCCCTGGCCTACATGCTGGACCCGCCCCTCGCCCGCCTGATCGCGGGCCTGACGCGGCGCCGCCCGCGGGAGGCGCCGGCATGAGCGAGTTCGCGTTCCAGGTCCTGCTGACCTTCGACGCCGCCCTGCGGCTGGCGACGCCGCTCGTCCTGTGCGCTCTGGCGGGCATCTTCTCGGAGCGGTCCGGGGTCATCGACATCTCGCTGGAAGGCAAGCTGCTGGGCAGCGCCTTTGCCGCGGCCGCGGTGGCGAGCGTCAGCGGGTCGGTTTACCTGGGGCTGCTGGCTGCGGTGGGCGTCTCGGTGTGCATGGCCCTGGTGCACGGCTTCGCCTGCATCACCCAGCGGGGCAACCAGATCGTCAGCGGGCTGGCCCTGAACATCCTGGCCTCGGGCCTGACCGTCACCCTGGGCGTGGCGTTCTTCGAGCGCGGCGGACAGACCCCGGCCCTGGGCGCGGCCCAGCGCTTTCAACCGATCCGGCTTCCGCTGACCGAGGCGCTGCAGGACGTGCCCCTGATCGGGGTCGCATACGGCGAGTTGCTGAGCGGCCACAAGCTCATGGTCTATCTGGCCTTCCTGGCGGCGCCGCTGGCCGCGCTGCTGCTCGCCAGGACCCGCTTCGGCCTGCGCCTGCGCGCGGTGGGAGAGTCGCCGGAAGCGGTGGACAGCGCCGGCGTCTCGGTCCCGTGGCTGCGCTACCGCGCGGTGGCCCTGGCCGGCGTCCTGTGCGGCGTCGCGGGGGCCTACCTCTCCACCGCCCACGGAGCAGGGTTCATACGGGAGATGAGCGCCGGCAAGGGCTACATGGCCCTGGCGGCCATGGTCTTCGGCAAGTGGCGGCCCTGGCCGTCGCTCCTGGCCTGCCTGCTGTTCGGTTTCCTGGAGGCCGCGTCCGCGCGCCTGCAAGGCGTGGACCTGCCCCTGGTCGGACAGGCGCCCACCCACCTGATACTGGTCCTGCCCTACGTGCTGACGGTGGTCCTGCTGGCCGGTTTCTTCGGCCGCGCCGAGGCGCCCAAGGCCCTGGGAACGCCTTACGTGAAGGAGCATTGACGGGGTAAGTGGGAACCGCCCTTTCACTACGGTCGATCCGGTTTGATCCATGCCGACTGCTTCGACTGGCTGGAGGGCCAGGAACCGAACCGCTTCCATGCAGTGGTGACCGACCCGCCTTACGGCTTGCACGAATACACGCATGAACAGCAGGAGAAGCTGCGCAGCGGAAAAGGCGGCGTCTGGCGCATACCGCCTTCTTTCGACGGGAACAGACGCTCTCCGCTGCCCCGGTTTACCACGCTGACGCAGGAACAG
The DNA here is from genome assembly GCA_965242525.1 of uncultured Binatia bacterium (SeqCode). Taxonomy (GTDB): domain Bacteria; phylum Desulfobacterota; class Binatia; order UBA9968; family JAJDTQ01; genus JAJDTQ01. The sequence goes on from OZ251459.1 coordinate 3,942,602, forward strand.
TTGGAACGGTTGGGGTCGTTCTTCCTCGTATGGGGGAAGTCGTTGCTTCCGAGACTCGTTCCCGGAGCCCATGTGGTCGTCGCCTCCAATCCTCTCGTTTCCTACATCGTTTCCACCGCCCTGGCCGAAGCCGGCCTGGAGAGACGGGGAGAGATCGTGCGCCTGACCATGACCATGCGCGGCGGAGACCGGCCCAAGGCCGCCCAGGAAGAATTCCATCGGGTCAGCGTCATGCCGCGTTCCATGTGGGAGCCGTGGATCGTGTGCCGAAAACCCCTGGAAGGCCGCGTGCAGGACAACCTGAGGAAATGGAAGACGGGCGGCTTTCGACGTCCGTCGCCGGACAAGCCCTTCGGCGACGTCCTGGCGTCACGGCCTACGAGGAAGACGGAAAGGGATCTTGCTCCCCACCCCAGCCTGAAGCCTCAAGCCTTCCTGAGGCAAGTCGTCCACGCCGCGTTGCCTTTGGGAGAAGGCGTGATCCTCGATCCGTTTGCCGGATCCGGTTCCACGTTGGCCGCGGCAGAGGCGGTGGGTTACGAGAGCATCGGCGTCGAGAGGGATACCGAGTTCTTCTCGCTGGCGCGCGAAGCGATACCGAAGCTGGCCAAACTCAAGACCAACGGGAGCGCTACAGCCTGTATATCCAGCTATCCCGTGCAGTTCAGGGAGCGTTTCGACGTGGAGGGTGGAAGATGACGGCACGGCGTGTCTCGGCGACAGAGTTCAAGGCCAAGTGCCTGCGCATCATCAAGGAGATGAATGGCGACGGGCAACCGGTGACCGTCACCAATCGCGGGCGGGCGGTGGCGGTCTTGTCGCCGATACCGGCGTCGGACGAGCAACCGTCGCCGTTCATCGGCATGATGCGGGGCACGGTGTTGCGGTACGAAGACCCCTTCGAGCCTGCGGCCTCGCCATCCGACTGGTCCGTCCTGCGGTGATCCTGCTCGACACCCATGTGCTGGTATGGTCCGTGGAGGGCCACCCGCGGCTTGGCGTGGCCGCAGGCGCCCGCATCAAGGAAACGAGACGAACGGATCGGGTCGGGGTGTCGGCCATGACCCCGACGACTTCGGGCCACATGAGCCTCTACCTATGGAGCACTATCTGGGTTAGAATGGTTGCCTGGTCGCTCATGTACAGGGTCCATCAGGGGCACGACATGCGCGCGAGCCATCGAGCACATTGAAAATGACTCCCTTCATCGACCTCCAAAGACGATTTCGCCAACTGACGGAGAAGGAACTCGAAGACATCGAATCCTTTGCCTATTGGGACGAGTTCCGGATTCACTCGCGCATGGGCTGGCCGGAGCTGTTGAAGCACCACCGCGTCATCCTTCTGGCAGAAGCCGGGGCCGGAAAGACCGTGGAGATGCGCAAGCAGGCGGAACGCCTCGTCGAAGCAGGTAAGTTCGCCTTCTTCGTGGCGGTGGAATCCCTCGACCGCGAACCCATCGAAGACGTAATCTCCGCAGACGAGGAAAGGACGTTCAAGGCATGGAAGACAGACCACGAGGCGCCGGCTTGGTTCTTCCTTGACGCGGTAGATGAGCTGAAGCTCACTCAGGGCAAGCTCGACCGGGCGCTTCGCCGACTGGCGAAGGAGATCGACGACCGCCTCCACCGTGCCCACATCATCATTTCATGCCGTCCCAGCGACTGGCGTCCGAACAGCGACTTGGACACGGTACAGGACAAGCTGCCGGCGCAGGAGGCCGATCGTCAACCTCCATTCCTGTCATCTGATGAAGTCTTCAGGAGTGCGTTCAGGCATGGTCACGGCGAAGTCAGCACCGCAATCCAGCGAAGGAATGTCCTTTTGAGTCGAGAAACCGTGCAAACGGTGGCCATGCTTCCGATGAGCGACGGGCAGATCAAGCTCTTCGCAGAGCAGTCCGGGGTAGAAGACGCAGCCGCGTTTCTTGCAGAGGTTACTCGGCAAGATGCTTGGACCTTCGCCCGTCGTCCTCTGGACCTGACCAATTTGATCGCCGCATGGACGAGTTCGGGAGGCTCTGGCTCTCGGCGCCTCGGCTCCCGTGCAGAACAGCACGAAGCGAATGTCACTGCCAAGTTGGAAGACGACCCGGATAGACCCGATCGGGGTGCCCTCTCCGGCGCCAAAGCTCGCCTTGGGGCAGAGCACTTGGCACTTGCCCTGGCCCTTACTCGTACACGAACCCTTCGATCACCTGAACAGACGGTGGACTCTGATCGCTCGGATGGCGTCCTCAAACCCGCAGATCTTCTCCTCGACTGGACCGAGGCAGAACGGCAGGCATTGCTTCGACGCGCCCTTTTCGGCCCTGCTACCTACGGACGTGTACGCTTTCATCATCGGTCGGTTCAGGAATACCTCGCTGCCCGACACTTGCGGGCGCTACGCGATAGAGGAATGTCCACGAAGGCGCTGTTTCGCTTGTTGTTTGCGGATGCCTACGGCCTTGAAGTCATGCTTCCCTCCATGCGCGCCATCGCCGCATGGCTCGCGTCATGGGATGACGATATCTGCAAGGAGATGGCCAGGCGTGAACCGGAGGCGCTTCTATCGCTAGGCGATCCCGCCACTCTCGACATCGCCGCACGAAAAGATGTCGTTCGACGGTTCGCGGCCATATACGGCAAGGGAGGTTGGCGCGGCTTGGACGTTCCGATCGCCGAAGTTCGCAGGCTTGCAGATCCGGCTCTTGCATCGGTGATACGGGAGTGTTGGGGTAGCGAATCGACTAGCTACGATGTCCGCAGGTTGCTGGTCGCGCTGATCTGGCTGGGGCCAGTCAAGGAATGTAGAGATCTGGTCCATGACACCGCGCATGACGCCTCCTAGGGTTCCAATCTTCGCGCTATGGCAATCCGTGCCCTGCTTGCTTGCGGATGCAACGCCAGCGTCCGCCAAATTGCGACCAGCATGTTAGCTCAGCCGGACTCTTGGCCTGATAAAGTCGTGTATGGCGTAGCGGCAGATTTGTTTCCGGAGGTCATCACGGCAGACGAACTGGTCACGCTGATGGAGCGAAGGATCGAACCAACCGGCAGTGTCCCCAGTGTCAAGTCCGTATCGCGAAAGATAGCGAGGACCATTGCCCCACGGTCGAAAGAAGCGGCCGTCCTGCGCAACCAGATGGCGGCTCTCATATGGCGAGGTCGAGAACCTATACAAGAATCCGGCAAGATTCGTAGCACGTTCAGTTATCTCGCGCCGGCGCTGGCAACGCTGTGCCATCGGCAATTATCCGAGGCTTCGGATGGTCCATATGACGACTTGATCTGGGCCAGTGTGACTGCTTCCCGATTCAGTGGCAACCATTTCCGTGCATATGAACTGGCGGGTAAGCTCCGGGAGCAGTTTCATGATAAGCCAGAGCTACGAAACTCTGTCTTTTGGGCTGAATTGGCGTTCATGGATGAGGTCGTTCCGACTGATGATGCCTGGGATCGATTCTACCAGACGCGAAGGAATAGCCTTATAGCCCATCTCGACGAAGCGGATCGATCTTGGCTTCTGGCGGCGCTCGCAGACGAAAGCCGGCCAGAACGACGTGCGATTGCGCTTTATGCCTTGATGAGGAACAGAGGTCAGCAAGGGCGAGACGCTTTGGGGTTGGACGCCATCCGTGACGCCATGAAGGACGACACAGAGTTGAGTCGGATACTGGAAGATCGCACGGTGTCACCCAAGCGAAGCAAAGAAATCGAGAGGTTAGATCGCAAGCATAGAGATATAGGAATACGTGAGGCACAACGCCTGGAACGAAATATGGAACCTTGGCAGCAATGGCGCGCGGAGTTGCTCGCTGATCCCGACGATGCTTTCTCAGAGGAGAAGCAGGCAGCGACAGTAGATACACTGTTCTCATGGTTGGAACAGAAGCAGCAACATCGGAATTCCTTCAACGCCTGGGACAAGAACCCACTGATACATGCCTTTCGTTTGGACATAGCCGACCGCACTGAACAGGTGATTCGGAAACTCTGGCGTACCAACCAACCGATCCTCTGGTCTGCACAGCCTGCTGACGAACGAAACAGCATTCCCCGTAAATGGATTCTTGGACTTTCAGGTGTCTCGGCCGAAGCCTCGACTCCGGGGTGGACGGATTCACTTTCGCCCGCCGAAGCCAGGATAGCGGCGGCCTACGCCACCTTGGAGTTGCAAGGCTTTGCCCCGTTCCTCGCCGACCTCGTAGAGTCACATCCCCAGGAAGTGGACAAGGTGATAGGTGGTGAAGTAAGCGCCGAACTGAGTGTCGGCGGCGATTCTGACGATCTACCAACCTTTCAACGCCTGACTACTGCGGAGGGGAAACTCAAGCAGCTTCTCACCCCTCGCCTGCTTGCCGAACTGAAGTCTTGGCCTGACACCTTCACGGACGAGACCGGGCCGCATTGGGCACAGCATCTAGACCAGGTATTGCAGATCTTGGACGAGACGACCTGTGGGGCGGACCGGGAGGAAATCGCCCAGATCTGCTCCACTCGCTACGAAGCTGAGCCACTCGGCGTGGTAGCGATTGCTTGGCTCAAGGGCTTGTTCCGGTTCGACGCGGTGCGCGGAACGCAGACGCTGGTTGGGAAGTTCATGGACAGCAACGACCCGGACATGCGCGAACGGGCGACTCAGACCTTCGCCGCTCTCTTTGGCGACCGATTTGGGAACAGGAATCCTGTCATCTTGAAGATTGACGATCTGGATCACCGTGCTCAACTTCTCGGACAACTCGTCCGGATCGCTTATACCTTCGTTCGGCCGAAGGAGGATCAGGTTCACGAAGGGGCTTATTCCCTGAACACACGCGACCATGCCGAACGCGCTCGTGGAAGTTTGGTTTCTATACTGCTTGACACCCCCGGACCGGAAGCCCACCGCGTGGTCATGGCCTTGGCAGAGGATGACGACTTTGCGGACTTGGCCGACCGGATGCGGCTTCGCGCCCGGCAACGAGCGGCGGCCGACGCCGAGTTTGCCGCCCTTAACCCCACGCAGGTTTGCGACCTCGAAAACGGCTTGGAAGCGCCGCCCACTGACAGAGACAGCCTATTTGCGGTTATGGTGGACCGATTGGAGGATCTCGACCATGACCTGAGAGATTCCGATTTCACGGACCAGCGGATACTTCGGAGCATTGCGGAAGAATCGGATATGCAGCGTACCCTTGCCAGGCGACTTAAAGAGGGAGCGAAAGGCGCCTACAGTGTGACACGCGAAGAAGAGGTCGCCGATGGCAAACATACAGACATCCGGCTTGCCGCTGTCGATGGCGATCAGAAGGCGGTCATAGAAGTGAAGATTGCGGATCGTTGGACGTTGAAAAAGCTCCGGCAAGCGCTCCGCAACCAACTCTTGAGCCAGTACTTGCGTCACTCGGACTGCAAGGCCGGTTGTCTTCTGCTGACCTACCATGGGAGAAAGCAGCATTGGGTTCACCAAGTTCATCCTGAAAACAAAGAGATACTGACGTTTTCGCAGGTGGTCGAATTGCTGAAGGACGAGGCACGAAGTATCGAGAAGGAAGGAGCGTATGACGTTCGCCTTGCAGTAATCGGCTTCGACCTCACCGATTCCTCGCCCGCGCCGGTCCATGGGGGGAACTGAGGCGGCCCGTTTTCGACGATGACCGGATCGGTCGCCGAGGACCGCTCGGAGCGAGGACGAACAACGATGCCGTAACCAAGCGTGACAGGAGCAACGCAACCGATGCCAGCCAGGAAGAAGAAGACGAACCGGGCCGAACGTGGACGGAGCGCCGGCAGTTACGCGCACCCCGAGGCGGGCGCGCTGCTGCGGCCCGACATCGGCACGCAATCACAGTTTCGGAAGAAGAAGCCGCCGGTCACTTGGCGTTACGATCCTTCGCTCTCCCCGGCCCTCGACTGGGCCGGAAAGGCCGAACGCATCTCCTTCGACGCGCCGACCCTGCCCCTGTTCGTGCACGAGCGGCTGTCCACGTCCGCCATCCTGGAAACCCTGAAGGGGCACACCCGCGACCGCCAGGTGGACATGTTCGACCTCTTCGGGGAGAGCGACCTCCCCATCCGTGACCGGCTGCTCAAGGCATACGAGCATCGCAACGGGTGGGTGAACCGGCTGGTCCTCGGCGATTCCCTGGTGGTGATGAACTCCCTCATCGGCTACGAGGGCCTCGGCGGCCAAGTGCGGACCATCTACATGGACCCGCCCTACGCGGTGAAGTTCGGCTCGAACTTCCAGCCCTTCGTGCGCAAGCGCGACGTGACCCACGGCGACGACGAACACATGGTGCGCGAACCGGAGATGGTGCAGGCGTACCGGGACACCTGGGAGTTGGGGATCCATTCCTTCCTGACCTACTTGCGGGACCGGCTGCTGCTCGCGCGGGAGCTGCTCCACCCTTCGGGGAGCATCTTCGTGCAGATGTCCGACACCAATTTGCACCACGTGCGCGAGGTGATGGACGAGGTGTTCGGGCCGGAGTGCTTCGTCTCGCAGATCAGCTTCCAGACCACTTCGGGCTTCGAGACCAGGACACTCGCTACTTTAGGCGACTTCCTGCTGTGGTACGCACGCGACCCGGATCGGCTGAAGGTGAGGAAGCTGTTCGAGGAACAGCCCGCGGCGCCCGGCGAGGGCAACGCGAGATGGGTCCTGCTCCCGGACGGCAGCTACCGGGGGGTGAGCGCCGCGGAGAAACGCGGGGAAGCGCCGCTCCCCGAGGACGCCCGGCTCTACAAGCCCGACAACTTGCAGGGCCAAGGCGCGTCCCGCGAGCCCCAGCCCTTCGAGTTCGAGGGCAAGGTTTACGAGCCGGGCGCGAATTCGCACTGGAAGGCCAACTACCCGGCGGGGCTCGAACGCCTCGCTGCCGCGGGCCGGATCCACGCCGCGGCCAACAGCATCCAGTACCGGCGTTTTGCCTCAGACTTCCCCTACAAGGAGCGGGGCAACCTCTGGACCGACACCCTGACCGGCAGCTTCACGGAAGAGAAGCTGTACGTTGTCCAGACCAACCCCAAGGTGGTCGAACGCTGCCTGCTGATGACATCCGACCCCGGGGACCTCGTGTTCGATCCCACCTGCGGCTCCGGGACCACGGCTTGGTGCGCGGAGAAATGGGGGCGGCGGTGGATCACCTGCGATACGTCCCGGGTGCCCATCGCGCTGGCGCGGCAGCGGCTGCTGACGAGCACCTTTCATTTCTACCGGCTCAAGGAACCGGAGCGCGGTCCGGCCGGCGGCTTCGAGTACCAGCGCCGGCAAAATCGAAGGGGCGAGGAGGTCGGCGGCATCGTGCCCCACGTCAAGCTGGAATACATCGCCAATGACGAACCGGCCAAGGAAGAGGTGCTGGTGGACCGGCCGGAGACGGACGGGAGCGTCACGCGGGTGAGCGGCCCCTTCTGCGTGGAGGCGACCATTCCGGCCCCGGTGGAGTGGGAGGGAGATGGTGGGGATGGTTCCGGTGATATTGCCAGCGTCATCACTGGTGACGCGGACGCTACCGGCGCCATCGGTGACGCCGGCGCCGTCGGCTACACGAGCGACGGCTCCACCGCGGTCGCCCACGCCCGCCACGTCGATCGCATGATCGAGTTGCTGCGGCGCTCGCCAGTGCTGCGTCTCGGCGGCGGCCGTTCGGTCAGCCTGGCCAAGGTGCGCCGTCCCGCCCGGACCCTGAGCCTGTCCGCGGAAGCGGTGGTCGAGGGCGAAGGAGGGCAGAGCGCCGGAGAGACGACCGGCCAAGCCGTCGGGCAGAGCGCCGCCATCGTCTTCGGCCCCGAGAACGGCGCGGTCTCGGAGGCCCTGGTGTTCGAGGCGGCGCGGGAGGCCTACGCCAAGGGTTACGGCCATCTCTACGTCGTGGGCTTCGCCATCCAGCCCAACGCCAGACGCCTGATCGAAGACTGCGAACAGGCGGTGGGGACGCCCGCGACCTACGTGCAGGCGAGCATGGACCTGGTGATGGGAGACCTGCTCAAGAACCTGCGGTCGAGCCAGATCTTCTCGGTGTGCGGGCTGCCTGACGTGCGCATCCGGCGGGCGGAGGCGGGGGATTCGGCGGCATCGTCGGCGCAGAGCTACCAAGTCGAGCTGCTCGGCCTCGACGTGTTCGACCCCGTGGCCATGGACTCCGACCACCGGGAGGGAAACGACGTCCCGGCCTGGTTCCTCGATACCGACTACAACGGGCTCTGCTTCCACGTCTGCCAAGCGTTCTTCCCGCGAACTTCGGCCTGGGAGGGCCTCAAGCGCTCCCTCCGGGGCGAGTTCGAGGACAGCGTGTGGGCGCACCTTTCGGGAACCCTCAGCGCGCCCTTCCAGGCGGGAGAGCGCGGGCAGGTCGCGGTGAAGGTCGTCGATGACCGGGGAAACGAGCTGCTGGTAGTCAAGCCCCTCTCGGAGGCGGAAGCAGGGACGGAGGAGTGAGTTTGGTCCGAACCTTGCCTGAATCGTAACAGGGCTGGTAGGTTCTACACGGGAACCGCCTGCATTTGGAATCGTGTGCACGTAATTGCGTTATTGGAGGCCGGGCCATGAAGAACATCACCCTGAGCGCGGACGAACACCTGATCGAAGCTGCCCGCCAACGAGCCTCGTCCGAACATACGACCCTGAACGCGCAGTTTCGGCTGTGGCTGGAAGACTATGTCGGCCGGCGAAGGCATGCGGATGCTGCAATGGCGACCATCGACTCGCTTCATGCAAGCCTGTCCACCAGGGGCCGCAGATTCACGCGAGATGAAATGAATGAGCGCTGACGCCTTTATCGACACCAAGGTTTTCGTTCCCTGTACAGCGAAGACCTGCAGCACGGTCAGCAGATTGCCGGACTGACCATCGTGAACCCCTTCAGGGTATCGGATTCGTGAAGCAGTCCTACCGCTTGCCGGAAGCCGAAGGGAAATCATGATCCGCACGGTCCGCATTCGCGGCTTCAAGCGCTTCGACGAGGTGGAGTTCCGCCTGCCGGGGCATGTGGTGTTGGCCGGCCCCAACAACACCGGCAAGACGACGATGCTCCAGGCCGTCGCTTCGTGGTCGCTGGCTCTACGGCGGTGGCGGGAGCTCAACGACTTCAATCCGCGCCAGGGATACACCCGGGCGCCCATCGCCCGGCACGCGTTTTCCGCGGTCCCGCTACGGAGCTTCGACCTCCTTTGGACCGATCGAAAGTACTGGGGGCAGATCGAGATCGAGATCCGGCACGACGCGGGCTGGTCGGTGACGATGGAGTTCATCTCGGACAGCACCGAGCAGATCTACGTCCGGCCCAGGGCGGACGTACCGGCGGATACATTGCGGGAACTCGATCTTCAGGCGGTGTTCGTTCCTTCCATGACCGGCCTCGGGATCGACGAGCCCCTGTTTCAACCGCCGAAGGTCGAGCAGCTTCTCGGCTTCGGCCGACCAGGCGAGGTCATACGCAACCTGCTTGCGGAGGCCAACCAGGACGAACGCGCGTGGGATGCCCTCACGACGTCCATCGACAAGCTGTTCGGCTACGATCTCCTGCATCCTGACGCAAGCAGCGCCCATATCCTCGCAGACTACACCATGACCCCAGGCGGGCCGCGGCTGGACATAGCGAGTGCCGGCAGCGGATTCCAGCAGGTGCTGATGCTGCTTACGTTCCTCCACACGCGGCAAGGCGCGGTGCTGCTCCTGGACGAGCCGGATGCGCATCTGCACGTCATCCTCCAGGACGCCATCTATCACGAGTTGCGGAGCGTAGCCGCCCGGCAGCGATCACAACTCATCGTCGCAACACACTCGGAGGTGGTCATCAACGCCGTCGAGCCCCGCGAGCTGTGCGTTACGCTCAACGAACCCCGGATGGTCGCCGACAACGAGGAGCGCAGCCGGCTCATTACCTCGTTGCGCGTATTGACCAACGCGGACGTCATGCAGGCGATGGAAGCGCGCGGCGTCCTCTACGTCGAGGACTACACGGACATCAACATCCTGCGCGCCTGGGCAACGACCCTCGGGCACCGGGCCGCGGGCCTGCTCAACACGGAACTGATGTGGAAGCCGTTGGTCTTCCAGGCGCAGGAGGACCGTCGAGGGACCAAGGCGGGCGGGCGAGGGATCGTCGCACGCGATCACTTCGAGGCGTTGCAACTCGTGCGCGAGGGGCTTCCCGGCTTGGAGCTTCACGACGGGGACGCGCGGCCGCCCGTCCCGGACACGGAGATCACGGGCGCGGGGTTGCAGCGGCTGCGCTGGCGGCGCTACGAGATCGAAAGCTACCTCCTTCATCCGGATGCGCTCGCCCGTTTCGTCGAGGCGGTGGTGGGAGCCGATTCCGCCGAAGCGCACGTCGAGGACATGCTTCGCTATTGGCGCGACGAGTTCCCTCCAGCGGTGGTGAGGGACCCGTTCGGCGAACACATCATCCTGAACAGAACCAAGGCGCGTCGGGAAATCCTCCCTCCGCTGCTGGACGCAGCCGGACTCTACGGCCTGCCTTACACCCGCTACCACGAGATCGCCGCGCTGATGCGCCCCGAGGAGATCCACCCCGAGGTCGTGGAAAAACTCGACGCCATCTGCCGCGCCTTCGGAGTCGAGCCGTGAACGCGCACGAAGTTCCCGAACCCATCCTCAATTCGCCGTTCGAGGAGCCGAAGGAGCACTGGTGGATCACGGAGCACGATCCGCCGGAGCGGCGGGCGGGCCGGCGCCCGGCCATGTACTTCTATCGGCCCCCGGGACGCGAAGCTTCACGGGAAGGCCAGGACGCGGGGACGGCCATCGAGTTGAAGCTGGTCAACCGCATCCGCGCCAAGCTTGCCGAGTGGCGGCCCCTGGCCTTGCGCGGCGAGGGCGGGGTGACCCGCACCACCACGGATCTGCTGCGCTACTGGCGGCGGGAAGGGCGAAGGCATCCGCTGTTCTTCGCCCAGGTCGAGGCGGCCGAGACCGTCATCTTCCTCACCGAGGCCCGCGAGGACTTCCTGCAAGGCGTGGACGTCCCGCTGGACGAGCCGGGCGAGGAGGCCAGGGCTGACGGCGTCCGGGCGTTCCGACGCCACGCGTGCAAGATGGCCACGGGCACGGGGAAGACGACGGTGATGGGGATGCTTGCCGCCTGGAGCATCCTCAACAAGGTGGCGGCCCGGGGCGACGCGCGCTTCTCGGACGTGGTGCTGGTGGTCTGCCCCAACGTGACCATCCGCAGCCGGCTCGAAGAGCTCAAGCCGCAAGGAGGCGAGGCCAGCCTGTACCGCACCCGCGACCTCGTGCCGTCGCACCTGATGCCGCAGTTGGCGCGCGGCCACGTGCTGGTCACCAACTGGCACGTGTTCGAACCCAGGACCGTGCAGGCCGCGGGCGAGACCGCCAGGGTCCTTCGCACCGGGCGCCAGGTCCGAACCCGGGAGACCATCCGCATCGGCGCCCGGACGACGACGGCGCGCGGGACCCGCTACCTGACCCTGAAGGACCTCGAACGGCAGGCGGCCACCGGCCTAGTTCGCGTCCTCGACGAACAGCGGGACGGCCAGGGGAACCTCAAGTCGGTCTCCGTGGAGTCCGTCCGTTACGTCGAGAGCGACAGCAAGCTCATCGAGCGCGTGCTCGGGCGCGAGGTGGGAGGCAAGCGTAACATCCTGGTGATGAACGACGAGGCCCACCACGCCTATCGCATCCGGCGCGCGGAGCCGGACGAGGACGAGGCGGACCTGTTCGGCGAAACGGACGACGGCGAGGCGTTCTACCGGGAGGCGACCGTGTGGGTGGACGGCCTCGACCGCATCCACAAGCATCGCGGCATCAACCTCTGCATCGACCTCTCCGCCACGCCCTACTACCTGGGGCGGGTCGGGCAGAACGCCAACCGGCCCTTTCCGTGGGTGGTGAGCGACTTCGGACTCATCGACGCCATCGAGTCCGGCCTGGTCAAGATCCCGCAGCTTGCGGTGCGGGACACGAGCGGCGCCCCCATCCCCGGCTACTTCAACATCTGGCGCTGGATCCTCCCGAAGCTGACCCCGGCGGAACGCGGCGGCCGGCGGGGAAGCGTGAAGCCGGAGGCGGTGCTCAAGTATGCGCACGTGCCCATGGCCATGCTCGGCGGGCTGTGGGAGGCCCTGCGCCAGGAGTGGAGCGAGGAAGGCCGTCCGCCGGTGTTCATCATCGTGTGCAAGGACACCGCCCTCGCCAGGGTCGTGTATCGGTGGCTCGCCGAAGACAAGGCGCCGGTGGGGATTCCGCCCGCGCGCCTCGACGGGTTGCGCAACGCGGATGGGGCCGTCCGCACCATCCGGGTGGACACCAAGGTCGTGCGCGAATCCGACAGCGGGGAGGCGAAGTTCGACGAAGACAGGTGGATGCGCGTGACCCTGGATACGGTGGGCAAGACCGACTGGCCGCGGGACGGGCAGGGACGGTCCATCTACCCGGAAGGTTTCGAGGCGCTTGCCGGGAAGCTCCAACGGCCGCTGCATCCGCCGGGCCGGGACGTGCGGTGCATCGTCAGCGTGGGGATGCTGACCGAGGGCTGGGACTGCAACACCGTTACCCATATCGTGGGGCTTCGCCCGTTCATGTCGCAGTTGCTCTGCGAGCAGGTGGTCGGCCGCGGGCTGCGGCGGTCCAGCTACACGGTGGAGGAAGACGGGAAGCTCGGCGAGGAGGTCGCGAAGATCTTCGGGGTTCCGTTCGAGATCGTCCCGCTGAAGGGGAACCCTTCCGGCAACGAGCCGAAGCCGCCTCCGAAGACCTGGCGGGTGCGGGCGGTCCCCGGGAAGGCCCGCCTGGAGATCCGGTTTCCCCGCGTCGAGGGTTACGCCCGGGAGATCCGCCACCGCGTGAAGGTCGATTGGGAGAGCATCGCTCCCCTCCGTCTCGACCCGATGCACATCCCGCCGGAAGTGGAGATGAAGGCAGGGCTTCCGGGCAATACCGGCCGCCCTTCGCTCGTGGGTCCGGGACGGCTGGAGCGCGTGGACCTGAACCCGTACCGCGAAGAACGGCGCTTCCAGCGGCTGGTGTTCGAGATGGCGCGGGACCTGACACGGGACTACCGGCAGCAACCCGGCTGCGACGCCCCTGCCCACGTCCTGTTCGTCCAGCTTGCCGCCATCGTCCATCGGTACCTCAGGGAGAAGGTCCAACCCGTCGAGCCGGCGCAGAACGTCGATGCGTTCCTCTCTCCCTGGTACGGCTGGATGGTGGAACGGCTCATCGCCGCCGTCGAGCCGGACCACGAGACCGGCGAGGACGCCGAACTGCCGCGCTACGAGAGCGGCCGCGGCCCCGGCTCCACCGCAGAGGTCGATTTCGAGACCCGGCGGGAGCCCTACCCGGTGGTCAAGAGCCACGTCAACGCAGTCGTGCCCGACACCGCCAAGTGGGAACAGTCCGCGGCCTACCGGCTGGACACCCACGAGCGCGTGCATTCCTTCGTCAAGAACGCCTCCCTCGGTTTCGCCATCCCCTACCTGCACAACGGCCAGCACCACGAGTACCTGCCCGACTTCATCGTCCGCCTGACCGGGGACGCCGAACGCTACCTGATCCTGGAAACCAAGGGCTACGACCCCCTCGAACAAGTGAAGTCACAGGCCGCCCAACGGTGGGTGCGGGCCGTGAACGCGGACCGCGGGTTCGGAACCTGGGACTATGCTATAGTCTCGGACATGGGCAAGGTCGGCGAGGCGGTCGAGCGGTTCGCGAACCAGCCGGATGGTTCAATCGAGGTTGAAGGCTGAACCAGGAAGACGGAGATCAATCCATGGAATACAAGAGCTTTCATATTAAGAACTTCAAGGGTATTTCCGATCAGACGATCAATCTCGGCAAGCGACCGACTGGTAGGGTATTTACCCTCGTGGGTCTCAACGAATCCGGGAAAACCACGGTTCTGGAGGCAATCAGTTCATTGGAAAGTAGAGAAACGCATCTGGAAGCCCTATATCAGGAAGATTTTCCACATGGCGATGCCCATGATTTGATTCCCATGAAGAAAAAAGCCAATTTCAATGAATTGGTAGAAGTCTCTGCTGAAATCTCCCTGTCCGATCCGGAAGTTGACAAATTGATAAGTTATGCAAAGAGATCTCTCGCCTTCACAGTTGATCGTAAAGAATTCCCAACCGTGATCGGAATGAAAAAAGAGATGAAGTTCGAGAACTCGAGATACACAGGGACGACCTTTTGGTGGAATATAGATCCGATGGGAATACCGAGTAGAGGAAGAAAGAAGAGAAGACTTTCTATTCATAGCAAAGAGAAGTGGCAGCAGTTTGTACGTGAGATTAGCAATAACTTGCCCTCCATTCTATATTTTCCGACATTTCTGTTTGATTTCCCAAAGCGCATCTACGTGAGCTCAGATGCTAAGGAATCCGAAAAGAATACATTTTATTATGACGTAATCAAGGATATACTTGATTCGCTCGACGCTGACCTTGATATAGAACAGCATATTGTCGATCGCGCCAGAAATGGTGACTCGCCGTCGCAAAGATCTCTGGAAGCAGTCTTGGCAAAGATGAGCTCGTCGGTGAGCAAGACAGTGTTCAAGATGTGGAATAGTATATTTGGAAACAAAAAGAATATCCCCAGAAAGGATATCGTTATCCGTTGCGATACGGAGCCTGCCGGCAATGAGGGAGCATCGAAGGTTTACCTTGAATTCTTCGTTAAGGATGGGGATGAAATATACCTCATCACGGAACGGTCCCTTGGCTTCCGTTGGTTTTTCTGTTTTATGCTGTTTACCCAATTTCGCCAATACCGAAAAGAGACAGAAAACACGTTGTTTTTGTTCGATGAACCGGCATCCAACTTGCATTCTCACGCGCAAGCTCAGTTGCTGAAAAGTTTTATGACGATTATTGGTAGAGGACAAGGCAGGATTCTATACTCCACACATAGTCATTATATGATCAATCCTAGATGGTTGGAGAATACTTATATCGTCTCTAATGGTAGCCTATACGACAATGACAAGTCCATGTACGAGTATTCTTCGCGTGATGCAGACATACAGATAACGCCATATAGGGAGTTTGTCAGCCATCATCCCACGAAGACGAACTATTTCCAACCAATACTGGACACTCTTGAACATGCTCCCAGTAGTTTGGAGAGAATCTCTGACGCGGTATTTGTTGAGGGGAAGAATGATTTCTACATGCTCAAGTACTTCAATGAAGTCATTTTGCGGAATCACGAAACGTTCTCGATCATTCCGGGGACAGGTGCTGGTGGTTTCGATGCTTTGATTGGTTTGTATCTCGGTTGGGGGAAGAAGTTTATCTTACTACTTGACGATGATAACGCGGGTAGGATGAGTAAGGCAGGGTACATCCGAGAATGGCAGCCGCAAGAGTTTCTCGTTCTTACATTGAGAGACATCTCACAAGACTGGGCAGGCTTGGAAATGGATAGACTTCTGTCGGAACCAGATGTTGAGAACATCCGAGCAGATTTTTATCCAGACAAGAAGGGCAGGCCATCGAAGAAGGAAATCTGCCGTGCATTGCAAGAGAAGCTCAGCCGTGAAGATGCAAGCAATATCTCTGAGGAAACCATTGCTTCGTTTCGAAGGTTGCTGGACACATTGAAAGATAGATTGAATGGTCAGCGGTAGTACCGGATGGCAATCGGGCAGATCCGTTGCCGGATTTCCGTGCAGGGCTACCGGCGCCTCACAGCAACGGCAATATCGCGCCGAACAGTACGCCCTCGAACAGGGACCGCTTCAGCAGCAGGTCGAGGCTGACGAAGACCAGGGCCCAGACCGCGGCCGCGGCCAGGAGGCAGCGGGGCCAGGAGGCGCCGCCGTAGCGGCGCAGGAACAGGACCATGTAGAGGGGGATGGCGAGATGGAAGCCGATGAGGAGCACCAGCACGCAGAAGGCCCCCAGCCAGGCGATGACCGGGGCGGCCTTGGACCACGGCGCCACGTCCGGGGCGGCTTCGTCCGCGGCCGCGCTCGGGTAGAGCAGTTCCCGGCCCAGACTGAACAGGATCAGCGCCAGCGTGGGCGCGCCCAGCACCACCGGCACGAGCCCTCCCTGTCCTTCGAACCCGAGGGACAGGGAGACCACCAGCGCCACCACCGCCAAGTAGAGCAGGTTGACGATCACGCCGGTGTAGTCCATGCGCTTCATGGCGGTCTCGTCAGCGGGTCCGCAGCCGCTTGGCCACCGGCGCCGCGGCCATCGTGAGGATGAGGATCCAGGAGATGGCGCTGTCGAAGAATCCCGTATAGCTGCCGTCGTGGATGCGCAGGGTCAGCAGGAAGGACTTCTCCGCCAGGTCGCCGAGCACGAAGCCGATGACCAGGGGCAGCACCGGCACTCCCGCCCGCCGCATGGCGAAGCCGAGCACGCCCAGCAGCACCACCAGCACCACGTCCCAGACGTTCTCCCGCAGGATGTAGGTTCCGGCCAGGGAGACCACCGCGATGACGGCCGAGAGGTAGTGGACCGGGACCCGGGTGATGACGGCCAGGTAGCGGGCGGCGAACAGGCCGAATATGCTGGCGAAGGCGTTGGACACCACGTAGCCGTTGAGCAGGGTCCAGACGAATATGGGCTGCTCCACGATCAACTGGGGTCCCGGCGAGATCCCGTGCATGATGAATATGCTCAGGAGCAGGGCCATGGCGAGGCTCCCGGGGATGCCGAAGCTGAGGGTGGTCAGCAACGCCCCGCCATCCTTGGAGTCGTTGGCCGCCTCGCTGGCGATGACGCCCTCGGGATGGCCCTTGCCGAAGGAGCCCGGGTCCCTGGAGGCCTGCACCGCCACCGTATAGGCGATGAGGTTGGCGGTCTCGCCCCCCACTCCCGGTATGATCCCCACCAGCGTGCCGATGGAGGAGCTCCGCAGCAGGCACACCGCGTAGCGGAAGTTCTCCAGCACCCCCTGCCAGGCGCCCCGTATGCTGGCCTCGACGTTGTCCCGGGCGATGGTGCCCCCCTGGGCCGAGTAGTTGATGAGCTCCCCGATGGCGAACAGCCCCACGAAGAACGGTATCAGGGGGATGCCGTCCCACAGGTACTCGCTGCCCAGCGTATAGCGGATGAGCCCGGTGGGCTCGTTGAGCCCCACCAAGGACAGCAGGATGCCGACGCCGCCGGCCACGAGGCCCTTCAGCAGCGACCCCTGGCTCACGGTGGCGGTGGTGACGAGGCCGAACACCACCAGCCAGAAGATCTCCGGGTGGCCGAAGGCCAGCACCAGCGGGCGCATGACCTGGATCAGCAGGGCGAGGATCACGAGTCCGAAGAGCGCCCCCAGGAGGCAGGCCCCGGCCGACAGGCCCAGGGCCCGGGCCGCCTCCCCTCGCTTGGCCATGGGGTAGCCGTCGAAGCAGGTGGCGGCGTTCACCGGCGTGCCCGGGGTGTTGAGCAGGATGGCGCTGATGGAGCCGCCGAAAGAGCTCGCTCCCATGATGCCGGAGAACAGATAGACCGCGGTGATGGCGTCCCAGGTGAACGTGAACGGGAGCAGCATGGACATGGCGAGGATGCCGCCCAGGCCCGGCACCGCGCCGAAGACCAGGCCGATGATGCTGCCCGCGCACAGCGTCAGTATGACGTGCGGCTCGGCAATGGTGGCCAGGGCGCCGCCGAATCCCTCGAACATGGACGCGGGTGTCCCGGGGTCACCGTCCGCGCGTCCCTGCGCCCCTCGACCCGGTGGACGGGCGGGGGCCGGAACGGGACGGCGGAAGCCCGGAAGGAAGGGGGCGAGACGGTCCCGCACCGCGGAGCCGTCTCGCTGCGTGACCGGCCGCGGTCACTTGACGTATTTCTTCAGCAGGGAGGCGTTGTCTCCCACTAGGCCGATCATGTCCCCGATGAGCTTCGAGGTGTCCTGGGCGCTCAGCGGGGCCACGACGTTGCCGTTGGCCTGGATCTTGGCCTTGAGCTTGGCGTCGCCGTTGACCTTCACCAGGGCCGCCTCCAGCACCGAGGCGATCTTGCCGGGGGTCTTGGGCGGCAGCGCGTAGAGGTTCTGCCCCACCAGGGAGGCCGACCCCAGTTCCGGGAACCCCTGTTCCACTCCGGTGGGGATGTCCGGGAACTTGGGATGCCGCTCGGGCAGGTAAACGGCGATGGCCTTGGCCTCGCCGGACTGGACCGCGGTGGTCCAGCGGTTGACCAGGGGCAGGTTGGTGATGGCGATGTCACCGCGGATGATGCCGGTGATCAGCTCGGGTCCCTTGAAGCCGGCGATGAAGTCCACCGGGTAGCCCACGAGGTTGGCGGTGATCACCGAGATGGGGAAGGTGTTGCCGCCGGTGCCGGTGATGCCCGCCTTGATGGGCTTCCCGGCCGTCTTCATCTGTTCCAGCGACGTCCATTGGTCCATGCCATCCTTGGCGGTGGCCTGGAGGAAGTACGGGTTGGACACCTGCCGCCCGATCCAGGTGAAGCTCCGCAGGTCGGGATCCATCCCCCGGACCACCTGGTTGACCGCCTGGCCGGGCAGGTTGATGGCCGCCATGGTGTAGCCGTCGGGCTTGGAGCGGTTCAGTATCGTCACCGAGTTCCGCCCGCCCGCCCCCGGCACGTTGCGCACCAACACGGGCACGCCCAGGAGCTTCGACAGGACCTCGCCCTGGAGCCTCGCCGCGGTGTCCATGGCCCCGCCCACCGAAAAGCCCACGAGGATCGTGATGGGCTTGACGGGATATTTGTCCTGGGCCGCTGCCGGCGTACCGGCCAGCGCCAGGGCCCCGGCCGCGAGCATGGCGATGGCCGCGGTTCGCAAAGGTTTCGAGTTCGACATGAGTGCTCCTTTCCTGTCGGAGGACGCGGTGAAGACCGCTGTTCGGCACGCTGCGGACCTTATCGCCCCGTCCATGACCTTGTCAACGGCTACCTCCGCAGCAGCGAACGGTCGAAGGGCTCCAGCAGCCCTTCCAGTTCCACCTCGCGCACCCGGGCCTCCGGCGGGCGCGCCCGCTGGGGGTACTGGACCGGCGGGGCGGGCTTGGTGGCGTCCAGGATCATGACGGCGCCCATCACGGGCTGGTGGGTCCCGTCCAGTGCGTAGTCCCAGTTGGACGGCAGCAGGTCCCCGGGACCGTTCCAGTCCGGGATGGTCAGCACGTCCCGGTCCGGGCGCAGGCGCGTGCCCACGGCCCAGGTCACTTCCGGCTCGTGGAACACGTCGATGTCCTCGTCCACCACCACCACGCACCGGAGGTTCTCGGGTTCCGTGGCGATGGCGGCCAGGGCCGCCCGCTTGACCTCCGAGTCGCGGCGCTTGCGGATGGAGATGTAGCAGTGGGTGCGGGCGTGGGCGGGCACGTTGACGTTGACTACACCCGGGACCGCTTCCTTCACCCGGCGGTAGATGGTGCCCATGCGGGGCAGGCTCCCGAGCACCAGGTGTTCCCGGCCCGCGGGGAAGACGTCGTAGTAGATGGGGTTGCGGCGCATGGTCAGGGCCGACACGCGCATGACCGGCTGGGCGCCGACGCTCACGTAGTAGCCGGTCCACTCGCCGAAGGGGCCTTCGAGCCGGGTCTCGTCGGCGGGGAGCCGCCCCTCGATGACCATCTCGGCGTGGGCCGGCACCATGAGGTCCACGGTCTCGGCCTTGACGAGCTGGATGGGCTCCTGCAGCAGCGCGCCCGCCTCCGCGAACTCCCCGCCGATCCCCGGCAGCCGGGAGACCGCCCCGAGCATGAACGTGGGGTAGTGCCCGATGACCAGGGCGAACTCGGTGGGCTCGCCCCGTTCCGAGCAGCGCCGGTGGATGTAGCCGCCGTGGTGGCTGCCCTGGAAATAGACCCCGAGGGTGTGCGGGTCGTGGACTTGGTGGCGGTAGATCCCGGCGTTCTGGACGCCCGTGTCCGGGTCCTTGAGGATCAGGACTCCGCCGGTGACGTAGGGACCGGCGTCGAGCTCGTTGTGGAACGGGATGGGCAGGGCGGACAGGTCGGCCGCGTCCCCCTTGAGCACCACCTCCTTCACCGGACCGTCGGCCACGGTCTCCGCGGGGATGGGCCGCGCCTGCCTTTCGCCGTACACCCGGGCCATGTCCGGCACGCCGGTATCCAGGGCCAGGGCCAGCCGCTCGTAGGTGGCCGTCAGGTTGATGAGCAGGGGCATGGACGAGCCTTCCACGTGGGTGAAGAGCAGCGCGGGGAAGCGTCCTTCCTCCCCCAGCCTCGCGGCGATGGCGGTGACGTCGAACCTGCGGTCCACCCGTCGGGTGACCACCCGGAGCTGGTCCGGGGCCGAGTCCGCCAACTGCTCGATGAACGCGCGCAGATCCTTTGCCATGTGTGTGTGGTCCTTTCGTTGCCGCGGACGCGGGTTTCGTCCGGCCGTGCGCCCGCGGCGGGCGCTTGAAGGTCGCGCTTGAAATCGGGCAGCCTATATCATAGACGATAGGAACCTCTGAACGATTCCGGCTTGAACATCTTCTTCCTGCGGGAAAGCGCGTCCTTCGACTTCGCTTCGCTACGCTCAGGACGAACGGGATAATTGTCCAGATGTTCCGATAACCTTTCCGAGCGACGCTCCCATGGGAAACTACCTGCTCCGCCGACTGATCGGAACCATCCCGGTGATGGTCCTCATCAGCATCCTGGTGTTCCTGCTGATCCAGGCCGCGCCGGGCGACCCCACGCTCATGCTGCTCGGGGAGGACACCACCGCCGCGGACATCGCCGAGGCCAAGGAGCGGTGGGGGCTGGACCAGCCGGTCTATGTCCAGTACGTCAAGTTCTTCCTGTCCGCGGTCCAGGGGGATTTCGGACGCTCCTTCAAGTACGACGAGCCGGTGCTGGACGTCATCCTCGCCCGGGTGCCGGCGACCCTGGAGCTCGCCACCGCCGCGGTGGTCATCGCCCTCATCATCGCCATTCCCCTCGGGGTGTGGGCCGCGGCCAAGCCCAACTCGTGGGTGGACAACACCGGCACCACCTTCGGCCTGTTCGGCATCAGCATGCCCAGCTTCTGGTTCGGCATCATGCTGATCCTGCTGTTCGCCGGGATACTGAACGTCCTGCCGTCCGCGGGCCGGGACACCTACGGCATCGCCGGCAAGCCCGTCACCGGGTTCTACATCCTCGACAGCGCCCTCCTGGGGAACTGGGCCGGAGTGCGCGACGGCCTGGAGCACGTGTTCCTGCCGGCCCTCGCCCTCGGCGCCAACATGCTGGGCATCCTCATGCGCGTGACGCGGTCGTCGGTGCTGGAGGTCATGCACGAGGATTACGTGACCACGGCCCGGGCCAAGGGGCTGGTGGAGCGCAAGGTGATGTGGCGCCACGTGTTGAGCAACGCCCTGATCCCGGTCATCACCGTGGTGGGGCTGGAGCTCGGCACGCTCCTGAGCGGCTCGATCATCGTGGAGACGGTCTTTTCGTGGCCCGGCAGCGGCAGCCTCCTGGTCATCGCCCTGAACGCCCGGGACCATCCGCTGGTGACCGGCCTGGTGCTGGTCTATACCGCGGCCTTCGTGGCCATCAACTTCCTGATCGACGTGCTCTATGCAGTCATCGACCCCAGGATCCGATACTAGCCCAGGTGTTCCGGAACCGTCCGCCGCCCGGCGGCCCGGCCGCGGGTGGTGGCGCCGCTGGATGCGCGTGAAGGTCTATGCCGGCGGGCTCATCGTGCTGGTGTTCATCGTCGTGGGCGTACTCGGGCCGCTGGTGGCCCCCTACGACCCCAACCGCCAGAGCCTGGAGACCATGCTGCAGGCGCCCCAGTGGTTCTGGGGGCCGCATTTCCTCGGCACCGACAACCTCGGCCGGGACATCCTGAGCCGCATCGTGTTCGGCGCCCGGGTGTCGCTGCTGGTGGCCTTCGCGGTGGTGTTCATCTCGGGCTTCGTCGGCGTCCTGCTGGGGGCCGTCTCGGGCTACTTCGGCGGCAACGTGGATTTCTCCATCCAGAAGCTGGTGGAGGTGGTGTGGGCCTTCCCGCCCCTGCTCCTGGCGCTGACCATCATGGCGTTCCTCGGCCAGGGCCTGTTCAACCTGATCCTGGCCCTGGTGGCCCAGCGGTGGATCCAGTACTGCCGGGTGACCCGCGGGCAGAGCCTTTCCCTCAAGGCCCGGGAGTTCGTCATCTCGGCCAAGTCCCTGGGCGCCAGCGACGCCCAGGTCATCTCGCGCCACATCATCCCCAACCTGATCCAGGTCTCCCTGGTCATCGGCACTTTCGCCATGGCGTCGTCCATCATCTCCGAGGCGAGCCTGAGCTTCCTGGGCCTCGGGGTGCCCCCCGAGATCCCCACCTGGGGCACCATGCTCGCGGACGGCCGGATCTACATCAGCACCGCGTGGTGGCTGGCCCTGTTCCCCGGGCTCAGCATCTTCGTCACCGTCCTGGGGATCAACCTGCTGGGCGACGCCCTGCGGGACGTCCTGGACCCCCGGCTCAAGCGGGCGGGGACCGGGATCTGACCCGCCGGCAGGACCCGCGCACGGACGGACTCCCATGCCACGACTCGGAATGGTCCTCTACCACGGCATCGAGAGCGGCGACGCGCTGCGGAACTACGCCCGCACCGCGGAAGAGGCCGGCTTCGACTCCCTGTGGGTGACCGAGCGCTACTTCCACGAAGAGACCTTCTCCCTGCTGGGGTTCCTGGCCGCGGCCACCCGAAGGATGCGGCTGGGGCTGGGCGTGGCCAACCCCTACACGCGCAACCCGGCGCTCCTGGGCATGTGCGCGGCGACCTTGGACCGCGTCTCCGGGGGCCGGTTCCTGCTGGGGCTGGGCCGGAGCGACAAGTCGGTGATCGAAGGGCGCATGGGCATGCCCTACGAGCGGCCCCTGCGCACCCTGGAGGAAACCGTGGCCCGGCTCAGGCGGCTCCTGGCCGGCGAGCGCGTCACCGGCAGCGGCCTTGAGGGCGTCCGCCTCGCGGTGGAGCCGGCGCAGCCGCGCCTGCCCATCTACCTCGCCGCCATCGGCCCCAGGGCCCTGCGGCTGGCGGGGGCGGTGGCGGACGGCGTCCTGCTCAACGCCTACGTCCCCGTGGACTACGTCCGCTACGCGGTCCGGGAGGTCGCCGCCGCGGCCCGGGAGGCGGGCCGGGACCCCGGGGCCATCGACATGGCCTGCATGCTCGTGGTGCGCCTGACCGACGACCCGTCGCGGATGATGCCGGCCCTCAAGGAGAGGATGGCGCGGCTGCTGGCCGAGCCCTTCGTGGGGGAGGTCCTGCTGGAGCGGGGCGGCTTCGACCCCGGCATCCTGCCGCCGCTCCGGGCGGCCGCGGAAGGCGGAGACGAAAAGGCCGCGGCCCACTTGGTCACCGACGCCATGGTGGAGGCGTTCTACCTGCTCGGAGACGCCGCCGCGTGCCGCGGACGCCTGGCCGAATACCGCGAGGCGGGGGTGGACCACCCGTTGCTGCTGCCGCGGCTCGAAGACTACGAGGTCGCCGCGGACGCCCTGGGGCCCGGCTCCCGGGACCAGCGGACGTCCGGCCCCTCCGCCGGGGCTTCGCCGGAAGGCATCCATGGACGCAAAACCTGACAACCTCGACCCCACGCCCCGGAACCCGCTGAACGTGCGCTTCTTCTACGGCTGGGTGGTGGCGGCCCTGACCTTCGTGGCCACGCTCATGGCCGCGGGCATCCGGGCCGCGCCGCAGACCTTCGTCCGGCCGCTGGAGGCGGAGTTCGGCTGGAGCCGCGCGTCGATCATGTCCGCGGTGTCCATCAACCTGGTGCTGTACGGGGCCATCGGCCCGGTGGGCGGCCGCATCCAGGACCGCCGCGGGGTGCGGGTGGTGATGCTCGCCGCCCTGGCGCTGTTGTGCGTGGGGGTGGGCCTCACCGCCTACATCGACGGGCTGTGGGAGTTCGTCCTGGTCTGGGGCTTCATCGTCGGCACGGGCGCCGGCGGCCTGTCGTCAGTGCTGGCGGCCAGCGTGGCCCACCGCTGGTTCGTGCGCCACCGGGGCGTGATGCTGGGCCTGCTGAACAGCGCGGGGTCCACCGGGCAACTCATCTTCATCCCCCTGGTCATGGGCATCATCGTGGCCTGGGGCTGGCGCGCCGCGGCCACGTTCCTGGCCTGTGCGGCCGCGGTCATCTTCGTCCTGGTCTGGTGGCTCATGCGCAACGACCCGGCCGACGTGGGCGACGAGGCCCTGGGCGAGTCCGAAGCCGCCTCGTCGAAGGCTTTCGCGGGCGGGGGGGCGCGTCCGGTCACGAGCACCACGGTGCGGGACGCCCTGCGGCACCGCACCTTCTGGCTCCTGTGCGGCGCCTACGCCATTTGCGGCGGCACGTCCAACGGGCTCATCGGCAGCCACATGATCCCCCACGCCCTGGACATCGGCATCAGCACCGGCGCCGCCTCCTGGACCGTGGCGATCATGGGGGGCATGAACTTCGTCGGCACCATGATGGCGGGTTGGCTGAGCGACCGCATGGACCCCCGCAAGGTCCTGGCCTGGGTCTATGGGCTGCGGGCGGTGTCGTTGTTCATCCTGCCGGCGGTCACCGGCCCCGCCGGCCTGTTCGTGTTCGGGGTGATCTACGGCCTGGACTGGTTCGCCACCGTGCCGCCGGTGGTGGCCCTCGCCGGCTCCACGTTCGGCAAGAACTCCGTGGGCAGCATCTACGGCCTGATCTTCATGTCGCACCAGTTGGGCGGGGCCGCCATGGCCCAGGGCGGCGGCGTCATCTTCGACTACTTCGGCGACTACGTCCCCGCGTTCCTCATCGGCGCGGTGCTGGCGGTCATGGCCGCGGCCATGTCCCTGGCCATCGCCAGGGAGGCGCCGCGGGCCCCGTTGCCCACGCCGCAGCCCGGGCTGGCCGCCACGTGAGCGGAGCGGGGAACCTCCGGACGATCGGGACAGGGGGCATGAGCGCGTCCTTCGACTTCGCTTCGCTACGCTCAGGACGAACGGAGGGACTCTGCTACGCTACGCTCAGGATGAATGGGGGACTTCGCTACGCTACGCTCAGGTGAATGGGGGGACTTCGCAACGCTATGCTCAGGATGAACGGGGACAGGGGTGTCAGGGTGAAGGAATCGGGAATCCATCCCGGATGTCTCGATCGTTCGGAGGTTCCCTGATGCGGTTCCCCGGAAAGGAACGAAGAAGCATGGCTTGCGACCCCGCCTACCTGTCGTTTTCCGAGGCCGAGTACGAGCGCCGCGAGCGGGCGGTGCGGCAGCGCATGGACCGTCTCGGCCTGGAGACCGTGGTGTTCCACGGCAAGGGGGCCACGCCCGAGATCCACTACCTGTGCAACTGGCTGACGACCACCGAGTCGTACTTCATCTACCCGCGCCGGGGGGAGCCCACGCTTTTCGTGCAGTTGTCCAACCACCTGCCCAACGCCCGGCGGATGGCGGTCATCGACGACGTCCGCTTCGGCGGCTCCAGCGCCGCGGGCGCGGTGGACTCGATACCGCGGGTGCTGGAGAACCTGAGGGAACGGGGCGTGGAGAAGGGCCGGGCGGGGTTGTGCGGCAACGTCCCCTACCGCCACTACCAGCGGCTGGCGGAGGCGCTGCCGGGGGTGGAATGGGTGGACTTCGGCGGCGAGATGCGGGAGCAGCGCCAGGTCAAGAGCGGCGAGGAGATCGAGCGCATCCGGCAGGCCGCGGCCATGAGCGACGATTCGGTGGCGGCCCTGGCCGAGCACGCGCGTCCGGGAATCCCCGAGCACGAGCTCGCCCGGATCGTGGAGGACGCGTACCTGGGGAAGGGCGGCGTCAACGGCATCCACTTCATGATTACCACTTCCATGCGGGAACCCCGGGGCGGGGTGCCGCAACAGCACCTGTCGAACCGGGTCCTGCAAAAGGGGGACGTGCTGGTGACCGAGATCAGCGCCAACTACGGCGGCTACTCGGGGCAGGTGCTGCGCACCTTCACCATCGGCGAAGGCCCCACCCCCGAGTACCGGCGGCTCCACGACGCGGCCATGGAGGCGTTCCACCGGATCGAGCAGGTCATCCGGGCGGGCGCGGGGCCGGAGGATGTGCTGGAGGCCGCGGACGTGGTCCACGAACGGGGCTTCACGGTGTATGACGACGTGGTCCACGGCGCCAACCAGTTGCCGCCGATCCTGCGGACGCGGCAGACCAGCCGCGGCGTCCCCGCGGACTTTCGCTTCCGCACGGACATGTGCCTGGTCATCCAGCCCAACGTGGTGACCGAGGACGGGTCCCGGGGAGTCCAGTTCGGCGAAATGCTGCGCGTCACCGACGCCGGACTGGAGCGGCTCCACGACTGTCCCCGGGAGCTCATCGTGTGCGGGACCGGCTGACGGGAGGAGGCGGGACATGCGCGCAGTGCAACGCCGAAGAACGGGCCGGGCAGCCGCGGCCGTGGTTGCGGCGGCCTTCTGGGCGGTCCTGTGGCCGCCCTTGGGGAACGCCGCGGACGACCCGGTCCAGCGAGGCGCGTACCTCGCCCGGGCCGGCCTCTGCATCGCCTGCCACACCGACTACGAAAACGGCGGCGCCGAGCTCGCCGGCGGCAACGCCATCTCGGTCCCCTTCGGAACCATCTACAGCACCAACATCACGCCGGACCGAGAGACGGGCATCGGCGAGTGGAGCGACGAGGAGTTCCTCCGGGCCATGAGAAAGGGCGTCGGCCGCCGCGGCGAGCACCTGTTCCCGGCCTTCCCCTACACGTCTTTCACCCGCATGACGGACGAGGACATCCTGGCCCTGAAGGCGTACCTGTCCAGCGTGGAACCCGTAAGGAAGGAGAACCGGGCGCACGAGTTGACCACGCCCTTCGGCTGGCGCTTCCTCTTGACCGGCTGGAAGTGGCGCTATTTCGACGAGGGCCGGTGGACGCCGGACCCTAGTCAATCGGCCCGCTGGAACCGCGGCGCCTACCTCGTCCGGGCGGTCACCCACTGCGGCGAATGCCACACCCCCCGGGATTGGGCCGGCGGGTTGCAGCGGGACCTCTTCCTGGCGGGAAGCGCATACGGACCCGAAGGAGAGCCGGCCCCCAACGTCACCCCGCACCCGGAGGCCGGCGTGGGCGACTGGACCGTGGAGGACATGGTGGAGTTGTTGCAGAGCGGCTTCAAGCCCGACGGCGACAATGTCCAAGGCCTGATGGAGAGGGTCACGGTCCACGGCTACGAACACATGACCGACGAAGACCTCACCGCCATCGCCGTGTACCTCCGCTCGCTGCCGCCCAACGACCACCGGGTGGAATAGGGGGCCGGGGGTGCCGGCGGAGCATCGCGTCCGATAGCGGAGGAATCCGATGGTTCGTCTCAGCAGTTTCGAGGCAGTTCACTACCGCGGCATCGACGGGTTGTCCCTGCCTCGTTTGAGCCGCGCCAATCTGGTTACAGGCGCGAACGGGGTCGGCAAGACGGCGCTGATCGAGGCGATCTGGCTGTTCATGGGCCGCTATAACCCCATGCTATTGTGGAATGTAAACGTACACCGCTCCGGCAACGTTGTCCTGGACCCCATCGCCAAGTTGTCAGACGGTGTGTTGGAACTCCGTGGAACGGAGGGTGGATCGAAACACGAGTGGAAAGCGACTTTCGACACGTCTCCGACGCAGTACAGGTCGTAGCGAAGACTCCTGCACAGATTTCGACGCCGCCCGCGGCTACCGCAACCGCCAACGCTTCCGGGACGCCATCTACTTCCATTTCGGTGGCCTGGATGTCTACCCCAATGGCGCCGCTTGAAGACCCCTCACCCACACGAATTCCTGAAGAGCCTATTCCTGGATGTTCCGGATTCTGTCCCATTGATTGCCCGTGACGCCGTACGGACCGTCGCAGATGACCAGGTCGATACTCCCGTCGTCGATCCGGGGAAACAAGTCGAGGCGTCTGCATGGTAGATGCGATCCATCTCGAGCATTCGCCGGTCCCTCCGGTAGGGTTGGAGTCGATACGGTCTGGCTGCGCGATGACGGTCCTTGCCGGAACCCCGTTCGCGACGCAGTTGGAGAAAGCAGCCGCGGCGCCACGTCACGGTCTGTCCCACGGGCGGACGCCAGGGAAAGTACCGGAACCGGCGCGGCCCAAGTTGACAGGTAGGGGGCTTTGGGCTAGGCAGGGGGCCGTGAACGGTCTTCCGGCAGGCGTGAGCAGCCACTTCGTCGAAGTGGGCCAGGTCCGTACCCATTACCTGGAGGCGGGCGCGGGCCGCAGCCCCGTGGTGGTGCTGGTCCACAGCGGCGAGTTCGGCGGCCGGGCCGAGTTCAGTTGGCGCGACAACATCGCGCAGCTCGGGGAACACTTCCACGTCTATGCGCCGGACATGGCGGGCTTCGGACGCACCGACCTGGTGTACAGCTTCAGCGACCCGCTGGGTTTCCGGCTGAAGCACATGGCCGGCTTCCTGCGGGCCTTGGACGTCGGACCTGCCCATTTCATCGGCAATTC
This sequence comes from uncultured Binatia bacterium (SeqCode), assembly GCA_965242525.1. GTDB lineage: Bacteria > Desulfobacterota > Binatia > UBA9968 > JAJDTQ01 > JAJDTQ01. The sequence goes on from OZ251459.1 coordinate 3,970,926, forward strand.
CTTCGGCGGCGGGTTCGTCCTGCAGATGGCCGTGGACCCGCGTTTCGAGGCGGCGTCGGTCATCACGGTGAGCGGCGGCGGCACGGCGCCGGACAACGACGTACGGAAGGTGCTCACCGGATACCGGGGCGAGTGGAGGGAGATGCGGGAGATCCTGCGGGCGTGCTTCTACCACGAGCGCTGGTGGGCCGACCACGTGGTGGACGAGCGCTGGCGGGCGAGCCTGGAGCCGGGGGTGTGGGAAGCCTGCGCGGCCGCGCGTCTGGCGCCCCGGGGAAGGGCCAGGGGGTTCCGGCCGGTGCGGCCCGACTACGGCCGCATCCGTTGTCCGGTGCTGATCGTGGCGGGGGCCCAGGACCCGTTGCGCCTGCCCACCTACGCCGCGGACCTCCAGGCGGAGATACCGGGCTCCGAGGTGAAGGTGTTCGACCAGTCCCGGCACTGTTCCCATGCGGAGCACCCGGACGAGTTCAACGCCCTGGCCATCGACTTCATCCGGAGGCGCGCGGGGGAGGCGCCGGGTCCGTGACGTGGCTTTCGGAGACCATGGAAGTGGACGGGGTGAGCCTGGGAGTCCGCCGACAGGGGGAAGGCGCCCCGCTGGTGGTCCTCTACGGGGACCAGCTCGACACGCAGGCGCCGCCTTTCGACGACGCCCTGGCCCGGCGTTTCCGCACGGTGGTCCCGTCCCTGCCCGGGGTGAACCGCTCGGAGCTCCCCGACTGGATGGACGATATGGAGGACCTGGCCTTCCTGGGTCTCGACCTGCTCGAAGCCCTGGACGCGGGTCCCGTGCACCTGGTGGGCCACGGGTTCGGCGGCTGGGTGGCCGCGGAGATGGCGGTGCGCTCGCAGCGGCGCATCCGGCGGCTGGTGCTGTTCGATTCCGTGGGCGTGAAGGTATCGGGCCCCACCGTGCGCGACGTGGAAGACGTGTACGTGCGCACCGCGGAAGAGGTGGCGGAGCTGGCGTGGCACGACCCGGCCGCGGCCGGGTCGCTCAAGTGGCCGGGGATGGAGGGGTTGACCGAGGATGAGTTGCTGACCCTGCTGCGCAACCGCCAGTCGGTGCTGAAGTTCGGCTGGCGTCCTTTCATGCATAACCCGAAACTGTTGCGGCGGCTGGCCCGGGTGCGCGTCCCCACCCGCGTGTTGTGGGGCGCGAGCGACCGGGTGGTGTCCCCGAGCTACGGGCGCGCGCTCCAGCAGGGCATTCCGGGGGCCGGTTTCACGGAGATACCGGAGGCGGGCCACTACCCCCACTGGGAGCAGCCGGAGGCTCTGGCGCGAGCCGTCACGGAGTTCCTGGAGAGCTAGAACGAGAGGAGGGCCGGGAAATGCTCGCCTACCACTTCACGGAGATGCCCTATCCGTTCCTGCCCGACGACGTGGAGGAGCGGCACGGGGCCATGCGCGTGACCTTGCCCAGCCGCTACTGCGACCCCCGCACCACCCACGACCTCTACAACCGCTACCTCGACGAGTACGAGTACGCCGACGAGATGGGGCTGGAGATCATGCTCAACGAGCACCACGCCACCGCCACGTGCCTCGCCGCCAACGTCTCCATCACCGCGGCGGCGCTGGTGCGGCGCACCAGGCGCGCGAAGATCCTGTGCCTGGGCTTCCCCCTCGCCCACCGCAACCCCATCCAGGTGGCGGAGGACGCGGCCATGCTCGACGTCATGTCGGGCGGGCGGCTCATCGCCGGGTTCGTGCGCGGCGTGGGGACCGAGGTCCACCCAGCCAACACCAACCCGTCCGATACCCGGGAACGGATGCAGGAAGCCCATGACCTGATCCTGAAGGCGTGGGAGACCCAGGACGTGTTCAACTGGGAGGGCAAGCACTACCACTTCCGCTACGTCAACCCCTGGCCGCGGCCCTTCCAGCAACCCCATCCTCCCATCTGGATCACCGGCAGCAACCCGGCCGCAGTGCCCTGGGTGGCGGACCGCCACTACACGCTCGCCACGGTCCTGTCGTCCTACGACCAGACCGACGCCATATTCGGCGCCTACCGGGACCGCTGCCGGGAGATGGGGTATCCCGAGCCGGGCGCGGACAAGTTCGCCTATTGCGCCCTGTGCTTCACCGGCGAGACCGAGAAGAAGGCCGAGGAAGGGGGCCGCAAGCTGCTCTGGTACCTCAACAAGAGGCGGCCCGTGGGGTTCTTCGCCCCGCCCGGTTTCGTGCCGCCCCAGGGGCTCCTGCGTTTCTTCGACCCCAAGGGCAACGCCCGCTACAACCGCAGCTACGAGGCGCTCATGGACCAGGGCGTCATCATCGCCGGCACCCCGGCGAAGGTCCTGGAAAAGGTCAAGTACCTCCACGACCGCTGCGGCGTGGGCCACCTCCTGATGATGAACCAGGCGGGCTTCCTGACCTCGGAAGAGACCCGCCGCAGCATGGAACTCTTCGCCGCCGAGGTGTACCCGGAACTGCGGACGTTGCAGTGACCCGCGGCGGGTTGCGCTTGCGGGGAGGCTTCCAGCCAAGCGTTCCGGGTGTTCCGTGACATTCCCCGCAGTTCCTTCCCGCGCAAGCCCCCCCGTCCTTCCGGCGCAACTCCACCTGTCCTTCCCGCGAAGGCCTACCCGTCCTTCCCGCACAAGCCCACCCTCCGTCATTCCCGCGAAAGCGGGAATCCATCCATTTTTCGTGTAGGCAAGGTAGAAAGGAAGGGGTAGGATCATCCCGGGACGGACGCCATTGACACGGACGCCATTGACGCCTATATGTGGACCCATTGGCAAACAGTCGTCGAGACACCCGAATATCTTGCAGCAGCCAAGGGTGTACTGTCCGATGCCGAACGGAGCAAGGTCGTCGATACGGTAGCCGCAAACCCCAAGGTGGGCGTCTCGCTCGGCGGCGGCATACGCAAGATGCGGGGCACCCGTCAGGGACGCGGCAAAAGCGGAGGGGTTCGTGTGGTATTCCTGTTCGCTGGCGAGGACCTTCCGGTGTTCTTGCTCACCGTCTTCGCCAAGAACGAGAAAGCGGACCTCAGCCCCAGGGAGCGAGCCGCATTGATCGCCGCTGCGAAGCGAATAGTCGAAGATTACGGGAGGCTCACATGAGCAAGGCTTTCAGGAAGATCATGGCCGGGCTGGATGATGCACGCGCGTACCTGGACGGCCAACGGGACGGTTTTGTCGTACATGAAATCGCAGCGCCCGAGGTGCCGGAACCCGATGTCGCCACCATACGCGGGAAGACGGGCCTTTCACAGCCCAACTTTGCCAGGAGTATCGGGGTATCCCTCGGCACGCTCAAGAATTGGGAACAGGGCCGCCGCCGTCCGGAAGGACCGGCGCGGGTCTTGCTGGCCCTGCTGGCCAAGCGGCCCTCCATCGTGCAAGAAGAACTCATCCCTTCAGGATCTCCACACGCTGATGTGTAGCAGGATCGTCCAATGCAGGATGCCACTGAACAATGAGAGGGAACCTCTGAACAATCCAGACAGGGGGCATGAGCGCGTCCTTCGACTTCGCTTCGCTACGCTCAGGACGAACGGGGATAGGGGCGTCAGGGTGAGGGAATCGGGAATCCATCCCGGATGTCTCGATTGTTCAGAGGTTCCAGAGGAGGCTTGTTGAATGGCCAAGTATTGGCAGATCGCCGCTGGCTACCAAGGACGACGCTACGGAGAGTTGTTCTTGAAATACGGGATGGCGTTCATAGGCGATAAGACACGTATGGACAAGGTGTCCGTTGGAGACATACTCGTTCTTAAGGATGGGAAAACGGCCATCCGGGCAGTCGGCGAGGTCCAGAGAAACGCTGACGGCGACAAGGACTGGCTCAAGGACTTCGACGGATGGGATCTGTCACACTACAAGTACGTTAATTGGAAAATTCCTTTGAACGGGAAGGAGGGTGTCAAGGGGCTCGGGCTCGTGCAAGGCATGTTGAAGAGGATTCACAAGCAACAACTGCGGCAGCGCGTGGACACGATCTGGGCAGAGGGGGGAGAGTGCAAACCTTGCGAAGAACCAAAGCCAACCAACCAGGTGACAGACAAGGAATTGCTCAGGTTTTTGCTTCAGCAGGGGTTTCGTCCAAGCTCTGCCGACGAGTTGATACGGACGATCTCCAAGGTCCGGCTGCTCGCCGACTACTACTACGAGTACAAGAAGAAGAAAGACATCCGGGAGCGTGAGACGAGGACGTTTCTCGTCGTCCCTCTACTTCTGGCATTGGGATGGTCGGAACAGCAACTCAAGATCGAGCAGCCTTGTGGTAGAAAACGGGCCGATATAGCGTGCTTCCGACCAATATACAATGGAAGTCATGAAGATTGTGTATCTGTGATCGAGACGAAAGGGTTTTCTATAGGTCTAGAGTACGCACAGAAGCAGGCGATCGAATACGCCGGGGAATTCCCGAACTGCAGGACCATGGTTCTGACCAACGGATATTGCTACAAGGTCTTTGTAAAGGACGACGACGGTTTTACTCCGAATCCCACCGCCTATCTCAACCTGCGGGACCCGCGTCAGAGGTACCCACTTGACCCGGAGAACGTAGATGGCGCGTGTAGAGCGATCAAGTGTTTGCTGCCGAACTAGGCCTTTCCGCAGGTTCGGGCGAGAACGTACGCAGTCTGGATGTTGCCGGCTTCCGACCGGCGGCGGAGCAACGATCTTTCGTCGAAAGCCGGGAACAGGAAGAGCTTGCAGTCAGGCTTCGGGCTGCATTTGAAGCCGAACCTATCGAGGACGGCATGAATCACCCGGCCGAAACGACCATCGGAAGGGCATTGCAGTCCGAGAAAGGTCGGGACGTTCTCGAATGGTTGAGGACCTTTGCCCTGGATACCGCTCGCCCGGGTTTCGCGGCGTCGGTTCTGCGGTGCCTGGGGCGTCAAGAGCGTCCGGGGACTGGTTCATGGCGCGTCGGCCTCGTGCGCGATGGGTTGGCTACGGAGGATGTGGGGATCAGGGACGCCGCTGTGCAAGCGGCGGAACTATGGGGCGACCGGAACATGCGGAAGGTTCTCGATGAGCATTCCGAACCGGTGTTTTGGCTTCGAGACTACGTTCGAGACGTCATCAAGGACCTTCCACATTGACGGCCTTCGGGCCGAAATGGTGAGATGAAGAGTCGGTTCGAACCTGACCTCGACACCCAACGCCAAGTATCCGGCGCATCCTCTCCGGGAGCGGCTCAACCTCCCCCGTAAACCTTCTCGGCCGCGCCCACGGCGTCCGCGGTGGGGACCGGGGCGCCTTCGTCGTTCAGGATGCGCCCCAGGGCGTCCACGAGCCGGAGCACGTTCTCCCGCCGGCTCGATTCCCCCATGAGTCCGATGCGCCAGGTCTTTCCGGCCAGGGCGCCGAGTCCGCCGCCGATCTCGATGTCGAAGTCCAGCAGCAGCCGTTTGCGGATGGCGGCGTCGTCCAGTCCTTCGGGGATGCGCACGCTGTTGAGCATCCACAGGCGGTGGCCCTCCTGCGACGCCAGGGGGATGCCCAGGACCTCCAGCCCCGCGGCCAGCGCCCGGTGGTTCCGCTGGTGGCGCTCGAACCGGGCTTCCAGGCCTTCCCGCCGGACCTCGCCCAGGGCCGCGTGGAGAGCGTAGTTCATGGAGATGGGCGCGGTGTGGTGGTAGGCCCGGTCCTCGCCCCAGTAACGTTCGATCATGGTCAGGTCCAGGTACCAGCTACGCACCTTGCTCCGCCGCCGGGCCAGCTTTTCGCGCGCGGCCCGGTCGAACGACACCGGGGACAACCCCGGCGGGCAGCTCAGGCACTTCTGCGTGCCGCTGTAGCAGGCGTCCACGTTCCATGCGTCGATGGCCACCGGACATCCCCCCAGCGAGGTGACGGTGTCCAGCACCAGCAGCGCGCCGGCGTCGTGGGCGAGCCGGGAGATCTCCTCCACAGGCTGCCACACTCCGGTTGAGGTCTCCGCGTGCACCAGAGTCACGATATCGACCCGGTTTTCCTTCAGCGCCTGCTCCACCTGCTCCGGGCGGACGACCTCGCCCCAGGGGGCCTCCACCTTCACCAAGTTCCCGCCCAGGCGCTCCACGATGTCCGCCATGCGCGTGCCGAAGACGCCGTTGACGCACACCAGCACCGTGTCCCCCTCCTCGACGAGGTTCACGAGGCATGCCTCCATGCCCGCGCTGCCGGTGCCCGACACCGGGAACGTCAGTTCGTTCTCCGTGTGGAACAGCCAGCGCAGCAGGCCCTTGGTCTCTTCCATGACCTTGAAGAACTCCGGGTCCAGGTGGCCCACCACCGGCGCCGACAGCGCCTCCAGGACCTTGGGGTGCGGGTTGCTGGGGCCGGGTCCGAGCAGGATCCTCTCGGGTGGGTTCAGGGGTGAAGCCATGCGGGTTGCTCCTGTGGTTCGCTTGTGAGCGGTTCGGGCGCGGTGTATCCTGACGGTTCAGATTCCCTCTACCTGTGGGAAAGCGCGTCCTTCGAAGCACGTCCTTCGACTTCGCTTCGCTACGCTCAGGACGAACGGGGATAGACGGTTGCCTCGCGTAGGCTATAGCAACAGCGGCCGGCGCCATCAACCGGTGCGCACGAACCCTCCCTCCATGAGCCCCGCTTCCATGAGCTCCATAAGCCTTCCCAAGCGGTTGGAGCAGGCCCTCGTCCGGGACGGCCTGTTGGCGCCGGGAGACGCGGTGCTCGTGGGCGTGTCCGGCGGCCCGGACTCGGTGGCGCTCCTGCAACTCCTGCGGGAGGTCGGCCCCTCCCTCCGCCTGAGCCTGGAGGTGGCCCACGTGGACCACGGCATCCGGGGGCGGCAGGGCCGGGACGACTGCGAGTTCGTCCGGGGCATGGCCGACCGGCTGTCGCTGCCCTTCCACTTGGCCCGGCTCGACCTCGGGGAGGACGGAGACTACCGCGGCCCGGGGAACCTCGAAGCCCGCGCGCGCGAGCGGCGTTACCGGTTCTTCGCGCAGGTGGCCTCGGAGCGGCGCATGGGCAAGGTCGCGGTGGGGCACAACCGCGACGACCAGGTGGAGACCATGCTCATGTGGCTGCTCCGGGGCTGCGGGCCGGAAGGGTTGCAGGGCATGCCCGCGGCGCGGCCCCTGGCGCGGTCCCCGGAGGGCGCCGGCCCTGCGGTGTTGATCCGGCCGCTGCTGGACGTGTCCCGGGAGGATATCCTCGCGTTCCTGGAGAGCCGGGGCCTGGACCATCGGGAAGACCCCACCAACCGGGACCCGCGTTACCTGCGCAACTGGCTCCGGGGCACGGTCCTGCCCGAGCTCCGCAGCCGGAGCGACGGCGCGATGGAGCGCCGGCTCGCGCGGCTGGGCGGGATGCTGCGGTCCGACCACGCGCTCCTGGAACGGCAGGCGGCGGCCGCGTACCCGGGAGTGGCCCGGGGCGGCGCGCTGGACCGTGCCGGCTTCCTGGCCCTGGACCCCGAGTTCCGCCCCCGCATGGCGCGGTTCTGGTTGCGCCGGGAGTTGGGGACGCTCCGGCGCATCGGCTTCGCCCACGTGGACGCGGTCACGAAGCTCGTCTCCGGCGACCGTCCCCACGGCCGGGTCTCCCTGCCCGGCGGCTGGACCGCGGTTCGGCAGTACGACACCGTCCGGCTGACTCGGCAGGCGGAGGACTCCCGACGGGCGGCCCCTCATGCGGAAGACTCCCATGCGGAAGACTCCCATGCGGAAGACCCCCGTGCGGAAGACCCCCGTGCAGCGGACTCCCGCGAGGCGGACTCCCGCCCGGCGGACTATTCCTATCCGCTCCCGTTGGAGGGGGAGGTCTCGGTTCCCGAGGCCGGCGTCCGGGTCACCGCGTGGCGCTCCCGCAGGCGGGAGCTGCCCGAGGACCCCTTCGAGGCGGTCTTCGACCTGTCCGGCCTGGGGCGCCCGGAGGGGCGGCTGCATCTGCGGAACCCCCGCCCCGGCGACCGCTTCCGGCCCCTGGGCATGGCCGGGCGCAAGAAGCTGAAAGACCTGTTCATCGACCGGAAGGCCCCCCGGAGCCGGCGCAGGACCGCGCCGTTGCTGGTGGTGGGGGACGAGATCGCGTGGATCCCCGGCTACGCGCGCAGCGGCCTGGCCCGGGTGGGGCCGGAGACCCGGGAGGTCTGGCGGGTCCGGGTCTCGCGCCGCCCCGACGCGGGGGACCCCGATTGACTTGGGGAACCTCTGAACAATCGAGACATCCGGGATGGATTCCCGATTCCTTCACCTGACGCCCCTATCCCCGTTCGTCCTGAGCGTAGCGAAGCGAAGTCGAAGGACGCGCTCATGCCCCCTGTCTGGATTGTTCAGAGGTTCCTTGGGCCGTTCGGAGAACCGGTTCATCGCCGACCGCCTGGCCGAAGGGGGACCCCGGTTGACTTGGGCCGTTCCCGTCCTTATTGAAACAACTCTACCCGTATGTTAAGCGTTCCGGTGTGTTGCCTTTTTCCCGCGCATAGCGGAGGTTGGAGAAACCCGGCTTGAACCAGGCTACCAAGAACCTTGCCCTGTGGCTCGTGCTCGGACTGATGTTCCTGCTGCTGTTCAACGTCTTTACCCGGCAGCAGGGCCGCGAGCCCGAGATCATATTCAGCGACTTCTGGTCCGCGGTGCAACGCGGCGACATCCAGGAGGTCACCATCCAGGGCCAGCACGTCCACGGCAAGTACCAGAGCGGCGAGCGGTTCCGCACCTTCTCGCCCAACGACCCGGAACTGGTGAAGACGCTGCGGGAGAAGGACATCCGCATCGCCGCCAAGCCCGAGGACGATTCCCCGTGGTACTTCGTGCTGCTGGTGAACTGGTTCCCCATGCTGCTGCTGGTGGGCGTGTGGATCTTCTTCATGCGGCAGATGCAGGTGGGGGGCGGCAAGGCCATGTCCTTCGGCAAGAGCCGGGCGCGCCTGCTGAACGAGAACCAGGCCCGGGTCACGTTCAGCGACGTGGCCGGGGTGGACGAAGCCAAGGACGAGCTGCAGGAAGTCATCGCGTTCCTCAAGGACCCCAAGAAGTTCACCCGGCTGGGGAGCCGCATCCCCAAGGGCTGCCTCCTGGTGGGACCCCCGGGCACCGGCAAGACCCTGCTGGCCCGGGCCATCGCGGGGGAGGCCGGAGTCCCCTTCTTCAGCATCAGCGGCTCGGACTTCGTGGAGATGTTCGTGGGCGTGGGCGCCTCGCGGGTCCGCGACCTGTTCGTCCAGGCCAAGAAGCAGGCCCCGTGCATCGTCTTCGTGGACGAGATCGACGCGGTGGGGCGCCAGCGCGGGGCCGGCCTCGGGGGCGGACACGACGAGCGGGAGCAGACCCTCAACCAGTTGCTGGTGGAGATGGACGGCTTCGAGGCCAACGACGGCGTGATCCTCATCGCCGCCACCAACCGGCCGGACGTGCTGGACCCGGCGCTGCTGCGGCCGGGCCGATTCGACCGCAGGGTGGTGGTGCCCCGGCCCGACGTCAAGGGACGCGAAGGCATACTGGCGGTGCACAGCCGGCGGGTGCCCCTGGACAACGACGTGGACATCCGGGTGCTCGCCCGGGGGACTCCGGGGTTCGCCGGCGCGGACCTGGAGAACCTGGTCAACGAGGCGGCGCTCCTTGCGGCCCGGCACGACAAGGACAAGGTCAACATGAACGACTTCGAGTTGGCCAAGGACAAGGTCATGATGGGCTCCGAGCGCAAGAGCATGATCATCAGCGACGAGGAGAAGCGCATCACCGCCTACCACGAGTCGGGCCACGCGCTGGTGGCCAAGTTCCTGCCGGGGGCCGACCCGGTCCACAAGGTGACCATCATCCCCCGGGGCATGGCCCTGGGCCTGACCCAGCAGCTTCCCGTGGACGAAAGGCACAGCCAGCACAAGCAGTACCTGCTCAACAACGTCACCATCCTCTTCGGCGGGCGGGTGGCGGAGGAGCTCGTGCTGGACCACATGACCACGGGCGCGGGCAACGACATCGAACGAGCCACCGAGATCGCCCGCAGGATGGTGTGCGAGTGGGGCATGAGCGAGAAGCTGGGACCCATGACCTTCGGCAAGAAGGAGGAGCAGATCTTCCTCGGGCGCGACTTCACCCAGCAGCAGGACTTTTCGGAAAGCACCGCGGTGGAGATCGACATGGAGATCCGGCGCATCATCCAGGAGTGCTACAGCCGGGCCAGGGAGATCCTCACCACGAACATGGACGTCCTGCACCGGATGGCCAGGGAACTGCTCGAGAAGGAAGTGCTGGACGGCGCGGAGATCGACGTCCTCGTCAAGGAATGCTCGAGGGACAGCGGTCCCGACCTGCCCACGACGCCCGTTCCCGCCTCTTTGTGAAGCCGTTCCCGCCGGAGCCGATCCTCGTCACGCGCCACGGGCGGGTGGACATGCGCCGCCGCACCGCGGTGATGGGGATCCTCAACGTCACCCCGGACTCCTTTTCCGACGGCGGACGTTACCCGGATACCGAGTCCGCGGTGGCCAGGGGCGTCGAGATGGTGCGCCAGGGCGCCAGCGTCGTGGACGTGGGCGGGGAATCCACGCGCCCGGGCGCGGACGCGGTCTCGGCCGACGAAGAGCTGGAGCGGGTGCTCCCGGTGATACGGGGGCTGCGGCGCCGGGTCTCGGCGCCCATCAGCATCGACACCTACAAGGAGCGGGTGGCGCGGAAGGCGCTGGAGGAAGGCGCGGACATGGTGAACGACGTGAGCGCCTTGCGGTTCGACCCGGCCATGGTCCGCCTGCTCGCGCAGGAGGAGGTCCCGGTGGTGCTCATGCACATGCAGGGCCGGCCCCGGACCATGCAGCTTGCGCCGCGCTACGGCGACGTGGTGCGCGAGGTGGCCGGCTTCCTCGGGGAGCGCGTGGCCTTTGCCGTGCGGAACGGCGTCGCCGCCCGCCGGGTCCTGGTGGACCCGGGCATCGGGTTCGGCAAGGACCCGGAGCACAACCTGACGCTGCTGCGGCGCCTGCCCGCGCTGGCGGCGCTGGGCCGGCCGGTGCTCGTGGGCCTGTCCCGCAAGTCCTTCCTCGGCCGCCTGGCCGGACCGGGCGCACAGGCGGACCTCCCGTCCGACGAGGGGCCGGACGCCCGCTTGGCGGGCAGCCTTGCCGGGGCCGCGGCCGCGGCGCTGGCCGGGGCCCACATGGTCCGGGTCCACGACGTGCGGGAGACCTGCCGGGCCCTGGGCGTGGCGGACGCCATCCGGGGGGCGCGCGCGCCGGACGCTCCGGGGCCTGCGGCGCCCGGGGAAGGGACGCCATGACCCAGGACGCGCCGCGCCCCGCTGCGGACGAGTCCCGGCTGTTCGGCACCGACGGGATCCGCGGCATCGCCAACCAGGAGCCCATGACCCCGGAGACGTCGCTGCGGCTGGGCCGGGCCATCGTCCAGGTGGTCAACGAGAGCGCCCGAGGACGTCCCCACGGCGCCCTCGGGCGCAAGCGCAAGCATCGCTGCCGCATACTCATCGGCAAGGACACGCGCCTTTCCGGCTACATGTTCGAGACCGCGCTGGCGTCGGGGATCTGTTCCATGGGCGCGGACGTGCTGCTGGTGGGGCCGCTGCCCACCCCGGGGGTGGCCTTCCTCACCCGGAGCATGCGCGCGGACGCCGGGGCGGTGATCTCGGCGTCGCACAACGGCTACCAGGACAACGGCATCAAGTTCTTTTCCGGCGACGGCTTCAAGATCCCCGACGAGTGGGAGCGGCGCATGGAAGCCCTGGTGTGGAACGGGGACCACGACGCGCACCGACCGGTGGCCACGGAGGTGGGCAAGGCCTACCGCGTCGCCGACGTCATGGGAAGGACCCTCGACTTCCTGAAGAGCGCCTTCCCCGGCCACCTGACCCTGGAGGGCCTCAAGGTCGTCGTGGACTGCGCCAACGGCGCGGCCTACCGGGTGGCGCCGGAGGTGCTGCGGGAGCTCGGCGCCGAGGTGGTCCCGGTGGGCGCCGACCCCGACGGGATGAACATCAACCGGGACTGCGGCTCCCTGCACCCGGACAAGGCCCGGGCGGCCTTGCGGGAGCACGGCGCGAACTTGGCGGTGTGCCTGGACGGCGACGCCGACCGGGCGCTCTTCATCGACGAGCGGGGCGAGTTGCTGGACGGCGACGAGGTGCTGGCCATGTGCGCCATCGAGAGGAAACGCGCTGGCCGGCTGCCCTCGGACACGGTGGTGGCCACGGTGATGAGCAACATGGGGCTCGACGCGGCCCTGCGGGAGCACGGCATCCACGTGCTGCGCACGGGCATCGGCGACCGCGAAGTGATGGAGGCCATGCGCCGGGGCGGCCACAACCTCGGGGGCGAGCAGTCGGGGCACCTGGTGTTCCTGGACCACAACACCACGGGCGACGGCTGTCTCACCGCGCTGCAGGTGCTCGCGCTCATGACCGGGCAGGACAAGCCCCTGGGGGACCTCCGCAAGGTCATGCGCAAGCTGCCCCAGGTCATCGTGAACGTCCCGGTGCGCGAGAAGCGGCCCCTGTCCGAGTTGCCCGGGGTGCAGCGGCGCATCGCCGAGAGCGAGCGGGTCCTGGGCGGCCGGGGCCGGGTGCTGATGCGCTACTCCGGCACCGAGCCGGTGGCCCGGGTCATGGTGGAGGGAGAGTCCGAGGAGGAGATCGGACGGCTCGCCCGGGGGATCGCCGACGCCGTGGGGGGCGGGGAGTGATCCGCCTGGGGGTCAACGTGGACCACGTGGCCACCGTGCGCCAGGCCCGGAGGGCCGCGGTTCCGGACCCGGTGGATGCGGCGCTGTTGGCCGAGGGCGCGGGCGCCGACGTCATCACGGTCCACCTGCGCGAGGACCGCCGGCACATCCAGGAGCGGGACGTGGCCCTGTTGCGGCAACGGCTCACGGCGAAGCTCAACCTGGAGATGGCCGGGACCCCGGAAATGGTCCGGCACGCCCTGGCCCTCCGACCGGACCACGTGTGCCTGGTGCCCGAGCGGCGCGAGGAGCTGACCACCGAGGGGGGCCTCGACGTGGCGGCCCACAGGGAGCAGCTCGGGGAGGCGGCGTCCCGTCTCCGGGCCGCGGGCATCCTCGTGAGCCTGTTCGTGGACCCGGATGCGGAGCAACTGGAAGCCGGCCGGGAGTTGGGAGTGGAGGCTGTGGAGCTCCACACCGGCGCCTACTGCAACGCCGACGGCCCCCGGGCGAACGAAGAGCTCGACGCCCTGTGGCGGGCCGCGGCCTTCGCCGCGGGCCTGGGCCTGGAGGTCCACGGCGGCCACGGCCTGGACATCGGCAACGTGGCGCCGGTGGCGGCCATCCCGGAGATGGTCGAGCTCAACGTCGGGCACAGCATCGTGGCCCGGGCGGTCATGGTGGGGATGGCCCGGGCGGTGGAGGAAATGAAGACCGTCGTAGTCGGGGCGAGAGCCCCGGGGCGGTGACCCATGCGCGTGGTGACCGCAGCCGAGATGCGCCGCCTGGACCATCTCGCCATCCACGCCCACGGCGTCCCCGGCCTGGAGCTGATGGAGCGGGCGGGGGAGCGCGTGGCCGAGGCCATCGCCGACCGCTGGGCCCGTCCGGCCCGGCGCGGAGTGCTGGTGGCGGCCGGCAAGGGCAACAACGGCGGGGACGGGTTGGTGGCCGCCCGGCTGCTGAGGGAGCGGGAGTTCCCGTGCGAGGTGGCGTGCACGGCGCGGGCGGAAGATCTGTCGCCGGACGCCGCCGCCAACCTGGAGCGCTACCGCGCCGCGGGCGGACGGTTCACGGAAGTCCCCGCGGGCGACCTCGACCCCCTGCGCCAAGGCGTCCGGGGCAAGGGGCTGCTGGTGGACGCGCTCCTGGGCACGGGGCTGCGGAGTCCGGTGGAAGGGTTCCTCGCCGAGGTGGTGGAGTTCCTCAACGCCTCGGGCCTTCCCATCGTCGCGGTGGATACGCCGTCGGGGCTGGATTCCGACACGGGGGCGCCGCTGGGCGCCGCGGTCCGGGCCGAGGCCACGGTGACCTTCGGGTTCCCCAAGGCCGGGCAGGTGGTCTATCCCGGCGCGGCCTACACCGGCGAGCTGGTGGTGGCCGACATCGGCATCCCCGAGGAGGCCGCGGCCGAGGTCGCGCCCGCGGCGGAGCTGCTGGAGCCTTCGTCGGTCCGGCGGCTGTTGCCGCGCAGGGCGGACGACTCGCACAAGGGCAGCTACGGCCACCTGCTGGTGATGGCGGGGTCGAGGGGCAAGACCGGGGCCGCGGTCCTGGCCTGCCGCGCCGCCATGAGGGTGGGCGCGGGACTGGTGACGCTGGCGGCCCCCCGGGGCCTCCACGAGGTGCTGGCGGGCGCGCTGGTGGAGTCCATGACCGAGACCCTGGGGCCTCCCGGCGCGGACGAATGGCCGCGGCTGGACGAGGCCGACTGGGAGCGCTTGACGGAACGCAAGACCGCGGTGCTGTTCGGCCCCGGCGTGGGCGTGCACGCCCCGGCCCAGGCCGTGCTGGAATGGCTGTTGGAGCGTTGCGGCATGCCGTGGCTGGTGGACGCGGACGGGCTCAACAACCTGGCCGCGGACCCGGGCCGGCTCCGGCGCGCGCGGACCGCGCCGGTGCTGACGCCGCACCCGGGGGAGATGGGCCGCCTTGCCGGCAGGGAGACGGCCGCGGTCAACCGCGACCGCATCGGCGCCGCCCGGGCCTTTGCCGAGGCGCACCGGTGCCACCTGGTCCTCAAGGGCGCGCGGACCGTGACGGCCACCCCGGAAGGGCGGGTCTCGGTCAACCCCACCGGCAATCCCGGCATGGCCACCGGGGGCATGGGAGACGTGCTCGCCGGCGTGGTGGCCGGGTTCCTGGCTCAGGGACTGCCGCCCGGGGACGCGGCGCGCCTGGGCGTGTTCCTGCACGGCTTGGCCGGGGACCGGGCCGCGGACCGCCTGGGCCGCGTGGGACTCATCGCCTCGGACGTGGTGGACGAGCTGCCCCGGGCCCTCGGGGAGGTCATGGGGAATTGAGCGCCGTCGAATACGATACCGTCACCGGCTCCCCCGGGCACACCCGCGCCCTGGGGCGCAGGCTGGGCCGCCTGCTGGGCGGCGGGGAGATCCTGGGCCTGTCCGGGGACCTCGGCAGCGGCAAGACCTGCTTCGTGCACGGGTTGGCCGAGGGGCTGGAGGTGGGCGGGGACAGTTGGGTGCGGAGCCCCACCTTCACACTCGTCAACGAGTACGAGGGCCGGCTGCCCCTGGTCCACGTGGACCTGTTCCGGGTGGCCCCGGGACCCGAGATGGAGGACCTGCACCTGGAGGAATACTTCTCGTCCGGGAGCGTGTGCGTGGTGGAGTGGTTCGAGCGCCTGGACGCGGTCCGGGTGGAAGAGTTCCTGGGCGTGGACTTCCGCTACGTGGACGAGGAGCGGCGGGCGCTGCGCTTCATGGCCCGGGGGCGGCGTTACGAGGAGATCGTCGCCGGACTGCGCGGAGGCGGCGAGCCGGGCGGGGAGGCGTGAGGTCGAGGCATGGCGCTGATCGTGCAGAAATACGGCGGCACGTCCGTGGGGATGGTGGAGCGCATCCGCAACGTGGCCCGGCGCGTGGCCGCGGCCCGCGCCCGGGGGAACGACGTGGTGGTGGTGGTGTCGGCCATGTCCGGCGAGACCAACCGGCTGCTGAACCTGGCCAACCAGGTGTCGTCCCGCGTGGACGAGAGGGAGATCGACGTGCTGCTGGCCTCGGGGGAGCAGGTCTCCTGCGCCTTGCTGGCCCTTGCCCTGAAGGATCTGGGGCAACCCGCGCGCTCCTTCCTCGGCCACCAGGTCCGCATCGCCACGGACAGCGTGTTCGGCAGGGCGCGGATCAAGAGCATCGACTCCACCCGGGTGCGGGAATCGCTGGAACGGGACGAGGTGGTGGTGGTGGCGGGCTTCCAGGGAGTCGATGAAGGCGACAACATCACCACCCTGGGGCGCGGCGGGTCGGACACCAGCGCGGTGGCCATGGCCGCGGCCCTGGACGCCCGGGTGTGCGAGATCTACACGGACGTGGACGGCATCTACACGGCCGACCCCTTCGTCTGTCCCAGGGCGCGGAAGCTGGACCGGGTCGCCTACGACGAAATGCTGGAGATGGCCAGCCTGGGGGCCCGGGTGCTGCAAATCCGGTCGGTGGAGCTGGCCAAGAAGTTCGGCGTCAGGGTGCACCTGCGGTCCAGCTTCAGCGACGCCGAGGGCACGTGGCTGGTCGAAGAGGAGCAACTGATGGATTCGGTTCTGGTGTCCGCGGTGACCTGCGACAAGGACGAAGCCAAGATCACCATCCGCGGCGTGCCCGACCGGGCCGGGCTGGCGGCGCAGATCTTCGGCCCCATCGCCGAGGCCAACATCGTGGTGGACATGATCATCCAGAACTCCGGCGCGGACGGCACCACCGACGTCACCTTCACGGTGCCCAAGGGGGACCACCGGAAGGCCATGGAACTGATTGAAAAAACCGCGCCCTTGATTCAAGCTGGAGGGGTCTCCTCCGACACCCGCATCGCCAAGGTGTCGGTGGTGGGCGTGGGCGTGAGGACGCACGCGGGCGTGGCGGCGAAGATGTTCCGGGCCTTGGCGGAGCAGTCCATCAACATCGAGATGATCTCCACGTCGGAGATCAAGGTGTCGGTGGTGGTGGCCGAGAAGGACAGCCAGAGGGCGGTGGATTCGCTGCACGCGAGCTTGATCGAAAGCAGGTGAGGGCATGGTGAGTCTGTCTCTGTACGATACGACCTTGCGGGACGGGTGCCAGGGCGAGGACGTCTCCTTCAGCCTCGAGGACAAGCTGCGCATCGCCGAGAAGCTGGCGGAGTTGGGCATCCACTACGTCGAAGGCGGCTATCCCGGGTCCAATCCCCGGGACGCCGAGTTCTTCAAGGACGTGCGCAAGCTGGACCTCAGGAAGACCCGGGTGGCGGCCTTCGGGACCACCCGGAGGCCGTCGGTGAAGCCGTCCCAGGACGCCAACCTGAAGCTGCTGCTGGCCGCGGAAACGCCGGTGGTGACGCTGGTGGGCAAGACCTGGGACCTCCACGTCCGGGACGACCTGCGCATCAGCCGCAAGGCCAACCTGGAAGTGATCGAGGACTCCGTGGCCTACGTGAAGACCCGGGTGGACGAGGTGATCTTCGACGCAGAGCACTTCTTCGACGGGTGCCGCAGCAACCCGGAGTACGCGCTGGACTGCCTCAGGGCCGCGGAGGCCGGCGGCGCCGACTGGATCGTCCTCTGCGACACCAACGGCGGCGGCATGCCGTCCGACATCGGTGCCGCGGCGGCCCGGGCCAAGGCGGAGGTGAAGACGCCCCTGGGGGTCCATTGCCACAACGACTGCGAACTGGCGGTGGCCAACACCATGGCCGCGGTGGAGAACGGCGTCCGGCAGGTCCAGGGCACCATCAACGGCTTCGGCGAGCGTTGCGGCAACCTGAACCTGTGCTCGGTGCTGCCCAACCTCCAGTTGAAGCAGGGCTACAAGTGCGTCCGGCCGGCCCAGTTGCGCAAGCTGCGGGAGATCTCGCACCTGTTCTACGAGCTGGCCAACGTGGTGCCCAACAAGCGGCAGCCCTACGTGGGGGACAGCGCCTTCGCCCACAAGGGCGGCCTCCACGTATCGGGCATCATCAAGAACCGGGAGACCTACGAGCACATCGAGCCGGAGTTGGTGGGCAGCCGCCAGCGGGTGCTGGTGTCGGACCTCTCGGGCCGCAGCAACATCGTTTACAAGGCCCGGGAGTACGACATCGACCTGAACGGCCAGGACCAGGCGGTGCACCAGATCCTCAAGCGGATCAAGGAACTGGAGAGCCGGGGCTACGAGTTCGAGGCCGCGGAAGCCTCCTTCGAGCTGCTGATCCAGGAGGCCCTGGGCAGGAAGAAGCACAACTTCCGGCTCGACGGGTACCGGGTCATCGACGAGAAGCGGGTGGAGACCGAGCCGCCCCTCGCGGAGGCCACCGTGCGGGTGGAGGTGGGCGGCGTGATGGAGCACGCCGCGGCCCTGGGCAGCGGCCCGGTCCACGCGCTGGACCAGGCCTTGCGCAAGGCCCTCACCGGGTTCTACCCGTCCCTCGACGAAGTGGAGTTGCTGGACTACAAGGTCCGGGTGCTGTCATCGGGAGAGGGCACCGGGGCCGCGGTCCGGGTGCTCATCGAATCGGGGGACGGCCGGAGCCAGTGGGGCACGGTGGGGGTGTCGCAGAACGTCATCGAGGCGAGCTGGCAGGCGCTGGTGGACGGCATCGACTACAAGCTCTACAAGGACCGCAAGAGGAAGGGGCCGAAGGGCCGCGCCGCGGCCGCGTCCTGACCCGGACGCGCCGGTGTGGTCCGCGGGCGCCGGTGGCCGTTCGCATGTGGAGCATCCTGAAAGAGGACGTCCGGATCGCGTTCCAGCGGGACCCCGCGGCGCGGAACCTGTTCGAGGTGGTGGTGGGCTATCCGGGCGTGCACGCCCTGGTCTTCCACCGCTTCGCCCACCGGCTGTGGCGCCGGGGGTGGAAGAACCTGGCGCGTTTCGTGAGCCACGCGAGCCGTTTCCTCACCGGCGTCGAGATCCATCCGGGGGCCGCGGTGGGGAGGCGGTTCTTCATCGACCACGGCATGGGCGTGGTCATCGGCGAGACCTCGCAGATCGGCGACGACGTGACCCTGTACCAGGGCGTGACCCTGGGCGGCGCCAGCCTGCGCAAGGAGAAACGCCACCCCACGGTGGAGGACTGCGTCATCATCGGCGCCGGCGCCACGGTCCTGGGCCCGGTGGTGGTGGGCCGGAACAGCAAGATCGGTTCGGGGTCGGTGGTGGTCAAGGACGTGCCGGCCAACTCCACGGTGGTGGGCGTGCCGGGGAAGGTGGTGGAAGGGGATGGCGTGCGCCGGGACCCGGTCCAGCAGCGGATCGCCCTGGACCACGACCGGCTGCCGGACCCCATGGCCAAGTCCCTGGGCCACTTGGCGGAGTACGTCCAGAGGCTGGAGCAGCGGGTGGAAGAGCTGGAAGCCCGGCAGGGAGACGCCGAGGAGCAGCGCCGGGAAGGGACGGAGCCCGCCCGCGGGTACGGGGACTGGCAGAGGAAGCTCTGAAGATCGTCCCCGTTCGTCCTGAGCGTAGCGAAGCGAAGTCGAAGGACGCGCTTTCCCCACGGGGGAGAGGGAGTTCGCGTCGGAATCGTCCGGGGGTTCCCGGACTTGGCTGGGAACGGTGGGAGCATCTGCGGAAAAGAAGGTGGCGGTGGCCATGAGCGGGGGGGTGGATAGTTCCGTGGCCGCGGGGCTGCTGGTGGAGCAGGGGTACGAGGTGGCGGGGGTGTCGCTGCGGCTGTGGGAGGGGCGGGACCCGGGGCCGCGCAACTGTTCGGACCACCGGGGAGCCGCGGAGGCCGCGGCGGTGCTGGGCATCCCCCACACGGTGCTGGACCGGCGCAGCGACTTCCGCGCGCAGGTGGTGGAGCCTTTCGCCCGGAGCTACCTGGACGGGCGGACCCCCAACCCCTGCGTCGCTTGCAACCGCGGGTTCAAGATCGAGGAGCTGCTGGCCTGGGCCGAGGCGAGGGGGATCCCCCGGGTGGCCACGGGCCACTACGCACGGGTGGAGCGGCGGTGCGGGAGCGCCTCGCTGCTGCGCGGCGCGGACCCCGGCAAGGACCAGTCCTACTTCCTCTTCGGGCTTTCCCGGAGACAGCTCGAGCGCACCCTGTTCCCGCTGGGGGAGTTCCACAAGGAGGAGGTGCGCGCCAAGGCCCGGGAGATGGGGTTGCCCGCGGCCGACCGGCCGGAGAGCCAGGACATCTGCCTGGGGGACCATCGCGCGGTGGTGGAGTCCCTGGCGGGAGCGGACCGGCCCGGTCCCGGGGAGATCGTGGACGGCCGGGGCAACGTCCTGGGGCGCCACGACGGGGTGCACCGGTTCACCGTGGGGCAGAGGAGGGGGCTGGGCCTTGCGGCGCCGCAGCCGTTGTACGTGCTGCGCATCGACGCGGCCCGGAGACGGGTGGTGGTGGGGCGGCGCGAAGAGCTGCGCACCTCGGCCTTTGCCGCGGGGCGCGTCAACTGGCTGGCGCCGCCCCTGCGCGGGGAGGCCGCGGCCGAGGTCCAGGTGCGGTACCGCTCCCGGCCGGCGCCCTGCACCCTGACGCCCGTGGAAGGACACGGGGTCGAGGTCCGCCCGGACGAGCCGCTGCCGTCGGTGGCCCCCGGACAGGCCGCGGTCTTCTACCGCGGCGAGCGGGTCCTGGGCGGCGGCTGGATCGAACGGGCGCCGGCCCCGCCGGGGTCTTGAACCACGGGAACCTGCCCGCACGGAACGGCCATGCGCGTCGCCATCAAGACACTGGGGTGCAAGATCAACCAGTACGACTCCGCGGTGATCCGGGAGCGTCTGGCCCGGGAGTCCTGCTCCTTCGTCCCCTTCGACGAACCGGCCGACGTCTACGTCGTCAATACCTGCACGGTGACCGACCGGGCGGACTGGGAGGCGCGCCAGCTCGTGCGCAGGGCCAGGAGACGGAGCCCCGGGGCGCGGGTGGCGCTGACCGGCTGCTACGCGCAGGTGAGCCCCGAGGAGGCCGCGGCCCTGCCGGGGGTCGATTTCGTGGCGGGCCTGAACCGCGTGGACGAGCTGGCGCGTTACGTCCGGGAGGGGGTCCCGGGGGCCGGGACCGCGGTCTCCGTGGGCGACCCCAGGGACGAACGCGGCGTCCGCGTGCTGGGCGCCCGGCGCTTCCCCGGCCGCGCCCGGGCCTTCCTCAAGGTGCAGGAAGGGTGCAACTTCGCGTGCAGCTACTGCATCATCCCCACGGCCCGGGGGCGCAGCCGCAGCGTGCCGCCGGAGCAGGTCCTCGAACAGGTGCGCGGGCTCGCGGAGGCGGGCTTTGCGGAGGTGGTGCTCACCGGCATCCACCTGGGAGGGTACGGTCACGACTTGGCCCCGCGGGTCTCCCTGGGCCGGCTGGTGCGGCGCATTGCCGGGAGCGGGTTGGTCCCGCGGCTGCGCCTGAGCTCTCTGGACCCGCGGGAGGTGACCGACGAACTGTTGGCGGTGATGGCGGACTCGGAGGCGGTCTGCCCGCACCTGCACGTGTGCGTGCAGGCCGGGGATGACGGGGTGCTCAAGAGGATGCGGCGCAACTACGACACCGCCTACTTCGCCCGGTTGATGGAGCGGGCCAGGAGGAAGCTGCCCGCCGCGGCCCTGGGGACCGACGTCATCGTGGGGTTCCCGGGAGAGACCGGCGCCGCCTTCGAGGCGTCGCTGGACTTCCTCGCCGGCCAGCCGTTGACCTACTTCCACGTGTTCCCCTACTCGGCCCGCCGGGGCACTCCCGCGGCGGGGTTGCCGGACCGGACGCCGCCGGCCGAGAGGAAGGAGCGCTCGCGCCGGGCCCGGGACCTCGGCGCGAGCAAGAAGCGCGAGTTCTACCGGAGCCAGGTGGGAAGCCGGGCGTCGGTGCTGGTGGAGGGAGAGGCCGCGGGCGAGCCGGGTTGGCTCAAGGGCTACAGCCGCAACTACCTGCCCGTGACCCTCGCCGGTCCCCCGGACCTCGTGCGCCGGGAGGTCCCGGTGACGCTCCGGCGGTGGTCCGGCGGACGCCTTTGGGGAGAAGGGGCCCACTGATGGCGGAGGACGCGGAGCTGGAGCGGTTCCAGGAGGCCCTGGGTTACCGCTTCCGGGACCCGGTCCTGCTGCGCCGCTGCCTGACCCACGTCTCCTGCGGCGGCGGCGCGGACGCGCACAACGAGACCCTGGAGTTCCTCGGCGACGCGGTGCTGGGCCTGGCCGTCGGCGACCTGCTCATGCGGCGGTTCCCCCAAGGGAGCGAGGGAGACCTCTCCCGGATGCGCGCGTCGCTGGTGAACCGCAAGAGGCTGGCGGACGAGGCGCGCCGGTTGCGCGTCGGAGCGGTGCTGCGCCTGGGCAAGGGCGAAGAGCGTAGCGGAGGCAGGCGCAAGGACTCCATCCTCGCCGCGTCCTTCGAGGCGGTGCTCGGCGGCATCTACCGGGAGGGGGGTTACGAAGTCGTGCGCCCGGTGGTGGAGGGCTGCTTCGCCGCGGACCTGGAGCACGCGGGACTGGGGCTGGACGACTACAAGACCCGTCTCCAGGAAGTCAGCCAGCGCCTCTACCGCGTCCTCCCCGCTTACCGGCTGGTGCGGCAGACCGGTCCGAGCCACGACAAGTGCTTCGAGACGGAGATCCGGGTCGGGAGCCGTCTGGTGGGCCAGGGAGCGGGTCGGAGCAAGAAGCAGTCCGAGCAGGAAGCGGCGCGGCGGGCCCTGGACGCGCTGGAAGCGCCCCGGTAGGCCGCACGCCCTCCCGCCGTCATCCATATGGCGAAGCTCACCTACAAGGACGCGGGGGTGGACGTGGAGCGGGCCAGCCGGCTGGTTCGCTCGGTCGCCGCGCTGGCCCGCAAGACCGCGGGGCCCGGAGTCCTGGGGGGCGTCGGCGGGTTCGGCGGACTCTTCGACTTGGCCCGCGTCCGCGGCCGGCGGCCCGTGCTGGTGTCGTCCGCGGACGGGGTGGGCACCAAGCTCAAGGTGGCCTTCCTGGCCGGCCGCCACGACACCGTGGGCATCGACCTGGTGGCCATGGGGGTCAACGACGTCGCCGCCTGTGCGGCCCGGCCGCTGTTCTTCCTCGACTATTTCGCCTCCGGCAAGCTGGAGCCGGCCACTTTCCGGGAGGTGGTGGGCGGGATTGCGGAAGGCTGTCGTCTGGCGGGCTGCGCGCTCCTGGGGGGCGAGACCGCGGAGATGCCGTCCCTCTACCGGGACGGCGAGTACGACCTGGCGGGGTTCAGCGTCGGCATCGTGGAGAAGGACCGCATACCCGACCCGAGCTCGGTGCGCGCCGGGGACGCGGTGGTGGGGCTGCCGTCCAGCGGGCTGCACAGCAACGGCTACTCCCTCGCCCGGAAGGTGCTGCTCGAAAGCGCCGGTCTCAGGTTGCGGTCCCGGGTGGCGGACCTGGGCCGTCCCCTGGCGGACGAGTTGTTGCAGCCCACGCGGATCTACGCGCCGCTGATAGGCCGCTTGGCCGCCCGGCACCGCATCAAGGGCATCGCCCACGTCACCGGCGGCGGCATGGTGGAGAACCTGCCGCGGGTGCTGCCGCCGGGCCTGCGCGCGTGGATCCGCCGGGGAAGCTGGACCGTGCCTCCGGTCTTCGGACTCATCGCCCGGCTGGGAGGGGTGCCGCAGGCGGAGATGGACCGGACCTTCAACAACGGCATCGGCATGGCGCTGGTGGTGGGACCCGAGGCGCTGGACGGGGTGGAGCGCGCCCTGCGCCGCCGCGGCGAGCCTTACGCGGTCATCGGCGAGATCCGCAAGGGCCGGCGCGGCGTCTCCTTCACCGGCCGGGGTCCCGGTGACCGGAGGGCAAACCGTTGACCATCCCCCCCGCGGAGCCGTTCCCGTGAGCCGCAAGGTCCCCATCGGCGTGCTGCTCTCGGGCGGCGGCACCAACCTCCAGGCGATCCTCGACGCGGTCCGGCAGGAGCGCCTGGACGCCGCGGTGCGCACGGTGGTCAGCAACCGCAAGGACGCCTACGGGCTCGTGCGCGCGCGCGCCCACGGCGTCCCCGCGGCGGTCATCGACCACCGGGACTTCCCTTCCAGGGAGGACTACGACCGGGCGCTGGTGGAGCGCCTGGAGCGGGACGGCGTGGAGCTGGTGGTGCTGGCGGGGTTCATGCGGCTGTTGTCGCCGGTCTTCCTCCGCAGCTTCCCCAACCGCGTCATGAACATCCACCCCGCCTTGTCCCCGTCCTTCGCCGGTCTCCACGGCCAGCGCCAGGCGCTGGAGTACGGCGTGCGGTTCACCGGCTGCACCGTCCACTTCGTGACCGAGGGCTGCGACGAGGGACCCGTCATCATCCAGGCGGTGGCGCCGGTGCTGCCCGACGACACCGAGGAGACCCTGTCCCGGCGGATCCGGGTCCAGGAGCACCGGATCTATCCCCGGGCCATCCAGCTCTACTGCGAGGGAAGGCTGTCGGTGGAGGGCCGGAAGGTCCGGGTGGCCGGGGGCGGGGGAGCGGAGGCCCTGGACGGCAGCGCCCTGGCGAACCCTCCGGTCAGGGAAGGTTGACCCCGGTGACCACCGTGTAGAGCGAGAAGCGGGAGAACTTGTAAGCCTTGCACTCGGTGAAACCCGAGTCCCGGAGGAAGGGCTTGAGCTTGAGGTTCGTGCGCCAGCCCAACCGCCGGGTGAGGGGGTCCAGGGACTTGGTGAGCGCGCCCCGGACGCGGGACTCGCTGGTGAAGTGGTTGACCACGACGATGGTCCCCCCCGGACGGCACACGCGCTTCATCTCGGCCATCATCCGGACCGGGTCCGGCACCACCGACACCACGTGGAACGCCACCACGTAGTCGAACGCGTCGTCGGGAAAGGCGAGGTCCAGCGCGTCCATCTCCATGACCCGGAGGTGGCGCCAGTCGTTCTGCGCGATCTTCTCCCGGGCCCGGGCGAGCATGCGGGGCGCCTGGTCGATGCCCACCACGCGGCAATGGCGCGGGTACGCGGGGAACGAGGCGCCGGTGCCGACTCCGACCTCCAGGACCTCGGCCCCGGGCGGAAGGTCCATCCGCTGTATCACGGTCCGCTCGCGCGAGTAGAAGTACCTGGCGAAGGTCCTGTCGTACAGCGGCGCCCAGTCCGAATACAGCCTGCTCTCGTGCGCTCCCAGGTCGGCCATGTCTTGCGTGCGTCCCTTCGCGTCGGGAAGACCCGTCGGGCCCTGCGTTTCCGGTTGCGGGAAGGACCCCGCAACCGTTCCGGTCCGAGGACGGAACCACTCGGAACGCTATCAATTCGCGCCCGCCTTGTCAAGGAACGCCGGGCCGGGGGGCGTTCGGCGGGCGCCGGAGGTCGATCTCCGCCTCCCATGTCCTCCGGGTGGAAAAAACGCTGAGATCGGTGGGTTTGGTGAACTGGCCCGTGCGGATGCGGGCGATGCCGTAGCCGGGGAGTTCGACCAGGGCCAGGCACTTCCCGTCCTGGACCGCGCCGTCCCATCGGAAACGGAAGTCGAGGTTGTCGTAGCCCCAGCGCCTTCGATGGGAGGGAAGGTCGGCCGGGTCCGAGGGGACGAGGTGGAGGAAGAAGGGCGTGGCCACGTCCTCCGGGACGCAGGGCTCCTTGAGGTAGGTCAAGGTGTCCCCGTGGAGGTAGATGTCGAAGCGGGATTCGGCGACGGGCTTGGCGGAGGCTCCGGGGAAGGTCTCTTCCCGCACCCGGGCAGAGACCGGTCCGTTGGCGGACAGGGTGACGGCGATTCGCCAGCGTCTGCCGGACCGGGGTTTCCTCTGGCCGGTCTCGATGGCGCGGACGGGGTAGTCGGGCAGCCGGAGGCGCAGCATGCACTTGCCGTCGATATGGACGCCGTAACGGGCGAACTCGAAGGGCAGCGGTTCGAAGCCTTGCCGGCGGTGCTGCGGGGCGAGGTCCCGGACCCGGACGGGAAAGACCCGCAAGGAGAAGGGCATGCGGACGTCCCGCGGGCGGCAGGTCTCCTTCAGGTAGGTGAGGGTCTTCCCGTCGATGTATAGGTCGAAGTCGGACTCGGCGACCGGGGTGGTGGACTCGAGGGATCTGTATATTTCCCGGTAGTCGTCCGCGGCGTCCTCGCTCACCAGGGAGGGGTCGGCCGCGGTCACCGTGAGGATGGTGTTGTTGTAGAGCTTGCTGGAGTGGAGGACGGGTGCGAAGGGCGGTCCGTAGGGCCTGGACCTCACTCGTTTGCGCAAGAAGGAGTTGGCGTCCAGGACGTAATAGTAGGCCCACGGTTCCCTCCCCACCCTCCGGGTGATCCTTCGCCGGTCCTCCGGCGGAAGGATTTTCAGGTTCGAGACCCCGCGATAGTTCTCGTGCAGACGGGAGCGGCCCCAGGACACGGGTGAAGAGGGGTGGCGCCGGAGCAGGTGTTCCAACCCTTCGCGGTACGCCAGGCTCGCGTAGGTCAGGCCGTACCGGCTGCGCAGGCGCTCGGGGGTATGGCGGTCCACCAGGAAGTTGAAATAGAGCGCCTGGTAGGGATGGATGGAGGTCGTTTCGATAGCCGCAACGGCCACGCCCGCCGCGGCAGCGGCATAGACTCCTCTCCGCAGCACGGGCCGTGCGCAAAGGGAGGCCAGCCATCGAAGGCCGAGCACGGCCAGCAGGCAGAGCGGGGCGTAGAGGAAATAGACGTGGCGCCAAGCGTTGTAGATGTTGGAGCCGAGGACGACGACGGCAAGGACGGTCAACGCGAGGCAGGCGGCGAGCAGGCAGGCGAAGCGCAGGTCCGTGTTGCGGAGGGCGTCCCGGGGACGGAGCCAGAGGGAGCGGACCAGGGAAGCGGCTCCTGCGAGGCTGAGCAGGAGGACCACCGGGGGCGTGGTGACGGCGATCCAGACGGGGATGTAGTGGGGCGGAATGTCCGGCCAGCCCACCACCTGGCCCTGGAAGAGCGAGACGTCGAGGCGAGGGTATCGGGACAACATGGCCAAGGCCATGACGAACTCGAAGGGGTTGCGCCAGAGCCAGGGGGATGCGGCGTAGAGGGTCAGGGCGCCCGCGGCCGCGAAGGCGAGCCCGGTGTTGCGGACGCGCCTGCGCTCCCGGTCTTCCGACGCCTGGAAGAGGTCGCAGGCCCGCAAGGCCAGGACTGCGGCGAAGAACAGGACCCCCATGCTGCGGAAGTTGGCGAGCAGGCCCACGCCCGCGCCGCAGAGGACGAAGGCGCGGAGGGTGTCCCGGCGGAAGGCCCGGTGGACCAGGTAGAGGGAGACCATGAACATGACGAGGAAGGGGATGTCCTTGGAGTTGACGAAGGAGTGGCCGTAGAGCCTGGGATGGAGGAGGAAGAGGAGGAGTGCGAAGAGGGCCAGGAGCCGGCTGTCGGACATGCGGTAGGCGAGCAGGGAGCAGAAGAACCCTCCGAGCAGGAAGAAGAGGTGGGTCAGGAGGTGCCGGGCGAGGTAGGCGCTGCGGCTGTCGTCCAGCCCCGGGAGGCGCTCGGCCAGCGCGAGGAAAGTCTCGAATGCGTTTGCATAGAACCTGTGGTGGCCCAGCCGTAGCGCGTCGCTCTCCCCCAGGACGTAGTCGAGCGCGGCGTGCCCGACGTTGCGCTGGGTCACTTCGTCCCTCACTACGCCGTAGTCGTCGAGGACGGCGAAGCCGACGGCTGCGAACAGCAGGCAGACCGCCAGCGCCCACACCGGGAACGGGACGCGCCGCAGGGGCGCCGGGAGGGTCGCCGTCTTCTCCATTGCCAAGGGTTGTAAGGCCCCCCTGCGCCGGCGTCAAGTTCGGTCCGTGGGCGAGGCGCGGTTGGCGTTCGGCGAGGTTCTCGGATAGATTGGGGAAAGTCGCCTTCCGGCGCATCCGCCTCCCGCGAGGCTTTCGGTTCCGAACCCCGACGCGTTCCCCCGCCATGGCCGGCATCCCACGGTTGATCGAATATCTCTGGCGGTATTGGCGCCGCTACCTGCTGGGCGGGGTCTGCCTGGTGGGGACCACGAGCCTGCTCATGCTCATCCCCTGGTGGGTCCGGTCCGCGGTCGAGGTCATCGAGCGCGGCGACCCGGAGTCCGGGTTGGGCCGTTACGTGCTGTGGATCGTCCTGGCCGCGGTCGGCGGCGGCCTCCTGCGCGTGCTCTCCCGGTCGCTCATCTTCAACGCCGGCCGGAACGTCGAGTACGACCTGCGCAACGACCTCTTCGCCCACCTGGAGAAGCTCCCGCTCGGCTACTACCGCTCCCAGAGCACGGGCGACCTCATGTCCCGGGCCGTCAACGACATCAACGCCGTGCGCGTGCTCCTGGGCCCGGGTTTCCTGAACCTGGTGAACACCCCGCTCTACCTGGTCTATGCGGTGGTGTTCATGTTCGCCATGGACCCGCGCCTGACCCTGGCCGTGGCCGCTTCGCTGACGCTGCTCATGTGGGTCTTCCGGCAGTTCCGCGGCCGGATACAGCGGGCTTCGCTCAGGGTCCAGCGCCGGATGTCCCGCATGAGCGCCCACGTCCAGGAGAACCTGAGCGGCATGCACGTGGTCAAGGCCTACGTGCAGGCGGAGCCCCAGACCGCCCGGTTCGCCGACCTGAACGAGGACTACCGGGACCGCAGCATGGACCTGGCCCGCTACCGGGGCATGATCAACCCCATCATGGTGGCGCTGCACGGCTTCACGGTGCTGGTGGTGCTGTGGTACGGCGGATGGCTGACCCTCCGGGAACAGACCGGCGTCGCCGACCTGGTGGCGTTCATCCTGTACCTGAACGTGCTGGCGTGGCCCATGGCCGCGTTCGGCTGGATGATCTCGCTGGTGGAGCGCGGCCGGGCGGCCATGGAGCGCCTGGAGGAGATCTTCGAGGTGGAGCCGGCCATCGCCGACCCGGACCGTCCCGCGTCCATGACGGACGGGGAGCGCGGCATCGAGTTCGAGAACGTCTCCTTCGCCTACGACGACGGCGGCTCCCGGGAGCCGGTGCTGCGCGACCTGAGCTTCCGGGCGCCGCGGGGGCGCAAGGTGGCCATCGTCGGGCGCACTGGCTCGGGCAAGAGCACCCTGGCGCACCTGATCCCCCGGCTCCACGACGCTGCCTCCGGCGTCGTCCGCGTGGGCGGCGTGGACGTCCGCTCCCTGCCGCTGGAAGAGCTGCGCGGGGCCATCGGCTACGCGCCCCAGGACCCCTTCCTGTTCTCCACCTCGGTCCGGGAGAACCTGAAGTTCGGCGACCCCGGCGCCGGCGAGGGGGAGGTCCGCCGGGTCCTGGACGCGGCCGACCTGGAGAAGGAGGTGGAGGCCTTTCCGGCCGGTCTCGACACCCGGGTGGGGGAGCGGGGCATCGCCCTTTCCGGCGGCCAGAAGCAGCGGGCCACCCTGGCCCGGGCCATCCTGGCGGACCCCGAGTACCTGGTCCTGGACGACTGCCTCTCGAGCGTGGACTCCCGGACCGAGCAGCGCATCCTCCACGGCTTCGAGAGCGTCCTGCGGGACAAGACCTGCATCATCGTCTCCCACCGCATGGCCGCGGTCAAGGAAGCCGACGAGATCCTGGTGCTGGACCGGGGCCGCATCGTGGAGCGGGGCGACCACGAGTCGCTGCTCCGCACCGGGGGGATCTACGCCCGGATGTACCGGCGGCAACAGGCGTCCGGGGACCTGGACGAGCTCTGAGCCCCGGGGGCCCATGCAGTCGGACCGTCCCATGAACGCGCAGGAGGACCGGGAGAACGTTTCCGGCAAGGCCTACGACGCGGAGCTGGCCCGGCGCCTGTGGCGTTTCCTCCGGCCCCACCGGAAGGTCTTCTTCCTGTCGCTGCTGCTGCTCCCGGCGCACCAGTTCTTCAACCTGCTCCAGCCGCTGCTGCTCAAGGCCGGCATCGACGCGGTGGGGGCGGGCGACGGCGCCGCGCTGTTCGCCACCGGCGCGCTCTTCTTCGGCGCGCTGCTGGCCGAGGCCGGGGCCTACTTCTTCCAGTACTACCTGTCCATGCTGGTGGCCCAGCGCTCCCTCTCCGACCTCCGGGTGGAGATGTTCGCCCACGTGCAGCGGTTGCCCATGAGCTACTTCGACCGCAACCCGGTGGGCCGGGTCATGACCCGCATGACCACGGACGTGGACGTGCTGCAGGAGATGTTCGCCGCCGGCGCCCTGAACCTGGTGGCGGACGTGGTCCTCATCGCGGCCATCGTCGCCATCATGCTCTGGCTCCACCCGTGGCTGGCGCTGGTGTCGCTGGTGTTGATCCCGGTCCTCCTGCTGGCCATCAACGTCTTCCGCCTCAAGGCGCGGCGCGCCTACCGCCTGATCCGGAGCCGCATCGCCCGGGTCAACGCCTACCTCGGAGAGGCCATTCCGGGCATGGCCGTGATCCAGCTCTTCAACCGCCAGGACCGGAGCTTCCGGGAGTTCGACGACCTCAATCGGTCCCACCGGGACGCCATCCAGCAGTCCAACGTGTACGAGGCGTCGCTGTTCTCCATGGTCGAGGCAGCGGGCTCCTTGAGCATCGCGCTGCTGCTCTGGTACGGCGGCGGCGAGGTGCTGGAGGGAGTCGTGGGCATCGGGACCTTCGTGGCGTTCAGCGAGTACATCCGCCGGTTGTTCGTGCCGTTGCGGGACTTCAGCAACAAGTACGCGGTGATCCAGGCGGCCATGACCGCGGCCGAGCGGGTCTTCGAGTTGCTGGACACGCCCCGGGAGGCGCCGGGCCGGCCCGCTCCCGCGGGGGCGGCCGCGGTCCCCGCGGTGGTCAACCCGCGCCGGGGCTCGGTGGAGTTCGACCGCGTCTGGTTCGGCTACCGCCCCGGCGACCCGGTGCTCAAGGGGGTCTCCTTCATGGTCGAACCCGGCGAGAGGGTGGCGGTGGTGGGCGCCACCGGCTCCGGCAAGACCACCGCGGTCAAGCTCATGGGCCGGTTCTACGACGTGGACCGGGGCGCGGTGCGCATGGGCGGCCGGGACGTGCGGGACTGGGACCTCGACGCCCTGCGGCGCCGCATGGGGGTGGTGCTCCAGGACGTCTTCCTGTTCTCCGGGGACATCCTCTCGAACCTCCGGCTGGGCGCCCGGGACGTCTCCGAAGAACGGGTCCTGGCGGCCGTGCGCAGCGCCAACGCCGAGGGCTTCGTCCGGCGCCTGCCCGGCGGCTTGCGCGCCCACCTGAACGAGCGGGGCGGCAACCTGTCCGCGGGACAGCGGCAACTCCTGGCCCTGGTGCGGATGTTCGTCCTCGACCCGGAAGTCCTGGTCCTGGACGAGGCCACCTCCAGCGTGGATACCGAGACCGAGGTCCTGGTGCAGGGGGCCTTCGAGAAGGTCATGGCCAACCGCACCTGCCTGGTCATCGCGCACCGTCTGTCCACGGTCCGCAACGCGGACCGCATCGTGGTCTTCCACCGGGGCGTGATACGCGAGACCGGCTCCCACGACCGGTTGATGGAAAGGCGCGGGGTCTATTACCGGCTCCACCAGTTGCAGTTCCAGGGACAGGACGGGGCCGAGGACCCGGAAACCCCGGATCCGGACTTGGCCCCGGTCCAGCCGCCCCGTTAGCGGGAGTCCACGGGAGTCGGATCATGGTTGGCAAGCTCCGGCGGCTCCTCCCCGCCTTTCTGCTCCTGGCCCTCTGCGGCTGCTCTCCGGGATACGTCCTGCGCGCCGCGTACGAAGAGGCCCGGATCCAGTGGCGCGCCGAACCCATCGCCGCGGTCCTGGAACGGGGCGAGGTGGACCAGGACGTCCGCGGCAAGCTCCGGATGGTGCTGGAGGTCCGGGACTTCGCCGCCCGGGACCTCGGCCTGAACGTGGGCGGCAGCTACGCCGCCTATTCCCGTGTGGACCGGGAGGTGCTGCTGCACGTGCTCAGCGCGGCGCCCAAAACCTCCCTGGAGCCCTACACCTGGTGGTTCCCGTTCGTGGGCCGGGTCCCCTACAAGGGCTACTTCGACGGGAGCGCCGCCCGGCGGGAAGCCGAGTCCCTCGCGGCCCGGGGATACGACACCCACGTCCGCCCGGCGAGCGCCTTCAGCACCCTGGGCTGGCTGGACGACCCGCTGCTCCGCCGCCTGCTGGCGCTGGACCGGGTGGCGTTGGCCGAGGTGGTGCTGCACGAGCTCCTCCACAACACCCTGTTCGTGGCCGGCGCCGCGGCGTTCAACGAAAGCCTGGCCAACTTCGTCGGCAAGACCGGCGCCGCGGAGTTCTTCGCCCGGCGCCGCGGCCCCGGCAGCCCCGAGGCCCGGAGAGCCCGGCAGGCGTGGCGGCATGAGGTCGAGTTCTCCTGCATGATGATGGAGTTGGCGGGGCGCCTGCGGCGGCTCTACCGGGGGCCGGCGCCGGAGGCCGAGAAGCTGGCCCGCCGGGAACAGGCGTTCGCCCGGGCCCAACGGCGGTGGGGCCGGCGGCTCGCCGGAAGGCCGGGCCACCGGCACGCCTGGTTCAGCCGCGCGGCCCTGGACAACGCCGTGGTCCTGCAGCACCTGCTCTACGTCACCCACCTGGCGCGGTTCGACGAGCTCTACCGCCGGCACGGCGGGCGTCTGTCCCGGTCCATCGAGGCCATCGGCCATGCCCTGCGGGAAGCCGCGGACCCGTTCGACACGCTGCCGCCCCCGGCCGGACCCGTCCGCGGGACCGGGGAGGCCGCCGTGTCTCCCGCCCTCTGCGAGGCGTCGTGAAGAAGGTCTCCGCCATCCTCCGGCTGCGCTGCCCGCGCTGCACGGACGGGCGCATCTTCGCCAGCCTCTTCGGCATGAACCGCGCCTGCCCCGTCTGCGGCCTCGAGTTCGAGCGGGAGCAGGGGTACTTCGTCGGCGCCATGTACTTCGGTTACGCCCTGTCCATCGCCGCGGTCCTGCCGGTGGTGGCGGCCATGGTGCTGCTGGACTACGCGGCCGCCTCCATCTACGTTGCCGCGTGCCTGGTGCTGGTTGTCGCCTCCCCGTTCCTGTTCCGTTATTCCCGGGTGCTGTGGATCCACCTGGACTACGTGATCGACCCGAGATAGCCCGATGGCGAGAGGGTTCGGGGACCTGTGAACGATCGGCACAGGGGACATGAGCGCGTCCTTCGACTTCGCTTCGCTACGCTCAGGACGAACGGAGGACTTCGCGTACGCCCCATCCCCGTCATTCCCGCGAAAGCGGGAATCCATCCGGTTTCCTGGCAAGGTCTGGATTCCCGCTTTCGCGGGAATGACGATGGGTGGGCGTCTGCGGGGATGACGGGATGGGGAGTGTCGCAAACCACACGAATTCAGGAAGCGCCCGGGAATCCCTCCCGGAGGTCTCGATCGTTCGGAGGTTCCCTTGAAGTTCGCCGCGGACAGGATGTTGGGACGGTTGGCCAAGTGGCTGCGGGTCATCGGCCAGGACGTGGTCCACGGTCGGCACCTGTGGGGCAGGGGGCTGGTGCGGGCCGCGGCCCGGGAGCGGAGGGTCATCCTGACCCGGGACCGCAGGCTGTCCCGCCGGAACCCGGACCGGTGCATCTTCATCCGGGACCACCACTTCAGGGGCCAGTTGCGGCAGGTGGTGGAGGCCTGCGGGCTGGACCCTTTCGCCGCCCTCCTGACCCGCTGCGTCGAGTGCAACGGGCTGCTCCGGCCCGTCCCCAGGGAACGGGTGGAAGACGCCGTTCCCGCCTACGTCTTCGAGACCCGGGAGACCTTTTCGGTCTGTCCGGGCTGCCGCCGGGTCTTCTGGCCCGCCACCCACCGGCAACACATGCTGGACGAGCTCGCGCGCATGGGATTCGGGAACCTCTGAACAATCGGGGGAGCAAGAGCGCGTCCTTCGACTTCGCTTGCGCTACGCTCAGGACGAACGGAGGGACTCCGCTTGCGCCACGCTCGGGACGAACGGAAGGCTCCGCTTCGCTACGCTCAGGATGAACGGGGACAGGAGGGGAGGGTGAGGGAATCCACCCTGGATGTCTCGATTGTTCAGGTGTTCCTTTGGTTGATCCGCGGCATCGTCTTGATTTTTCGGATGTCGAGAGGTATTATGAAGGGCCTGTAAACAGGGACAGGCTACCGTGCTATCATACTGTTATACTGTTATGCCCCCCCCCCCCCCCCCCCCCCCCCCGTCATTCCCGCGAAAGCGGGAATCCAGACCTTGCGAGCAAACCTCATGGCGCCCTATGAAGGAACCTCTGGACAATCGCGACAGAGGGTATGAGCACGTCCTTCGACTCCGCTTCGCTACGCTCAGGACGAACGGGGATAGGGGTGTCAGGGTGGGAGAATCGGGGTCCATCCTGGAGGTCCCGATCGTTCAGATGTTCCTGAAGTGGATTCCCGCCCCCGCTTCCGCGAGGACATGCTTTCGCGGGAATGACGGGATGGGAGTGTCACAACCCACACAAGGAAACCTTGAACGATTACCCCGTTCATCCTGAGCGTAGCGAAGCGAAGTCGAAGGATGCGCTTTCCCACAGGGAGATGGAGTTCGAGCCGAAATTGTTCAGAGTTTCCACAAAGCGCGTGCGGACGACCAGGAGGGAACCAATGACGATTGCCGCTTCCGACCCGTTGCTCACGGCCGGTTGTCTCGACCGGGGACGAGGCGTTCGCGGAGCGCCTTCCCGCAACTTGCCCCCCCCCCCCCCCCCCCCCCCCCCCCCAGGTCCGGGAGATACGGCAATGGCGCACCGTGGGAGGGTAAGACAATGAGGTCCCGTCGCATCGTCAGCCTGCTGGCTCTGACCGTCTTCGCCGCCGCGGCGTTCGCAGCCGTCCCCCGCGACGCGGAGGCGACGTGCTCTGAGGCTTCCCACACCATATCGAACCTCCAGGTCACGTCGAAGACCCAAACCTCGATCTCGTACTCATGGAGCCGGCCAGCGTGCGCCACCGGCAACGCTCGATACAGGGTTGCTCAGCCCCGGCCCGGCGGCCATGATTTTCTCACTCGTACCCCCGCTAGCTCAGCGGCGACTCTCACATATACGAGGACCGGGCTGAGTCCCGGCACGAGTTACTCGACCACGGTACGGTTGGAGAATAGCTCAATCGATCGTACCGGTTGGGCGACGACCGTGACCACCACGACCAACGCGCCGCCGCCGGGCGCGCCGAGCGGGGTGACGGTGACGCCGGGGGTGCAGAGCCTCGTGGTGTCCTGGACCGCCGGGACCAACGCGAACGGCTACAAGGTGCAGTGGAAGTCCGGGAGCCAGGCCTACGACACCTCCACCCGGCAGGCGACGTCCACCAGCACGAGCTACACCATCAGCAGCCTGACCGGGGGCACGGAATACACGGTGCGGGTCATCTCCACCCGCACGGGCGCCTCCGACAGCGCGGCCTCCTCGGAAGAGACCGGGACGCCGCAGTACCCGGCCGCGGCCGTGCCGAGCGGGGTGACGGTGACGCCGGCGTTGAGCAGCCTGGTGGTCTCCTGGACCGCCTCGGCCAACGCGAGCGGCTACAAGGTGCAGTGGAAGTCCGGGAGCCAAGTGTACAACACCGGCGACCGGCAGGCGACGGTGACCACCGGCACGAGCTACACCATCACCGGCCTGACCGCGGGCGTGTCCTACGACGTGCAGGTCATCGCCACCCGCTCGAACGCCCCGGACAGCGCGGCCTCCACGGAAACGAGCGGGATAGCCCAGTACCCGGCCGCGGGCGTGCCGGGCAGCGTGACGGTGGCGCCGGCGGTGCAGAGCCTCACGGTCTCCTGGACCGCCGCGACCAACGCGGACGGCTACAAGGTGCAGTGGAAGTCCGGGGCCCAGGCGTACGACGCCGCCACCCGGCAGGCGACGGCCACCGGCACGAGCCATACCATCACCGGCCTGACCGGGGGCACGGAATACACGGTGCGGGTCATCGCCACCCGCACGAACGCCCCGGACGGCACGGCCTCCTCGGAAGCGACCGGGACGCCCCAGTACCCGGCCGCGGGCGTGCCGGGCAGCGTGACGGTGGCGCCGGCGGTGCAGAGCCTCACGGTCTCCTGGACCGCCGGGGCCAACGCGAACGGGTACAAGGTGCAGTGGAAGTCCGGGGCCCAGGCGTACGACGCCGCCACCCGGCAGGCGACCACCACCGGCACGAGCTACACCATCACCGGCCTGACCGCGGGCACGTCCTACGACGTGCGGGTCATCGCCACCCGCACGAACGCCCCGGACGGCACGGCCTCCTCGGAAGAGACCGGGACGCCACAGCATCCGGCCGCGGGCGTGCCGAGCGGGGTGACGGTGACGCCGGCGGTGGGCA
Source organism: uncultured Binatia bacterium (SeqCode) (assembly GCA_965242525.1). Classification (GTDB taxonomy): domain Bacteria; phylum Desulfobacterota; class Binatia; order UBA9968; family JAJDTQ01; genus JAJDTQ01. The sequence goes on from OZ251459.1 coordinate 4,006,566, forward strand.
GCCTCGTGGTCTCCTGGACCGCTGCGGCCAACGCGAACGGCTACAAGGTGCAGTGGAAGTCCGGGATCGAGGCGTACAACACCGGCGACCGGCAGGCGACGTCCACCAGCACGAGCCACACCATCAGCAGCCTGACTGCGGGCACGGAATACACGGTTCGTGTCATCGCCACCCGCACGAACGCCCCGGACAGCGCGGCCTCCTCGGAAAGGACCGGGACGGCCCAGTACGCGGCCGCGGGCGTGCCGAGCGGGGTGACGGTGACGCCGGCGGTGGAGAGCCTCACGGTCTCCTGGACCGCTGCGACCAACGCGAACGGCTACAAGGTGCAGTGGAAGTCCGGGAGCGAGGCGTACAACACCTCCTCCCGGCAGGCGACGGTGACCAGCGGCACGAGCTACACCATCACGGGCCTGACCGGGGGCACGTCCTACGACGTGCGTGTCATCTCCACCCGCACGAACGCCCCGGACAGCGCGGCCTCCTCGGACACGAGCGGGACGGCCCAGTCGCCGCCGCCGGGCGCGCCGGGCGGGGTGACGGTGACGCCGGCGGTGGCCAGCCTCATCGTTTCCTGGAACGCGGTGACCGGCGCGAACGGGTACAAGGTGCAGTGGAAGTCCGGGAGCCAGATGTACGACGCTTCCGCGCGGCAGGGGACGACCACCGGCACGAGCCACACCATCACCGGCCTGACCGCGGGCACGGAATACGACGTGCAGGTCATCGCCACCCACACGAACGCCCCGGACAGCGCGGCCTCCGGGGAAGTGAGCGAGACGCCCCAGCAGCCGGCCGCGGGGGCGCCGAGCGGGGTGACGGCGACGCCGGCGGTGGAGAGCCTCGCGGTCTCCTGGACTGCCGGGACCAACGCGAACGGCTACAAGGTGCAGTGGAAGTCCGGGAGCCAGGGGTACGACGCCGCCACCCGGCAGGCGACGGTGAGCAGCGGCACGAGCTACACCATCACCAGCCTGACCGGGGGCACGGAATACACGATACGGGTCATCTCCACCCGCACGAACGCCCCGGACAGCGCGGCCTCCTCGGAAGAGACCGGGATACCCCAGCAGCCGCCTCCGGGCGTGCCGAGCAACGTGCGGGCGGCGCCGGCCGGGCTGACCAGCCTCACCGTTTCCTGGGACGCGGTGACCGGCGCGAGCGGCTACAAGGTGCAGTGGAAGTCCGGGGCCCAGGTGTACGACACTTCCGCGCGGCAGGAGACGGCTACCGGCACGAGCCACGTCATCACCGGCCTGACCCAGGGCACGGAATATACGGTGCGGGTCATCACCACCAACACGAACGCCCCGGACAGCGCGGCCTCTGCGGAAGCGACCGGGACGCCGACGCTGCCGCCGCCGGCGCAAGTGACGGTGGCGCCGGCGGCGGACAGCCCCACCGACAGCCTCGCGGTTTCCTGGAGCGCGGTGGCGGACGCGAGCGGCTACAAGGTGCAATGGAAGTCCGGGAGCGAGGAATACGACCCCGCGGAGCGGGAGGCGGAGGTGACCACCGGCACGAGCCACGTCATCACCGGCCTGGACACGGGCACGACCTACACGGTGCGGGTCATCTCCACCCACAGTACCGAACCGGACAGCCAGCCCTCATCGGAGGCCACCGGGACGCCAGAGGACCCGCCCCCTCCGCCTTCCCCGGTTCCCCCGCGGCCCGAGACCCTGATCGATGTAGGCAGCGATGCGGGCGAGACGGAGCATACGGTGAGGGGGCGCACGGTGACGGTGGTGGTGGAAGAGGGGGTTCCGGCAGGGATCGAGCTGGACCTGGCGAGCCTGCCGGAGCCGGCTACCGAGAACGAGCGTCTGACTCTGACCTTCTCGCCGGTGGCCGACCCGCCGGCGGGCCAGGGGGTCAACCTGGGGCCGGCCGCGGCCCGGACGGTGGTGGACGTGTCGGTGCAGGTGGGGACGGTCCCGTCCGCGGGCGTGCGGCTGTGCCTGCCTGTGCCGCAGGGTCTGCGGGACGCTGCGGGCGGGCGGCGCCTGTTGCTGCTGCATTACGACGGGGAGACCTGGTCGGAAGTGGAGGGTTCGAGCGAGTCCGGAGGGAGGGTGTGCGCTTCGGGCATCGCGTCCTTCTCGTTCTTTGCGGTGGGTTACGAGGACACGCGGCCGGTGTTCCCGTCCGACTTCACCATGACGCGGATGGTGTTCGCGTTGGGGCGGGACGTGCGGGTGGTGTTGCCGGCGGCCTCGGGCGGGGACGGGACGGAGCACGCGTTGCTGCCGCAGCCGCAGGTGTTGCCTCCGGGGCTGCGGTTCGACCCGGCGTCGCGGACCCTGTCGGGGACGCCCACGGAGGAGTTCCCCCGGAGGGCCTACCGGTGGACGGCGACGGACCGGGACGGACAGACTGCGGAGTTGGAGTTCACCATCGAGGTGTTGTCGGCGAAGACGCTGTCGCGGGCGCGGTTGAAGAGGGTCAACGAAGCGATCCTGCCGGAGTTGTCGCGCGCCATGTGGGGCGGGGCCATGGAAGCGGTGGCGAGGCGCGTGGAGGAGATGGCGCAAGGGGTTGGCGGCGGGACCGTAGGGGAAGGGTTGGACCGGGTGGCGGAGATGCTGGAGGGGCATGAGGAAGCGTCGAGGAAGGGCGAACTGAACTGGAACAGGATGGTGTCGGGCCGGTGGCTTTCGCTGGGGCTGTCGGAAGGCGGCGGAGGAACGGGCGGAGTCTCGGACCTGGGGTTGTGGGGGAGCGGTGACTACCGGAGCCTGCTGGTGAAGGGGACGGACGTGGGGGATTGGGAAGGGGAGGTGTACGGCGGGAACGTGGGGATGGACGGGGTCTGGGGGCAGGAGTTGTGGGGAGGCCGGTTGCTGGGAGGGTTGTCGGGGTCCTGGTACGAGAGCCGGGCGGAGTACGGGGCCGGCGCGGCTCCCGGTCGGCACGAGGGGTGGATGGTGAGCGTGCAGCCGTACATGGGTTGGTTGTCGGGGGACGGGGGTTGGTCGGTGTGGACGGCGGTGGGCTATGGGGAGGGGGAGGTGCGGATCGTGGACGAGGAACTGGCGGGGCGGTACGGGGAGCAGAAGAGCGGCAGTCGTCTGGCGGGCGGGGCGCTGGGCGGGAGGATGGGGTTGCTGGAGGTCGGGCGCACGCGAGTGGAGATGAAGGGGGAAGGACGGGTCGCGCAACTGAAGGTGGACGACAACGGGGAGTTGATCGCCGGGGTGACGGTGGAGACGTACCGGTTGCGGACCGCGGTGGAAGGGACCACGCGGTGGGGGGCGCTGGAGTTGCGGAGCGAGTTCGGGGCCAGGTGGGACGGAGGGGACGGACAGACGGGAGCGGGGATCGAGTCGGGGGGCGCTTTGGCGTATGCGTTCCCGGGGTCGGGCCTCAGGTTGGAGGGCAACTGGCGCGGGTTGGCGTGGCACGGCGGCAAGGTCCATGAGTGGGGAGCCGGGGGATCGGTGTCGTGGGTGTCCGGGACCGAGGGGCTGGGTTGGCTGCTGAAGGTGGCGCCTTCGTGGGGAGAGACGGGGAGCGGCGTGGGGCGTCTGTGGGAGGAAAGGTTGGCGGACGCCGGGTCGGACAGGAGCAGGGTTCCCGGAGGTCGCGTGGAGACGGAGATGGGTTACGGGATCGGGCTGTCGGGCCGCGGGGTGTGGACGCCGTATGCAGGCGCGGGGCTTTGGGGCGACGGAGGCCGGAAGTACCGGGTGGGAAGCCGCCTGAAGGGGAAGGGATCACTGGCGCTGGACCTGGAGGCCGAACGCAGAGAGCGCCGCACCGCCCGCCCCGAACACGGCGTCAACCTGAACCTGCGCGTCCGGTGGTAGGCCTTGCTTTTCGGACGCCGGGACGTAACATGGAGTAGCGGCCCCGAACCGCCCACATTCCGTGCCGATACGGACGATTGGGAACGATGTACATCTACGCAGTCATCCTGACCGAACCCGACGTGGCCGCCTGGGAACGCGTGCGGGAGAGTTGGCCGGGGGAGCACCTCATCCTGACGGACCGGATTGCCTTCGTCCGGGAGCAAGCCGTCACGACGACCCATGACGTGGCCGACAAAGTCGGAATGAACCGGGAAGGGAACGTAAACGGTTTCGTGCTCGATACGGCCTACATTGCCGGGTGGACCAGTTCCCGATTGTCGGAATGGATGGATAAGATCAGTGGCTGAAATCGCGGGCATTGGCCGAGCGAGGGGTCTCGTGCGTCCCGGCAACGGGAATGGAGGCGGTCACGAGATCCACGAACGGCTCGCACGAATCGAGATACGGATGGAATCCGTGGCGTCCCGCGAGGACGTGGCTGCAATCAAGGCACGGATGGAATCCATGGCGTTCCGCGAGGATGTGGCCGAAATCAAGGCACGGATGGAATCCATGGCGTCCCGCGAGGACGTGGCCGCAATCAGGACACAGATGGAATCCATGGCGTCCCGCGAGGACGTGGCCGCAATCAGGACGCTCATCGAGGAAAAGGAAACCAGGACGCTGCGATGGTTGATCGGTGTAACCGTTGCAGCATCGATCAGTCTGCTTGCGACGCTGCTTCGCACGCTTCTCTAGCCCGAAGTTCCCCGGACCGGCTGCGCCATCGGCCCACGGACTTCCCGGTCCGGTCCCGCGGCGGCTCCGTGCATCCCCTGCTCTTGGACATTGACGCGGGCCTGTGTTACAAAAGTCAGCCTGTTCCCGGGTAGCTCAGTCGGTAGAGCAGGTGGCTGTTAACCACTTTGTCGGGGGTTCGAGTCCCTCCCCGGGAGCCACTGAATCGACCGTTGACTCTTGCGGCTGGTTGCCGGACACGAGACCCCGAGGGGCCAACCCGTCGGGGTCTCGTCGTTTGCGGCGGGACCGGAGGTTCGAGCATGCGTTTCGGCATCGCGTTCGGGAGCTATCCGTCGGACCTGGACCCCGTGGAGGTCTGCCGCGACTTCACCCGGAGGGCGCAGGTTGCCCACGACAGCAACTACGAAGCCCTCTTCGTCGCCCAGCACTACGCCACCGGACCCGACGCGGCCATGCTCCAGTCCCTGCCGCTGCTGTCCTATTTCGCCGGCGTGGCCCCCGGCATGTACCTGGGCACAGCCGTTTTCCTGCTGCCCATGCACCAGCCCCTGATGGTGGCGGAGTACGCCTCCACGCTCGACAACCTGTGCAACGGCAAGTTCCTGTTCGGCGTCGGCCAAGGCTACCGCGACCTGGAGTTCGATTCCCTGGGCGTGTCCCGACGCGAGCGGCGCCAGCGGCTGGTGGAAGGCATCGAGGTGGTCAAGCGGCTGTGGACCGAGGACGATGTGCGCCACCACGGGCGGTTCTACCGCATGGACGGCGTCACCATCGAGCCGAAACCGATCCGGAAGCCCCGGCCGCCCATCCTGCTGGGGGCCGACACCGTGCCCACGGTGGCCCGGGCGCCGGAAATAGCGGACCACTGGATCGCCAGCCGCCGCCACACCAAGGGGTTCCTGCGGGAAGCGCTGCCGGCCTACAAGCGCGCCCTGGACGAGCACGGGAGGCCCTTCGAGGGCCTGTACATCTTTCGCGACCTGTGCGTGGCCGACAGCCGAGAGGAAGCCGAAAAGCGCGTCCGCGAGGGCTACGAGCGGCGTTACCGGCGGTACCAGAGCTGGGGCCAGCCGGGCGAGCGTTACGACCTGCCGTTCGAGCAGTTGCAGCAGGACCGCCTGGTGCTCGGCAGCCCCGCGGAAGTCACCGAGCAGGTGATGGCCTACCACGAGGAGTTCGGCGCCGAGTTCATGTGGTTCATGGTGGACTGGCCCGGCGTGGACCCGGGCATCACCCTGGAGACCATCCAGCGCTTCGGCGAAGAGGTCATCCCGGAGTTGAAGCGGCTCACCCCGGAGTGCCCGCTGCCCTAGCCGCGGGTCCGAGGGGGTAGGGACCGGCGGCGCCCGCGGGCAGGGCGGGCCTTGCGGAACGGAGGAGAGCATGAAGACGCCGTCGTCGCTGATTACGTTGGGCACCGCGGGCGGGCCGTCGTTGACCCCGCGCCGGGCCCAGTCGTCCAACCTCCTGACCGTCAACGGGACCTGTTACCTGGTGGACGCCGGCGACGGCGTGGCGCGGCGCATGGCCAGGGCCGGCGCGGACGTGCGCCGGGTCGGGACCATATTCCTCACCCACCACCACGACGACCACACCGCCGGCCTCGGCACGCTCATGTCCCTGGCCTGGGACCGCCAGCGCACGGAGCCCATCCACGTCTATGGCCCGCCCCGCACCGCCGAGCTGGTGGAGGCCGCGGTCCGGTACGGCAGCTTCAGCGCCGACATACGGATCGCCGACGGCGGCCGGAGCGTGCCCCTGGACGAGGTCTTCTTCGGCCACGACGCGGGCGTGGGCGAGGTCTATGGGGACGACAACGTGCGGGTGACCGCGGTGGAGAACACCCACTTCAGCTTCCACCGGGGCGGCGACGCCGGGCGCTACAAGTCCTACTCCTACCGCTTCGAGACCCCAGACCGGGTGGTCGTGTTCACCGGCGACACGGGACCCAGCGCCGCGGTCGCCGCGCTGGCCAGGGGGGCGGACCTGCTGGTCACCGAGACCTCCTCGTGCGACGAACGCCGGGAGGCGATGACGAAGGACGGCCGCTGGCAGGCCATGACTCCCGCGGAGCGGGAAGGCATCATGCGGCAGGCCACCCAGGGGCACATGAACCTGGAGCTCATCGGCCAGCTCGCCGCCCAGGCCGGGGTCAAGACGGTGGTGATGTCCCACCTCACCCGGCGCGTGGACGACCGCGGCTACGAGCCCTGGGCCGAAGAGGTGAGGAAGCACTTCTCCGGCCAGGTGTTCATCGCCGAGGACCTGATGGAGTTTTGAGTTTCGGGGCTCTGCAGGAATCCCACTTCGTCATTCCCGCGAAAGCGGGAATCCATCCATTTTGTACAACGAGGTCGAGAAAAGTGGATTCCCGCTTTCGCGGGAATGACGAAGTGGGCGTCTGCGGAGCAATGACGGCGTGGTTCCTGTCGCTCCCCTTCCCCTCCTGCCTTGTCCACACGAAAGCCGGAAGCGCCGGTTTCGGGAAGACCGGGCGGGCCGGATGTCCCGCGTGGGCGCTATCCTCCGAGCCCGTAGAAGGCCCGCGAGTTGGCGTCCAGGATCTTGTCCGCTTGGCGGCTGCTGATTCTGCCTTCGTCCGCCCAGTTGCGCACCTCGTTGAGCCCGCTCAGGTTGGCCGAGATGTCGGTGTGGCTGTAGTCGGTGCCGATCATCAGGTTGTCCTCGGTCCCGAACTTCAGGATCGACTCGATGTCGTCGATGGGGTCGAGGGTGATGAAGGTCCGGTTCTCCCGGAACATCTCCGGCTCCAGGTCGAACAGGTGGGGCAGCCGGGTCTGCTTGCCTCGCAGCAGCGCGCGTTTCTGCGCCCCCAGTTGCGACATGACGTAGGGGATCCAGGACGCCCCGGACTCGATGAAACCGAACCGGAGCTTGGGGAACCGTTTGGGCACGTCGGAGCTCACCAGTTCGGCGAAGGAGTACATGATCGGGAAGCCCCGGTCCCATTCGCGCCCCGGCAGCGGATGGCCGGTGTGGATGCACAGGGGCATGTCCAGGCTGCCGGCCTCTTCATAGACCGGGAAGAAGTGCGGGTCCGTGACCTTCCGGTTCAGGTCGAAGCCCCGCTTGAATATGCCGCAGGCGCCGTGCTCCCTGGCCCAGCGCAGCTCCTCCACGGCCGTCTCGGGCCGCAGCCACGGCAACACCGCGGCCCACTGCAACCGCCCGCGGGTGGGCTCGCACTTCTCGGCCAGCCAGCGGTTGTAGGTGGTGGCCAGCGCCCATTCCGCTTCCGCGTTGACGGTGTTGTGGCGGATGAAGAAGGTGGGGAATATGACCTGGACGTCCACCCCCATCTCGTCCATGTGGGCGAGACGGCCCTCCACGTCCTCCAGCTCCCGCCGCACCCGGAGGGGGTGGTTGACCTCGTCCCGGACCGCGCGGTTCTGGAGCCTGCCTTCCACCACCCAACTGCGGCGGGTGGTGCTGTTGAAGCCGGCGCGCTCGGCCTCTTCCGGCGACATGTGGACCGTCACCGGTATGTACTTGGCGTAAGGGGTGCCTTCCAGCTTGGTCCAGGTGGACTCGGACTCGTCCACGTGGGTGTCGGCATCGATCACGGGCATGGCAAAACCTCCCTGGGTGCTATGTAACCAAGGAACCTCTGAACGATCGAGACGTCCGGGATGGATTCCCGATTTCCTCACCCTGACGCCCCTGGCCCCGTTCATCCTGAGCGTAGCGAAGCGAAGTCGAAGGACGCTCTCTCCCGATTGTCCAGAGGTTCCCTAAGTACTAAGTAGTCTCCTCGATCCCCGCCCGGGTCTCCGCCACCACCATATCGACCACGGCGCACAGCGCCTCCGCGTCCGTGTCCCCCTCCAGGCGGCGGAGACGGAACAGGTCGATCTGGCGGTCTGCGCTGGCGCCGTTGCGGATGATGGAGAGGGCGTGCCGCAACTCCTCCTCGCAGCCGAGGGCGCGGGCGTCGTCGGCCAATTCCTCGACGAGCCCCGCGGCGTAGTCCTCGATGTCCATGCGCCCGCCTCCGCTCCCGCGGGTGTCGCCGAGGAAGCCGAGCACGCCGTAGCGCTGGGCGAGCCAGCGGTTCTCCGCGATGATCTCGGTGGCCGGCTCGGGCGGCAGCGCGCCTTCCCGGTCCAGCCGCAGGAGCCGCCGGATGAGGGAGGCGTAGATGGCGGCGATGCACACCGCGTCCTCGATGCGCGTGCAGATGTCGCAGATCCGCATCTCCACCGTGGGATAGGCGTGGGAAGGGCGGATGTCCCACCACAGCTCGCTGCCGTCCTTGAGGAACTCCATGCGCCGGTAGTCGGCCAGGAGCTGGTCGTATTCCGCCCGGGACCACAGCGGCCCCGGCACGCTGGTGCGCGGCAGGCCGCCGATGAGGTTCAGGCGGTAGGACTTGAACCCGGTCTCGTGGCCGGCGTTGAACGGCGACGAGGTGGAAAGCGCGTGGAGCAGCGGAAGGTAGCGCCGCATCGCGGTCATGACCCGGATGCGCGAATCCGGGTCGCCGAAGCCGGCATGGATGTGCATCCCGCCGATGAGGAACTGGCGCACGGCCTCCTGGAATATGACCGCGAAGCGCTGGTAGCGCTCCTTGGGGGTGACCATCTGCGCCCGCCACGCGGCGAAGGGATGGGTGGAGGCGGCCATGAGCGCGGCCCCGTATTTCTCGGCCGCGCCCACCACCAGCCGGCGGGTCTCCCGCAGGGCGTCGCCCACGTCCGCCACCGACTTGCAGATCCGGGTGTTGGTCTCGATCTGGGTGCGGAGGAGCTCCCGGACCACCTTGTGGGGTCCGCCGTCGTTCTCGCAGGTCTCGAAGATGCCCAGGTCCGGGTCGGCCACCAGGTCCCGGGACTCGGGATCCACGAGGAAGAACTCCTCTTCGACCCCGAGGGTGATGTCGAGGCCGTGGTCGTCTTCCTGCTCCGCGCGGTCGCCCGCGCCCGTGATCTTGCGCAGATTCCTGAAGGCCATGTCCCGCCTCGTCCAGCGCGGTCCCGGGCCCCCGGGACCGCGGTTCGCAGTATTGCACGGGCCGCGGGGGGAGGCAAGCGCCGGTTGCGCCCGCCGGGCCCACGTTGTATAAGGGGCGGTTCGCCAAAGCGAGGTTCGTGCTCATCGGACGAGACCGCCACGAAAGCATGATCACTCCCAACCAGGCCATCCCTCCCCTTCTCGCCCTCGCCCTCACCATGACCCTGTTCCAGGCGAACGGGGAGGCCTGCACGGACCACGGAAGCGCGGGCGCCGAATCCGCCTGCCGCGACCGCGTTCGCGCGCGCGCCCCCGGCGACGGCATGGTCCGCATCCTGCGCACCGCCTGCGAGGACGGCGCGGTGGCGCGCTGGAACGCGGTCGATCGCGAAGCGGTGACGTTCAAGGTCAACAACTGGGTCGGCGTGCCCCGCGAGCTGGCCCGGGCGGTCCGCCGGGGCGTGCTGCAATGGAACCGGGTGCAGCCGTTCTACGCCATGCGCGAGACCGCGGACGAAGCCGCGGACATCACCATCGAGGTGTTCGACGACGTGTTCCCGGGGGTCGTCGGCGCCACCAAGGTCAAATGCCGCAACGGCCAGGAAGGCATCCGCAAGGCCTACGTCTATCTCGGGGTCCGGGGCGCGGGCGCGGTGGAGGTGCGGAACATGACGGCCCACGAGATCGGGCACGCCATGGGCCTCGGCCATTCGGACCGGAGCCATGACCTCATGGACGCGGGACTGGCGGAGAAGGACATGGCCGAACGCGCCATCTGCCCCAGCAACCTGAACCTCGCGGGGTTGATCGCCGGGACCCATTCCTACGCCATCCCAGAAGAGGAGTGGGCCGAGGTGGACTGCGCCGGACGGGTTCCCGGATGAGGCGGGGGAAGGGGACGGCAGGGGCGGCGGTGGCGCCATGGTGACCTCCGGCTGGACGATCCCGTCCGCGCTGGCCGATTTCCGCAGCATCGAGAGCGCCTTGCGCGGCAGGCGGGCGGCGGTGTTCCTCGACTACGACGGCACCCTGACGCCCATCGTGGACACCCCCGAGCAGGCGGCGCTTTCCGACGAGATGCGGGACGCGCTCCGGGAGCTGGGCTGCGTCTGCAGCGCCGCCATCGTGAGCGGGCGCGCGCGCGAGGACGTGCAGGAACGGGTCCGGCTCGACCGGCTCTTCTACGCCGGCGCCCACGGCTTCGATATCGTCGGGCCCGCGGGTTCCGGCATCCGCCACGAGGTGGGACGGGAGGTCCTGCCGGTCATGGAGGCGCTGCACCGGCGGCTGCGCGCCGCCCTCGCCCATGTCCCCGGCCTGTTGCTGGAGACCAAGGGCTACTCCGTGGCGGTCCACTACCGGCTTGCGGACGAGGCCGCAGCGCCCGGGGTGGAGGCGGTGGTGGACGACCTGCTGAAGGACCAGAGCGCCCTGCGCAAGACCCGCGGGAAGAAGGTGTTCGAGATCCGGCCCCGGCTCGACTGGCACAAGGGCAGGGCGGTGGAGTGGATCCTCGGCGCCCTGGGCCGAGGCCACGCCCCCGTATATCTCGGCGACGACGCCACGGACGAGGACGGCTTCCGGGCCGTGGCCGCGGCCGGGGCGGGCATCCTGGTGGCGGACCGGCCCCGCGCCACCGCCGCGGGCTACCGGCTGGAGGACCACCTGGAAGTGGGCCGTTTCCTCCGTCGTCTGGCCCGGACCCTCCATGCGCCCGCGTAGCCCGTCGGCGCCCATGCCTTCCGCCCGGCGTTCCCCCGGACGGACGCTCGCGGAACCCTGATGGCGGACCCGCGCGAACTTTGGTGGAGCCGGCTCCGGGCCGCGGGAATGCCGGGGGTCCCGGAGGAGTTCTCGGTGACGTTCGCGCACCAGGAAATCCCCGCCCGGGCGCTGGCCGAGATCGACGACTTCATCCGCGTCTTCGAGGACGTGACCACGAGACCCGCGTGGCGGGAGAACGTGATCCGCTGGTCCGGCCGCGGCCTGCCCGCGGCGCGGCCGGAGACCTGCTTCTTCAGCGCCTGGGACTTCCATCTGCCGCCGGACGGACCGTGGCAGGTCATCGAGTTCAACGACAACGGGTCCGGCCTGCTGTACGCCGGCCTCGTCAACGAGTCCTTCCACGACCTACTGGAGCCGTCCCGGAAGGCCGCCCTCGAAGCGCCGCCTTCGTCCGCGGAGCTGGGGCGGCGCGTCCGGCGGATGGTCCGGGGGGAGGCCGCGGCGTTCTTCGGGGCCGCGCCCGACGGAGTGTTCCTGGTCCTCGACGAGCCCGAATCCCTGGAGCGGGGCAAGTTCCTGGGCGAGATGGAGATGCTGCGGGACCTCCTGGGCGAGGACGGCTGGACGGCGCGGGTGGGCTCCACCGCGGAGTTGCGCTGGAGCCGCGGGCGCCTGCTCCACGACGGGGCGCCGGTGTCGTTCGTCGTGAACCGTTCCACGGACTTCTTCCTGGAGAGAGAGGCCGCGGCCCCGCTGCGGCAGGCGTTCCTGGACGGCGGGACGTACGTCGCGCCCAACCCCTTCACCTACGCCACCCGCAGCGACAAGCGGCTGCTGGAATACCTGTCGCTGCCCCGGTGGGACGAGACCCTCGGCATCGACGCCCGGGAGCGCGAGGTCCTGGGCCGGCACGTGCCCGAGACCCGCCTGCTCCGGCCCGACAACGTGGAGGCCCTGGCGGACCGCAAGGACGAGTTCGTGTTCAAGCCCGCCCACAGCCACGCCAGCCGGGGGTTCCTCCCCAGCGCGAAGGTGGGGCGTTCCCGGCTGCGGCGGCTGGTGCGGAAGGGGGAGGGTTACGTGGCCCAGCGGAAGGCGCCGCGCTCCCGGGCGTTCCTCGAAGACGGCTCGCAGGTGTGGGCGGACCTGCGCGTGTGGGCGTACCGGGGCGAGCGGGTGCTCCTCTCGGGGCGGTGCTCGGTGGACCCGGACTCGCTGGACCTGAGCCCCCCCGCGGGATGGCTCCCCACCTTCGCCGCCCGCTCCCGGCAGCCCGGCGACGGGAGTTGACCGCCCCGCCGGCGTGTTCTACACGTTGGAGAATGTCCGAACCATCGGGACAGAGAGGATGGATTCCCTCGCCCCCGATGCGGGTCCCGGAACGGAGGAACGAGACATGATCGAAGTCAACGGGCTCACGGGGGCAGAGGCGTTGTTGCGCGTGCTGTCCGGCATGGGGGTGGAGCGGATCTTCGCGTCTCCGGGCTCGGAGTGGTCGCCGGTGTGGGAGGCGCTGGCCAAGCCGGACGAAAGCGCCCCGGCGTACCTGAGCTCCCGGCACGAAGAGGTGGCCCTGGCCATGGCCAGCGGCTACGCCAAGGCCACCGGCAAGCTCCCCGGGGTCATGATCCACACCACCGTGGGCGCGCTCCACGGCTCCATGGCGCTTCGCGGAGCGCTCCACGAGCAGGTGCCCATGGTGGTCTTCACCGGCGAGTCCATCGCCTACGGCGAGGACGACGGGCCCGACCCAGGCGGCCAATGGCTGCGCTTCCTCTCGGACGTGGGCGGCCCGGCGCGGCTGGTGGACCGTTGCGTGAAGTGGAGCTTCGGGGTCAACGACCGGCACATCCTGGTCTCCACTGTCCAGCGCGCCTGCCAGATGGCCATGAGCTCGCCCCGGGGTCCGGTGTTCGTGTCGCTGCCCATGGAGTACCTGTTCGACGAGGTGGTCCGGGAGACGCCCCTCAAGGCGTCCATGCCCTCCCTGCCGAGTCCCGACCCCAAGGGCATCGGCCAGTTGGCCGACCTGCTGCGGACGGCCGGGAACCCGGTCATCGTGAGCGAGAACGCCGGCAGGACCGCCGGCGTGGTCGAACGGATGGTGGAGCTGGCGGAGCTGCTCGACGCCCCGGTGGTGGAGACCCGGAGCAGCGGATACTTCAACTTCCCCCGGGACCACGAGCTGCACGGCGGCTTCGAGCCCGGGGAGTTCATGGCCGACGCGGACGCGGTCTGCCTCGTGGGCGCCACCCAGCCCTGGCATCCGGCGTCGGCGCCCGGGGCGCCGGGGGCCAAGGTGGCGGCGCTGGACGAGGACCCGCTGCACATGGATCTGCCCTACTGGGGGTTCCAGTTGGACCTGAGCATCGTGGGAGAGCTGGAAGCGTCCCTGACCGCGCTGCTGGAGCGGCTCCGCAAGGACGGCGCCAAGGGGAGCGCGGAACGGCGGGCGAGGGTGCGGGAGAAAGGCGCGGCGCGGCGGGCCGAGTGGGTCCGGCAGGCCCGGGGCCTGGAGTCCCGGGATCCCATCGACACCAACTGGGTCATGTACCAGCTCAACCGGGCCATCCCCGACGACGCGTACCTGGTGGAGGAGACCATCACCCACCGCATGGCGGTGCACCAGTACCTGGACCGGGTGAGGCCCGGCAACTTCTTCAGCGGCTGCATCGGGGGCCTGGGCACCGGCCTGGGCACGGCCCTCGGGGTCAAGGCGGCGCACCCGGACAAGCCGGTGGTGCTGGTCATCGGCGACGGCTCGTTCAACTACAACCCCGGCATCGCGGGCTTCGGTTTCGCCCAGGAGTTCCGCATGCCGCTGCTCGTCGTGCTCATGAACAACCACGGCTACAAGTCCATGAAGCGGGGCGTGCCGGCGTACTATCCCGAAGGGTGGGCGGTGCGCGCCAACCAGTTCGTGGGCACGTCCATCGCGCCCGCGCCCGACTACGCGGCCATCGCCCGGGCCTTCGACGGCTTCGGCGAGCGCGTGCAGCGCCCGGACACGGTGGGACCGGCACTGGAGCGCGGCCTGCAGGCGGCCGGGGAAGGCCGGTTGGCGCTGGTGGACGTCTGGCTGGAGCCGGTCAACGACTGACGCCCCCTTGCGGCCGCGGAAATGGCGCTTTCACCGCGGCGGACCTGGACGGGGTGATCGGATTCCCCCTCGCGGCCGCGGAAATGGCCTCGGGAACCTCTGGACCATCGAGACATCCGGGATGGGTTCGGCCGGTTGGCGCGAACGGGGAAGCCGCGGCCCGCGGCGCGGGACGGTGAGGCTCCAGGACCGGTATTCCGGGCTGGACCGGTTCCTGCATCGGCTGGCCTTCGGCGCGGTCGGGCTGCAGAAGGCCCTGGGCGACGTGGAGGACCGCCTCTACGCCGGGCGCTTGAGGGCCGTCGAGGTCCGCCGCCCGGTGTTCGTCACCGCCCTGCCGCGGGCGGGCACCACCCTGCTGCTGGAGCTGCTCGCCTCCCTGGGCGGGTTCGCCGCCCATACCTACCGGAACATGCCGTTCGTGCTGCTGCCGCTGCTGTGGCGCGCCCTGTGGTCCCGCTTCCACGTCCCCGGCGCGGTGGTCGAGCGGGCCCACGGCGACGGCGTGGCCGTGGGCCCGGACAGCCCCGAGGCGTTCGAGGAAGTCGTATGGCGCGCCTTCTGGCCGGAGAAGTACCTGCAAGACCGTCTGGTCACGTGGACCGCGGCGGACCGGGACACCGCCGGGGACTTCGAGGCGTTCTTCCGTTCCCACGTGGCGAAGATCATCGCGTTGCAGGGGTTCCGGGAGCCCGCGGCCCCGCCGCGGGAAACCGTCCGCTACCTGTCGAAGAACAACGCCAACGTCTCCCGCATCCCCAAGCTTCTGGGGTTGTTCCCGGACGCCGTGGTCCTGGTCCCCTTCCGCAACCCCCTCGACCACGCGGCTTCCCTGCTGCGCCAGCACCTGCGTTTCCGGCAGGTGCACGCGGCCGAGCCCTTCACCCGGCGCTACATGGCGGACCTGGGCCACCTGGAGTTCGGCGCGAACCTTCGCCCCGTGGATTTCGACGGCTGGCTGCGGGACGACGACCTGGAACGCGCCCATACCGCGGACTTCTGGCTACGGTACTGGTGCGCGGCCTACGGCCACGTCCTGGCCCATGCCGGCGGCCGCGCGGCCTTCGTGGACTACGATGCGCTATGCGCGGACCCGGCCCGGGTCCTTCGCAAGGTCGCCGCCGCCACCGGCGTCACCGGAGCGGCCGGCGCGGCGCTGGAGGCCGCGGCGCACCGGCTCCGCGCGCCCACCCGCTATCCGGCCGCTCCCGCGGTCGATCCGCGCATCCTCGACGAGGCCTCGGCGCTCCACCGGGAACTGCGGACCCGTTCGTCCGCGGGTTGACGAAACCTCCGAACCATCAGGACAGGGGGCGTGAGCGCGTCCTTCGACTTCGCTTGCGCTACGCTCAGGAGAACGGAGGTCTCCGCTACACTACGCTCAGGACGAACGGGGATAGGGGCGGGGAGCGCGGGGCGCGGCTCAACCGGGCCTGCGCGTCCTGAGTTTCAGGTGGTGCAAGGCGTACGCGGCGAATATCCGCAAGGCCTGGACCCGGGGGATGCGCTCCACTTCGCGAAGGAGTTTCCACGAGTACAACGCCGCGGCGAGCTTGTTGGCGGAGAGGGAGCCGCGGCGCACGCGGTAGGAGACCAGAGGCTCGTTGACGCCCACCGCGGTCCTCTGCCCGGTGCGCAGCAATTCGAGCCAGTAGCCGTGGTCGTGGTTGAGCCTGATGAGCGGCATCCGGACGGCGCCGCAGGTGGCCTTCCGCACCATTGCGGTGGAGCACGCGATGGGGTTGCGCCCGAGGATCGTATGGTACTGCACGGTGGCGGGCACGGGGACGACGGTGACGCGCCGCCGTTCCTCGCGCCTGCGTTCGTAGCCGGTGTAGCAGATGTCCGCCCGGCAGCCTTCCATGGCGGCGACCTGCTTCTCGGTCTTCTCGGGACGCCAGACGTCGTCGCTGTCGATGAACGCGATCATCTCGCCGCGGGCGTGGTCGAGCCCCACGTTGCGCGCGTAGGCGGGCCCCCGGTTGGCTTTCTGCGGCAGCAGGCGGATGCGGGGGTCCCGCCGTTGCCGCGCCGCGGCGACCGCGGCGGTGCCGTCGGTGGAGCCGTCATCGACCACGATCAGCTCCAGGTCCTCCACGGTCTGGGCCATGACCGAGTCCATGGACTCGGCGATGTAGCGCTCAGCGTTGAAGCTGGGCATGACGACGGACACGAGGGGAAGCGGCATGGGTCTGCCGCATGATGCCACGTCCCGCCGCCGGCCGCCACGTCCGGTTTCATTTATGATTCGACGTTCCCATGTGTTAGAACGGGGTGGAGCGCCCCTACCATGATGCAGGTTGTCCACCAGACGGCGTCCGCGCCGTTTCCCAGGCCGACGGACGTCCCGTACAACGACTGGCGTCGGGTGGCGCTGCCGGCCCCGGAGGCGTTCACGCCCTCCCTGCCGGTCAGCGTGATCGTGCCGTGCTACCAGGTTCCGGCCGCCACCATCTCCATGACCCTGGCGGCGCTCGAAGGCCAGACCTACCCGCGGGACCTGTTCGAGGTGGTGCTGGTGGACGACGGGTCCGAGCCGCCCCTGGCCCGGCCCCGCTCTCCGCTGAACGTCAGGGTCGTGCGCCAGGAGCGCCGGGGGTTCGGCATCGCCCGGGCGCGCAACACCGGCGTCGAGGCCGCGGCCCACGGCATCGTGCTCTTCCTCGACGCGGACATGCTGGCGGAGGCGGACTGGATGGCCGCCCACGCCCGTTGGCACCACGCCGTGTCCGACGTCCTGACCGTGGGGCTCCTCGCTTACGTGTCGGTGGACGGCATCGACGCGGAGCGGATACGGCGCCGCCCGGGAACCCTGGAGTCGTTGTGGTCCGGCCGGCCCGTGGACCCGTCCGACGAGGTCGAAGCCCACTTGGTCAGGACCGGCGACCTGACCTCCCGGGCCGACGATCTCTTCTGGGTGGTGCGGGGCGGGAATTTCGGGATCGGCAAGGACTTCTACGGGCTGGTGGGCGGGAACGACGAGTCGTTCGCCCGGTGGGGCATGGAGGAGGCGGACCTCGCCTACCGGGCCCATGCCTACGGGGGGTTGCTGGCGCCGGTGCGGGAAGCCTTTGCCTGGCACCAGGGACGCCGCGGGGAGGGCAGGGAGGCCAAGGAGCGGAGCCTCCGGCTCCAGTACGCCAAGGCCGCCCATCGGATCCCCCACCGGGGTCTGCGCGGCAACCGCCCCGGCCGCATCTTCAGCGTGCCCCGGCACGTGGTGAGCGTCCCCGCGGACCGCGTCCCCGCGGACCGCGTCATCGAGACCGTGCTGGACGTCCTGGCCGACCGGGAGCACGACCTGGTGGTGCGGGTCGAGACGCTGGCGGACCGCGGCGAGGGGCCGGAGTTGCTCCGCGAGACCTTCGGTCCGGACCCGCGGGTGCGCGTGGGTTCCCCGGGATCGGCTCTGGACGAGTTCCCGACGGCGCCGTTCCACGTGGCGCTCCCCGCGGCCGCGGCCTTCCCCCGGGACTTGGTGTCGCGCCTGCGCGCCGGTCTGGGGGACGCGGCCACCGCCCATGCAGTGCTCCCCGACGGCGACCGGGTGTCCATCACCCGGACCTGGGCGCTCCATCGGGCGCGCCGGTGGTCGGCTCGTCCCTCGGACTTCGGCGAGGAACGGACGCTCTCGGCCGCGGCGTTGGGACTCGGCCGCCGGAGCGCAGGCCGCGGCGGCCGGCGGCGCGCGGTGGAGCCCGCGGGCTATCCCGCCCCATGGGAGCGCCTGCTGGACCGGGCCCGGCGCGTCCGCGGCCCGAAGGACGCCTGGGCGTTCTCCAAGTGGCTGGGGTTCCGGTCCGTCCGTTGGGTCGCCTGGCGGCGGTAGGCGTCGCCCCGGCGAGACCGGCCATGCCTCGCGGTAGATCCCCGCATGGGAGCTTCTGGACCATCGAGACATCCGGGATGGATTCCCTCACCCTGACCCTCCTGTCCCCCTTCGTCCTCGTCTCCGTTGGTCCCGGGCGTAGCGAAACGGGGTCGAAGGACGCGAAGCGGAGTCGAAGGACGGGACCCCGAGACCGTCGCGGAACGTTGCCGTGAACCCGCAGCCCAACACGGTCTGGTACAACGACTGGCGCCAGGTGGACGTGGAGCCGCCGGAAGCTTTCACTCCCACCCTGCCGGTGAGCGTCATCGTCTCCTACTATGACGCCCCGGAAGCCCTGGCGCTGACCCTTGCGTCCCTGGAAGGGCAGAGTTACCCGCGGGACCTGTTCGAGGTGGTGGTGGTGGACGACGGCTCGCCCACCCCGTTGGCTCCGCCATCGACGCCCTTCCACCTGAAGGTGGTGCGCCAGGAGGACCGGGGGTTCGGGTTGGCCAGGGGGCGGAACGCAGGCGCCCGGGCCGCCGCCCACGACATCCTCCTCTTCCTCGACGGCGACCTGCTCGCGGAGTCGGGCTGGATCGCGGCCCACGCCCGCTGGCACCACGCGGTGGCCGACGCGGTGAGCGTGGGCTTCTACCCCAACGCGGATGTGGCCGGGCTGGACCCCGAGACCGTCCGGCGCCGCCCCGGGTCGCTGGAAGAGTTGCTTGCGGACCGTCCGACGGAGCCGCCCTGGCTGGAGCGGCACATGAGGATGACCGGTTACATGACGTCCCGGGACGACGACCTGTTCCGGATGGTGGGCGGCGGAAACTGCGGCGTCCGCAGGCGGTTCTACGACTTGGTGGGGGGCTGCGACGAGTCCTTCGCGGGATGGGGGGGAGAGGACGTGGAGTTCGCCTACCGCGCCTACACCCGCGGCGGCCTGCTGGCGCCGGCCCCCGACGCCGTCGCCTGGCACCAAGGCCTCCTGGGAGGGAACTGGGAAGCCAAGTGGAAGGGCGGCGAAGTCCAGCACGCCAAGGCGGCGCACCTCATCGCCCATCCCGGTTTCCGCTGCGCCTCCCCGGGTCGAACCTTCACGGTGCCGCAGTACGTGGTGAGCATACCCCGGGACGGCGCGCCGGCCCACCGGGTCTTCGAGGCGGCCGCGCAGGTCCTGGCCGACCGGGTGCACGACCTGGTGGTGAGGGTCGAGACCCGGGAGGACGACGAGGGGTCCGCGTGGCTGCGCGAGCAGTTGGGTCCGGACCCGAGGGTGCGCATGGCGTCCGCGGGGTCCGCCCTCGACGAGTTTCCGGTGGCGTCGTTCCACGTCACGCTTCCGGCCACGGTCTCGTTCTCCGTGGACCTGGTGCATCGGCTGAGGGAAGGGTTGGGGGACGCGGTGGCCGCGGGTTCGGCGCTTCCCGACGGCCGCGCGGTGTCCATCACCCGCACCTGGGCGCTCCACCGGGCGCGCCGCACGGGGAAGCGGGTCGCCGACTTCGGCCGCGTGGTGGCCGCGCCGCCCGGGCGGCTCGGCCTCTCGACTCGCGGCCGGTGGGTGGTGGATGGCCCGGCGGTCCGCATGAACTCGTGGAACCACCGCTCCAGGACGGAGTGGCTGCGTGTGGAGGCCCGGAGCATCGACGGTCCCCGGGGCGCGTGGCGCTTCCTCGAGTGGCTGGTCCTCGGCTCGCTCCGGGTGGCGGGCCGGTGGGGTCGGAGTCGGGGCGCGGCGCTCCTCGCCAAACGGACACGGGCCAAGGAAACCCTGAACGATTGCTCCCGTTCGTCCTGAGCGTAGCGAAGTCGAAGGACATGTTTTCCCACAGGGAGAGGGAGTTCGAGTCGGAATCGACCAGAGGTTCCCCAAGCCGGATGCGTGACGGTTCGAGCGCCGCGTCCGCGCCTTCCGCCCGATGGACCCGCGGTCTCCACAGGGTGCGGGCCATCCGCGGCCCGGGCGGCGCGTGGGCGTTCCTGCGGTGGGCGGGCGCCGGCCTGCGGCGGGAGTTCCACCACCGGCGGGTGCATTGGCGGCGTCTGCGCCACTCGGTTCGGGGCCTCCGGATACGAGCCAGGCCGTTGCGGGCCGACGGGACGCCGGGCGGCGCGTTCCCCGCCTTCGACCTGGGAGGATACAACCCGGTGGGATGGCGGCCCGGCCCGGGCGTCGAGGCGGCCGCCCTGGGGCCCCTCCGCCTGCTGCCGCGGGGCGTCGAGGCGAGCCGCGTGGTCCGTCCGCGCAGCCTGCGCAGCCTGCGCCGGATGCACCACCTGGAGGACGTGGCGGCGTTCCACTCCGACCCCGCGGCGCGCGCCGGCGAACTGGCCCGCCTTGCCGCGGCGGGCGTGGTGGTGCATCTGGCGGACCACGACCCGCGGCTCCGGCCGCTGCTCGGCCACGAGTTGCATGGACTGATGACGTCCGACGTGAGGGGGACCGACGCCCGCGCCCGCGAGTTGCTGAGCGTCCGCATGCGCCGGGCGGCCCTGCGCGAGCATTCCTCGTGGGCGCGTGCGCACGGCGGGGATCTGCCGCTGGTGTCGGTGCTGCTGGCCACCCGGCGACCCGGTTTCCTGCCTTGGGCGCTGGCAAGCGTGGCGCGGCAGACTTGGCCCCGGCTGGAGTTGGTCCTCGCCCTGCACGGCGAAGGGTTCGGGGATGTGGAGCCGCATGCGGCCCGACTGCCGCATCCGACGAAGGTCCTGCGGGCGCCCGCGGACGAGCCCCTCGGCGCGGTCCTCGCCGCGGGCGTCGAGGCGTCCCGCGGCGCGCTGCTGGCCAAGATGGACGACGACGACGTGTACGGCGCCGACCACCTGTGGGACCTGGTGCTCGCGCGCGAGTATTCGGGCGCGCAACTCGTGGGCAAGTGGCTGGAGTTCGTCTATCTGGCCGGGGCCCACCGCACCCTCTACTGGCGCAACCAGGGCGGCGAGCGCTGGCAGCGGTCTGCGGTGGCCGGCGGCACGCTGCTCGTCTCCCGTCCGGACCTGGAGCGCGCCGGCGGCTGGCGCAAGGCGGCGCCCGCGGGCGTCGATACGGCGCTGGCGGAGGACGTGCTTCGAGCCGGCGGGCACGTCTATCGCACCCACGCCGCGGGCTTCATGATGGTGCGGCACGGCTGCGGCCATACCTGGGACGACGGCGACGGGACCGACGGAGCGCTCCTCGCCAAGGCCGACAGCGTCCTGGACGGTTTCCGGCCGGACATGGCCGGCATCGAGGAGCCGAGCCTCCCGCACCCGGCGCTCCTTGCCCGGAGGGCGGGTTGAGGGGGCGCATGGAGGCCGGGCACTCGAGAAACACCATCGGGTCTTGCGGGAGGGGTTGCCGTTGATGGGCCGCATGGAGGCCGGGGACCCGCGGCCGGATCCGGTTGGGCGCAGCGTCGTCGTGGAGCCGCGGAGCGCTTCCGCGCTTTCCGTGCGGTTCGGCGTCATGGCGGGACCCACATGAAAGCGCTGGCCCGAAGAGTGCTGGCGCGGGTTCGCCTGCAGCGGCCTGCATGCCGCATGTACCGATGGCTGCGGCGGGCCGCGCGCCGCGCCCGGGGCATCGACCGGCGCATGGCCAAGCGTTACTTGGCGGAGGCGATCGAGCCGAAGCTGCACCTGGGCTGCGGCGGCCACCTGCTCGACGGATGGCTGAACTCGGACGTGCGTCTCTGGGCGCCCAACGTCCTGCGCATGGACGCATCGCGCCGGTTCCCGTTCGCGGACGACACCTTTGCCTACGTTTACTGCGAGCACGTGATCGGCAGCCTCGACGTCGAAGGGGCCGCGGCCATGCTGAGGGAGTGCTTCCGCACGCTCGCACCGGGCGGCAGGGCGCGCATCTCGACCCCGGACTTGGCGTTCCTGTCGGGTCTGTGCGAGCCGCGGGAACGCTCGGAGCCGGAGCGGCGGTACGTGGACTGGTTCAGCGCCCGGGCCGGGGCGCCGGGCAGGGACTTCGACCCGGACCTCTACAAGAGCGTCTGGGGGTTGTGCGTCCTTTACGACGAGCCGACCTTGCGCGAGGCCATGGAAGCCGCGGGCTTCGCCGACGTAGCCCGCCGCGGCCTGAACCGGAGCGACGCCCCCGCGCTGCGCGGCTTGGCCAACGAGGGACGGATGCCGGAGGGTTTCCTCCAACTGGAGTCGTTCACGCTGGAAGGCGCCAAGCCGATGCGTTATACTCGATCCCGTTGACGCCCCGTTCGTGGACGGGCGCGGCGGTACGGGATCGAGGGAGTCGGCAGCGAGGACACGGTATGGCGAAGGGGATCCAGTCCCACGAGCGATTGACCCGGGACGAACCGGTGGAGGGGGGCTCCAACCGGAGCTTCGGCGTCGTCTTCACCGTCGTGTTCGCCGCGGTGGGCCTGTTCCCGTTGCTCCACGGCAGGCCGCCGCGCTGGTGGTGGCTGGCCGCAGGCGCTGCGGTCCTCGCGGTCACCCTGGTCAAGGCCGACCTGCTGGCGCCGTTCAACCGGGTGTGGTTCCGGTTCGGCCTGCTCCTCCACCGGGTGGTCAGCCCGGTGGTCCTGGCGCTGCTGTTCTACGCCGTGGTCGTGCCCACCGGGCTGGTCATGCGCCTCCTGGGAAGGGACCTGCTGAACCTGCGGTACGACCCGGAGGCCGAGAGCTACTGGATCCACCGTGACCCCCCGGGGCCGGACCCCGAATCGCTGAAAAACCAGTTCTGAGGTTCGCCATGTCTTTTCTGCTCGAATTCTGGACCTTCCTGCGCACGCGCAAGAAGTACTGGCTGTTTCCGGCCATCGTCATGATGCTCCTGCTGGGCGGGTTGCTGGTGCTGGCCCAGACCAGCGCGGTGGCGCCGATGATCTACACGATCTTCTGAAGCCGTGCGCGGAGCGTAGCGAAGACCCATCCCCCGTTCGTCCTGAGCGTAGCGAAGCGAAGTCGAAGGACGCCCCTTCAGTCCGGCGCCTCCCGTGGATTCCCCGGTCCGGCCGCGGCGGACAGCGCGTCCGCGACCGCGTCCGCGGCCTGCCGCGGGCAGTGCAATGCGTCGCGGCAGGCCAAGGCGCCGGACCGGTAGTGGTCGAGTCGGCCGATGACGCGCAACATGGCGTCGGCCAGCCCCTCGGGATCCCCCACCGGCGCCGCCTCGCCGTTGACCCCCGGTCGCAGCGCCTCCGACAGGCCGCCTGCGTCCGTGGTCACCACGGGGATACCCGCTCCCGCGGCCAAGGCATGCACGCTGCTCTGGGTCCCGAACCGGTACGGCGTCACCACCAGGCTCGCGGCCGCTAGGCACGCCTTGAGGTCGGCCTGGGAATAGGGCGCCCAGACACTCCGGCAGCGCTCCCGGAAACCGAGCCTCGCCAGCCTCTCCTCCACCTCCGCGGGGTGCGTCGTCGATACGCTGGACGAAACCAGCAGCAGCCGCCAAGGGGCATGTCTGGCGTCGAGGATACGCAGGGCGGAGAGCAGGTCGTCGAGGCCCTGTTCCGCACGGTGGTTCGACAGGAAGCCCACCACGGGCGCGCTGCCGGCCCATTGGCGCAGGCGGTCGGCCAGTTCCCGGTTGGCGGCATGACGGTCCAGCACGGGCTGGAAGTGCGGGTGGGGGAACTTGGAGAACCGTTCGTCGGGCAGGCCGTACAACCTCTGCACCGCCTCCTTCGTGTAGTCGCTCATGACCAGGACCTTCGCCGCGGCGCCATACGAACGTCCCAGCGCCGGCCTCGGCGACGACGCGGCGGATGCGCGCGCCCGGGCGCCGGCGAACCGGCCCATGCGCAGACGGCTTGGAGTCGAGTCCGTGTGGAACGGCCTGTGCGCGAGGGCCACGGACGCGATGCCGCGCCGGGCGAGGACGCGCATGGCCCAGGCGTCCACGCCGGGGAGCGCCAGGTTGGCCGTCACCAGCACCGCCTTCGACTGCAGGGCCTGGGCGTGGCGAACGGCTCGAAGCCAGTGGAACGGATAGCCGGCAAGCAGGCGCAGCGCGGTCCCCTTCCCGTCCTTCAGGGTGAAGGGCCGCCGGGCGAGCTTCAGGAACGGCGTCCAGTGGACGCCCGGGGGCGGCGGGAAAGCGCGCCTGGCAATGGAGCGGACGTGCACTTCATGCCCGTGTTCCTGCAGGACCACGGACATGAGTTCGAGGAAATGGGGGTCGGTGTTGAGGGGGTCTATCCAGAAGATTCTCACGGTTGCGGAAACGCCTGCGTCTGCGGAAACGGATCGGGACGGGGCGCATTATAGGGTCGCGCCAACGACGGTGTCAACGAGGGGGTCCGTCCCGGGGGAAGCGGAAGCAGCGCCGCGGGCACGGTTGACTCCGGGGGATCCGATGCTTACCTTCTCCTTCGACGAGGAGCTCCAAGGAAAGGATTTCAGCAAAGGAGGTACGGACCAATGTTGGGATATGAAGTGACGAGGTGGCATCCGTTCGTGTTTCGCGGACACCGGGACTTCGACGCCGTACTCGACCGGTTCCTGGGGCGCCGTGAGTCCAACGAAGGCTGGACGCCTCCGATGGATGCGTACGCCAGCGACGGCAAGTACGTGATCCGGCTCGACCTGCCCGGAGTGGATACGGAGGACCTGGACGTCCAGGTGGAAGGAAGGGTCCTGACCATCAGGGGCGACCGGAAGGTCGAGACCGCGGACCATCATCTCCGGGAGACCGTCCACGGCAAGTTCGAGCGCGCCGTGAGGTTGCCCAACGGCGTCGATGCCGACCGGGTCGAGGCCCGGTACAGGAACGGCGTGGTCGAGGTCACGGCGCCGCTCCCGGCCAAGCCGGTGGGGCGCAAGGTCCCCGTCCGGAGGGAGGGCGGCGAAGCCGGGGCCGTCGAGTCCCACGACGGGTGACCCGCGGCGGACTCGCCGCGAGCCTGCCGACGGCAGCGAGGGGCCTCTCGAAAGAGGGGCCCCTTTTCGTTTCCGTTCCTCCCGTTTCCGTCCCCTCCGCTTCCCGTCATTGACAAACGGGGTCGAAAAAGGGCAAAGCGGAAAGCGGGAGGTACGAGCCATGAACGCAACCTGTGTCGATACGGACGGACACGTCCTCGAACGGCAGGCGGACATCCGCCCTTACCTGGACGCGCCCTGGAACGAGCGTCCCACGCCGTTGTGGCCGGGGGACCAACCGTGGGACCCCAACCTGTTCAACGGTTTCAAGATGTCGGTGAACTGGGAGGGCCTGGCGCCCGAGGAGCAGGTGCGGCGCTGGCACACGCTCATGGACAAGCAGGACATGGAAGTGGCCATCTGTTTCCCCACCGGCTCGGGCAACATCGCCAAGAACCAGGAGGTGCCCTACCAGATCGCGGTGGCCAAGGCCGCCAACACGCACTTCGCCAAGGAATACAACGCCCTGTCCGGCCGGCTGAGTTGCGTGGGGGTCCTGCCCATGCGGGCGCCGGAGGAGGCGGCCCGGGAGCTGCGGCGCGCGGTCAACGACCTGGGCCTCAAGGGTTTCGAGATCCTCCCCACGGGGCTGCCCATCGCCCTGGGCGAGACCTTCTACGACCCCATCTACCGGGCGGCGGAGGAGGAAGGCGTGGTGCTCGGCGTGCACGGCACCCGCAACACGTCACGCGAGCTCGGGGCGTCCATCCTCAGCACCTTTGCCGAGGTCCACTCCTACGCCTTTACCGCGGGGATCCTGCTCCAGTTCACCAGCATGGTGTGCCAGGGGATCACCGAGCGGTTCCCCAGGCTCAAGCTCGCGTTCCTGGAGATCGGCGCCACTTGGCTTCCCTACTACCTGGACCGTCTCGACGAGCACTGGGAGAAACGCGGCGCCCACGAGATGCCCCTGCTCGGGCGGAAGCCCAGCGACGTGGTGCGGGAGTCCGAAATGTACTTCAGCCTGGAGTCCGGCGAGTCGCAGCTTGCCGCCACCGTGGACTACCTGGGCAGCGACCACTTCGTCTATGCCTCGGACATCCCCCACTGGGACAACGAGTTCCCGGAGAACCTGCGCCATCTCCGGAACCACCCGGACCTCTCGGACGAGGTCAAGGAGAAGATCCTCAGGAAGAACGCCCGGCGGCTGTTCGCCCTCGACTAGCGGCCCGGATGCGATCCGGCGCCCCCGGCCCTGCATCGAGGGGGAGGGCCGGGGCGAGGGGGGCGAAGCGCGTCAGTAGTTGAAGATCTCCTTCAGCGCCGCCTTGTTCTCCGCGGGGATGTCCACCATCCTCTCCACCAGCGACTGGAGCTCCTTGCCGGGGAGCGGGTTGATCTGGATGCGCGCCTTCCTGGCGTCTTCGAGGAAGGCCGGGTCCTCCATCAGGCTGGCGAACGCCCGGCGCATGGTCTCCACCCGTTCCGGGGGCGCCCCGGGAGGCATGACCCAGGGGCGTCCCACGGACAACTGCCGGTTGTACACCTCCAGGAAGTCCTTCTTGTCCGGCCTGGCGAGGTCCGACGCCAGCGGCACGTCCGGCAGCGCGGGATGCTTCTCCCGACCGATCTGCACCAGGATACGGATGGACTCGTTGGCGAACCAGTCCGCCTTGAGCGCCCGCAGCGAGGCGTAGCCCCAACCGCAGATGCCGTCCGCCTCTCCCTTGTCCACCGCCAGGGCGGTGGCCATGATGCCGCGGTAGCCGGAGGTGACCTCCATGCGGGTCCCCATCACGTCGTTGAGCATGAGCGGGACGATGAAGACGTCCGAGCGCGGCTGCGTGGCCGCCATCTTCACCGGCTTGGCGGCCTGCACAAGGTCTTCCGCCTTCCGGTACGGACTGTCGCTGCGGACGAAGCAGGAGGCGGTCTCCTGCACCGGCGTCCCGATCCAGTGGAACCGGACCGGATCGAACCGGGCCTGGGGAACGCCCAGGGCCTGGGTCAGCGGCAGGGTGCGATGGATCGCGCCGATGGTGAGACCGTCTCGCCTGGCGATGTTGTAGAGCCAGTTGGCGGCCACCATGCCCGATGCGCCGGGCATGTTCTTGACCACGATCCGGGGTTTCCCGGGGATATGCTTGGCCATGTGCCGCGCGGCGATGCGCGGGTAGCGGTCGTAGGACGTCCCCGCGTCCGCGGACACCACGATGACCACCTGCTTGCCCCTGTACGCGGACTCGTCGGCAAGGGCGCTCGACCAGAGGCATCCGAGCGCCGTGGAGACCGCGAGGAAATTGCGAAGCGACGTCATGCACCACCTCCTTTCATCGCCCATGGACCCCTGTATGGACTCGGCCCCCGTTTGTCAAGGCGCGCGAGCCCGCCTTCGTCGAACCCTCGTGGGGACCTCCCGCTCCGGCGTCGCCCGGCAGGCGGACGGGCGACCTCCCGGCCCTTGCTATCCTCCCAGCCATTGCAGCACCACCTCCTGGGGCCATGCCGCGAGACCCTGGGGCCAGGGGATGCGGAGCGCGTAGTGGAACACCCCCAGCAGGAACGCCAGGGCCACCGCGGTATAGCCGAGGCGCGTCCACCACCGGGCGCGGGCGCGAAGGGCCAAGTACAGCCACAGGAACACCGGCACGCTCCACAGGAAACCGATGATCCATATGGCCGCCAGGAGCGCCAGGATCCAGCCGAAGACGTCCGCGGCCCGGCGGGCCGCCACCGGGCCGGGGACGCCGCGCTCCGGCTCCAGGTCCATGATCCGGGCCGCGCCCTCCGGGGGCTCGCGGAACAGGTCCAGGGCCAGTTGCGCCGCGCACAGGACCAACGCCGTCAGGCCGATGACCAGGGGGAACAGCCGCGCCTGGTCCGGCCACCCGCGGGCCGTGACCACCGCGCCAAGGACCGCTAGGAGGACCGCGAAGGTGAACCCGGCCGGCAGCCCGAGACGGAACCGGAGACCCGGCGCGGGCGTCTCCGGAACCGGATCGGCCGCGGCCGTGCCTCGCACGGGCGTCTCCGGAACGGGATCGGCCGCGGCTATGCCCCGTGCAGCCATCTTCGGAACCGGATCGGCCGCGGCCGCGCCCGGCCGGCCCCATTTGCGGCCGTACGCCAGACCGGCGACCATGAACGCGGCGATGGCCAGCACCATGGGGCGCAAGAGCCAGCTCGCGCCGTAGTGGCTGGCGGAGATGAAGAAGTAGTTCTCCAGCACGCTGCTCAGCACCAGCCCCAGGATGAGCGGCGGCCTCGGCCAGCCGAAGCGCTTCATGAGCCAACCCAGGGCGGCGAAGGAAACCAGCAGGAGCAGGTCGCCGAAGTGCCGCTTGGCCTGGAACGCGGCCAGGAACACCACCACGATCACCAGCGGGACCAGCAGGTGCGCCCGGACGCCGGCGAGCCGGGCCAGGGAGTTGGTGAGGAGCAGGCACAGGCCGGCGCCGAAGACGTTGGCGACGGCGATGCTCCACACCATGGTGTAGGTCACGTCCAGTCGTTTGGTGAGCATTTCGGGACCCGGGCTGATCCCCTGGATCAGGAACACCCCGAGCAGTATGGCCATGGCGGCGCTGCCGGGCACGCCGAAGGCCAGGGTGGGGATCAGGGAGCCGCCCTCCTTGGCGTTGTTGGCGCTCTCCGGCGCGATGACGCCGCGCACGTCGCCCGTGCCGAAGGAGTCCCGGGCGCCGCGCTCGGTCTGGGCCGCGTGCCCGTAGGCGAACCAGTCCACCACCGCGCCTCCCAGACCCGGGGTGGCGCCCACCCACACGCCCACGGCGCTGGACCGAAGCACCAGGAACCAGTGGCGGAAGGCGTCCCGGACGCCCGCGCCCACGCCCCTCAGGGCGTCCTTGGGCACGTCGGCGACGCGCGCGCCGCGGACCGCCAAGTCCACCATCTCCGGGACCGCGAAGATCCCCAGGGCCACGGGCACCAGCGGCACGCCCTCCCAGAGGTAGAGTTGGCCGAAGGTCCAACGCATCTCTCCCACCTGGTAGTCCATGCCGACCATGCCCACCATGAGGCCCAACGCTCCCACCACCAGCCCCTTGAGGGGCGCGCTGCCGCTCAGCACCGCCACCATGGAGATGCCCAGCATCCCCATCATGAAGAACTCGGGAGCGCCGAAGGCGAGCACGACGGGACGGAGGACCGGTATGGAGACGGCCAGGATCAGCGCCCCGAAGAGCCCTCCCATCATGGAGGCCGTGTAGGCGGCGCCAAAGGCCCGGCCCGCCTCTCCCCTCCGGGCCATGGGATGGCCGTCCAGGATGGTGGCCTGCGAAGCCGCGGTGCCGGGAACGCCGAAGAGCACCGACGGGATGGTGTCCGACGTGCTGGTCACCGAGATGAGACCCACCATGACGGCGAACGCGTTCACGGCGTCCAGGTCCAGGGTGAAGGGCAGCAGGATGGCGAGACCCACGAGGCCGCCGAGTCCCGGGACGGCCCCCAGGGAGAGGCCCATGACCACGCCCAGCAACAGGAAGGCCAGGCTCCGCGGGATCAGGTCGGCGAAACAGGGGCAACCGAATATGTTCTGGGCCGCGCTGAGGGCTGCATCCCACATGGCTTTCGAGGTCCCGGGACGCGAGCAGGGCGGCTCGGTGACGGAACGCCGCGGCCGCCCGCGCCTGACCGGAGACATTGCCACAAACGACGGCGGCGCACAAAACCGGCGCCCGCGGAGTTCCCTGGAGGGACGTCTGCTCGACACCGGCTCTCCCTCGGGAAAGCCCGTCCTTCGACTTCGCTTCGCTAGGCTCGGGACGAACGGCGTGGTTGTCCGGGGTTCCCTTGCGATTTCGTTCCGGTTGCCCTAGTCCTATGGCGAGACGCGGACCCCGCAGCGGACGTTCCGCTGCTCCACATCGGACGAGGGGGGAACATGGGCATCGCAGCCATCGATCATTGGGTCCTCGTGGTCCGGGACCTGGAGGAGACCTTCGCGTTCTACCGGAAGCTCGGCCTCGACGCGGGCTGGCAGGAGCGGCCGGGCGGACGAGGGAAGCGGCCCATCGTCCGCATCAGCGAGACCCAGAAGCTGAACTTGTACGTGGCGGACCGCTACGAGACCGAGAGCCCGACCCACGCGCCCCACTACGCCACGGGGGCCGCGGACTTCTGCCTGCGGTGGGAAGGGACCGTGAGGGAAGCGCAGACTTTCCTGGAACGGGCCGGGGTTCCCGTCATCTCGGGTCCGGTGGAGCGCACCGGCTCCCGGGGAGTGGGCGTGAGCCTGTATTTCCGCGACCCCGACGACAACCTGATCGAGCTGATGACCTACGGCGACCCCGAGTACGCCCCATAAACCCGATGACGGATGCGGGCGGGACGCCCGCGCTCCCGGGGAACGCCCCCCGCCTACGCCGCCTCTGGGCGCGGGCCGACGGTGACGGGGCCCGGCCGGTAGAGGGGTTGGCGGATCCCGGACTCGTCCACGTCGAGCTTGTAGAGCCCGACCGCGTTGTCCATGAGGATCTTCTTGCGCTCCTCCGCGGACTCCACGTCCTGCAGCGAATGGGTCCTGCACCACACGGACTTGGGCCACGTGGTGGTGCCGTGGGGGTAGTCCACCGAGTAGAGGATCTTGTCCACGCCGATCTCGTCGCGGCTCCGGATGCCGTGGCGCTCGTGCCAGAAGGTGCTCCACATGTTGGACCGGAACACCTCGCCGGGCTTCCGGGTGAGGCTGGTGTGGTCGGCCACCCTGCGCTCCTCGAACTCGTGGTCCAGCTCTTCCAGCAGGTACGGCAGCCAGCCCACGCCGCTCTCGACGCTGATGGCCTTGAGCCTGGGGAACCGCTCGAACACGCCCGAATACAGGATGTTGGAGACGATCTCCATGTGGCTCACGAAAGTCATGGAGACCCGCAGGGCGAACTGGGCGCTCCCTTCCAGCGAATCCCACGCCGGCAAGGCGGGCAGCGCGGTGGAGTGCAGGCACAGGGGCACGTCCAGGTCGCAGCACGCCTGGTACACCGGATGCCAGTAGGGGTCGTTGAAGTGCTTCAGCCCCAGCACGTGGGGGGCGCCGTGCCACACCAGCGCCTTGTGGCCGCGTTTCACCGCGCGATGGATCTCGGCCACGCACAGGTCCACGTCCCACATGGGGGTGACGCACTGGGCCACGAACCTGGGCGAGTAGTCCTGCCACTCTTCGATGAGCCAGTCGTTGTACGCCCGGATGCAGGCCAGTCGGAACTCCTCGCTGCCCTCCTTCTGGAAGTTCTGGTTGGTGATGCCGATGACGTTGGGGAAGAGCACCGTGGCGTCCAGCTCCTCCTGGTCCAGGACCTTGAGGCGCTCCGACGCCACGTAGGTGGAGGGAGGCACGTCGTCCCAGGTGCGCACGTCGGGGTTGACGCCCGCGACCCGGGCCAGACCGCCGAACCCCTTGTTGTCGCCGCCCAGGACCCAAGTCTGGCTGCCGTCCGGCAGGTCCACGATGTGCGGGATGTCGTCGCCGAACCTGGCTTTGGACATGCGGTTGGTCCAGACGTCGGGCGCCTCCTGGATGTGGTCGTCCGCGGAGACGACGCCGTATTTCATCTTCAGGGTCGCCATGGGGTCCCTCGTGCGCCTGCGTTCCCGTCGCCGATCCTTCCGCCTCGGAGCGGACCGCGCCAAGCCGGGGCCGAATCTACTATCGCCCCCTGACCGCTGTCAATCCGGGACCGCCGTACCCACCCTGACCCTCCCCCTCAAGGGGGGAAGGAATCGGAGGTGGCTCTTCCGGCTTTCGTGTGGGTAAGGCAGGATGGAAAGGGGAGCGACAGGGATCACGCCGTCATTCCCGCAGCCGCCCACTCCGTCATTCCCGCGAAAGCATGTCCTCGCGGAAGCGGGGGCGGGAATCCAGCCATTTTGTACAACGAGGTAGAGAAAAGGAACCTCTGAACAATCGAAAGATCCAGGATGGATTCCCGATTCCCTCACCCTGACGCCCCTATTTCCGTTCGTCCTGAGCGTAGCGAAGCGGAGTCGAAGGACGTGCTCGTGCCCCCTGTACGGATTGTTCAGAGGTTCCAAAAGTGGATTCCCGCTTTCGCGGGAATGACGGAGTGGGGCGTCCGCGACGCCAAACCGAAAACGGCATGGTCGGAACAGGAAGGAAGCTAACCTCATCGTGTGCGTGGGGAGTGTCACAATCCACACGAATTCCTGAAGAGCCTCCGAGGTTTTCCCGGCGCATCCTGAAGTTCTCCGGTTCGGAACCTCTGGACGATCGGGACGGGGGCATGAGCGCGTCCTTCGACTCCGCTTCGCTACGCTCAGGACGAACGGGGGGGACTTCGCTTCGCTACGCTCAGGATGAACGGGAGGACTCCGCTTCGCTACGCTCAGGACGAGCGGGAGGACTCCGCTTCGCTATGCTCAGGACGAACGGGAGGACTTTGCTTCGCTACGATCAGGATGAACGGGGATAGGGGCGTCAGGGTGGGGGAATCGGGAATCCATCCTGGACCATCCCGGATGTCCCGATCGTTCGGAGGTTCCGTTCATAATTCCCGGGGCCGCAGTTCCCGGAGGCGCTCCGTGTCGAAGAAGCGGCGCAGGACGCGGCTCAGGTCGAAGGCGTCCTGGGCGCCGGCGAGTTCGCGGACCGAGTGCATGGCCCACTGGGGAGCGCCCACGTCCACGGTCCGCACGCCGGTCTCGGCCGCGGCCAGGGGTCCGATGGTGCTGCCGCAGGGCATGTCGCTGCGCGCCGCGAACGTCTGCACGGGCACGCCCTCGTCTTCGGCCAGCCGGCGGAAGGCCGCGGCGGTCTCGCTGTTGGTGGCGTAGCGCTGGTTGGCGTTGACCTTGATGACCGGACCGCGGTTCAGCCGCGGTCCGTGGTTGTCGTCGTGCCGGTCGGCGAAGTTCGGATGGACGGCGTGGGCGTTGTCCACCGATACCAGCATGGAGCGGGACAGGGCCCGGTTGCGCTCTTCCGGGTCCGGCAGCAGGCGTTCCAGGACCTGCGTCAGCATGGGGCCGCGGGCGCCGGACGCGGTGGTGCTCCCCACTTCCTCGTGGTCGTGGCACGCCAGCAGCGCGCCGGTCCCGGGGCCTGCGTCCAGCAACGCCCGGAGGCCGGTGAAGCAGCTCAGCAGGTTGTCGAGCCGGGCCGACGCGAGGAACTCCCGGTCCAGTCCCACCAGGGCGGGCGGCTGGGTGTCGTAGAGCAGCAACTCGTAGTCCAGCACCCGGCCCACCTCCGCGCCGGCGTCCTCCTCCAGCCGCCGGCGCAGCAGCGCCTTCAAGCCGTCGCCGCGGCTCTCCCCCAGCACCGGCGGGAGGCAGGTCTGGGCGTTGACCGTGCGGTTCTCGTTGGCCTCCCGGTCCAGGTGGATGGCGAGGCTGGGGATCACCGCAACGGGCCGGGCGAAGTCCACGAGACCGTGCGCGAGGGCGCCGCCGCGGTCGAGGTAGCTCACCCGTCCCGCCAGGGACAGGTCCCGGTCGAACCACGGGTTCAGGAGCGCTCCGCCGTACACCTCCACCGCGAGTTGCAGGCATCCGTGCCGCTGCAACTCCGGCTCTGGCTTGACCTTGAGGCACGGCGAGTCCGTGTGGGCGCCCGCCATGCGAAGACCGCGCTCGGCGAGGGCGCCGCGGGCAGGCGCGGTCCAGGCGATGAGGGAGGAATCGTTGCGGGTGGTGAAGTAGCGCCCGTTGGGCTCCAGCCGCCAGGCGTCGGCCTCGGGCCGGTATCGGAAGCCGGCCTCCGACAGCCGCTGCGCCATCTCCCGGACCGCGTGGAAGGGCGTGGGCGACGAGGCCAGGAAGTCCATCAGTTCCCGGTTGAAGCGTTGCAGGTCCATGGTTCTTCGGGGCGCGGTGGAGGGCCGTGCGTCTCCGGGCCGCGGAGGCGCGGCTCAGGGCAGGCGGTATTCCCTCCGGGGGTTGGCCACCGCCACGAGTTCGACCGCGGCGGGGTCGAGGCCGGCCCGCTCCAGGCTCCCCAGGGGGTCCGGGTCGCCGGGCGGGAACGGCGCGTCGCCGCCCAGCAGGATGCGCTCGGTCCCCACCAGGTCCCGCAGGAACCCCAGCGCCTCCCGGCTGTGCACGATGCTGTCGTAGAGGAAGCGCCGGAGGTAGGCGCTGGGCGGGTGCGCCGCCCGGTCTCCGGTGGCGTTCCGGTCCGCGGCCTCGTGCATGCGGTCGAAACGGCCGATGAGGTAGGGCAGGCTCCCGCCCCCGTGGGACAACAACAGCCGGAGCCTGGGAAAGCGGTCGAGGGTCCCGCCCAGGATCAGGGAGCCCGCGGCCAGGGTGGTGTCCATGGTGTAGGCGCAGGTCTGGTTGAGGCTGAACTTCTCGGCCCTGGGCAGCGGCTGCGGCAGGGAAGGGTGGACGAAGACCGGCGCGTCCAGGGTCTCGCAGGCGCTCCAGAACTCGTTCAGGGGGACTTCCCCCAGGTTCCGTCCGTGGACGTTGGCGGTGACGATGACGCCCGCGGCGCCGTTCCCCATCCCGCGCTCCAGCTCCCGGGCCGCTCCCGCGTCGTCGTCCAGGGGCGCGGAAGCCATCCACGAGAACCGCTCCGGACGGGCCGCACACAACTCCGCGGTGGCGTCGTTCAGGATGCGGTGCCACGCGCGGCACTTGGCCGGGTCCATGCCGTAGCCGAAGACGTCGGTCCACACGGACAGGACCTGCCGTTGCACCCGCTGCCCGTCCATCTCCCGGAGCCGGGCGTCCACGTCCAGCAGGCCGGGAAGGAAGGGGCGCACTTCCAGGCCGTGGTCGAACCGGCAGCAACGGGACCCGGGCGCCTTCTCCACCAGCGCGATGCCGAGGGCCGCGCCCTTGTCCGCCAGCGTCTCCAGGACCGCGGGGGGCACGAAGTGGGCGTGTACGTCAACCGCGGTCACGGGAACGGTCCATCAGCGCCTTTTCCTGGCCGCCGTCGATCTCGATCATGGTCCCGTTGACGAAGTGCATGAGCGGCGACGCCAGCATGACCACGAGGTTGGCCACCTCCGCGCTCTCGGCAATGCGGCCCAGGGGGATCGAGCGGGGCGCAAGCCGGTCGGCCTCTTCGTAGCTCAGGCCCATGTCCCGGGACATGCTCTCCACCAAGCCGGCCCAGCGTTCGGTGCGGACCGGGCCCGGGTTCACCGCGGCGAAGCTGATGCCGTACCGGCCGTACTGGCCCGCCAGCGCCCTGGTCAGGTTCTGGCCCGCGGCGTTGGCCGCGCCCGGCGCCACCTCCCAATAGGAGGTCTTGACCCCGTCGTTGCCGATGAGGTTCACCACGCGCCCGCCGCCCTGCTCGCGCATGATGGGCAGGGCGTAGCGCAGGCAGCGCACGTAGCCCATGAACTTGAGCTGCAGGGCTTGGGCCCAGTCGTCCTCGGTCAGGTTCTCGATGACGCCGCCGGGAGCGGAGCCGGCGTTGTTCACCAGCACGTCGATGCGCCCCAGGGCGTCGGCCGCGGCGTGGACGAACCGGCGCGCGTCGTCGTCCCGGGTCAGGTCCGCGGCGATGGGGACCACCTTGCGTCCGTAGGCGCTCGCCGCCGCGGCCGCGGCCTCCTCCAGCGGCCCCGCCCGCCGGGCGCACATGGCCACGTCCGCGCCTTCGCGCGCCAACGCCTCCACGATGGCCTTGCCGATGCCCGCGCTGCCGCCGGTGACCACCGCGGCCTTTCCTTCCAGTTGCAGGTCCATGGCTCTTGCTCCCTGCCGTGGGTCCGGTCAACGGCCGTGACCCACCGCTCCCTTTTCCGGGTCCGTGCCGGCGAACAGGCCCCGGAACCGCTCGCGCAACTCCGCCTTCACCACTTTGCCCAGCTCGTTGCGGGGGATGGCGTCCACCGGAACGACCCGCTTCGGCGTCTTGTAGGACGCGAGCTCCGTCTTCAGATACCGGATGCACGCGCTTTCGTCGAACTCGCCGGACGGCGCGGTCTCCACCGCCGCGACCACGGCCTCGCCGAAGTCCGGGTGCGGCGCGCCGAACACCGCGGCGCCGGCCACCCCGGGGCACCGGCCCAGGACTTCCTCCACCTCCCCGGGATAGACGTTCAGGCCGCCGGTGATGACCACGTCGGTCTGCCGCCCCAGGATGCGAACGCAGCCCTGGGCGTCGATCTCCGCCACGTCCCCGGTCACGAACCAGCCGTCTTCGGTGAACGCCCGCTCGTCCGGGCGGAGCCAGTAGCCGGCGAAGACGTTGTGCCCCCGGGTCTCCAGCACGCCCGCGGCCGAGGACTCGAAGCGCCCGCGGTCGTTGGCCACCCGTACCCGCACCCCGGGCAGCGGCCACCCCACCCATCCCTGCCGTCCCGCGGCGCCCGGCGGGACCGCGGTGACGATGGCGGCCTCGGTGGAGCCGTAGCGCTCGACGATCTCCATGCCCGTGACCCGCCGGAACTCCTGCGCGGTTTCCCGCGGCAGCGGCGCCGAGCCGGAGACGGCCAAGCGCAGCGCCCCCGCCGCCGCGGCCAAGCCCGGCTCCCGGACCAGACGCGCGTAGTGCGTGGGCACCCCCATGATGACGGTGCAGCCGGGCAGGGCCCGCAGCACGCTCTCCGGCTCGAACCGGGCCAGGAAGCAGACCGCGCCGCCGGCCCGGAGCATGACGTCGATGGCGGTCAGGAGCCCGTGGGCGTGGAAGGCCGGCAGCGCGTGCAGCAGCACGTCCCCGGGCCCCAACCGCCAGACCTCCGCCAGCGCCTCGGCGCTGTCGGCCAGGTTGCCGTGGGTGATGAGCGCGCCCTTGGGCCGTCCGGTGGTGCCGGAAGTATAGAGCAGCGCCGCAGGCGCATGGGCGGGCAGCTCCACGGCGTCGGCCGCGGACCCGGAGGCTCGGGCCAACTCGGCAAAGGAACCCTGGCCGCCCTGGGAACCCCGGCTGTCCTGGGATCCCTGGCCGCCCCAGGAATCCTGGCCGCCCCGGAGCCCTTGGCTGTCCCAGGAACCTTGGCCGTCCCGGGAACCCCGGCTGTCCCGGGAACCTTGGCCTCCATGGATCCCTTGGCTGCTCCAGGAACCCCAGCCACCCCGGGAACCCTGGCTGTCCCGGGAACCCCAGCCGCCCCGGAGTCCCTCGATGCGGAAACCGTGGGTCGCGGCGGCCGCGGCGAAGGTCTCGGTCTCGTCGGGGTCGCACACCAGCAGACGGGGGCGCGCGTCGGCCAGCAGCGCCTCCGTCTCTCGCGGGGTATAGGCGGTGTTCATGGGGTGGAGTATGGCGCCGACCTTGAAGCAGGCGTGGGCCAGGAACACCGCTTCCACGCACTTGTGGACCTTTACCGAGACCCGGTCCCCCGGCCGGACGCCGCAAGCGGCCAAGGCGCCCGCGGCGTGGTCGATGGCGGTGGTCGCGTCCCCTGTGGAGAGGGACGGCCCGCCCGGCAGGACGAAGGCCGGGTCGTCGTCGGCTCGGTGGCCGTACAGTGCATGGATCAGGTTGCCGCTGGTCATGGCCGGGTCGGGATTCTGCGTCTGTGTCGAGAAAACTCGGAAGAAACTCCGGGCGCTTCAGGCTTTCGTGCGGGTTGTGACACTCCCCTCCCATGCGATGTGGTCCGATCCCCACCCATTCCGACCATGCCGTCCTCGGTTTGGCGTCGCAGACGCCCTACCCTCCGCAGACGCCCCCTTCCGTCATTCCCGCGAAAGCGGGAATCCATCCGGTTTCATCGCTCTCGTTGTACAACCCACTCCAGCTCGGATGACCCTTCTCGATCCACTCGATCTTCCTTGACCGATTCCGTTTCCGGACCGCCTTTTCTCTCCGGATAGCGCTTTCCATGGGTTCAGGAACTTCGTTCCAACCAACCATGGCACAGTGATGCAGGGCGTCTCGAGGTTGGGTCGGAAGGACGGAAACACGGGAGAATGGATGGATTCCCGCTTTCGCGGGAATGACGAAGGGTGGGGCATCTGCGGGAATGAGGGGAGTCGGCGTCTGCGGGGCAATGACCGCGTGTTCCTTTTCGCTCCCCTTTCCCTCCTGCCTTGCCCACACGAAAGCCGGAAGATCCCGCTAGCTCAGCTCGTCCCGACGCATGCTCAGCAGCACCGCTGCGCCCGCGGACCCCACCATCGCCATCAGGGTGTAAACCACCGCCAGGATGGTTTCGCCGCTGCCCGACGGCGGGTGGTAGCGCCAGTACATCGCCGAGTTCAGGATCACGTAGATGGCGTACGCGTGGGCCAGCCCGAGGGCGAAGCGCTTCATGTACCAGAGGCCCAGGCCGTACACCACCAGGTAAGCGCCGAAGGCCAGGCTCCACAGGAGGTTGTCGCCGCCCGCCAGACGGGTACCGAGCAGGACGAAGCCGCTCTCCCCGCGGAGGTCCAACGGCTTCAGGAGGTTCGAGACCGCCAGCAGCCAGAAGCAGATGGCGAGCCCGCAGAAGACCCGATCCCGTGGTGGTCCAGCCATGGTCGTCCTCCTTCCCGCGGCGGTCTCGTCACCGTCTCCGCGAACCCGGTCTCCGGGAGGGGCCTTCGGGCGCGCCGGGGCTATCCCGCCCGCCGGTGCGCCATCCACCCGCCGCTTCCCGGTAAGCGGGACGCCTACGGCCAGGACCGGGGCTATCCCGCCTGCCGGTGCGCCATCCACGATCCGTCGGCCGCGGAGCGGAACAACTCGGCCAGCGCCGCGTTGACCGCCGCGGGCTCTTCCAGGGGCAGGGTATGCCCGGAGCGCGGCGCCACCGCGAGGGCCGCCCCGGGCGCGGTGCGCTTGAGGAAGACGCTGCCGTCCAGGCACGGGTCGTCCTCGTCGCCCACCATCACCAGCAGCGGCGTCTCCAGGCGCGACAACGGCTCCTCCAGGTCCCACAGGGTCGGGCGCCGCCCCTGGACTTGGGACATGGTGAGGGCCAGCCCCGCGGCCGAGTGGTCGGCGAGGGCCTTCTCGAACTCGGCGAACCCGCGCGGGTCCTTGGCCTCGAAGGGTTTGCGCATGGGTTGGCGCGCGTACCGGGCCGCGGCCTCGGCCATGGGCTCCTCCCGGAACATGCGGGCCAGGTCCGCGCACAGGGCCTCCCGTTCGTCCCGCTGGTCGGGACGGGAGCCCCAGCCGCAGCCGATGGCGGCCACCGACAGGCAGCGCTCGGGGTAGCGGATGGCCACGTGGAGCGCCGTATAGGCCCCCATGGAGTGCCCCACGATGTGGGCCCGCTCCAGCCCGAGGCCGTCGAGCACCGCCCGCACGTCCTCCCGGGCCGCGTCCTGGCCGTACGCTTCCGGCGTCTCGGGCACGTCCGACGGCAGGTAGCCGCGGGAGTCGAAGGCGATGCAGCGGTGGGAACGCGAGAAGAACCGCACCTGGGGCTCGAAGCTCCGGCGGTCGCCGGCGAACTCGTGGACGAACACGACGGGGACGCCCCGCCCCGATTCCTCGTAGTGGAGACGGACGCCGTCGGCTGCGGTGACGGTCGGCAACTGCGCCCTCAGGAAGCGGCTGCGGCGAGCGGCTCGTTGGTCACGGGGTCCACGTCGTAGGGTCCCGGCAGACCGAGCTCGTCGGCGATCTCCCGGAGCCGGGGCATGACCTCCTCGCCCATGAGCTTCAGGGTCCGCATCTGGGCCTCGTGGGTCATGGCCCCGTCGCCCGTGCGGAAGATGATGATCCCCGGGCGCAGGGCTTCCAGGATGTAGCGCACCTTGGGGACCACGCTGTCGGGGGTGCCGACGATCATGCCGTGGGTCGCCACCTGGTCCTCGAAGGTGGCCCTGGCCCCTGCACGGGTGCGGCCCTCCGAGTCCGCGGCCACCATCTTGCGGCGAAGGGCCCGGGCGCTGCGGGTGGCGATGCCCGGGGGGCCCGCAATCCACGGCCGGGGCCTCTGGGCGCCGGGGTCGTAGGGGCTGCGGACCCCCATGGTCAGGGTCCGGCCCACCTCCATGGCCTTCTCTTCGGTCTCCTCCACGTGGAAGAAGAACATGAAGCCCAGGTGCTGGGGACCGGCTTCGTAGCCCTCTTCCCGCGCGGTGTCGTAATACACCTTGTACATCTGCCGGGTCAGGTCGATCTGGCTGGCCAGCATGATGTAGGGGTAGCGGCGCCGGGCCGCCCACTCCACCGTCTCCCGGCTGGAGGTTCCGGGCACCCAGATGGGCGGATGGGGTTTCTGGTACGGCACCGCCCAGGGGTTCACGTACCGGAAGTGGTAGTGCTTGCCCTCCCAGCGGAAGGGTCCCGGGGTGGTCCACGTCTTGATGAGGAAGTCGTGGGCCTCCTCGAAACGCTCCCGGTTGAAGTGCGGCGGGGCGTTGTGCGTCAGGCTCTCGCTGCCGCCGCCCCGGACCACGCCGGGGATCAGCCGGCCCCGGGAGACCACGTCGATCATCGCAAGCTGCTCGGCCAGCCAGAGGGGGTCGTCATGGATGGGAAGGATGTTGCCGAGGATCAGGATCTTGGCCCTGGTAGTGATGCGGGCGAGGATGGCGGCCTGGACGTTGGCCACCCCGTTCATGCAGAACGGGGCGCTGTGGTGCTCGTTGACCATGATCCCGTCGAAGCCCATCTCCTCGGCATAGACCTTCTCGTCCATGTAGCGGTGGTAGAGTCCGGCGGCGCGAAGGGGGTCGTATTCCCGGTTGCTCACCTCCATGACCCCCGACCCCCATTCCGCGGGCCAGTCCTCTTTCTGCCAGGGTGCTTCCGTAAAGTGGCCTATGAACATCGCGCCTCACCTCGCCGTCCCCTTCTCCGTGGAGGAAGGGGACTCGCAACGCCAGACTGCTGGCTGCCTGTCCGGGTCCCGCCCGGTCTCCGTCAACCTTCCAGGAACTCGACGACGGCCTCGGCGAACTCCTCCGGCTTTTCCATCTCGGGCATGTGCCCGCAGTCCTCGATCACCGCGGCCCGGGCGCCGGGTATGCCCTCCCGGTAGAGTTCGCAACTGCTCAGGGGGACGATGGCGTCCTGCCTGCCCCATACCAGCAGGGTCGGGGTCGCGATGGCCGGAAGGAGGCCGGGCAGCGTGATGCTGTGCATGTAGGGGCGCCAGACGTAGCGGATGGTCGCCTCCCGGTTGGTCTCCACCTGTTCGGCCTCCTCCGGGGTCCAGTCCCTGCCGAAGTGCTTCCGGTATTCGGGCGAGGCGAGGTCGTGGAACGACCGCTGGAACGCCTCCTTGGGGGAGTTCAGGAAGTAGTCCCAGATCTCTCCTTCCCGGGGCTTGACGCCGGCCGCTCCCACCAGGACCATCTTCGAGAAGATGTCGCTGTTGGCCGCGGCGAGCTCGGCCGCGGCCCAGCCTCCCAGGGAGAAGCCGACCACCCGGAGCGGGGTGGGCAGGCCGTAGTCCCGCACGAACCAGCTCACCCAGGCGGACAGGTCCCGGACCGACATC
Organism: uncultured Binatia bacterium (SeqCode); assembly: GCA_965242525.1. Lineage (GTDB taxonomy): Bacteria > Desulfobacterota > Binatia > UBA9968 > JAJDTQ01 > JAJDTQ01. The sequence continues at coordinate 4,047,873 of OZ251459.1, forward strand.
ATCCATTCGGGCATGGACGAGGCGCCGAACCCCGGCAGGGAGGGGACGTACACGGAGTAGCGTCGAGCCAGGAGCTCGTGGGCTTGCAGCCAGCCGGGCACCCCCAGCTCGCCGTGGAGGAGCAGCAACGGCTCTCCGCCGCCCCCGCGCCGCATCTGCACGGACGCGCCGGCCAAGTCGAGGGTCTCTTCGATGAAAGCTGCGGACGTCGTGGTCACTGGCTCCTCCGGTGTCCTCCGGTGGTATGCGCGCGTCGCGGTGGGCTTTCCCGTGGCTGCATCCGGTCGTGGCCACTGGCTCCCCCGGTGCTGTGCGCCCGGTGCGCGCGTCGAGTCGCCTGCATCATAGACGGGCGCCGCGGGAACGTCAACGTCGCCTGCCGCCCCGGACCCGTACCGGACCCCGGCGGGGCGGGATGGGGTGGTGGCCGGGTTCGTCCCGTCGTCGCATGCCGCCCCGGATCCGGCAGGGCGTGACAGGGTACTCTGATCCATCGAGCCGTGCATGGATGTATCCCCTCACTCTGACCTTCCTGTCCCCGTTCGTCCTGAGCGTAGCGAAGCGAAGTCGAAGGACGCATTCTCCTTCCGGGATCGAGCAGGGTTTCCGAAAGTCACCCGCGCGGGTCCCGCGGCCCGGTGGATTCCATGAAGCAGCTCAGGACGAGGCCCGCGCCCGCGGCCGCGAACCCGGCCAGGAACGCCCACCAGAGGGCGTTGACGAGGGCGGCGGTCAACTCCGGCGCGAGGTCCGCGGGTATCAGCGCGCGGGTGGAGGGGTCCAGCAGGTTCTGCGGGTTCAGGAGCTTCCGGACCACCGGCTCCGGCACGGATGCCTTCAGGTCCGCGGCCATGACCGTGAAGGCGGCGTTCATGCGTTGCAGCAGGATGCTGCCCATGAGGCTGATGACGAAGGCGCCGCCGATGGTCCGGAACAGCATCACCGTGGAAGTGGCGACTCCCAGGTGCCGGAACGGCGCCGCGCCCTGGGCGGCCACCAGCGCGGTGACGTTGACCATCCCCATGCCGGTCCCGGCCGCGCTCACCGCGGCGATCATGAGGGCCATGCCGCCGGCCTCCTCCAACAGCAGGAACGGCAGGTAGCCCGCCGCCATCAACGTCATGCCCGCGGCGCAGACCTTGCGGTAGCCCCAGGCCGGGGCCGCCCGGCCCGCGGTGAGGCTCCCCGCGGTCCAACCCACACTCAGGGGCAGCAAGGTCAGGCCGGCCAGCGCCGCGCTGCCGCCGAGGGCCCCCTGGACGTACAACGGCAGGAATCCGACGATGCCGAAGATGCCCATGGCCGCCAGCAGGCTGAGGACCGCGGGCCGGCTGTAGCGCTGCAGGCGGAACAGCGCCATGGGCAACAGCGGGTCCGCGGCCTTGCCCTCGATGAAGACGAAGAGCGCCAGCAGCAGGACCACCCCCACCGCCACCGAGACGGATTCCGCGGTCACCAGGTCCAACTGGTTCGCCGCCGCCAGGAGCCCGTAGAACAGCAGCAACAGGGCGCTCAGCAGCGCCGCGGCCCCGCCCAGGTCCAGCGGCTGGCGCCGCGGCGCCGCGCGCTCCTCCCGGAACCCCAGGACGAAGAGTCCCGCGGCCAGTATCCCCAAGGGCAGGTTGATCCAGAAGATCCAGCGCCAACTCCAGTAGTCGGCCATGAGTCCGCCGCCCACCGGACCCAGCACGGAGGCGACGCCCCAGACGCTGGCGATGAGTCCCTGCATCCGCGCCCGCTGGTCCGCGGGGAAGACCACCCCCACGATGATGAACGCGAGGGCATAGACCGCGCCGCCGCCCAGGCCCTGGACGGCGCGGAAGAAGATGAGCTGCGGCATGCTGCGGGCGGCGCCGCAGGCCACCGAGCCGGCCACGAAGGCGCCGATGGCCAGCAACATGAGGAGACGCCGGCTGTACAGGTCCGAGAGCTTGCCGAAGACCGGCGTGGCCAGGGCCGACGTGAGCATGTAGGCCGAGAAGACCCAACCGTACAGCTCGATGCCGCCGAGGTTCGCCACCACTGTCGGCAGGGCGCTGCTGACGATGGTGGCGTCGATGGCGAAGAGGAAGACCGCCAGCATGACCCCCAGGACCGCCATGGGGACCCCGGCGGACTTCCTCGCGCTGCTCTCGATGCTTGACACGGTTCGCATGGCGGTCCTATTTAAGGGGCATGCCCATCCTGAAACGCGGCCGCGCGGATCTCTGCTGCGAGGTCACCGGCAAGGGCCGGCCGTTGGTGTTCCTCGGCGAGACCGCGTGCGCCGGCGAGGCGTGGAAGACCTGCCCGGCGCCGGAGTCCTCCCGTGACCATCGGTGCATCACCCTGGATTACCGCAGCGCCGGGCGCTCCGGCAAGCCGTCCGTCCCCTGCACGCTTCGACTCCCGTTTGCGACGGCTTCGGCCGGCTGACCAGGACGCCATGAACGCGCTGCAGGTTTCCACCGTCATTGACACGGTGCTTCTCAAGGTCGCGAGTCGATGCAACCTCGACTGCAACTACTGCTACGTCTATCACATGGGTGACGACGGTTGGCGCGCTCAGCCGAAGCGCATGCCCGCGGCGGTTCAACAGGCCGCGGTCCGGCAGCTTGGGGACCTTTACGTCCACCAGCGGCAGCCGTTCAGCGTCGTGCTGCACGGGGGAGAACCGCTGCTGTTGGGGGCCGATGGTTTGCGCGACTTCTGCAATCGTCTTCGCTCTGCGCTTCCGGCGCCCTGCGGGATCCACGTCCAGACGAACGGCGTGCTCTTGACCGAGGAGATCATCGACGTCTTCGTCCGGTTCGACGTCGGGATCTCCGTCAGCATCGACGGCCCTCGGGACCTCCATGACCGATTTCGTCTCGATCTCCGAGGAAGGGGGTCCCATGACCGGGTGCGGGAAGCCATCGGCCGGTTGACTGCCCGGAGCGACGCCCGTCCCTTGTTCGCCGGAGTCCTGGCGGTGATCGATCCCGGTTCCAACCCTGGATCCGTCTATGCCTCCCTCAAGGCCACCGGCGCCCCGAGCCTCGATTTCCTGATCCGCGATGGAAACCATGCGCGTCTGCCGCCGGGGAAAACCAGCGTTGACTCGACCGAATACGGACGCTGGATGGTCGGCATGCTCGACGTCTATCTCAGGGACCCGGAACCGCCGCGTGTGCGCATCCTCGACGACATGCTCCGGGTCATCCTTGGCGGCCAGGCTCGGAAAGAAGGGGTCGGCGTCAATGACTACGGTATCCTGACCATCGAGACCGATGGTCGCATCAACAAGAACGACACGTTGAAAGTCGCCCACCCAGGCGCGGACCGGTTCGAACGGAACTCATGGTCGATCCTTTCGGATAGCCTGCTCGACGTCCTCCGCAGCCAGTCCTATGCAGACTATTACCGCCAGCAGCGCCCCACTGCCCTCGCTTGTCGCGCCTGTCCCGAGCGGAACGTCTGCGGGGGCGGGATGGTGGCGCACCGATGGAGCGACGATCGCGGTTTTGACAATCCGTCCGTCTTTTGCGCAGACCAGCTATTGCTGATAAGGCGTATGCGGGAATGGGTTGCGCGGCGCCAAACCACGAGAAAAGCGGAAGGAGACTCCCTTGGACAACAGGAAAGATTCCCCCGATACCTGGAAGCACCAGTCGGCGGAGAACTCCGAGTTTGAGCCAAAGTACGTCGATAGCGTTGCCTTGACCCGCCTCATCGAGGAGGTACGGAACCGGGGTGACGGCGAAATCGGCTCACCGACGGCCTATAATCGCACGTACCACCGTCACAACAGGTGATCGTCCGGGGCTTCCATGCAGCCGTCCTGCGAGACGTCGCCTTGGTGCGCCCTTGGCCCGGTAGATCTCCGTGTTTCCCCTTTCCGCTACTTCCTGGCGCCGCGTTGCCTTGCGCCCGGTATGGAGCGGGCGCTCCTCGAATGGTTCGAGACCGACGCGCCCTGGCGGCTCGTGGAGACCGATTTCTACCAGCAGTACGAATTCGACATGCTCCACATGGCCCTACCGACAAGCGTAGCTCCATTGATCTCGCCGGGGAACCTCACGGCGCTTCGTCGGGAAATGGCGGATATTTTCGACGTAGCCTTCGACGACCGGATCATGCTGGTAGCGCACAAACTGACATCCGGCCAACGGATCGCCATTCACAACGACCATCTCGTTGGTGAAGAGACACATCGCTTGACCGTTCAGCTCAACCGGGGCCTTGATGATGAAGACGGCGGGCTCATCATGTTGTTCAACAGCTTCGATCCCGCAGACGTCCATCGGATCATCCGTCCGGTCACCGGGAGCGGCATCGGGTTCGAGATCGGCGAGAACTCCCATCACGCGGTTTCCCGCCTGCACTGCGGAGAACGTTACACGCTCGTCTATTCCTTCCATGCTCGGCGGAACTCAGGAGACGGTTAGAAAGGCGATCGTTCGATTCGCGGAGCCGTGGCTCCCCGGTCTCGCCGGTCCGTTGACGGCGAGCGCGTGGCAGGGGCTTGCGCACCACGGATTCGTCCCGTCGAACTACGGGACACACCGGTGGCTGGAGAGAGGTCCTGCGGCTGAGCGTCTGATTCTCGCTACGATTGAAATGGCTGGCCCTCTCGAGTGCCGAATCGAAGCGTTACCGGAGTCAAGTCGCACGCGCTACGAAAGAATCGGTCTGAGGTTCCCCGAATCCATCTCCATCGAGACCCATGTCGCAGCCTTGCGACAAGCACTCTCTCTCATTGCCCTGGTTCCGAGCCTCTACGCCGCCATTGCGGCTTACCTGCAAACCTTGCACGTTCTGGGATCCCCTGGCAAGGATCTCGACGTCAGTCACAGCGATCCGGATGTGCCTTTCTCGATTTTCACCTCGGTTCCGTCCGCCTGTCCGAACGGAGCCCTGCGTCTCGCCGAGTCCATCATCCACGAATGCATGCACCTCCAACTCACCATGATCGAGACACTGCTGCCGCTCGTGGGCACGGAGGGCAGGGGGGCTTTCTCTCCTTGGCAGCAACGACAGCGACCACTCCGCGGCATCCTGCACGGCCTGTATGTTTTTTCCGTGATCGATGCATGGTTCCAAGCTCTGGACCAAGGCGACTTTCTAGCGCTGGAGAGCAGAACCTTCGTTGTCAAGCGTCGAGGAGAGATCGCGCACGAGGTCGCACAAGTGGCCGATCTCGTTACCGTCGAAGGGTTGACGGAGTGTGGGCGAAACCTGGCATGTGGTGCTCTCCGGCGTTGCAAGATTTGATCTTATGGAAACCCTGATCAACTTTATAGGGAGAGCGCGAGGGAATACCTTCATGCATGGCTCGATTGATCAAAGTGCCCTTACGCGAGAAAGTCTGCTGCCATGGCACTGAATTGTGCCGTTGGTTCCACTGCCGCGGCAAGCAGGCTACGAGCTTCGTCCCGAGTTTTGACGGCCTTTGCATCCGAATAGCCATCCAGGAGTTGAGATATTACCGTCAAGTACCTGATCCCGTTCAGACAGCTCCAGCGAGCATCTATCAAGGCTGGCCGATTGAGGCCGGCAAGATCGATCGTCGTTCGTCCGCGAGTCGTCGAGCTCTCAGCAATTTCATTTTGAAATTGTATGTGCCCACGAGGATCATCCGTTCCACCCGGGTCAAGGATGAGCGGTTTTTCGCACGAGAGATCATCAGTATGGGAGCGTGCGCGCAGTGCGGGGTCGGACAATGGAAAAAGCGAACCCTTGGTCGAGTTGCAAATGCTGCAGGAATAATACAGGTTCTTCCAGGAGTAAGCTAGCCAGTAATACCCTGGATATAGAGCTTTCGAGCCTTTGCGCTGTTTCACGGCCCCCTTGGGTCGGTAATGCTCGACGTCCCCGGGGGCATATGCATCGAACTTGCCTTCACAAAAACAGCATTTCCCGTGCTGGTCCGTCTTCAGTGCTTTCTTGATGGCTTTATGACCGTAGATTTTCGGCTCAAAGCAGAATTGCTTCGTTCCATTTCGAAACTCATGGCTATGCGCTTCGTAAGCTTGGCAATCTCGTTTGGTGCGATCAGTGCTCGCTTTCGCAAGTTTCGCAGGGGTGGACGACCGTTTATGGATTCGGATCATGACGAAAGGTTCCCTGGCTGAAGAAGCTCGGCTGCCTTGCGTATGACTTCCATGGCTTTTTGGTCTTCAGGCGATTCTGCGGTGGGTAGTTCAAGAGCCCGCCGGTCCAAATCGGCGAGTTCCTCGCGTTCGGCCTTCGAGAGCCTCTGTTTCTGGCGCAAGGCAACACGGCGCTTCTGTTGCTCCACGGTCTCAGGCGGTCGCGCTGATTCGAAGCCGAAGAGATCGCTTGTGAGAACCTGGTCCAGACGCCAGCTTCTGATGACGGCAGGATCGTTTTCGATTGTCACATGGTCCTTCCGCCATCGGACGACGGCCAAGTTTTGGCTCAGTGAGCTCTGCGCCATGAGCGGGCTGTGCGCAGTGGCGATGAACTGAACGTTGGGAAAATGGCCGGTAAGATGCTCACGAATCTCCCGCTGCCAGCGCGGATGGAGATGGAGGTCGATTTCGTCAACGATCACGATGGCCGGTTCCTTGAAGGGGTCGGAACTTTCCGGGTATTGCTCGATGAGCCTCCAGGCGATGTCCATCGTCAAGGCAAACATCGTCTGGTAGCCAAGGCTCAACTGATCGAGAGGCACTTCTCCCGAAGGGGTCCTCACGTGAACTCCGGTTCGATCAGAGATGTAAGCCGTACTCCTCGGGCCAAGTATCCTGACGTCTCGGGGATCCTGGATGTCCGGGAGGATCTCGGCAAGCATAAACGTGAGGCTGTCGAGAAGTTTCCTGGCGCGCTGGCGTTCTTCAGGGGTGTGACCTTTTGTCAACGAAGCATATTCCAGATCGCACAGGTTCTTTTCGGCATCATAGAGTTCGGACTCGACCCTGAATAATGACTGAACCGGGTCTATTTCAGGCGGTCGGTGACGCTCGGTCTTTGGGTGGCGTCCCGCGCCGTAGGCCAGGATAAAAGGTGGTTCCTCGTGGTACCTGGGGGCATCTCCACCGGGATCAACATCCGTGATGTCGCCGTCCTTGCGTTTGATGGCAAGGGTTGTCGAAATGGTTCTGGGTTTACTGGTTCCGGGTTTACGCCGTTTTGGCCCCGCCAATGGCAATCCAACCGAAAGAGACGCCTTCAGTTGCACCTCCGCATCGATGCCGGATCGCGCCAACGCGCTCAGCACACGGTTTTCCTCTCTCACCAATTCGGGTTGGATATTGTCCTCGTCAGGGTTGAACTCCGGGCGCATGTACGCCAAGCATTGGAGTAGCGTGGTCTTGCCGGCGCCGTTGTCGCCTATGACGAGGGTCCACTGAGCGGGCCGGCCGTCGTCGTCGGTGAGGTCCAACTCCTGCCGTTCGCCGAAGCAGCGGACGTTTTCGAGCGACAGTTTCCGAAAGTAAATCGGGTTGGCTTTTCTGGACATGGGCCACCGAAGTCAAGCATGCCGTCGATCACCATCAGGCGCCCGCGCGCTTTGCGGCGCCGCTCGCGCCAGCGGGACCTACTCCTCCCTCGGCGGGAACTCGAACGTGACCTTGCCGGCGTCGTCGAGGACGAGCCAGGCGGCGAAAGTGCGGCCGGATCGGGAGGAGACGAAGCCCTCCAGCAGGTCGGTCTTGCCCTCGGACAGGAGCTTGGCCATCTGGGCTCGGTCCACGGGCTGCTCCAGGATCACCGTCCCGGACTTGAACTTGCAGGGCTTGGTCTCCGCCTGGGACTTCTCGCACAGGTACCGGGAGTCCCACTCGAAGACCCGGCTCCGGCAGCGGGGGCACGGGCCCAGGGGCTCCTGCCCGGTGAAGTCCGCCTTGGGCGCGGGTTTGTCCCGTTTGGCCGCGGTCTTCCTGGCGGGGCGCGGCTCGAACTCGAACCCTACCTTGCCCTGCTGCAACGCGAGGAACGCCTTGAACGAGCGGCCGGTCCTGGACGAGACGAACTGGGGCAGCAGGTCGGTCTTGCCGTCGGCCAGCAGCTTGGCCATCTGCTCCCGCTCCACCGGTTGCCGGAGGATGATCTTGCCGGACGAGAACTCGCAGGTCCGCTGTTCGCCCACGGCGTTCTCGCACACGTAGCGCATGGGCAGCTCGAAGACGCGCCCGGCGCACCGGGGGCACGGCCCCAGGGGCTCCTGGCCGGTGAAGTCTTCGTTCTGTTCTGCCTGGCCGTCCCCGTTGCGCGGTTCGTTGCCGAAGTCGAAGGCGATCCTGTGATCGGGGGACAGTTGCAACACCGCGTCGAACGGCCGGCCCTGGCGGCTGCGGAACCCCTGGAGCGGCCCGACTTGGCGATGCTCCACGAGCGCCGCGGCCTCGTCGGCGCTCAGCAGCCGTCCGGCCAGGATCTTGGGCAAGGTGAAGTCGCAGTTCGCGCACTGGAAGTTGCGGTACTTTTCGTGCACCTCGCCGGCGCACTTGGGACACGGCGCCGAGAGCGAGCCGAAGTCCCCCGGGATGGTGTCGTGCTCGTACTGCCGCGCCCGGTCCACGATCTGGCGGGTCATCTCGGCGATCTCGCCCATGAACTCGTCGCGGCTCTTCTTCCCGCCCTGCATCTGGAAGAGCTGGTACTCCCAGTTGCCGGTGAGCTCGGGCCGGGTGAGCTCCCGCACGCCGAGGCCGTTGAGCAGCTCCATGAGCATGAACGCCTTGGGGGTGGCGTGCAGGTCCTTGCCCTCCCGGATGAGGTAGTCCTCGTCGAGGAGCCCCTCGATGATGGACGCACGGGTGGCGGACGTGCCGAGCCCCTTGCCCGCCATGGCCGTGCGCAGGTCCTCGTCGGTCACCAGCTTGCCGGCCCCTTCCATGGCGCCCAGCAGCGTGGCCTCGGTGAAGCGCGCCGGCGGCCGGGTCCGGCTCTGCTTGACCTCGACCTCGCCGGCCTCGACCTCCTCGCCCGCCCGGACCGGCGCCAGGCTGGCCTCGTCCGAGGACTTGGAGGCGTCCCTGCCGTGGACTTCCATCCAACCGGCCTTGACCATGACCTTGCCCGCGGTCTTGAACGGCTCCCCTTCCACCCGCGTGATCCGGGTGGTCTCCAGGAACTCGGCCGCGGGGTAGAAGACGGCCAGGAAGCGCCGGGCCACCAAGTCGTAGATCTTCTGCTCGGTCTCGTTGAGGCGCCTGGGCGCTTCGGTGGTGGGGATGATGGCGAAGTGGTCCGACACCTTGGCGTCGTTGAAGACCCGTTTGTCGGGCTTGACCCATCCCTGGCTCAGGATGGCCCCGGCGAACGGCGCGTAGCTCGTGTTCCCGAGCATCCGGAGCGAGTCCTTGACCGTGGCCACGTAGTCTTCCGGCAAGGCCCGGGAGTCGGTGCGCGGGTAGGTGAGGACCTTGTGGCGCTCGTACAACGCCTGGGCGATCTGCACGGTGCGGTTGGCGCTCAGGCCGAAACGGGCGTTGGCTTCGCGCTGGAGGCTCGTGAGGTCGAACAGGGGCGGCGGCGCCTGCCGGACGGGCTTGCTCTCCTCGCTCACGCTGCCCGGCTTGCCCAAGCACTTCTCCCGGACGGCCTCGGCGGCGGCCTGCTCCCAGAACCGCTCGGCCCGGGCGTCGGGCTGGTCGTCCCGCTTCCGGAACCCCTCGTCGAACCAGCGCCCCTGGTACGCGCCCCCTTCGGACCGGAAGGTGGCGACCACCTCCCAGTAGTCCACGGGCCGGAAGTCCCGGATGGCGGCCTCGCGCTCCGCCACGATGGCCAGGGTCGGGGTCTGCACCCGCCCCACGGTGGTCTTGTAGAAGCCCCCCGGCTTGGAGTTGAACGCGGTCATGGCCCGGGTGCCGTTGATCCCCACCAGCCAGTCGGCCTCGGAGCGGCTCAGGGCGGCGTCGGCCAGGGGCAGCATCTCCTCGTCCTCGCGGAGCTTCACGAAGCCGTTGCGGATGGCGTCGGGGGTCATGGACTGGAGCCAGAGCCGCTTGATGGGTTTCCTGGCCTTGGCGTGGCGGACGATGTTGCGGAAGATCAGCTCGCCTTCCCGTCCGGCGTCACAGGCGTTGACCAGGTCGTCCACGTCCCTGCGCTTGATGAGCTTGACCAGCAGCTTGAGCCGGGAGGCGGACTTCTGGATGGGCTTCAGGTCGAAGTAGGGCGGGATCACCGGCAGGTTGGCGAAGCTCCACTTGCCCCGCTGGGCCTCGGCCCCTTCCGGCGGGACCTGCTCCAGCAGGTGGCCCACCGCGGACGACAACACGTAGTCGTCGCTCTCGTAGTAGTCCTGGCGCCGCTGGAAGCCGCCCAGGGCCCGGGCCACGTCCGCGGCCACCGATGGCTTCTCCGCGATGATGAGTGATTTGCCCATGTCCTCGACCCCCGCCCGGAGAAGCGCGCGCCGCGGCGCGCCCTCCGTCCCTCATGCACAGTGCATATGTATGATCGAGGCATACCTGTCAAGGCGCGGGGGCGAGCCGTTCGCGGTAGGGGGCGGATGGGTGTAAGAAGGGGGCGCGGGGAACGGAGGCCCGTTGCCCGGCGCTCCAGGGAGGACCGAGCCCATGCCCCACGTCAAGTGCCCCACCGGCGTCGAACTCTATTACGAGACCCACGGACAGGGGGAGCCCCTGGTCTTCGTGCCGTCCACCGCCTACTCCGGCGAGGTCTGGAAGCCGTCGCAGATGCCGCTGGCGGAGTCCCTGAACCTGGTCTTCCACGACCCGCGGGGGTGCGGGCGCTCGGTGGCGCAGCAGGGCGTCTATACCATCGAGCTCATGGCCATGGACATCGTGGCGCTCATGGACCATCTCGGTTGTCCGTCCGCCCACTTCATCGGCCACTCCATGGGGGGCCGCATCGCGTTGTCCCTGGCCCAGAACTTCCCCGGACGGGTCAAGAGCCTGATCATGGCGGCCGCGGGCTCGGGGACCGCGGGCCGGGCCGGACCGGACTGCGTGCCCGGCCTGCCGCACCAGCTCGTGTACGAGCTGGTGGAGATGGGGTTCGAGAAGTTCGTCCGGGACGAGATCGTGGAGTCCGACACCTTCTTCACCGCGGACTACCGGGCCGCCCACCGCGCCGAGGTCGAAGCGTTCTACAGGCTCGCCTGGGAGACCCACGCCAGGCTGCCGGAGTTCATCCACCTGGTCATGGCGCGGCACAGCTTCGAGGGCACCCATCGGCTGGGCGACGTCCGGGCGCCCACCATGGTCCTCATCGGCGACGGCGACACGGTGGGGAGCAACCACGTGGCCCAGGCGCAGGTGCTGGCCGACCGCATCCCGGGCGCGGAGTTGAAGGTCCTGGAGGGGCAGACCCACGGGTTCTTCTGGCAGGACCCGGAAGGGACCAACGACGTGATCCTGTCCTGGGTCCGGCGCCACAGTTGACGTCTTCGGTGACGGGGAAAGCCCGGCGCCGTCCTTCCATGCCCCCCGGTCCGGCCGGCAGCCCGAGTTTCTGGACGCCCACGTTCCTCCTGTTGTGCGCGGCGCAGTTCCTGGCCTACGGCCATCACGCGCTGCTGACCCCGACCCTGCCCCTCTACCTGGACCACCTGGGCGGCTCGCCGTTCCTGGTGGGCCTGCTGCTGGCCTCGTTCAGCGCCACCAGCGTGGCCATCCGTCCCCTGGTGGGCGCCTGGGTGGACTCCTGGGGCGAGACCCGGGTGCTCAGCCTGAGCTGCGCCGGCCTGTGCCTGGCGGTGCTGGTCTTCGTGGTCCCCCAGGTGGAAGGGGCCTTTGCCGCCAACGTCCTGCGCGGCTTCTCCTGGGCCGGCATCAACACCAGCGGCTACGCCTTCCTCGCCGCGGTGGTGCCCGACCACCGCCGCGGCGAAGCCAGCGGCTACTACTCCGGCATCCAGAGCAGCTCGTCGGTGTTCTTCCCGTCCGCGGCCCTGTGGATCATCGGCCATCCGGCCGGCGGCTACGCCGCGGTGTTCGTGCTGTCGAGCGCGGTGGCCCTCCTGGCCGCGGGACTGGCCCACGCCTGCGGTCGGGGCGCGCCCCGACCGGCGCCGCGAACGGACCCGGGCGGCCTGCCGGACCCGCCTCGGGCCAGGACCTACTTCGACCGGGGCATCCTCTTCAGCGCGGCGCTGCTCTTCTGCATGAACCTGCCCTGGTCGGGTCTCACCTCCTTCATCGTACTCTACGCCCGCGAGGTCGGCATCGAGAGCCTGGGTTGGTACTTCGTGGCCATCGGACTCGCCAGCCTCGTGGGCCGGCCCCTCCTCGGCCGCGTGTCGGACCGGGTGGGCCGGGGTCCCGCGGTGGCCGCTGCCTACGTCCTGGAGATGGCCGGCATCGGGCTGGTCCTGATAGCGGCCGACGTGGCCGTGATGATGGCGGCCGGCGCGCTGTACTTCCTGGGGTACGCGCTGGGAGTCTCCACCACCCTGGCCCTGGCCATGGAGCGGGCCGACCCCCAACGCCGGGGCGTGGCCATGGCCACGTTCTCCATGGCCTTCCCCCTGGGCTCGGGGCTGGGGGCGGCGCTGGCGGGAGGCGTCGTGGCCCTGGTGGGCTACCGGGGCATGTACCTGGTCATGGGGGCGGCCCTCGCGGTGGGGCTCGTGTTGGCCCTGGCCAACCGGTCGGGCTTGGCGGCGCCGTCGCCCCGGGATGGGTGAAGCCGTCGGAGGACGGGCCGGAGCCGCTCCCGCGGTCACTCCAGCAGCGCCTTCCACAGCGCATCCGGCGTATCCGAATAGAACTGCACGTTGACCCGCGTGGCCATGTGGTCGGACAGGTCGAACAACTGCTTGCGCGCGGACACCGGCAGCAGCACCGCCGCGGCCCCCTTCTCCACCGCGGCTTCCACGACGCCCACGGCGTTCGCCAGCGGCTCCACCGACCCGCCGAGGTTCAACGCCCCCGCCACGATCAGGCCGCCCCGGACGCTCTTCTCCAGCAGCCCGCTGCAAAGCGCCATCAATACCGGCAGGCCGAGGCCGGCCCCGCCGCGGTCGTTGTCCATGGCGCGGAGCTGCACGGAGAACTCGTGGGCGCGGGGGTCCCGGTCCCCCACCAGCTCCCTGGCCCTGGCGTAGAGGTTCTGCTCCGCGTACCGGGCGCTCTCGCGGAACGCCGGCGGGACCGGGGCGTTCAGGATCCGGACGCCGCCGCCCCGGCCCGCCGCGACCTCGATGCGGTAGAGGCCGGGTCCCGTATCCGGCCCGCCCGGACCGATCCCCCACACCTGCCCGGGCGGCAGCGGGTCCGGGTCGATGGCGTCGTCGCTGCGAAGCTCCGGCGTGGAGACGAACTTCTCGACTCCGTCCTCGCCCATGGCGTAGCTGAAGTGGGTGTTGCGGAACTCGCTCTTGAACACCCGCTTCTGCTGCTCCTTGACCCGGCGGCGCATTTCGAGGGCGGCGCGCGCCAGCGCCTCCAGCTCGTCGTCCGGCACGGGCATGTCCGGGTCCGGGTAGAGCAGCTTGAGCAGCGCGCTCACCGTCTTGTTGACCGCGGTGAGGTCGCGCCCGCTGAGGGCGCCGCCGTAGTGCAGCCTGTCCTGCAGGGCCGGGGCGCGGCTGCCGGTGCGGAGCCGGCTCCAGCACTCGGACAGGAAATCGCTGACCAGGCCGAAGTGGTCGGTGAAGTGCTCGTTCGGGTTGAGTTTCGGGAAGTCCCAGCCGGGCAGGTAGGCGTGGATGCGGTCCATGAACGCGGTGTCGTCGCGCAGGTCCGCGGAGAGCGGGCTCAGCAGGTGCCCGACGCGCTGTTGCTGCTCCACGTCCACGTCGAGGTTCCCCACCATGACCACGCCGCCCTCCGCCCGGATGCTCTCCTTGCCGCGGGAGAACTCGCCGGACTCCATGTAGCCCTTGAGGATGTTCACTCCGTCCTTCTGGTCGAAGGCGACCCCCGAGATCTCGTCGAAGCACACCACGTCGTACTGGCAGACGAGCCCGCGCTGTCCGTTGGCGTTGTTGACGAACATCTTGGCCACCGTCGCCTTGCCGCCGGAGACCAGGTGGGAGTAGGGGGAGACCTGCTGGAACAGGTGGCTCTTGCCCGTGCCCCGCGGCCCCAGCTCGACCAGGTTGTAGTTCCGCTCGACGAAGGGCGCCATGCGCAGGAGGGCGACCGTCTGCGCCCGTTCCGACAGGGCCGCGGGCTCCAGCCCGACGCTGCGCAACAGGACGCGCCTCCACTCTTCGGCGGTAAAGGCATGCCTCCCGCGTCGGAGCGTGTCCAGGACGTCGGCCCTGGAAAGCTGGATGGCCCGGAGGGCGTCGATGGCGAAGGGACGCCCGTTCTTCTCCTGGGCGATGGCGGCGTCGTAGCCGAGTGTGACCTCGGCGTAGAAGCCGCCCGTCAACATGCGCTCGTGCTGCCTGACCAGGCCGTCGTCGATGCGCACGTCCCGGAGCGAAAGGCTCGGAAGCTCCGCGATCAGGGAGTCCGTCCGGGCGTCCAGCCTCGCGTTCACCACGTCGATGAGCTTGATGGATCCCCTTTCCCGCGCCCTCGCCTTGAACAGTTCCTCCTCGCCCGTGCGCACCGTCCGGTCGGAAAGCTGCCGCTCGACGATGGCCAGCCCTTCCTCGATCTCCCGTTCGTCGGTGGTCGCGCAGTAGCGCCCGAGCAGGAACTCCACCACGTAGGTGGGCACCGGGTACTGCCGGCTGTACTTGCGGACCAGGTCCTTGCGGACCAGGTAGCCCTCGAACGCGGCGGCCGCCCGCCGGTCGAGGTCGTCGATCGCCAGTGTCAATCCTCACCTCCGATGATCGTCGATTGCCTCGCGAGGACCTGTCCGTCGGAATCCAGGACCACCACCGCGGCCGGCGCCCCCTCACGCTCGTCGTCGGGGACCAGCAGGCTCGCTGCGCCCTCGTCATCTGCCGGCCGCGCGCCCCCGCTGACGCTCGAATCCGGGTCGTTGACCTGCGTTCGCAGATCGACGGACAGGCCCGGAGCGGCGCCCCCGAGCCGCACCCGGCACCGCAACCCGACCCACGAAACCGCGGCGACGTTGGTTTGCTCCCTGGCGGCAGCCGCGCCGGCGCTGACCCGAACCACCGGCACCAGGCATTCCTGGAGGCTGACCCCCCCGTGGACCCATTGGTTGCCCGCGCCGAAGCACGCGATGCCGGGGCCGACGGCCACCCGTTCCCGGGCGTTCCAACGCCAGGGTACGGTGGGGACCTCCGGCGCGGCCCCGTCCTGGACGGCCGCGCACCGCGCCCAGCGGCTCAGGGTGAGGTACTTCGGCAGATCGACCTTCGGCAGCCCGCCCGGAAGCCACAGCCAGCCGTGGTCCGTCACCACCCGGACCTCGCGCCACCCGGCGCGGAGCAGGGCGTCGATGCGTTCCGCCAGCAGATCGACCTGTTCGTCGATCCGAGCCGCGAGCCTTCCTTGCAGTGAATGGCCCAGCTCGTCGATCCCGCCGTGTTCGGTCCAGGCCCGGCCCGACGGGTCTCCGGTCTCATCCGCGGTGATGTACGGGTAGCCGGCCGCGTCGAGAAGGGCGCGGAACCGATGGGTGGTGAGGGGTCCTCCGCCCTCCGTTACCGCGGGGAGGAAGTCCTCGCCGAGGGACCGCCCCTCGATGCGCTCCGCCACCGGAGACACCGCGGGCTTGGCGGTGGCGGTGACCGTGGGGAGGGCGGCCCACCGGGTCGAGGCCGCTGCGGAACGGCCCCTGGTTTGCAGACGTTCCAACAGCCGCTGCGCCACGTCCAGGCGCAGGGCGTCCGCGAAGAGGACCACCGTGCCGGGACCGGCGGGGGCATCGTCCCCCGGGAGCGCGGGCGTCTCGCCTGCGTCCGGACCGGGGAACGGCGCCGCATCCGCGAGCTCCTGGAGGCGCCGGGCCGCGGACTCCAGCCACGGACGGTAGATCGCGTCCAGCGCTGCGCTCACGGCCTGGCCGTCCGCGGACGATTGCACCGCGGCCATGCCGTGGAGCGCCGCAGCGTCGATCTCCCAGGCTCCTTCGGCGTACAGACGGGCCATTTCGGCCGGGGAGGCCCCGCCGAGCTCGTTCGACGTGCGTCGCGCGAGGGTCGCCAGGTGCGCCAGGGCGCAGGCCAGCGGCGCCTGCCCGAGCTTCGCCCAGACCCAGTTTCGCCTCTTGCCGTGCGTCCCTTCGAGCGACAGGACCTCGTCCCGGGCCTCGGACGGCGCATCGCCTCCCAGCTCCAGCAGGGCGCGCCGCAGGGCTGCTTCTTCCCCTTCGTTGTGCTGGGGCCAGGAAGACGGCTCCGCGAACAGCGGCTCCGCGAACGGGTCGTCCGGCATGGCCCTGCGCAAGAGATCCGGCAAGCCCGGATACAGGGCGGGCGCCTCGGCGAAACGCCGCCATACCGACGCCCACGCCCCCTCGCGTCTGCCCAGGCGCTCCGCCGCGACGGTCTCGCCGTCCTTCTCCGGGTCGAACCCCAGGTCCGCGTTGCAGCGGGACGCAAAAGCGTTCCAGCGCTCGGCGGCCCACCCGGTCCGTACCGCCGCGGGGTCGCTCAGCCAGACCAGCACGTCCCTCACGGGATCGTCGGAGAAGAGCCGGTCGAAGTCCTCCGCTTCCAGGCGCCTGCCCCGCAACGCCGTCACCGGGGTCGCCGCAAGCTCGGTCAAGGCCCGCAGCATGGACTGCCGGGTGGCCGCGTCGCGCGCGACGTCCAGGTCCAGGCCGCTGTCCCGGGAGGTCAGGAACGCCTCCACCGTCCAGTCCCTGCCGTTCCTCTGGGTCCAGCAGACGCCGCGGTACTGGAGCTCCACCAGGGGTTTCAGGTGGTCCGGGCAGGTCCCGGCGGCGCCGATCTCCTGGCGGCCCGCGCCGGCCAGATAGACGATGGGCGTCGTCCCGGGGGGAAACCCGGGAGGCTCCAGCGCCCGGTCGATGACGCACCGCAGCCAGATCGCCGGCCCGGTGCGCTCCTCGGGACGGTACTCCCCGAGGACCAGGAGCTGCGGCAACAGGGGCCGGAGTTGCGGGACGATGGGCCGCCACCGCGAATCGGGGTCCGTCCAAAGCACCGCGGCCGGCCTCTCCGCGTCGCCGGGGTTGGAAGCGGAGGCGGCTTCGAGGAAGGCGGCCAGGACCTCGATGACGGTGGCGGAAGGCGGCGGTGTGTTCATTGCTCCGGACCGGCGGCGCCCGGCTCCAGGTGGAACGTCACCCGCACGAATCGGTTGCGTTCGTCGTTGACCAGTGCCGGTTCGGTTCCGTTGAAGCGCCTCATGGCGTGGCGCATGGTCAGCCAGCCCCGCCCGCGCCGCTCCATGAGTCCGCGCACGACCATGGCGTTCGCCATCATTTCGTTGCGGGAACGCGGAGCTCCGCCCATCCGCGCCTGCTCGATCGTCATGTGGTTGGGCAACGCGCCGGGGCTCGTCACCGCGATGCGGTCGTCGAACACTTCCAGCAGGATCTGGGATCCGGTGATGGCGTAGTCCCTGTGGATGACCGCGTTGACCAGCGCCTCTCGCAGCGCGCCTTCCGGCAGCCGCGGAACGTCCTGGCGGTAGAGGCCTCGATAGACCTCCCGCCGGCCCAGGCTGCGAAACCACCCCATCGCACGGTTCACCTGTTCTTCCAGGCGCCCCTTTCCTTCCCCCGCACTCAGTACGTCGGCCGCCTGGTCGGCGCCGCCGTACGCGGCGCATTGCACGAACAGGCTCAGGGTGTGCGGATACGCCTGCGGGTCCCGCCCGAACACCATCAGTCCGTACAATGTAGGGCGAAGCACGCCGTCCAGTTCATCGACGATGCTGGCGTTGCGCAAGTCGTCCTCCCGCGCCGGCTGCGGCGTCCGGTCGGTATCCAGCCCCTGCGCCCGCATGAAGGTGCGCACGGCGCCGAAGTCGATGTCATCCACGGTGGCGTACGGCACGACCTGTCTTTCGTTGAGGACGAGGTCATGCAGCAGTACTTGAGATTTCGGAAGAAACGAAGGCATTGCTTCTGAATGAGCGATGGCTCGATCCGTAATCACTTCGGCCGTTCTACGCCGGTCCAGGCTCCGGATTACGGGAGCGATTGCGGTCCTTCCTGAGATCATCGATGTTGACGACACGACCATACTCGTCGACGAGTGTGGCCGTGCGGGGTTTCCTCATCTCGTACAGCGCCTTGCCTTGGCCATTGAAATAGCTTTGGCAGACGGGTTCATCTCGAAAGAAGTGGAGTATTGCTTCAGGACCTTCTTCGGAACGGAGGGTCAATGAACCAGCCTCTGCGCCATGAGTATCCCACAGGATCAAACGGTAATGATCCGCCGTCTTCTCCACTTCGAGTCTGCCCCAGGGCTGCTTCAGGTCATAGTAGGAAGTGCTCATGTCCGATGGTCCTCACTTGATGGTTCTTCCGGGTCGGCCGGGGCGTAGATCGTCAACAGGATCTCCGCGTCGCCGACCAGGCGGTACTCGGGCTCCCGGCCAGACAACCTGATGCTGTTGTCCAGGATCACGGGCACGCCCTCGCCGCGCCTGTCCATCATCGTCTGGCGATGCGTCGTCAACCAAGGTATGTTCTTCGGCACGGGGCACTTGGCAAGGAGGCTGGTGACCACCTCGTTTCGGGTCGCCTGCAAATGAGGCAGATCCTGCAAACCCATCGTGTTCGGAATCGCGCCTGGCGAATAGAGTTCGAGGCGGTCCTGAAAGAGACGCAGTCGGATCTTCGATCCCTGGATGGAGTAGTCGCGGTGGGCCACGGCGTTGACGACGGCTTCGAATACCGCCCCCATGTCGAACTGCGGTCGATCCATGCGGCCTTGATCCTTGAACGCGGCCACCTTCATGTTCTTTGCCACGAACCGGCAGGCTCCCTCTACCTGTTCATTCAATGGCCCGGCAACGTCGGCAGCGTCCAGTTGGTAGGGATCATGGGTGCTCGTTCTGATCGTCGTGCCTCGGTAGGCAACGGCCTGGATGTATGCACTGGACAACCATCTCCTCGGGTCCTCGGAGGCCATGAGTACCCCGGCAACGGTTGGTCTGAGCGATCCGTTCTCGTCCATCCGGGCCAAATGGAGCTTGGCCAACACGTCGTCCCGCTCATCCCCCGTGTGTGTGGTCTGAAATCGACTCCAGATTTCGCGAGACAGATCGTCCAGGGTTGCATCGGGAACGATTTGCTCATCGAAGCGGATGATGCGAACCTGGCTCCGCTGCTGGAACAACCGCGCGAGGTATTCGGGTGACATCGCCCGTTTTCCGCTGCCGACCCGATGCATATAGCCGCCCGGGGATCGATGCACGAACAGGCTGCGAGGCACGTCGATCTTGATGACTGCCGCCTCCTCGCCGGTGATCGTCGGCAAAAACAGACGCTCGATGACGGGCGTAATGGTTGGTTCGATGGAGTCTTGGCAAACATCCCGTACATGACGCTCTGCCGATTCGAGACGATCCAGAGGAATCCCGATGATCTCACGCGTCTTGTCTTCCACGCCCAGTACGAAGACGCCTCCATGGCTGTTGGCAAACGCAGCGAGCTCATCGGCAAGAGAATCACGGTGAGGTCCGGTAACCCGTTCCCCGGCGAAGCGCGCCTCCTTGTATTCCAGGAACGTGTCCTCGCCCAACCGAATCTTGTCCAGCAGCTCCTTTCTGTTGTCAAACATGAGGCGGCTCCGGCCCCAGACGCCGATAGCGGCGTCTGAACGCTTCGCGTCCACCCTCCATGATTCGGCAGACTTCCTCTCGCATCGCTTCCTCCTGCAGGGAACCTGACTGCGCGACGACGCACTGACCTCCCCGAAAGTCAAGGGCATACAGCATCTCCGCATCCCCGTTCACGACGATGTTGGGGTTGTGGGTCACCACGATGATCTGTCGCCTGAGCTTGTTTTCCCGAATCTGCCGCACGACCAGATCATAGATCAGGTAGTTGTCCAGGTCGTCTTCCGGCTGATCCAGTACCAGCGGCTCCTCGCCATGGGCGAGCAGGAATGCCAGCATTGCCGCCGCCCGCTGTCCCGCGGACGCCTGGACAATGGGATGGAAATCCGTTCCGTCGCCCCGGCGGCTATACTCCACCAGCAACCCGTCTTCGGGGAACCATGTCTGCACCTTGTCGAAGACCTCGGGGCTCTTCTTGTATTTGGCTTCGAGATGGTTGTTGAAATGTCCACCGAAGCCGCCCTTGCCCGTGCCAGCGGCATGGATGCGGTCCTTGATCTGTCTGAGGCGGTCTTCCATTTCCAAGCCTCGGTGGGTCGGATCCTCCGGCAAGTCTTTGAGGATCTCTGCGACACAGCCCTTGACTGCACGCCCCTCCTCCATGACGAGGATGTCACCCTCGAAGTGATCGAGAGTCTCCAGTGTCTCACGCAGGGAAAGTTCGACAGATCGAGGGTCATCGCCATATTTCAAGCTTCGCATATGCACGAATCCGTTGTGCGCCAATGTTTCTCTCAAGAATCGGTCGCGGCCATGACTCAACGCGCGGCGAGCTTTCGTCACGTTCTCGAGCAGGGATCGAGATTGCTCGACCAACCTGTCGCGCTCTTCTTCCACCGCTTTCAGGCTGGCCAATTCACTATCGAGCCGTTGCCTGTCCTGCACCAAGTGGCCGTATTCGTTCGGGTCGGTGACGCCTTCCTTGCGCAACGTCTCGATCAGTGCTTCGTACTCGTTCGCCGCGTCTTCGAATGCAGCTTGCCAAGCGCTCTTGGTCAACTTTTCGCGTTGCGTCTCGATACATCCGCGCAGGCGCTCTGCGATGTTACACAAGTCTTGGGCAGCACTGCGCAGGTTGGTGGCCAGTGTAGCCATGATTGCGGTAATTTGCCGATCTTCTTCCAGGTCCTCATTGAATAGTCCGTCGGGCAGATCTTCGGGTTGCAGCGTCGCTGCCGCGTGCTCAATGCGACTGGCCGCCGCTTCTGCCGTATCGAACTGCCGGTCTGCTTCCGCGTGCTGACGATTGCGACTCCGGTAAGCCGTCAGGATTGCGGTATGCCCTGCTTCCTCGAAGCGCTTCAACTTGCGTTCTACGTCCCGCTGGTCGGTGGCGAGGTTGTTCCGGCGGCTCAACTTGCCTTCGAGTTCCCGGATACGCGCTTTCGCCGCATAAAATGCGTTGCGGGCTTCTTCCATCTCTCTTTGCAGCGTGGTCATTCCTGCCGCTTCATCAATGACCTGTAGCAACGCCCGCTGGTTTTCGCCTGCCAGCGCGGCGATCTGTCCCTGGCTGAACATACGAACCGGAAAGCGCTCGGGCGTGACCGTCTGGGCGAGCGACGGCTGCCAATCGGCTTTGCCTGTGTCTTCCTCCACTGTCGTGCCGTTGCCGTCCTGTCGCCAATGCAGGCGATGCCGGACACCATCACGCACCATGATCCATTCAATGTTCGTCTTCTTTCTCAAACCGCCCTTGCCAGTGCGATCCTTGGGCACCTGCTTGAACCGTTCGAAGGTCCAGAGAGGTTCACTGTGTTCTTCCAGATGCTTCAATTCATCTTCACGCCTTGCCGCAAGCCTCATTGCATGGATCACGGTCGATTTGCCGGTGCCGCGTCCGCCCACCAAAGCGTTGAACCACGGGTTGAATCCGAGCTTGGCGGGCTCGCCGCGGCCCATATATTGCGCGTTTGAGATCTCGATGGATTCAATGAAATGTTCGGGTACTCTGAATGGATCGAGAGGTTTCGGGTCGTCGCTACGCCGAATGGAAAAACCGCTTCCGTCCAGAAGGGCCAAGCGCAACCCTTCAAGGGATGGTTTTTCCATTTTCACCCACGTATAGTGGGAGCCGGGGAGACGATCTCCGGTTTCATCTACCGGGCGATGAGAATCCGATCCTAGAACCTCCGACCATGTGAGCTTGCGTTGTCGATATAAATCTGGTTTTTCCTTGCTTACATCAACCACTTCCATGGCGAACAAGTCGTCGAGGTCGAGTAATGGCGCGAGCGTGTTTCCGGGCAGTTCCCAAGCGCCAGACGGCCCGTCAACGTGTGCAAGTATGGGGATTCCGCCGGCATCCGTGATGGCTTTCACAACGTCGATGGCTGCCGCATCCGCCGCGATGTCGCTTTTCCCCGCGTCACCTTGATATCGGGTCGTTCCAAGCAGCCGGTCTATATCGGTTGATCTCTTGTCACCGTCAAGTATCGCAAGGATGTGGATACTGCCGTTTGCGGTGATCTCTACACCCGGGAACAGGTGCAGCGCTCGAAAATCCGGAGGAGGCTCCTGCTCCAAATCATGAAGCGCATCCTTCAGATCATTGATCCACCCTCCCGAGTTGTGATCGGTGACCGCCACACAATCCACGCCGGCTCGCATGAATCCGAGTAGCCATTCCCGCGGGGTTGTCTTCTTGAGTGCGGTTTGGTTGGATCCCTTCCCATAATCCATTGATGCTGGCGTATGTGTGTGGAAGTCGAACTTCCACCAACGCGCACCGGGGTAGGGCCAACCAGTGGATGTATTGTTGGTCATCTTTGTTCTGCCTTTGCTCGTATCCGAGCTTCATGCTTGTCCGCAGTGGCGAAGTGCACGTCGTTCATCCGCTCCCCGGTGAACTCGCCGTCGCGCCAGAACCAGGGGAAGCGTTCCTGGTCGCGGAAGGGCTCCCTGCCGCGGTCCTTGTTCCAGTGGACGTTTGGTTTGGCGCGGAGGAGGCCGGCGTCCTTCTTGCCGCCGGGGAGGTCGGCGGCCATGAAGGGGCGGAGGTGGAGGCGCACGCCGTCGTTCACGTCCGGCTCCCAGCCCACGGGTTGCGCTTCGACGGGTTTCCAGCGGATGAAGAGGTCGTGGGGCGGCTCGCCTTCGAGGATGGCGGCGAGGCGCTTTTGCAGCTCCAGGGCCGCGGCCAGGCGGTCTTCCGCCCCGCCTTCGCCGCGCTTCACCCCGTCCTGCTGGCGGACGATCCAGTCGCCGAGGTAGCTGTAGGTGAGGGCTTCGAGGCATCGGCGGCCGTTGCCGCCGCCCTCCACCAGCTTGTGGTAGTTGACCAGCGCATGGAAGCCGTCGCGCTTGCGGCCGTCCCAGACGTGCCAGACGAAGGGACGGTGGTGGAACAGCTTGCAGTGCTGCTCGAAGAAGCGGTTGCGGAGCCAGTCGTCGAGGCTCGGGCTGCCAACCTCGGCGAGCAAACGGCCGAGCAGGCCGTCGCTCCATGCGTCGCCGAAGGCGGCGGCCAGAAGCTGCCGGACTCGCTCCGCGGCGGACGGTTCGCCCCGTACCGGCGGGATGCAGACGATGCCGTCTTCGTCCGCGAAGGCGCACAAGGTCTCGCAACGCCGGACCCACTCGCGCTGCTCGTCGGCCAGCTCCATGTCGGCATCCTGTTCGGCGGGCCAGCGGTAGCCTGACAGGCGGGCGACGGCGACTTGGAGCACGGTGGGATCGGTGCGGAGCGGGCCGTGGGCGGTGCGTTTCTCCGCCTCGTCCCAGACCACCGAGCCGCAGGGGTGGCCGTGGAAGATCCATTGGGTGGGATCGTCGGAGTAGGGGCGGGGGAGGCTGTAGGGGTATTTCTCCCGCGCTACTTTGGTCCAGCGGTCGAGGTCGAAGGGGACCTTGACCAGCGTGGCGTTGGTGACCTTGAGTGCTTGATCTATGCTTCTCACCGATTCGTGGTACTCGGATGAAGAACAGAAACACCAGATGGCAGGAAGATACGAATCTTCCTTCGGCGATACCACGGCAACGTTCTTATCGAAGATTTCCCTCGTAAACAACGTACAGGGGAGAGTCTGCATTTGACTGACAGCGACACCAACCTTTCCCCATGCCATGCTTCCGGCAGGGACTGCCAGTCCCTTTCGTCCCCGTTCCGCTAGTACACCGAGACCCTTTTGCCAGTAAACGATCTGCTCGCAGCCGTGCCAGGCATGTGTGTTTTCAACGGTGGTTTGGAGGAATTGCCAATCATCGGTGAAGTTCACGATTTCCCAGAACTGCCTGAAGAAACCGGGGGAATCCTTGCTTCCGAACCCGTGAACCCCGTCAGCATATTTTGACAAAAGCGCGACATCTTCCGCTTTATCCAGCGCCACCCGCGCATCCGGATTCTCCAACTGTCGGGCTTGCGCAACGCCAATGACCTCCATTTCCCGCAACCGTGCGGCCTTCTCACCCACGGTGCGGGCTTCGGAAACGTCCAGGCCGTACATCGTCCCGGCTGCCGACGCATCGTCGAACAACTCGCCCGGATCGCTGGCGGGGTGCCTGTGGCTCAGGGTGAGCAGGATCGCCTTGACGACTTCTCCGCTGATGGTCTCGAAGGCGCCCGGTCCCAACCGCGCCAACAGATGCCACGTCTCCGTCTTCAGCAGTTTTCCCCGCAGCTTCCGGTAGCCGGTGAGGAACAGCCAGTTTTGCGGCAGCACGAGGCTGGCGGTTCCTCCTTCCTCGCACAGCGCCAGGCAGCGCTCCAGGAACACGGTGGCCAGGTCGTTCTTTGCGTCGGGGTAGCGCCGCTGGCAGAAGGCGCGCAACGTCTTGTCCTGCTTGCCCCGGGCCAGGTACGGCACGTTGGTGGCCACTAGGTGGTAACGTCCGGCCAGCAGTTCCGCGGCGCGCGCCATCCCCTGCGCGGCCACCGCGTGCTCCGTCTGCTCGTCGCTCATTCGCTCCCGTTCGAGCGCGGCTGCGAACAGCGCCCGCACCGACTCGAAGTCGCTCTGGTAGAGGTCTGCCTCCAGCGCGTGCGGGTCGATGAGCGAACCGCGCTCCGGCGCCTGCCCGAACAGGTCGTGGAGCGCGTCCAGGCTGTTGCGGAGCGGCGCGGAGAGCAGCGTGTCTTCCACGTCGAACAGGTCGCGCGCCGGGGGCATCCCACCGGCAGCCGCGGCCAACTCCGCCAGCGCGGCCCATTGCTCCTTCGTCGCGTTGGGCGCCAACCCCGAACAGGCGACGTTGAGTTCCGGCAGGGGCCGATACCCTTCCGCACCCGGATACGTCCAGGCAGCGAGCGCAAGGGCGAACGCCGCGAGCTCCACGCATCGCGGGTCCAGTTCCAGGCCGTGCAGGTTGTCCTGCAGGACCGCGTCCACGGCATCGCGGGCGGCAAGGCCCTCCCGCGCCATGCGCATGGGGACCAGCATCAGGAACGCGGCGACCAGGAAGTGCCCCGAACCGCAGCAGGGGTCGAGGATCTTCAACTCCCCCAAATGTTCCGGCCAGCCGCGGAATTCGCCGGCGGCGGGGCGCCACCCGGGCAACCGCGAAACGGTCGCGTCCTGTACGAAGCGCAGGGAGTCGAGGGTTGCGCCGGGAATCGCCACCTTCCGGCGCAACCCGGTTTCGCCGCCGGCTCCTTCCGGGTCGGCGCCGTCCAGCCGCCGCGCCGCCCACCAGGCCCCCAGAGTGTTGTCGAGCAGGAAGCTCACCATGTAGGGTTCGGTGAAGAGCTGGGTGACCGCGGGCAGTTCTCCGGCCCCGATCTTGGCCTCGGAACGGTTCACCTCCGCCTTCTTCCGGGACTGCCAGAACTGATAGACCCAGCCGAGGGAATCGGTCGCCGTGAACGTTTCGGCCGGCAGACCTTCCACCAGCCCTTCCAGCTTCAGCCGGTGCTCCCGCGCGAACCGGACCTCGAACACCGGAAGGTCGGGCCGGAACACCTGGGGCAGCATCCGGTGGGCGAAGCGCGCCGCCAGCGCCCACTTGTCCGCGCCTTCGTCCTTGGCCAGTTCCTCGCATTCGTCCAGGGTGACGGCGACCTCCGTCTCCGGTTCGATGAGCAGCCGGTTCTCGGCGAGGAACCGGGCGAACAACATGCCGTGCCAATGCTCGTAGGCGCACTCCTGCGCCAGGCCTTCGATTGCCCGGCGTTGGCCGCCGGAGCGTGCGTCGAGCGGGTCGCCGAGCTGCAGGGCGTGGGCGCGCAGCCGCCGGCGCAGCGCCCGCTGCCCCTCGTCCATGTGCCCGTAGGGATCGCGCTCGTGCACCGCCAGCGCTTCCAGCGCCGCACGGGCGCCGGCCTCCGCACCGTCGCGTGCGTCCGCGACGGTGCGTTCGAGGTGGCGCCGCTGGCTGGATGTCAACGTCCGCATACTCATCGCATCAATACGCCTGATCCGGCATAACCGGAACCAAAGGTTGGTCTCGGTCCCGGGATAGCGTGGCCGGTAGATGAAGCATGTTTCGTCACCTTGCTCAAAGGTTTCATGGACAGGAAGGCTAATACACGCCCCATCGACGGCCGCCCTTCATCCTGAATTCTCCTTCGATGGAGGCTGAACGTTGCTTCCACTTCTTCACCTCGGCCATGCGGCCAATCGTCAGCCGCACGCGTCGCCAGCAACTTCAGGACTTTCATGCTTTTTCCCTCGAAGCGCTGTCGTACTCGAAGGGCGCATGACGGGAGATCTCCGCCATCGTCCGCCGATGCTGTTTTTCTGCGTTCCGAAAATGCCCGTCGTTGGTCCGGGCTCCGGTGAATACGTCGCCTTCCCAAAACCAGGGGAAGCAGGTCTGGTTCCGTAAGGGCTCTCTGCCTCGATCCTTCTTCCAGTGAAGGTTGGGCCTGGAGCGAAGGATGCCCGTTCCTTTCCTGCCGCCAGGGATGTCGTCGGCCATGAAGGGGCGGATGTTGAGGCGCACGCCGTCGTCGATGTCCGGCGCCCAGCCGATGGGTTGCCGATCGATCGGTTTCCAGCGAATGAAGATGTCGAAGGGCGGTTCGCCCTCCAGGATGGCGACAAGGCGTTTCTGCAACTCCACCGCTGCCGACAAACGGTCTTCCGCGCCGTCCCCGTTTCGTTTCAAGGCGTCCTGCTGGCGGGAAATCCAGTCACCGAGATAGCTGTACGTCAGCGATTCCAGGAGCTGGCGGCCACGGCCACCGCCGGCGGCCAGTTTGTGGTAGTTGATGAAGGCGTGGAAGCCGTCGCCTCTCCGTCCGTCCCAGACGTGCCAGATGAAGGGACGATGGAGAAACAGCTTGCAATGCTCGTCGAAGAACCGATCCCGAAGCCAGTCGTCGAGGCTGGAACTGCCGGCATCGACGAGCAGGTTGGAAAGTACGCCGTCGTGCCAGTCCGCGCCCCAGCAGGCCGCCAGCAGCCTGAGCAGACGTTCTTCGGCCGGCCGTTCGCCCAAGACGGAAGGGAGGCAGACGATGCCGTCCTTGTCCTCGAAGTCGTGGAGTGTCCTCGTGTCCTCGACCCGGGCGCGGGCGGCCTCCGACAATTCCATGTCGGGGTCACCTTCCGCCGGCCACCGGTAGCCGAGAAGTCGCGCCATGGCCACCTGCAACGGCTCCGTCGCATCTCCCGGATGGCCGTGGAACGCCCATTGTGTCGGGTCCGTCGTATGGACGCTGAACAGATCGGCCGTCGTCCGCCCGCCTGCCTTCCGTTCCCACTTCCCGGCGGAGTAGGGGACCTTGGCGAGCGCGCCATTGGTCACGGAGAGCTTCTTGTTCAGCTTTCTCACGTCTTCGCCATATTTCGGGGAGCTGCAATACGTCCATATTGCCGGAACGTCCTTTTCGTCGCAGGGGATGAGGACAGCGACGTTGCAATCGAATTTGGAGCCGAAATACAACGACGCCGGGAGATCGCCCATCCGATTGACGGCGATGCCGCGCTTTCCCCACGCCGCGTGTCCCGATTGCCATCCGCCGAGTCTTCCCTCCAGCCTGAGGGCTGCCGCATGATTGGCGTATCTTCCCTGCTCGTCTCCCCAGAAGATGACGTGGCTGCAACCGCTCATCTCCGTCGTGGCGTCGGGAGCGAATTGGAAGAACTCCCAACCCCGTCCGATGGCCGGAAGCTCCCAGAAGTTGAACACGAACTGCGCGTTGTCGCTGGTCGCAAGCCCCTGGTGGCTGTACGCCCTGGTTTCCAGAAGCTCGCATGATTCCGCTGGTGCGTATCCGATGATCGAATCCGGGTTGGCGATCTGGCCGGAACGAGTGAGCGGTACGGAAGGCGCGTTGCGCAGTGCGCTTTCCTTGTCCGACAGGCCCTTGCATTCGGAAACGTCAAGCCATGAAAGATCGTCGTTTCCCTTTCCCGGTGAACGCGCGATTGCCAGGAGGCAGGTTTTCACTACTTCACCGGAGATGGTCTCGAAGGCCCCGGCTCCCAACGTCGCCAGGAACCGCCACCGATGCCGTTCCAGAAGCTGTTTGCGAAGTTGCTTGTACCGGTTGAGGAACAGCCAGTTCCATGGCAGTACCAGGAATACGTCACCGGCCGGTTCACAGAATTCCATGAGGCGTTCAACGAAGACCGTGGCCAAATCGTGTTTCGATACGGGATAATGGTCTTCGCAGAAGCGTCGAAGGC
Organism: uncultured Binatia bacterium (SeqCode); assembly: GCA_965242525.1. Lineage (GTDB taxonomy): Bacteria > Desulfobacterota > Binatia > UBA9968 > JAJDTQ01 > JAJDTQ01. Next base: position 4,076,035 of record OZ251459.1, read on the forward strand.
TTTCCGTATGTTTTTCCCTCCCGAGATAGGGTACGTTGGTGACTACCAGATGATAGCGGGAAGTCAACAAATCGGCAGCCTCGGCCAGCCCCCGTGCTGCGATGGCCGTCTCTTCGTACTCCTCATCGCCGCCATGTTCCCGCAGCGCCGTTCCCAGGAGTTGCTCCAGGTCGGCAAAATCGGCCCTCAGCAGATCACCGGAGAGGCCGCCCGGATCGATGAGACTGCCGAGAACGGAGGCTTCGCGGAACATGTCGTACAGCCTGCCCATCCCGCCTTCCCGGCGAGGGTCGCCTTCCGCCAGCGCCGTCCACTGCCCGCGTTTCCCGCTCACCGGCTGCCCGCACCATGCGAGCCGGATCCGCGGCAGGGGTCGATAGCCCCCGGCGCCAGGATAGCGCCACGCTTCCAGCGCGAGTGCGAAGGCGGCTATCGCCACGCAGCGCCGGTCCAACTCCAATCCGTTCAGGTTGTCTCGCAATACTGCATCCACGGCTTCGCCGGCGCCTGTGCCTTCCAGCGCCATGCGCATGGGCACGAGCATCAGGAATGCGGCGACGAGGAAGTGTCCCGAGCCGCAACATGGGTCCAGCATCCTGAACTTCGCGAGATCGTCAGGCCAGCTTTCAAAACCGCCAGTCTCGGGCGAACCCTGCTCCGTCTCGCGCAGATACGTCAACTCGACCGGACGCCGCTTGTCCGGATGTCGGTTAACCCACCACGCTCCCAGCGAGTTATGCAGCAGGAACTGCACCATGTAGGGCTCGGTGAAGAGCTGGGTGACCGCGGGCAGCTCTCCGGCCCCGATCTTGGCTTCGGAACGGTTCACCTCCGCCTTCTTCCGGGACTGCCAGAACTGATAGACCCAACCGAGGGAATCCGTCGCCGTGAACGTTTCGGCCGGCAGACCTTCCACCAGCCCTTCGAGCTTCAGCCGGTGCTCCCGCGCGAACCGGACCTCGAACACCGGAAGGTCGGGCCGGAACACCTGGGGCAGCATCCGGTGGGCGAAGCGCGCGGCCAGCGCCCACTTGTCCGCTCCCTCGTCCTTCGCCAGTTCCTCGCATTCCTCCAGGGTGACGGCGACCCCCGTCTCCGGTTCGATGAGCAGCCGGTTCTCGGCGAGGAACCGGGCGAACAACATGCCGTGCCAATGCTCGTAGGCGCACTCCTGCACCAGGCCTTCGATGGCCCGGCGTTGGCCGCCGGAGCGTGCGTCGAGCGGGTCGCCAAGCTGCCGGGCGTGGGCGCGCAGCCGCCGGCGCAGCGCCCGCTGCCCCTCGTCCATGTGCCCGTAGGGTTCGCGCTCGTGCACCGCCAGCGCTTCCAGCGCTGCACGGGCGCCGGCCTCCGCACCGTCGCGTGCGTCCGCGACGGTGCGCTCAAGCTGCTTTCGGAGATTCGGTGGCAATGTGTTCATCGAACCGGCTTACTCGAACAACGACCGGGGCAAGCCCGACTGCCGGATAACGGACATGGCTCTTCGGGATTCCGTGTGGGTTGTGACACTCCCCACCCAGGCGATGAGGTCGCTTCCCTCCCCTTCCGACCACGCCGTCCTGGTTTGGCGTTGCAGACGCCCCACCCCGTCATTCCCGCGAAAGCGGGAATCCATCCATTCTTATGAAAACCCCCGTGTTCCCATCCTTCCGACCCAACCCCAGGGTGCCCTGCATGATGGATTCCCGCTTTCGCGGGAATGACAGGGGATGGGAGTGCGGGAGTGACCGCGTGATCCTTTTCTCTCCCCTTTCCCTCCTACCTTGCCCACACGAAAGCCGGAAGAGCCAGAATCCGCAGCTTAGCCAACTGCAACCTCGACTTGGGTTACGTACACCTCGTTGTGTAGCCGCCGTTCGATCTCCGTAGCGGAGGCTTCCTCGAAGAACAGCTCCAACGCCTCCTTCAGGTTGCTGCGCGCTTCGTCCACGGTCCCGCCCTGGCTGGCTATATCCAGCTCGGGGCAGAGTGACACGTAACCGTCGCCTTCGCGCTCTATGATTGCCGTCAACTGTCTGGTCATCGTGCCCTCCTGTTTCGGAATCCGTGCTCCGGCCTTCGACTGCCGTTCACGGGTTTGCTCCCAACTCGCCCATTAGCCACAAGTCGCCGAGCCGGTAATCTTCCAGCCACGAGGCGAGCTTCTCCGGGTCAAGTCTTCGCAGGACGGTTCCGGCCCCTGGCCTTTCACAGGCGATGATGGCGTCCGGCTGGTTGGTCAATGCCGAAACCAGGGCATCGGAATGCGTCGTGACCACGAGTTGCGTTCTTTCGGATGCATCGACGAGCAGGTCGGCGAGCAACGAAATCGCGTCGGGGTGCAACCCGAGCTCGGGCTCCTCGATACACACGAGGGGCGGCGGCGATGGAGACAGCAGCGTTGCCAGGATCGCGATGAATCGAATCGTGCCGTCGGACAGCCGGGTTGCCGGTATGGGCGCCCGGAAGCCGGATTCGTGAAGGTAGAACTGTACCGTGCCGCCGGAGACCTTGGTGGACAGTCGTTCGAAGCGGGGAAAGAACTGCTTCAACATCTGGTTCAGGCGGGTCTCCCCGGCGTGTTCGATCTGGTTCAGCACCAGCGCCAGATTACGGCTGTCCGGGAGCAGCCGGTCTTCAGGGAGGTCCGCGGGTTGCGGCTGCCGGAGCGGGACGTAGCGGCCGAAGGTCCATTCCCGGAAGGTCTGGATACTGCCGAACATCCTGCCCGTCCAGGTGACTTCCGGATACTGATCGGGGTCCTTCCGTTGCGCCAGAACGGACTGATCGGGCAACAGGTCCTGGCGCCGAAGCTGCCGCCGGTCCATCGGTCCGCCCTTATGATCCCGAACGCTGATTGCCGGATGGCCCTGCTGGAAGCGGTAATAGAAAAGCACGTCCGAAGCGTCCGGTCTGTAGGGGTCCCGTTCGGCCTCTTCGATTGCTTCGTCCAGGATCTCCACACGACTCTGAACCGTAGAGAACCTCAGCCGATACCGCAATGGCCGGCCGGTCGGCGTGCCGCTTTCGAGCACGGCCTCGATCTCCGCATGTCCCTTTGCATCGCCTCCCTTCCACAGCCACTCGGCCGGCCCTCCTCCGTCTCGCACCGACGCCGCGAAGTCGTGCGGAGTCGCCGATAGCAGCTCGAACGCCTCGATCAGGTTCGATTTGCCGGATCCGTTCGGCCCGATCAGTACGTTCAGGTCCCGCAACTCGAAGGCCTCCGAACCCGGGGGGAACGACAGCAACCCGTCGAGACGGATATCCTTGATGGCGATCATCTGGCACCTCGTTGCGCCCTGCGCTTCTCCCTGCAACCCGGCGGGGCCGGCCGGATGCGCCGCATGAACCCTTGCCCGCCTCCTCAGCTTACCACGACCGGACCCTTCTTGATCCCGTCCAGCAGTTCCCGTTCGGTCGCTTCTACCCACGACTTCACGTCCTCCGGCGTCCGCAGCGGAGGGCTTGCGAGTTTCAGGTGGCGCACCGCAGGCTCGATGAGCCGGTCGGCTTCGGCCCGGGCGTCCGCGAAGAGCTGCGGGAGGGCGGCGCTGCGCGTCCGCCAGCCATCCAGGGAGATACGCTCCAGGGACTCCAGCACTTCCCGTTCCGTGCCGGTGGCGCCCTTCGCCGCCTTTGCCATGCGCAGCCGGCCGAGTATCCCGTCGCGGGCCTCCGGTTGGATCTTCCGCCAGCTCTCCGCGCTCGACAGGCGCTGCAACTCTTCGTCGTAGATTTCGGCGTGGCGCTTCTCCGCGTCCGCCAAGGCGGTACGGAGCGCGTCCGCCAGCTTCCCGGCGAGGTCGGGCACGGGGTCCGTCGGCGCCAGCAGGCTCCGGTTCGCGGCGACCGCCTCGATTTGCGGCCGCGCCTCCTGCGCTGCGTCCAACCCCTCGCCATGCTTGGCGAGAGCCAGCAAGCGCCGGTAGGCAGGCAGGCGCTCTTCCGCCAGGGCGCGCGCCTTGCTCCATTTCTCGAAGTTCGCAGCCAACTCGTCGTGCCGTTCGAGGATGGCCGCAAGCTGCTCGTTCCCCGCAAGCGACCCTAGGTCCGACAGGCTGCGGGTGTCGGGGCGTTCCGGCAACGGCGCCTCGCCCCCGGTGTCCCGGGCCAACTCCCCGAGCTTCTCCAGCAACCGTCCGGCCGCCGCAGCCTCCTCGTTGGGCTTGCAATCGACCCCCGCGGTCTGGAAGAGCTTGCGCAGCTTCAGGCGCTGCCGGGTGTCGATGGTGGCGCTCTCCACCCGGAAGTCGGCGTTGGGGACCTTCGCCTGGTCGAGTTGGGGCGGGCGCAACGCCGCGCCGTTCACGACCGCGCGCAGATGCCCGGCGCCGAACAGGCTGATGAGGGCCGCGTCGATGGCGTCCCTCGGCCAGCCGTGGGGCGGGGCGGAGAAGTAGGCGCGCACCTCCTTCCCCTTCCTGCCGGAGCCCACGAAGGACAGCACCGCGGCGCACACGGGGTGGTCCTCGGTCCTGCCCGGGTGGTCCAGGACCTCCAGCGGGTGTTCGGCGCCCCCGCGGGCGCGTTCGATGGCCTTGGGCCAGCGATGGTCGTCGGCGTCGTCGAACTCGTGGAAGAGCCGGGCCAGGGAGGCGTATGCGGCTTCCTTCACCTTGTCGGGCAGGGTCGCTTCGAACCGTTCGTTGCCGCCGCCCGAGAGGACCCTCGCGCCGCCGATGACGTCGGCCACCAGGGCGCGCAAGCCGTTCTCCGCCTCGGTGCGGCGGGTCTCCATTCCCTGGCGGGCCTCAGCGCCTTCCCGGGTCGAAGGGATGCCCTTGTAATCCAGCGTGTCGTTGGCGGCATGCCGGGTAGCGATGAGGCGCGCCAACTCATCCGCCCGGGACTTGGGCACGAACACGTGGACCGTCGGGCTGTCTGCCCCGGCCGCCCGGGCGTCGGCGACCACGCCCTTTTCCTCGGCGCCCCAGCCGTCGCGTATCCACACCGCCACTTCGGGGCCGTCGTCCGGCGGCGGCTCGGCGCCGAAGTGCAGGGAGAGCTTGCGCGGTTCCTTGCACGTTCCGTGCAGGAGCCGCATGGACCCCAACGCATCGCGCACCGCGGCGCCGAGCCGCTGGGCGCGCTTGCCGCTCATGTCCGTGAGGTCGTTGGCGAGCCGGCTCTGCCGGTTGCGGAACTCGGCCTCCCACTCGCTGCTCTCCCGCGTTTGCAGGCTGTACTCGTCGTCCAGCTTCATCAGCGTGCCGGCCGCGGCCAACTCGTCCAGGAGCGCCGGGAGCCGCCCGCGCAACGCCGCGCCGCCCCCGGCCAGGTCCTGCACCAGCAGATCCGCCAGGGTGTCCGCGGTGGCGCGCACGCCGCTGTCCACGCCGGCCTCGCGGGGGAGCTTGCGGATCAGGAACACCAGCGCGCACAGCCGGGACTTGAGCCTCCCGTCCGCGCCGCCGTCGTCCTGGCTGACGATGGTTTCGTGGAGCTCCCGGAGCAGCACGCCGGATTGCAGCAGGTTGGCCGCGACCTGCTCGAACAGGAAGTCGGCCGGCACCACCGTGCCCACCGGGTCGTCGGCGCTGTGGCGGATGGCGTCGTACACGATGCGGAGCTGGGTGCGGAGCTGGCCCGCGGTGCCCGCGCGATCGACCGCGCGCAGCGCCTGCTCCCAGAAGCGCCGGCGCACGGGCAGGAGCGGGTAATCCTCCACCAGGACCTGCTTGTCTTCGCCGCGGGGGGCGATCCGGGAGCCGCCCAGGTGGCGGTCGATCTCCCCTGCGCTGGCGTCCAGCGCGGCCTGGACGTGGCCCGTACGGTCCGGGCGTTTCGCGAGGACCACCCGCCGGATCACCGTCTCCACGTCGTGGTCCGACAATTCCACGTTGACCGTGAACCGTCCTTGCAGGCGTTGCAGCGCCGGGGTGCCGGAGAGCGCGGTCTGTCCGGTGCCCAGGAAGAGCAGGCGGTCGCCGAAGCGCTTGCTGCACGCCTCGACCACCTCCTGCACCACGTAGGAGCGGCCGGTGTCCTCCCCGATGTACTGCTGCACCTCGTCGAGGATGACGACCGTGCAGGGCATGTGGCCGTCGGGGGCGAGCACGTCCTTCAGGGCGTCGGTGAACTCGTCCGTCGTGATGTCCGCGGGCCTGGGAAACTGGACGCGCAGGGCCGCCCGGGCGTCCTTCTCGTTGCTTGCGAAGCCCGGGTCCGCGTCCAGCAGCGCCCGGGCGATGAGCGGGCTCACGTACAGGTCGTTCAGCTCCCGCCGGAACTCCCTCCCGGCCGCCTCGACCGCTTCCCGCACCCGGTCGTGGACGCCGTTCTTCCCGAGCCAGAGGCGGAAGCGCGCCTGGGGGAAGCTCTCGGGAAGCCCCGCGGACTTGAACACGATTCCGAGCAGGGCGAGCCGGACGCTGTTCCCCGCGCCGGCACCGAGGGTTCCCGCCGCGGCATGCAGCCCGTGCCCTCGCCGACCGAGGGTCGAGACCTCGGTCAACAGTTCCAGCACGTCGTCCGGCAGCCGCGCCAGCCCGCGGGCGCGGGCGCCGTCTTCGGGGAACTCGTAGTCCGTCCACAGGAAGCGCAGCATCTTCGCCAAGTGCGACTTGCCGCTGCCGAAGAAGCCGCTGACCCACGCGGCCGGCTGCTCGGGCTGGCCCTGGTGGTGGACGTAGGACTCCAGGATGCGGACGAGTCCGCTCCGGTACTGGCCCTCGCAGACGAAGTGCGTGAGCTCGAAGCGCAGCGTGCGGCGCTCGTCGCCGGTCAGGGCGTCCGTCACGGTCGCCACGCCGTTGTTCAGGAGTGCGATCTCGAAGGGGTCCCGCTGGTAGACGTCCCGGTTCTTCATGCCTCGTACACTCCTCGGGGGTCCCGCAAGGTGATGGGGGTGGCCAGGTAGTTCCACCCGTCCCGCGCGTCCAGCAGCCGATAGTTGCCGTCCTCGTATTCGCCGGGAAAGAAGACCGCGATGCGGCCCTTGACGTCAGGCTCTATGGCCTGCATCAGTTCCGATACGCGGAGGAACCCGTACAGCGAGGCGATGCCGGAGACGGCGACCACCGAGTTGTCGTCCGCCTCCGCCAGCGCTTGCCGTACCCTGTCGGCGACGTGGTTCAGAAGGTCGTCCTCCAGTTTCAGGTCCAGGTCCTGCGGAGACTCGAAGTAGCTGTCCCGATACTCGACGTCCGCCATCCACCTCGCGAACGTCCCGGTCAGGTCGCAGTCGATCCAGCCGTGTCCGAGTTCCCGGGTCGCCATTTCGAAGAGGGCCTTGCGCGCTCGCAGCCGCCGCTCGTCGCCCTTGTCATAGACGATGAAGATGGTGCGCTCCGCGCCGGCGAGGTCCTTCCGCCACGGCAGCGCGATGTGGCGCCGGTAGCGCTCAGCCAGACTGTCGATGCGCCCCACGGATCAACGCTCCTTCCTTCCGGGTGAACATGGCCGGAAACGACACGTCTATCATGCGTCCGGACTGTTTGAGGTCCATCAGACCGAGTCTCTTGGCCTCGACGGCGGCGTCGATCAAGCTGTCGGGATCGGAATCCAGGACCGCGGCCCACGGGGTCTCGAACAGCAAGCGCCCCCGGCGGCCCACGGCGAATCCGAGAAGCAGCGCATACGCCGCGGCCGCGGGCGTCGCCCGGACGCGCTGGCGGCTCTTTCGGCCCCTTCCCCTCAGATGGCCGGATTGCGTCCAGGACGAAGCCGCGTTGCGCACGGCCTTGTCCAGGGTGTCCTGGTTCAGACGGTCGCCGGTGGCCTCGGACAGGGCGTCCTTCATGGGTTGCCGCGAAAGCTCGTGCCCGTAGGGGGTCCGAAGGACGGCTGCCGCCGCGGCCCGGAGCAGCGGATCCCGCGCCAGTGCGAGCAGGAGCGCCAGCAAGGGACGACTCGATTCGTGGCGGGGCCACAGGTCCCTGAAGACGCGGAACAGGATTGCCCGCGGTTCGAGGCCGTAGAGTTCCTTCAGGTGTTGCAGCGAGATCCTGCGGTTCACCGCGGTCTTCTTTCCGAGGCAGTTGCCCGCGGTGACGGCATCCGCATAGTCCCCGCGGGACGCGGCCCCGGGCACGGCCGCCAGAAGCTGCGTTATTTCGTCGAGCATGATCGTCCGGCTCGTGTGGGTCCCTCGTTCACCCGAACGGAATCCCCAGGTCGAGGCCTCGCCCGGGGGAAGGCCGACGATCCCGCGCTCGAAGTCCAGGTCCACCAAGTCGGATGTTGCAGTCATGTCGGAGGGGACCGTAGCAGGTTTTGGAGCCGATGGCAAGGCGTTGATAATTATACCGGCAAACTGGCCGGTTGAATTTTCGGACTGGATTCCCGCTTTCGCGGGAATGACGGAGGTGGGGGTCTGCGGGAATGACAGGAGGCGGGCGTTTGCGGGAATGACGGAGGTGGGCGTGCGCGGGAATGACGGGGCGGGCGTTTGCGGAGCAATGACGGCGTGATCCTTTTCGATCCTCTTTCCATCCTGCTTCACCACACGAAAGCCGGAAGAGCCGGGTAAAGTTTTCGGCGAATCGAGCTTGCGTTCGAGGGATGGCTGGACTATTAGGGCTTATCCGTTTGAGGGATCATTACGCCAAGGAGGTATTCCCATGTCGGAGAAGTTCACGAGGAAGGGCCGTTTGCTGCGGTTCCTGGGCGGTCTTTCGGCTCTGGCGCTGGCGGGCTCGCTGCTCACGCCGTCCGGCGCATGGGCCCAGCGTTCCCAGGAAGATCTGGCCAGGCTCTTCGAGTCCAAGCCGGTGACGATCATCGTGGGGTCGGCTCCCGGAGGCGGTTACGACACGTTCTCCCGGCTGGTGGCGCGTTTCGTCGGCAACTACCTGCCGGGCAACCCGTCGTTCATCGTCCGCAACGTGCCGGGGGCGGGCCAGCTCCGGGGTCTGCGCCGGGCCATGAAGGCCAAGCCGGACGGTCTGACCCTGGGACTGCTCCATCCCCGGTTCGTCCAGCGCGAGCTGGCAGGCAAGGACGTGCCGGATTTCGATCTCAAGACCGTGCGGGTGCTGGGAAGCCCCAGTTCCGGCGAGGTGCCTCGCATCTGGTGCGTCCGCCGCAGTATCGGCACGACCTACGCGGACCTGGTCAAGCGCGGCAAGCCGGTGACCAGCGGCGGCAACGCTCCGGGCGCGGCCTTCGGCATCGGCCCCCAGTTCGTGCAGGATCTGGGCGGTCCGATCAAGATGGTCTATGGCTACGGCGGCACCTCCGAGATCATGGCCGCCTTCGACCGGGACGAGATGGAAGGCGTCGATCGCTGCGTCGAGGAGAACGTGCCGCGGCTGTTCCCGAAATGGATCACCGACAAGAAGGCGGCGCCCATCTTCTGGTGGGAAAAGGAACCCTCCAAGGACTGGCTGGGCCAGCTCGGAGCCGCCGACGTGCCGCACATCTTCGAGGTGGTGAACGCCACCGAGGAGCAGCAGAACGCCTTCCTCGTGGCCCAGAGGTTCAACACGTTCAGCCGGATCTACGTGCTCCAGCCCGGCGTCCCGAACGACGTGTACGGCGTCTGGAAGAAGGCCTTCGAGTCAACCACGAAGGACGCCGGGTTCCTGAAGGCCGCAGGGGTCGCGGGCTACGAGGTCTCGCTGGGCACCGCGGAAGACTTCAACGATGGGCTCAAGCGCTACCAGTCCCTTACCCCGGACGGGGAAAAGCTGCTCAAGAGGCTCATGGGCATCAACTAGCCATCCCGGAAGCTGCGGGCGCGAAAACGGCCATCCGTCACTTGGCGGATGGCCGTTTTTTTCCCGGGTCAACCCCAGAACAGCCTGAGGAGCGGGGGTTCGTGCCACGTGGCGTTCAGGAACCGGTCATAGACCAGCACGATCAGGGCCAGGAACAGGAGACCCAGGACCGAGGACCAGAACCACCCGGCGCGGCCGTACACGAGCACGTAGAAGAAGACCCACAGCGGGACGGCGATGTGGAACCCCACCAGCCAGACCGCGGCGTAGAGGCCCAGGATGTAGAGGCAGATGCGGGCGAAGCGCATCCTCTCGCCCCCGGGGTCGGCGCCGGTTCGGAAGCCCAGGTCCATGATCTGCCCGGATGCGGGCTCCCGGGCGCTGCGCACCAGGACGACCAGGCGCAAGACCCAGAACGGCGTCCCCAACCCGATGGCGATGCGGGGCATGAGGGCCGAGCCTTCGGGCCAGGAGAAGGACTCGATGAACATGTAGAGGAAGAGCCCGCCGACCATGGCCAGCAGGATGATCTCTCCCAGCACTTCCACGGAGAAGCCGCGCCGGGCGGTCCCCGCGGGGTCCTTGCCGGCGTTCGCCTGCCTGTTTCCATCCATCAGATCTGGTCCGTCCCCGCTTCCTGCCCTTCCCCGGTGGACTCCTCCGCGGCCCTCTTGGCGCCCTGCTGCATCCGCAGGCTCACCACCATCACCAGGACCATCACTGCGATGATGGCAAGGAACTGCGGGCGCGCGAACATGGACCAGCCATAGCTGTTGGCCGAGAGCCAGAGGTACTTCTCCACGATGTCCGCCAGCACCACCGCGATGAGGATCGGCGGACGGGGCCAGCCGTAGCGCTTCATGAAGAGCCCCAGGACGCCGAAGGCAAGCACCAGGCCCAGGTCCTCCATGGAGTAGGTGGCCTGGTAGGCGGCGAGGGTGACCAGGCCGATGATGACCGGGGCCAGGACGTTGGGCGATATGGCCGCGATGCGCGTCATGAAAGGCGCGAACCAGAGCATGATGGGCACCACCACCACGTTCCCCAGGACGATGGTGTAAACCAGGCTGATGGTGAGGTCCAGGTTCTCGGTCAGCATGGCCGGGCCCGGCTGCACCCCGGACAGCACCAGGATCGCCAGCAGGATGGCCATGCCGCCGCTCCCCGGTATGCCGAACACCACCGTGGGGATCAGCACGCCCCCGTCCACCGAGTTGTTGGCCGAGTCCGCGGCGATGACGCCCCTCACGTCGCCCTTGCCGAAGGTCTCCATGGCGCCCTTCTCGGTATGGCGCGCCTGGGCGTAGGCGATCCAGTGGGCCCCCGACGAGCCGATGCCCGGCATCATCCCCACGAAGGTGCCGATGAGGGACGAGCGCACCAGCAGCCACTTGTTGCGAAGGGCTTCGCGCATGCCCTTGTACACGTCCCGGTCCGCCTCCTTCAGCATGGTTTCGAGACGTTCCCGGGCGATGGGGGTGTTGGACACCACCAGGTCCACCACCTCGGGCAGCGCGAACAGGCCGATGACCACCGGGGCCAGCGGTATCCCGTCCCAGAGGTAGTCGATGCCGAAGGTGGAGCGGGCGTTGCCGCCGATGACGGAGAAACCGATCATGGAGATGGCGAGGCCGAAACAGGCCGTGAGCATGCCCTTGACGAACGCTCCCGAACTGACGATGGCCACGCACATGAGCCCCAGGAGCGACAGCAGGAAGAACTCCGCGGACCCGAAGAGCTTCAGCAGTTCCCGTGAGACGGGCAGGGCGAGGAGCAGGGCGAGGGCGCCCACGATGCCGCCCACCAGCGTGCACATGTAGCTGGCCCCCAAGGCCACGCCGGCCAGCCCCTTGCGGGACATGGGATAGCCGTCGAGGATGGTGGCCTGGGCCGAGCGGGCGCCCGGAATCCCCATGAGTATGGAGGGGACCGGCTCGGTGATGTCGCTGGCCGCCAGGAAGAACACCACCGCGGTCACCGTGATCCACGGGTCCACGTACCCGGCGAACCCCAGCAGCACCACCGCCACGGGAAGGTTCCCCCCGGGCATGAGGCCCGAGACCAGCGCAACGGGCAGCATCACCAGCATGGCCAGCAGCGGCCCGGTGGAAAAGAGCTTGTCCGCCGCGCTTATGGCAGCTTCCCACATGTGTCCCTCACGAACCCTCGGAGCGACGGCGTTGCGCCGCGGCCCCGCGCCAATGCGAAGTGCTGACTTGCCATGACCGGCGCGTGCTGTCAACTTGACCCATGCCCATCGAAGTCCTCGCCCTGCTGACGGCGCTGTCCTACGCCACGGCCAACGTCTCGGCCCGGTGGGGGCTGCGGTACTCGACTCCCAACACCGCGGTCATCTTCTCCCTGACCCTGCATGCGGTGGGACTCTCCACCCTGGCGCTCCTCACCGGAGGCGTGGCCGCGGTCCCCCGGACCGCCCTCTACCTCGTGGTCGCCACCGGCCTGCTGCAGGCCCTGCTGCGCTCCTGCCACTACCTAGCCATATCCCGGGTCGGCGTATCCCGGGCCGTGACCCTGCGCAACACGCACCCCATGTTCGCCGTCCTCATCGGCATCACGGTCCTGGGAGAGCAGGCGGGGGCGCTCAACCTCCTGGGAGTGGCGCTGATCGTGGGCGGCACGGCCTTCACCTCGTGGCGGATGGACGAGAACGTCCCGGACTTCCGCCCGAAATACCTCTGGCTGCCGGCCGCCACCTGCGTCATCACCGCCACGGTCCACCCCGTCCGACGGTACGCCCTGACCATCGCCCAGGAGCCGCTCTTCTTCGCCGCCCTGGTGGGCGTGGTCTCGCTGGCCTGCTTCGCCGCCTACCTGGCGCTGCCGCTGCCCCGGGAGAAGCTGATGTGGCACCCCAAGGCCCTGCTGCCCTTCGCCGTCTCGGGGGTCAGCGAGACCCTGGCCATCCTGTTCCTGTTCTTCGCCCTGGCCTCGGGTCCGGTGGTAGTGGTCTCGCCCATCGCCGCCACCTCCCCGGTCTGGACCGTGATCCTCGCCAGCATCGTCCTGCGCCGCGTCGAGCGCACCACGCTGGCGGTGGTCCTCGGCACCCTGCTGGTGGTGGCGGGGGCGGCGTGCGTGGCGGTGGGGAGGATCGGGGGTTAGGGAGACCCTGGACCATCGAGACATGGATGGGGGACTTCCTTCACCCTGACTATCCTTCCCCGTTACGGGGGATTGCCCTCACCCCGACCCTCATTCCCGTTCGTCCTGAGCGTAGCGAAGCGAAGTCGAAGGACGCGCTCCTTTGAGCCGGGCGGGCGACCGGGCCGCTACAAGACCATCGAGGTCTTCGGCCGAAGCACCGAGTGGTCTCGGCCGTGCCCTTCCGCGACCGGGTGGCGCAGAGGGCGAATCGGGTTGACGCACGCCAAGGATCCGCTGGCGCCGTGCGTCCAACTTGGCGACGGGGGGAGAACGGCGGATGAATGGCGGATAGCGACAGGGTGTTGAGCCGGCGGGCCGGCGAGGGCGACCGGGAGGCGTTCGCGGAGTTGGTGGAGCGGCACTATGAACGGATCTACCGGATCGGGTTGCGCCTGCTCGGGGATGCGGACGACGCCGCGGACTTGGCCCAGGAGGTCTGCGAGGGGCTCGCCCGGAAGGTCCGGTCCTATCGCGGAGAGAGCGAGTTCACCACTTGGCTCTACCGGATCGTGGTCAACGCCGCGCGCGACGCGGTGCGGCGTAATGCGGCCCGGCGACGGGCCAACCAGCGCTACGCGGACGTGAGCGCGCTGGCGCGCGCCGGGGCCGCGGCCCGGGAGGCGGAGGCGCGCTGGCTCTACGAGGTCCTGGCCGTCCTGACCGACGATCTCCGCGAGACCGCGGTGCTGGTGCTGCAGGAAGGGCTCGGCCATGCCGAGGCCGGGGAGGTCCTGGGAGTGAAGGAATCCACCGTCTCCTGGCGCATGCACGAGGTGCGCAAGCGGCTGAAAGCGCTGGCCCGGGCCGGCGGGGATGGACTGCCATGACGGACGAGTTGAAGCGGCTGGAAGAGGCGCTGCGCGGGCCGTTGCCCGGACCCGAACCGCAGGCGCGCGAACGCGCCCTGGCCGCGGCTCTGGCGGCCTTCGATGCGGCGGGCCAACAAGCCCGCCAAGGATCGCGCGCCGCGGAACGTCCAATGGGGCGAGCTTGGATTTGGCTCGAAAACCTTTTCAGGAGGAACGCCATGAACCTTGCCCGCGCCAACTTTCGCTACCGCCTCATAGGCGCCGCCGGCCTTGCGGTGCTCGCGGCGGCGGTCGCCGCCAGGACGCTCATCACGGACCCGGCCTCCGTGTACGGTCCCGAAGAGGACATGCATGCCTTGTCGTTGCCGAGCCCGGTCGAGCAGCCCATGGGGGGTTCCATGCCGGAGTTCGCCAGCAACAAGGCGAGAGAATTGTCGTTGCGGAGCCTGGTCGAGCAGCGCATGAGGGAGATGGAGATGCCGCGCATGAGGGAGATGGAGATGTCGGCTTTGCACGCACGCCCGCCGGAGAGCAGCGGGAGACCGAAAGAGTCGATAGAGGGTCTGATGAACTTCATGGTGGGCCCGCACGTCTCGGACGATACCCCGGAGGTCCACGAACACTTGCAGGGCCGCGACCGCTTCCCTGCCTTCGGGACCAACCCGGTCAAGGCGGTGGCCCGGGAACCGGTATCGACCTTCTCCATCGACGTGGACACCGCCTCCTACGGCTTCGTGCGCGCCGCGCTGAACCGGGGCGCCCTGCCCCCGCCCGAGGCGGTCCGGGTCGAGGAACTGGTCAACTATTTCCCCTACGACTACGAGGCCCCCGGGGACCGGCAGGCCCCCTTCGCCGTGGGCGTCTCGCTGATGCCGACGCCGTGGAACCCCGCCACCCGGCTCATGCACGTCGGTATCCGGGGCTACGCCCTGGCGCCCGAGGCGAAGCCCCGGACCAACCTGGTCTTCCTCATCGACACCTCGGGCTCCATGCACGAACCCGAGCGGCTGCCGCTGCTGGTGCGCTCCCTCAAGCTGCTGCTCGACGCCCTGGCGCCCGACGACACCGTGGCCATCGCGGCCTACGCGGGTTCCGCCGGCGTCGTGCTGGAGCCCACCCGGGCGGCCGAGCGGAGGAAGATCCTGGCGGCCCTCGACGGCTTGGACGCGGGCGGCTCCACCGCGGGCGCCGAAGGCCTCCGGCTGGCCTATGGACTGGCCGAGCAGAACTTCGCCGAAGACCGCATCAACCGGGTCATCCTCGCCACCGACGGCGACTTCAACGTCGGCGTCTCCGACCCCGGGGAGTTGGAGCGCTACGTGGCGCGCAAGCGCGCCACCGGCGTGTTCCTGTCGGTGCTGGGCTTCGGCATGGGCAACTACCACGACGAGATGATGCAGGCCCTGGCCCAGAACGGCAACGGCCACGCCGCCTACATCGACAGCCTGTCCGAGGCCCGCAAGGTGCTGGTGGAGGAGGCCACTTCGACGCTGTTCCCCATCGCCAGGGACGTCAAGGTCCAGGTGGAGTTCAACCCGGCGCTGGTGAGCGAGTACCGGCTCATCGGCTACGAGACCCGCAGGCTGGCGCGGGAGGACTTCAACGACGACAAGGTGGACGCCGGGGAGGTCGGCGCCGGCCACACGGTGACCGCCATCTACGAGTTGACGCCGGCCGGTTCGGGCGCCGAGCGGATGGAGCCCTCGCGGTACCGGCCCGAAGGTCCCGATGCCGGGACCCCGGACCCCCGCTTCGCCGGGGAGTACGCCTTCCTCAAGATCCGCTACAAGCTGCCCGACCGTGACGACAGCACCCTGATCACCCGCACGGTGACCCGCGCCGACGAGGCGGAAGGGGTGGGCGGCGCCCCGCAGGAGGCGCGGTTCGCCGCAGCCGTGGCCGGCTTCGGCCAGTTGCTGCGCGGCGGCCGCTACACCGGCGACTACGGCTACGACGATGTCCTCGCCCTGGCCCGGGACGCCCGGGGCGAGGACCGCTTCGGCTACCGCGCCGAGTTCCTCAACCTCGTCCGGTCCGCGGCCGCCCTCGAAGCGCAACGGCCCTGAACCCGTCCTTCGACTTCGCTTCGCTACGCTCAGGACGAACGGAGGGCTTGGTTCAGGGTTTCCGCAACCCTGAACCCCTTTCCGGACCGCAGCCTTGCGCCGCTCCAGCGCAGCGGCCTCGGCTGCGGTCTTGCCTCAGGATGTGCAACGGCGTCACGGGTTCCTCCACCGCGGAAGAACAGGAGGGAGAAAGGACGAAAACGAGTTTCAAGCGTCCCGCTTGTAGAGTACCGCCCGCTCAAGGTACTAAGGAACGGACTCTCTGATTCCCGGTTCTCGATCTCTCCAGGGAGGCGTTCATGCTTCGAAACATGGTTTGGGCGGCGGTTGCGGCGCTGGCGCTGTCCTCGTCTCCCCTGTGGGCGGACTACGACGCGGGGCGGAAGGCATGGAATGCGGGCAATCCCGCGCAGGCGCTGTCGGAGTGGCGGACGGCGGCGAACGCGGGGGACCGGCGGGCCATGCTGGCGTTGGGACGGCTGTATGCCCGGGGGCTGGGAGCGCCGCAGAATTACGTGTTGGCGCACGTGTGGCTCAACTTGGCGGCGAGCCGGGGAGAGTTGGCGGCAGTGAAGGATCGAGACGCGATCGAGGCGAAGCTGATGCCGGCGGAACGGGCAGAGGCGCAGAAGCGGGCGCAGGGCTTGGGAGAGAGGGTGGAACGAGGAGAGCGTTTGGCGAGAAAGTACCCGCCGGGAAGGAGGCTGCGGGACTGTGATGAGTGTCCTGAGCTGGTGGCGGTTCCCCGGGGGAGTTACAGGATGGGTCCTTCGCTTTCCGTGCATCGTGTGGTGATAGGGGAGCCGTTTGCTGTGGGGATGTACGAGGTAACGTTCGATGAGTGGGAAGCGTGTGTGCGAGGGGGTGGGTGCAACGGATATCGGCCGGATGACGAAGGTTGGGGCCGGGGTCGTCGGCCGGTAGTCAATGTGGATTGGGGGGATGCGAAGGCGTATGTGGAGTGGTTGTCGAGAGAGACGGGCAAGGAGTATCGGTTGTTGAGCGAGTCGGAGTGGGAGTACGTGGCGCGAGGGGGGAGCAGGACGAGGTATCATTGGGGAGACTCGATAAGGCAGAACCGTGCGAATTGCAATGGTTGCGGGAGTCGGTGGGACAACGAGAGGACAGCGCCGGTGGGGAGTTTCGGAGCGAACGGATTTGGATTGTACGACGTGCACGGGAACGTGTGGGAGTGGGTGGAGGACTGTTGGAACGACGATTACGTGGGGGCGCCATCGGATGGGAGCGCATGGGAGAGTGGGCAATGTCGCCGGCGGGTGCTTCGCGGGGGTTCCTGGAGCTACATTCCGTGGCTCCTGCGGTCCGCGAACCGCAACTGGCTCGCCAGCGGTATCCGGTTCAACAACGTCGGGTTCCGTGTTGCCCGGACGCTCACCCTGTGAATCGTCGGCTCCTTGCCTCGGCGCTCCGCAGGCGGCGCCTGGACGAGATCGGGTGCAAGATCGGGGCCTGGAGCAAGATACATCGTGTTAGGGAAAGCGCGTAACTTCTTGGACAGAAGGGCTACGCGGGCTATGTGGACGACTTCGCTCTGCTCCACGACGATCCCGAACGGTTACATGGCGTCGTCGTCGTGTGTCGGGGCGACCGTTGTATCGTCCTGAAGTTTGTGGGAGTATTGGCAGAACAAGGCAGGCGCCCATGCGTACTTGCACCGCAGTCGTGGAACGCTGTCCCGACACGGGCCTCTATGTTGGCTACGTCCCGGGGTTTCCGGGGGCCCACAGTCAGGGAGAGACGCTCGAGGAGCTCGACGAGAACCTCAAGGAGGTGGTCGCCCTTCTCCTCGATGGCGGGGATCCCGTGTTGGAGGGCGAGTACGTCGGCGCCCGGACCGTCGTCGTAGCCTGCCCGTCCCCGTCCTGAAACCGCGCGACGTCATCGTCATCCTTGCCGCACTCGGCTTCGAGGAAGCGCGCCAGCGTGGTTCACACAAGCAGTTTCGCCATGCCGACCGGAGTCGAGCCGGGCTTGACTCGTAGTATCGAACCCAGGAGGAATCCGATGGCCAAAGCCAAAGTGTTCGTGTTCGCCCCCAACGACGCCAAGGGCGATTCCCACAGGAAGATGGAGGACGCCGGCTGCGAGCTGGTGCTGGGCCAGGCGGGCTGGCACACCCCGCAAGGCGACAACGAAGCCGAGATGTGCGCCATGGCCGAGGGGGCCCATGCCCTGGTGGGCACGTCCATCCGCAGTTCCCCCATCACCAAAGCCGTCATGCAGAGTTCCCGGGACCTGCGGGTGGTGGCCAAATACACCATCGGCGTGGACGACGTGGACGTGGAGGCGGCCACCGAGTTGGGCGTCATGGTTTGCCACGCGCCCACGGAGTCCAACTGGGGCGGCGTGGCCGAGGGAACCATCACGGGCATGTTGACCATGCTCAAGCGGGTGCGCGAACGGGACCGGCACCTGAAGTCGGGGGGCGAATGGCGGGACCTGAGCCTGCAGGGAACCTACGTGGGGTCCCGCGCCATGGACGGCTACCCCGGCATCACCCTCGGCATCATCGGCCTGGGCCGCATCGGGACCCGCGTGGCCAAGCTCATGAAGCCCTGGGGCATGAGGATGATCGCATCGGATCCCTACGTGCCGGACGGGAAGTTCGAGGAAGCCGGCGTGGAGAAGGTCGATCTGCCCACGCTGCTGCGGGAGTCGGACGTGGTGACGCTCCACGTGGTCCTCACCGGGGAGACCCACCACATGATCGGCAGAGAGCAGTTGGCGCAGATGAAGAAGACCGCGGTCTTCATCAACACCTCCCGCGGGTACTGCGTCAACGAGCCCGAGTTGGCAGAAGCGTTGCAGGACGACGTGATCTCGGGCGCGGTCCTCGACGTGTTCGAGGACGAGCCGCTGTCCATGGACAGCCCGCTCAGGAAACTCGGTGACAAGGTGATCCTGTCGGCCCACATGGTATCGTCCAACCGGGGCAGCGGCCTCCACCCCGGCGTGGTCTGGGCCACGAGCTCCGTGCTGGCCGCGCTGCGCGGCGAGGTCCCGGACAACGTCTACAACAAGGAGGTCATCGAGCAGTGGAAGAGCCGCTTCGGCGGCAAGAGCCTCATCTGAGCCGTATGGCGACGACGGGACGGGGTTCAGGAAGATGAGCACGGGATACATCCTCAGCGACTATCTCGAACAGGCCATGGCGTCGGCGACCTACGACAAGCTGGACGACGGCAGCTTCGCGGGCCGGATCCCGCCGTGTACGGGCGTGGTCGCCTTTGGAGCTACGCTGATGGAGTGCGAGCGCCTGTTGCGCTCCACATTGGAGGATTGGCTTGTCCTCGGCCTGAGGCTCGGCCACTCGATCCCGGTTCTCGCGGGGCTCGATCTGAACGGGGAGACCGCTCGTGAGCGGTTGGACACCGTGTAAGCGCAATCTCTTCATCCGCCGCTTGCGCAAACTCGATTTCGATGGACCGTTCTCGGGCTCACGGCACCAGTTCATGCTCTACGGGGTTCACCGGTTGGCCTTGCCGTCGAACGACGAGTATTCGGTCCCGCAGCTTCGCATGATGATTCGGGAAGTCGAAGGCGTCATGGGCCGTCCCGTTTCGCTGGACGAGTGGCGTCGGCTCTAGCCGGGAATCACGGACGCTCTGAGCGGGTCGGGAACGGGAAGGGTAGTGGGAGACCAGGACGTAAGGCGGGACGAGGACGCGGTCCGGCTGCGCTCGTTCATCTCGCGCCTGCTGTGCGACGTGCAGGCGTTGGAGCGGATGCTGTCGGAGGGGATGATCGAGTCCGGGGTGCACCGCATCGGCGCCGAGCAGGAACTCTTCCTGGTGGACGCCTCCCGGCGGCCGGCGCCGCGGGCGCTGGAGTTGCTGGAGCGGGTGGCTGATCCCCACTACACCACCGAGCTCGGGCTCTTCAACCTGGAGATCAACCTCGACCCGTTGCCGTTCGAGGACGACTGCCTGAGCCGGCTGGAGCGGCAGCTCGACGGCGCGCTGGCCCGGCTCCGGGAGGCGGCCCGCGAGTGCGGCGCGGAGGTGGTCCTCACCGGCATCCTGCCGACCCTGCGCAAGTCCGACCTGGCGCTGGCCTGCATGACCCCCCGGCCGCGCTACCGGGCGCTCAACTCGGTGCTCCGGCAACTGCGCGGGGGCGACTACGAGTTCCGGCTCAAGGGCGCCGACGAGTTGAACGTCAAGCACGACTCGGTGATGCTCGAAGCGGCGTGCACCAGCTTCCAGGTGCACTACCAGGTGGAGCCCGCGGAGTTCGCCCGGTGCTACAACCTAGCCCAGGCCATGACCGCGCCGCTGCTGGCCGCGGCCGCCAACTCGCCGCTGCTGTTCGGGCGCAGGCTGTGGCGCGAGACGCGCATCCCGCTGTTCCAGCAATCCATCGACACGCGCCAGGCCGCCCACCACATGCGCGAGCGCGCCGCGCGCGTGAGCTTCGGGCGGCAGTGGGTGCGGGACTCCATCCTGGAGTTGATCCAGGAGGACCTGGCGCGCTTCCGCGTGCTGATCGAGAGCGACGTGGAGGAGGACTCCCTGGAGGTCCTGGAGCAGGGCGGCCTCCCGGAGCTCAAGGCGTTGCGCACCCACACCGGCACGGTATATCGTTGGAACCGGGGTTGCTTCGGCATCGGCGAGGGCAAGGCCCACCTGCGGATCGAGAACCGGGTCCTGCCCGCGGGTCCCACGGTGGTCGATGAGGTGGCCAACGCCGCCTTCTTCCTCGGGCTGCTCCGGGGCGGACAGGAGGCCTACGGAGACGTGGCCGCAGCCATGCCCTTCCACGACGCCGAGGCCAACTTCCTGGCCGCGGCGCAACGGGGGCTCGACGCCCAGTTCGCCTGGGTGGACGGCAAGGCGGCGCCGGCCCGGGACCTGATCCGCCGGGAGCTGCTGCCGCTGGCGCGGGAGGGGCTGCGCGCCGCCGGTCTCCGTTCCGAGGACGGCGACCGTTACCTGGGGGTGGTGGAGCAGCGGGTGGCGTCGGGTCGGACCGGCGCGTCCTGGTTGCTGCGCTCGCTGACGGACATGCAGGGGGCGGACACCCGGGAGGCGCTGCTCAGCGCCCTCACCGCGGCCACCGTCAACCGCCAATGGGAGGGAGCGCCCGTGCACGAATGGCCCTTGGCCCGGGTGGAGGAAGGCCGCGTCCGCAGGCTGCAGGACCTGCGCATCGAGGAGTTCATGACCACGGACCTGTTCACCGTCCATCCGGACGAGCCCGTGGACCTGGTGGCCCGGCTCATGGACTGGAAGCGCATCCGGCACGTGCCGGTGGAGGACGAGCAGGGCAAGCTCGCGGGCCTGATCTCGTGCTTCGAGGTCTTGCGCCACTGCGCGTCGGCCTCGCGCGCGGCCGACGGAGGTCCCGCGCCGGTCAGCGCCGTGATGCAGCCCCGGCCCATGACCGTCGCGCCGGAAGCCCCGGTGCTGGAGGCCATCGCCCTCATGCGGCGGGAGAAGAGCGACTACCTGCTGGTGGTCAAGGAGGAGCGCCTGGTGGGGATCGTGACGGAACCCGACATCCTCGACCTGACGGCGCGGCTGCTCGGCGACGCCGCCCGGGAGTCCGAGACCGGTGGCGCCTGAGTCCCCGGCAGGCCCGCGCCGCTTTCCCCGCGTGCTCGGGACCTGGGGCGGCGACGCCCCCGGACCCCTGGTGATCGGCATCGGCGGGATGCACGGCAACGAGCCCGCGGGCGCGCTGGCCTTGCAGCAGGCGCTGGAGACCCTGCGGTCCTCCCGCACGCCCTTTCGCGGCCGGTTCGTCGGCCTGTCCGGCAACCGGGCGGCCCTGGCCCGGGGGCGCCGGTACGTCCACGAGGACTTCAACCGGCTGTGGTCCGCGGAGCGCGTCCGGCGGCTGCGGAACGGCCGCGACTCGGTGGAGGCGACCTCCGAGACGGAGGAGCAGCGCGAGCTCCTGGCGGTGCTGGAGGACCATCTCGCCCAACGCAGCGGACCGGTGGTCTGCCTCGACCTCCACACCACCTCCGCCGCGGGCACGCCGTTCGTGGTCATCGGCGACACCCTCCTCAACCGGCGCTTTGCCTTTGGTCTCGGCGCCCCGGTGGTCCTTGGCCTGGAGGAGCGGCTGGAGAGCACCATTCTGAACCACCTGGGGGAACAGGGGTATGTGGCGGTGGGCTTCGAGGGCGGACAACACGATTCGCCTTCGGCGTTGGCCATCCACCTGGCGGCCATCCGCAGCGTGCTGGCCACCGCGGGGTGCGTCCGGGCGGAAGACTTCCGGGCGGCGCCGGACCGCGGAAGCGCCGGGTCCGCGGCGGAGGCGTCCGCGGGTCGGGCGGCGCCGCAGGTGGTGGAGATCCGGGACCATCACGTGATCCGGGAAGGCGACGACTTCGTCATGGAGCCCGGTTTCACCAACTTCCAGCCGGTGCAGCGCGGCCAGGTGCTCGCCCGGGACCGCCGCGGCCCCATCCTTGCGCGCGAGTCCGGCCAGATCCTCATGCCGCTCTACCAGGAACAGGGCACGGACGGGTTCTTCCTGGTGCGGCAGGTGCGGCCCTTCTGGCTGCGCGCGGCCGCGTGGCTGCGGCGTCTCCGGTTCGAGCGCTTCCTGCCGTTCCTGCCCGGGGTGCGCCTGCATGCGGACCGTCCGGTGACCCTGGTGGTGGACCCGCGCATCGCCCGGTGGTTCGTGGTGGAGTTGTTCCACCTGCTGGGTTTCCGCAAGAGACGCTCGCGGCAAGGCAAGCTGGTGGTCAGCCGGCGGTGGCATGAACCCTGCTCGTTCGAAGAACCGTAGGAAACCTTGGACGATTACCCCCGTTCGTCCCGGGATCCCCCCGTTCGTCCTGAGCGTAGCGAAGCGAAGTCGAAGGACGCGCTTTCCCACCGGGAGAGGGAGTCCGAGCCGGAACGGATCAGACGTTCCCGTGCAGGCTTGGGGGCCTCGACGACGGACGTGAGCGGCGTGACGGAAGAGCGGAAGGAGACGGACCCATGAGAACGGCGCGGAACCGGACCTCCCCGGTGTGGGCGGTCGCGGCGCTGGCCGCGGCCATGCTTGCCGCAGGCGCGTGCTTCGCGGAACCGGTGGCCCTCACCATCGTCCACTTCAACGACCTGGACCGCATGGAAGAACGCCGCGGCCAGGGCGGCGTCGCCCGCCTCGCCGCGGTGGTACGGGCCGAGCGGGCCCGCGGCTCCCGCGTCCTCGTGACCTTCGCCGGCGACGCCCTGTCGCCTTCGCTCCTGTCCGGCATCGACCAGGGCGCCCACATGATCGACCTGCTGAACCGGGTGGGCCTCACGGCCATGGCCATCGGCAACCACGAGTACGACTTCGGCCCGGACGTGGCCGGGCAGCGTTTCTCCGAAGCCAGGTTCCCCGTCCTCGGGGCCAACAACCTGGATACCGACGGGGAGGTCATCGATGGCGCCCGGGCGTCGATCATGGTCGATGCCGGGCGGTTCAAGGTGGGGATCTTCGGTCTCACCACCGTCAGCACCGCGGTCAAGTCGAAACCCGGGAGGATCGTCTTCCGTCCGGTCATGGAAACGGCCGCGGCCCAGGCCGCCAGGCTGCGCGCGGCCGGCGCGCACCTGGTGGTCGCGCTGGCCCATACCCACGCGGACGAGGACGCCGCGCTGATCGAGCAGCGCGCGGTGGACGTGTTGCTCAGCGGCGACGACCACCGGCTCGCCCTGGAGTACGACGGCGCCGTCCTGTTCGCCGAATCGGGCCAGCAGGCGGACTGGGTGACGGTCATCGACCTCACCCTCGACGAGGTGGAGTCCCGCGGCAAGACGCGGTTCGTGTGGAGCCCGGCCTTTCGCGCGGTCCATACCGGCCGCGTCAGCCCGGACCCCGAGCTGGCCGCGGCCGTCCGGGAGTACCGCGGCAAGCTGTCGCGGGACCTGGGCTTGGAGATCGGCGAGACCGCCACCGAGCTGGACAGCCGCCGGGCCACGGTCCGCACCCGCGAGGCCGCCGTCGGCAACCTGGTCACCGACGCCATGCGCGCGGCGGTGGGCGCCGACCTGGCCCTCGTCAACAGCGGCGGCATCCGCGGCGACAAGGTCCATCCGCCCGGCGCGAGGCTGACCCGGCGCGACATCCTGAACGAGCTGCCCTTCGGCGACAAGACCGTCCTCATCCGGGTGACCGGGCGCCAAGTCCGCGCCGCCCTCGAGAACGGGTTCAGCCGGATCGAGAGCAAGTCCGGCCGGTTCCCCCAGGTCTCCGGGATGGAGGTGGTGTTCGACCCCGCCCGCCCGGCCGGCAGCCGCGTGGTGGAGGTCCGGCACGACGGCGCCGCCCTCGACCCGGACGCTGCCTACCGGTTGGCCACCAACCACTTCCTGGGCCGCGGCGGCGACGGGTACGGCGTCCTCGCCAACGGGGAACCCCTGATCGACGCCAACGCGGGCAGGCTGACGGCCGCCCAGGTCATGGAATACGTCGCTGCCCGGGGCTCGGTCGCGCCGCGCCCGGAAGGCCGTCTGCGCACCGTCGATTAGCCCGCCGGGCCTCGTCCGCGAGCGTCTCCGCTCCGGTGGCAAGGCGTCCCGGAAAGGGGTTCGGGACGCTTGCAACCCACCCGGAAATCGAATAGGGATGGATTCCCGGCCCTCGTTGCCGCCGCGGCAACGTTTGGTCAGGGAGGACGCCGTGAAGTCCGTGAAGTTCAAGGTGACAGCCGCCGCGGTTTCGGTCACGGCCCTGGTGCTGGGGGTGAGCTACTGGCTCGGGGCGGGGACCTGGAGCCTGCGCGTCCAGACACCCGCGGACACGAGGCCTGCCCCGGCGTCCGACCCGCCGCGGCGTCCCCCGATCCGGCCAGAGATCCGCATGGCGGCGCTGAAGCCGCCCGACCCCGAGCCGCCTCGACGGTCGCTCCTGCCGAACGTCCTGTCCGACAGGGACGCGGCCCTGTACCGGAACGTGTTCGAACTGCAGGAGGAAGGGCGCTGGCGCGAGGCCGACGCCTCCATCGAGCGCATCGACGACCCGCTGCTCATGGGCCACGTCCGCTTCCAGCGCTACATGCACCCGACCCGCTACCGTTCGTCGTACCCGGAGCTGAGGGACTGGCTCAGGGACTACGCCGACCATCCGGGCGCCCGAAGGATCTACCGGCTGGCCAAGCGGCGACAACCCGAAGGCTGGAGACCGCCGCGGCGTCCGGTCAGTCCCCGGCCTGCGTCCGGAATCGGGCTCGACCGCTATCCCGCGGCGTCGCAGCCGCGCCCCATGGACCCCCGGGACGCGGTGAGGAAGGCCGCGGGGCATTCGGCCGCGGAGCGCCGCAGGATCCGGCAGGTCCGGCGGCAGGTCCGGCAGTGGTTGGCGTCCGGCTACGTGACCAGGGCCCTCCGGTTCCTGGACCGGCCAAACAACGTTCGGTTGATGGACCCCCTGAGCTTCGACGAGACCCTGGCCCGGATCGCCGCGGGATATTTCCTGTGGGGCGAGGACCGCAAGGCGCTGCACGTGGCAAACCGTGCGGTGGCGCGGTCGGGACGCCTGGTGCCGTTGGCCCGGTGGTGGGGCGGGCTGGCTGCGTGGCGCCTGGAGGAGCACCGGGAGGCCGCGCGCCACTTCCATGCCCTGGCCGAATCGGAATGGATGACTCCGTGGCTGGTGTCCGCCGGGGCCTATTGGGCCAGCCGCGCCTACGGGAAGGCCGGCCAACCGGAACGGGTGGAGCCCATGCTGCGCGCGGCCTCCCGGCACCCGCGCACTTTCTACGGACTCCTGGCCGTCGCCGCCCTGGGCGAGAGGCTGCCCCTCGATTTCGACATGCCCCGGCTCCACCGCGGCGACGTGGACGTCCTGCTGCGCATGGAGCCGGCGCGCCGCGCCCTGGGCCTGATCCAGGTGGGCCGGTTCGTGACCGCGGGCACCGAGTTGCGCCGGTTCGCCCACCGTCTCCCGCCCCGGTTGGCGCAGGTGATCCTGGCCCTTGCGTCGGAGTCGGGGTTGGCGGACCTGTCGCTCCGGGCCGCGGAGAGGTTGCGGCAGAGCACCGGCAAATCCCTGGACGCCGCCCTCTATCCGCTGCCCGTATGGAAGCCCGACGGCGGGCACCTGCTCGACCGCGCGTTGCTGTTCTCGGTGATACGGCAGGAATCGGCGTTCCAGGCCGACGCCAGGAGCTCCCGCGGCGCCCTGGGCCTGATGCAGATCGTGCCCGGCACCGCCAGCGACATGGCCGGTCGGCGTTACCACGGCGCGAACCGCCGCGACCTCATGGACCCGGTGCTCAACCTGACCCTAGGGCAGAGGTACTTGAGGCACATCCTGTCGAAGGACGGCATCGACGGGAACCTGATCTACGCGTTGATCGCCTACAACCGCGGCCCCGGAAGGCTCAGGGAGTGGCGCCGCAAGGTCGATTATCGAGACGACCCGCTGCTGTTCATCGAAAGCATCCCGGTCAGGGAGACGCGGATCTTCATCGAGCGGGTGCTGACCAACCTGTGGATCTACCGCGCCCGCCTCGGGCAGCCGGCGCGCTCGCTGGAAACCGTGGTGTCGGGCGGTTGGCCCGCCTACGTCCCCCTCGACCGCGCGTCGAGACCTATGGAGACCGCTCGTCCCGGGAGCGGAGCACCGGAGAGGAGACCAGGATGAAGACGCACCGACCGATCCATCGGATCCTTCTGCTTGCCGCCATCGCGGTATTCCTCGGCAGCGCGGGAGCGGGAGCCGCGGACTTCTATGCCGGCAAGACCATCACCATCGTCTGTCCCTACTCCACGGGCGGCACCTACGACCGCATGTCGCGGCTCGCCGCCAAGTACCTGCCTCGGCACATTCCGGGCAACCCGGCCGCCGTCGTGCACAACCGCCCCGGCGCCGGCGGCGTCATCGGGCTGCGGTCGGTTTACCGCGCCGAGCCGGACGGCCTGTCGCTGGTCCACTTCACCAGTCCCATGGTGGTGCGCAGCCTGACCGGCGGCATCCCGGACATCGACTTCACCAAGCTGACCTGGCTCGGCAGCGTGGGCGGCGCGCACTACATCTTCGCGCTCCGGTCCGAACGGCCCGAACGCAGCCTCGACGACTTCAAGAACGCCGGGGACCCCATCCGCGTGGCGGCGTCGGGTCCGAGCTCGCTGCTCACCCAGGCGGCCAAGTTCCTGCAGCGTGCGGGCAAGTTCCGCATCCGGCTGGTGTCGGGGTACAAAGGGTACAACCCCATGGCGCTGGCGCTGAAGCAGAACGAGGTGGACGGCGTGACGACCGCGGGGTCCGCGGTAGCCGTCAACGCCGCGACCCGGGAGATGCATGAGGACGGCACGATCCGGCTGGCGCTGTCCATGGGCGGGGCTCCCCCTCCCGCACGCCTGGCCGAGGAGGTCGCGGCGCTTCCGAAGTTCGTGGACGGCATCGACGACCCGAAGGACCGGGAGGCGTACGTGGCGTTCTCGGGGCTCCTGAACGCCAGCCGGCCGTTCGCCGCCACCCCGGGACTGCCCGCGGAGCGGGCCGCCATCCTCGAGAAGGCCATGGCCGACATGATGGCCGATCCCGAGTTCGTGAAGACCGCCACGGACCAGGGGTTCGTGCTCAACCCGCTGCCCTCCAGGGAGGCGGAGAAGCTGATCCTGTCGGTCTTCCACCTGTCCCCGGAGATCCGGGAACGGTTGCAGGCGCTCCTGAAGTAGCCCGGCGGACCCTCGCGCAAGATGGCGCTCGAGGCCTTCCACGAGGCCGTCGGCATCACCTTCACCCTGCCGGTGCTCGGGGGGATCCTGCTGGGGCTGCTGATGGGTCTCGTCTTCGGCGCGGTGCCGGGTCTCACCGCGGTGCTCGGCATCGTGCTGCTCCTGCCGTTCGTGTGGAACCTGTCGCCTTTCGTCGCCTTCGCCATCATGCTCTCTCTGGTGTCCGCGGTGCATACCTCGAACACCTTCCCGGCCTTCTTCTTCAACGTGCCCGGCAGCCCCAGCGCCGCGGCCACCATCCTGGACGGCTACCCCATGGCGCGCAACGGCGACGCCGCCCGGGGACTGACCGCGGCGTTCGTGGTCTCCGCGGTGGGCGGCGTCATCGGCGCGCTGGTCCTCCTGGCGGCCCTGCCCGCCTTGCAGCCGGTGGTGCTCGCGTTCGCGGCCCCGGAACGTTTCATGCTGGTGGTGCTGGGGATCCTGATGATCAGCTTCCTCAGCGGCGCGAAACCGGTCAAGGGCCTGCTGGCCGGTACGCTGGGTCTCTGGCTGGGCGCCGTGGGCCAGGACCCGCAACTGGGAGTGCCCCGGTTCACCTTCGGCGCCGACTACCTGCTCGACGGGCTCCACGCCGTGCCCATCATCATGGGGTTGTTCGCCTTGCCGGAGGTGGTGTCCCTGGCCATGCGCGGGCGCATCGCGGAACGCACGCGCGTGGACATGGGCGAGGGGTTCCGGCCCGGCGTCCGGGCCTGCGTGGCCAACCGGTGGCTGGTGGCGCGGAGCGCGTTGGTGGGGGTGGTGGGCGGAGCCATACCGGGCATCGGCGGCACCGCGGCCGCGTTCTACGCATACGGCATGGCCGTGCAGGGAGCGGAGGGCGCCCAGCGCGAGGGGTTCGGCAAGGGCGAGATCCGGGGCGTCATCGCGCCCGAGAGCGCCAACAACGCTTCGGCCGGCGGGGAGCTGGTGCCGTTGCTGGCCTTCGGCGTGCCCGGAGGAGCCACGTCGGCCATCCTGCTGGCGGCGTTCCTGGTCCTCGGCATCAACCCCGGCCCCGAGATGCTGGGCGAGAAGCTGCCCCTCAGCTTTTCCATGGTGATCGTGTTGATGCTGTCGAACCTGCTGGCCACCGCGGTGTGCATCGCGGTGACCCGCCCCGCCGCCCGCATCGCCTTCCTCCGGAGCAACCGGCTGATCCCGGGACTGCTGCTGTTCGTGCTGTTCGGCTCCTACGTGGCCTATCCGCACCCCTACACCCTGGTGCTCACGCTCGCCTTCGGGGCCCTGGGTTACCTCATGATGCGGCTCGACTGGGCCCGGGCGCCGCTCCTGGTGGGTTTCATCCTCGGTCCGCTGGCCGAGAACAACTTGGCCATCTCGCTGTCGAGCTACGGCGCCGCGTTCCTCATCCGGCCCATCCCCCTCGCCGCGGCGGCGGTCATGCTGCTGGTGGTCTTCGTAGCGGTTCGCCGCGGGGTGCGCGGCGCATGAGGGACCTCCGGGAAGCGGCGCTGGGGAGCGCCGCGGCCGCGCTGTTCGCCGGCGTGGTCCTGGCCGCGCTGGAGTGGGAGCCGGAAGCGGCCACGTTCCCCCTGTTCATCGGCGTCACCGGCCTGGGACTCGCGGTGTGGAGCGTGACAGGCGACTTGGTGCGGAAGCCTGCGGCGCCGGCCGGGGAGGCGAGGGTCGAGGAGGCGGCGCGGGCCCGGGCCGCGTTCGGCTGGATCGCGGTCTTCTTCGCGCTGGTGCTCCTGATCGGTTTCCAATGGGGCCTGCCCCTGGCCGTCCTGGCCTATTACCGCCTGGAGGCGCGCATGGGCTGGACCGGCGCAGTAAGCGCCGCCGCGGCGTGCGCGGCCTTCCTCCACGCCGCCGTGCATTTCCTGTACCTTCCGCTGTACACCGGCCTGCTGCCGTAGCCGTGAGTTACCGAAACGACGAGGGTGAACCTCGAGGAACATGAATTCCTGGATCGGACCTTGGGGCAACCTCGGCGAGGTCGCAGGGGAGCCGTGTTCGGGTTGCCAAAAGTATCTTAAGTGTTACCATTGATTCGTGGTAACTAATTTGAGGGTAACGAAATGGCCTTGACAAGAGACTTCAAGGAAACGATACGTGCTCGCGTGGAGAACGACCCGGCCTTTCGTGAGGCATTGCTCAGGGAAGGCGTCGAGTGCCTGCTTTCCGGTGACGTGGACACCGGCAAGGCGGTGCTGCGCGACTACATCAACGCCACCGTCGGCTTCGAGGAGCTGGGCGGCGTTATCGACAAATCGCCCAAGAGCCTGATGCGCATGTTCAGTCCCTCGGGCAATCCGCAGGCGCGCAACCTGTTCGAGGTCCTCCGTTATCTCCAGAAGCAGGAGGGCCTGCATTTCATGGTGCAGGCCGTTCGATAGGCGGATGGAAAACGAAGGGAACCGCCCCTTCCCTACGGGTGCACGTCCTGGGTGAACCATTCCGTGGGCAGGGTCCGGCCGACGCCTTTGGCTACGGCCTCGCGATAGACCCGGTGGGCCACTGCGGTGAACTGGAGCCCCTGCCCGACGTTGTTGACGAACGCCGTGGTCTCGTCCGGCGACCGTCGTCCCTCCACCGCGCCGATGAGGGCCTGGGGCAGTTCCCGGATGCGCTCCCAGAGCGGCGTCGAGCGGTCGGACCACCAGCCACCGGCGCCCTCCGGGGTCTCCACCGCGGGCGTGCGGTAGGTCTGCGGGCGGATGTTGGCGGGGTTCGTGGAGAACAGGAACACCTTGTCCACGGCGTTCAGGAAGTCATGGTCCATCTCCTGCACCTTGACGGCGCTGTAGTGGACGCCGGGGCGCAGCCATTTTTGCCGGTGCACCGGCGACATGGAGTTGGTCCCCGTCACCACCATGTCGGCCCCTTCCACCGCTTCGTCCGCGGACTCCACCGGCGTGAGCCGGGCCTGGACCTCCGGGGCCAGCTCTCGGCAGAAGCGTTCGCGGTTCACCGGGTTGGGGCTGAACACCTTCACCTCGGCGATGGGCCGCACCGCACAGTGGGCCATCAGTTGTCCGCCGGCCTGCCACCCGGTCCCCAGCAGCGCCATGACCCGGGCGTCTTCCCGCGCCAGGTGACGCGCGGCCAACCCGTTGGCCGCGCCCACGCGCATGCGCGAGACGTAGCCGTCGGGACAGATCATGACCGGGGTTCCGGTCTCCATGCTGAAGAGCAGCAGGAGCCCGTTCCAGCGGCCGTCGGCCGAAGGCAGCCGGTCCCTCCTCACGTTGCCCATGACCTCCGGCCAGACGAGCACGTCGCTGTCGATGCGCAGGGCCGCCATGCCCGCGTCGGGCCAGAGGCCGCTCATGGTCTTCAGGCTGTAAACCCCTCGGGTCTCGCCGAAGACGGTGGGCGCCAACGTGTCCACCCGCGGACTGTTGACCGCTTCCCCGGCCTCCAGCGACCGTTGCGAGCGCTCGACGCACTCCATGGCCATCTCCATGGTCAGTATCCGGCCGATTTCTTCGTTGCTGAGCAGCAGTGTCATCCGTGAACCTCCGGTTGCGACGGCGGTCCAAGGTCAACGATCGGGACCGTCATCCTGACGTGGTGGAATCCTGACGTGGTGGAATCGTGCAGGGTAGCCCATTCGGCCCGCAGGGAAAAGCCTTCGGCGGGATTCGGTTGACGAGACCGGCGTTTTCGGCCATATATCCTTGCGTCTGGCCAGGTAGCTCAGTTGGTAGAGCAGAGGACTGAAAATCCTCGTGTCGGCAGTTCGATTCTGTCCCTGGCCACCTCTTCCTTCCGCGCCGGGTCTTCCACCACCCTTCACTTCCATGCTGAACCGAGGACTCCCATGGCGGCCATGAACCATCCCATGCTGGAAGCGGCCCGAGCGCTGTCCCCCACCATCCGGTCGTGCGCGGACCGGATCGAGGCGGACCGGGAGTTGCCCCGGCCGCTGTTCGAGGCGCTGGCCGACGCGGACCTGTTCAAGCTCGGACTGCCTCGGTCCCTGGGAGGAGTCGAGATCGACCTGCCGACCTTCGTCGAGGTGCTGGAGGAGTTGGGCAAGGCCGACGCCAGCACCGCGTGGCTGGTCAACCAGTGTTCGATCTTCGCCACCTATGCGGCGCGCATGCCGCCGGAGGCGGCCCGCCTCATCTGGACCGACACCCCGCGTAGCGTCGTGGCCAATACGTCGATGCCCACGGCCGAGGCGGAACCGGTCCCGGGCGGTTACCGGGTGACCGGCCGGCACCGCTTCAGCTCGGGTTCCCGGCACGCCTCCTGGTTCGCGGCTCGGGCTTGGGTCCCGGAGGACGGGGAGCGCGTGCAGAAGTTCCTGTTCGTGCCGGCCGCAGATGTGGAGGTGCTGGACACCTGGAAGGTCCGCGGGATGCGCGGCACCGGCACCCACGACTTCGTGGTGGACGGCGCCTTCGTCCCCGCGGACCGGACCGTGCGCCAACTCGGCAGCCCGCTCCTGGAGACGGGGCCGCTGTACCGGATCTCCCTGGTGCTGCTGTTCGCCTCGGGCGATGGCGCCCTGGCCCTGGGGGCGGCCCGGTCGTGCCTGGACGCGTTCCTGGAGTTGGCGGGGGCCAAGACCCCCCACGCCATGAAGTCGCTGATGCGGGACCAGCCATCGGTCCAGTTGATGGTGGGGCAGACCCGCGCGGCGCTGGCGTCCGGGCGGGCCTACTTGCGGGAGGCCGTCCGCGCCATCTGGGCCGAGATGGCGTCCGCCGGCCCCGTTACGCTGGAGCAGCGGGTGGGCCTGCGGCTGGCGGCGACGCACGTCATCCGGCTCGCGGTCCGGGCGGTGGAGATCCTGTACCAGGCCGCGGGCGCCACCGCCATCTACGAAGGCAACCTGATACAGCGCCACTTCCAGGACCTGCACGTCATCAGCCAGCACCAGCAGGCGCGCCAAGTGGCCTACGAGCTGGCCGGGAAGCAGCGCCTGGGACTGGAGATCGAAACCTCGCGGCTCTGACCGTCCACGTCACAGGGCCTCGGCCCTCGGACTGTCCGCGGACGCGGTCCAGGAGCGCGCCATCCGGCTTTGCGGCTGCACGCTTTCCGGTGTCCGTACGAATTCCCTTTGGGGAGAAGCGCCTAATCGCGGTCTGCGATCAAGGTGTCCGGCTGCCAGTTTCTCCTGTTCAACCACTTCCACGCCCTCTCCGGCAGCCAACCCTGGTAGTTATTGGTCACTTGTATGACCAGAAGGCTGTCATCGGCGTCCATGTGCTTGCGAAGACGTTTCTGCCACTCGGCCGGACCGGATTGCGTGCTGATTATCCACGTCGAATCCAAATGGTGCCACCAAGCGTCCGCCGCCTTGATTTCTTCGTACAGGCCGCTGTAATCCTGTCCGGGGTCGATGAGATCATACGAAATCAAGAGAATCATCACGCATCCTCCTTGTCCGCGATCTCCCTGGTCGCATCTATCTTCGATAGCTCCCTGGGTCCATATGGCGTCGGCAGCTCACTGTCGCGGAGTCCTTCCCGCAAAACGGCCAAGTGGGTCTCCTGATCGAAAACAAGTTTCTTCGGAAAAAATACGATCAAGAGCGTAACAACGACGATTACGATCAGGAACATTCCGAATGTCATATAGATGATATTCGCTGTGACATCCGGCGGCAACCCTGACTCCCACGTCAGTCCTACAACGATAATAACGGCCAACGAGATAACCACCGCAGTAAAAAACTTCAGTGGGCTGGCAACGTTCTTTATGGTCTTGTACGCGATTCCTCGAACGTCGTTCATCGGCTACAGCGCCACCGCCGACTCATAAGGTTGGTCGAGGGCGTCGTCGAAGAGTTTCCGCGAGGCCATCCAGCGGTGCGTCTGCTCGAAGACTTCGCGGGTGTAGGGCTCGAAGACCATGCGTTCGCCGAGTCCCATGCCATCGACCTCCACCAGCTCGTGGTATCGTTCGGGCAGCTCCTTGAGCAGGTAGTGGCGGTAACGCTCCGGCTCCATGTCGATGGCGCGCTGCGCCCTTTGGAGCGCGTTGAAGTACTTCTTGGCGGCTTCTTCGTCCGTGTCCGGCTCCAGGAGGAAGCCGATCATGAACGTGGTATCGACCACCTTTCGGAACCCCTGCTGCTCCACCACGTACATGGGCGCGCCGAAGACGTTGCCCGCGGGAACCTGGCGTTCCAGCAACCGCGCCATACGGTCCAGCGGACGGCCGGCGAATTGCAGCTTGATCCGGGAAGGCTCCATGACGTTCTCCAGGGCCTGCAGCGCCGAGAAGTGGCTGCCGGAATGGTAGCCCACGGCGACCTCCACGTCGGCCAGGTCCGAGGGTTTGTGGATGGGGGACTCCGGCGGGACGTAGATGCCCGCAGGCGTCACCGAGTAGGCGTGTCCCCACATGCGGCCGTGCTGCCCGGTGGCCGCCACGTTGACCATCCAATGGCAGGCCGAGCTTACCTCGCAGGAACGGCCGTCCTGGATGTCCTCCAGAGCGCCGTGCCGGACCTCCCGGACCGCCTCGGGCTCTGGCGCCTGCGGTTGCACGGTCTGCTCCGAGACCAAGCCGTAGATGAACTCGTAGTCCAACCCTTCGTCCTCGAAGTACCCCAACTCCTCCGCCACCCATTCCTGGAGCCTGCCGTGCGGCTGGATGCGAAACTTTGTCGCCATGGTCCTTTCCTCCGCCGTGTGTTGGTTCGCCCGACTCGTCGTCAGTATGGGAAACCCTGAACGATCGAAACATGGAGGATGGGTTCCCTCACCCTGACCCTCCTGTCTCCGTTCGTCCTGAGCGTAGCGAAGCGGAGTCGAAGGACGCGCTCATGCCCCCTGCCCAATCGTCCAGAGTCGCCCATGACAAGTTAATGGAACCACGGCGGCGCGTCAATGACGGACGCGGGTCCTTTCCCGGTCCACCTGTGACACGGAAAGGGAGAGGGCTTCCCGCGCGCGGGAGCGGGAAGCCCGTGACTCCGGCAAGCTCGCGGGGAGCCCCGCCTCAGCGGGTCTCCTTCACCACCTCCATGGGCCCGGAGGCGCCTCGGCCGCCATCGGTGGTCTCCTCGGGTCCGACCGCGAAGGTCTGGCCCGCGTTCACCATGCCGGGGGTCGCCTCTCCGGGGCCATGCCAGCGGAAGTCGGCCAGGGAGGCGCCCGATCCCTTGAGTTGGAGCGAATGGCCCGTCTGCGTGGTGTTCGATTCCCGCACGCCGATGTCCGCGGCCGCCAGCCCCTCGGCCGGTCCCGAAGCCGCGGTGAAGCCGCCTTCATAGCTCAGGAAGTGGACCACCTCGTTCTCGGGGTTGACCAGCGCGATGCCGTCCGGGGCGCCGTTCTCGATGCGGTTGATGGGAAAGGAGAGGGTCCCGTAGCCTCCCTGCTGGTCCGGGATGACACCCCCCAGCGGAATGGTCCTGTAGGGCATGCCGTTCTTGCCGTTGTAGAGCACCAGGCTCCATCCTCCGGTGTCGGTCCCCGCGGGTCCCGCCACCTCCAGTCCTTCCTCGGTGTCCGGGCCGAGGTTGTCGTAGTGGATCTCGTTGATGAATATCGTCTGCCCCCACGCGGGGAACCCTGCGCACATGGCCATCCCCAACACCGCCGCGGCCGATACCCATCGCCAACAGGCTGTCGAACCCTTGCGCATCTCTGCACCTCCTTCGGGCGTGATCCGTGCCGGGTCCACGAGTGTCCCGGCCCATACAGGAGATGATCGTCAGGAGCGCGGAAAACTTTAGCCCGCGCCCTCGGCGCGGAGGCCTCAGTCCATCAGCCCCGGCAACCACAGCACCAGCCCGGGGAAGAGGATCATGAGGGCCATGACCACGAGGTTCAAACCCACGAAGGGGAGGGCCGCCCGGTAGATGTCGCCCATGGTGGTGCCCGGCGACGCGATCCCCTTCATGACGAAGAGGGACAGGCCGAAGGGCGGCGAGATGGTGGCCAGCTCCAGGTTGAGCAGCATGATGGCGCCGAACCACACCGGGTCCCATCCCAGGGCGTTGACGATGGGCATGTAGATGGGGATGGTCACCAGGACGATGGAGGTCTGCTCGATGAACATGCCCAGGAACACCAGCACCACCTGCATCAGGATTAGGATGACGATGGGGTGCACCGGCAGTCCCACCACGAGGTTGGTGATGCCGGAGGTGACCCCGGTGAAGGCCAGGACCTGGCTGAAGGCGGCGGAGCCGGTGAGTATGACCAGGACCATCACCGCGATGGAGGTGGTGGCGCCCACCGCCTCCCGGGCCACTCGCCATGTGAGCCTGCCGTAGGCCAGAGCGAGCAGGAAGCAGAGCAGCGCGCCCACGGCCGCGGCCTCCGTGGGCGTGGCGATGCCCAGGAAGATCGTCCCGATGACGATGACGATGACGGACACGAGCGGCGCCACGTAGCGGAAGGTGTCGGCGATGCGGCGCCCCAGCGGGGTCGGCGCCACGTCGTAGGCGGGGGCCAGGGAGGGTTGGAGGGTGCACCGGATGATGATGTAGGCGGCGTACACGCAGGCCAGCAACAGGCCCGGGACGACGATGCCCACCAGCAGCTTGCCCACCGATATCTTGCCCAGGCTCGCCAGGATGACGCCCAGGGCGGTGGGCGGGATCATGATGGCGAGGCTGCCGCTGGCCAGTATGGGGCCGAACGACATGGACTTGCTGTAGCCGCGCTTTTCCATGTCCGGGGCCAGGGTGGAGCCCAGCATGGCCACGCTGCCCATGGCCACGCCGGTGAGGGTGGCGAACAGGGCCCCGGCGCCCACCGCGAGCAGGGACAGCCTGCCGGCGATGCGCCCGAGCCATTCGTCCAGCACGTCGATCATCTTGTAGGCCACGCCGGAATGGAACATGACCGCGCCCATGAGGATGAACATGGGCACGGGCACCAGCACGAACGTGGAGATGGAGCTGTCGATGCTGAGGACGAGCTGCTGCAGGCCGATGGCGCCGCCCCAGAACACGTACACCCCGATGAGGTTCACCAGGGTGAAGGCGAAGGCCACCGGCAGTCCGATGAGGAGCAGGACGGTGAGACCGCCGAAGAAGAACAGCATGTACGCCCACCACTCCACCGGCCTCACCTCATGGTTCGGGGTTCCTGGTCCCGGTTCCTTCGAGGGCGCGCCGCGCCCGCCGCATGAACTGCACGAAGAGGAGGAAGGTCCCCAACGGAATGACGCCGAGGTTGATGACCCTGGGGATCTCGATCTCGGCCGGGATGAGTATGCCCCGCTGCCAGGAGGTGAACGATTCCATGGCGCCGTACACGGTCACCACCAGGCAGATGAGCGCGCCGATGACGGAGTTGACGCACGTGAGCCAGCGCCGGGAGTCGGGCCGGAGCCGGGAGACCAGGATGTCGATGGTGACGTGCTCTTCCCTGCGGAGCACCCAGGCTGCGCCCAGGAACGCGATATAGACCAGCAGCGTGCCGCTGATCTGGTCCACCCCGATCAGGCCTTCCCGGAGACCGTACCGGAAGAAGACCTTGACGGAGGTCAGGAGCATGACGGCCACCAAGAGCGCGCCCGCCAACGCCGCGCCCAGGTCCAGGATGGAATCGAAGAGGCGGGCGATCTTGTTCTTGCCGGCCGTCATGCGGAGACGCGGGGTCTCAGTCGTAGCCCATGAGCTTTCTCGCCTTGGCGTGGTCGTCGGCGCTCATCACGGTCTTGAAATGGGCCCACAGGGCGTCGTTGGAGGTCTTGGCCCAGTTCCTGGCCTCGGCGTCCGAGAACTTGATGACCTTCATGCCGGCCTTCTTCATGGTGGCCAACTGGAAGCCCTGGTGCGCGGACATCCACCCGCGGGACCATTGCTGGATCACCGCCACCGAGTCCATCATGACCTGCTGCACGTCCTCGGGCAGGCTGTCCCATTTCTTCTTGTTCACGGCCATGCCGATGCCGTCCCGGTACAGCGGGTGGGCGATGAGGTACTTGGACACCTTGTGCCAGCCGAAGTTGGTGAAGCCGTCGTAGTAGGGCCAGGTGAAGCCCTCCACCGTGCCCCGCTCCAGGGCCAGGTAGATCTCCGAGGGAGGCAGGGTCACCGGCTCCGCTCCCACCGCCTTGACGAAGAAGCGCGTGAGCGGCGGCACCCGCACCTTCATGCCCTTCAAGTCCGCGGGGCTGGAAACCTCCTTCTGCGTGGACATGAAATGGTTTCCGGTCTCCCGGTCCCCCGAGAAGGTGCCCAGGAACTGGATGCCCCGCTTGGCGAACATGTCGACCATGAAATCGTGAAGCTCACTGCCCGGCCCGCCGTCGGCAGGATCCAGGGGCGACAGCTCGGTCACGTACCCCGCCTTGACCACGCCCGCCCAATAGTTCAGGGCGCCGTACCAGACGTCGAAGACGCCTCTCACCAGGGCTTCGGGCTGGTCGAAGGTGGGCACGACTTCCCGCGACCCCCTGAAGTTGATGACCACCTTGCCGTTGGCCCGCCGGTTCACCTCTTCCATGTAGCGGACGCCGATGTCCGCCGCGGAGGAGACTCCCGGAGGCCAGGACCCCACCATGTTCAGCTTGACCTGGGCCAACGCGGTCCCGCACCAAGCCAGCAACGCCGCCGCGAATACACTGACGAACAGGTTCCGTTTCATCTTTCGCTCCTCCCTTCAGGGCGCCTTGCAGGGGCGCCGTAACCGACAGATCGACGATCCCCGGGGAACTCCGCCCGCTCCCCGGAGGACCGAACCGATTACACCTTTTTGTCGGGGGGCTGTCAACATCTTCCCGTTTTCCGCGACCGGCAGGGGGTTCACGACCGGAACATGGCGGGCACGTACCGGGGCGCGCCCAGGGCGTCCATGAACCGCTGCTTGATGACGGGCGGGTTCAACGGAAAGGCGGGCGTCGCCGGAGCCACGTCGGGCGCGGTGGCCAGCACCAGGACGCAGGGGCCGCCCCGCTCTTCCAGGGCGGGCGGCAGCAGCGCCCGGAAGGCTTCCACGGAACCCACGCGCTCGGTCCTCTCGACGCCGGCCGAGCGCGCCAGGTCGGCAAAGTCCAGGTCCGTGCTCGTCAACGGCTGCCCCCCGGAGGCCGCGTGCACGTTGTTGTGCACCAGCAGGACCGTGAGGTTCCGGGGCGCCACCGACCCCACCGTCACC
Organism: uncultured Binatia bacterium (SeqCode); assembly: GCA_965242525.1. Lineage (GTDB taxonomy): Bacteria > Desulfobacterota > Binatia > UBA9968 > JAJDTQ01 > JAJDTQ01. The sequence continues at coordinate 4,114,445 of OZ251459.1, forward strand.
AAGGCTCCCAGGTGCATCAGCAGCCCGCCGTCGCCCTCCACCACTACCACGCGCTCGTGCGGCCGGGACACCGCCAGACCCAGGGCCAAGGGAAGCGCCAGTCCCATGGCGTCTTCCAGGTAGAAGTTCTCCGGACGGTCGCAGACGTTGGACCAGACGTAGGAGGCGTTGCCCAGGGAGGTCACCACCAGGGTCTCGGCCGAAATGCATTCGGCGAGGACACGGTAATAGGCTTCCCGCGCGGGTCTCGCTTCACTCACAGCGGATGTCCTCGCCGTCCAGCAGCAGCACGAAGGGCGCGGAGCCTTCCTCGGCGTAGGCCGCGGCCCGTTCGACCTGGACGCCGATGGGCGTCTCCGGGTCGGCAACCGCGTAGGAAATCCCGTAGGCCCGGAGGACCGGCTCGGTGGCCCGCCCCTTGGGGATGTGGTAGAAGACCGGGTCCCGGGCAGACCCGCGGTAGGAGGCCAGGATGAGCACGGGGAACTGGTAGCGCTGGGCCAGGCACACCATGCCCGCGCCCATGGTCAGCATCCCCACGTTCTGGATCAGCAGGACCGTGCGCGCGCCCCCGAGCCGCGCGCCGCAGGAAACGGCGAGGGCCTCTTCCTCATGGGTGGCCCGGATGAGCGTCATGTGGGGGTCCTGCTCGACCTTCTCCATGATCCCTCCGAGCCAGCTATCGGGAACGGAGACGGCGACCGTCACCCCGGCCCGCTTCAGGGCCGCGAACAGTTCGATCGGGCGATGAGGGTCTTTTTCGCTCATGGAATCGGTTTCGCAGCAAGGGTTTCCCGCGCGGGACCGCCGCCGGTTTTGCCGTGTCCCTTCGGGCAGCCCCCGAAGCATAGCCCACGCGGTTGCGGATGACAACGAAGGGCGGCGCCGGAAGCCGCGGAGGTGAAGCCATGCGGGTCTTCGCCCTGTCGGACGTGCACGTGGACTACCCGGAGAACATGGAGCGCATGCGGCGTCTTTCCGGCAGTCGATACCTGCGCGACACGCTGCTGCTGGCCGGGGACGTGAGCCACGACCTCGCAAAGCTCGCGGACGTCCTCCGCTGTCTCCGCGGGAAGTTCGCCCACGTCTTCTTCGTGCCCGGGAACCACGACCTGTGGATCGGGCGCGGCGAGGCCGGCGATTCCACCGCCAAGTTCCGCAAGGTCCTGCGGTTGTGCGCCGAGCTCGCCGTCGCCACGAGCCCGGCCAAGGTGGCCTCCGGTCCCGACGACCCCGGCGCCTGGGTGGTGCCGCTGTTCTCGTGGTACGTCAAGCCGGAACAGGGCGCCGCCAGCCTGTTCGTCCCCAGGGAGGACGACGACGCGAGCCTCTCCCTGTGGGCCGACGAGGTGCGCACCCGGTGGCCGGAACGCCTGTCCGTGGCGGACTATTTCCTGGACATGAACGAGCCCCACCGCAACCGGCGCTACGACGCCCCGGTCCTGTCGTTCAGCCACTTCCTGCCCAGGAGGGAGTTGATGTTCCGGCCGTCGTCCGCGGCCCTGCCCGCCCGCGCCGGGCGCTTCCGGCGGTTCAACTTCAGCAGGGTCGCGGGCGCCGCGCGGCTCGACGTCCAGATCCGCGCGCTGGGCTCCGTCCTCCACGTCTATGGCCATCAACACCGAAACCGCGACCGGGTCATCGACGGCCTGCGTTACGTCTCCAACTGCCTGGGCTACCCGCGCGAACGCGCCCGCAGCGGCTTCACCGGCGCCCCCCGAAACCCCAGGCTCGTCTGGGACACCGGGTGGAAGCCGCGCGTACGGGCGTTGGTGCATAGGAAACCCTGAACAATTCCGGCTCGATCCCTGTGGGAAAGCGCGTCCTTCGACTTCGCTTCGCTACGCTCAGGACGAACGGGGTACTCGTTCAGGGTTTCCCCATGGGGAGTGACGCAGTGGCGCCGCATCCCCACGCGGGAGCCGCGCGTCCGGGCGTCGGTGGCCGGGAGGAACGGGGCGTGAACGTGGAACACCACCGGCCGGCGGAAGGCCGCCCCGTTCCGGGGATCGTGGAGTAGCCTCTGGACAACGTTCCCCGTTCCATGGAGTAGCCCGAGTCCGGCGGAGTGGTCTGGTTGGAAGATTCCAATGACCCCCGTTCCATGGAGTAGCCTCTGGACAACACCCCCCCGTTCGTCCTGAGCGTAGCGAAGCGAAGTCGAAGGACGCGCGGCATTACGTGGTTTTGCCGTCGGCCGGGAAGGAGCATGACATGCAGTTCGTTCGCCTGTTCACCGGAGACGACGGCCGGTCCCACTTTGAGGACCTGGACACCGGCGCCCAAGGCGGGTACTTCTTCGAGACCCTGCCGGCAACGGGGCTGGTCCTCAAGAACGATCCGGCCACCCATCTGGGCGACTTTCACAACGCCCCGCGCCGGCAGTACTGCATCACCCTGTCGGGCTCCGCGGAGGTCCGGGTGGGCGGCGGCGCGTCGCGGACGTTCGTTGCCGGCGACGTCTTCCTCGCCGAGGACGTCACCGGAGAGGGCCACGCCCTGGTCCCGGACAACTGGGTCAGGGCGTTCATCCACCTGGACTAGCCGCCTGCCTCCCGCTCCCTCCGCTTGCATCTCGAATCCCGCAGGGTCAATATCCACGTGGAAGATCCACGAGTGCGAAGCCGCGAACACGAAGGAGACGAGACATGGGTACAACGGAACGAAGCGAGACGCCGATCAAGGTCAGGAAGATCGGGCACGTGGTGTTCAACGTCAGCGACGTGGAGCGCAGCACCCGGTTCTGGACGGAGATCATGGGGTTCAAGGTGTCCGACGTGAACGAGCGGGGCATGGTGTTCCTGCGGAACGCCTCGGACCACCATTCCATTGCGCTCTTTCCGTCGAAGGAGGACAAGGGCCGGCCCGAGCCGGACCAGGTGGCGTTCAACCATTGCGCCCTGGAGGTGGGAAGCGTCTCCGAGTTGTTCGCGATCCGCGACTTCCTGAAGGCCAGGGGAGTCCCGATCCTGTACGAGGGCCGCAGGGGGCCGGGCTGCAACCCCGGGGTGGAGTTCACCGATCCCGACGGTTTCCAGATCGAGGTGTATGCGTCCATGGACCAGATCGGTTGGGAGGGCGCGAGCCGGCCCGCGGAGCAGTGGTCCCGGGCCGCCTCCCTCGAGGAAGTGCTGGAGAAGCCCATACCCGGTGTCGCCTACGACTGATCCATCCCCGAGCGAGGTTTCTTTCGGCGCGCGCTCCCGGCCCCGGGCGGTGCGGAGCCGCGCACGTGGGCTCCCGCGCCTTGGTCCCCGCCCGCGGAGCGGTTGAGGACGCCATGGCGGTGGACGTGATCATGCCGGCCATGGGGGCCACCCAGGAAACCGGCCGTCTGGTGCGCTGGCTCAAGCAGGAGGGGGAGCCCGTGGTCGAGGGCGAGGCGCTGATGGAGGTGGAGACCGACAAGTCCGTGGTGGAGGTGGAGGCGCCGGCCTCCGGCGTCCTTGCCCGCGTCGCCGCATCCCCGGGCGACGACGTCCCGGTGGGACGCACCATCGCGCTCATCCTCCGGCCGGACGAGGCCCCGTCCCCATCGGGCGAAGCGCCCCGCGGTCGCCGTGGCGTTGCGTCGGCCCGTCGGGACGCACAGCCGGAACAACTCCTCGAGATGCTTGGGCGTGGCCCCGCGTCGGCGCGTCGGGACTCCTCCCCGGGCGGGGAAACGCCTGCGCGGCCTCCGCGGCCGCGCGCGGCGTCGGACCGGAAGGCGAAGAAGCCCGCATCCCGCGCAGCCGCGGCGTCCGCGTCCGCTCCCCGCGGCGCCACGGGCCGGAAGCCGGCTTCTCCCGCGGCCCGGCGGCTGGCCGTGGAGAAGGGCGTGGACCTCGCCCGGGTGACGGGCGCCGGACCGGAAGGCGCGGTGCTGGCTCGGGACGTGCTGTCCGCGGCCTCGGGCGCCTCCACGGCCGTCGCCTCCGACCCCGCGGTCGGGTACGTCCCGCTCCACCGCATGCGGCGCGTCATCGGCGAGCGCATGGCGTGGAGCAAGCAGACGGCGCCGCACTTCTACCTCAACATGGACGTGGACATGACCGCCGTCGAGGTCCGGCGCAGCGCGTTGCAGCAGCAGGGGGTTCGGCCGGCGCCGTCCATCAACGACTTCGTTCTCGGAGCGGTGAGCCGGGCGCTGTCGGAGTCCCCCGCCATGAACGCGGTATGGACGGACCGCGGGGTCGAGCGGTTCGCGGAGGTGGACCTCGGGGTCGCGGTGGCGCTGGAGGACGGCCTGGTCGCGCCGGTGATCCGGAACGCCGACAGGCTCGGCCTCCACGAACTGGCCCGGCGCAGCCGTGAGCTCGCAAACCGGGCCCGGAGCGGGAAGCTCGCTCCCGCGGACTGCGAAGGCGGCGCCTTCACCGTGTCCAACCTCGGTATGTTCGGCGTGGACAGCTTCGCCGCCATCATCAACCCGCCGCAAAGCGGCATCCTGGCCGTGGGCCGGGTGGCCCCCCGAGTGGTTCCCCGCGGCGAAGACATCGCCGTCCGCCCCATGATGACCATGACCCTATCCGCGGACCACCGCGTGGTGGACGGCGCCATCGGCGCCCGCTTCCTCCAGCGAGTCAAGCAGCGCCTGGAGGAGCCGTGACCGTCACGCCCGCCATCGCTGTCTCGATGGCAGGTTCCGAGTCCCACCGCTTCTCCCGGGATTGCCGAAGTGGTTTACGGCAGGGTCCACCAGCGCAGAGGCGGGTGCGATGACGGAACTGACGACAGAGTCGCTCAAGGCTGAGGCCAGGGCGTTCGCCCGTAGAGAGTCCCGTCACAGAGAGCCGTCTCTGTATGGAGTGACGGACGGCAAAGCTGTCGGGACGTACTTCGAGCACAAGTTCCGCGACTACCTGAGCCGCAAGTATGACTTCGCCGAAGGCTCGTCAGCCAAGGGCATCGACTTTCCTGCACTCAACGTGGACATGAAGGTCACCAGCGCCAAACAGCCCCAGTCGTCGTGTCCGTACAAGTCGGCGCGACAGAAGATCTACGGGCTTGGCTACTCTCTCCTGGTGTTCGTTTACGAGAAACACGAGGACGACGAGTCCCGGACGGGTCGGCTGGAAATCGTGCATGTGGTGTTCGTCGAGGCAAGCCGCACGGCCGACTTCCAGACCACGACGGGCATCGTGGACATCTTGTCGAAGCAGGGCAACAAGGACGACCTCGTTGCTTTCATGACGGATCGAATGCTCCCCGTGGACGACATCGGAGCGTCCAACCTTGCCGACGAGTTGCTGTCCAACCCGCCTGATATCGGCTACCTGACGATTTCCAACGCGCTGCAGTGGCGGCTGCAATACAGCCGTATCATCGAACGGGCGGACAGCGTATCCGGGGTCTTGCGTTTGCGATGACGACCAGGAATACGAAACGCAGGATCGAGTTCGGCGATTTCCAGACGCCGGCCCACCTTGCCCACGCGGTCTGTCGAGTCGTTGCCCGCCGCGGCCTTTCCCCGGCAGCGGTGATCGAACCCACTTGCGGTCGAGGCAGTTTTCTGGCAGCGGCGATCAACGCCTTTCCGAAAGCGGCCATACGCGGCTACGAATGCGACTCCGCTCACGTCGAAGCTGCTCGGCAGCTTACTTCGGCGCATTGGCAGGCGGACGTAGCGCACGGCGACTTTTTCCAACGCAACTGGGATGCGGAACTGGCGGCACAGCCGGAACCCGTGCTGATACTCGGCAATCCGCCCTGGGTGACCAATGCGGCGGTCGGCTCCCTGGGGGGCGCGAACCTGCCCGCCAAATCCAACCTGGACGGTTTGCGCGGCATCGACGCGCTCACGGGAAGCGCCAACTTCGACATCTCCGAGTGGATGATCCGGGAGAACATGCGTTGGCTGCGGCGCCGGACCGGAGCCATTGCCGTGCTGTGCAAGACCAGCGTGGCGCGGAAGGTGCTCGTACACGCCTGGTCCTCGAACCTGCCCATTGCGGGCGCTGCCATCTACGGCATCGACGCGCAACGGGATTTCGGCGTATCCGCGGACGCCTGCTTGCTCTACGCGAGCTTCGCGGGCGGCGCCCGGTCTTGCCGATGCGATGTTTACGACTCGCTGGACGCCGCTGCGCCGGTTTCGGTATTGGGCATGAACGATGGCGTGTTGGCGTCCGATTCGACCGCTTACGAACGCCTTGCCAGTCTCCACTCGGCGGATTCCAGCGGCTGGCGTTCGGGTCTCAAGCACGATTGCCGACCGGTGTTCGAGTTCTCCCTGACGGCCGGCGAACTGACGAACGGTCTCGGAGAGAAGCCCGGCATCGAGCCGGAGACCCTGTTCCCCCTCCTGAAGAGTTCGGATGTCGCCAAGCGCCGTGCGGCCCGGAGGTTCGTCCTGGTGCCGCACCGAACGATGGCGGAGTCGCCGCTTCGGCTGCGGCAGTCCGCTCCGAACGCTTGGCGCTACCTCGTCTCCCACCGTGAAGCCATCGAGCGGCGGGCCAGTTCGATCTATCGGAAGCGGCCGACGTTCTCGATCTTCGGCGTGGGTCCGTACTCGTTCGCGCCGTGGAAGGTGGCCATCGCCGGCCTCTACAAGGAATTCCGCTTCGCCAAGGTCGGCCCGATGGAAGGTCGGCCGGTACTGCTGGACGACACTTGCTATTTCTACCCCTGCGAGTCGGAAGCGGAGTGCGACTTGCTGCACCGCATGGTCTCGTCCCCGCCCGCCATCGAGTTCTGGTCCTCGATGGTCTTCTGGGACGCCAAGCGCCCGGTCACCGCCAAGCTCCTCAATCGGCTCGACCTGGGCCGCTTGGCGGAAATGCTCGGTTTCGAGGATGATCCGATAGCGGCACGATGGGTGGAACCACAGACTGCGGGGAAAGACTCGGGAAGTCTTCCGCTATGGCCTGCCGGGTAGCGGTTCCCGCGCGCCACGCCGCCGAAAGGTCATTGCCCGCCTGGCCTTCCCCTCAACCCCGCCGTAACCCCCTGTGTCCCTCCCCGCAAGAGGGAGGGAACGCCAGGCCGTGAGACCCTGCCCACACAAAAGCCGGAAGATTCTCATTTTTCAGACCATCCCGGCCAGCTTTCCATGGGGTCGGTGGACCGGACCAGGTTCATGCCGGCGGACGCGGCTTCGTCGAGGGTCTGCTGTGCGGCTTCGGTGAAATCGGCTGCGATGCCGCCGTTCTCGTCCCGGACCACCACCGAGGACATGCAGTCGGTCAGGACATAGACCTTGTGCGCCAGCGAGGGGTCCTCGCGCCGTATCTCTTCGAGCAGATCCTGCACGGTGCTCCGGACGCAGTGGCTGGCGGCCTGTCCGGCGACCACCAGCGCGTCCGCTTCCATCAGGGTCCGGTAGAACCCGACGTTCCTTTCCGCCAGCACGCCGCCGTCCCAGGCGGCCAGGACCTCGGGACGCAGCACCGAGTAGTTCTCGGTCAGGTCGTGGGCGCCCTTGATCTCGGTCCAGGACTGGGTGACCCGGGCCAGCGAGTGCAGGGTCCGGGCCTCGTCGATGACGCCCGCCACCGTGTGGCCCGGGCTGCCCATGAGGCAGTGCGGAGGCCAGAGGTAGAGGGTGTAGCGCCCGCCGTCCGCCAGTTCCCGGTTGTAGAAGCGGCACTGCTCCGCCAGCCAGTCGTAGCCCTTGCGGGTGAGCCAGGACGTCATGGCGGGGTTGGGCGCCACGTCCTCCGCGACGACGTTCCCCAGCGGGTCGACGTTGACCAGAAGTCGGGCGTCGCGGCCGTCGGCCCTGATGAGGGTGTGGGGCGCCAGGGGCTCGCCGCGGGAATCCACCCAGAACCAGGGAAAGAAGATCTGGAAGTTGGAATGGCTGTCCAGGGTGCAGCGGATGTGGGTGATGCGCGCGAGGTTGCGGTAGATGAACTCCGCGATGCGCCGGTTGTCGTCCAACGCGCCCCGGCCGCTGCGGCCGCCCACGTACAGCGTTCCTTCCGGGTGGCAGAAGTCGCGCTGCACGTCGATGAGCAGCAGATCGACCCTCCTGGCGTCCGCCGCGGCCGGTGCGATTCCGAACTCTCGCCGGAACCGCTTGGCCTCCTCGAACACCGCCATTCGGTCCGGCGTGTAGGAGAAGTCGCCGGCATGGCCCGCCCGGTAGAACGCGGGCGTCTCGCTGATCTCGGTGGGTTCCATGGTTCCGATTGTACCAGGGGGAAGGGCGCAGACAATAGCGGTTCTTCCGGCTTTCGTGTGGTTTTGTGTGGGTAAGGTAGAGGGAAAGGGATCCCTTGGTCATTGCTCCGCAGACGCCCACCTCCGTCATTCCCGCGAAAGCGGGAATCCATCCAGTTTCATCGCTCTCGTTGTACAAACCCTTCCAGATCAGATTACCTTCCTACAGTGATGCAGGGCGCCTTGGGATTGGGTCGAAAGGATGGAAACACGGGGAGTTTTCATAAGAATGGATGGATTCCCGCTTTCGCGGGAATGACGGGGGATGGGCGTCTGCGGGAATGACGGAGTGGGGCGTCCGCAACGCCGAACCGAGGACGGTATGGTCGGAATGGGAGGGAATCAGACTTCATCGCGGGGAAGGGAAGTGTCACAGGCCACGCGAATCCGGAAGTGCCACAATAGCCTCGGCGGTTGCCGCGGACGGGCATGTGGCGTAAAGGAAGGCATGGCGACAGGATGGATCGAGGTCCTCGTACAGGCGGAAGGTCCGGTGCAGGACCCCATATCGAACTTCCTGGCGGAGCAGGGGTCCACCGGCATGGTCTGCGGCGAGCGGTCTTTGCGCGCGTTCTTTCCGGCCGCGGAGGACGGCGCGGGTCTCAGGGAGAGGGTCCGGTCGTACCTGCGCGGGCTCCGCGGGGTCTTTCCCGACCATCCCCCGGTGCGCACGCGCTGGCGGGCGGTGGCCCGGGAAAACTGGCACGACGCGTGGCGCGCGCGTTTCAAGCCGCAGAAGATCGGACGGCGGTTGCTGGTGACGCCGCCGTGGATCCGCCCCGCGGAGACCCGCCGCCGCGTGGTCTTCATCGAACCGGCCATGGCCTTCGGCACCGGGACCCACGAGACCACGCGCTGTTGCCTGGAGTTCATCGACGAGCTTTGCGCCGGCGGTGCGCCGGCCAAGGCCCTCGACGTGGGCACGGGTTCGGGCATCCTCGCCATCGCCCTGGCCGGGCTCGGGGTGCGCGAGGTGCTGGGGCTGGACAACGACCCGGTGGCGCTGGAGGCGGCCCGGGCGAACCTCGCGCTGAATGGGGTGGCCGGCGCGGTGACCCTGAGCGGCGCGCGCGTCGCCCAGGTGCGGCGCCGGTTCCCGCTGGTGGCGGCGAACATCCTGCTGGAGACCCTGGTGGGCATGGCCGCGTCCCTGACCCGGTGCGTGGCCGTTCGCGGGCGCCTGATCCTTTCCGGGCTGCTGCACCGCCACGTGCCCGAGGCGTTGCGCCGCTTCCCCGGCCTGCGGCTGGAGCGGCGCAAGGACCGGGGGGAGTGGAGCACGTTGCTGCTGCGGAAGGAGCCATGAGCCTGCCGCGTTTCTTCGTGCCCCCGGACGCGGTGCGCGACGGCGCCGCCGCGGTGGGGGGCCAGGAGCTCGCGCACATGCGCAAGGTCCTGCGCCTGCGGCCCGGCGCCCGGGTGTTGCTGTGGGACGGGGCCGGGACCGAGCACGAGGCGCGGGTGGACGCCTACGGCGATGGAGTCGCGGCCATGACCGTGGTACGGTCGTACCGCCCGGAGCGGGAGTCGCCCCTGGCCGTGACCCTGGCCCAGGCGGTGGGCAAGGGCGACAAGATGGACTGGATCGTGGAGAAGTCCACGGAGTTGGGCGTGGCCTGCGTGGCCCCCTTCGTTTCGTCGCATACGGTGCCCCGGTTCGCCGGCGACAAGGGCGAGCGCCGCCGCGGCCGCTGGGAGAAGATCGCCGCGGCCGCGGCCCGGCAATCCGGCCGCACCCGGGTCCCCGCGGTCCTCGACGTGGGCCGGTTCGACGAGGTGCTGGCGCGAGACTGGCAGTGCGAGGCCAGGATGCTGTTCCTGGAAGGCCCAGGGGGCCGGCCGCTGGCGTCCGTCCGGGAGGATCTCGGGAGCCTGCGCTCCGTCCTCGTCATGGTGGGCCCGGAAGGAGGGTTCACTCTCGCGGAAGCCGAGGACGCCGCGGACCGCGGGTTCCGGCCGGTGCGGTTGGGCCGCCGCATCCTGCGCACGGAAACGGCTGCGTTGGCCGCGGTCTGTGCCGTCCAGTTGTTGTGGGGAGACCTGGGATGAGCCGAGACAGTCGCACGACCGGAAACCCCGGACGACCGTCTCCGTTCGTCCTGAGCGTAGCGTAGCGAAGTCGAAGGACGTGTCTTCCCAAGGGAGATGCGGCATCGTTCAGCCATTCCGACAGGAGGTTCGCATGGACAAACATACGGAAGAGACCCTGGGCCGGTTGCTGCGCCGGGCCGGCATGGAGATGGCCGAAAGCGACCGGGAGCGATTCCTCCCGATGCTGGACGCCTACATGGAAAGCCTGGAGCGGCTCCACTCCATCAACCTGGCGGGCGAGGAAGTGGGCGGGGTGTTTCGGCCGGAACCCGGCGAGGACCGGTAGCCCGAGGAGCGGACATGTCGGAACTGTGTTTCTCCAGTATTGACAGCATGGCTCCGCGCCTGCGGAAGCGCGAGGTCTCCCCCGTCGAGTTGACCCGGGCCTACCTGGACCGGGTCCATGCCCTCGACCCCGAACTGCACGCCTACGTCAACCTCATGGAGGAGAGCGCGCTGGCGGAGGCCCGGGCCGCGGAGCAGGAAATCGGGCAGGGCCGGTACCGGGGACCGCTCCACGGGGTTCCGGTGGCGGTGAAGGACCAGTACGACGTCGCGGGCGCGCCGGCCGCGGTGCGCATCCCGCAGCCCGCTGGTCCCGGCGAGGACTCCACCGCGGTGCGCCGCCTGCGCGAGGCCGGGGCGGTGCTGCTGGGCAAGCTCAACATGAGCGGCCTTCCCGGCGGCGTCCCGGCCGCCCGCAACCCCTGGAACCTCGACCACGTGCCGGGAGGCTCCAGCACGGGTTCGGGCGCGGGGATCGCCGCGGGACTGTGCATGGGCTCGTTGGGGGAGGACACCGCGGGGTCGATCCGGAACCCCGCCTCCTACTCCGGCATATCCGGTCTGAAGCCCACCTACGGACGGGTCAGCCGGTTCGGCCTGGCGCCGCTGGGCTGGTCGCTGGACACCGTGGGACCCATGACCCGGGTGGTGGAGGACCTCGCGCACATGCTCCAGGTCCTCGCCGGGTTCGACCCCAGGGACCCCACTTGCAGTCCGGCGGCGGTGTCCGACTACGGCGCGGACCTGCGGGCCGGGGTCTCGGGCCTGGCGGTGGGGGTCCCGCGGGAGTACATGAAGCTCGTCGAGACCGACCCCGAAGTGCTGGGCTGCCTGGAGCGGGCGCTGGCCGCGCTGGAGTCCCTGGGGGCCAAGGTCCGGGACGTGGCGGTTCCGAGCATGGAGTTCGCCACCATCGCCAACGGCCTCATCTACTCCTGCGAGTTCTACAACATCTGCCGGGCCGACATGGACGAGGCGTTGCAGGGCGAGGCTTCCGAATCCCGCCGGGCGCGCATGTTCCTGGGCGCGGTTTCCACCTGCGGCGACTATATCCAGGCCCAGCGCATGCGCAGCCGCCTGAGGCGGGAGTTGGCCGAGGTCTTCCGGGAGGTCCACGTGATGGCCCTGCCCACCAACCCCACGCCCGCGCCAAGGGCCGGGGAGCTCGACGGCCTGGACGCGGTGTACAAGATGCTGCGCCCGGACTTCGTGTCGCCGGCCAACCTCGCGGGCATCCCCGCCCTGGCCATCCCGTGCGGCTTCGACTCCAGGGGGCTGCCCGTGGGCATGCAACTCTGGGGCAAGGCGTTCGGGGAATCCACGGTGCTGCGCGCGGGTTACGCCTACCAGCAGCACGCGGGCTGGCGCGAGCGCCGTCCGCCGGAGTAGGGGGGACGGGACGGAGCGGGCCGCACGGTACTTCCGGCCGGAGGCCATCGTGTCGGACCGGAACCACACGGCCCGGCCGTCATCGACGAGGTCCCGGGGCCAAACGCAGGGAGACTCTACGGCCTGTAACGGAGCATCGGCCCATGGAGCCGCAAGTCGGCGAAAGGAGACCCTCATGGACGGCGTCATCGACGCGGATACCCACGTGGTCGAATCGGAAGCGGTGTGGGAGTTCATGGACGAGGACATGTACGACCGCAGGCCGATCCTGCTCCGGGCGCCCAGCGACACCCTGTACCAGGGGTCCAACGCGTTCTGGCTCATCGACGGACAGATCTTCCCCAAGTCCGCGGGCAAGGGCAGCGCCCGGCTCAGCTCCCCCGCGGAGCAGGACCGGCAGTGGAACCGGCGCGACATCGACCTCGGTGTCCGGCAGTTGACCGACCCCGCGGCCCGGGTGAAGGAGTTGGACAAGCGCGGCGTGGAGGCGGAGGTGATCTACTCGACCCTCTGGGGCGTCTATCTCACCGACGACGTGGACCTCGACGTGGCGCTCTGCCGCGCCTACAACCGCTGGATGGGAGAGGTCTGGTCCCAGGGAGGGAACCGGCTGCGGTGGACCGCGGTCTTCCCGCTGACCTCCATCGAGGAGTCCGTCAAGCAGTTGCACTACGCCAAGGAGCACGGCGCGGTGGGCGTTTACATGCGCGGCATCGAGGGGGACCGTTCGCTGGCCGAGCCCTATTTCTTTCCGCTCTACGAGGAAGCGAGCCACCTCGACTTCCCCATCTGCATCCACATCGGCGCGGGCTCGCCGGCCATATCGAGCGTGTTCGACGTCCGGGTGAGCCACACGCTGCCGCACCTGCGCATGCTGCCGTTGATCGCCTTCCGGGACCTGGTGGCCAACCGCATCCCCGAGTCGTTCCCGAACCTGCGGTTCGGTTTCGTGGAGGCCAGCGCTTCCTGGGTCCCGTACCTGCTGCACCAGCTCCGACGCACCACCCGACCGGGAGACTTCCCCCTGGGGCCGGAACTGTTCGAGGAATGCCGGCTCTGGGTCGTGTGCGAGGTGGACGAAGACCTGCCCATGCTGCTCGACTACATCCACGAAGACCACATCATGATCGGCTCCGATTACGGCCACCTCGACCAGTCCTTCGAGGACAACGTGGCCAGCAAGCTGCGGGCGCGCGACGACATCCCGCCGCGCGTGGCGGAGAAGATCCTCGGCGACAACGCCCGGACCTTCTACGGACTGTAGCCCGCGAAGGGGCAACGGCCGAAGCGCGGAACGGCCGAAGCGCGGGGACCCTCCCGGAACCCGAACGGGCAAGGAGCGCTATGGCTGCCCGGCCGTCGGGCCGGGGTCGGCGGCCGGTTCGCTGGCCGCGGCGAGGATGTCGTGGACGTCGCTCGGATTCCGGGATACGGCCCAGCGCCAGCGGCCGAAGCCGCGGTGGGCGTTGACCGCGGCGACCCATTCGTCGAGGAAGCGGCGCTTGGTGTGGTCCCGGTCGCGCTCCCTTCCCTTGACCTCCAGCACCAGCATGTGGCCGGACGCGAGCCGGACGAGGAAGTCCGGGCGGTATTTGTGGACCACCCCGGTGTGGACGTAGAAGACCTCGAAGCCCAGGTGGTCGTTCTTCACCCAGGCGTCCACCAGCGGGCTTCGGTCCAGTGCATGGGCTTCCGACGCCTCCCACGTCCCGTCATGGACGCAGAAGTTGACATGGCTGCGCTCGGTGCGGTCGCACGGGCGGCCGGTGTACCAGGTCGCCATGTCGCCGGTGGAGCGGATGGGGCGGTCCCGGTCGAAGACGGGCGTGAGCGTTTCGGCGTTCTCGAAGCGGATGGCGCGCCAGACGTGCTGCACGACCCGGGTCATGTTCAGGGTCAGCATGAGCCGCCGCTTCAGTGGGTCCTGCGCGAACAGGCGCGGCTCGATGACGACGCGCTCGGAGCGGACGAACCGTTCCACCAGCCGGACCACCTGGGCGAGCAGCGCCTCGCGGCTTCCGCGCCAGTCCGCCTTCATCCCGTCGTACACGTCCCGCGCGGTCTCGAAGACGATGCGCTGGGTGCGGAACTCCCGCGCCAGGCGCTCCAGGTCGATGGCCGCCAGCAGGGTCATGTCCGGCTTGCCCTCCACCACCGGCGCCAGTTCCGCGAGCCGGGGGGTCCGGCTGGCGTCGAGGGTCAGCGGCTCCACTTCCTCCCAATCGAGGGTCAGGCGCGGGCGGAACAGGCGGTGGATGCGCAGGACGTTGGGCCAGCGGATCTCGAACGCGGCCTTGTCCCTGTCGGGTCCGACAGCGGTCTTCGGCGCGGGCGGCGGCGGCACCGTGTCGTCCGGCGATTCGTGCGGCAGGAAGGTGAAGGGCACGCCGAAGACGTTGACGTATTCCGGCTCGAACAGGCCGGTGTCCGGGGCCGCCTCGTAGGCGGTGCGCCGCAGGCCCCGGCCCACCACCTGTTCGCACAGCAACTGGCTGGCGAAGGCGCGCAGGCCCATGACGTGGGTCACGGTCTTGGCGTCCCACCCCTCCGAGAGCATGCCCACCGAGATCACGTTGCGGATCCGTCCGCCGGGCTGGCCGGGGCGGCCCACGGTGTCCACCTGCCGGCGCAGGAGCTCGGCCCGCTGCCTCGCGTTGAGCTTGCGGGGCCGGGCGCCGGTTTCGCCGCCACCCTCGGCTCCGGCGCCGGTTCCGGTTCCCGCTCCGGCTCCGCCACTGGCTCCGGTTCCGCCGCTGGCTCCGGTTCCTGCTCCGGCTCCGCCATCAACTCCGCCGCCAACTCCCGCCCCGGCTCCGCCGCCGTCGTCCCCGACCGCGGCGACCGGCTCAGCCGCGTCCTGGGCCTCGGCCTCGCTCAACACCCTGGAGTCGATGTGCAGCGTCCGTTCCGGGTCGCAAAGCTCGTCGATGTGGACCCTCCCGGTGTCGAAGGCGTGCTTGACCCGCGCCGCGGTCTCGGTGCGGTTGGCGACGGTGATCATCGTGGGCGAGGTCTCGAACCCCGCGGCGGCCCATCGCCCCGCGGTCTCGCGCCAGTCGTATCCCAGCAGGTAGTAGCCGTTGAGCACCAGGTCGGGGAGCGGCTCCTCGGCCCTGGCCCGGCGGTTCAGGTCGTCCTTGACCTCCGGGTCGTTGTAGATGTGGTACAGGCGGGACTTCCAGGTTGCGGCGTCGGGCATGGCGTCGTCCCGGACCACCACCCGCGGCGTCTTGACGAGGCCGGCCTCGATGGCGTCGTTCAACCCGAAGTCGCTCACGATCCAGTCGAACAACGCCTCCTCCGAGCTCTTCCGGCCCGACGGGGCGAAGGGGGTCGCGGAAAAGTCGTAGCAGGCAAGGATGCCGCGGGCCTGGTGGATGCGGTCGAGACCCCCCACCCACTTGGTGGCCTCCTCGACTTGGGCCTTGTCGATGCCCCTTGTGCCGGAACGCTCCGGGACGCGCCACGCGTGGTGCGCTTCGTCGTTGATGACCAGGAGGCCGCGGGCCTTGGCCATGTCGCCGAGCATGTCCCGGACGTAGGCTTCGTCGCTCCTGGCCCCGCGCTTGTCCACGCCCCTCTTCCCCGCGGCCTTCTCGTCCGTCTCCCAGTTGAGCGCGTGCCAGTTGCGGACCGCCACCCTGCCGCGCCGGAGCCGGTCCAGCATTGCGGAAGGCACGATGCGGAACGCCTCGTAGTAGTTCTCCGGGTGCGAGGGTTCGAGCACCGCCAGGCGGCTCTTGACGGTGAGGCCCGGGGCGACCACCAGCACGTTCCCGGAAAACCGGCGGTCCTGCGGATGGGCGACCTTGTTCAGGACCTGCCACGCCACCACCATCGCCATGACCACGGTCTTGCCGGCCCCGGTGGCCATCTTGGCGCAAACGCGCCGGAAGCCGCCCCCGTCCGAGGGAACCTCGACCCCGGTCCTCTCCGCCGCGGGCGCCTCGGTCAGCCAGACCAGCGTTTCGACCGCTTCGAGCTGGCAGAAGAAGAAGCGCCGGGTCTCGAACTCCTCCGGGTCGTTCCAGTACCGGAGCAGGCGCCGGGTGACCGCGGAGGCCCCGGGCCAGCCCGCTTCGCGCCACGCCTTGACCCGCGGGCGGATGTGGTTGACCAGCGGGATTTCGACGAACACCCCGGGGTCGTCGAAAGCGCGGGAGTCCTCGGAGGCGACCACGTATCCGGCCGGGCGGCGGCCCGGCGCGAGGTCGAACAGGCGCGTCGTCCGGTCGTAACGCCAGTGGCGCGCCGGCTCCTCGTAGGGCGAGTTGACGATGAGGCGGTCGATGGTGGTCCGCGGCGTCATTGGGTCTCCGGGGGAACCAGCGGTTCGAGTTGCGCGATCAACGGAGGCAGGCCGGGCCATGTGCGGAAACTCCGAACGATCGACCTGTGGACGGGGGTATTGCTTCGCATGACCTTCCTATCCCGGCGGCAGGGACGGCAGGGTGAGAGGGGCATTCCTTCGCATGACCTTCCCATCCTCGTTCGTCCTGAGCGTAGCGAAGCGAAGTCGAAGGACGCGCTCTCCCTCCGGTGGTTGTTCAGGGTTTCCTTGCGTAGGTCCGAAATTGACACGTCATCCATCTCTGTGCGACACTTCATGCGTGCCGATCCGGGACTACGACCAGTTGCGCGACGCCCTCGAAGACGCTGCCGACCGCGAGGCGCTGCGCCAAAGCCGGGCCAGCGGCGAGGAACTCGTGCCGGACGCGCTTGTGGACCGTCTCGGCGATGGCAACCCGGTCCGGGTCTGGCGCGAGTACCGCGGGTTGACCGCCACTGCGCTGGCCCGCCGGGTGAGGGTGTCCAACGCGCAGTTGTCCGCGATAGAAAACGGCGCCGCCACAGGATCCGTGCAGACGTTGCGTGACATCGCGGATGCCCTCAGCGTGACAGTGGACGATCTGCTTCCTGCCGCCGGCCGGGAGCCTGCGCCGTAGGAAACTCCGAACAGTCGCGTCGTCACGCCGCATAGATCGTCTCCGCTGTTCCGAGAATCTCTGCACGGCGGAGGTAATTGCGGCTTCGTTCGACGCCGGAACGTTCGATCATATCCACTTTCCTGCCAAGGATTTCGGAAAATTCCTGTTCCATGCCGGCCATATCGAAGAGGCTAATCCTTCGGTCCGGCTCGAAATCCACCAGTAGGTCGATGTCGCTGTCAGGTCCGAAGTCTGCGCGGAGGGCGGAGCCGAAAATGGCGAGTCGTGTGATCCCGTTGGCACGGCAGTACTCGGTGAGACGATCCGTTGGAACCGGTATATTGAAATTCATGAAGCGATCTCCTGGACGCGGGCATTCGATTCTGTGAGTGGATACAGGGTAATCGTTTCTGATGTGTTCCATCACTCCTATGGCACGAGCTCTTCGAGCTTGGCAATCAATCCGGGCAGATCTTCCTGCACGGTTTGCCACAGTATGTCGAGATTGATGTCGAAATACACATGGACGAGTCGGTTGCGCATGGCAACGACCTGCGTCCAGGGGATGGACGGACATCGTCGCCGAGTCTCATCTCCCACTTGAGCCGCGGCTTCTCCAATCATCTCGACGGCTTTCATCAGCGAGAGCTCGAGCCCTTCATCCACGTCGAGATCATGGCGCGTCCGTCCTTGCGCTACCCGCAGCGCCTTGCGTGCGGCGTCCAGCATATGACGCAGACGGATTTCGTCATTCTCTTGCATACTGCACTTGCGCCTCGTCAAGCACTGCCTGGCGAAAGTAGCGGCTCAGATCTTCCGGAGTGCGAAGATCGACCGTCCGTCCCAACATCCGACCTAGTTCCAACTCCATGCCGGCAATCCCCAACAGTCCGGGAGTACGGCCGGTCTCGAACTCCACGAGTAAGTCAACATCGCTGTCCGGTCGGAAATCGGGCCGGAGCGCGGAGCCAAAGACGGCGAGTCGTGCAATTCCATTGGCTCGGCAGAACGACGCGATCTGGCCTCTAGGAATGGGAATCTTCGGATTCATTGCTCTCTCCTGAATATCGGTGGACAAGGCGAAATCCGTACCTAAAAGGCAAGATTCGCGTCGACGTCTATTCCTGCGCCTTTCAATTCCCTGACGAGCTTCGTCTGCCAGTCCTCGTTGTCCAGAGAAATATAGATGACTCCAGCATAGTCCGACGGAATCTCCACGTCTCCTTTTACCAAGGCGCAGACTTTCTTTCGGCCGAGGCGTCCGATGAAGTACCCGAACTCAAAAACGACGTTCTGTCTGGCACGAGATTTCAGATTCTCCGTGTCTTCCTGAAATGCACCTATATCGTCTGGCGTCAGGAGAGCAACCGCAAAACCGACTTGAGCGTGTTTTTCGAACTTCTCAATGATTGTGAGACCTTGATTTGGCTGCTCGTGTAGGATGCTGGTTTCGAGTTTCAATTGTTCAAGGAATCTGGCAACCGTTTGTTTGGCTTCATTATCTCTTCCGTGAATGATAAAGATTTCCCTTGTATTTGTCGATCCATTATTTAGGGCGATAGAATCTATTGGTTCTTGGCCTTCGTCTTCCCAGTACTCCTGTATTTCCTCGATCATTGATTCAAGCAACACAGTCGCTGACTCCAATCCTGTATGATAAGATCTTGGATCTACGGCTTCAGAAACAGCAAACGCTGACCAGTAGCGAATTGTTGTGAACTCTTCGACCTTTTGGGGTTCATCGACGAATACCTTTTCTATCGTAACTCTGGTATCTCGCCACCATTTCTCAAAATCTTGCGACTCATGTGTCTTCTGTTTTAATTCAGGTATCCTTTCCAGGGCTTTCCGGAGACGCTCAATAGCTTTCGCTTTGCTTGGCCTTGCCATCACTCCACCTCCACGATCTTCAGGCTCTCGATGCCGCGGTCGTCCACGATCTTGACTGCGGCGCGGCCGTGGTGGCCCGGCTCGAAGGGCAGGGAGACGGCGCCGCGGTAGGCTTCGATCAGGGTCTCGTCGATCTCGGCGCGGAGGTTCCTGGCGAGCCGAGTCCAGCCGTCCTTGGGGCCGGCCATGGGGAAGAAGACCTGGCGCGGGAACAGGCTGCGGCCGTCGTAGTCCGGGTCCAGCATCCACAGGGCGATCTTGTCCGCGCCGCCGGACTCCACCCCGCCGGTCTTGGTGTTGTAGTAGTCGAAGCCGTGCACCTGGACGCGGTACTTGCCGGCGTGTTCGCCATCGGCGATCTTCTCGATTTCGACTTCCGGTTGGCCGATGAGCCAGAAGCTCTCGTTGCTGGCGCGCTTCTTCTTGAGGTCGTCGGTCAGCAGGTCGGCGTTCATCTGCACCTTGAGGAAGTGCATGCCGGTCTGCGCGGGCTGCAACTCGTCGATGTCCTTGGCGGCTTCCGGGTCGAACTGGAAAGCGGCGAACACCAGCAGCGCCGGTTTCGGGGCCAGCGTGCGCGCTTCCTCCCAGGCGTGTTCCACTTGGCGCTGTTCCAGCGGCGCATGGTCGGGGCCGAAGGACACCGCCACGCGCTCCGGGTTCCAGGCGGGCGCCCCTTCACCCACGTGGTCTGCGCCCGCGGAGTCGGGCCGGGTCTCGCCTTCGGCGTGCAGCCAACGCGCGCCCGGCAGCGGTTCGAGGCGCGAAAAGGAAATGTGCTGCCCGGCCTTGCCGCGAATGCCGGTCTTCAGCAGTTCGTCGCGCCAGTCGCTCTGGCGCAGCGTCTCCCCCGACCGCGCCACCGACGCATCGGCCTCCGTGCTCGCTGCGGGTCCGCTCCCGCTTCCGTTGGGAGTCAGGCCCGGGGCCGTCTCCCCCGCTGGCGCGCGGGATGATCCCTCCATGTCCGCTCCTGCTTCCGTTGGGAGAGGGCCGGAGCCCGCCCGGACTTGATCCGGGGGCGAGGGTCCCGGGTCGGCTACGTCGTCGAGCGACTGCACCATCGGCGCGGGCACGGCTTCGACGGTGAAGGGGCCGGTGACGCGGGCCTTGCCGCGGTCGATGTGCGGCTGGTCGTAAAGCGTCACTTCCTTGGGCGGTTCGCCGTAGGCCAGGCTGGCGGCGGAGACGTCGGCGACGCTACGGTATCGGAACCCGGAGCCGACGCCTTCATCGGGATGGGCCAGTTCGTAATAGTCGAAGTTCGCGGTCATCAGCCGTTGCCGCGCCACCGCGATCGCCACGCGGGACGTATCGCAGACGATCCATCGGCGGCCCCACTGCTCGGCAACCTGCGCGGTGGTGCCCGATCCGCACGTAATGTCGAGCACCAAGTCACCCGGATCGGTCGTCATCAGGATGCAACGCTGAATGGCTTTGGTGTCGGTCTGGACTACGTAGCGTTTGTCGCTTGGGCGCAACGCAGCGGTCCAGACGTTGTTCATCCGCCGGCCTGGTACTTCGTCTTCGTACTGTTTCCACCGGAGCGAGGTCTGTCCTTCCAGTACTTCCAAGCGATTCAACGCTGCAAGAGTGTCCAAACCCTCCATCGATACGCGCCACTGCTGCCCCGTTGGACATCGAAAGACGCGGCCTGACCATTCGTAAGGTTCAGATCGACCCGTGGTGGATACGCCTCTTGAAGACAACGGCATGCGTCGGTAGATGCGAGCGCCTTCGGGGAGGAACTGGTCTGGATCGAAACGCTCTTCCGTCGTCGGTTGGCGGCAGTCGCCACTCGGCTCTTCCACCATGACATCCCAATTGAAGAAGTCGATCACTTCCACACGAGACAGGTGATGGTAGAGTTGGCGGTACTTCA
The DNA here is from genome assembly GCA_965242525.1 of uncultured Binatia bacterium (SeqCode). Lineage (GTDB taxonomy): Bacteria > Desulfobacterota > Binatia > UBA9968 > JAJDTQ01 > JAJDTQ01. The sequence continues at coordinate 4,135,058 of OZ251459.1, forward strand.
CCGTCTTGAGATCCTTCGCATACCAAAGCAGATAGTCCGCAATTTGCGGCAACGTCTTGGTGGAACTGCTACCGGTCGTCGCGTAGGAGATGGTCGCCACCCGGTTCTCCGCGCCGAAGATCTCGTCCATCACCACGCCCACGCGGTGGACGTTTTCCTTGCCGATCTGCACGAAGCAGCTTCCGCTTTCGTGCAGCAGTTCCCGCGCCAGCAACAGGCGGTCCCGCAGGTAGGTCAGGTAGGAGTGGATGCCGAGTTCCCAGGTGTCCCGGAAGGCGCGCAGGGTCTCCGGTTCCTGCGTCAGGTCTTCGTCGCTGCCGTCGGTCACGTCCCGCTTGTTGACGAAGGGCTGGAAGTTGGAGCCGTAGCGGATGCCGTAGGGCGGGTCGATATAGACCGTCTGCACCTGTCCGCCGAGCCCTTCCTTCTCCAACAGGCTGTTCATCACCAGCAGGCTGTCGCCGGCCACCAGCCGGTTGGTCCAGTTTTGCCGGTGCCGGTAGAACTCGATGGCCTGGCGCAGCGGCGGGTTCTCCTCCGGGGCGGCGAACAGCGAGCCTTGGGCCGCGGCGCCGTTGCGCTTGCGCACCGCCTCCACGATGGTGCGCGGGTCGATGCGCTCGTGCACGTGCAGGGAGACGGTGGGGGTCTCGAACGACGTGTGCTCGGCCTTGCCCGCCCAGGAGAGTTGCGGGTCCACGTGGGGGTCGTGGGCGTAGGTCTTGCGGCCCGCGTCCTTGTCGGTGTCCGGCGTGACCAGGCCGACGGGCGGGTTGTTGGCGCGCTCCTTGTCCGTGTGCGCGTAGTTCTCGATGTTCCGCTTGCCTCGCTGGGCCATGGGCATCCTCGGACGTTCCCTTTGCCGCGGTTCGCGGTCCTGATCCCTGAGTATAGGCGGGCGGTCCGTCGGAGGCAATCCGGCGGGGGAATCGGGGGCGGTCGGGATTGGTTGCGGGGCATGGCGTATGCTAGATTACGGGACATCACTTGCAGGAGGAGGGACCCATGAAGAAGGCGTTGAAGACCACGGGGGTCGTTCTGCTTGCCCTGACGTTGACGGGAGCGCTCGTCTCCCAGGGCTGGGCCGGCGGCCATGTGAAGGCTGCCGACGTGAAGGACAAGGAGTCCCTGAAGGGCTTCGTGAAAGAGGCCATCGCGCACCTGAAGAAGAAGGGTTACGATGGCGCGGTGAAGGACTTCCGCACCAAGGATCAATGGCGGAAGGGCTCCATCTATCTCTTCGGTGTGGCGAAGGACGGCACGTCCGTCTTCCACGTGGCCCAGCCGAAGCTGGAGGGCACGATCATCGGGGTGGTGGACGAGGACGGCGTCCGCGTCACCGAGGAACTGGTGAAGGCGGCCCTGAAGGGAGACGGGTTCGTCAGCTACAAGTGGGACGACCCGGCCACCAAGGACACGGACAAGGCGGTGCCGAAGGTCAGCTATGCCGAGGCGTTCCAGAAGGACGGCGAGGAGATCGTCGTCGGCGCCGGCTTCTACCCCAAGGCGATGTAAGGGACGCCGTCCGTTCGAGCGAGACGGCCTGTTCGAGCGCCGAACGGGGCATTTCACCGTTCGGAACTCCGTCACGCCCCATTCCTCTCCGCCTCCTTCCCGTGCGCTCCGGCGCCGGAAGGGGGCGGAGAGGACACGTCCACCACACAGACCGAGACCTTCCGTGCTTTGTCGGGAGAGAGGGTCTCGCGCAGACGCTCTTCGAGTTCCGCCGCGTCCCGCGGGCGTCGTCCCGACTCCGGCGTCTGGCAGTGCTCCCGGCCGAACCAGAACACCAGGTAGATGCCGTGTCCGCCCGCGCCCGGGTCCCGGGTGTATCGCGGAATCAACTGGTTCCTGATGGCGCTCCACAGGTCCCGGTGGCTGCTCCTCTTGATCTCCACCGGCACGTTGAAGCCGCCAAAGGAGACGCGGATGTCGGACCTCTTGTCGTCGGCATAGCGGCCTTCCGGCTGGGCGTCGATGTCCAAGGGTTCCAGCTTGTGCCGTAAGTCCGACAGCAGCGCGTCCCGGCACCCGTCTTCCGGTTTCGGCTCTTGAGGCCGGTGCCGGTTGTGTGAGTCCACGTTCCAATACTGGCGCCAGTCCGACGTGTTGCCGTCGCGGACTTCCCTTGCGATCTCCCGCAGGTGCTCGGTGGTGAGCGCTGCCAGGTCGGCGGCGTTGGCGGGCTTGAGGTTGTCGAGCGCCTGGACCGCCTGTTCGGTGGTGCAATGGCGGAACTCGGCTTCGCGCCGCACGGCGCTCTGCCGATAGGCGGCGTTCAGGAGATGGCTTCGCCAGGGAAGCAGGTCCTCGTTGGACAAAAGCCGTTCGAGGGCCTCCGTGGCGGCCGGGGAGGGGATGGACTCCAATTGCTGGATGAATGCTTCGACTTGCCGCGACGCTGCCATGGAGGACGTCACCTGATGGACTCCTTCCGGGGGAACATACGGCTGGTGCGAGGCGCCGATCAGCCGGATCAAAAACTCCAGCACCGGCGTGTCCATGCGCTGGGTCCGTTCCTGTGAGACCAACCCATGTTCGTCAGCGACGAATTCCGCCAACCGCCGAACCTGCCGCTCCTTTCCGGTGGTGTGTATGTCCAGTTCCTCCATATACGAACCGGGCGAAACAAGCAAGCCCGCGGTCAGCCAGTAGATCCGTTGCGCCACGGTCATGCTACGATGGTCTAACTTCCTGTCCATCAACTCCCGGAAGGGTGCCTCCTCGCAGTAGATCAACGCGGTGTTGAGCAGAGACCGCAATCCATGCAATTGCATTTCAGTACAGCAGACAGGGAACATTTCCAGGAGCGGCAGGGCTGCTAGGCGTGCGACCTCAGCGTGATCCGGGGACTGCAACTGGTAGAGGCGCCCCGGAGCCTTGCGTTTGCACAATTCCGAACGGACGGCTCGAATCAGGACATCGGCAACCACGTCGGGACGGGAGTGCAGCAACGTGCGGCGCCAAGCCGGATTATCCGGGTGTGGGCGTAGCGTGAAGTGATGGAAGGCGAGGGCCTGACGAGCCTGTTTCTCGTCAATGGGCCAAGCGTCCGCTGGAACGTTCTGTAATATCTCTTCCAGGCCGGCGAGGAAGGGAAGCGCCAGAGGATGCCTTTGGTCCTTGGTTCCGAGCCGTATAATCTCGGCATCGTCCGGAACGTCCTTTCGTTTTATCGATCCCCGCAGCCCCTCCATGACGGCCTCGATCAGATCCATGTCATTCCCCAGCCGGTTCCGAAGACGCTCCTCGGGACTGTTGCCTGCGACACCGCCAAAGAACCCGTGATACACCTTGGCCAGATCGTCCAGGAGCTTCGGCGAACATCGGTTCTTGCGTAATGCTGCCTCGTGTTGCCTGACGCGATCTTGCCATTCCTGCTGTCTTTTCAGTGAGTTGTGCTCCCTCTCCTTTTCGCGACGGTCCGTGACCCGCTTAGAGTCGTTACGCCTATTTAGCCGTTGGTTGAACATTGATATAAGGCTAGCGTTATCGGCAATGCGTTCTTTGAGTGCTTTCCGGGAACTCTTTCGTAACACATGGGAATCCACAGCCAAGTTTATGAAATGCTCCTGAGCCTCCAGCTCCACCACCGTCTTTGCTTGGTCCAGACACCAGTATTCGAAATCGGGTGGCCACTCGGCAGCAAACAGACGATCTTCCCATCTGACGGGGAAAACAGGCGCCTTGGAGTAGCTTTCGATACCTAGCTTGATTATCTCTTTCTGTACGTCGGTATGGGAACTCAGCCAGTCACGGATGATTTTTTGTTCTTGCATCCACAGATTGGTACAACAGGAAGATACGGCCCCAAGCCACTCAAACAAGCGTTCTGATGAGAGGGATTCTTGCGACGTTTCGAGGAAACGAGCCAGCAAGGTAAGCGGTATTAGACCTTGACCTAGTGATGTAATCTCCTGTTCGCTTCCTACAATCACAGGCCGTAATTCATCGAATCTTGTGACCACCGCATCGAGAAGCTCAGCAATTTGAAGGGGCGTTGACTTCTCCGGAAGTACTCTAATCCAGAAATAACAATATAGTCCGATATAGGACGAGGACTGGGGTGTCTTCAAATAACGCAGTATCTCAGGTACAGACAAGTATGTCGGATAGAGGGCGCTCAGCAGAGAACCGAGCAAGTCGTCGTCAGGGTCCGAGACCGATCCATTGGTTATGTCCCTTAGCAGGGTAGTGAGTTCGGAGACAGTGCCGTTACGATGTTGGATGAACCCCTCAAGGGCGGCGAGTCTCAATCCCGGCTGCCAGCGGTTGTCCCTGACGACCTCCACCACCAAGTCAGCCAGTTCCGGGATGACCCATCGCTGCTCGAGTGATCGGAGCAATATCAAGACGAATGGTTGCCGTCCGTCGTCTCGTGCAGGATCGGTCAGGATTTGGCGGAAGTCGTCCGCCATGTCGGGCGTGGCAATGTCCCCCAGGCGCGGATCCCTTGGGAGGAACCCTGCAAACCAGGGATTCCGCTCGGTCTCCCGCTCCAGGCAGTTCCACAGATGACGTTTCTCGTCGGTGGGAAACCCGCGGGCGTCGCCGTAAAGCACAGTGCCAAGGGGGTCGCGTTCGATGATCGCCTTCCGGCTCGTCTTGCAATGCGCGACAAGCCACGCCGAAAGGCCGCGCAACTCCGACACGACCGCGCCGTCATGGCCCGTCATCAGGGCGAGGACCCGTCCGACCGGCAACCCCCTCTCGTCGATTAGTCCCGCCAGATGCCTTCCGGCCAGGAACTCCGCGACCTGCCGGTGGACCGGAGCCATGCGGCCTTCTTCGGGAGACTCGAACAGTCCGGTCCCCAGTACATGGCGGAAGGTCTTCTGATCGTCGCCGGAGATTTGTTGCAGTCCGAGGTATTCCGAATCGCCCCCGTCGCCGTACAAAGCATATCCCAATCCGCCGCTGAGGAGTTGAACCGCGCAAAGCCGTCCTGCGGCGTCCAGCAGGTCGGGTTCGGAGATGGCCGGCCACCGATTGGCCAACTGATGTTCCGGGTTGTGTTCGCAGACGAGTCTTCCACAGGCCAGATCAAAGGTTTCCGTCCGTGTCTCCGGCCACTTCCCTCCCGCCACCGCCATCGCCAACATCAGCATGCTCTGCGGGTTCGTAAGCAGGGCGTCGATCCCCCGCTCACGAGCCATAGAGATGAAGGCAGCCGCGTCTTCGACGCCGGTGTCGCGTTGGAGCAGGATCTCGCGGATGTTGTCGTCGGACAGGGGATCGAGACGAAGGACCTTGACCGCGCCGTCTTTCGAGACAGCCTTCAGATGGTCACGGTCGTTGGCCCCGAACCAGTCCGCCTCGCGGCAGGACAGGCGGAACCGGGGCTGTCCGAGCCTATCGAGCTTGGCGCGAATCCCATCGAACGGCGTGCGGCCGTCCGATGACCCGGCCCGCACTTCGTCGAGGCCGTCTATGAACAGCGTCCCTTCATGCCACTCGGGCTTGTCGTCGAAGGTCGTGAAGTTGCGTGCGGTGACGTATCGACCGTCGGTTCGTTCCGCCTCACGCCGAAACGCCTCGGTCTTGCCGGCCCCGGGGCCGCCGAGCAGCACGTAGGCATGGCTCTCCCGGAAATCTTCCAGTGGCTGGGAAGGGTGTTCGGAAGGCCGTTCGCGATCGTGCGGAGACCTGTTTCCAGGGATTTCGGTGCAGGTACGCGGCGCGAAGTAAGTCATGGTCTGTTGGTTCATGTTCCGTCGGTCCATTCCCGGGCCGGGGTCGAAAGGAACTCCCCGATGGGCATACCGCCCTCGCCGACGAGTACGGGCGGGGCCGTCATGCGGGGGAAGAACCGCCTTGCGAACTCGTCCAGTCCGCTCGCGCTCGACCGGCGTGCGCCGCTCTTGACCTCGAAGGCGGCGAGCCTGGGGCCGCGTTCCAGCACGAAATCCACCTCGCGGGCCTTGTCTCGCCAGTAGTGGAGGCGGGCCTCGGGCGGCGCCGTATTGAACAGGTGCGCTCCCACCGTGCTTTCGACCAAGCGTCCCCAGAAGGTCCGGTTCGCCTTGGCCTCCTCGAAGGTGCCTCCCGAACGGGCCGCCATGAGCGCGGTGTTGAGGACGTTGAGCTTGGGGCTGGAGGCCCTGCGGCGGTACGCCCCGCCGGCGTAGTTCGAGAGGCCCGTCATCAGACCGGCTTTCGACAACAGGTCCAGGTAGCGCGCCAGGGTCGTGGTGTTGCCCGCGTCCTGAAGCTGGCCGAGCATCTTGTTGTATGAGAGGACCTGCCCGGAGTACTCGGCCCCCAACTCGAACAGCCGCTTCAGCAGGGCCGGTTTGTCCACCCGCTGCAACGCGAGGATGTCGCGCTCGATGTTCGGCTCGATCAACGCCTGGGTCACGTAGGCGCGCCAGCGGTCCTGGTCGCGGACGAGCGGCGCCCCGCCCGGGTAGCCCCCGAAATAGACGTAGCTGTCAAGGTCGAAGTCGAAGGCCGCGGACATCTCCTCGAACGACCAATGGGTGAGGCGAAGGGTCTCGAACCGTCCGGCCAGGCTCTCGCTCATGCCCCTCTGCATGAACAGCGGCGCCGATACCGGGAGGACCACGTGCAGGCGGCAGCCATGGCGCCGGTCCGCGTCCCACAACCCCTTGACCGCCTCCGACCAGTTCGGGACTTTCTGGATCTCGTCCAACACCAGCACGGAACCCCGTTCCGAACGGTCGGCGTCGATGCGGGCGCGTTCCCACTGGCGCGCCAGCCAGTTCGCGTCTCTTTCACGGCCGATGGGGACGGTGAGCGGGTCGCTTGACGCGATGGCGTCGTCGTCGATACCGGGAACGGGAGGGGTCGTCGCCGGTTCGGGTTCGTCCACCGGCACATAGCGGCAAGGCCGGTCGAGCCGGTCCATCGCCTGCCGGACGAGGGTCGTCTTGCCCGTCTGGCGCGGCCCGGTGATTACGATGAGCCGTTCGGGCGGCTCGTCCAGACGCTGGAGGAGCGTCGATAGCTGTGCGCGCTCATAGGCAGCCATGGTACAAGGTTACGCTATTGAGTAATTTTACTCAAGACCGTATCCGGAAGCCGTGGAAGCGTGGGTTACGCTCCTGAGTAAAATTACTCAAGAGCGTTTCCGAAGAGTGGTCAGGTTGCCGTATTGCGCTGCTGGTCCATGAAAGAGCGTCCTTCGACTTCGCTTCGCTACGCTCAGGACGAACGGGGGGAGTTGAAGCACGGGGAGCATTGGAGCACGGGGAGCATTGGAGAACGGGGAGCATTGGAGAACGGGGAGCATTGGAGAACGGGGAGCATTGGAGAACGGGGAGCATTGGAGAACGGGGAGCATTGGAGAACGGGGAGTGTTGGAGAACGGGGAGCATTGAAGCACGGGAAGCATTGCATGGAGGATCGTCCGCACGAGGGGCTGGTCGTCTGCGGGTTCGAGGGCGTCGAGGCCAAGTCACCGGCGGCGGTTGATTCCCGCGATCCGTTGTTCCACAATCCCGTTCATGCAGCGTCACGCGGTGGTCCTGGTATCCGGCGGGCTGGACAGCACCACGACCCTCGCCATGGCCAGGGCCGAAGGGTTCGTGTGTCACGGCGTCACCTTCGACTACGGCCAGCGGCACCGGGTGGAGATCGAGGCGGCGAAGCGCGTGGCCGCGTCCATGGGGGCGGCGTCCCACAGGGTCTGCAACATCGACTTGCGCGCCATCGGCGGCTCTTCGCTGACGGACGGCATCGACGTGCCCAAGGATCGCCCGCCGGAGGCCATTTCGGAGGGCGTGCCCGTCACCTACGTGCCCGCGCGCAACACGATCTTCCTGTCCTTTGCCCTGGCGGTGGCGGAGGTCAGCCGCAGCCGTGACATCTTCATCGGGGTGAACGCCATCGACTATTCGGGATACCCGGACTGCCGGCCCGAGTTCGTGCAGGCCTTCGAGGCCATGGCCAACCTCGCCACCAAGGCGGGCGTGGAAGGACACGGCGTCCGCATCCGCACGCCGCTGGTCCATTGGAGCAAGGCGCGCATCATCGAGGAAGGACGGCGGCTGGGGGTGGACTACGGTGAGACGATCTCCTGTTACGACCCGGTGCCGGAGCCGCGCGCGCCCTACGGGGCAGCGGCCTGCCGCCGGTGCGACGCATGCCAGTTGCGCGCCAGGGCCTTCACGGAGCTCGGTATCGAGGACCCGGCGGACGCCGCGCGAGGGTAGGGGGAGAGCATGGGGAGGAGGGTTGCGTCACGCGCCCGGGAGCAGGAATGATGCAGTATCGGACGCTCGGCAGCACCGGGCTCAGAGTCTCGGAAATCGGCTTCGGATGCGGCAACGTCGGCGGTTTGATGGTGGACGGGAGCCGGCGGGAGCAGCTCGACGCGGTGCGGCGCGCCACGTCCCTGGGCATCAACTATTTCGACACGGCCCGCGCTTACGGGGAGGGCAGGTCGGAGACGAACCTCGGGCGCGTGCTGGACGAGGTGGGAGAGGAGGTGGTCCTTTCCACCAAGATCCGCCTGGAGGCGGACGCGCTGCCGGACATCGCCGCGGCGGCTGAGGCCCATGTGGAGCAGGGGCTTGCGCGGCTTGGGCGGGACTCGGTCCACCTGATCCAGATCCACACCCGTCTCGTGGCGAACCGGGAGTCCGGGCGCTTCGGCATGACCGCGGACGAGGTGCTGGGGCCGGGCGGCGTCATCGAAGCGTTCCAGCGGCTGCGGGACCGGGGCCGTGTGAAGTTCTTCGGGTTCACCGGCCTGGGCGACGTGGACGTCATCGAGGCGCTGGTGGACAGCGGCGAGTTCCATTCCTTCCAGGCCTACTACAACCTGCTCAACCCCAGCGCCGGCCAGACCGTGCCCCCGGACTTCAGCGCCCTCGACTACCGCGGGATCATCGACCGGGCCGCGGCCCGGGGCATGGGGGTGGTGGTCGTCCGGGTGCTGGCCGCAGGCGTGCTCAGCGCCGCCCCGGAATCGGGCGGCGGCACCAGCCGCGAACCGCTTTCCGCAGGTTCCGACTACGAACGGGACGTGTCCCGGGCGCGGCAACTGGGTTTCCTGACAGACCGCGGTCCTGCGTCACTGTCCCAGGCCGCCATCCGCTTCGCCCTCATGAAGCCCCAGGTGAGCACCGTACTGGTGGGCTTCTCCAACAACCCGCAGATCGACGAGGCCGCGTCCTGCTCCGGCGCCGGCCCCCTGCCGGCCCCGGCCATGGCGCGGCTCCGCGAACTCTGGGACGGGGACTTCGGAGTTCGGTAGGGTTGGACGGGGCTCGACCGTGGCGCTTGACGCTATTAGCGTCTCATACTATTATACCTCGTGATCCAGGGTTACCGGGACTCCGACACCGAAGCAGTCGCCAAGCGGGAGCGGTGCAGGAAGTTCCCTGCGGACATCCAGCGCCGCGCACAGGCCAAGCTGATGATCCTGAACAACGCCGAGGACTTGAATGATTTGCGCGTCCCGCCAGGGAACCACCTGGAGGCGCTCTCGGGAAATCGAAAGGGTCAGCACAGCATCCGCATCAACGATCGGTGGAGGCTATGCTTCGTCTGGAAGCAGGGGAACCCCCACCAGGTCGAAATCGTCGATTACCATTGAGGCCCGCGGGTTCCGATAGAACGAAAGGAAGCAACCACATGGCCGCACGGACCGCACGCAGGTCGAAGAAGCTGCCTCCCATTCACCCCGGCAGGCTTCTCGACGAGGAGTTTCTCCGTCCCATGCGCGTCACCCAGTACCGGCTGGCCAGGACCATCGGCGTGGACCCCCGGCGGATCCACGCGATCGTCCGAGGCGAGCGCGCCATCACCGCGGAGACGGCCCTGCTGTTCTCGCGCTTTTTCGGCAACTCCGCCAAGTTCTGGATGGGCCTCCAGAGCCAGTACGACCTGGAGCGGGAACAGGACCGCTTGGCAGACCGAATCGAACTCATCCCCAGGTACATCCCCTGGAGGACGCCGAAACGTCCCTCGTCCACCTATGCCCGGACACGGATACGCGACACGAGGAGGGAAACCTTGCCGATTTCCGATCCGTCGGCAACTTCGCAGAGTTGACGAACACCGCCATCAGGAAGCTCGCTCCGCCTCGAAGGCGGCGAGGTTTCGGTCCTGCTTGCTGAACTCCACACCGATCAGGCGCACCGGCTGGCCGAGGCGCCGGTACTTGTCCGCATAACCCTTGGCCTTCAACTGGGCCATGGCCTCGCCAGTGGGTTCCTTCTCCACGGTCTTGAACTCGAACACGTAGATGCTGCCGTCGAAGCGCACGGTCATGTCCGCGCGCCCGGCGCTCGAACTGTCCTCCGCCATGAGGTCGAAGCCCTGGGCGGCAAAGCAGGAGTAGATGACGCTGGCGTAGTAGCCCTCGTACTTCTGGATGGCGTTCTTGGCGTGCCACTGGTAGGGGATGCCGGCGAAGATGGACCGGAACAACGCCTCCATGCCTGCAAAGTCGTTGGCGGCGAGCAACTCCGGGAGGGAACCGCTCCACGCCAACTCCTGGGAGGCCTCCGGCAGCAGGGCCATGAGCAAATGCTCGTTCAGGCTCTGGCGGACTTCCTGGTTGGGGTATCCCAGGCGGTAACGGATGACGCCGTTCCGGTTCTCTTCGTCGAGGACCGTGAGGTATCCGGTCTGGAACAGCAGCGCCTCGATGGCCATCTCATCCACGTCGAAGGCCGACAGCAGGGCTTTGGTGCCGGTCATGCCGTCCAGGTCCAAGGTGGAGACGCGGCGGTGCATCAGGGCATTGATGAGGAACGTAGGCGAGCCGGTCTTGAACCAGTGGGCATCGAACTCGCGTGACCGGAACAACAGCAGGAGGTCGAAAGGGTTATAGACCTTCTCGTTGCCCCGCCAGGAGTAGCCGTTGTACCATCGTCGTATCTCGTCCCGGTCCAGGCCGGGCAGTTCGGGCGCGAACACGGTGTCCAGGTCCCGGTCGGTGTAGCCGCAGACCGCAGAGTAGTCCGGGTCCAGGGTGATGTCGATGAGGTTGTTGAGTCCTGAGAAGAGGCCCACCTTGGAGAACTTGCTGACTCCGGTGAGAAGCGTGAACTTGACGTGCGGGTCACAGTCCTTGATGACCGAGTACAGGCCGCGCAGGTAGTCCCGGTTGGCCTTGGCCACCTCCGGGGTCCCCAAGGCGTCGAGGATGGGCTTGTCGTACTCGTCCACCAGCACCACCACACGCTGTCCGGAGCGCTCGTGCATCTCTTCGATCAGATGGGCGAAGCGTTCCGGGCCGGTGGGGTAGGGTGAAGTGATGCCGATGCGCTTCTCCGCCCGGTCCAACTGGGCGGTCAGGTTCAGGTTGAGGTGGTCCGGGGCGGTGAAGTTCCGGCCGCCGAAGCTGACCCGCACCACCGGGAAGCGCACGTCCCAGTCCCATTGATCGTGGATGGCGAGTCCCCGGAAGAGTTCTTCGCTGCCCTCGAACAGTTCCTTGATGGTGTCCAGCAGCAGGCTCTTGCCGAAGCGCCGGGGGCGGGAGAGGAAGTAGCATCGGCCTTCGTCCACCAGCCGCCGGACCCAAGGGGTCTTGTCCACGTAGTAGTAGCCCTCCTCCCGGATCATCCGGAAGGTCTGGACGCCGATGGGCAGCTTGCGCTTGGGGGCGGTGGCGGTGTCGCCGGGAACGCTCATGGGGACAGCATAGCCCCTCGCCAAGGCATGGTCAAAGCCGCGAAGGCCCTGCCTCTGTCATTCCCGTGAAAGCCTGTCCTCGCGGAAACGGGGGCGGGAATGACGGGATGGGGGAACCGAAGACGGGGAATCAGGAAGCCGTCTCCACCTCGAAGGCGGCGATGTTTCGGTCTTGCCTGCTGAACTCCACTCCGATCAGGTGGACGGGCTGGCCGAGGCTCCGGTGCTTGTCGGCGTAGCCCCCGGCCTTCAACTGGGCCATGGCCTCCCCGGTGGGTTCCTTCTCCACGGTCTTGAACCCGAACACGTAGATGGCGCCGTCGAAGCGTACGGTCATGTCCGTAGGCATGCCGAGGGAGCCGTCCTCCGCCCTGAGGTCGAAGCCCTGGGCCGCGAAGCAGGAGTAGATGACGCTGGCGTAGTAGCCCTTGTACTCGTCCTCGTACTCCTGGATGGCGTTCTTGACGTGCCACTCGTGGGGGATGCCGGCGAAGATGTCCCGGAACAACGCCTCCAGGCCGGCAAAGTCGTTGGCGGCCAGCAGTTCGCGAAGGGAACCGTTCAGGAACGTCTGCATCGGGTCGTGGGGCAGCAGGGCCATGAGCATGTGCTCGTTCAGGCTCTGGCGCACTTCCTGGTTGGGGTAGCCCAGCCGGTATCGGGTGAAGCCGTTCCGGTTCTTTTCCTCGAGGATCGTGAGGTATCCGGTCTGGAACAGCAGTGTCTCGATGTCCGTCTCCTCCACCTCGAAGGACGCGAGCAGGCTGTCGTCGCCGACCATGCAGTCCAGGTCCAGGGACGAGAGGCCGCGCCGTATCAGGTTGTCGATGAGGAACTTGGGCGAGCCGGTCTCGGACCAGTGGGCCCTGAACTCGCGGGTGTCGAACAGCGACAGTATGTCGAAGGGGTTGTAGAGCTTCTCGCCGTCCTGCCAGGAATAGCCGTAGTACCAGCGGCGTATCTCATCCCGGTCCAGGCCGGGCAGTTCCGGCGCGAACACGCTGTCCAGGTCCGCTTCCGTGAAGCCGCAGATGGCGGAATAGCGCCAGTCCAGGGTGATGTTGATGAGGTTGTTGAGGCCGGAGAAGATGCCCGCGGTGGAGAACCTGGTGACGCCGGTGAGAAGCGTGAACTGGATGTGGGCGTCGCAGGACTTGATGGTGGAGTACAGGCCGTTCAGGAAGCTCTGGTTGGCCTTGGCCGCCTCGGGCTTGTCCAGCACGTCGAGTATGGGCTTGTCGTATTCGTCCACCAACACCGCCACCCGTCGCCCGCTGCGCTCGTGCAGCGCCTCCAGCAGATGGTCGAAGCGGGCCGACGCCGTGTCGTAGCGGCCTTCGATCCCTGCCTCCCTTTCGATGGCGTGCAACTGGGCCATCGCATCCTCGGCCGCCATGCCCGGCTCGTCGAAGGGTCCCGCGCCGAAGCTGAGCCGCACTACCGGCCAACGCACGTTCCAGTCCCATTGATCGTGGATGGCCAGCCCCCGGAACAGTTCCTCGCTACCCTCGAACAGTTCCTTGATGGTGTCCAGCAGCAGGCTCTTGCCGAAGCGCCGGGGGCGGGCAAGGACGTAGTACTTGGCGCCGTCCGCCAGCCGCCCGATCCAGGGGGTCTTGTCCACGTAGTAGTAGCCCTCTTCGCGGATTTCCCGGAAGGTCTGGACGCCGATGGGCAGCTTGCGCCGTGCTGCGCCGTCGTCGGGGAGGTTCATGGAAATACCGTACTCCCTTGCCGAGGCTTAGTCAAAGAAGGTCGGAATCAGAGAACCGGTGGGTCAGTGCGTCTGGTCCTGGAATCGGGAGAGCAGCCCCTCGGTCGCTGGGGTCTTCAGTTCCTCGACGATGAGTTGGCAGATGCGGATGCCGGGGGTGAGGCGACAGACGAATGGGCCGACGTTGGCTATTTCCAGGCGGATGGCGCCGCGGAAATCCGCGTGGATGGTGGGAGCAGTCTGGTGGACGGATAGCCCAAACCTGGCCAGGGAACTCCTGCCTTCGATTCGTGCCGCCAAGTGCAGGGGCATTTCTATTCGCTCCACGGTGCTGGCCAACACGAAATCCCCTGGCTCCAAGTCGAGGTATTCGCCGTCCGCGAGATCTTTCTCTTTTCCATACTGTCCCGCTATCTCTTCCGGATTGGCCTCGTCCACCACAACACGGATGCTGGCCCCTTGGCTTGGCTTGTCGAAAACCGTAAAGCCGTGTCCCAACCGCAGGTCCACCGCAGAGGTGGAGAACATTTCGACTTCAGGGTTCGGAGCAATGCGCAGGGCGCCCGATTCCAGGGCATCCAGCATGTCCTGCCTGCCGTAGATCACATCACCACCACCCGTCCCTGACTACGGTATTCTGGTCGGCTTTCGGTACGCGCAGGTACTCGGTGGACTGGAAGG
>CBDESP010000001.1:0-11084 GCA_965242525.1 uncultured Binatia bacterium (SeqCode)
AGGGTCGGGTTGGGATTGGCGCCAGAAAGAAGTCTTCTGACCACCTCGGGGCGAAGGTCGGCTCGACGCGCCACCTCGGCCTTGGTCAGGTCGAGGCTGGACCGGCGCTGATCCAACTCGCGGATGATCGTGTCGATCTGGGTAGTGCGCCGACGGGCGGTCACATAGGCGGCCTCGAACTCCGGGTCCTTCATGCGGATCTCGAAGTAGCGTTCAGCGCCGGTGCTCAGCCGTGACATCTCCTCAACTATAACGTGACACACAAGTTACGCAAGGCCGGAGTTTCGGCTCTTGGGGAACCCTGTTCTGCGGAATGGTGAATCGGTGGGCGACGAGGCTAGGGCGTTTGCCTTGGCGCTTTGCTCAACTGGGGTTTTGCTCGATGGCGGGGGGGTTGGGGTTGGGGCGGCTGCCGTGGCGCTCGGGGTCGCCGGGGGCGTCGCCGACGGGGATGACGAGGTCGGTGGCCAGGCAGTCGGCGGTCATGCAGTCGGCCACCATGTTGTGGAACCGGTGCAGGGGCTCCTCGAAGCGGGGTGACAACGGACCCGGCGGGGCCCCGCCGTGGGTCAGGCCCCGCTGGGCCCGCTCTACGATGTCGATGTCCTCGGCGTTGACTTGGTGCCAGAAGGTTCGGGTGGCAGCGAAGGCGGACTCGTTGAAGCCCTCGGCGGTGGGCGGGACCAAGAAGGTGCAGTGCTCCCTAGTCCTTCCCGCCTCCAGCGGCTCAAGGCGGATTACGAAGGCGTGGTTGGGCAGCACCGAGACCAGCGTGTTGGGGAACACGGTCAGGAACCGGCCGCTGGCCCCGTCGGATGCGTCCAAGCCGGGGGCCGGGGGCAGGGTCAGCCAGTCGTCGCGCTCGTCGCCGGACACGGGGGTGGTGGTCTGCCCGCAGTACAGGCCCGGACCCTGATACCGGTAGTGGTCGCCCACCCGAGACACCTTGGCCAGTTCGGGATGCACCCAGGCCAGGTGGTAGTACTCCTGGAAGTTCTCCGAAATCAGCTTCCAGTTGGCGGCCACCTCCACCGTGCTCTCCTCGCAGATCCGCCACCGGTCCAACCCGTAGCCGGACGTTCGCTCCGGCAGGTCGCCCAGCCACCGGTCCAGGGGCGGGGTCTCGGGATCGAGGCAGGCGAACACCAGCGGGCCCCACTCGTCCACCCGGACCGGCAGCAGCGGATAGTCAGTCGAGTCGAAACCGGGTCGGGGCACCTCGTCGAAGCGGGGGACCGACACCAGCGAGCCGTCGAGGGCGTAACCCCACCGGTGGTAGGGGCAGCGGATCACGCCGGCCACGTCGCAGTCGGCCTCGGCCAGCTCCGTCCCCCGGTGGCGGCACGAGTTGACGAAGCCTCGCAACCTGCCGTCGCCGTCCCGGGTGACGAGCACCGATTTGGACCCGACTCGGCGGACCAGCATCCGGCCGGGCTCGGCCACCTCGGGGGCCGTGCCCACCGCCACCCAGGCCCGCTCGAACAGCCGCTCCTGCTCCAGGGCGAAGAAGCCGGGGTCGCGGTAGGCGTCCGGGTGAAGGCCGAACGCCTCGGCCAAGGGGCGCCGGGTGGCGCTCCAGGCCGCGTCTTCGCCCCAGCGCGCCGAACTCAGGACCGAGCCCTCCTCAGCCACTGGAACCGCTGGCGGCGGCGGTCCCGACCCTCACCGGGGAGGTCAGGTGTTGACGGCCGGGATTATCCGCTGGCCGTAGGCGTTGAGGGTTTCGTCCTTTTGGTCGTGCATCAAATAGACGGCGAACTGGTCCACGCCCAGGTCCCGCAGTTCCCGGAGCCGACCGACATGGTCGTCCTCGGGGCCGAGCAGGCAGAACCGGTCGATCACCTCGTCGGGCACGAAGTCGGTGTGGACGTTGCCAGCCCGGCCGTGGTCGGCGTAGTCGTAGCCCTGACGGCCCTCGATGTAGTCGGTCAGAGCCCGGGGCACGGCCTCGCCGGTGTCGCCGTAGCGCTCCACCAAGTCGGCCACGTGGTTGCCGACCATGCCGCCGAACCAGCGGCACTGATCCCGCTGATGGGCCAGGTCGTCGCCGACATAAGCGGGGGCGGCCACGCATATATAAAGGTCGTCGGGGTCCCGGCCCACGGCAGCCGCGGCCCGGCGCACCGCCCCGATGGTCCAGGCCGCGATCTGGGGGTCGGCGAGCTGCAGGATGAACCCGTCGGCCTTGGCCCCGCACAACTCCAGGGCCTTGGGCCCGTAGGCGGCCATCCACACCTCCAAGCGGCCGCCCCGGCTCCAGCCCAGGCGCAGGTCGGTCCCGTCGCAGTCCACCGAGCGGCCCTCGGCCAGGTCCTTGATCACCTCCATCGACCGGGCCAGCTCGGCCAGACTGGTGGGCCGGCCGCCCAGCACCCGCAGGGCCGAGTCGCCCCGGCCGATGCCGCACACCGTCCGGTTGCCGAACATGTCATTGAGGGTGGCGAACAGCGAGGCGGTCACCGACGGGTGCCGGGTGCCGGGGTTGGTGACCATCGGCCCCACCGTCATGCGGTTGGTGGCCGCCAGGATCTGGCTGTAGACGACGAAGGGCTCCTGCCACAGCACATGGCTGTCGAAGGTCCACCCGTAGCCGAACCCCAGGGTCTCGGCCCGCCGGGCCAGATCCACCACCCGCCAGGCCGGGGGATCGGTCTGCAGCACCACCCCGAAGTCCATCACCATCTCCCGCGGCCCGGGCCGTCGCCCCCAACCGAGCCCGCCAACCCGCTCGCCGCCACCGGCCCGCTCCCCTACCGGTTCTGGGGGAAGCCCAGGTCGATGCGGCTGCCGGCCGGGTCGGGCCAGCGGGAGGTCACCACCTTGGCCTTGGTGTAGAAGCGGACACCCTCGGGGCCGTACATGTGGGCGTCGCCGAACAGCGACTGCTTCCAGCCCCCGAAGGAGTGGCAGCCCACCGGCACCGGGATGGGGACGTTGACCCCGACCATGCCCGCGTCGGCGTCCTCCTGGAACTGCCGGGCCGCGCCGCCGTCGCGGGTGAAGACGGCGGCGCCGTTGCCCCAGGGGTTGGCCTCGATCAGCTCCACCGCCTCCCGGTAGCCGTCGGCCCGCACCACGCACAGCACCGGCCCGAAGATCTCGTCGCGGTACACCGACATGTCGGGGGTGACGTGATCCAGCAGCGACGGCCCCAGGAAGAACCCGTCGCCGTCGAAGGCCTGGTCCCGGCCGTCCACCACCACCGCCGCCCCCTCGTCGGCCCCGGCCCCCACGTAGCCGGCCACCCGGTCTCGGTGCTGGCCGGTGATGAGCGGGCCCATGTCGGAGGCCGGGTCGTCGCCGGGGCCGACGGCCAGCTTCTCGGTCCTCACTCGGATGGCGTCCACCATCCGGTCGCCGGCTGCGCCCACCGCCACCACCACCGAGATGGCCATGCACCGCTCCCCCGCCGACCCGTAGGCGGCCGACACGGCGGCGTCGGCGGCCAGGTCGATGTCGGCGTCGGGCAGGACCACCATGTGGTTCTTGGCCCCGCCCAGGGCCTGGACCCGCTTGCCCGCGGCGGTGGCCGTCTCATAGACGTGGCGGGCCACGGGGGTGGAGCCCACGAAGCTCACCGCCCTCACATCGGGGTGGGCCAGCAGCCGGTCCACCGCGGTCTTGTCGCCGTTGACCAGGTTCAACACGCCGGGCGGGAACCCGGCCTCATGGAACAGTTCGACGACGAGGCCGGGGCCCGACGGGTCCCGCTCGGACGGCTTGAGCACGAAGGCGTTGCCGCAGGCCACCGCGTTGGGGATCATCCACAGCGGCACCATGGCCGGGAAGTTGAACGGGGTGATGCCGGCCACCACCCCCAGGGGCTGGCGCATCGAATACACATCGACCCCGGTGGAGGCCCGGGCGCTGTAGTCGCCCTTGAGCAGCTCGCCCAGCCCGCAGGCGTACTCGATGTTCTCCAAGCCCCGGGCCACCTCGCCCCGGGCGTCGGCGGCCACCTTGCCGTGCTCGGCGGTGATCCGGCGGGCGATCTCAGCCGCGTTGGCCTCCACTAGGTCCCGGAAGGCGAACATCAGCCGGGTGCGGGCGGCCAGCGAGGCGTGCCGCCACTCCTCGAAGGCCCCGGCGGCGGCGGCCACCGCCTCGTCCACCTCCTCGACCGAGGCCAGGGCGGCTTCGGTGGTCTGTCGGCCGGTGGCCGGGTCGAACACCGGCGAGCCGCGCCCCGACCGGCCCGGCCGGGGCTCGCCGTTCACGTAGTGGCCGATCGTCTCCATCCTCAACCCCCCGTTTCGTCAAACCGCCCGGCCGCCCCCGGCCGAAGCACCGGGAGAACTCACCGTAGATACTGGCACAGGCCCCGGCGCAGGTAGCGGCCGTCGCCGGGGCGGCCCAGGTAGCGGCCGCCGTCGATGACGATGCGGCCCCTCGACATCACCGTGTCCACCCCGCCGGTGACCTCAATGCCCTCATAGGCGGAGTGGTCGATGTTCATGTGGTGGTTGTCGGCGCTTATCGTCCAGCGCCGGGCCGGGTCGTAGATCACGATGTCGGCGTCGGCGCCGGGGGCGATCACCCCTTTGCGGGGGTACAGGCCCATCATCCGGGCCGGGGTGGTGGAGCACAGCTCCACCCAGCGGGCCAGGCCGATCTCGCCGTTCACCACGCCCTGGTAGATCATGTCCATGCGGTGCTCCACCCCGCCGATCCCGTTGGGGATGGCCCGGAAGTCGCTGCGGCCCATCTCCTTCTGCTCCTTCATGCAGAACGGGCAGTGGTCGGTGGCCACCACGGCCAGGTCGTTGGTGCGCAGCCCCTTCCACAGCTCGTCTTGGTGGTGCTCGTGGCGGGAGCGCAGCGGGGTGGAGCAGACGTAGGCCGCGCCCTCGAACCCGGGCCGGCCGAGGTGGTCCTCCAGGCTGAAGTAGAGGTACTGGGGGCAGGTCTCGGCGAACACGTTGGCGCCCTGGTCCCGGGCGGCGGCCACCTGCTCTAGGGCCTGCTTGGCCGACAGATGCACGATGTACAGCGGGCAGGCCCCCACCCGGGCCAACTGGACGGCCCGGTGGGTGGCCTCGGCCTCCAGCTCGGCCCGGCGCACGTAGCCGTGGTTGACCGGGTCGGTCTCGCCCCGCTCGAAGGCCTGCTCGGCCAGCACGTCGATGGCCAGGCCGTTCTCGGCGTGCATCATGATCAGCCCGCCGTTGCCGGCCGCCTGCTGCATGGCCCGCAGGATCTGGCCGTCGTCGGACATCAGCACGCCGGGGTAGGCCATGAACAGCTTGAAGCTGGTGATGCCCTCGTTCACCAGCAGGTCCATCTCCTTGAGGGAGTCGTTGTCGACGCCGCCGATGATCATGTGGAAGCCGTAGTCGATGGCGCAGCGGCCCTCGGCTTGGGCCATCCGCTGGTCGAGGCACTCCCGCACGTTCTCGCCGTAGTTCTGGGTGGCGAAGTCCACGATGGTGGTGGTGCCGCCCCAGGCCGCGGCCCGGGTGCCGGTCTCGAAGTCGTCGGCCGACACCGTGCCCATGATCGGGATCTCCATGTGGGTGTGGACGTCGACCCCGCCGGGCACCACCAGCTTCCCGGCGGCGTCGATGACCTCCGCGCCGGCTTCGGCGGCGGCGGCGATGTCGCTGCCGGGCCACAGCACCGCCTCCACCCGCTCGCCGGCGACCAGCACCTCGGCCCGGTCGGCCCCGGTGGCGGACACCACGGTCCCGCCTTTGATCAGCGTCGCCACATCCGCCTCCTCTTGCGGGGTGTCGGGTCCGGGCTCGGCGGTGATGGTACCTCTCGCCGGCCCAGCATCACATCGAGGTTGAACCGGTCCCGGGCGGCCCGGGCGGGGTTGCTGGCGACGTCGATCCCGCGGTCGTCGTCGATTTCTCCGGTCAGCCCCTCGGGAGCGCCGAGAGGAACGGCGGGAACGGGGGCGAACACGTCCGACAGCCACAGCGTGCCCTCGGCCGCGAAGCCGCGCAGCATGGTCACCGACCCGTCGGCCAGCACGCTCACATATCCCTCGGTGGTCAAAAAGCCCGCCCAGCTCAGATGCACGGCGTCGTAGTGCTCGGCCGCGGCCCGCCAGTCCACGCCGACGAGCCGGGGCGGACTCGGGTAAGCGGCGTGCTGACCCGGCACGGCCAACAGCTCGCGGACCTGCGCCTCCTCGTCATATTTGGGCGGCCGATTCCGCGGCAACAGGCCGGACAGCCAGCCGAGGAGTCCAGGTCTTGCCAGAACGAAGAGCGCCACCGGGGTCGGGCGACGAGACAACCTCAGCCGCCACCGCCGCGACGGGCCGGGCGACTTGAACTCCCAGGTGCCATATGACTTGTACATGTCCGCGTCGGTGTCGGGCCATCTCTCGACCAGATCGACCCAGTCCGAGGGGCGGTGAATCTCCTTCACCTTGGGCCGGCCTTCGATCTCGACGCGCCAGCGGCTCGTCGGAGGCGGAAACAGCTCCCAGGCGCTCAAGACATCATCGTGGGCTTCCGCCGGGGGGCGGGTCGCGGTCCACAACAAGGAGCCGTCGGCTTGCCGGTGCGGGGCCGTGTCCGTGGTCCACCACTCCTGGCCGCCCGGGTCCATCGGCTCATGCAGGATGTCGCCGAATTTCCGGACCAGGGCTTCCGCGATCGGCAGCCTGCTCTCGGCGTTCCGATAGGCGGCCGCAACCTCACCGGGGGCGATGGGATTCCAAGGGCCGGCATAGTCTTCGCCCGCGCTCACTGCAAGCGAGCGGACCTCGTCGACGGAGGCGGCCCAAACCCAATCGACGGCGCGTTCGACATCCTCGGGGTCGGAGCCGCCGCCCCCAAAAAAGTGGGAAGACTTCCGGTTCTGGACTCTCGACTCGATGGCGGCCAGCGTCACGACCCCCATCGGGGCCTCCATCAGCGCCTCTATTGATCCCGAGATCATCGCCGCAGGCACCCTCTTTGGTCAGGCCCTCGGGGGCATCAAGAGGGGATGCGGGGACCGGGGCGAACCGATCGGTCAGCCACAGCGTGCTTTCGCTGGCGAAGCCGCGCATCATGGTCACCGACCCGTCCGCCAGCTCGCTCACATATCCCTCGGTGGTCAAGAAGCCCGCCCAGCTCACATGCACGGCATCGTAGTGCTCGGCCGCGGCGTGCCAGTCCACCCCGACGAGCCGGGTCGGCACCAGATAAGCCGCGTGCTGTCCCGGCGTATTCAGAAGCTCGCGGTTGTGAGCGTCGGGGTCGTGCGGGTCGCGCCGGAGCCGCCGCCGCCTGGTCGACAGCAGCCGGGACAGAAGTGGCCGCGGGGTGGGTGGTCGGGGTGATTTGAATGCCCAGTTGTCGCCAAATCGCTCGCACATAGGTGCGTCGGCGTCGGGCCATCGCTCGACCAGTTTCACCCAATCCGAGGGGCGGTGTATCTCCTTCACCCTGGGCCGACCTTCGATCTCAACCTGCCAGCGACTCGTTGGGGGATAATGGAACTCCCAGGCGAGCAGGATTTCGTCGTGGACTTCCGGCGGGAGACGTGACACGGTCCACAGCAGGCCGCCGATATCAAGGCTTCCCGATACGCGAGGCGACTGGTCCGTGGTCCACCACTCCTGACCCTCTGTATCCATCGGCGCATGCAGGACATCACCGCATTTCTGCCCGACCGCAGCAGCGATCGGCCGCCGTATCTCGGCG
This sequence comes from uncultured Binatia bacterium (SeqCode), assembly GCA_965242525.1. Classification (GTDB taxonomy): domain Bacteria; phylum Desulfobacterota; class Binatia; order UBA9968; family JAJDTQ01; genus JAJDTQ01. The sequence goes on from CBDESP010000001.1 coordinate 7,644, forward strand.
CATCGGTAGTAGGCCGCAAGGCCGACGGGAGCGTCGGAGTTCCAAGGGCTGACATGGCTGTCGCCGACCCACACCGCCAGTCTGAGCACTTCGCCGACAGAAGCTTCCTCGACCCAATTGACGGCGAGTTCGACGGCTTCGGCGTCGGATTCAGCGTCCCTCCGCCTCCATCTCGGCCATGCCTGCGACTCGATCTCGGCCAGCAGCGCCACCCCCAGGGGGGCTTCTGTCAACGCTTCGACGAAGTCCACGGTCACCGACCGCCACCCTAGCCGACGAGCGGGCAGGGGCACACTGTGCGGGGTGACGGTCTGCTCATCGGGTCGCCGCTGGTCGGCCTGGCGCAGGTCGAACAAGAAGGGAGATATATTCGCTTAGATGCAACGCGTTGTGTTCAAAGTCTTGATAGTTGGAACAGCAATACTTTTGCTTTCCTTCGGGGGAGCTATCTGGGCCGCGCCGGTGACGATACCTCTTCTGATCTATGCGATTTTGCGAGTTGGACTGACCTGTCGCTGGCTTATTACCGCTACGATGATTCTCGCTTTGACTGCAACCCAGTGTACGTGGGCGATCATGTATGTCACTGTGGGAGAATCCAACCCGGCAATATGGATAGCCCCTATCGCAACATTTACAGTATTTGTTACAGCAATAACTTGGGTTACTCGCCGGGTTATTCGCCGTGGACGTATTGCCAGCCGAAGCGGCCTTTGATGCACAGGTGGCCGCTGGTGACCGAGTGGTCCGACGGCGAGGTTACCTTGACTATGCGCTCGTCCTGCACGTGCAGTTCTAAGTTGCAGCCCACCCCGCAGTAGGAGCACACGGTGCGGGTGACGGTCTGCTCTTCGGGCCGCCACTGTTCGGCCTGGCGCAGGTCGAACTCGGTTTTGAACTGCAGCGCCCCGGTGGGGCACACCCCCACGCAGTTGCCGCAGTAGACGCAGGCCGAGTCGGGCAGGGCCACGTCGAACTCGGTGGAGATGCGGGCGTCGAAGCCCCGGCCCGCCACCGCGATGGCGTAGGTGTGCTGGGCGTCGTCGCCGCAGGCCTCCACGCACTTGTAGCACAGCACGCACTTCTCGTAGTCCCGCACGTACAGCTCGTCCTGCACCTTCACCGGCTCCCGATATCCGCTCCACCGGGTGGTCCTCGTCGGCGTAGCGGCCGGGGTCGGCCCCGTAGTGCTCCATCCAGGCGTGCAGCGACTCGGCCTGGCTCAGGTCCACCCCCGACCCCAGGAACTCCAGCACCATCCGGCGGCTGTGGCGGACCCGCTCGGTGTCGGTGCGCACCACCATGCCGTCCTCCGCCGGGCGGGAGCAGGCCGGCACCAGGGTGCGGGCCCCCTCCAGCTCCACCACGCACACCCGGCAGACGTTGACCGGGGTAAGGTTCTCGGCCCAGCACAGGGTGGGGGTGCGGACCCCGGCCTGCTCGCAGGCGGCGTGGATGGTGGACCCGGCGGGCGCCTCCACCTCCCGCCCGTCGATGGTGAGCTTGACCGGAACCGCGGGCGGCGAGCCGTTCGAGGCATCGCCCCGGCTGGGGCCCGCCCCTGACCCCGGCGCCGAATCGCCCATCACGTCCCTCCGCCGCTTCGGGCCCCCGCCAGGCCCAAGTCCAGCGCCGAGCGCACGGCGGAGGCAGCGGTGTGGCCCAGGCCGCAGATGGAGGCGTCGCCCATCACCTTAGCCACGTCGTCGAGCATCTCCCGACGGCCGGCCGACAGCTCCCCCCGCTCGGCCATGCGCACCCAGCGCCTCGTGCTGGCGGACCGTGCCCACCCGGCAGGGCACGCACTGGCCGCACGACTCGTGGCGGAAGAACTCGGCGATGCGCACCAGCACCGGGGTCATGTCCACGCCGGTGTCGAAGGCCATCACCACCCCCGAGCCCAGGGTGGTGCCGGCGGCTCGGGTGGTCCTCCAGGGTCAGGGGCAGGTCCAGCGAGTCCGGCCCCACGAACGAGCCGGCCGCGCCCCCCATGAGCACGGCCTGCAGCTCCCCCGTCCCGGTGATCCCCCCGGCCAGCTCCAGCACCTCCCCCAGTCTGGTCCCGAACGCCACCTCGTAGAGGCCGGGGCTCCGCACCCGGCCCGACAGGCACAGCAGCTTGGTGCCGGGGGACCGCTCCGTGCCCCTGGCCCGGTAGGCCTCGGGGCCGTCGGTGACGATGTCGAGCACGTTGATCAGGGTCTCGGGGTTGTTGACCGCGGTGGGCTGGCCGAACAGGCCGTGGGTGGTGGGGAACGGCGGCTTGTTGCGGGGCTCGCCCCGGAACCCCTCCAGCGAGTTGAACAGAGCCGTCTCCTCGCCGCATATGTAGGCCCCGGCCCCCCGCCAGACGGCGATGTCGAAGGTCTGGCCGCTGTCGGCCGCGTCGTCGCCGAGCAGCCCGGCTGCTCGGGCCTGGTCGACCGCGCCCTGGAGTCGGGCGGTGGCCAGCGGGTACTCGCCCCGGATGTAGATCCACCCCTGGGCGGCGCCGACGGCCAGCCCGGCGATGGTGAGCGACTCGATCACCGCGAACGGGTCCTGCTCCATGACGATGCGGTCCTTGAAGGTGCCGGGCTCGGACTCGTCGCAGTTGGCCACCACGTGCTTGGGCCGCCCGGTCTCGGCCGCCACCGCCCGCCATTTGACCCCGGTGGGGAAGGCGGCCCCGCCCCGGCCCGACAGGCCCGAGTCGGCCACCGCGGCCAGCACCGCCTCGGGTCCCATCTCCACCGCCCGGGCCAGGGCCTCATAGCCGCCGCAGGCCCGGTAGGACTCCAGCGAGGTGGGGTCGGCCACCCCGATCCGGCGCAGCAGTCGCAAGCCGGGATCGCCGTGCTGAGGCAGCCGGTAGGCGCGGGCACCGTCGCCGTGGCCACTGTTGCCGTCGCCAGCACCGGCGCCGCCGTTTTCGTCGGCCGGCACCCGGTCAGGGCCGCCCACCGCCTGCACGAATAAGGCCGGAGCCCGCTCGCACTGGCCCAGGCACGGGCTGTGATGAACGTGGGCACCGGATGCGGCCACCGAGGCGGCCAGCTCCTCGCAGCCGGAGATCTGGCAGGCGGCGTCCACGCAGACGTGGACGGTGTCGCCGTCGTGGTCGGGCGCCTCGGTGCGGAACAGGTCGTAGAAGGAGGCCACTCCGTAGGCCTCGGCCGGGGGGACCAGCAGCACCTCGCCGATGTAGTTGATCCCGCCGGGGCTGATCCAGCCCGCCGCGTTCTGCAGGCCGTGCAAGGCCGGGAGCAGGTAGTGGCGGCGCTGGTGGCGGCGGTCCGTGCCCCCCACCACCAGCCGCTCGGTGCGGTGCTGGACCACCGGGTCGGCGCCGCAGCGCTTCAGCGCCGCGTCCACCGCGGCCCGCTCGACCTCGGTGGCCCGCTCGGCCCCGAGGTGGACGTCAGCCACGCCCGAGCCGCCCCCCCGCCGGGCGGAACGGAG
>CBDESP010000002.1:0-8064 GCA_965242525.1 uncultured Binatia bacterium (SeqCode)
GGCTCTTCGTCTTCGGACCCTTCCCAATGGGAAGGGATTCGGACTTCGGAAAGACCCCATGTGGGAGGGAGAGAGGGATTGAGTAGGCGCACGGGGTCCTATGCCCCGTGCGCCCAAGCAGGACCATGCGGTCGGTCGGTCGGTCTCTCGCTTGGCAGGTCAGTTCGGCCTTGAACTGGACCCCGGAGGGTAGTAGGGGAATGCCCCCCTGTTGGCCCCCCCCCCCCTATTTTCAGGGCGCCCCCCCGCCCCCTGAAAACCACGGTCAGGGCGCGGCTCTCCAACTTCCCCCGGTAGCCGCGATTGCTGCCCCCATGCCCCCGGTGCCTTGATTATCGCGTCGGGCATGGGGCTACGATTAGCGCTTTACGGGTCAGGACGTGCTTTCGCCTTGACCCTGGGGTCAACCCCCTGGAACAACCACAACTGCCGGTGTCGGCCATCCTGGACGATGGACGGACACCGGCAGAACTGCGATTCCATGCCACAGGCGATGCAATGCGGCACCCAGCCGAACTCATCGACGAAGCCGTCCACCATCTTGAGGATGGCGAACTGCTTGAAGGCGCGGCGGCCGCAACTACATCGAGGCTTATTCATACGTGCTTGACCGCGTGCTTGAGGCTGTCCTCGAACATCTCGATGGCCTCCCACCCGCAGTCGAATAGGTGGCGCTCCCAATACCGGCGCCACACCAGGTCTTTGTTCACCAGGCCGTCCACATGGCACCATCGCGGGAACTCCGCGCTGGCGGCGTCTGTCTGGCGGTTGCGCAGCAGGGACAGCATGGTCGATTGGAGCCAGGCCGCATGGCCCACGTTGAAGACGAAGGACGTGAGGGCGTCGTACTGCCAGCCGGCCAGCTTCACCTCTTCGAGGTCGTGGGCCACCAGGAGCTCGGTGGCGTGCAGTTGCTCGCGCAGCAGGGCATAGGCTTCGGACCGGTCCATGTGGCGAGTACCGCGCTTGACCGGCTCACCGTCGACGTAGGTGAAGCCGTAGCCCACGGTCCACTTGCCCCCGGCGTCCAGGTAGGGCGCGCTCCTGTAACCCTCGCAGAATGCGACGAAGCGGACGATGTGGTCGTCCTCGATGGGGTCAGGAAGTGGGTTTGTCACGGTCCTTCAGCAGGTCGGGATGCGAGATCATCTTCCTGACGGCGCCGAACAAGTCTTCCAGGGTCAGGGTCCCGGTGTCCCCACTGGCGTCGCGCAAGTTCTCCGCCAGGCGCTCGATCAGGTCGTTCGCGAGCGTGGCCCCTTCCGGGACCTTCAGAGCCTTGGCCAGGTACTGGGCAGGGACGAGCCGGTCCGCCAGGTCAAGGCCAAGGTGCAGGGCGTCCAGGGCCGTGTCCTGCCAATCCTGTTGCTCGATCTCCCGGCCCACCCGCGCCAGCAGGGAGCCGTCCTTCACCACGAATTCCACGGCTTCCGTGATCGTCTTGAGACTCATAGGTCCTCCTTGGACACGATCCGCTCTACCGCCTTGCGTGTCCAGTTGTCCCCGTAGCCGGTCCCGGCTCCCGGGGAGGGTATGCCGAAGGCGTTCAACGCCTTGGCGATTGCTGCCAGGCTCATTCCCTCACCCTGGCAACGCCGTATCCAGGGGAGAGCGGCGTTGATCCGCTCCATCTTCCGCTCGTTCACGCTCTGTGCGGCCTTGCGGCGGGCGCGGTCTCCCCATCGACTCGTAGGAGATTGAGACATGATCGACGTTCGTACCATTCGAAAGATCAAACGTAAAGGGGTGACGGCGAACGTTTGTCTCACGATCTAGGGTCAAATGTCGATCCCGGTCGCAACCCGCCAGGTTGATGAAGATGAAGATCACGGCGGCCCAACAGGGTCTCATTCGTCCAACCCCGCCAGGCGGCGGGCTTCCTCTACGCTCAGGCCACCGGTGGTCATGCTCTGGAAGGCCCGGGCGCGCCCCTGGATGTCCGCGGCGTAGAGGCGCTCGAACGACACCTTGACCGGCCCCGGCAGCTTGGCGCTGGCCTCGGCTTCCAGCAGGCGGCCCGCTGGCGCCAGGGTGGTGTGAAGGAAGGTCCGCAGGTGTTCGCGGATATGGCCCCCGGATATGGACACCAGGCCAGGCGGGACGCCGCACACGGACAGGACGGACTCGAACACCTGGCGCCGTAGCTCCACCACCGTCGCGGGTGGGTCCAGGCCCAGCCGCCGCGGCTGCCATTCCCCTTGCGGCGCCCGGACCTCCGGCGCCATGCCACCGGACGTTTCCACCAGGGCGGTTTGTCCCTTGAGGTTGCTCAGGTCGCGCTTGAGCGCGGCGAGAGGGTCCACCGCGTTCCCCTCGCTGTCCGTGATGGTGCTGAGCGGCGCCTTGGGGATGGGGATCAGGTAGCCCACCTTGGCGGCCGCCTCCTCGGTGAGGCGCTGTTCCATGCTGGCGGCCATCTTGCCCAGGGTGGCGGCCCATTGCATCGGCCCGATGCCCAGGGACGGGTTGGTGGCCTCGTAGCTGTACTGGACGTGCAGGACGTTGGCGGCACCGGTGCGGACGGCCATGGACCCCTCGGGGCCGTTCAGGATCAGGTCGTACCGCCAGCTTGAGCGGTCCCGGCCGCCGGTGGTGTTGGCGTTGGTGACCGGGTAGAGCGCGGGCATGGCGCCCTCGGACAGGTACAGCATGGCTTGTCCGCTCTGGCAGAGAGCTTCGGCCGATCCAACCGAGGATCGGCGGCGTCAGCAGCATGGCGCTTGCGGACGGGGTGACGGTGGCCATCGTGAAGCACCTGGACCACCAGCCGGCCGCTGCTTCCAGGGCTGCGGTCCGGAGCGCGGTCAGGGACTCCCCTGTGTTGGCCTGCAGGATGGCCGTGACGATGGCGTCCGTGTAGTTGCGGTCCTCCGTGGCCGGGTGGCCGTTGCGTTGGGAGAATGGCCAGGGGATCATTTCACGACCTCCAGCTTGTATTCAAAAGTGCCGGTCAAATGCGAGCCACCATGGAATATGGGTGTGCATCTTTGACCGCTTGTGCCAGCCGGATTCAATAGAAAGCCTACATGATCTTCATTGTGTGGAGCCTGACTTAAACTGGTACCGCGTTCAAAAGGTACCCCTGATTGACGATGTTGTTGCCTTGGGGTCTTATCCATCCCGGTGATTGATAATGCCCATGATTGTTGCGGACTGACAAGATGATCCACTTCACGTCTGCCGCAATCAGTTTCAACACTTCGGCGTCCGTTGGCAACGTGTTCTTTGCGGTCCAGTCCTTGACGGTCTCGATGACGAGCCCTCCCCCGGTGTTGCCCGTGGGCGCGTCCGTGGGCGTGAAGGTGATCCTCGCTTCCGCGGTCAGGGTGGCGCCCGTGGCCCCGGCTTGTCCTTCCCAGTAGTGGTAGGTGCTGACCACGTTGTTGGCGTCCCTGACCAGCAGGAAGCGGTAGGTGCCAACGTCGGTCTGGTTGGAGAAAACCTGTTGCTCGAACGCCACCAGGCCGGACAGGGCGGCCGAGCTTGAGAAGACGAAGGCGTCTTCCTCTGCCAGGTCGCTTGCGAACAGGATGTTCGAGAGGTTGACGGTGCGTTGCTCTGCGGTGGCGTTGACGGTCTTGACGAAGGCCATGTTCACGTCGGAGACCGGCGCCAGGGTCAGGGTCAGGGCGCAATGGAACTCTCCCCGGGAGTTGCCCGCGGTGTCGAGGTCGAAGGCTGGCGCCAGGGCGGTGGGCGCGGCGGGACGGACGTTCAGGTCGGTGCGCGCCAGGGTCAGGCCCGGGAACTCGTGGTCCAGTAGCCGGGTGCCGATGACCGTTGCATCGGTCTTGGAGGGTGGCCAGGGCGTGGTGTTCCCGACCAGGGCTTGGGGCGCGACGCGGTTGATGTAGAGGGTGTCGATGGGGAGCTTGCTCTTTTGCCAGCGCAGGGTGGTTCCCCTCACGGCCTCCGGTGCCATCAGGGTCTTGACTTCTTCGGCGTTCAACTGGTTGCGCCGGTCGATCTCGAAATGGCTCTGGTTGCGGCCCGTCAGGTTGAACGGGCGTATGTTCGCCGAGTCCTCGTAGAGGCGGATCCACCAGTGCTTGACCCCGGGGATCTCCACCAGGCCCGCGCCCTCGGGCGGCGTGCTTTTGCGGTGGTAGGCGTAGGTGGCCGGGTTCGTCCCGTCGTCGCCGCTGGACCGCGCCAGGGTGGTGAACGAGTGCAGTCCCTTGTCGTCGTTGACGGTGGCGTAGAGGATGGCGGGCGCCGAAGTAGTGATCCAGGTCTGCGGGATGTAGAGGCGGATGTTCTTGCTCGTCTCGTCCCATTGGAAGACGGTGCTGCCGGTGTAGCCGGACGGCGCCCCCGCGTTCAGGCCGGAGATTTCGTTCTGGGCGTCGCCCCCGGCCACCAGCTCGTAGAGCTCCCCGTTGACGTTCACGATGTCGCCAATGGCGTACCCGGCGACGGCGGGGATGGCCGTCAGCACGGACAGTTCGGTGTTGGCGTCGTCAGGCATGGCCAGAGGCGGCGAGAACCGCAGGCTGTTCCCGTCCGTAGCGACGGTCAGGACCTCGCCGGCGTCTCCCACGGCATAGGCAGGGACACGGCGGGCGGGCGGCACCAGGGCGTCGACCCGGGCGTCGACGGCGGCTTGGTCCAGGCCGCCCCCGGACGTTGACGGCAGGGTAATGTCCGTCCGTTGGCCGTCGGACGAAGCAAAGGTCAGGGTGGCGCCGGACAGGGAGACACCGTCGAAGGGAACGCTCTTGTTCAGGGTGAGGACGACCCCGGCGCTTAGTTCGTCAACGCCGATTGAGCCGTCCGCAACCGTGCTGGATGGCGGTTGCGGCAACGCCAGGCGCACTTCCTGAGCGTTGCTGAAGGTGATGACCAGGGTGGAGCCGTCGATGGCGACGGCGGTCACGTAGTGGCCCGCGATGGACGCGACGGACAGGGCTGCGGCGGCGTCTGCGGAGAGGATGGCGGCTCCCTGGATCAGGTAGTCGGACAGCAGGGCCGCGGCCCCGCTGTTCACGAACGGCCTTGCCCAACCCATGCTGCCCGCGCTCTCGGGCATGTCGTAGATGTAGGCCACCAGGCGAATGAACGCCTCTTTCTTCACGGTGGCCGGGACCGGCGAGTTGTTGATGCGGGTGTCGAGCCAGTCGGACAGGGCAGGTGATAGGGTGGTCAAACGTGGATCGTCCGCGGCAATGCGAAGAGCCGCGGCAAGCTCGGCATTGGTGGCGGGAACGGCCATCTACAGCATGCCTCGCAGCAGGTTGCGGCGGTAGAGTTGGGCGCGGGAGAGCCCGTCCGCATTGGCTTGGAGCTTCCCGGCTCCGGAGTGCGGACGGACCAGATCATGGTCGATCTGGGCCAAGGCCCGGTCCACCTGCGACGCGGGATACGCCGGTTGCGCCACCAGGCCCAGACCGTAGAGGGTGGCGGCCTGGATCGTCCGGTGCTGCCCGTCCCAGGTGTCCTTGTCCACGCGGAACTCCGCGCTGAAGGACGCGAGCACACCCATGCGGATCAGCTCGACGGCCTCGCGTCCGTCCGCGGTGTCGGGAAGGTCGAACTCTGCCCGGACTTCGCGGGCGCCGAAGTCCAGGGACATGTTCCCCGGGCGGCTGGCCAGCAGGCGGGAGCGGTCGTGCAGGATGTTGGCGACGATGGGCCCCGAGTAGGGCTTCATGGCCCCGGCCTCGAACTCTTCGGTGAAGGCGCCGATCCCGGCTACGTCTCCGTAGCGCAGGATGACGCCGGACACCTTGCCCAGGCCGGTCTTGTCCTCGCGGAACTCCATGTCCAGGGGCGCGGCGGGCGCCCCCAGGTAGCGGAGTTCGAGGGCTGGTTTGGCGTAGATTTTACCGGCCATGATTCCTCCTACGACGTCTTGAGCCGGAAGAACGTGTCCGGACGGATCACCTTGAAGTCGTGCAGGATGATGGACGTCAACGCCACCTCGCCCTTGGCGGCGCCGCTGTACACGTCCCGGATCAGGCTCATGGTGGGCCACATGGCATAGACCGCGGCGTTGGCCCGGCCCACCGGCAGACTGCCCAAGCCCACGATGTCGTTGGCCGCCAGGGCTGCGGTGGTCATGTTGCCCGCGACGCGCCAGGTGTATCCTTGGCGCCGCAGCACGTCCGCAATGGTGTCGTTGTTGTTCGCGCTGGCGAACAGGCTGGTCAGGGCGCGGAACAGGGTGGGCGCCAGCACCAGGGAGACTTCCCCGGTGGTCTGTGCCCGGATGCCGTCGATCAGCTCGTTCAGGCCGGTAATGGTCTGCGTGAACAAGTTGGGACCGTTGGCGATCTGCGCGCGCCAGGTCTTCGTGATCTCCTTGACGCCGGTGGCGGCGTCCAGGCCGGTGATATCCGCGTCCGTCCCGGTCCCGCTGTCCTCGCCTTCGAGGATGGCGGTATCGGCGCCCACCCGGACCGCCATCTCCAGGTCGGACCGCAGTTGCTCTTCGAGGCGCTCGATACGGGCCGTGTCCTCGATGCGCCACACGTACCGGGCAGACATGCGCTTGGGCGTCATGGTCTCGCTCGACAAGGTCGCGGCGGTCGCGTCCACCTCTTGGGACCGGGCGCGCTGGACCGGGTCGTTCGAGCTGGTGAGGATCAGGTATTCGGGGTCTCCCACGCCAGGGCTTGCCATCGTCACCCCGAGGTAGCCGGCCAACGTGGGCCGGAACAGGCGGCCCAACCAGGCCTGCACGCCGGCCGAGTTCTCGCCGAAGTCCACCGCGGGCGCGGTGACGGCGTCGACGCGCTCCTCGATGGGCGCCTGGACGGAGCGTTGCGCCAGCAGCTCCATTGGTAGCTGCACGATGCCGGACTCCGGAATGGCCCGGGCCGCGTTCAGTTCGGCCTCGGCGCCGGACAGCTTTTCCTCGGTGAGCGCGGACCGGACGTAGTGGCCGATCTTCACCTTGTCCAGCAGGCCCCGGATTTCGGCGCCCTCGCCCCCGGCGTGGGCGTCCTCGATGGCCGCGGCGGCGGCTTCTTCGGCGACGGCGGTCCGGTACTCGGACTCCAGCCGTATCAGGTCGGCGGTCGCCGCTTCCATCTTCGTCTGTCGGTCCTCCTCCGTGAGGGCCGGGTCCTTGGCGGCGCTCCCCAGGGCAGAGCGGCGCTCGGACAGTTGTACCAGCAGTTCTTGGGACTTTCTCACATCGACCTCCTAGTCTTGCGACGCGACTGCGCCTTCTCGGAACGCCTTTCTCATGCGGTTGAGCAATGCCTGCGAGGACAGCAGGTCCCTTGCTCGCGCCACCCAACGGCCATAGTAGGCTCGGTCCTTGTCGTAGCGGACTTCCAGGTAGCCGGACCGGACGGACAGGATTTCGACGTTGCTATCGAGGGAGGCGCGAAGTCTCCCGATCCGGACCGGCGTTCGTTTCTGCAGGTACGGGATGGTTTGCTGGCGTAGCGTGCGCTGCGTGGAGATACGGAAGGCCGTGATGTTCCGTATTCGATCCGTGTGGCTGACGTCCCGTCCGTGTCGGAACCGGACGAACACCCGTCGATACATCTCCACGCGGTTGAACCGGCCCTTGCCCTTGACCAGGTTGGCGGTGCTGTCCCCGGGGTCCGGTTGCTCGCTGCCGAAAAAGCCTCGGCGTCCCCTGCCTCGCCTGACGCCTCGCCTGACGCCTCCCCGGAGCGCTGCCCGGGCGCCGAAAAGGAGGGCTTTCCCGAAGATCCCTATGAACAGACCCAAAGCCATCAGGCCAATGCCTCCTGTTTGAGGGTGAGGGTCTGCCATTTCAGGCGGCCCACGTTCTCGATAGAATGGATCTGGTATCCGAAGTCCGGCTGTTCCAGGATGGCGATCCAGTCTCCCACGCGGAAGCGGTTGTCATGGCGGACGGTCATGAGTGCGGTTTGCACTTCGGTCTGGGTCCCGTCTTCGTCGACTTCGAGGAGGCTTCCCACGCCGCCCTCGAGGCGGCCGTAGAAGTCGAAGGCAGGACCGGGCGCTTGTACACCCGCAATCGTGAACCCGCTGATGGCTTGATCGAGTGAAGTTGAAGGCGTGATGTAATTCAGGTTGTTTGGAGTTAGTTCATATCCTTCAATGCCGTTGGCGGTGAATTCG
>CBDESP010000003.1:0-8609 GCA_965242525.1 uncultured Binatia bacterium (SeqCode)
TTCGTGACGATGTCGAAGAATCCGGGAGAGGCGTTATGGACTTCGTTGATGGGCTGGCCCGCCCCCCAGGGATTGACCATGGTGATATAGACGTTGTCCGCGAAGGGTTCCGAAAACGTCACCCGGTAGGAGCCTATACCATTCCGCACAACCGACGCGATGCCGCGCGACGCAGACAGGTTCGGGTTGTTCGTCAGGGTTTGGCTGGCCTGGTCGAACCGGCCCCATAACAGACGGAACCCCAACGGCGCTGCACTGGCCGCCGCGTCCGTGGGCGTGAAGGTGATCCGCGCCTCCGCGGTGATCGTGGCGCCCGTGGCCCCGGCCTTGCCTTCCCAGTAATGGTAGGTCGCCACCTCGTTGTTGGCGTTCCTCACCATCAGGAACCGATACGTGCCCACCTCCGTCAAGTTGGAATAGACCACCTGTGTGAAGGCCACCAGGCCGGACAAGCTCTCCGTGGAGCTGAACACGAAGGCGTCCACCTGCGCCAGGTCGGAGGCGAACAGGATATTGGACAGGTCCACACGCCGCTGTTCCGCGGTCTGGTTCACTCCCTGTTGGAAGCCCATGTTTGCGTCGGACACCGGCGCAATGGTCAGGGTCAGGGCAAGGTGGAACTCCCCGCGTCCATTGCCTTCTGTGTCCAGGTCGAAGACGGGAGACAGGGCGGTGGGCGCCGCTGGGCGCTGGTTGCGGTCCGTGCGCGCCAGGGTCATGCCCGGGAACTCATGGTCCAGCAGGGACGTACCGGGGACGTGCGGGATGGCCCCGTCCACGTAGGCCTTGACCTTGGCGGCGTCGGGAACCCGGTCCGCCGTGCCTGCGGCCATTTGCGCGGTGGTGGCCAGGTCGTCCGTGTAGACCGTGGTCATGGGCAGCTTGATCTTGCCCCACCTGGTTCCGTTCCCGGTCCGGGCTTGCTCCAGTATCCGGTTGTCCACCTGTCCCAGGGTCAGGCGGTTCCGGGCGTCCGGCTGCCAATGGTTGTCCACACGTCCCGTCAGGGAGAACGGGGTGACGTGTTCGGCGTCGGTGTAGAGGTTCAACAGGTAGTGCTTGGCGCCGGTGATCTCCGGGAGCTTCGGGCCGTCCGACGTCCGGTGGTATGCCCATCGGGTGACCGGCGAACCGTCATCCCCGCTGGACCGTGCCAGGACGATCTCGTTGAAGCTCCCGTTGTCCGTCTCCAACTCCCCGTAGAGGGTGGCCGGTATGGTCTGGTCCGTGCCCACGTACCAGCCGCGCGGGATGTAGAGCCGGATGTTGCCGGGGTTGGCTTGCGTGTTCCACTGGAAGACCGCGTCGCCCTGGTAGTTCGCCAGGGGCGTTCCCGCCAGGCCCGCGATCTGGTTCAGGCTCAGGTTGTCCGTGCCTTCGACAAGCTCGTAGAGCTCCCCGTCCACGTTCACCAGGTCGCCCACGGTGTAGCCCGCGATGCCCGGTATGGCGTCGAAGTGCTGCACGGCCTTGACGGTGGCGTTCCCGAAGCGGGTCTCTCGTCCGTTGGGCGCTACGGTCAGCACTTCCCCGGCGTCGCCTATGGCGAAGTCAGGGACCCGGCGCGCTACGGGTATGTGGGCGTCCACCAGGGCGATGATTTCGGCGTTCGTGCGTTGCGTGTTTGTGTCCGTGTCCGTGGCCGCGATGGTGAAGGTCTGTGCGGCGCCGCTGCCCGAAGGCGTGATGCTGACGTTGCCCCCGGCCACCAGGGCCGCGGCGATCTGGGCGCGGATGTCGGCGTCGGAGCGGGTGGTGTCCGTGTCTCCCGGACTGGCGGCAATGGTGACGATACGGTTGTCCCCGCTGCCCGAAGGCGTCAGGGTGATGTTGGCCCCTGCCGCCAGCATCTGTTGAACCTCGGAGCGGATGATCGAGGGTGCTGAACCGGCGTCAATGCGTAATTTTAGATCATCATCCTCGCTCCCGACTTTCGTCAGGGTGATGTTGTTGCCGGCCTCCAGCAATATTTTATCAAGCAAATTGATAGCTTCTGAGCGCGACCTTGCGTTGGTATCAAAATAACCCTGCACAGCGGCGAAGGTGAATGTCTGGTCTGCGCCGGCGCCCGCTGGCGTGATGGTGATGTCCGTCCCGGCAACCAGGGCCGCTGCGATCTGTGCGCGGATTTCGGCGTTCGTCCTTGGCATCCCGCCGCCCTGGGCGGAAATGGTGACCATACGGTTGTCCCCGCTGCCCGAAGGCGTCAGGGTGACGTTGGCCCCGGCCGCCAGCATCCGTTGAACCTCGGAGCGGATTTCGGCGTCCGTGCGTTGGGTGTTTGTGTCCGTGTCCGTGGCCGCGATGGTGAATGTCTCGTCGGCGCCGGCGCCCGCTGGCGTGATGCTGACGTTGCCACCGGCGACCAGGGCGGCCTTGATCTGTTGGCGGATTTCGGCGTCTGTGCGCACGGTGTCGTTGTCCGGCAGGGTGATGTCTGTGCGCTGTCCGTCAGAGGACGCGAACGTCAGCACGTCCCCGGACAGGGAGACCCCATCGAAAGGCACGCTCTTGTTCAGGGTGGTCACCACGCCGGCCGCCAGTTGATCCACGCCGATGGAATCGTCTGCGACTGGCGAGGGTTGGGACACCGGCAGGGCCAGGCGCACTTCCTGTGAGTTCGAGAAGGTGACGATCAGGGTGGAGCCGTCGACGGCTACCTCGGTGACGTAGTGTCCGTCGACGCTGGCGCTGGCGAGGGCTGCCCGGGCGTCTTGGGAGAGGATGGCGGCCCCTTGGATCAGGTAGTCGGACAGCAGGGCCGCGGCCCCGCTGTTCACGAACGGCCTTGCCCACCCCATGCTGCCCGCGGACTCGGGCATGTCGTAGATGTAGGCCACCAGGCGAATGAACGCCTCTTTCTTGACCGCGTCCGGAACCGGACTATTGTTGATGCGGGTGTCGAGCCAGGCGTCGAGCGCTGGTGACAGGGTGGTCAAACGTGGATCGTCCGCGGCAATGCGGAGAGCCGCGGCAAGCTCGGCATTGGTGGCGGGAGCGGCCATCTACAGCAGGCCTCGTAGCAGGTTGCGGCGGTAGCGGTCTGCCCGGGACAGCTCGGGCGGCGCCGCGTCGCGGTCCAGGGTGGACCGGGGATACGCCGGTTGCGCCACCAGGCCCAGGCCGTAGAGGGTGGCGGCCTGGATCGTCCGGTGCTGCCCGTCCCAGGAGTCCTTGTCCACGCGGAACTCGGCAGAGAAGGACGCCAGCACACCCATGCGGATCAGCTCCACGGCCTCGCGTCCGTCCGCTGTGTCGGGAAGGTCGAACTCTGCCCGGACTTCGCGGTCCCCGAAGTCGAGGCTCATGTTGCCCGGGCGGCTGGCCAGCAGGCGGCTGCGGTCGTGCAGGATGTTGGCGACGATGGGCCCCGAGTAGGGCTTCATGGCCCCGGCCTCGAACTCTTCGGTGAAGGCGCCGATCCCGGCTACGTCTCCGTAGCGCAGGATGACGCCGGACACCTTGCCCAGGCCGGTCTTGTCCTCGCGGAACTCCATGTCCAGGGGCGCGGCGGGCGCCCCCAGGTAGCGGAGTTCGAGGGCTGGTTTGGCGTAGATTTTACCGGCCATGATTCCTCCTACGACGTCTTGAGCCGGAAGAACGTGTCCGGACGGATCACCTTGAAGTCGTGCAGGATGATGGACGTCAACGCCACCTCGCCCTTGCTGGCGCCGCTGTACACGTCCCGGATCAGGCTCATGGTGGGCCACATGGCATAGACCGCGGCGTTGGCCCGGCCCACCGGCAGACTGCCCAAGCCCACGATGTCGTTGGCCGCCAGGGCGGCTGTGGTCATGTTGCCCGCGACGCGCCAGGTGTATCCTTGGCGCCGGAGCACGTCCGCAATGGTGTCGTTGTTGTTCGCGCTGGCGAACAGGCTGGTCAGGGCGCGGAACAGGGTGGGCGCCAGCACCAGGGAGACTTCCCCGGTGGTCTGTGCCCGGATGCCGTCGATCAGCTCGTTCAAGCCCGTGATCGTCTGCGTGAACAGGTTGGGACCGTTGGCGATCTGCGCGCGCCAGGTCTTGGTGATCTCCTTGACGCCGGTGGCGGCGTCCAGGCCGGTGATATCCGCGTCCGTCCCGGTCCCGCTGTCCTCGCCTTCGAGGATGGCGGTATCGGCGCCCACCCGGACCGCCATCTCCAGGTCGGACCGCAGTTGCTCCTCGAGGCGCTCGATACGGGCCGTGTCCTCGATGCGCCACACGTACCGGGCAGACATGCGCTTGGGCGTCATGGTCAGGCTCGACAGGGTAGCCGCGGTCGCGTCCACCTCTTGGGACCGGGCCCGCTGGACCGGATCGTTCGAGCTGGTGAGGATCAGGTACTCGGGGTCTCCCACGCCAGGGCTTGCCATCGTCACCCCGAGGTAGCCGGCCAACGTGGGCCGGAACAGGCGGCCCAACCAGGCCTGCACGCCGGCGCTGTTCTCGCCGAAGTCCACCGCGGGCGCGGTGACGGCGTCGACGCGCTCCTCGATGGGCGCCTGGACGGAGCGTTGCGCCAGGAGCTCCATCGGTAGCTGCACGATGCCGGACTCCGGAATGGCCCGGGCCGCGTTCAGTTCGGCTTCGGGGCCGGTCAGCTTCTCCTCGGTGAGCGCGGACCGGACGTAGTGGCCGATCTTCACCTTGTCCAGCAGGCCCCGGATTTCGGCGCCCTCGCCCCCGGCGTGGGCGTCCTCGATGGCCGCGGCGGCGGCTTCTTCGGCGACGGCGGTCCGGTACTCGGACTCCAGCCGTATCAGGTCGGCGGTCGCCGCTTCCATCTTCGTCTGTCGGTCCTCCTCCGTGAGGGCCGGGTCCTTGGCGGCGCTCCCCAGGGCAGAGCGGCGCTCGGACAGTTGTACCAGCAGTTCTTGGGACTTTCTCACATCGACCTCCTAGTCTTGCGACGCGACTGCGCCTTCTCGGAACGCCTTTCTCATGCGGTTGAGCAATGCCTGCGAGGACAGCAGGTCCCTTGCTCGCGCCACCCAACGGCCATAGTAGGCTCGGTCCTTGTCGTAGCGGACTTCCAGGTAGCCGGACCGGACGGACAGGATTTCGACGTTGCTGTCGAGGGAAGCGCGAAGTTTCCCGGTCCGGACCGGTGTCCGTTTCTGCAGGTACGGAACGGTTTGCTGGCGTAGCGTGCGCTGCGTGGAGATACGGAAGGCCGTGATGTTCCGTATTCGATCCGTGAAGGCTGACTTCATTTCCGTGTCGGAACCGGACGAACACCCGTCGATACATCTCCACGCGGTTGAACCGGCCCTTGCCCTTGACCAGGTTGGCGGTGCTTTCCCCGGGGTCCGGTTGCTCGCTGCCGAAAAGGCCTTGGGGTCCCCTGCCTCTACTGACGCCTCGTGCACGTTCCCTGAAACTGCCGCGTCCCAGGATTGCTGCCTGGACGCCGAAAAGGATGAGTCTCTTGAGTAAGATCTCTACGAACAGACCCAAAGCCATCAGGCCAATGCCTCCTGTTTGAGGGTGAGGGTCTGCCATTTCAGGCGGCCCACGTTCTCGATGGAATGGATCTGGTATCCGAAGTCCGGCTGTTCCAGGATGGCGATCCAGTCTCCCACGCGGAAGCGGTTGTCATGGCGGACGGTCATGAGTGCGGTTTGCACTTCGGTCTGGGTCCCGTCTTCGTCGACTTCGAGGAGGCTTCCCACGCCGCCCTCGAGGCGGCCGTAGAAGTCGAAGGCAGGACCGGGCGCTTGTACACCCGCAATCGTGAACCCGCTGATGGCTTGATCGAGTGAAGTTGAAGGCGTGATGTAATCCGGGCTGGACACCGTTAGAACATATCCTTCAATGCCGTTGGCGGTGAATTCGAGAGAAGCCGTTAAACCAACTTGGGTAAACGTCATTTCCGCGACGGGCTCCGAACTGCCGGGAAGGTTGTAGGCGCGCAAAACAATTTCGGAGTATATCGACAACGTTGAGTGCAACCCTGGCAGACTGGAAAGGACCTTGCGTTGTGGATACCCTTGGGATCACAAGAAGCTCAAGATAAATGACCCCTCCAGAAATTGGTTGGAATAATGAACCAGGACTCAATTCTCTGTATACCTCGCGCCCGAAGCGAATGGGTCCGGCGACGCCAAACGCTCCCCCGTCCCAATCCGATTGTTGGGTTACGGTACTCTCAGACCTTCCCGTCGCTCTCGGTGGAGACTTGTAAGGGAAGTAGTACTGTGTTTCGGGAACGGGCTGCGCGGTGTAGCCGCCCCTGCACCTGGAAGCCAGGGCGCGCCCGGCGACGGCCGCGGCGTAGACGTCGACGTCAGGAGGCATGGGGTCCCCTCGGGTCCCGTGTGGACGGCGGCGGCATCGTCACCTTGCCCCCCTGGATCACCCGCAACCGGGCGCCCCACGCGGCCCGGCCCTTGACCTTCTCGTTCTCCTTGGCGGTCTTGGCGAAGTGACAGTCCCGGCAGAGGGTCTGCAGGTTGTCCAGGGTATTCCCGCCGCCGTGCTTGAGCGGCTTCACGTGGTCGCACTCCAGGCGCCCGGCCCGTCCGCACTTCACACACCGGTAGCCGTCCCGGATGAAGACTTGCTCCCGAAGGACCGCCCACATGGTGGTCCGGTATTGGCGTTGGTTCGGCGTCATTGGCATTTCTCGCAGGTCCGCAGCAGGGCGAAGCCGCAACTGGCGCCGGTGCAGGTCCACTCACGGTCACAGACCCCGCAGAGGTGCGGGTGTGGATGCCCGCTCATATGCTCCCCACGTCGTGCCATGCCGTGTGTATCTGCAGGCACCTTTTGCAGGTGACCTTGACGGTGGCGGGATCGTCTGACGCTGTGACGCGGTGCAGAGTCCGCAGGACGCGGCCGCAGTAGGACCGGATCACGCCGGTAGCGTAATTCTCGTAGGCTTTGTGTTTGGTCTTCATAGCAATGTCACCCTGTCGAAGCCCACGTTCTGAACTTGCTCCGCAAGACCCGCGGCAATCACGGCGCTGGACAGGGCATCTATTCGCCCCGCGAATCGTGCCTTGTCCAGCGCGGGGTTGCCCGCGGCGTCGTAGCGTAGTTGGGAGTCGCCTATAGCGCTCTCCATGATGGTGCACGGGTCCATGAAGCGGATACGGCGCTGCAACACCGCTCGCTGAAAGGCCCGGATGTCCCGGCTACCGTCCGCGGTGGGGCTGGCGCCCGTTCCGCGCCACACCATCCGCCAGTCCAGGCCCGCGTCTCTCAGGTACTGTGTGACTTCGTTACGCCGGTAGCGGTCGGCTCCCGCTGCGAGGACCGGATGTCCGGCTACCCGATTGGCGAGGAAGGCCAGGAACGGCGCTACCGGCGTAACGAGACCGGGGTAGATCGTCAAGGCGCCCTCGGACGCCATTTGCAGATACAGGGTTCCCACGCCGTCCCCTTTACCGCGGGCGGCCAGGGATGGCAAGTCGCCGAAGGCGCCATAGGCTTCACACCGTCCGGTCTCCGTCCAGAGGATCACCGCTGCCGTCATGCTGGCGGCGCCGCCGGCGTCGAAGCCGATCACCACCGGCCCCCGGTCCTCGGGCAGGTCCTCGGGCTGGCACAGGACCTTCTCCCAGGCGCCCACGGAGACGATCATCTCTTGCGACGGTTCGACCTCTTGGTTCAGGTCGTAGGCCCGGAAGGCGGATTCGTCGGCAGGGATGGCCGCTGCGTGTTCCGCTTCTCCCCGCATGTAGTCCATGCTCTTGATGCCGAAATCCAGGCCGGGGTTGGCGGCGCGCCAGGCGTCTTCGTCGGTGAGTTTGCACCTGGCGGGCGCCGCGTACAGGTGGACGTTTACGACGTCCTGTTTTCGGCGCTCGATCATTTCCCGCGTGAACGGCGCAAGGCCCCGAATAGACAGGGCAATGAACCGGCCCGAGCGGGCCGAAATCGAAGACCGCATACCGTTCACGAGCTCGCGGTGCCGCTCCTCCAGCAGGCCGAGTTCGTCCACGATGGCGTCGTCGAAGCCGCTCGCATGGCCGGCGCTCTTGTCCGCAGAGAGGATATCGACGGCGCCCGTGGTGGACACCACGCGGCCCGGCGCCGGAGTGCGAAGGAACCGGACCTTGGACAACAGGTTGCTGGCTGTGGCAATGGCTTCCATCTGCATGCGCAGCTCGTTGGCCTTCTCTTTGGTAACGCTGGTGACCCCGCCCCGGTATCCCCGGATGTGGAGTCCGGGCAGTCCGCTACAGAGACGCGCCAGCAGAAACGCGGCGATGATGGCGGACTTGGCGTTCTTCCGGGCGATGCATAGCAGACTCTCACGAGCATGTAGGGCATCCCGGATGAAGTCGATACCGTAGGGCGGTATCACCAGGGGCTGGCCGGCGTTGGCGTGCCCCGGCGGAACCTTGAGGGTGTCGCGGCACCACTTCGCCAGGGCCAGCCCCACTTCGAGGGGCTGGGGCTTGGGCCGGACGGCGCCAGGGAGAAGGTCCGATTGACCGGCGCCCGGAACAGGCGACGGTTCCTTCAACCCTCCGCCTTGCGATTTGGGCTTGGGTCCTCGCTTCCCGGTAGGGGTGCCTCGGTTCTCCCTCCACCACTTCCGCTTGGCGGCTTTGGCTCGTTCGTCGTGGGGGTTCTTATAGGGCATCGCGCGGCTCTAGTCGGGAACGGAATCTAGGC
>CBDESP010000004.1:0-8326 GCA_965242525.1 uncultured Binatia bacterium (SeqCode)
CCCATGTGGGAGGGAGAGAGGGAGGAAGCGGGCGCACGGGGTCCTAAGTCTCCGTGCGCCATGCGGTCGGTCGGTCGGTCGTCACATGGCCCGCTGGACAAGGCAATGCCAGCAGTAGGGGCGGTAGGGGATTGCCTCCCCTG
Source organism: uncultured Binatia bacterium (SeqCode) (assembly GCA_965242525.1). Lineage (GTDB taxonomy): Bacteria > Desulfobacterota > Binatia > UBA9968 > JAJDTQ01 > JAJDTQ01. The sequence continues at coordinate 144 of CBDESP010000004.1, forward strand.
GTAGCGCTCTCCCCCCTCGGTTAGCGGACGGCTTTCTACCTTCCCCCGGTAACCGTCGTTGCTGCCCCCATGCCCCCGGTGCCTTGATTATCGCGTCGGGCATGGGGCTACGATTAGCGCTTTACGGGTCAGGACGTGCTTTCGCCTTGACCCTGGGGTCAACCCCCTGGAACAACCACAACTGCCGGTGTCGGCCATCCTGGACGATGGACGGACACCGGCAGAACTGCGATTCCATGCCACAGGCGATGCAATGCGGCACCCAGCCGAACTCATCGACGAAGCCGTCCACCATCTTGAGGATGGCGAACTGCTTGAAGGCGCGGCGGCCGCAACTACATCGAGGCTTATTCATGCGGTACGCCAGGCCCCACGTGCTTGGGAGAACGATAATGCTTGATGCCCTCCCAGAGGAAATCCACGGCCTGATAGCCGTGCTCCCATAGGTGCCTCTCCCAATACCGGCGCATCACCAGTCCATGAACCGGCGTGCCGTGGACATGGCACCACCGCGGGAACTCTTGGGCAGCCTTATCGAGCGCCCCATCCTTGACCAACTGGAACATCGTCGATTGGAGCCAAGCGTGATGTCCGATGTTGAAAACCAATGACGTCAAGGCGTCCCATTGCCAGGTCGCCAGTTCCCAGGGCGCCCGGCCCAACTGGACGTCCAGAACGTCGGCCTGCACCAAGCGCTCGATAGTGTCCAGTTGCTCCCGCAACAGGGACTTGGCTTCGACTTGGGACATGGGCCGCGTATTCGGACCTACCTGGACGCCATCGACGAAGCGGAAGCCGTACCCCACGGTCCACTTGCCCCCGGCGTCCAGGTAGGGCGTGATCCTGTAACCCTCGAAGAAAGCGACGAACTCGACTATGTGGTCCGGCGATTTCATGCGGTCGATTTGGGCTCCGGAGGGTCTTTCAGCAGGTCGGGATGCGAGATCATCTTCCTGACGGCGCCGAACAAGTCTTCCAGGGTCAGGGTCCCGGTGTCCCCACTGGCGTCGCGCAAGTTCTCCGCCAGGCGCTCGATCAGGTCGTTCGCGAGCGTGGCCCCTTCCGGGACCTTCAGAGCCTTGGCCAGGTACTGGGCAGGGACGAGCCGGTCCGCCAGGTCAAGGCCAAGGTGCAGGGCGTCCAGGGCCGTGTCCTGCCAATCCTGTTGCTCGATCTCCCGGCCCACCCGCGCCAGCAGGGAGCCGTCCTTCACCACGAATTCCACGGCTTCCGTGATCGTCTTGAGACTCATAGGTCCTCCTTGGACACGATCCGCTCTACCGCCTTGCGTGTCCAGTTGTCCCCGTAGCCGGTCCCGGCTCCCGGGGAGGGTATGCCGAAGGCGTTCAACGCCTTGGCGATTGCTGCCAGGCTCATTCCCTCACCCTGGCAACGCCGTATCCAGGGGAGAGCGGCGTTGATCCGCTCCATCTTCCGCTCGTTCACGCTCTGTGCGGCCTTGCGGCGGGCGCGGTCTCCCCATCGACTCGTAGGAGATTGAGACATGATCGACGTTCGTACCATTCGAAAGATCAAACGTAAAGGGGTGACGGCGAACGTTTGTCTCACGATCTAGGGTCAAATGTCGATCCCGGTCGCAACCCGCCAGGTTGATGAAGATGAAGATCACGGCGGCCCAACAGGGTCTCATTCGTCCAACCCCGCCAGGCGGCGGGCTTCCTCTACGCTCAGGCCACCGGTGGTCATGCTCTGGAAGGCCCGGGCGCGCCCCTGGATGTCCGCGGCGTAGAGGCGCTCGAACGACACCTTGACCGGCCCGGGCAGCTTGGCGCTGGCCTCGGCTTCCAGCAGGCGGCCCGCTGGCGCCAGGGTGGTGTGAAGGAACGTCCGCAGGTGTTCGCGGATATGGCCGCCGGACAGGGAGACCAGCCCGGGCGGGACGCCGCACACGGAAAGCACGGTCTCGAAGACCTGACGGCGAAGCTCAACGACGGCGGCAGGCGGGTCCAGGCCAATACGCCGCGGTTGCCATTCCCCTTGCGGCGCACGGACCTCCGGCGCCATGCCACCGGACGTTTCCACCAGGGCGGTTTGGCCCTTCAGGTTCGACAGGTCGCGCTTGAGCGCGGCGAGAGGGTCCACCGCGTTCCCCTCGCTGTCCGTGATGGTGCTGAGCGGCGCCTTGGGGATGGGGATCAGGTAGCCCACCTTGGCGGCCGCCTCCTCGGTGAGGCGCTGTTCCATGCTGGCGGCCATCTTGCCCAGGGTGGCGGCCCATTGCATCGGCCCGATGCCCAGGGACGGGTTGGTGGCCTCGTAGCTGTACTGGACGTGCAGGACGTTGGCGGCACCGGTGCGGACGGCCATGGACCCCTCGGGGCCGTTCAGGATCAGGTCGTACCGCCAGCTTGAGCGGTCCCGGCCGCCGGTGGTGTTGGCGTTGGTGACCGGGTAGAGCGCGGGCATGGCGCCCTCGGACAGGTACAGCATGGCTTGTCCGCTCTGGCAGAGGCTTCGGCCCACCCAACCCAATATCGACGGGGTTAGCAGCATGGCCGCTCCGGAAGGAGAGACGCTGGCCATGGTGAAGCATCGGGACCACCAGCCGGCCGCTGCTTCCAGGGCTGCGGTCCGGAGCGCGGTCAGGGACTCCCCTGTGTTGGCCTGCAGGATGGCCGTGACGATGGCGTCCGTGTAGTTGCGGTCCTCCGTGGCCGGGTGGCCGTTGCGTTGGGAGAATGGCCAGGGGATCATTTCACGACCTCCAGCTTGTATTCAAAAGTGCCTCTCAAACCCTCGGTTCCATGGAATATGGGTGTGCATCTTTGACCGCTTGTGCCAGCCGGATTCAATAGAAAGCCTACATGATCTTCATTCTGTGGAGCCTGCCTTAAATTGGTATTGACGTTCAAAGGGTACCCCTGATTGACGATGTTGTTGCCTTGGGGTCTTATCCATCCCGGTGATTGATAATACCCATGATTGTTGCGGACTGACAAGATGATCCATTTCACGTCTGCCGCAATCAGTTTCAACACTTCGGCGTCCGTTGGCAACGTGTTCTTTGCGGTCCAGTCCTTGACGGTCTCGATGACGAGCCCTCCCCCGGTGTTGCCCGTGGGCGCGTCCGTGGGCGTGAAGGTGATCCGTGCCTCTGCGGTCAGGGTGGCGCCCGTGGCCCCGGCTTGTCCTTCCCAGTAGTGGTAGGTGCTGACCACGTTGTTGGCGTCCCTGACCAGCAGGAAGCGGTAGGTGCCAACGTCGGTCTGGTTGGAGAAAACCTGTTGCTCGAAGGCCACCAGGCCGGACAGGGCGGCCGAGCTTGAGAAGACGAAGGCGTCTTCCCCTGCCAGGTCGGAGGCGAAGAGGATGTTGGACAGGTTGACGGTGCGTTGCTCTGCGGTGGCGTTGACGGTCTTGACGAAGGCCATGTTCACGTCGGAGACCGGCGCCAGGGTCAGGGTCAGGGCGCAATGGAACTCTCCCCGGGAGTTGCCCGCGGTGTCGAGGTCGAAGGCTGGCGCCAGGGCGGTGGGCGCGGCGGGACGGACGTTCCGGTCGGTGCGCGCCAGGGTCAGGCCCGGGAACTCGTGGTCCAGTAGCCGGGTGCCGATGACCGTTGCATCGGTCTTGGAGGGTGGCCAGGGCGTGGTGTTCCCGGCCAGGGCTTGGGGCGCGACGCGGTTGGTGTAGAGGGTGTCGAGGGGGAGCTTGCTCTTTTGCCAGCGCAGGGTGGTTCCCCTCACGGCCTCCGGCGCCATCAGGGTCTTGACTTCTTCGGCGTTCAACTGGTTGCGCCGGTCGATCTCGAAATGGCTCTGGTTGCGGCCCGTCAGGTTGAACGGGCGTATGTTCGCCGAGTCCTCGTAGAGGCGGATCCACCAGTGCTTGACCCCGGGGATCTCCACCAGGCCCGCGCCCTCGGGCGGCGTGCTTTTGCGGTGGTAGGCGTAGGTGGCCGGGTTCGTCCCGTCGTCGCCGCTGGACCGCGCCAGGGTGGTGAACGAGTGCAGTCCCTTGTCGTCGTTGACGGTGGCGTAGAGGATGGCGGGCGCCGGAGTAGTGATCCAGGTCTGCGGGATGTAGAGGCGGATGTTCTTGCTCGTCTCGTCCCATTGGAAGACGGTGCTGCCGGTGTAGCCGGACGGCGCCCCCGCGTTCAGGCCGGAGATTTCGTTCTGGGCGTCGCCCCCGGCCACCAGCTCGTAGAGCTCCCCGTTGACGTTCACGATGTCGCCAATGGCGTACCCGGCGACGGCGGGGATGGCCGTCAGCACGGACAGTTCGGTGTTGGCGTCGCCAGGCGTGGCCGGAGGCGGCGAGAACCGCAGGCTGTTCCCGTCCGTAGCGACGGTCAGGACCTCGCCGGCGTCTCCCACGGCATAGGCAGGGACACGGCGGGCGGGCGGCACCAGGGCGTCGACCCGGGCGTCGACGGCGGCTTGGTCCAGGCCGCCCCCGGACGTTGACGGCAGGGTAATGTCCGTCCGTTGGCCGTCGGACGAAGCAAAGGTCAGGGTGGCGCCGGACAGGGAGACACCGTCGAAGGGAACGCTCTTGTTCAGGGTGAGGACGACCCCGGCGCTTAGTTCGTCAACGCCGATTGAGCCGTCCGCAACCGTGCTGGATGGCGGTTCCGGCAACGCCAGGCGCACTTCCTGGGCGTTGCTGAAGGTGATCACCAGGGTAGAGCCGTCGATGGCGACGGCGGTGACGTAGTGACCGGCAATGGACGCGACGGACAGGGCCGCGGCGGCGTCCGAAGAGAGGATGGCGGCGCCTTGGATCAGGTAGTCGGACAGCAGGGCCGCGGCCCCGCTGTTCACGAACGGCCTTGCCCAACCCATGCTGCCCGCGGACTCGGGCATGTCGTAGATGTAGGCCACCAGGCGAATGAACGCCTCTTTCTTGACCGCGTCCGGAACCGGACTATTGTTGATGCGGGTGTCGAGCCAGGCGTCGAGCGCTGGTGACAGGGTGGTCAAACGTGGATCGTCCGCGGCAATGCGGAGAGCCGCGGCAAGCTCGGCATTGGTGGCGGGAGCGGCCATCTACATCAACCCTCGCAGCAGGTTGCGGCGGTAGCGGTCTGCCCGGGACAGCTCGGGCGGCGCCGCGTCGCGGTCCAGTTGCGACGCGGGATAGGCCGGTTGCGCCACCAGGCCCAGGCCGTAGAGGGTGGCGGCCTGGATCGTCCGGTGCTGCCCGTCCCAGGAGTCCTGGTCCACTCGGAACTCCGCGCTGAAGGACGCGAGCACACCCATGCGGATCAGCTCCACGGCCTCGCGTCCGTCCGCTGTGTCGGGAAGGTCGAACTCTGCCCGGACTTCGCGGTCCCCGAAGTCCAGGGACATGTTCCCCGGGCGGCTGGCCAGCAGGCGGGAGCGGTCGTGCAGGATGTTGGCGACGATGGGCCCCGAGTAGGGCTTCATGGCCCCGGCCTCGAACTCTTCGGTGAAGGCGCCGATCCCGGCTACGTCTCCGTAGCGCAGGATGACGCCGGACACCTTGCCCAGGCCGGTCTTGTCCTCGCGGAACTCCATGTCCAGGGGCGCGGCGGGCGCCCCCAGGTAGCGGAGTTCGAGGGCTGGTTTGGCGTAGATTTTACCGGCCATGATTCCTCCTACGACGTCTTGAGCCGGAAGAACGTGTCCGGACGGATCACCTTGAAGTCGTGCAGGATGATGGACGTCAACGCCACCTCGCCCTTGGCGGCGCCGCTGTACACGTCCCGGATCAGGCTCATGGTGGGCCACATGGCATAGACCGCGGCGTTGGCCCGGCCCACCGGCAGACTGCCCAAGCCCACGATGTCGTTGGCCGCCAGGGCTGCTGTGGTCATGTTGCCCGCGACGCGCCAGGTGTATCCTTGGCGCCGCAGCACGTCCGCGATGGTGTCGTTGTTGTTCGCGCTGGCGAACAGGCTGGTGAGGGCGCGGAACAGGGTGGGCGCCAGCACCAGGGAGACTTCCCCGGTGGTCTGTGCCCGGATGCCGTCGATCAGCTCGTTCAGGCCGGTAATGGTCTGGGTGAACAGGTTGGGACCGTTGGCGATCTGCGCGCGCCAAGTCTTCGTGATCTCCTTGACGCCGGTGGCGGCGTCCAGGCCGGTGATATCCGCGTCCGTCCCGGTCCCGCTGTCCTCGCCCTCCAGGATGGCGGTATCGGCGCCCACCCGGACCGCCATCTCCAGGTCGGACCGCAGTTGCTCCTCCAGTCGCTCGATCCGCGCGGTGTCCTCGATCCTCCACACGTACCGGGCAGACATGCGCTTGGGCGTCATGGTCTCGCTCGACAAGGTCGCGGCGGTCGCGTCCACCTCTTGGGACCGGGCGCGCTGGACCGGGTCGTTCGAGCTGGTGAGGATCAGGTATTCGGGGTCTCCCACGCCAGGGCTTGCCATCGTCACCCCGAGGTAGCCGGCCAACGTGGGCCGGAACAGGCGGCCCAACCACGCCTGCACGCCGGCCGAGTTCTCGCCGAAGTCCACCGCGGGCGCGGTGACGGCGTCGACGCGCTCCTCGATGGGCGCCTGGACGGAGCGTTGCGCCAGGAGCTCCATCGGAAGCTGCACGATGCCGGACTCCGGGATGGCCCGGGCCGCGTTCAGTTCGGCTTCGGCTCCGGAGAGCTTCTCCTCGGTCAGGGCGGATCGGACGTAGTGGCCGATCTTCACCTTGTCCAGCAGGCCCCGGATTTCGGCTCCTTCGCCCCCGGCGTGGGCGTCCTCGATGGCCGCGGCGGCCGCTTCGTCGGCGACGGCGGCCCGGTATTCCTTCTCGCGCTGCAGTATCCGGGACGTTGCTTCGCCGATTTGCCGGTCCAGGTCCGGGGATGGGGAGCCATCCGTGGTTGCCAGGGGGTGATCCGGGCGGCTCAGGTCTCCCAGGGTGGACCGGGCTTCGGACAGTTGGACAAGCAGTTCTTGGGACTTTCTCATATCGACCTCCTGTTGTTGTTAAACCCGCAGGGTTAATTCCAGCGTCAGTTTCTGCCATTTCTGGCGGCCCATGTTTTCGATCGCTTGAATCCGGAAGTTGTAGACCTCGAAGTCGCCGGGGATGTTGATGTATTCCCCGATCCTGAAACGGGAGTCGTATCGGACGGTGGCTTGCAGGGTCTGGGTCTGTGTCTCCGTGATAAGGCCCTGTAGTGCCTGCTGGAGTTCGCCTTCGGCCCCGCTGTCGAGGCGGGCGTAGAAGTCGAAACGGGTTTCTGCGCCTTCCGTTGGGGCTGCGCTTTGCTCTATCTGCAGGCTGAACCCTGAAACCGGCGTGTTGGGCGGGAGCGGCGTAACGTAATCATAGTCAGTGTGGACGCCGAATTGCACTATGTAGAAACCTGAATTTTCGGAAACCCTTGGAAAGAATCCCTCATTGTTCAAATCCTCGGGGCTTGTAAAACGATTGAATCTCCTTCGTGTGTAGCGGACATATGGAGCGTGCGGGGGAAGGGGCGTGATTACTACGGATCTATCACGTTGATCCGCGATGTTTGTGTCCGCAGATAATGTCTGACTGATAAACGTTCTTCCTTGAGGCGCTGCACTCGATCCCGAAAACCTGATTTCCGCTACGGGGTCCGCTACGCCGGGTCGATAGGCTTTCAGGCGGTAGGTGAAATTGCTGCTGGCTGACCTCCGTACTCCGTCTACCGGCCATAGGGTATTGCCGTCAAACGTTTGTGCATCGAACAACGGCGTTGAAGATGAAGATGATCTTGGTGGAAGAACGAGGTTCAGAGTATATGTTCCTCCTGTAAGATTTCTGCCGCGGGAATCTGCGGTCGGGATAGATGAAAACAGTTGCTCTGCGCTTAAGGCTCGTAAATTACTTCTAATAGCCGTCGCCATTCGCATACTACGGAAAGCGAAAACCTTTCCATCCCACGGAGGACACCAGAATGTCGCAACGCCGCTGCTGGTGCGAATTCCAGCTTGGGAGGGGATGCCTTCGTTGATATCGTTTATCCGTCGTATGTCGGAAAGCGGGATAACGTCCAGCACGTTCCCGGGGTCGATCCATCCTTGTCCCTTGGCGGCCCGGTTTTCAAGTCTTATTGACCCATCGAAGAAGTTAACCCCGCCAGTAGGGGAATTACCGCCCGGGCCGCGATCGGAAGCAACCCAACGCGGCCAAACCTCCGCCCAGTCCGTATTGGCGGCGTACTCGAAGTACCATCCGCGCGTCGGAATGTTTACCGGGGTCGTTGGGGCTGCAAGC
>CBDESP010000005.1:0-10458 GCA_965242525.1 uncultured Binatia bacterium (SeqCode)
GACGGCGCCGAACAAGTCTTCCAGGGTCAGGGTCCCGGTGTCCCCACTGGCGTCGCGCAAGTTCTCCGCCAGGCGCTCGATCAGGTCGTTCGCGAGCGTGGCCCCTTCCGGGACCTTCAGAGCCTTGGTCAGGTACTGGGCAGGGACAAGCCAGCCCGCCAGGTCAAGGCCAAGGTGCAGGGCGTCCAGGGCCGTGTCCTGCCAATCCTGTTGCTCGATCTCCCGCGCCCACCCGCGTCAGCAACGCGCCGTCCTTCACCACGAAACTGACCACGGCTTCCGTGATCGTCTTGAGACTCATAGGTCCTCCTTGGACACGATCCGCTCTACCGCCTTGCGTGTCCAGTTGTCCCCGTAGCCGGTCCCGGCTCCCGGGGAGGGTATGCCGAAGGCGTTCAACGCCTTGGCGATTGCTGCCAGGCTCATTCCCTCACCCTGGCAACGCCGTATCCAGGGGAGAGCGGCGTTGATCCGCTCCATCTTCCGCTCGTTCACGCTCTGTGCGGCCTTGCGGCGGGCGCGGTCTCCCCATCGACTCGTAGGAGATTGAGACATGATCGACGTTCGTACCATTCGAAAGATCAAACGTAAAGGGGTGACGGCGAACGTTTGTCTCACGATCTAGGGTCAAATGTCGATCCCGGTCGCAACCCGCCAGGTTGATGAAGATGAAGATCACGGCGGCCCAACAGGGTCTCATTCGTCCAACCCCGCCAGGCGGCGGGCTTCCTCTACGCTCAGGCCACCGGTGGTCATGCTCTGGAAGGCCCGGGCGCGGCCCTGGACGTCTGCGGCGTAGAGGCGCTCGAACGACACCTTGACCGGCCCGGGCAGCTTGGCGCTGGCCTCGGCTTCCAGCAGGCGGCCCGCTGGCGCCAGGGTGGTGTGAAGGAACGTCCGCAGGTGTTCGCGGATATGGCCGCCGGACAGGGAGACCAGGCCAGGCGGGACGCCGCACACCGAAAGCACGCTCTCGAAGACCTGACGGCGAAGCTCAACGACGGCGGCAGGCGGGTCCAGGCCAATACGCCGCGGTTGCCATTCCCCTTGCGGCGCCCGGACCTCCGGCGCCATGCCACCGGACGTTTCCACCAGGGCGGTTTGTCCCTTGAGGTTGCTCAGGTCGCGCTTGAGCGCGGCGAGCGGGTCCACCGCGTTCCCCTCGCTGTCCGTGATGGTGCTGAGCGGCGCCTTGGGGATGGGGATCAAGTAGCCCACCTTGGCGGCGGCTTCCTCGGTGAGCCGCTGTTCCATGCTGGCGGCCATCTTGCCCAGGGTGGCGGCCCATTGCATCGGCCCGATGCCCAGGGACGGGTTCGTGGCCTCGTAGCTGTACTGGACGTGCAGGACGTTGGCGGCACCGGTGCGGACGGCCATGGACCCTTCCGGGCCGTTCAGGATCAGGTCGTACCGCCAGGAGTTGCGGTCCCGGCCACCGGTGGTGTTGGCGTTGGTTACCGGGTAGAGCGCGGGCATGGCGCCCTCGGACAGGTACAGCATGGCTTGTCCGCTCTGGCAGAGGCTTCGGCCCACCCAACCCAATATCGACGGGGTTAGCAGCATGGCCGCTCCGGAAGGAGAGACGCTGGCCATGGTGAAGCATCGGGACCACCAGCCGGCCGCTGCTTCCAGGGCTGCGGTCCGGAGCGCGGTCAGGGACTCCCCTGTGTTGGCCTGCAGGATGGCCGTTACGATCGCGTCCGTGTAGTTGCGGTCCTCTGTGGGCGGCGTCCCGGTGCGTTGGGAGAAAGGCCAAAGGGTCATGCTGCCTCCGGTTTCAGGACTATGAATTGGCAACCGGTGTTTCGGGCCAAGTCCGTTCCCACGCCTGCAGTCGATTTCGTGACGATGTCGAAGAATCCGGGAGAGGCGTTATGGACTTCGTTGATGGGCTGGCCCGCCCCCCAGGGATTGACCATGGTGATATAGACGTTGTCCGCGAAGGGTTCCGAAAACGTCACCCGGTAGGAGCCTATACCATTCCGCACAACCGACGCGATGCCGCGCGACGCAGACAGGTTCGGGTTATGCGTCAGGGTTTCGCTGGCCTGGTCGAACCGGCCCCATAACAGACGGAACCCCAACGGCGCTGCACTGGCCGCCGCGTCCGTGGGCGTGAAGGTGATCCGCGCCTCCGCGGTGATCGTGGCGCCCGTGGCCCCGGCCTTGCCTTCCCAGTAATGGTAGGTCGCCACCTCGTTGTTGGCGTTCCTCACCATCAGGAACCGATACGTGCCCACCTCCGTCAAGTTGGAATAGACCACCTGTGTGAAGGCCACCAGGCCGGACAAGCTCTCCGTGGAGCTGAACACGAAGGCGTCCACCTGCGCCAGGTCGGAGGCGAACAGGATATTGGACAGGTCCACACGCCGCTGTTCCGCGGTCTGGTTCACTCCCTGTTGGAAGCCCATGTTTGCGTCGGACACCGGCGCAATGGTCAGGGTCAGGGCAAGGTGGAACTCCCCGCGTCCATTGCCTTCTGTGTCCAGGTCGAAGACGGGAGACAGGGCGGTGGGCGCCGCTGGGCGCTGGTTGCGGTCCGTGCGCGCCAGGGTCATGCCCGGGAACTCATGGTCCAGCAGGGACGTACCGGGGACGTGCGGGATGGCCCCGTCCACGTAGGCCTTGACCTTGGCGGCGTCGGGAACCCGGTCCGCCGTGCCTGCGGCCATTTGCGCGGTGGTGGCCAGGTCGTCCGTGTAGACCGTGGTCATGGGCAGCTTGATCTTGCCCCACCTGGTTCCGTTCCCGGTCCGGGCTTGCTCCAGTATCCGGTTGTCCACCTGTCCCAGGGTCAGGCGGTTCCGGGCGTCCGGCTGCCAATGGTTGTCCACACGTCCCGTCAGGGAGAACGGGGTGACGTGTTCGGCGTCGGTGTAGAGGTTCAACAGGTAGTGCTTGGCGCCGGTGATCTCCGGGAGCTTCGGGCCGTCCGACGTCCGGTGGTATGCCCATCGGGTGACCGGCGAACCGTCATCCCCGCTGGACCGGTCCAGGACGATCTCGTTGAAGCTCCCGTTGTCCGTCTCCAACTCCCCGTAGAGGGTGGCCGGTATGGTCTGGTCCGTGCCCACGTACCAGCCGCGCGGGATGTAGAGCCGGATGTTGCCGGGGTTGGCTTGCGTGTTCCACTGGAAGACCGCGTCGCCCTGGTAGTTCGCCAGGGGCGTTCCCGCCAGGCCCGCGATCTGGTTCAGGCTCAGGTTGTCCGTGCCTTCGACAAGCTCGTAGAGCTCCCCGTCCACGTTCACCAGGTCGCCCACGGTGTAGCCCGCGATGCCCGGTATGGCGTCGAAGTGCTGCACGGCCTTGACGGTGGCGTTCCCGAAGCGGGTCTCTCGTCCGTTGGGCGCTACGGTCAGCACTTCCCCGGCGTCGCCTATGGCGAAGTCAGGGACCCGGCGCGCTACGGGTATCCGGGCGTCCACCAGGGCGTTGATTTCGGCGTCCGTGCGTTGGGTGTTTGTGTCCGTGTCCGTGGCCGCGATGGTGAAGGTCTGTGCGGCGCCGCTGCCCGAAGGCGTGATGCTGACGTTGCCCCCGGCAACCAGGGCCGCTGCGATCTGTGCGCGGATGTCGGCGTCGGAGCGGGTGGTGTCCGTGTCTCCCGGACTGGCGGCAATGGTGACGATACGGTTGTCCCCGCTGCCCGAAGGCGTCAGGGTGACGTTGGCCCCTGCCGCCAGCATCCGTTGAACCTCGGCGCGGATTTCGGCGTCCGTGCGTTGGGTGTTTGTGTCCGTGTCCGTGGCCGCGATGGTGAAGGTCTGTGCGGCGCCGCTGCCCGAAGGCGTGATGCTGACGTTGCCCCCGGCAACCAGGGCCGCTGCGATCTGTGCGCGGATGTCGGCGTCGGAGCGGGTGGTGTCCGTGTCTCCCGGGGTGGCCGCGATGGTGAGGATTCGGTTGTCTCCGCGGCCCGAAGGCGTGATGGTGATGTTCGCCCCGGCCGCCAGCATCTGTTGAACCTCGGAGCGGATCTCGGTGTCCGTCCGTTGGGTGTTGGTGTCGGTGTCCGTGGCCGCGATGGTGAAGGTCTGTGCGGCGCCGCTGCCCGAAGGCGTGATGGTGACGTTGCCCCCGGCAACCAGGGCCGCTGCGATCTGTGCGCGGATGTCGGCGTCCGTCCGCGGGTTGACCGTGCCTTGGGACGCGGGCAGGTTGATGTCTGTGCGCTGTCCGGCAGAGGATACGAACGTCAGCACGGCCCCGGATATGGAGACCCCGTCGAAAGGCACGCTCTTGTTCAGGGTGGACACCACGCCGGCCGCCAGTTGATCCACGCCGATGGACCCGTCCGCAACCGGGGTTGGTTGCGGTTGCGGCAACGCCAGGCGCACTTCCTGAGCGTTGCTGAAGGTGATGACCAGGGTGGAGCCGTCGATGGCGACGGCGGTTACGTAGTGACCGGCAATGGACGCGACGGACAGGGCCGCGGCGGCGTCCGAAGAGAGGATGGCGGCCCCTTGGATCAGGTAGTCGGACAGCAGGGCCGCGGCCCCGCTGTTCACGAACGGCCTTGCCCAACCCATGCTGCCCGCGGACTCGGGCATGTCGTAGATGTAGGCCACCAGGCGAATGAACGCCTCTTTCTTGACCGCGTCCGGAACCGGACTATTGTTGATGCGGGTGTCGAGCCAGGCGTCGAGCGCTGGTGACAGGGTGGTCAAACGTGGATCGTCCGCGGCAATGCGGAGAGCCGCGGCAAGCTCGGCATTGGTGGCGGGAGCGGCCATCTACATCAACCCTCGTAGCAGGTTGCGGCGGTAGCGGTCTGCCCGGGACAGCTCGGGCGGCGCCGCGTCGCGGTCCAGGGTGGACCGGGGATACGCCGGTTGCGCCACCAGGCCCAGGCCGTAGAGGGTGGCGGCCTGGATCGTCCGGTGCTGCCCGTCCCAGGAGTCCTTGTCCACGCGGAACTCGGCAGAGAAGGACGCCAGCACACCCATGCGGATCAGCTCCACGGCCTCGCGTCCGTCCGCTGTGTCGGGAAGGTCGAACTCTGCCCGGACTTCGCGGTCCCCGAAGTCGAGGCTCATGTTGCCCGGGCGGCTGGCCAGCAGGCGGCTGCGGTCGTGCAGGATGTTGGCGACGATGGGCCCCGAGTAGGGCTTCATGGCCCCGGCCTCGAACTCTTCGGTGAAGGCGCCGATCCCGGCTACGTCTCCGTAGCGCAGGATGACGCCGGACACCTTGCCCAGGCCGGTCTTGTCCTCGCGGAACTCCATGTCCAGGGGCGCGGCGGGCGCCCCCAGGTAGCGCAGTTCGAGGGCTGGTTTGGCGTAGATTTTACCGGCCATGATTCCACCTACGACGTCTTGAGCCGGAAGAACGTGTCCGGACGGATCACCTTGAAGTCGTGCAGGATGATGGACGTCAACGCCACCTCGCCCTTGGCGGCGCCGCTGTACACGTCCCGGATCAGGCTCATGGTGGGCCACATGGCATAGACCGCGGCGTTGGCCCGGCCCACCGGCAGACTGCCCAAGCCCACGATGTCGTTGGCCGCCAGGGCTGCGGTGGTCATGTTGCCCGCGACGCGCCAGGTGTATCCTTGGCGCCGCAGCACGTCCGCAATGGTGTCGTTGTTGTTCGCGCTCGCGAACAGGCTGGTCAGGGCGCGGAACAGGGTGGGCGCCAGCACCAGGGAGACTTCCCCGGTGGTCTGTGCCCGGATGCCGTCGATCAGCTCGTTCAAGCCCGTGATCGTCTGCGTGAACAGGTTGGGACCGTTGGCGATCTGCGCGCGCCAGGTCTTGGTGATCTCCTTGACGCCGGTGGCGGCGTCCAGGCCGGTGATATCCGCGTCCGTCCCGGTCCCGCTGTCCTCGCCCTCGAGGATGGCGGTATCGGCGCCCACCCGGACCGCCATCTCCAGGTCGGACCGCAGTTGCTCCTCGAGGCGCTCGATACGGGCCGTGTCCTCGATGCGCCACACGTACCGGGCAGACATGCGCTTGGGCGTCATGGTCAGGCTCGACAGGGTAGCCGCGGTCGCGTCCACCTCTTGGGACCGGGCGCGCTGGACCGGGTCGTTCGAGCTGGTGAGGATCAGGTATTCGGGGTCTCCCACGCCAGGGCTTGCCATCGTCACCCCGAGGTAGCCGGCCAACGTGGGCCGGAACAGGCGGCCCAACCAGGCCTGCACGCCGGCGCTGTTCTCCCCGAAGTCCACCGCGGGCGCGGTGACGGCGTCGACGCGCTCCTCGATGGGCGCCTGGACGGAGCGTTGCGCCAGGAGCTCCATCGGAAGCTGCACGATGCCGGACTCCGGAATGGCCCGGGCCGCGTTGAGTTCGGCCTCGGCGCCGGACAGCTTCTCCTCGGTCAGGGCGGACCGGACGTAGTGGCCGATCTTCACCTTGTCCAGCAGGCCCCGGATTTCGGCGCCCTCGCCCCCGGCGTGGGCGTCCTCGATGGCCGCGGCGGCGGCTTCTTCGGCGACGGCGGTCCGGTACTCACTTTCGAGTTGCAGGATACGGGACGTTGCTTCGCCGATTTGCCGGTCCAGGTCCGGGGATGGGGAGCCATCCGTGGTTGCCAGGGGGTGATCCGGGCGGCTCAGGTCTCCCAGGGTGGACCGAGCCTCGGACAGTTGTACCAGCAGTTCTTGGGACTTTCTCACATCGACCTCCTAGTCTGGAACGCGCGGCGGTGACGTATTCGCCGCACCCTCGTAAAAAGCCTTCTTCATGCGCCGGAACAGGGCTTCCGATGACAGGAGTTCCCTGACTCGCGGCACCCAACGAGCGTAGTAGCAGGCTCCCGGGGGAGCGTTGTAGCGGACTTCCAGGAACCCGTTGGCCCTGTTGAACCCTTTTAATTCCACTTCCACTGCTTGTTTGAGCGAGTGTTTGAGCTTCCCGGTTCGGGCAGGCGTCTTCCTCAGCAGGTATTGCTTGGTTTGTGAATGCAAGGCTATCCTTGTCTCGTCCTCGAAACTCCTTAGCACCCTCCGAACCTCATAGCGTGGCAATTCCCTTCCCGCTCTTATGCGGAAATGCAACCGTCGAAAGGTTTCGACTCGGTTGAACCGCCCCTTTCCCTTGTTGAGCCTTGCGAGGATTTCATAGTCATCGGGGCGAAGGTCCCGCCGGCTTCTACCATCATTGCCGGGTGCGATGCCTCTCTGACCTCTTCGCCTGCGTCCTCTTAGCCTGCGTACTCTCCGCAGAGCCTTGAAGGCGGCGGGGGACGCCGCGGCGAGCGCAAACCTGGCAAAAAATAACCCGAAAGCCATCAGACCGCTACCCGTTGAATCATGGTCAGGGTTTGCCACTTCCGGCGCCCGACCTCGTCGATGGACTGGATTTCATAGACGAACGAGAAATCGTCCGCAATCCTGACCCAGTCTCCCACCCGGAAGCGGGCATCGTAACGGACGGTCATGTTCACGGTCTGGAGTTCCGTCTGGTTGCCTTCCTCGTCGGCTTCGAGGATGCTTCCCACGCCGCCCTCGAGGCGGGCGTAGAACTCGAAGGTGTCTGGCGCTGGTGCAGAGTCTGCGGCGTCCCGAACGGACATGCCGGTAACCATACGATCGTCAGCCGTTGTTTGCGGGCGCTCCAGAACATAGGACACGCCTCCTGTTTCTTGCCGCCATCCTACGGTGGGAGAACCGAAAGCAACCGGTGCACGCCCAATCGTCAAGGTCATTGTCCAGAAAGGATCTGACCATGCTTCGGTCTCAGGGTCTTGATAGTACCCTTCGAAGATGATGGTTTTGCCTATCTCCAGGAAATCATCCGGTATGGCCCGGCCCGGCCCGAACGGTCCGGTTACCGACATGACAGGGATAATGAAACCCCGAACAGGCCATTGGCCAAATGGCCGGTTCGCACTAAGGGTTACTCCGAACAACCATTTGATGGGGAGGATATGGTCTGAAAATGGACGCCGAAATCCGAAGCCTTGCCCGTCCCAATCGCTGCCGTCGAACGTTCTGGCATTGAAGGGAGTAGCTGAAACGGGAACTGGATTGGCCACATAGCCCAGGTAATACGGCCCGCCGGTGGGTCTTCGGGGTTGAGTAGTAAACCCGCCCGTGCACTTCGTCGCCAATGCGCGACCGGCGACGGCCGCGGCGTAGGCGTCGACGTCAGGCGGCATGGGGTCCCCTCGGGTCCCGTGTGGACGGCGGCGGCATCGTCACCTTGCCCCCCTGGATCAGTCGCAACCGGGCGCCCCACGCCGATCTACCCTTGACCTTCTCGTTCTCCTTGGCGGTCTTGGCGAAGTGACAGTCCCGGCAGAGGGTCTGCAGGTTGTCCAGGGTATTCCCGCCGCCGTGCTTGAGCGGCTTCACGTGGTCGCACTCCAGGCGCCCGGCCCGTCCGCACTTCACACACCGGTAGCCGTCCCGGATGAAGACTTGCTCCCGAAGGACCGCCCACATGGTGGTCCGGTATTGGCGTTGGTTCGGCGTCATTGGCATTTCTCGCAGGTCCGCAGCAGGGCGAAGCCGCAACTGGCGCCGGTGCAGGTCCACTCACGGTCACAGACCCCGCAGAGGTGCGGGTGTGGATGCCCGCTCATATGCTCCCCACGTCGTGCCATGCCGTGTGTATCTGCAGGCACCTTTTGCAGGTGACCTTGACGGTGGCGGGATCGTCTGACGCTGTGACGCGGTGCAGAGTCCGCAGGACGCGGCCGCAGTAGGACCGGATCACGCCGGTAGCGTAATTCTCGTAGGCTTTGTGTTTGGTCTTCATAGCAATGTCACCCTGTCGAAGCCCACGTTCTGAACTTGCTCCGCAAGACCCGCGGCAATCACGGCGCTGGACAGGGCATCTATTCGCCCCGCGAATCGTGCCTTGTCCAGCGCGGGGTTGCCCGCGGCGTCGTAGCGTAGTTGGGAGTCGCCTATAGCGCTCTCCATGATGGTGCACGGGTCCATGAAGCGGATACGGCGCTGCAACACCGCTCGCTGAAAGGCCCGGATGTCCCGGCTACCGTCCGCGGTGGGGCTGGCGCCCGTTCCGCGCCACACCATCCGCCAGTCCAGGCCCGCGTCTCTCAGGTACTGTGTGACTTCGTTACGCCGGTAGCGGTCGGCTCCCGCTGCGAGGACCGGATGTCCGGCTACCCGATTGGCGAGGAAGGCCAGGAACGGCGCTACCGGCGTAACGAGACCGGGGTAGATCGTCAAGGCGCCCTCGGACGCCATTT
This sequence comes from uncultured Binatia bacterium (SeqCode), assembly GCA_965242525.1. Lineage (GTDB taxonomy): Bacteria > Desulfobacterota > Binatia > UBA9968 > JAJDTQ01 > JAJDTQ01. The sequence goes on from CBDESP010000005.1 coordinate 9,169, forward strand.
GCAGATACAGGGTTCCCACGCCGTCCGCTTTACCGCGGGCGGCCAGGGATGGCAAGTCGCCGAAGGCGCCATAGGCTTCACACCGTCCGGTCTCCGTCCAGAGGATCACCGCTGCCGTCATGCTGGCGGCGCCGCCGGCGTCGAAGCCGATCACCACCGGCCCCCGGTCCTCGGGCAGGTCCTCGGGCTGGCACAGGACCTTCTCCCAGGCGCCCACGGAGACGATCATCTCTTGCGACGGTTCGACCTCTTGGTTCAGGTCGTAGGCCCGGAAGGCGGATTCGTCGGCAGGGATGGCCGCTGCGTGTTCCGCTTCTCCCCGCATGTAGTCCATGCTCTTGATGCCGAAATCCAGGCCGGGGTTGGCGGCGCGCCAGGCGTCTTCGTCGGTGAGTTTGCACCTGGCGGGCGCCGCGTACAGGTGGACGTTTACGACGTCCTGTTTTCGGCGCTCGATCATTTCCCGCGTGAACGGCGCAAGGCCCCGAATAGACAGGGCAATGAACCGGCCCGAGCGGGCCGAAATCGAAGACCGCATACCGTTCACGAGCTCGCGGTGCCGCTCCTCCAGCAGGCCGATTTCGTCCACGATGGCGTCGTCGAAGCCGCTCGCATGGCCGGCGCTCTTGTCCGCAGAGAGGATATCGACGGCGCCCGTGGTGGACACCACGCGGCCCGGCGCCGGAGTGCGAAGGAACCGGACCTTGGACAACAGGTTGCTGGCTGTGGCAATGGCTTCCATCTGCATGCGCAGCTCGTTGGCCTTCTCTTTGGTAACGCTGGTGACCCCGCCCCGGTATCCCCGGATGTGGAGTCCGGGCAGTCCGCTACAGAGACGCGCCAGCAGAAACGCGGCGATGATGGCGGACTTGGCGTTCTTCCGGGCGATGCATAGCAGACTCTCACGAGCATGTAGGGCATCCCGGATGAAGTCGATACCGTAGGGCGGTATCACCAGGGGCTGGCCGGCGTTGGCGTGCCCCGGCGGAACCTTGAGGGTGTCGCGGCACCACTTCGCCAGGGCCAGCCCCACTTCGAGGGGCTGGGGCTTGGGCCGGACGGCGCCAGGGAGAAGGTCCGATTGACCGGCGCCCGGAACAGGCGACGGTTCCTTCAACCCTCCGCCTTGCGATTTGGGCTTGGGTCCTCGCTTCCCGGTAGGGGTGCCTCGGTTCTCCCTCCACCACTTCCGCTTGGCGGCTTTGGCTCGTTCGTCGTGGGGGTTCTTATAGGGCATCGAGCGGCTCTAGTCGGGAACGGAATCTAGGCAACCCTACCGCTTCTAGGGAA
>CBDESP010000006.1:0-36621 GCA_965242525.1 uncultured Binatia bacterium (SeqCode)
CGGCCGCGCTCTTCATCGGCGAATTCGGCCGTCTAGAGGAATCGGTGGTGCCGGGGATCAGGGTCAAGGACTTGCTCACGCCCCACTTCGTGCGCGACCGACTGCGCCAGCCTGAGAATAAGGGGCGCTTGGCCGAAGCGGTCGCAGGCGTTGAACTCGTAGGCGACCTGGGGTGGCACTCGCTGTTCGGGAAGCTCGGCTACCGGGTCCAGCAGCTTCCCCGGCGCGGCTATCTGCTTCGACACGACGACAAGCCGGTGGCGGTGGTTCACCCTTACCGCAACCCATCCTTGTTCAGCCGCCTCACTCGCAACGGCGAGCTGCCCGAGGGCCTGGTCCTAGCCGACTGCCAGAACCACGGGGCCCGGTGGGCGGTGCTGGCCTCTGAGAACCGCTACCGGCTGTTCTCGAGCCAGCCGCCGGTGGGATCGGCGTCGGGCCAGTACGTCGAGCTGGAGGCGGGCGAACTGGGCCAGGAGAACCGCTTCTACTTGGGCCTTCTCTCGCCAGAATCGCTGCGAGAGGGAGGCTGGCTCGCCGGATGGATCAAAGCGCCCTGACTGCCTCAAGCCGATCTACGTTAGAATGCTTGCCATGTTAAGATAAGATTTTTTAGGAAATTTCAGGATTTTTTCTGATATTAAGTTGTCATTGTCACACCCCTGGTATAGAGTGATCTCATGGTCGTTGGAGTGGACGCGGTGAAACGGTTCGGCGGGGAGCTGGACTGCCTGCTGGGCCGGGTGTGGGCCGGGGAGCTGCCCTTGGCCGGTCTCAAAGAACTGGTCGCGGCCAGCCAGTCAGTAGAGGCCAAGATGGCGGTGCTGGTGACTGAGGCGGCCCGGTTGATCGCGCTGGGTGAGGGCCACGGCGACGGCGGGGCGTCGGTATTGTGCGATCAGGGCGGCAAGTCCCGATCTGAGGCCCGCCGCCGCCTGACGGTGGCCGAGACACTCGATGCGATGCCCCAGGCCCGCACCGCGGTGGAAGCCGGGGAGGTGTCTTTGGCCAACGCCGAGCGCTTGGCCCAAGCAGCCAAGCGCACCGCCCCCGAGTCCGTGGACGCGGCCGCCGGCCTGTTGGAACAAGCCCGGGAGCTTCCACCGGACCAGTTCGCCCGCGAGGTCGACGCCTGGACCCAAAGCCAACAAGACGACCACGGCCACGGCGACTACCTGCGCCAGCGGGAGCGCCGCTACCTCAGAATCCGCAGGGACCGCGACAAGGTACGCATCGACGGCCAATACGACCTCGAAGCCGGCACCCGCATCGGGGCCCGCCTGCAGCGACTGGCCGAGGCCCTGCGCCGCCAAGACGACCAAGCCGCCCGCAACGGCGGCGGCAGTGAGGGCCGCCGGAGCTGGGACCAGCTCCAAGCCGATGCCCTCGACCAGCTCGCCTCCGGCGACACCGAACTGGGTGCCGGTCCCGGCGGCAGCAGATCCAGGGCCGAGGTGATCGTGGTGGCCGACATCGGTGCGCTCACCGGCCAGGACCCGTCCGGGCGCTGCGAGATCCCCGGTGCCGGGCCGGTGCCACCGTCGGTGCTTCAACGCATCGCCTGCGACGCCGAGCTGACCGGTGTGTTGTTCAGCGACGGCAAACCGCTGTATCACGGGGCTACGACGCGCACCGCCTCCAAAGCCCAGCGGCGGATGCTCATCGCCCGAGACGGCGGCTGCATCGGCTGCGGCGCCGAACCCCGCTGGTGCCAAGCCCACCACATCATCCCCTACGCCCAATCCCGGAGAACCGACATCGACAACCTCGTGCTGGTCTGCTGGAAATGCCACCACAACATCCACGACCACAACTGGCAAATCACCCACCACCACGGCAAACCCGCCCTCCAACCCCCCGACCGCCTCAAACCCCCCGGCCGCCACCGCCACGAAGGCCGCGGCCAGCACAACCGCCATCCCGATCACGGAGGCCGTAGCCAGCCCAACCGCCGCCCGCTGCCCGAGCCCAGCAGACCCCCTCCCACCGACCGAGCTGGCCCCAATCCCGACGGAGAAGCCCCAGTCCATCCAACTCTGGACCATCAACCAAGGCGAGGTCGAGGGACGAATCAAGAAAGAGCCCCAGCCCTCTTCCCGACCTGACCCGAACCGGGCCCAGAGATGCGCCAGGCCGGGGGGTGGCACGGGGGCCAGGATTTCGCCGCTTGCCGGCGAAATCCGCGCCCGTGACAGGACCCGCTGGCCGGACAAAGCAAACGCCAAGAAACTCTCGACGCTCCAGGCCGGGGGTAGCACGGAACCTGCCAGCCGGACAGAGCAACGGCCAGAACCGGACAGAGCGACCGCCAGAACGGAAACAGAGCCCTGACGCCGGGAGGCGTTCAAGCTCAAGCCAGCCAAAGGCCGGTCTAACCTGTTCGAGGTGAGGCACGACTCCGGCGTCACCGAGTTTGTCTGCAACGGGGCGGCGGTGCGCGTCGGGGAGCATCCCCACCTGCTGGCCGCCCTGCGCGAGGAACTGGACTTGGTGGCGGCCAAGGACGGCTGCTCGCCGTCGGGGCAGTGCGGGGCCTGCACGGTGCTGCTCGACGGCAAGGCCAGGGTGGCCTGCCAAATCCCCCTGGAGAAGGCGGCCGGGGCCTCGGTGGTCACCCCCGAGGGGCTCAACCCCCGAGAGCGGGAACGCTTCGCCGCCGCCTTCGGGGCGGCCGGGGCGGTGCAGTGCGGGTTCTGCATCCCCGGGATCATCATGCGGGCCAAGGCCCTGATCGACCGGCACGGCCCCGACCTCACCCGGGAGCAGGCCTCCCGCCATCTGGGCGCCCACCTGTGCCGCTGCACCGGCTACCTCAAGATCCTCGACGCGGTGGACCTGCTGGCCTCCGGGGCCGACGGCCGCCCCGGACCGCCGCTGGAACCGGTGAAGGGGATCGGGTCCCGGTCGGCCCGCTACGAGTCCTTCGACCTCGCCCTGGGCGACAAGCTCTTCATCGACGACATGAAGGTCCCGGGCCTGCTGCACGGGGCGGTCCGGCTGGCCGACCACGCCCGGGCCGACGTGATCTCCATCGACACCGCCCCCGCCGAGGCCGCCCCCGGCGTGGTAAGGGTGTTCACCGCGGCCGACGTGTCCGGCGATCTGCTGATCGGGCTCATCCACAAGGACTGGCCCGTGTTCGTCGGCGCCGGGGGCCGCACCGCCTACCTGGGCGACGTGATGGCCCTAGTGGTGGCCGAGGACCGCGAAGCCGCCCGGCGGGCTGCGGCCCTCATCGACATCGACTACCGGCCGCTGGCCCCCGTCACCGACCCCGAGGCCGCCGTCCTCCCCGGCGCCGAGGACGCGGTGGGCCACCTCGACGGCAACGTCTTGTCGGTGTCGGCCTACCGGCGGGGCGGCGACGTGGACGAGGCCCTGGCCCGCTCGGCCCACACCGTCACCGAGACGTTCCGCACCCAGCGGGTGGAGCAGGCCTTCCTGGAGCCCGAGTCCACCCTGGCCGTGCCCGTGACCGACGACGACCGCGGCGCCCGCCGCCTCGACGTGTATTCGGGGGGCCAGGGGGTGTGGGACGACCGGGATCAGATCGCGGCGGTGCTCGGGGTGGGCCCCGAGACGGTGCGGGTCACCCAGGTGGCCAACGGCGGGGCCTTCGGGGGCAAGGAGGACTGCTCCAACCAGGCCCAGACCGCCCTGGCCGCCTGGCTGCTCAACCGCCCGGTGAAGACCACCTTCTCCCGCGAAGAGTCCCTGTTGGTGCATCCCAAGCGCCACCCGGTGCGCATCCACCTTTCGGCGGGCTGCGACGCCGAGGGCCGCCTCACCGCCCTGCGGGCCCGGATGCTGGGCGACTCCGGCCCCTACGCCTCGGTGGGCATGAAGGTGCTGGAGCGGGCGGCCGGCCACGCCTGCGGCCCCTACGCCGTGCCGGTGGTGGACGTGGAGGCCGTCGCCGCCCGCACCAACAACAGCATCGGCGGCGCCTTCCGGGGCTTCGGGGCCAACCAGGCCCAGTTCGCGGCCGAGGGGGCCATGGACCGCCTGGCCGCCGCGGTGGGGATCAGCGGCTGGGAGATCCGGTCCCGCAACGCGGTGGCGCCGGGGGCGGTGTGGGGGCCGGGCCAGGTCATGGACGAAGGCTGCGCCGGGGCCCGCCAGTGCCTCGACGCCGTCCGCCCCGCCTACGAGCAGGCCCGGGCCGCGGGCCAAGCCGTCGGCCTGGGGCTGGGCCTGAAGAACTCCGGGCTGGGCAACGGCTACGTCGAGGTGAGCCGGGCCGTGGTGCGTTTCGCCGCCGACCAGCGCCGCCCGCCGAGAACGCCAGCCGGGCCCGACACCATGGTGGAGGTCCGCCACGGCTGGACCGAGATGGGCCAGGGGGTCCACACCGTGGCCCTTCAGGTGGCGGTGGCCGAGCTGGGCGTGAACCCCGATCGGGTGAGGGTGGTGGTGGACACCAGCCGCGAGCTGGGCGACGGCCAGACCACCGGGTCGCGGGGCACGCTCATGGGGGCGGGGGCGGTGGCCGACGCCTGCCGGGCCGCCGTGGCCGGGGGCCGCCTCACCGGGGTCGACTACGCCGGGGAGTACCGGGTGGACTGGACCAACAGCCTCGACGAGGGGGCCGAGAACCCGGTCATCCACTCCACCTTCTCCTATGCGGCCCAGGTGGTGGTGGCCGATCCGGCCACCGGCGAGATCGAGAAGGTGGTGGCCGCCCACGACGTGGGCCGGGCCGTCAACCCGCTGCTGTGCGAGGGCCAGATCGAGGGCAGCGTCCACATGGGCCTGGGCTACGCCCTGGGCGAGGACTTCCCCTGCGACGCCGACGGGCGGCCGGGGCCCGACACCCTGCGGGGCCTCAACATCATCCGGCCCAAGGACATGCCGCCGGTGGAGGTGATCCTCGTCGAGGCCCCCCAGCCTGACTCCCCCTACGGCATCAAGGGGGTGGGCGAGATCGGCTTGGTGCCCACGGCCGGGGCGGTGGCCGAGGCCATGCGCCAGGTCGACGGCCAATGGCGCAACCGGCTCCCCATCGCCGCCCACCAGCCGGTGCCGGCGACGGCCTCGCCCGGGCGGGCGTGACCCGGCCGTGACCGCCCCGACGCTCGGAGAGCCGGGCACCACGCCGGGGCTGGTTTGCGCCCATCATCATCTGTATTCGGCGCTGGCCCGGGGGATGCCCGCCCCGCCCCGCACCCCCCGGTCGTTCCTGGACATCCTGGAGCTGATCTGGTGGCGCCTGGACCGGGCCCTCGACCTCAACGCCATCGAATGGTCGGCCAAGCTGGGGGCGCTGGAGGCCCTGGAGTCCGGCACCACCGCCGTCATCGACCACCACGAGTCACCCAACGCCATCGAAGGCTCCCTAGACGTCATCGCCGCCGCCTGCGCCGAGGTGGGCGTGAGGGTGGACTGCGCCTACGGCGTCACCGACCGCCACGGCCCGGCCGGGGCCGCGGCTGGCCTGGCCGAGAACGACCGGTTCCTGCGGGCCGGGGGCCGGGGCCATGTCGGCGTCCACGCCGCCTTCACCTGCTCGCCGGCCACCCTGGAGGCGGCCGCCGGGCTGGCCGCCGACCACGGAACCGGGGTCCACGTCCACGTGGCCGAGGGCCCCGACGACGCCGACGCCGGCCCGCGGCTGGCCCCCCTCGCCGCCGATAACTGGCTGCTGGTTCACGCCGTGCATCTCGACCGGGAGCTGCCGGGAACCATCGTTCACAATCCCCGGTCCAACATGAACAACGCGGTGGGCTACGCCCGGCCCGCGGCCCGGCCCAACCGGGTGGCGCTGGGCACCGACGGGATCGGGGCCGACATGCTCGACGAGTTCCGGCTGGTCTACGCCCGCCACCGCGAGGACGACGTGACCGCCACCCCGGAGACGGCCTGGGGGTGGCTGGAGACGGGCTGGGAGCTGTTCCCCGAGGCCCGGGCCGATGTGGTCCGCTGGTCCTACGGGGCCACCGACCCGTGGTCGCTGGCCTTCACCACCGGGGTGAGGGCCATGGACGCGACGGTGGACGGCGAGGCGGTGCTGGTAGACGGCCGCCCCACCCGGGTCAATCCCGACGAGATTCGGGCCAAGGCGGCCGAGGCCGCAACCCGGCTGTTCGCCCGGCTCGACGAGATACCGTGACCGCCCGCGCCGCCGCCATGACCGAACAGACCGCCGTCGCGACCGCCCGAGCCGACCGCTCCCCCACCCGGACCGTGACCGACCGCCACCACCGTGACCGCCGCTGAAGCGAGGTATCTCCCATGACCCGACCTGTGGCCATCTATCTCCAGGACGCCCACCCCGTCGGGGAGTCCATCGAGCATGTGCGCTACGCCGAGGCCAAGGGGTTCGAGGCGGTGTGGCAGGCCGACTGCCGGCTGGTGCGAGACGCAGTAGTGCCCATGGCCGCCTTCGCGGCCTGCACCGAGCGGATCCGCATCGGCAGCGGCGTGGTGGACTGCTGGACCCGCAACCCGGCCCGTATGGCCGCCACCTTCTCCACCCTCGACGACTTGGCCCCCGGTCGGATCATCCTGGGCCTGGGGGCCTGGTGGGACCCGCTGGCCGCCCGGGTGGGGGTGAGCCGGGCCCGCCCGCTGAAGGCCATGCGGGAGATCGTGACCGCCTGCCGGGCCCTGCTCAACGACGAGACCGTCACCTTCGACGGCGAGTTCGTGCAGCTCGACGGGGCCGAGCTCGACTACGTCCAGCAGGAGCGCCGGCCCAAGGATGTCCCCATCTACATCGGGGCCACCGGCATGAAGATGATGGCCCTCACCGGCGAGATCGCCGACGGGGTGGTGTTCAACTACCTGGTGTCGCCCCAGTACAACCAGCAGGCCATGGAGGCCCTGGCCGAAGGGGCGGCCCGGGCCGGCCGGGGGGTGGACGACCTCGACCGGCCCCAGCTCGTGGTGTGCTCGGTGGCGTCGTCGGACTCCGAATCCGACCGCCGGGACGCCCTGGACGGGGCCCGGATGCTGGTCACCCAGTACCTGGGCCAGCAGCCCCACATCATGAAGGCGTCGGGGGTGCCCCGCAGCCTCCTCGACGAGGTGGGCTCGGTGCTGACCTGGCCCGCCACCCACGAGCAGGTGACGGCCGCCTCCAAGCTGGTGCCCGACGAGATCGTGCAGATGCTGTGCGCGGCGGGCACGGCCGACGAGTGCCGGGACAAGGTGCTCCACTACATCGAAAACGGCTGCACCACCCCGGTGCTGTACCCGCTCGGCCCCGACCCTAAGGTGATGATCGACGCCTTCGCCGACTGGGACTGAGCACCGCCGATGCCCGAGCCAGCCAGACCCGAGCCGACCGCCCATGCCTGAGCCGGCTGACGACGAGCGCAAAGAGCCCGACACCGATGCCTGAGCCGGCTGACGGCGAGCGCGAGGAGCTGGACTGGGAGTCCTACGGCCGGGCGGTGCGGGAGCTGGCGGTCATGGTGGCCGACGACGGCTACCGGGCCGACATGGTGCTGGCCATCGCCCGGGGCGGGCTGTTCTGCGCGGGCTCGCTGGGCTACGCCCTGTCGGTGAAGAACATCTACGTGATGAACTGCGAGTACTACACCGGGGTGGGCGAGCGGCTCCCGGTGCCGGTGATGCTGCCCCCCGCCGTCGATCTGGTGGACCACACCCACTCGAAGGTCCTGATCGCCGACGACGTGGCCGACACCGGCCACACCCTCAAGATGGTGAGGGACTTCTGCGTGGGGCGGGTGGGCGAGGTCCGCTCCGCGGTGCTGTACGAGAAGTCGCACTCGCTGGTGAAGTGCGACTACGTGTGGAAGCGCACCGACCGCTGGATCAACTTCCCGTGGTCGACGCTGCCGCCGGTGGCCGGCGCCCCCGACCAGTGGGTGCTCGACGCTTGAGAGTGCCAGCCTGCCCAGCCGGCGGGTCGTCCCGGCCGGCGGGTCCTGTCACGGGCGCGGTTTTGCCGCGGGGCGGCAAAACCTTGCCCCCGTGCCACCCACCGGCCTGGCGCTTCGGCTTGTCTCGGCCTTTGCTCCGTCTGTTCCGTTACGGCTGACCGCTCCCCCTGCCTACGGGTGGCTGGATTGAAATTGAAGTAGAATCCGTTTCATGAGTCTGACTGACCGTTCTATCGATGTCTCTGGTCTTGAGATCAATGGCGGGCGCCTTATGCGTAGGCTGCGGGAGCTGGCTGAGATCGGGCCTATTGACGGGGGCGGGGTCAGCCGGCTGGCCCTTACCGACGCCGACAAGGCCGGCCGGGACCTAGTAGTCACCTGGATGCGGGACCTGGGTCTGGAGGTGAGCGTCGACGCCATCGGCAACGTAGTGGCGACGGGGCCGGGCCGCGCCGACGGGCCGCCGGTTATGACCGGGTCCCACATCGACACGGTGGCCACCGGCGGGATATACGACGGCAACCTGGGGGTGCTGTCGGGCCTGGAGGTGATCGAAACCCTGGCCGAGCGGGGCCTCGTCACCGACCGGCCCCTGGCCGTGGCCTTCTTCACCAACGAGGAGGGGGCCCGGTTCCCGCCCGACATGATGGGCAGCCTCTGCTACGTGGGCGGGATGACCGTCGAGGAGGCCATGTCCACCGCCTCCGCCGACGGGGCGGTGGTGGGCGACGAGCTGGAGCGGATCGGCTACCGGGGGCCGATGCCGTGCCCCGGCCCGGCCCCCCACGCCTTCGTGGAGTACCACATCGAGCAGGGGCCGGTGCTGGAGGAGGAGGACGTCGCCATCGGCGCGGTGGAGGGGGTGCAGGGCATCTCCTGGACCGAGGTGACCATCGTGGGCCAGTCCAACCACGCCGGCACCACCCCCATGCGGCTGCGCCGCGACGCGGGCCTGGCCGCCGGGGAGGTGGCGGTGGCGGTGCGCCGCATCGCCTCCGAACTGGGCGGCGACCAGGTGGGCACGGTCGGGTCGATCCGCCTGCACCCCAGCCTGGTCAACGTGGTGGCCGCTCGGGCGGTGGTCACCGTCGATCTGCGCAACACCGACGAGCAGGCCCTCCAGGAGGCCGAGCGCCGCCTGGCCGCCGAGCTGGACCGGCTGGCCGAGGCCGAGGGCGTGACCATCACCACCCGGTCCACGGCCCGGTTCGAGCCGGTGACCTTCGACCCGGCGGTGGTGGATCTGGTGGCCGCCACCGCCGCCGACATGGGCCTGTCGGTGCGGCGCATGCCGTCGGGGGCGGGCCACGACGCCCAGATGATGGCCAGGGTCTGCCCCACCGGCATGGTCTTCGTGCCCAGCGTCAAGGGGATCAGCCACAACCCGGCCGAGCACACCGAGCCCGAGGACCTGGTGGCCGGGGCCAACGTCCTGCTCCGCACCCTGGTGAAGCTGGCCACCATCGACGGCGACGCCGACCCCGGAACCTGACGGAGCGCCTCCCTATGACCGCACGGGCCGCCGTCACCGGCTGGGGCAAATGCACCCCCCCGGTGAAGCTCACCAACGCCGACCTCGAGCGCCTGGTCGACACCAGCGACGAGTGGATCACCGACCGCACCGGCATCCGCGAGCGCGGCATCTCCCACGTGGAGGTCACCGACATGGCCGAGGTGGCCGCCCGCCAGGCTTTGGCCGCGGCCGGGCTCGAGCCGGCCGACCTGGACTTGGTGGTGGTGTCCACCATGTCGCCCGAGATCGTCTGCCCCAGCACGGCCTGCCTGCTGCAGGAGCGGCTGGAGGCGGTTAACGCGGCGGGCTTCGACGTGAACGCGGCCTGCAGCGGCTGGGTGTACGGCACCGCGGCCGCGGCCTCGATGATCGCGGCCGGCGCGGCCGGGCGGGCGCTGCTGGTGGGGGCCGAGAAGCTGCACTGGATCATGGACTACTGGGACCGCTCCACCTGCGTGCTGTTCGGCGACGGGGCCGGGGCGGTGGTGCTGGAGCCGGCGGCGGGCGACGAGGGGGTGCTGGGCATCGACCTGGGCGCCGACGGGAAGGCCGGGCGGACCATGGTGATCCCCACCATGGGCACCCGGGGCTCGCTGACCGCCGAGCGCAACCCGTATGACCACTACTTCCACTTCGAGGGCCAGGCTGTGTTCAAGATCGCGGTCAAGGGCATGGAGGCCTCGGTGCGGCGGGTGCTGGACCGGGCCGGGCTGGCGCCGGGCGACGTGGATCTGGTGGTGCCCCATCAGGCCAACAAGCGGATCATCGACGCGGTGGTGAACCGGCTGGGCGTCGACCCGGAGCGGGTGATGGTCAACATCGCCACCCACGCCAACACCGCGGCCGCTTCCATTCCCATGGCCCTGAACGACGCGCTGGACCAGGGCCGGGTGGGGCCGGGGTCGGTGATCGTGCAGACCGCCTTCGGAGGCGGGGTCACCTGGGGCTCCACCGCCATCCGCTGGGGCGAGCGGACCGAGCCCCTGGGCTCCTCCGACTTCGAGCTGCCCCCCTGCGACAAGCCGGTGTTCGAGCTGCTGCGGGCCAGCCGGGAGTTCTTCGGCCCCATGCACGGCAAAAATCAGATTACTTGATACTGCCTTCATGAAGTCTACTATTATGGACTTCAAGGAACCACCATATGATCTAGGCAGCTTTGATGAAATAGCTCATAAGCGAGGAGCTAGAGGAGGTCAAGTAGAAGAATTTAGTGCTGGCTTTGAAGCTTGTGTAAGGTACAAAGCTCAAGACTCAAAATCATATAGCTTCAATGTTAGCTTTATAAGGCAAAACACTATACCAGTACCTAAACTAAAAGTGTACTCTCATAATAAATCATCTATTGAAGAACACTTTAGAGGAGGCGAGGTTTCTAAGATCGTAGTAAAGACCCAAAGAGGGGCATGGGAAATGAAAGCAAACAACCAGAGACGTATCAGAAACAGTATATCCTATGCACACATGAATATACAGCTTCCAACATTAATGGCCTACGGTATATCATCCCTAGATTATTCTGATTTTGTGCCTCTAGATCCTGGTGGTAGTGATATTAGCGAAACGGACATAAAAGCAATAGAAGAGGTCATTACGGTGGCATTGTTTACACCCGATCAACAACCACACGCAACTGCTCCAGTTCGTTCTAAGCCAAAACGAACTTATGATACATCCAAGTATGTATCTGACCCTGAGGGTGATTATATACCTATGCTCTTAGCTAATATGGCTTCTTCTGATCCAAATGAGTGGCAAAAATTCAAGAAATCTCTTGAATTATTTGGTAAAGAAGCAGCGGTCTCTTTGACGAAATACGTATCAACAAGTTAGGTCGTAACCCTAGCGAACCTTTTCAAATACAAATGAGAAAGCATAATGGAAGATATAAAGGTTCTTACCATAATATGATTGACACAGGCTATGGGGTGAGCCAGGTTCTGCCTGTCATTACAGAGTTACGTCATCAAGGTACGGGGATAGGTTTTATTGCAACAACCAGAGGTCCATCTTCATCCTAAAGCCCAAGCAGCTCTTGGCAGCCTATTTTGTGGGTTGGTAAAAGATAGTTACCAAGTTATAGTTGAGACCCATAGCGATTACTTGATTGACAGAATTCGCATGGAAGTCAGAGAGGGAACCTTGACTCCTGAAGATGTATCACTCATTTTTTCTGAACGAGTCGGATTGGATATAAAAATCAGTTCGCTTGGATTTGATAAAGAAGGCAACGTAGTTGGATTAGACCAGGATGGCAATATCATTGAAGTTCCAACCAGCTACCGACAATTCTTCATGGAAGAAATGCAGAGATCCTTAGGTTTAGACTGATGTGCGCCATTCTGGATGCAAATGTGGCACATGAAGTATTCAATGAAACCACTGAAGCTGGACGCGAATTTCTGAGATGGGTCATGTCAGGAAGTGGCCGCTTAATAACTGGGGGCAAAAATTGGTCGGAGTTAGGTGAACGTAAAAAGATCTATCAGACAGCTAGTTTTAGCTGGAAAAGTACGAGTACGACAAGAAGATAGTGGAAGGATAGCCGATATAGCCCAGCGACTTACGCAGGACGGCTCATGCGCATCTGACGATGAACATATCATTGCATTAGCTCAGGTCAGCGGTGCTAGACTGCTGTACACCAACGATCAGCTACTACAGAAGGACTTTGATAAGAAAGAGCTGATTGATAAACCGCGTGGCAAGGTATATTCTACACACAAGACCGATGGATATGATAACTCTAGGTTTGATGAAGCCAAGAGGCGACTTCTGAACAGAAATCCGTGCCAACAAACATAGAGTTCAACAACTTAGCCAGCTCTAAAAGTTATCGGTCAGGGATTCGGGAGGCTTGGGTTTAGGTCTATGGGGTCGCCTATGGCGATTTCGCCGTCGGTTAGGACTCGGCAGATCACCCCGGCCCGGCGGCGCAGGGCGGCTCGGCCGCCGTCGCCGAAGATCTCGTCCATGCGCCTACACGGGGGCGCGTCCCGCACCACCTCCAGCTCCACCGGGCCGATCCGCCAGCGGTGGCCGGGGTCGCGGGGCACCGACTCGGCGGTGACGGTGATGTTGCGCCGGGTGCGGCCGGGGTCGATCTCGGCGCCGGCTTCGGCGGCCGCGGCGGCCAGTTCCCCGGCGGCCTGGACCGTGACTTGGAGCTTGGAGGAGCCGTGGTAGCGGTCCCCCACCAGGCCCATGCCCGCCTCGGCCGCCACCCGCTCCACCGCGGTCATGGGGGCGCGGGCCTCGGCCGCGATGTGGATGGACTGCACTCGGTCGGTCACGGCGGCGGCTCCTGGAGACGAGAGGTCATGTCGGCTGCGGGATGGCGGGCGGCCCGCCCGGCGGGAGTAGGCGGGCGGCTCCTGAGGGAAGCGGCTCATGCGGGCTGGGGGGTGTTGAGGTGCTCGACGTTGTCGAGGAGGATCTTGCGCCGGTCGGCTCATCGGAGAAGCCCTCTAGGTCGGCCAGGTAGTCGAGCGGGGCGGACAGGCCCTCGATGTGGGGCCAGTCCGAGCCGAACACCACCCGGTCGGCCCCCATCAGCTCCACCACCTCGGCCGCGTCGTCCTCCCAGAACGGGTTGATCCAGACGTGCTCACGGAAGGTGTCCACGGGATGGTCGTCGAACCACCAGTAGTGCTTGCGGGCCATCTGGTCGAACTTGCGGAAGGCGGGGGCCAGGAAGTCGGACCCGTTCTCCACCGAGGCCACCCGCAGATTCGAGAACCGGTCGTAGATCTTCTCGAAGACCGACTGGATGAGCCAGTCCTGGGCGGCCCGCTCGATGGCGAAAGCCCGCAGGCTGGGCCGGCCGCCGTCGCCCATGTGCGACGAGAACCCGTCGGGGGCGTACCCCTGCGACGAATACCCGGAGTCGGAGGCGTGGATCACCACCGTGACCCCGGCGTCGTTGATGCGCCCCCAGACCGGGTCGAAGGCCGGGTCGAACGGCGACAGTACGCCGGTCCGGGTGGTGACCGCGGCCGGCCGCATCACCAGCACCCTGGCCCCCAGCCCGAGCACCCGGTCGATCTCGGCTGTGGCCGCGTCCACGTCGCCCAAAGCGATATAGGGGGCGGCGAAGATCCGACCCCGCCAGTCGTAGCCCCAGTCGTCGTATAGCCAGCGGTTGAAGCCGACCATCATGGCCGCCACCGCGTCCACGTCGTGCTTGAGCAGCTCCTCGTACAGCACGCCCAGGGTGGGGAACAGCCAGACGGCCCGCAGGCCCTGGGCGTCCATGGCCTCCACCCGGGCCTCGGGGTTCATGTAGCAGTCGGGCAGGGGCTCCCGGTCGGCCAGCATCTCCAGGGGGTTGCGGCCATCGGGGTTGCCCCGGAAGTAGTCCCGCAGCGCCCCCGGCTTGGCGATCGGGTTCCAAGTGGGGTTGGTGACGGCCCGGGCCAGCCTGCCCCCCACCAAGTGGTGCTTGCGGCCGCCGATGTCGACCCATTGGACCACCCGGGGCTGCATGGCCGGATCGACGTGGCGGGTGAAGGCGTCGAGCGCCTCGTAGTAGTGGTTGTCGGCGTCGAAGGGCCGATAGCCGAGCCCGTCGGCGTCGCGAGCGCCTGACGCCCGCCGCTCGTCGGGGGCCGCATCAGCGCCCGGCGCCGCGGGGTCGGGGGTCACGGGTTCAGCGCCCGGCGCCAGCGGGGTGGAAGCCACAGGGTTCACCGTAGCGCCGTCGGGCCGCTACGTTGTGGGCCATGGCATCGGCGGCGGCGACCACGGCCGAGATGCAGGCCCGGACCCTGGTGCGGGGCGAGAAGGTGAGGCTGGTGGCCGACCGGCCGGGCCTGCCGGCCGGCTCCGAGGGCAAGGTGGCCATGGCCAACGGCTTCTCCTGGCGCCGCTATTGGGTCCGATTCGACGACGGCCCGGTGGTGGGCCACATCGACCACGGCGACTTGGTGCGGGCCGGCGACTACGACGGCTTCCTGGCCGCCCGCGACCGGGAGGCCGAACAGGCCGCAGCGGCCGAGGCCGAGGCGGCGACAAGAGCTGAGGCCGTCGAGGCCAAGTCGGGCCCGGCTGCGGCCATCGGGACCGGCGAGACGGTGGTCAACGGCGTGACCGTCCCCGCTTATCTGCTCCAGCGCTCGGCCGACGCCCGGACCCGGCTCGGCGCCTGACCGCGGAACTCAGCCGGAGTCGGCAGGCGTGGCTGAGGTATCGCCGGGGCGGCCTGCGCCAGCGGAGTTCAAGGCCCGCAACTGGACCTCATAGTTCGTCCCATTGGTCAAATCCGGCATCGTGTGGCTGGTCAGGGAGGCGTCGCTTCCATAAATGTGACGCCAGCAGTGCCAGCCGAACGATTCGCTGAACCGCTCCCGGAACTGATACCCGGTAATGGAATCATCGCCGGGATCGTCCCAGCTCAAAGCGATCGACTGATCCTCGCCCGCCGCCGTCAATCCAGACGGCGCCGCGGGAACCGAAGACGAAGACGACGGCAAGGTGACGGAGGCTTCGCTCTCGGCGCTCTCGCCGGCCTCATTTACAGCCCGCAACTGAATCCGGTAAGTGGCGCCCCCGGGCAGCACTCCCAACGCGTAGCTGTCGACCGTGCCCGATCCGCCTGCGAACGTGTTCCAGCACCACCAGTCTTCGTCGAACGAGGCCCGCTCCCGGAACTGGTACTTGGTGATGGAGCCGTCTTTGACATCGATCCAGCTCAAGACGACCTCGCCGCCATCGACCGCAGCCGTGAGCCCGGACGGCGCCTCGGGAACCGTCGAAGGCGACGAGGAGCATCCGGCGCCAAACAGCGCCGCGGCCAGCAACACCGACAGAGCACGGGAACAGCCTCTAAACATGGCCGTTCATAATATCAAATCAATCCCGGCCCCAACGGCAAAGCCGGCTCACCGCCTCGGTTATGTCGGCGGTGGACCCGGCGAAGGAGAAGCGCACGAACTCGTGGCCCCGGCCGGGGTCGAAGTCGATGCCGGGGGTGGTGGCGATCCCCAGGTCGTCCAGCCACGTGCGGCACAGCTCCTGGCTGTCGTCGGTGACGGCGGAGACGTCGGCGTACACGTAGAAGGCCCCGTCGGCGGGGGCCAGCCGGTCCAGGCCCGCGGCGGGCAGCCCCTCCAGCAGCACCCGGCGGTTGACTGTGTAGCGCTCCACGTTGGCCCGCAGTTCGTCGTGGCAGTCGAAGGCGGCCAGGGCGGCGAGCTGGGACAGGGTCGGGGCCGAGATGAAGAAGTTCTGGGCCAGCCGGGTGACCGGCGCCACCAGGGTTTCGGGGACCACCGCCCAGCCCAGCCGCCAGCCCGTCATCGAGAAGTACTTGGAGAAGCTGTTCACCACCACCGCCTCGGGGTCGCAGGCCAGGGCGGTGGCCGCGGGCGGGCCGTAGGCGATCCCGTGGTAGATCTCGTCGGAGACGAGCCGGACGCCCCGCTCGGCGCACCATCCGGCCAGAGCGCCCATGGCGGCGGCGTCGAGCATGGTGCCCGAGGGGTTGGACGGCGAGGCCACCACCAGCCCATCGACCGGACCGACTGATTCGAGGCCGACCGGGTCGGGCTGGAAGCGGGTCTCGGGGCCGGTGGCCAGCTCCACCACCTCCACCCCCAGGGCCCCCAGGGCGTTGCGGTAGCAGGGGTAGCCCGGCGAGGGGACCACCACCCGGTCGCCGGGGTCGAAGCAGGCCATGAAGGCCAGCACGAAGGCCCCGGAGGCCCCCAGGGTCACGATCACCCGGTCGGGGTCGATCTCGACGCCGTACCAGTCCCGGTAGTGGTCGGCGATCCGGCGGCGGAGCGGCTCGATCCCGGCCGCGGTGGTGTAGCCCAGCACGTCGGAGTCCAAGGCGGCGTGGGCAGCCTCGATCACCCCGGCCGGGGCGGGGGTGGACGGCTGGCCCACCTCCAGGTGCAGCACCTCGCCGCCGGCCGCCTCCCGCTGCTCGGCCGCCCGCATGACCTCCATCACGTAGAACGGGCTGATCGCCCCCCGTCGGGCCGGCTCAAGCGCCATCGCCGCCATGATGCCACGGACCGGGACCGGTCAGGACAACCGGAGCACGGACCGAGAGCAGCCAGGACGACCGGACGCAAGGACCGGGACCAGCCGGGACAACCGGCGGCGTTAGGGTGCGGAGGTGCCCGAGGCGCTGTTCGACCGCACCGCCGGAGACGTGGGCAACATCCTGGCGCTGGAGCACGTGAACGTGACCGTGCCCGACCAGCGGGCGGCGGAGCGGTTCTACGTCGAGGGGCTGGGCCTGACCCGCGACCCCCATATGGACTTCGGCGGGGCCAACGTCTGGATCAACGCCGGTTCCCAGCAGTTCCACCTGCCCACCGCCTCGGCCCCGCAGGTGCTGCGGGGCACGGTCGGCCTGGTGGCGCTCAGCCTGGAACGGGTCCGGCGGAGCCTCGACCGCATCGGGGGCGGCGGCGAGCCGGGGCCGGACGGGACGCTGCTGGTCCGCTGCCCCTGGGGCAACCGGATAAGGGTTCACCAGGCCGGCGAGGCGTTCGGGGCCATGACCCTGGGCATCGCTTACGTCGAGTTGGACGTGGCCGCCGGGACCGCGGCCGGCATCGCCCGCTTCTACCAGTCGGTGCTGGAGGCGCCCGCCTCGGTGCAGCCGACCCCCGACGGCGCCGTCGCCCGGGTGGGGGTGGGCCGCCATCAGGCGCTGGTGTTCCGCGAGGGCGCCGATCCCCCGCCCTATGACGGTCATCATGTAGCCGTGTACGTGGCCCAGTTCTCACGCCCCCACGCCCGGCTGGCCGCGGCCGGCCTCATCACCGCCGAGACCGGCGAGCACGAATACCGGTTCAGCGCGGTCGTCGACCCCGACTCGGGCGACGTGCTGACCGAGATCGAACACGAGGTGCGCAGCCTGCGCCACCCCATGTACGGAAGACTCCCCCAGTTTTTCTGAGCAAAAATTGTCGCTATACGACAACGGATGCTCAGAAAAACCGAGAGGAGGGGGAGAGGGGGGCAGCGAGGAGGCGACGAGGAGGGGGCGAGGGGGGAGAGGCGAGGGGGAGAGGGGAGAGGAGGGGGCTAGGGGAAGTGCAGTTCGAAGCGGGCTCCGCCTAGGGGCGAGTCGCCCGCCGTCACCGTCCCGCCCATCTCTTGGACCAGCGACGCCACCACGGCCAGGCCCAGCCCGGCCCCGCCGCTGTCGCGGGTGCGGGCCTCGCCCAGCCGGGTGAACCGCTCGAAGATCCGCTGGCGGTCCTCGACGGCTATGCCCTCGCCGTCGTCATCTACGGCTAGGACCACCTCCCCAGACGGCTCGGTGCGAAGCGCCGCCGCCACCCGGCTGCGGGCGTGGCGGGCCGCGTTGTCGAGCAGGTGGGCCACCACCCGGGCGGCCGAGTCGGCCGCGCCGACCACCCGCCCGGCCGACACCGCGGCCACGTCCACCGGCACCGCCCGGGACCGGGCCGCCTCGGCCAACACCACGTCGTCGAGGTCGATCTCCTCGCCGGGCCGGGCCCGCCCCCCGGCGGGGCCGTCGTCGGACCGGGTCTCGTCGTGGCGGGCCAGCACCAGCAGGTCGTCCACGGTGCGCTGCAGGCGCAGCGACTCGGCCAGCACCCCCGAGGCCAGGTCGGGCACCGAGGCGCCGGCGCCGGCCCGCAGGGCCACTTCCGCCTCGGCCCGCAGCACCGCCACCGGGGTCCGCAGTTCGTGGGCGGCGTCGGTCACGAACTGGCGCAGGCGGACGTCGTGGCTCTCGATCCGCCCCAGCATGGAGTTCATGGTCCCGGCCAGCCGGTCGATCTCGTCGCCGGTTCCGGGGCTGGGGACCCGCTCGTGGAGGGTGCCGGCGTTGATGGCCCGGACCCGCTCGGTCATCCGGTCCACCGGCCGCAGGGCCCGACCGGTGAGCAGCCAGGTCACCAGAGCGGCGACGGCGGCCATGACCGGCGCCGCCGCCCACAGGATCACCTCCACCTGCTCGACGCTGCGGGCCACGTCGCTGGTGTCGGCCGCCACCAGGATCTCGGCCCCGCCCACCCGGCGGGTGTCGATCTCGAACCGGGACACGTCCCGGAACGCCCCGGCGGCCGGCTCGGCCCGGGTCTCGATCAGCTCGTCGAGGTCGCTGCGCCCGGCGCCGCCCGAGGCTTCATAGGCCAGGTCGGCCAAAGTGGCGCCGGTGACGACCGGCGCGCCCAGCTCGGCCGGGGCCATCGGCAGGACGGCGGCCTTGCCCGCCAGCGGCACCCTCACCACCCGCCCGGTCCTCATCAGCACCGGCAGGGCGGCGCCGTCCTGGGTTTTGAGGACGGCGGAGACCTCGCTGAGCAGCCCGGCCCGCCGGAGGCGGCGCATGGAGTCCCGGGCGTCGGTCACGCCCTGATAGACCGCCACCTCCTCCAAGGCCGCCGCCCCCTTGGCCAGCCAGTCGGCGATCGTGTCGGTGTCCCAGACCTGGTCGTCGAGGGCCCAGTCGGCGGGGATCTGGGCGCTCCAGCCCTTGGCGCTCCAGTCCTGCCAGTTGCCTTCGATCACGCCGGGGGGGACCCAGGCCCGGATCGACTCGTCGATGATGGCCGCCACCCCGTCCAGGCTCGCGGGCTGGTCGGAGCCCGCGGTCTCGGCCGAGTCCGCGGTCACCGTTTCGGCCAAGCGGCCGTCGTGGTCGTGCAGCACGTCGTGGGCGTCGGCCTGGGCGGCGGCGGCCTCGTCCAGCACGCCGGAGACGAGCGACTGCCCGATCAGGCCGGGGCCGACGACGGCGGCGAGCGACAGCACCGCGGCGGTGGCCAGCCCCACCAGCAGGGTCAGCCGGGCCCGCACCGACATAGATGTCAGCGCCTTCACTGCCCCCGCGGCCCTCGCCCCGAGACCCCGGCCTCCACCGCCCTCACCGGTGTCGGCGGCGCTCACGACGGCACCACCTGGTAGCCCACCGCCCGCACGGTGCGGATGGTGGCCACCCCGAAGGGGCGGTCGATCTTGCGGCGGAGATAGCCGACGTAGACCTCCACGATGTTGGGGTCGCCCTCGAAGTCCATGCCCCACACCGCGTCGAGCAGCTCCTGCTTGCCCACCACCTCGGGGGCCCGGCTCATCAGGGTCTCCAGCACGGCGTGCTCCCGGGGGGTGAGGTCGATGGCGGTCTCGCCCCGGCGCACCACCCGGGTCCGGGGGTTGAGGGTGAGGTCCCCCACCTCCAGGGCCGCGGCCGGCTCCAGCCGCCCCCGCCGCACCAGGGCCCGCAGCCGGGCCACCAGCACCACCAGGGAGAACGGCTTGCGCAGGTAGTCGTCGGCTCCCAGCTCGAAGCCCTCGGCCTCGTCGTACTCGCCCTCTTTGGCCGTGAGCATGAGGATGGGGATCCAGTTGCCCTCTTCTCTGAGGGTGCGGCATATCTCGTAGCCGTTCTTGCCCGGCAGCATGATGTCGAGCACCATGGCCGCGTAGCTGCCCTCCCGGGCCCGCCACAGGCCCTCCAGGCCGTCATGCACCACGTCGGCGCTGAAGCCCTCGGCCTCCAGGCCGCGCCGGATCGACTCGGCCAGCCTGACTTCGTCGTCCACCACGAGGATCCGCATCCGCCAAGTCTGCCCTGCCGGCGCCGCGGCCCCGCGGTTGGATGCTGAGAGCATTCTCAGCCAGATAAGAGACTCTCAGGCAGTCTCAGCTTGCCTTCAGGGGGGATGGGCCATCTTGGGGGGCGTCCGGGATCACCCGGATGTTCGATCCCTCCGCTCGGTGCTTCCGGGCGGCGAGCGAAAGGAAACCACAATGGAGAACCAGACCCCCGACCAGACCCAGCATCCCGACCCGAACGAGGCGGAGACCCCCGCCCGGACGTCGGGGCTCCGCCGCCTGTTCAGGCGCCGGCCGGTGATGACCGGATCGGCCATAGGGGCGATCGGCATGGCGTTGGCGCTGGCCGTCGCCGGGGTGATGAGCGCCGGGGCCCAGAGCTCCGACGACGATCCTCCGGCGGCGACCCAGACCACCGCCTCGAACGACGACGACAGCGCCGCCGGCGGCGGCTCGACCGGCGACGACGCCGACGACGCCGACGGCGACGACGACGACGACCGCTCGAACAGCCTCCGGGACTTCCTGCGCCGGTTCCGGGCGCCGAGCGCCGAGGACCGGGCCGCGTTCGAGTCCTTCAAGACGTGTCTGACCGAGGCCGGAGTGGAGGGATTCGAGCACGACGAGGACGGCACCGAGATCTCGGTCACGGGACCGGACGGCCTGTCGATCGTCCGACTCGGCGACGGCAGCGTCACCGTCACCCGCTCAGGCGACGACGTGACCATCACCACCACCGGCGACGCCACCGTGATGGACATAGAAGACCTGAGGACGGCCTGGCAGACCGAGGCCGCGGCCTGGCAGTCGGCGTTCGAAAGCTGCCGGGACCGGCTCCCCGAAGGGTTCCGGGGCTTGGCCGCGAGGCTGGGCGAGCACAACTTCGCGGACTTCGACAAGACCGAGATCCTGGAGGAACTCGGGATCGACACCGAAGACCTAGCTGATATCGGCGAGGAATTCGCCGAGAAGTTCGCCGGGATCGGCGAGCGCTACGCCGAGGAGTTCGCCGGGATCGGCGAGCACTTCGCCGAGGAGTTCTTCGCCAACAACAAGAGCTGGTGGTAGTCCACCCCCGATAGCCGGGACCGCCCCGGGGTACGGTGCGACCCCGTGGCGGTTCCGGTGTGGGGCATCTGCGGCGGGTCGGGGTCGGGCAAGACCACCCTGACCCGCCGTTTGCGCGCCCGGCTGGGTCACGGCGCAGTGAGCGTCCTCAACTTCGACCACTACTACCGAGACCTATCTCATCTGACTCCCGACCAGCGCCGGGGCTGCAACTACGACCATCCCGACGCTTTGGACCACGAGCTGTTCATCGGCCATTTGGACCGGCTCTCGGCCGGGGGCGGCGTCGAGGTCCCGGTCTATGACTTCTCCACCCACACCCGCACCGGGAGCTTCGAGCCGGTGGCGGCTGCGCCCCTGGCCGTGGTGGAGGGCATCTTGTTGTTCGCCTTCCCCAAGGTGGCCTCCCGGCTCGATCTCACCGTGTTCCTCGACGTTCCCGAGTCGGTGCGGCTCCAGCGCCGCATTCTTCGGGACACCAGCGAGCGGGGCCGGGACCCCGGCGGCGTGCGCCGCCAGTTCGAGGCCACGGTGGCCCCCATGCACGACGCCTACGTGCAGCCCCACCGGGATAAGGCCGACCTGATCTTCGGCCCCGAGGTGGACTACGAGGCCGTAGTCGACGAGCTGGCCGCCCGGCTGGGCTGAGACCGCCGCCCGCGACCGCCGCGGTCGGCTCTTCAGATCAGGGGTGGCCGGTCCCGGGGCCGATCAGGGCCGCCGGGTCAGAGCCGCGCTCCCTCCCGATGCAACAGGGTCTTCTTGCGGTGGGGGCCCGAGCCGTAGTTGCCCACGCCTCCCGCCGCCGGCACCACCCGATGGCAGGGCACCAGCAGCGACACCGGGTTGCGGGCCACGGCCGAGCCCACCGCCCGGTGGGCTCGGGGGCGGCCCACCGCCTCGGCCACCTGCCCGTAGGTGCGCACCTCCCCCTTGGGAATGGTCAGGAGGTGCTCGAGCACTTCGCGGTGGAAGGCGGTGCGCGACCCGAGGTCGACCGGAACGTCGGTGCGGCCCTCGGCCAGGGCGCCCCGGACGAGTTCCACGAAGGCCGGGTCGGGATCGGGGTCGGGGATCGCCTCCGCCCCCACCTCCCGGCACATCCAGGCCTCGAACCCGTCGCCGTCGCCGCCGACGCCGTCGGCCAAGGCCAGCCCCGTGACCCGGCCGCCGACATGGGCCACGAAGACCTCCCCCACCGGCCCGGCCACCCTGAACCAGTAGTGGACTCCGGGATCTGTGCCTGTCGATCTGATCTCGTCTCTCATGGGAGTGAAGCTAACACTGAGACGGGACGCTTCGGTAGGGAGTCGGCGAGGTTCGGTAGGTTGCCATCCGCCATGACCGGACCGCTGCGAGTCGCCCTCGACGTCACCCCGCTGCTGGGGCCGCCCACCGGGATTCACCAGGCCACCGCCGGGCTGCTGGGCGCCCTGCGGGACGAGCCCGGCGTCGAGCCCAGCGGGTACGTGCTGTCGGGGCGGGCCCGGCAGGCCCCCGACTGCGGCGTGGCCGTCCGCCACCGCCGCTGGCCGGCCGGTTTGTGCCACCTGATCTGGTCTCTGCCAGTCCCGGCCGCGGTCGCCCGGCCCTCGGCTCGGAGCCTGACCCCGCCCGCCGATTTGGTGCATGGCACCAACTACACCGTCCCGCCCGGGCCGACCCCCCGGCTGGTGACCGTCCACGATCTGACCCCGGTGACCGACCCGCAGTGGTGCCCGCCCGCGGTGCGGCGGATGGGCCGGGCCCTGCGTCGGGCGGTGGCCACGGGCACTCATGTCCACGTGACCTCTCGGGCGACGGCGGACGCTGCGCCCGGCTTGCTGGGCGCCGACCCCGACCGGGTCCACGTGGTGCCGGTGGGGCTGGCCGAAGTGGGGCCCGGCGATGCGGCCGCGGCCCGCCGCCTGGCTGGCGCCGACCGCTACGTGCTGGCGCTGGGGGCGACCGAGCCCCGCAAGGGCCTGACCGGGCTGCCCGCGGCGGTGGCCGGCCTCGACCCCGACGTGAGACTGGTGGTGGCCGGCCCGGCCGGGGCCGATGAGGCCGCGCTGACCGCCGCGGTCGCCGCCGCCGGTCTGGGCCGGCGCTTTGTGCGGCTGGAGGCGGTGGACGGGGCGATGCGGGCCGGTCTGCTGCGGGGCGCGGCGGCGGTGGCCTACCCGTCGCTTCAGGAGGGCTTCGGCCTGGTGCCGCTGGAGGCGGTGTCGGTCGGGGTGCCGGTGGTGGCCGCCGCGGTGGGGGCGCTGCCGGAACTGCTGGGCGACGAGATCCCCCTGATCCCCCCCGGCGACGACCAAGCCCTGGCCACGGGGCTGGCCGCGGCGCTGGAGTCAGCCGAGGCACCGCCGACCGCCGTGCTGGAGTCAGCCGCCGAGGCACCTTCGGTGACCGCCGCGCTGGAATCGGCCGAGACGCTGGAGTCAGCCGAGGCGCCGTCGGCGGTCCTGCGGAGTCGGCTGGCCGATCTGGCCTGGCCCCGGGTGGCGGCCCAGATGGGCGCCGTCTACCGCCGGGTGGTCAACGGCTGAGCCGGGCCAGGGCAGCCGCTCAGATGACCGGCGACGGCGGCACTGGCCGCGTCGCAGTGGCCGAGGTCGGTGGCGCGCCGACTCAGACGATCCGGGCCAGCAGCGCCTCGTAGCGCCGCTTGACCGCGGGCCAACCGAAGGTTTCGCTCACGTAAGTCCGGCCGGCCTCTCCCAGACGGCCGCGGGTCTCGGCGTCAGCCAGCAGCCGCCTGAGCGCGGCCTGGAACTCGGCCTCGCCGCGGTACCACAGGCCCCCGCCGCCGGCCTGACAGTGCTCGACGGTCGGCGGGCACGCCCCGTTCACCAGCACCGGGGTCCCGGCCAGCCCCGCCTCCAGCACCACCAGCGAGAACGACTCAAGCCGCGACGGCTGCACCAGCACCTCGGCCGCGGCCAGCAGGCCCCATTTGTCCCGGTCGGTCACCGAGCCCAGCACCCTCACCCCCCGGCCCGAGAGGGACGCGCCGCGCCCGGGCCCGGCCAGCACCAGGGTCGCCTCCTCAAACCGGCCCCGCTGGAAAGCCCCGACCAGGTCGTGGGCCCCTTTGCCGGGATCGATTCGGCCCAGGCACAGCACGATCCGGTCTTGGCCCAAGTCGAAGCGCCGCCGCAGGGACTCTTCGGCACCGATCGCCCTCGGCCGGCCCTCGGTCGCCTCGGCTGCCTCGGTCTCCGCCGCCGGCCCGAGGACCCCAGCCACTTCCGCCGCCAGGGAGTCGCCGGGAGCGGGGACGGGCAGGCCGACCACCGCCTGAGGAACGGCCGAGACGTCCGAGCGCTGGGCGATCAGCCGCTGCTCGGCCCGGCTGTGAAAGGCCAGGGCGTCCACCGAGGTGAACAGTTCGTCGAACACGCACAGACCGAGGGGGGGCTCGGGATGGGCCGCGGGGTGAAGCACTGTCGGGGCCGAGGCCACCATGGCTCCGCGCACCGCGGGTTGGTACAGGCCCGGGTACAGAGCCAGCACGCCGTCTCGCACCGAGGCGACCGCGTCGATCAGGTCGGGGCTGTCGGGGCCTTGGCGGTCGATCCACTCCAGGGCGGTGTCCCGGTCGACGGCGGCGGGTCGGGCCAGGACCCGGGCCGACCAGGCGTCGAAGTCTTGGTGGCGATGGCGGGCAGTGGCGAAGCGGTGGACGGTCACCCCGTCCAGGGTCTCGGCGCCGGCCGGGTACTGGTTGGCCCAAGTAAGCGCGGAGAGGGCGCAGGTGGTCAGCACCTGCACATCCCAGCCATCGGCGGCCAGCCCGGCGGCCAGCGACCGGGCCCCCCTCTCGGCCCCCCCGTGGATGCCGGGGCCGTAGCGGGGCACGACAAAGGTGATGTCGGTCACAGCCCGCGGGTTCCGGCGCCCAGCAGCGGGGCCAGGGTGTCGGCATAGACCTCCGTGGACCGGTCCGGATGCAACTCCGCCGCCCTGACCCGCCCGGCCGCTACCAGCCGATCCCGCAGCGCGCCGTCCTCAAGCACTCGACCGACCGCGGCCGCCACCACTGCGGGCGACTTGTCCCCCAACAACACCCCCGCACCCCCCAACGTCCCAGCCACCGCCCCCGCGTCAAACGCCACCACCGGCAACCCCGCCCCCATCGCCTCCGCCAACGGCACCCCGAAACCCTCATGATCCGACAAACACACAAACACATCCGCCACCGAATACCACCCCGCCAACACCGAACCCGAAACCGACCCCGCCCAAACCACCGAATCCCCCAAACCCAAGTCCTCGGCCAGCCCTCGCAACGCCACCCCATAGGACCCACCCGCATCAGAACCCGCCAACACCAACCGCGGCCCCTCACCCCACAACCCCCTGAACACCGCAAACGCGGCCAACAAATCATGAAAACCCTTATTCGGAACCACCCGCCCCACAAACAACCACACCGGCCCCGCCCCCGAACCCAACCCCCCCGCCGACCCGACACCCCCGACCGGCTCAGCGCCACCGGACGACACCCCGCCACCAGCACCAGCCGCCCCGTCAACCGCGGCCCCGCCCGCAGACCCGTCAACCGGGTCGGTCCACACCGCCGTGTTGAACAACGGTGGCGCCACCACCACCTCATCAACTCCCGCCGCCGCCAACTCCGAAGCCGCGAACCCTGAATCGGCCAACCCCAGCCCCGCCAACGGCCCCAACCGCCCCAACTGACCTCGACCCCAGCGGAGCTGGTTGACCAGCTCGGGAGGGACCCAGGGTTCTGCCATCTCGGGCGGGGTGATGGAGTGGTAGTCGAGCACCACCCGAACCCGGCGCTCGATCACCGCCTCGGCAACCACCGAGCCGATGGCGTGCTGGAGCACGGTGACAGCGGCATCGCCGGGCCAGAGGCGCAGGCCAGCGGCGGAGTGAGACCGGCCGAAGTCGGTGATATTCCCCACGTACAGTCGCACGGTCGCGCCGAAGCGGTCGGCCAGCAGGTTCCGCAGCCTCAGCGTGTGGGCTGAGACCGCGTCCCGGTCGGCCAGTTCCGGCACCAGCAGATCGACGATCATCGGCTTCGGGGCTTCAAGAGCGGCCCCAGGGCGTCGGCGTAAGTCACGGCGGACCGGTACGGGTGAAGTTGCGCCGCCCGGTGGCGCCCAGCGGCCGTCAGCCGATCCCGCAAAACGCCGTCCTCAAGCACCCGACCGACCGCGGCCGCCACCACCGCCGGCGACTTGTCCCCCAACAACACCCCCGCACCCCCCAAAGTCCCAGCCACCGCCCCCGCGTCGAAGGCCACCACCGGCAAACCCGCCCCCATCGCCTCCACCAACGGCACCCCGAAACCCTCATGATCCGACAAACACACAAACACATCCGCCGCCGAATACCACCCCGCCAACACCGAACCCGAAACCGACCCCGCCCACACCACCGAATCCCCCAAACCCAAGTCCTCCGCCAAAGCCCTCAACGCCACCCCATAGGACCCACCCGCATCAGAACCAGCCAACACCAACCGCGGCCCCTCCCCCCACAACCCCCGAAACACCGCAAACGCAGCCAACAAATCATGAAAACCCTTATTCGGAACCACCCGCCCCACAAACAACCACACCGGACCCGCCCCCGAACCCAACCCAGCCCGCAAAACCGAAACCACCCCCGTGTCAACCGCCCAAACCCCCGCCGCGTCGAACAACGGTGGCGCCACCACCACCTCTCCAACCCCCGACCCCGCCAACTCCGAAGCCGCGAATCCCGAACCCGCCAGCCCCAACCCCGCCAACGGACCCAACCGCCCCAACTGAACCCGGCCCCAACCGGCCGCTGAGGCCATGGCCGGGTCCCAGCCGTCGAAGTGCTCGGCCGGGGTCACGCCGTGGTAGTAGACCACCAGCGGCTCGGGCCGGGTCAGCAGATAGTCGGCCACCGGAGAGCCCACCGAGGCCTGGTAGATCACTAGGTCGGGCCGGGGCCACTCGGGGTGGTCGCGGAAGTCGCGGGCCAGCCGCCGGGTCGCCCCCACCCGCTGGGCCGCGAAGATCTCAGCGTCGCAGCCCAAGTCCTCGGCCAGCAGCCGGTGCAGGGCCAGAGTGTGGGCCCCCACCGCATCCCGGTCGGCCAAAACCGCGGTGAATTGGTGAACCTGCGGCCGCCGGACCGAGGCAGTCGGACCGGGGCCGCCGAGTTGCGGCCGCCGAGTTGCGGCCGCCGAGTTGCGGCCGCCGGACCGCGGCCGCCGAGTCAGGGCCGCCAGACCGGAGCGGACGGCGACACCAGCCGACCCAGCCAGCGGCCGGGTCACGGCCGTCGGGCCAGGATCAGCTCCAACTCCGCCGCCCCGTCGGCCGCGGCGATCGGCTGCCGGGTCGCAGTCCAGCCTGCCCGCTCCAGCAGGTAGGCCCAGGTGGCTGGGGCCAAGCCCCGGCCGGCGCGCAGATCTCGCAGCACCGGGTTTCGGGCGGCCGGGTCGGCGGCCACCACCGCCACCGCGCCGTCAATGCGCACCGCCCCGGTGACCGCGGCCACCGCCGCGGCGGCCGCCCCGACGGTGAGGTCCTCGACGAAGCCGACGAGCACCGCCCCGGCCAGAACGCCGCCGTCCAAGGCCCTCAGGTGGGTCAGGGGATCTTCGCCGCGCAGATCCAAGCCGTCACGGACGCCAGCCAGGATCCGCTCGGGGTCACGGTCCACGCCGTAGGCCGAAAGGCCGGCTCGGCCCAGGGCGGCCGGCACGGCCCCCTCGGCGCAGCCCAGCACCGCCACCGGGCCGCCGGTCGCGGTCAAGGACGCCGCCACCTCGTCGGCCACGCCCCTGCCGCCGAGGCCCGCCGGGGCCCGAGGATGGATCGCGGCCAGGACTGTCGCTACTTCGTCGGCCGCGGCTTCGGGCAGATCCGGGGCCGGGCCGATCAGGTCGGCCAGCTCTAACCGACTCGACCCGGCCTCGCCGTCGGCACCGGGGACGGTCAGCGGGGCCAGCCCCAGGGCCTCTTCGGCCACCCGGACCCGGTCGTCGGTGCGGTTCATCCACCGCACCACCACGTCGTGCCAGCCGTTGAGTTGGTCGGCCAGGTGGCGCAGATACCAGTGAACGAGGCGGCGCACCGCCCCCTTCACCTGGCGCACCCCGGCCCTAGCCCCCAGCGCAACCTCCACATCGACGTAGGCCAGGCGCTCGGCCAGCCGCAGCAGCCGCCGAGAGGGCTCGCCGTCGCCGCCGAGCTGGGCTATGGCCTCCCACTGGCGCCCGGCCTCGCGTTCGAGCCGGGCGATGTCGGGCCGGTCCCGCCGCAGCGCCGCCGCCTCGGCCTCGATCTCAATCTGAAGGCGCCGGGCGAAGGCGAGCCGGTCGGCAGCCTCTTCCTCGACGCCTTGGTCCGGGTTGACGGCCCCGCCGGGGTCGATGGCCTGATTCGGGTCGGCAGCCTCGTCCGGGTCGGCGGCTTGGTCGGGGTCCATCTCGTCGGGTCCGGGCACCGAGGGCAGGCTAATGCCCTGCCGCCCACCGGCTAGGATTGTCGGTGAGCCGACGATCCCACGGCTGCTGGCGGTGACTGTGATCAGCCCCTCTCGACAGCCTGCTGAACCCCGGCCCCGGCCCCGACCGGTGACCACGGTGACTGCGATCAGCCCCCTCGACAGTCTGTTGAACCGGCTCGGCCTGCCCGGCGCGGCGCCGCCCACGCCACCCGAGCCGGCCTTCACCGTGATCATGCGCACCCAGGGGCGGCGGCCCCGGTCGCTGCGGGAGGCGATGGCCTCCCTGGCCGCCCAGAGCCGGCCGCCGGACTTCGACGCGGTGGTGGTAGCCCACGGCCCCGAGGGCACGGCCGGCGCCGTCGAGGCCGACTTGAGGGGAGCGGCCGAGGCCGACTCCGGCTCGCTGCCCGCCCGCTGGTCGGTCATCTCCGCGGTGGGCGGGGGCCGCTGCCGACCCCTCAACGCCGGTCTGGACGCAGCCGGCGGCGATTACGTCGCCTTCCTCGACGACGACGATCTGGCCGGCCCAGATTGGCTGGCGGTCTTCACCCGAGGGGCGGCCGAGGCCCCGGGCCGGATCATCCGGGCCGCCTGCGGGGTGCAGACCTGGGCCACGGCCGGCACCGCCGAACCCCAGGCCCCCCTCGGTCCGGTCGAGCATCCCTACGCCGACCGGTTCGACCTGCTGGCCCACCTGTCCCACAGCGAGACCCCGATCTGCTCGGTGGCCCTGCCCCGCCCGGGCCTGGAGCGCTTCGGCCTGCGCTTCGACGAGGACCTGCAGGTGTGCGAGGACTGGGACCTGATCGTGCGGGCCGCCCTGCTGATCGGCGTTCACTCGATCCCCGAGTCGACCTCGCTGTACCGGCGAGGCGACGGGGCCAACTCCCGCAGCGAAGCCGACGAGGCCCAGTGGCGGGCCGACCGGGAGCAGGTGATCGTCAAGCTCGAGGCCGAGGCGTTCGTGCTGGACGGCCCGGCGGCGAGGCGCCTGGCCGAAGCCCACTTCGTCTCCGGCGGCGGCCCTGACGCCATGGTGGAGGCCATAGACACCCGGACGCTTTTGGCCGCGCTGCCCAAACGGCTGCGGGCCCGCCTGGCCCTGACACTGCGGAGAGCAGCGGCCAGGATGCGGCGGACAGACACCGGGGGCGGGGGCGATCCGACAGACGAAGCGGCCCGGGAGCAGGGATGATCCGCACCGGCCTCATGCTCGTCCGCAACTTCGCCGAGCGCGAGACGAAGGCCCGCTACAAGCGCAGCGCCTTAGGCTGGCTGTGGTCGCTGATCAAGCCGCTGGTGACGGTGGCGGTCTACAGCCTGGTGTTCGGGGTCATCTACCGGGCCGCCCCGCCGGTCACCGCCAACGGCAAGGCCGAGACCTTCGCCCTGTATCTGTTCACCGGGCTGGTGGTGTGGAACCTGTTCACCGAGGTGGTGACCGGGTCGATGCAGTGGCTCCAAGGGGTCAGCGATCTGCGCAAGAAGATCTACTTCCCCACCGAGACGGTGATCCTGGGCGGCGCGGTGTCCACGTTCCTGCAGAGCACCCTCGAGGCGCTGGTGCTGGTGGCGATCATGATCGGCTTCGGCAACATCTCGGCCACCGTGCTGTTTCTGCCGGTGGCGCTGGTGCTGGTGGCCGTGTTCGGGCTCGGCATCGGCTTCGTGGTGTCGATCTTCAACGCCCGCTACCGCGACACCGAGCACTTGGTGGGGATCGTGCTGAGCGTGACCTTCTTCCTGATTCCCATAGTCTTCACCCCCGACCTGGTGCCCGAGGAGGCCTACGGGCTGCCGGTGCGGAGGATGATGGAGCTGAACCCCCTGAACGCCATCGTGGCCGTGTCCCGGGACGCGGTGTATTTCCTGGAGGTTCCGTCGGTGTCGAGGCTGGCCACCGCAGCCGGATGGGCGGCCGCCTCCTTCGGGATGGGCCTGCTGTATTTCCGGCGGCGGTCGATGCAGATAAGCGAGGAGCCGTGAGCGCGGGCGCCGCCGGCCCTGCACCCGGCCCAAGCGAAGGCCAGGCGCCGTGAGCGCGTCGTCCGGGAACGGGGCGGCGGCCATCGAGGTGGAGTCGGTGTCGAAGCGGTTCCGGCTGGAGTTGGACCGGCCCGGGTCGCTCAAGGAGGCCATCCTTAGGTTCGGCCGCCGGGACGTGCGCGACTTCTGGGTGCTTCAGGACGTGTCGCTGCGGGTGCGGTCGGGGTCGTTCTTCGGGCTGATCGGCCACAACGGCAGCGGCAAGTCCACCCTGCTGCGGCTCATCGCCGGCATCCACCGGGCCACCACCGGCGAGATCCGCACGTCCGGGCGGCTCTCGGCCCTGCTGGAGTTGGGCTCGGGGTTCCATCCCGACCTGACCGGGCGGGAGAACGTGTTCCTCAACGGGGCCATGCTGGGCCTGGGCCGCCGCCAGATGGCCGCGGCCATGGACGAGATCATCGAGTTCAGCGGGATCGGCGAGCAGATCGACGCCCCGGTGAAGATCTACTCCAGCGGCATGTACGTGAGGCTCGGCTTCGCGGTGGCCGTCAACGTCGATCCCCAGATCCTGCTGGTGGACGAGGTGATCGCGGTGGGCGACGAGGAGTTCCAGCAGAAGTGTCTGCGCCACATGGACCGGATTCGGGCCGCGGGCAAGACGGTGTTGGTGGTGTCGCACGACTCGGCCCTGATCCGGGGGCTCTGCGACGAGGCGGCCTGGCTCGACCACGGCCGCCTGCGGTGTGTGGGCGACCCTGACGAGGTGGTGGACCGCTATCTCGACCACGTCGCCTCCGGCGACGCCGACCCCACCCTCACCGCCCGGGATTGAGATGACTGAGATGATGAGGCCATGACTCCCCCGAGGGCGCCCGAGACAGCGGCCGGGTTCGAGGCCCGGCTGTCGGTGGTGATGCCCTGCTACAACGAGGCCGCGACCATCGACGAGATGGCCGCCCGGGTGCTGGCCAGCCCCCACACCGCCGAGTTGGTGATAGTGGACGACGGCTCCACCGACGGCACCCGGGATCTGCTGGCCCGCATGGACGACGAGAGGGTGAGGGTGCTGCTCCAGCCCCGCAACCAGGGCAAGGGGGCGGCGCTGCGCCGAGGTTTCGCCGAGGTCACCGGCGACTTCGTGATCGTGCAGGACGCCGACTTGGAGTACGACCCCGCCGACTGGGGCGAAATGCTGGACCCTCTGCTCAGGGGGGTCGCCGACGTGGTGTACGGCTCGCGTTTTCAGACGGGCCAGCCCCGCCGGGTGCTGTACTTCTGGCATTTCGTGGGCAACAAGTGCCTGACCTGCCTGTCGAACGTGTTCACCAACCTAAACCTCACCGACATGGAGACCTGCTACAAAGCCTTCCGCCGGGAGGTGATCCAGTCCATCACCCTGGAGGAGGACCGCTTCGGGTTCGAACCCGAGGTCACGGCCAAGGTGGCGGCCGGGGGCTGGCGGGTCTGGGAGGTGGGGATCTCCTACTCGGGGCGCACCTACGCCGAAGGCAAGAAGATCAACTGGATCGACGGCGTGAGGGCGCTGTACTGCATCGTCAAGTACGGGATCGCCTCCCGCCTCCAATCCCGAAAGCGCTAGCTCGCCGCCCTTTCGGGCGAGGGGTTGACTCCAAGTCAGCCAACCCACTCGGACCAGCTCGTTTCGGTCCGCTTTCTCAAGGCAGTCGCAAAACTCCTAGAGGGTCGCCGCAACGCTATCCAAAACAGAGACCGCAAGACAAAGCTCCTGTTCGGGGACATGAGCGAAGACGCACCGACGAAGTACAATGTGGGCCGGTGGACGGCCGTCCACGATTGGGCGGTCAGCCTGGTCCACGTGGGCCTGAAACCGATTAAGGCCAACGACGAGGAATCGCTCATGGAGCATTTTCGTGTCTTCGAGGAGGCGCTGACGGTGATCATGGATCGACACTACGAACCCAAGGACGGAACATGACGAGTTCTTGGACTCCGCCGGTACCCAATCAATTGGAGGAAATCTCGACGCTGGTAGACGAGCCGAGGAAACGAGCCCACTTCTTCAAGCGTCTCAAGAACCCCGAGTGGGTGGCACCGCTGCGAGAACACGGCTTCTTCGCCTCTCCTCCGAAGGCGTGCGAGGATGAGTGGGGCACCACCTGTTTTCCGATGTGGCCCGAAGGTCTCTACCTGGCTCGCATGGCCTCATTGGCACCCGACGCGGTTCTCGCCGTCCTCGAAGAAACCGCTCCGAGTGACAACCCGACAGTGACCGGCTACCTGTTGAGCGCGGTGGATTCGCTGCCG
This sequence comes from uncultured Binatia bacterium (SeqCode), assembly GCA_965242525.1. Classification (GTDB taxonomy): domain Bacteria; phylum Desulfobacterota; class Binatia; order UBA9968; family JAJDTQ01; genus JAJDTQ01. The sequence goes on from CBDESP010000006.1 coordinate 32,695, forward strand.
GACGACCACTTACGCAGGATCGGAAAAAGGATAACCGAGTGGCTTAAGGCTTCAGACGCTGAATATTACGCATGGGAAGCGATAGATGTCGTGTCGCGTCTTCTTGATGCGGGTCAGATTGAGGACGGGCTGGCAGCAGCCAGAGTAATATTGGAGTTGAAGCCTGATCCGCGAGATAACAAGAAACTAGAATCTCTTCTCCACGCCCGTCCCCGGCCGATGGGGAAATTTCCCACATACGATGACGAATACCCCGAACTAGAATACCAAAGTATTTTAGAAATTCTAAGCAATAAACTGATCACAAAAACCGGGATCAATGGATTTATAGTTCTGTCATCCATTCTCGAAGACATGCTCAGCATGAATGATAGAGATAATGAGAGATACAAATCAGGCAACTATTCTTACATATGGAGACCCGAAGTAGATCGCTACTCAAAAGGCGCATACTACGGCATAGAGCACGACCTAGTGACCGTCGTGTGCGACGCCACGCAACGATTGTCTGGGCAAAGTGAGGGCGATCTCAAATCCGTGATCCAACATCTCGAATCTAGCACGCTCCTTCACATCCGAATCGCCTTGCATGTTCTGGCGTTCTCCGAACACGGTGCGAACCTGGCCGCCGAGCGGATCTCCAACCGAGAGCTATTCGATGATCACCGGCTGAGGCACGAGTACGCCACGCTGCTTCGTCGGCGTTTCGGCGATGCGGACCCGGACGCTCGAAGAAAGGTGCTCGGATGGATCGCGTCCGGCCCCGACATCGAGGCCTACCTGCGGTACGGCGCGGTATGGGACGACCCGCCTCCCAATGAGGCCGACGCACAGCGCTTTGCCGACTCCTGGCGGCGAGACTGGTACGGCGTCATCGAGAAGCATCTCGACGGCTCGGACCGCGAGATCTACCTGAGGCTGGTATCTGAACTAGGCCCGCCCGAAGAACCAGACTTCCCGACGCTCGGGTATTCAGGTTGGACCGGTCCGGAGAGTCCTCTGACCGTCGAGGAGATGCGAGCCCGCTCACCCCGAAGCGTCGTCGACTATCTGCGAAGATGGCAGCCCGCCGACGATCCCGGCAAGCTGGAAATGCCCTCAGTCGAGGGTCTGGGCCTCGCCTTAGAAGACGTCGTGCTGTGGCGAGCCGACGACTATGCCCCCCTTGCCGAATCTTTCATCGGCCTGCACCCGGTTTACTTGGCGGGATTCTTCGCCGGGCTCGCCAGTGGTTTTAGAAGGAGCGCCTTCTCTTGGTGCGAGCCGCTGAAGCTCGCCGATCTGGTGACTTCACACCCGCTCGGACCCGCTAAGGACGCTGCACCCCGAGGACAGAGTCGCGAGTGGCAGAGATGTCGGCGCGAGATAGCCGCGCTCCTGGGTTCAAGCTTCGCCAACCCCGACCACCAGATCTCGTTCGAGTGGAGGGCGTCGGTGTGGCGGCTGCTCGCCAGGCTCGCCACCGATCCGTACCCGCCGCCTGAGCCAGGGGTAAGCGATGCCGATCCCAGCGACGCTCTGGCTAGGTCCATGGATGACAACCCGGCCATGGCCATGCACGTGGTGATCGGATACGCCCTGTGGTGCAAGCGGCAGCTTGAGTCGTCGGGCGCCGATGTGAGCGGAGGGTTCGATCTCATGCCCGAGGTCCGGCCGGTCCTCGAACGCCACCTTGATCCCCAGCGCAGCCTCTCCCCCGTCGTTCACTCGGTTTACGGGAGTTCGCTGCCCCGGCTGATCCTTTTAGACGAAGCCTGGGTTGTCGAGCACCTCGACCGCATATTCCCAAAGGCTCCAGAGTCGGCGGCGCTGCTCGACGCAGCGTGGGCCGCGTACGTCCACAGTTGCCGGGCCAAAGATTTCAGCGTTCCGCGTGCTTCAGGCCGAGTACGAGGCGGCGATCCGGCGCATGCCGTCCCCGCCGGAGCCCCGAGACCGCGACCGCTTCCGTGACGACAACCTGAGACTAGGCGAGCACCTCGTCACCTTGTTCTGGGAGGGCACGGACAACGGCGACCTCATCCGCCAGTATTTCTACCGAGCCAGCGACAAGCTGACCGACGAAGTGATGGATTTCGTAGACACCCGACTGGCCAGCGCCGAGGAAGCGGCCTCCCCGACCGTGGAGGAGCGCGTGCAGTCTCTCTGTGACGAACGGCGATCGGCCCTCCGCGATCTGATCCGGCCGCCCGGGCCGGCCGCAGACGGCTGACGGGACGACAGCAGACTGAGGCTGCAGCCGGGACATCAGATCCGGGGTTGCTTTCAGACGAGCGGGTGGTATACTGAAATATATTATAACTCCTACTGGTAAGGTGCAGTTTTGGACGCTGACCGCCGCCGCATCCTCGAATGGCTCGAAGTGAAGGCCCCCACGCTCGCACCCGTATATGATGGGGCGGTCCGAATGATCCTGGAACCCGAGTTTCCGGGCCGAGTTAATTTCATCGCCCACGCGATGAGGGAAATCATGAATCGATTACCAGATATCTTCGCAGAAGAATGAAGAATCCTCCGGCCACACGGACTATCATAAGCTGACAAATGCGATAGCTGACCACTGGAGTCCACCCACTTCTAGCCCAGACCAAGTGACGATTTCTATAAGATGCGCTGATGCCATCCGAAATCTTGTCCAAAGACACCAAACCATACCGGGGAAAACTCGTGATAAAGCCATAAGATTGTTCAAGAGATCAATAGGCAGTGAACCACCTATATACACTATAGAACTATGGGAATCAACCCGAAAGTGGGCTGCCAGTAAAGCCCATATAAGGATCACAAATCACGAATTGGAAGATAACGAACTTATAACTAAACACTTCGACAACCTAGACACATTACTAAGAGCTATCTTGAATCGGTCATACGAGAATAAGGATGAACTTGATGAAGTCCTGGAATCCTCCTAGCACTGAACTATTAGATAAGTTTACTGAATTGGCTAGTAAGCTAGAGAGTCGCGCCTACTTTTTTTGAGCGCCTCAAGAACCCGAAATGGGTTAGTCCGTTGCATGAACGTGGCTTTTTTAATGACCCTCCTAAACCGGAAAAGGATGACGAAGGATACATAATATTTCCACTATGGCCCGAAGGGTTTTATCTGACAAATATGGCTCCGCTTGTGCCCAAAGAGATAGTTACTATTCTCAAAGAATTAGAACCACCCGATAATCCGGTGGTAGTTCGTCATGTTTTAAATATCGCAAGTTCGCTGCCTGTATCGGATCTTCAACTAGTATCTAACAAGATAACTAAGTGGTTTAAAACAGAAGTAATAAGATATGCATATAAATTCGTAGATGAAGCAGTACGATTCGCATCGTGCCTCACCAAAAGCCGGAAGAGGTGACGATAGTCTCACCATAGCCAAGGAACTTTTAATGGTTCAGGCATATGCTCCATCACCTGAAACTATTGAAGTGGGAACTCTTACCAATCTGAGAGTAGTTGGAGGGTTTTCAGAGCAAAAGTATGAGGATGTAGCAGAATGTTTATTTAAGATATTGGTTCCTCATACAGATTTTAAGGGATTGAAACTATTTTCTAACCTTCTTGAACGCGCACTTTATATTAGTGATCCTCCTGATGAAATATCTACCCCAGGCCAGTTTTCATATATTTGGCGACCAGCCATAGAAGATCATATATTAAATCATGGGAATGATATCAAGGACATTTTGATAACGATAGTTCGTGATGCGGCTATCCAACTATCCCATAAAGGTGAAGAAGAACTCAAAAATATTATTGATTTTCTAGAGACAAGAACTCTGCTACACAAGCGAATCGCTCTTCATAGTCTTACCCTGTCAGAATATGGAACTTCACTTGTCGAGAAACACCTATCTGACAAAGATCTGTTTGACGACCGGTGCGTGAGGCATGAGTATGCCAAATTGCTTCGGCAACGTTTCGGTGATA